>NZ_CP083722.1:0-200964 GCF_011516665.3 Bradyrhizobium sp. 41S5 | reverse complement strand
GGTTTGGGCAGCGCGGAGCAAAGTCTATGCGGTTTGTAAGTATTCCTTGCCTCGTTGTAAGCTGAAGCTCCCGCCCACGCTAGGTATTCCGCGCCCGCATCTGTCAGATAAACTTGGCCATCCAAGCCAATCACCGCATAGCCTACCGCCAGCGCGCTCCACATCGGCCCCCAGGACAAGGAGATCATCTCGAACAGCAATCCGGTGAAAATGGTCATGCGACGCGGCTCTCCTTGTGTCTGGAACATCACAGAGCCCTCGCGCGGTTCTCAGGCGCCTGGTCTAAGGCGATGTGGCGCCAGGGTAGCCAACCGCGGTCACTTGCCCGGCGCGTTCTGAAGCGATCGAAACACTACTTGGAACAAATGGGGCGCCATGAGTAGCACCGGACGAGACCACATGTGCCATCACAAACTGCGCATCGCGCGGCTCTGCCAGATCCAAGATTATCGGAGCAATTGGGCATTGTAGTCTCCTCTTGGTATTATCGTCCCTGTTCGTCGATCGTCCGTTTTCACCTCCTACTTCATGAGCCTGTCCGCTTTTCCAACGCTGCAGCCTAGGACGATTGCGATCAGAGACTCAATTGAACGTGGGTAATCGTCGGGCATCCAAGGGGGCCACGGAACGATACGAAGGTTTACGGCGCGCGCCCTTAAAACCGACCATTTCCGCAATGGGGCGTAAGCGCCACGCTGAGCCGCTCAGGCAGCGTGAGCTATGCGGGAACCTGGGTGATGACGGAATGAGAGCTTGCGCGCCACCTCGGACATCTGGGCACCAGGTAATCGCGGCCGGTGCCGATCTGAAGATTTACATCGCGACGCGGCCGATCGACTCCGCTGTGGCCACGATGGGCTTGCGGCGAAGGTGCAGGAGATGCTTCGTCTCGACCCGTTCAGCGGCGCAGCCTTCGTGTTCCGATCGAAACGAGCCCAACGCCCGACATTCTGCATACAGTCTTCGAAGCGCGACAATTGCATATCCGTGGCATCCCCGTTTTGGACGAACGCTTCAAGTCGCAACCGTTCCGACGCGGCAAGGATTTGAAGTGCATCTACACGGAGGAACGCCGTGGGTTTATTCGTGAGGTACCCAACTGGATGTTCGACAAAAGCTATTGCTCCGGCATGGCGCTTGGACCGCCGTAGGTCAGTATTGAGGGGCTCAACGAACTTGCCGTTGTTCTGAAGCTTCTCGGAACGAATCAGGCGTCGAGCGCACGATCCCGTCCTTCGGTGAAGAGGGAGAAGGGACGTGCGGAGAAAAAGCCAATTGTCATTCGGCCTGCAATATTGACCCCCTAAGCCGGGGGATCGGCGTCCAAAATTGACCCCCTACAGATTGGTCTGTTGCGCTGCCTGCTTTGGAACGAAGCAGGTGGTGGGGGATGCTGATCGTGGAGACGATTGCCCGGATCCGGCGCGAGCACTTCATCAAGGGCAAGACGATCAAGGAGATCGCCCGTGACCTGAAGGTGTCGCGGAACACGGTCCGGAAGGTGCTGAGGTCGGGAGAGACCTCCTTCGAGTACGAGCGGCAGGTGCAGCCGCGGCCAAAGCTGGGACGATGGGCAGTAGAGCTTGATGGATTGCTGGCGGCGAACGCGGCCAAATCGGCTCGTGAACAGCTGACGTTGATCCGGATCTTCGAAGAGCTGCGCGGCCGCGGCTACGACGGCGGTTACGATGCCGTGCGGCGTTACGCCAGGCGGTGGAGCAAAGAACGCGGGCAATCGACCGCGGCGGCTTATGTCCCGCTGAGCTTTGCCCCAGGCGAAGCCTACCAGTTCGACTGGAGCCACGAGGTGGTGTTGTTGAGCGGCACCACGGTGATGGTGAAGGCCGCTCATGTCCGGCTCTGTCACAGCCGCATGCTGTTCGTGCGGGCCTATCCGCGCGAGACGCAGGAGATGGTGTTCGACGCCCACGACCGGGCATTCGCCCTGTTCAAAGGCACCTGCACCCGCGGCATCTACGACAACATGAAGACCGCGGTGGAGACGATCTTTGTCGGTAAAGGCCGTCTCTACAATCGCCGCTTCCTGCAGATGTGCAGCCACTATCTGGTCGATCCGGTCGCCTGTACGCCAGCGTCGGGCTGGGAGAAGGGGCAGGTCGAGAACCAGGTCGGGCTGGTCCGGGAACGCTTCTTCACGCCGCGGCTGCGGTTCAAAAACCTCGACGAGTTAAACGCCTGGCTGCTCGACAAATGCATCGCCTACGCCAAGGCTCATCGCCATCCGGAGCTGACCGATCAGACGATCTGGGACGTGTTCGAAGCCGAACGCCCCAAACTCGTTCCCTATGCCGGCCGCTTCGACGGCTTCCATGCGGTGACGGCATCGGTCTCGAAGACCTGCCTGGTGCGCTTCGACAACAACAAGTACTCGGTCGCAGCCAGCGCAGTAGGACGACCGGTCGAGGTTCGAGCCTATGCCGATCGCATCGTCATCCGTCAGGACGGGCGCATCGCTGCGGAGCATCCACGATGCTTCGGTCGCGGCGAGACCATCTACGATCCCTGGCATTATGTACCGGTGCTGGCGCGCAAACCCGGCGCCTTGCGCAACGGTGCTCCCTTCAAAGACTGGGTGCTGCCAGCCGCGATCGAGCGGATCCGGCGCAAGCTTGCCAGCACCGACGATGGCAATCGGCAGATGGTCGACATCCTCAACGCGGTGCTGACCGACGGTCTGCCTGCGGTGGAGGCGGCCTGTGCCGAAGCGCTCAGTCACAGCGTCCATTCCGCCGATGTCGTGCTCAATATCCTGGCCCGTCAACGTGAACCTGCCCCACCGGCCAACATCATGACGCCGGCCGCACTGACGCTCCGTCATGCACCGATCGCCGATTGTGCCCGCTACGACAACCTCCGGAGGACCATCTGATGGAACGAACCCAAATCTTCGACCTCATGGGCGAACTCAAGCTCTACGGCATGAAGGCTGCCTTCGACGAGATCATGGCAACTGCCGTTAAGCGCCAGCACGAGCCTCAGCGCATTGTCGGCGACCTGCTCAACGCCGAGATCAACGAGAAGCAAGCCAGGTCGATCAAATACCAGCTCACCATCGCCAAGCTGCCGCTCGCCAAGGACATCGCGGACTTCCAGTTCGACGGCACGCCGATCAATCAGACGCTCGTCAATGATCTCGCTGGCGGCGGCTTCATCGCCCAACAACGCAACGTCGTGCTGGTTGGTGGCACCGGCACAGGCAAGACCCACCTGGCCATTGCCATCGCCAGAAGCTGCATCCGATCCGGTGCCCGCGGCCGCTTCTTCAACGTAGTCGACCTCGTCAATCGCCTCGAGACCGAGACCCGCAACGGACGGCAAGGACGGCTCGCCGAGCATCTGACCCGGATGGACTTCATCGTGCTGGATGAGCTCGGCTATTTGCCCTTCCCCCAGTCCGGTGGCCAGCTTCTCTTCCACCTCGTCAGCCGGCTCTATGAGCGCGCGTCCGTCATCGTAACCACCAATCTCGCCTTCGGCGAATGGCCGAGCGTGTTCGGCGACGCCAAGATGACCACCGCGCTGCTCGACCGATTGACCCATCACTGCGACATCGTCGAGACCGGCAACGATAGCTGGCGGTTCAAAAGCAGAGACGATGATCACGCCACCCGCGCTCGTCTCGCCTCCGCTATCCCGGCCAGCTCCGACGAGACGAGCGCTACCAGCAAACCCCGCCGCGCAAAGGGGTCAAAATTGGACGCCGATGAGGGGTCAAATTTGCAAGCCGATTGACACTCTCTCGGCTTCCGAACGCATGCGGCGCCCCGATGGTCCTTCAAGAACCTCCAGCCGGCTCACCGACCCCGCCGATGAGCCGCCCAAATAGACGTCCTTTTTGCTGTCCAATCCCATCCAAACCTCCGTTCCAAGTTCCAAGCCGGAGGCTTCTTCGCACATTCATTCTAACTCTGAAGCCAGGGTATCGGCTTCGCGCTTACGAACAAGATCAGACGTGCCGCGTTAATGACGACGAGGGCGCGAAGTAATCAGACTGATCTCGTCATCGTTGCACGACGAGAAGCTCGCCGGGGTTCACGCCAAGTCTTTGCAACTGCTCCTCTTCGATCAGGCAGTTGAGAATTGCAGCCTTTGCGTCGCATTCCGCGATGGTCATCTTCACCACTTCCGCCGGACGGCGACCGCACCACGTAAGTTATGTGCCTGAATTCTTCGTCATCGTCGCGGTCTTCGTTGAAGACAGCTGCTGCCGTCACTATCCAACCAACCATCCATCTTGTTGCGCTCCGTGTGCCGCGGGCCTTGAACTGCCGAACCCCTGAAGATCCGGAGGCATCGGACACGGCGGCTCAACACGAGGGTCGGCCGCCTCATTGGATGAATATTGCGACCGCTAAGGCGATCTGGTCCTATCAAAATGACGCATGCGATCAACGGAAAGTCGCCACGCACTACACAGTTCCAGCACTTCACGGGGCGTGCGCTGCGAGGCGCGGCACACCTACTTGTCTGCATAGGTGCCAACCTGACGGCGAAGCCATTAGACGTTAGCACGCTCAACCTGCGGAATATCTCGTTGACGCATCGCGGGGAGAAGGTCCGTCCTCCCGCAACCAAATCCCAATACGGATCGGGCTGGAAGCCAGCTATTCAATTGAACCACCGTTTGGTGCAGCATCCTTAGATTGCGTTACTGGTACGGATAATGGCACCTCTCAACAGACGAGCGAGCATGAAGTGAGTGCCCGAGGTTGTTATAGGTTGCTTGCTCACGGTCGCCGCTTTCGCGGTGGGAATGGTCTTCATGCCGTCTGCGAGAGCAGGCGAACCCTTGCTCAGTTGGTTCACCAAGGATGCGAGTGGCATTTTCACTTCGGTGCAAGTCGTTGTCGCGACAGTCCAAGCGGCACTCTTCTTCTATCAGCTTCGTGTGATCAAGCTCAGTTTGGATGACGCCAAGGTCGCATCTGAGGCGGCCACTCGGCAAGCTCGTGTTGCCGAAGACGCCCTCGCCAAGATCGAGCGCCCTTATGGCTTCGTCTTCAATGTGAGCTCTCTCAAAATCGTACGTTGGGAGGATTGGGAAAACGGGACCGTGGGTGTGAGGTTGTCCGTCACCTACTCGGTCGCAAACTATGGGAAGCTCCCTGCCGTCATCGAAGCTATGCAAGTAAGCCTGAGCGTGCACGCAGAGCCGCCAGCTCCGGTCAACTACGACCACAACCATCCCCCTGCGATCTCTGCTGTCCTCGTGCCTGGCGAGCCCCGCAACGATCTGGATGAGGGGCTTGCGTGGAATGATGTGGAGCTTGATGACTACGAAGGTGCCCCCCCCCCCCCCCCCCCCCCCCCCGATTTCGGCGGCATGCGTCTGTTCTTCTGGGGCTTCATTCGGTATCGCGGCACGTTCACAAGCGGACACACCACCCGAGCGTGCTGGCGATACGATGAGCGAACACGCCGGTTCGTCGAGTTTAACGGTGGCCGCGAGTACAACAGTCAAACCTGAGGAGTAAGGAAGCGGGATGGCAAAACATGGTTCGATCATTGAAGAGTTGGAGCGAGAGCGAGCGAACATTGATCAGCTTTGGGCAGGTCTTGGAGGTCGCCAAGTCCGTGTCCATGCGGTGGGTGGCTCCGAGGCCGTTGTCACAACCGAATATGTGGACGGCCTCAAGCAAGCCTCGAACGCGCTCAACAAAGCAATTACGGCCCTAAGGAACATGGATATCTGAAGGCGATAGATTCATGATGTGCCGATCAGCATCCTCTACGGGCTTGGCGCGATAGCTACGCGCAACCACCACGGCTTGAGCTGATTGGGGGTACGAGCCCAGACGACCGCGCCGCGTGAAGGTCGAACTGTTGACAATCGATGCGAACGTCCGGAAATTCGGCGTGCGTTGCGCGCTGCGTGTCCCCCGAACATCGGCGCGCATGGCGCTTGTCTCGTGGACGAAGCTCCTTCGGCAGCTTCAACCGGACGACAGTCAGGATTTCGTCGAGGCCTTCGAGGATGCTGGCCGCTACGCCGGGCCATTGCTGGTCGAGTCGACGCGCGAGATTGCGGATCAATTTTTCAGCCTTGTCGGCGTCATCGAGCTGCCAGGCCTGGCGCAGCACCCGACGGGTGGCCGCATGATGCTCTTTCGGCAGGCGTTCCATGATGTTGCGTGCCTTGTGGATCTGGCAGCGCTGGATCGCAGCGGCCGAATCGAGGGTGCGGCGGATCGCCTTCGACAACGCTTTCGCGCCGTCGGCGATGAACAGTCTTGGCACCGTCGGGTCGACCCCGCGCGAGACCAGGTTGTCCAGCAGGGCCTGAACCGTTGCGGCATTCTCGGTCGCCCCTTCCACCAGCGCCAGCGGATGCTTGCTGCCTTCGCCGTCAACTCCGATTGCGGCGACCAGCACGAGATCGTCGCCGAGATGCAGCCCGTCGATTTGGACCACCAGAAGGTCGAGCGTGGACAGATCGGCAGCCATGAAGTCAGCCAGCCGCGCCGCCGACAGCGCTACGAACCTCCGCGAGGCCGCCGACTTCGAAACCCCCGATCCGGGCGGTACCGGCACGTCACCTTCGGGCAGCCGGACGGCGCGGCTGAACCGGCGCGTCGACACATTGATCCGCATCAGGTTCATCGCCCCGCGACCGAGCCAATCCTCCTGCGCCGCCGTTTCCCAGCTCGGGATCGTGACCTCGCCGCCATCCACGCCCCGGACCCGCGGGCGCTCGACCTCGATCTTGCCGCCGTGGAAGCCGATCCGTCCCCGCGTTCGGCCCAAGGTGCGTCCGCCGCGCCGCCTCGCGATCGTGGCGCGGCCCGCCACAACATCCGCCTCCATCGTCGTGCCGAGCGCCTCCATCCCTGCCGCAAGGCAGAACCGATCGAAGCTCGCCTGTACTTCTGCAAACGCTTCGTCCACCGCCCCGGTCGCCGGCCAACCAGCCGGTGTGATATCTCTCGTCATGGCGCTGCTCTCCTTTATGTGTCAATCGGCGTTTGACTGGGACCCCCCTATCGGCATCCATGCCGAAACACAGCCCGGTGAACGTTATTCCCGTCGACTATGCGAGCAAAGCCATCGTCACCTGTCGCTTGGCAGCTTTTGTCCGGACAGACATTCCACTTGCCAACGGCGCGTCTGTCGCTGGATCTCGATCCTCGAGGTGCTCGGTAGCTACGGGTATCAGTTTCAGTTGTCCCGTTCGCAACGTGGTGTGAGCGCGGCCTTTTTTGGATCGCGCCGTTGCTCGGAGGAATACCCCCAAGGTGCGGATCTTCCGGTCACCATCAGCTGCCAGAATACGTTGGCCGGCCTCTTTGGCAGTGATATCTCGTGTCCGTCAATCGATCGAGGTTTGCTCTCAACCTGCGTATCACATTTCATCGACAATGAATTTCTTCCTCGGGTCAGATCCTTCCATTGAGCCGCCAATACGACAATTTCTCCTGGCTCGGCATTCGGGCTTGACCGGATTTCCGAAAATGACGTTTTGCTGTTATCGACGTATCTGACCGGTTGCCGGGATTCGCACTCGAACGGCGGGCACCTCCAGACGCCTGCGGCCGGAAGTGCGGCGTGATCGTGGCGGGCCGGTCCCGCTCGCGTCAGGTGAAGTAATGATCTGCACCTCGAGATCGACCGAAGTCGCGGTGTGGTGGATGAGGCTGGGCTCTCCTTCGGCCGCAGCTGTTAAGCAATGGCGTGCTTGTCTGGACCCTTCTGAGCAGGCACAGGCGGACAAGTTCTATGTCCAGGCCGATCGATCGACATACGTCGCAGCACATTGGCTGGTTCGTAGCGCGCTTGCATCGGTAGGCAACTTGCCGCCCGCGAACTGGCGTTTCATCGTCGAAGAGCATGGCAAGCCCAAGATCGATCGAGCCCTCGGCCGGTCCGAACTTCGGTTCAATCTGTCGCATACCAGGGGCTTCGTTGCCTGTGCGGTCAGCGTGGGCGTCGACGTCGGGATCGACGTTGAGACGCTCACGCCGAGCCGGGCGAGCCTCGATATCGCTGAACGCTATTTCAGCCCGTCGGAGGTCGCCATCTTGCGCGGCGCACCGCCAGACGAGCAAGCCGAATGCTTCTTCCGTCTCTGGACCCTGAAGGAGGCTTTCATCAAGGCGACCGGCGAGGGATTGAGTCGCCCACTCGACAGTTTTTCCTTCTCGCTGAATCCGGCTTCCATCTCGTTTAGCCAGGGCGAGGCCGATGATGCGCCTCAATGGCAGTTCATCGAGCAGCGGCCGAGTCCGCAGCATGTGCTGGCCCTCGCGGTCCGAAAGCCAGCATCTTGTCCGCTGACCCTATCTGTTTGTCAAGTACGCTCGCCCGAATGAGCGTAAGCCCGTATGTCCGCCTCTGCCGATGAGGTGGCTCGCCCTACGCTGCGCGTCCGAGGGTTGCTCGGGCGGTCCGAGCCAATCCTCATCACAGGATGAGAGCCGTAGCAGATTTATACGGGAAGCATCGCGAAGCTGAGAAACGCCATCGCTATTGCGGAAACGGCGAAGGAGCCGAGTGGAGGTTTGACGCGAATTCCGGGTCGGACGACGCTAATCGAGCAGCCTCTATCTTCCTTGTGCTCCGTCAAGAGTTCGGCGAACGATCTGCTTGATTGGCGTTCCGCTTTTCGACAGGGTGCGGATTTCACGGATCGTGAGCAGTTTGGATCGATTGTTGTCGCTCCGATTGACTGCGGAATCTGGCGCCTCGATTTGCGGACGGCATCGAGGAATGCTCGAGTGGCGTTCTCCCAAGGATCTGCGACTTGAACCGCGTGCAGCAGAGCCTTTGCCGCAGCTTCGCCATATCCCCGCCGCGATCGCGGGCGACGATCGCGCGTGTGGGATGAACGTCGAGCCAGGCTTGTGCGGTTCGCTGGCTCACGCTCTGGCAGCAGGGTGACGATCCGGGTATCCGTCCGGTGAAGCTTTCAATTACACATTTCCAGCCGCGCCGAGTTCGATATCGGTGAGTCTTGAGAGGCCGCGCCAGATGACAACATTCCTGGCCAGGTGGCCACCCAATCGGGCAAGTTTGGTAAGGTAGAATGCCAGGGTCCCAGGGCGACATCGTCGATTGTCGGCGTCGCTGATGAGTTCATCGAATGCGATCTCGGTGTCCGTCAACACCATCTCGGCAATCCGCTTGAACTTAATTTCCAGCGCGGCTTTCATCATCGCACCCTTGTCGTCCCGAACGTCGATGTAATGCAGGCCTTTGACGCTGGTCTCTTCCATCTCGGCCGTAATCGTATGGCCGCCATCGCTCACCAACGAATCGACGCAGGCGCGGAGAAGGAAGTGAGCGCCAAGGTCTTGCGTCAGGTAAATTCACAGATGTCGCTTTCGCGGTCACCGATATGAATGCAATACTCCGGTTGTCCGAACCGATCGATCGATTGTCTGAGACTGTCGAGTCAACGAATGCTCTCCTTCTTCTCGATGAGAACGCGGGTCGGGTTGATCTTGTTCTTGCGCTGCGCCGTGTGTTCCTGAATGAGGAGAATCGGGCCTGCACAATCATCGTAACGCGTGCGCGTGGCGGCGAAGTGGCCGCTGAGAATGTCGGCTTTCTCTACGCGCCCGTTGGCGGGTGCTTTCATCACGATCATTCTGGCGACTATTCGAGCCGGTCGATCGACGAATGTCGCACCGCTTGAACACATGAAAGCACCTCGCCGTCGCGATTCAGGTGTTCAACAATGAATCACAAGCGATTCATCTGATTCAAGAGTCTTCGATCGAAGCCCCCGCAATTAAAGCAAGCACTTGTGGGTCGTTTAATCGGTCTCCGTTCAAGGTCAATTTGATCTGTCTTCGGTCTCTGCATTCGTTTCGGCGTAGGCGTGGCCGGTTTGTATGCACTCCTCCAGCTTCTGCTGCGCTGACGATTTCCGCTTGTCGGGCGTCACGAACTGATCAGTCGGACCTGATGGCCAAGCTCCGTGAGCACGCGAGCGCCCAATAACGCGCCCCGTTGGAAGCCTCCATGCCGACTAGGCAGGCCGGTAACCTGGCGAAAAAGCTGGCCATCATCGCGACGCAACCTCTTTCGCACAACGACGTTCCCGTGGTTGTTCGACGCCGTGAACTTCGAAGACATACTTCGCCAGATCTAGACCTATCCGAACGACCTGCATGTGGCGTCGCGGACGTAGCGAGCGTGAATAGTCCGGCACCCGTTTTTCCACCGAATCTGCGCGGCCTCCTAATCTTACTGAGTCAGAAAGTCGCGGACGTTTTTGACGACGAATCGGCTACCCGAGGGACTCACGCGAGGGGGAGCTGGAATGGGTAGCCGATGGCGGCGATAACAGCCCCGGAGCGAACGGCGGCCCAGCATCAATCATTATTGCATTTCGTCGGCGCGGGCGGATGGTCGGACGAGAAGGTCTTGAGCAAGGTGCGAGAGATGGTCCAGCCCAAGATCGAGCGACACGGTCCGATCGAGGCCTGGATCATCGATGATACTGGCTTTCCCAAGAAAGGGCGGCATTCGGTTGGCGTGGCACGGCAATACTGCGGTCAGCTTGGCAAGCAGGACAATTGCCAAGTGGCGGTCTCGCTATCGATTGCCAATCATCATGCGAGTTTGCCGATCGCCTACCGTTTGTACCTGCCGGAAAGTTGGGCCGAGGATGAGGATCGCCGAGAGAAGGCGGGCGTACCAAAGGATGTCACCTTCAAGACCAAGCCTGAGATCGCGCTGGAGCAGATCCGGTCGGCGTGTGCAGCGGGCATTGCACGCGGTGTTGTGCTGATGGATGCGGGATATGGGGCCGATACCGCGCTGCGCGGGGAAGTGACGGCACTGGGGTTGCGCTATGTTGCCGGTATCTTGCCGCACACCTCTGTCTGGCCACCAGGCACGAGACCGCTGCCACCAAAGCGATGGTCTGGGAATGGGCGGCCGCCAAAGCTGATCCGGCGCGACGACAAAAATAAGCCCTGCTCAGTCAAGGCGCTCGCGCTGCCGAGAACGGCCTGGCGCAATGTCAGATGGCGCGAAGGCAGTGCTGATTGGCTGACCTCGCGCTTTGCACGCGTTCGGGTCCGTCCCGCTAATCGCGATTACTGGCTGAGCGAGCCCCGTGCGGAGGAATGGCTGTTGATCGAATGGCCTGACGGCGAGGCGGAGCCGACCAAATACTGGTTCTCGACACTGCCTGAAAACATCTCCTTCCGCGCCCTGGTCAACTTCGCCAAGCTCAGATGGCGCATCGAACGCGACTACCAAGAGCTCAAGCAGGAGGTCGGCCTGGGGCATTATGAAGGGCGTGGTTGGCGCGGCTTCCATCACCACGCCACGTTATGCATCGCCGCCTACGGCTTCCTGATCTCCGAAAGGGAGACGATTCCCCCCTCACGACCTCGTCGGCCCGCGTTCGTCAAAGAATTTGCGCTTCCCAAAAATCAAAAGCCGCGGGGCGCTACCGCTCAGAACCGAGCGTCATATTCCGAATTCGATCGCTACCATGCGGCGGCGCCTTACCAGCGCATTGGTTAGCCGGCTACGTAGATGTCCGTGCTGCGCAGTCCAAATCCAGGTCGATGCGCCGTCATGATTTGTGACGCAGTAAGACTAAGCGGCTGCCGGTCTGCCCTATCCATCTGACGACTGGCCCGGGAAAGCGGGGGATTGCCGGCGAAAAATGCGGTATTATGGCGCAAACGCACAAGCTAAATTTGTCTGGCTGAAGCCAGCTTTTAAGTGAACGGTCCCGGTCGGGGCTGGGGGGCAAAAACCGGGACCGCCCCGGGCACGCCCCAGCGCGGGAAGGCACCCAACAATTCTAATGGTTCCGGTTCATCGATGGTTCCAAGCGCCCATTGCTCTCCGCCAACAATCTTTTTCTGGCGATGAGCAATTTTATACAGACGGCCCCGATCTATCCTGTCGTTGGCCACGGTTTTCCGCTGTACGACTTCCGTCGCCCACGTGGGGCATCTGTCTCCGCCAATCCCCTTGGATCGGCCTGATCGCGCGGCTCGATTGACCCCTCCCCTGGGCGTAGCGAACTTTGCGCCACCGTATTGATGTTGATGTTGGCACGTTCCGCGCCTCTGGCCTTGGGTGTCTCCAATCGACAAGTGAACTGCTCGTTCGAAAGTACCGAGCCGGGCCAAGAACGACTCGCTCGACGACGGTGAATGAGGCGTATCACTGCCTCTATCAAACTGAGCCGTGGCATCATCATATGAAACGGGGGGGCCTGGTGCTTCTAAGCTTGACCGAATGCGCTGATCCGAGTGTGCGGGGTTGCAGATTGATTGCGCGCTTACGCGCGACTGCAACCCTGACACCTGCAAAACTCGAATCGGAATTTAAGTTGTGCATCTATCGAACCACAATGTCGGCTTCTAACCAATCTGGAGGAGCGATCATGGATTCACGAATGGACCTGCCACTGAACTTTCATCCAGCGGCATTAGAGTGTCGGGATCTTGGACGCCAAGTGGCGCGGTTGGAGCAACGAACGATCGGCGAAGCTGGTCGGGGTTGCGTAGCCGATCGTCCGTTGCGGTGAGGTGGGCTGCATAGGCCGCGGAGGGTAACATATTACAGCGACGAGTGAGGCTGCCGGAAGGGTCTCGTTGAGCAGCTCATCGCGCATCCGGCCATTGATGGGGAAGACGGCCCCGCTCCCTCGGCGCCGGCGATATGCTGGCGATGGACGAACCCGCTAACAGCAGCAGTTCACCAATGGAAGTCGCGACAATTGGGTTGGACGTTTCGAAGCACGTATTTCACATCCATGCCGTTGATGGCCAAGGCCAAGTGGCCTGTCGCCAACGCCTCCGGCCAGGCGAGATCGTGTCGTTCTTCTCCTCGCTCGTACCTTGCCTAGTCGCCATCAGTATGGACGGCCGGGGCGCCTGGCGGGACAACGTGTTCGTCGAGCGGCTGTGGCGCAGCGTCAAATACGAGGAGGTTTATCTGCGGGCCTACGAGAACGTCAGCGAAGCTCGAGCCTCGATTGGCCGATACCTCGACTTCTACAACCGCGCATCAGAACACCCATCTGTCTATGTTGTTGAAGAGAAGAGAGTTTGCTGATCGGGATGCGATCCTGTGGGGTATCTTGGGTTCTGTCGCGCTCGTTCGGCGATAGACTGAGCGGCAGCTGTTATCAGCGAGGCGCGAGCAAAGATCCACGGGCCGTCCGATAGCGGATGGATGGCTGCGATTTCGCCTGCTTCCGCGGCCAGCCGGAGCGTCTTGGGCGCGACCTTCAGGAGCTTTGCGGCGTTGCTCAGGTTGAGCCAGGGTTCGATCCCGTCATCGGCGGGCTTGAACACCGGGAGGTGGTAGCTCGAGCGCATCGATGTGACGCGCTCGCGGGTCCAGCGATTGCCGTTGCCCGTCTTGAGGCCGTTTCGGTTGAGGAGGCCGGCAATCAGATCGTCGCTGGCGATCAGCACCAGTTGACGCACGGCTTGGATAATATCGGCGGAAGTGCTGTTGCGCTGTCCGCGCCGGCGCTTGGGCAAGCGCAACTCGCTGTGAGCGCCACCCACCCAGTGGACGATGAGAACGATCTCGGACGCCGCGTCGTCTATATCGGCCACGACCTCATGGACGAGGGTGCGTACAATGCGCTTCTTGAGACGAGCATCCGTCGTCGGCGCATCCCAGACCGTTTTGAGGTTCGAGGCCAGTACGCCGAGCGAAGCTGGATCGGCAATGGGTGCGGGCGTGGCCGCATCATGCATGGCGATCTTGCCCTCGACCTCCGCCGCGTGAGCGAGTGCCCTGTTCCAGCGCGCTTCCAGCTCACTCGCCACCAACCGGTTCGCGGGGTCAGCGGCATCGTATTGCCAGAAAGCCCGGTCGGCGGCATAGCGCGCCGCTTCCAGATCGCGACTGAGCGCATCGCGCACCTGATCCCGCCGTTCCCTGGCTTCCTTGGCGGCAGCGGTTGCAGCGGCGATAGCGCCCGGACCGACGACGCCAAGCAGTGCTTCCTCGATTGCATCATCGACACGCAATCCGCCGAAGGCGATGCAGTGAGGACCGCCATTGTCCATCCAGGCGCGGCTGCAGCTGTAGCGTGGGATATGGTGCTTCATGCCGGAGTACCGGAGTGTGAGCTTGCGGCCGCAGCGCTTGCACCGGATCAGACCGGCCAGCAGCGCGTCACCATGCTTGGGTGCGCCGTGATGCCGACCGGTGGGAACGTTGCTGCTGACCATGGTGCGGATCGCCTCGAACCTCTCCCAGCTCACATACCCGTCGTGGGTGTTGGGCTTCAGCGCCAGCCATTCGTTCCGTGTCTTGCGGCGGATCTTCACGCTCACGCCCCCGGCGCTGTATCCCGCCGCCACAGCCGTCTTACCATAGGCATAGGCGCCGCCGTAGACCGGGGTCTCAATGATCCGGTGGATGGCGGAGTAACTCGGTCGCCGCCAGGCTGTGTCGCCGTTGGACTGCTTCACTGGTAGATCGAGATTGTACTCGTGGAGCCAGCGGAGCGCCTGTCGCGCGCTGCCCAGTTCGTCGACCTTGTCGAACACCAGCTTGATCGCTTCCTGGACACGCCGATCCGGATCTTTCTCATAATGGTCGCCGGCCTTCACGAAGCCGACGGGCGCCGCCACAACCAACTCGCCCCGGCGCGCCTTCTCGTAGCGGGCCGAGAGCGAGCGTTGGCGCAACAAATCCAGTTCGTACTCGTTGAGGCTGCCCTTGAGCCCGAGCAGCAGGCGGTCGTTGCCGTGCCTTGGCGCATAGATAGTCTCCTGATCGACCAGAACGGTATCGACCACGCGGCACATCTCGATGAGTTGCTGCCAATCCCGGCTGTTGCGGGCGAAGCGCGAGACCTCGCGGGCGCAAACCGCACCGACCTTACCGAGGCAAACCTCCGCTACCATTCGCTCGAAACCGGCGCGTTGCACGCCGCCGGCGGCTGAACGACCGAGATCATCATCGATCACTTCGATCTCTGACCACCCGAGTGCCGTCAGCCGGTCCCGCATGGCGTATTGCAATGCGCTGCTCTCGCGATTGTGCAACACCTGATGTGCTGAGGATTGGCGCACGTAAAGAATCGCCTTACGCTCCAGATGATGAGGCCTGACCTTGTCAGAGATCATGATCGCCCCCCTTCGCGGGCGGCGTCGCTGTCATCGCAGCATGGTCGAGCATCAACTGCGTCATCAGGCTTGTGAGGGCCGCCCGCGCTTCCCCCGGCAGCTCCGACCATGCCGGCGCGCCGAGGGCGCCGTTCGACAGGCCGCCCCCGAACAGATCCATCTGCTGCTGCAACCGCGGTTGTCGATTGTGTCGGTATCCGCTCCCTGGCATTGCCGTCTCGCGTGACATGAGTCGCTCCCCGATTCTGGTCGTGAGAGCCTCTGGATGCGCCAGAAAGCGGGGCAGCTGATGGCGTTCGATCCTTCAACGCCAGATCGAGAAGCGCAGCGAGCGCCGCAAGTGCATCGATGCTAACAAACGGCTGAGCTGTCAGAAGCTCGGCGTCAGGGCAGGCCGTCCGGTCGAACATCCATGCTGGAACTTCCAGCCAACGGTCTGCTTGCGATCCGTCCAGGGTGCAGCGAAAAACGACATCGTCAACCTTGTCGACCGCCCCATGAACGCAAACTCGGCGACCAAACCAGGGATGATGCCGATAAAGAACCTCGCGAAGAACGGTCCTGTGGGCGTTCTTGAGCCTTGTTGTATAACTACACACGACCGCACTCACAGCTCGGATGGAAGACACCCTCCGAGTTCGCCTTCACCTGCCACCCGCGCCGGGATCTGGCGCTGCGCTATGCCGATGGCTCCGCGCCAGCTCCCGTCGCTACCACCGCCCAACTGGGCAAATCCAATGGCTTGAGCGAACTCAGAACTGGATAAAATCTGGGGGCAAGGTCACATCTCGTCCAGCAATGCGCCTGCAGTGCAGACAATCAACGCGCCGGGCTGATCATCCCCTTCGCCTATGTCAAGGACAAGCCGCAGTCGGTCAGCTCGACCACGACGTCGGTTGTAGAAATGACCCCTTTGCGATGAGTGATTGCCAGCACGGTCACATCTTCCGCTAGGCTGCGAATATGGTCCAAAATGTCCCGCTCGGCTCGTTCGTCAAGCGCGGAGCTGGCCTCGTCGAGAAGAAGGATCGCCGGCTCGCCATAGAGCGCGCGGGCGATAGCAATACGCTGGCGCTCCCCGCCTGAAAGCTTCAAACCGCGTTCTCCAACGGTTGTTTCAAATCCTTCCGGCAGAGCCTCGATAATGGGGAGAATAGCGGCTTTTTCCGATGCACCGCGAAGGCGCACCTCGTCGCGGGGCCGTCCTAGTGGTTCATCACAGTGATTTTGACGTTTTTATTCCGAGCCATTCGAGGATCGGCAAGCTTTCCGGCGGCACGAGAATTTCGATGCTCCTTGGGACGCCGGGTTGACGACGGATGCATCCGTTTCGTTCGAGAGTTACGATCATTTGGTGGACCGAAGGCGGGCTGACGCGGAAGTGGCGCTGGATGTCTTTCTCGGCGGGCGGCTGTCCGAACATGTTGGAATATGTGTAGATGAAAGCGAGGTAGTGCCCCTGCTTCTGGGTGAAGCGCGCGCCTGATTTTTGACTCATGGATCGATTCGTCCCGGTCTTCCGACAAGGAGGCAAAGGATGAATGTCCGTTATCGGGTCGAATTGAGCCAAGCCGAGCGAGACGAACTGACGGCGATGCTCGGCGGCGGCAAGTGCGCCGCCCGCAAGCTCAAGCGGGCGCAGATTTTGCTGGCGGCCGATGGAGGGCGCCGCGACGAGGGGATTGCCCGGACCGTAAGTGTCAGCCTCTCCACCGTCTATCGGACCAAGCGCCGCTTCGTGGAAGGCAATCTGGAGCGGGCCCTGAGCGAGGAGCCGCGTCCAGGGGCGGAACGCAAGCTGACGGGCAAGGAGGAGGCCCTGCTGGTGGCGACCGCATGCGCCAAGCCGCCGGCCGGCCGCAAACGCTGGACGCTGACGCTGCTGGCCAACGCGATGGTCAAGCTCACCGATCACGACAGCTTGTCGGGCGAGACCGTGCGCCGCCGGCTGGCGGAGAACGACCTCAAGCCATGGCGCAGGGACATGTGGTGCATTCCTCATGTCGATGGCGAATACGTCGCCCGCATGGAGGACGTGCTTGACCTCTACGCCGAGAGGCCGGATCCGGCCCGGCCGCTGGTCTGCTTCGACGAGACCCCGGTCCAGCTGATCGGCGAGGTGCGCCAGCCGGTCTCCGCCAAGCCCGGACAGCGCGAGCGCTACGATTACGAGTACCGCCGCAATGGCACCGTCAATCTCTTTGTTACCTTCGATCCACATCGGGGGTGGCGCAACGTGAAGGCGACCGAGCGCCGCGCCGCCGTCGACTACGCCCATTGCATGCGTGAACTCGTCGACGTCCATTATCCCGAAGCCGCCTGCATCCGTGTCGTGCAGGACAATCTGTCGATCCATACCGCCGGTGCGCTGTATCAAGCATTTGCGCCCGCCGAAGCCCGGCGCATCCTGCGCCGCCTCGAATTCCACTACACCCCGAAACACGCCAGTTGGCCCAACATGGTTGAGTGCGAGATCAGCGTGCTGCAGCGCCAGTGTCTCGGCCGCCGCATCGACGACCCCAAAAAGCTCCGAAACGAGATCGCGGCATGGCAACGGCAGCGAAACAAGGCGCAAGACCGCATCAAGTGGATGTTCACAACCGACAAAGCCCGCGCCAAACTCCGCCGCGCCTATCCGGCCGTCGTCAAAGAGTCAAAATCACTGTGATGAACCACTAGCAGAATGTTGTCGGCTAGCGACTCATTGAGCAACATCACCTCCTGCGGCACAACAGCAACTGCGGCATACCAATCCGTGTGATCGATGGTCGCTATATCGGTTCCATCGACCAGAATACGGCCGCAGTCTGGCTCAATCGATTTCAGGACGAGCTTGAATATTGTCGACTGCCCCGATCCGGATTCGCCGACAAGGAAGGTAATGGCGCCGCGCCTAGCCAGAAACGAGACATTCGTAACGCCACGACCGTTGTTGTAGGCATAACCAATGCCCTCGAAGGATAGCTGGCCAGCGGAGGGCGTGAAATCATGAGCATGAGATGTTCGCCGCTCTTCTGGTGCGACCCACAGTCTGGCGAGAGGAATGAGGTCGGCTCGCGACCGCGCCGCGTCAGAGATCGCGCGCGCGACCATCTCGAAGGGCATATTGAGTTGGAGTAGAAGCGTGTTGAATAGCACAATATCGCCGATCGTGACCGCGCCGGCCCGGTATTCAGGTATTAGAAGGAGAAGTGTGACGGCAAATTGTAGCGCGATGGCTAAGCCGAGCACGGCTATGTAGGCCAATCGTTGAAACACGTAGGTTCGCCAGTTATCGCGCACTTCCCGCGCCTTCATCGTAAAGCGCTGGCTCGTCCAGGAATGACTGCCGAAATGGCGCAACGTGTCCATGGAGTTCATGACGTTGCCGACGAAACGCGCATTCTCCTGTCCGGCTTCGATGGCCCGGTCCAGAAACACGCGCGCCCGACGCGTGGAACTCCACCCCAATGTAATCGCGACAGCCCCATAAGCGACGACGATTGCAGCGATCTGGATATTGACGAGCACACCGAGAATAGCGAGCGTAAGCAGAAGCTGCGCTGCAGCCGGGATGAATATCATAATTCCAAGCTGGACCAACGTCGTCAACGCGCTGCACCCGCGCGCAGCCGCACTCTGTATCTCCACGGGATTGTGCTCAAGAAGAAAGGCTGAGGTTTTTCTCAGGATGCGATCGAAAAAGCGAGTTGCAGCGATGAAGCCCAGGTTCTCGGCTGTCATGAAGAAAAGATACTGCAGCATGCGCTGCAATGCGGAGGCTATGCCGAGCAGGACCGCATAGCCGGCGAATCCCCAGGCAAACGCGACATGCCTTCCCCCCGCGGGAGGCGATCAATGAGACCCGAAAATACATAGGGGGCTGCGACGCTGCTCGTGCTGGAGATCAGCACCACTGTGGCAACGATGAGAAGCAAGCGCCGATCGGATCGCCAGTACGCATGCAGAAGTTCGGAAACCGGCGACAATGTGCTGTCGTTGACCTGATCTGCGGCGGATCCAGGGAATGGGGCTTTGCTTGCACTGAGAGAGCCGACATGGCCTTGCGATCTGGATTCCATACGATCTCACGTAAAGATGCGGCTCTGCGGAATTTGCTGCCGTTTACCGTTACTAAGCTCCAACCCAATTCTGTCCAGCACCGTCATCCAACCCGCAAATCTTGGTAGGTTGTCGCCCGGCTTCTCACATGAGAGACGCTATAGAGTGGCTCGACACGCTGCCGCGCCACACGACGAGAAGCCCGATCACGCTATCAATAGGAACACGACATGAAGAGCGCAACTGCAGACACGTCTAAGCGGCCATCGCGGCCCGATACAACTGACCTCCCCTTACCGGTGCTGCCACCTCCCACTACTTCGTATCCGAAGGCCCCTTCCCTAGCGACAGCGCTAACGAAGGTTACCTTTAAGATCATTCTTCACTCTGTTACCGCCTCTCACACGAGAGGCGGTAACGTTTAAGTCGAGGAACAAATGCTCAAGGCCACTCTGAAAATAGCCGACCTGGAAAACTTCGATCCTGTTGTCAAAGGCTGTTCGATAGAGTTTGGTGAAAGCTGCATCTGGCCTTTCCAACATAAGAGTCTTGAGAGCTCGTTAGTGAAGAGCACTGAGCAATGGTTCTTCGTCATACGTGAGCGTCAAGGAGCGGCGGACGGGGCTGGCGTTCATTCGGTCGTAATAGACCATGCGTCTACAGATCAGTTTCGTCAGCACTACCAGAAATGCATGCACTGGCCGCTCGATTTTATCGTGATCGAGGCCGCTCGCCGGGGTCCTCGGTTGCGTGTACGAGCAGGCCATATTGGCAGCCTCCCAATTTACTTCCACGTGGAGGAGCGCGCTCGCACGGTTACGCTCTCCTGGGATTTTGTCGAGTTTTTGGATAAATCGCGAGCGATTGATGCAGAGATTATAGCGCATCACCTGTCGATGAGAACGTTCTACTCTGCGCGACAGGCCTGCGTTGGCGTTAACCTGCTGACTGCTGGCTCCACCTTGTACGTCGACAGATCGGAAACGTCATTTGAGTACGGCGCGACAACTTCATCAGCTCCTGAGCTCTCCGGACGAGAGGAGGGCGATCATGTCCTTGAGTTTTCTGATACTCTTCAGGCGGTTGTTCGTTCGCGGCCGACGGCCTTCTGCGCAAACGCTGTGGAGCTGAGCGGAGGAATGGACTCCGCTTCCGTCGCAGTTGCTGTTAGCGAGAGTGTAGCATCGCTAGCATGTGGCGGGATACTATTGGGCGACGGGAGTAGCCCCAAGCAGATTGACCGCCGAGCTAACATTTTGAGCGCACTGGATTGTCGCGATCACAAAGTTGACATGCACGCCCACATGCCGGCGATTGATCTAGATCTTGACCTGAAAGGACGCCTGCCACTCATTTCAGAGTATTACCTTGAGGCGTTCGGGTCACTCTGGGATCGGTTTCGCGGCGATGGCTGCGAAATAATCTGGTCCGGCATAGGAGGAGACGAGCTTTGCGCTCGCTTCAGCAGCGACGAGGGGGAACCCAGATCTCCCTCTTCACCGCATCTGGATATCGCGCTTGGGGTTGCAGAAGACCTGTTGACGAAACGTGGGCTCGACGCCGCTCGTTCATCCTTCCTTTTTAGCGCCCCCCTCAGCGCCACTCTATCCACAACTCTGCTCGCAAGTCTTTGTCATGCTCGCCCACTCGCGACGCGAGGTCTTTGGCCCGTCCGCCCATTCGGCGATCCGAGATTGATCAATTTTGGAGCGAAGCTTCCGTTTGCACTTCGCTCGGGCAAGGAACTCCTCCGTTCTTACTTGCGTGAGCGCTTGGGCTCTGACGTATTTCCACACGGATACGCAAAGGAGACTTTCGCGCTTGTACTGCCAAAGGCGATTGCGGCTCGTGCGGACATAATTTCATCACAGCTTGCTTCTTGCGGCCTTGGCCGACTTCGGCTTGGTTTCGCAAGAGGCTGTCATGGCGCTCTTGAACAGGGTGATAACAACACACGAATTTTCCGCAACAAGCACCTTGGCTCGCTTTTTATGGGCGGAACGTTTCGTTCGACAACTCTGTTGATTGCGTTATGACGAACGATCACGCGTCAGAACACCTGCTACAGTGGAGAAGGGTTGCAATTGGGCGTTCTCGCTAGTGGTTCATCACAGTGATTTTGACGTTTTATTCCGAGCCATTCGAGGATTGAGCCGGTCCCGCAAATCTGAACAGTGCGATAAGTGGAGTTTCTGCCTGACGGCGGGCAAGAATGACCCGCGAATCAGGAGAGACGATGAGCAGACGAGCACGGCGGAACCACACTCCGGCTTTCAAGGCGAAGGTGGCGCTTGCCGCCGTCAAGGGTGACCGCACGCTGGCGCAACTAGCGGAGCAGTTCGACGTTCACCCCAATCAGATCACATCGTGGAAGGGCCAGCTCGAAGGCCGCGCTGCCGATGTTTTCGGTCCGGGCGGCGGGAGTCGGATCGCCGAACCCACCGTCGACGTGAAGTCGCTGCATGCCAAGATCGGCGAGTTGACGCCCGTTTATATCCCACAGGGGGCGCGCAGCGCCCGCTCAGTTTTTTAGAAGGAGCGCTCACCAAGGCGGGATTGCTGAGCGCAAAGCGATGATCGACCGTGAACACGATCTGCCGATCGGCAAGCAGGCGGAAGCTCTGAACATCAGCCGCGGCAGCGTCTACTATCTGCCGCGTCCAGTGCCGCCCAAAGACCTCGCGCTGATGCAAAGGCTCGACCGGATGCATCTGGAGTTTCCCTTCGCCGGTTCGCGAATGCTGCGAGGCCTGCTGGCTGCCGAGGGGTGCAAGATCGGCCGCCGGCATGTCAAAACGCTAATGCGGCGGATGGGGATAGAGGCGCTCTATCGCCGTCCGCGCACCACGCAACACGAGCCCGGCCACAAGATCTATCCGTACCTGCTGCGTGGTATGGAGATCACGCGTCCGAACCAGGTCTGGGCGATGGACATCACCTACATCCCGATGGCGCAAGGCTTCGTCTATCTGGCCGTGGCGCTGGACTGGGCGACCCGCCGGGTTCTGTCGTGGCGGCTGTCGATCACCATGGAGGCTGCATGATGATGTGTAAGACCGTATGTCCGCCTCTACCGATGAGGTGGCTCGCCCTACACTGCGCGTCCGAGGGTTGCTCGGGCGAACCGAGCCGATCCTCATCACAGGAGGACGAGCCGTGGCAGATTATAGGGAAGCATTCGTCGGAATCGATGTGGCCAAGCTGAGAAATGCCGTCGCGATTGCGGATGCAGGCCGGGAGGGGGAGGTTCGGTTCTTCGGCGAGGTTGATGCTTCGGCCACCAACATGCGCCGCGTCTTAGGGCGGATCGCCAACCGGTTTGACCGCGTCCACTTCTGTTACGAAGCCGGCCCGACTGGCTATGGTCTTTATCGCCTGATCCGGTCGCTCGGCCACCAATGCACGGTGGTGGCGCCGTCGCTGATCCCAAGGAAGCCGGGTGATCGTGTGAAGACGAACCGCCGGGACGCCGTTTCTCTCGCGCGGCTGCTACGCGCCGGCGAGCTGACGGCGGTATGGGTTCCCGATGAAGGTCACGAAGCGATGCGCGACCTCGTTCGCGCTCGATCGGCAGCGGTTGAGACGCTGCGCATCCACCGGCAGCAGGTGAGCGCCTTCATGCTCAAGCATGGCCGCACCTATCCCCGCAAAAAGGGCTGGACGATGCGCTATTTGCGTTGGCTCCAGGAACAACAGTTCGACCACCCCGCACATCAGATCGCGCTACAAGAAATGGTCGAAGCAGTTCGCGTCGCCAGGGACCGGGTCGACCGGCTCGAGCGCACGATCGAAGAGTTCGTCTCGACCTGGTCTCTGGAGCCGCTCGTGCGGGCGCTTCAAACATTGCGCGGCGTCGATCTGGTCGTCGCAGTGACATTCGCAACCGAGGTCGGTGACGTGAGCCGTTTTGAGGGCCCACGTCAACTTATGGGTTACCTCGGTCTGGTGCCAAGCGAGCGATCGACGGGAGAGGCTGTCAGACGTGGCGGCATCACCAAGGCCGGCAACGGCCGTGTTCGCCACATGTTGGTCGAAAGCGCCTGGACATATCGACACCCGCCGAAGATCGGCAAGACAAAACTATACCGGCTCGAACAGACGTCGCCAGCAGTGCGAGAGATTGCTTGGAAGGCGCAGAGCCGCTTGACGGCCCGGTACCGGAAGCTGGCGGCGCGCGGCAAACGAACGACGGTGGTCTGCACCGCTATCGCCCGTGAACTGGTGGGGTTCATGTGGGCGGTTGCCAGGCAAGTGCAGACAGCCTGATCGAGCGCCCTTATCATCGTGCATGGGCGGAGGCGGGACCACGGCAGAGGGAATGCCCGTCAGACGCTTTGTGGCCGGCAAGAGCGCCGACGCCCGCAGTAAGATAGGAGCAGACCTCGGACGCACAATCGGGAATGCGGTAGCCAACCCGCGCATCAGAGCTTGATCACCGACGTCCTTCGGTTCCGCCTCCACCTATGCACGACCATCTCTATGAATAGCCGATCGACGACGATCGGGGCGGTGCTCTGCGTTCTAATCCTTGACAGCGGACATCAGAGCGCTGTTCAGCGGCCACCTTCCGGATGACGGGGTGATCTGCGAGTCTGCGGTTCGGTTTGGACCGTTAGGCTTAGAATGGACACAGAGCATAGTGCTATCACGGAGCCGGTGCGGCGGCTTGAAGTCTTCACCGGAGCCGGCCGTCGGCGGAAGTGGAGCGATGGGGACAAGGCGCGGATCGTTGCGGAGATCGTGGCGAGCGGCGACTCGGTCTGTTCGGTAGCCCGACGGCATGGATTGTCACCGCAGCAGTTGTTTGGCTGGCGACGTCAGTTGCGAGAAGCAGCAGGCGGTCATTCCGCAATAGAAGAAGTACAGTTTGTGCCGGCGGTGGTGGATGCCGCGGTGCCGGCGCCCGCTGTTGACCGGGAGCGCAAAGCGGTGCGCTGCAAGGCCAAAGCGGATACCCGGGCTCGCCGTTGCGATGCCGGGATTATCGAGATCGAAGTCGACGGCATCATGATCCGGGCCGGTCGTGGTGCGGATACGACGATGGTTGCGTCGATTGTCCAGGCGCTGAAGGCGAGCCGGTGATCGGTCCGTCGGGTGCGGTCCGGGTGATGGTGGCGACCAAGCCGGTGGACTTCCGTAAGGGGATGGAAGGGCTCGCGACCCTGGTGCGTGAGAGCATGCGGGCTGACCCCTTCTCGGGTGCGGTCTATGTGTTCCGGGCCAAGCGAGCCCAACACTCGACATTCTGCATACAGTCTTCGAAGCGCGAAGATTGCGTATCCGTGGCATCCGCTTTTTGGGCGGACGCTTCAGGTGGCACCGTTCCGACGCGGCAAGGAGCTGAAATGCATCTACACAGAGGAGCGGCGTGGGTTTAGCCGCGAAGTTCCCAATTGGATGCTCGACGAAAGCTACTGCGCCGGCATGGCGCTAGGACCGCCGCAGGTCAGTATTGAGGGGCTGAACGAATTTGCTGCTGTTCTGAAGCTTCTGGGCGCGACTCAGGCGTCGGGCGCACAATCCCGTCCTTCTTTGAAGAGGGAGAAAGGACGTGCGGAGAAAAAGCCAATATCGCGAGCCGATGCAACTGGGTCTGGATCTGCGTCTTCGGATTCCCCAGAACCCGCTGGGCGCCAATCCCAAAGGTCTGATCGAGGCGCTCGCCGATCTGTTGCTGGAAGCGGCTGGCGTCGAACCCGCTCAGATGTCGGGAGGTGACCATGAGTGTCAAGATCACACGTGATCACCTCGACCGCGCCGCCGTCGTCTATGTTCGCCAATCGACAATGTCCCAAGTTATGGGGAATCTCGAAAGCCAGCGGCGGCAATATGACCTGGCGCAGGCCGCGGAAACCGCCGGATTTAAGTCGGTGGCGGTAATTGACGATGATCTTGGCCGCTCAGGCTCTGGCAGCACTCAACGGCCCGGATTTGAGCGGCTTGTGGCGATGGTTTGTTCGGGTAACGTCGGTGCCGTTTATTGCATTGAGGCGTCGCGGCTGGCGCGCAATGGACGCGACTGGCATCACTTGATCGACCTATGCGCCCTCGCGGGCGCGTTGGTCATTGATCCCGACGGCGCCTATGATCCGCGGCTTGTCAACGACCGCCTGCTTCTCGGACTGAAGGGAACGATGTCGGAGTATGAGCTGAGCCTGCTTCGCCAACGTGGAATCGCCGCTCGGGACTCTAAGGCCAAGCGCGGCGAGTACCGCTTCATGCTTCCACCTGGATTTTGTTGGAGTGAACTCGGCAAGATCGAAATGGATCCCGACGAACATGTGGCGGGATTGGTTCGACTCGTCTTCACGAAGTTCCGCGAGCTCGGTAGCGCCCGGCAGGTCTTTCTTTGGCTGCGTGCTGCCGACATCAAAATGCCTGTGGTTCTAAAAAACGTTCAAATCTACAAGCTCAGCTGGAAGGCGCCGGCCTATCACACGGTGATGCAGATCCTGCACAATCCGCTCTATGCTGGCGCCTATGCGTTTGGCCGAATCGCCCAGAAGACACGGATCGTGGACGGTCGCGCCCGCAAGGTCAGCGGGTTCAAAAAGCCGCGGGAGGAATGGAATGTTCTCCTGCGCGACAATCATCCCGGCTATGTCAGCTGGCAGGAGTATGAGGACAATCAGAGGCTGCTGCTGGAAAACGCCCACATGAAGAAGAACTGCTCGCGAAAATCGGCGCGCGGGGGACGCGCACTTCTGACCGGATTGATGCGGTGCGGCCATTGCGGGCGGATGATGCGTGTGTTCTACGGCCAGGCCAAGGGGAATGCCCATCGTTATCAATGCCGCGGCGATGACGCCCATGTCGGCGCTGGCCTATGTATCGGCATCGGCGGGGTGCGGGTCGATCGTGCGGTCGCGCTGCAAATCCTTGAGGCCGTCTCCGATCGGGCTGTTGAAGCAGCGATATTGGCGTCCGACCAGGTTGAGCGCTCAAGACAAGAGATCATCACGGCCGTCGAACGGGAGCTTGAAGTCGTACGCTACGAAGCGTCTCTTGCTGCACGCCGATACGAGCTTGTGGATCCGGCCAAGCGCCACGTTGCCCGCGAACTCGAGGCGCGCTGGAATGGCGCATTGGAGCGGGTTGCCGAGCTTGAAGGTCGTGTAAAGGAGCTGCGCACCGCATCGGCGGAAAGTCCCAAGATCGACCGCGCCCTGCTTCTGCAACTTGCGCATGATCTTCCGCGGGTTTGGAATGCACCGTCCACGGACACGCGCACCAAGCAGCGGCTGGTTCACATTGTGGTCCGAGAGATTGTTTGCGATCTCGATAGGAACACCAATGAGGCGGTTCTGCTCATCCACTGGACCGGCGGCCGGCACACGGAGGTTCGCGTTGCTCGCGTTAAGACGGGCCGATATCCGGGCGACATGGCACCGACTGCCGTTGACGCACTTCGTAAACTCGCTGGTCATTGGCCTGATCGAGAGCTCGCCGTGTCGCTCAATCGGATGCGCTGCAAGACCGGCGACGGCGAGACCTGGACGACTGTTCGCGTGCGGGAAATGCGCGAACGCCTGGGCTTGCCGGAATACGACCCCGCATCGTCCGACGGCAAAATGATCAGCCTTGCGAAGGCTGCGGCACACTTTGGAATTTGCGTCGGATCAGCAAAGAGCTTGGTGCTGAAGGACATCTTGCCGGCCACACAAGCAATCAAGGGCTCGCAATGGTTGGTTCCTGTCGACGCGCTGAGCTCGGAAACAGTACGTATAGCGGTGCAGCGCGTGATCGAGCGTCGGCCGAGAAACTACATTGATTATCAATATGATAGAATGATCCGCCTACCCGGTATCTGACAAAGGGACGTACAATGAAACGAGCTGTGCGGATCGGATCAAGCTGGTGTTCTGGGACGGAACGGGTCTGTGTCTGTTCGCTAAGAGGCTCGAGGAAGGGATCTTCCGCTGGCCGAAGATCGAGGACGGCGTGATGCGTCTGTCGGCGGCGCAGTTGTCGGCGCTGCTGGAAGGGCTCGACTGGCGGCTTGTGCATGAGGCACGGGAGACGTCGGCGCCAACGCAAGCGGGATAGTTGTTGGCAGCGCTGCGGCGAAGTGAATCAGGAGCGTCGGACGCGTCGCCAGATGGCGATGAATATGCTCTGAATTGGGTGTGAGCGACGCCCTGCCTGACGATCCCGAGATGCTGAAAGCGATGCTGCTTGCCGAGCGGTGCGAGAGCGAACGGCTGCGCCAGATCATCAAGGAATTGCAGCGGCATCGGTTTGGCCCGCGAGCCGAGACGCTGCCTGAAGATCAGATGCTGCTGGGCCTGGAAGACGTCGAGCAGGTGGCCGCGTACGGCAAGACGGCGCAGGACGTCAGCGCACCTGAAGGCCGTGAGGTGCGGGTTCGTAAGCGCCGCGGCAACCGTGGTGCCTTGCCGGCGCACCTGCCCCGGATTGAGGTCGTCGTCGACATCGAGGATAGGACCTGTCCCTGCTGCCAGGGTGAGTTACATCGGATCGGCGAAGATAGAACTGAGCGGCTGGACCTGGTCCCGGCGCAGTTCCGGATCCTTGTAACCCGGCGACCCAAATACGCCTGCCGGACTTGCGAGGACGGCATCATGCAGGCGCCGGCCCCAGCGCGGCTGATCGAGAGCGGATTGCCGACCGAGGCCACCGTCGCCCAGGTGCTGGTGTCCAAATATGCCGATCACCTGCCGCTCTATCGGCAGGCACAGATTTACGCCCGCCAAGGCATTGAGCTCGACCGTTCGACGCTGGCGGACTGGGTCGGGCAGGCAGCCTTCCATTTGCGTCCGTTGCATGAGCGCCTCCTTGGCAAACTTAAGCAACGGGCAAAGCTGTTCGCTGACGAGACGACGATGCCGGTGCTCGATCCCGGCCGGGGGCGCACCAAGACCGGTCAGCTCTGGGCCTATGCGGCGGACGACCGGCCATGGGGCGGTGCCGATCCGCCGGGCGTCGCCTATGTCTATGCCCCCGACCGCAAGGCCGACCGACCGATCGCCCATCTGGCAGGCTTCAGTGGGATCCTGCAGGTCGATGGCTATGCCGGCTATGGCAAGCTGGCCGAACGTGGCGACGTTCAGCTTGCATTCTGCTGGTCGCATATGCGGCGTAACTTCTACGAACTTGCCGCTCCTGGCCCCGCGCCCATTGCGAGCGAGGCGCTTCAGCATATCGCCGAGTTTTATGCCATCGAGAAGGACATCCGTGGCCGCAGCGCCGAGGAGCGTCGCCTCGTTCGGCAGCAGAAAATCCGGCCGCTGGCGGAAGCCTTCGAGCGATGGCTCCGCGCAAAGCTCGCGTTGATCAGCCAAAAGGGCAAGTTGGCCGACGCCATTCGCTATGCGCTCTCACGCTGGGAGGGCCTGACGCGCTTCATCAATGACGGCCGCATCGAGCTCGACAACAACGTCGTCGAGCGCTCGATCCGTCCGATCACGCTGAACCGGAAAAATGCGCTGTTCGCAGGCTCCGACGGCGGCGCCGAGCACTGGGCCACCATCGCCTCCCTGGTCGAAACCTGTAAGCTGAACGACGTCGATCCGCTCGCTTACCTGACCGACGCCCTCACCAGGATCGTCAACGGCCATCCAAACAGCGACATCGATCAGCTGCTTCCGTGGGCCTATTGTCGTCAAGACCTCAAAGCTGTGGCCTGAGAACGACGCTCTGATGTCCGCTGTCAAGGATTAGAACGCAGAGCACCGCCCCGATCGTCGTCGATCGGCTATTCATAGAGATGGTCGTGCATAGGTGGAGGCGGAACCGAAGGACGTCGGTGATCAAGCTCTGATGCGCGGGTTGGCTACCGCATTCCCGATTGTGCGTCCGAGGTCTGCTCCTATCTTACTGCGGGCGTCGGCGCTCTTGCCGGCCACAAAGCGTCTGACGGGCATTCCCTCTGCCGTGGTCCCGCCTCCGCCCATGCACGATGATAAGGGCGCTCGATCAGGCTGTCTGCACTTGCCTGGCAACCGCCCACATGAACCCCACCAGTTCACGGGCGATAGCGGTGCAGACCACCGTCGTTCGTTTGCCGCGCGCCGCCAGCTTCCGGTACCGGGCCGTCAAGCGGCTCTGCGCCTTCCAAGCAATCTCTCGCACTGCTGGCGACGTCTGTTCGAGCCGGTATAGTTTTGTCTTGCCGATCTTCGGCGGGTGTCGATATGTCCAGGCGCTTTCGACCAACATGTGGCGAACACGGCCGTTGCCGGCCTTGGTGATGCCGCCACGTCTGACAGCCTCTCCCGTCGATCGCTCGCTTGGCACCAGACCGAGGTAACCCATAAGTTGACGTGGGCCCTCAAAACGGCTCACGTCACCGACCTCGGTTGCGAATGTCACTGCGACGACCAGATCGACGCCGCGCAATGTTTGAAGCGCCCGCACGAGCGGCTCCAGAGACCAGGTCGAGACGAACTCTTCGATCGTGCGCTCGAGCCGGTCGACCCGGTCCCTGGCGACG
Source organism: Bradyrhizobium sp. 41S5 (assembly GCF_011516665.3). NCBI lineage: Bacteria > Pseudomonadati > Pseudomonadota > Alphaproteobacteria > Hyphomicrobiales > Nitrobacteraceae > Bradyrhizobium > Bradyrhizobium sp. 41S5. The sequence continues at coordinate 171,381 of NZ_CP083722.1, read as the reverse complement.
CGAACTGCTTCGACCATTTCTTGTAGCGCGATCTGATGTGCGGGGTGGTCGAACTGTTGTTCCTGGAGCCAACGCAAATAGCGCATCGTCCAGCCCTTTTTGCGGGGATAGGTGCGGCCATGCTTGAGCATGAAGGCGCTCACCTGCTGCCGGTGGATGCGCAGCGTCTCAACCGCTGCCGATCGAGCGCGAACGAGGTCGCGCATCGCTTCGTGACCTTCATCGGGAACCCATACCGCCGTCAGCTCGCCGGCGCGTAGCAGCCGCGCGAGAGAAACGGCGTCCCGGCGGTTCGTCTTCACACGATCACCCGGCTTCCTTGGGATCAGCGACGGCGCCACCACCGTGCATTGGTGGCCGAGCGACCGGATCAGGCGATAAAGACCATAGCCAGTCGGGCCGGCTTCGTAACAGAAGTGGACGCGGTCAAACCGGTTGGCGATCCGCCCTAAGACGCGGCGCATGTTGGTGGCCGAAGCATCAACCTCGCCGAAGAACCGAACCTCCCCCTCCCGGCCTGCATCCGCAATCGCGACGGCATTTCTCAGCTTGGCCACATCGATTCCGACGAATGCTTCCCTATAATCTGCCACGGCTCGTCCTCCTGTGATGAGGATCGGCTCGGTTCGCCCGAGCAACCCTCGGACGCGCAGTGTAGGGCGAGCCACCTCATCGGTAGAGGCGGACATACGGTCTTACGACATTGTCGCATTATCTCATCAAGATCGCCAGGCTCGGCGGCTATCTCGCCCGCGCCAACGATCCGTCACCAGGGAATCTCATCATGTGGCGCGGATTATCGCGATTCATCGATATCGCAACGGGGGCGAAGCTCTGACTCAAAGATGTGGGTAATCGTAAGCTTCGTCGTATGCGTACGGTTCGTGCGCCGATCTCGAGTGCGCGGCCGCAGGCAGCGACTCTTTGTGCCGCTGCCCGAGTGGCCGCCCTCGAATTGGACAGCATAGCGGATGTCGACGCCGCTCAGTCCCTGGCTATTCGAGGGCTATGCCTTCCACGCGCGCCGGTGCTGTGGGCCCCGCAATCCACGTATTTGGTCCAACCTCAGGTGAGGCAACGCGTTGTCGCGTCTCAGTTGGTTCTCAAATTGTCGGTGCCGTGACGTCATCAGCTTCTCATCGCCGCCAACCGCTGCCGTGTTGATCGAAGATTCTAGGGAGTGGATCAGTTGCTAAGGCCTTCGATAGAACAGCGGCCAGAACCCGACGATTTTCCCAAACGCTCATCAGTGTTAAATGATCACCGGGAATCGGCACGGCATGAATGGCCGCGACATCCAGGATCTTGTCCCAACCGCGCATAGGTGACCTCTGTTCTGTACGCATCGAAGCGTCGGCTCGCACACGCCGCCCCCCGGAAGGTTCGGCGGCATAAAATTGATGTATTTCCAATGGCAGGGCTGGAATTTCATATGACTGCAGCGCCTGGTGAAAGTGTGCGTACATCGAAGCCGTAGCGTAGAGTTCTTCGTCTACTATTATTGCGCCGATCTGCTGTGCCTTCTGAAGCAACTCAGTAATTGAGCATTCCTTGGCAAGACGCTCCAAGAGTTGGAAGCGTTTATCATCTAGAGTATCGAGAGGCTCGAAAATCATTTCTAGCGCTATTTGCGCATCCGACATGTTCGATGGAGTTGCGGAAAGGGTGACATCGATGAAAGCAACGAACGATACGGCGTCATCGATGCTCAGTAAGTGCTGGGCAATCGCATAAGCCAAGATTGCCCCCGAGGAATATCCAGCAAGACGGTAGGGGCCACGCGGCTGGGTTTTCTTCACGGCCAAAACGACTTGCGCGGCTATCGCTTCGAGCGTTGGCCGATCATTTTCGTTGAACGATGGCCATGGCAGAGCGTAGACAGGGCAGTCTATTTCCATATCCTTCACCAACGATAGGACGTATGAGCAATCTCCATAGCCTGACGGAACAAAGAATAGTGGTGATTGAGATCCGTTCGTTCGTACCGGCAGCACTCCAGCTGTGTGACGGAGGTGGTCCAAGTGAACTTTCGACGCAAGCAGCTTCAGGACCGGGGCCTGGAAAAGATCGGCAGCACCCAACATTAATCCTCGGTTTAGTGCTTGGCTGATCAGCTGCACCGCCAGCAGCGAGTGGCCACCGAGTTCGAAGAAGTTGTCGTGACGCCCGATGCGCTCGACACCGAGAAGCTCGGCCCAGATCCCGGCCAGCATCGTCTCGACCTCGCCGCGCGGCGCCTCATAGGCCGCCAGCGCATAGGCCGCATCGGCCGGCCCCGGCAGTGCCTTGCGGTCGAGCTTGCCGTTCACCGTCAGCGGCAGCGCCGCCAGCCGCACGAACGCCGCCGGCACCATGTAGTCCGGCAGCCGCGCGCTCAGATGCGCCCGCAGGGCGCCGGCAAGCCCGCCTCCATCGTCCTCGTCCGATCCTGCCTCGGACGCACATACCACATAGGCCACCAGCCGCTTCTCGCCGGCGCCATCCTGCTGCGCCACCACCACCGCCTCGCGCACCCAGGCGTGCTCGCAAAGCCGCGCCGCAATCTCGCCCGGCTCGATCCGGAAGCCGCGGATCTTCACCTGCTCGTCGTTGCGGCCCAAAAACTCCAGATTGCCGTCCGGAAGATAACGCCCCAGGTCGCCGGTCCGGTACAGCCGGTCGCCGTCCACAAACGGGCTGGCGATGAACCGCTCCGCCGTCAGCTCCGGACGGTTCAGATAGCCGCGCGCCACCCCTGCCCCGCCGATGTAAAGCTCACCCGCCGCTCCGAACGGAACCGGCGCACCATAAGCGTCCAGCAAGTACACCCGCGCGTTCGCGATCGGGCGACCGATCGGGATCGAGCTCAACTTATCGACGGCCTCAGATATTGCGAATGTGGTACTTCCAACCGTCGCTTCTGTCGGACCGTAATGATTGATCAGACGCACGGTCGGAAAACGCTCTTGCCAAAACTGTATATCCGCCGGGATTAAGGCTTCGCCTCCAAGCATGAGCACTCGTGTTGGAGCTGGTCCTTTATAGCCGTCAAACCGATTGGTCAGCGTGCTTAAATGCGAAGGCGTCAGCTTAATCAGATCATAGGTCTGAGCCTGCCCGACGGCCGCACACCAATCTATTGGGAAAGCCTGGTTTAGAATGCGGAGCTGGGTACCGGCCAGCAGTGGACCGAACACGGTCGTAATGGTGCCGTCAAAGCTGAACGACAGCAGCATCGGCGAACCGTTCAACGCTCCTTCGTAATGGCTGCGATCCGACCAATACAAATAGTTCACCAAACTTCCATGCTCGACCATGACGCCCTTTGGTGTGCCGGTTGAGCCGGAGGTGTAGATGACATAGGCGAGATGGCGTGAGGTGAGGCCGAGCGCGCGCGGGTCCGGATCGGTGGCCGGCAGCTCCGCCCAGGCCGGCGTCGCCGTCTCCAGATCCAGCACCGTCACGCCGGTGAGCCCGTCGCCGCCCAGCGCGGCGCGTCCGGCCGCATCGGCCAGCAGCAGCGGCGGCGCCGCATCCTCGAGCACCTGGCGCAGCCGCGCGCTGGGATAGGCCGGGTCCAGCGGCAGATAGGCCCCTCCCGCCTTGAGGATCGCCAAGACCCCCACCACCATCGCCGGGCTGCGCTCCAGGCAGATCGCCACCGGCAGGTCCGGCTTGACCCCGAAGGCGATCAGATGATGCGCCAGGCGGTTGGCCCGCGCATTGAGCTCGCCATAGCTCAACCGCTCGTCCGCGCAGACCACCGCCACCGCCTCCGGCGCCTTTTGCACCTGCTGCTCGAACAGTTCGTGGATGCACCGCTGCGACGGATAGGCCGCCGCCGTCCGGTTCAGCTCCTCCAGCAGATAGCTGCGTTCAGCCGCCGGCAAGATGTCCAGCTCCCGCACCGGTCTGTCGGGAGCCTGCTCCAATGCATCTGCTAGCTGCTCGAGCGTGTGCTGCATGTAGCCGCAGACCCGATCCGCAGAGATTGGCTCCGCCACCTGCGCCGTCAGGCCGAGCGCCTCGCCAAAATCCTCCACCGATAGCGTCAACGGATAGTTGGTGCGCTCTTCCCCGCCCAGCCGTTCGATGCCGGCCAGGACATCATCCGTTCCTGAGCCGGACTTGGCCGCCGGCGTGTTGTGGCGGTAGTTCAGCAGCGCGCTGAACAGCGGCGCCGGCGCCGCAACGCCGCTGCAGCGTTGCGCCAGCGCCAGCGAGGCATGCTCATGCGCCAGCAGCTCGGAAAGCCGCGCATGCGTGGCCTGCACGCTCGCCTCGACACCGGCTCCGTCAAGGTCGAGCCGCACCGGCAGGGTGTTGATGAACAGGCCCATCGCACGGTCGGCGCCCGCACCCGCATGCATGCGGCCGAACAGCACCGTGCCGAACACCGCCTGCTCTCGGCCGCTGCTCAGCGCCACCACTTGCCCCCAGGCCAGATGGCACAGGCTCGCAAGGCTCACCCTGAGCCGCCGCGCCTGAGCGCGCAGTCGATCGTTGAGCGCCTGCGGAAGCATCCGATGCGCCTCGCCGATCCCGCTGCCGTCGCCATGCACCTCGCGAAGCCCGAACGGCAGCGTCGGCTCGTCGATGTCGCCCAGCATCTCCTGGAAGAACGCTTCATGCGCCTTGGCATCGATGCCAAGCCGCGCCTGCGCCACCAGATTGCGGAACGGCTGCGGTACAGCAAGCTCATGCCCGCGTCCCGCCAGCACGGCCCGCACCTCGGCATGCATCACTTCCAGCGTCGTGTGATCCCCTGTCAGATGATGCAGCAACTGCAGCAGCAGCCAGCGCCCGCTGCCCGGCTCGCGCGCGATCACGAAGCGCATCAAGGGCGCCCGGCCAAGATCGATGCGGTACTGACGCGGATCGAACCGCCGCTTCAGCTGCTCGCGACCGGAACCGCCATTCTCGTCCAGCTCGACCTCGAGCACATCCAAGGCCGCCTTGCGCCACACCACCTGCGCCGGGCTCGACAGGCCCTCCCAGACAAAGGCCGTGCGCAGAATGTCGTGGCGGTCCACCACCTCTTGAACCGCACCAAGATAGCCATCCAGCAGCCCACGCTTGGCAAACGCCATTTGACTGACCAGCAGATAGGGATCGCCCCGGCTGGCCAGAAGATGATGGAACAGAATGCCGTCCTGCAGCGGCGACAGGCCATAGATGTCCTGGATGTTGGCGACCCTGCCCGGCACCGTGGCGACGACCCGGTCGATCTCTTCCTGCGTCAGCTCGATCAGCGGCAGCATCCGCGGCGTGATCGCCGTGCTGTGCTCGTCGATCAGGTTGGCGGGCACCGCCACCTCGCGATGGCTGCCAAGGCTTGCGGCCAGATCGCAAAGCACCGGTCTGGCGAACAGGGTGCGCACCTCCACCCCGAGCGACAGCCGCCGCAGCCGCTCCATCAGCTGCACCGCCAGCAGCGAGTGGCCACCGAGTTCGAAGAAGTTGTCGTGACGCCCGATGCGCTCGACACCGAGAAGCTCGGCCCAGATCCCGGCCAGCATCGTCTCGACCTCGCCGCGCGGCGCCTCATAGGCCGCCAGCGCATAGGCCGCATCGGCCGGCCCCGGCAGTGCCTTGCGGTCGAGCTTGCCGTTCACCGTCAGCGGCAGCGCCGCCAGCCGCACGAACGCCGCCGGCACCATGTAGTCCGGCAGCCGCGCGCTCAGATGCGCCCGCAGGGCGCCGGCAAGCCCGCCTCCATCGTCCTCGTCCGATCCTGCCTCGGACGCACATACCACATAGGCCACCAGCCGCTTCTCGCCGGCGCCATCCTGCTGCGCCACCACCACCGCCTCGCGCACCCAGGCGTGCTCGCAAAGCCGCGCCGCAATCTCGCCCGGCTCGATCCGGAAGCCGCGGATCTTCACCTGCTCGTCGTTGCGGCCCAAAAACTCCAGATTGCCGTCCGGAAGATAACGCCCCAGGTCGCCGGTCCGGTACAGCCGGTCGCCGTCCACAAACGGGCTGGCGATGAACCGCTCCGCCGTCAGCTCCGGACGGTTCAGATAGCCGCGCGCCACCCCTGCCCCGCCGATGTAAAGCTCACCCGCCGCTCCGAACGGAACCGGCGCACCATAAGCGTCCAGCAGATACACCCGCGCGTTCGCGATCGGGCGACCGATCGGGACGTTTGTGGAGGTGGTGAGCCCGGTCGGAATGTCAAAGAAGACGCAGCCGACGACAGCTTCGGTCGGGCCATATTCATTCACCATCCTGGCCATAGGCTGGATGCTGCGCCACAACGAGACCGTTGAATGCGAAAGTGGTTCCCCGCCGATAATAAAAGTGTCGACCTGGCTTGACACCTTCTGTGCCAGCATCTGTTGCCCAAGGGCATCCAGATGGCTCGGCGTGATATTGACCAGCCCACATGCCGAGCCGATCCTTGTCTTTAGTCCTTCGACCTCATCTCCTTTCTTTAAAAGGGAAGCATGGCCACCATGAAGTAAAGGTGTAAACAGGCTGTTTATCGTTGAATCGAAGGCGAGTGATGAGGACACCATGGAAGAGGACCGGGGATCATAAACGTCGCAGGCCCAGGACAGATAGTTGACCAATCCCCGATGCTCGACCATGACGCCCTTTGGTGTGCCGGTTGAGCCGGAGGTGTAGATGACATAGGCGAGATGGCGTGAGGTGAGGCCGAGCGCGCGCGGGTCCGGATCGGTGGCCGGCAGCTCCGCCCAGGCCGGCGTCGCCGTCTCCAGATCCAGCACCGTCACGCCGGTGAGCCCGTCGCCGCCCAGCGCGGCGCGTCCGGCCGCATCGGCCAGCAGCAGCGGCGGCGCCGCATCCTCGAGCACCTGGCGCAGCCGCGCGCTGGGATAGGCCGGGTCCAGCGGCAGATAGGCCCCTCCCGCCTTGAGGATCGCCAAGACCCCCACCACCATCGCCGGGCTGCGCTCCAGGCAGATCGCCACCGGCAGGTCCGGCTTGACCCCGAAGGCGATCAGATGATGCGCCAGGCGGTTGGCCCGCGCATTGAGCTCGCCATAGCTCAACCGCTCGTCCGCGCAGACCACCGCCACCGCCTCCGGCGCCTTTTGCACCTGCTGCTCGAACAGTTCGTGGATGCACCGCTGCGACGGATAGGCCGCCGCCGTCCGGTTCAGCTCCTCCAGCAGATAGCTGCGTTCAGCCGCCGGCAAGATGTCCAGCTCCCGCACCGGTCTGTCGGGAGCCTGCTCCAATGCATCTGCTAGCTGCTCGAGCGTGTGCTGCATGTAGCCGCAGACCCGATCCGCAGAGATTGGCTCCGCCACCTGCGCCGTCAGGCCGAGCGCCTCGCCAAAATCCTCCACCGATAGCGTCAACGGATAGTTGGTGCGCTCTTCCCCGCCCAGCCGTTCGATGCCGGCCAGGACATCATCCGTTCCTGAGCCGGACTTGGCCGCCGGCGTGTTGTGGCGGTAGTTCAGCAGCGCGCTGAACAGCGGCGCCGGCGCCGCAACGCCGCTGCAGCGTTGCGCCAGCGCCAGCGAGGCATGCTCATGCGCCAGCAGCTCGGAAAGCCGCGCATGCGTGGCCTGCACGCTCGCCTCGACACCGGCTCCGTCAAGGTCGAGCCGCACCGGCAGGGTGTTGATGAACAGGCCCATCGCACGGTCGGCGCCCGCACCCGCATGCATGCGGCCGAACAGCACCGTGCCGAACACCGCCTGCTCTCGGCCGCTGCTCAGCGCCACCACTTGCCCCCAGGCCAGATGGCACAGGCTCGCAAGGCTCACCCTGAGCCGCCGCGCCTGAGCGCGCAGTCGATCGTTGAGCGCCTGCGGAAGCATCCGATGCGCCTCGCCGATCCCGCTGCCGTCGCCATGCACCTCGCGAAGCCCGAACGGCAGCGTCGGCTCGTCGATGTCGCCCAGCATCTCCTGGAAGAACGCTTCATGCGCCTTGGCATCGATGCCAAGCCGCGCCTGCGCCACCAGATTGCGGAACGGCTGCGGTACAGCAAGCTCATGCCCGCGTCCCGCCAGCACGGCCCGCACCTCGGCATGCATCACTTCCAGCGTCGTGTGATCCCCTGTCAGATGATGCAGCAACTGCAGCAGCAGCCAGCGCCCGCTGCCCGGCTCGCGCGCGATCACGAAGCGCATCAAGGGCGCCCGGCCAAGATCGATGCGGTACTGACGCGGATCGAACCGCCGCTTCAGCTGCTCGCGACCGGAACCGCCATTCTCGTCCAGCTCGACCTCGAGCACATCCAAGGCCGCCTTGCGCCACACCACCTGCGCCGGGCTCGACAGGCCCTCCCAGACAAAGGCCGTGCGCAGAATGTCGTGGCGGTCCACCACCTCTTGAACCGCACCAAGATAGCCATCCAGCAGCCCACGCTTGGCAAACGCCATTTGACTGACCAGCAGATAGGGATCGCCCCGGCTGGCCAGAAGATGATGGAACAGAATGCCGTCCTGCAGCGGCGACAGGCCATAGATGTCCTGGATGTTGGCGACCCTGCCCGGCACCGTGGCGACGACCCGGTCGATCTCTTCCTGCGTCAGCTCGATCAGCGGCAGCATCCGCGGCGTGATCGCCGTGCTGTGCTCGTCGATCAGGTTGGCGGGCACCGCCACCTCGCGATGGCTGCCAAGGCTTGCGGCCAGATCGCAAAGCACCGGTCTGGCGAACAGGGTGCGCACCTCCACCCCGAGCGACAGCCGCCGCAGCCGCTCCATCAGCTGCACCGCCAGCAGCGAGTGGCCACCGAGTTCGAAGAAGTTGTCGTGACGCCCGATGCGCTCGACACCGAGAAGCTCGGCCCAGATCCCGGCCAGCATCGTCTCGACCTCGCCGCGCGGCGCCTCATAGGCCGCCAGCGCATAGGCCGCATCGGCCGGCCCCGGCAGTGCCTTGCGGTCGAGCTTGCCGTTCACCGTCAGCGGCAGCGCCGCCAGCCGCACGAACGCCGCCGGCACCATGTAGTCCGGCAGCCGCGCGCTCAGATGCGCCCGCAGGGCGCCGGCAAGCCCGCCTCCATCGTCCTCGTCCGATCCTGCCTCGGACGCACATACCACATAGGCCACCAGCCGCTTCTCGCCGGCGCCATCCTGCTGCGCCACCACCACCGCCTCGCGCACCCAGGCGTGCTCGCAAAGCCGCGCCGCAATCTCGCCCGGCTCGATCCGGAAGCCGCGGATCTTCACCTGCTCGTCGTTGCGGCCCAAAAACTCCAGATTGCCGTCCGGAAGATAACGCCCCAGGTCGCCGGTCCGGTACAGCCGGTCGCCGTCCACAAACGGGCTGGCGATGAACCGCTCCGCCGTCAGCTCCGGACGGTTCAGATAGCCGCGCGCCACCCCTGCCCCGCCGATGTAAAGCTCACCCGCCGCTCCGAACGGAACCGGCGCACCATAAGCGTCCAGCAAGTACACCCGCGCGTTCGCGATCGGGCGACCGATCGGGACGTTTGTGGAGGTGGTGAGCCCGGTCGGAATGTCAAAGAAGACGCAGCCGACGACAGCTTCGGTCGGGCCATATTCATTCACCATCCTGGCCATAGGCTGGATGCTGCGCCACAACGAGACCGTTGAATGCGAAAGTGGTTCCCCGCCGATAATAAAAGTGTCGACCTGGCTTGACACCTTCTGTGCCAGCATCTGTTGCCCAAGGGCATCCAGATGGCTCGGCGTGATCTTGATTACGCCGCAGTGGGAACTGATCGTTATCCTTAGTCCCTCGACGTTGTCTTCCTCCATCACAAGCTGTGTGTGGCCACCACAGATCAGAGGCGCAAATAGGCTCGTAATCGTTGAATCGAAGGCGAGTGATGAGGACACCATGGAAGAGGACCGGGGATCATAAACGTCGCAGGCCCAGGACAGATAGTTGACCAATCCCCGATGCTCGACCATGACGCCCTTTGGTGTGCCGGTTGAGCCGGAGGTGTAGATGACATAGGCGAGATGGCGTGAGGTGAGGCCGAGCGCGCGCGGGTCCGGATCGGTGGCCGGCAGCTCCGCCCAGGCCGGCGTCGCCGTCTCCAGATCCAGCACCGTCACGCCGGTGAGCCCGTCGCCGCCCAGCGCGGCGCGTCCGGCCGCATCGGCCAGCAGCAGCGGCGGCGCCGCATCCTCGAGCACCTGGCGCAGCCGCGCGCTGGGATAGGCCGGGTCCAGCGGCAGATAGGCCCCTCCCGCCTTGAGGATCGCCAAGACCCCCACCACCATCGCCGGGCTGCGCTCCAGGCAGATCGCCACCGGCAGGTCCGGCTTGACCCCGAAGGCGATCAGATGATGCGCCAGGCGGTTGGCCCGCGCATTGAGCTCGCCATAGCTCAACCGCTCGTCCGCGCAGACCACCGCCACCGCCTCCGGCGCCTTTTGCACCTGCTGCTCGAACAGTTCGTGGATGCACCGCTGCGACGGATAGGCCGCCGCCGTCCGGTTCAGCTCCTCCAGCAGATAGCTGCGTTCAGCCGCCGGCAAGATGTCCAGCTCCCGCACCGGTCTGTCGGGAGCCTGCTCCAATGCATCTGCTAGCTGCTCGAGCGTGTGCTGCATGTAGCCGCAGACCCGATCCGCAGAGATTGGCTCCGCCACCTGCGCCGTCAGGCCGAGCGCCTCGCCAAAATCCTCCACCGATAGCGTCAACGGATAGTTGGTGCGCTCTTCCCCGCCCAGCCGTTCGATGCCGGCCAGGACATCATCCGTTCCTGAGCCGGACTTGGCCGCCGGCGTGTTGTGGCGGTAGTTCAGCAGCGCGCTGAACAGCGGCGCCGGCGCCGCAACGCCGCTGCAGCGTTGCGCCAGCGCCAGCGAGGCATGCTCATGCGCCAGCAGCTCGGAAAGCCGCGCATGCGTGGCCTGCACGCTCGCCTCGACACCGGCTCCGTCAAGGTCGAGCCGCACCGGCAGGGTGTTGATGAACAGGCCCATCGCACGGTCGGCGCCCGCACCCGCATGCATGCGGCCGAACAGCACCGTGCCGAACACCGCCTGCTCTCGGCCGCTGCTCAGCGCCACCACTTGCCCCCAGGCCAGATGGCACAGGCTCGCAAGGCTCACCCTGAGCCGCCGCGCCTGAGCGCGCAGTCGATCGTTGAGCGCCTGCGGAAGCATCCGATGCGCCTCGCCGATCCCGCTGCCGTCGCCATGCACCTCGCGAAGCCCGAACGGCAGCGTCGGCTCGTCGATGTCGCCCAGCATCTCCTGGAAGAACGCTTCATGCGCCTTGGCATCGATGCCAAGCCGCGCCTGCGCCACCAGATTGCGGAACGGCTGCGGTACAGCAAGCTCATGCCCGCGTCCCGCCAGCACGGCCCGCACCTCGGCATGCATCACTTCCAGCGTCGTGTGATCCCCTGTCAGATGATGCAGCAACTGCAGCAGCAGCCAGCGCCCGCTGCCCGGCTCGCGCGCGATCACGAAGCGCATCAAGGGCGCCCGGCCAAGATCGATGCGGTACTGACGCGGATCGAACCGCCGCTTCAGCTGCTCGCGACCGGAACCGCCATTCTCGTCCAGCTCGACCTCGAGCACATCCAAGGCCGCCTTGCGCCACACCACCTGCGCCGGGCTCGACAGGCCCTCCCAGACAAAGGCCGTGCGCAGAATGTCGTGGCGGTCCACCACCTCTTGAACCGCACCAAGATAGCCATCCAGCAGCCCACGCTTGGCAAACGCCATTTGACTGACCAGCAGATAGGGATCGCCCCGGCTGGCCAGAAGATGATGGAACAGAATGCCGTCCTGCAGCGGCGACAGGCCATAGATGTCCTGGATGTTGGCGACCCTGCCCGGCACCGTGGCGACGACCCGGTCGATCTCTTCCTGCGTCAGCTCGATCAGCGGCAGCATCCGCGGCGTGATCGCCGTGCTGTGCTCGTCGATCAGGTTGGCGGGCACCGCCACCTCGCGATGGCTGCCAAGGCTTGCGGCCAGATCGCAAAGCACCGGTCTGGCGAACAGGGTGCGCACCTCCACCCCGAGCGACAGCCGCCGCAGCCGCTCCATCAGCTGCACCGCCAGCAGCGAGTGGCCACCGAGTTCGAAGAAGTTGTCGTGACGCCCGATGCGCTCGACACCGAGAAGCTCGGCCCAGATCCCGGCCAGCATCGTCTCGACCTCGCCGCGCGGCGCCTCATAGGCCGCCAGCGCATAGGCCGCATCGGCCGGCCCCGGCAGTGCCTTGCGGTCGAGCTTGCCGTTCACCGTCAGCGGCAGCGCCGCCAGCCGCACGAACGCCGCCGGCACCATGTAGTCCGGCAGCCGCGCGCTCAGATGCGCCCGCAGGGCGCCGGCAAGCCCGCCTCCATCGTCCTCGTCCGATCCTGCCTCGGACGCACATACCACATAGGCCACCAGCCGCTTCTCGCCGGCGCCATCCTGCTGCGCCACCACCACCGCCTCGCGCACCCAGGCGTGCTCGCAAAGCCGCGCCGCAATCTCGCCCGGCTCGATCCGGAAGCCGCGGATCTTCACCTGCTCGTCGTTGCGGCCCAAAAACTCCAGATTGCCGTCCGGAAGATAACGCCCCAGGTCGCCGGTCCGGTACAGCCGGTCGCCGTCCACAAACGGGCTGGCGATGAACCGCTCCGCCGTCAGCTCCGGACGGTTCAGATAGCCGCGCGCCACCCCTGCCCCGCCGATGTAAAGCTCACCCGCCGCTCCGAACGGAACCGGCGCACCATAAGCGTCCAGCAAGTACACCCGCGCGTTCGCGATCGGGCGACCGATCGGGATCGAGCTCAACTTATCGACGGCCTCAGATATTGCGAATGTGGTACTTCCAACCGTCGCTTCTGTCGGACCGTAATGATTGATCAGACGCACGGTCGGAAAACGCTCTTGCCAAAACTGTATATCCGCCGGGATTAAGGCTTCGCCTCCAAGCATGAGCACTCGTGTTGGAGCTGGTCCTTTATAGCCGTCAAACCGATTGGTCAGCGTGCTTAAATGCGAAGGCGTCAGCTTAATCAGATCATAGGTCTGAGCCTGCCCGACGGCCGCACACCAATCTATTGGGAAAGCCTGGTTTAGAATGCGGAGCTGGGTACCGGCCAGCAGTGGACCGAACACGGTCGTAATGGTGCCGTCAAAGCTGAACGACAGCAGCATCGGCGAACCGTTCAACGCTCCTTCGTAATGGCTGCGATCCGACCAATACAAATAGTTCACCAAACTTCCATGCTCGACCATGACGCCCTTTGGTGTGCCGGTTGAGCCGGAGGTGTAGATGACATAGGCGAGATGGCGTGAGGTGAGGCCGAGCGCGCGCGGGTCCGGATCGGTGGCCGGCAGCTCCGCCCAGGCCGGCGTCGCCGTCTCCAGATCCAGCACCGTCACGCCGGTGAGCCCGTCGCCGCCCAGCGCGGCGCGTCCGGCCGCATCGGCCAGCAGCAGCGGCGGCGCCGCATCCTCGAGCACCTGGCGCAGCCGCGCGCTGGGATAGGCCGGGTCCAGCGGCAGATAGGCCCCTCCCGCCTTGAGGATCGCCAAGACCCCCACCACCATCGCCGGGCTGCGCTCCAGGCAGATCGCCACCGGCAGGTCCGGCTTGACCCCGAAGGCGATCAGATGATGCGCCAGGCGGTTGGCCCGCGCATTGAGCTCGCCATAGCTCAACCGCTCGTCCGCGCAGACCACCGCCACCGCCTCCGGCGCCTTTTGCACCTGCTGCTCGAACAGTTCGTGGATGCACCGCTGCGACGGATAGGCCGCCGCCGTCCGGTTCAGCTCCTCCAGCAGATAGCTGCGTTCAGCCGCCGGCAAGATGTCCAGCTCCCGCACCGGTCTGTCGGGAGCCTGCTCCAATGCATCTGCTAGCTGCTCGAGCGTGTGCTGCATGTAGCCGCAGACCCGATCCGCAGAGATTGGCTCCGCCACCTGCGCCGTCAGGCCGAGCGCCTCGCCAAAATCCTCCACCGATAGCGTCAACGGATAGTTGGTGCGCTCTTCCCCGCCCAGCCGTTCGATGCCGGCCAGGACATCATCCGTTCCTGAGCCGGACTTGGCCGCCGGCGTGTTGTGGCGGTAGTTCAGCAGCGCGCTGAACAGCGGCGCCGGCGCCGCAACGCCGCTGCAGCGTTGCGCCAGCGCCAGCGAGGCATGCTCATGCGCCAGCAGCTCGGAAAGCCGCGCATGCGTGGCCTGCACGCTCGCCTCGACACCGGCTCCGTCAAGGTCGAGCCGCACCGGCAGGGTGTTGATGAACAGGCCCATCGCACGGTCGGCGCCCGCACCCGCATGCATGCGGCCGAACAGCACCGTGCCGAACACCGCCTGCTCTCGGCCGCTGCTCAGCGCCACCACTTGCCCCCAGGCCAGATGGCACAGGCTCGCAAGGCTCACCCTGAGCCGCCGCGCCTGAGCGCGCAGTCGATCGTTGAGCGCCTGCGGAAGCATCCGATGCGCCTCGCCGATCCCGCTGCCGTCGCCATGCACCTCGCGAAGCCCGAACGGCAGCGTCGGCTCGTCGATGTCGCCCAGCATCTCCTGGAAGAACGCTTCATGCGCCTTGGCATCGATGCCAAGCCGCGCCTGCGCCACCAGATTGCGGAACGGCTGCGGTACAGCAAGCTCATGCCCGCGTCCCGCCAGCACGGCCCGCACCTCGGCATGCATCACTTCCAGCGTCGTGTGATCCCCTGTCAGATGATGCAGCAACTGCAGCAGCAGCCAGCGCCCGCTGCCCGGCTCGCGCGCGATCACGAAGCGCATCAAGGGCGCCCGGCCAAGATCGATGCGGTACTGACGCGGATCGAACCGCCGCTTCAGCTGCTCGCGACCGGAACCGCCATTCTCGTCCAGCTCGACCTCGAGCACATCCAAGGCCGCCTTGCGCCACACCACCTGCGCCGGGCTCGACAGGCCCTCCCAGACAAAGGCCGTGCGCAGAATGTCGTGGCGGTCCACCACCTCTTGAACCGCACCAAGATAGCCATCCAGCAGCCCACGCTTGGCAAACGCCATTTGACTGACCAGCAGATAGGGATCGCCCCGGCTGGCCAGAAGATGATGGAACAGAATGCCGTCCTGCAGCGGCGACAGGCCATAGATGTCCTGGATGTTGGCGACCCTGCCCGGCACCGTGGCGACGACCCGGTCGATCTCTTCCTGCGTCAGCTCGATCAGCGGCAGCATCCGCGGCGTGATCGCCGTGCTGTGCTCGTCGATCAGGTTGGCGGGCACCGCCACCTCGCGATGGCTGCCAAGGCTTGCGGCCAGATCGCAAAGCACCGGTCTGGCGAACAGGGTGCGCACCTCCACCCCGAGCGACAGCCGCCGCAGCCGCTCCATCAGCTGCACCGCCAGCAGCGAGTGGCCACCGAGTTCGAAGAAGTTGTCGTGACGCCCGATGCGCTCGACACCGAGAAGCTCGGCCCAGATCCCGGCCAGCATCGTCTCGACCTCGCCGCGCGGCGCCTCATAGGCCGCCAGCGCATAGGCCGCATCGGCCGGCCCCGGCAGTGCCTTGCGGTCGAGCTTGCCGTTCACCGTCAGCGGCAGCGCCGCCAGCCGCACGAACGCCGCCGGCACCATGTAGTCCGGCAGCCGCGCGCTCAGATGCGCCCGCAGGGCGCCGGCAAGCCCGCCTCCATCGTCCTCGTCCGATCCTGCCTCGGACGCACATACCACATAGGCCACCAGCCGCTTCTCGCCGGCGCCATCCTGCTGCGCCACCACCACCGCCTCGCGCACCCAGGCGTGCTCGCAAAGCCGCGCCGCAATCTCGCCCGGCTCGATCCGGAAGCCGCGGATCTTCACCTGCTCGTCGTTGCGGCCCAAAAACTCCAGATTGCCGTCCGGAAGATAACGCCCCAGGTCGCCGGTCCGGTACAGCCGGTCGCCGTCCACAAACGGGCTGGCGATGAACCGCTCCGCCGTCAGCTCCGGACGGTTCAGATAGCCGCGCGCCACCCCTGCCCCGCCGATGTAAAGCTCACCCGCCGCTCCGAACGGAACCGGCGCACCATAAGCGTCCAGCAAGTACACCCGCGCGTTCGCGATCGGGCGACCGACATGTGGCACAGCGTTGTCGCTGAAGAGCCGTCCTGAGGTCGCCACGACCGTAGCTTCAGTAGGCCCATAGTTGTTGATTAGCTTCAGAGGCGACAGAGGCCCAGGCACACGCTGAAGACGATCCCCGCCAACAAGCAAGTACTCCAATCTGGAATTGATGAGCTTATCGTCCAGCGCGAGTGTAGCCAGTGGCGTGCTCAAGAAGGCAACGTCCAGCGATTGATCTCGCCACCATTGCAGCAGATGTAAGGAATCTGCAGCTGCCGCTCTGGGCGGCAGCTGCAATGTGCTGCGGTTACATAACGCAGACCATAGCTCCCAAGTGCTGGCATCGAATGCCACTCCAGCCGCGAGTGCGCAGCAGGCCTCTGGTTGCGGACAAAACGTTTGCACATGCCATGTGACAAGATTGACCAATCCCCGATGCTCGACCATGACGCCCTTTGGTGTGCCGGTTGAGCCGGAGGTGTAGATGACATAGGCGAGATGGCGTGAGGTGAGGCCGAGCGCGCGCGGGTCCGGATCGGTGGCCGGCAGCTCCGCCCAGGCCGGCGTCGCCGTCTCCAGATCCAGCACCGTCACGCCGGTGAGCCCGTCGCCGCCCAGCGCGGCGCGTCCGGCCGCATCGGCCAGCAGCAGCGGCGGCGCCGCATCCTCGAGCACCTGGCGCAGCCGCGCGCTGGGATAGGCCGGGTCCAGCGGCAGATAGGCCCCTCCCGCCTTGAGGATCGCCAAGACCCCCACCACCATCGCCGGGCTGCGCTCCAGGCAGATCGCCACCGGCAGGTCCGGCTTGACCCCGAAGGCGATCAGATGATGCGCCAGGCGGTTGGCCCGCGCATTGAGCTCGCCATAGCTCAACCGCTCGTCCGCGCAGACCACCGCCACCGCCTCCGGCGCCTTTTGCACCTGCTGCTCGAACAGTTCGTGGATGCACCGCTGCGACGGATAGGCCGCCGCCGTCCGGTTCAGCTCCTCCAGCAGATAGCTGCGTTCAGCCGCCGGCAAGATGTCCAGCTCCCGCACCGGTCTGTCGGGAGCCTGCTCCAATGCATCTGCTAGCTGCTCGAGCGTGTGCTGCATGTAGCCGCAGACCCGATCCGCAGAGATTGGCTCCGCCACCTGCGCCGTCAGGCCGAGCGCCTCGCCAAAATCCTCCACCGATAGCGTCAACGGATAGTTGGTGCGCTCTTCCCCGCCCAGCCGTTCGATGCCGGCCAGGACATCATCCGTTCCTGAGCCGGACTTGGCCGCCGGCGTGTTGTGGCGGTAGTTCAGCAGCGCGCTGAACAGCGGCGCCGGCGCCGCAACGCCGCTGCAGCGTTGCGCCAGCGCCAGCGAGGCATGCTCATGCGCCAGCAGCTCGGAAAGCCGCGCATGCGTGGCCTGCACGCTCGCCTCGACACCGGCTCCGTCAAGGTCGAGCCGCACCGGCAGGGTGTTGATGAACAGGCCCATCGCACGGTCGGCGCCCGCACCCGCATGCATGCGGCCGAACAGCACCGTGCCGAACACCGCCTGCTCTCGGCCGCTGCTCAGCGCCACCACTTGCCCCCAGGCCAGATGGCACAGGCTCGCAAGGCTCACCCTGAGCCGCCGCGCCTGAGCGCGCAGTCGATCGTTGAGCGCCTGCGGAAGCATCCGATGCGCCTCGCCGATCCCGCTGCCGTCGCCATGCACCTCGCGAAGCCCGAACGGCAGCGTCGGCTCGTCGATGTCGCCCAGCATCTCCTGGAAGAACGCTTCATGCGCCTTGGCATCGATGCCAAGCCGCGCCTGCGCCACCAGATTGCGGAACGGCTGCGGTACAGCAAGCTCATGCCCGCGTCCCGCCAGCACGGCCCGCACCTCGGCATGCATCACTTCCAGCGTCGTGTGATCCCCTGTCAGATGATGCAGCAACTGCAGCAGCAGCCAGCGCCCGCTGCCCGGCTCGCGCGCGATCACGAAGCGCATCAAGGGCGCCCGGCCAAGATCGATGCGGTACTGACGCGGATCGAACCGCCGCTTCAGCTGCTCGCGACCGGAACCGCCATTCTCGTCCAGCTCGACCTCGAGCACATCCAAGGCCGCCTTGCGCCACACCACCTGCGCCGGGCTCGACAGGCCCTCCCAGACAAAGGCCGTGCGCAGAATGTCGTGGCGGTCCACCACCTCTTGAACCGCACCAAGATAGCCATCCAGCAGCCCACGCTTGGCAAACGCCATTTGACTGACCAGCAGATAGGGATCGCCCCGGCTGGCCAGAAGATGATGGAACAGAATGCCGTCCTGCAGCGGCGACAGGCCATAGATGTCCTGGATGTTGGCGACCCTGCCCGGCACCGTGGCGACGACCCGGTCGATCTCTTCCTGCGTCAGCTCGATCAGCGGCAGCATCCGCGGCGTGATCGCCGTGCTGTGCTCGTCGATCAGGTTGGCGGGCACCGCCACCTCGCGATGGCTGCCAAGGCTTGCGGCCAGATCGCAAAGCACCGGTCTGGCGAACAGGGTGCGCACCTCCACCCCGAGCGACAGCCGCCGCAGCCGCTCCATCAGCTGCACCGCCAGCAGCGAGTGGCCACCGAGTTCGAAGAAGTTGTCGTGACGCCCGATGCGCTCGACACCGAGAAGCTCGGCCCAGATCCCGGCCAGCATCGTCTCGACCTCGCCGCGCGGCGCCTCATAGGCCGCCAGCGCATAGGCCGCATCGGCCGGCCCCGGCAGTGCCTTGCGGTCGAGCTTGCCGTTCACCGTCAGCGGCAGCGCCGCCAGCCGCACGAACGCCGCCGGCACCATGTAGTCCGGCAGCCGCGCGCTCAGATGCGCCCGCAGGGCGCCGGCAAGCCCGCCTCCATCGTCCTCGTCCGATCCTGCCTCGGACGCACATACCACATAGGCCACCAGCCGCTTCTCGCCGGCGCCATCCTGCTGCGCCACCACCACCGCCTCGCGCACCCAGGCGTGCTCGCAAAGCCGCGCCGCAATCTCGCCCGGCTCGATCCGGAAGCCGCGGATCTTCACCTGCTCGTCGTTGCGGCCCAAAAACTCCAGATTGCCGTCCGGAAGATAACGCCCCAGGTCGCCGGTCCGGTACAGCCGGTCGCCGTCCACAAACGGGCTGGCGATGAACCGCTCCGCCGTCAGCTCCGGACGGTTCAGATAGCCGCGCGCCACCCCTGCCCCGCCGATGTAAAGCTCACCCGCCGCTCCGAACGGAACCGGCGCACCATAAGCGTCCAGCAAGTACACCCGCGCGTTCGCGATCGGGCGACCGATCGGGATCGAGCTCAACTTATCGACGGCCTCAGATATTGCGAATGTGGTACTTCCAACCGTCGCTTCTGTCGGACCGTAATGATTGATCAGACGCACGGTCGGAAAACGCTCTTGCCAAAACTGTATATCCGCCGGGATTAAGGCTTCGCCTCCAAGCATGAGCACTCGTGTTGGAGCTGGTCCTTTATAGCCGTCAAACCGATTGGTCAGCGTGCTTAAATGCGAAGGCGTCAGCTTAATCAGATCATAGGTCTGAGCCTGCCCGACGGCCGCACACCAATCTATTGGGAAAGCCTGGTTTAGAATGCGGAGCTGGGTACCGGCCAGCAGTGGACCGAACACGGTCGTAATGGTGCCGTCAAAGCTGAACGACAGCAGCATCGGCGAACCGTTCAACGCTCCTTCGTAATGGCTGCGATCCGACCAATACAAATAGTTCACCAAACTTCCATGCTCGACCATGACGCCCTTTGGTGTGCCGGTTGAGCCGGAGGTGTAGATGACATAGGCGAGATGGCGTGAGGTGAGGCCGAGCGCGCGCGGGTCCGGATCGGTGGCCGGCAGCTCCGCCCAGGCCGGCGTCGCCGTCTCCAGATCCAGCACCGTCACGCCGGTGAGCCCGTCGCCGCCCAGCGCGGCGCGTCCGGCCGCATCGGCCAGCAGCAGCGGCGGCGCCGCATCCTCGAGCACCTGGCGCAGCCGCGCGCTGGGATAGGCCGGGTCCAGCGGCAGATAGGCCCCTCCCGCCTTGAGGATCGCCAAGACCCCCACCACCATCGCCGGGCTGCGCTCCAGGCAGATCGCCACCGGCAGGTCCGGCTTGACCCCGAAGGCGATCAGATGATGCGCCAGGCGGTTGGCCCGCGCATTGAGCTCGCCATAGCTCAACCGCTCGTCCGCGCAGACCACCGCCACCGCCTCCGGCGCCTTTTGCACCTGCTGCTCGAACAGTTCGTGGATGCACCGCTGCGACGGATAGGCCGCCGCCGTCCGGTTCAGCTCCTCCAGCAGATAGCTGCGTTCAGCCGCCGGCAAGATGTCCAGCTCCCGCACCGGTCTGTCGGGAGCCTGCTCCAATGCATCTGCTAGCTGCTCGAGCGTGTGCTGCATGTAGCCGCAGACCCGATCCGCAGAGATTGGCTCCGCCACCTGCGCCGTCAGGCCGAGCGCCTCGCCAAAATCCTCCACCGATAGCGTCAACGGATAGTTGGTGCGCTCTTCCCCGCCCAGCCGTTCGATGCCGGCCAGGACATCATCCGTTCCTGAGCCGGACTTGGCCGCCGGCGTGTTGTGGCGGTAGTTCAGCAGCGCGCTGAACAGCGGCGCCGGCGCCGCAACGCCGCTGCAGCGTTGCGCCAGCGCCAGCGAGGCATGCTCATGCGCCAGCAGCTCGGAAAGCCGCGCATGCGTGGCCTGCACGCTCGCCTCGACACCGGCTCCGTCAAGGTCGAGCCGCACCGGCAGGGTGTTGATGAACAGGCCCATCGCACGGTCGGCGCCCGCACCCGCATGCATGCGGCCGAACAGCACCGTGCCGAACACCGCCTGCTCTCGGCCGCTGCTCAGCGCCACCACTTGCCCCCAGGCCAGATGGCACAGGCTCGCAAGGCTCACCCTGAGCCGCCGCGCCTGAGCGCGCAGTCGATCGTTGAGCGCCTGCGGAAGCATCCGATGCGCCTCGCCGATCCCGCTGCCGTCGCCATGCACCTCGCGAAGCCCGAACGGCAGCGTCGGCTCGTCGATGTCGCCCAGCATCTCCTGGAAGAACGCTTCATGCGCCTTGGCATCGATGCCAAGCCGCGCCTGCGCCACCAGATTGCGGAACGGCTGCGGTACAGCAAGCTCATGCCCGCGTCCCGCCAGCACGGCCCGCACCTCGGCATGCATCACTTCCAGCGTCGTGTGATCCCCTGTCAGATGATGCAGCAACTGCAGCAGCAGCCAGCGCCCGCTGCCCGGCTCGCGCGCGATCACGAAGCGCATCAAGGGCGCCCGGCCAAGATCGATGCGGTACTGACGCGGATCGAACCGCCGCTTCAGCTGCTCGCGACCGGAACCGCCATTCTCGTCCAGCTCGACCTCGAGCACATCCAAGGCCGCCTTGCGCCACACCACCTGCGCCGGGCTCGACAGGCCCTCCCAGACAAAGGCCGTGCGCAGAATGTCGTGGCGGTCCACCACCTCTTGAACCGCACCAAGATAGCCATCCAGCAGCCCACGCTTGGCAAACGCCATTTGACTGACCAGCAGATAGGGATCGCCCCGGCTGGCCAGAAGATGATGGAACAGAATGCCGTCCTGCAGCGGCGACAGGCCATAGATGTCCTGGATGTTGGCGACCCTGCCCGGCACCGTGGCGACGACCCGGTCGATCTCTTCCTGCGTCAGCTCGATCAGCGGCAGCATCCGCGGCGTGATCGCCGTGCTGTGCTCGTCGATCAGGTTGGCGGGCACCGCCACCTCGCGATGGCTGCCAAGGCTTGCGGCCAGATCGCAAAGCACCGGTCTGGCGAACAGGGTGCGCACCTCCACCCCGAGCGACAGCCGCCGCAGCCGCTCCATCAGCTGCACCGCCAGCAGCGAGTGGCCACCGAGTTCGAAGAAGTTGTCGTGACGCCCGATGCGCTCGACACCGAGAAGCTCGGCCCAGATCCCGGCCAG
Source organism: Bradyrhizobium sp. 41S5 (assembly GCF_011516665.3). Taxonomy (NCBI): domain Bacteria; kingdom Pseudomonadati; phylum Pseudomonadota; class Alphaproteobacteria; order Hyphomicrobiales; family Nitrobacteraceae; genus Bradyrhizobium; species Bradyrhizobium sp. 41S5. The sequence continues at coordinate 149,506 of NZ_CP083722.1, read as the reverse complement.
CATCGTCTCGACCTCGCCGCGCGGCGCCTCATAGGCCGCCAGCGCATAGGCCGCATCGGCCGGCCCCGGCAGTGCCTTGCGGTCGAGCTTGCCGTTCACCGTCAGCGGCAGCGCCGCCAGCCGCACGAACGCCGCCGGCACCATGTAGTCCGGCAGCCGCGCGCTCAGATGCGCCCGCAGGGCGCCGGCAAGCCCGCCTCCATCGTCCTCGTCCGATCCTGCCTCGGACGCACATACCACATAGGCCACCAGCCGCTTCTCGCCGGCGCCATCCTGCTGCGCCACCACCACCGCCTCGCGCACCCAGGCGTGCTCGCAAAGCCGCGCCGCAATCTCGCCCGGCTCGATCCGGAAGCCGCGGATCTTCACCTGCTCGTCGTTGCGGCCCAAAAACTCCAGATTGCCGTCCGGAAGATAACGCCCCAGGTCGCCGGTCCGGTACAGCCGGTCGCCGTCCACAAACGGGCTGGCGATGAACCGCTCCGCCGTCAGCTCCGGACGGTTCAGATAGCCGCGCGCCACCCCTGCCCCGCCGATGTAAAGCTCACCCGCCGCTCCGAACGGAACCGGCGCACCATAAGCGTCCAGCAAGTACACCCGCGCGTTCGCGATCGGGCGACCGACATGTGGCACAGCGTTGTCGCTGAAGAGCCGTCCTGAGGTCGCCACGACCGTAGCTTCAGTAGGCCCATAGTTGTTGATTAGCTTCAGAGGCGACAGAGGCCCAGGCACACGCTGAAGACGATCCCCGCCAACAAGCAAGTACTCCAATCTGGAATTGATGAGCTTATCGTCCAGCGCGAGTGTAGCCAGTGGCGTGCTCAAGAAGGCAACGTCCAGCGATTGATCTCGCCACCATTGCAGCAGATGTAAGGAATCTGCAGCTGCCGCTCTGGGCGGCAGCTGCAATGTGCTGCGGTTACATAACGCAGACCATAGCTCCCAAGTGCTGGCATCGAATGCCACTCCAGCCGCGAGTGCGCAGCAGGCCTCTGGTTGCGGACAAAACGTTTGCACATGCCATGTGACAAGATTGACCAATCCCCGATGCTCGACCATGACGCCCTTTGGTGTGCCGGTTGAGCCGGAGGTGTAGATGACATAGGCGAGATGGCGTGAGGTGAGGCCGAGCGCGCGCGGGTCCGGATCGGTGGCCGGCAGCTCCGCCCAGGCCGGCGTCGCCGTCTCCAGATCCAGCACCGTCACGCCGGTGAGCCCGTCGCCGCCCAGCGCGGCGCGTCCGGCCGCATCGGCCAGCAGCAGCGGCGGCGCCGCATCCTCGAGCACCTGGCGCAGCCGCGCGCTGGGATAGGCCGGGTCCAGCGGCAGATAGGCCCCTCCCGCCTTGAGGATCGCCAAGACCCCCACCACCATCGCCGGGCTGCGCTCCAGGCAGATCGCCACCGGCAGGTCCGGCTTGACCCCGAAGGCGATCAGATGATGCGCCAGGCGGTTGGCCCGCGCATTGAGCTCGCCATAGCTCAACCGCTCGTCCGCGCAGACCACCGCCACCGCCTCCGGCGCCTTTTGCACCTGCTGCTCGAACAGTTCGTGGATGCACCGCTGCGACGGATAGGCCGCCGCCGTCCGGTTCAGCTCCTCCAGCAGATAGCTGCGTTCAGCCGCCGGCAAGATGTCCAGCTCCCGCACCGGTCTGTCGGGAGCCTGCTCCAATGCATCTGCTAGCTGCTCGAGCGTGTGCTGCATGTAGCCGCAGACCCGATCCGCAGAGATTGGCTCCGCCACCTGCGCCGTCAGGCCGAGCGCCTCGCCAAAATCCTCCACCGATAGCGTCAACGGATAGTTGGTGCGCTCTTCCCCGCCCAGCCGTTCGATGCCGGCCAGGACATCATCCGTTCCTGAGCCGGACTTGGCCGCCGGCGTGTTGTGGCGGTAGTTCAGCAGCGCGCTGAACAGCGGCGCCGGCGCCGCAACGCCGCTGCAGCGTTGCGCCAGCGCCAGCGAGGCATGCTCATGCGCCAGCAGCTCGGAAAGCCGCGCATGCGTGGCCTGCACGCTCGCCTCGACACCGGCTCCGTCAAGGTCGAGCCGCACCGGCAGGGTGTTGATGAACAGGCCCATCGCACGGTCGGCGCCCGCACCCGCATGCATGCGGCCGAACAGCACCGTGCCGAACACCGCCTGCTCTCGGCCGCTGCTCAGCGCCACCACTTGCCCCCAGGCCAGATGGCACAGGCTCGCAAGGCTCACCCTGAGCCGCCGCGCCTGAGCGCGCAGTCGATCGTTGAGCGCCTGCGGAAGCATCCGATGCGCCTCGCCGATCCCGCTGCCGTCGCCATGCACCTCGCGAAGCCCGAACGGCAGCGTCGGCTCGTCGATGTCGCCCAGCATCTCCTGGAAGAACGCTTCATGCGCCTTGGCATCGATGCCAAGCCGCGCCTGCGCCACCAGATTGCGGAACGGCTGCGGTACAGCAAGCTCATGCCCGCGTCCCGCCAGCACGGCCCGCACCTCGGCATGCATCACTTCCAGCGTCGTGTGATCCCCTGTCAGATGATGCAGCAACTGCAGCAGCAGCCAGCGCCCGCTGCCCGGCTCGCGCGCGATCACGAAGCGCATCAAGGGCGCCCGGCCAAGATCGATGCGGTACTGACGCGGATCGAACCGCCGCTTCAGCTGCTCGCGACCGGAACCGCCATTCTCGTCCAGCTCGACCTCGAGCACATCCAAGGCCGCCTTGCGCCACACCACCTGCGCCGGGCTCGACAGGCCCTCCCAGACAAAGGCCGTGCGCAGAATGTCGTGGCGGTCCACCACCTCTTGAACCGCACCAAGATAGCCATCCAGCAGCCCACGCTTGGCAAACGCCATTTGACTGACCAGCAGATAGGGATCGCCCCGGCTGGCCAGAAGATGATGGAACAGAATGCCGTCCTGCAGCGGCGACAGGCCATAGATGTCCTGGATGTTGGCGACCCTGCCCGGCACCGTGGCGACGACCCGGTCGATCTCTTCCTGCGTCAGCTCGATCAGCGGCAGCATCCGCGGCGTGATCGCCGTGCTGTGCTCGTCGATCAGGTTGGCGGGCACCGCCACCTCGCGATGGCTGCCAAGGCTTGCGGCCAGATCGCAAAGCACCGGTCTGGCGAACAGGGTGCGCACCTCCACCCCGAGCGACAGCCGCCGCAGCCGCTCCATCAGCTGCACCGCCAGCAGCGAGTGGCCACCGAGTTCGAAGAAGTTGTCGTGACGCCCGATGCGCTCGACACCGAGAAGCTCGGCCCAGATCCCGGCCAGCATCGTCTCGACCTCGCCGCGCGGCGCCTCATAGGCCGCCAGCGCATAGGCCGCATCGGCCGGCCCCGGCAGTGCCTTGCGGTCGAGCTTGCCGTTCACCGTCAGCGGCAGCGCCGCCAGCCGCACGAACGCCGCCGGCACCATGTAGTCCGGCAGCCGCGCGCTCAGATGCGCCCGCAGGGCGCCGGCAAGCCCGCCTCCATCGTCCTCGTCCGATCCTGCCTCGGACGCACATACCACATAGGCCACCAGCCGCTTCTCGCCGGCGCCATCCTGCTGCGCCACCACCACCGCCTCGCGCACCCAGGCGTGCTCGCAAAGCCGCGCCGCAATCTCGCCCGGCTCGATCCGGAAGCCGCGGATCTTCACCTGCTCGTCGTTGCGGCCCAAAAACTCCAGATTGCCGTCCGGAAGATAACGCCCCAGGTCGCCGGTCCGGTACAGCCGGTCGCCGTCCACAAACGGGCTGGCGATGAACCGCTCCGCCGTCAGCTCCGGACGGTTCAGATAGCCGCGCGCCACCCCTGCCCCGCCGATGTAAAGCTCACCCGCCGCTCCGAACGGAACCGGCGCACCATAAGCGTCCAGCAAGTACACCCGCGCGTTCGCGATCGGGCGACCGATCGGGATCGAGCTCAACTTATCGACGGCCTCAGATATTGCGAATGTGGTACTTCCAACCGTCGCTTCTGTCGGACCGTAATGATTGATCAGACGCACGGTCGGAAAACGCTCTTGCCAAAACTGTATATCCGCCGGGATTAAGGCTTCGCCTCCAAGCATGAGCACTCGTGTTGGAGCTGGTCCTTTATAGCCGTCAAACCGATTGGTCAGCGTGCTTAAATGCGAAGGCGTCAGCTTAATCAGATCATAGGTCTGAGCCTGCCCGACGGCCGCACACCAATCTATTGGGAAAGCCTGGTTTAGAATGCGGAGCTGGGTACCGGCCAGCAGTGGACCGAACACGGTCGTAATGGTGCCGTCAAAGCTGAACGACAGCAGCATCGGCGAACCGTTCAACGCTCCTTCGTAATGGCTGCGATCCGACCAATACAAATAGTTCACCAAACTTCCATGCTCGACCATGACGCCCTTTGGTGTGCCGGTTGAGCCGGAGGTGTAGATGACATAGGCGAGATGGCGTGAGGTGAGGCCGAGCGCGCGCGGGTCCGGATCGGTGGCCGGCAGCTCCGCCCAGGCCGGCGTCGCCGTCTCCAGATCCAGCACCGTCACGCCGGTGAGCCCGTCGCCGCCCAGCGCGGCGCGTCCGGCCGCATCGGCCAGCAGCAGCGGCGGCGCCGCATCCTCGAGCACCTGGCGCAGCCGCGCGCTGGGATAGGCCGGGTCCAGCGGCAGATAGGCCCCTCCCGCCTTGAGGATCGCCAAGACCCCCACCACCATCGCCGGGCTGCGCTCCAGGCAGATCGCCACCGGCAGGTCCGGCTTGACCCCGAAGGCGATCAGATGATGCGCCAGGCGGTTGGCCCGCGCATTGAGCTCGCCATAGCTCAACCGCTCGTCCGCGCAGACCACCGCCACCGCCTCCGGCGCCTTTTGCACCTGCTGCTCGAACAGTTCGTGGATGCACCGCTGCGACGGATAGGCCGCCGCCGTCCGGTTCAGCTCCTCCAGCAGATAGCTGCGTTCAGCCGCCGGCAGAATGTCGATGCGGCCGACCGGCCGCCCCGCATCGGCCATCACGCCATGCAACAAAGTTTGCAAATGCTGCGTCATGCGGTCGATCTGCTTCGGCGCTAATCGACTGGCATCAAAATGCCAGCGGAAGCTCCCATCCAAAGCGCAAACCTCAAAGGTCAGCAAATCGCCGCATAGGCCAGCTCTGTGGCTCGTCATCAGATCGCCAGAGCCGGAACAGCTCTGTGTCATGATTCTGATGCCAACCGGCCAGGGCTGGTGCGACCGTAGAGCCTCCACACCTCGCAATGTCGGGCAGCGCGCGACAATATCCCGGGCAAAGCTAGCGTGCGCCCTCAGCTGGGCGCATTCGGCCGCTACGGTTTTGCGCACGTCTTCAAAGTCATGTGCAAGATCAATGGTCACTTCCATCGGAACGACAGAGGCGATCAACACCTCGATCGCTTTCGAGCCGGTTCGCCATCCATCCGGTTCACGCATCCATCCCAGTTGAAGCTCTGTTTCCCCGGTGATGCGGGCGAAATAGATAAGCCAAGCCGTTACCAAGGATTCCGAGCGATCGAGTGGGGACAGTTTAGCCAAAGCACTTGGACTGAACCACGAACTCGACTGCCATTGGTGCGGCGCCGTAGCTAGGAACGACGACACGAAAGGAGGATGCAATACTCTAAACTGCCCGAGCCGCTGTCGCCAAAAATCCTCCCAAGGCGCCAGCAACTCATGGGTGGCAGTTATGCTCCGTGCCTCCTCATCGCTCAAGATCGGAAGGCGACCACCTTCTTCCAGATTGGAGTGCCTAGCGAGGGCGCGCGCGTCCAACACCTGACCATCGGAGTTGCCAAAGCAAACATCAACATCCTGCGTACCCGTGGCCACACGCCAATGGCTGGAGTGGACTTCAAGCAGAGAACCTGCCGGAACGCCCGATTGTTGAGGCAACACCTCCACGCGCCTGACTGTGACAGCCTCATCGCCTACGAGCGCCTTGGGCAGACACAATGGATTGGGATGATATGGCCCAAAGCCTAGGGCCCGCGTCATCGCCGACAACTCTTGCGCGGATTGATCCCATCGCAGACAGCCTGCCGCATCTGGGCGTCGACGTCTCGGAAAGTAGCTCCGGCCCACCAGCGCCTGCGGGTAGGCAGTAAGCTTCCCGTTTTCGAGGCCAGTTAAGAGCTCGCGGAAGCCCTCAATCGCGGCTTCATAGCATTTAAGGTTCAGGGTCAGTGCCGTATCGGTGGGCGCAATCAGCACTTGGCGCTGAACCACGACGTCGCCGGTATCAACACCATCATCGATCCGATGCCACGTGATGGCATATTCGGTCTCTTGCGCCAGCAGCGCCCAAGACGTCGCGTGCGTTCCCGCGTATCGTGGCAATGGTCCGTCGTGGTAATTGAAAGCACCTCGATGCACTCGCCCAAACACGTCCGGTGGCAGTATGAACGGATTGGCAACGGAGAAAATCCAATCCATCGGCTCAGCCTTCAAAAAGAAGAGAGCTCTTCAACGCTTGCTACAGACGGGATGTTCGAGCGAACGGCCCAATCGCGGAATACGCCGCCGGCACACAACGCCGCACCAATGACGTGGCCCATCTCAATTGCCAGCTGCGCGCATCTGATAGCGAGCGTACCACTGCCGACAATGACGGTAGGGGAGATCGATCGCGCTTCAGGTGGCCTGTTCTGATCGCCTGGTTGGCAGGCGCTCCCGCGCGCCGGAGATGCCCGATATGTCATCTTCACCGCTCCTGCAGTCCATCCATCAGCTGGGCATTCCCACCAGTCGCGCCACGTAGTGACTCAAACCAGCCACATTGGTTCGAATTTGCTCGGGATAACCGCGCCCACAGTCGCTTGCGCAGTATGGGGGAGGTATTGGCGGTGCCGAAATTCTTGCCCGCCGCGCAGATCTTCCACGTCGCGGGCAGACCCCGCGCCTTCAGATATCGTCTCCGGCAGAATCGCAGCTCCCACCTTAACCTGGTCTGAGTTTCCGGTGAGCGAGATCATCGGACGACTTCTCCTCAGTCAATGCGCCTTTATAGAGGAGACTGGGCATGTATCGTGCCAAAGGAGAAATCGTTCTCTGTCAGTATGCTAGCCCTAGCTGTTTAGTCCCACGCTTTGATGGTGCATTTTTGTCGCACGATTCGAAGGATGCGCTATGGATAAGTTTTACACGGCTGCGCCAGTACGACGGAGGCAGTCCGTCGAGCAATACAAATAGTCAAGAGAACCTGAGAGGTCTCGCCAAGCGCTACGGGATCAATCAGAAGACTGTCGCGAAGTGGAAGCAGCGCGAGACCGTCGCCGATCGTTCGACAGGCCCCAAGGAAGTCAAGTCGACTGTCCTTTCCATCGAGGAAGAGGCGATCGCCGAAATCGTCAATCGCGGCGCGAAGCCAGTTATTCCAAACAAATCCAACAGGGTAACCCTCCACAGCTTCAGCAAACGCGTCTACAAAGGGCGCAACGTTATCGAGCGCTGTTTCTGTCGGGTCAAGGATTTCAGGCGTGTCGCAACTCGCTACGACAAACTTGCAAGAAATTTCTTGGCTGCCGTCCACCTTGCCGCCATGTCGCTTATTGGATCAATTGAGTCTGAACCCTAACACTGCTATGTCACTTATCCGACCTCGCCGGATATCGTACACAATCGGCACAAGGCTTCTGAAAGCTCGCCTGATGTGTTCCGGGCAAAGAAAAGCGGAGCCTGGAACGTCAAAGTGATTTTTCCGGCCCGGCCCCACCGCCTTGTCGGGTGCGACTCTCCTGAAAGAGCTATGCGGGTCGCCGTTGCGCCCGCTCTCGGCAACCGCAACTGCATGGCGACATGAGAGGCCCGACCGGCTCCATTGGATTGGTCTCCAGTGGGACAGCGACAAGGCACTGCCAGAGCCGCGGTCCGAGCTGAGGTTGAACCGCCCCGGGATTGCCGGAGGCCATTTGGTTTAAGTTATGCCGCCATGGCGGGTTGTTCCAGCATAGCGTAGTAGCGTTGTTCGGCTTCGGCCGGCGGGACGTTGCCGATGGGCTCCAGGAGCCTTCGGTTGTTGAACCAATCGACCCATTCCAGGGTTGCGAACTCGACGGCCTCGAAGCTTCGCCACGGTCCGCGCCGATGGATCACCTCGGCCTTGTAGAGACCGTTGATGGTTTCGGCGAGAGCATTGTCGTAGGAATCTCCGACACTGCCGACAGAAGGCTCAATGCCAGCTTCAGCCAGGCGCTCGGTGTACTTGATAGAGACGTACTGGCTACCCCTGTCAAGGGCGGCGGAAAAGCTGGCCACGTGGTCGGCGCAAAAGTAGGCCAGATGCACCGCGCGCATGGGAGCGCCTGGAGAAGCTATGGGGGGCGGCGAGGCTGAGGCACTATCGGCGCTGGACCACCAAAGATGGATGTAGATCATGCCCGCAGTCGATGATTTGAGTCGTTCCCTCACCGCGCTGAATCAACATAGCACGTTGATGACGGTTATCGAAATGAGCAAGTCAAGTTGGCTCGTCGCCGGGATGGTGCCTGGTATTGAGCGGCATCCCATGAAGAAGCTCGATCCCGATCCGGTGGCGTTACTCAACCTGGTCAGTCGCTGGCGCTGCGAAGCGGAGAGGAAACAGCGGCGGATCGACCGGGTCGCGGTCGCCTTCGAGGCAGGCCGCGACGGCTTCTGGCTAGCGCGATGGCTGCAAGAGCGCGGCATCGAGGCGTATGTGATCCATTCGACGAGCGTTGCGGTCACGCGCGAGCACCGGCGGGCGAAGACCGACCGGCTGGATACGGCGATGCTGATGCGAGTCTTTCTCGGTTGGCTACGCGGCGAACGCGGGCATTGCTGTGTTTCGGCATGGAATAAGGACCCCGTTTCGGGGTGATCGGCATCCAATCGGGACCCCGGGATAAGGGTCCACAGTGGCTTCCATCGAGTCATGGAAGCCGAGGTTGGGATGCTGGTGGTGGAGACGATTGGTAAGATCCGTCGCGCCTACTTTGTTGATGGTCGTCCGATCAAGGCGATCTGCCGAGAACTTGGCGTATCGCGGAAGGTGGTTCGCAAGGTCATTCGTTCTCAAGCGACGGAGTTCCGGTACGAGCGCGAGACGCAGCCGCTCCCGAAGATGGGTGCCTGGAGTGCCGAGCTTGATCGGTTGCTGGCAGGGAATGAGAGCAAGGCGGCGCGGGAACGGCTGACGCTGATCCGGCTATTCGAGGAACTCCGCGGCCTGGGTTATGCCGGCGGCTATGATGCGGTTCGTCGATACGCCCGACGGTGGACCAAGGAACGCGGCACCTCGACAGCGTCGGCTTATGTGCCGCTGAGCTTTGCACCAGGCGAAGCCTACCAGTTCGACTGGAGCCACGAGGTGGTCCTGCTGAGCGGCACCACGGTGATGGTGAAGGCTGCTCATGTCCGGCTCTGTCACAGCCGCATGCTGTTCGTGCGGGCCTATCCGCGCGAGACGCAGGAGATGGTGTTCGACGCCCACGACCGGGCATTCGCCCTGTTCAAAGGCACCTGCACCCGCGGCATCTACGACAACATGAAGACCGCGGTGGAGACGATCTTTGTCGGTAAAGGCCGTCTCTACAATCGCCGCTTCCTGCAGATGTGCAGCCACTATCTGGTCGATCCGGTCGCCTGTACGCCAGCGTCGGGCTGGGAGAAGGGGCAGGTCGAGAACCAGGTCGGGCTGGTCCGGGAACGCTTCTTCACGCCGCGGCTGCGGTTCAAAAACCTCGACGAGTTAAACGCCTGGCTGCTCGACAAATGCATCGCCTACGCCAAGGCTCATCGCCATCCGGAGCTGACCGATCAGACGATCTGGGACGTGTTCGAAGCCGAACGCCCCAAACTCGTTCCCTATGCCGGCCGCTTCGACGGCTTCCATGCGGTGACAGCATCGGTCTCGAAGACCTGCCTGGTGCGCTTCGACAACAACAAGTACTCGGTCGCAGCCAGTGCAGTCGGACGACCGGTCGAGGTTCAAGCCTATGCCGATCGCATCGTGATCCGTCAGGATGGACGTATCGTTGCCGAGCACCCGCGATCCTTTGGCCGCGGCGATACCGTCTACGACCCCTGGCATTATGTGCCGGTGCTCGCCCGCAAACCCGGCGCCTTGCGCAACGGTGCTCCCTTCAAAGACTGGGTGCTGCCGGCCGCGATCGAGCGGATCCGGCGCAAGCTGGCCAGCACCGACGATGGCAATCGGCAGATGGTCGACATCCTCACCGCGGTGCTGACTGACGGTCTGTCCGCGGTGGAAGCGGCTTGTGCCGAAGCGCTCAGTCACAGCGTCCATTCCGCCGATGTCGTTCTCAATATCCTGGCCCGTCAACGTGAACCCGCCCCACCGGCCAACATCATGACGCCGGCCGCACTGACGCTCCGTCATGCACCGATCGCCGATTGTGCCCGCTACGACAACCTCCGGAGGACCATCTGATGGAACGAACCCAAATCTTCGACCTCATGGGCGAACTTAAGCTCTACGGCATGAAGGCTGCCTTCGACGAGATCATGGCAACTGCCGTCAAGCGCCAGCACGAGCCTCAACGCATTGTCGGCGACCTGCTCAACGCCGAGATCAACGAGAAGCAAGCCAGGTCGATCAAATACCAGCTCACCATTGCCAAGCTGCCGCTCGCCAAGGACATCGCCGACTTCCAGTTCGACGGCACGCCGATCAATCAGACTCTCGTCAATGATCTCGCTGGCGGCGGCTTCATCGCCCAACAACGCAACGTCGTGCTGGTTGGCGGCACCGGTACAGGCAAAACCCACCTGGCCATTGCCATCGCCAGAAGTTGCATCCGCGATGGCGCCAGAGGACGCTTCTACAACGTAGTCGACCTCGTCAACCGGCTCGAGACCGAGACCCGCAACGGTCGGCAGGGACGGCTCGCCGAGCATCTGACCCGCATGGACTTCATCGTTCTCGACGAGCTGGGCTATCTGCCGTTCGCGCAATCCGGCGGTCAGCTCCTGTTCCATCTCATCAGCCGGCTCTACGAGCGCACCTCCATCATTGTCACCACCAATCTTGCGTTCGGCGAATGGCCCAGTGTGTTCGGTGAGCCGATGACTTCATGATGCCTCCTTCTTCGAACGCTTGGTGCGTCGTACCCGATTGCGAAGCTGACGGATTTGGTCGTCTGAGAGCTCGATCTGCCATGGCTGGCCTTTGGCTAACTGACGACCTGCCAGCAATTCCCGCGCGAGATAATCGAACACCGTCTGCGGGGTCACTCCAAGCTCAGCCGCTGCGCCCTGAATTGAGAAGCTTCCATCGGGCCAGCGCATCGGATTCTTGTCCACGCCGTTGATTTTGACGGTGGGAATGCCCCAGCGGGTACGCAACAGCCAGACATTCTCGCCTTTGAAGGCGCAACCTCGAGCCGCGACGAAGCCTTCCTGATTGAGTATTGCCGCGATCTCGGCATCCATTTTGTGTTCAGCATTCAACTCGACGATCCGTTGCCGCAACCGATCAATGTCGATGTAATCACGGTATGTCTGAACGCGCCGTTGCACGTGATGCTCGCTGGTTGCACCGGTCTGCCAGACGATCTTGAGCCACACCTGACCTCGGGTCCGCTTCTGATCAAGAACGACTTCGCGGATCACAAATCGCAGAATGCGCTTGCGATCGGCTGCCGACGTGGTGGCCGCGTTCCAAATCCGCGGCAGGTTCTCGCCGAGCGCTTGTAGCCCTGCGCATTCCGCCGGGCCAATCAGAAGCGGCTCTTGCCCGCGCCAACGCGCATGCTCCTGCTCGACCGCCTCTGCGACACGCAGCCTCTCTTCCCAAGCCCGCTCAAGTGAGCGCGCCACAAGACGGTTCTCGGGCTCTACGGCGTCATACTGGCGCCGAGCGCGCTCGGCCTCGTAGCGGGCGCGCTCCACGCGAAGCGCCCACTGGCGCTCGAGCTGACGGCTCTCCTGCTCCAGTTGGCCCGCGGCTGCGAGTGCGATCTCAATCTGATCCGGCACCAGGGCGTCGAGGACTATCCGCTCGACCAGCGCGTCAACCGCCAAGGCCCGGACTTCCTGGCACATTGCACTGCCTTGCTGGTCCCGATCCGAGCGGCAGCAATAGACCGGATAGTCGGCATTCGGGCCCGTGTAGCGCATGCTCATGCGCCGTCCACAACGACCGCAGACCGCAATTCCTTGTAACAGGGCTGCCCCCTTGCGCGGTACGCCAGAGTGACCTGCCTCATAGCGGCAGACGTTATCTGCCAATCGCCCCTGGTTGGCCATGAACTCCTCCCAGCTGATATAGCCTGGGTGAGCGGCGTGGAGGCAAACCGCCCAATCCGCGATCGCTACCTTGACCGTTCCCGTCAGCGATCCCCGCCGGCATCGGCTCGGGTCCTTTTGCCGGCGGCCATAAACATACGCCCCAGCATAGGCCGGATTCTGAAGGATATTAAGGACGCGTGTGCTATCTGGCGCACGCCAGACGATCTCGTGTGGAGCAGGTCCAAGCAGCGGCCGAACCGGCAAGGACAATCCATTCCTGTCCAAGTAGCGCATCACACGGCGCGCACTTTGCAGTTCCCGGAATTTAGCAAATACGAGATGAAGACGGGCGCGCACCTCCTCATCCGGATTGAGAACAATTGTGCCCGCTCGATCGTAGGCGAGCCCGGCCGGCAGCGGCAGCCGCAGTTCGCCCCGCGCCGCCTTCTGCCGTTCCCCTTGGTGAAGGCGCATCCGAAGCTGATGCAGCTCCGCCTCGCTCATGATGCCGGACAGGCCCAACAGCAGGCGGTCGTGATAGGCGCGCGGATCGTAAAGCCGCTCGCCATCCGCAATCAGCACGCCAAATACCGAGCACAGTTCGAGAAGCTGATGCCAGTCCCGGTTATTGCGGGCCAAGCGCGAAGCGTCGAGACTCACCACGAGACCGGCGTTGCCAAGGCCGATCTCGGCAATGAGCTTCTGGAAACCATGACGGTCCACGCCGCCAGCACCGGATTTGCCCAGATCCTCGTCAATCACCTGGACGCGCTCGGGCGGCCAGCCCAGACCGATGGCGCGATCGACAAGGCGGTACTGCAGCTCGGTGCTCTCCTGATGCTGGCGCACCTGGTTCACGGATGACTGCCGCACGTAGACATAGGCCAACTTGGCTCGGTGAGCCGTCGTGAGCCGCTCGTCAGCGACGGTCGAGCTGATCAGCACGACCCAGTCCCCTTCCGGGCGTGCCGGGGATCGCTTGCATTCGCCGCATCAGCGCGGCGATCGTTTGAGCAATCTGGGTTTGCGTCGCGGTCGACAGATTCGGCCAGAGGCGCGGAATGTCGGCCATCGGACGGCCGGATGGATTTGCCAACGTTGGCAGGGGTCGATACGCAACGCGACCTGGGAGCGGTCGGTGGGTCATCGCGAATCACCTTCTCGTCGAGAAGGCTCAGACTCGCGCTCAAATGTTGCATCAATGGGATCAGCGTCCGTACACTGATGCGCGGCAGGTCGGCCGCGTTCGGGCGGAAAGCGATCGACGTCTCGGTAAGATCCGTCGACGCGATCCGAACCCCCCGCCGCCGTCCGTCCGGCAGCGCGACAACAACGTAGGCGGGACCGCGTCCCGACCGCTCCTTCAGCACCTCAAGCCGGTGCCCAAATAGGAAATGATGCGGGTCAGTGATCGTGACGTGAGACACGACCCGTTCAAGAATAGGGGTACTCTGCCGTGTTCGGCGATGCCAAAATGACCACCGCGCTACTCGACCGATTGACCCATCACTGCGACATCGTCGAGACCGGCAACGACAGCTGGCGATTCAAAAGCCGCGACGATGTTCAAACAACCCGCGCTCGCGCCGTCTCCGCAACCCCGACCAGCTCCGACGACCCGAGCGCTACCAGCAGAGCACGCCGATCAAAGGGGTCCCTTTTGGATGCCGATAGGGGGTCCCAGTCGAACGCCGATTGACAGGGATTTAATTGATGTGTCGGAAAATAATCGATGGAAAGTCGTTGTTTTTGAACATGCTCCAGCATGAAAACCTCCTTTGCCTGGATCAAGGAGGTCTAGCGGAGCGATTAGCACCCAACATTCACAACAAATCGGCAGATTTATCTGAAGAGATTCGATTGAGAAACGCGCGCCAGTCTATGCTCAGATTGAGCTGAGCAATAACGATGCGGGCCGCTCGTTCATGCGGGGGTCCCGTCCACCAATGCTTCCCGCGCAACACGCTCCAACCCTGGAGTCCGCAGCGTTTTTCCCGCCGTTGGAGCCATGGCAGCAAATATTCATATTTTGCCACGGCGAGCGTCCATCGGCTTTTCAAGAGCGCGTTCTCCTTCCGTCGCCCGCGAGTGCCCTTGAGCCGGCCCTCAATCCCTATGATGACTACTCCGAGCAGCCAATCCGGAAATTGTTGGCCCGCGTTTGCGAGCAGAATGGCTTTCAGTTGCTCGCGAGTGGGTAGTATTCCCTGCTTAGTACGCTGTTCCCAGGTACTAAACTCGGTCTCAGCGCCGAACAGCCCGTAAAGATCGGGATCAGATTTCATCGCCGCTCTCTGTGATCTTCGCGCCTATTGTCCAGGACTAACCGGTCTTAATAGCGGATCGTCCCAGAGTTCTGGGTCAGTTCTGAACCTGTTTTCGAACAGCTCCCTTTCTATCCAGGCCTCGGGCGGCATATCTTCCGGGGTCTAGACGGGCACGATATTCGTTCAACCATTTTACCGCCTTGAGGTTACCCTCCATCGCAAGGTCGCGCATCGAAATTAGCAGCAGCTCAGCAGTTGTTTTCTCCACCTCGCGACCGTTTAGCTGGACCCGATGAAGCTCCGTGGCAATATCCTGGACGATCGCGTTCTCGCCCCTTGCGCCCTTAGGACGGCCTGAAGCGCGGCGCTGTCCACGTCCAAATTGGCTTTCCTTGGGCGGCCGACACCGCCCCACCTTGTCACTATCGCTCATGGGAGAATTCCTGCTGCTTCATATTCGCATTCCCGGTCTGTCATTGTCGCCGCGTATTGCTTGCGTCCCCAGGCGATGTGTCGTTTTTTCCAATCCTTCGGAGGGATCTGAAATTTCGTGAGAATCAAAAGCGCCATTCGATGGGGCATGCTGTTATCCAGGCCATCGCGACGACCGCATCCGATTTGCCACCAAGCCCGGCGTCCACGCAACCTTCGCGCGGGATTAATCTCCAGGTGACGGAAATCAATCCGGCGAAGCCATCCTTCCTACTAGAGGATCGATTTCATGAAACCTGCATCGTGGAACCTATGGGCTGATGTCGGATTCCTGTTTTGCGGTTGGCGAAACGAGGAGCGGCATCGACGCCAACAGGTTCAACGATCGTGCAATGGGCCGTCCACCGCAAACGCATCGCGCAGACCAAGTTCCTTGCCGACCGAGGTATAAGCAGCTTAACTCTGTCCACTCTTTTGTGAGAAGAGCACTTCGTTCCTCCCTTCTTCGCCTTCTTCAACAGCTGTAGCGGGCACTATCGGAACCAAGGCCGCATCCGAAGCCTCGACCGTAGGCACCAATGGAAGACAGTGACTATTTGAAATGGCCTTCAGGTCGCATCTCGGCAAAGATCCGAGAGCGAGAGCCTCGCGTGTTAGATAAGTCGCCGCCAATTCATTCCAGGATTTCGCAACACGATACCAGTGCTCTTTTCGGGTTGGCAACAGTTGAAGCTTTCTTTGCGCCTTGCGCGCAGCCGCAAGCTTTCCGTCGCGCTTAGCTTGTTCCAGATTCTTACGCTCTAGTTCTTCGGTTTGTTTCCATCCACCCCCTCTGATTCTGCCCTCGGCAAAGTACTCGAAGGCGAGCCGGAAGGTCAGAGCACGACCTGCGGCGGCCCTTGGATCCAACTCTGGTTCGGTCAACCAACGCTGAAGAGTGTCGAGCTCCTCCGGCCCGCCAAGCGTGAGAACGTCACTCTTCCTAAAGATCGAGAATGTCACGTATGCAGCGACCTCAAGTTGAGTGTCTAAGTCCTGTGATTCCAGCCAGCGGCTGATTGCTTCTAAAGGAGACATGGCTTTAGCTCTGCTTCCTCGCAGTCGCGCTCAGAGCCCTCGCGACTGGCAAAAGGTGGGTTTGACCGCGATTTGGCTCAGAGAACGCTGCGCTGGTCAACTACAAGAATCCACAGTTCATGCGTAAGCGCGAATTTCTCCGCACCTTTTGCTTTTGAGAGTCCTGATGCATGAGGTGTCCACCAAAATAGGTGGACACCTTGTGATGAGCGACGATGATCAGAAACTGCGGGTCAGGCTTGTCGGCCGGAACGGTCGCCGGCGCTACGAGGCGGCATCGAAAGAGCGTCTTGTCGCGGCCTGCCTTGAGCCTGGGGTTTCGGTATCGAGGCTTGCACTCGAACATGGGGTCAACGCGAACCTCCTTCGGAAGTGGATCAAGAAGCACAGCGCGACCAGGTCGCTGCCGCCGTCCTCACGCCCGGCGTTCATCCCGGTTCAGCTTGAGGGGAAGTCCGAGCGGGACCTGTCGCGAAAAGACAGCGTGGCGACGGTTGATTTGCCGGCTTACGATGAAGTGCGTGGTTCGGAACCCAAAGGGACTCCAGCTTTTTGTTCTCCGGCCAAAGTGAGCGTGTCGCTGCCGAATGGCGTGAAGCTCGCGCTGGAATGCGGCGATGTGGATGCATTGACGGCGATCATCGGAGCGCTGGGCGATGTTTAGACTGGGCGATGACCTGCAGGTCTATCTGCACCGTGAGCCGATCGACTTCCGGGCTGGCATCAACAGCCTTGCGGTCCTGGTCCAGGAGACGATGGCGCTCGATCCATTCACTCCGGCGGTTTTTGCGTTCTGCAATCGCCGTTGCGACCGGATGAAGCTTCTGTTCTTCGATCGGTCCGGCTTTGTACTGGTCCTGAAGCGGCTGACCGAAGACAGGTTCCGATGGCCGCGCCGCCAGGAGGCGATCGTCACGCTGACGACGGAGCAATTGCACTGGATCCTTGACGGCATCGATATCGATGCGATGGTCCGCCATCCGGTGCGGCAATATCAGGTTGCCGGCTGAGCTCTCGAGTTGAGCGGTTGACGCGTCGGTACGGTTCAGATTCAAGAATTCGATGAATCGAACCGGCGATCCGAGTGTTGAAGTGCTGTTGGCACGCATTGCTGCGCTGCAGGCGGAGAACCATCAACTCGCCGACCGCGTCGCCAAGCTCGAGGAAGAACTGGCGCTGGCACGCCTGCATCGTTTTGCGCCGCGCAGCGAAAAGCATGTTGATCGTCTCTTCAATGAAGCCGAGCAGGCCTCCGATGAGGAGGACGCCGGCAGTGAAACGAACAATATCGCCGAACTTCCGGACACGGGCTTGCCACCCGTCGAAAACACAATGGGAAAGAAGCGCGGCCGCAAGCCGCTGCCGGGGAACCTACCTCGTGAGCGCGTCGAGTATGACCTGTCCGACGATCAGAAGGCGTGTCCTTGCTGCCGTGGCCAGATGCATCGCATGGGCGAGGCTGTCACCGAGCAACTTCATATCGAGGTGAAGGCGAAGGTTTTACAGAATGTGCGCTTCAAATATGCGTGCCGCCATTGCGATCGCACCGGGATCCACGCCCCTGTCGTGACCGCGCCGATGCCGCCGCAACCATTGCCGGGCAGCGTTGCCACGCCCTCGACGCTGGCGTTCGCGCTGGTTCACAAATATGTCGATGGCACGCCGCTCTACCGCCTGGCGCAGGCCTTCGAACGTGCAGGTGTTCCTGTCAGCCGCGGCGCTTTGGGCCACTGGGTGATTGGCTCGAGCGAGAAGCATCTGCATCGCATCTACGACGCCCTGAAGCTGCGGCTCAGATCACAACCTCTCATCCATGGCGACGAGACAACGGTTCAGGTCCTCAAGGAGAAGGACAAACGGGCCACCAGCACATCGTACATGTGGGCTTATCGCAGCGGCAAGGGCAGCCACGAGCCGATCGTTCTTCTGGATTATCAGCCGGGCCGCGGCCAAATCCACCCGCAAGCCTTCCTCGGCGATTACCGTGGCATTGTAATGAGTGACGGCTATACCGCATGGCGCACGCTGGAAGGGGCCACCCACATTGGATGCATGGCCCACTCCCGGCGGCGCTTTGTCGATGCCCTCAAAGCCAGGAAGAAGGGCGGCGGTCCGCCCGAGCAAGCGCTGCGGTTCTTTGAACAGCTCTACCGGGTTGAAAGGCGGGCGTGGGACGGAATACCGGAGAAGGGTGAAACACAGGCCTACTGCATTCGCCGCTTCCGCCAGCAACATAGTGTCCCCATCCTCAATGCTCTCAAAGTATGGCTCGATGACATGGCCCCGAAGGTCTTGCCTGACAGCAAGCTCGGCGACGCCGTATCCTACACCCGAAACCAATGGGAATATCTGACGCGCTACACCGGGGACGGCAGCATGCCGATTGACAACAATCTTCTGGAGCGCGACATCAGGGTTTTTGCAACTGGCAGGAAGAGTTGGTTGTTCAGCGATACCGTGGACGGAGCCAAGGCCAGTGCCGTCGTCTATAGCCTGATGCTGACCTGCCGCGCCTCACGTGTCGAGCCGTTAGCGTGGTTGCGCCACGTCCTCACCGAATTGCCTCAGCGCGCCGGCGACGCCGATATTACAGACCTGCTGCCCTTCAACTTCCACAAAGCCGCCACTGCCTGAACGGCTCGGTATCGCCCGATACCAGGGCAATCCATCAAAACCGCCGGCGTGCGAAGAAAATCGCGCTTACTGATCACCATTCCTATTTGGTGGCGCCTGCTCCGGCGCGATCGATGACCCAGGCCACCATGTTGCCCTTGGCCTCTTGAGCCTGCACGTGCCGGAGGGCCTCGGAGTAGGTTAGTAAGGGCGTTTTGTCGCGTCCGTGACACGGTGATGTTCGGCCGGCGTGCCGCCGCACTCAGTTAAGCCGTTGAATAGATAGCAGAACGCTTTTCTGGGCTGTTCCTATGCAGTTGGCACGATTCTTGATTTTCTTGCCAGCATCGCTCACTCATCCTAAGATTTGGAAAGGACACAGCAATGAAGGCCGATATCTCAGCCTTGGGTCTAACGGAACTAACTCCTGAGGAAGCATCTGCTACTTCGGGAGGCGTGCTTTGGGGGGTTGTGTTTGCAATTGTCGGCGTTGTTGGGATGGCAGCTGCCGCAATAGGTGGATATATAGGGGGCGGTCCACGTTGAGGATAAGCTCGGGACGCTTACAGGCGAAATCGTTGCCAAAACCGCATTGCCTCAAACGGCGTTGATGACGGTAAGCCGGTCCCTCTTATCCACGCGGGAACGACAGAAGGACGTTCGCTTTGTCAATCGGCGTCCTTTAATTGCGGTTTGTTGTCAAGCTTACATTTCTGAACTCGCCCACGGCACGGAGGTAGTGCTCGCGCCGTCGGAGCTGGTCCGGGTTGCGGAGACGGCGCGGGCGCGGCTGATACGTGCTTTGCCGGCCAGGCATTGGATCGCCGGGGCTGGTTGATGTCTTCGCTGGGGTCACGGTCCTTTCCGAGGTCGCGCAGCGCCTCATGATGATGTCCGGGTCGGGCGCCTCAACGTTTGCAGCGGAGTGCGAGCCGCCACCAGCCGATTGACCGAGGTCGCCACAACACCGTCCCAGCGGGACATCGCCATGTCCGGCAGCCCGGACCAGGAACTTTACAAGATCGGATCAGGCTTCCTTCGCCTGGCCCCAGTCGAACGATGTGCCGTCGACCCAGATACAGTGAAGAACGATGGCGATTTTGCGCGCGATGGCGACCTTTGCCTTTCGCACGCCAATCCGATTGGCGAGCTTCATGCCCCAAGCCTTGAGAGAGGACCATTTCTTCGTTCGATAAAGCAGGACGGTCGCCGCCTCGTACAGGTACGCTCGGAGAAGACGGTCGCCCCATCGTGATACCTTGCCGTTGATGTCAGTTTCACCAGACTGGTTTCGTCGGGGCGTAAGACCCAGATAGGCGCCGACGCTTGATGCCGATCGGAAGCGCGATGGGTCGTCGATCGTATGGCGGAAGGCCAAGGCGGTCACCACGCCGACACCAGGAACCGTCATCAGGCGGCGCGTCGTCTCATCCGACTTCGCCAACTGGCGGACCTCGTCGTCGAACTTGCTTTGCTGCTTGCAGATCTGCTCATGGATCGACAGAAGCGGCGCGATCACACCGAGGAGTTGATGATCTTCGCCCAATAGCTCGCAGACCTGATTGCGAAACTTCAGTCCGATCGCGCGTGGGAAGAGCAAGCCGTATTCTTTGATTAGACTGCGGACCTGGTTCTCGATATCTCGACGAATGGCCACGAGCCGAGATCTCGCGATGAGTATCGCGCGGATCTTCTGACTTTCCTCACTCTTGACTTTGACTTCTCGATACCAGCCAACCCGCACCAATTCGGCCAGACCTCGAGCATCATTCCGATCGCTCTTGTTCATGCGTACGGACAAAGCCGCGTGGGCATGCCGCGCGTCGATGCAGACCACCGGAAGATCAACCCTACGAAGTTCATGCCATAGCCAACTCGCCATCGCCCCGGTCTCAAATCCGATGCGCTCCGCCTGTGGCGCCCGCTTGCGAAGCAGTGCCGTGAGCGCCCCCGGGTCGGACTTGGCCTTTCCCTCGAACAAGACCTGACCCACTTCGTCGACCACACATACTGACGTTTCTCTTTGCGAGACATCCAGCCCAACATATTGCTTCATAGCCCCCTCCGATTCGCGAGATTGCGGGAAGGCTTGAAGATAGCGGACCTTTCGAGCCGCGGGCGCCGACCGCAATTACGTCATCGTGTCCAATTTTGGCTCGCGTATTGCCGCATTAGCGAATGTTACCCTCATGGCGCCATCGTACTGGTCGATACGACCTTGAAGGATTGGCCGCGCTAAGTGGCTTTTCCGGCTTGCTCGACGAGAGGGGCTGTGGGCGGGTCGGGGCCCTACATAGCCCGGGCCATGGGGCAGCGGTTGTGGCGTCGTCGAGCGGGCCCTGGGCGACCAACCGTTCGGCAGCCCTTCGTCTGAGCGCCCTCAGCAGACGTTGCACAATCGAATGCTGTCTCTTTCCGAACTCCTCGGGGTGTTTCTCGCTCAGCCGGCCGACAATTGCGAGTGCCGTCAGCTGCGGCTGCTCTGCGAGCCACGCTTCGATCGCGGCAATATGCGGGTCGAGCTTGGACGGCATGCGAACTCTGGTCTTATAGGGTCGACGAGTTCGCCGGTGTGTAGCACGCGGCTCGCCGACCGTCACGCTCTTGCCGAGCCGAGCGTCTTCGCGAACGTCGCTGCGGTCGCTGGCAGGATGCTAGTGTGAGCGGGTTGCGGGCCGCGCGCCTGTCCGGCACGATGATCGACGCGATTGCCTAGTTCCTCTTGGATCGCGCGAATCGCTGCCAACAGCGCGACCGGATCGAGCGAGCGATACTGATCGCGTAGCCGTTTCTTCACGGCCGCGGTCACCTTGGGATGCGCTAAGGCACGCTCTTAGGGCGTCGATGGGAGATGATAGCGCTTGATCACTTTAGCTCCTTCGCGACGCTTCTCCTTCAGCTTGAACGACGGTTGGAAGAAGTTGATGTGGCCCATCATACGCGCCGTCTCGACGCCATCGAAGCGGCCATAGCCCATGAGGCGGCGGACGACGGCACCACTCTTCTGCTCGACAAACGCCTGATCATTCTTCTTGTAGGCGCGCGAGCGAGTTACTTCGAGCTTCTGTTCGCGACACCATGGCACGACGACATCGTTCATGAAGGCGCTGTCGTTGTCGAAGTCCACGCCGCGCAACAGCCAGGGGAATAGGCTCTGTGCGCGGTTGATCGCCTCGACGACGAGCGAACCTTCCCGCGTCAGCAACGGCAGGCACTCCGTCCAGCCGGTGGCGACATCGACCATCGTGAGGGTCTGGATGAACGAGCCAGCCACCGACGTGCCGCCATGGGCGACCATGTCGACCTCGCCGAAGCCGGGCACCGGGCTGTTCCAGTCAGCGAACGTGCGGATCGGGACCTCGCGCCTGATTGCCGAATAGAATCCGGCACGGCGCCGCCTGAACGCCGCTGCCGCGATCTTCACATCGACGAGCAGGCGATCGATGGTGGCGGTCCATCCCCCGACGGAAATCGATCGGCTGCGTCGCGATCCAGATCGACAACCCAAGTCCTGCGTCGCGCCTAGAGCATTTTCGAGCGAAGTGGATACCGGTTCGCGTGAAGAAAACGCGTCAAAACAAGAATCTAGAGCTTCGGTTCTGATTCAATCAGAACCGAAAATGCTCTAGCAATGGCGAGCTCCTGCTCCACGGCATCGCCTGGTGCGCACGATGTGGTCATAAGATGTACGTCCGCTACAAGGGCGGTGGAGTTTCCCTTCGCCGGTTGGCGAATGCTGAGAGGGTGGTGTCGGCAGCAACGGAGCGTTACCGGTCGGCCAAACGAGGGGAGAAGGGACGGATCCTCGACGAGCTGTGCGCGACGACGGGCTGGCATCGCAAGCATGCGGTGCGCGCGCTCCGGCGACGCGAGACGGTAGGATCGGGCAAGCTCGAGACAACAAGAAAGCGAAGACGCAGATATGGCGCGACGATCAAGGACGCGCTGACGGCGCTGTGGGAGGCGTCGGATCGGGTGTGCGGCAAGCGGCTCAAGGTGATGATCCCGACCAGTGTTGCTCAGATGCACACAGCAATAACAGTAGAAATGTTAGCCGGTTCCAAGTTGTGCCCGCCACAAGCGAGCGTAAGCACCTTCAGCTGCCAGCAGATCAGGATGCCTTCCTTCCGCAACAACCCGTCCATTGTCTAGGACCACGATCTTGTCGGCCTCGCAAATGGTGCTCAGTCGATGAGAGATGGCGATGATGATCTTACCGGCCCGACGCAATTCCTCAACCACCCCTACGACAAGCGCCTCGGCGACCGAATCGAGAGAGGAGGTCGCCTCATCGAGGATCAGGATTTCCGGGTCCCGGTACAGGGCGCGAGCCAGGGCTAGACGCTGCTTCTCGCCGCCGGACAGGCGTACGCCGTTCTCGCCCAGATAGGCCTGGAAGCCACCGGGCCAGCGGTCGACCACCGACCGCAGCCCTATTTGATCGCAGATCTTCACGATCTTCTCGATGTCCGGCTCGAACTCACCAAGGGCGATGTTATCGATCACCGAGCCGGAGAACACGTCGACCGACTGCGGTACCGCAGCGACAACTTTACGCAGGGATTCAGTCGAGAGGTCCTGGAGGTCATGCGGGCCGATCCGGATACATCCACGCTCAAGCGGATAGAGATTCTGCACCAGCGCTGCAAGGGAGCTCTTGCCTGAGCCGCTTTTCCCCACCACGGCCGTCATCTCGCCTCGGCGGAAGGTGATGCTGAGATGCTGGAAAAGCTCAGGCTGCGCGCCATGGCGAAACGTGACGTTCTCCAGGCAGATATCGCCAAGTTCGGACTTGGTGGCATCGATGCTGCCACCGCTTGCCGGCTCCAGGTCGAAGATCTCGAACAGGCGATCCGCGGCGATAAACGCATCCTGAGCGATCCGATTGGTTTGGATCAGGCTGGCAACCGGCCGGGTAATATAGCCAAGCAGCGTATAGCAGGACAGTAGTTCGCCGGGCGTGACGCTCTGATCGAGGACAAGCGTCGTACCGAACCACATCAGCACGACGGTGAATAGGTTTGAGAGGAGGGTTGAGGCATTGTCTCCGAAGACCGAGATAAGGCCGGCGCTATAGACGGAGTGTAGCATCTTGATGAAGCGGGTCTCCATCTTAAGATTGGCCAGGCTCTCTATACCGAATGTCTTGATCGTGGAGACCGCTCCTAGTGATTCAACTAATTGCGCTTCCAGATCGGCGGCATTTTCCATAATGGTGCGCTGGCGCTTCCTATTCAGCCAATTGATGGTCCAATAGGCCAATAAGTATAGTGGGATAGAGGTCGCCACGACCAAGGCGATCTTCCACGAGTAGACGAACATCAGCCCGAACGAGAACAGTATCACGAGCACGTTAACCACCATGGTGATCGAGACTTCGTTCAGGAAGCTTCTGATCTTCATTGCGTCGTTCATACGGGAGACGATTTCACCTATACGCATGCTGTCGAAAAACTTCTGAGGCAGGCTCAGGACGTGATTGTAATAGCCGAGGATCAAGCAGACATCGATCTTCTGTCCCGTTTGCAGGAGGAGCCGATTTCTGAGGAGATTGATCAGAGTCTGCGGCAGCAGGATCAGCAGCATGGCGACACTCATCAGGTTGAGTAGGTTGTGGTTGCCCGCTGCGATCACATGATCGACGATCTTCTGGACGTAGATAGCCGTTGAGAGGCCAAGGATCGTCGTCACCAGTGACCCGATGAGAGCCTGCGCCATCAGCTCCCTATGTGGCGCAAGCAGACGGGCGAAGCGGACGAAGGATGAGGTTGTTTCGTCGCGGCGCTGGAATATGTCTGCCGGAACCAAAAGCACTAAGACGCCAGTCCATTGCATCTTAAATTCCTGGTGCGACAACTTGCGGATTTCGCCATAGGCCGGGTCCATGACGATGATCGACCGGCGGTCGATCGCCTGTATGACGACGAAGTGGTGTAGGACCTCCTTAACGACTAAATGCGCGATGGCGGGCTTGGGAATCTTGTAAAGGCTGTCGAACCCACCCTTCACCCCTTTGGCGATGAAGCCTAGCTGTTGAGCCGCCTGCATGAGGCCCGACACCGTGGTGCCGGAGCGGCCGGTCGACGCATACTGGCGGATGCGTGACAATGGCAGCTTGTAGCCATAGAAAGCTGCGACGGAAGCAAGACTGGCGGCTCCGCAATCCGTGGCGTCGCGCTGTTTGTACTTGATGACGTTACTCGACATTGACGCTCACTGTTTCTGAAGAGGAAGAATTAACCGCCTGCAAGGAGCGGATTGAGCCAATCGTCGACCTCATTGTAGAAGAGTTGAAGGAGGCTGCGGTCGGCCACGAGGAAGCGGGCTCGCACGGTCATGCCTTTTTTCAACTGACCGATGACTCCGTTCTTGAGCGTGAGATGACTGGCAGAGAGCGCGCAGCGGACCTTAAAGATCGGGCTTTTATCGTGGAGGGTGAAGTCCTGGGCCACGTTGAGCACTGTCGCCTCTAGAACGCCCCATTGATTGTAGTTGAAGGCATCCACCTGGAGCCGCACTGACTGGCCGGTTCGCACGAAGCCAATGTCGTTGGGGGAGACGTAGATCTCCGCCACCAGTTCGCCATCCGGCGAGACGCGAGCGACAGTTTGCCCCGCCTGGACGTAGCCACCAGGGGTGAGGCCGGAGAATTGCTCTAGAGCACCGGACACGGGAGCTCGAATCCGGGTCAGATCTCGTTCGTTCTCGAGCTGATGCAAGCTGGCAGTGAGTTCCTTCAAGCGCAGATTCGTGTCGAAGAGCTGTTGGTTCCACTCGGCGGCTTTGCGCCGGGCGAGGATCTCGCCTTTGACCTCAATGCTCTGGAGAGCGAAAGCCCGTTCGTCGACCGCCTTTGCGGGCGCTGCAGCAACGGAGAGCAGCCGCTTGGCGCGCTCGAGTTCTGCCGCGGCGTTACTGCGGGCATATTCATTCTCCCGCAGCAGGTTCAGAAAATGCAGCCGCTCGGCCGTGGCGGACTCGGTCAGCAGCTGGATCGGGTCCTTGGCTTCTGTTCCGGAGGAGATTAGGGTCTCAAGGTCACGGGCTAGATCGCCCTTGGCGCGAATTTCGCCTGTAACTGCTCTGAGCTTCTCCTCAACCACCACGGCATCGAGGGTGAGGATCTCTTGCCCCAGGGCAACCACATCGTTCTCAACGGCAAGGATACGCGAAATGCGCCCTGAGACGGGCGCGATCAGGGGAGTCTTCTCGATGGTGGGACGAATGGTGCCGGCGCTTTGAACAGAGACCGTTACGGTAATGAGTGGCAACGCCACCAATGCGGCGACCACAGAAAGCACAATGATCTTGTAAATGAGAAAAGATCGTCCTGATTGCCGGGAGAGGATGCTTTCGGCCGTGTAGCTCACAATTTCAGGAGGAAGTAAGATATTGGTCATTGTTCGATTATGTCACAAGGTTTGCAATCGTTAATTTGGTAGCGAAACTGCCAGTCTGCACCATGCGACGTCAGGCGGTTGCGCATCTAACTCGCTTCAGATGCAAGTGCGGCGGATGACAGCTGCCACGCAGCCATAGCCGCGAGTGCAGTTGCGACAACTACTCCCTCCGGAAGGTTCAGATGCTTCTTCAACTGTTAATTCAGCCACATCTCAGGCTTCATGGCTCCCCTCTTTCCAGATGGTAAGCACCGTCAGCGATGCCGATTCACGGGCTTCGGCCTCCGCCGCCGGTCGAGATTAGTCATCTTGAGGTCGCGAGCAAGATCGGCCTTCGCGCGAATCTGGCCTCTACGACGCATCCGAACGGTTGTTCCCGATGGAGTTCTCATGTTACGAGGGCATAAGAATAAGCCTGCCAGCGAACGCGATTTATGATCGCGTCTCTGGCAGGCTTGTAGTCAGTTTACATCAACCCTCTATCCCCGGCGGGGGGCAGGGGATTGGCATCAATGGTTCCGCCACCCGGGGGCTTAAAAATGATACATTTGTCGCCTCCCGACGTTGAACATGCTTCTTCGAGAGTCAGTTCAGTTACATCATAGTCGGACATGTCGCCTTTCATTTCTTGACTCCTTTTCCGTGAGGACGGTCAGCGGCCGCTGCCGTCACGAAATGACGTCTTCAATGTTCGTGCCAGTTGCACAGGATGAACTCCAAAAGCCGCTCTCCATTTTGTTCAGTGACTTGGCTGAGCGCGTGGTGGCAGACTCTGAATGATCGTGTTGCGACCGCGACAAATCGACAAAGATAACGCCAAAACGACATATCTCGCTCGGCTGGTTGCTCACCGGTTGTCGTGCTATAAGGGCCGAGCAGTTCGGACAACATCCTTGCCCATCCCAAGGCGCTCGGCAGGCGGGAAGTGGGAGTTATCATTCGCCGAACTGAAGAGTTGGCGCAGCGCCCCTTCCATCCATAGCTCGGATTTTTGTCGATCGCGTCCCGAACAAATTGCCGCAGGGCCGGCAAGCCGGACTGCAAGCCGCGCAGTTTATGAAGCAACAGATCCGCATGGAGCATGCGGAAATGGAGGTCGTCCGGCATCACGGCGACAGCCTCTTCGACGGCCGAAAGCGCCTTCGCCCAATCCCCGGCCTTCAACGCGGGCGGCCAAGGGTCCTGACCGCGTCGTTTGGTTGTTCACTGCATCTAATCTCCGCAATGCGGTGCGGCAGTTCATTGGTGACAAAATCGCTGAGCAGGCCAAGCGAGCGTTTTCGCTGCCGGCCAGCAATGCTAACGCACTTGTACGAAAATAGCCCCTGCGCCGGGTGCGGCGACTGCTCGCGAGTGGAAATGGAGAAATTCGCGGTGAGCTGAACGGGTGGGTTGGTATTCATCTGGTCTGCCTCCGGGGCGCATATACTCAGCAGCGCGTTGCAATAAAGCGCGAACGACAGCGCGTCGGGGATCGGCGGTGGGGCACGCCCCACCGTGTCCAGGCCGAGGGGCGATCGCGTTCGCCAGCCGCCACGCTTTTTTGAAGCTGAGCTTCTCGGCATGCACGAAGTCCCACACCGATAGTCGATCTTCAGGTCGCGACCGGCAAGCTCGGCAAGAGACTGCGTTTGGTGAAATCGCCGTCCCTGATCCGCTGCGACAGCCAGACTGCGTGGTCTCCCGAAACCGCCTTCGGCTTGTGACCGCCCATCTGGCCAGGCTCAACGCTGCCGCTCTCCTCGACCCGCTGCATCCAGCCGATGGCAGTACTGATCGCCACCCCAAACTGCTTGGCGGCACGATTGCGCGACATCCCGCGCTCGATGGCGGCCACGACACGCACGGAGATCCAGAGAATAAGGCTTGCCTATCCATGCTGGCCATGCTGGCGTCCAATCCAGCCAGCATGGTAAATCAGAAACACGCTGATTTTTGGATTGTCTTCGGGCGGGGTTACTTTCCCAAAAGCCCAATGCGGCCCATTGATGGACCTCGTGCATTCAGCGCTGACGCTCACGCACTGTCGCGCGTTCACCAGTCTGAGCTATTCGGATCTCCTTATCTCGTTCCGATGGATGACGATCTCGAACCGGTTCCATGACTGCTGCCCGCGAAAACGAATGCCCGTTCTCAAGATGCTGGGCGATGCGCTCCCTGGCGAAAGCCATAATGTTCTGGCGAGCATTCTCATCGTTCGGCAGAGCGCGTTCGACAAGCTTGTTGATGACGGCGATCTGGGATTGGGCAGCGAGCAGGTCGGAATCATGCGCGGCCGCCGGTCGGTCTGCACGGCGTGCCTCCACCGTCACACTCCACCTGTTGCGCCACATCTGCCGCCGCTCAATGCTAGCGAGTCCTGTGGCGGCGTCTATGGATTTGATTGCCCTGATGACGGGTTCGACGCCATCCCTGCGCAAAGAGATGCGGTCGCCAGGCCTGCCGCCGCTATTTGCGACGTCCGTTTCAAGCCCGACGCCCCACACCTGATGTCGCCGGCCATCATCCAGTTCAATGGCTACATAGGTTGATGGCTCGGCGTCGGCGCGGTTGCGGTAGGGGCCATAGCCGACCTCCATAAGACGTCCGGAAACGCCCTTGTCGTAATCGAGCCTATCCGCCTGCAGCGGCCTGTCGGAGGCGGAGCGAGCCTCTGCATCGTTGGCCCGGGCCCGGGCTCGATCCCATGCGACTCGCCGGTCAGCGAGCGCCTGGCGATCAGGCTCGCTTGGCTGATAGCCTTTGACATCCATCCCGCGCGCGCCAGCCTCGAGCCAGGCCTCGCGTCGGAACTCGACAGAACCACGGACGTGAAGTGCCTCCCAGTGGCGATATTGTGCCACGCTGACCATGTCCCGGATCACTTCTGCGGCAGCTATGCGGGTGACCAGGCGATCGTCAGTGGCCTTGAACGCGAGGTACTCTTTCCGCTCATCGGCATAGAGCCGGGCTTCGCGGTCGGATCCATCCTTTTGGGGTTCACTGGCCACCACGTAATATCTCCGACGGATGCGGTCCGGAAACGCAACTTCCGTGACCTCCGCGGATGAAGGCGTGTTGGGGGCTGTTGCTGTGGACTCGGCGTCCCCCTTGCCTCGGGTGAAAGCGCGCCCCGCGCGACGTTGCCGCTCCAGGCTGAAATCCCCGCTGTGGTCACGCGTGTCGTTCATGCTGTCGTCCGTTCTGCTTGCGGCTGGACCGTCGCGCCGGCGGGACGGCTTGGGCGTCGATGTAGTTCTGGACCCAGGCTTTCAGGTCGTCCTCAGAGAGTCCTTCGAGGTCGACGTCCACGTCCCCGAAATCAAAGCTGGCATTGGTTGGAATTGTGGAGGGGTCGGCTACCTCTTCGTCAGTCAACGGGCGGGACCGAAATACCGCGCGTAGCTCCGCAACCTCGGAGCGCAGCTCCTTGATCTCGGCGTCAAGCAGCGCGGTCGAGCGGCCGCCCGGCAGCTGCTGGACCGGTGCGGGTAGCAGGCGTGTGAGGAACGCCTTGTCTTCGTAATAGACGATCTTGTCGGCGACGACCGGGGGAAGGCCTGTGCCGAGGATGAAGGCCTTGGATCTTGGAAGAAGCTTCAGCTCCTGCGGCAGCATCAGGGCGCGCCGTTGTTCAGAGACCGTCTCGCTGGTCGAGCGCATCGCGAGCCCTTTTGGCCCGCTGCGGCTCCGCGCTTTCACGGTGTCGTATCCGATGCGTTCGGAAAGCTCATTTGCTACGTCCTGTTCTTTCGGCGCGAACACCACCTCGACGGCATGGTTGGTCATGAAATTGCGGGCAGCGTCGACCCCGTAAATCGAGCGCAGCTGGGCCGGACTCTGGACCACGGTCAGGAGGCGGATGCCGTAACCGGCGATGAACGCGACGGATTTCGCGAGTACGTTGACATTGCCCAGCGCCGGAAATTCATCGAGCAGCAGCAGCACCTTGCGATTGAGTTTGGGATTTTGTTCCGGCAGCTCGCGGGTATTGAGATCGACCACCTGCTGAAAGAACAAGTTCAGAAGCGGCGCCATGCGGTCGAGATTGTCAGGGGTCACGCCGAGATAGATCGACATCGGTTTTTGCCGCAGCTGCCGCAGATCGAAATCGTTGGTCGATGTGGCGGCATCGATGCGCGGGTTGAGCCAAAGCCCGAGCCTCGCCGTGACGGTCTTGCGCACGGAGTTCATGGTGTTTTCAGAAGCCGCGAGGAAGTCGTTCAAGGCCGTGATGCAATTCCGCGACAGTGGCGAAGGGCCGGACTTGCGCGCGGCGACAATTTTGTCGAAATGTGTCTTGAGGTCGGGGGCAGCGGACAGCTGGTGCAGGATTTCTCCGATCGTCAATGGCAAGCCCGGCGTTTCCGCGACATAGCCGCCGATCGCCACAAAGGCCGAGCGGGCCGCCTCGAACCAGAACGGATCGCCTCGGCTTTCGGCCGGAAACAGCATCACCGCGATGCGTTGCAGATCGTCATAGAGATCCGCGGGATCGCCGCGCACATAACCAAGCGGATTGTAGCGCGCGGTGCGACCGTTCTCCTCGAGCGGATCGAACAAGTAGACCTCCTGCCCGTGAGCTGCGCGAAATCCCGCAGACCGATCCCAGTTTTCCTTCTTTACATCGAGAACGACCACCGAATCTGGCCAATTCAATAGGTTTGGAATGACATAGCCGACACCCTTCCCCGCCCTGGTCGGAGCGTAGACCAGGACGTGTTCCGACCCGCCGAAGCAGAGCAGTGCACCGTCCTTACGGCCGAGTAGCACGCCTTCCTTGGATCGCAGGCCAGCGGCCTTGATCTCTCGCTCGGACGCGAAACGCGCGCTGCCGTAAAGCGGGAGAGGACGGTGCCGGAAGAGTGCGCCGAGCAGGCCAAAGACCACAACCACCCCGGTGAGAGTCGACAGAGTCAGCCAGCGGTCGAAACGTGTGTCAGCGCCGTAACGCGGCCAGCCCGTCGCTATCTCCGACCAATGCAGTCCTCCATCGTGAAGCCGGAGCCCCAGCAGCAGAACGTTCGAGGCGACCAGCAGGAACAGCGCGCAGCCCGCGAGCGCGACTGCCAGGCCCTGCGCGGCCCTAATTGTTCTGGTCGCGTTTGCGAACGGGGTCATAATAAATCTCCGAAATGCGGTAGCGGCCGTCCCGCTTCTGCATCTGGATGACGACGTCGACGAGAAGCAGCAGCAGTGAGCGGATGTCGTCGCGATGCAGGTCGCGCCCTTCCGCGCTTTCCTTGACAAGCAACGTCAGCTGCTCAAAGGCGAGCCTGGCGCTGTCGGCATGAACCGTTGTGATCGATCCGGGGTGGCCCGAGTTCACATTCCTCAGATAGAAGAACGCCGTCCCGTCGCGCAGCTCCTGCAGCAGAATGCGATCCGGCCGCATCCGCAGGCAGGACTCCAGAAGTTCGCGCGGGCCAATTTTGGCAAGACCCTGCCCGTCCTTGGCGTAGAGCAGCCGCACGCAATTCTGATGAGGGACAACAAGCTCGGCGGTGTCCTCGATGGTGATGAGCCGCTCATGTGCCGGGATCGCCGAGATCAACGCCTTGGATAGCGTGGTCTTTCCCGAACCCGTCGCGCCGGAAATGATGATATTGCGCCGCGTTGAGACGGCAAGCTGGAGGAAGTCGCGCCAGGCACCGGCCTCTTTCAGGGCCAGAAGCCGATGCTCGTCGGTAGTGAGTTCGTTGTTGGCGGCGCGGACTTCATCGAACAGTTTTGCCTGGTCAAAGGCGTCCAGTGTCATTGTCAAAGCCGACGGCTTGCGGATGGTGAGGCTGATCGTTCCTGTTGGCACCGCCGGCGGCACCACGATCTGGCAGCGCTCGTCGCCGATCAGGGTGGTCGAGACCACCGGATGCTCCGGGCCGATGTCCTGACGGGTGTGGCCGGCGGCCGCGGTCGCCAGGTGTGATAGGTAGGCATGCGTCAGAGCTGGCGCTTCGTGCCGGGTCCAGCCGCCGGGACCTTCCACGAAGACCTCGCCGGGGCGATTGACGACGATTTCGGTCAAGGATTTGTCCGGCAGAAATGGAGCCAACGGCTCGAGATAGCGCGCTAGCACGAGCCGGCTGCCATCGCGCTCGATGGAATGTACGGCACTCACTTTGTCACCACCGCCGGGGCCACGAGGCCCCCGGGGACGGTGCGGTCCAAAATCTGCGTGCGGGTCTCGACCCGCCGCAATCGATAGACCGAGGAGAAATCAACATCGCGCGCGACAAAGATATTGACGAGCTCGCCCTGATTCTTGTTCAGAGTGGGCGGAATGTTGATCGACTGCTCGACGGCGATGCTGGCGGCAGTGTTGGTGGCTCCCGTGGTGTTGTTGATCTGGATCGAGCTGTCCTGCAGCTGCTGACGCCCGATTGAGGAGGCGTCGCTGACGATGGACAGCAACAGCGCCGAGCCGAACCGTTCAAAGAAGTGGGTGTCGATGTCACCGTCAAAACCGGCGCGACCCAGTGCGTCCGTGGCCGGCGAGGCCAATGCCGCAATGACGCCGGTCGGCGTCTTGGCGCGGGTCCACAGCACGAACAGGCGTTTTGATCCGCGCCGCACATTGCCGCGATACTCGCCAACCACTTGCGTGCCTTTTTCCATCAGCACCACGTTGCCGGAATCGGACATCACGTCCCGCACGACGACGCAGGAGACGAAGCCGGCCACGTCCGAGGACATCGCCGTCTCCAGCACGCACGGGATCGAGGTGCCCTGGGTGACCAGCAGATTGCGGTTGGGGAGCCGCGCCGCGCGCACGCCCTCGATCGGGGTCGGCTTCAGCTTGTCGGCGAGGTCGTTGCGCGGCTCGCCCCGTCCGAACCCATAGGGGTCGGTGACGACACTTCCGGTCACGCCGTCGTGGGCCGCGCGTCCTACAGAACTCGGCCTGTTATAGGCCAGCACCGGTGCGCGCCGGGCACTTTCCAGAAGCTGGTCGGAGGCGGGCGCGGGGACCGCTGGCGTGGCTGAGACCGGCGGGGCTCCAACTGAGGCCGTGGTAACAGGCGCGGCCGGCGCTTCCGGGATGGGTTCGAAAGCTGCCGCCTGGCGGATTATCAGCTTTCGGGCGGAATCGCTGACAGGCTTCTCGCCCTTCCAAGTGCCCCAGATGATCAGAGCGGCAAAGGCGGTGAGCGCCAGCGCGCCGAAGCCGCGTTTGAGCATCGTCGCGCGAGCATTGTCCCCTCCTCCCACAGGCGTAATGGCACGGTCGCCGGCGATCTTCTCATCATCATGTTCGGTCATATCGCCCTCGCCTATCGTGGCCTTGGAGTTGGTGCTGATTTCTTCGCCCGCCGCTCAATAGACGGGCTTGTGGTGTTGGTGCCCGGATTAATTCCCACCGCGTCGAATGCTTCGTTAAAAATGCAGAGCACGGTGTCGCCTTTGCGCAGCCGAAACTCCCGCGCCGTGGCATGGACCACCACGAGCTCGCCGCGGACATCCTTGGGCACCAGGCTCTCCGAGCCGTCGGAGTTGATCAGGTAGATCGCGGGGACTTCGCGGTTGCCTGCAAAGCGGAACGTGGTCTCCTTGCCGTCGTCGAAAACGGCTTCGGGCTCGAGGTCGACCGAGCCCTGTGCTGAAAAGCGCCAGTTGCGGGCGCCATAGGCATGATGCAGGTCAAAGGTCTGGTCGATCAGCGCGCCTTCCCGCTCCGCGCCACGGGCGGCCGCCTCCGCACGCCGACGCTCGATCTCGTCGCCGGGATAGGCGAAGCGGACGACGAAATAGCTGTCCGCCAGAGTCGTCTCGGCGATCGACAACTCGAACTGATACGAGCGCTTGCGGCCATCAGGGCGCGTGGTGACGACCTGCAGATTGGTTGGCGGATGTTTCTCCCGGGGTTTAAGGAACAGGATTGAGCCCGCCGGTGCGACCTCCCATGCGATCGCGTCGCCGATTGCGACATGCGCGACCTCCTCATCGTCGGCAAACACCACCTGGGTTGACGCCCGAATCACGCCGTTGACCCGGACCACGTTGGCTGGATCGTAGGTCACGGTTCGCACGCGCGCATCATGTTGTCCGGGTGACGGCTGTTGCAACGCAAAAGCCGGCTCCGCGAATCCCAGGACAAAGGTCATCAAGAGAACGAAAGACTTCATGGCACGACCTCCGGATCGGCGCGATATTCCGAGACCAGAAAGCCGAGGGGGTTGATGAGACGGTCGGCGGAGGACATTGGCGCGTTGGCATAGGAAAACGTCAGGGTGGAGATCCAGTGGGTGATGCGGGTTTCCTCGCCCTTGCGGCTCTCCTTCATGAAACGCACAGAGGCCACATTGTCGGCCAGGAGCGAGATCGCCTTGATCCGTACTGTGGCGACCCCGAAACGGCCCTGAACGGCCTGGGGGCTTTCGGGATTGGAGCCGCGGTACCATGCCGCGAAGCGGGCCTGTTCGCCCTGCCCCGAGAGCAGCGAAATCGTCCGAAAATTGGCTTCTGCCTCGGGGTAGCTGTAACCTTCACGCGCCCGAACGTAGCGTCCAAGAAAATACTTGGTGACGGCTTCGTCATAACGCGCCGGCGTCGAACTGAGGGCGGAGACGGTGTCCACAATGCCGGTGGCATTGTCGACCCGGATCACGAACGGCTCGACCGTCTTTAGCGGCGCCAGTGCCGCGACCGCACTGAGCGAGGCGATCGCCAATGCGCAGGCGCCCGCGGCAATCACCCATGCCGTTCTGCGCGAGCGATGGGCCGCCAGCAACAGATCCTGCTCCCATCGACGCGCATTGTCGAAATAGGCTTTCAGCTCATCGTGCCCGACCATCTCATGCCTCCTTGCCGCAAGCGCGGTAAGAGGCTGCAATGGCGGCCTGGTGGTCTGATGCAGCCAGTTGCGTGGAGGGCGCTGCCGGAGCGATCTCACCCTTGCGGATGTCTGGTGCCGGTGCGGACGGCGGAATAGGCGGCTCCGGCGTCGCCAATGGCGTACCCGTCTCCCAATCCCACAGCGAACGATTGAGCGGCCGCCGAGCCTGGCCATCACATGATGGCGGTCCCTTTGACCAGCTCGCGCAGCCGCCAAGCTGAACTGCGATTAGGCAGATGATGAATAGTCGACGCCACATCGTTCTGATGCCCCTGTTTGTCGTTGTCGCCTGTTGCCGGCGATGATTGTCTACGTCGCGGCGGTCCCCTGCGATCGGGTGCGCTGCATACTGCCGCCCTGCCGGCTCGCTCTTAGTGCGGCGAGACCCCGGCTGGCTGACCAGCGCGCGCCGGCATAAGCGCCGCCGGCTGCGGCCGTCGCGTTGGCAATCATTGGGCTCGTGACCAGCCGGCTTGCGAGCGAAGCGCCACCCCCGGCGAGGCCGCCTGCGATGACCGGCAGTTGAAGCGCGATGTATCCGGACAGACCGAGCACCGCGCTGATGGCGACCGCAGCTACCACCATCTCGCCGGCCGTGCCGGCGTTTGCAGCGAACCTGTCGATGAAGCCGCTGACGGTGGTCAACATCAGCCCGACCAGAGCGACCACCAGCACCAGCAGGATCACGAAATTCGCGACCTGCCGAAGCCAGGCCTCCGTGAACGGGCGCGTGGCCTCAAATAGTCCAAGCGCAATGAAGAGCGGCCCAAGCGCGATCACGACGCCCAGACCAACTTTGGCATAGAGCAGGATGGCAAATTGTAAGAAGGAACCAACCGCGACAAAGACCAGAAGAATGGCGGCAATCAGCGCTGGCGCGATGTTGGTCAGTCCGGCCTGTTTGTAGATCTTATTTGCTACGTCAATTCCTTTGGTCAGAAGCTGATCGAACGGAACCCCCGAATTGGTATTCAGTCCAGCACCAGCCAACGCATTGCCAATCTCCTTCGGCAAGGAATCAAAGAACAGCCCCGTGACGTATTGCTGAAACGCGCTTGAGTTGGTCGCTAGCAGCACCACGACTACGATCCGCAGTGCCCGCCAGGCAAACTCCATGATTGGCTCGGAGATTGCGCCCCGCATCACCGCAAAGCCGTAGAGGATGACATAGAGCATCACGGCCGTGCGAAGAGGACCATCAATGTAGGAGGCAAGATTCGATACCGAGGTCGACACGAACGTCGTGATCGGCTGCTCGAACTCCTTCAGAAAACTGTCAAAGACGTTTATGGCCATCGCGGCGATCCTTACTTTAGGGCGTCTTCCATCTCTTGGACGGTAATCTTGTTGCGAGCCTCGTTCGCATTGATACAGTTCGGCGTCTTTGCTAACTCCCCGGGATTGTCGCCGCACGTGTTGAGAGCCGCCGCAAGCTCGTCCCGATGGTCGAGATACCAGCCGACCGTATTTACGCGCTGACTCTGGTCGGCCTCGTTGCAGCCCGTAAGCACAGCGGCGAAAGACAGTGCAACTATGGACGTGTTCAATTTCATTGCAGAGCCGCCTTCATTTCATCAACCAGTTGTTCTTGCTTCTCGCGTTCCCGCTGGCCATCCATGTCGGTGCGGGCCTGCTGGATCATCGCAAGACCCTGCATCCGAAGCACATCGTTCTGCAGCAATGCCTGTTCGGCCTGCAGCCGCGCCGACAGATCGAGAGTCTCCTTGACGTCGGCTGCCGAGCTGATGCGTGTTCGTAATTCTTCGAGCGCATCGATACGCTGCGAGGCGGTGTCGTAGACCGCCTGGCCCATGGAGTGCTTGGCGCCAGTCTGCCGTGCGATCCGGTCCAGCTCGCTCTGGTAATACGAATTGCCACTATTGCCTGCATAGGTGCGGTTCTGTGAAAGATAGTGGTTCATCGCGTCAGCGAAGTTGCCGCCACCCTGCCCCGCCACGAGACGTTCGATGTCAGAGAATTGTTGGGGCAGCACTTTCCGGAACTGGGGCGTGTTTAGAAGCGCGCCAATGTCGTTGGCGTTGGTCCGCTTGTTGAAACTGTCATAGAGCTGCTTGGCCTGGTTCAGTTGATCCTGCGCCACCTTGAGCTGCGACGTCAGGGTATCGACCTGCTTCTTCAGTTCCGTCAGTTGCTCGAATTGCCGTGCATAGACGCTCGGATCGAACACAATCTCCGCTGCTGCGGGAAATGCCGTCAGGAGGGCCACGATAGACACGCAGGTGAAGATTGCCGGGATACGCTGAACCATCATCGGACGACCCTCCGCTCCGCTTGAAATACGGGCAGCCATTGGGCTGGATCGTCGCCGACCTCCGCCCGGACGCGATCGAGCAGCTCGACAGTTTCCGTCCGTCCCGACAACACGGCGAGCGCATCATCGAACCCGCCGAGGTCTAGCTCCGCCACCACCGAGTTGTGGCCTTGTTTGACCAGGAACCGCCGGCTTTCGGGCGCGAGCTCCTCCTTGATCAGGCGGAATTCAGTGTCGGTCAGATGGAAGCCGTCGACATAGTCCGAGCGCATTCCCCGCGCGTTCGGCAGAAAAATCTGGGTCGGGCATTGCTCGACAATGGTGTGTGCGATCGGGGAGGCCAGCGCGTCGCGCGGCGACTGCGTGCCGAACACCATGACGCCGTTCTGTTTGCGGATGGTTTTGAGCTTGTTGTTGGCGAGATCCCGAAATGCTTCGTCGCCAAGCGCCTTCCAGAACTCGTCGATGTCGATGATCAGGCGCCGGCCGTCGATCAGGCGCTCGACCCGATAGAACAGATACATCATGAGCGGCGTGCGAACGGTCGGATGATCAAGCAGATCGGTCATGTCGAAACCGATGAACCGGGCGTCTAGCCCGATTGCATCTTGCTCGCCATCCAGCACCCAGCCGAAAGGAGCGCCTCGGCACCATCGCTCCAAGCGAGCGCCGATTCCTTCGCGATCCTGCTGGCCCAGAAAAGCCCGCAGCGCTCCGAACGAGCGCTCCGCCTGCCGCAAGTGAGCAAGGGCTCGCAATCCGGAATCGATCCGCTCCTCCTCGATCACGGTCAGCGGACGGTTGTCTGGCGTTACGAGCTTCCGGACAAGCTCGCCCAGGAACGAAAGATTGGCTGGCGTCAGCTCCAGCGCCTTGAGCGGCGCGCAGCCGGTCTCAACGCCGTTGCGGAGTGTCAGATAAGTGCCGCCGGCGGCGCGAACGAATATCTCCGCACCGCGGTCCTTGTCGAAGAAGACGTAAGTGGCGCCGAGCCGCTCGGCCTGCGACAGCAGGAAATTCTGCACGACGGTTTTGCCGGACCCCGAGGGGCCACAGATGAAGGTATTGCCGAGGTCGCCGTGATGGAACGAGAAATAAAACGGCGAGCCGGATGCGGTTTTGAGCATCGCAACCGCTGGCCCCCAGTGGTTGCCGGCAGGCTGTCCTGTGGGATAGGTGTGGAATGGGGAGAATGCCGCGAAATTGCGTGAGCTGATCGCCCCAGTTCGTGCGCGATATTTGAACAGCCCGGGAAGCTGCGCCCAATAAGCCGCTTCAAGGCCGAGATCTTCGCGCGCCACCACGGCGCCCGCGTCGGCCAGAGTGCGCCGCGCCACGCTCATGTGATCCTGCAGCTGTGAAGGCGTCGCGGCATAAATCTGCAGCGACAGGTGATGGTCCCCAAGTGCGAACCTGTTGGATTCGAGATCGTCGAGCGCGTCACCGAGCTCGTCGATCTGTGAGGCCGCCGGATCCTGAGCCGAGACCAGCTGGTTCTGCTTGCGTGTCAGGACCGTCTTGGCGTCGGCTTTCGACAAAAACGCGAAGGATTGCGTGACGACAAGTTCGAAAGGCGCGGAAAGCAGCGCGTTCAACAGGCCTGGCCGGGTGGACGCCGGATATTCCTTGAGTCCGAACATGCCAGCGAAGCGCGAGCCGCCGGCGCTGCGGATTTCAATGGCTTCACGGCCGAAGATAACACGATTTGAGTAGAGTGCGGGGCCGATCGGCCCTTGCGGCAACGGCATTGGCATCCACTCGCCGGAGGCCACGGCGTGGAGTAGCTCCATTGGCTCTGAGAAGGTGATGCCGTCGCGCTCGGCCAATCCGAGAGCATGAGCGCCGTAGCGCTCCAATGCCGCGACCATATCCCGCGTCGCATCGTTGAGCCGCTTCAAGGCGTCGCTGTCGACCTCGATGGAAGCCGCAGCGCTCCGGCCAAGCCGCCTGAAGAACGCAGCTGCGGCATCGGCGGGGGCGCGAGCAGGATGCCAAACCAGCGTCAGATAGAGATCATTACGAAATAGCGCTGCCTTGCGAAGCTGCTCGCGATATTGCGCGTCGAGCGAAGCTGCAAAGATCGATCGGAATGCCCCGTCTGGATAGTCTGACGTCCGGCGCCGCACCAGATGAGTCCAGAGCGCCAGCCGCGGATCCGCAACATTGCGTAGAGTGAGATTCAGCTTGGCGTGAAGGTCATTCAGGTCCGCCGTCTCGGCGGTCTCGAACGAGGTGCCGTCGAGCCGGATCACCGTGAGCAGCGCTCGCGTCGTGAGACTAATCACCGTATCCGTGACGTGCCGCCCGAACGGCAGGTAGACATCTGGCCCGATCTCCCGGGTTGTGAGCGCCGTGTTACGCATAGCCGAGGTCTCGTGCTTGATATCGCCGAACGAGCTTGAGGGGTGTGCAGGATGATCCGCCCCAGAATAACGCGTTACGCGTGCGTCCACG
This sequence comes from Bradyrhizobium sp. 41S5, assembly GCF_011516665.3. NCBI lineage: Bacteria > Pseudomonadati > Pseudomonadota > Alphaproteobacteria > Hyphomicrobiales > Nitrobacteraceae > Bradyrhizobium > Bradyrhizobium sp. 41S5. Next base: position 110,011 of record NZ_CP083722.1, on the reverse strand, counting down.
GGTTTCGATCCAGGCGAGCAGAATTCGGAACATATTGGGGTCATGCCGACAGATGATGCGGCAAAGACCATGGATCGGAATCGCGACCAAACCGTAGATGATGCTCCCGGCTACCAGGAACAGGATGCAGGAAAACATAACGTTGAGCGCCATGGCTTCCATGGTGACTCCGGCGACCATGGCAGGCCGCGTGCAGGCGAGGAACAAGGTGTCCTCCGTGAGACGCCCGGCCTCGATCATCAGCGACCTCCGGTCAAGGTCGAGACCACCTCGGAGGCGCCGAACGTGATGGCGACGCCGAGCACGACGTAGGCGGCCTTGCGCAGGTCGAGATAGCCGAACATCCAGGCGATGCCGACGATGATGACCGCCAGCGTCGCCAGCAGGCGCGCGACGTTGCCGGTCAGCATGTTGACGATGTTCTGCAACACGCCTTCGATGTTTGCCGTCTGCGCCAGCGCCGGCTCAACCAAGGCGATGCTGAGTACGGCCCCCATGCAAAGCAGGGCAGCAGAGTGTTTAAGAGGAGAAGTCATGGCACGGCTCCGATTGGCACTGCAGCCGGACCAGCCCGGACCGCGGTGATGAGTTGAGGGCAGAACAGAAGAATCCCTTATCGTTCATAGACGAAGGCTGATGTGCCGAGACCTGAGCGGTAGACGTCCCAGTTCGGGCGCTCCCTGACGGAGCGAGCTGGCATGTTGCTTGTCGGCATGTCAGCGTTGGAAATGTCGGCAGCATCGGCCGGCAGGGTACGGGGCTCGGGCGTTGTTCGGGGAGCTTTGGCTGCAAAGCTCGCAACAACCCTGGCAATAGCCTGATCGCGGCCCGCGGCGTTCACCCTTGCCGCTTGCAATCGGGCCTCGAACAATCTGCCAAGGCCCGCGATATGCTTGCAGGCGTCGAAGGTCGTGGTAGCCGTCAACCCGGCCTGCTTGGTTTCATCTGCATCAAGTTGCGCGAGACCGGTCTGGACCGACTGGCCGGCGGTAATGGCCTCAGTCGCGAGCTGGATCGCTTCGTCACGGTCACTTGCCTGAATAGGAATCGGTTTCCGCCCCTGAATTGTGATGAGCAGCGGCTCGAACGAGCTCGCTTGCCGCACAATTGCCGTTAGCGGCCGCAAGAGGTTCGGCGTCGGCGCGCACTGTTCGACCAGAGCTGAGAATGCAGCTGGATCCATTGTTGATGACTTTGTTTCGGGAGTTGAAGACGCGGACGCTATGCCGCGAGCGGAAGGCTTGACGGCGCTTCAATTGCACGCCCCGAAATCTTCCCGGCCGCTCGGATTGCGCCGAGAGCGTCATTGGTGACCGGCAACAGTCCAGCCACTGCTTTGGTCGTCCCGATTTGACGGGGGGCGCCGAGGCGGTCGAGACGCCATCCGGCCCGGCGCAGGATGCGCTCCATGCGCAGATCAGTGACGGTCGCGATCGCCTGCAGGTCGAGCTGCTGGCCCCATTCAATCATTGCCGCAAAGAGCAGGTACGTTGCTTCCCGCAAGCCGTTCTCAGCTGTCACCGCGACGTGTTTGGTATCAACGCAAAAGCGCGAGCTCTCCCAGATCTTGACTGCATTCGGTGCCGTGTGGCCATCCAGCAACACCGGGAACGTATCCGCCAGCATGTTGCGTCCAGTAGTGGGCAGCAGGCGCACGCAACCGACCAGCTCGCGCTGCTCGAGCGCCAATAGATAAGTCGGCTTGAATGAGTCGTACTGATCGATCTCCAATCCGCCCGCGACAGAGACATCCCAGTCGAGCCGCTCCTTGAACACGCGCCCTCGCAGACGATGCATTCCTGTCGCCAGTTCAAAATCGCGCAGAAGCGCCGCACGCGAGCGCACAATGACCTTCATTCTTAACCTCCTGCTTACGAATCACAGCTTCGAGATCAAGAAAGCAGGCACGATCACAGCGTTGCGCTGTCAGTTCTGACAGGGCGTTTTGGAATTGTTCTTGCCGCAAAGCTGCCGCAACGTCGCAATACACGCCCACACGCAGCGCGCGAATCAAGCGCGTTGTTCGCTTTAGGGAACTCAGAACAGTTCAAAAAAGGGGCGCAATGAAAGGTGTCAAACGAGCATGCGATGAATTTGTCGATTGTCTTCACTCTGCCCATACGGAAGATGATTTTCGGCGAGTCGCGGAACGAACTGCGCATGCATTGGGTTTCCGCTGGTTCGCCTATTTTGGCCACCGTGCGAACGGCCCCAAACTGATCTCTTCCTATCCGAAGAGTTGGACAAGTCACTATTTTCGCGAAGGGTACGACAACATCGATCCCGTTCTTCAGGAACCGCGAAACACAAGCCGGATGCTGCTGTGGGATGGCCGTGAGGCGCGAAGCGCAAAGTCGCCGAGAGAACGCCGACTATTTGACGATGCGCTCAGCTTCAAGATCAGGACCGGTCTGACGGTTCGCATGCCCGCAAGCCAAAACCAGGTCGCGGCCTTTACGCTCGCGGTGGACGACCGCAGCCTTGGGCTCGAGCGTTTCATCGAGACCTCACAAGACATGTTGCAAACGGTGGGTCTCGACTTCCATGCCCACGTGAGTGCCAAGATCGGACGTACGTCATCAGGCGGGATAGGAAGCCCACTAACCCAGCGCGAGCGGCAGTGTCTCGCGTGGATCTCTGACGGCAAGACGATGCAGGACATTGCGGAGCTTCTTGACGTCACGCCGCGAGGCGTGAAGTTTCATCTGGACAATGCCAGGCGAAATCTTGCCGCACTAACCCTTCCACACGCTGTGGCCCTCGCGCTTCGGCAGGGATTGCTCCCGTAATGCATAGAACAGCCGTGAGGGTTGGCAAGCATGGCTCAAGATCGGCGGTTAACCCGAGTGAGCGTGCCAAAGAGGTGCAGCGGCCTCATCAAGTGAGTTCGGCGCGCATCATTTGCGGTATTCAGCTAAAAGCGGATCGCTGCTCGCAGTGTCTTCGAGCAGGATGGGCGTCGCCCTGCGGGCCGGGCTGTTGACTGCGCTGAAGCCCCGCAAGCGGGTCTTCCCCCTTGCGGGCTGCCTTATGCCAAGTGCTCGATTATGCCAAGCACTCGGCTTTATCGCGTCGATTCGTTAGTGAATCGAGCAATTTCCTGTGCACGACTCGGGATAATCCAGGGTCTTTCTCGAATAATCCAAGAGCTTTCCCGGTTGGCCATCCTGGCCACGGGAGAGAACAACAATGCATTTCCAATCCGAGATCGATGCTAACTCATGGTTGCACAGCTATGATTGCTACTTGCGTGACGTCGCCGGTGCGGCGGCGACGCGGATACGATACTGGCGCGTCGTACGCCGGTTCGTTGCCGCCTGTTTTGATAACACTGACCAATGGGCCACGCTGTCGGTTCAGCAGATCACTGGCTTCATCTGCGAGGAAGCGGCATCGAAGAAGGGGTGTGGCCGCGGAGTGCCGGTGACCGCGGTTCGGTCATTCCTTCGGTTTCTAGCTTGGCGCGGCATCGTACCAAGCGGGCTCGATCGCGCGATTCCGAGGACGCGGCTGGCGGCGCATGCGAGCTTACCGCGGCGCCTATCAGCCGACGACATTTCGCGCTTACTCGACGCGGTTATGACCAGCAAAGCGCCGTGCCGCGATCGGGCAATACTACTCCTGGCCGTGCAGTTGGGGTTGCGCTGCGCCGAGATCATTGCAATGGAGATCGACGATATCGATTGGCGAGCCGGTGTCATTCGTACCCGCATTCGCAAGTCACACCGCGAGAGGGCGATGCCCTTACCTCAGGATGTAGGGACGGCGCTTGCAGCGTATATTGAACAGGAGCGCCCCTCTGGGTCGGGTCGCGGCTTGTTCATAGGCGTCAACAATCCGCCCAGCCGCCTCAGTAATACCACTGCGATCACCCAGATCGTCAAGCGCAACCTGAGGCGTGCTGGGATTCCGCTCGGTCGGCTTAGCGGCGCGCATATGCTGCGCCATACGGCAGCGAGCCGATTGATCAACGGCGGTGCAAGCTTCAGCGAGGTTGCCGACCTGCTAGGCCACCAACGCCTCCAAACCACTGCCATCTACGCCAAGCTCGACCTCGCCACACTATCGCGCGTCTCGATGCCATGGATCGGAGGTGCGCGATGACCGGTCCGCTGGAATTCGAGCGACACGTCGATGACTATCTGGCGATCCGCAAGGCTGTCGGCCTGACAAACACGAGACATGGGCGTGGGCTACGAGATTTCATCGCTTACGCCAAGAACATCGGCGCGACCGATGGATCTCCAATTCGAGCGGCGACTGCGGTCTCATGGGCATGGGATCACGCGCCTGCGACGTGCGGCATCAGGGGGCGAGGCGATCGGCTTATCCTCGTCCGGGGCTTTCTCAATTATCTGGCTGCGATCATTCCGGGAACAGAAGTGCCGGGCCCGCGCGTCATCGCCGCAGGTCGGCGGCGTCGGCCGTATGTGTTCTCCGACGAGGAGACGACGACTCTTATAAACTCGGCCAGACGGTCACACTCGCGTGTACCGATTCGACCAATCGTGCTGTCAACAATGCTTGGTCTGCTCGGAAGCACCGGGATCCGCGTAGGCGAAGCGTGTCGTTTGACCATGGCGGACGTGCGCCTCGACGATGCCCACCCCCATCTTCAAATTCTGCAAACGAAGTTCCATAAATCGCGGCTTGTGCCGATCCATGCGACTGTTGCTGCGGCCCTAAGTGGCTATTTTGAGGAACGACGTGCACACGAGCGTGATACTTGGGGCGATCGACTGTTCGTCAATCGGGATGGCCGTCCGCTCGACGTCCACGATCTCGGACGTTGGTTCGCGAGTCTGTGCCAGAGCCTTGGGATCGCGCCGGCGAACACGCATGATCGCCGCCCATGTCTCACTTCATTTCGCCATACGTTTGCAGTGCGGCGGTTGTGCGAGTGGCACAGCGCGGGTTTGGACGTGCAATCACTGCTGCCAACGCTGGCGGTCTATCTTGGTCATGTTGGGCCAGAGAGCTCCTACTGGTATCTCTCCGCCACACCGGACCTCCTGAGAGCAGCCGGAACGCGCTTTACACTCGATCGTTCGGCGGGAGGCGAGGGATGAGTGCACCTGTCACTCTTGTTGGTCCGCACCTTCAGCGATTCTTCGCCGAGCACTTGACTGTGCACAAACATGCCAGCCCTCGAACAGTGGCTTCTTACCGCGACACCTTCCGCCTCCTGTTACAGTTTGTGCAGGATACGACCGGGATCGCGCCGACTGCCCTTCCCATTGCCAAGATCGATGCCGATGCCATCCTCGCGTTCCTAAACTATGTCGAACGCGATCGTCGCTGCAGCGTCCGTTCTCGCAACGCCAGGCTCGCAGCCTTTCGAGGCTTCTTTCGCTTCCTGTCCCTCCACGACCCGAGCTGTTTGGGAATGGCAACTCGGATCATGGCGATCCCAAACAAGAGGTTTGAAAAGAAGCTTGTCGGTTTCCTTAGGCGCGCCGAGGTGAAAGCGTTGATTGCTGCGCCAGACGGCAGCACATGGTCGGGTCGACGCGATCACGCATTGCTCCTGGCTCTCTACAACACAGGGGCCAGAATCTCCGAGATCATTGGGTTACGACGCCGTCAGCTGCATCTCGATGCCGGCCACGCAAATATCCAGCTGTTGGGAAAGGGCCGGAAGGAGCGCGTCAGCCCGCTCTGGGACGAAACAGCTCGCGTTTTGCGTGGATGGCTTCGCGAGATCGACGACGCGCCGGATGCAATCATCTTTCCAAGCGCTCGGAACCAGCCACTGTCACGCGATGGAGCCGACTACATTCTACGCCGAGCTGTCGTCAAAGCGACGGCGTCCTGTTCAAGTGTAGCGAACAAGTCGGTGTCGCCACACGTCATCCGCCATAGCACCGCGATGCATCTGCTCCAGTCGGGGGGCGATCTTGCGGTCATCGCTTTGTGGCTCGGTCACGAGAGCATCCAGACGACGAACATCTACATAACCGCCGATTTGGCTACCAAAGAAAAGGCTCTCGAAAGGCTCGATCCTGTACCCGGGAGATTCTCTCGCTACAGACCCACGGACAGGCTCATGGCGTTTCTCGCTACCCTGTGATTATGCCGAGTCACGCGTGCCAAACTGCTCGACGCCTTAGGCGAACCGACGCGATAAAGCCGGGTGCTCGGCATAATCGAGCACTCGGCATAAGGACGCTTGGACGAACCCGCTCCGCGGGAGGGTATCCGTGTTGAGCGTGGGGTATCCCCCTTGAAGCCAGCCCGTGTCTCTGACCCCGACACCACCCGTACAGCGACGTAATCCATTCCATTTCAGACGCGCTTGCCCTTGGCAAGATGGTGTTGCTGCCCGCGCGCAGCGTCCCCCTTGCCAAGGAGTTCGCTATGACCTCGCTTCGGTTACGCATGATGGAAGACATGCAGGTACGCAACCTGTCGCGACACACACACAGGATTCGTATTTGCTGCAGGTTTCGCAGTTCGCCCGGCATTTCGCTAAATCGCCGGCTTTGCTAGGCCCGGAGGATATCCGAGCCTACCAGGTCTATCTGACGAACGAGAAAAAGCTGGCGCCACGTTCGGTGCACGTGACCGTCGCAGCGCTTCGATTCCTCTACCGCGTCACGCTCGGCCTCGATTGGGATTTCGACCAGGTCATTCCGTGCCCAAAGGCGCCAAAGACACTGGCCGTCATTCTCAGCCCCGAGGAGGTGCTGCACTTCCTTGGCTGCATCGAGAGCTTCAAGCACCAGGCGATCCTGACGACATGCTATGCCGCCGGCCTGCGTATTTCCGAGGCGACCCGCCTGAAGCCTGAGGCCATCGATCGCCAGCGCATGGTGCTGCGCGTCGAACAAGGCAAGGGACAGAAGGACCGCTACGTCATGCTATCGGCCAGGTTGCTGGAGGTGCTGACGGACTATTGGCGCGCCGTGCGACCCACCGGGGGTTGGATGTTTCCCGGCGCCGTTACTGGAGAACCGATATCGACAAGCGCCGTGGATGCCACCTGCCGCAAGGCACATCGGGTGTCGAAACTCTCCAAGCCGGTGACGCCGCATTCGCTGCGGCACGCATTTGCGGTGCACCTGCTCGAAGCCGGAACCGATCTCCGCACCATCCAGCTCCTGCTCGGCCATCGCAGCCTGTCGACGACCGCCCAATATTTGCGGATCGCTACCAACAAGGTCTGCGCGGCGACGAGCCCGCTTGAACTGCTGCCGCGCCCAATCCCCAAGGCTTCCTCGCCGCCAACGCCCGAACATTTCTGACGGCCAACCTCATGGGCCGCTCAAGTCCGGAGGTCGCGGATATATTCCGTCGCTACGGTGCTGCCTGGCGAGAGCAGCACCGGGCCTCGCTATCGACCGAACGACGCGCAGCGATGGCTGCCATCGAGCGCTGCCGAACGTCGGCGCTCGGAGGGCATGTCGAACAGTGTGACCGCTGTAGTGAACGACGGATCGCGTACAACAGCTGCCGTTCCCGCAGTTGCCCCAAGTGCCAGTGGCTCGCCCGAGCGGAATGGATCGAGGCTCGGCGGGAAGAGCTTCTCGATACGCAGTACTTCCATGTCGTCTTCACCGTTCCCGACGAGATCGCCGCGATTGCCTTCCAGAATGCCAGCACGGTCTACAAGATCCTGTTCCACGCAGCCGCCGAGACTTTGCGCACCATTGCTGCCGATCGGCGACATCTCGGCGCGGAGATCGGGTTTTTCGCGGTGCTTCACACCTGGGGTCAGAATCTCAGCCATCATCCCCATCTCCACTGCGTCGTGCCCGGCGGCGGGCTGTCGCCTGACGGGAGCCGCTGGATCGCGTGTCGTCCCGGCTTCTTCCTACCAGTCGCCGTGCTCTCCCGACTCTTCCGGCGATTGTTTCTCGAAGGCCTGCAAAGAGCATTCGATGCCGGTGAGTTGCGATTCTTTTCGTCATTGGAACGGCTGCACGATCCCGTCGCATTCCGGCGCTATCTGGATCCCGCCCGCCAGGTCAACTGGGTGGTCTATGCCAAGCCACCCTTCGCGGGCGCTGAGCAGATTCTGGAATATGTCGGACGCTATACACACCGGGTGGCAATCGCCAACAACCGGATCGTCGATATCGAGGATGGCAAGGTACGCTTCCGGTGGAAGGACTATCGCAACGAGAACCGGCAAAAGGTGATGACGCTCGACGCCGGGGAGTTCATCCGGCGTTTCCTCGTCCATGTCTTGCCCGAGGGATTTCAGCGCATCCGTTATTACGGTTTCATGGGCAACCGCTACCGCAAGCAAAAGCTCGCCCGCTGCCGCGAACTGCTCGGAATGCAGCAGTCCGATACGCCGGTAAAACCGAAGGAAGGGCGCGATTATCGCGACAAGGTCGAGGAGCTGACCGGAGTTTCCCTGCGAGAATGTCCCTTTTGCCGTCAAGGGCAGATGGTGTGCATCGAGGTGCTCGCGCCCGTTGCGTCACACGACCCACCTCTTATGGACACTTCATGACGGTCGGGCGTTTCAACTCATTGATCATCGTGCTTTCCGTCTGCCAAGGCAGACAGCAGGCGTCCTATTGTCACGCCTCCGACATCGAGCCCTCCAGGCGCTGGCGTCGCCGGTCCTTTCGTCCGGGAGACCATATCTCGATTAGAATGTTTCGCATCAAGACCGCATCCAGCATGTCCCCGAAGCCCCGGCGACGGCGCTGTCCATCGGGAAGCAGCATCCAATTTCCATAGCGGCAGCTGCGCGCTAGGCGGCTTCGTCCAACACGTTTTTAGATTACCGGCGCACTCGCAGCTGCGCACTTTGAAGTTTCGGTACCGCGCCGCCAATCTAAAAACGCTCTCTATTATGCCGAGCCCGGCATAAGCTGCCATCCCTGACGCAAACGGCCCGAATCCCCGAACAACAATACCTGCTGATCTAATCGGAAGCAGCTTCACACGTACTCGGACCGGGAGTTTATCCATGCGTGCGTGCGTGCGATGCCGACGACCATGAGTGCTTTGAATGGGACAATTCGCAAAGCAGGCTCGGCTTGGTTATCCGCGGGATCAAATATGTGCGGTTTGGCAGACCATGCTTCCGTTGAAGGACCAACCCGGCTCTCGAATGGGCTTTCCTTGGTTCAGGTACGGCCTTCTACGATCAACGAGCTATCGCCAAATGTTGGTGACGGCGCGGCCGGTCAGGCGGCGGCGGTTATGGGCTGACGGTCAGTCGGTTTGGCGATGACCTCGATCTCGTCGTTGAATGTCACACCGAGAACGAGTTTTGGCAACTGGTTGTGGCCATCGAGACGACGCCGGCTTTTCTGCGCGGCCTCAAGCAGTTTGAAGACCATCGCGGCGCCGTTCTGTTGGACAGGCAGCCCTTCGATCGGATCGTGCGGTGGCGCACGGTAGCGAAGGTGCTTTCAATGGGATTGGTGGTCCGCAGGTGTTTCCAGTGTTCGGCCGGGAAGTCGTAGAACGCCAGTAGCGTGTCCCGATCCTTGCTCAGGCAGTCGGCCGCCCTCTCGTATTTGGGCGTATAGCTCTCGATGAAGGCGTCGAACGCCAGCTCGGCGGCGGCCTTGGTTTCGGCCATCCAGATCTCCTGCAACGCGCGTTTGGCTTTAGGCTGCTGGCTCTTCGGCAACTTGGCGATCACGTTGGCGGTCTTGTGTACCCAGCAGCGCTGCTCGCGCGTTTTCGGCCAGACCTCGCCGGCGGCCTTCCAGAACCCGAGCGCGCCGTCGGCGGTCGGCGATGGTGAGCCGCGGCGGCACGCCGAGCCCGCGCCGCTTCAGGTCGAGCAGCAGATCGCGCCAGTCCTGCGCGCTCTCGCGGGCGCCATCGGTGAAGCCGACCAGTTCCTTGCGGCCTTCCGGCGTCGCGCCGATCAGCACCACGATGCACTGCTTTTCGTCTTCGAGGCGTGCTTGGAGATGGATGCCGTCGGCCCAGATGTAGACGTAGCGCTTCGCCGACAGATCGCGCCTCTGCCACGCGGTGTGTTCGTCAAGCCAACCGTCCTTCAGACGGCCGATGGCGGATGCCGACAACCCGGCAGCATCCTTGCCGAGCAGCGCCGCCAGAGCCTCGGAGAAGTCGCCGGTGGAGATACCCTTCAGGTAAAGGATCGGCAGCAGCGTCTCGATCGATTTCGAGCGGCGCATGTAGGGCGGCAGGATCGACGGAGAGAACCGGATGCGGTCGGGATCGGTAGCCTCCGCCTCGCGATCGCGTACACGCGGCTGGCGGACGCCGACCGGACCGATACCGGTCATCACCTCGCGTTCCGGCAGGTGACCGTGGCGCACGAGCGCTGGTGGCCGTCCGCAGTCCTCAAATCGGCATGCTTGCCGAGAAAGTCCGCGACCTCGGCCTCGACCGCCTGGGTCAACAGAGCACGCGCCCCATTGCGCAAGATTTCGGTGAGTTGATCGTCGACGTTTCCTGGCTGAATCAACTTGATGATGTTATCTTTGGACACGGCATATCGCTCCTTCGGTGGAGAAGTGGAGGCGTCAAGCACCCCCACGATATGCCGCCTTCCCGATTCCCGCCGTCACCAACTTTCAGCGATAGCTCACGATCAACCCGCAAGGGGTTAGCTACGCAAGCGTGCGACCTCTTCGGCTTCGCCTCTCGAGGTGACCGCAGCCGCCCCCGAACACGTCGGCGCCTGTCGAGCGGGGATGGTCCCCGCCGCAAGACGGGAGCCTTCAATGTCGCACAATCTTACTCTCGCTCAGAACCATGCCTTCGATCTGGCTCGCACGCTCATGGTGCCGGTCATTCTTTTCCAGGCTGATAACGAATTCGGCGTGATGGTCTCCAGCGAGTACGACGGCGATCAGGACGCCATCGTTCATGAATACGCCCCCTGGAGCCCGGCTCATTGAGCCGGGTGACCGGCTGCCGCTGGCGCCATGCCGAATGCAAGGGAGGCTTCGCCGCGCCTGACGATGCGACGACTGACCGTTGGTCAGCGCGCCCTTGCATTCGGCAGGCTTCGCGGCCGGTCGGGGATGTTCCGCAAGGCTAGGAGCAAGAGAGTCCAACAGAAGAAGGGGCGGACCCGCCTGCGCGAGTCCGGTGCAGACAAATGGACAAGAGAGAAATCGAAGAGCTGCGCCAAAAGGTTGGCTGCGCGGCCCTGCTGGAGAAAGACGGCTGGAAGGTCGACGTCAAGGAAAGCACACGACGCGCGATCAAATATCGCCGCGACAGCAATATCATCATCGTCATCCACGAAGGCCGCGGCTGGTTCGACCCGTTGTCGCCGGCAAAAGGGGACGTATTTTCGCTCGCCGAACATCTTGGATCTGTCGGTTTCCTTGACGCATGCGACCGTGTTGCGGAAATGATTGGCTTCGTCCCCAGCACACCGGCGTGGCAGCATCCGACAACGCCGAAGGCGCTTGGGTCTATTGCTGAGCGGTGGGGACATCGTGTCAAGCCGCGCCCCGGCTCGCGAGCCTGGCGCTATCTCACCGATGAACGCGGGCTGCCGGCCGATATCGTGAGGCAGGCGGTCGTCTGCGATCGTTTGCGTGAGGGGCCAAAGGGCAGTATGTGGGCGGCACATAGCGATTCTGCTGGAGTGCTCACGGGGTGGGAGGAGCGTGGACCGGCATGGCGCGGCTTCGCCAGTGACGGCGCCAAGGAGCTGTTTCGCTTCGGACCGGCCAGGTCCGAGCGGATTTGCATTACTGAGGCGGCCATCGATGCCATGAGCCTCGCCGCGATCGAGGTCCACCGCTCCGACACCCTTTATGTCAGCACCGGAGGCGGCTGGTCGCCGGCGACCGATGAAGCTATCCGCAGCTTGGCCATGCGCGCCAACGCCCGGCTTGTGGCAGCAACCGACAACAATCGACAGGGTGACGTCTACGCTGATCGCGTTCGTGCCATCGCCGCGGAAGCGAGCGTGCACTATGCGCGATCGCGACCGTGCGCCGGCGACTGGAATGAGGATCTGACGGGGCTGGCGAAGAGACGGAGAACAGCTGAGCAAGTCGACGGCGGAGGCCCGCCCGACGCTGCGGACCTCGCGGGTGGCTGCGGCGTCAAGGCTCCCGCATGATCGCGATGGCGAGGCTTGCACCTGAGCGATGCGACGGGGAAGTCCGAATAAAGAGGGAGAAAATAGGAAGAGGGTAAACCGCTGCCGCATGCCCGGCCAGCGCGTCAAGGGTGAAGCTTCGCCCGCGTTCCGCGGCCCTTGACCCGCCGGACCTTCGATGCGGCCGGCGAGGAGGTGTGATGAAGGACTGAAGTGAACGAAGAGATCACGCCGATCGCTCGCGCTTCAGTCCGGCCAGGCCAAGAGGAGCCGCCGATGCACACCTCACCCACCATCCGTAAAGTCTTCGAGGGCGTCGCGACGCGCCCCGAGATGTACGGCATGTTCAACCGGCATCGCGGCGATCCGGCGATGGCCGAAGGCGACGCCGCCCAACTCTTCGCTGGCGAATGGTTCGAGCTCGCCGAGCGCGAACACGACTACATGCTCGAGATCCTGCCGCCACTGTGGATGCGAGGCGATATGTTCGCAATGCGTGAATTCATGACGGCAAGCGTGACAAGCGTTTTCCTGTCACCGTTGATTGACGGGCAGATGCGCTGGTTCCACGGCTACTGCGACCTGTCGGACAGAGCGTCGCCGGAGCGGATGAAGGCCGCGATCATCGAGCGCGAGTCTCGTCCCGTCCGCGCGATGACGCGCGAAGAGTGGCTCGAGCACATCTGGTCGAGTACGCACGACTACTACCGCGGCTATGCCGGCGAGCGCTGGCCCGCCGCCGTGCGCGGCCGCCGCACCGTGCTCGTCTACGCCGGCCGGCATGGCACCGCGCTGAAGCTGCTGGACGAACTCACCGAAGCGGAGATCGCAGCGAAACTGCCGGTGCAGCTCCGCCACCTGCCGGAGGCAGTCGCGGCCTAGCTGGGCCGCGCGCCCTCCTTGACCTGCAAGCAGCCCGGCCATGCGCCGGGCTTCGCAATTCGGCACCCGGCCTTCCGCCGGCCCTCGCCTCAACCCCGCAACGCCGTGCCGTCCGCCACAGCCCGCTCGCGCGCGCGGTTGCACGCGCCCAGCAGAAGGACATTTCCAGTGGCTCAGGACGACCCCTTCACGATCGACCTCTTCGGCAACACAGCCCTCTCGTCGGGTCTCGGTCTCGGCGTCACCGCCTTCGCCGCCGACTTGGACGGCGACGACCATGACCGCGACCCGCCGCCGTCGGCCCCGGCTCCCGCCGCGCCGGCGTTCACCCCCGCGCGGGCTCGCCGTGCGGATTGAAGCGGAGCAGCTGCCCGCCTCGCCGGACGAGCAGCGGCAGTTGATGCGCTTCACGGGCTTTGGCGCTTCCGAGCTTGCCAATGGCGTCTTCCGCCGGCCGGGCGAATCCGAGTTCGCGCAGGGCTGGGAGGAGATCGGCGCCGACCTCGAGGACACGATCGACGGCGCCGGCTACGCCTCGCTGGCGCGGTGCACCCAGTACGCCCACTTCACACCCGAGTTCATTGTCCGCGCGATCTGGTCAGGCCTGCAGCGCCTCGGCTGGCGCGGCGGCCGCGTGCTCGAGCCCGGCGTCGGCACCGGACTGTTTCCGGCGCTGATGCCGGAGGAACTACGCGAGACCTCCCACGTCACGGGCGTCGAGCTCGACCCCGTGACCGCACGCATCGCCCGGCTGCTGCAGCCGCGGGCGCGGATCGTCGCAGGCGATTTCGCACGCACCGAGCTGCCGGCCAGCTTCGATCTCGCCGTCGGCAATCCGCCGTTCTCGGACCGAACCGTGCGCTCGGATCGCGCGTACGGGTCGATGGGCCTCCGGCTGCACGACTATTTCATCGCGCGAGCAATCGACCTCGTGAAGCCCGGCGCCCTCGCCGCCTTCGTCACGAGCTCCGGCACGATGGACAAGGCGGACGCCTCGGCGCGTGAGCACATCGCGAAGTCGGCCGATCTGGTCGCGGCCATTCGCCTGCCCGAGGGCAGCTTCCGCGCCAGCGCCGGCACCGACGTCGTCGTCGACATCCTGTTCTTCCGCAAGCGCAAGGTCGGCGACGCGGAAGGCGACCTGTCGTGGCTCGACCTCGACGAGATCCGGCCGGCGGCGGAAGACGAGAGCGCGATCCGCGTGAACCGATGGTTCGCGCAGCGGCCGGATTTCGTGCTCGGCGCGCACGCGCTCGCGTCTGGTCGCTTCGGCGAGGCCTACACCTGCCTGCCGCGCGAGGATGAGGATCTCGAAGCGGCGCTCAAAGCCGCGGTCGGCCTTCTTCCGGAAGGCGTCTACGACGGCGAGCCGGAGGTGATTGATCCCGTCTTGGAAGAAGCCGGCGATCCATCTGACGGCGATTGGCCTGCCGATCGCCGCGTGCGCGAGGGCAGCTACTTCTTCGACAAGGCCCACGGCTTGATGCAGGTCGTCGACGGTAAGCCCGTCGTGGTGAAATCGCGCAAGGGTCGCAGCGCCGAGGGCATCCCGGAAAAGCACGTGCGCATCATCAGGAAGCTGATTCCGGTCCGCGACGCCGTGCGCGAGGTGTTGAAGGCGCAGGAGCTCGACCGGCCCTGGAGGGACGCGCAGGTCAGGCTGCGTATCGCCTGGTCGAACTTCGTTCGGGACTTCGGCCCGATCAACTTCACGACGGTCTCGACCGCCGAGGACGAGGAGACCAGCGAGGTGCGCGAGACGCACCGCCGGCCGAACATGCAGCCCTTCCTCGACGATCCCGACTGCTGGCTCGTCGCCTCGATCGAGGACTACGACCTCGAGACCAACACCGCGAAGCCCGGGCCGCTCTTCACCGAGCGGGTGATCGCGCCGCCGGCTGCCCCGGAAATCGCCAGCGCGGCAGACGCGCTCGCCGTCGTCCTCAACGAGCGTGGCCACGTCGACATTGACCACATCGCCGAGCTGCTGCACCGGGACCGCGACGACGTCGTCGCCGAACTCGGCGGCGCCGTCTTCCGCGACCCAGCGGACGGCTCGTGGCAGACGGCGGACTCCTACCTGTCGGGACACGTCCGCGAGAAGCTGAAGGCTGCTGCCGCGGCGGCCGCGCTCGACCCCTCGTACGAGCGCAACGTCACGGCGTTGCAAGGCGTGCAGCCCGCAGACCTCAAGCCCTCTGACATCACCGCGCGTCTGGGCGCGCCATGGATTCCGGCAGTCGACGTGGTCGCCTTCGTCAAGGAGACGATGGACGCCGACATCAAGATCCATCACATGCCCGAGCTCGCCTCCTGGACCGTGGAGGCACGTCAGCTCGGCTGGATGGCGGCCGGCACGTCGGAGTGGGGCACCGACCGCCGGCACGCCGGCGAGCTTCTCGCCGACGCGCTGAACAGCCGCGTCCCACAGATCTTCGACACGGTCAAGGACGGCGACAGCGAGCGCCGCGTCCTCAATATCGTCGACACCGAAGCCGCCAAGACCAAGCTGCAAAAGATCAAGGACGCCTTCCAGCACTGGATCTGGTCCGATCCAGACCGCACCGACCGCCTTGCGCGCGTCTACAACGACCGCTTCAACAACATTGCGCCGAGAGCTTTCGACGGCTCGCACCTGAAGCTTCCGGGCGCCTCTGGCGCTTTCGTTCTTTATGGGCACCAGAAGCGCGGCATTTGGCGAATCGTCTCGGCCGGCTCGACCTACCTGGCGCACGCGGTGGGCGCCGGCAAGACCATGACGATGGCCGCCGCCGTCATGGAGCAGCGCCGGCTCGGCCTGATCGCCAAGGCGATGCTGGTCGTGCCCGGCCACTGCCTGGCGCAGGCCGCACGCGAATTTCTCGCGCTCTACCCGAACGCCCGCATCCTCGTCGCCGACGAGACCAATTTTACCAAAGACAAGCGGCACCGCTTCCTCGCGCGCGCTGCGACCGCGACCTGGGACGCGATCATCATCACGCACAGCGCGTTCCGCTTCATCGCGGTGGCCTCAGCCTTCGAGCAACAGCTGATCCAGGACGAGCTGGAACTTTACGAAACCCTGCTGACCAAGGTCGAGAGCGACGACCGGGTCTCGCGCAAGCGGCTCGAACGGCTGAAGGAAGGCCTGAAGGAGCGGCTGGAGTCGATTTCGACCCGCAAGGACGACCTGCTGACGATCTCCGAGATCGGCGTCGACCAGATCATCGTCGATGAGGCGCAGGAATTCAGGAAACTCTCCTTCGCGACCAACATGTCGACCTTGAAGGGCGTCGACCCGAACGGTTCGCAGCGCGCCTGGGACCTCTACGTCAAGTCGCGCTTCATCGAGACGAAAAACCCAGGCCGCGCGCTCGTGCTCGCCTCCGGCACGCCGATCACCAACACGATCGGCGAGATGTTCTCGGTGCAGCGCTATCTCGGCTACGCGGCGCTCCTCGAGCGCGGGCTGCACGAGTTCGACGCCTGGGCGAGTACATTCGGCGATGTCACGACCGAACTTGAGCTGCAGCCCTCCGGCAAATACAAGCCGGTGACGCGCTTCGCCACCTTCGTCAACGTGCCCGAGCTCATCGCCATGTTCCGCTCCTTCGCGGACGTGGTGATGCCGGAGGACCTGCGTCAGTACGTGAAGGTGCCGGCGGTGTCGACCGGCAAACGGCAGATCCTCACCGCAAAGCCGTCGCCGGCGTTCAAGCGCTACCAGACCCTGCTCGGCGAGCGCATCAAGGCGATCGAGGAGCGCGACCGCGCACCGGAGCCCGGCGACGACATCCTGCTGTCGGTCATCACCGACGGCCGCCACGCTGCAATCGACCTTCGTCTGGTTGTTCCGGATAGCGACAACGAGGCCGACAACAAGCTGAACCTGCTTGTCGGCAACGCCTTCCGCATCTGGAACGAGACGGCCGAGAGCAGCTACACGCGCACGGATGGCAAACCCTTCGAGTTGCCCGGTGCCGCGCAGATGATCTTCTCCGATCTCGGCACCATCAGCGTCGAGAAGAGCCGCGGCTTCTCCGCCTACCGCTGGATCCGCGACGAGCTGGTCCGCCGCGGCGTGCCACCGGGCGAGATCGCCTTCATGCAGGACTACAAGAAGTCGGAGGCAAAGCAGCGCCTGTTCGGCGACGTGCGCGCCGGCAAGGTCCGCTTCTTGATCGGCTCGTCCGATACGATGGGCACCGGCGTCAACGCGCAGCTTCGGCTGAAGGCATTGCACCACCTCGACGTGCCCTGGCTTCCGTCGCAGATCGAGCAGCGGGAGGGCCGGATCGTGCGGCAGGGCAACCAGCATGACGAGATAGACATCTTCGCCTACGCGACCGAAGGCAGCCTCGATGCGCAGATGTGGCAGAACAACGAGCGCAAGGCCCGCTTCATCGCTGCCGCGCTTTCCGGCGACACCTCGATCCGTCGGCTTGAGGACATGGGAGAGAGCCAGGCCAACCAGTTCGCCATGGCAAAGGCCATCGCGTCGGGCGACCCGCGCTTGATGCAGAAAGCTGGCCTCGAAGCCGACATCGCCCGGCTCGAACGGCTGCGGGCTGCGCACATTGACGATCAGCACGCGGTGCGGCGGCAGATGCGCGATGCCGAACGCGACATCGAGCTCTCCATCCGTCGCATCGGCGAGATCGGCCGGGACATCGAGCGTCGTATCCCGACCGCCGGTGACGCCTTCACCATGGCGGTGACGGGAGATCCTCATGTCGCGCGCAAGCTCGCCGGCCGCGCGCTGATGAAAGAGATCCTGACGCTGGTGCAGCTTCAGCAGGAAGGTGAGACCGTCATCGCGTCGATCGGCGGCGTCGACGTCGCGTACAGCGGAGAGCGCATCGGCCGGGACGGCTATCGCTACACCACGATGCTGCTGCGGACCGGCGCCGAATACGAGATCGAGTTGCCGGTGACGGTCACGCCACCCGGTGCGATCGCTCGCCTCGAACACACCCTCGATAACTTCGAGGGCGAACGGGAGCGCTACCGCCAGCGCCTGGCCGATGCGCGCCGACGGCTTGCGTCTTACGAGTCCCGCGATGGCGGGGACTTCGCCTTTGCCACCGAGCTTGCCGAAAAGCGCCGGCTGTTGGCCGAGGTGGAGAAGGCCTTGGCGGAGGACAGCGAAAGCGCTGGTGAGCTGGCCGCGGCCGCATGAAAAAAATGAGGAGAGAGGAAGGGAGAAGGCCCGCTCGCAGATCGGGCAGGCCGTCGACGCTGGCGCTCAACCGCCGCCTGCGCGATCCCTGCCCGTCGCCCTGCGCAGGGCTTTGCCCCGCTGGGCCTGCCGGCCAGGGATGCTCGGCCGCAGTTGCACCGGCCCGTCCGCTCCGCAGGGCCCAGGGGTGTCTTCGGGAAGAAGACGAGAGGTGGCCGGCAGCGCCGGTCCGCAACCCCACAAGGAGCCTTCCCATGCAACTCATCAAGGTCGATCCGCGCGCGCTGAAGGAGAATGCCGACCGCATGCGTCAGACGAAGTCGACGCCCCAGGCTGACGCCCTGCTGCTGGCCACGATCAAGGCCGTCGGCATCGTCCAGCCGCCGGTGATCACCCCGGACACGGGCGGCGGCAACGGCTACGTCATCAATGCCGGCCACCGCCGCGTGAAGCAGGCGATCGCCGCGGGCCTCGAGGAGATCGACGTGCTCGTCGATGAGGCGGCGAACGACAACGGCGCCATGCGCTCGATGGTCGAGAACATCGCGCGCGAGGCGCTGAACCCGGTCGACCAGTGGCGCGCAATCGAGCGTCTGGTCGCGCTCGCTTGGACGGAGGAGGCGATCGGCGTTGCGCTCGCGCTGCCGGTGCGTCAGATCAGGAAACTACGTTTGCTGGCTAACGTGCTGCCGGCGATGCTCGACCACATGGCCAAGGGCGACATGCCCGACGAGCGACAGCTCCGCACGATCGCTGCCGCATCGCTCGACGAGCAGAAGGAGGTCTGGAAGAAGCACAAGCCGTCGAAGGCCGATCCGCAGGTCTCGTGGTGGAGCGTCGCCCAGGCGTTGCAGAAGACCCGGATGTTTGCTCGTCACGCCAGCTTCGGCGACGACCTCGCGAAGGCCTACGGCATTCATTGGGTCGAGGATCTCTTCGCTCCCGCCGATGAAGATAGCCGCTACACCACAGAAGTCGAGGCTTTCCTCGGTGCGCAGCAGGAGTGGATGACGGCCAACCTGCCGAAGAAAGGCATTATCGCCGAGACCACCAACTACGGCGAGGTGAAGCTGCCGCCGAAGGCCGAGCGCGTCGACGGCAAGCCGGTGAAGTCCAACTGCACGGCGATGTATCTCGATCGCGACGGCCGCGTACAGACCGTGCACTACCGCATGCCTGCCGCGAAGAAGCCAAAGGGTAAGACCGGCTCAGGTTCTGACAACGCTCCGGACGATGTTGGCGAAGTCTCGAAGCCACGTCCCGACGTGACCCGCAAGGGCATCGAGATGATCGGCGACTACCGCACCGACGCGCTGCGCGAGGCGCTCAGCCGCGCGCCGATCGAGGACGACACGCTAATGGCGCTGCTGATCCTCGCCTTCGCGGGCCAGAACGTGTCCGTGACGACGGGAAGCGGCGGGAGCTATTGCGGCCACAGCCGGCTTGCGAAGAACGCGGCGGCACTGTTCGACGGCGCCGGCAAGCTCTCCTTCGACATGGACACGCTTCGTGTCGCGGCGCGCACCATGCTGGTCGACGTATTCTCGTGCCGGGAGAACGCTACTAATAGTGGCATCGTCGCCCGCGTCGCCGGCGCGGTGGTCGGCGCGGACACCTTCCTGCCGAACATGGGCACGGAGGACTTCCTCTCGTGCCTGTCGCGCACAGCGCTCGAGGCTTCGTGCAAGGACACGCCCGTTTTGCCGCGTCAGCGCGTGAAGGACACGCGCGCCGCACTCGTTGAGCATTTCAAGGAAGGCCGCTTCGTCCATCCCGCAGTGCGCTTTGCGCCTGACGCCATGAAGCTTTCGCAATGGTTGTCGTCGAGCGAGACGACGGCAGACGCCGACGAGGCTGACGAGGACGCCGGCGGCATGGGGGATGACCTCGCTGACGAAGAAACCGAGGCATTCAGGGAGGCGGCGGAATAGAGGAACGCGCCATTTTTTCGAACGATCCACCGCCGCCGGCCCAGCCGGCGGCGGTTTTGTTTCCACGCACATGCAAATAAGGAGGACACGATGTCCGCGCACACGATCTTCGACAACGCACCCATCGGCTCGATCGTCGCCTGGTCCGACGGAACGCCGCAGCCGCCGACGCGCTTCAGGAAGAAGCTCGCCGCCTGGCAGTCCAGCAACAGCAGGGGCCGCCTGATCCGAAAGCAGGGCGGACGAGGCGTCGCCAATGTCTCGCTGTCGGCCTGTTTCACCCTGCACGAGGTCGACTATGGCGCCGGCGGCGTCATCGCCATCCGCGTCCACCGGACGTTTTCGCTGGAGTCGAAGCTCCACTTCACCGTCATCGAACGTCCGGCCATCGGCTCGGTCCGCGTGCTCGACCGTGCCGGTGATGACGCCGAACTCATCCATCTCGCCACGAATGAGGCCGACGCGAAGGAGTGGCTGACGCGCCACGGTTATCCGCACGCAGTGCTGGAAGAAGTGACGGCCGACGAGGCTGGCGCCGACATCATCGAGGGGAGGACCGCGGCATGAACGCGTCATTTCCCGTATCCGACAAAGCCCGTGGGACCCCAGGCATCTCTTTTGGCCGCAGCGCGGACGGCCTCCTCGTCGCGCTTGTCGGCGAGACGGCTTTCGCCATGGCGCCGGCCCGTAACGGGCAGCATTATCTCGTCACAGCTTGGCGCATGTCCCGTCCGATGGGCGAGTGGACGCGCGGCGATTTCTACGGACATTCCGGCGAGCTCTCCGACGAGGCGGCGTTTCGTAACGCTGTGCTCGAAAACGCCGAGCATCAACGCGAGCGCAGGATGCTCGGTCGCGTCGAAGTCCATTCGCGCGACCACACGCCTTGGGGCGCCTCGCAGGGCGCGACCGTCTACGCTGAAGGCGTTACGGCGCATTCCACGGCTGGTCACGGTGGTTTCAAGCTCTCGGCCGAGCAAAACAGCAAGGTCCACCCCCTGCTGCGCTCGAAGGGCGGCTGGTACGAGGAAGATGCCGAATGGGCGATCGTGGCGATCACCTTCCCGCATCCCTTCACGGCGTTCGAACGGCGTTGCGCCGAGAGAACGATCAAGGACAGTTGGCCGGACGCCTGGGAAACGATCTTCGGCGCGATCCTCAAGCCGGGCGAGTCCTACGAAAAGGACCGCCGCGCCTTTGAGCAGGCGCACGCGCGGGACTGGATCGTCGTGTCGGCTATCACCTCGAAGCACGCGCCCGGCTTCGTCGAAACTGTCGCCACGCCCGGCGGCAAGCGCGGACCGGGGACTGAGGAGCGTCGCTTCCTCGTCCCTTCCGACGAATATCAGATGGGCCGCTTCGGCTTCGTAATCGACGAGGCCCGCCATCAACTCTACGGCGGCCCCTCCGACTTCGTCGGCTGGAGGTGACCCATGCCCTGGCGCCTCATTGCCAAAGCCGTCGGCTGGCGCGCGGCCACTGACGAGGATGGCGAAACGCCGGTCCTCGTCGTCTGGCATCCGCGGCTCAGACGGCATTTCACCGGCACCGACGCTTGGAGGCGCGCCGCGCGCATATCCATCCACGCGCCGAAGCCCTACCCGGCTGAACAGAAAGGAGATCCAGCCATGAAGGCCTACCTCTGCACCGTCAATCTCCTCGTGCACGCGCACCATCATCCCAAGAGCGCCATCGCCGACGGCCTCGGCTGCAACCTCGCGCCTGACATGCACAACCACGCCGGCGCCAATTCGGCGCTCGTCGACGGGGCGGTCTCCGGCGACGACATCGCCTCATCCATCGCCGCTGTCTCTCTCCCGGACGACTGCATGCCGGACGAGTCCGCGTCCCCCTTGTGGCCTGTGGGGACGGAGCGATGATCGAGCCCCAGGATCGACGTCTCCTCCTCACGCGCATGGAAGCCGCGCAAGCCGAGACGCAGCGCCATCTCGGCGTCATCGAACGCCAGATCGCGGCACGCGCCGAACGGCTGACGATCACTGACCGGGCGAAGCGCCGGCAGCACGGCCGGAGCGCATCGAGCTGGACGAATGCGGATGTGCGGCTGTTTCAGCAGCATGTCGCGGAGCTCGCCTTGGCCCGTCGCGGCGAGATCGACGCTCTGACGCGCAAGCTCGATCGGCAGGAGACGGCGATCGCCGAGTTTCGAACGCGTCATCGCGTTTCCGCTGCGTGGCGGTGAGAGGCGAAGGACCCACCAATTGGAAGCGCGAGCCGCGCGCGAACACTTCATGTCGAGGCGGAGAGTTCAGCGGGTTTGGTCCAACCTCTCACGGTTTCGGGGGCGTGCTGACCCTTGGCCGTCACTCCCTCGGTTTGTGCTGCGGTCTGAACCGGCCGCGATCCGCTTCAAGGGCAAGTCGCGAGGCGATCGGCGGCCGCCGTCTCGCGATGGGGGGCCGCGTTCTTCGCAGGCCTGAAGGCCCCGCTCGCCCGCAATCCACCCATGCTCGCCTTGGCAGCCACCGCCCCCTGAAGCGGCCCGCTGAAGCCGGTTCTGGTCGACCGCACCCGAGGGAGCGACGGACAAGGGCCCGATCGCTTCCCAAGGCGAAACCGAGAAAGGATCTCATGATGACCAAGACCGCCCGCTCCCCCCGCTCCTCCGCCCGTGTCGTCCCGCTCCGCCGCGGCACGACGCTCGAAATGGTCCGCCTCGTCTGCCCCGACTCCGCACAGACATTGCGCATCTCCGAGAGCTTCGGCCTTGCGGTCCTCGACAGCGAAGGCATCCGCGACTTGCACGAGCGGCTCGTCATTGAGACCGCCGACGCACTCAAGGATGGCCTGAGTGAACGCGCCATGCAGATCCATCTGCAACGGATCGTCGGTGCTTATGTCGGGTCGGCCCACGGCGCCGGCCAGTTCTATACCCGGGCCGTCACTGAAGCGCGAGATGCGACCGCCAAGCTCGCCAACGACAGCCGCGATGAGGACCTCGATGGTCCGGTCGGTTTCGATAGCCAGGCACAGCGCAAGCGTGAATTCGCCGCCGACATGGGCGCGCAGGCTCACGCGCTTCGCATGGCCGCCGAGGGCGCCGTCGCCGCCTACGAACAGGTCGTGGGCGAGACCTGGAAGCCTTTCGAGCGTCCCGTCGACAACACGACCGACACCGTCGGCCGGAAAGCGGCCAAGGCGCAGATGTCGGCGTTCGACTGACCGCCGGCGCGGGGCCTCGGCCCCGCGCCTCTTCCACTGCCGCCACCTGATGGGCCGGTCCGCGAGACCGGCCCTTTTTTGTGTCGCCGCTGCAACAAAGGAAGCCGCCTCCGGTGCCCCTCGCCGTCGCGGGCCCCTCCCGGGCCGTGGTCCTGCGCCGGACCCGATGTCCGCGCAACGGCTTCGCCGTCCTTCGCGCTGCTTCGGCCCTTCGGGTGCGCGGACTTCGAGCCCGGCGGTGGCGGACCCCGCGAGGGGCCGCGATGGGCGCGGCCTCCCGAACGGAGGTTATTATAATGAGCAGGAACAGGGAAAAGTCGCGAGGCGACCTGTACGCCCGCATCACGGACCGCATCATCGCCGAGCTCGAACGCGGTGTGCGCCCCTGGGTTCAACCCTGGACCGCCGCGAATATAGCGGACCGCATCACCCGACCGCTGCGACACAACGGCCAGCCCTATACGGGCATCAACGTCTTGCTGCTTTGGTCAGAAGCCATCGCGCGCGGCTTCTGCTCGCCGATCTGGATGACGTTCAAGCAGGCCAGCGAACTTGGCGCGCATGTCCGTAAGGGTGAGACCGGCAGCACTGTGGTGTATGCAAGCCGCTTCACCAAAACGGAGACCGACGCTCACGGCGACGAAATCGAACGGGATATCCCCTTCCTCAAAGCCTACACCGTCTTCTGCGTCGATCAAATCGATGGCTTGCCCGCGCATTACTACGGTCGGCCGCCCGTCGTCACATCAACGATCGAGCGCAACGCGCACGCCGACGCTTTCTTTGCCAACACCGGGGCGATTGTTCGGCACGGCGGCTCGATGGCGTTTTACGCGCCTTCGTCCGATCATATTCAGATGCCGCCGATCGAAAGTTTCCGCGACGTGGCCTCCTATGTTGCCGTCAGAGCCCATGAGACCGTGCATTGGACCGCTCCCGCTCACCGCGTCAATCGCGATCTCAGCCGTTACGGCAAGGATCGGAGCGAACGCGCGCGCGAAGAATTGATTGCGGAACTCGGCAGCTGCTTCCTCTGCGCGGATCTCGGGATCTCTCCCGAACTCGACCCGCGGCCGGATCATGCGAGCTATGTCAAGTCGTGGTTGGAGGTCTTGTCGAATGAGAAGCGCTTTATCTTCTCGGCTGCCGCGCATGCGCAACGCGCCGTCGCTTATCTGCACGACTTGCAGCCCAAAGCAGCTGACGTCGAGGAGGCAGCATGATGAGCGCACAGCGTGATTGGGGCCGGCGCGTACCGGCCCGCACTTATCCGGCGATCAGCGCAGGGACCGCGGCCCCTTTGCTTGGCCGCCACGTCGAGGCCCCTTTATTCCTCATGCTGCGCGACCTGACAGGGATCTAGCTTCCTTCGAGGGCGGCCGCCGTTCTGGCTTTGCACAGGTCGTCGGCTTTGCCGAGCAAATCTCGTTCGCGGCCTGCGGGTTCACTTTGCGGGTCGCGTGATTCTTGACGGCTGAGCAGCGTGCTTACCTTCCGGGTTCGGGCCTCGACCAGCAAGCTTGAGGAATTGTCAGATGTGCGGTGAGCGGTGATCGGGTTCTTTCCTCGGTCAAGGTTTCGATGATCGCAGTTCGTGTTCTTGGCCGTTTCTTCTGGCACACCCACGTCGTCCTTGATTGGCATGTCTGACCGAAGGGCGGCGTCGCTTAAGCGCCGCCTCGCTCTTATCCCCGCAACAGCCGGTTACGACTTTCTTCCCCTGGACCGCTGCGCGTCCATTCCTCGCGCAAGACAAGAAAGTCGTGCCCTGGCTGCCCTCTACTGCGTGCCGGCCCCTTCGGGGTGCGGGTCGACCGCCTCCGGTCTGTCGCCAGCCATCGAGGCCGCGATGGGCGCGGCCCGGAAACTGAAAAAGGACACCACAATGGCGACCATCGGCACCTTCACCTCGACCGGCAACGGCTTCACCGGCACGGTTCGCACCCTCGCCCTCAATGCCAAAGCCAAGCTGGTGCGGGTCGAGAACCCCTCCGACAAGGGACCACACTTCCGCATCTTCGCCGGTAATGTCGAGCTGGGAGCGGCTTGGCAGAAGACCGCCAGGGACACCGAGCGCGATTACCTCTCGGTCAAGCTGGACGACCCGAGCTTCCCGGCTCCAATCTATGCCACCCTGATTGAGGTGGAAGGCCAGGAAGGTCTTCAGCTCATCTGGTCCCGCCCCAGCCGGGACTGAGGGCCCGCGAGAGCGGCCTCGCCGAAAGGCGGGGCCGCGTCTGCATTGACACCAGCAGATGTGCGCACGCTCAGGGCCTCAGGCGCGGGTATGGAGCTGTTTAGCTTATTGCTACGAGGGTATGAACCGACCAGTTTGAAACTCGAGGCCAAAGTCGTAGTTGGAATACGATAACGAACATTAATCTAAGCGAGGAGAGTGAGCTTTATCGATCCCGCACCAGGAGCACGATTAGCCCTGCGAGGCCTAGCTCCGCGACGAGATCCTGCGTCGCGTCGGGGTGGCGAGTTGCTCCGCGACCATCCGCCGAGCCGCCCAAACCTCAGCGAACGCTCGGTTGCTGGCCGAGCGAGAGCTATGTCTTGGGAGCGGCGCGAGCCAGCCGTTGCTTCGCCGAATCTGCGCTCGCCGCCGCGAGCAGGTCCGGCCAGCTGTCGGGCGGATTGCCGCGATTGAGCATCCTGCGAAACGCCGCGTAGGCGTCGTCGGCGCTCTCATAAGCGCGCAACGTCGTGTCGTCATTGACCCAGGCCAACACTATCACCTTCGCGTCCGCGGACTGCTGGTAGCGAAAGAACAGCCGGAACTGCTGTAGGAATTTTGCCCGGAACCAATGCTTGTACGCGTCGCCGAGCGTGCCGCCCTGGCGGTAGGCGTCGCGCGTCGGGTCGCTCGGAATGTCTTCGAACGCGACCTTGAGAACGGCTGCGAGTAGTTTTGTAGCGCGCTTCTTCTTGTATCCTTGCGGGTCTTTCTTCCGCGCTTTTTCGACGGCGCCGATCATCGCCTCAAGCTGGTCGAGAAACAGCGGGTGCGCGTAGATCGTCCAGCCGTTGATTTCGAGCGTTTCGTCGCTCACGCCTCGTCATCCGCAAGCGGCGCGTCGAGATCGACTTTAACGCCCTTGACCAGGTCCTTGCCGCGGGACACGAGTGAGCGCGGCACCGGCCGAATCCGCGACGGCTCATTCGCCATGTCGCGCGCGAGAAGCGAGAGAAACTTGCCGATCACGGGATCGCCATCCTCGACCTGGGCCACTTTCTTCGCGATCACGACGGTGCCATCCGCAAGCGCGCGAAACACCACCTGATCGTGCTTGCCGAGCGCGAGCATCTTCCGGATTGCCGCGGGCACGGTCGTCTGGCCACGCTCAGTGATGGTGGCGGGGATTTCGAGAATTTCAGCCGCTTTCGCCATGGCCGGCTCCGGGGGTCGCACACTCTTCGATGTAATGCATTTGCATTGTATGTCAAGCCGCCACCGGCGCGATCGAGACACAGCAGCAGCCAGGGCGCCCGGGGATGCCGGTGATGCACCACGTGGTGCGCATTTGGGATCTATTCGCCGGTGCAGCATCTAGCCTACGCTCCGGTCGCCAGAATCTCGCCCGCGAAAGTCGCCCATGCAGAAGCCCCTGCTTGACCAGGATGTCGCCGACGAAGCACCGACCGCCTCCGTTCTGACCGGCTATGACGAAGAGCACCTGGTCACCTACCTGCGCCTGCTCCATGCCGAAGCCGACGGCGCCGATTGGAAAGAGGTTGCGCGGATCGTGCTGCACCTTAATCCGGCCCAAGAGCCTGAGCGTGCTCGGCGCGCCTGGCAGACACACCTAGCTCGCGCTCGCTGGATGACTGAGTACGGCTATCGGCATTTGCTTCGCGGCGGGGCGCCGCATTGATCGCGTCTGGGCCTGCCACCTGCTCGAGCAACGCGAAGTCAGCAAGGCCGCGGCCTCAATCAAGGGGATCAAGTCTGAGTTTGACGTTTCACGTTGGCAGCGGCTAATGCCGGTGCATCGTGTCGGCATGCTCTTGTCTCGCCGTTTCCTGCGGCAGGCTTGCGGCGATCACGCGTTCGAGGATTGCGCGTCGCTCGCTCGGCCCCTCGTGGCGTCTCGCTATCCTTGAATTCCACACCGAATTGTTTAAGCATTCCGCCGGTGCGTCACGCCTGAAGACGCAGCCGCTGCCGCACTCTTTCGTAGAGCTGCACTTCGGCCTTCTGCAAGAGTTCGATGACGACGGCGAATTGCTGCCGATCGACATGGGTGGCCCAGCCGCTTTCGCAGCGCACGACAAGATAGTAGCTATCCCCATAGTCCTCGATGCCACGTTTGAACGTGACGGTGGCGGATTGGACGGTCCCCTTCTCCCTCGCCTGGGGACCGGGAACGAGATTGCAATTGTATCTCCCGGCGAGCTCCGGAAATGGACCATCGTCCTGCTCGCGCTTTCGGTAGTGCTCGAAGATCAGATCAGGTTGGCAGCCCCGAATCAGCCGGAAGCTCATGCCGACACCTGCATAATCGGTTCGCGTGTGTCGCACCGGTGGATCAAACGCCAGCGTCACGCGAATGCAGCGTTCCCCATTTCCCGCTTGAAACGCTTCGGGAATTGGAATGCGATAGACGGCAAAATGGTCGAGGGCGAGCTCGTCTTCTGCGTAGAGCGTGACGCGCGCGTCGTCGGAGAAGGCCGCGCGTTCCAGATCGACGAGGCCGTGCCCGCAGATCGCGCGCGTCGCGTCCACACCAAGCAGCTGAAGCCGCTCCTGGGCTGGCTGCGGGATTTCCGCGGAACCCACGATGAGCGCGCGCACCAGATTGGCTGAGGCATGCGGGAAGCGCGTCAGGATCTGAGCGGCGCTGAACGCAACTCGTGGGGCGGCATAGGATGTGCCCGAACCCGCCGTGAACAGGCGATCAAGATAGCTGTGATACAGCGTCAGGACGCCAGCGCTGCCGACATCCTCCCCGCCCCGCAGACGCGCGACGATGGGGTCGAAGATCAGCGTGCCGCCAATCTCGACCACGTCAGGCTTCGTGGCCCCGCCAGGCCCCGGTCCGATCCGGGAAAACGGCGCCGGCTCGTGCAGGAGCGTGATCGGGCGCACGCCCACATCCTCGGCCCGATCCGGATCGAGGCCCTCGCCATGCGCGAGCGCGCCGACGGTGATCACATTCAATGCGCCCGCGGGCTCGAAGAATCGATTGGCGTCCTCCAGAAGATAGCGCGGATATTCGGTCACCGCCTGTTCCAGGCGATTGCCGCCTCGCGGGCTGCGGTTTCCGGAGGAGACGATGATGACGACATCGAGCTCACGCGCCAGTTCATCGAGCGTGGCCGCCCACGTCCCCACCTTGCCGCCGTCGAAAACGCGTCGGCGGTCGGCCAGGGCAACGACGAAGATCCGACAGCCGAAGCGCAGGTTCAGCGTCGTGATCGCCTCGCGCATCTGGGAGGGCACGAGGCGGCGATCGTCAAAGTCACCCCGGTCGTTCACGACCTTCGCCGCACAGATACGGGCGCCGCGTTGCAATGCGCCGACGGCAAGCTGTGCGCGCAGGTCACCAAACGCGGCGACGCCGGCGACCCGGGTGCCGTGACCCCAAACGTCCGCCGTGCCGAGATCGGCGGGAACGCCGATCGCGCCGGCGACAATATCCGCCAAGAACGGGTGATCGTTGACGCCGCTGTCGATGATGCCGATGAGCGGCGCGTCCTCGGCAAGCGCGTTCAGCGCGGGAGCATCGGCCAGCGTCAGGTCGAGCGCTTCCGCCGTCGTCACATCCGGCGCAGGTGGCAGATCGATCGTCGCCACCTCCTCGATTGTAAGTAGGGTGCGAATGAGTTCGCCCGTCAGGCGCGCGCGAAACATGCTGATCGAGGGACCGATGTAGCGATCCAAGACCTCACCGGCCCGGGCCTCGACGTAACGGATGACCTCCTCGATCTTGCGTTCCCGCAGACGGCGCTCGCCAAGGTCCCAAAGCTCGATATCGATCAGGTAGGATGTTTGGGGCACAAAGTCGTTGAGGTCCGCAAACCCTTCCTCCTGAAAGCGCGAACCAATCCGGTCCCGGGGTTCGACTGACCCAATGCTCTCGATTCCTGCCACGAAATTGTTGTACGGCGCATGCTTCTGGCCGGGCGGCGCGCCGCGCTGGTAGGCATCGAGGCGGGCGCGGAAGTCCTGCATGTCTTCGTTCGAAGCGAACAGCACGAGCGTGCGGTCTGCATCGCTCGACAAGACCGTAAGCCCCAAACGCTCCCAGTCCTCCTCAAGGAGGGCGCCCGTCATTTGCACGCGCAGGATCAGAGAGGGATCGACGAATTCAGGCTTGCGCCGGCCTCTCTGCGCCTGCGTCGCCGCATTAAGTTCATCGCGCAGTTTCGTGCTGTGCTGGTCGCGATCGCGTGCCGGCGGAGGCCCGCCGCCGCCGAGCTTGCGGCGCTCGAACTGTTCGGGCAGCCGGACAAGCTCAAGATGATCGTAGCGTGCCACGATGCGCCTAGCTCGTCGGCGCGAGGCGAGACTGTCCTGCTCGGCGCCGCGCCTCATCTTCCAAGGCGCGATTGAAATCGCGTTCCTGCACCTGCTTGCGGCGGTCGATGATCATCGACTTGACCGCCTGCGTGCAGACCCGCTCGATCTCGGCGTAGGAATAGCCTTCCAGCGCCGCGGCATGCTGCATCGGATCGAAGGCGAGGGCGACATTCTTGAACCTCAACCGCAAGAATCGCCCGATCATCGACCGGCCAGGTTTGTCGAACCAGACGACCTCGTCGAACCGCCGCCAGACTGCGGGATCGAGCGATCGGTCCAGGTTCGTCGCGGCGATCAAGAAGCCCTTCGGCTGGATATGGTCGATGAACAACAACAAGCTGTTGACGACGCGGCGTAGCTCATTGTGCTCGCTGCTGTCATCGCGCGAGCGCGCCAGCGCGTCGAATTCGTCAAAAAACAGAACGCAAGGTTGCTTGCGGGCGAACTCGAAGATCTTGCGGACATTGCCGGCCGTCTCGCCCAAGTAGGACGAGATCAGCCGGTCAAGCTTGACGAGGAAGAGCGGTAGTCCAAGCTCCGCGGCGAAAATCTCCGCGCACAGCGTCTTGCCGCAGCCCGGCGGCCCGCAGAACAGCAGTTTCGAGCGCACCTTGAGGCCGTGGCGCCGGATTTCATCGGCGCGGCGAAACTCTTTGACGAGGCCAAGCAGTACGCGCACGTTCGTCGCGCCCAGGACGATGTCGTTCCGGCTGTGGCGTGGCTCAACCCGCTCGATAAAATCCGCCGCCGCCTCGGGAAACGGAATGAGGGGCGCGAGCGCCTTGGGACCGCTCGGCCGGCTCGGGCCAGCCTCGAGCGTCTTGCGCAGGCTGCGCGCCAGAACGCGATTATTCTTCTTTTCCTCCTCGTCGATGATTTGCTCTGCCACGGCGCGGAACTCATCGTCCCGACCGTAGCTGGCCAGCAATTTCTTCATCAACTCCCCGCGGGCCATGGCTCTGCTTTACTTTCCCCTGTGGGACGAATCATAACCTCAATCGAACCGTTTCACGATGGGGTTACTGCCCGATTTAAACAACGCAAATGGCCGACGGGTGGCCACAGATGGCAAATTGGATGTCCGAAAGACATATACTGACTTCGGACAAACCCGATCCAACCAGCGCGCGCCTTTTCAGAGAATCCCCCACGCCCGGTAGCGTCCCCGGCCGGTCGCCTCGCGGAGGCCGAGCTCCGCGACGAGGTTTTGGGCCGCACGGGGCGTGATCCCGAGCTCTTCGGCGATCATGCCGGCCGAGACGATCGGCCGGGTCAGCATGTAATCGAGGAGCGCCGGCAGTTTTGAAGTGGTGCGACGGCCGGCGAGTTTGCGGGTGAGCAGGTTTCTGGTCATCAGCCAGCGGTCGTGGTCCTTGCGGCCGGCCTCGGCCGCGGCCGTCATCGCCTCGAGCTGCACCGCGAGCCGTGCTGCGGCGTCGCGCGGCCGCCGGCGCTCACGCGAGATGCTTTTCAGCCCGGCATGCAGGCACGGTAGATGCCAGCGTGTCTTGCCGCGCGCGCGCAACACGCCAGCTGCGAGCAGGCGGCCGAGCCAAGGCGTGTGCTCGAGCGGTTCGATCGCGTCCCAGGCATCCGCGGCGATCGCCGCCGCCAGGGTCGGCGGCAGGGTGCGGGTCTCGTCGACGACGGTGCGCCAGTCGTCGAGGCGGCCGTCTTCGTCCCAGTCGGGATCGTAGACGAGGGAATCCCGCTCCGGCCGCGACCGAGCCTCGTCGGCGAGCCTGCGCTCCGCCCTGGCGTTCGCGGCATCGACCGCGGCGAGGGCGGCGGCCAGATGGGGATCGGTGTTGATGGCATCAAGCGGCCCTTCGAAACCCACCTCCTCCCGCTCCGCGTCCTCGTCGACCCCAAGACTTCCCTCGACTTCCTTCCGGTTGCCCGTCCCCTCCTCTCGCTCGCTCCGCCCGCGGAGGCCAGCGAGCCCGGCAACGGACTGCGCCCAATCGGGCTTCGCCTCGGCGATGCGCCGACGGGCGCGCAGCACGGCATGAGCCCGGGTCAACTCGTGGGTCGGGGCGCGGACGTCCATGCCGGCGTCGTGGAGGACAAGGTCGTCGAGGTGGACAAGTTCGCCGTCGAGCCACAGACTGGCGCAGGAGTCGGCGAAGTGCATCCGGCTGATCGCGCCGTCGCGTATTGGGCTTTTGGCCAGCCGCTCGTCGAGGCGGGCGAGCGCATCCTCGGCGGCGGCGAGCGGCCCGGCGAGCTGGGCCCAGGGCAGCGGTTCGGGGATTTTGTAGCTGGGCAGCAAGGCCTTGATAACCTTAACAGGAAGCGGCGAAACGGAAGCTAACACAGCTTTGGCTTCCGTCATAGCGGGGCCTGTTCCCGGCCAGTCCTCACTATCGATAACCATCGCTTATCGATAGGGTTGGACGTCACGGCGCAAATCAGTGATTCTGAGCTCTGGGGAGCCCCGGACATCGCATCGTCTGGGCACCCGATCGGCCCGTGAGCCCGCCATGCTGAGGCGCTTTGCCGTTCCGGAAGACAAAGTCCCCTGCCCTTCCGGTTGCAGGGACGGCCTGGCGGCTGCCTCAGGCGGCCTCGATGTCGGTCTGCGGAAAGTCGCCGCCCTTGAACATCAAGGGCTGGCCCAGATGCCGGGCACAGGCATAGGCAAAGCAGGCCCCGAAATTGAGGCTCGCCGGATGCCGGCCCTTGCCGAACCGGTCGAAGGCGTCGAGCGCGATCCGTGCCGTCTCCGGCGGCACCGCGACTACGGCGATCTCCATCAGCGCGAGATAGTCTTCGACCGCCTCCGCGGCGGCGCTGACCGAAAGTTTCAACACGCGCGCCACCGCGACCGCCGCCTCCCACACCGCCAGCGGCGAGGTCAGACGCGTTCCGGTCTGCTGCAGGCGGGCCAAAAGCTCACGCGCCTCGTCCTCGTCGGTCAACAACGCAGTCAGCGCCGAGGCGTCGATGAACATCAGGTGTCCTCATGCAGGCTGTCGCGGAACGCCTTGTCGGCGGGCTGGCCCTGCGCCGGATTGCTCTTGGCGCGCAGATCCCGGCAGAACTGGACGCCGAGGTCGACCAAAGACGGCTTGCCCTGCTCGCGCTCGAGCTCATGGGCGAGTGCGGCGTGCACGGCTTCGGTGAGGCCGATTTTTTTCAGCGCCGCCACCTTGCGGGCCAGCGCATCGGTCTCCGGGTTCTTGATGTGGAAAGCCATGCGCATTCCTCTAGAGCGTGGAGTGTATCCGTATATATCATCTCGGATACACAGAGGGAAGGGTCGGTTGCGCCATTGGCAGGACCAACAAGGTCCTGGGCCCCGCCGATTCGGCCCCCGCTCAGGGCGACGGGGCGCAGCCTGCCGAACGCGCGCTACGGAAATCGCGGCAATCCCGCTAAAAGCGCGCGGCCCTCGCGGCGTGTGAGGCGGCTTTTATGGTCAATAGTCAATGAACGCCTCCCCTCTCCGTCTCCCTGACGCTGGTACCATCGAGGCCGTCCTCGCAGACCTCGATCCGGCCTCGGCTGACGACGACCTCGTCCCAGCGCTCGCCCACGCCTTCGAAGGTTTTCAGTTCAGCGTCGCGCGGATCGACGATGACTACTGGCGCGACACCCGTTGGGTAATTCGACCGGATGGCACGCGGATTAGCGAACTGCGGCCCTGGATGACGGCGGAGCTCGCCAAGGACGGCGGCGCCATCGATGCGCTTTGGCGCCGCCTGAAAGAGACGGACCTGCAGATCACCGAGTGGCGCGGCACTAGCGCGTTTGTCTTCGCGCCGACCGGGCCAGGCGCAGCCGATTATGTTCAGATCGCGCTCGGGCGAGAAATCGAATGGCGAGCCGGCCCGATCGTCAATCCGAACTACCGCCCGTTTGGCCAAGAGGAACTGCTCGATCCGAGCTGGCCCCGCACTGATCAGCCGCCTCAGTCGGATCGCCTGGCCGGTCCGGTCTATCGCCTCCTCGGCCGAGCCGGCGGCGCGGTGATCCACGTTCGCAGTTTTCTCGATCGTTGCGGCCGCATCGAACGCGAGAAACGCGAAGCCAAGCGGCCCGAGATGGAGGGGCGTGTCATTCGCGAAGTCGGACCTTGGGGGACGCGCGAAACCCCGTTTCTTGAGGCGGTCCCGGATTGGTTCGACTACGTGCCTCGGGAGTTACGGTTCTTTCGGGACTGGGAGGACTCGAGCGCCAGGCCGCATCGCGTCTTCGAACATTGGGCGCTCGATGTCCGCGATTATACGCACAAGGGAGAGCGCGAAGTCGGCTTTGTCCCCCGGCCGCTGCAGCCGCTGGCCGAGCGCCTCGCGCCGCCAAAGGATGCGTCCATTCATATCCTGATGGACCGGATCGAGGCCGTGGACCACGAGATCGGCCTGCCCTTCGGCTGGTTCTTCCTGATGATCCACGGCCACTGGGTCGATCCCGACGTCGGCCTGGCGATTGCGCAAGGCCTGAAGGCGCAGCGCGTGCGCCTGCCCGACCCCGACGCCCGCGTGCTGCTGCGCTGGGCGGATCGAACTTACGGCTTCTGACTGAGCAACGCCGATGGACGACATCACCTCCCGCCCGCTGATCTCCGACCCCGAAACCCGGCGGGCGCTGCAGCTCGATACGCTCTCGGCGATCCTGCCGATGCAACGGCGCGACCGGCTTGCCGCGCTCCTGACCGACGACGACGTCGAAACGCCGAAGCACCTCGCGCGCGAGGGCATGGCGAGAATAGTCTGCGGGCGCTGGCCTCGGACCTCGCCTATCTCGAAGCTTGCCGCGAAACTCGTCCGAGGCCGAATTTTTAAGGTTAGCATTCTATGAATGCCACCCCTCCTCGTTGGTGCTTCCCGCGAGCCTGTGCTGAATGGCATTGGGAGCCAGCGCAACAGGGAGATGTTGTCAGCTGACAACATCCATCCCAGGCAAGCCCTCTGTTGTCAGCTGACAACAACCTCTTCCCGGGGCGCTGTTATGTGGCAAGAGTTCCGCCCGTCCGATGTCGCTATGTTGGAGTGGCTCGCAGCTCGGATCTTGGCGGATCTCCCATCGGGCCGAGGCTCGGTGCGGCTGCTTTGCTGCTTGCTATCCAAAGGAGCGGCTGGCCTTCGGCACTGGGCGCCTCGTCTTGTTGAACTCGATTAGGACAGTCCGCCGCGAGGTCGATTCACCCCTCGACCGGGTCATCCCAATGTCGCATGTGATGGCCCCATCCCTAACTCCAGCGATGCCGCGCCCCTGCGTGCGAATGCGCCGAACCAGGCGCATCTCAAGCTTGGCGATGGACGTCGCCTCGGCCGACTGTCCGAAGCCGGGCCAAGTCACTGCCATTACAATTGAGCCGGGCGAGGCCAGTTCTCTGCTGCTTGGTCGTGCTCGGCCGAGGTGGCGAACCGAGTCCAGGTCGCCTATCCGGTCGCGGTCGCGAACGGGATGGCACCCAGGACCCGCCGTTGGCGGCACGCGGGAACGCGGCGCTGCCGCAGAAAGTCCCCGCTGCAAGAGGCGTTTATCCAGCGTCGTGAATTTGGGAGACTTCGGCGGCGATGGTATTTTAATACCAAGGAAGACTGCCTCGAATATCCGCTCGCCGCGCGCCGGGCGGGGCATGTCCAGCAGATCCGGACCGAAGCGTCGACAGCGTGTTTGCCCGGCGGCGATACAGCGTAGGCGGGGAAGCCCTCGATTCATCTGCGACTGCTCGGGAATAGTGAGCCGAAATTGCCGACTCTCGCCCGTCCAACGTGGGCGCTGAAAGGCCCGTGTCGCTGACGAGGCGGCTGAAGCGGGTTGACGGGGTCTGGATGCAGCGTGCCATCACATCATCGGCGGTGAATAATGTCGCGGCGGCCCGCGCTGGCAAGAGTGGGGAGGGAGACGGTTCGGAGCACTTTGCGGAGCTGCGCGGGAGGGTCTCTTTGATCGAGACGATGCACAATGGCTGCACCTTTCGATGCAGCGGCGGGAGCGGGGGGCGCCGACTCATGCTAAAGTAGAGTCCCGCCCGGTCGCTGGAGGCTTTGTTGTCAGCTGACAACAGCCGCACGATGCACCGAAAAGCGCCATTGCTTGTGGGCAGCGCGCCATTGGGCGTTAACAACTCGTTAACCCTTTAATTCTTGCTCAAATCATAGAATCGTGGCCATCTCTCAAGACGGAGATCAGTCGTCTGACGCGCAGAAACCGTCTTGAGAAAGCAAATGCCGAGCTTAGCGGAAGATTCACTTACCATGAGCGAGACTGCGTCTGCCCGGATCACCCGGCACGCCGGCATCCTTTCCGGCCAGCTTCGCTCGCTGGCGACAACGCTTTTCCCGCCTTCAGCCAGTAAGTCTCTCCGCTCGTTCTCCTCAGGGGAGGTTGCGCGAATTGTCCGCGTCTCCGATGGTTATCTCCGACAGCTCTCCCTCGACGGACTTGGACCGACCCCAGCGACCGGACTTGGGGGCCGCCGATCCTATACCCTGGCTCAGATTCATGAGCTGCGCGCGTATCTAGCCACGGCGCGGCCCCGAGAAGCGTCGGAATTTCTCCCGCGCCGCCAGCCGGGCGACAAGCTCCAAATTATCACCGTCGCCAACTTCAAGGGCGGGTCCGCCAAGACGACGACGGCATTGTATCTTTCCCAATACCTCGCCCTTGCCGGCTTTCGGGTCCTTGCCATTGACCTCGATCCGCAAGCGTCGCTCTCCGCGATGTTCGGGTACCAGCCCGAGTTTGATATTGGGGCGAATGAAACTCTCTACGGTGCCATCCGGTATGACGAGCACCGCCGGCCGATGCGCGACATCGTCCGGCCGACCTACTTTGACGGGATAGGTCTTGTTCCGGGCAATCTTGAGCTGATGGAGTTCGAGCACCACACGCCTCGCGCAATGATCGAGCGGCGTGAACGCGGACACGACCTGTTCTTTCGCCGAGTCGCCAGCGCCATCGACCAGGTTGCCGACGACTACGATGTCGTCGTTATCGACTGCCCACCCCAACTTGGTTACCTGACCATGGGCGCGCTAAACGCGGCCACCGCGATGCTCGTGACCATCCATCCGCAGATGGTCGATGTCGCATCCATGAGCCAATTTCTCCTCATGACGTCGGATCTCATGTCCGTCATCGAGGAAGCCGGCGGGCGACTCGACCACGACTTCATCCGGTACGTCATCACGCGTCACGATCCCAACGACGTGCCCGAAGCTCAAATCGTAGCCCTCCTTCGTAATCTCTTTGGATCGGATGTGCTCCAGGCCACTGTTTGGAAATCGACTGCAATCGCCAATGCTGGCCTCACCAAGCAATCACTTTATGAGCTGGAGCGCGGCGCGGTAGGGCGAGGCGCCTACGACCGCGCGTTGGAATCAGTCGACGCGGTCAATGCCGAAATCGCGCAACTTCTTAAGAAGGTGTGGGGTCGATGAGCAAACGTACTGACACTATCAAGAGCCTTTTCACGGCCCCGCAATCAAGCACGTTGTCAGCTGACAACGTGCCCGCTGCCTTGCCGCGGGTCTCGTCGGGCTCGGTCCGCTCGTTGAAGGATTCTTTTTCCGAAGTCGAGAAGGAGAACGAGGAGCTTCGCGAAAGAATCGCGTCTGGGGCTGTGATCCTTGAAATCGACCCTTCGCTTATTGATCCGTCACCCCTGTCCGACCGGTTTCGCGACAATGATGATAGCTCGTTCGAAGCACTCAAACAGTCGATCGCACAACGTGGCCAAGAGGTGCCCATTCTCGTTCGGGAGCATCCTGAAGCAAAAGGGCGCTATCAAAGCGCGTATGGTCATCGCCGCGTCCGCGCCACGCGCGAATTGGGTATTTCCGTCAAAGCGATCCTGCGATCGCTGTCAGATGAAGCCCTTGTCGTGGCGCAAGGACTCGAGAACGCACCGCGCGAGGATTTGAGTTTCATTGAGCGCGCCAGCTTCGCGATGCATATCGAAGATGCCGGGCATAGCCGGTCAATCGTGCAGGATGCGTTGTCGATCGATCGGGCTGAGGCTTCGAAACTCCTTGCCGTCGCTCGATCGGTTCCACCCGAAGTCGTTCGAGCAATCGGGAAGGCTCCGAAAGTTGGCCGCGGCCGCTGGCAGTCCTTCGCTGAATTACTCAAGGATGCCGCGGCGCTCAAACGTGTCAGAGCGGTGATCGCTGACCCGAAATTTGCAGAGCGGGAAACCGACGCGCGATTTCTCGCAGCATTCTCAGCAGCAAGCCGTCCATCTCCCGCGGGGACATCGAAGCCATCGGAAGAGAAGCCAGTCTTTTCCGCATCCGGGGACAAGATTGCGCACGTGCGTCAGGTCGAGCGCGAATTGAAGCTTACCATCGACAAGAATGTCTCGGCGACATTCGCGGCATTTCTTGTGGACCAACTCCCGGCCATCTTCGACGCCTTTTCCAAGACGAGTGGCGGCCAGGAAACTACCGAGGCCTGACGGCCTCGTCCCGTAAACACGAACCAGGAGCAGACAAGGGAAAAGAAAAAAGGCCCCCGAAACGGAGTTCCGGAAGCCTTCTCTTCAAGTTTGGCGACTGACAGAGAATCACTTTCGCGAATCGCAGTCAAGAGTTTCTACGCGATTTTATCGCCGTTTCGGCGAGCAGGTTTTCTTTGCCCAGCTGAGGCAAAGACATGCAGTCACACTCTCCAACGACGCCCTTTGGGCGGCGACCGTTGACGCTTGCCCATGTGGCAAGCCAGATGGTCGCAAC
Source organism: Bradyrhizobium sp. 41S5 (assembly GCF_011516665.3). NCBI lineage: Bacteria > Pseudomonadati > Pseudomonadota > Alphaproteobacteria > Hyphomicrobiales > Nitrobacteraceae > Bradyrhizobium > Bradyrhizobium sp. 41S5. Next base: position 71,634 of record NZ_CP083722.1, on the reverse strand, counting down.
GGAACGCCCCCCCGAAAAGATCGTGCACAAGTGGAAGATCTTCCACGCCATCTGCACGGCACGGCCGCGCCTTGGTGTGTCGGAGCGCGCGCTGTCGGTATTGAACGCGCTCCTAACCTTCCATCCCGAGACCGCGCTCACCGGGGAGGATGATCTGATTGTCTTTCCGTCAAACCATCAACTCACTCGGCGCGCGCATGGCATGCCGGCATCGACGCTTCGTCGTCACCTTGCTGTGCTGGTCGACGCGGGCCTGATCGTTCGGCGCGACAGTCCGAATGGCAAGCGGTATGCACGAAAGGACAACGCCGGCGAAATCAAGCTCGCCTTCGGCTTCGATCTGTCGCCGCTGGTCGTGCGCTCGGAGGAGTTCGAGAGCCTGGCGGCCGATATCGAAGCCGAGGCGCGCGCACTCAAACTCGTACGAGAGCGCATCACGCTCTGCCGGCGCGACATCGCGAAGATGATTGCAACTGGCATCGAGGAAGCCGTTCCGACGCGAAGGGGAGGGCAGGGGCCTGCCGATTGGCAGGTTGTGCACGCCGCCTTCCGCGCGATCGTCGACCAGATTCCGCGCACGGCCACCCGGCAGCAGCTCGAGCCGATCGCCGACGAGTTGTCCCAGCTTGCCGATGACGTACTCAATCTTCTGGAAGCGCACATCAAATCCAAGAATCCGAGCGCCAATGAGTCCCATACTGAGCGCCACATACAGAATTCAAAACCAGACGCCCCTATTGATCTTGAACCTGTCCTTCGAGAAGGCAGGGCGGCGGGAGCTGAGCCCAAACCTCAACCCTCGCGAGTCGGGGAGGGGGCGTATCCGTTAGGAATGGTCCTGAGTGCGTGTCCAGACATCGTTGATTATGCGAAGGGTGGGGTTTCGAACTGGCGCGATTTCCTGGCCACAGCGGCCGTTGTACGATCGATGCTGGGGATTAGTCCGAGCGCCTGGGAGGAGGCGCAAAAGGTTATGGGCGAGGTGTCCGCAGCCATCGTCGTGGCGTGTATCTTGCAGCGCGGGACAGCGATCAATTCCGCCGGCGGTTATCTGCGCGGTCTGACGCGAAAAGCCGAGGTCGGCGAATTTTCGCTTGGCCCGATCTTGATGGCGCAGATCAATTCTCGCCGGCGAGATAAGCAGCGGGCGTAAGGCGATGAGGCGCCGTACCCAGGTTGCCTTTTTCGTGTGATCAAATTACCCGCGCTAATCCGGCTGCTGCGCCGGGTCGACGCAAAGCGTTCGGAGAGATCGTCATGGCAAAACACCCTCCAATCATCCTCATGCCGTTCTTCCAGCCTCGTGATGAAGGCGCCGCGGAGCAACGAATGTACGTGGCGGGGTTCGCGGACGAGGCCGGCGAGGCCTGGGGGACGCTGATTCCGTTGGATGCGGAGATGGTCGAGCACGCTGTTCTGGGACTTCAGACATTCACAGTCTGGTGCAACTCCGACGGTCGCATCCAACCGCAGCCGAGCAGCGACAGTCTGTTTGAAGACCTCTTGGAGAAAGGCCAATTGGAGGAGACGCCTCTCGATGAGCTCGTCGCCGAAGCCATCGAGCAGGGCAAGAATGAACCCAATGATGACATCCTCGATATGTTCGAGACCCTGCATGAACGCCTGGTGCGGGCGAAGGGCATGGTCGCTGACGAGATCGCGCGGCGCAGGCGATGACCCTTCTCGGCGCGCGTGCGCGGCTCGGTGCTGTAGGGCCAGCTTGTACTAACGCGAGCGCGACCGCGGGCGGTCGATGAAAACATAGAAAACCGACGACCGGGCCGCGCTCGGACTAGTCTTAAGCTTCGCCGGAGCTGGAAAACAGCGCCGTCGGTGGCGTCGCGCGCGGCGGCGGGAGGGTCCGACTGCCGGGGCCTCCCGGTCTGCTCTTGAGATCGTATCGCTGGGCTAGGTCGAGTAGCCGCCGCTTGGTGAACGGGTCCGCGTTCTCGGCCAGATCGCGCGCCCGCTGTGCGAAGCCCCTGTAAAATTCTTCCACGACCCTACCCCCGCAACATCACTGAAAATCGGATTTCAGTGTGAGACGCGCTCTGCGTCAAGAGGTCTGGTGCATGCGGACAATTTTCGGCGATTTACTTGTGATCGCGGCGCACGGGGAACTAAGCTGCGTCCCGGCAGGCAAAGATCATGACTCCGCTCTACCTCAGCCGGAAGCTGTGCCCGAAGTGCGGTAAGCCGATGACGGCCGTGCCCGGCCGGTCGCGCTACGTCTGCGTGGTCTGCGAGAACGATCCGCTGCGCGATCCCGCCGCCCGGAAGTGGGCGGAAAGCCCGCTGCGGCCGCCGGCCAAATAACGTCCGATCGAAATTGCGTCCGGCAGCCTGATTGCTGCGAAGGCCGATTGTGCTCAAAACCCTCTCCAATGCTGTGGCGTTGCAATCCGAACGCCCAGCTTCGTTCCATCGCGCGTACCGGCGGAATCGTCCCGGACTCGGCCGCCGGCATGTCCATCGACGCTAGCATCTGTTTCACGCCTCGCAGGGCGTCGGCCGCATGGATGCGGAGGGCGGGGTGCATCCGCATGGCAAGTACGTGCCAGTCTTGTTAACGATCTTGCGGCGGCTAGTTCGACAGGTGCGCCGACGTTGCTGACAGCCACGGTTTCCATTGCGGGTGGTGACGCGGCGTTTAGGTGGCCTGCTTAAGGTGAACCACGTTTCGCTGCGACGCCTGTTGCCTTGAGATCCGAATGGCCGGACCGACTAGGGCCGCCTGTCTTCATTCCATGTATTTTCGCGACGGGCGCAACCATCTGCGTCCTCGATAGAGGCTGGTCTGACCGAAGGCCGATCCCGCTTTGCGGGCTCTCGATCTAGTCCCCGCAACGTCCGTCCTCGACTTTCTTCCCCTGGCTGTCATTCGGCCTGCAATATTGACCCCCTAAGCCGGGGGATCGGCGTCCAAAATTGACCCCCTACAGATTGGTCTGTTGCGCTGCCTGCTTTGGAACGAAGCAGGTGGTGGGGGATGCTGATCGTGGAGACGATTGCCCGGATCCGGCGCGAGCACTTCATCAAGGGCAAGACGATCAAGGAGATCGCCCGTGACCTGAAGGTGTCGCGGAACACGGTCCGGAAGGTGCTGAGGTCGGGAGAGACCTCCTTCGAGTACGAGCGGCAGGTGCAGCCGCGGCCAAAGCTGGGACGATGGGCAGTAGAGCTTGATGGATTGCTGGCGGCGAACGCGGCCAAATCGGCTCGTGAACAGCTGACGTTGATCCGGATCTTCGAAGAGCTGCGCGGCCGCGGCTACGACGGCGGTTACGATGCCGTGCGGCGTTACGCCAGGCGGTGGAGCAAAGAACGCGGGCAATCGACCGCGGCGGCTTATGTCCCGCTGAGCTTTGCCCCAGGCGAAGCCTACCAGTTCGACTGGAGCCACGAGGTGGTGTTGTTGAGCGGCACCACGGTGATGGTGAAGGCCGCTCATGTCCGGCTCTGTCACAGCCGCATGCTGTTCGTGCGGGCCTATCCGCGCGAGACGCAGGAGATGGTGTTCGACGCCCACGACCGGGCATTCGCCCTGTTCAAAGGCACCTGCACCCGCGGCATCTACGACAACATGAAGACCGCGGTGGAGACGATCTTTGTCGGTAAAGGCCGTCTCTACAATCGCCGCCTCCTGCAGATGTGCAGCCACTATCTGGTCGATCCGGTCGCCTGTACGCCAGCGTCGGGCTGGGAGAAGGGGCAGGTCGAGAACCAGGTCGGGCTGGTCCGGGAACGCTTCTTCACGCCGCGGCTGCGGTTCAAAAACCTCGACGAGTTAAACGCCTGGCTGCTCGACAAATGCATCGCCTACGCCAAGGCTCATCGCCATCCGGAGCTGACCGATCAGACGATCTGGGACGTGTTCGAAGCCGAACGCCCCAAACTCGTTCCCTATGCCGGCCGCTTCGACGGCTTCCATGCGGTGACGGCATCGGTCTCGAAGACCTGCCTGGTGCGCTTCGACAACAACAAGTACTCGGTCGCAGCCAGCGCAGTAGGACGACCGGTCGAGGTTCGAGCCTATGCCGATCGCATCGTCATCCGTCAGGACGGGCGCATCGCTGCGGAGCATCCACGATGCTTCGGTCGCGGCGAGACCATCTACGATCCCTGGCATTATGTACCGGTGCTGGCGCGCAAACCCGGCGCCTTGCGCAACGGTGCTCCCTTCAAAGACTGGGTGCTGCCAGCCGCGATCGAGCGGATCCGGCGCAAGCTTGCCAGCACCGACGATGGCAATCGGCAGATGGTCGACATCCTCAACGCGGTGCTGACCGACGGTCTGCCTGCGGTGGAGGCGGCCTGTGCCGAAGCGCTCAGTCACAGCGTCCATTCCGCCGATGTCGTGCTCAATATCCTGGCCCGTCAACGTGAACCTGCCCCACCGGCCAACATCATGACGCCGGCCGCACTGACGCTCCGTCATGCACCGATCGCCGATTGTGCCCGCTACGACAACCTCCGGAGGACCATCTGATGGAACGAACCCAAATCTTCGACCTCATGGGCGAACTCAAGCTCTACGGCATGAAGGCTGCCTTCGACGAGATCATGGCAACTGCCGTTAAGCGCCAGCACGAGCCTCAGCGCATTGTCGGCGACCTGCTCAACGCCGAGATCAACGAGAAGCAAGCCAGGTCGATCAAATACCAGCTCACCATCGCCAAGCTGCCGCTCGCCAAGGACATCGCGGACTTCCAGTTCGACGGCACGCCGATCAATCAGACGCTCGTCAATGATCTCGCTGGCGGCGGCTTCATCGCCCAACAACGCAACGTCGTGCTGGTTGGTGGCACCGGCACAGGCAAGACCCACCTGGCCATTGCCATCGCCAGAAGCTGCATCCGATCCGGTGCCCGCGGCCGCTTCTTCAACGTAGTCGACCTCGTCAATCGCCTCGAGACCGAGACCCGCAACGGACGGCAAGGACGGCTCGCCGAGCATCTGACCCGGATGGACTTCATCGTGCTGGATGAGCTCGGCTATTTGCCCTTCCCCCAGTCCGGTGGCCAGCTTCTCTTCCACCTCGTCAGCCGGCTCTATGAGCGCGCGTCCGTCATCGTAACCACCAATCTCGCCTTCGGCGAATGGCCGAGCGTGTTCGGCGACGCCAAGATGACCACCGCGCTGCTCGACCGATTGACCCATCACTGCGACATCGTCGAGACCGGCAACGATAGCTGGCGGTTCAAAAGCAGAGACGATGATCACGCCACCCGCGCTCGTCTCGCCTCCGCTATCCCGGCCAGCTCCGACGAGACGAGCGCTACCAGCAAACCCCGCCGCGCAAAGGGGTCAAAATTGGACGCCGATGAGGGGTCAAATTTGCAAGCCGATTGACACACTGTCCTTCGTTGCCTGTTGCGGTGGGCGCATCGAACAGGCCGGGGGCGACGCTCGTGCCGTTGAACATGACGGCGATCTGCTTTGCGATGCCAAAGGCATCCTCGCCGTCTTTCTTCGCCGTCCGCTTGGCATTGATCGTCCGTACAATGTTCCATTCGTCGTGAGATCCGAAGCTGAAAGCTACGGACGCGCGCAGCCCGTAATAGTTTCGGAAGTCCGTTTTCTTGATTTCAGCAAGCTTGCTGTCGGTCTTGGCGAGACCATCGTAAAAGCGTTCCAATTTTTCCAAATCGGCCCGGCCGTCAAAGGAAAAATACTGCGCGAAATCGGAAGGTCCCGCGAAGTATATGAAATCGAAATCGCGGCCGAAGCCGTCACTGCCTTCGAGGACGCGCGTCCACATCAGCATGTAGTCCTCGCCTTTCGCGGTCCCGGGCAGCGAAAACTCCTTCGCGGCGGTGTTCAGGAGCCACAGGGACCGGGGACCGAAACGCTCCTCAACCCGCTCTTTCGTCTGCGCCGCTATCTTGACGTTGACGGGAAGATAGCTGCCTTGAATAGTTGAAATCGGAATGCTGAGATATCCGATGGCTTTCCCCTGCTGACGCTGCGCGGAGATGCGGGTGCGGATTTCGTCGACGCGGGTAGCGATGACGCTCTTGAGGTCGTTCTGAACGCAGTAGCAGAGCGCGTTTGGCGTGCATTCGGTGGAGGTTTCGGCGCGAGCGGTGGTGGCGGTCGCATACGCGGTCAGAGCCGTGACTGCGATGATTTTGCAAAGCTTCATTCCGGGCCTCCCATGCATGCCGGTCCAAAGATCAGGGACAAGTGGTTGTCGGTTTAAGCGTATCCTTCAAATACTTCGCGAGCCGCATGCCGGCGACCGCGAGCTGACGGTCCACAACCGGCAGCGCCGCAGTGTAGTAATTCATCTCCAGCGCGCCGCCATCCGGAATACGGTAAGCGGTTTCCCGCGCAAACTGGTGCGCCTCAAGCGACCAGTCGACCGGGGACCCGCCGTCGATGCCCGTCACGTCGCGTCCAGGAAACCACGTTGTTTCAAGCCGGGTGACATACGCGCCCCAGGCGAAGACCGTGTGCATGATGATGTCGGTATCCCAGATCGCATGCAGCTTCACGCTCTTCCCGAAAAACGTCACGACGACATCGTTTCCGCCATGGTCGTTGTGGTCGGTATCGTGCAGCGGCTGGTGAATGTCGCCGATGAGATGAACGAGGAATTTGAGCGCCTGCGCGCGCTCAGCCGGTGTTTTCGCGCAGTCGGCGAGAAGAACCCGGTTCCGCTCGATCGCGTTGATGATGCATTCGCCGTTTTTAGGGTCCGGCTTGCAGTCGACCTGCGGATCGTAGGTGCCCCGTTCCAGTGGAATGTTGACGAAATGCCAGTTGCGGGTCTCGTCATGCTCCGCCCGGTAGTCGTCGGCCCAGCTGGCGATTGACCCCAACGATACGCTTGTATCCTGCGTTGCTCCCGGAATCTCAGACTTGAGCAATAACCGGATGTTTTCAAGAGTCGGCGCGTCAAGCCGACGCTCCGCAAGTTCGGCGACGATGGAATGACCCTCCTGGCCCCGGGCGAAGGCGTGTTCGCAGGGCAGCGCGAGCGCCAGGATTGCTAACCAGATCGTTTTCATGGCTCCTCCGGGGCGTGACATCCGATAATTTTCACTGTGAAGGTCGCAGCGGCATTACGGGGCCTCGATCTCAACCGGCGTCGGCGCGCCTTCCTTTTCACTGTCGAAGAGGATCAGGACGCGCAGTCCGGATGGGGGTCGGTCCAGCGGCAGGAGACCCTCAGGCTTCCGCTCGGGATCGAAGGAAGACAGTTCGGCGAGCATCCGGACATTCTCGCTTTCTCCGTCCCAGGCGTAGACCGCGTACGCGCCGGGTCCGTTCTCGACAGGTCCCGCGAGAATAAGAATGCCACTCTCAAACACTGCGAGGTCGCGCACGCCGCGGCCGTCTCCCAAAGGCAGCCGGAAAACCTGGTGGTTCGTTCCTGATCCGCCGAACAGGGTATCGATACGGACCGACAGAACGACGGCGCGGTTGCCGTCCAGAACCGGGCCGCGAAATCCGGCCAGCAGCACGAGATCATCCTTGATCGCGACGCCTTCGATCGTCAGACCATTGTTTTCAAGCCGCTGGTCCATGAAAGGAGCAAGCAGAGGCTCCGCCCTGATGATCTCTCTCAGCCTCGGCGTGCGCTCGATCTCCGAAGCGGTGCCGTCTTCGCCCGTGGCGCGGAAGCGGACGATCTGGCTGCTTGCGGAGATCCGCGCCTTGATTTCTTCAGCGCCCAGCTTGCCTTTCTTGTCCCGCGGATGCCCGTGCGAGCCCATCACGTAATAGCGGTCGCCGGCAAAGGCGACGCCTTCGCCGTCAAGCTCAAGCGCCTCGCCCTCGAAGTTGTCGCCGATCAGACTGACCGTGCTGCCCGCAACGAGTTCTCCGTCGGTAACGGTGACGAATTGCGCGTCCTGCACGTTGTCGTCGATGACAAGGCAAGAACGCGGAAACCCCTGCGCGGTCGCGCAGGCGATGCCGCTGACATCCTTGGCCTTGCCGCCGTCCTTTCCGAGCAGCTTGTGTTTGACCGGCCAGGCCTCTCCGCTTTCGCCGAAAGCAGGTTGCATCCACCCGGCCGCGACAAGGCCGAGAAGCAAAGCGCAGGTCCTGCTCATCCTGGCAAAAGTCATCAGCGCGTTGCCCTCGACTGGCGGCGGTTCACGTAGAAACACAGACGGTGGTCGCCTTTAATGCTGAGAAGAGACGACTTTCCGTTGGTGGACTCCGTCAATCCTGCGTGAGCGTATAAGACGTTCCGAATCCGTTAAAAAAACTTCCAGGGGACCGGGTACTTGAAAATGAGCGTTTGCTGTCCTGCGGTGTTGGCCAAGGCTTCCGCCTCGTCGTGAATGATGACGCCTAAAAACTTGAATGCTTTTTCCGGTCGTTGTGAAGATAAAGCTCGTAATCGGCCACAGGGTCTACCCTTTGCTTTCGCCGTCACCCTCGCTTCTTGCCCGCCGCTTTCTTCTTTTTGGCGGTTTTCTTCTTTTTGACCGCCTTCTTCTTTTTAGCGACCTTCTTTTTTACGGTCTTCTTCTTCACAGCCTTCTTCGATTGTTTCTTCACCGCTTTAGCGGCCTTTTTTTTCTTTTTGGGGACACCTTCTCCCTCCGCCGCCTTCTTGGCGTCCCTGCGAAGCTTTGCCGCGGCGCGCTTGTCCTTGGCGCGCTGCTCTTCATTGTCGAATACATCGGGGTCACGCGCCGCCTGGGGCGCCCAGGTCAGACTGCGGTCCGCGAAAAACATGAGCCTGCGAATGCACTTGAAATTGTTATCCTGAAAGAAAGGCGCAATCCACACCGCGCCGGTGTCCAGGATAGCCGCTTTTCTCTTCGCTTCTTCCTCATCCTCATGATTTATCGCCGCGCGGTTGGCTGTCATCCGGAAAAAGAAGTGACGGAAGATGCGGTCGAACTCCGTCATGTAGATATCGGCGACGCGGGTGTCGCCCCGTATGAAGAGCATATTCTCGTCGTTCGCCGTGAGCGAAGCGCCTGAAAAATTGGCCGAGCCCGTGCATACGAGCGGGTCGTCCGACAGCGGATCGATCAGGAGGAATTTCGTGTGAACGAAGAATACGAACCCTTTGCCGTCCTTGCGCGCCAGTTCCTCGTCGACGAACCATTTTTCGAGCGGGAAATTCGGAATGGGAACGAGTTTCGTTCCGCCCGCGCCTTTCTCTTTTTTAAATGAAGTCTTCGTGACCTTCCCGAGCACCGATCCGTTGGACATGATGAGACGGCCGTGGCTGTCCCGCTCTGCCTTGCGCGCGTCCGCTGTCGCGGGCTTTTCGAGCAGCACGAAACGCATGGAATCCTGCTGTTTGCCAAGCGAGCGAAGAAGGATGGGATCGACGGTAAAGGCCGCGGTGAACATCGATGAGGTCCGCGCGTCCTCGATCCGCTTCCCGTACCAGTCGAGAAGATTGTCGGCGATACGCGGAGAGAAGAATGCCGTCACGGGCTTCTCCGGCACGACATTCGGTGGATTTGGCGTGAGGCGTATCGCGGCTTCACGCGCCGGTATTCCGGTCGGATTCTCTGACAAGTCCTTCCAGTATTCAAAATATTTGTTCGGAATCGCGGAGGCGTCCCTGCTGCTGTCGGTGACTACGTGCCCGACATTGGTCTGCCCGAGAAAGCCGGAGGGAGTGAAGTTTACTGACCCCGTCCAGACCGCTTTTGGACGCTCGTTTTTATCCAGCCAAACCATGAACTTGTTATGCGGCGTTTGCGGCCGTGTCCGTTCGATCAAATTTGACCGCGGAAGATCGACTTCGTCGATCGCGCCGTCATTCGCGCTGGTCTTGTGGTAGATAATTTTAGCGTCTACGCCGCGGCCGATGGCCGCCTTGAGCGCGTTCAGCAAAGGCAGGTATGTGAACTCGTAAGCGACGACGCGAAGCATCTCTCCCCGCGGGACGCCGTTGATATAATCGACGCAGGCTTCCTCAAGTCCCCGCGAGAGCCATTGCGACGTTTCTTCGGTCACCCGGTTTTTGTCATCGACCTGGTTATACATTTCCTCGGTCAGTTCGCGGTTTTGGAAATCGACCGAGTATGCGCGGCTTGCAACCACGCCGCGATTGAACCAGATGCCGTGCTTGCCGTCGTTTTCTTTTTCGGTTGTGACCTCGATGGTGACTTTGTGTCTTGGATCGAGCGCCCCGGGCTCGCCGTACATCGCCATGATCGTATATTCGTATTCGGTATCGGGCTTGGCTTCGTAGTCGGACCAGAGAAAGCTTTGGATCGGATGTTGAAGCGTCGAGTATTTGGCTCCCTGCACGGGATTTGGAACGAGAATCTCGAAATACTTGGTGCCGGTCAGCCAATGGGTCTGTCCCCCGCTTGAGACCTGAAACGCAAACCCCCTGAGGCCGTCACGATTCGCGGGGGCGATGTCGATCGCCATAAGCACCACGCGCGTGCCGGCAATAGCGCTCACGCGCAACGGCCCGTCAACTTCCTGCTTCCTCATCTGTGCCCCTCAATCCCGCTTGATCGATGCAACTTCACCGTCAATTCCTCTGTCGATCCGGGTGTTCAATCGGCGTCTCCGGGGTCGATGCGGCCGGACTGTTTCCCATTTCGCTTAAGGCTCAAAAAAACAGGACGATGCTGCCGCCAGAGACATGAAGACCCGTGACCTTGAGCGCGCAGATCCACTGCAGTCTCAGTTTGGTCTTGGCCACAGACCAATCCGGAGAGTTTCCCCATCGTGGAAATATCCATTGTGGTTCAATGGCGGATTTGGTGGCAACTAAACTGGCAAACCCATTGATTTTTGTGAGTTTTCACCGTTCCGCTAGGGAGCGCCACGTCGGACTTTTCTGCAATCTCGAATCAGCACGGCAACTCTTGCGAGCCTGATCCCCAAACACTTGAACAGCCTCGCTTCGACAAATGAGCTCAGACCGCATGAAATGAAATGTATATGGAGCGTCGCGAATGGTGGACAATATTCTAGCTAAGATAGATGATCTGTAAAATAAACGCAAGGCGCGTTTGTCGATGCTTTAATCGTTTGGAAACGGGACTATGACCGACTTCAAAAGGACCGACCCCAAGCAGTTACTTGAACGTCTACGCCGCTTTAACCAGTCGGTTCGGGAGAACGATCCCAAGCTCGCTGCGGAAAGCAGAGACAAGATGCCGGAGCAGGAGCTTGCTCTAGGTCGTGTGGACACTTACCGCATCCAAAGGACGATGGCTGCGAGAGTGACGACGGCGCGATAATTTCGGGCGGTCTTTTCGAAGCGGGTTGCGACGCGGCGGAACTGCTTGAGCTTTGAGAAGCAGCATTCGACGAGGTGACGCTGGGCATAGAGGTGCTTGTCCAGCGGGTATTTGAGTGCGCGTGACGGGTTGTTGGGGATGACGGCGAGCGCGCCCTTGGCGGCGATGGCTTGGCGCAAATGATCGGCGTCATAGGCCGTATCGGCCATGACGACCTCGGCAGGTAGTCCCTCGATCAATGCGGCAGCTTGCGGTGCATCGCCCTGCTGGCCTGCGGTCAGCGCGAACCGTACGGGACATCCCAAGCCACGAACGGCCATATGTATCTTGGTGCTCAGCCCCCCGCGCGAGCGGCCGATCGCCTGATCTTCAGACCCCCTTTTTTGGCGCCGGCGGCGTGCTGATGCGCCCGGACGATGGTGGAATCGACGATCAGATATTCGAAGTCCGGATCATCGGACATCGCCTCGAAGATCCGCCACCAGACGCCCTTGATGCTCCATCGACTGAAGCGCCGGAACACGCTGTTCCAATCCCCGAACGCCTCCGGGAGATCACGCCAGGGAGAGCCCGTGCGAACAATCCAAAGTACACCTTCCACGAACATCCGATTGTCGCGCCCAGTGGAGCCCTTCTGGTCGGGGCGACCTATGATCAGCGGCGCCATCCGCTCCCAAGCCGCGTCGCTCAATACCAAACGGTCCATCACACCCAAGACTGCCTCCCCAAAAGCAGTCTTGAATCTGATTTGCGCCTAAAAGGGAATCCTTAGAGTCCACACCACCTAGAGCTGCCGGACGAAGAGGTCGGGCTCGCGGTCGAGGCGGAAAGCATAGCGATGCGTCAAGATCGACCGGTCCTGGCAATCAAGAACAACACGACGGACCTGGACATTCGCGATCCGGCCGAGCGCGAGACGTGGCTCGAGCGCTTGCGCGCGGCCAAGCCCTTACTTGACGCCGCGATCCCTGCGGTGGGCCGGATCAACCTGATCCGCGGCGAAATGAGCTGGGTTGGTACGGGGTGGCTGGTCAGAGACGGTATCATCGTGACAAACCGACATGTGGCATTGAAGTTCGCGCTACAGCGTGGGGAGGGGTTTTCGTTCAGAATGGGGCTGGGCGGTCCCATGGCCGGGGCAGTGGATTTTCTGGAGGAAGTCGACAGCAACAAGGAGCTGATCTTCAACCTCGTGAGGCCTCTTCATATCGAGGATACGTCCGGCCCGGACGTTGCGTTTTTCGAAGTCGCGTTGGTCTCGGGGAATTCGAAGCTAGCAAAGCCGATCGTCCTCGCATCGCATATCGCTCCGAGCGCCAATGTCTCCACGATCGGCTATCCGGCCTTTGATAGCCGGATTCCCGAACCGGAGTTGATGCAGCGAATCTACGGCGACGTCTATAACAAGAAGCGGCTGGCACCTGGCGCGGTCACGCGTGTCGAGACCAACCGGATTTGGCACAATTGTACGACACTCGGCGGAAATTCCGGTTCCGTCGTAATCGCCAATGAACAGGAGGGCGAGGCACTCGGACTTCATTTCGGCGGGGCCTTTCTGAGTTCGAACTATGCGGTGCGGGCGGACGTGGTGAAGCAGTTGCTCGAGGATGTGCTGTCCGGCTGCGCGGCGAGGCGGCGGCGCCCCGCGACTCCAGAAAGCGGGGGGACGGCGACGTCCAGGTTGAGCCCGGCAAGCGCCGTACGGCTGCGGCCATTTTCGACGACCTTGAGCATTCCGCTCACCGTCAAGGTTTCGATCGAGCTTGACCACACGCGGTCGGCGCAGCCAAGGCCGCGTTTCGCGCCCTCAAGCGCACCGGATGCGTCTGATGACGATGCCGACGAGTTCGAGGCGACTGCCGAAGACTTCCGCGACCGGGCCGGTTATGAACCGGGCTTCCTCGGCGATGGAGAGTTCGACATCGCGCTTCCGGCTGTGGTCCGGAATGCCGCTGATGTTCTGCGATTTGAGTTTGACGGAAAGACCGAGACCGAGCTGCGCTACGAGCATTTCTCCGTGCTGATGAGCAAGAGCCGGCGCATGTGTTTTGTCAGTGCCTGCAACATCGATGGAAATCAGTCCAGGCGAACCGGACGAGGCAGCTGGAAATGTGACCCGCGCATTCCGAAGCCGCAACAGATCAAGAATGAGTGCTACGGAGATCCGCCCAAATTCAGTCGTGGCCACATGACCCGGCGTGAAGACCCGGCATGGGGCCCGCCGGCCACCGCCAGCCGCGGCAACAGCGATTCGATGCACGTGACGAACGCGACGCCACAGATGCAGGCCTTCAACGCTCCGATATGGCTGGCGCTTGAGGATTTCGCCCTGCAGCACGCGCGCGAAGACGCGATGAAGATTTCTGTCTTTACCGGCCCGTACTTCGCGTCCGACGACCCCGAAAGGGACGGCATTCGCATTCCCGTGGCCTTTTGGAAGGTCATTGCCTTCATTCATGATCAAACCGGCAGGCTGTGCGCGACCGGTTACGAGATGAGCCAGCAGCAGAATCTGCCGCCGGAGGAGGAATTTGTCTTTGGGCAGTTCGTGTCGCCTCAGCTAAATGTCGCGACGCAAGTGCCCATTCGATCGATCGAGGCGCGGAGCGGGATCAGCTTCGGATCCCTGGCTGCATTGGATCCGCTGGCCAATACGGAGGAGGCCGTCGGCGAAGGCGAAGCCCACAAACCTCTGCTGTCATTCGATCAGATCAGATTTACGTAATCCGGGGATCTGCCGAGAAGAGGAGGCTGGATCGGATCCATTCGGATGGTGATGGTGATCTGATGTTGCTGTCAACACGCAAGCGGGGAAGATCGAGATGCCCTATTTCACGATGGACAAGATTTACGAGATTCATGGGTCGGTCATCAAGTTTGGTCTTTCCAGTCGACGAGACGATCTGCTTGCCGGCTTGAGCCTGGCATTCATCGCCGAGCTCGACGAAGCAGGGGCCCCCAGCGAGCAACTGTTCAAGGATTTGACCGAGTTGAACGTTACAGATCCCCTCGATGAGGAGATTCCGTTCGAACGATGGTTACGAAACGCGGAATTCATGGTGCCACAGCCGGCCAGGAAGGCCTATTTTCGCAATCTCGCCGATCAGGTCGCAGCCAAGCGGACGCTCTCGGATCCGGTACAAACGTTAAAGGAAGCGATCCCCGAACGCATCCTGTTCACGAGCGACATGGTTGGCTTCGGCTTTCTCAGCGGTGCCATGCATGTCGGCCAGGGGACGGCGCGCCTGAAGATTCCGCTGCATGAGGACGGCGAGCCGAAGACGTATTCGTCAGGCAAGCCGATGGAGGCGTTCGGAACGGGCTGGTTGATCAGCGCGTGCCACGTGATCACCAACCATCACGTCATCTGCGCGCGAGCCAAGGGAGCACCAAAGCCCGAAGCGAAGGATTTCGACCTGCAGGCCCGACGGGCGACCGTCCAGTTCGACTACGATGCGGAAGGGCTGGACGGAACGGTCGCCGCGGTCGACGCGCTTGGAGCGGCAGACGAGAAGCTTGACTACGCGATCCTCGCGTTGAAGGAGGATTCCAAGCGCCGACCGCTGGCGTTGTGGGCCGGGGCTCTGGCGCTTCCTGCCGACGGCCGTCTGGCGGTCAATATCGTCCAGCATCCCAACGGCGGGGTAAAACAGATGGCGATGCGCAACAACCTCGCCGTACTCTTGAACAAGCGCGATCTCGCCTACTTTACCGACACGGACGGCGGGTCGTCGGGGTCGGCCGTGTGCAATGATGACTGGGAAGTGCTGGCGCTGCACAAGTCGAGCGATCCCAGCCTCGGAACGTTCGAGTATCAGGGCAAGAAGACATCCTGGGTCAACACGGGGACGCGCATCGATCTCATCATCGACGATCTGAAGCAGAACCACGCGGAGTGCTGGGCGGAAATCGAGAAGGCCCGGAGGAAATGAGGCGAGAGGGACAGTAAACTATGGCGATCATCCTACCTCCGCCCCGTGCCGCCGAAGCCGGGCCTGGGGAAATCTCCGGGCTCGAGACCATCGTTCTGGCGAGCCTGCGTCCCGCGTTCCCGATCGAGGGTGAGACGATTAAGCCGGGCCCCGACAACCCGATTTGGTCCGAGCCTCTCGCTGCGGCCGCGGACGTGTTAGCGCGCGCTGTGCGAGCCACAGCCCGGCTGGAAAGCTCAGACAGGGACCTTGAGTTCATCGGAACCGCGTTTGCCGTCACACCAAGGCTCGCAGCGGTGACGGGCCACATTGCACAGCTGATGCTGCAGAAGGGGGAAACGTCCTATTGGTTGAACTTCGCGTCCGACGGTGCGCATGGAGATCCGGCAGTTGGCGTCAAAGTAAGACTGATCCATCCCTATTTCGACTTTGCGCTGCTGGAAATGGACCGCCCCGTCGCCGAGGACAATATCCTGTCGTTTTCGGCAAGGATGCCAAGCGTAAAGGAGAAGATTGCGCTGATCGGCTATCCCGCGAAGGATCCGCGCAGTGATCCGGAGTCCCTCGCCGCGGTGTTTGGCAATAATTTCGGAAAGAAGCTCCTGATGCCCGGCTGCATCGTGGACGGGCCCATGACGGCAAAAACCGCCGGCATCGATGTCCCGGCGCTTCCGCATGACGCCTCGTGTGTTAGTGGAACCTCTGGAGCTCCGGTTGTCCAATTGTCGACCGGCCTCGTTGTCGGCATTCATTATGCCGGTTGGTTTCTGCAGCAAAATTTTGCGATCCCGGCGTGGGAACTGGCGCGCGATCCGCTCATGCTGTTGAGCGGGCTTCGGTTCGTCGGCGCCGAGACGAACCCGTATTGGATGCCGCTCTGGAAGGAGAAGGTGACGATCCTGCATGTCGACGTCGAGGCCGCCCAAGCCGAACAGCCCGGCGCGGGGCAAGCTCCGCCGAAGAAGAAGCAGGGCTATCTCCTGAAGGCGGTGCAGATCAACGAGATCCACGCGCTGCTGGTGGGCGCGGGGTTTGGCTCGAAGATCGAGATCAAGACGCTGTTTGGCGCACTGCCGGTCGAAATTCACGCCGAGTTGCCGAATGCATCGACCGAGTCTGCCCGATTGCTGGACTGTCTCAACGATCTCAACCAACGGCTGGAGTTGCTGGACCGCGAGGACCACACGTCGCTTTACGTCGTCATCAGTTCGGCAAAGACGGTCAGCACGAAGCTGAAAGGCGCTCTGGACGGATATCTGGCCGCCCTGCAGGCGGAGGAGAACAAGCTGAAGCAGGCGCAGGGCCTTACTTCGATTGCGACGCCGAAGTCCGCCAGTTTCAGGCGCGTCGCCAACGCCATCAGCAAGATTGGTGGCAAGCCCGTGGAGTTCGAGGGGTGGACGCGTGGGGAGTTGACCGCCAAGGTGGGCGAGACCCGGATTACGTTTCAGAATGCGGCTGAGGGCTTGCAGATGCTCCGCGGTGTTGCTGTCGGGAACAGCTTGCGCCCGTTCGCCATCGAAGAGAGAGACGACAAATTCATATTGCGCGCGGAGGACCTTCTAGCATGACGAGCTGTAATTGCCCCAACCCGCCTGGCGGCGTTGTCAACTGCCCAGACGATCACATTGCCATTTGCCGAGTGGTCAACGGGCAGGCGATAAGCGAGTGCATCCCGCCTGAGGCTGGCCTTAGCGACGAGGCCCAAGCCGTCCGCATTGTTGAAATTGTGACTCGCCGGCCCGTCTTGGGACCGCTTACCCCTACCGAGCGCGCGATACTTGCTTCGGGCACTTACGTAAGCCCGGATGGTTCCATGAATGTGACTTTCAAGGTGCCACCAGTGAAGAGCGCGGGCGGTGGCGCCATGGTGGCTTCCTAAGCGGCGGCGACCACTAAAACAAATTGTAAACTGGTATCAGAAGGTTGCGCGGATCATAACGATGCTCGGCGTCGGAAAATTGTGGCCGTCACCCGTCACGACGGTCAATTCGAGTGCCTGATCCGCGCCGCAGCCAAGATTTCTGGCACGATCGCATCGAAACGGTCGATCCGGGTCGTTTCGCTCGAATCGAGTTCCGAAGCCCAGTACGGAGCAAACCCGCCGGGAAAATAGAATGTTGAGAAGCCCGCGGCGACCGCCGCCACGATATCGCGGTCCATCTGGTCGCCGACCATGAAGCATCGTCCGGGACCGGCCTTCCGCTTAAGATTGGCGTAGGCCTCATGCGTCTTCCGGACCGAAATGATCTCGTCGATCAGACCGTCGAGCTGGTGTTCGGTCGCGAACTTTCGGCAACGCTCGGCTCGTTCCTCAGTCACGATCATGACCGGAATCCGCGCCCGCGTTACGGCGAGGAGACCTTCGCGAACGCCTTTCCGCAGAGGCGGAAGCCGACGTATGGCGTCCAAAAATCGCGACTGAGCGGGTTCGAACGCGTTCGTGGGCGCGAGGTTTGGTGCAGTGACTCGCGCGACTGCACCTTCGACCCTCTCTCCCTCAAGCACCAGTGCCAGTCCCTGCGCAAGCAATGCGGGCGGATACCTCAGGTGATCCGGGTGCTCTGTCGCAATTCTCTGATCGATGGTACGCAGGAAAGCCAAGCCTTGGTCTTCGTCTTCCGGCGCAGTGCGGCCGGTGAGTTTTTCGACTTCGCGCAGCATCTCCAATTGAGCCGTTGCGAACACGGTATCCGTGTCCCAGAGCGTATTGTCGGCGTCCGTGAAGAGATGGGCCTTCAACGCTCATCCTTTCGATTTGCTGGCCGGCGGGTTCAACACGGGTGCGGCGGGTGAGGTGACGGGAGCCGACGGGCGGGCAGTTGCGGCGGCACTCGAAGTTTTCACCAGGATCACGTTGGCACCGGACAGGGTGAAAAAGACCACAAGCACCCACATTGCGGCCTGTAGCGTGGCGACGCCCGGACTTAGCAGGCGGAGCTTGTCCGCCACCTTTTCGGCGATGAGATAGGATTCCGCGATGTAGCACTTTGCGTAGTATGCCTTCAGATCGTCTCCCTTGTTGGTGCCGAGACCGATGAACGCTTCTCCCCAGGTCGGAGCGGTGACGTCCAGGATACCTTTATAGAAGAGCATCGACGTTGGCCGATCGGCCTTCGACCCGGATGTCCAAGACTTAGGTATGTTGAATCGCGGCTTGACCGCGCTGAGGATGATCAACACGGAAATGGTTACCAGTAGGACGTAGGCGAAGAACGCGGCATAGGTCGTTATGGTCAGTGCCGAAAGACGATCCGTGTCGAACGCGCCAAACCCCGGCCAAGGATAGTCGGTCGCGAACCTGGTGAAGACGGCGGCGACCGCGGCGCTCAAGAACGCTGCGATCGTCAGAAGGCGCGAAGCCTTGCCGTCCTCGTATTCGGTTAGCGCCTTCACCTCGGCGAGACTGGCTTTCGCACCATCGTGGACGCGATCGAGCGCGTCCGTCGGAATCGACCACCCGTTGAGCTTGACCAGGAGTTCTCCGAAGCCAGTGTCGCTGGGACGTTTCCCCTTGCCGAACATGTCGAATCACCTGCTGTACGGCTCAACTGCCTCGCTTATATATCGTCGCCATCCTTCGCGCCGCAACCCGCAGGCGTCGCATTTATCGCAGCCGAAGCCCCACTCGTGGCGCTTGCTTCGATCCCCCAGGTAGCAGGTGTGGGTGGCATTGACGATCAGATCGACGAAAGCCCGACCTCCCAGCGCCTCCGCAAGCTTCCACGTCGCTGCCTTGTCGATCCACATGAGCGGCGTCTCGAGCACCAGACGCGCCTCCATTCCTAAGTTGATGGCGACCTGGAGCGCCTTCACCGTATCGTCCCTGCAATCGGGATAACCCGAGAAATCGGTCTCGCAGACGCCCGTCACCACGTGTTTGATGCCGCGCTGATGCGCAACGATCGACGCGAAGGTCAGGAAGACCAGATTGCGGCCTGGGACAAATGTGGCTGGGAGGCCGTCGGGTCTCTTCGAAAGCGGCAGATCCGCGGTCAAGGCGCTGGTGCTCACTTGACCGAGGACTGTCAGGTCGATGACGTGATCGCGCCCGAGCCCCGCTTCCCAGCGTCCGTCGATGCCCGCGACGCCGGACCGGACCGCCTCGCGGCAATCCATCTCGATCGCGTGGCGCTGGCCGTACCCAAATCCAATCGTCTCAACGTGATCGTAGTGCGACAGCGCCCATGCGAGGCAGGTCGTGGAATCCTGGCCCCCCGAGAAGAGGACGATTGCGGATTGGCTCATCTCGATCTCCATTACGGGTGTCGAAGTCAGCGATCGGGTCCGTCGTATTCCGCCCAGCAATCGGTCGTTTCGTAGACTCTCACGCTGGAGAGTTGCGCCAAGCGGGGTTTCGTTCTGTCCCAGATCCAGATGGCGATGTTTTCCGCCGTCGGATTTTCCAGTCCCGGGACTTCGTTAAGGCAATGGTGATCGAGCGACTTGAGGAGCACACCGAACGCTTCCTCGATGTCGAAGAAGTCGACCACGAATCCGGTATGCGGATCGACCGGCCCGTTCAAAACGACCTCGATGCGGTAGGAATGACCATGCATCCGATGGCAGCGATGGGTCTGCGGGACGTTGGGGAGCCGGTGAGCGGCTTCGAACCTGAATGCTTGGGATATCTTCATCTGATGCCGAGATGTTTGTGGGTCTGGACGCTGAGGCGCCATTTCGGATGAGCAAGGCAATAGGCAACGGCCTGCCGCGTGTGGTCGACCACGTCGGGACCGTCCATCGGCTGAAGCAGGAAATGGTCAAAGTCCAAACAATCGAACCTCTCCGGCAGGGCTTCTGGCTGCGGATAGACGAGCTTGAGTTCGTGGCCGCGCGTGATCGCCAATCCGGCGATCGACTTGGGGCTGACGCAGATCCAATCGATGCCTGCCGGTGCGGCCAAGGTGCCGTTCGTCTCGATCGCGATGCGGAAACCGAGATCGTGGAGTGCACCTACAAGATCCGCGTCGACTTGCAGCAGCGGTTCTCCGCCCGTCAATACGCACAGACGGTTTGTCTCGCCGCCCGCCCATTCGGACGAGATCGCGTCGGAAAGGCTTCGCGCATCGCGATACCGCCCTCCCTTCGTGCCGTCCGTACCCACGAAATCTGTGTCGCAGAAGCGACAGACCGCTTGGTGCCTGTCCTGCTCGCGCCCCGACCAGAGATTACAGCCGGCGAAACGGCAGAATACCGCGGGACGTCCGGCCTGCATTCCCTCGCCCTGCAACGTCAGGAAGATTTCCTTTACCGCGTACGAGGCCATATCCAGATCGTCCTCAGTTGGCGCGTCGGATGAGCCGCACGAGATGGTGCGACACCAAGCGATAATCGGCCTTGGTATTCTGAAGTGCGTGCCACGGGCGTTTTTCGGCGCCGAAATTCCACTCGCCGCTGGACCAGTGCGTCTTGCCGACCAAACACTTCAGTCCGTTTTCGAACTGTCGTTGCGACTTCGCTTTCTTGTTGATGGCGAGTTCGTCCAATACGTAACCTAGGGAGATCAGCCCGACGCCATGCACCAGACGCGACGTCTTTGGCGTGTGATCCTTCCAGTCCTTCGCGAATACGTGTTGCACGGCCCCGAAGAAATTGCTGACGAGGTCCACGCCTTGCGACATCAAATCTCCGTTGCTTTCGAAGTTGCGAAGTGCGCCTTGCTGAAGAGAGTTCATCAGGACTCTCTGCAGTAGCGTGTCCTTGATGATGCCTTCGGGATGGGTCTGCTGGTTGATCTGACCCCGAAGCGACGAATCCGGATCGTAGTTGAGACGTTCGGTCAGCAAGGCGGCTCCCGAGCGATCGGATAGACGGTGGGGCAGACCGTCCAATCCTGGCAGCAGTTCATAGATCAGCGGTTTCGCGATCGGTCGGGTGTTGTTGACCAGGATGAACTGACGGTTGAGTTCGGCCATGTCGTCGCAGAGGAATGACGAGATGAGAAACTCGAACTTACGTTCCGGCAGACTTAGTGCCGCGCATAGGCGTTGTTGACCGTCGACTACCCAACCTGGTGGACCGTCGGAGATGTCGACCACGAAGCCGCCGTCGCGGGTGGCCGAAGCTCCCTTGGCGAAAGCGAGGACAATCGCGTTGGGCAGCATCGCATCATCCTGCCCGAGATAGTCGCTGATCTCCCGGATGTGGGCGGCGATCTGCGGTCGCTGGAAACCGCTGAGACGGCCCTTCGCGTCGCGGCCAATCCGCTCGATGCGGGCGATCTGCATTATCTCCTGCGGAGTCGCGGAAAAGCAGATGACCTTAGGGCCTTTGCCTTGGCGCGGTGAAATTGTCGGCTCGAATCGTACTTTCGTCATCGTTCTTTTTCAACTCGTTGGCTGTCCGCCGTCAGGTGCGCGTAGAAGACATGCAGGTTGTGGATTCCACGTCGTTTATTTCGGTTAGACGAACGGAAAATCAGCGCTTCCACGCCGGCGTCACGGCAGACGCGGCATCGGCAACTCTCCCAGGGCCGGTCACCTAAGGTCTTCAGATACGCCGTTCGCAATTCGGCAAGCCTCGCCTCGTTGCGGGCGTCTGTCGCGCGCTCGTCCCAAAGGGCATATCGGCCGTATTCGATGACGGCGTCCACCGCTGACTCGACCTTCATCCTTCTCGAAGCGAACTTGCGGACGCCATCGAGCGCGCGACTTTCGAGCCGGAGAAGGTTTTCCTGGTCCAGGCGACCTCTGCGGGCATTTCTGAGAAGCTTGTCGTTGTCGATCGCCTGCGGAATCCGAACCGCGGTGTAGTAGGAAAGTTCGCCGCGCTTGCCCATGGCGTAGTAGTTGCGCTTCCCATCCTTGAAGGCGCGCAGCAACGGCGAGGTCGTGTCGAAACTCGCGACGCCGTATTTCCTCACCGCTCCGAGATGCTCGGTCTTTCCGAAGCCGAGAAGGTGCAATTTGACGCTTTTGGGCAGAGAACCCCGGATCGTCGCCAGCGCCGTTTCGATCTGCTCTATGCGCAACGGCACCATGCCGCCGACGGCGAGATAAACGTAGCCCATCCTGGCGAGCGCGGTCGCGCAGTCGGCCATGCTTCGCGCCGACCAACCTTGGATGACGCCGACCGGAGTGAACTTCCTGCCGAGCGCCTTGGATGCCGGCAGGAAGCGGCGCGCATTCTCTATCGTGATGTCAACGCGCCTCTTGGCCTCGCCCGAAGCCTTGGCACCATCCTCGAGAAAATCGAACACGAGATGATCGATCGAGCAGCCGTGCGTGAAGCCGCCGTCCTCGTAGAATTCGAGGGTATCGTCGATCGTGTAGGGCGGCTCCTTCCGGTCTCGATAGGTGAAGGCGCCGTTGTCTCCCATAACCATGCTTCCGGGGTATTTCGAGAGCGGGTAGCGGAGAAACTCCCGTGCTCCTTCCCTTCGGAAGCGCATCGCCTGTGCCTCCGAATACTTGCCCGTGACGGCGCCGCCGCCCACGATCGCGCGAGACACCAGCAGGCCGTCATAGGGTGGCCGATCGAGATGTTCGTGAGGAAAGTCGTCGTCGGCGTGCGCGCGACGACGCTTGGCCCCACGGTCCGCGACGAAGTCGAACCCGGGATCCACGAAATCGAGGCTATCGGAATATAGGAACTTCATGCGGCGGAAGCCCTCGAGACGTCGCGCTCGAGTTGGATGAGGTAGTTCGAGAGTAGACGTTGATCCTTGTTCGTCGATTGGAGGTCGTTCCAATCCCTGTCCAGCGCTTCCCATCGCCCTTCCGTCCACCTGCAGTAGGGTGCGATGCGCGTCAGGATGGTTTTGGCGGCAACGTAGTCTCCACCGAAGTTTCCGGGTCGCGTCATGACCTGATCCATGA
This sequence comes from Bradyrhizobium sp. 41S5, assembly GCF_011516665.3. Lineage (NCBI taxonomy): Bacteria > Pseudomonadati > Pseudomonadota > Alphaproteobacteria > Hyphomicrobiales > Nitrobacteraceae > Bradyrhizobium > Bradyrhizobium sp. 41S5. The sequence continues at coordinate 48,693 of NZ_CP083722.1, read as the reverse complement.
GTATCCCCATGGCCGTCAGCCCGACGGAGTGCATCAGGCGGCTCCGATCCGGCGGCAACCCCCAGGCTTGGGGGAAGACGTCCTTCACCGCGGCCCAGAATGAAACGAGCAGCCTGTACATCGAATCGGTGTCGGCCGTGCCGTCCGTGTCGACATGCGCGGCGAGAGCTCCGCGTGGATCCTGCAAGCTCCTTCTCATGAGATTGATGAGCGTCGAGTCGTTGACGACTGCCGAGTGGTATGCGTGCGACGGCCTCTTTACCAGTTGATGGAAGGGCGAACCGGGGGTGTCCGCGAGCGCCGCACAAAGGAGGCTCGGAAGGCGACGGGTGGACAAGTCGCGAGGAAGCACGGTGCCGACCGTCGGCAGGAGTTCGTCGATCAGGCGTTTGTCGAGCGGACGAGCTTTGTTGACGAGAATGAACTGCTCGCGATGGACCGTAATGTCGCTGGAGACAAAGGCGACGACGGGCACGTACAGGTCGGGAACGCCGGATCCCGCCAAGGCGAGCGCCCGCTGTTGACCATCGACGATCCAGGCCGATTTCCGTCCCGCGCGGACCGGAATAGAGAGGACCCCTACCTCGCTCGCGCTGTCAACGGACGCGTTCTTGGTGCCCCGCTTCTGCAAGAACTTCGCATCGGCCGCGATGGCGAGGATGATGGCATTCGGAAATAGAACGTCGCCGCCGGACAGATAGTCCGCGATCGCCTTTACGTGCGCCTTGATTTCCGGACGCTGGAATCCTTGGATCTCAGAACCGGCGGAATGCTTGAGGCGGGCGATATCAGCCAACTCTAGGATATGCGCTCCCCGGATGAAGAAGGAGAATAGCTCCTTATCGCTCTGACGCATCTTCACGGCATGGACGTTGACCGATGGAACGGGTCTCATGTGACCCTCCGTTTTACGTCGTTGAATATCTTGGCGAAGCGCGATTGCTCGCAGGACACTTGTGCAACGTCCCTCAGATGACGAAGTACCCGCGTCGACGCGCCCCCAAGCTTCGGAATGAGATCAGCGACGAGCGCACGGATCTCGTCGTCTGGAAGCCGCCGCTGCTTTCGCGGCGGGCGCTGCATCACTACGAGTGCCATTCTGTCCGCGACCGCCTGCCTGTCTGTCTCTAGCGTTCCGGCGCTCGCTGGCACGATATGAGTGACGAAATCGAGCAGAGCGCGCTGCGGAAAATCGACGCGGGTGCCGGGCCGACCGAGCAGATCGAGCCGCTCGTCGTATGGCATTACGAATGGCCGCAGCGCTTCGTCGAGGTGCCCGGCGAGCGATAGGCCGAATATTCTGAGCTCAAGTCCGTCGATGCGTGAAATGGCGATGAGATCGCGTTCGACCATGTCGGCGTAAGCTTTGGAAAGGCAAACGTGGATCTTGGCACGGCCCCGCGAATCGCGGATCGGGTTCGACGAGAAGGGACCTCTCTTGACGGCGGCCCACCAACGTGCGGCATCGACGCCGTCGGTTATCTTGGCTGCGATCGAACCGGGACCGGTCGGCCTGATCGTCAGATCGTATCCCGGTATAGGCGTCTCGCCGTGCACATATCCCAAGCCGGCGGACAGGATGGCCAGATCGGCCGAACAGGCATTAGAAGCCTCGACGGCCATTTGAAACGCTCGTCCCTTGTAGAGTGAGAACGCCGGCAACAGCACAGCCTCCCGGCGCAACCTCGCGATCCACGCTGCCGCGGTGTCCGACAGCTTTCCGGCCCGGAGGGCATCAGCGGACAGTGGCCGACGGCAGCGCTTGCCGGCCGAACACGTAGTGACGACCAGCGTTGGTTTCCGCGATGATTTCGCGGCGGACCTCTTCGAAACTGTCCCCCCCCTTCGCACCCAATATCCTCTCCTTACTGCGGCCGTCGGCAGGAAACTTAAGTCTCACGAATCCTTGGGTTTGCCGCCCGTGCCTTGCTTAGCTAATTGCGGTACGCGCGTCCATCGGCAATTTTCTGTTTGCAGTTTCTTCAGCCAAGTTTCCAAATTCTCCCACAGTTTTCCGGCCCCATAAGCGACTGCTGGGATAAGGGACAACTTCGGATTGATGCGGTTATAGTCTCCGTGTGAGAATCGGGGGAAATCGCACTTGAACGTCGAGGATTTCGTCGACCTGATCGCGCGCGTTCTGGGAGAGCGGCGGCGACCGAACCCGGAACAGCGCGATTGCATCGTGGAGGATGGTGCGTCTCCGCTGCTAATCGTGGCCGGTCCCGGATCGGGAAAGACCACCGTGCTGGTGCTGCGGGCCCTTCGACACGTCGTGGTCGACAGGATCGCGCCCGAAAACATCATGATCACGACCTTCACCAGGAAAGCCGCGAAGGAGATCCGCACGCGCCTGATCGAGTGGGGCATCCCGCTCCTTGAAACCGCAGCCGGGGATCCCCGGGCCGACGCCGGCCTGCGGGACTTCCTGCGCGAGGTCGATATCAACAGGTTCGTGACGGGCACGCTCGACAGTATCTGCGAGGAGGCGCTGTCGGAGGCGCGAGGGCCGGCCGAGCGGCCACCTGTCGTCGTCGAAGCCTTCGTCGCCAATCAGATTCTCGCACGGCGCGGCGAGGTCTACGAGGCGTTCCGGACCATGCAGTCCGAATTTCAGGACTATCTCGGGAAATACTCTAGTTCGGGCGACCCGCCGAACACGATCGGGGACATGACGCGCGTCGTCAGGACGCTCGTCGATCGCTTCGTGCAGGACGAGGTGGACGCGACCCGCTACCTGGCGCGAGGGCCGGACCTGAACGCCCGGCGCGCCGTCGCCGAGATCTTCCGGAAATACCGTGAATACCTGCAGTCGACCAACCAGATGGACTTCCCGACGCTCGAACGGGTCTTCCTCGAACGGATCCGGGGCGCCAACCCGCCTGGCCTCGTCGGCAACCTCCGGGCCATGCTGGTGGACGAATACCAGGACACGAATCCGCTGCAGGAGCGGATCTATCTCGAGCTTGCGGCCCGATCAGGTTCCTCCCTTACGGTCGTCGGCGACGACGATCAGTCGTTGTATCGCTTCCGTGGAGCGACCATCGAACTGTTCAGGGACTTCTGCGCGCGCGCCGGGCAGGCCATTCCGAATACCACGCCGCGTATGCTGTACCTGATCCAGAACTACCGTTCGACGCCGGAGATCGTCGCCTTCTTCAACAGCTTCGTCCAGAACGATCCGGATTTCGCCGGCGCACGGATTCAGCCACCCAAGCCCCGCATCGTCGCCAACACGCCGTCAGAGAATGTGCCGGTCCTGGGCATGTTCCGCGACGACGCGGCGACGCTCGCCACGGATCTAGCCGATCTTTTGCAGGCGGTCTTCCGCGCCGGCGGCCGGCCGGCGGACGCGCAGTTGGCCGAGGCGATCAGGGCTGCACCGAACGGGGGCGACCTTGGAGACGCGGTCTTCATTGCTCATACCGTGAACGAGTATCGACGCGCGTTCATGGGAAATCCTGCATCGGAGCGGTTACCGTTCCGCCTTCGCGGCGAGTTGGAGAGCCGCGGGATGTTCTGTTTCAACCCGCGCGGCCGGGCGCTAAAGGACATCGACGAAGTCCAGCGAATGCTCGGGCTCTCCCTCGAAGCGATCGACCCGTCCGATCAGGCGAACCCCAACGGCAGGATCGTCGGCGCGATGCTGATCACGAATTCCGCGAAGGGCGTGATGCTCAGTTGGCGCAATGCCGCACGGGCGTTCATCGCGACGAATCCGCGCGCCGCGATCCAGGGCGGCGACAGCCTGCGTCGCGTGATGCAGCGCTGGCAAGAGCGGTTTTCGACCGGCACGCGCGAAGCCACAGAATGGCCGGTGCTCGACATTCTCTACAGCTTCCTGCCCTGGATGCCTTCGTTTCAGGACGACCCCGAGCATCAAGTCTATCTGGAAGCCGTCTCCCGGGCCGCGGCACAGGCCGCCACGTTCTCCCCTTATCGGTCGCTCGTCTTGATCACCGAGCCTCACCGGACGCGCAGCATCGAGTCCACCATCCGCGACATCCTCGTTCCGATCGCCGACGATCTGGTCGAGGTGGACGAGGACATCATGGCGAGCGTTCCGCGTGATCGCCTGAATATCATGACGATCCATCAGGCGAAAGGACTCGAATATCCGCTGGTCATCGTCGACGTCGCGTCCGACTTCAAGACCAATCACCGCACCCAGCGATTCCGCAGGTTTCCGGATTCTCCCTCCTCGGTCACGGACATGGAAGATGATCTGGCGCGTTGCACGCCGATCGGCGGCCTGCGGACTGCGAGGACCGCCATCCAGCGCAGTTTCGACGATCTGATACGCCTGTACTATGTGGCATACAGCAGGCCGCAAAGCGTTCTTCTGCTGGTGGGATGTCTGCCGTGCCTGCGCTACAATACGACGATCAAGAACATCGCTACTTTCTGGCCGCGTGACGGCGACTGGGCCTGGCGACGGCCCGGGCGTGGTAACGCACCGCCAATGGCGAACAACATTCCTCTTACGTTGATTTGAGGCGAGCATGGAGCTTCCAATCAAACCGCCGGACCGCATCGTGCCGGAGTACAGCCTGACCGGAGACCTTCTCTCCTATCGGCGCTGCGCCATGCAGTACCGCTACTACAACGGCAGCGCGCTACCACCGTCCCGCCCGGTCCAGATGTGGTACGGCGAGTTCATCCACGGCGTCCTGGAAGGTGCGTTCGGGATGTGGCGGGCGAACCCCGGTCGGTATCCCTTTCCTTGGCCGTCTACTCCAATTCCGGATGTCGGTGCGCCTGCGCCGCCGCCCGCCGGACTGGCCGCGAACGATCTTCGCGTGATCGGATGGCCGATCGAGCAGGCACTGGCCTACGAAGGCAAGCGAGCGCGAAGCCGCCGCGCGCGCGTCTCCGCCTATCGCCGCGCCGAAGCGGCGGTCAATATGCTGGGACCGCATCTGTTCCCGCTGATCGCCGACGCCGAGCAGAAGGTGATCGGCACCCGTCTACTTCCTCGCCCGGCGGCGGGCACGATGCTCAGATCCGAACGGTACGCGCTCCACGGCGTCATCGACGTCCTGACTAACGTCGAGTTGGCGAACGTCGGCGAAGAAAACATCGTCCGCGAAGCAGTGAGAGCGGCGTGTCCCGACCTGCAAGGGACATTCGAAGTTATCGTCGACTATAAGGGGTCTCACAGGCCGGATTCGGCGGAGGATTATTGGCAACTCGGCGAATGGCAGGTCCAGACCTACGCCTGGTTGCGTCAACGGCAGCAGTTGGGATATCCGGTCGCCGCCGGGATACTGATCTACGTCAACGAACTCGCGCCCGGCGCGGACGATGTCCGAAAGATGAAGGCGGCGATCCAGAACGGAAGGACCGACGTCGCTCCGACTCGCGGCGATCCAGACTATTATGCGTTAAACACCTGGACGGGGGGTCCCGCGCCTCGACTAAGCGCCGCCTTTCGGTACAGGCGCGCCATCAGGGTCATTCCCGTCACGCAGCAGAGCATCGACAACGCTACAACACAGTTCGATCAAATCGTCGCTGAAATCGAGGGGCGTGTGCGGGACGAAGAGATCAGGGGAAGCATCCGTAATACGTGGCCGCCGACCTGCGACTCGCTCGAGACCTGCGTCGCCTGCGACTTTCGGCATTTTTGCCCGAGGCCGGCAGGCACGCGGCAGCAAATGGCAACGGCCGAAGCCGCTGGTGACGACGATGACGCCTAGCGCCGCGGAGCCGGTCAGATGCCGGGACTGGCAACCGTAACGAAATTATCCAACACGAGCGGACCGTTCGCGTCGACAAGGCGGACGGTCAGTTCTGTGCTCGCCGCGGTCTGACCCGTATCGACGCAGATAGGTGATCTCCGCAATTGCGTATAGAATAGTTCGTTGGGCACTTTGCCCAGCGACAACTGGATTCGCTTAGGCAAACCAACCGCCGAGCGGGTCTGCTCCCAAGCGACGAAATCCATCTTGCCGTCGTTACAGGCTCGGCAGAGAACCCTGAGGTTCTTGCGGTCGTTGCTGCCGTAGAGACTTACCGGCCAATCATGATCCATCGTCGGCCATCTCAGGTCGTCCCCGCCGTTCCAGTGCGGCTTCAAGGCGTCGGTCTTCTTGGTGCCTCTCGTCCCGAACGGCGAAACGATCGTCCTTCGGGCAAGTTCTTCGTTACAAAACGCGAGACCGCAGTGCTCACATCGGTAGCCGCAACGCCGAAGGTCAGCTTCCTGGACCTGCACCCTGCTGCGTTCCTCACGGAACTGGAGATACAGGTCCAAACCCTTATCAAGACGGTCCGCGGTCGCCGCCACGCCGATTCGCCCGAAATGGGTCCGCAGGTGCGCGCGAGGATCGTCCGAGGCGGTGACGGGCCTGCGCCAAAGTGACGTAGGCAACGCATACGGCCTGGCACGCTCGATCAACAACCTGAGGATCGACAATTCAATGTCGGCACGATCTAATCCCAATTTGCGCGCCAATCCGGCGATTGCCTCGGCGCGTTGCCGAGCGTCGAGGCCGTCGAGGGCCGATTGCAGTCCGTTCTCGTCGCCGAACAGTGCGAAGTCTATCCACTCCATGGCCGCGTCAACTCTTGAACAGACCGAGCAAACGATGGCTCCAGTTCTTCCGCCCAATGCTGCGCCGCGTCTCGGTAATGGCATCGCGCAACAGCTTGCGGCCTACGGAGGTCTGAAGTCCTTTTTGGCGCCATTCGTCTGTGAAGAAGGTCGGCGGGAAGTCCTTCCAGAAATCGTTCGCGAATTGCTCCGTCGCCTGCGGGCTGGTCAGCTTCAGCATTCTGCTGTCGGCCCATGTGTCCAAGGTGAATGCCTGCATCTCCTGGAGCGACACAAGCTTCAACAGGTTGTTCGGATTCTCGGGCGTCGGCTCCTGCCAAAGTCGTGGATCCCTTCCCTGGAAATAGCCGCGAATGCCGCGCCAAAAGGCGAAGAAGAATTCGAACCAGTCGCCGTTGATCTCCTCCCATGATGAGCCCGATAGTAGAGCCGGATGGGTGTGAGGAATCCGTTCGAACGCTTTCGCCAATCGCGTCATTCCCGGAAACTGCAGGAAGCCCGGCGATCCTTGCACCTCGAAGTCGATCATTCCCTTGAACGGCGAGGCCGGGTCGGTGTTGATCCGCTCCATCGCTTCTGCACGTTCGACGTCGATGTTCGAGGTACGCAGGCGATCGTATACGCGCTCGATCTCTTCGGGACTAAGTGACGTCGCGATGATCGAGCTCAAGAACGCCGGCTTGATTGGTTTTGCCTTCTGGTTGATGACGACGAACTGGTAAACGTTCTCGGCCCAGGTGGAATTGGGGATAGCACACACCGGAAACGCCATGCTTTCGTCGGCCTGCGCGCCGCCGAACACGCGGTGCTGCCCGTCGACGATGATCGCGGGCTTGAGAATCGAATAGAGGATCTCGCGCAGTGGTTCTGGCTCGGGCCATTCGACCAGATTGCGGGTGTATCCGAGCAATTGGGCGTAGAAATCGGCGAGGTACGATCGGTCTTGGGCTTCCGCCTCCAGTCCTTCCAGCGTATCGCCGTAGGTCTGATCGACGACGTCTTCGTCCTGAAGACGTACGGCCTCGGAAACTGCCTCTTCGACGTTGCCTTCGATTTCCTCGATGGTCGAAGGCGGCAATCGCAGCCGGAGCTTGTCCAGAGCCCGCTTCGCCAGATCCTCCATCGAGATCCCGGAGAAATCCGGAAGGGTTATTCGGACACGGACCAGATCGACGGTGTCGGAGATTTGCTGCTTGACCGGCGAAAGCTTCACCTCGTCGGACAGCCCGATCACCAGCGAGGTGGGCGAGATGTTCTCGGGATTCTCGCGGAAATACTTGACCACATCGATGACGCGTGGCGGGCTGAGCGTGCGCTGAAATCCGTGCTGATAATCGAATGCCTTCCTCGGTACGCCCGCCCAGCTCCGGACGTCTCCGGCCGGCGCCACGAAAAGCAGGATCCTATGCTTTGAATTGGATCGGGGCCGGAAGGATTGGGCTATGTATTCGTACTTTACAGGAGCCATGCGCGCCAAAATTCGTTCTGCCGTCACAACGTACGATTACGTTTGCGAAACTCTAGACAACCAATCTCACCGTATCAACCACGTTCTGTTCAATCGCGAAGACCTGCCCGGCGAGGGGCGAGAGGAGATCGGGATACCCGGCCGCCCAGATATCTATCCGTTCGCTTGTGCGTGCAGCCGATGCCGCACTAGGCTCTCGTGTAACGAGCGAGTATCGTATTTTTTCAGATTGGCAGATCCAGCTGTGGCTCCGCGCCATCTTCGGTTTGTAGGGATGAGAGTGAGATGCCTAGGAGCCGCACCGGTTTTGGAAGAGGCGTTTCGTTCTCGAATAGGCTGACGACCAAGCGCTCCAGATCGCTTCTGCTCGACACGGCGGCGGGGACAGACCTGCTGCGTGTCATAATCTCGAAGTCTGCAAATTTGACCTTCAGCGTCACTGTCCGACCCCGCGAGCCCTTTTCTTCGCAATGCCGGCAAACCTTGTCGATTAAAGGCTGCAGTTCCGACACCATGGCCTCGAATTCATTGAGATCAATCGAGAAGGTGTTTTCTGCGCCCACGGATTTCCGCACACGGTCGGCTCTGACCTCGCGGTTGTCGACACCCCTCGATATCCAATAGTAATAGCTTCCAGCTTTGCCGAAATTGGTCTGCATGAATTCGAGCGACTGATTGCGCATATTGAGCCCAGTGTAGAGGCCGAGCGCATTCATCTTGGCGCTGGTCGCAGGCCCGATGCCGTGGAATTTGTCGACCGGCAGGGTTTCTACGAATGCCGGGCCCATCGCAGGCGTGATGACGTATTGGCCGTTAGGCTTGCGGTGGTCGGAGGCGAGCTTTGCCAGAAACTTGTTGTAGGAGATGCCGGCCGAAGCGTTGAGGCCGGTTACCTCCTTGATCTTCGCACGGATCGCCAACGCGACGTCCCGAGCCAACGGGATGCTCTGCAGATTTTCGGTCACGTCGAGGTAGGCCTCGTCCAGCGACAGCGGCTCGATGATCGGGGTGTGCTCGGCGAAGATCTCGCGTATTTGCTGGGAGACCGCCGTGTACACCTCGAAACGCGGCTTCACGAAGATCAGGTCTGGGCATTGCCGCTTCGCGGTAACCGACGGCATGGCCGACCTGACGCCAAACTTGCGCGCTTCGTAGCTGGCCGCCGCCACGACGCCGCGTTCCCGGGATCCGCCGACGGCGACCGGCTTCCCGCGAAGATCCGGATTGTCCCGCTGCTCGACCGATGCGTAGAAGGCATCCATGTCGATGTGGATGATCTTGCGTTGGCGGCCCGGGGAAGCTGCCTGGTCGTCCTCGTCCTCGATGGTCACGTCGCTAGCCCGGCCGTATCTTCCTTGACGCTGCGGGCTTCCTTGACCTTCCGAACGGACGTCCAGTTGGTCCAAATACCGGCGAAGCAGGCGAGGGGACGCGTCTCATCGAGCGCGAACCAGATATCGCCGCCCTCGGCCTTGTTGAACTCGCTGAAGGAGTTGAACGGCACCACACAGCGGTTTTCGATGCCGAGCCAGCGGGTCCAATGCTTGCTCGTCACGTTGCGGATATTGGTCGTGCCGCCATCCGGCTCCATCCGAAGCAGTTCCTTGAAGTCGACCGTCTTGCCTTTGGCCTGCAGCTTCTCGGCTCGTTTCTTGGTGGCGTCCATCAACGCCTTTGATGACGACGGCATCCCCCAGCGCGCTGTGGCGAGCTCGCGGCCCTCAGCTCCGTTGCGCACGATCGGTGCTTTGTAGTCGGGAAACACGCCGGGCATCGGCGCCAGATTGCCGACGTATCGGTTCACGACGTGAAACAGCGCGTTGATCGCGGCCTGGTTGGTCGTGATCGAATAAAGATTGCACATCAGTCAGGCTTCGGTTCGAGGGTGGCGAGGCTGCCAAGCTAGTTGTAGCAGAGTCGCGGATGGGCGCCGGCCGGCCTTGGCGCATTTGCGGCAGCGCAGCCGGCTGGCGAGATCGTGCACGAAGGTGGTCGGCGGATGTTTCATCGCCGCGAGGTCGACGTCGCTCGGCGTCTTGCAGCGAGCGCACCTGATCTCCAGCCAGGGGAAGCCTCCATTCACGGCCTGATCGATGGTGGGCGAGGGATCGATTGGTTCGCCGTCGCTCCACATGCGCTCATTCCAGCTTTCGCAAAGCAGCCTGTCAGCCTGCTGGATCATTGCTTCGCCCTTGGCCCGCGTTTCCGCCGATTGGGCGGCCAGGATGTTGGCCATCGCGCGTGCCTTGCCGAGCTCTTTCGCCAGAGCCTTTCGGTCGCCGCCCGACAGGGGCGTGGGGTGATACTTCGGGGCCATCCGGCATCCAGGCGCTAAGAGATCGGATCGCGATCCGGAACGGGCTAGGGCGTCTCGAACGCCGGCCAGCACCCGTCTTCTTCATGCCTGCCGGTGCGCTGCTGGCACGTGTTGTCGAGCAACCGCTGCGCCACGTCCTTCCAGACCGCGTTGCCGCCATACAATCGGACTGCATCGGCCTTCTGGATTTCCACGGTCCGCTCGCAGCGACGGCAGGAGATGCGCAGCACGTGGCGTTGAATCTCGGAAAGACGTCGCTGTCGCCTTTCAGCTCCGCTGTCGTCCGCGCGAGGGTCTTTCAGGACCGATTCCCAATATTCCACCGGGAGTGGCGCATCTGGAGCCGCCGCGGAGGGGCCCGGTCTACGGGTAGCTTCAGCGGCCAGTTTTTCCATCTGCTTCGGGGTCGGCATGCGCCAGCTCGCGGGTCGATCGGTCATTCCGAATTAGAACATAACAAGAACAAATGTCGAGTCCGCTTCGAGCCAATCCTGAAAAATTCATCCTTTTGGGAGGGACGCGGTGTCGGAACCAAGCCGGCCCGTTCGTCTTGAATCCGGCACCAGTATGGAGTTCCCCCGCGATGGCCCCCCGCGCTAACTGGAAAGGCTTCCTGCGTCTTTCCCTCGTCACCTGTCCGGTCGCGCTCTATCCGGCCACGTCGGAATCCGAAAGGGTCTCGTTCAACCAGCTCAACCGAAAGACCGGCCACCGCATCAAGTACGCCAAGGTGGACGCTGATACCGGTGAGGAGGTCGACAACGAAGACATCGTCAAGGGCTACAAGATCGACACCGACACATTCATTGAGGTGACGAAGGAGGAGCTCGAGAACGTCGCGCTGGAATCGACGCGAACGATCGAGATCGACGAGTTCGTCGACCGCAGCGAGATCGACCCACGCTACCTGATCCGTCCTTACTACCTGACCCCAGATGGCAAAGTCGGGCACGACGCCTTCGCCGTTATCCGTGAAACCATCCGCGAAATGAACAAGGTCGCGATCGGTCGCGTGGTGCTGACCAATCGCGAGCACATCATCGCGCTGGAGCCGCTGGACAAGGGGCTGATGGGGACCCTGCTGCGCTATCCCTACGAAGTCCGGTCCGCCGACGAGTATTTCGACGACATCCAGGATGTCAAAGTCACCAAGGATATGCTCGATCTCGCCAGGCACATCGTCAATCAAAAGGCGGGCCACTTCGAGCCGGACAAGTTCGAAGACCAATACGAAACCGCCCTCATCGATCTCATCAACAAGAAGCGCGCCGGCAAGCCCGTCACCGCGAAAGCGCGGCCTCGAGGCGAGAACGTCGTTGACCTGATGGATGCGCTCCGCAAGAGCATCGGAAGAGAAGGGGGGGCCGCTACAGAGGCACCCAGGAAGCCAAGCAAAAAGCCGCGCAAGGTGGTGGCTGGGCAAAAGGAAATGCTGATGCCGATCGCGGGCAAGAAGCCGGCGAAAGAGGCCGCGGCGAAGAAGCCGGCGTCCAAACCGCAGCGAAAGTCGGCTTAGGTGTCTTGAAGCATCCGGTGATGCCAGACGGCCACTACTTCGTCGTCCGCGGCAGGCTCAGGCGGATGGCAAATCCCAATCTCGACGAGGTCACGCGAGACGACGGTCTCGTTGCCCGGCTAATGGCGGCCCCGCGGGCGGTGCGCAACGCCAAGAAGGCGGCAGACCGCGAAGCCGAAGCAACAGCGCATAGGGCGGGGGTGCAGCGCACCATCCGCAAAGTTTAACATACCTGAATCCCCAAGCGGGCGAAACCGCGCTAGGATTGAATTTTCCCTTATGGGGGCATCTTATGTTCGATACGGCAACCACCGCGCTTTTGCGCGCGGTTCTCGATGAAGTCTGTGAAAGCGTCTCGCACCGCGAGATCGGGGCACGCGTCCACGTCGCAACGAAGATCCTAGAGGCTGCGACGAGAGGCGAGATCTCTCCCGAGAGCCTCAGACAGGTTGGTCGCGACGCCCTCTCGCACGCGCCGACGATGTGGCGCTGATCGTCGCGGCCGGCATGAACTTCCAGGTCACGGTCCTAAAGATTTTGGCGGCTTATCCGGGCGGCTTTGCCGTGATGGAGGACCTCAAGAGGGATATGGCCATCCTAGCGACGAGTGGCCGCGACTGGGCGGAGCGGACCAAGCGCCTCGTGGCCAGAGTGCCCGACCTCGACATCTTTTCACAAGGACTGGTCGAACGCATAAGCGGAGGATGGAAGATCACGTCCAAAGGGCGGGCGGTGCTTGAATTTATGGAAGCGCGGCCTATGGCCTCCGAAGTGGCCCAAGTGCCTCCACCAAGGGAGACGAACTCGACCTTGCCTGCGCCTGTTCCTCCGCTGCGGCAGCCCGCCGATCGTGCCAAGCGGCGGCGCGAACGACGTGAACGTCGCCGCGAGGCGCGCGAACGGGCGAGAGCCAACGCCTCCTGAATTGACAACGAGGTCAAGAAGAAGCTGCCAAGGGACAGGACTACGAAGTCCGCTACGAAGCAAAGAAGACGGGCCGCGCGGCATCGTCCGTGAAGAAGATCGGCAATTCTCGCAAGCGGGTCGAGAAGAAGCTCGGCCGCTGAAATGGAAAGGCGCTGGCGTTGAGGCTCGCCGCCAGCCCTTCTAGTCTGGGGAGCATTCTGGGCAGCTATCTCCGATCGAGTTCAGCACGTCGCGAACCTCGGCCGCCGCAGCATCAGGGGAGACGCCTGCTGGCGGGTCTCGACGGGCGTTATCAAAGGCCCGCTCCCGTGCATGCGGATCGGCGCGATCTTGCATCCAGCCGTGTTCTTCGCACTCGCGGATGGCGCCCGCTTCCCGGAGCACCTGGATCGCCCATCCGCGCAGCGTCCGTATCGGTGGTCTTCGTTCACGCGTCATCAGCATGTGACAGCTCCTGATACGACGAATCCTTATTCCCGTCGTTCGTTCCCCGTTAGCGCAAGGCTGGGATTCGGAATGACGAGAGAGCAAGGTTCGGCGTGCAATGCGACCGCGAGCTGCCCCCTTCTGGATACGCGCTTGACGTGAACAGCCGGCTGAAGTCTGCATGTGATCCTGGGCGGCTCGCGCGCGGATGCACTGTAAAGAGGCTGGGGAGGGATCATCCAGCTTTTCGTTCGACCTCAACAGCGTTGTCCAACAACGGAGTATCTAGGCTGGGAATATCCGGCATGGCCTTACCGGCAATTGCCTGCAGGTCGCCGACCATGCCCACGGTCGAATCGATGACGGCCAGGATTTGGGTTTCCCGCTTGGCCCACTGCCGGCCCATAAACTTGCGCTCCTTGTCGAGATCCTCGCGCATATCGTTGAATTTCTCAACGACAGCTTCGACCCGCTGTCGAAACTTCGTGCCGGTCAAATAGTGATAAACCTGCTCCATCTTCGTCTGTTGTCCCTGCTGCACCATGCGGGAACTGCAGACATCGATGAGTGCCTGACGAAGAGCGACCGCGACGGGGAGGGCGCAGCGCGGATGCGCAACCCACACACCGTCGACCAAGTCGAATTGCTCGACATGCTTCGGCAACGTATGCGAGATGATCAGAGCGACGTCAGCGCCGGAACGACGCTGGTCGTCGCGCAATTTGGCGAGCCACCCGTCACTCCACGCCTTGGTGCGCTTGGTTTCCCAAAGGATGATGCCGGCAGATTGGCCAATAGCACCATTCACCTGTTGGATAACGTCCGCCCCAAGCTCGCCTTTGCCAACCGGCACAATCGAATCGGTTGGAAAACGCCCGCGCAGAAGCTCTTCAAGCTCGAGCTCAAGAACCTCTCCTTGAGATTGCTGTGATCCCTGTTCGGCCTTGCGCTTAAGCTCCTCGATGGTGCGTGTCATCGACTCGATGGTCTGGTCCTTCTCGGCGACGCGCAGGCGCGCAGCCTCGTCGGCTTCTTGCCTGGCCTTAATCTGGATTTCGCTGACAGAGGACTGCACGCGCTTCTCTATCGTCAGGTCGAGCTCGCGCTTTTCCTCTTCGAGCGCCCGCTGCTGCCGCATCAGTTCGGCCTGCTGCTTTTGGGCCTCGGCAAGCTTCGTGTTGTTGGAGAGTAGGGTGGCTCGCAGCTCCGCAGCTTCCGCTTCCTTCGCCTGGAGCTCGGCCGCGGCCGCCTCCCGCGCCTTCTTGCTTTCGGCCGCGACCAGCTGGGCACGTTCGGCGGTCAATCGCTTCGCAACGTGGTCCTCGATTTGCTCGCGGTCCTTAGCGACCTGCTCGCGTTCCAGCCGCAGTGTCTCGGTCTTGCGCTCCATCTCTGCATCCTTGCTGGCAAGCTGCTGTTGAAAGCGCTGGCGGGTTTCAGCGAGGAGGGGAGCGGCCAACGACTCCGTCAGCCGGATCTCGTGATTGCAGTTGGGGCAATGCAGGGTTGCCTCGTGAGCGGCGGTTGCTTTGAAACTCATGTATTCCCCATCATCGTTGCAACCGGATTCAACATGATCTGTGCGCGATTGCGATGTCGCTCGACTTAATGTCCACATACGCGTCGTCGATTTCGACTTGGCCGGCGGGTTTTCCACCGACACGTCGATCTACCCGAACGCCATGCGCGAGCAGCCTAGCAGGAGGGGTAATCTAGAATAGAACAAAAGAGGAACATAGTGTCAACTCTAGATCCCGAAATGAGTTTGTGTGATGATGATTTTACTTAGTCTGACTATGGGAAATGGATACAACTTAAACCGCGGAATGGTTTGAAGTTGCGCTAATTTACTTAGTATGGCTGAGCAAAAGGTCGGGAAATTAAACAAACTCGAAAGAACCCTCCCGCAGGGACTTCTGGTCGATGCCGCCTGGATGGAGCGGCATGGATACTCCACCAGTCTGCGCAGCCAATACGTATCGGCCGGCTGGCTCGTTCAGCCGGCGAGGGGAACTTTCAAGCGCCCGCTCGGCGAACTCTCCTGGCAAAATGTCGTCGTTTCACTCCAGCGACTGCTCGGCTCCGATCTCGTCGTCGGGGGGCGTACCGTCATCGAAGCGCAAGGCCTCGGCCACTATTTGAGCCGGACGGGTCCTTCGACTGTACATCTATATGGAACGCGGCCTGCTCCCGGCTGGCTCGGCAAACTCCCGCTCAAACAAAAATTCCGCGTTCACTGCACGCAAAGTCTATTCACAACGCAGGGGAGCCTGCCCGAATCAAAGTCGGGTACGACGCGGGAAATACCTGGACCATTCGACGGGCCTCTCACGGTATCGACGCCCGAACGTGCCTTCCTCGAACTGCTCGACGAATTGCCCCGCCACGAAAGCTTCCATCAGGTAGATGCTTTGGCGGAAGGCTTGAGGAGCCTGAGTCCCCGGCGGCTGCAAACGCTTCTGAATGACTGCAAAAGCGTCAAGGTCAAACGGCTGTTCTTCTGGTTCGCGGAGCGACATCAGCACGTCTGGCTCCAGCAGATCGACAAGTCGAAAGTTAATCTCGGCACGGGAAAGCGCATGCTCGTCAAGGGTGGCAAACTCGACGCCAAATACTTCATAACCATCCCAGACGACCTCAATGCCCCTGTCTGAAAAATTCGGCATCAAGTGGCCTTGTTGATCGAGGCGATCCCGTTCGTCGCGGCGGAGCCCGATTCTGCGCTCAAGGGCGGCACCGCCATCAATCTCGTTCACCGCAACATGCCGCGCTTATCGGTCGATATCGACCTGACCTATCTGCCGGTGGCTCCGCGCCCCGAATCTCTCGCGGCGATGAAGCGCATGACGGCGGCCATCAGGAAAGGATTATCTTGTGTCGCCAACTACGCGAAGTGCGGCTCGTTTAGGTTTTCCGCCGGACGTCGTCGATCGCTAGGTTCCTCGCCTCTACCAGCCGCGCGCAATCTAAGGTCAACAGACTGCGGCGAGTTACGGGAACCCGCCTGATTCATAGTGACACTTTCTGAACCGACGCTAAGATTCTTGGATTGATTTCACCAGGTAGTCGATGCGATCGCGTCATATGCGAGCGTAGCGATAGTGTCCTTTCACATTGGAATTTACATAGCCGCCGATCGAAGATGCGCGCATAAGCTCATCATAAACCTGTTGGGAAATGTCGAAATATTGATAGACCGCACCGGTCTTAAATTGAACTTCAAGGATGCGACTATTCGGATCATAGCCTACCTCGGCTATGTTTGATGAAGTCACTGGATCGCGCCTCACTTCGGGTCTCCCGCTGCTAATTGTTCAGTATCAATCGCTTCAATATGGACGTTGCTGGGACGAGGGTTCTGGCGCCGCCATAGCTCAACCGCCTCAGAGTATTTTGCTGGATCACGCTTTTGATTCCATCCGCCCGGCCCCTCATATCCATCGGCCTCGGATCCTGCTACGACTACTCTGGGATCTGAACTGTCCGGCCGCCGGTTGGCGCCAGGTGGATTGATGAGCGTGCGAATGGGCAAGTTGACCGCTTCGCCAATGATCACGGCTTCACCGGTCCGCAACACCGGAAGCATAGCGAGCAGTCCGTCCAAATTGTCGGAGGCTGCTCCTTTGACGTGATTACGATCCTCTGCATTCGATAGCCGAAGCGCAAATAGAGTCCCACATTGAGAGAGAACAGTTTGATCGATCTCCGCCGGCCGTTGGCTGACGAGCATCATGCCTATCCCGTACTTTCGACCTTCTTTAGCGATTTTCCGTACTGCCGCAGACGCAATTTGCTTTTCACTCAGATAGGCGTGGGCCTCCTCAAGGACGACAAGCAGTGGCCGTTCCCGGCCACCCTCCGGAATACTTCTGGCCCAGTACAGGGCGTCATAACAAATGCGAAGGACCGCTCCGACCAGCTCCGATTGAATGGAAGGAGGTATGTTCGACAGGTCCAGAATGGTGATTGGGCTGCGATCTCCAAGCCAGTCAGCGAGCAGAGTATCGAGATCCTGCTCCGTACTACCGTTCTCCGCAGGGCAGTACGGGCCTGGTCTCAGCAAAAAATCGAAACGCGGATCGCGAATTTTGGAGCCTAGCGCGTCCATCTGTCTACTGATGGACAGGGGGGAGCGACTGAGCCGAATCTTTTCGACGTCACCCTTAATATCCTTAGCGGCCCGGAATCGAGGAGGGATGCCTCTGATGGCGCTTCCTTCCTGTGCGGGTTGGCTTGTCGCCGGGTCGATTTCCAATGCCCAAGTGCCGGTGGATTGGGCTTGTCCGTCACGTTCAAAATGCGTCGAGCGCATTTCGCAATGGAGGTCGAACCACAGCTTATGGATACTGAAAGGGACGGGTGTGTCGACACTCAGGGTGTCGGCGTTGACACCTGGGCGCGCTTTGGCGCTCAAGCCTTCCAGCTTCAGCGCCATGATGCGATCTATAACAGCACCTCGATCGGCGGCATTCTCGATTGCGCCTAGTGTTATTGGTAGGAACTCGTCGAGCGTCATCGCCCAATAGGGGATGTAAAGAGGCCGCTCGCCCTTCCTGAGATCAGGATTGATTCGGAATATCGCTGCGCGGTCTTGAAGCGCTCTTCCGTATTCTCCGTGGATGTCAATGACCAGGATCCGAGCGGAGGGGTAGCGGCCACGATCCGAAAGAGCCGCCAACAATCCCGCGACCGTCGTCGACTTGCCGGACCCGGTCGTGCCCAATACCGCGCTGTGGCGCGTAACAAGCTTGTCGATTTCTACCAAGGCTGGAATGCTGCTCGCGCTTGCAAGCTGACCGACTTGAACGAAGCGATCGTCATTCGGGCGTCCGTAGATCGTGCGCAGGTCAGTCTCTGTGACAAGATGGGCAGTATCCCCAACTGTCGGAAATTGTGAAATGCCCCTGTCAAACCGCGCTCCGGGTTGGCCTTCCCCGACCAATTGGATTGTCATCCATCGGTTGCCGTGTATCTCCACTTCTGCGAGACGTTCCGGTACCGCACTGGCACCAACCTGCGAAATCACTCCATACAGGTTCACAAATCCGAGTGGAATACGGACAAATCCACCCACTTGTCCAACACGATAGCTTTGCCCTTCGATGAAGCTGAGTCCAGAGACCGTCTCGCTTCCAAGCTTCACTCGAATTGTAGCGCCGCTCACATCCTCTACGGTGCCAAGCAGAGTCGGATCCGTCCGAGACATGCCAATCTACCTTGTTTCGGTCGCGGCGTTCGCGATCAAGCGCAATAGGTTCCCAAACCTTGCGAAGTTGCCGATTTCAAAATCGCAGGGGCGCGGAGCATCGGTATCGGCTCCCGCGGTGAGGGGATGCACGGTGAACACATCAGACAAGGCAGAAGCATCTCGGGTCGGTGTCATAAGCCACGGCGCCTCCTGCCGTCTGATCACGGCTCCATCCTTTGCCATCACGGACAGGTTCGAATTGTCCATGGCCAGCTTTATAGCGGTCGGATAGCTCGCAAGAGCCCCATATTGCATAGCGAAGCAAGCTGCCGACGGGTTTGACCGCAAGCAGTCGATCAGGGCTTCGTTGATGTGTTCGTCGCCGAAGGAATATCCCATGATGAAAAGAGCAACAGGGCGCTCACCGCGCTTTAAGAAGTGTTTCAGACGATCTGCCATAACTAGGTAGGGCATCCGGCGGCTCTCGTCGTATTTCAAATGCGACGGATGGATGAGTAGCTCGTCACCACTATCCTCGCGCTCAGTGCGGAATACCGCCTTCGACGCCCGGTTGAATCTCCAATTGATGGATCCGTGTAACTTCCACAATCGAGCCCATCGTGGGGGCACTTCGACATCCTCAATCGCCTTCTGATCAAAGAAGGGGCGAGACGATCCGACAAATCCATCGAAATAGGGAACTTGATGATATTCGAGTGCCTCTTCGAGAAGAAGGTCGTAGTTTGTAGTGAACAGCTCTGTCGAGGGTGAACGATGGCGCCCAATGTATTCGGCAAGAGAGTGATAGGGAGTCGAGGGAGGAGGAAGCGATCGAGTTACCCTGGATCGGATCGACTGGCAGATGTGCTTATCAAGTACGGATAACTCGTCGGCGGACAGGCCCCGAACGCCGGCCTTGCCGGCAACTTCGCGAAATTGTCTTACCCGGTTGAGCATTAGCTCAACGTTGGGAGTCTCGACTTCGTCTTCCTTAAAGAGGGCTCTTAGCTTTGCATAGGGACCTTTCGCCTCATCGTTCGCGGTGAGGATCCCGTCAATGTACGAGGTGAGCCCTCGAATATCAGGAATGATTGAGGACATTCCGGTACTGTCCTCATTCTGGACCATAACGGCGCACGGACATCCAGCACCGAGAAAGAATCCAATCGGGAGTTTATCAGCAGCCAATGTCTGCCGCAGTTGCGATACGCACTGGTGGGCGTCGTGCCCAGAAGCCATAGTCCACATCCCTCGATCTTGAAGCCTGTCTTTAAAGAGATTGTGCCTGTGCCTCGTCACAACCGTCAAGGTATACGAAAGGACCTATCGACTCCGCCGTCCTTACAATGTGCGTGAGGGTCTCTTCGAGACCATCTTCCGCATTAGATTTCTGAATCGTTGGCCCTGATCGATTCATTTATTTAATTGGACGGTCGATTCGGCGACTGCGATTCTGGCGCATGTCCGAACTCACCGTGCAATACCTCGTGCTCGAGCGTCGCGATCCGGCCCGCAATATGGCGCGGTTCTATGTGCTTACGATCGAGCCGACGCTGTTTGGCGATAGGGCATTGGTGCGTGAATGGGGCCGTCTCGGTGGGCGCGGTCGACGGCGGCTCGATCTGTTCGATGGACATGTACAGGCCGTCGAGGCCCTCGAATCCTGGCTCAGACGAAAAACCCGCCGTGGTTACGTCCAGCGACACTTTCCGTGCTTGGAGCCAGCGTGCGACACGCCGCAAGCCGGCTGATCTGGACAAAACGTCCGCGCAAGTATAACAAAGTATTCCGGAGTCATCTTCAGTCATATTCCAAGAATTGCGAAATTATTCCATAATCTATGTTATGCGAGCAATAGACCACCGTTAGAAGAGCTGCGACGCGCGCCTATTTGCAGCGACGGGTAAACAAGGGTCGGGGCGCCCGGGGGTGACGGCACGAGCTCAACATCGATATCATCTGTGCCAACGCTCCGCAGTCGAAGGGGCGCGTCGAACGAGCCAATGGAACGCTGCAAGATCGTCTGTTGAAGGAGATGCGGCTGGCCGGAATCTCAACCATCGAGGCCAGCAACGCATTTTTGCCCGCGTTCATGGAAGGCTACAATCGGCGGTTTGCGAAGCCTCCCTTCAGTGACAAGGACGTGCATCGACCGCTGACTGAGCACGACGTCGTCGATGATGCCTTTGCCTGGAAGAAAGAGCGCACGGTATCGCAGAGTCTGACGCTGCAATACGACAAGATGCTGTTCATCCTCGAGCCGAACGAGATTACGAGCACCCTCGCCCGCCAGCGCGTCACTGTGTTCGACCATCCGGACGGGCGGCTTGTGATCAAGCACAGGGGCCGTGCGCCGCCCTACCGGACGTTCGACAAGGCGCGACAAGTCGACCAGGCGGAGATCGTCGAGAACAAGCGGTTAGGGTCGGTTCTGGCGTACACTTGCCGAGCAGCAGAAGCTGCTCGACTTCAGCCGCAGCCAGAAGGCTCCGCGGCGACGTGGCCAAGGTCCGAGCTTGTTCAAGGCGGGCTAAAACCCGCAACTCGACCAGTCGCCGTCGCTGGCATTGGGGCTCTCATCCGGGCGCCCGGCCGCTGCGCAACCCCGGCCAGCTTCGCGTCCGTGCGCCCTCCTCGCCGGGCCTTGCGGTGACATTTCTAACGAGCGCAATCAGCGACTTGTCTATCGAGTTCCAACATGATTTTGCTGCACTATCAATTTCTTAAGAGCGTTGCGCGTTCTCCGCGAGACACTTCGGCGGCGCGCCGGGCCGAGCATCGTGGTTGCCTCAGGAATGCGAGCAGATCGGAGGCGCCGCATTGTCCAACGGTCGAGCAGCGAAATTGACGTGCTGACGCGATAGACCCCGCTACATTGCGGGCTCAACTTTCAGATGCCCGCTCGCGACGCGAGCCATCCAGATCTTCTCCGTCAGTTCACGACAGTGCTCACGCAGCCGTCATCTAAATTCGATTTGCTGTCGCCGGAACATTTGGAATGTATCCGAGCTGCCCCTCGAGAGCCGCCAGGGCCTGGCGAGCTCCCTCTAACCGTGCGGTCGCCTCATCCAAGACCTGCCGCGCCTCATTCAATCGAACGACCGCTTTCGCACCGGCATCAAACAGCTTGCTCCGTATTGATGGAGATCGATCCTCGAGAACTGCGCGCTCGAGCTCGGGCAGCATGTTCATGAGCGCTCGATGTGCGAGCGCTTGCACGGTTTCAGACTTCTCGGCAGCGGTAAGAGCCTCTCGGTAAAATAGTACCGCCTTGATGGCTTTCTCTTCAAGATGGAGATCGTCGCTCAATCACTCATTCTCGCTACTTGCATCGTGAAATAACCAGCCGTTTCTTCTGTTCTACGGACGCTGGCGGCCTGTGAGCTCGCGATAACAGGCATCCAGCTCACCGAGCTCAATCGCTCGCGCCGCCGCGCTAGTAAGGCTAAGTGGATCTCCATTTGAGAATCGAAGCATTTTTACTCCTCGATGAACGGCTCTAGGGCCGTTCGCAAACACCTATGATCGTACAACCTGACGCTACGTGCGCTTCAAGCCGTTTGTGCTCATGCTCAGCCGACGGGCGTGGCCACAACCAGTTCGCGGGGCCTTCTCGTAGCGTGCCGAGACCGAACGTTGGTCGTGTCCTCAGTGATGGTGTAGGTCGGTAGAGCAAAGCCGCCCGCACGCGCGCCTCAAATAGCGCCGTAGCGGGCGGGCGGCTTTGCGGTGGTCACCGGCAGTTCTCCGGTAGGATCGGGTTGCGACACGCCAACGCAACCGAGGAACCACCGATGACCGACGATATGATGAACCTGCGGACGCTCGTGGAGAAGACCCCTGATGCCGATCTGTTGCGCGAGATGATCGGCTTTGCCGCCCAGCGGTGTGTTTCGGCATGGAATAAGGACCCCGTTTTCGGGGTGATCGGCATCCAATCGGGACCCCGGGATAAGGGCCACAGTGGCTTCCATCGAGTCATGGAAGCCGAGGTTGGGATGCTGGTGGTGGAGACGATTGGTAAGATCCGTCGCGCCTACTTTGTTGATGGTCGTCCGATCAAGGCGATCTGCCGAGAACTTGGCGTATCGCGGAAGGTGGTTCGCAAGGTCATTCGTTCTCAAGCGACGGAGTTCCGGTACGAGCGCGAGACGCAGCCGCTCCCGAAGATGGGTGCCTGGAGTGCCGAGCTTGATCGGTTGCTGGCAGGGAATGAGAGCAAGGCGCATTTGGTGCGGGCGACTGGGTGACCATTGCATTAGCTGGGTTGTACGGGTGGATTGGAAATTCGAGCGACGTTTGAGATCACGCTCGCAGGTCTTCGCGGAACGCACTTGAAGTCATTCCCGCAAACAGAGGACGATTTGCCACAACGCCGCCGAAGGTTAGAGGGAATCATTGGCGTGGCGTGAACGTCACGCTGATCGATCTCCACGTCAATGCTCTTGGTCATCGTTTCTATCGCGGCCGTCATTGTGCTTGTCCGGAAAACATCGGTTTCATTCGTCGATGATGGCAAGCTGAGCGATCTCCAGTCTGCCCACAACTCAAAAGGGGATTAGGTTCGAGGCACGCGTCGCCCTTCTTTTCAGATTGAAGATAAAATGAAGACTCCAGAGTCCAATGACGGCGAGCGCCGACAAACCGGAAAGCATCAGGACGGTGGGCGAATGCGTGAATGCAATGCCCCAGTCCGGCCAAACGATGACGCCGCTATCGAAGGTTTCGGCACTGTTCGAGCAGATGGCGCCAAAGGCGGGGTCACTGCTGAGCTCAGTGTTGATCCGTTCTTGAAGAGCCTTCGCAGCCGATTGACCGTCACTCATTTCTGCCATGTGCGCCAAGAGCGCACGTGCGCCTGCGAGATAGGCGTGCGAGCATTCATTGAAGGGACTACCCTCATCGGTCAGACTACCCGGAACAAGGCCCCAAACACACGCAAAGTATTGCAGGCTGACGAAACCCGCGAGCCGGAGGAAGATCGGATCCGTTTGCAGATGGTGAGTGGCCTGATCGAGGATCGTGGCACGATATTTGGCAATGACGAGCATTTCTCCATGAGCAATAGCAGGAATAGCAATCCCGACCACAGGGCCTTTTCGCACAATTTGATGATGTGCCCAGGCTGGTGCGCAGACCGCGAGCCAAGAGGCGACGGTGAAGAGCCATACGCACCCCGCATTGGCCAACATTCTCTCGAGCCGACTGGTCATCGCACATCCTTCAAGGGCACCAGCGCCGAGAATGTCCAGCGCTCGCCAAATGCTGAGAGTTCGGCTCGCGTCAACGGCGCGATGTCGATGTGCCGAAAAGAGTCAGGGCCGACTCCAAGAGCATGCACGATTGCTGCGCGGATGACCGACGTGTGCGAAATTGCAAGGATTGAGCGAGGATTGGAGGACAACCCGTCCATCCATTGGCCGACGCGCCTCGCCACATCCACGAACGACTCTCCTCCGTGCGGTGCGGCACGTGGATCTCGTAGCCAGACGGCAAAACCCTCAGGGGCCTTTAGTCGAACTTCTTCAAGGGATAGCCCTATCCAGGAGCCGAAATCGCAGTCCCGCAACTGCGGCAGGACTGCTGCCTCGAGGCCAAGCATCTCCGCAGTCTGGCCCGCGCAAAGTGACGGGCTGCGCAAAACAGCATTGAAGAAGGAGAGATGGCCGGGAAGCTTAGACAGTCCCTCTCGAACGCTAGAATCGAGAGAACCGTCGGATGCGAATGCAACAGCATTGCGTGAGCATGTGGAGGCTGAACACAGCAGATGAAGGCGGATCGTGCCGGTCCGGCGCGCAACCATTCATACCATCGCGTCGCGTAAAGGTAGTCGCCGCTCGACAAGCGCTCGCTCGGCCGCTACGCCAAACAACAGACCCAGCGTTGCCCACATGACGATTTGGCCACCAAACGACGCGATGCGAAACTGCCAAAGTAACGTGGCCGGGAAACCGTCGGGTACTTCATCGAGTGCGGGCATCGCTAGCGAAATAAAGATCATCACGACGACATAGCCCCCCCCCGCGATTAGCGCCGAATTCCACTCGCCAAAGCGGCTATTGACGCGCCTCCGCAGCACTCCTGCCGCGATCATCGCTGCAAGCGAGATCAGGACCATTGCAAAATAGAGGCTCGTTCTCATGTCGATCGTCTCCGGCAGGCCGACAGACGGCGGACTGGCCGGATATTTGAGCATCGGCGTCACGTAAACGCTGATGAATCCCGCAGCCGCAAGCAAAGCCGACGTAGCTCGAGGACTAAAATCGCCCATGCGTCGATAGGCTAGCGCAAACGCGAGGGCAAAGAGACCACCGCAGGCCGCGCTGTAGACGCACAAGCCAACCAGCAATCCGATGCCAGACTGAACGCCCCGGCTAACGAGTTCCGGTTCACTCTCGCCCGCCGGCGGTAGCGCCCCTTCGTGAGCGGCCTGTTTCGCCGCGGCCGCCTCCATCACCTTTTCGAAGGCAATCGCCCGCTCGATCGACGGCTCACCAAATACCTTGAGAAAGCCAAACGAGAGAAGCGCGGCGACGAGGCCGACAATCATCCCGCGCGCAAGGAGCTTTCCCATCATCGATATTCGCTTCGCCAGGCGAACGTTGCCCAAATCCGACGAGCATCCTGGAAACTCGTCGGACGAAAGCGATGCTCAGTGGCAGGGGAAGCCGAGGAGGTGACGCCCGTCGTGGACAAACTCATGCACATAGGTGCCGTTGAACAATGCTGTCGCGCCCTGCTCCACGCCGATGAAGTAGATACCGAGAACAAGCAACAAGCCTCCGAAGACAGCCCAAGGCAAGATTTCCCGCAGGGGGATCGCGACGGGACGAGCAATCGGAAGTGAAGTAATCGCGGCCATGATGAAGCCTCCAACCATGTTCGAGCCTCTTCAATTCTAGTTGAGTGGAGCATCCCCTACTAGCCTGCAAGCGCCAAGTTCACTTGTCCGTACGCGCCGCCATCCGCTGTCTTCGCCGTCCCTCGGAAGTCGCCCGAGACAGGATCGCTCGAGTGTAAGCAATATATTACCTCTCATTCGTCACCCACAGCCGGCGGTTATGTTGGGGGACTTCAGCAATGGTGCTGGGAAGGCTCATAGTCGTTTTTCGGAAGGTGTTGCTGATGAACCGTCAAGCTCGTCCTCTCCACGCCTAAGTGGGCGCCCGCCGATGCGACTTTCTCGGTCGTCAACCCCTCGCATCGGAACCAGTCGATTGCTCTGCCATGCGAGAGTTCGTGAACGGCAGCAGCGATTTGGCCGGAATTCTGCGGATCGAGGTCGCCAAGACGATTGTTGCGGCCTGAACGAGCAATTGCTGAGCCGGTCCCGCCCCGAGCGCGAGCACCATCTGTCCCAGTTGCGCCATGAACAAGGCTGCGGCGCCACTTGCGATCACGCTTCCACGACCGCCTGTGAACGGAGTGCCTCCCACGACGACTGCAGCAATGCTTGGCAAGAGGTAGTCGCTTCCTGCGGTAGGCGAGGCGTAGCCGACAAAGCCTGCAAGAAGAATTCCGGTGATCGCGTAGCAAATGGCCGCCGCCACATATGTACCAATCTGATACCGCAAAATCTTGATGCCGGATGATTGCGCCGTCGCTGGATTGGCACCTACCGCGATATAGCGCCGCCCAACGATGGTGCCATTGATCAGGATCGAAACCACCGCGACCAGACCGGCCGCAATAAGGACGCTGAACGGAACGGCCCCAATCTTGAAGTTAGAGAAGTTCTGCAGCGACTGAAGAACTGGAAGAGCGCTGCCGCCCGTAATCATCAGCGGCGCTAGCCTGGCGGAGGCCGGCGAGCGCGCGATGGCCGAGCTGCTGCAGCTGGTCTGCGTGGACAAGCGGATGGCGCCGCCGGCGGACGGCGCAGCAGCGTCGCGCTTCCTGCTTCCGATCCGGAGGACGGCGTCATCTGGGTTTACGGCATAGGTGACGAAGGCGTCATGGCGTTCACCGGCTTCGGCATCGAAAACCTGATGGAGCTCATCAGGATACACAAGGAAAACCCGGAACCCCTCAAGCGGTGAAATCGGGGATCCACTGTCCGCGGCCTAGCTCGGCTAGCCCGTCTTATTCATCAGCGGCTTGTTGAGAGGCTGGCGAGCGTGGCGTAAGCCGCTGAGATGGCGTTAGGATTCGGTTGCTGACACCCACCCTCCGCGCATCCGGGCCGCCACACTCGCCATGACCGACGATACGAGTCTGCCGTTCTCATTTCCAGCCGTTTCCCGCAAGAAGATCACAGCCTCGTTCGACGGCGGCAAGCTGACGTCGGATGGCGGCGTCATGCTTCTGGCCATGGCGGACCGGCGCCTCGGCTTGGCCGCGAAGTTGTCCTGCGTATTCCCCGAGCGGCGCGATCCGGCTCGATACCGCTTCAAGAAACTGAACCACTTCGTCGGCGCTGAGAACGACCGGCAGCTTGCGCGGTTCTCGCGCATAGGGAATGCGCTCTGGGATGAGCGCCTCGCCGAGCGTGACGCCGTAGAAAAACCGTAGCGCACAGACGATCTGGTTCAGCGCCGGCCATGAGATGCCGGTCGAGACCAAATGCACCTGGAAGGCGCGGACGTCTTCCAGCTCTAACCGGTCAGGCGATCGGCCAAAATAGCGGCTGAACTTCGAAACCGCGCTGATGTAGGATCTTTGCGTCGCCGGCGACAGATTGCGGACGGTCATGTCTTCGATCATGCGGCGGCGAAGAGGGCTCAAATCGGCCATCTCGATACTCCTGTCTGAGGGGGTGGGCTCCAACACCCACATCCTCTCAGCCAGGAGGCGATCTATGCCACCTTGCCCCCTACGCCGCGGCAGCGGCTTCGTTCAATCCAGTTTCGCCGATCAATCGCCAAAATCTGCCAAAGTAGTGCTAGTCAGGCGGAGCGAAAGAAACGGCGCGGAGCGCTGGTCGGAGAAATACTCTCCGTCGCCATAACAAGCGAGGCGCTGGACGCGTACGGATGGCGGATCGCGTTTCTGCTCGGTGCCGGTACGCTGCCGTTCGGATTTTGGTTGCGCAGTGTCCTGCCCGAAACGTCCTGCAAGTTGCCGCCTCTCGCCTTTGCGAGCACGGTCGTCAGCAATGCAGTAGGAATTGCTGCTGCACCCTTGGGCGGTTGGCTCGGAGATCGAGCCGGACGCCGGCCCAATGATATGGCCACAGATCGCCGCGCTGCTGCGGCATCTTACCATCCGGACCGCGGCCTCGTGACGCGCACAACCGACGTGACCGCAGAGGTTGCCCTGGCCATGCCGAGTCCTTTCGGTGCCTATGACTTCGCCGGATGGGCTTTGGCAGCTCCATGCTGGACGTGATCGGAAAATGCTCTGGTTGGTGCACGCTGTGGAGATCATGCCATGACCCGTGAAGGGGCGTTGAAGATCGCCATTGAGGCGCTCACACAATGGTCTCAACGGAAGGTCGCAACGGCCGTCGTGCTTGCCGCGATCGCGAAGCTCGAAGCGCGTAGGCCGACACCTAGGCGGCCTCCAAAACGGAAGCTCTCTTCCATAACGCGGATGCGCGCGTTAAAGTTACGCCCTAGCAATGTCAGGCCCCTGGGGTCGCGCTGCCATCCTCCGGATATCGAGCAGGAGTACACCGAAGTATTCGAAGAGCGCGAGATCGCTGCATATCACGAGGCGGGTCATGCAGTGATTGCTCGCGCACTAGACATAGAGGTCGCGTGTGTTGCCATCATTCCTTTTATGGGTCGCATTGGGCACATGTGGCACGAGAAGGCCAGCCCCAAGACTGAAATCTTGATCACGATGGCAGGGCCATTCGCGGAAGCTCGCTTCACCGGCCGGCTGCTTTGTGCTGGCGATGACGAAGCCAACATCACCAGCGCAATGACGCAATTGCCGGAGCCGCGCGAGCACTATGAGGCGAAAGCAAAGACGCTCGTGGCGGAAAGCTGGCGCGCTATCGAAATTGTCGCGGAAGAACTATTGATCGGAGCCGGCAGGCTGTACGGCCCGATGCTTGATTTGGCTATTTGCTGCGCTGCCCCCGGCGCCCCCTAGCGATCGATGATCCCGGCGAGGATGGCTTTGGCGCGCACGGAGACGAGCTATCGCTGAAAGTTGGTGACGGCGGGAATCGGGAAGGCGGCATATCGTGGGGGTGCTTGACGCCTCCACTTCTCCACCGAAGGAGCGATATGCCGTGTCCAAAGATAACATCATCAAGTTGATTCAGCCAGGAAACGTCGACGATCAACTCACCGAAATCTTGCGCAATGGGGCGCGTGCTCTGTTGGCCCAGGCGGTCGAGGCCGAGGTCGCGGACTTTCTCGGCAAGCATGCCGATTTGAAGACTGCGGACGGCCACCAGCGCGTCGTGCGCCACGGTCACCTGCCGGAACGCGAGGTGATGACGGGTATCGGTCCGGTCGGCGTCCGCCAGCCGCGTGTACGCGATCGCGAGGCGGAGGCTACCGATCCCGACCGCATCCGGTTCTCTCCGTCGATCCTGCCGCCCTACATGCGCCGCTCGAAATCGATCGAGACGCTGCTGCCGATCCTTTACCTGAAGGGTATCTCCACCGGCGACTTCTCCGAGGCTCTGGCGGCGCTGCTCGGCAAGGATGCTGCCGGGTTGTCGGCATCCGCCATCGGCCGTCTGAAGGACGGTTGGCTTGACGAACACACCGCGTGGCAGAGGCGCGATCTGTCGGCGAAGCGCTACGTCTACATCTGGGCCGATGGCATCCATCTCCAAGCACGCCTCGAAGACGAAAAGCAGTGCATCCTGGTGCTGATCGGCGCGACGCCGGAAGGCCGCAAGGAACTGGTCGGCTTCACCGATGGCGCCCGCGAGAGCGCGCAGGACTGGCGCGATCTGCTGCTCGACCTGAAGCGGCGCGGGCTCGGCGTGCCGCCGCGGCTCACCATCGCCGACGGCGCGCTCGGGTTCTGGAAGGCCGCCGGCGAGGTCTGGCCGAAAACGCGCGAGCAGCGCTGCTGGGTACACAAGACCGCCAACGTGATCGCCAAGTTGCCGAAGAGCCAGCAGCCTAAAGCCAAACGCGCGTTGCAGGAGATCTGGATGGCCGAAACCAAGGCCGCCGCCGAGCTGGCGTTCGACGCCTTCATCGAGAGCTACACGCCCAAATACGAGAAGGCGGCCGACTGCCTGAGCAAGGATCGGGACACGCTACTGGCGTTCTACGACTTCCCGGCCGAACACTGGAAACACCTGCGGACCACCAATCCCATTGAAAGCACCTTCGCTACCGTGCGCCACCGCACGATCCGATCGAAGGGCTGCCTGTCCAACAGAACGGCGCTCGCGATGGTCTTCAAACTGCTTGAGGCCGCGCAGAAAAGCTGGCGTCGTCTCGATGGCCACAACCAGTTGCCAAAACTCGTTCTCGGTGTGACATTCAACGACGGGATCGAGGTCATCGCCAAACCGACTGACCGTCAGCCCATAACCGCCGCCGCCTGACCGGCCGCGCGACAGTGTCGATCCGCTCAAACTTGCTCGCCACTGCGGCGTTCCTCCAAGTCGCAGTCCAGCGCAGCTCGCGCCACGCATGGAAGAGAGTCCCGTGATCTTGCGGACTGGGCCGCCACGGATTTGCAATCCTGCCGCTATTGGGAGGTGGCTGCTAGGGGTGAATGCGTAGAGTAACCGCCTGTCTTGAATATCGGAGGAGTGATGGCAGCAGGATGGATGGTTACGATCGGC
Organism: Bradyrhizobium sp. 41S5; assembly: GCF_011516665.3. NCBI lineage: Bacteria > Pseudomonadati > Pseudomonadota > Alphaproteobacteria > Hyphomicrobiales > Nitrobacteraceae > Bradyrhizobium > Bradyrhizobium sp. 41S5. Next base: position 18,588 of record NZ_CP083722.1, on the reverse strand, counting down.
GTCCCCAAAGACGACGGCAAGCTTCGATATGTAACCTATGCGGTCGCAATCGCCGATGCGGCAGAAGCAGTAAAGGCTTCATTGGCGGCCAGCGCGGGCGAAGCAGCGATCTCGAATTCCGAACTCCGCGAAGCCGACTTGAAGGGCCTTGGCCTAAGAGCCGGCGAGCTTGTGACCATATACGATGATCGGATTGATCCGCTGATCTCGCGGACGTGGCGTCCTGATACCGGCTAGGATCGAGCCGCCCCAATCCTCAAGGCACGGCTGACCAGAGCCTTTTCGGGCCGCGTGCGATTGTTTGGCACGCTAGTTGCTGGGCTTGGTTGCTTGGCCCCGATGTCGCGGGACACTAACGTCAAAGTGAGAACTAGCGCGGGCGGTCCGCTCCAACCCGCCCGCGTATCGTGTTGCCAGCGACCCAGCATAGGTTTCTCTCGGCAGAGATCGCATGGTCTAAGGTACACATCCGGGGAGAACGTGCATGACCAAACACCGGAGGCTTTTCAAGCTAACAAAGCCCCTTACTGACCGCCTGTTGGAAGAGGCGGCGCGCTTAAGGAGCCGCGCTGACCAAATGCCGGCATGCGCAAAGCGCGACGCGATATTGCGCAAAGCGCGCGAGTATCAAGTGACCGCTCACCTGGCAGATTGGATTAGATCGTCCGTGCTTAGGCCCCCGACTTAGCCGGCGGCCCTCATCGTACCCCGTGGAAGCTTCAACCCGAGAAGCTTGAACACGTGAGCGCTGATCTTCTCTTGCGCCTCGCGTAACTCAGTCGAGCGCAGCATGGCTAGCTCGCCGATATAGCGCCCGCTGATGCCGGGCACGGCGTGGCCTAGCAGTCCTGACAAGGTCGACCTGCTCCGGCGTCATTGGTCACACCAGCAGGCTCGTAAAGAATGGTCTTGTGATCTCTGCGGCTGAGGGCTCCCTCTCATCTGAAGTGACGACGGAGACAAACTGGTGTTTGCAGTTCCAGCAGCGCCAAAGATCTTGAGCTTCATTCGCGTTGACGAGCTCGTGCCACTCAAGGGTCACTAATCCAGAACCACAGCGAACGCATTCTTTGTGATGCACTGTTGAGCTTGGGAGCATGTGGAACCTCTTTTCTTACACACAAGCGACGCGTACGGCAGAGGGGCAAACGTTGGCGGGCCATCACTTGTGCGACCTTGAGCAGCTGCGCTGGATCAGATGTCCACTCCAATGCTCGCGCCGGCAGCGAGAACTCGGTGAATGAGGGTCTTTTGCGCAAACGATACTGGAACCGGCAGCAGGCTGGAAGCCGGTCAAAGAGGGGCGCCTAAGCGGGTCACAGTGTCTTGAGGTATTCAAGCAACGCCTTTTTGTCCTGATCGCTCAAACTTGTCCCGTACTCGTGGCCGCATCGGCTATTTCCAGAGTTGATATTGCTGCAGTCCGTCACGGATAGAGTGTCGCTCAGCGGCTCCTGGGTAGCAGCAAGACCAACGTTTTCAATGTCGTATTTCCGTCCGACGCTAAACTGCGATCTGCGCTGCCCTGATGGCTTGAGCAATTCCGCCAGCGTCGGGACCGAGCCGTTATGGAGATAAGGTGCGGCGGCCCAAATACCCTGCAGAACACGGGCCTCGTAGGAGCCCCACGGAGGGAGCTGAGCGTGAGACGCTCGTTCTGCTCCCTGCCGCCTGGCCTTCTTGATTGCTTCCGAGGTGCTGACAGTATCGAAAGCCGTTAGCAGATCCTGCAGCGTTGGCGGTAGCCGCACCAGCCCCAGAGACTCCGGTGTGTCCGACGATCCCGGATCTGGCGCCGCTGCCACCCGGGCATTGGTTGAAGGGGCGCCGCCGGCCAACAGGTGTTCCGCGATCGAACCAATGACCGAGGTCGCAAGAATGTTAAGAATCTCATCGTTCTCCTTTAGGGGGGCGGTCGCGAAGGGAATGTACGCTCCCTTCAGCACGCCCGTATTCGCTTTCCAGGCGAGGATGTCGTATTCTCGTGTATCGGTACCAACGTTCTGGACCGGAGTTCGCCATGTTTTGACAAATGGAAAGCGTTGCTCTCCGTCTTCTATCCCGTGGCAACCGCTACATCCCGCTTCAGCGGAATCCCTTTCAAAAATCGCTTTGCCGCGCGCGGCTAAAGCAGCGTCAATCGTCCAGGGCCATTTCGGAGGGCCGATCCGCTTCACCAGGTTTTCAAGCTGGCTCAGGCCGTCGAAATTGGTGGAATTATTGTCAAGAAAATTGATGATCGCGCCCTGGCGCTTCGGCTCGAACGTAGCGAATACTCCCAGAACCTCGCCAACGTTCCGAGCCAGCCCCAAGATGTCATTTCCATTTTTTGCGAAGCCAGGCCATTGCGTCTTATCTTGCCGCGGCGAATTCCAGAGGAATGGGTATCTCACGGGAGCGTCCGCGGTTTTCATGTTTCCCGGGATCATGAAGTCGGGCGGCGGGCCTATGTCCAGTCCGGATATGCGGTTGAAAATCATCCCCACAGCGTCCAGACGGCCAACTCCCCAGCCGGTCTTGGGCAGCGCGCGCACAATAAGCGTGTGAAACCGCAAGTACCACCCCTCGACCTGCCGACGAAGATCCGCAACGTCGGCCGCGTCCGGCGTTGTGGACCGCAGGACAGCTGCAGCAAACGGAGCGAACGAGCTGTCACTGGCAATCACGTCGCCCACAGCCTTGTCCAGATCGCCAAGCAATGCGTAGAAGTCTACAAACGCCGGACCGCCATCCACCCGATACATCTTGCCATCAGCTTCGATCTGGCGCGTGTGACAGGCTGAGCAGGTCATTCCGACGACCTGGAAGTCTTGAGGGCCAGAAGCGTGAAAGCCGACGGGAAGATTGGCCGTGTTTGCAGGATTCGGTAGATAGCCGTACCGTGACAAACCATCCGCGAGGAATGGCTGTCCGTTCCTTTGCTTCAGCGCCTGCATCCAAGACAACGTAATCAAACGCGAGCCCTGATCGCGCGAATAGAAGTCAGCTCTCGCTGCCGCGGTCCAATCCACACCCTGGTCAAGATAGATGGGATTGGCGTCGGTGCCTTGAGCATCCGATTTTGTCGTGACGACAAACGTTAAGGCGATCAGAAAGAGAGTGCGGAGCATCGTGTGTCCTACCGCTTCCATTGTCGCAACAGCCCGAGGCAACTTTCGCCGGAATCCGCGCCTTTTCCGGCAAACCTGGGCTTGCCTTTCGGCCTGCAGGTTCGGCCTGCAGGCCATCGGATCATTGGTTATCAAAGGGCGCTATCCAACAAACTTCAACCTACCAAGTCTTGGGGGAAGCAACTGCATTCGGAAAACGATCATCGCGTCGCCCTGGATTTGTCGGAGGCATACAGGCGTGCGGCATCGCAATTGCGGAGCCTCACTGCCACATTGGTTCCGAGAGATCTTCCCGATGTCGATCTGGAATGGCGCAGGATCGACCAAAACGCTCTTCAAGGCGCCGCTCACTGATCGACAATCTTCCGGTGAGAACGACGTGCAAACTAGGCCGGTGAAGCGCGCGAGCAATGACTGACGGGCTAAAGAAACATGAGGCGTGACCGTAAAGACTTGCTCAGCGAATTGAACAGGAATCGCGGCCGCAATCTCGCTGCCGAAGAGTTTGAAGCGGTCGCGAACCTCACGCTTCGCCGAGGAGTTCGGGAGCGTCAAGCTGGCCCACAGCTTCGCGGTCGGTTCAAGGTATTTGACGGTGCGTGTCGAAGGGCTCGACGGAAGGCAACTCAGCGGCACGGAGGGCTAAAAGGCGAAACAGTGACCGATATCCACGAAGAAGCGTATTCTGGAATGATACCGTTCACGCCGAGATATTTGATTTCCGCGGCCAGGTTCATTTTGCCCGCTTTGATGGCTGCACCTTCGTGAAATGCACCATCGTGCTTGATAGCAGCGCCGAACAACTCGCCTTCACCAGCTGCACGTTCAAGGACTGCAACATCGATCATATCGACGCAGACGAGGCTCGCGGAATTGTTGTCCGTGACAACTTTTTCGATCGCCCCATTGCGGAGCGTAAGGCCGATTTCGAACGACGCTTGGCTGAAGCGCTGAATCGGCGCCTAAAGTCCTAAACGCCGAACGCTTAGCCATGGAGCTTCACGCCACCAACGACATGCGGGGCGATCTCCGCGCCGGCTCCATCAATTACCGCACTCGACTCGGTTACCATTGTCCGGGTCGCCCCGGCATAGGCTGAGGCCGGAGTAACTTAGTCGCCCGCGACCCTAGACCTCGCGGCACAGCTCCCCTACTCATTGGGGAGTACCGGAGTCATACGGATGGCGAAGGCGCGCCCCCTCATCCATACTTTGTCCAAGTCAGGATTTTGCATACACCCTCCTGGGCTAGAGCCAACGCCGTCCGCATGTATTTCAAGCGGGCGGCGTTGGGCTGTGGATCGACTGTAGCGCATGCGATTAACTGCGTGCGCCCTCTCTGTGGTCGCCGATCTGGTACGATCAGCGGCTATTTTTGGGCATCGTGCGCCGGTCATGCTGCTCACTGGGCGCAGGCGCAAGGGAACCATCCGCTTGGACGATCATCTTGCGCGAAAGAGGCGCGCCCGACAGCGGAACAGCCGATCGCCCGACCTGCGGCGGACATGTGCGAGCAAACGCGGCGATTAAGCGCTGGCGGTGACGAGCTCTCTCCACGGCCGTCTCGACCGCCTTCTCTTGGGCTCGCAGCGCGGCGCGGTATGCGCGTTTACGCTGGCGGTTCCATTCTTGCACGTCTGTCACAAGCCAAGCTGCCTCTCCGGCGGAAGTGCTCGCGCATGGAAGTTGGGCCGTTCCGCCCAACGGACGATCGTTGCAGGTGTAATCTTGAAGTGCGCGGCCAATTGAACCGCTGTCATGTAATTCCGGTCAGGTCGATGGAAGGCGGTCCGACGTCCGGGATGATGTTGTCATTGCTATCTGTCATCGCTCGCAGCCACCCTGACCAAGTCATCAACGAACAAAGCGCGATTGTCGAGCTTACCGTTCATCGGCTTGCCCTCTCATGAGCGAGGCTCCTGATGCGCCGCGTCGCAGATGATCTTGATCGACCTAAAGAGTGTAAGCGGATGTTTGCGTACAAGCTCTGTGCTCGTCTTCGCGAACTCGTCCGGGCCTCCTTGCTGGCGGACGATCTCCCGAAGTGCGGCCAGCTTCTCAGGGTCGGCGGAGCGAATAGCTGCCTCGAAAGCCGGTATAAATTCCAGCCTGTCCATTGCAACACATTCCTTATGAAGAAAGCTCCGGTTTTGAAGGCGGCCTTGGTGGCGGCCTGGTCGCCATAAGCTCCGCAATCGCGGCAAGTACGACGCTCGTATCGGCCTTTCCTTCGGACCATCCCTTCAGCGCCTCTATCGCGTTCTTTAAAGCCTCATCACGGGTCACGGAACAATCTCCACAGCCCCCCTGTGGCCGGCCGCGCGGCCTGCGACTCCGAAAGAACGCGCGGGCATTTGGAGACCGCCCGCGCGGAGTTTGCTACGTCAAGCTTGGTCCGTGTTGCGTGAAGATAAACAGCCAAGCCGATAAGCCTCTCAACAACTCGCATGCCACGGCACCGTGCAGAAGTAGAGCCAAACGGCGCGGTATCGACAGAGCACAGTGAGGCCGACGCGACGGAAAAGCGTGCGGGCGACTGCTGACGACCGCCCGCACGCCGTCGCACCTCAAACAGACCTGGCCCTCACGAGGGTCAATCAATAAGCGGCCAAGCCATAGACTGCTCAGCAACGCGCGTGCCAGACGACCGGAGAGTAAACGGCGCAATCCCGGTGCACTTCTCGTGCGACTTTCAGACATGCACGCAGTCAACCCGACGCCGTTTGAACGAAACCAGACGTGGCTAATGACGCCGAGAGGGCGCGGGGATTGGATGATTGCCATCGTGTATCGCGATCAGTTCGCCGGGCTCCAAACCGAGCTTTTGTAACTGCTCTTTTTGAAGCGGACAGTTAAGCATTCCGGCCCTTGCGCCGCAGTCGGCTATCGTCATCCTCACCGCTTCCGCCGGGTCAGCGACGGCAACCGCGTATACTACGTGTCTGAATTCTTCGTCGTCGCCATCTTCCTTGAAGACAGCAGCAGTCACTAACCAACCGTCCATCTTGCTGCGCTCCGGGAACGCGAAGTAGGCGTTGTCTTCACCTCATTGCATAAGTATTGCGACTACTATGATGCCGATGGAGACCAGGCCCATGAAAATCACGCAGCCTAGGTACGGTAGGTCGCCGCGCACTACACAGCTCCAGACGCGAGGACGGAGCGTGCACTCCGGGGACACGATCAACCTGCACAATTCGGCCCGCTGCGTTCGACAGCCTGACACGGCAATCCGAGTCCCAACAACTACTGGCTTGCATAGGTGCATGGCCCGGACGACAACGCCGCCCTAGCGAAGCTGGGCTTCAGCAACTTTGTCGAATTCCAAAGAGAACCCTGGATATCTGCAGCACGTAGCGAATGTCGAATAGTAACTGAGCAGAGACCTCATTGGCTCGTTCGCGCAATTGACGCACGACGACGTCCAGCTCGAAACGGGTTTCCATCGGTTTCTCGATGACAGGAGGCTGCTTGCGGCCGCAAAGCGAATGACACCTCTCCAACGCCTTCCTCCGGAACGCAGAGGCGCGCTGAGCTTGGCGGAAACTCCCGGTCCTTCCAGGATCATCCGCCGCGAAGGTACGACTTCCAGCGCAAGCCGGCCACGATCGTCGGAACCGCGATTTGCGTTACTCGCTGTTTCGCAGGATTACTGTCCCGGTCGCACGTCTGTAGAGCGTGGCAGGTTTGTCTTGGGCCCTAACCCCTGCAAACGCATTATCGTCTGCTTGGCCAATTCCCCGTGGAGCCTATGGATCTTCTGAGAGCCAGCAATGAGAGTTTCATGAGTCTGTTTCAGGAAATCGGTTTGAAGCTCAAGAGCTTCGTAAAACGATCGCGCGCCCGCCAACTTCTCGAAAAACGACTTGGTGTGTTCGAAGGATTTTTTGACATAGTCAGCATAGGTTTTTGCGATTTCTTGATAGCTGACCGGCGTTGTTTCCGCTGATACGATCCGGCCGTTCGAAGAGGTGTCAGTCGAAGAGGTGTCAGTTGACGCGAACTGCGCGCCGATCTCCTTCGGCGTGTGCTGCAATTGATCTGGCGGCGGGCCCTCTTGTTGACCCGATTTCCGCCTCTGCTGTGCAGTTTCGTCGCTCTGCCGATCCGCGTTCGGGTTGCCCTTGCCGGATTTTCGTGGTGTCTCGCTCTGGTCTGGACTCATTGCTAAATCACTCCGTGGTTTGATATCAATCAAGTTGCAAACCTCCGCCATGCTCACGCTGGCATCATGATTCCGATCGGCTCCTTGTGCGGCGATTTGCTTCATTTTAGCGGACCTCTTCTACGCTGCCGCTCGGCCGGCTCCGAAAGCGGCGCGTCATAGTACGCCTGTCCTCATTGGACATCTCGCTCCCTCGCCCGCGCATTGCCGAAATCGCTCGGTCGTCCCACAGCAATTATCAACCGGGGTTTGCTCCCACTGCGATCTGCGAGAAGTTCCTATCCCTGAGAGCACTGGGAGTAAGGTTGGCATCGGCCAGTTCTCTCCAAGACCTCCCGACTTCGATCCACCTGCTTTTTCGAGCCAGCAAGGTGTCAAGCATCCTCCTCCAGCAATGCCCCAGGTTTGGGGGACCAAGTGCGCTACTTTCGAGAGCTTCGAGATAATGCGTTCGACGGTCTGTCCGTTCTGCGCTCGCCAGATCGATTTGACTTTATGGATGAGGGGATTGTCGTTGGCGCGAACACCGTTGCTTCTGAGGGCCGAGTCAGCCACACAGACCAGCAAGAGGCCGAGACAGAACCACAGCACGCGTTTTCTTGCCATTTTCACCTGCCGCCCGGATCCATCTGTTCTCTCTGTGAGGCACTAATCCTACGCGGATCACAAACACGCTGTTACGCAGCATTGAAAGTTAGCAGCGACGTGACAAGACGCCCGTCGGTATCGGCCGAGCAGACGCCGTCCTTGGCTTATGTCGCGCGCCGCTAACCTCACTGGCCAGCCACGGCCTCAACTTGCGATGGTAGCCATGCCTGAGGGAGGGTGCCCTCGGCACGTCGAGGGTCAGCATTCTTCGTGCCAGGCAATAGTCGACAGTTCGTACCGTATTTGTGTTGGCTTTGTCTGCTTTGCGACTTACTCAGGTTGTGGTCCTTGCACTCAGGCCTGGCCGCGGCGGCGTCATGTTGACCTTATCCTCTCCGCAATCATCGACCCGTGCAAGCGACTCTTTCGCTGCAGCTCAGACATGGATGAAATCCCTTTGGCGCCGTCATCGACACTGTTTCAGTCGGCGCCGTTGCCGCAAGGCCGACGCGATCGAAGCCCGCACCAGCGAGGCACACCTTTTCTATCGCCATTGAGCATTCACTGCGCAATCTTCGTTGGCACACCCTTTGCTCGTCAAGAAATAGCAATAGTGGTCTTTGTGGAGGCCAAAGCTCCCTAATCAGTTGCTGCGGTCGAAAAGACAAGGTCGATTCGACGGCGGTGCTGAGCGCTGAGCGGGCGGATGCTTTGGCGCAGTTCGTCACACTTTCCAGATTGAGATGTGCTTGAGCTTATATCGAGAAGAAGTATCGGGTGAATTAAGACGTCGAGAACGAAGCCATTGTGATTGACAGCGCACCAGAGCCAATGTTGTCCGCCCGCGATCGAGAGCGCGCTGGCGGACGCGGTCAGAGAGCACGTTGCCGAATTTCCGTCCCCAGCGGCGCGTGGTTTCATAGCTAACCTCCAATGCCACGCGGCGACACTTTGTCGGGGAACGCATTCCCAGGCTCTCTGACGCGATTATATCGGACTCTAATCCCGCACAACCTTGACGCAAAAATTGCGACCAAAAGTAGCGCGCTGGCAAGCGCCCTACGCGCTGCGCAGGATTCTGTCTCGTTCACCGTTTCCCGCTTCTTCGCGATGTACTCGGCGATCTCGGCAAGATCTTCGCGCCCGGACATGTAGGCAGGGACCATGTCCTGCAGATGCGCCAGGATTCGGAAGATGGTCGGACTGACGCAGGAGGGATTTGCCCTGCGCTTCTCTGTAAAGCTGGCCGATCCTGCGAGATCGGCAGCAAGGGCAATATGCTCCTGATCAGACCGAGCGCGCCTATTTGACGATTATCGACCGTGATCCGGTCGCGGTGGAGCGCCCGCTCCCGCAAGAGTGTGAAGCCGCCTGAGTGGCAGGCACAGCGGCCGACTCAGACACCCGGCAAACCATACATCCGAGCCTGCCGGCTATTTTTCGTTGACGGTCGAAGTGTGGCCATCGAGGCCGATCGCCGCGTGCTCGGCCTTCACGGCATAGCGCCAAACCAAATCGCAAGCGCGAAGACGACCAAGAGGGAGACAGCGATGATCGCTTCACGGGCCGACATTCGCTTCATGGGCGTACGCCTCTCCGCGGGGATCAAAGTCCCGGCAGGTTGCACACCCCCGCCGAGGGTTGCAACCTACCGAAAGCGGTAGACCGAGCGGACATGGCCCGCGCGGCCCAGCTAATGCTCAAATGAAAAAGGGTTTATACTGTTACTTCACCTTACCGCCTCTCGGCTCAATGTGTCGCAGCACGGATGCTCCGAGTTCCTGGGTTTGCTTGTTCGATAGCTTGCTCGGCGTGGCCGTCGCAACGCCTGCAAGGCGCTTGATCTTCGATGAAGTGATTGGGTGTACGGTCTTGAAGGGCGAGGTAGACGGTGGCTTTTTGGCCATCTGGCATTCTCCGACTGGGTTGAACGAATCGTCAGAGTATACCTTCTCGCGAGCACAATCGGCAGTCATCCCGCAGCGGCCTGCAACGACCGGGACCGGAAAAAGCCAATATGGCGTCGGCAACTCTACTGCCAGCATGCTGGGTCGGAAGACGCGTTGCTCACTCTCGCACCCAACCCTCGGCTTGCCCGCGCCCTCGACTGTCACATATTGCGGGACGTTGTTGACCGCACCGAGACACTCACCGGCTGTGCAATCGAGCGCGCTTATTACGAAGCGGGTGACCCAAGGCGTGGCTGAGTGCAAGCGAGCCTTGGCCCTGGATCACAATCTGGCTGATGCTCACGAGATGATGGGCATCGCGAAATCCTGTATGGGTTGCAGCGCCGGTACCGAGTCGCACGTCAACGAAGCATTCACAATCGATCCGTCATTGAAGGGACCTAGTATATTAGCGGTCGGCAGATTGCTCGCAAGCAGCCACAAATTGATTGAACGAAGCCGCTGCCGCGGCGTAGGGGGCAAGGTGGCATAGATCGCCTCCTGGCTGAGAGGATGTGGGTGTTGGAGCCCACCCCCTCAGACAGGAGTATCGAGATGGCCGATTTGAGCCCTCTTCGCCGCCGCATGATCGAAGACATGACCGTCCGCAATCTGTCGCCGGCGACGCAAAGATCCTACATCAGCGCGGTTTCGAAGTTCAGCCGCTATTTTGGCCGATCGCCTGACCGGTTAGAGCTGGAAGACGTCCGCGCCTTCCAGGTGCATTTGGTCTCGACCGGCATCTCATGGCCGGCGCTGAACCAGATCGTCTGTGCGCTACGGTTTTTCTACGGCGTCACGCTCGGCGAGGCGCTCATCCCAGAGCGCATTCCCTATGCGCGAAAACCGCGCAAGCTGCCGGTCGTTCTCAGCGCCGACGAAGTGGTTCAGTTTCTTGAAGCGGTATCGAGCCTGAAGAGCCGCGCCGCGCTCACCACCGCCTATGCGGCCGGGCTCAGGGCCTCGGAGGTTGCGGGACTGCGGATCGAAGACATCGACAGCGCCCGCGGCGTCATCCAGGTGCGCCACGGCAAGGGCGCGAAGGATCGCAACGTGATGCTGTCGCCCCAGCTGCTGGGCATCCTGCGCACCTACTGGCGGCTCGCCCGGCCGCGGCTTTATCTGTTCCCTGGTCGTGACGAAGATCATCCGATCGATCAGACCGTGCTGCATGCCGCCTGCCGGTCGGCGGTGAAGGCTGCGGGCCTGACCAAGCGCGTCACGCTGCACACGCTGCGCCACAGCTTCGCGACACATCTTCTCGAGAACGGAACCGATATCCGGATCGTCCAGGTCTTGCTCGGGCACAATAATTTGTCGTCGACAGCGCGCTACACGCAGGTCGCCACCGATACGATCCGAGCGACGCAGAGCCCGCTCGATCGCCTGTCGCTGGAGGTGACGCCACCTGGATGACCCGCAGCGGGATGCGGGTCATGACCCGCTCCGACATCCGCTCCAACAGGCCCGCCATCGAGATTGCCGATATTCTGCGCCGGCATGGCGACGCCTATCGCCGTGTACATGCCGGTCATCTGGGGCGGGTCGAGCGGCGCGTGATGAGCGCGATCGTTGCGTGCCGGACCGAGGCGCTCGGCGGCCACATGCAGGCTTGCGACGACTGCGGCACGACACGCGTTGCCTATAATTCCTGCCGCAATCGGCACTGTCCGAAGTGTCAGGGGAGAGCCCGAGCCGCGTGGCTCGCCGCGCGTCAAGCCGACCTGCTTCCGGTTCCCTATTTCCACGTCGTCTTTACACTTCCCGCACCGATCGCCGCGATCGCTTTCCAGAACAAGGCCGTCGTCTATGCCATCCTGTTCAAGGCTGCCGCCGAGGCGATGACGACGCTCGCCGCCAATCCACGCCGGCTCGGCGGTGCGATCGGCGGCGTCGCCGTCCTCCACACCTGGGGACAGACGCTGATGCATCATCCCCACGTCCATTGCGTCGTTCCGGGTGGCGGCCTCTCGCCCGATGGCGCGCGCTGGACCGCTTGCCGACCGAACTTCTTCCTGGCCGTCAAACCGTTGTCCAGACTATTTCGCACACTTTTTCTCAAACGTCTGTCGGCAGCCTTCAACTCCGGTGCCTTGCGTTTCTTCGGCGATCTCGGAGCTCTGGCCGAGCCGGCTGCCTTTGCGGCCCACCTCGACGCCATGCGACGCATCAACTGGGTTGTTTACGCCAAGCGGCCCTTCGGCGGACCCGCACAGGTCCTGGCCTATCTCGGCCGCTACACCCATCGCGTCGCGATCGCCAACAGCCGGCTCGTCGCACTCGATGACGATCATGTCGCCTTCTCATGGAAGGACTATCGCCAAAACAGCGCGACAAAGATCATGAATCTCAAGCCCGATGAGTTCATTCGCCGTTTCCTGCTTCATACGCTGCCTGACGGCTTCCACCGCATCCGCCACTTCGGCTTCATGGCCAACCGCCATCGCGCTGCCAAGCTCGCCCTTTGCCGCGAACTTCTCGATCATGAGCGAACAGCCCCAAACGATGGCCAGCCGTCGCCTGTGGATTCGGAGGCTCAAACCTGGGCCGAGGTTCCTGCCTGTCCCGATTGTGGTGGCGTCATGCGCATCATTGAGCGCTTTCGACATAGCTTCAGACGCCCCAGCCCTCGAACATCACCGTTCCGATGCGACACATCGTGAGCCAAGTCATGTCGTGCACGACGATCATCATTCGTCATTTCGCTCCCAGCGTCTCGATCATCGCGGACGATGTCGAATCCGTGCTGTCACACTGCGCGACAACAACCGTCCGATGCAGCAAAAGGCCTATCGCGATCTCAGGCGAAGCGCGTCTGATCTCAACTCTTCCAGGATGCGCACTCCTGTGTCTCTGCCTCACGCGCCGAGCCAGCAGATCGGGCATGGCGATCTCGAACAATCCCCATAGCTGCAAAACCGCGAATAGCCTCCCGCGCCTTCGTTCAATCCGGCTTCAATGAGGTCGCGTCATAAGCGCCTGCCGCGCCCTCGCGTGAGCGCGACCTCACAGAACCCTCCAGATTCCCAAAACGGCGCGAGTCAGATTCAAGCTGCATGCTGGCGAGGGAGGCCAGCATGTATGGCCAGGGCGCTTTCGGTTGATCTTCGCCAAAGGGTGGTAGCCGCGATTGACGGTGGCATGTCCTGTCGACAGGCTGCTGAGCGCTTTGGTGTCAGCGCGGCCAGTGCGATCCGCTGGCGCGGTCGCCTCAAGAAAGTTGGCGACATCGTTCCTAAACGCCAGGGCGGTGACCGCAAATCGCAGCGCATCGAAGCGCATTCGCAATTGATTCTGGAGGCGGTGACAGCGAGGCCGGATATCACGCTTGCCGAGTTGCGAGAACTGTTGAAACGTCGTGGAATATCGACTGGCATCGCGTCGCTCTGGCGTTTTTTCCAGCGCAGAAAGATCACACTTAAAAAAGACAGCGCACGCCGCCGAGCAACGGCGCGGCGATATAAATGCCGCACGTGAGGAGTGGTTCGAAGGGCAAATCGACCTTGACCCTGAGCGTCTCGTCTTCATCGACGAAACCAGCGCCAACACCAAAATGGCGCGGCGTTACGGGCGCTCGCCACGCGGCGAGCGATGTCGTGCAGCTATCCCACACGGACATTGGAAGACGACGACGTTCACCGCTGGATTGCGCTCCGACGGTCTGATCGCGCCGCTTGTTCTGGACGGTCCAATGGATGGCGACGCTTTCCTGGCCTACGTCGAGCAATTGCTCGCCCCATCGCTGCGGCCGGGCGATACCGTTATCATGGACAACTTGCCCGCTCACAAGGTCCATGGCGTTCGAGAGGCCATCCAGGCGGTCGGAGCTAGCCTGCTCTATCTTCCGCCCTACAGTCCAGACTTCAACCCGATTGAAATGGCCTTCTCCAAACTGAAAGCGCTGTTGCGGGCCGCCGCAGCCCGCACCATGCCCGATCTCTGGCAAGCAATCGCCAACGCTCTCAAACGCTTCTCACCCGAGGAATGTCAAAATTATCTCGTCGCGGCTGGTTACGACGCAACGTGATCGGAAAACGCTCTTGCGGCCTTCGGCCCGGCGCTGCTGTTCCTTTTCGGCCTCGATGCGGCGCTCTTCCTCCGCCGCCAGTTTGGCGTCCGCTTCCAGCGCCGCCATCGCTTGCTGGATCTTCGCCAGCCGTTTCTGCTTGTCGACGGTCCAGTCCGGCAGTTCGTCGCTGTTGCCGAAAGTCTCATCCTCCGAGGCATCCGCCGCCTCGGCGGCCGCCAGCATGCGAGCGACCTCGGCCTTCAATTCCGCCTCGCGCTTCTTCATGCGCTCATAACTCATCGCCTTGTGTTTCGACGCGTTCGCCTTGATCTTCGTACCATCCAGCGCGACATGACCGAGCTTGACCAGCCCGGCCGTCTCCCACAACTTCAGAACCTGCACGAATAGCGCGCCGAGCGCCTTCAAATGTCGCTTGCGAAAGTCGCTGATCGTCCGAAAATCCGGCGCATCCAGCGCCACGATCATCACAAAATCGTTCCGCTCCCGGCAGGCCTTGGCAATCCGACGCGACGAATACAGCCCACTCGCATAGCTATGCAGCAGCAGCGCCACCATCATCCGCGGATCAAACGGCGGCTGCCCAAGCCCGCTCACATAGCTGCCTATGATCTCCCTGAGATCGAGGCTCTCCCGCATCAACCATAAACCGCGAGACATGGCCGTTCGGCACGAAGTCCTGCACATTCGGCGGCAGAAGCAGCGTCTGATCGATGTTCCAAGGCCGAAAATACTTGCTCATCGCCCAATGTTGAATCAGACCCGACCAGATTTGAACAGCGACTATCCAGACAAGCTCCTAGTCTTACTGCGTCATAAATTTCGATAGCCACTTTGACTTGAGATTGCCCTGATGCAACAAGGGCATCGAGATAGTGTGACGACGAGCGCAGCGCTCAATCTTCGTCGGACGGTCGCAATCGAATTCGGAACGTGCCGTTCAGGCCGCAATGGCGGATCCCCTCGGCCGATAGGTTGCGGGAATAGCAGCTTCCTTGAAGATTTTGGTGGAGGCTGCTTCTGAGGGGGGAATCGTCTCTCGCTCGGAGACTAGAAAACCGTAGGCGGCAATGCACAATGTTGCGTGGTGGTGGAAGCCACGCCAGCTTCGTCCCTCGAAGTGACCAAGGCCAACCTCCTGTTTGAGTTCGTGGTAGTCGCGCTCGATGCGCCAGCGCAGCTTGGCAATATCGACCAGCTGACGAAATCCAATGTTGGCTGCAAGCGTTGAAAACCAATATTTGGTTGGTGCTGCCTCGCCCTCTGGCCACTCGATCAGCAGCCATTCCTCGGGCCGGCTTTCGGCGAGCCAGTAATCTCGATGTGCCGGACGGACGCGCACACGGGCAAACCGCGAAGACAACGGTTCTGCCGTACCCTCACGCCACGTGATCTTGTGCCAAGCATGCGCTGGCAGACCGATCGCAAGCTTCTTGACCGAAATCGGTCGGTGTTTGCTGTCACGCCGTAGCAGTTTCGGAGGTCGTCCGTTCCCCGACCATGCCTTCGGCGGCCGCGGTCCGGTTCCGGGCGCCCATACCGAGGTTTGTGGCAAGATGCCGGCCACGTAGCTCAGGCCCAGTTCGGTAATACTCCCACGCAGAGCGGTGTCGGTGCCGTAGCCGGCGTCCATCAGGACCACGCCGCGCGGCAAGCCCACCGCACAGGCCCAGCGCAAATGATCAAGTGCAATTGCCGGCTTGGTCTTGAAGGTGATTTCCTTGGGGACTCCGGCTTTGCGCCGACGTGTACGGTCCGTCACCCACTCCTTTGGGAGATAGAGCCGATAGGCCACCGGCAAGCTCGCATGATGGTTCGCAAGCGAAAGAGATCCGGCCACCTGACAATTGTCTTGCTTGCCCAACTGGCCGCAATATTGCCGCGCAACGCCGACTGAATGCCGCCCCTTCTTGGGAAAGCCCGTATCATCAATGATCCACGCTTCGATCGGCCCGCAGCGTTCGATGCCCGGCAGCACTAACTCACGGACCTTGGCCAACACCTGCTGATCCGACCAGTCACCTTGACCGACAAAATGCAACAACGACTGATGTTGCGCTGCTGTCCGCTCAGGTGCCGTGATCGCCGCCATCGGCTCGACGCTCTTGCGATCGCATGGCATCATCAGCCCGGTACAGTAGTCGCGCAGCGGTTTGGCGCGTCCCGCATGGCCGATCACACTCGCAAGGCCCTCAATATATGCCGAAAACCGCGACGCTACGTCTCCCGATTTTGTCAGACTCATCTCAGCCCCCGCATGCCGAAAAGTGAGTCTTCTCAAATATATGATTCCTGTCGACAAGGGCCGCGACACTCTGACTCAGTAAGACTAGGAGCCTTGCTCATCTCGCGCATACGTGCGGCGAGTTGTCGTACTTCGTATGCAATGTCGAGCTCGCGACATCGTTGGCGGGCGCCGAACAAGTGTTGGCTTGCTTTCAGACAGAAAGCATCCACCGTGCGTGCCCCTTGCGCCGTGCGTCAAGTTCACTGCGCCTGCGCGGACCGTCAGGTGATTGGCTCGGTTTTTGCTGCACTACTTGCCAACAGCCTGCAGTTCCTCTGCTTTGTCGGATTGTCCACTGTAGCTCACTCATCTCAATAGAGACTCCGGTCAACAGCACTCCGAGCCGCCAACTGAGGCGGCTTAGCTTCGAGGGGAAGGAAGTTGAGATCAAGGCAATCAGGAATAGTGACGAAGTGGGTCGCCGATCGCGGCTTTGGGTTCATCAAGCCCGACTCAGGGGGCGACGATGTCTTCCTGCATATTAAAGCGCTGCCACTCGGCTCGGAGCCTCAGGAAGGCACGCGCGTAACCTACGATGTCACCAATGACGCCCGCAGCGGTAGGTCGCGGGCGGTCAACGTGCACACACGGTCGCAGTGAGATGGCAAAAACACGCTGATGCACAACTAGTCCCCAGCTGGAAGTTTATGATTTAAAAACCAAGAAAATCGCAATGACGGCCACAGCCGTTGCAGTTCACGCGTTACTCGCCACGCCCGGCCAGGCCATTGAAACCTACGATATCAGGGATTCGAACGGTGTGCCGTTCATGCGGGTGCGGATATTCGGTACCGGCGACGGCCCTTACTGTTGCGGTGAAACTAGGAAGCCTGAGGCTTCACTGCGCAATCTGTCGCGAGGGGAAATAGATCAATCACTGGCGGCAATTCGGGATTGGGCTGAAATCATCAAGGTCGTACATGGTCAATCGCCGGCCAGTGTCAATATCGGCGGGTTTCTCGATAACAACGCACATGCCTCTATCCATACGTCCAGCGATATACAGGGTGCCGGCACCAAGGTGCAGGCGGCACTCACCGGTCAGGATCCGGGCAAACCGATCTATGGGGCGCATGGCATGATAACAATCGGCGAGATGGGTGTTTCATCCGAGGCATGTATCCCATCGCAATTGTCGATGACGCCGCAGGCGAATCTGACAGCCGTTGTGTTTCACGAGGGCGCACATCAGCTCGGTATCGGCAGTAGTATTTTCGCCTATTTTGCACACTCACCGTATTTCCCTGAAGCGATAAATGCTTGGACGAGCCATTTGTACGATGACAATGGCAAGCAGGCTAAGCCGGGACAGGCGATTTATTGTTCCGGCTGCGCGAACTCGCCAGCTGACGAGGTTTTGATCTGTGGCACGATCAAGGCTATTTCGCCGGGAAGCATGTGAATGAAGTGCTAGCCGGTGGCCATGCCCGGCATTCCGGTGCGAGCGATGAGGGAGAATGGTCAGCCGGATATACCGTTCGCGTCGCATACCGAGCATAAGAACGGTTTGATGAGCCACCAGAGATACCGGAACTACACCTATCTGATGGAGGCGGAGATCGCAACGTTGCAGGATCTCGGCTACATCATCGATCAGCGCAATTTCTTCAGTTACTCCATCTACGGCAACGGCCAGACTCTGGTGAATGATGACCCCTTCTTCGCCCGTAACGCTGACGGCACCGCCTATCTCGCGAATACCTACAACACGGCCACGCTCGGACTAGGATTGCACGTTTATGGCAGTAGCAACACCGTGGTTCAGCGCGCCGACCTGCTTTCAGGCGGAGCCGGGGGCTCTGGCATCCGTGTCGATGGTGGAAACAATTCGATAACAATCCTGCCCGGGACCCGTGTCTATGCGGACGGCGCCTATGCGCGCGGCGTCATGTTCGCCCATGGCAAGGATCACACATTCACCCAGCGTGGCAACGTGCAGGCTCTCGGCGAGGCAAGTTTCGACTTTGGCAACAACCCGCTGGCAATAACTTCGCATATCGTGGCTTGTATATTCGCACGATGGACAGCAAGCCGGCCCCGATGCTCGACGAAATCCACGGTCCGATCGTCAGCACGTTCGACCTGACCGGACGTCTGGCTGGCAGTTATGCAGCGATGTACATGTCAGAGAATGGTTATGCGAGCCAGATCAATGTGATGCATGGTGCGGCGCTGTCAGGGGACATTTCAGGAGCAGAGCCAAATAATCAGGAACGCCATCGGGAGGCCGGCACCCAACGCGCCGCCGATCGTCAACGCAAACGCCGAAATCAAATTTGCATCGGCCTGAGGCTCACGCCCAGACACGCCGTTACTCCATGAGACCCCACGGGCATCGCGTTCAGCGCTGGCAGGTGAGCGAACCAGTGCTTTGGCAGCATCAACACGCGACGCTTTCTCAGCTCGCCACTGGTAGTCGTCAGCTAGGGCTTTAAGCTGACCCGCAATCGCTCGGTCGGTCAT
>NZ_CP083721.1:6117500-8435486 GCF_011516665.3 Bradyrhizobium sp. 41S5 | reverse complement strand
TGCCTTCGTACTTTTCCAAAACTGAGAGATGATGATTGCGAAAGCGCCGTGCAGGGGGTCCTGCCACGACGCGACCTCTAGCGGGCGCGGTCTGCTCCGGACAAAGCTCTCCCGTGTGGCGGCCATGCGCCACGCGACAGGTCAGCTGTTTGGAGAAGATGCGTCCCGCGAGGTCAGCGCGTACTCGACTGTCTCTGCGGGTAAGAGCCAGCGTCCGAGGGGTTGTTTACGGCACCACGGGAAATTTGCACTTCGGCCGTCGTTGGTTCGACTGCAGTGATGATACCGTAAGGCATAAGTCCTCCCCCTCCCGCCGCGACGTATCGCGGCAAGTTGTCAGCTTGCTCGTGTCTTCAAAATCGGACTGCCGCTACCGAACACCGAGATGTCCGGCGCTTCGCCGCCGCGTGTCGTCGTCAACCCGTTCGCTTGCGCCGCGTTCCCGTTGCCAGATTCCGACTGACGCCCTGGTCTCTCTTGTTCGATCCCCCAAATTGTCGGGGACACCGCCGGAGATATTTTGACACAGGTCGACCGTCCTCATATCGCTATGAGCCGTCAATCTAGCTTCGCTTGGAAAGCGTCGCTAACGCGCACACCGCCGCCGATTTGCACGTCCGCCCTTGGGTCTCAAACCGCGCTGATCTGGAGATCCATGGGCGTCGCGAACAAGAAATAAATACACCAAGCGCATTTTCTGACAATCCGTGGATTCGACGGGGATCGAGACTCTTCGCGACTGTTGCGGTGTTGCCGACGCTGAGTTGCGAAAGCAAGGTTTTGAATCAGCGCACAGATTCACGCGCGTCACAAACGACGGTGCAATACCAAAAATTTTTCATAGAAAATTTACATTTGGTCTCGCGCCGGTCATTTTTCCAATCGCTGTTCAGCGCTATGTGCATAAGTAATTCGCGAGACGTCATTTTTCGCGATTGCTTTTGCAGGGTAACCCCGCTGCGCAATCTTCAACGCGAGATATTCGCGCGCTATTCCATCTATCTAGCTTTTGCGCAGAACAATCTGTGCGCGAGTGCGGCGCGTTAAGCATATGGGGCCGGTAGAACTACGGACACGACGAAACATGACACGCAGTTTCTTGCGCGGCAACGCCGACTCTTCTCGCGCCATGAAACTTCCACGATAAAATACGAGACCAAAACAAAAAGCCCGGCGCGAGCCGGGCTTCGTGACAAATGTGTTCTTCGGTCAGCTCACGCGGCGAGCTGTACTCCGCAAGCTCACTTGGCGAGCTTGGCGATGCTCTGCGTGAGGCGCGACACCTTACGGCTCGCGTGGTTCTTGTGAATGATGTTGCGCTGCGCGGCCTTCATCAGTTCGGGCTCGGCGTGGCTCATCGCCTTGAGTGCCGCCTCGCGGTCGCCGCTCTTGATTGCTTCCTCGACGGTGCGCACCGCGCCACGCATCTGCGTGCGGCGCGACTTGTTGACGATGGTGCGGCGGGCAATCTTGCGGGTCGCCTTCTTGGCGGAGGTGGTGTTGGCCATGGTTCTCTAACTGTCCTTCGGCGGTGATCGCTCGGTGGTCGGGCTTGCGCGCACCGGCCGGTTCAAATCTCAACTCTGATGTATTTGTCCAAGGTGGTTTTCTCGGGTGTCCTTGAGGCGGCCATGCCAAGGCGCATAATGCTGCCCCCGCATGCGGCACTGTCCAAAGAACAGCGGCGGCAGGATTGCGCCCGCCGCCATCGGCCGGTCTTATAGATGGCGCAGGCTTAACCGTCAACGCTTTCGGGACCGAAAAAGGGCCCGAAATCGGCCTCGCGAGGGCCGGATAAGCCGCTGAAGAGGTTGAATTTCCGGGGGGCGCCCGGTAAGGCCTGTCGACGCGTGGGCCGCGACAGGGAGTTAGGGTGACGCATGATCCGCGGCTTTTTCCGCCTGATCGGCCTTTTGCTGCTGGCTGGCAGTTTCATCTTCATGGTCTATGACGGGGCCCGCTATGTCGCCGACCAGAGCCTGCGATTCACCCAATTCGGCCAGTTCTGGAACGATATCCATCAGTCGAGCCAGCAGGCATTCCATGCCTGGGTGGACCGCTTCGCGCCCTGGCTCTGGAACGGCGTGATCCGCGTGCTTCTGGAGCAGCCGGTGTTCGCGGTGCTCGGCGTTGCCGGCATCCTGCTGATGATCCTGTTCCGGCCGCGCAAGCCGCTGATCGGCTACGCACGCGAATGAGTTGGCTGCAGCCCTCTTCGCCGCTGCCGTCAGTAACGGGGCTGCCATCATCCGCGTAAGGACATATATTGGTGACAGCCGGCCCGCAGGCCGTTGCCGCGTCGGCCGATGTCCCGCCCGGAGGTATCCATGTTGTTCATGCGCAAGACCACCGCGTTGCCAAGCGCCGCCGAGGCGCTTCCAGGCCGCGCGACGCCGATCCCGACCGCGACCACGCATTTCGTCAATGGCAGCAAGTTGACGCCGCCCTATCCGCAAGGCCTCGAGCAGGCCGTGTTCGGGCTCGGCTGCTTCTGGGGCGCGGAGCGGAAGTTCTGGGAACTCGGCGACGGGATCTACACCACCGCGGTCGGCTATGCCGGCGGCCACACGCCGAACCCGACCTATGAAGAGGTGTGCTCGGGACGCACCGGCCACACCGAAGTCGTGCTGGTCGTGTTCGACCCGAAGAAGATCTCCTACGAGAAGCTGCTGAAGACTTTCTGGGAGAACCACAACCCGACGCAGGGCATGCGCCAGGGCAACGACATCGGCACGCAGTATCGTTCCGCGATCTACACGTTCAGCGACGCGCAGCACAAAGCCGCCGATGCGTCGCGGGCGATGTATCAGAAGGCGCTCGCCGCCAAGGGTCTCGGCGCGATCACGACGGAAGTGGCACCGGCCGGCGAGTTCTACTTCGCCGAGGACTACCATCAGCAATACCTCGCCAAGAATCCGGCGGGCTATTGCGGGCTTGGCGGCACCGGCGTGTCCTGCCCGATCGGCGTCGGCGTCACCGCCTGATCGCTGCTTCTGTTGAGCATGATCTCAGCGCAAACGCTTTCCCGTTTGTCGCGAGGGAAAACCGGTTCCCACTTTTCCGGATCATGCTCTAAATCGAGGGGGAGGCCGGCTTTCCGGCTCCCCATTCGGTTCTCGAAAACCCTTTATTAACCATAAGCGGTGCAAGACGGGGCTTGTCTCGCCGTTGAGGGATAGGTCCGGTGCCGGTTGCACGCGCGTTACGATTGCCGATCACTGCCGTTGTGGCTGCGCTCGCGCTGTCTGGCTGCATGAGCACGTCGGGTCCGGTTGCTGTCGGCCCGCAAGGTGTCGATGCCGTCACCTATGGCCCGGCCTACGCACCCGCCCCGGTTGCCGATGCAGGCGGCGGTGGTGCGATCAGTGCACTGCGTTCCGCCTTTGCCAGTACTTCTCCTGGTTATGGCTATGCCGCGCCGGGCGCCGCCCCGGTGGTTTATGCCGCCGCACCGGGTGGACCCGCCGGTTACGACAACTCCTATCATCTCGGCCCGGGCGACAAGCTCCGCGTCGTGGTCTACGGCCAGGAAGGCCTGACCAACTCGTACGCGATCGACGCCGCCGGCTCGATCACCATGCCGCTGATCGGCTCGGTGCCGGCGCGCGGCCGCACGCCGGCCGGGCTCGCCGGTGAAATCTCGGCACGGCTGCGCAACGGCTTCATCCGCGATCCTTCGGTGGCGGTCGAGATCGAATCCTACCGGCCGTTCTTCATCCTCGGCGAGGTCCAGGCTCCCGGCCAGTATCCCTACGTGCCGAACATGACCGTCGAGAGCGCGGTCGCGATCGCCGGCGGCTTCTCGCCGCGCGCCAAGCGCGACCAGGTCACCCTCACCCATACCGATGCGTCCGGCTCCGGCCGCTTCGTGGTGCCGCTGGGCACGCCGATGAGCCCGGGCGATACGGTGTTCGTCGGCGAGCGCTGGTTCTGACGAACGACAACGTCCTTCGTCATTCCGGGGCGATGCGCAGCATCGAACCCGGAATCTCGAGGTTCCCCGGTACGCAATTGCGCACCTGCGGCTCGCGCTTCGCGCGCCCCGCAATGACGAGTTGAAGGCGGCGCGCTATTTCTTCAAATGCTTTCCGAAAAATTCCATGCTGCGCGGCCAGGCGACGTCGGCGCTCGCCTTGTCGTAGCTTGCGCGCTCGTCGCAATGGAAGCCATGCTGCGCGCCGGGATAGATGAAGACCTCGACCTCGGGCCGCTTCGACTTGATGGTCTCGACATCGCTCAAGGGAATGCCGGCATCCTTCTCGCCGAAATGCAGTTGCGTCGGCACGGTCGGCTTGTCGTCGGCAAAGCGGATCACGGCACCGCCGTAATAGCCGATCGCGGCCGAGAGCCCGGTCAGCTTGGTGGCGGCCGCATAGGCGATGCTGCCACCGAGGCAGAAGCCGATGATGCCGACCGGCCCGACCGACTTCACCGCGTCGATCGCTGCCTGGCTGTCGCGCAACATCGCGGCAAAGTCCGGATTGGCGACGAACTTGCGCGCTTCGGCCACCTCATCGGGGGAGTAGCCGCTCTGGAAGTTCGGCGTGATGCGGTCGAAGATCGACGGCGCAACCGCGACATAGCCTTCCTTCGCCAGCCGGTCGCAAACCGAGCGGATGTGGTGGTTGACGCCAAAGATCTCCTGGATCACCACGATTGCGCCCTTCGGCGCGCCGGCGGGATCGGCGCGATAGGCGCCGAGTTCAAATCCATCCGAAGCCTTGAGCTTGATGTCTTGTCCCATGGTCCATCCTTGTCATGTTGGGGGTTGCATGAAGCTTTCGATGATGAGGGGCCTCATATTTTGAGCATGATCTTCTCGGAAAACCGCCTCGCACTTTTCCGGATCATGCTCTATCGCCACATCCAGTTCTCGCCCCAGTCGGCCTTCCAGCCGGCGAGCCGGCCTTTGCGGAACTGCAGAAAGAGACGATCATGGTGCGGAAACAGCCCGCTGCCGCCGAGGTCGCGGAAGGTCAGGAAGATCTCATTGCCGGGCCGTCCGCTGACATGGGTGAAGGGGGTGCCCAGCGCGCGCTGCGCGGCCGCGACGTCCATGCCGAACACCAGCGGTGTGTTGTTCGACAGCGTCGCGGTGAAGGTTGGCGTGGCCGGGTCGGCGAACGGCCGTAGCTTCTGGGCGTTCGCTGCTGTCGCGGCCATCGTCAGCAACAAGGCGACGACAATCGTCTTCATGAGGCGGCCTTTCCTGGCGCGCCGGCCTCGAGGCTATCGAGGAACGGCAGCACGGCGGCGATGAAGGCCTGCGGCTGGTCGATGTTGACGGCATGGCCGGCGTTCGGAATCACCGCCTTCTGCGCACCCGGGATCTTCGCCGCCATGTAGTCGGACGCCGCCAGGAACGGCGTGTCGTCGGCCCCGACCACGACCAGCGACGGGACCTTGATCCCGGGCAATGACTCGATCACCCGGGCATCGCGCTGCGCCAGCATGCCGCGCGCGGCATGCGCCAGGCCCCTGGCGTTGCGATGCGTGACCGACGCGCGCTCGGCACTCAGCGACTTCAGCACCTCGAGCCCTTCACGATCGAAGCGGTCGCCGGTGTCGCGGGCGCGCGTGTTCCAGGCCTCGCGGGCGTCGTCCTTCTTGAATCCCGGGCCGGTGTCGATGATCAATAGCGCGCGCACCCGCTCCGGATGGGCGCGATGAAAGGCGAGCGACATGTAGCCGCCGAGCGACAGGCCGCCGACGATCGCCTTGTCGGCGCCGGCAACATCGAGCAGGGCGGCGATGTCGCCGACCGTCGCCGCTTCACTGTAAGCATCCGGATTGTCGGGATAGTCGGACTGGCCGTGCCCGCGCATGTCCCAGAGAATGAGCTTGTGCCGCTTCGACAGCGCCTCGATCTGGCCGTGCCACATCGCAGAGGTCGACGAATAGCCGTGGGTGAGGATCAGGGGCGGGCCGCTGCCGTGAATCTCGTAATAGATATCGACGCCGCTGCGGTTGAGCTTGGCCATTGACGGGCTCCTTCTGTTGTCGACGTTAGGTCCGGCAGCGCTACCGACCTTGGTAGGATTGATCGATACGGCATCAATACTGGCATTTCAAAAGCTTCATGCCGTTGCCGCATCGCACAACAGGTAGTTTCCGAAATTTATTCCTTTCGAGCAATTCCAAATTGGATTGCCTCCAGCCGGGAACCGGATCATTGTTTCGGCAACTGTCGCTTACCCGGTGGGCGCCAGCCATGACCCAACAGTGAGTTGCCGCCGTAAGCGGCTTCCGACACCGGAAGGGGAGAGAGATGCCAAATCTCAATATCAACGGACGGAATATGTCCGTCGAGGCGGCCAATGACACGCCGCTGCTTTGGGTCATCCGCGAGCAATTGCAGATGACGGGCACCAAATTCGGTTGCGGCGCCGGTCTCTGTGGCGCCTGCACGGTTCACGTCAACGGCGAAGCGGTGCGGTCCTGCCAGACCTCGGTCGCCGACGCCGTCGGCAAGAAGATCACCACCATCGAAGGCCTCTCCGCTAAGGGCGAGCATCCCTTGCAGAAGGCCTGGGTCGCCGAGCAGGTGCCGCAATGCGGCTACTGCCAGTCCGGCCAGATCATGCAGGCGGCCGCGCTGCTGTCGAAGAACACCAATCCGACGAAGGAAGAAGTTGTCGCGCATATGGACGGCAATCTCTGCCGTTGCATGACCTATTCACGAATCCAGAAGGCGATCATGCGCGCTGCGTCCGACATGCGCACCGCATCGGCCACCGGATCCGAGCGGAGGGCCACATGAACAAGCACGTGAAAAACCTCGCTCCCGAGACGACCGATCTCAGCCGCCGTTCCTTCCTGGTCGGCACCGCTGCAACCGGTCTCGTGCTCGGCTACGCCGCGTCCGGCCTCGATGAGGCGCTTGCGGCGCCCGCACCCGCCAACTTCGAGCCGAGCGTCTGGTATTCGATCGCGCCCGATGGTCTCGTCACCGTGACCTGCGGCAAGGCCGACATGGGCCAGCACGTCGCCTCGACGATGGCGCAGATCGTGGCCGAAGAGCTCGGCGCGAACTGGAAGGACATGCGGGTCCAGCTCGCCTCCAACGATCCGAAGTTCAACGATCCCGTGCTGGGCGCGCAGATCACCGGCGGCAGCTGGTCGACGATGATGAACTTCGACGCCATGAGCCGCGCCGGCGCTGCCGGCCGCATCGCATTGACCGAGGCGGCGGCGGCCTCGATGGGCGTGCCGGCCAGCGAGCTGGTGGTGCGTGCGTCGACGATCAGCCATCCGAAGTCGAAGAAGTCGATGTCGTTTGCCGAGGTGGTGAAGAGCGGCAAGGCGACCAAGACCTTCACGGCGGATGATCTGAAGGCGATCAAGCTGAAGTCTGCCGACCAGTACACCATGATCGGCGTCTCGGTGCCGCAGCTCGACATTCCGTTGAAGGTCAACGGCACGGCCAAGTACGGCATCGACGTGATGTTGCCGGGCATGGTCTACGGCGCGCTGGTCACCCCGCCGATCCGCTACGGCGCCACCGTGAAGTCGGTGGACGATAGCGCGGCCAAGAAGGTGCCGGGCTTCATCAAGGCCGTCACCCTCGACGACAAGACCACAACCACGACCGGCTGGGTCGTCGCGGTCGCCAACACCTATGCGCAGGCGAAGAAGGCCGCCGAGGCGCTGAAGGTCAGCTATGACGGTGGCCCGAACGCCAAACTGTCGAGCGAATCGCTGTTCGCCGAAGCCAAGCGGCTGCAGGGGCTCAGCGATTCCGGTGAGTTCTTCGTCAAGGACGGCGATCCGAACGCAGCCTTCGGCACGGCGGCCAAGGTGTTGGAGGCGGAGTACACCACCAACATCAATATCCACGCGCCGATGGAGCCGATGAACGCCACCGCGGAGTTCAAGGGCGACATCCTGCACATCTATTCCGGCAACCAGTTCGCGACGCGCTCCGGCGCGATCGCAGCCGGCGCCGCCGGGATCGATCCGAAGTTCGTGGTGATGCACCAGATGTGGCTGGGCGGCGGCTTCGGCCGGCGTCTCGACGCCGACATGATGGTGCCCGCGGTGCAGGCGGCCAAGGCCGTCGGCAAGCCGGTCAAGGTCATCTACACGCGCGAGAACGACATGACGATGGATTTCTCGCGTCCGCTGACCTACCAGAAGGTGAAGGCTGGCGTGGACGGCGACGGCAAGCTCGTCGCGTTGAGCCACGATGTCGTCTCGGCCTGGCCGACCCAGCGTTGGGGCATCCCCGATTTCCTGTCGCCCTCGGTCGACAAGAAGGGACCGCTCGATGCCTTCACGGTGAACGGTTCGGACTTCTTCTACACCGTCCCCAACCACTATGTGCGGGCGATCAAGAACGAGATGGCGCACAACGCCACCCCGTCGGGTCAGCTCCGTTCGGTGGCGCCGGGCTGGACGTTCTGGGCGGTCGAAAGCATGGTCGACGAGATCGCGCATGCGACCGGCAAGGATCCGGCCCTGCTTCGCGTCGAGCTGCTCGACGGCAAGGGCAAGAACGACGGCGGCGCACAGCGTCTCCGTAACACCTTGCTCGCGGCGATGGGTCTCGCCGGCTACGGCACCAAGAAGCTGCCCAAGGGCGAAGGCATGGGCGTTGCCTGCGTATCGTCGCAGGAGCGCGCCACGGCGAGTTGGACCGCCTGCGTCGCCCACGTGGCAGTCGCCCCCTCGGGCGAGGTGACGGTGAGGAAGCTGACGGTTGCGACCGACGTTGGTACGCAAGTGAATCCCGACGGCATCCGGGCCCAGGTCGAGGGCGCGGCGCTGTGGGGCATGTCACTGGCGCTGTTCGAGAAGGCGACGTTGAAGGACGGCGGCATCGAGCAGACCAATTTCGACACCTACACGCCGCTTCGGATGAGCCAGCTGCCGGAAGTCGCGGTCAACGTCATCGCCAATGGCGAGAAGGCGACCGGTGTCGGCGAGCCTGCGGTAACGGTGGTGGCGCCGGCGATCGGCAACGCCGTCTTCAACGCGGTCGGCGCTCGCGTCCGCGGCCTGCCGATCACCGCGGAGGCCGTCAAGGCTGCGATGAAGGCGTAACGCCTGAACCAATGAAGACGCCGGAGAGCTTACCGCTCCCCGGCGTTTTTCTTTGTTCCAAGCGTCGGCCGGTCGGTGGCGGCAGCGACGTCTTTGACACCGCGAAAATTCATGATTCGTCCGCGCTGCGGCCGCCCGCCATCATTTTCTGCCGATCTGATTCTGCTGGCGGATTCCGCGGTTCCTCAAATTGTATCCATTGCGCTTAACCGCCTTTCAGCATCCCCATTAAGCGGGAGGGAACGCATCGTCAGGTAGCGTCCCGGCGTCGGTCGTTACCGCGACGGGGATTCCATGACAGCCTTAGCCAACAACAAGACTTCGAAGCGCCGCCTGCTGCTGGCGTCAGATCGAAGCGATCAGAGCAACGAACTCGCCAGCATCCTGCGCTCGGTGGGCGAGGTCGATACCGTTCCGACCTCGGACATTCCCGAGCAGCCGGCCCGCGATCTCTCCGGCATTGTGGTCGACATCAACCTGCGCTCGCCCGAAGCTGTGCAAATGGTCCGCGCCAAGCTGCAGGCCGACGCCTATCGCGAGATGCCGCGGCTGTTCGTGCTGGCGGATGCGCTGCATCACGCCTCGATGCAGGCCTGGGCGCTCGGCGCCACCGACACGATCTCGCGGCCGTTCGACGCGCGCGGCATCCTGCAGCGTATCCGCGCCGCGTTTCCCGATAACAGCGGCTATGACGAGACCGACCGCGGCAAGGCGCTCAACCGCGGCGTCGAGGCCGCGCACGGCGTGATGGTCAAGATGTTCGAGCGGATGCGCGCCGGCGAGCCGCTGAAGTTCGAGGACATCGTCGCCGCCGAAAACAAGATCCTCAAGGCGATCAAGCACAACTCGCTGCGTGAATGGCTGACCACGGTCGGCTGCCATCACCAGGAGACCTACCGCCACTGTCTGTTCGTGACCGGCTTTGCGGTCGCGTTCGCGCAGCATCTCGGCATGCGCGACGACGACCAGCGCCGGCTCGCCCGCGCTGCGCTGCTGCACGATGTCGGCAAGGCCTTCGTTCCGGTCGCGCTGCTCGACAAGCCCGGCGCTTTCACGGTCGAGGAAATGGCCGAGATGCGCGAACATCCGCGCCGCGGCTACGAGGCGCTGTCGGCGCAGGGCGGCTTCCCGCCGGAAATGCTCGATGTGATCCTGCATCATCACGAATTCCTCGACGGCACCGGCTATCCGAACGGTCTCAGCGGCAACCAGATCAGCGACATCGTCCGCGTCACCACGATCGTCGATGTCTATGCCGCCTTGGTCGAGAAACGCGCCTACCGGCTGCAATTCACCCACGCCAAGGCGTTCTCCATGATGGAGGAGATGGGCGGCAAGCTCGACCAGCAATTGCTGCAGGCGTTCCGCCCGGTGGCGTTCGGGCATTATTGAGCCACTCGTCATTGCTCCGCCACGCCGCGCAATAGCGTGTGCGGCGCGGCGCTTAGCCAATCAACGCAAGTCGTTCTCCTTACCTCCGCCTAGATTTCGGCGATCATCGGCGCGACCGGTGCCTGGGCAGGTGAGGACGATCATGGACACGGCAACGACCGGCGATCTCGATATCCCCGCCAACATCGCGGAAACCCTCGTCGATCCCGTCGCCTATGCCAACGACCGCATCCACGACAGCTATCGCTGGCTGCGCGCCAACAACCCGCTCGGGATCGCGCGGCCCGAACGCTTCGATCCGTTCTGGGTGGTGACCAAGCACGCCCATATCCAGGCGATCAGCCGGCAGAACGAGCTGTTCCACAATGCCGACCGCCCGACCACGCTGACGACGCAGGCGCTCGAGGAGCGGGTGCGCAAGATCACCGGCGGGCCCAATCTGGTGCGCTCGCTGGTGCAGATGGATGCGCCCGACCATCCGAAATACCGCGCGCTGACCCAGGGCTGGTTCATGCCGGCCAATCTCGGCAAGTTCGAGGGCCGCGTCCGCGAGATCGCGCGCGCCACGGTGCAGCGCATGCTTGAGCGGGGCGGTGCCTGCGATTTCGTCGAGGACGTGGCGCTCGGCTATCCCCTGCACGTCATCATGGAGATCCTCGGCGTGCCCGAGGCGGACGAGCCGCGCATGCTCAAGCTGACGCAGGAGCTGTTCGGCCCGCAGGATCCCGACACCGCGCGGGTCCGCGAGGCGCTGAGCGCGGAACAGGTCTCGGCGATGTTGCAGGCGATCATCGCCGACTTCTCCGCGTACTTCCGGAAGATCGCCGAGGATCGCCGCCGGAACCCGCGCGACGATCTCGCCACCGTCATCGCCAATGCGAAGATCGGCGGCGACTACATGCCGGAGCACGATCAGACCAGCTACTACATGATCGTCGCGACCGCGGGCCACGACACCACCTCATCCTCGACCGCGGGCGCGATCTGGGCGCTGGCCAGGGACCCCGCGGAATTCGCCAAGGTGAAGGCCAACCCGGAATTGATCCCGGGCCTGGTCGACGAGGCGATCCGCTGGATGACGCCGGTCAAGCATTTCATGCGCTCGGCCACCGCGGATACCGAGCTCGGCGGCCGCAGAATCGCGAAAGGCGACTGGCTGATGCTGTGCTACGCCTCGGGCAATCGCGACGAGGAGGTGTTCGAGGACCCCGATCGCTTCCGCAGCGACCGTAAGCCCAATCGCCACGTCGCGTTCGGCTATGGCGCGCATCTCTGCCTCGGCCAGTATCTGGCCAAGCTTGAGATGCGCATCCTGTTCGAGGAACTGTTGCCGCACCTGAAATCGCTGTCGCTCGACGGCGAGGTGAAGATGACGCAGGCCTATTTTGTCAACGGCCCGAAGAAGCTGCCGATCCGGTTTGAGGTGAATTGAGACTTTGTCGTCATTGCGAGCCAACGGGTCGCGCGAACGCGCGCCCGATGACAGGATCCGCGAAGCAATCCACGGCGGCACGCACGCGGGACCATGGATTGCGTCGTCGCTTCGCTCCTCGCAATGACGAGGCGAGCCGCTACTCCAGCATCTTCCTCAACTCCGCCTTCGCAACCTTCTCCAGCGTCGAGCGCGGCATCTCGTCGACGAAGCGGATTTCGCGCGGTACCTTGAAGTCGGCGAGCGCGGAGCGGCATGCGGTCATGACCTTGTCGTGCAGATCGGTGGGCAGTGCCGCGATGCCAGCCTGCGGGATGATGAAGACGACCGGCACCTCGTCCAGCATCGGATGCTTCTTCGCCACGACGGCGGCCTCGCGCACGCCCGGCACCACGGCGATCACCTGCTCGATCTCGGAGGCCGCGACATTCTCGCCGCCGACCTTGAGCATGTCCTTGGAGCGATCGCCGAACCTGATATAGCCGCGCTCCAGCATCGTGACGCGGTCGCCGGTGATGAAATAGCCGTGCTCGTCAAAGCTCTCGCGCGTCGCCTTCTCGTTATGCAGATATTCGGCGAACAGCGACAGGCCGGGAATGCCCTTGATCAGGAGATTGCCGGTCTCGCCGACGCCGGTCGGCGTACCATCATCGTTGGTGATGCGGATTTCATACTCGGGCGCGGCGCGGCCGATCGACATCGGCGGGTTCGGCTGGTCGACCTCGCCGATGATGCCGTGGGTGATGGTCTCGGTCATGCCCCACCAGCCGATGATCTTGATGCCGAACACGGCGAATGCCGGCGGCTCGCTCACGGCGGTGCCCCAGAGCCTGAACGTGTGGTTCTTCGGAACCTCGTGCTCCAGCAGCGCCTTCATACAGAACGGGATCGTCGAGGTCCAGGTCGAGCCGTGCTCGAGCGCCACCGGCCAGAACCGGCTCGCCGAGAAGCGCGGCTGGATCACGCAGGTCGCGCCGACCCACAGGCTCGCCAGCATCGAATAGGCCAGCGCGTTGGTGTGGAACAGCGGCAGATAGGTCTGGTGCACGTCCGTCGCGTGCAGGTCCTGATGGGCGGCGTTGATCTTGGCGCCCCACAGCGCGTTGGCATGCGTCCATAGCACCGCCTTCGGCCGCGATGTGGTCCCTGAGGTATATTGCACGCTGCACGGTGCGAGCGGATCGATCGGGCGCTTCGGCCGGTCGGCGCTGTCGGCGAACAGCGCGTCAAAACCGTCGCCGCGCGCGGGCCCCTGTGCCGGCGCCTGGCCCGCATCATGCGAGGTTACTGCGATCCAGCGCAGCCCCTTGCAGTTGGCTGATATCAGTTCGGCATAGGCCGGCTGGGTGATCGCGACGACCGCGCCGCAATGACCGGCAAAATAGTCGATCTCGGCCGCAGCCGAGCGGGTGTTGGTGGTGACCGCTATGGCGCCAAGCTCGACACAGGCGAACCACGACATGATCGCCTCGACGCAGTTGTCGAGATGGATCAGGACATGGTCGCCCTGCTTGATGCCGCGCCTGGCGAGGCCCGCCGCGAGCGCGCCGACGCGCTCATGGAATTCGCCGTAGCTCCAGCGCCGCGCCGGCGCATCGAACGGCGCCCAGATCAGGAATGGATGATCGCGGCGCACCTCGGCCCGCATCCTGAGCAGCCATGGCACATCGAGCCCCGCAAACGGTCCGACGATGCCCGGCACTGGCTGTGAAGTCGTCATATGTCCTCCCGCGCAGCCTTGCCGGCCGCCATTGCTCTTGGTTGGGACCAGTTCTGCCACCGGCGTGCGCCGAGAGCAAATCGGGATTTGCAAAGTCATTTTGCGCTGACGCGACGAAGCAATTCCGTTCCGCCGCACGGAACGGATGGATCTATTCGCGCTGCCTGTCGTCGGGCGCGCATTCGCGCGAATAGTTCGCTCGCAATGACGAACGATAGCTAGCCTGGATCCCTCTCATACGACGAGATCTCGATCAGGCTGCCATCGGGGTCGCGGCAATAGACCGAGCGCAGCGTGCCGCGCGCGCCCTGCTTGGCCACCGGGCCTTCCTCGATCTTGACGCCATGAGCCTTCAGATGCGCGACCACCGCCTCAGGCGTGCTCGAGGTGAGAAAGCAGAGATCGTCGCTGCCGGCCGCTTCATGATCGGCAGTGAACCACTCCACCTTGTCGGCGTCGCGCGGCCGCACATTGATCTTCTGGTTGCCGAACACCAGCGAGGTGCGCGGTGTCTTGCCCTTGCCGGGGTCGAACACCTTCACCTCCATGCCGAGGATCCTGCTGTACCAGGCAACCGAGCGCACCACATCGGTGACGTTGATCACGAGATGGTCGAGCCCATTCACCTTGACGGACATGATCGATCCTCTTCGGTCCAGAGTCTTAAACAAGAATTCAACGCTTCAGGTCTGATGCAGAGCCGAAGCTTAGCCTTTTGTCGCGGTCGGTGTCGCACGTGTCGCACTGGCCGCTTCAGACATTGTTTGTTAAAACCGCGCCGCACGCAACGCAACAGAAACGGGCAGGGGTCAAACCCTGCGGGATTGGGAGAGACTTCATGATTTCACGCCGCGCCGCGCTGGGCCTGATCGGGTCGGGGATTTCGACATTCGCGATCGGCCGCGCGTCGGCTGCCGACTATCCGGCGCGACCGGTGCGCTGGATCGTGGGGTATCCGCCGGGCGGCGCCACCGACATCATCGCGCGCCTGATCGGGCAGCGGCTGTCGGAGAAGCTCGGCCAGCAATTCGTGATCGAGAACAAGCCGGGCGCCGGCAACAATATCGGCACCGAAGCTGCGATCAACGCCGAGCCGGACGGCTACACCGTGCTGCTGGTCAATCCGGCGAACTACATCAACGCCTCGCTCTACGCCAATCTGAAGTTCAATTTCGTGCGCGATGTCGCGCCGGTGGCTTCCTTCAACCGCGTGCCGAACGTGATGACCGTCAACAAGGACGTGCCGGCGAAGAACGTCGCCGAGTTCATCGAGTATGTGAAGGCCAATCCCGGCAAGGTGAACATGGCCTCTTCCGGCAACGGCACCTCGGTGCACCTCTCCGGCGAGATGTTCATGTCGATGACCGGCTGCAAGATGCAGCACGTGCCGTATCGCGGCGCCGCGCCTGCGATCACCGACATGCTCGGCGGCCAGGTGCAGGTGATCTTCGACAACATGCCTTCGATCATCCAGCACATCCGCTCCGGTTCGCTGCGCGCGCTCGGCGTGACCACGACGGAGCGCTCCTCGCAATTGCCGGACGTGCCGGCGATCGCCGAGACCGTGAAGGGCTATGAGGCGAGCGCGCTGTTCGGCATGGGCGCGCCGAAGAACACGCCGAAGGAACTGATCGCCAAGCTCAACACCGAGATAAATGCCGTTCTCGCCGAACCCGATATGAGGAAGCGCCTGGTCGAGCTCGGCGGCGACTCCCTGATCCAGGCGCCGGACGCCTTCGGCAACGACATCAAGGCCGAGACCGACAAGTGGAAGAAGGTGGTCGAGTTCGCCGGCCTCAAGGTCGAGTAGTCGTACGCTGAACGGGCGGGACGAGTCCGGCCGCCAGCGCGGACTCGTCCTGCACCCCGGCCGCAAAAGTTGACCGGTCCTGATGCGGAATAAAGTGGCCTTCAGGTACCATACCGGTTATGCCGCGCTTGATTGACTGCGGCTCTTCAGGACCGGAACGGGTGGGATCATGCGCACATCGCGATTGGCAGTGCTGATGTTGGGAACGATAACGCTGGCCGCTGTGGCCGGCATCGATCGCGCGTCCGCCGATCCTTATGATTATCCGTGGTGCGCACAGGGCCCGAGCCTCGGCTATCCCGGCGAATGCGCCTATCAGACCTACGATCAGTGCCTTGCGAGCGTGTCCGGGCGCTTTCTTGCTTGCGGAGAAAATCCGCGCTTCCTGTTTCGCGAGCAGCTCCAGCCGGAGCAGCCTCGGCCCTACCGTCATAGGCATCGGCACCATCGGCAGTAGCCGCCGGCCAGGAGGGCGTTTCTGCTCTCGCCCCCGATCGTCCCAATCATCTGGCGTCGTGGTGTCCCGTCATTGACGTGATCGTGAAGCCGGGCGCTTGACGTCCCGCCGATTGCGCCTATACTAAACCTTATGGTTAAGTATCAGGACGAGACGCTGGACCGCACCTTTTCGGCGCTTTCCGACCCCACCCGCCGCGCGATTCTGGCGCGGCTCGGCGAGCAGGAAAGCCTGTCGGTGAGCGAGCTGGCGCAGCCATTCGCGATGTCGTTGCCGGCGATCATGAAGCATCTCGACGTGCTTACGGATGCCGGCCTGGTCGCGCGCGAAAAGACCGGCCGCACGGTGGCGTGCCGGCTCACCGCGAGACCGATGGAGCAGGCAATGAACTGGCTCAATCGCTATGCGCAATTCTGGTCCGACAATCTCGACCGCCTTGCCGCTTTTGTGGAGGAAGACCCATGGCAGTTAAATCGGCAATTGAATCCGCAGCCGACGCCGGCCTTGCCGCGCGCCCAAGCCTTACCCTCACGCGGCGCCTCCGCGCCCGGCCGGAAAAAGTCTACGCCGCGTGGACCGAGCCTGAAAACCTAGTGCAGTGGTTCGGCCCGGGCCAAGTCAAGCCCGGCACGACGCAGGCCGAGCTCGATGTCCGTGTCGGCGGCCGCTATCGGATCAAGTTCACCGGCACCAACGGCGAATATCACGAGGTCGGCGGCGTCTATCGTGAGGTGGTGCCGAACGAGAGACTGGTGTTCAGCTGGGCCTGGCATTCGACGCCGGAACGCGAGTCCGAGGTGACCGTGTCGATCAAGCCCGACGCCGGCGGCACGTTGCTCACCTTCCATCACGCGCAGTTCGTCGACGAGACCGCGCGCGACAACCACCAGCGCGGCTGGACCGAATTCCTCGGCAATCTGGCACAATACGTCGACGCCTGAACCGCAAAGGAGCATCTCATGCAACAGCACAAGATCGTCTCGCGCGAAGAATGGATTGCAGCCCGCAAGGCATTGATGGCCGGCGAGAAGGAACTCACCCAGGCCCGCGAAGCGCTGAGCCGGCAGCGCCGCGAACTGCCGTGGGTGAAAGTCGACCAGGACTATGTGTTCGACGGACCTGACGGCAAGGTGACGCTCGGCGATCTCTTCAAGGGCAGGCCGCAGCTCGTGGTGCAGCACGTGATGTTCGCGCCCGAGTGGGACGCAGCCTGCAAGAGCTGCTCGTTCTGGGTCGACGGCTTCGAACGCATGGTTCCGCATCTCGCCGCGCGCGACACCACGATGATCGCGGTCTCGCGGGCGCCGCTGGCCAAGCTCGAGGCCTTCAGGCAGCGGATGGGCTGGACCTTCGACTGGGTGTCGTCGGGCGCCAATGACTTCAATTACGATTACGGTGTGTCGTTCACTCAAGGGCAGATCGATGCGGGGGACGCGAAATACAACTACGGAACCACCCCGCTCTATGGTCCCGAGCTGCCTGGCATCAGCGTGTTCTTCCGCGACGACAAGGGGATCGTGTTCCACACTTACTCGACCTTCGCGCGCGGCCTCGACATGATGAATGCGGCCTATCACTATCTCGACCTGACGCCGCTCGGCCGTCACGAGGAGGGGTTGCCCTATCCGATGGATTGGGTGCGGCTACGTGACCAGTACCAACCGGCGCCAGTTCAGGCATCTTGCTGTCACTCCTGATCGTCATTGCGAGCGAAGCGAAGCAATCCATCGCGCCGCAAGCGTCGAGATGGATTGCTTCGTCGCTTTGCTCCTCGCAATGACGGCGGACCAAACAACAGGAAACGCCAATGTCCTACGTCGATGGTTTCGTCGTCGCCGTGCCGAAGAAGAAACTCAAGGCCTATGCGCAGCTCTCCAGGAAGGCCGGCAAGGTCTGGCGCGACCATGGCGCGCTGGATTATCGCGAATGGGTTGCCGACGACGTCAAGCCGGGCAAGCTGACCTCGTTTCCGCAGAGCGTGAAACTGAAGGCCGGCGAAACCGTCGTGTTCGCCTGGATCACCTACAAGTCGCGCGCTCAGCGCGACAGGATCAACGCCAAGGTGATGGCCGATCCTCGGCTGGCGTCGTCGATGGATCCGAAGGCGGCGCCGTTCGACGTCAAGCGGATGATCTATGGCGGCTTTGCGAGTCTGGTGAAGGCCTGAGGCGGCACGGTTTCGCCGCAATCCGTGCAGTAACCGGCTGTTAAACATCACGACCGGCAAGCGGCGCGGTGCCGCTTGCGTTTACTTGGTGAGCCCGTATACTTTGCATTACAAAGTGCGGGCGAATCATGCGCGACCTCGACAAGGCGTTGGCCGATATTCTCGCGATCCGCAGCCAGATTGCGGCCGGAACCGCGTTCCGCGGCTACGGTCCGGCGACGGTCGCCGCCACCAGCGGCATCGCGCTGGTCACGGCGCTTGCGCAATATCTCTGGCTCGATGATCCGACTCATCATCCGATCGTGTTCCTCGCGGGCTGGGCCGCAGCCGCGTTGCTCTCTGCGGTCTTGATCTGGATCGAGATGCAGGCCCGCTCGCGGCGGCATCATTCAGGCCTAGCGGATGCGATGGTTCAGCAGGCAATCGAGCAGTTCGTTCCCGCTGTGATCGCCGGCGTGCTGCTCGCGATCCTGCAATGGAAATTCGCGCCCGAGACACTGTGGATGCTGCCCGGCCTGTGGCAGGTGCTGGTCAGCCTCGGCGTGTTCGCCTCGGTCCGGCTGCTGCCGCGCACGATCGCACTCGGCGGCGCCTGGTATTTCCTGTCGGGCTTCACGGTGCTGCTGATCGCAAGCCAGAGCCACGCACTGTCGCCCTGGACCATGGGCCTGCCATTCGCGATCGGCCAGTTGCTGCTCGCAGCACTGTTGTATTTCGCTTCCGGAGGCAATGATGCCGAAGACTGACATGACCACCGCGCCATTCGCCTATGATGGCCTCGACCGAGTCATCCACGAGAAGGCGCGGCTCGGCCTTTTGACCTCGCTGATGGCGCATCCGAAGGGCCTCGCCTTCGCCGATCTCAAGCAGCTCTGTGGCCTGACCGACGGCAATCTCAGCCGGCATCTGCAGGTGCTGCAGGAGGCCGGCCTCGTCGACGTCATCAAGGGCTATGAAGGCAATCGCCCGCACACCACCTGCCGTTTGACCAAGAGCGGCCGCCGCCGCTTCCTCGATTATCTCGCCGTGCTCGAGCAACTGGTGCGCGACGCGGCCAGCGCCGCCGGCAAAGACGAAGGCAGGTCTGGCCGCCTTGGTATCCAGCCGATTTGATCATCCCATTTTTGTCCGGAGACTTTGTGATGCAAAGTAACGTCGCGCTCAAGCCGGAGGTAGCCGGACGGCTCCACGTCGGCATCATCATGGACGGCAACGGCCGCTGGGCGACACGGCGCGGCCTGTCGCGCCTGCGCGGACATGAGGCGGGCGTCGAGGCGATCCGCCGCATCGTCGAGGCCGCACCGGACCAGGGCGTCGGCACGCTGACGCTCTACGCGTTCTCAAGCGACAATTGGCGCCGTCCGAAGGCCGAAGTCACGGCGCTGATGGGGCTGCTCCGGTTCTATCTCGCCAACGAGATCGCAGCCCTCGTGCGCAACGGCGTTCGTCTCACCGTGATCGGCCGCCGCGACCGGCTGCCCGACGGCATCGCCGCGGCGATCACGCGCGCCGAGGCCGCGACCGTCGACGGCACCACGCTGCATCTGCGCATCGCAGTCGACTATTCGGCCCGCGACGCTATCCTGAACGCCGCCGTGCGCGTGGCCGGTGCGGGCCCGCTGAGCCGTGAGGCCTTTGCCGATCTCATCACCGGCGAAGCCGGTCTGCGCGACGTCGACCTGATCATCCGCACCTCGGGCGAGAAGCGGCTGTCGGACTTCCTGCTCTGGGAAGGCGCCTATGCCGAGCTGCACTTCACCGAGCGAATGTGGCCCGAATTCGATGCCGACGATCTCGCCGACGCGCTCTCTTCGTTCCATCGCCGCGAGCGCCGCTTCGGCGGGCTGACCGCGATCGCAGCGGCGGAGATGCCGAACCTCTAGCGCGTGAAGTCGCGCCAACTGCTTTCTTCTTGAAGCCCGGCCGGGGGGTTGGGCTCTCTTACACAAGATGCGGGGACGAACGATCACGCCAACCAAAGCGGGAGCGATCATCCATGCGCATTCTTCTCATCAACGTGCCGCATCCGGCGATCGGCAGCCGGATTCCCGACGATCATTTGCCGCCGCGCGGGCTGCTGTCGATCGGCGGTCCCCTGATCAACGACGGACATGAAGTCCGTCCTCTCGATGCCGAGTTCGGGCCGATGCCGCTGACTGCCATCGCCCCAGGATATGGAAGAGGAGCCGATGTCGTCGCAGCGGCCCGAGCGCCGCGTCGGCACGTCACACGCAGCGTAAATCGATACCGTCATGCCGTCTCTGGATAACTGGCGCTGATGACTGGACGCCTGAGTCATCAGCGCGATAATTTCCGGATCGGCTGCGCAGAACAAAAAGAACCGTGGCGGTCGAGGCGTCGAGTTGAGCATACAGGTTGCGATCTTAAAAATATTGGCCAGTCACGTCAGCGGCAGAGCCACGCTCGATTCACTCAAGCATGACCTCGCTATTCTCTCGTCGAGCGGCGACGATTGGCATGCGCGGATCAAGCGCCTCGCATCGCGGGTTCCCGAACTCGACATCTTTAGCAATGGCTACGTGCTGCGTGACGCCGAAGGCTGGGAGATCACAGCGGCCGGTCGTGAGTGCCTGCGCGCGCTGGAAGCCGTCACCCAAGACAATCTGCCGCCTGCGCCATTGGCCGAGGCCGCGATCCGCGAAGAAGGCAGGTTGATCGTGGTCGGTCACCGCTTCAGGAACAGGGCACGGCCACAGCGTAACCCGGAGCCGAGCGCATCGGTGCGCCGCCGGCCGTTCCGCGAGCCGCGTTGAACCTCATGGGTCTGCGCGCGACCTACCTTCGGGACGTGGCTCTGGAGGTCGCAAATGACTGCTTTGGCTCAATCGATCGCACGCGTGTTTCCGGCCAATTCGCTTCGGAGCAGCATCGCCCGGCATGTCCTGCTGTTCGGCTTCGCGGTCCTGTTCGTCGCGGTGCTCAGGGCGAGCTATGGCCTCGATCTCAGTGCGGGCTTCTTCTGATTTTTCCAGCGGCACGTCATATTGGGTTAACCGGACCGGGATAGCTAAGCGCACGCTTTCCTTGCATCTCGAACCCGGGTCGATCTTCCATGGACAAGCCGATGCGCTGCCGGTGCGGCAGGACGCGCACCATTGTGCTCGACAAGCATTTCCGGACCGCGCTGGTTTGCCCCAAATGCGATGAGAGCGAGCTGGCCGGGCCGGCCAAGCCGGAGGAAGAGGCATTGACCGCACGATAGCGCGGTCGTTTTCGGCGCCGAAACACGCTAGGTTCCGTCTGACGAAACGGTCCAAAGCGAAACCCGATGCCGCATCCTTCCGATCCTACCGCCGTAACTCCTGCTGACGTCACCCTTGCCGACGTGCGCCGTGCCGCCGACGTGATCCGGGATTCGGTCATGGTCACGGCGTGCAACGAGAGCCGTACGCTGGGCGAGATCTGCGGCTGCCGCCTGTTCCTCAAATTCGAGAACCTGCAGTTCACCTCGACCTTCAAGGAGCGCGGTGCGCTGAACCGGCTGCAGGCGCTGTCCCCCGAAGAGCGCAAGCGCGGGGTGATCGCGATGTCGGCCGGCAATCACGCCCAGGGCGTCGCCTATCACGCCAAGCGGCTCGGCATCCCCGCCACCATCGTGATGCCGACAGGCACGCCGATGGTGAAGATCGAGAACACCAGGCGGCACGGCGCCGAGGTCATCATCACCGGGCAGACGCTGGAGGAATGCTTCGCGTTCGTCAGCGCGCATGCCGCAGAGCGCGGCCTGATCCTGATCCATCCCTATGACGATCCGCTGATCATTGCCGGACAGGGCACGATCGGGCTCGAGATGCTCGAGGCGGTCCCGGAGCTCGATATCCTGGTGGTGCCGATCGGCGGCGGCGGGCTGATCTCGGGCATCGCCACGGCGGCGAAGGCGATCAAGCCGTCGGTGCAAATCGTCGGCGTGCAGGCCCAGCTCTATCCGTCGATGTACAATGCCGTCAAAGGCGAGCACCTGCCGATGCGCGGCGACACGCTTGCCGAGGGCATCGCGGTCAAGGCGCCCGGGCAAATCACCACCAGGATCGTCCGCGATCTCGTCGACGACATCGTGCTGGTCAGCGAGGATCAGATCGAGCGTGCGGTTGCGACCCTGATCTCGATCGAGAAGACGGTGGTCGAGGGCGCCGGCGCCGCGGGCCTCGCGGCGGTGCTCGCGGCACCCGGCCGCTTTGCCGGCCGCAATGTCGGCCTCGTGCTCACCGGCGGCAATATCGACACCCGGCTGATCGCTTCGGTCCTGACCCGCGAGCTGGCGCGCGAGGGGCGGCTGACGCAACTGGCGCTCGACATCGTCGATCGGCCCGGCCAGCTGGCGGCGGTGTCGATCCTGCTTGCGGACGCCGGCGCCAACATTATCGAGGTCTCGCATCAGCGCACCTTCTCCGACCTGCCGGCCAAGGCGACGCTGCTCGAACTCGTGATCGAAACCCGTGACCGCGCCCATCTGGAAGAGGTATTGACGAGGCTCGGCGCCGAAGGATTCGCGGTGCGGGAGAGCTAGCGACGCTGCTCCTATCCGCGAGTCAAAGCACCTAACCCGTCATCCTGAGGTGCGAGCGGAGGGAGCCTCGAAGGATGCACGGCCCGGCTTGGTGGACGATTCATCCTTCGATGCTCGCTGAAGTGGCTCGCACCTCAGGATGACGGGTCCTTCGCCGCCAGCTCGGCGAGCTTCGCGATCGTGTTGAGGTTGCGCGCGGTGCCGTTGGCGGCGGCGGGGATCTTCAGCTTCGAGCGGCCCATGCCGCTGCCATAGGCGACATAAATCTCGCGCTTGCCGAGGCGCATTTGCTCGTCCTGATGGCCCTTGATGTCCTTCAAGGCATCCTTGGGCGGCGGCTCGTCGAGGAAGATCGCGACCGTCGTGTTCGGTGGCGCTTTCGGAAACGGATTGGCTTTCAGCACCGCGGCGATCTCGTCCGCGCTCCGCACTGCGACGCCAACCGGCTTGCCGGCATAGGCGTGCAGGCGCTTCTCCAGCGCGGCCTTGACCTTAGGCGCGCCGAGTTTCGAGGAGAACACGACATTGCCGCTGGCGATGTAAGTCTGCACGTCGGTAAATCCCTCGTCGACGCACATCGCCATCAACTCGGTCATCGGCAGCTTGCCGGTGCCGCCGACGTTGACCGCGCGCAACAAGGCGACATAACGCGGCATCACGATCTCACGTCAGCAGCAGCGCCATGCCCGGATCGCCCTTCTGCATCGCGCGCTGATAGGCCGGGCGTGCGGCGATGCGGCCGAGATAATTCCTGATGTTGGGGCAGCGGCCGAGGTCGTAGGGCAGGAAATAGCGCATCGTCGTCAGCGAAAAGCCGATCATGATATCGGCCGTCGTGAACGCCTCGCCCGCGAGATATTCGGCGTCGCGCACCC
Organism: Bradyrhizobium sp. 41S5; assembly: GCF_011516665.3. Lineage (NCBI taxonomy): Bacteria > Pseudomonadati > Pseudomonadota > Alphaproteobacteria > Hyphomicrobiales > Nitrobacteraceae > Bradyrhizobium > Bradyrhizobium sp. 41S5. Next base: position 8,412,063 of record NZ_CP083721.1, on the reverse strand, counting down.
GAGCCTCGATCAGATCGAACGACCGGTCGACCCGCGCTTTGGTCGCAACCAGCATCGGATCGTCGGCCGCGAGGTTGAGCCGGTTCAGGATCATGCTGCGGCCCATCTGCGCCTGCAGCGTGCCGTTGGCGAAGTGAAACCAGTACAGGAACTGCGCGAAGTCGGGATGGTCCGATGTCAGCGTCAGCCGTCCATTGCCGTATCTTGCGACGATATACTCGACGACCGCGCCGGATTCGGCCAGCACCAGGGCGCCGTCGGTGATGACGGGCGCGGCGCCGATCGGGTGCAGCGCCTTGTAGTCGGCCGGCGCCAGCATCGTGACGGGATCGCGCGTGGTGTGCTTCAGCTCGTAGGGGATCGCAAGCTCCTCGCACAGCCAGACGATCCGTTCCGATTGCGACTTGCCGAGATGGTGAACGGTGAGCATGCGCGCTCCTTAACTAGGCGTCCGCTTTCTTCTTCGCAGGCTTGCTGGCCGGCGGCGGCTCTTCCATCGCCTTCTTCATGGCGCGGGCATAGGCGTCGGCGGCGTTTTCCGCGGAATTCTGCAACCGCTTGGCGGTAGCGGTCGCGTTCTGGATCGTGCTCTTGGCCAGGAAGCGGAAGCGCGCCTTGGTCTCCTTGTCCTTGGCCTTGGCGGCGCGCGCGACCCAGACGGCCTGGCGCTTCTTGGCAGCCGCCATCACGGCCTTGGTCTGCGCTCTTGCGGTTTGCCGGATGACGGCGTCGAGGTCGGCTTCGGCCATTCAGATACACTCATTGACTGGGCGTGCGCCGGGGTGGGCGCACGGTGGGAGGAGGGGAGGTATCACTAGCGCAACCCGCGCCGTTTGAACATGCGATCCTTTGCGATGCCCCGAGGGGCGTGGCCCGGTGGATGGTTGCACGCTCTATCGGGCGTGCGGTTCGGCATGATATAGCGGCGCGGCCCGGCCGGGGGCCGTGCTATCCAATCGAGGTTTCGATGCTAGCAATCAGCCGACGGAGCCTGCTTGGTGGCCTTGCGCTGCTGGCGGCATCACCACCTTCGCTTGCGGCGGTAACCGCCGAGACGCTGACTGTCGATGCCGGCCAAGGCCCTGTCACGCTCAACCGCTTTGCCTCCGGGCGCACCGGCAAGCGGCCGGCCGTGCTGGTCCTGCACGGCTCGCGCGGATTCGATCTCAGGCCGCAGGCCTATGAGCGTTATGCCAAAGCGCTGACGGCAGACGGCATCGACGCTTATTTCGTTCGATACTACACCTCAGCCGACGAGCAGGCATTCAGGACACTGACCACGCGCGAAACCCGCGAGGCCTACGAGACCGGGCGCTTCGATGCCTGGGCAGCGCGCGTCTCGTCGGTGCCGTCAGCGGTGCTGTCGGGCTCGGACAGTTCCGGCCGGATCGGACTGCTCGGCTTTTCGCTTGGCGGCTACGTTGCCGCGGCCGCGGCGGCCCGTGACGAGCGGGTGTCCGCGTTGGCCGTGCTGTACGGCGGCATGCCCGACAAGATCGCGCCTCAGGTCAAGCGTCTGCCGCCGATGATCGAGTTGCACGGCGAGGCCGACCGCAACGTGCCGCTTGCCAGCGGTGAGGCGCTGGTCCGGCTCGGCAAGTCGGTCGGCGCCGCGGCGGAGATCGTCCGATATCCGGGCAGGGCGCACGGCTTCGACTTCGCGGACAATGATCCAATGACCGCCGATGCGGTTAACCGTGTTGCCGGTTTCTTCCAGGCCCGTCTGAACGCAGCTTGAGTCTCAGTCGGCAGACGAACCCGGCGGCACCTTGGCGCCCGCGAGCAGTCCGGCCAATTCCACCTGTCGGCCAAGCCCGGTCTTCGCCAGCACGGCCTTGAGCTGGTTGCGCACCGTTTCGCGGGAGATGCCGAATGCGACGGCGATGGCCTCGACGGTTCGTCCTTCGCCGATGCCGCGCGCGACGCGCGCCTCGGCCGGCGTCAGGTCGAACAGGCCTTGCAGCACTTCCGCGGTCGGCACCTCCGATGGCACCACCGGCGTCACGATCACGATCGCCAGCGCGCGGTCGAACAGATCGCGCGCGGCGCCCCGGATCGGGACAAGATGCACGATCAGCGGCGGCCGATCGTCTTGTGCCGCGATCGGCACCGAGCGGACCTCGACGCCGATGAGCCCCTGATCGAGCGCCGCCACTGCCTGCGCGAACAGCGCGTCGGCGGTAGCTGCCGCCAGCGTCAGGCGATCGGTGCGATCCTGCATCACGTCGGGCACCAGGCGGTCGAACGGCGTGTTGGCCGTCATCAGACGGCCGCCGCGCCACAGCACCGCCGCGGGCAGTCCAAGCATCGCCAGCGACTCGGTTGCCGCCCTGGCGCGCTCCATTCCAAGCCGCGCCGACAGCAGCGCCGCCCGCGCCAGATGCGGGCGCAGCGCGTCGAGTTGCTCGATCGCTTCCCGCTCGATCGGTCCGTGCTGGTATTCGCGCTCGACGCTATAGATCAGCACGTCGCCGCTCGGTACCGGGATCGCGGTGCCGGCGCCCCATCCGAGCCCGCGCGGACGGAAGAATTCGCGGATCTGGAAATCCTGCTGCACTTCCTCGGGCGTATCGAACACGTCGATGTCGCGCAGGAAGCCGGCATGGTTGGCCGCCAGCAGGCGCGGCAACCGCCCGTTGCGCTCGTGCCAGCCGCCTTCGACATAGGCAACCGTGTCGTCGTGCATGTCGGGGGATGCGACCCAGCGGACGTCGTGCGGGGCTGCCGTCAGCAGCACGATACCGCGCGCCCGCGCGATGCCGCCGACCTGATGCAGCACATTCGGCCAAAGCTCGGGGACGACCGCGGCCTCATAGGCCAGTTCAATCAGATGCTCGTGCAGGTCGTTCGCCATCGGCCCTTCCAGGAAATACTGCTGCCCAATAGATAAACCCATCGACCTCGAAAATATTGCGTAAAGCAATTCAGCCCGAGCCACGAGTCCGGGCTATCCCGGTGCGCGTCAGCCGCGCGTCACGGGGAATTACGGCGTCTCGCCGGGCTCGGTCGCGGTTTTCGCACGGGCGCGGAGGGCCTCGCCCGCAGAACACGCCGGTCTTGCCGAACATGCGCCGCATCGTGATGCAACCCGAAGCGGTCCAGCCCAGAGCGCTGAACGTGCAGATAGGCTTCCGAAGAAGCTCGATTTTGGCGACGCGCCGAAGGCCGCCGATGCCAAGCTCACCGAGGTCAGGCCCAAGACGTGAAGATCAAGAGCTGATGATCAAGACCGCCGATCATCGCCGCGTGTGGCGAAATTTAACTCGCGTGACAGTCAGAAATAGCTCCGAAGCGTTTCGAAACGCATTCGGCGTAAATTGCTTCGGCGCGTGGCCCGCAAGCGTCACACGTTTGCAACGCTGCTTGCGTTCTTTCGACCATGAACATCCTTTAATTTGTATCCGCGCGACTTGTCGCGCCTGCTAGGCGGCCATCTTGCGACATTCAGTCGAGCCATCGTCGGCTCGGGGGAGGGCCGATGATCAGCCGCAGGGCGCTTTCGGGATTGTTGATGACGCTGGTCGGGCCCTCGTCGGTCACCGGCAACACGCTGACGCTGAGTCATTGCCAGGGATCATGCGCGAATGTCGATCTGCCGGCGCTGGGCTACGATACGTTCTGCCAGTCGTTCTTCGATATCGCGACGCGAGGAAAGCTGCGCGCAGTCGCCACCGGCCCCGACATCCGAAGGGAGATGCGGTCGCTGTTTCGGGAGCGGCGGCTGTATCGACCGTCGCACGACGAGATCCGGATTCTCTGGCGCGGCACCGCGGATGGATTCTCGGTCGTGAAGGTCGAATTCGATCTGGAATGCGGCGTGCCGGTGCGCGGATGTCTCGGGATTCCCGACGGCGCGTTCAAGGGATTGATCCTGCTCGGCCACGGCATGGCGAGCACGCCGGAGCGGTGCTTCGATGATGCCGACAAGGACTACATGAACGCGCTCGGCAAGCAGCTCTGCCAGGACGGCTATGTCGTGTGGTGTCCCTACATCGTTCAGATCGGAAATCAGGAAAGCCAGAACAACATCGCCGCGATGCTGGCATCCCATGGCGTCTCCGCGCACAACGTATCGTGCGCGTCGATCGACGCCGGCGAAACCGTCTGCCGGAAGCTGACCGGAGCGTCCGGTCTGAATGTCGGCGTCTATGGGGTGTCCTCGGGCGCCTTTCTCGCGCTGCATCTGGAAGCGGCTACTGGGCGGATGCGGCCGACCGTCGCCTCCGGATATATGCGTGACGAGAAGAAGTTTCTGACGTCGTCCGCCATCAGCAAGAACCTCGGCATCGAACTTGCAGCCTACATTCATTTCGCCAACAGCCGCGCCAAGTACACCGGCGCGGAGCTGGCGTATCTGTTCTGTCCGTGTCCGCTGTTCGTCGAGATTGGCAGCCGCGATGCTGCAAACGCGATCGAGCTCGGGCGGGATGAGAAGTTCGCGGAAATGCAGGCCGTCTATACATCATCGGCCCATCCGCATCTGATCGATATGGACGTCTTCGACGGCGTGCACGAGGCGAGCGGCAAGCGCGCAAGGCCATGGCTGTACGGCCATCTGGCGTCGCCGACCTATCAAGAGACGTCGCGTTTGAAGAATGCGATCGCTTTGTGAGGGACGGCCGCCACCCTCGCGGCCATACGCCTCTGGGCCTGCTCCGCCTCGCAAGCACCCGCGCCTGACTTCAATCAGGTCACGCTTTCGCAGGTCACATTCATGAGAGCTCTCGGCGCCCGCGACGTGCCCCGGGCCGACGGCATGGTTGTCATCGCCATGGCATCGCAGCGTCGCGAGGTTTCTCCAAGCTGCCTGTTGCCGGGATCAGCGAAACGGGGCGATCAGGTTACAGGATTGTCGGATTGGCCGCGTTATGATCTCCTGTGATGCACCTTGCCCATCCTGACTTTCTGCGGTCTGAGGGAACTCGACGTCATATCCGTGTCGTAGAGCTTGTTAGTAGACGAAGGGTTGGACAGCATGAGTGGTACGGAACGAATGCTCGGTGGATTGGCAGGGCTTGTGGTATCGGCGGGATTGGCGGCTCTGGGGATTTCGGCGGCCCATGCTCAAGCGGGACCGCCCGGGCCTCCTGCCGTGGGCGTGTTCGAGGCGGTGAAGCGGCCGATCACCGAGACCAATGAATTTCTGGGACGCATCGAGGCCCCCAATCGCGTCAACGTGGTGGCGCGCGTCACGGCGTTTCTCGAGAAGCGGAGCTTCGTCGAGGGCGCCGAGGTCAAGGCCGGCGACCTGCTGTATCAACTCGAGCGCGGCCCGTTCGAGGCCGACCTGGCATCGAAGAAGGCGCAGGTCGCCCAGTTGCAGGCGACGCTGGTCAACGCGAAGCTGACCACCGACCGCGCCAAATCGCTGCTCGGCGGACCGGCCGGCCAGCAATCGAGCGTCGACGCCGCAGTCGCCAATCAACAGAGCCTCGAGGCACAGGTGCAGGCCGCACAGGCGCAGGTCGACCTGTCCCAGATCAATCTCGACTACACCGAGATCCACTCGCCGATCGACGGCAGGATCGGACGCACCGCAGTCACTGAGGGTAACGTCGTGACGCCGAGCTCGGGAACCCTGACGACCATCGTGAGCCAGGACCCGATGTATGTCACGTTCCCGGTGCCGGTGCGCGAGGCGCTCGATCTGCGCGAACGCTATGCGACGCGCGGCGGCTTCAAGGCCGTGGTCATCCGGGTGCGCCTGCCCGACGGCCGGTTCTACGACAAGGTCGGCGAGCTGAATTTCGTCAACAACACCATCGCGCAGAACACCGACACCATCTCCTTGCGCGGCACCATCCCCAACCCGTCGACGTACACATCCGTCGCAGCCGGTGGCGCGGTCCGCGAGCTGACCGACAATGAGTTCGTGACCGTGCTGCTGGAAGGCGTGCAGCCGGTCGAGGTGCTGGCGATCCCGCGCTCGGCGGTGCTGTCGGACCAGCAGGGTGAATATGTCTACGTCGTCGGCGCGGACAACAAGGCCGAGCAAAAGCGGATCCAGCTTGGGCAATCGACATCGACGATTGCCGCGGTGACGAACGGCATCGCGCTCGGCGACAAGGTGATCGTCGAGGGGTTGCAGAAGGTCAGGCCAGGCGAGGTGGTCGCGCCGGGGCCCGCCAGCGCGCTGATCCAGTCGAGCATGAAGGTTTCTGCGGACGGCGGCGCCAGCAGCACGCCGAAATCGACGGGCAATAACCCATGATTTCCGCTGTCTTCGTCGATCGTCCGCGGCTTGCGATCGTCATCGCGTTCGTGATCACGATCGCGGGCGCGCTGGCGCTGATGCAAATCCCTGTCGCCCAGTTCCCGGACATCGTGCCGCCGCAGGTGACGGTCTCCGCCGTGTTCCCCGGCGCTTCGGCCGAAGTCGTTGAATCGAGCGTCGCCCAGCCGCTGGAAGCGCAGGTCGTCGGCGTCGACAAGATGCTCTACATGAAGTCGACCAGCGGCAATGACGGCAGCTACACGCTGACGGTCTCGTTCGCGCTCGGCACCAACCCCGATATCAACACCGTCAACGTCAACAACCGGGTGCAGAGCGCGCTCGCGCAATTGCCGACCGAGGTGCAGGCGCAGGGCCTGACCGTGCAGAAGAAATCCTCGGCGGTGCTGCAGTTCATCGTGCTCTACAGCAAGAGCGGGGAGCAGGACCCGCTGTTCATCACCAACTACGCCATCATCAACGTGCTGGACGCAATCTCGCGCACGCCCGGCGTCGGACAGGCCTCGCTGTTCGCCAAGCTGAACTATTCGATGCGGATCTGGTTCGACACCCAGCGTCTGACCAGCCTCAATTTGGCGCCGTCGGACGTGATCGCCGCGATCCGTGCCCAGAGCGTGCAGGCGCCGGTCGGCCGCATCGGCGCGCGTCCGATCAGCAACGACCAGCAATTCCAGTTCAACGTGCAGACCCAGGGCCGCCTGACGACATCCAAGCAGTTCGGCGACATCGTGCTACGGGCCAATCCGGACGGATCGGTGCTGCGGATCAGGGATGTCGCCCGCGTCGAAATCGGCGCGCAGAACATGGATTCGGAATCGCGCATCGACGGCAATCCCGGTGTGCCGATGGGCATCTATCTCGCACCCGGCGCCAACGCCGTGACCACGGCCAAGGCCGTGCAGGCCACGCTTGCGAAGTTGTCGGAGCGGTTCCCGCCGGGGCTGACCTACCTCGTGCAGTACGACTCCACGACCTTCGTCTCCGATACGATCAAGGAGGTGATGAAGACGCTCGGCGAAGCCTTCGTGCTGGTCGTGATCGTGGTGTTCCTGTTCCTCGGCAATCTGCGCGCCACCGTGATCCCTGCGGTCGCGGTTCCGGTCAGCCTGATCGGTGCCTTCGCGGTGCTGCTGGCGCTCGGCTATTCCGCCAACACCGTCTCGCTGCTGGCGATGGTGCTGGCGATCGGCATCGTCGTCGACGACGCCATCGTCGTGGTCGAGAACGTCGAACGCGTCATGGAGGAGGAGCCCGAGCTATCGCCGGCCGACGCCACCAAGAAGGCGATGGCGCAGATCACGGCGCCGATCATCGCGATTTCACTGGTGCTGCTCTCGGTGTTCGTGCCGATTGCGTTCATTCCCGGGATCTCCGGTACGCTGTTCCGCCAGTTCGCGGTGACGATCAGCGCCGCGATGGTGATCTCGGCGCTGAACGCGCTGACATTGTCGCCGGCGCTGTGCGCCGTGTTCCTGCGTCACGGCGGGCCGCGCCGCGGCATCATGGGACGGGTGCTCGGCGGCATCGACTGGGTCCGCGACCGCTATGCCGGCGTGGTGCAACGGCTGGTCCGCGTGGCGGTGTTGTCGCTGGTCGCGGTGCTGGTGTTTGCCGGCGCGGTGTTCGGCGTGTCGAAGATCACGCCAATCGGATTCCTGCCCGAGGAAGATCAGGGCGCGTTCTTCATCGCGGTGCAACTGCCTGACGGCGCGTCGGTGGCGCGCACCAGCGAGGTGACCAAGCAGGTTGAAGCGATCCTCAAGAAGAACCCGGCGGTCGACCATGTGCTGTCGATCATCGGCTTCTCGCTGCTCGACGGCGCCAGCGAGCCCAACTCGACATTCATGGTGGCGCGCATGAAGCCGTTCGCCGATCGCAAGGCCGTCACCGACTCGGTGCAGGCCGCGATCCGGCAGACCTTCATCGCGGGATCGCAGATCCGTTCGGCCTCGGTACTGCCGTTCAACCTGCCGCCGATCATCGGGCTCTCGACCTCCGGCGGCTTTGAATATCAGCTCGAGGCGCTGGAAGGGCAGGATCCGGCTGCCCTCAGCAGCGTGATGGGTGGGTTGATCGGCGCCGCGAACCGCAATCCAAATCTTGCCCGCGTGTTCTCGACCTTCACTGCGACCAACCCATCGGTCTATCTCGATATCGACCGCGCCAAGGCGCAGGCGCTCGGCCTCAACATGGCCGACGTGTTCACCGCGCTGCAGGCCACGCTCGGCGGCATCTACGTGAACAATTTCAACCTGTTTGGCCGCACCTGGCAGGTGAACGTGCAGGGCGATGCGGCCGACCGCGGCGACATCCCCGACATCTGGCAGATCTATGTGCGTAACACCGGCGGCGAGATGGTGCCGATCCGCTCGATCGCAAGCTTGCGGATCGTCACCGGCCCGCAGGTGATTACGCGCTACAACAATTATCGCTCGGTCACGGTGAACGGCAGCCGGCGGCGGGCGTGTCCTCGGGCACCGCGATTGCGGCGATGGCCGACCTGTCCAAGACGACGCTGCCTTCTGGCTATTCCTATGAATGGACCGGCACGGCCTATCAGGAGCAGGCGGCTTCCGGCCAGACCGGTATCATCCTCGCGCTCGCGGTACTGTTTGCCTATCTGTTCTTGGTGGCGCTGTATGAGAGCTGGACGATCCCGATTCCGGTGCTGCTGTCGGTCACGGTCGGCGTGCTGGGCTCCTATCTCGGCATCAAGCTCGCGGGCCTCAACCTCGATCTCTACGGCCAGATCGGCCTCGTGGTGCTGATCGCGCTCGCCGCCAAGAACGGCATCCTGATCGTCGAATTCGCCAAGGAGCAGCGCGAGGCCGGCAAGCCGATCACGGAGGCCGCGACGATGGGCGCGCAAATGCGCTTCCGCGCGGTCATGATGACCTCGATCGCCTTCATCCTCGGCCTGGTGCCGCTGGTGGTCGCGACCGGTGCCGCGGAAATCAGCCGCCGTGCGGTCGGCACCGCGGTGTTCGGCGGCATGTTGGCCGCGAGCTCGATCGGCATCTTCCTGGTACCGATGCTGTTTGTCACCTTCCAGGGCTGGCGCGAGGGTGTAAAGAACCGGTTTGGTCGTCGGGGCAAGGCGGAACAGCCGGCGTCGCATTAGCGCATGATCCGAAAGGATCATGCGTGAACAACGAGCTAATCTGCGATGACGATCCAGTCTAATCCCATCGCGCATTAGCGGCGCGGGTGCGGCGGGGCTATACTACCCGCCCATCGATGGAGTTCCGGATTGAGCGTTGCCTTTACCAAGGAAGAGAGTGCCGAGACCGCGTCCGAAACGTTGTTGCCGGACCGCCCCATATCGCCGCATCCCAATCTGGTGACCGAAGCAGGACGCAGAGCGCTGGAGCGCCAGCTCCAGGAGGCACGCGAGGCCTACGAGACCGCGCAGCAACTCGACGACGTCAACGAACGGCGGCGGCAGTCGGCCGTGCCGTTGCGCGACACACGCTATCTGACGGAAAGGCTCCGCACCGCGCAGGTGGTGCCTGACCCGGCTTCGACCGAAACCGTTGCCTTCGGCAGCACCGTGACGTTCAGCCGCGCCGATGGCCGCGTGCAGACCTATCGCATTGTCGGCGAGGACGAGGCCGATCCAAAGGCCGGCTCGATCTCCTTCGTGTCGCCGGTGGCGAGGTCGCTGATGGGCAAAGCCGTGGGCGACGTCGTCGGCTCGGGCGCCCAGGAGCTGGAGATCGTGGCGATCGCCTAAAGCAAGGTGACTGGGATCGAGCGGCAAGTCCCGCTTCACCTCGCCCCGCAGGAACGGGGAGAGGGAGCGTAGCGTCTTCGCGGTTGCCAGTTCAACCAGATCCCGATTACGCCGCCGGCAGGGCGAGCCGCTCGATCGTCTGAATATGCCGCGCGAGCAGGCTGCAGGCTTGCTCGATGTTGCGCGCGCGCAGCGCCTGCAGGATCACGCGATGATCCTGGCTCGGCCGCGGCCGCCAGCCGGCGTTGCGCGCCATCGCGAACACCAGTCGTGAGTTGGCGAGTTGCAGGCCGTCGAGGCTGGCGAGCAGACGCGGCATCGCGCAAGGCGCCACCAGCGCGTGATGGAAGGCGCGATTGGCCAGTTCGAAATCCTGAACCGTCTCGGCGTTGTCGCCCTCGATCAGCGCGAGCTCGATCCGTGCCAGATGGGCCGACGTGTATCTGGCAGCTGCATTGCGCAGCGCGACCACCTCCAGCGCGGCGCGCATCTCGGCGATCTCCTTCACCGATCCGGTGTCGAGCGGAGCTACCCGCACCCCGCGACGGGGCACCGCAACGACGAGATGCTGCGCCTCCAATCGTCTGAACGCCTCGCGCACCGGGACGTGGCTGGAATGGAATTCCCGCGCGACGTGATCTTGGCGGAGCGGGGCGTTCGGCGGCAACGCGCCGCTGACGATGCGCTCGCCGATCGCTTCGGCGATGCGCCCGGCGGTCGTCACGTTCTCGCCCTCACTAGTCATAGATTATCTATCATAAAAACGGGTGCGTCCCCCATCTGGCTCGGTTAGCATCAGTCTAACTCTAAGATCATAGATAATATATGGAATTATCTATGATTTACACAAGCAAGAAGGCAAGCCCGATGGTTGATGTCGTTGAGATCGAACGGACCGACAGAAGCAGCAACGCACCGCTCCACAAGCACTGGGAGCGCGCCGAAGCCGAGGCGCTCTACAACCTGCCGTTCGCGGACCTGATGTTCCAGGCGCAGGGCATCCATCGCGCCAATTTCAATCCAAACCACGTCGAAACCGCGAGCCTGCTCAGCATCAAGACCGGCGGCTGCCCGGAAGACTGCGGTTACTGCTCCCAAAGCGCGCATTACGACACCGGCCTGAAGGCCACCCGCCTGATGCCGCGCGACGAGGTGGTCGCGGTCGCGCAGCGCGCCAAGGACGCCGGCGCAACCCGCTTCTGCATGGCCGCGGCTTGGCGCACCCCCAAGGACCGTGACCTCGATCAGGTCTGCGACATGGTCAGCGCGGTCAAGGGGCTGGGCATGGAAACCTGCGTCACGCTCGGCATGCTGACGCCGGACCAGGCCGAGCGCCTCTCAGACGCCGGGCTCGATTTCTACAACCACAACGTCGATACCTCGCCCGAGTTCTACGACAAGATCATCACTACCCGCACCCTGCAGGACCGCATCGATACGCTCGCGCATGTGCGCGACGCCGGCATCAAGGTCTGCTGCGGCGGCATTATCGGCATGGGTGAACAGGTCGAAGACCGGCTCGGCATGCTGATGCTGCTCGCCAATCTCCCCAGTCATCCCGAAAGCGTGCCGATCAATCTGTGGAACGAGGTCAAGGGCGTGCCGGTCAACGACACCGCCGAGCGGCCCGATCCGATCGCGCTGGTGCGACTGGTCGCGACCGCGCGGATCATGATGCCGAAGAGCGTGGTGCGGTTGTCGGCCGGACGGCAATACATGACCGATGAACTGCAGGCGATGTGCTTCCTCGCCGGCGCGAACTCGATCTTCATCGGCGATGTGCTGCTGACCACCAAGAACCCGCAGCGCGATCGCGACGCCGATCTGCTCGACCGGCTCGGCATCGCATCCCGCCTGGCCTGACCGCAACTTCCGGCACGCGCGCGGGAGCACGACCCGCGCGTCATCGACAATCATCCTGAGAGTAAAGCATGAGCGCAATCCATGCGGCCAAGGCCGCTGATTACGCCGCGGCCTTGCACGCCCTGAGCAAGGACGACCGGCTGCGCGGTCTGAAGCCGCGCGCGGGCATCGATTTCGTATCGAACGACTATCTGGCGCTGGCGAGCGCGCCACGCATCAAGCAGGCCGTGTCGGCCGCGCTCGAGGCCGGTACGCCGATCGGCGCCGGCGGGTCGCGGCTGTTGCGCGGCAATTGCGAGGAGCACGAACGGCTGGAGGCCGAGGCCGCCGCGTTCTTCCGCGCCGAGACCGCGCTGTTCTTCGGCGGCGGCTATGTCGCCAACTTTGCCGTGCTGACGACGCTGCCGCAGCGCGGCGATCTGCTCGTGCTCGATTCGCTGGTGCACGCCAGCATCCACGAAGGCGCGCGGGCGGGCCGGGCCGCGTTCCGGTTCAGCGCGCACAACGATCCCGGGTCGGTCGAGGACACCATTCGCGGCTGGCGTGCCGAGGGCGGAACGGGCCGGGTCTGGATCGTGGTCGAAAGCGTCTACAGCATGGACGGCGACGTCGCGCCGCTTGACGAGCTCGTCGCCATCGCCGACCGGCACGACGCCTTCCTGATGGTGGACGAGGCGCACGGCACCGGCGTCTACGGCGAACAGGGGCGGGGGCTGACGGCGCCCTATGAAGGGCGCGAGAATCTCGTGATCGTGCATACCTGCGGCAAAGCGCTGGGCGCCGCCGGCGCGTTGGTCACGGCCCCGACCGTGCTGCGCGACTTCATGGTCAATCGCTGCCGCCCGTTCATCTTCGCCACCGCGCCGTCGCCGCTTGTGGCCGTCGCCGTGCGTGAAGCGCTGCTGATCCTGCGAGAGGAGCCCGAGCGTCAGCAGCGCCTCGCAGAACTGGTCGCGTTCACGCATCGCGAGCTCGATCTGCGCGGCCGGAACAGCCCGTCGCGCTCGCAGATTGTGCCCTATATCGTCGGCGACAATGCGCGTGCGATGCAGCTTGCCTCGGTGCTGCAGGTGCGCGGCTTCGACGTCAGAGGCATCAGACCGCCGACCGTGCCGGCAGGCACCGCGCGGCTGCGCATTGCCCTGACCCTCAATGTTGACGAGGACGACGTGCGCGCGCTGCTCGATGCGCTTGTCGAGGAGACGAAAGGCTGGTCGCGATGATCAGCCGGATCGTGGTGACCGGCACCGATACCGGAATCGGAAAGACGATCTTCTCCGCCGGCCTCGCCGGCTTCCTCGGCGCGAGCTACTGGAAGCCGGTTCAGTCCGGCCTTGAGGAAGAGACCGATGCGCAACTGGTGGCGCGGCTTGCGGGTCTCGCGGCCGATCGCATCGTGCCGGAGCGTTACCGGCTTCGCACGCCGGCTTCGCCGCATCAGTCCGCCGCGATCGACAGCGTGCGCATCGATCCTGCCGCGCTCGCCGTGCCCGACACGGGGGACCGGCCGCTGGTGATCGAGGGCGCCGGCGGGCTGATGGTGCCGCTGAATGGCGACACGCTCTTTATCGACATGTTCGAGCGATGGCGGCTTCCGGTCGTGCTCTGCGCCCGCACGGCGCTCGGCACCATCAATCACTCGCTGTTGTCGGTCGAGGCGCTGCGCAAGCGCAACATCGATATTCTCGGGATCGCATTTATCGGCGAGAGCAATCCCGAGAGTGAGCGCGCCATCTGCGAGATCGGGCAAGTGCGCCGGCTGGGCCGCTTGCCCTGGCTTTCGCGCCTCGGGGCCGACACGCTGCGGGCGGCGTTCAACGCTTCGTTCCGCCGCGACGATTTCAACCCATGATATCAGCTCGGAAATCGCCGATCTGGCACCCGTTCACCCAGCACGCGCTGCACGATCAGATGACCAGGATCGTGCGCGGGGAGGGCGCCTATCTCTACACCGCGGATGACCGCCGGATCATCGATGCGATCGCATCCTGGTGGGTCGTGACCCATGGCCATTGCCATCCGCATATCGTGCGCGCGATCCAGAGCCAGGCGGAACAGCTCAACCAGATCATCTTTGCCGGCCATACCCACGATCCGGCCGAAGACGTTGCCGCGCAGCTCCTGAAGCTGGCGCCGCGTGGCCTCGACTATGTGTTCTTCTCCGACTCCGGCTCGACCAGCGTGGAAGTGGCGCTGAAGATGGCGCTCGGCTACTGGCACAATATCGGGGTGCCGCGCACGCGGATCATCGTCATGCAGCACTCCTACCACGGCGACACCGTGGGGACGATGTCGGTCGGTGCGCGCGGCGTCTTCAACAAGGCTTACGAGCCGCTGCTGTTCGACGTCGTGTCGATCCCGTTTCCGGCCGCCGGCCACGAGCAGGCGACACTCGATGCGCTCGAAGCCGCGTGCAAGACGGAAACCGCGGCCGCATTCATCGTCGAGCCGCTGATCCTGGGTGCGGGCGGGATGCTGATGTATCCGCCCTCGGTGCTGAAGGAAATGCGGCGGATATGCGAAGCCTCCGATGTGCTGTTCATTGCCGATGAGGTGATGACCGGTTGGGGCCGCACCGGCACATTGTTCGCGTGCGAGCAGGCCGACGTCACGCCGGACATCGCGTGCTACTCAAAGGGCCTTACCGGCGGATCGCTGCCGCTCGCAGTGACGCTCTGCCGCGCCGACATCTACGACGCGCATTATTCCAGCGATCGTTCGCGCATGTTCTTCCATTCAAGTTCCTACACGGCAAATCCGGTCGCCTGCGCCGCCGCGAGGGCGAACCTCGAACTCTGGCAACACGGCGCGCATGAGCGTGTTGCCTCGGTCGCCGCCATGCAGGAGCGCCTGATCGCACCGTTCCGTGCGGACGAACGCTTTGAAAACGTCCGTCGCACCGGCACCATCACCGCGCTTGACCTGAAGGCAACCGATGCCGGCTATCTCGCAGGCATCGGCCCAAAACTTCAGGCTTTCTTCGCGCGTCGAAATTTGCTGCTGCGCCCGCTCGGCAACACGATCTACGTCATGCCGCCCTACTGCGTCGCCGAGACTGACCTCAAGGAAATCTACGCTGCGATCGGGGATGCGGCCGACGAGCTGACCTGACGTCGCGCCTCGATCGGCTGAACCTCTATGTGGGCCGTGATTCGTAATCGGCGTGCCCTTGCAGGCACGCCGATGAGCCGGATCATCAGTGCTTGTGTGGCGCCGGATGCGGCCTCGCGCCAGGATGCGGCCGCGGTGCCGGCCGTGACACGTGCGGCGGCGCACGCCGGGGCGGCGGCGGAGGACGATGCACAACCGGCCGCGCGACGTGTGGCGCCGGTGGATGCGCGACCGCGCGTGGCGGAGGTGGTGCATGCTGCGCGAGCTGCGGCCTGGGTGCATGCACCGCCGGCGCCCCGGCGTGCGCCGCCGGTGCGGGATGTTGGCCCGCGCCGCGCAGGGCGTGTGCTGCCGGCAGAGCATGTCCCGCGAGCAGGGCATGTCCTGCTTGTGGTGTGTGCACTGGCGGCAGAGCGTTTCCGCTCGGCAGAGCGTGTGCTGCCGGCAAAGCGTTTGCTGTCGGCAGTGCGTGTCCTGGCGGCAGGGCATTCGCCGTCGGCAGAGCGTGGCCGGTCGCGGGCTGCGCATGCCGGGGCGGCGGCGCCGCGATCGGCTTGCCCGGGTGCGCGGCAACCACACCCGCGCCGCTGAACCTTGCTGCGTGCGCAGTCGCGGCGATCGCCGGATGACCATGATTGTTGGCAAGCGCCAGCGCCGGATCCTTCATCGCCGCTTCCGCGTGCCGCGTCTGCTCGCCGGTCGCAGCCACGTGGTGCTCGCTCGCGGCGGCGAGCTGCTGCGGCGTCGGCCTCACCGTGGTGCCACCGGTGCCGCCATTGTAGCTGACGTTGGTCGTGTTGTTGATGACGGTCTTGTTGTAAACGTTGGTGACCGAGACATTCGTGATGTTGGTGACGGAGCGGTTGTAGAAGAAGCTGCCGCCGCGCCAGTAGCCGCCGTCATAGCCGAGACCGGTGTAGCCGAAGCCGTATGCGATGCCGCCGTAGAAGCCGACGCTAGCTCCCCAATATCCGGCGTGGAAAGCGTAGACGCCATCGTTCCAGCCCCAGTAGCCTGGTGTCCAGAGCACTTCAGGCGCGGGCGGCAGCACCCACGTGCCGGGCACCCAGTAGTAACCGATATCGTCGCTCCACGCCCAATAGCCCGGGGTCCAGATGTAGCCGTCGCCGGGGATCGGTGGCTGCTCGTACACCGGCAATGGCGGCGGTGCGGCATCGACGGTGATGCTGATGGCGAGCTGCGCGCGTGCAGCGGGAGGTGGCGAGAGACAGCAGAGGCTGAGAGCTAGAGCGAAAGGCAGTCCGGCGATGCGGCGCATGGCAGATACTCCAATCTTGCTTCCCCCAGCTTCGGAGTGGAATAGCCGCGCCGGCATGAACCCGTTGTGAATGTATGTGCCGACACGCGATCACGTGATCGCGCGACGGCAGGATCGTTAACGACGGCAGATGCAATTCAGTTTGGTGTCAGGATGGAACGCGATCGTGCCGCACTCGGCGGCTTCATCACTGCGCCAAATAGTCGAATTTTCGATTTGAATTGGACGACGACCCCCTGCGCGTCATCAATCGATCATCGGAGCATCCGGCTCGCACGAGGCCGGGCAGGGAGGTTTGGAATGGCGCGATCCGCCGACATTGATATCAACGCGGGCGCACGCCTCGACAGGTTGCCGATCTGTGGATTCCACTGGCGCATTCTGGCCCTGATCGGCGCCGGCATGTTTCTCGATGCATTCGACATTTATCTCGCCGGCGGCGTGCTGGGTGCGGTGCTCAAGGAAGGATGGTCCACGCTCGAGCTCAACGCGGCATTCGTCTCCGCGACCTTTGTCGGAATGACGATCGGCGCCTGGTTCTCCGGCATCCTCGGCGACCGCTTCGGCCGCCGCTTCTCTTACCAGATGAACCTCGCGATCTTCGGCCTCGCGTCGATCGCCGCCGCCTTCGCGCCCAGCATGACGGTTCTGATCGGTCTCCGTTTCATCATCGGCATCGGGCTCGGCGCAGAGATCGTGGTCGGCTATGCGACCTTGACGGAGTTCGTGCCGGCCGCTTCGCGTGGACGCTGGATCGGGCTGCTGGCCGTGATCACCAATTTCTCGCTGTTCGCGTCGTCCATGATCGGCCTGTGGGTGATCCCGACGCTGGGGTGGCGCTACATGTTCGCCCTCGTCGGCCTCCTCGCGATGATCGTCTGGTTCTTGCGCAAATCGATGCCGGAATCGCCGCGTTGGCTCGCCGCCAACGGCCGCACCCACGAGGCGGAGGCAATTCTTTCGGCGATCGAAGCGGAGGCCGCGCGCAAGGGAACGCTGGCTCCCGTCGCCGCCTGCGCGCCGGCGTCGGAATCGCCCGGGGCGGTCTGGCGCCTGTTCCAGCCGCCGTATCTCGGGCGCACGCTGCTCGGCAGCCTGCTGCACATCGTCGTCGGCTTCAGCCTTTACGGGTTTATCGGCTGGCTGCCGACCTTCATGGTCAAGGGCGGCCACAGCGTGGTCTCCTCGCTGGGCTACACCACCGTGATGGCGTTGGGCGGGCCGGTCGGATCGCTGATCGGGCTCGTGCTCGCGGACCGGCTCGGACGCAGGCTCTCGATCGTCTGCTCGTCGATTGCGGCTGCCGCGCTCGGCATCGCCTATCCGTACATGGCGGACGGTGTTGCGCTCGCGGGCGTCGGCTTCCTGCTGGTCACCGCGATCTACGTCATGCTGGCGACCGGGTTCGCGATGCACGTCCCCGAACTGTTCCCGACGCGCTATCGGCTTCGCGGCACGGCAATCTGCGCCACATCCGGGCGCATCGCGACCGCGCTGGTGCAGTACGTCGTGGTCGCGATCTTCGCCTGGCAAGGGTTGACCGGCGTGCTGACGACCCTGGCCGGCATTCTCGTGTTCCAGGCCGTGGTGTTTCTCATGTTCGGATTCGAGACCAAGGGACGCTCATTGGAGGACGCATCGGCCGTGACGGACGCCGAGGCAGCAAGTCAATCGCCCATCGCACGGAGGGCGGCTGACATCGGCGCCTAGTTCAGGCCCGAGCACGCCGCCCTGATCCTATCACGAAGCCAGCCGTTCGCGTTGCTTTGATCGTATCTGCGGTGCCAGTACAGCATCCAGTCGAACGGCGCGGACTCGAACGGCAGTTCCTCCATCCGCAGACCGTCGTCCATCAGTACGGCGGCGAGGTGCCGCGGCATCACCGCGAGCAGGTCGGTCTGATTGAGAACATGAGGCACGACGAGCCAATGCGGCACATTCAGCGCGATGCGTCTGCGACGGCCGCGCTCGGCGAGCACGTCGTCGACGAAACGAAGATCGGTCGGGCTCATCGAGACTTTCATGTGCTCGTTGTCGATGAAGCGCTCGAAAGTCAGCCGCCCGCGCTTGATCTGGTGACCGCTCCGCATCAGGCAGACCATGCGGTCGCGCAGCAGCGTCTCGGAACGGATCGATGCGGAATGCTCGAGCCCCATGCTGACCGCGACGTCGATCTCGTCGCGCTCCAGCGCATCGATCGTGAGAGCGGGCGGCAGATGGATCGTGTTGTAGGAGATCCGCGCATCGGGTGGCCGCGCCGCGGCGAGTCGCGGCAGCAGCAAGCAGGCGAGGATGTCCGACATCCTGATCGTGAAGGTGCGTTCGGTCCGGCCTGGATCGAAGCCTGTGTCGCTCGCCATCACGCGCTCGACCTGGCGCAGCACCTGGCGCAGCGGCTCCGCCAGTTCGGTGGCGCGGGGCGTGGGCTTCATCCCGCTCGTCGTCCGCACCAGGAGCTCGTCCTCGAACATCGCGCGCAGCCGGTTGAGCGCGTTGCTCATCGCCGGTTGACTGAGTCCGATGCGGTCGGCCGCCTTGGTGACATGACGCTCGGTCAACAGTGCGTCCAACGCGACGAGCAAATTGAGGTCGATGGATCGGAGGTTCATGCCATCATTCATATCGTGAATAGTGAGAGATCACAAATCCATTTAATCTATGGCAATGCGGCGCGTATCCAATCGATCTGAACCAAGGAGGCATCAATGAGCTTTGAGACCATCAAACGCGAAGTGAAGATCTGCATGTTCGATCAGTACGGCACGGTCGTCGACATGCAGGGCGGACTGACCAGGATCGCGACGCCGTTCCTTGCGAAGAAGGGCTGGAAGGGCGATCCGAATTCCTTCGTCACATGGTGGCGCCGCACGCATTTCGAGAATTCGATGATCGATGCGCTGCTGCATCGCGAGCACACGCCCTATCGCGAGATCGGGCATCGCGCGGTGGCCCACGTGATGGACCGCGCCAGGATCGACTACACGATGGACGAGGTGCGTTACCTGGTCGGCGAGATCGAGAAGCTGGTGCCGTTTCCGGAGGTGCCGGAAGCGCTCGCACGGCTGCAAGCCAAATACAATCTGGTGGTGCTCTCGAACGGCGATCCGGACATGCTCGAGACCGCGAAGCAGTACCACAAGGTCCCGTTCGATCGCGTGATCTCGGTGGCCGAAGCCAATTCGTTCAAGCCGCATGTCGCGACCTATACGAAAGCGGCCGAGATCATGGGCGTGAAGCCCGATCAGGTGCTGTTCGTCGCCAATCATGCCTTCGACTGCATCGGCGCCAAGTCCGCCGGCATGCGGACGGCCTTCATCGACCGGCGCAGCCGCCCGTTCGGCATCACGCCGCACCAGCCCGATATCCTGGTGCCGTCGATGAAGGACCTCGCCGATGCGATCGTCTGATCGCGAGCCGCTGTCCGGCATCAGGGTCCTGGACCTCTGCCGGGTGGTCTCCGGTCCGTTTGCCACGATGCAGCTCGGCGATCTCGGCGCCGACATCGTCAAGATCGAGGACCCGCGGCAAGGCGACGAAAGCCGCCGCTACGGGCCGCCCTTCGTCGGCGGCGAGAGCGCGTATTTCCTGTCGGTGAACCGCAACAAGCGCAGTTGCGCCATCGATCTGAAGTCGCCGGCGGGGCGCGACGCGGCGCTCGATCTTGCATCCGCCGCCGACGTCGTCATCGAGAATTTTCGTCCCGGCACGCTCGACAAATGGGGACTCGGCTTCGACGCGCTGCGGGCCCGCAAGCCCGACGTCATCCTGTGCAGCATCTCGGGATTCGGCCGTACCGGTGCGGACGCGTTGCGCCCCGGCTACGATCTGATCCTTCAGGGCGAATCGGGCGTGATGGATATCACCGGTGATCCGATTGGGCCGCCGACCAAGGTCGGCACCTCGATCGCCGATCTCGTCACCGGCCTGTACGCGTCGCATTCGGTGCTCGCCGCCTTGATGCGGAAGAGCCGGACAGGCGAGGGCGGCCGGGTCGACGTCTCCATGCTCGACGCCATGGCATCGCTGCTGACGTTCAACGCCGGCATGTACTTCGCCACGGGAGAAAGTCCGAGGCGCCGTGGCAACGTCCATCCGACAATCAGCCCGTACGAGCCGTTCGAGGCGAGTGACGGCTGGATCAATGTCGGGGTCGCGAACGACAAGTTCTGGGTGGCCTTTTGCGACGTCATCGACCGGCCGGACCTGCGCGAGGACGCGCGTTTCGCAACCGCCCCGAAGCGCGCGGCGAGCCGGAACGATCTCGTCGCGATCCTCGCCCCCATCTTCGCCGGCAGGAGTCGCGCCGATTGGCTGCAGGCGCTCGCCGTGGCCGGCATCCCCTGCGGCGCGATCAAGTCGGTCGGCGAAGTCTGCGAGACGCCGCAACTCACGCAGCGGGGCATGGTCCAGAGCGTCCGCCATCCGGCTGCGGGGGATGTGAGGTTCATTGCGAGGCCGATGCGGTTCGGCGACGAGCCGCCGGCGCCTTCCACGCCGCCGCCCATGCTCGGCGAACACACGCGCGAGGTGCTTGCGGAATGGCGCGGCTGGACCGACGATCGGCTTGAGAGATTCGCGCTCGAAGGCGCGTTCGGAGACTTTGGACGGAGCTTCGTGCGATCGCCCGAGTGAGTATCGTGATCAAGTGAGTGTCGTCATGAGAGATATCGCCGAGCAGATGATGCGCCGCGCCGTCGAGGACGAGCGCCAGGAATTCGGGTCGTTCTTCCTGTCGCGCTTCTTTGGCCTCGAGATTGCCTACCAGGGCGAGACGTGCATCGTCTCGTTCGACGTCGAGCGGCCGATGTTCAATCCGCAAGGCACGCTGCACGGCGGGGTTCTCGCGACTGCGCTCGATATCTCGATGGGGCATCTCGTCGACCACATCGCGGGTGCCGGCACCACGCTCGAGATGAAGGTGCAGTATCTCGCCGCGGTGCGCGAAGGGCGCGTGACCTGTCACGCGACTTTTCTGAAGAGGGGCCGGAAAAACTTCTTCTTGCAATCCCAGGCCTCCGCCGCAGCCGGCGAGCCGATCGCGCATGCCACGTCGACCTGGCAGCTGCTGAGCCGAGGCTGAGAAGCGCGGCCGGTTCGCGTCGGCCGTTGTCTCGCTGCCAAAACTGTGAGTTTCGCTGCGGAGCGGACCCCTGACGCGAATCTCCGATGTCGTGAAAGCACGACCTCCCGAGGCCCCGTCCCTTCGCACGAAACGGTCACGAGCATTGCCAGGATCGTGATCCGGTCTCATACTCTGAAGCTGGAAGCGCATCTCCACGGCGCGGCCGGTGCGAAGATGCGAGAGGCGATACCTCAAAAGCGGAAAGACGGCGATGCGGTTTCATCTCGCATTTGCCCTTGTATCGATGGCGGCGCTGTTCGTTGATCCGATTGCCGCCATGTCGCAGGACATGTTGCGCAGCGTCGACCTCGACAGTCCCGACATGACGACGTCGGAGATGACGCGCGCCGAGGTCGACGCGCTCCTCAAGGCCGCGCCTCAAGGGGACCGACGCACTGTAGATTTGGAGGGAAAGCGGCTGTCGCACCTCGATCTCTCGGGCCTCGACTTCTCCGGCGGCAACCTTCATCTCGCTAAGCTCAACCGAACCAATCTGAAAGCCGCGCGCTTCGATCGGGCCATACTGAACCAGGCTTGGCTCATCGACGCAGACCTGACGGAGGCGTCCCTCGTCAAGGCATCGCTGCTCGGCACGCAGATGCAGCGCGCCAAGCTCGGCGGCGCCGATTTGAGCGGCGCTCGCATCACCGCCGATCTGTCCGGTGCCGGTCTGATCGGGGCCAAGCTCGCGGGCGCGGATTTGAGCGCCGATATGCGCAACCAATCGATGGGCCTGATGCGTGGCGTGCTCAAATCCGCCGATCTCCGGAATGCGGATCTGAGCGGCGCCAATCTTGCGCGCGCCGATCTCGAATTCGCGCAGTTGCAGAATGCCAATTTGGCTAACTGCAACCTCAGCAAGGCTGACCTGGCGGGAGCCGATCTATCTGGCGCCAATCTCGCCGGCGCCGATTTCACCGAGACCGACCTTGCGTCGGCCCTCTTGCCGACTGCGACCGCGCTGGCCGAAGCCCGCAATCTGGACAAGGCCCGGAACTTGGACCTGGCGCGGCGCCCAAACTAGCGATCGAATTGCAGTGTCCTGCAGCAGGGCTTATATTTTGCGTTGAGAACCACGCAGCCGCTCATCGTGCGGCAGGCAGGGACCACGGTGGATGGTTGCATGTCGCACCGGAGGTGACGCCATGACCATTTCTCCCACACTGCACAAATATCTCGCCGCCGAAAACATCGCGTACGACGAGATCCCGCATGTGCTGACGCTGTCGTCAGCCCTGACCGCCCAGGCATGTCACGTCCCGGGTGATCGCCTGGCCAAGGCCATTGTGTTGCGCCGCAATGGCGGCTACTTGCTCGCCGTGCTGCCGGCATCGCATCACCTCAGGCTGGCGGATCTGAGGGCGAGCTTCGGCGACGATATCGCCATGGCCGCTGAAAGCGAAATCGATCGGCTGTTCGCGGACTGTGCGCATGGGGCGGTTCCCGCCGCCGGCATCTGCTACGGGCTCGACGTCATTGTTGATGACAGCATCCAGATGCAGCCCGAGATCTATATCGAAGCCGGCGATCATGAGACGTTGCTTCATCTCGGTCGTGCGCAATTCGCGCGCTTGACCGCCGGTTCCCTGCACGGCCGCTTCAGTACGCACGACTGAGGGCATGATAGCCGGGCCACCTGTCGCTGCGCCTTGACCAAGGCGCAGCACGCACGCATGCAGTCACGCCCGATCTGCTGTATAGTCGCGAGCGAGGGGGCTGCTGCCTTGCAAGGGAGGTCCTCCATGAAGGTCAAGGATGTGATGCACAAGGGCGTCGATTGGGTCAGCCCCGATACCCCGATCACTGAAATCGCGAAGTTGATGCAAGGGCACGACGTCGGGTGCATTCCGGTCGGGCAAGACGATCGTCTGATCGGGATGGTGACGGATCGCGACCTCGTCTGCAAAGGTCTTGCGAGCAAGGGCTTCAACTCTGCGCGCGCCACAGCGCGCGATGTGATGACCGAAGGCATCCACTGCTGCCGGGAAGACGACGATCTGGCGAAAGCGGTGCATCACATGGAGACGCTGAAGATCCGCAGGCTGCCTGTCATCAACAAGAGCAAACGGATGGTCGGCATGGTCAGCCTGGGGGACATAGGCCACTTTGCCGGTGCCGATCTGATGTCCCAATGCATGAAGGGCGTGTCGGCTCATCATTGAGGCGAGGCCGGTCTGCCGAAAACCGGCAGATCGGCCGGCACCATGGCCGGACATCGAAGCGGACAAAAAATCGAAGTGGCGCACCCGACACGATTCGAACGTGTGACCTTTGCCTTCGGAGGGCAACGCTCTATCCAGCTGAGCTACGGGTGCGTGCAGGGTTCATTTAGCTGATTGGCTCCGGGTCGGCAACGGCGTTGTCCGGCCGGTTCAGGGCTGTAAAATGCCTGCGCCAATATGACGGGCCTTCCGAAAATGCCGTCTTGCGAGGGAGTTTGCCCATGCGTCCGCTGGAATTCGGCTGGTATCTGCCCACGCATGGCGACACCACGGCCTATGGGCTGATGGAGGCGCAGGTCGCCGGCTCGCCGGAACTCTGCGACCGCGTGGTCAAGGCGGCCGAGGACGCCCGGTTCGAATATCTCCTGATTCCGGTCGGCTCGGTGTGCTGGGAGGCCTGGATATCCGGCGCGTTCATGGCGGCGCGCTCCGCGCGGATCAAGCCGCTGATTGCAGCAAGGCCGGGCTATATCAACCCGGTGCTGATGGCCAAGATGATCTCGACCTTCGACCAGATGTCGGGCGGGCGGATCTGCATCAACCTGATCGCCGGGCAGAACGAGAGCGAGGTCGAGGCCGAAGGCGTGCGCTACGCCAAGGAGGAACGCTACGCGTTGATGGAGGAGGAGGTCTCGATCCTTAAGGCGCTGTGGACGACGCGCGGCCCGGTCAACTTCCAGGGCAAGTTTCACACCATCTCGGGCGCGCATATCCGGCCGCGTCCGCTGCAGCAGCCATTTCCAAGATTCTATCTCGGCGGCGGCTCGCGGCAGGCCTGGGAGGTGTCGGCGAAGCATTCCGACGTCCATCTGTTCTGGGGCGATCTGCCGGAGCGTATCGCGGAGAATATCGCCGAGATCCGGCGGATGGCGCGGGCGCATGACCGCGAGGACGCGATCGGCTTCGGCATGCGGCTGCAGGTGATCTGCCGCGAGAACGAGGCGGATGCCTGGGAGGCGGCCGACCAGCTGGTGCGCCACGCCACCGAGCGGCAGAAGCAGGAGATGAAGACGCTCTACGTCAGGTCCGAGGCCAACCAGCGTGTGCAGCAGCTCGCGCGCGACTATGGCGACCTCCTGATGCCGCATCTGTGGACCGGGATCACCAAGGTGCGGCCCGGCGCCGGCATCGCGGTGGTCGGCAATCCCGCGCAATGCGCCGCGACCTTGCAGCAGTTCATCGACGCCGGCTGCCACTCCTTCTGCCTGTCCGGCTATCTGCACGACGAAGAGGCCGAGCGGTTCGGCCGCCTGATCCGCCCGATCCTCGCCGCGAACAATCGCGGGCGGCTCGCGGCGTGAGGTGTCGTCCGGAAGCTTTCTGAAAATTCATGGGTGAATCGGCGTGCGACGCGCCATGATCTAGTCGGGATCGCATCGCCGCTCGCGGCATCAGCGGAGTTGAAACCATGCATTACCGCGCCTGGCTTGCGGCGTTGACACTGCTCATCGCGGCCGTTCACGTGCCGATCGCGTCGGCAACGCAGGCGCGGATCGAGCGTGACCGGAAGCCGGTCAAGGAGATCGCCAGCGGTCGCATTGCCGTCGGCAGCGCGATGTTTCCGGTCTATCTCTCGGCCGATTGGTCCCATCCGCTGCCTGATGTCACCCGTGCGGTGCTGGTGCTGCACGGGGTGCTGCGCAATGCCGACGATTATTTCCGCTCGGCCCTGAGCGCGCAGGCCGCGGCCGGCGATATCGGCAAGAGCACGCTGATGATCGCGCCGCAATTCTTGATCGAGCCCGATGTCGAGGCGTTCAAGCTGCCGGCGGAAACGCTGCGCTGGAGCCTCTATGGCTGGCAGGGCGGCGAGCCCGCGGTCGCGCCAGGCCCTGCGAGCTCGTTCGAGGCGCTCGATGCGATCCTGGCCAGGCTCGGCGACCGCAAGCTGTTTCCCAACCTGAAGCAGGTCGTCGTGTTCGGCCATTCCGGCGGTGGCCAGGTGGTGCAGCGCTATGCGATCGCGGTGAAGGGCGACCGGGTGCTGCTGCGCGAGGGCATCGGGGTGCGTTATGTGGTCGCCAATCCGTCCTCCTACGCCTATTTCACCAAGGAGCGGCCGGAGCCCGTGATCGCGGCGAAGTGCGAAGGCTACAACGGCTGGAAGTTCGGCATGGACGACCGTCCGCCCTATCTCGCCGAGCCTACCCCGGCCGCGCTGGAGCAGGCCTATGTCGCGCGCCGCGTGATCTATCTCCTGGGAACGCTCGACACCAACCCCAATCATCCCGCGCTCGACAAATCCTGCATGGCGGAAGCCGAAGGGCCGTATCGCTACGCGCGCGGGCAAGCCTATGTCGCGGCGATGCAGGCGCGCGACAACGGCACGCCGAACCACAGCGTGTGGGATGTGCCCGGCGTCGGTCACGAGGGCGGCAAGATGCTCAACTCGCCCTGCGGCCTGACCGCGGTGTTCGACATCCCCGGCTGCGAGGCGGCGCGCTAGGATTCCGCGACGTTGCGTAGCGCCTTACGCCGGCACGATCACCTTGCCGATCGGCCACAGCGCGATGCCGGCGAGTTTGAGATGCGCCCAGGCAAAGGGAATGCCGATAATGGTCACCGCGAGCAGGATCGCGGTGATCACATGGCCGATCGCAAGCCACCAGCCGGCCAGGACGAACCAGATCAGATTGCCGATCACGCCGAGCGGCCCGGTGCCGATATCGGACATGCCGGTGACTTCGTCGCGCCGCACCGCACGCGAGCCGAATGGCAGCAGCGTGTAGACCGCGATATTGAAGGCGGCGCGCGCCCAGGGCAGCCCGATAATGGTGAGGGCCATGATCACCGCGGCGATCAGCCAGCCGAACGCCATCCAGGCGCCGCCGATCAGGATCCAGAGGATGTTCAGGAGGATAGACACAGGCTGCATGGCTGACACCTTCGCGCCGCTTCGGACACCCCCAATATAGGCTGATGTCGGGCGCGGCGGTAGGTGCGGCCCAAGCGCGCGCCGATCTCGTTGCATCGCCCTCGATCGCGACTAAGCTCGCGCGGTCGTGCAGGACGACGAGAAGCCCGCATCGGAAAGGGAGAGCAACAATGAGAAAATTACTTGGGGCGGGCGTTCTGGCGGTCCTGACATTGACCGCGCCGGCCGCGCGCAGCGAGGACGCCGCGCGGTTCGCGCCGCGCAACGCCAAGTTCACCGTGCCGCCCTACCGCGCCTATATCCGCAACCCCGATCTGGCACCGAAGCTGTCGAACCTGTCGGACTATCTGCGCTGGAACACCTCGCTGCCGCCGCGACTGAGCGAAATGGCGATCCTGATCACGGCGCGGCACTGGACTGCGCAATACGAATGGTCCGCGCACTATCCGCTGGCGATGAAGGGCGGGCTCGATCCGAAGATCGCAGACGTCATCGCCAGGGGCACGCGGCCCGACGGCATGAAGGACGACGAGGCCGCGCTCTACGATCTCGGCATCGCGCTCTATCGCGACAGGAGGTCAGCGACGCCGTCTACAAGGCCGCGCTGGAGAAGTTCGGCGAGCGCGGCATGATGGATATCATCGGCATCATGGGCTACTACGACCTGGTTTCGATGACGCTGATCACGATGCAGGCCGGCTCCGCCAATGACAGCGTGCCGCCGTTGCCGGTGCTGGAGAAGTAGGGCGGTAGGTTTGTCGAGCTTGGCCGCGACGGGATCGCGCTCCCTCGCCCCGCTCTTGCGGGGTCGAGACGAGCGAAGCTCGCTCTTAGAGGGTTGGGGTGAGGTGTTCCCTCCACAGATTCGGTGGCAGATGGATTCGCGGAGACTCCCCCTCACCCGGATCGCATCTGATGATGCGATCCGACCTCTCCCCGCGAGCGGGGCGAGGTGGCAAGCGGCGTCTGCTTGTTCGAAACGAAGCGGCCTTTTATCGCCGAAAACCGCTGGCGCGCGAGTAGCTCTGGCGGCTTTCCTGGGCCGGGCGTGCCGCCATGCTGGCGCGTGTCTCGCTCGCGACCGGCGTCGCGGGCTTCAGGTCCTCGAGGAAGATCGGCTTGGCGAAGTAATAGCCCTGGGCGTAACGGATCTTGGTCGCCGCCTGCAGATAGGTGAGCTCCTCGTAGGATTCGATGCCCTCGGCGATCACGGTCATGCCGAGCGCTTCGCTCAGCGATTCGATCGCGCGCAGGATGCCCTGGCTGCGCGGCCGTTGATGGATGTCGGTGATGAACGAGCGATCGATCTTGATCTCGTCGGCGGTGATGTCGGCGAGCGCCGACAGCGACGAATAGCCGATGCCGAAATCGTCGATCGAGATGCCGACGCCGATGCCGCGCAGGATCGGCAGGATCTGGTCCTGGAAATGCGACCGGGTCACGAACGCGTCCTCGGTCACCTCGATCATGAAGCGTTTCGGGAAGCCGGTTTCCTCGATCGCCCGCGCGAACCGGCGCATGAACTCGACGTTGGAGGCCTGCTTGGCGGCGATATTGATGCTGATCGTCGCCGTGGGGCCGAATGTGTCGTTGATCAGGTCGATTGACTTGACGATCTCCGCCAGCACCAGAAACGTCAGCTCGTCGATCAGGCCGAGCTCCACGGCGAGATTGATGAAGGTGCCCGGCGCCTGGATCACGCCCTCGTCGTCGCGCAGCCGGACCAGCGCCTCGATGCCCTTGATCTCCTGGGTGCGGATATCGACCTTGGGCTGGAATGCGCAGCAGAAGCGCTTTTCCAGGATCGCCAGCCGCAACGACTGCTCGATCTTCATCCGCGCCAGCGCCTCGCGCTCCATGCTGTTGTCGAAGAACGCGGTCGCGCCCTTGCCGTTGTTCTTGACGCGGTACATCGCGATGTCGGCGTTCTGGCGCAGCGCCTCGTAGCTCCTGCCATGCATGGGGTGGAGGCTGACGCCGATCGAGGTCGAGGCGAAGATCTCGGAGTCCTCGATGAAGAACGGCGCCTTCAGCCGTTCCTGCATGACGTGGATGAATTCGGCGACCTCGTCGTTGCCGCTGATCGGGTTCAGCAGCAGCAGGAATTCGTCGCCGGAGATCCGCGACAGGATATCGGTCTCGCGCAGCGCGTGGCCGAGACGCTTGGACAGCTCGACCAGCAGCGCGTCGCCAATCGCGTGGCCGTAATAGTCGTTGATGTGCTTGAAGTTGTCGACGTCGAGGAAGGCGAGCGCGAAATGGCTCTGCGCGGAGTCGCGGATCAGACCATTGACGCGATGCTCGATCACCCGCCGGGTCGGCAGGCCGGTCAGTTCATCGTAATAGGCCGAGCGGAACAACTGATCCTCGAACGCCTTCTGCTCGCTGATGTCGGTCGAGGTCGAAATCAGGAGATTGCGCCCGGCGATCTGGACCGGCCGGTGCGCGGTGAGGAACACGTATTTGGATGCGCCGCAAGCGAGGACTTCCTCGAGCACCACCGGATGGCCGCTGCGCAAGAGATCCAGGCTGGCGGTGTGGCGCTCGTCGACCGGCGACGGCTGGCTGGCGCCCGCGGCCAGCTGCAACTGGCTTGCTGCCGCTTCGTTCACGAGGATGAACTGGCCCTGCTCGTCCTGGACGGTCACGCCGGCCGGCAGCAGCTGGAGAAGATCGCGCAAGATGCGCAATTCATTGCTGGAAATGTCGTCCTGCCCGGTCCCTGCCGTACCCGCCTGAAAATCGTTCTTGGTGAAACTATGCATGCGCCGACCTTGGCAAAGTCCATTGTAGTTTTGGTTAAGCGGACTTGCGAAATGCCGTGACAGAAAGAGACCCGGGCTGCTTTCGCAAGCCGCCGCGGCAATCGTCATTAACAGAGTATCAATGTCGGCATCGGCCGCCGGTGAAAGCGATTGCGGCGCGCGCGGTTGCATCGGCACGCGCGAACAAAGCGCGTGTACCGAAAAGCAGACTTATCAACAGCTGGGGAGATTGCACTGCATGGTGCAGTGAACACCGGTCTTCAGGTAACTGATCTCGGTCTTGCCGTCGAACGGCCGCAGCGCCGACTTCAACAGCTTGGTGCCGAAGCCGGCTTCGCCGATGACCTCGACCACCGGTCCCTCGGTTTCGTCCCAGATCACGTTGAGACGCCCATCGTCCACCGTCCATGACACCTGCAGAAATCCGCGCGGCGAGGAGAAGGCGCCGTATTTTCCGGCGTTGGTTGCGAGCTCATGGAAGATCAGCGCCAGCGAGACGGCGAGCTTGGCGGGCAGGAACAATTGCTCGCCATTGAGATTGAACCGCACGTGGCCGTAGGGCCCGAGCTCCGAGCGCAGCAAATCCTTGATATCGCAACCATAGCCGTCGACCCGCGCGATCAGATCGTCGGTCGCCGCGAGCGCGCGGATACGATGGTCGATGCGCTGCCAGACATCGGGCCGGTCCTGCAGCGCTTGATGCAGCACCGCATGAATGGTCGAGGACTTGTTCTTCAGCCGGTGCTGTAACTCATCGACCACGATCTTGCGGTACTGCTCCTCCTCGATCAGCCGCTTCGAAACCTCGCGCTGCTGCGCGACCAGGGAACGGTAGTGCTCCACCCCCCAGATCGCGATGCCGCACACCACCCAGAAGATCATCAGCAGCGCAAAGCGCGCCGGGTCGGCGTGCGCGCTGCTGAAATTGAGCAGGACGCCGAGCAGGCCGCTGGCCAGCGCGGTTGCGATCCCGATCCGGAAGCCGCCAAGGGCGGTCGCGAAGAATACCGCCGGGAAATAGGGCGTGAAGAACACGTCCGGCCTGATCTGGGCGAGCCCGAACCGCGCGGCCGTGGCCAAAACGAGACAGAACACCGCGAACGCGACCGCAAGCAGCAACGATGGCTGCGCATCGCCCCGCCAACCCGCCTTGAAATCGTCGATCCACTTCACCATCGGTCGTTCCAGTTCACGTGAACAGGCGATCCAAAATAAGGCCGCTGCGACCGAAAAACCGCAGTTGTGGCCTTCTGGCCACAGGCGGACCTCGCCAGCTGTTAACCGCGCCAGTGCTTGCGTTGTCGGGAGCGGCTGGGGAATATCCGCAACGTCAAAGGTTAGATCGGGGGACTGGCATGGGACGGCTGGACGGCAAGGTCGCGGTGATCACTGGGGCGACCAGCGGCATCGGGTTACGCACCGCCGAGATCTTTGTCGCGGAGGGCGCGAGGATCGTGATCGCCGGGCGCCGCGCGCCGGAGGGCGAGGCACTGGCGCGCCGGCTCGGCGGCGACTGCATCTTTCGCCAGACCGACGTCACGGTCGAGCAGCAGATGCAGGCGCTGATCGCGCTTGCAGTGGAGCAGTTCGGCCGGATCGACTGCCTGTTCAACAACGCCGGCGGTCCGGCGCAGACCGGCGGCATCGAGGGCCTCGATGTCGAGCGGTTCGACGCCGCGATGGCAACCCTGGTACGCAGCGTCATGCTCGGCATGAAGCATGTTGCGCCCATCATGCGCCAACAGGGTTCTGGCAGCATCATCAACAATGGCAGCATCGCCGGCCGGCTCGCCGGCTTCTCTTCGTCGATGGTCTATGGCGCCGCGAAGGCCGCGGTGATTCATTTCACCAAATGCGTGGCGATGGAGCTCGGCGAGTCCGGCATTCGCGTCAACTCGATCTCACCCGGCGCGATCGCCACCGGCATTTTCGGCAAGGCACTGGGGTTGTCGACCGAAGCCGCCGAGCAGACCCCGGCTGTCATGCGCGAGGTCTACAAGGCGGCGCAGCCGATCCCGCGCGCGGGCCTGCCCGACGACATCGCGCATGCCGCGGTATTCCTGGCGAGCGACGAGTCGAGCTTCATCAACGGCCATGACCTTGTCGTCGATGGCGCCATGACCGGCGGCCGCAACTGGAGCCAGCAGCAGGCGGGCTACGTCGCGCTGCGCAAGGCGTTCGATCAGGGGGCGTAGGCCGAACGATCGAGCTCGCGATGACGCGAAGAGAAGATCGCCATGTCCGCACTGACCAAATCGATGGAAGGCTCTCCGCACTCACGGCCCCGCGTCAGTGCGAAGCTCGAGCGGAAGCTGCAACGTCTTGCTGCCGTGGTCGTGGTCGGAATCCTGTCCGGCCTCGCGGTCGGTCTGAGCCGCGGCGGGGGCGGAGCCACGTCGCTGATCGCCGGCGCCACCTATGGCTTCCTGCTTGCCGGCATCATCGGGGCCATCGAACTGTTCGTCCTTGAGGATTGGGATTGGCTCAACCGACTGCCTTTTCTCACCAATCTGATCGCACGCAGCGCCATCTACGCCGCCATTATCGTCGGCATCCAGCTGCTGCAGGCAGGCGAGCGTGTCGCGGGCGCGCCACTGCAGGCCTCGTTCGAGGATTTCTGGTGGAGCTTCGCCTATTCCGCGGGAATCTCGGTGCTGATGAATCTCGGCTTCAGCGTCGCCAATCTGATCGGCCCGCGCGCCTTCATGAACTTCGTCACCGGGCGTTATCACTCGCCGGTCGAGGAGGACCGTTTCGTGCTGTTCGTCGATATCGCCGGATCGACCGGGCTCGCCGAGCGGCTGGGCGGCATCGGTATCCATCGTTTTCTCGACCGCACCTTCCGCCTGCTGACGCAGTCCGTGGTCGACTATCGCGGCGAGGTGCTCAACTATATCGGCGACGAGGTCATCGTGACCTGGCCCGAACATAACGGCGCGGTCGATTGCCGGCCGCTGCGCTGTTTCGTGGCGATGCGCCGCGCGCTGCAGAAGGCAGCGCCGCAGTTCGAGCGCGAATTCGGAGCGGTGCCGCAGATCCGCGGCAGCCTGCATTTCGGCCCCGTGATCGTCGGCGAGATCGGCGACGTCAAGCGGGCGATCGTCTTCAACGGCGATGTCATGAACACCGCGGCGCGGCTGGAAGAGCTGAGCCGCAAGGTCGACGGCGGCTTCCTCGCCTCGCGCGCGGCGATAGTGCGCTTCGCCGCGCCGCCGCCATTTCCGGTGAGCGATCTCGGCCGACTTCCGATCCGCGGCCGCGTCGACGGCATCGATGTGGTGGGGATCGGGGCAGTGGCGTAGCCATTAACCTCTTCCGCAAGCGGAGCGGCGCCGCTGAGCTTCTACCTTTTGCTCGGAGCCCATGGGTGCGATCGGCACCCGGCTTTCCCTGCGCCCTCTCTGTGAAGCGGGTGTAGACAAAGGGCAAAGCTCGGACAGATCATGTCGCGAGAACGCGGAAGTATGACTCACCGGCCGCGCAACAAATTCGATGTCGTCCTGGCGAACGCAGGGACCCATAACCATCGAAATTAATGGTTGGACTGAGCTGGAGCTCCAGCCTTCATCGTTGTGAGAGCTGTGGTTGATGGTGTGGACGGCCCCCTACGGCATCAGTGTGCCAGAATGAGGTTGTTGCAAATCTCAGACATGGAGACCGTCCGTGAGCCAGATTATCCGCATTGGGATGGATACGTCGAAGTATATTTTTGTGTTGCATGGGGTTGATGCGACGGAGCAGGTGGTACTGCGCAAGAAGCTGTCGCGCAGACAGGTGCTGGAGTTCTTCGCCAAATTGCCGCCGACCGTGATCGGGATGGAGGCCTGCGGGGCGTCGCAATATTGGGCGCGAGAGCTTTCCAGGCTGGGCCATGAGGTGAGGCTGATGGCGCCGCAATTGGTTAAACCCTACGTGATGCGGAACAAGAATGACGGGCGGGATGCAGAAGGCCTGTGTGAGGCGATGAGCCGGCCGAGCATGCGCTTCGTACCGGTGAAGACGGCCGAGCAGCAGGCTGCGCTGATGCTGATGGGGGTCCGCGACGGATTGATCGCCCGGCGCGCCCAATTGACCAATACGATACGCGGCCATGCGGCGGAGTACGGCCTGATCGCGCCCAAGGGACTGGACGCGATCGAACCACTGCTGGCGCGGATCGCGCAGGACGAGACGCTTCCCGCTCTGGCGCGCGAACTGTTTGTGGTGCTGGGCCGGGAGCGCGTCAGGCTCGAGGGTGAGTTGGAGGCGGTTGAGGCCAAGCTGATGGCCTGGCACCGCGGCGATGCCACGGGCCGGCGCCTGGCTCAGATCCCCTCGGTCGGTCCGATCGTTGCAACCGCGCTGGTGATGAAGACACCTGATCCGGGCGCGTTCCGCTCCGGTCGTCACTTTGCGGCCTGGCTGGGATTGACACCCAAGGACCACTCCACCGCTGGCAAGACCAGGCTTGGCAAGATCACGCGGGCGGGCGATGAGGACCTGCGCCGTTTGCTGGTCGTCGGGGCCACGGCGGTGATCCAGCAGGCCAGGCGCGGACGCGGTCATCACTCGCGCTGGCTGCTGGCGCTGATCAAGCGTAAGCCGCCGCTTGCGGCCGTAGCGCTCGCCAACAAGGTGGCGCGCATCGCCTGGAAGCTGATGGTGACGGGCGAGAGTTATGACGCCGCACGGCTGAATGCCGCTACGACGGGTACCGCTTAACAGATTGGCCGGCCGGCGGGCTCGCTCGTCAGCCGACCCGGAGCTGCAAGAGCAGATGGAGCGGTCGATCGAGCAACGAAGCGAGACAATCCGCAGGACCCATCGGCCGCCAACAGGTCGCGTGGTTGTTTGGAACTCGCATCGCGCAAACCATCTTGGCCAGCGATCCATTCGATCGCACTCAACAGGCCGGACATATGGATGCAAGCGATCCGATCAATCCCAGAAAGCTCTTGTGCCACGGGGGCCGTCCACATATGGGTCCTGGCTTTCGCCAGGACGACCGTGTGGGTGTAGCGCGACGTGCGTTACCTTCGCCCCTCGGGGCGAGGGTAGCAAATCACACCTTCTGCTTCGCCGCTTCCTTCGCGAGGTCGGGCGCATTCACGGCTGGGATCGCGACGCGGCCGGTGCCGGTATGCTGAAGCGCGGCGGCGGCCTTGTCGTTCTGCATGATCTTGGCCATCACCGCCTGGCCGGCGCGTTCGAACACGGCGCGGTTGTCGATTACGAACTGGCGCGACTTGCGCAGGCCGTCGATATAGCCGTTGATCTCCGGCACGACATAGCGCGCGACCATGTCCCAGCTCCGGCGGGTGTTTTCGGGATTGGCCCAGTCATGGGCGAAGCCGATGATCGAGCCGACGCCGCCGGAGACGTCGACCAGGTTCTTGATCATCTTGATCAGATCATCCGGCGTGCCGATGGTGGACGCAGCACCTTCGACGAAGGCGGTCTTGTCGACGGCTTCGTCCGGCGAGGCGAATGCGGTCAGGCCCGGCCGCATCAAGGTGCCGACGTTATATTCGTTGTGCCAGCGCATCAGCCCGGGGCCGGCCTCGCGCCGCGCCTGCTCGCGCGTTTCGGCGATGTGCCAGGACAGCAGCACGCGCCAATTGGCACGGCTCACCGTGGTGCCGGCCTTCTTGGCGGCGTCCTCGGCGAACTGCCACTGCTGCGGCAGCGCCATCAGGCCCTGGGTCGACATCGAGCCCAGCGAGATGATGCCGATGCCGTATTTGCCGGCGAGCGTCATCCCCGACGGCGAGATCTGCGAGGCCACCACGAACGGCATGTCCTCCTGCAGCGGCAGGATCTGCAACGCGGCGTCGTGCATCTCGAACCAGTCGGTCTTGGCGGTGACGCGCTCGCCGTTGAACAGGCGGCGGATCACCGCGATCGCCTCGTCCTGACGGTCGCGCTGGGTCATCGGGTCGATGCCGAGCGTATGCGCGTCGGAAGCGAGCGCGCCGGGGCCGGAGCCGAAGATGGCACGGCCGCCGGTCATGTGATCGAGCTGCACCATGCGCTGCGCGACGTTGAAGGGGTGGTGATAGGGCAGCGAGATCACGCCGGTGCCGAGCTTGATGCGCTTGGTGCGCTCTCCGGCGGCGGCCAGGAACATTTCCGGCGAGGCGATCGTCTCCCAGCCCGAGGAATGGTGCTCGCCGCACCAGAATTCGTCGTAACCGAGCGCGTCGAGCTGTTCGACGAAATCGAGGTCGCGGCGGAATTGCAGCATCGGATGCTCGCCGATCGGGTGATGCGGGGCGAGGAAGGCTCCGAACTTGAGGCGCGCCATTGGTCGTTCTCTCCGGATTATTGTTATCGGGGGCTTTCCGCCAACCTACGGGGTGGCCCGAGGCAAGGCAATGCTCCGAGGCCGCGGCGCCCGCATGGTTGTTGCGCAAATCGGCGGCGATTGCCGCCCTCCGGAATGTTTCCCAGCGCATCAACGCAAATTGGCGCCGGGTCGAGCGTCCGTGATCCCAAGCTTACCTCGCAGGTAATCGATGGGATGACCGGAATCTGCTGATGTCGGCCGCAACGTCATTTCGGGCAGGACCGCAGCACATGCACCAGATCGTTTCGACGCGGGCGGAGACCTCCCGCCGCTGGTGGGTGCTTGCGATCGTGGTCGCCGCGCAGTTCATGTTCGGCGTGGATGCCTTCATCGTCAACGTCGCGATCCCGACGATCGCGGCGGAGCTGCACGCGACTCCGGCGCAGATCGAGGCCGTGATCGCGATCTATCTGATCGCCTATGCCACGCTGGTTGTCACCGGCGGCCGGCTCGGCGATATCCACGGCACCCGGAACGTGTTCATCGCCGGCGTCGCGGGCTTCTCTGTGACCTCGCTGTGGTGCGGTCTCGCGCAGTCCGGACCGGAGCTGATCGTCGCACGGCTGGCGCAGGGCGCGACGGCGGCGCTGATGGTGCCGCAGGTGCTGGCGACGCTGCATCTGCTGTTCTCCGATGCCGCCCGTGCGCGGGCGTTCGGCATCTACGGCGTCGTGCTGGGGCTGGCCGGCGCGGCCGGCTTCCTGCTCGGCGGCGTGCTGGTGGCGCTCGATCTCGCCGGCCTCGGCTGGCGCGCGGTGTTTTTCGTCAACGTGCCGTTCGGCGTCATCATCATCGCAGCGGCGCTGAAGATGATGCCGACGGTGCCGCGCCGATCCGGCACGCGGCTCGATATCCCGGGCGCGATCGTGCTGTTTCTGGGCTTGCTGTGCCTGATCGGGCCGCTGCTGTTCGGTCACGATCTCAACTGGACGGCGTGGGTGTGGCTGGCGATGGCCGCAGGTGTTGCGATCATCGCTGCCTTCGTGCGGCTCGAGCGCGGCGTCGCGCGCCGCGGCGGCATGCCGCTGATCGATCTGGCGCTGCTGTCGGATCGCGCCTTCATGCGCGGCCTGGTCGCGGTGTTTTTCTTCTTCTTTGCCAACCTGTCCTTCTACCTGGTCATGACCATGTTCATGCAGCAGGGCTTGCAGATCCCGCCATTGCAGGCCGGGCTGGTGTTCGTGCCGCTGGCGTTGACCTTCGTGATCGCCTCGCGCCACAGCGGCATGCGTGCCAGACATCGCGGCACGCTGGTGCTGATCGAGGGCTGCGCCGTGCAGATCGTTGGACTCGCCGTGCTCGGCGCGACGGTTCAGGCGATCGCATCACCATCGGCGCGCTGGCTCGCGCTGGTGCTTGTCATCTTCGGCTACGGTCAGGGCTTGGTGATGGCGCCGCTGTCGAGTGCGGTGCTGTCGAGCGTGAAGCCTGCGAGTGCCGGCGCCGGCTCCGGCATGTATGGCACGACGACGCAGATCGGCAACGCGGCCGGCGTCGCCGCGATCGGCGCGGTGTTCTTCGCCGTCGAGAGTGCGACATCCGCACGTCTGGCGCTGTTTGCGGCATGCGCATTGTTTGTGCTGTCGATCGCTATTTCAGCCGCATTTCTGTCATGGATGCGCCGTGCCACAGCGTGAATCCGCAGAGATCTGGCGCGCAATCTTGAAAAGTTGGTGCTCAAACAAGGTGCTAAGGCAACAATTTCGATCAGCTCGCAGTGCGATCACGCGTTAACGCCGATTCTCACATTTCCGCAGGGAAAGACCGCACACGGCCTTTTCATTTTGCAGTGCAGCAATTATCTGATCGGGTGATCCGGAAGGATAAATCACCTCAGGAGTTGCTGTTGTCCCTGGTCAACAACGTCGAATTTTTGCGTCATCTGCCCAAGATGAACGCGTTCAACGGCCTCGGCGCGTTCGCGCCGGCCGTGCCGACGCCGCTCGTCGAGACGACCGAATTCGGCGTCAACCCCGGCGATCTGAAGATGTTCTCGTTCGTGCCCCCGCAGCTTGCGCGGTCGCCCGCGCTCGTCGTGGTGCTGCATGGCTGCGGCCAGACGGCTGCGTCCTATGATCTCGGCGCCGGCTGGTCGACGTTGGCGAAGCATTACGGCTTTGCGCTGCTGATGCCTGAGCAGCAGGCGATCAACAACGGCAACACCTGCTTCAAC
The DNA here is from genome assembly GCF_011516665.3 of Bradyrhizobium sp. 41S5. NCBI lineage: Bacteria > Pseudomonadati > Pseudomonadota > Alphaproteobacteria > Hyphomicrobiales > Nitrobacteraceae > Bradyrhizobium > Bradyrhizobium sp. 41S5. The sequence goes on along the minus strand of NZ_CP083721.1, from coordinate 8,374,363 downwards.
TGGTTCAATCCGCAGGATATCGCGCGCGGGCAGGGCGAGGCCTGTTCGATCCGGCAGATGATCGCTCATATGGTCGGCGCGCATCAGATCGACCCGCGACGCATCTATGTGACGGGGCTGTCAGCCGGCGGCGCGATGGCCTCAGCCATGCTCGCGACCTATCCGGATGTGTTCGCGGGCGGCGCCATCATCGCCGGCCTGCCGTTCGGCGTCGCCACCGATCTGCGCGAAGCGCTGCAAACGATGATGCATGCGAGCGCGATGTCCGCGCCCGAGCTCGGCGGTCTCGTCCGCAACGCGTCCACGCATGGCGGCGCCTGGCCGCGGATTTCGGTGTGGCACGGCAGCGCCGACCGCACCGTGCATCCCGGCAATGCCGATGCGATCGTCCGGCAGTGGCTCGACGTTCACGGCCTGCCGCTGGCGGCAATGTCGAAGGCGGAGGTCGACGGCCATCCGCGCGAGGTCTGGTGGAACGCCGACGGCGAAACGCTGGTCGAATCCTTCTCTATCACCGACATGGCGCATGGCACGCCGCTCGGGCTGGCCGACAATGACGAGCGCTATGGCGTGGAGGGCGCGTTCCTGATCGAGGCCGGGATCTCCTCGTCGTATCACATCGCGAGCTTCTTCGGCCTGACCGACAAGGTCCGTCAGCCGCATATCGCTCCGACCGGAATCCCGCGCGAGCGCGCCGATACGATCTCGATGACCATCCCGGTGCCTGCGGCCGAGCCCGAGGCCGTATCCGGCCGCAAGAGCGACCGGCCGCGCAAGCGACGGAGCAAGGGTGTCGACGTCGGCGCCGTCATCACGCGGGCGCTGACCGCCGCAGGCCTGATGAAGTAACGGTTGATGAAGTAGTTACATCTCGCCGGTCAGGAACGGGTTCGTCATCCGCTCCTGGCCGATGGTCGATCCGGCGCCGTGGCCGCAGATGAAGCCGACGTCGTCGCCGAGCGGCAGCAGCTTCTGCTTGATCGACTGGATCAGCGTCGGATGGCTGCCGCCCGGCAGGTCGGTGCGCCCGACCGAGCCGGCAAACAGCACGTCGCCGACATGGGCGAAGCGCAGTTCCTTGTTGAAGAACACCACGCTGCCCGGCGAATGGCCGGGGCAGTGCAGGATGTCGAAGGCGAGGTCGCCGATCGAGACCTGATCGCCCTCGTCGAGCCAGCGGTCCGGGCCGAAATTGCGCACCCCGGTCATGCCGAAGCGCTCGCCGCTCGAGACGACGTTGTCGAGCAGATATTTGTCGGCGATATGCGGACCCTCGATCTTGACCTGCAGCGCATCGCGCAATTCGGCGGCGCCGCCGACATGATCGATATGGCCGTGGGTCAGCCAGATCTTCTCGACCGTCACGCCGGTCTGCTTGATCGCGGCCTGGATCTTCGGCACGTCGCCGCCGGGGTCGATCACCACAGCCTTCTTGGTCGGCTCGTGCCAGATGATGGTGCAGTTCTGCTCGAACAGCGTCACCGGCACGATGATCGCGCCGGCCTTCGGTTTGGTGTCGGTTGTCTCGTTCATGGGGGCACCATAGGCTACCGGAAAATGCCGTCAACACGCTCGGGAAATGCGTCGGCCCCGGCGTGTGATCCCAAAACGGACCGTGATAAGGTCACCTCCAGCAGAACACCTTCGTGAGCAGGCCGGTATACAGTTGCTCTCGATCATGCGTTAAGTCCTCGCAGTCCGGAACTTCATGACCCAGGCCCCCAATTCACCGCTCGGCGGACCCCGGACCACCGCCCGCGCCTTCTTCGTCGCGGACCGCATCAATACGTCCGGCCTCGAGCGCGGCGACGTGCTGGCCACGACGCCGCTGGCGTTTCGCGTCAATGACAATGGTGTGGCGATCCTGTTTCGCTATGGCGTCGTCGTCCTGATCGGTCTCAACGCGCTGGAGGAGGATGAATTCCTGCGCAGCCTGCAGTCGCGCATGACCGGTCTGTTCACGCGGCGCGAGGAGGAGATCGCGATCATCGAGCTTGCGGCTGACAGGGAAGACCAGATTCCGCCGGGCGGCCCGATCTATCTGCAAAGCCTGTCGCCGGAGCGGCTGATCCTGGTCGGCGAAGCGCTGGCCAAGAGCGTGGTGCTGGCGCGGCATGAGCGTGAGGTCCGAACGGTCTTCGACACGACCGAGCCTTTGGCGCGCGAGCTTGCGAAGGGCGGCCAGGTCCATGGCGGCCGCGTCGCGATCCTCAAGCACATCGGCAACGCGCTGTTGGTGCGGCATCGCGTGGCCGGACCGGTCGAAGTGTCGGAGAAGCCCGACATCCTCTGGGACAAGCCGCATCTCGAGCGGCTCTATGCCCGGCTCGAGGACGAGTACGAATTGAAGGAGCGTGCGGAGTCGCTGAACCGCAAGCTCGCGGTGGTTGCCGAGACGGCGCAGGTGCTGACCGATATCATCGACACCAGCCGCTCGCTGCGGCTGGAGCTGATCATCGTCTTCCTGATCCTGTTTGAAGTGTTGATCACCATCTATCAGCTCGCGATCGCCCGGCACTGACGCATTGCAGCCATTTTTCCGTCCCGAATTGTGCGTCATCCCTGAACCGACAGGCCGCCCCGGGGCGCGGCGCGGCCTGGACCGGGCTGCGAGCTTGGGGGGACGGGATGGATCACGACGGCAGGGACTGGTGGCGGCGCGGCATCTTCTATCAGGTCTATCCGCGCTCGTTCGGGGATAGCGATGGCGACGGCGTCGGCGATCTCAGGGGGATCATCGCGCGACTGCCCTATCTGACGCGGCTTGGCGTCGACGCGGTCTGGCTGTCGCCGATCTTCCCGTCGCCAATGGCCGATTTCGGCTACGACATCTCCGACTACACCGGCATCGATCCGCTGTTCGGGACGATGGAGGATTTCGACGCGCTGGTCGCCGCTGCGCACGATTCCGGCCTCAAGCTGATCCTCGACCTGGTGCCTAACCATACATCCAATCAGCATCCGTGGTTCATCGAAGCGACGAGCTCGCGCGATAACCCGAAGCGCGACTGGTACATCTGGCGTGATCCGGCGCCGGATGGCGGTCCACCCAACAACTGGCTGTCGGAGTTCGGCGGCAGCGCCTGGACGTATGACGAGGCCTCCGGCCAGTACTACTATCATGCGTTCCTTACCCAGCAGCCTGATCTGAACTGGCGCAATCGCGAGGTCAGGGACGCGATCTATGAGGTGATGCGATTCTGGCTGCGCAAGGGCGTCGACGGCTTTCGTGTCGACGTGATCTGGCACCTGATCAAGGATGCCGAATTCCGCGACAATCCGCCGAACCCGCATTACCGGGAGGGCAGGCCGCCGCACGAGAAGGTGCTGACGCAATATTCGACCGATCAGCTCGAAGTGCACGCCGTCATCACCGAGATGCGCCGCCTCACCGAGGAGTTCGACAACCGCGTGCTGATCGGCGAGATCTATCTGCCGCTGCACCGGCTGGTCGCCTATTACGGCAACGATCTGCGCGGCGCGCAGATGCCGTTCAATTTCGCGCTGCTGTCGACCTTATGGAGCGCGCGCTCGGTCGAGCAGATCATTGCCGACTATGAAAAGGCGCTGCCGCCGGGCGCGTGGCCGAACTGGGTGCTCGGCAATCACGACCGGCCGCGGGTGGCGAGCCGGGTGGGGCCCGCGCAGGCGCCGGTCGCCGCGATGCTGCTGCTGACGCTGCGCGGCACGCCGACGCTGTATTACGGCGACGAGATCGGCATGCACCAGGTTGCGATTGCGCCGGAGGAGGTGCGTGATCCCTTTGAAAAGAACGTGCCTGGTATCGGCGTCGGCCGCGACGGCTGCCGCAGCCCGATGCAATGGAGCGCCGAGCGCTATGCCGGTTTCTCGACGGCCAGGCCGTGGCTGCCGCTGGCGAAGGACTTTGCCCGCGACAATGTCGCAAGCCTGGAGGCGGAGCGGGCGTCGATACTCAACCTTTACAAGGCGCTGATCGCGTTGCGGCGAAAGCTGCCGCAGCTCGTCCATGGCAGCTATGAGCCGGTGACGGCGCACGGCGATGTCCTGCTCTACCGGCGGCGCAGCGCCGAGGGCGTCGCCGTGATCGCGCTGAACTTCGGCGCGGCCTCCGCGTCGGTCTCCTCCAGCGCCATCGGCTTCAGCAACGAGGTTCTGCTCTCGACCTTCATGGACCGGCAGGGCGAGAAGGTCGAAGGCGCGCTCGACCTGCGCGGCAATGAAGGCGTGATCCTCGGGCCGCATCAGGACGACTGAAGCGCGATGAGATCAGGTTGAATCATCATCGCGCTTTGGCTTCGTGTTTGGGCATGATCCTTTCGGAAAACCGCTTCACACTCTTCCGGATCATGCCTAACGCGACGTGCGGGGCTCCTTGGTGTCGATATCGCTGCGCTTGAGCAGGTAATCGAGCCCACCGACCCTGTACCAGCGATAGCCGTAGGCTTCGATCAGAAGCTTGTGACGGCCGGCATCGTCGGCGCGGCTGTGATCCTCGGACAGAAGGTTGACGAGGAGATTGCCGGCGTCATCGGGCAGTCCAACGTCGAACGAAATCTCGAGGGGCCTTTCCGCGAAATTGTGTACGAACAGCACCGAGTTGTTGCGCCAGTCGTAACGAATGATCAGGACGGCAGGATTTCGGGTTACGATAATCTTGAAGTCTCCCCAGCCGACCTCGGGGACTTCCTTGCGCATGCGGATGATGCGCTCGGTCCAGTTCAACATCGAATTGGGGTCGCGCCGCTGCCTGGCGGCGTTGACGTGTTCATAGCCGTAGGGTCCCTTGTCGATCACCGGCACGCATGGCCGATCGCTTTCGGTAAAGCCGCCGTGCGGCTCGGTCGACCATTGCATCGGCGTGCGCGCGCAAGCGCGTTCGGGCAGGTCGAGATCATCGCCCATGCCGAGTTCATCGCCGTAGCGGATCACGGGCGTGCCGGGAAGCGTGCACATCAGACTGTAAGCGAGCTCCAGGCGTCGACGATCGCCGCCCAGCATGGGCGCAAGGCGCCGGCGGATGCCGCGGTCGTAGAGCTGCATGCTCTTGTCGGGTCCGAATGCCTTGAACACCGTCTCGCGCTGCGCCTTGGTGAGGCGACCGAGGTCGAGTTCATCGTGATTGCGGAGGAACAGGCCCCATTGGGCGGTCGCGGGCCGCGGCTTGGTCGCCGTCAATGCTTTCGCCAATGGCTTCGAATCGGCTGACGCCAGCGCATAGAACAGATGCTGATTGACGTGGAAGTTGAACATCATGTGCATACGGTCGCCGTCGTGCCCGAAATACTCCATGTCCGTCTCGGGCAAGACATTGGCTTCGGCAAGGATGATCGCGTTGCCCTGGCGCCATTGCAGGAATTCGCGGAACGATCGCAGCATGTCGTATTGCTCGACCGGCTTGCGCACAGAGGCGCCCTTGGTTGCGATCACGAAGGGCACGGCGTCCATGCGGAAGCCGGAGACGCCGAGTTGAATCCAGAATCCCATGATCTTGAGGATCTCGGCCTGGACATGCGGGTTCGACGTGTTGAGGTCCGGCTGGAAATCGTAGAAGCGATGAAAATACCAGGCGCCTGCCTGCTTATCGCGCGTCCAGGTCGATTTCTGGACGCCGGGAAACACCATGCCCGTGTTGGCATTGGCGGGCTTCTTGTCCGACCAGACATACCAGTCGCGGTAAGGCGAGTCCTTTGCGTTGCGCGCTGATCGAAACCAGGCGTGCTGGTCCGAGGTGTGGTTGACGACGAGATCGATGATCACGCGGATGCCGCGTTGCCGGCAGCCATGGGTAAACTCGACGAAATCGCCCAGCGTGCCGTAGCGCGGATCGACCCCGTAATAGTCCGAAATGTCGTAACCATCGTCCTTGCAAGGCGAAGGCTGAAACGGCATCAGCCAGATCGCAGTGATGCCGAGCCCGTGGAGATAATCCAGACGTCGCAGCAGGCCTCCGAAGTCGCCGATGCCGTCGCCGTTGGCGTCCATGTAGGTGCCGACGGACAGGCAGTAGATCACGCCGTTCTTGTACCAGAGGTCGTCGATCACCAGGCAGCCCTCATCGGTCCGCCCATGGTGGCGGCTGCGGGATAAGCGGCGAGGCGGCGGCGGGTTCCTGCCCGGAGCGCCGTTCCACTTTTCCGGATCATGCTCTCGTGGAATCGGCTATTCTGCAGCGATGGAATCGCCCGCCCGCCAGATGGCGCTTGTGCCCGCACCCGACCGACGCCAGTCGGAGACCGCGCTGGCGATCGCGCGGGGCACGGCGCGGCTTCTGAGGTCGCTGGGATTTTGCTGCATCAGCGAATTGCCGCTGCCGTCCGGCCGCCGCGCCGATCTGGTCGCGCTGAATGAACGCGGCGAGATCTGGATCGTCGAGATCAAGTCATCTCTCGAGGATCTGCGCGCCGACCAGAAATGGCAGGACTACCGGATGCATTGCGACCGGCTGTTCTTCGCCTTCACGCAGGATCTGCCGTGCGAGATTTTTCCCACCGACACCGGCCTCATCATCGCCGACGCCTACGGCGCGCATCTGCATTGCGAGGCGCCGGAGCACCGCCTGCCGGCAGCAACCCGCAAGGCGATCACGGTGCGCTTTGCGATGGCCGCGGCGCAGCGGATCAACCGGCTGTTCGATCCGCAAGGGCACGAGTTGTAGCAGCGCGATTCCGCAGGATGGGCAGAGCGCAGCGAAACCCATCATTGGCGCCGCAGGCATAAATCGATGGGTTTCGCTTCGCTCTACCCATCCTGCGAATCTACAAAAGCAAATGGCCGGGACAAAGCCCGGCCATCGCGAAAAACAATATGAAGCGATCGCTTAGCGCGGCGCGCGCTTGGCGAGGATACGCTGCAGCGTGCGACGGTGCATGTTGAGACGGCGCGCGGTCTCCGAGACGTTGCGGTTGCACATCTCGTAGATGCGCTGGATGTGTTCCCAGCGCACGCGATCCGCCGACATCGGATTGGCCGGCAGTTCGGACTTCTCGGTGCCGGTCGCGAGCAGCGCGGCGACGACGTCATCGGCGTCGGCGGGCTTCGAGAGATAGTCGACAGCGCCCATCTTCACCGCGGTCACCGCGGTCGCGATGTTGCCGTAACCGGTCAGCACGATCGCGCGCGCCTCGGGGCGCTTGCGCTTCAAGGCCGAGACGACGTCAAGGCCGTTGCCGTCGCCGAGACGGAGGTCGACGACCGCGAAAGCGGGCGCGGCGCGGCCGATCTCAGCGAGACCATCGGACACCGTGTCGCATGACTTCACCGCGAAACCGCGCGTCTCCATCGCGCGCGACAGGCGTTCCAGGAACGGCTTGTCGTCCTCGACGATGAGGAGCGAGCGGTCGGCATGGTCATTCAGTTCAGTGATGGCGTTCACGGTCCATTTTTCCCTGGGGCAGACACCGATTATATGGGGTCCTACTGCGGCGCTGCCAAGGCAGCCGAAAGTCGCGTGCAGCTCTGGAAAGAGCGATGCATCCGGTATGCCAGAGTTGCGATTGAGAATCGTTCTTAGGCTTCGGTTTCGTCGGCCGGCGCGGCTTCCTCGAAGCGCTCGCGGGGCCAGACGATCTGCACCACGGCGCCGTGATCGGGGAAGGTGCGATTGGTAAACGACACCTTGGCGCCGGTGCGTTCCAACAGCGTCCTTGCAATGAAAACGCCCAGACCCAGGCCGCCACGGGCATTTTGGGCCTCGTCTGCGCCCCGGCGGCGCGACAAATACGGCTCGCCGATCCGTTTCAGCATGTCGGGCGCGATGCCCGGGCCGTCGTCGGAGACCACGATCTCGATGGTTTCGGCGTTCCACCAGGCATTCACCTCGACGGTCTGGTGCGCAAAATCGACCGCATTTTCCAGAATGTTTCCGACGCCATAAAGGATCGCGGGATTGCGCGCGGCGACCGGTTCGCGCGTTGCTGCGACAGCAAGCCGCACCTTGATGTTGATGCCGAAATCGCGATGCGGCGCCACCGCCTCCTCGATCAGGGTCGACAGCTTCATGGTGTCGAACGGTGCGCCGCTCGATGACAATTGCGCAATCTTGCTCAGGATGTCGCGGCAGCGCTGCGCCTGTTCGCGCAGGGTCTTGACGTCGTCGGCGATCGCCGGGTCGTGCACCGTCTTCTCGAGCTCGCGCGAGATCAGGAAGATCGTCGACAGCGGCGTGCCGAGCTCATGCGCGGCGGCGGCGGCGAGACCGTCGAGCTGGGTCAGATGCTGCTCCCGCGTCAGGATCAGCTCGGTCGCGGCAAGCGCATCGGAGAGCTGGCGCGCCTCCTCCGTCACCTGGAATGCGTAAAGGCTGGTGACGCCGATCGCGAGCAGGATCGAGAGCCAGACGCCGATCAGATAGATCGGCGGCAGCACCAGCGGATCGTCGCCGTCCCACGGCAGCGGCAGGTGATAGAAGAACAGCGCCGAGGCGCAGGCGACCGCAAGGCAACCGAGCGCGATCGTCAGGCGGATCGGCAGCACCGTGGCCGAGATCAGCACCGGCGCCAGGAACAGGAACGAGAACGGGTTCTGCAAGCCCCCGGTGAAGTACAGCAGGCCGCCGAGCTCGACGATGTTGAAGGCGAGCAGGGCCGCGGCATAGACCGGCTCCAGCCGCTGCATCGGGTTGAACGCGATCTGCAGCGCCAGATTAAGCAGCGCCGAGAACGTCACGATGATGACGCAGGGGACGATCGGAACGTCGAATTCCAGCCCCTGGGCCACGATGAAGATCGCGACGAGCTGGCCGAGCGCGGCGAGCCAGCGCAGCCGCAGGATCGTATCCAGGCGGACATAACGGCGGGGTTGGCGGAAATCGGAAGCGAAGTCGATCATCTCTGGACTTTAGCTGTGCCGTGGGCGGCGCACAAATTCGCGACTTAGCGCAAGCGCGCGAGGCAAGCCTTGCGCTTATTGTCGCAATGCCCCAATGACGGCCATATGCAACAGCGCGGGACAGGTCAGGCGCAAGCGCCTGCGGCCAATCAAGCGCCCGTGGACGATCGGGACGGATCGGCCGCGATCGACGTTGCGCATCTGGTCAAGGTCTACAAGACCACCCGTGCGGTCGACGATATCTCCTTCCGCATCGCGCGCGGCAGCATCACCGGCCTGCTCGGCGGCAACGGCGCCGGCAAGACCACGACGATCGCGATGATCATGGGGCTGGTGCTGCCGACCTCGGGCAGCGTCACGGTGCTCGGGGCGAAAATTCCCGAACAGCGCTACGACGTGCTCGGCCGGATGAATTTCGAGAGCCCCTATGTCGACATGCCGATGCGGCTCACGGTGCGGCAGAACCTGACCATTTTCGGGCGCCTCTATGCCGTGAAGCATCTGCGCGAGCGGATCGAGCAGCTCGCCGCCGATCTCGATCTGAAGGAATTCCTCGACCGCTCCAACGGCAAGCTCTCCGCCGGGCAGAAGACCCGCGTCGCGCTGGCGAAGGCGCTGATCAACGAGCCGGACCTGCTGCTGCTGGACGAGCCGACCGCATCGCTCGACCCGGATACCGCCGACTGGGTGCGGCAGCATCTCGAGACCTACCGCAAGACCCATAACGCGACCATCCTGCTGGCCTCGCACAACATGCTGGAGGTGGAGCGCCTCTGTGACCGCGTCATCATCATGAAGCGCGGCAAGATCGAGGATGACGACAGTCCCGAGGGGATCATGGCGCGCTACAACCGCGACACGCTGGAAGAGGTGTTTCTCGACGTGGCGCGCGGCCGCCTCCGGGAGGGCGCGCCAGAGGGCACATCATGAGCGAGATCGTCAGCCATCAACCGCGCGGCATTTCACTGCAACGCATCAACGCGATGGTGCTGCGCTATTGGTATCTGCTGATGTCGTCATGGCCGCGGCTGCTGGAACTGGTCTACTGGCCGGCCTTGCAGATCATCACCTGGGGTTTCCTGCAGAACTACATCTCGCAGGCATCCGGCTTCTTCGCCAAGGCGGGCGGCACGCTGATCGGTGCCGTGATCCTGTGGGACATCCTGTTTCGCGGCCAGCTCGGCTTCTCCATCTCGTTCCTCGAAGAGATGTGGGCGCGCAATCTCGGCAACCTGATGATGAGCCCGCTGAAGCCGATCGAATTCCTGCTCTCGCTGATGATCATGAGCCTGATCCGGCTCGCCATCGGCGTGGTCCCGATGACGCTGCTGGCGCTGTTCTTTTTCGGCTTCAATTTCTACGCCATCGGGCTGCCGCTGATCGCGTTCTTCTGCAATCTGATCTTCACGAGCTGGTCGGTCGGCGTGTTCGCCTCGGGCCTCGTGCTGCGCAACGGGCTCGGCGCCGAGAGCATCGTCTGGACGCTGATGTTCGCGGTGATGCCGCTCGCCTGCATCTACTATCCGGTCGAGGTGCTGCCGGTCTGGCTGCAGTATGTCGCCTGGACGTTGCCGCCGACCTATGTATTCGAAGGGATGCGGTCGCTCCTGATCGATCACGTCTTCCGTGCCGACCTGATGGCCTGGGCGCTGGTCATCAACGCCATTCTGTTCGTTGCCTCTTTTGCGGTCTTCCTTGCCCTTTTGCAGAGCGCCAAGCGCAACGGATCGCTGCTTGGCGGTGGTGAATAAATGTCACTTTCCCGTGGATTCTCGGTGTTTTAGCCCGATATCGACCCCAGATTCGGCTCGCGGCGCATTGACGCATTGTTACGCATTGGTCAGTATGCTGCGGCGCAAAACAGGGGTCTGAAAATACTATGCCCATCGGTGAATTTGGCGGTGCCCCGCCACTAGCGGCGGAAGGCAGCCCGGCACTCACGACGCCGCTGTACTGGATGTATGAGATGGCGCATGCGTCGCTCAATCCGGTGCGCGCCGTGACCGACGCCACCAAGATCCTGTTTCAGAATCCGCTCAATCCGTGGACGCACACCGAGTTCGGCAAATCGATCGCCGCCGGCTGCGAACTGTTCGAGCGCACCACGCGCCGCTACGGCAAGCCGGATTGGAACCTGCCGACGACCGAGGTCAATGGCATCCGCACGGCGGTCGAGGTTCGCACCGTTTGGGAAAAGCCGTTCTGCCGCCTGCTGCATTTCGATCGCAAGCTGACGCGTCCGCTGCGCTCGCCGCAGCCGCGCGTGCTGATCGTAGCGCCGATGTCGGGCCATTATGCGACACTGCTGCGCGGCACGGTCGAGGCGTTCCTGCCGACGCATGAGGTCTACATCACCGACTGGGCCGATGCGCGCATGGTGCCGCTCGCGGAGGGCCGGTTCGATCTCGACGACTATGTCGACTACGTGATCGAGATGCTGCACGCGCTCGGCGGCAACATGCACGTCGTCGCGGTGTGCCAGCCCTCGGTTCCGGTCGTTGCGGCCGTCTCCGTCATGGAAGCCAACCACGACCCGTTCGTGCCGCTGTCGATGACGCTGATGGGCGGCCCGATCGACACGCGGCGCAACCCGACCGCGGTCAACAACCTCGCGGGAGAGCGCGGCATCGAATGGTTCCGCAACAATGTCATCACCAAGGTGCCGTTCCCGCATCCGGGCGTAATGCGCGACGTCTATCCGGGTTTCCTGCAGCTCAACGGCTTCATCAGCATGAACCTGGATCGGCACATGGACGCGCACAAGGCGTTGTTCGCCAATCTGGTGAAGGGTGACGGCGATCTCGTCGACAAGCACCGTGAATTCTATGACGAATATCTCGCGGTGATGGACCTCACCGCCGAGTATTATCTGCAGACAGTCGACCTCGTCTTCGTCAAGCACGCGCTGCCGAAGGGCGAGATGACCCATCGCGGCAAGCCGGTCGATCCGTCGAAGATCCGCCGCGTCGCGCTGATGACGGTGGAAGGCGAGAAGGACGACATCTCTGGCCTCGGCCAGACCGAGGCAACGCACGCGCTCTGCACCGCGATTCCGAACCATCGGCGCGTGCACTACGTGCAGAAGGGCGTCGGGCACTACGGCGTGTTCAACGGCTCGCGGTTCCGCTCCGAAATCGTGCCGCGGATCTCCGATTTCATGGTTTCGGCGGCCAATACGCGGCTTTCCCTGGTCGGCGCGGCCGAATAGGTATCGCCCCGGCCGCGATTATCGCGGTCGCGCAAGTCGCTGATTTAACTAAAAGAATCTCAAATCAACCAAGACCTAAGTGATGAATTTGTTTTCATCTCTTGGGCCTTTTTCGTGACTCCGATTCATCAGAAAAAATCCGGTTCCGCCCCCTGCCGGTAGAGGTCAATTAACGGCCAACCCCTGTATATTGGGCAAATGATTTGTTTTTGCGCCGAGCGCTTTCCCTGGCGGCGGATATGGCAAAGTTCGGGCGAACTCCTGCTCCCCGGACTCTCAGAAATGGCTACTCGCGCGCTCCTCTATCGGCGGCCTGCCGAACCCGCGACCGTATTGGTCAGACACGGCTCCCAGTTCTTCACCGTCAGGCTGCGCCGGCATAGGCGCGCGCGCCGCTATACGCTCAGGATTCATCCAACCGATCGCGAAGCGATCCTGACCATGCCGCCGCGCGGCACGATCGTGGAGGCGAAGGAGTTCGCCAATATCCATGGCGGCTGGATCGCCGCCCGTCTTGGCCGCTTGCCGAAGGCGGCGCCGTTCCAGCCCGGCACCGTGGTGCCGTTGCGCGGTGTGCCGCATCGTCTGGTGCATCGCTCGGGAGAGCGCGGCACGGTCTGGACCGAGACGCGCGACAGCGGCGAGAAGATCATTTGCGTGGCCGGCGGCGTCGAGCACATGGATCGCCGGGTGCATGACTTCCTCAAGCGCGAGGCGCGTAAGGATCTGCAGAAGGCGGCGCAGCTGCACGCCGCGGAACTCGGCGTACGCGTGCGCCGGATCTCGATCCGCGACCAGTCGAGCCGTTGGGGCTCGTGCACCTCGGCGGGTTCGCTGTCGTTCTCGTGGCGCCTGATCCTGGCGCCACCCTTTGTGCTCGACTACCTCGCCGCGCATGAGGTCGCGCATCTCGTCGAGATGAATCACTCGGCGCGGTTCTGGCGGGTGGTCGACAAGGTCTGCGCGTCGGTCACGCGCGCCAAGAACTGGCTCGACACCTACGGCAACGACCTGCACCGCTACGGGATTCAGGAGTAGGGCGAACTCTTCGCCCTGGCTATTGCTGTCGTCGCGCGCGAAAGCGGGCGATCCAGTATTCCAGAGGCGTTCGTATTCAACCGATAGGCCGCGGCGTACTGGATCCCCCGCATTCGCGGGGGATGACGGTTTGAGTGTGAATGAAGGCGCGGTGCATAGCCCGGATGACGCACAGCGCAATCCGGGACGGCTCACCGAAACAACCGATCCGCCAGCCATCCGTCGAGCCCCGCCGCAGCCTCCGGCCGCGCGTTCGGGTTCGGTGGCGCCGAGGCGCGGGCCGGCGTCGGAGGTGGCTGGCGATAATAGCCTCCAACGGACGGGACCGGCGCGGGCGGTGGCGCCTGCATCGGCGGTTGAATCTGCATCGGCGCCGCCGGTGCTGAAGGTGCTGATATCTGCGACGAGATCTGCATCAGGTTCGCCGGGGCCCAACTGCCCTGCGAGTTCGGGATCGCCGCGACCGGCACGCCCTGATGCGCGGCCTTCATGAAGCGGGTCCACACTTCCACCGGCAGCCCGCCGCCGGTCGCCTTCTTGGTCGGCGAATTGTCGTCATTGCCGAGCCAGACGCCGGTGACGAGCTTGGCGGTGTAGCCGATGAACCAGGCGTCGCGATAATCCTGGCTGGTGCCGGTCTTGCCGGCGGCGGTCCAGCCGGGGATCTCCGCCTTGCGCGCGGTGCCCGAGATCAGCGTCTCGCGCATCATGCTGTTCATCATCGCATCATAGCGCGGCTCGATCACCTGGTTGGGCGGCTCCGTCGGGCGGTCATAGAGCAGCTTGCCGGAGCTGGTGCGGATCTTGGTCACCACATGCGGCGACACGGCGTAGCCGCCATTGGCGAACGGCGCATAGGCGCCGACCAGCTCGATCACGGATACTTCCGAGGTGCCGAGCGCGATCGAGACATTGGGTTCGAGCTTGGAGGAGATGCCGAGCCGGTGCGCGGTGCGCACCACATTCTTGGCGCCGACCTCGACGCCGAGCCGCACCGCCACCGTGTTCAGCGACATCGCCAGCGCCTGGGTCAATGTCACCGAGCCGAAATATTCGTGGGTGTAGTTCTCCGGCTTCCAGCCCTTGATGTCGAGCGGCGCGTCGGTGCGGATGGTGTCCGGCGTCAGCCCGGATTCGACCGCGGTGAGATAGACGAACGGCTTGAACGACGAGCCCGGCTGCCGCTTCGCGGTGACCGCGCGATTGTACTGGCTCTCCGCATAGTTCCGGCCGCCGACCATGGCGCGCACCGCGCCGTCGGGCGTCATCGCCACCAGCGCGCCCTGGCTGACATTGAACTTCACGCTCTTGGCGGCGAGCTCGTCGATCACGGCGGCTTCGGCGACGTTCTGCAGCTTCGGATCGATCGTGGTCTGCACCACGATGTCCTGGTCGATCTGGCCGACTAGATCGTCGAGCACTTCGCCGATCCAGTCGGCGACATAGTTCACGGTGCCGGCGCCGACCGGCTTCACCGCAATCGAGGGCTGCCCGATCGAGGCCTTTGCCTGCGCGTCGGTGATGAACTTGGCGTCGGCCATCGCCGCGAGCACCACCTCCGCGCGTTGCTCGGCGCCCTCGGGGTTGCGGTTTGGCGCAAGCCGCGACGGCGACTTGACGAGGCCCGCGAGCATCGCAGCTTCCGGCAAGGTCACGTTCTTCGCCGACTTGCCGAAATAGCGCTGGGCCGCGGCCTCGACGCCGTAGGCGCCGGAACCGAAATAGACGCGGTTGAGATAGAGCTCGAGGATCTCGTCCTTGGAATGCTTGCGTTCCAGCCACAGCGCCAGCTCGGCCTCCTGCAGCTTGCGCTGCATGGTGCGTTCCTGGGTCAGGAACAGATTCTTGGCGAGCTGCTGCGTCAAGGTCGAGCCGCCCTGCGACACACCCCGATGCAGCACGTTGGTGACGGCTGCGCGTAGAATGCCGACCGGGTCGACGCCGAAATGCGAATAGAAGCGGCGGTCTTCAATGGCGATGAACGCCTTCGGCAGATAGGGCGGCAGGTCCTTCAACGCGATGTTGGCGCCGGCCATTTCGCCGCGCTGCGCCAGCACGCTGCCGTCGATCCCGACGATCTGGATCGTCGGCGGACGCTTGGGAATTTCCAGGGACTGGATTGGCGGCAGATGCGCGCCGACCCACACCACGACACCGATCACAGCAATGCCCGCCCACAGGCCGAGCACCGCGGTCCAATAGAACAGGCGGCCGATGCCGAAGCCGCGCGACTTGCTGCGCCGCTTGCTGCCGCTGCGCGACGGGCGCGGTTTCTCGCTGCCGGAATCGTTGCTCTTGCCGCTGCTTTTGGGTTTGAATTTGGCGGGCTTGTCGTCGCCGCCGCCGGGCACGCGATCGGAGGGCGACAATCGGAGGTCGGCAAGCGCGGCCGGAAGCCCGAACAGCGGCTCCTTGCGCGCACCGCCTTTTTTACGTCCCCACGCCATCCGCAACGCTCACACCCTGACAGGGGCGCACGCTAGCGTTCCCGGTTTAAGGGGCGGTTACGCAAAGCTTAACAGGGGATTAGGAGGTGAGGCGGCGCGTGCTACATAGAGATGGAACAAAGGAAAAAAGGAGCACCGCATGGGCCATATCGATCCGACCAAGGACGTCTTCGCGCAATTCCGGGACAACAACCGGCCGGGCCCGATCCACATGCTCAATCTGGTGCGGTTGCGCGAATGGGCCGCCTATCCCGACGGCCGCAAGGCGACCGGCGCGGAGGCCTATGCCGCCTATGGCCGCGAGAGCGGCCCGGTGTTCGAACGCCTCGGCGGGCGCATCGTCTGGCAGGGTCGCTTCGAGCTGATGCTGATCGGTCCGCAGGAGGAGCGCTGGGATCACTGTTTCATCGCGGAGTATCCGAGCGTTGCCGCCTTCGTCGAAATGATCCGCGATCCGGTCTATCGCGAGGCGGTGAAGCACCGACAGGCCGGCGTCGAGGATTCGCGGCTGATCCGACACGCGGTGCTGCCGGTCGGGAAGAATTTCGGCGAGATTCCGAGCTAAGCGCACGAAGCGAGATATCTATCCCGTCATCCTGAGGTGCGAGCGCAGCGCGTCTCGAAGGATGCACGGCCCCGCTAGAGCATTTCATTGCTTAACTGAATCGGAGGGGATTCCGGTTTTTGGCGGTTTGTGATTCAAGATGCTGACTGGATTGGAGGCCAGCATCGCATGACCCGACCTCTTTCCCTGGATCTTCGCGAGCGTGTGGTGGCGTCGGTTTTGGCGGGCGAGAGCTGCCGATCTGTGGCGGAACGGTTTGGTGTTGCGGTCTCGTCGGTTGTGAAGTGGTCACAGCGGCAGCGGGCGACCGGCTCGGTTGCGCCCGGCAAGATGGGCGGTCACCGCAAGCCCTTGCTTGATCCGCATCGTGCCTTCATTGTCGAGCGGATCATTCAGACGCCGCACCTGACGCTGCATGGTCTGAAGGCGGAACTGGCAGCTCGTGGGGTCAAGGTCTCACACAACGCGGTCTGGCTGTTCCTGCGCCGGGAAGGGCTGCGGTTCAAAAAAAACACTGTTCGCCCTCGAACAAGCGCGCGCCGACGTCTCTCGTAGGCGCCAGCGTTGGCGATCCTGGCAGGCCGGACTTGATCCGGGCCGGCTCGTCTTCATCGATGAGACTTGGATCAAGACCAACATGGCCCCTTTGCGGGGCTGGGGCCCCAAGGGCGCACGCCTGCGCGGCTTCGCCCCGCACGGTCACTGGCGTACCCTCACATTCCTCGGCGCGCTCCGCCATGACCAACTCACGGCACCCTGCGTCTTCGACGGCCCGATCAACGGCGAATGCTTCTGCGCTTATGTGAAGCACCTTCTCCTGCCAACCCTGCGCGAAGGCGACATCGTCATTCTCGACAACCTCGGAAGCCACAAGTCGAAAGCTGTCAGGCAAATGATCCAGGCTGCTGGCGCCAGGCTCTGGTACCTGCCGCCATACTCGCCCGACCTCAACCCGATCGAACAGGCCTTCTCCAAGATCAAACACTGGATGCGGCAGGCTCAGAGGCGCACCGTCGAAGACACTTGGCGCCACATCGGTCACCTCGTTCAGGACATCCAGCCTCGCGAATGCGCAAACTACTTCGCAAACGCCGGTTATGCTTCAGTCAAAATGTGAAACGCTCTAGTGGCCGTCGCCCCTTCGAGACGGCCGCGTTGCGGCCTCCTCAGGGTGACGGGTATGGAATACACGGCTCCATCCACGTCATTGCGAGCGCAGCGAAGCAATCCATTTCCCCACTAATGCAGAGATGGATTGCTTCGTCGCCGTCGCTCCTCGCAATGACGGACATAATCGCCAAAACAAAATCGGCGGCCTGGAGGCCGCCGATTGCATCTCAACTCTGCGCGAACGACTAGCCCGCCGGGCCGGCGTCCTCGATGATCGGGCCGAACAGCTCCCAGCGCTTGCCGTTGAACTTCATCATCTGCAGCTGCTTGTTGACGCGATAGTCGTTCGGCGTGGTGTTGCCCTTGATGCCGGGCAGCGCCATGTCGAGTTCGACATTCTTCAGGTTGGTGGCCTGCTTCAGCACGTTCTCGCGCGTCAGCTCGTCGCCGCACTGCTTCAGCACATGCACCATCAGCTGGGCGGTAGAGTAGCCGTAGGTGTTGAAGTTCGAGTTCTTGTCGCCGTCGGGATAGTACTTGGCCATGAAGTCGAAATAGCGCTTCATGCCCGGATCGTCCTTCCACTGCGGATCGGCGGGATCCTTGCCGTAGTTGGTCGAGATCAGGCCCTTGGAGGCCTCCAGGCCCGCCGGCTGCAACACGGCGCCGACCGAGGTCGCGTTGATGTCGACGATGTGGACCGGATGCCAGCCGAGCTCGGCGATCTTCTTGATCGCCTGCGCTGCCTGCTTCGGCGTCGAGGCCGAGAAGAACAGGTCGGCGCCGGCGTCCTTGATCTTGATCACCTGGGAATCGATCGTCGGGTCGGAGACCTCATAGGAGGCTTCGGCCACGATCATCTTGGCGGCCTTGTCGCCGAGGCCGGCCTTGATGCCGTTCAGATAATCCTTGCCGAGGTCGTCGTTCTGATAGAGCACGCCGATCTTGGCGTTCGGATACTCCTTCAGGATGTACTGGCCGTAGATGCGGCCTTCGACGAAGTAGTTCGGATTGAAGCCGAGCGTCCACGGGAAGTTCTTCGGATCGGTGAACTTCGAGGCGCCGGTGGCCGCGAACAGCTGCGGCACCTTCTTGGCGTTGAGATATTTCTGCACCGCGGCGTTCGACGGCGTGCCGACGATCTGGAAGGTCAAGAGCACCTCGTCGCTCTCGACGAGCTTGCGCACCTGCTCGACGGCCTTGGGCGGCGAATAGGCGTCGTCATACTGGATCAGGTTGATCTTGCGGCCGTTGATGCCGCCCTGATCGTTGATCATCTTGAAATAGGCCGCTTGGGTCTTGCCGATCGAGGCATAGGCGGAAGCCGGTCCGGAGAAGGGGACGGTCTGGCCGATCTTGATCTCGGTGTCGCTCGCGCCGGGATCGTACTTCTTTTGCGCGGAGGCCGACGTTGCAGACAGCGCGATCGCGAGCGCCGTTCCCGTGACCAGGTGGAAAATCCCATTCCTCATAATGCTGTTTTCCTCACGTGACTGATGGTTGGCCGATGATCTTGTCCGCCGGTTCAAGGTCCCGCGGTCGCCATCGCTTGGCCGGGATACTGGAGGAACCGTTGCTGCGACGCAAGACGACGGATGCCGAAAAGGCGAGCAATTTCAGTCAACGAAAGTAGGGGGCGGCGCAAAAAGAACCGGCGCAGCGGGGATGCGCTGCGCCGGCTTTCGTGGCCGGAGATGGCTGCGAGCCTAACCCGCCGGCCCGGTGTCCTCGATGATCGGGCCGAACAGCTCCCAGCGCTCGCCGTTGAACTTCATCATCTGCATCTGCTTGTTGATGCGGTAGTCGTTCGGTCCCGTCGTGATCGACATGCCGGGCAGCGCAAGGCTCGGCACGAACTTCTTCAGGCTGGTCACCTGCTTCATCAGGTTCTCGCGGGTGAGGTCGTCGCCGCACTGCTTGAGCACCTGGATCAGGAGCTCGGCCGTCGAATAGCCGTAGGTGTTGACGGTGTTGAGCTTGTCGCCCTCCGGGTAATACTTGTCCATGAAGGCGAAATAGGCCTTCACGCCGGGATCGTCCTTCCACTGCGGATCGGCCGGGTCCTTGCCGTAATTGGTCGAGATGATGCCCTTGGAAATGTCGAGGCCGGCCGGTTTCAGCGTTGCCGACACCGGGCTCGCATTGATGTCGAGGATGTGCACCGGGTGCCAGTCAAGGTCCGCGACCTTGCGGATCGCTTGAGCGGCGAATTTCGGCGTCGACGCGTTATAGAGCAGGTCGACGCCGGCGGCCTTCAGCTTGACGATCTGGGAATCGACGGTCGGGTCGGTCAGCTCATAGGACACCTCGGCGACGATCATGCTCGCGGCCTTGTCGCCGAGCCCGCTCTTCAGGCCGGTGATGTAGTCGCGGCCGAGATCGTCGTTCTGGTAGAAGATGCCGATCTTGGCGTTCGGGTGATTGGCCAGGATATATTTTGCGTAGATGCGTCCCTCGGACTGGTAGTTCGGGTTGAAGGCGATCGTCCAGGGCGCGTTCTGCGGATCGGAGAAGCGCGACGCGCCGGTGGAGGCGAGCAGCTGCGGCACCTTCTTGGCATTCAGGTATTTCTGCACGGCGGCATTTGAGGGCGTGCCGATGATCTGGAAGGTGAACAGCACCTCGTCACCTTCGACGAGCTTGCGCACCTGCTCGACCGCTTTCGGCGGCGAATAGGCGTCGTCATACTGGATCAGGTTCAGCTTGCGGCCGTTGATGCCGCCCTGATCGTTGATCATCTTGATGTAGGCCGCCTGGGTCTTGCCGATGCCTGCATAGGCGGATGCGGGGCCCGAGAACGGCACGGTCTGGCCGATCTTGATCTCGGTGTCGGTCGCGCCGATGTCGTATTTCTTCTGTGCGGTGGCCGATGTAACCGACAACGCGATGGCAAGCGCTGTCGCAGCGAGCAATTGCACGCTCCTCATGTCCGTGACCTCCCATGTTGCCGGTGATCTTGTCCGCAAGGCTCAAACCCGCGGATGTCACCGTTATCAGGGATGATGGAGGAACGGCGGACGCATTGCAAGGCGATGCCCCTGCGCGCGATGTCGCGTCAGGCGAGCCAGAGCAGGATCAGCGCCAGTGCGGCAGGCGCCGCCTGCACATATCGCGGTCCCCCTCACCGGAATTCGGGTGGACGCTGGCACGCGCACGGTGAATTGTATGCCGAACGACCTGTTTCGAGAGCAATGACGTTCCAGAGTGACTGATATGGCCGACCGTAAGACCGCACAGACGTTCAACCTCGACCGCCTCGAGACGCCGATCGGCACCGCGCTGCTGGTGACCGATGACGATGGCGTGCTGCGTGCGCTCGACTGGGACGACTATGAGGGGCGAATGCTCGACCTGCTGCGGCTGCACTGTGGCGCCGTGACGCTGCGGGACGGCCGCGCACCGGCGGCGATGCGCAAGGCGCTCGGCGATTACTTCAACGGCGATCTCGATCGCCTGACCGATGTCAAATGGCGTGTCGCCGGCACGCCGTTCCAGCAGAAGGTCTGGCACGCGTTGCCGGAGATTCCGCCGGGCACCACCATGAGCTACGGCGCGCTGGCGGCAAGACTGAAAGTGCCGAACGCGATGCGCGCGGTCGGCCACGCCAACGGCTCCAACCCGATCAGCGTCGTCGTGCCCTGCCACCGCCTGATCGGCGCCAACGGTTCGCTGGTCAAATATGGCGGCGGACTGGAGCGCAAGCGCTGGCTGCTGCGACATGAGGGCGTGGAGGTCTAGCAGGCTGTTGAAGAAATGTCGGAACGACGTGCGATGAATGGGATGTCGTCGCCGTTGACGAGGCAGATTTCACCTTCGAGCGATCGGTTATCCTGCAGTTCGGCCCAGCCATCACCGCCGGCTGGCTCCATTTCGTCGTTTCCTTCCCAACTGAACTGGACGGCATCGCTGTCGCAAGGAGCCGTGGATGGAGCCCGTGAGGCAATCGAAGGCGAATTCGCCGCCGATCTCGTGCGTGGCCCGGGGTCTCGACGACGCGCCATCGACCCCGGATGCTCATGCCGGCGCCGTCAGAAGCTTGGGCAGGCGAATGAGGTTATAAGCTGCCAGCGTAAGTGTGAAGGCGGCGTCCACACGCGCACGGCCGCGCAGCTTGATTTTGGCGAGACCGGCGGAACTCTTGATCCAGCCGAATACTTCTTCGATGCGTTTGCGGCAGCGCTGGCTGATGTCATAGCCGGCGTGACGCGTGGTGCGGGCGTCGACCGCCGTCTTGCGTGGCTTGCCGGTCTTGCTCAGATGTCCGTCGATCGCGATATGCGGAGTGACTGACCGCTCTCTCAGGTCGCACACGAACTGGGTGACATCGTAGGCTTTGTCCGCTCCGAGAGTAATCCGCTTCGCGGATCCACGCCCGTCGATCATAGCGAGCGCGGCCTCCCGTTCGGCTGTGCCAGTCGCTTGGCTCACCCCGCCTAAAATCGCCAAACCGTTGCGATTCTCCATCAACGCATGGCCCATGTAGCAGAGCTTGGCCGGCTGGCCGTCGCCCTTCCTGTAGAGCCGGGCCTCGGGATCGGTCGTACTCTCATGGGTCTCGTTGGATCGCTTCTCCTTGTGGAAGCTACGCTCGGCATTGCGTCCCGGACCGTCATGGTCCTTGTCGCTGCCGCCCTTCCTCCGGAAGCTTTTGATCGAAGCCCAGGCTTCAATCAGCGTGCCGTCCACTGAGAAGTGATCGCTTGACAGCAAACGCTTCACCTTCGGCTGCGCCAAAAGCGCGTTTAAGAACTTGGCCGCAATCTCGCCTTCAAGCAGCCGATCCCGGTTCTTCGAGAAGGTTGAATGGTCCCAAACCGCATCGTCGACCCCAAGTCCGACAAACCAGCGGAACAGAAGATCGAACTCCATTCGTTCCATCAGATGCCGCTCCGAGCGAACCCCATAGAACGCCTGCAGCAGCATCGCCCGAAGCAACTTCTCTGGCGCAATCGAGGGCCGGCCGAAGTCCGTATAGAGCTTGCCGAACTCGCCTGACAGATCGCCCAGCGCAGCATTCGCCAGCTCCCTGATCACCCGTAGCGGGTGGTCGGCGCGAACCCGAGCCTCCAGGTCAATATAACTGAATAGCGCGCCAGACCGCTCGTCGCTTCCCCGCATCGCAATCCCCCGCCACGCCCAGATCCTAGGGAATCACGATCTAAACCGCTTCGCCAGCGACTTCTTCAACAGCCTGCTAGCCGAACCTTCCTCGTCATTCCCCGGCGCCCAATTGCGCACCAGGGAATCACGAGCGGAGAAAGCCAGCGTTCAAGCCGCCGGCTTTGCCGCCTGGTCCTCGGTCGACAACAGATGCAGCAGCGCGCTCTTGATCGCGGCCTGCCGGGTCGGCGCGGTGATCTGGGCGCCGAGCAGGTCGGTGACATAGAACACGTCGCGGGCGCGCTCGCCGAAGGTCGCGACGTGCGCGGAAGCGATGTTGAGGTTGAGCTTCGAGATCGCGGTGGTGAGCTGATAGAGCAGGCCGGGCCGGTCGAGGCCGGAGACCTCGATCACGGTGTAGCGGTCGGACCACTGGTTGTTGATGGTCACTTCGGGCTCGACGACGAATGGCCGCGCCTTGCTGCGCACCGCGCGCTTCGCCACCGCCTCGGGCAGCCTGAGCTTGCCTTCCAGCACCTGTTCGATCATCTCGCCGATCCGCGTCGCGCGGCGGCCTTCGTCATCGTCGCGATCGTATTCGCGCGAGATCGAGATGGTGTCGAGCGCGCGGCCGTCGGTCGTGGTGTAGATCTGCGCGTCGACGATGTTGGCGCCGGCGGAGGCGCAGGCGCCCGCGATGATCGACAGCAGCCAGGGATGGTCGGTCGCCAGAATCGTAAGCTCGGTGACGGCACGGACCTCGTCGAAGCCGACATTGATCGCGAGCTTGTGGCCGGCCTGCTCGCTGGCGCGGATGAAGCGCGCCTGGCGGATCTTGCGTTGCAGCTCGACCTTGAGCCAGTACGCCGGGTAGTGCCGGCCGATATAGGCGTTGAGCTCGACCTCCGGCCATTCGGTAAAGGCGCGGCGGAACTCGGCCTGCGCCACCGCGATGCGCTGGGCGCGGTTGACCTCCGAGAAGCCGCCGGTCAGTACCGGCTCGGTCTCGTAATACAGCGTGCGCAGGAGCTGCGCCTTCCAGCCGTTCCAGACGCCCGGGCCGACGCCGCGGATGTCGGCGGTGGTCAGGATCGTGAGCAGCTTCATCTGCTCGACCGACTGCACCACGGCGGCGAAATTTTCGATCGTCTTGCGGTCCGACAGATCGCGCGATTGCGCCACCGTCGACATCGTCAGATGTTCCTCGATCAGCCATGCCACCAGCTCGGTATCGGCCGCGGAGAAGCCGAGCCGCGGGCAGAGCCGCCGCGCCACCTTGGCGCCTGCGATCGAGTGATCTTCCGGCCGGCCCTTGGCGATGTCGTGCAGCAGGGTTGCGATATAGATCACCGGCCGGTGCTCGGGACGAATCTTCCGGAACAGGTCGCTGGCGACCGTGAACTCCTCATTGCCGCCGCGCTCGATGTCCTGCAGGAAGCCGATGCAGCGGAGCAGATGCTCGTCCACCGTATAGTGGTGGTACATGTTGAACTGCATCATCGACACGATCTTGCCGAAGGCGCGGATGAAATGGCCGAGCACGCCGGTCTCGTTCATCCGCCGCAGCACGGTCTCCGCATCGTTCGAGGTCAGGATCTCCATGAACAGGCGGTTGGCTTCCTCGTTGTCGCGGAGCTGGGTGTTGATCAGCTTCAGCGAGCGCGTCACCGTGCGCATCGCATCGGGATGGAAGGCGAGGTTGTTCTGCTGCGCGAGGCGGAAGATCCGGATCAGGTTGACCGGATCGTGCTTGAACACATCAGGGGCGGCGAGGTTGATGCGGTTGTTGTCGACGATGAAGTCGTCGCTGCCGGCCACCCGCCGCCGCTTGGTTCCGGGCCGCAGCCGCGCCACCATCCGGCTCAGCACCGGCGCCGGCTTGTTGTGCTCCTCCTCGAGCCTGGCGCACAGGATCGCGGTGAGATCGCCGACGTCTTTCGCGATCAGGAAGTAGTGCTTCATGAAGCGCTCGACGTCCTGCATGCCGGGATGCGAGGTGTAGCCGAGGCGGACCGCGATCTCGCGCTGCATGTCGAACGACAGCCGCTCCTCGGCGCGTCCGGCGAAGAAGTGCAAATTGCAGCGCACCGACCACAGGAAGTCGGCGCAGCGGCGGAAGGTGCGGTACTCCTGCGCGTCGAACACGCCGCGCTCCAGCAGCTCGTCGGTCTCGCGCACGCGGTAGACGTATTTCGCGATCCAGAACAGAGTATGCAGGTCGCGCAGGCCGCCCTTGCCGTCCTTGACGTTGGGCTCGACCAGATAGCGCGACTGGCCGGCGCGGCGATGCCGCTCCTCGCGCTCGGCGAGCTTGGCGGTGACGAATTCCGCCGCGGTGCCCTGCACCACTTCCTTGTCGAAGCGTTCGACCAGCTCGTCATAGAGCGGCTGATCGCCGGTCAGGAAGCGGGTCTCCAGGATCGCGGTGCGGATCGTCATGTCGCCGCGCGCCTGGCGGATCGATTCATCGACCGAGCGCGTGGCGTGGCCGACCTTCAGCCCCATGTCCCAGAGACAATAGAGGATGGCTTCGGCGACCTGCTCGCCCCAGGCGGTCTGCTTGTAGGGCAGGATGAACAACAGATCGATGTCGGATTCCGGCGCCATCAGCCCGCGGCCATAGCCGCCGGTCGCGACCACGGCCATGCGCTCGGCGCCCGAGGGGATCGGCGAGTGATAGAGATGCCGGGTCGCCGCCGCGTAGAGGATGCGGATGATCTCGTCCTGCACGAAGCAGAGCCGTTCGGCGCAGCGGCGACCGTGACGGTCCTTCAGCAGCAGCGCCTGTGCCGTGGCGCGCGCTGCGATCAGCTCGGACTTGAGCAGTTGCGCCATCGCGGCGCGGAACTGGTCCTCGCGGCCGGCATGTTGCTCGGCGAGTGCATTGACCGCCGCGGTGATCCGCTCGGTCTCGAAACGATCATCCGCTTCAGGGCGGACTTCGGCTGCGACGCTGTCCATACGTTCATCCGATATCGGACGGAGCCATTGCTGTCACTGACCAAAGTATATTGACAGCAGCTCCATGCTCTCGTGGCGGCGCTTCGCGCAAGACCACTCCCGCGCCATCTGGTGAAGGGTAGAGATTTTCCCGATGATCGCAAGTCTAACTCCTTGAACTAAATGATTGTTTCTTGGTTCGCGCGAGCCGATCTGCCGATACAGAAATTTCCCGGCGCGCTTGGAGCTCAACGACGGCATCATCGCTGTGCAGTCGGCCAGCTTCAACAAAGGCGCTCGAATTCCTCGACGCCGGTGTGATCGATCTCGGCTCGACCGGACCGCTTGCGCGATCTCACCGCTAAATCCAGCGCCGGCGAGGCGATGTGGTGGTGACATCGGCTCATTAAGGCCTTACATCGGCATGAAGAAGAACAGCCGGGAGCAGATCCATGGACTCCGCCGAACTCCGCGCAATGCAGGCTCCGATCAAGGAACGTTACAAGGCCGACCCCGAGGCCGCCGTGATCACGCTGAAGGCCAAGGGCACGATCGACAGCGAAAGCCTTTCCTGCAAGGTCGAAACCGGCCGCGCGCTCGCGGTCGCCGGCCTGCATCCTGCCACCGGCGGCTCCGGGCTCGAGCTCTGCTCCGGCGACATGCTGCTGGAGGCGCTGGTCGCCTGCGCCGGCGTTACGCTGAAATCGGTCGCGACCGCCGTCGAGGTGCCGCTGAAGGTCGGCAATGTGTTCGCCGAGGGCGATCTCGATTTCCGCGGCACGCTCGGCGTCGACAAGGAGGCTCCGGTCGGCTTCCGCGAGATCCGCCTGCGCTTCGACGTCGGCACCGACGCGCCGCAGCACAAGCTCGATCTGCTGCTGAAGCTCACCGAGCGCTATTGCGTGGTCTATCAGACCATCAAGAACGGCCCGAAAGTGTCGGTGACGATGCAGCGGGTCTAGCGCGTCGCCCCGGCGAAAGCCGGGGCCCATACGCCGTGCTCTCTCGATTCGATCTCCGCTGTTCGACGGCTTTCGTACCCAACGAATAGTCGTGGTTATGGGTCCCGGCCTGCGCCGGGACGACACGTGATGTCCCCCGAACTCCACTTCGTCCTGCTCCTCGTGCTGCGCATGGCGGTTGCCGCTGCCTTCGTGGTCAGCGCGTCCATCATCACGGAACGTTCGGGGCCGGTGATCGGCGCACTGATCGCAACCCTGCCGATCTCGGCCGGGCCGTCCTACACCTTCCTCGCGCTCGACCATGACGCCGCCTTCGTCGCGGAAGGCGCGCTGTCGAGCCTGCCGGTCAATGCGGCGACGATCTTCATGGGCCTCACCTATGCCGTGCTGGCGCAGCGCCGCAGCATGTGGATCAGCGCGGGAAGCGCGATCGCATTGTGGCTCGTGCTCGGCACCATCATACGTCAGTTCGCGTGGACGCTCGCCGGCGGGCTGATCCTCAATGCCATTGCGTTTGCGATCTGCATCCCGCTGCTGAGGCCCTATCGGCACGTCGCGAAGATGCCGCTGATCGCGCGGCGCTGGTACGACATCCCGCTGCGCGCTGCGCTGGTCGCAAGCCTGGTCGGCACGGTCGTCACTGCGTCGACCTGGGTCGGTCCGCGTGTCACCGGCGTGATCGCGCTGTTTCCGATCGTGTTCTCCTCGATGATGCTGATCCTGCATCCGCGGATCGGTGGCCCGGCGACCGCCGCCGTGCTCGCCAACAGCGCGTGGGGCCTGCTCGGCTTCGGTCTTGGCATCGCCGTGCTGCACGTCGCGGTGCTGCAATTCGGCTCGCCCATCGGCCTCTGCTGCGCACTTGCCACCTGCATTGTCTGGAATCTGTCGCTGTGGCAGATCGGGCGGAGGAAGAGCGGGAAGGCTTAAACCTCCCCTTGAAAAGGGGAGGTCGCTTTGCTCGTCAGAGCAAAGCGGGTGGGGATCTGCTCTCTCGGCAAACAGCGTCGTCTGCGGCTGGACCCCATCCCGACCTTCCCCCTTTCAGGAGGAAGGAGAAGGGTGATCCGGGCTACGCGGCTACTGCTTCGGCAATTTCGCCCTTAACGCATACAGCGCATCCAGCGCCTCGCGCGGCGACATTTCGTCGGGATGCAGCGCCTTCACCGCCTCGATCAGCAGATCGGCCTCGCTCGGCGGCTTGTCCTCACTTGCTGCGCGGGAGGGCACGGCGAACAGCGGCAGGTCGTCGACCAGAGCGCGTGCAGCCTGGCCGCGGTCCTGGGCCTCGAGTTTCGCTAGCACTGATTTGGCGCGGGTGATCACGGCGGGCGGCAGGCCGGCGAGTTTTGCGACCTGGATGCCGTAGGAGCGGTCGGCGGAGCCCGGCAGCACCTCGTGCAGGAACACGACGTCACCCTGCCACTCCTTGACCCGCACCGTGGCGTTGAACATCCGCGGCAGTTTCGCCGAGAGCGCCGTTAGCTCGTGATAATGCGTCGCAAACAGCGTGCGGCAGCGGTTGCTTTCGTGCAGGTGCTCGATCGCGGCCCAGGCGATCGACAGGCCGTCGAAGGTCGCTGTTCCCCGGCCGATCTCGTCGAGAATCACCAGCGACCGCTCGCTCGCCTGGTTCAGGATCACAGCGGTCTCGACCATCTCGACCATGAAGGTCGAGCGTCCCCGCGCCAGATCGTCGGCGGCGCCGACGCGCGAGAACAGCCGGTCGACGATGCCGAGCCGCGCGCGGGACGCCGGCACGTAAGAGCCGATCTGCGCCAAGAGCGCGATCAGTGCGTTCTGGCGCAGGAAGGTCGACTTGCCGGCCATGTTCGGGCCGGTGATCAGCCAGAGCTGGCCGGATTTTTGTCCGGGCGCCGGAGAGAGATCACAGGCATTGGCAATGAAGGGCTGGCCGTCGCGCTTCAGCGCCTGCTCGACCACCGGATGCCGGCCGCCCTCGATCGCAAAGCCGAGCGAGCCGTCGACGTCGGGCCGCACGTAATTGTCGTCGATCGCAAGCTTCGCCAGCGAGGTTGCGACGTCGAGCATCGCAAAGGCATGCGCGGCGTTGCGCAGATCGTCGCTGGCGGCGAGCGCCAGCGCGCTCAGCCGCTCGAAGATCTCGAGCTCGAGATTGAGCGCGCGCTCGCCGGCATTGGCGATCTTGGCTTCGGTCTCGCCGAGTTCCGCCGTGGTGAAACGAACCTGCCCGGCCAGCGTCTGGCGATGGATGAAGGTCGCATTGAGGGGTGGTGCAAACAGCTTGTCGCCGTGCTGCGCGGTCACCTCGACGAAATAGCCCAGCACATTGTTGTGCCGGATCTTCAGCGTCTTGATGCCGGTGTCCTCGGCATAGCGGGCCTGCATCGCGGCGACGACGAGGCGCGACGCATCGCGCAAATTCCGGCTCTCGTCGAGCGCGGCCTCATAGCCGTCGCGGACGAAGCCGCCGTCGCGCTTGATCAGCGGCAATTGCTCGGAGAGTGCGCGGGAGAATTCCTGCGCCAGATCGCGCGAGGGACGTTGCAGCGCAGCCATCACCGAGGATACCTCGGCCGGGGGACTAGCGAGCTGCGCCAGCAACTCCAGCGCCTGGTCGGCGGCCAGGATGCCGTCGCGCAGGCTGGCGAGATCGCGCGGGCCGCCGCGGCCGACCGAGAGCCGCGCCAACGCGCGCGACATGTCGGGTGCCGCGCGCAACACGGTTCTGACGTCCTCGCGCGCCGCGGAATCCGCGACGAAGGCGGAGACGGCATCGAGCCGCCGCGCGATCACGGCAACATCGGTCAGCGGCGCGGCAAGGCGCTGCGCCAAAAGGCGCGAGCCGGCCGCGGTGACGGTGCAGTCGATCGCATCGAGCAGCGAGCCGCGGCGCTCGCCGGCCAGCGTGCGCGTCAGTTCGAGGTTGGCGCGGGTCGCCGGGTCGATCGCCATCGTGGTGCCGGCGGCCTCGCGCGCCGGCGGCGACAGCGGCGGACGTTTGCCGACCTGGGTGCGGTCGATATAGGTGACGGCCGCGGCGGCGGCGGTCGCCTCCAGCCGCGACATCGCGGAGAGGCCGTCCATGGTCGCGACCGCGAAATAGTCGCACAGCCGCCGCTCGGCGGTGGCGCTGTCGAACACGTCGCGGGTCAGCGGCGTCACCGACGGCAGCTCGCGCAAGGTCGGCGCAAGCTCGTTGTCGCTGTAGAGCGCGTCCGTGACGATCGCCTCGTTCGGGTTGATGCGCGCCAGCGTTGCCGCAAGCTCTGCGGTCGAACACTCCGTCACCATGAATTCGGAGGTCGAGATGTCGATCCAGGCAAGGCCAAGGCGATCAGCGCCGGCCGAACCGCGGGCGCGCGCGATCGCGATCAGGTAATTGTTGGTGCGGGCGTCGAGCAGCGTGTCTTCGGTCAGCGTGCCCGGCGTCACCAGCCGCACGACGCCGCGGCGGACCACGCTCTTGTTGCCGCGGGCTTTTGCCTCCGCGGGATTTTCCGTCTGCTCGCACACCGCGACGCGGTGGCCGGCGCCGATCAGGCGATGCAGATAATCCTCGGAGCGTTCGACCGGAACGCCGCACATCGGGATGTCCATGCCCTGATGCTTGCCGCGCTTGGTCAGCACGATGCCGAGCGTCTTCGAGGCGATCTCGGCGTCCTCGAAGAACAGCTCGTAGAAATCGCCCATCCGGTAGAACAGCAACAGGCCGGGATGGGCCGCCTTGATCTCCAGATACTGTTCCATCATCGGCGTGACGCGCGACGGCGCCTCGGCGGCGGGAGTTGGCTCGGGCGGAACGGGGATGGGCTGCTGAATGGTCATGAGGGAGCGGAAACTACAAAATTTCGTCGCGCGGTCCTATCCAAGAGGATGGGGTTTTCCACCCTCTCCACGGCTCGAAATATGACGAGGCCTCACGGGAATGCGCTGATGCCACGCAGCCACGTCAATTGACCTGCCGCGGGCACGCTCCTAAAACTCACCTCAAGTTCCAGCCGATCCAGCGCCTAAGTCGCGGCATTCAGGGAGAGATTCAATGCGTGATGTCTATATTTGCGATGCCGTCCGGACTCCAATTGGCCGTTTCGGCGGCTCGCTCGCCAAGGTGCGCGCCGACGATCTCGCGGCGGCCCCGATCAAGGCGCTGATGGCCAAGCACCCGACGCTCAATTGGAACGAGGTCGACGAGGTCTTTTTCGGCTGCGCCAACCAGGCCGGCGAGGACAACCGCAACGTCGCGCGCATGGCGCTGCTGCTCGCCGGCATGCCCGAGTCGGTTCCCGGCCAGACCCTGAACCGGCTTTGCGCCTCCGGTCTCGACGCGGTCGGTGCCGCGGGCCGCGCCATCCGCGCCGGCGAGATCGATTTCGCGATCGCGGGCGGCGTCGAATCGATGACGCGCGCGCCGTTCGTGATGGGCAAGGCCGCGGAAGCCTTCTCGCGCTCGTCCGAGATCTACGACACCACGATCGGCTGGCGCTTCATCAATCCCTTGATGAAGGCGCAGTACGGCGTCGATGCGATGCCGGAGACCGGCGAGAACGTCGCCGAGGAATTCCAGGTCTCGCGTGCCGATCAGGACGCGATGGCGATCCGATCGCAGCAGCGCGCGGGCGCGGCGATCGCATCCGGCTATTTCGCCGAGGAGATCGTGCCGATCCAGGTGCCCGGCGGCAAGGCCGGCCCGATCACCGTCGACAAGGACGAGCATCCGCGGCCGGAGACCACGCTCGAAGGTCTCGCCAAGCTGAAGCCGATCGTGCGCAATCCGGGCACGGTGACCGCGGGCAACGCGTCGGGCGTCAATGACGGTGCAGCGGCGATGATCCTGGCCTCGGAGGCCGCTGTGAAGAAGCACGGCCTGAACCCGCGCGCGAAGATCCTCGGCCTTGCCTCGGCCGCGGTGCCGCCGCGCATCATGGGCATAGGCCCGGTGCCGGCGACCAGGAAGCTGGTCGAGCGTCTCGGCATCAAGGTGTCGGACTTCGACCTGATCGAGCTCAACGAGGCCTTCGCCTCGCAGGGCATCGCCTGCCTGCGCCAGCTCGGCGTCAAGGAGGACGCCGATTTCGTCAATCCGCATGGCGGCGCGATCGCGCTCGGCCATCCGCTCGGCATGAGCGGCGCGCGGCTGGTGCTGACCGCCGTGCACGGCATGGAGAAGCGGGGCGGGAAGCTTGCCTTGGCAACTATGTGCGTCGGGGTCGGCCAAGGCGTCGCGGTCGCGATCGAAAAGCTGAATTAATCCAAATACTTGGAAGGGCTGAAAACAGCCCTTCTCCAATTTGGTTATGCACTGTAATGATCTGATGTGAGCCCACGGGGCGCGTGGGCCGCGGAGGAATTCGCCATGACCTTGTTGTATCCGCTGCAATCACTCGCGGCCCATCCGGCGCGGCTGTCGCCGGACTATCGCTCCACCATCAAGCGCTCGCCGCAAAAGCCGTTGATCCCGATGCGGCACACGCTCTCGGAATTGACCGGGCCGGTCTACGGCCACGAGACGGTGCGCGCGCACGACAACGATCTCACCATCCAGGCCAAGGGCGAGCCGCTCGGCGAGCGCATCATCGTGCATGGTCATGTGCGCGACGAGGACGGCCGCGGCGTGCCCAACACGCTGGTCGAGCTGTGGCAGGCCAATGCCTGCGGCCGCTACATCCACGTCGTCGACCAGCATCCGGCGCCGCTCGATCCGAACTTCACCGGCGCCGGCCGCACGCAATCCGATGCCGCCGGATACTACAAGTTCGTCACCATCAAGCCCGGCGCCTATCCCTGGGGCAATCACCACAATGCGTGGCGGCCTGCGCATATCCACTTCTCGGTGTTCGGGCATTCCTTCATTTCGCGGCTGGTGACGCAGATGTATTTCCCCGGCGATCCGCTGTTCCCGTTCGATCCGATCTTCAATTCGGTGACGGATGAGAAGGCGCGGGCGCGGATGATCTCGTCGTTCGATCTCGAGAACACCAAGCCGGAATGGGCGCTGTGCTACCGCTTCGATATCGTGCTGCGCGGGCGCAACGCCACGCCGATGGAGACCAAGTAACGTGTCGAACCAACGTCCTGATGGAATCACGCCTTCGCAGACCGTCGGTCCCTATTTCAAGTACGGCCTGACGCCGAACGGCGAATATGAGTGGAACGACGCCTTCAGCAACAATCTGCTAACGCCCGACGTATCTGGCGAGCGCATCCGCGTCGAAGGCACCGTCTATGATGGCGACGGCGCCGTGATCCCGGACTGCATGCTGGAGATCTGGCAGGCAGACAGCCAGGGCCGCTTCTCCGATCCGCAGGATGCACGCGCGCTGCCGAACTCCTCCTTCAAGGGGTTTGGCCGCTGTGGCACCGACAAGAGCGGGGGCTATGCGTTCGACACCATCAAGCCGGGCGTGGTGCCTGACGCCGACGGCAAGCCGCAGGCGCCCCACATCGTGCTCGCGGTGTTCGCGCGCGGCATGTTGCTGCATCTCTACACCCGGATCTACTTCGACGACGAAGCCGGCAACGCCGGCGATCCTGTGCTCGCATTGGTGCCGGCGGATCGCCGCGCTACGCTGATTGCGAAGCGCAAGGCCGGCGCGGGCAACACCTACACCTTCGACGTCCATCTGCAGGGCGACAACGAGACGGTGTTTTTCGACGTCTAGAGCATGTTGTTTTTTACCGGAATCGGGATTCCCAGAGGGGACAATTTCTGATTCAAACTCCATGCTGGAACGGGGGCCAGCATGGATGACGCGACCCTATTCGGAAGATCTTCGTGAACTCGCTCTGGCGCGGGCTGATGCTGGCGAGACGGTTCGTTCGATTGCAGAAGCGCTTCGGATCAGTCCTTCCTGTGTGACGAAGTGGAAGAATCTGCGGCGGGAGACCGGCGGCGTTTCTCCCGGCAAGATCGGCGGTCACAAGAAGCCGGTTCTGTCCGGCACCAATGCCGACTGGCTGCGCAAACGCATTCGCTCCGGCCCATTCACTTTGCGGAAGCTGACGCAGGAACTGGCTGCGCGCGGGATCAAGACCGACGTGCGGGCAGTGTGGACGTTCGTCCATGCCGAAGGGCTGAGCTTCAAAAAAAACGATCCTGCCGGCCGAACAAGATCGTCCCGATATCGCGCGTAAACGGACGCGCTGGAAGACCCATCAGGGCAGGATCGACGCTTCGCGCCTGGTCTTTATCGACGAGACCTGGATCAAAACCAACATGGCGCCGCTGCGAGGCTGGGGACCGAGTGGGCAACGCCTCCAGGCGTCTGCGCCTTTCGGCCATTGGAAGACCATGACCTTCATCGCGGCGCTGCGCCACGACCGGATCAGCGCGCCATGGGTCATCGACGGCCCCATCAATGGCGAACTCTTCACCCTCTATGTCGAGCAGGTGCTGGCGCCGACCCTCGCAAAGGGCGAACTCGTCATTCTCGACAATCTCGGCAGTCACAAGGGCAACGCGGCGCGCAACGCCATCCGCGCCACAGGAGCCCATCTGCTCTTCCTGCCGCCCTATAGCCCCGATCTCAATCCGATCGAACAGGTCTTCGCCAAGCTCAAACACCTGATGCGAGCCGCGCAGCCGCGTGATGTCGAAGCGACTTGGCGCAAGGTCGGCGAACTCCTCGACGTCTTCTCTAAGGAGGAGTGCGCCAACTATCTCAAAAATTCAGGGTACGTTTCCGTATAAACACATCATGCTCTAGCTCCTTGTTTGAGCATGATCTTATCGGAAAACCGCTTCGCACTTTTCCGGATCATGCTTTAGCCGCTGACCGCGCCGGCGGCGCGCAACTCCAGCATTGAAGGGACGACCCCAATCCGCTGCGCGCCCTCGCCGCAGCGGATTTCGCTTGACATGCGCGATTAGTTATATAACAGATCGGTTATATAAATGAGACGAGATCAAGCATGCCCAACCTCGACGCCGCCTTCTCCGCGCTCGCCGACCCGACCCGCCGGGCGATCCTGGCGCGCCTCGCCCTTGGCGAGGCGACGGTGATGGAACTGGTCGAGCCGTTCGAGATGACCCAGCCCGCGATCTCCCGCCATCTCAAGGTGCTCGAAGGCGCGGGCCTGATCGTGCGGCGCGTTGAAGGCACCAAGCGGCCGTGCCGGCTGGCGCCGACGGCGGTCGCCGAGATCGATCAATGGCTCGGCATGCTCAGGCGGGCGCTCGAAACCAATTACGACCGGCTGGACGGAGTGCTGGCCGCCATGAAGCCTGAGAAGTGAAGGGTATCCCATGAGCAAGTTGACGCTGACGACCGAAGGCGACCGCCATATCGTTGTCACCAGGCGCTTCGTCGCGCCACCTGAGGCGGTGTATCGCGCGCATACCGAGCCGGAGCTGCTGCAGAAGTGGCTGCTCGGTCCGGAAGGCTGGACTATGCCGGTCTGCGTCAGCGAACTCAGGCCCGGCGGCAAGATCCGTTACGAATGGACCGACGGCAAGGGCGGCGGCTTTCATCTGACCGGCGAATATCTCGCGCTCGAACCGTTCAGCCGCATCGTGCATGTCGAGCGCATGCATCTGCCGGACCCGACGCCGGACAATCATGTCGAGACGCGGTTTGCGCCCGACGGTGGCGGCACCGTGATGACCATGCGCATGACGCTGCCGGATGCCGAGACGCGCGCGGCGATGCTCGCGACCGGCATGGAGCACGGCATGGAAGACAGCTATGCTCGGCTCGACCGCATGAGCTGAGTGCGACTGACGTGAGGGATAATGCGCGACCGTTTCCTGACCGGCCTGATCGGGTATCCGATCGCGCATTCGGCGGCGCCTGCGATGCACGAGCAGGCCGCTGCAGTGCTCGGCGTTCGCTGCCACTACCAGCTCGTCGAGGTGAAGGGCGCCGGGCGCGACGAGCTGCGTGCGATGCTCGAGGGCGTCAGGCGGCTCGGCTTTGCCGGCGTGAACGTCACCTTTCCCCACAAGGAGGCGGTCGTCGATCTGCTCGATGACCTCGCGCCGGACGCGCGCGCGATCGGCGCGGTCAACACCATCGTCGTCGATGGCGTGCGTCTGGTCGGGCACAATACCGATGCGACCGGCTTTGCGCGTGCGATCGAACCGCTGCTTGCGTCAGCGCCGCGCGGCCCGATTGCGCTGATCGGTGCCGGCGGCGTCGGCAAGGCGATCGCCTTCGCGCTGGTCGGCCTCGGCGTTGCCGGGATCAGGATCTTCGACGCCGATGCCGCCAAGGCCGCGCAGCTTGCGGCCCAGTTGCGGGATCGCCACGCGGTCCACGCCGCCAGCGTCGCGATCGCGGCGGACGGCGCCGCCGGTCTCGTCAATGCAACGCCGGTCGGCATGCTGCCGAGCCGCGACACGCCGGTGCCGGACGCGCTGCTGCATTCCTCGATGTGGGTCGCCGACGCGGTCTACACGCCGCTCTGGACGCCGCTGCTGACCGCGGCCAAAGCCAGGGGCGCAAACGTCCTGACCGGACGGGACCTGGCGATCAACGCCTCCGCCGACGCATTCAAGCTGTTCACGGGATTGACGCCGTCGCATGCGGCGATGGCAAATGCGTTCGACGCCGTGATGGCTGCACGCTACTCTGCGCCCGCCTGAAGGGCGGAGACATCAATGACAAAAATCAGGATCGGCCTGGCCGGCTGCGGCTTCGTGTCGGAGCTGCACATCGTTGCGTATCGACGCGTCTACGGCGTCAATGTCGAGGTGAGGGCGGTCGCGGCGCGCGGCGATCATGTGGTCGAATTCGCGCGCAAGCACGGAATCCCCAACGCCTATCGCAGCTTCGCCGAGTTGGTCGCCGACCGTGATATCGACGTCATCGACATCTGCACGCCGCCCAACCTGCACGCCGCGATGATCGTCGCCGCGATGCAGGCCGGCAAGCACGTGATCTGCGAGAAGCCGTTCAGCGGCTATTTCGGCCGCGACGGCGACACGGCGCCGATCGGCAGGCACGTCCCGAAGGCGCTGATGTACCAGCGGGTGATGGAGGAGATGGAGCAGACCCGCACCGCGATCGAGCGCAGCGGAAAACTCTTCATGTATGCCGAGGACTGGATCTACGCACCCGCGGTGACCAAGACTGCGGAGATCATCCGCGCGACGCGCGACAAGATCCTGTTCATGAAGGGCGAGGAGAGCCATTCCGGCTCGCATGCCGCGCACGCCGCAGAATGGGCGATGACCGGCGGCGGCTCGCTGATCCGGATGGGCTGCCATCCGCTGTCGGCCGTGCTCTATCTCAAGCAGGTCGAGGCACGCGCACGCGGCGAGACCATCACGGTTGCGAGCGTCACCTGCGATGTCGGCAACGTCACCGCCGGTCTCAAGCCCGAGGAGCGCGGCTACATCAAGGCCAATCCGGTCGACGTCGAGGATTGGGGCACGCTGACCGCGACCTTCTCCGACGGCACCAAGGCGACGGTGTTTTCCGGCGACATGATCATGGGCGGTGTGCGCAATCTGATCGAGACCTACACGTCAGGCGGTTCGCTGTTTGCCAACATCACGCCGAACACGCATCTTGTGAGCTACCAGACCTCGGAGGAGAAGCTCGCCTCCGTCTACATCACCGAGAAGGTCGATCGCAAAACCGGCTGGCAATATGTCTGCCTCGAGGAGGAGTGGACCCGCGGCTATCTGCAGGAGATCCAGGACTTCATGGAGTGCATCGCCACCGGCCGCGCACCGCTCGCCGACCTCGCGCTGGCGTATGAGACCACGAAGGTGAACTACGCCGGCTATTGGGCGGCGGATGAGGGCAGGCGGGTGGTGTTTTGAGGTGCGTTTGCAGCCGCGTCGGAACTGCGTTCCCTCGCCCCGCTCTTGCGGGAAGGGGGGTGAGGGGCTCTGTCCGCGAGTATTGCAAACTGATGGACCTGTACCCCCTCACCCGGATTGCATCTGACGATGCAATCCGACCTCGCCCCGCAAGCGGGGCGAGGCAAGAAGGCTGAGCTCGCGCCGTTGACTACGCCCCGTACACCGAGCCCTTCGGCAGCGGGAATACCGGATCCTGCGTCCTGATGTTGGTCGGCCACACCACGGTGATGCGCTCGCCGGCGTTCTGCATCACGACCGGTGTCGAGCGCTCGTTCTGGCCGGACATCGGCGTGCCCGGCGGATAGAATTTCACGCCATAGCCCTGGATGGTACCGCCCGGCGGGATGTCGACATCGAGCGCGGCCTTGCGGATCGCCTCGGGATCGAAGCCGCCATATTTCTCCTTGGCGACCGGCAGCACATTGTTGAGCAGCACCCAGGTCTGGTTGAAGCCCATCGAGCAGTGCGGCGGCACTTCGGTGGCGCTGGTCTTCTCGCGATACCGCGCGACCATCACCTTGGTGAGATCGCCGACCCCCGGCGCCAGCTTGGCGGGATCGAGCAGCTGCGCCGGCACCGGGTCGATGTTGCAGAAATTGTCGATGTCGGCGCCGAACGTCGCGCGCAGCTTGTCGAGCTGGCTGTAGCCGGCGCCGGCGCCGAACAGCATCTTGAATTTCAGTCCGCTCTCGCGCGCCTGGCGCAGGAACAGCGTGATGTCGGGGTTGTAGCCGGCATGCGAGATGATGTCGGCCTTGGCGCGCTTCAATTTGGTCACCAGCACCGAGAGATCGGGCGCGGAAGCCGAATAGCCTTCCTTGAGCACGACCTGCAGCCCGGCCTCCTTCGCGAACATCTCGTCGGCGGCGGCAACGCCGACGCCGTAGGGACCGTCCTCATGGATCAGCGCGACCTTGACGTCCTTCGGCTCCATGCCGAGCCTGGCCTTGGCGTGCTCGGCGAGGAAGCCGCCGAAGGCCTGGCCGTACTGGTCGGAATGGATCTGCGCGCGGAACACGTATTGCAGGTTCTTGTCCTTGAACACGGCGGTCGAGACCGCGGTCGTGATCCAGAGGATCCGCTTCTGCTGCTCGACCTTGGCGGCGAGCGGCACTGCGTGCGAGCTCGCGAACACGCCGTTGAGGATGTCGACCTTCTCCTGGTCGATCAGGCGATTGGCCTCGTTGATCGCGACATCGGGCTTGCTCTGGGAATCGACGTTGACCGGGGCGATCTTGTACTTGCCGCCGACGCCACCCTTCTCATTGACGAGATCGATCGCGATCTGGGTGCCGATCGAGGAGGCGACCGAGCCGCCGGCGGCAAACGGGCCGGTCAGGTCGTAGATCACGCCGATCCGGACCGTTTCGGCCTGCGCTTGCGCGCGTGTCCAATCGAAGCTGAAAGCAGCGGCGGCAGCCGCTGAAGTCTTCAGCAGCGTCCTGCGTGAAGTCGGCATCGCGTCCTCCCCTGAAGCCGTCATTGCTGTGACGGTATTGCTTGTTTTCTGGCGAGTATTGGGAGGCGACCCCGGAAAGTCAACGCGCTTGCGGCCGCGGCGTCTTGCGCTTTCGGAGGGGGCGCGCAATCAACTTTCACCCCGTCATCCCCGCGCAAAGGCTTCGCCTTTGTCGCTGGAGACGCGCGCAAGAGTTCGCTCCTCAGGATGACGGGTCCTATGGTCGGCCTGCTTGGTAGCAACCTACTCCATCACCGCGGCATGATCCGGCGGCGCCGACTGCGCGCGCAGCGTGGCCTTGGTCGAGCCGATCATCAGCGCGAGCGGGATCGAGACCAGGATGAACAGCATCACCAGCTGGTAGTCGTGCGAGAATGCGATGATCTGCGACTGCGCGGCCACCATCCTGTCGGCCATCGCGCGGCCGGCATCGGTGTTGAGATTGATCATGCCGGCGACGTCGGGCATCTGCAGCGCGTGGTTGAACGGATTGATCTGCTCGGACAGCTTTGCGTAGATCCGCCGCCCGCCCTCGGTGAGCTGTGCGATCACGATCGAGATGCCCACCGAGCTCGCGACGTTGCGGAACAACGTCAACATCGAGGTGCCGTCGGTACGCAGCTGGTTGGGCAGCGTCAGGAACGCCACCGTCGACAGCGGCACGAACACGAGGCCGAAGCCAAAGCCCTGGATCACGCTGACGACGATGATCTCGCTCGCCTGCGTCATGTCGGTCCAGCCGGTCATCTGGAACAGCGACGCCGCGGTCAGTGCCAGGCCGGAGACGATCAGCGTGCGCGCCTCGATGTAGCGCATCAGGCGGCCGACCAGCATCATCGCGACGAAGGTGCCGGCGCCGCGGGTCGCCAGCAACAGGCCGGCGGTGATGATCGGATAGCCGACCACGTTCTGCAGATACGGCGAGGACAGCGCCATGGTCGAATACAGCACGAGGCCCATCACCGTCATGAACACGACACCGCCCAGGAAATTGCGGTCCTTGAAGATCGCGAACTGGATGAACGGCTTGTCGGTGGTCAGCGAATGGGCGAAGAAGAAGTAGGCGCCGACCGCCGCCACAATGAACTCGATCATGATCTCGTTGGATTCCAGCCAGCCGAGCTGCTCGCCGCGGTCGAGTGCGAGCTGCAGCGCGCCGATTGCGACCGCGAGCGCGCCGAAGCCGAACCAGTCGAAGCGCAGGTTGAGGTCCTGCCTGGTCTCGTCCATGAACACCGCGAGGCCGAGCACGGTGAAGGCGCCGAACGGCAGATTGACGAAGAACACCCAGTGCCACGAATAGGTCTCTGTCAGCCAGGCACCGAGCGAGGGGCCCATGATCGGACCCATCATCACGCCCATGCCCCAGATCGACATCGCCTTGGCGCGCTCATGCAGCGCGTAGGAATCGAGCATCACCGCCTGCGACAGCGGCACCAGCGCCGCGCCGAACACGCCCTGCAACAGGCGGAACAGCACCATCTGGTTGATGTTCTGCGCCAGGCCGCAGAACACCGAGGCGACGGTGAAGCCGGCCGAGCAGATGATGAAGATGCGCTTGCGGCCGAAGCGGTTGGCGATCCAGCCCACCGGCGCGGTCATGATCGCGGCCGCGACGATGTAGGAGGTCAGCACCCAGTTGATCTGGTCCTGCGAGGCCGACAGCGAGCCCTGCATATAGGGCAGCGCAACGTTGGCGATCGTGGTGTCGAGCGCCTGCATGATCGTCGCGGTCATCGCGCAGATCGTCACCATATTCCGGCGCATGCCGGGCACGGCGGATGGTGACGGTGCATTCATCGCGTCTTAGTCCTGGTGGTCCGGGTGCGCTGAGGCCGATCGCAGCCCGAGCAGGCCTGCCAGCGTGCGGCGGTGGTTGGTGTCGATCGTCGCGTAGACGCTCATGCCGGCCTTCAGCTTCTTCACGAACGGGTCGTTCTCGTCGAAGTAGATCCGCACCGGCACCCGCTGCACCACCTTGACGAAGTTGCCGGTGGCGTTCTGCGGCGGCAGGATCGCGAACTGCGCGCCGGTGCCGGGCGACAGCGAGCCGATCTTGCCCTTGAATTCGTGGTTCGGGAACGCATCGACGTCGAGCGTCACCGGCTGGCCGACCGCGACATAGGTGAAGTCGCTTTCCTTCGGGTTGGCGTCGACCCAGGGATGGTCGACGTCGATCACCGAGAACACCGGCGCGCCTGCGGCGACGAAGCGGCCGAGCTGGATCTGGTCGACCTGGGTCGCCACACCGTCCATCGGCGCGCGCAGCACGGTGTGATCGAGATTGCGCTGGGCGTCGTCGAGCTTGGCCTTGGCCTGGGCGTAGGGCGGGAATCGCTCGATCGGCAAATCGACATCGCCGAGCAGCTGCGTCTTGGCGTTGGAGATCTGTTGCCTGATGTATTGCGCCAGGCTCTCGGCCGTGACCTGCGCATTCGCCGCGTTGTCGAGGTCGAGCTGCGAGCCGAAATTCTGCTTGGCGAGCGTCGATTTGCGATCGACGTCCTTCTTCTTCAATTCGATGCTCTGCTGGGCGAATTCCAGCATCCTGGTGTTGATCTTGATGTTCTCGACCAGATTGTCATAGGTGGTCCTGGTCTGGTCGAGCGCCGCCTTGGCCTGGTCGACCGCGAGGCGGAACGGCACCGGGTCGATCTCGAACAGCTCGTCGCCCTTCCTGACGTGCTGGCCTTCCTTCACGACGATCTTGTCGATCTTGCCGGAGATTTCCGGCGTGATCAGCACCTTCTGCGCGCCGACATAGGCGTCGTCGGTGCCGACATAGCGGCCGCCATTGAGATAGAAC
This sequence comes from Bradyrhizobium sp. 41S5, assembly GCF_011516665.3. Classification (NCBI taxonomy): domain Bacteria; kingdom Pseudomonadati; phylum Pseudomonadota; class Alphaproteobacteria; order Hyphomicrobiales; family Nitrobacteraceae; genus Bradyrhizobium; species Bradyrhizobium sp. 41S5. The sequence goes on along the minus strand of NZ_CP083721.1, from coordinate 8,333,128 downwards.
ACGCCACCGCCGATCACCGCCACGATCGGCAGCACGACGAGCAGCAGCACCCGGCGATAGCGCCGCAGGCCCGCCATCAGGCGGCGGCGCGGCGCACGGCTCGCCTTGCCCGACGGCGCCGATACACCCGGATTGCTCTTCTGTTCAGGGGCCAGCTTGAGGACGGGTTCAGCCATAGCGTTGTTCCTTTCGGGGGGGCTCGCCGGCTGGGTTTTGGATGGCATTGCGAACGTTTTCCTTGATCGATTCCAATTGAGTGAGCAGGCGGTGCGCGTCAGCCGGGCTGATGCCCTCGAGCGCGGTCGCGGTGAGCTCGGAGCGCAGGCCGGCCAGCTTCCCGAGCAGCGGGCGCGCGGCCTTCTTCAGATAGAGGCGGTTGACGCGGCGGTCGTTCTCGTCGCTGCGGCGCTCGATCCAGTCATTGTCGCAGAGCTTGTCGATCAGCCGCGTCAGCGTGATCGGCTGCATCTCGAGCAGCTCGGCGAGCTCGGTCTGCTTCAGCCCTTCCTGGCGTTCCACCTTCGACAGCACGGCCCATTGCGCACGCGTGATGCCGTAGCGCGCGGCTTCCTTGTCGGCATAGACGCGGATCAGCCGGAACAATTCTCCGAGCGTAAACATGAAGTTCGCGTCCACGGAACCGCGCATCAATCCTGCCTCCATAAGCTTGCAATATAATAAGCTTGCTTATGAATTCTGCATGCCGGGTTAACGGGGGGCTGCCCCGCATGGCGCACATGGCTGCAAGGCGGTGAGGGACTGGCTTGGGGCGGGCTATGGGAACCGGCGCAAAAATGCTACATATCCACGCAATGAACCTGGCCAAGCCGACATTTCCTGCCCCCGACCACGATCACGGCCGCTGCGCCGCGGACGCGATGGCGCATGCCGAACAGGTGTGCGCGCGCCGCGGCCAGAAATTCACCCCGATCCGGCGTCAGGTGCTCCAGGCGCTGCTGTCGAGCCATCGGCCGCTCGGCGCTTATGAGGTGATCGACGAGCTGGCCAAGACGATGCCGCGCCCGGCACCGATTACCGTCTATCGCGCGCTCGACTTCCTGATGGAGAACGGCCTCGTTCACCGCATCGAAAGCCGCAACGCCTTCCTCGCCTGCGCGCACGATCATGACGAGACCTCGATGGTGGCGTTCCTGATCTGCGATCATTGCGGCTCGGTCGGCGAAATCCCCGCCGCCCCGGTTGCGCAAAGCCTGACCGCCGCGGCGCGGGCCTCGGGCTTCATCCCGAAACTCTCCGTGGTCGAGATCGCCGGCACCTGCGCGCATTGCCAGAAGACGTGATGCGCGGATGCGATTGAGCCGAGCAATCACCGCGAACACTTTGCGCCCCCTCTCCCGCTTGCGGGGGAGGTGAGGCCCACAAACAACAACACGGCACTCAAGCCGGCCCGCGAGGAAACATGTCGACCCAAGCGATCTCCGCCAGCGTCACGAGGCCCGTCAGCGTCGGCCACGGGCTGCCGCCCGGCGCCATCGCATTGATGCTGATGCTGTGCGTGAGCTGGGGCTTCAACCAGCTCGCGGTGAAGCTCGCGCTGCCCGATGTGCCGCCGATGTTGCAGGCGCTGATCCGTTCCTCCGGCGCGCTGCCGGTCATGCTGATCGTCGGCCGGCTGCGCGGGGTCAAATTCTTCGAGCGCGACGGCACGCTGCTGCCGGGCGTGATCGCCGGGCTGATGTTCGGCTGCGAGTTCGTGCTGATCTTCACCGGGCTCGTCTTCACCTCGGCCTCGCGCGCCTCGGTCTTCCTCTACACCGCACCGTTCTTCGTCGCGCTCGGCTCGCATCAGTTCCTCGGCGAGCGTCTCTCGACCGTGCAGTGGAGCGGGCTGGCGCTGAGCTTTGCCGGCGTCGCGCTCGCGATCGGCGTGCCGCAGCCGAATGTCGATGCCAAGGTGCTGCTCGGCGACCTCATGGTGGTCGGCGGCGGCGCGCTGTGGGCGGCGACCACGCTGGTCGCCAAGGGCACAAACCTGCGCAAGGCCGCGCCGGAAAAGGCGCTCGGCTACCAGGTCGCGATCTCGATTCCGATCCTCGGGTTCGCAGCCTGGATCGCCGGCGAGCGCATCGAGCACGTGCCGAGCGCGCTGTCGATCTCGCTGCTCGCCTATCAGGCGGTCTGGGTGGTGGGCTGCACTTTTGTCATTTGGTTTGCGATGGTGAAGACCTATTCGGCGAGCAAGCTCTCGGCCTTCACCTTCGTCACGCCGCTGTTCGGCGTGGTCGCGGCCTATTTCGTCATGCACGACACGTTGACCCCGGTGTTCGGCGTCGCCGCGCTGCTGGTGATCGCCGGCCTCTATCTGGTCAACAAGCCCGACCCGAAGGTGACGCCGGATCCGAACGTGCCGGCGTGAGGGTTTGAGATCGCGGATGACTGACTCGCCAACGGCGCAACAAACTCACTGTCGTCCCGGCCTAGTGCGCAATTGCGCACTAGGCAGGGACGACCCGTGGAGAGAGTCCCGCTTCTTTTTCACTAACCCCTCTCGATCGGCAAGGACTCATCCTTCGCCCATTCGCCCATCGAGCCGTCATAGAGCGTGAGATTGTCGTAGCCGAGCCGATGCAGCTGGAACAGGTCGATGGTCGCGGAGATGCCGCCGCCGCAATAGGCGACCACGCGCTTGTCCTTGCTGATGCCCTGCGCGGCGAAGGTTGCCTCCGCCTCCGCAAGCGGCACGAACGTCTTGCCCTTGGGGTCGATCAGGGTTGCCGCCGGCACGCTGACGCTGCCGGGGATGCGGCCCGGCCTGCCGTAACGGCTCGGCTCCAGTCCCTTGTAGAATTGCGGGCCGAGCGCATTGACGATCACGGTATCGCGCTCCGTGGTCGCGGCGAGCACGTCATGCTTGCCGACGAACATGCCGTCCTTCGGCCGCGCCGAGAACGTGGCCTGCGGATAGCCGCCGGCAAGCCCGGTCTCGATGTCGCGTCCCTCGGCGGTCCATTTGTCGATGCCGCCGTCGAGCACCGCGGCGCCGTCAAAGCCGAGCGAATGCAGCATCCACCAGAACCGCGTCGCCCACATCGCCGTCCCGATCGAATAGAGCACCACGCGGCTGCTGGCCGAGATCCCATGCCGGCCGAACGCAGCCTCGAGCTGGGCCCTCGGCGGCATCATGAAGCGCAGCTCCGTGCGGGGGTCGGAGAACTCGGCCTGCAAATCGAGGAAATTCGCGCCCGGGATGTGGCCGGCCTCGAACGTCTGGCGGCCCGAGACGACGATATAGGGAACGCCGCTGCCGGCCGGGGCCGGCTCCAGATAGGTCGTGCAGTCGAACAGGCGGAGGTCCGGCCGGGTCAGGATGTCGGCAAGTTCCGCCGTGGTGATCAGCTCGCTGTGGCCGGCCATGTCACGCCCTCCCGGTGTGTGTTTAACGGGATGCTAGAGCATGATCCGAAAAAGTGGGTACCGGTTTTTCGGAAAGATCATGCTCAAACCGGGAGGAGTCAGCCAGGTCACATGAAAAGCTGTCACTTTGCCCTTTGATTCACCCCAATTCGGCCCAATATAGTTGTCCATGCAGGACGCCGCTGCATGGCTTGCCTTTGGTCTCAATCGGCGCCATAAGCTGTTGAATTCACTCCGAAACATCACCGTTTGGCCCGCCGCGCGCGAGGCCCATCGTCCTCTTGGTGAATGTCACCGAAACCTGATATTCGAGACGCCATGAACAAGCCCGAGATTTTGCCGCAAGATGACGTCGCCGGTCCCGCGCTGCGGCACCAAACCACGCAGGTCATGGTCGGCAACGTCGCCGTCGGCGGCGGCGCGCCGATCGTCGTGCAGTCGATGACCAACACCGACACCGCCGACATCGAGGGCACCATCGCCCAGGTCGCCGCGCTCTCCCGCGCCGGCTCCGAGATGGTGCGCATCACCGTCGACCGCGAGGAAGCCGCCGCCGCCGTGCCGCACATCCGTGACGGCCTGCGCAAGCGCGGCATCACGACGCCCCTGATCGGCGACTTCCACTATATCGGGCACAAGCTGCTCGCCGAATATCCGGCCTGCGCCGAGGCGCTCGACAAGTACCGCATCAATCCCGGCAATGTCGGCTTCAAGAACAAGCGCGACACCCAGTTCGCCGACATCATCGAAATCGCCAACAAGAACGACAAGCCGGTGCGCATCGGCGCCAATTGGGGCTCGCTCGACCAGGAGCTGCTCACCAAGCTGATGGACGAGAACACGGCATCGGCCAATCCGCGCGATGCCCGCGCGGTGACCCGCGAGGCGATGGTGCAGTCGGCACTGCTGTCGGCGGCCCGCGCCCAAGAGCTCGGCATGCCCAAGAACAGGATCATCCTGTCGGCGAAGGTCTCGGCCGTGCAGGATCTGATCGCGGTCTATCAGGAAGTCGTGCGCCGCTCGGACTATGCGATCCATCTCGGCCTCACCGAGGCCGGCATGGGCTCGAAGGGCATCGTGGCGTCCTCGGCCGCGCTCGGCATTCTCCTGCAGCAGGGTATCGGCGACACCATCCGCATCTCGCTGACCCCGGAGCCCGGCGGCGACCGCACGCTGGAAGTGCAGGTCGCGCAGGAATTGCTGCAGACCATGGGCTTCCGCACCTTCGTGCCGCTGGTTGCGGCCTGCCCGGGTTGCGGCCGCACCACCTCGACCACGTTCCAGGAGCTGGCGCGCTCGATCCAGGATTTCATCCGCGACGAGATGCCGGCCTGGAAGACCAAATATCCGGGCGTCGAAGAGCTCAACGTCGCTGTGATGGGCTGCATCGTCAACGGCCCCGGCGAATCCAAGCACGCCAATATCGGCATCTCGCTGCCCGGCACGGGCGAGGCGCCGGCCGCGCCGGTGTTCGTCGACGGCAAGAAGTTCCGCACCCTGCGCGGTCCGGGCATCGCCGCCGACTTCAAGGCGCTGGTGATCGACTATATCGACCAGCGTTACGGCAGCGGCGCCAAGGTGCCGGAGCCGGCGGGCGCCGCGGAGTAGGTTCACTCCGCGCGCGATCCACACGCAAATGTCGTCCCTGCCTAGTGCGCAATTGCGCACGGGAGCAGGGACCCGTAACCACAGACGGTGGTTATGGCGCGAGATGCGGGTTGCGAGCCTTCGCAAAACCCGATCCTGTGGTTATGGCTCCCCGATCTGCGCTGCGCTTGTCCGGGACGACAGATATGTTAGCGGTGCGGATTGCGCTTCCATCGATGCGCGGTACCATGCTCCCAATCAAGAACCATTGGGAGAACGCCCATGAGCTCGCTGTCCGGCAAGCAGGGTCCGCGCTACCGCCACCTCGCCGACCAATCCGAGCCCTATGAGACCATCGGCGTCGAGAAGCTGACGCCGATCATTGGCGCGGAAATCTCCGGCGTCGATATTGCGAAGCTGGTTGGCGACGATGTGCGCTCCAACCGGCAGATGGACGAGATCCATCGCGCGCTCGCCGAAAACCTCGTCATCTTCTTCCGCGATCAGCACATCAGCCCGCAACAGCACCTCGCCTTCGGCCGCAAGTTCGGCGAGCTGCACGTGCACCCGGCCGCGCCCAACGAGGGCGATCCGGCGCTGATGAAGATCTATGCCGACAAGGATTCACCGCGCGCCAACGGCGAAGGCTGGCACACCGACGTGTCCTGCGATCTCGAGCCGCCGATGGGCTCGATCCTCTACATCAAGCAGTGCCCGCCGCGCGGCGGCGACACGCTGTTCGCCAACATGTACGCGGCCTATGAGGCGCTGTCGGACCGCATGAGGGCCTATCTCGACGGGCTGACCGCGCTGCATGACGGTGAGCAGACCTATCGTGGCCTGTACGCCAATTATGGCGTCGCCGACAAACGGGAATATCCCCGCGCCGAGCATCCGGTGGTGCGCACCCACCCGGTGACCGGCAAGAAATCCCTCTACGTCAATCGCGGCTTCACCCGCTTCATTGTCGGCATCCCGCGCGACGAGAGCGATGCCATGCTGGCCTATCTCTACCAGCATGCGGAGAACCCGCTGTTCCAGTGCCGCTTCCGCTGGACCGAGAACGCGATCGCGTTCTGGGATAATCGCTGCGCCCAGCACCGCGCGATGTGGGACTACTGGCCGCACACCCGCTCCGGCACCCGCGTGACGGTGAAGGGCGAGCGGCCGGTGTGAGCACAGCGCTGGCGTTGCGCCGTCGCGCCGGCTGCGGCTGAGCTCGATGCTTCCGTCTGCCCAAAGCTGTGCGGTTAACAGGGGTAATCCTTGCGGGTCATAGTATCCGCGAGCCGGTGAGCCCTATGATGCCGCATCAGAATGGGCGATATCACCATGCTGCAGGTGATACTGGACGCGCGCAGACATGAGAGCATCGTCATTCGCGTCGACGTGAACTCAGCTTGTGAACGTGCCGGCTCGTGCGTCAGATCGGATCGAGCGCCATTTGCTCCGAGGATGATGCGCCGGGCGGCCCCGCTATGGTTCGCAGCAACTCTCGCGGTCATGTGTCTTTCGGATGTGCCGGGGTCTGGCGGTGTGTCTCGCGCGCGCAGTCCAATGGCAGCGCCGGAAATTCCCTGCAACTGGCACAAGCAAAGACGAGCGCTGCGGTTAGCGCTGCTCCCAGGCAGCGCATGGAACGCGCGGCGATGCGACCAAGGCCCGCGATCTCTACGCGAAGGCTGAGGCCGAGTGGAATCAAGGAGGCGAAGGCGCGTTCGAGGCGCTGCGTTCCCAGAGCTAGGACGAACGCGCTGACGGGATGTCGTGCAAAGGAGCTGGTCGATGAAGATTTCTACCGGATTGCGTCCGCTGCTTCTGCTTGCAGCCCTGGTGTCGTTGCTATCAGCGCCGCAGCCGCCCGCGGCGGATGCGCGGCCGCAACAAGGTCAGCCCCACAATGCTCGCCCGATCCGAGCCGAACCGCCCCAACCCAGGCCTGAGGCTCTGGCCATGAATGCCTGGACCGTGGGCCTCGCCGGGGGCCTTCTCGAAGGCGCGCCGATCCGCCTGGCCGCGGAGATGGCCCGCGTGGTCGATGACGGCGACAATCTGCACGTTCTGCCGGTGGTGACGCGAGGGCCCGTGGAGAATCTGAACTCGCTGCTGTATCTGCGCGGCATCGACGCGGCGATCATCAATTCCGACGCGCTGGAGGAATACAAGAGCCAGGTACCGGACATCCAGCGACGGATCACCTACATCCTGAACTTGTTTCCATCCGAGTTGCATATCTTCGTGCGACCGGAGATTAAGAGTCTGGCCGACCTCGCCGGCAAGAAGGTGAACTTCAACAGCCAGGGTACCGCCGCGGCCTATTCAGGTCCACTGATCTTCAGTCGCCTCGGCATCGAGGTCGAGAAGACGTTCATTCCGCACCAGATCGCACTCGAGCAGATGCGAAAAGGCGAAGTCGCGGCCGTCGTCTTCATTACATCGAAGCCGGTCGATGCCTTTGTGAAAGGCCGATTTGAATCGGGCTTCAAGTTCCTGCCCGTGCCATATGACAGCAAGTTCGAAGACTACTATCTGCCGGCGGCTCTCGATGCGGCCGATTACCCAAATCTGATCAAGCAGGGTGATCGCGTGGCCACGATCGCCGTACCGACCGCTCTTGTCGCCTTCAATTGGCCGGCCAACACCAACCGGTTTGAGCGCGTTGCACGTTTCGTCGATCATCTGTTCTCGCGTGTCGACAAGCTGCAGGGAGCCGGCTTCGACCCGAAGTGGAAATCGATCAACCTCGTAGCGACCGTGCCCGGTCTCGCGCGCTTTCCTGCGGCGCAGGCGTGGCTCGATCGTCAGTCGGCGACGGCACGGGCATCGCAATGACCAGGCTCGCCGCTCCGCTTCTTGCGGCAATCGCCGTCGTCAACGGCGTTGCCCTTGCGCAGGGGGTGGAAGATCCCATCGCACAGCTTCGGGCCTGTTCGCAGCTGCAACGTGAAGCGCGCCTGGAGTGCCTCGACAAGCTGTCGCGCGCCACTGCGCCGGCCCGCCGTGAGGAGGCGTCGAAGGCGGATCATTGGACGATCAGCGAGACGACGTCTCCGGTCGATTATTCACCGATCGCCACTGCGACGACGTCCGATTCGGTCGATTCGTCCATGAAGCTGTCGATCCGGTGTCGCGGCGGGCGGACCGAATTGTCCTTCGTGGGGCCCGCGATCTCCGGCCGGGGCGACGGCTATGTGATCTCCTATCGCATCAACGACGGTCAGCCTGTGCAGGTTGCTGCCGCCGTGCCGGCGGCTGGTTCCGGCGTCGCCGTCGCGGGCGATGCCGTTCGCTTGTTGCAATCGCTTCCCGATAGCGCGGTCCTTGCTGTCCACCTCTCACCCGGTGTCGGGGCTGCCCATGATGCAACATTCTCGCTCGCGGGGCTGGACGCGATACGAGCGAGGATGGCTACGACCTGCAAATGGCCGCTCGCTGTCGCAAGGCCCAGCAATTGAGGAACTGTGTTCGCTGATTTTTTCCAGATGGAGATGTTTGATGCTCAATTTTCAATCTGTTGCGAAGTTTATTGCGATGGGTGCCATCGCTGTGCTGGCTTCCACGTCGTTGGCAGAGGCTGAGCACGGTGGAAAATACTGGGTGCCGGGCGCGCAGTCCGCGACTGATCCGGCGAGCGACGCTCGGAAACCGCGAATGTCACGAGCCTCCGCTGAAATGCGCAAGCGCGCCGCATATGCGCGCATGCATGATCCGGTGGCGCCGAAAGGGAAGGAGCATCACCTGATCCTGCAGGTGAACAGCAATGACCCTGCCGCCATGAATCTCACGCTCAACAACGCAACGAACGTGGCCGAGTATTACAAGGGCCTTGGCGAAAAGGTGAAGATCGAGGTGGTCACGTTCGGCCCGGGCCTGCACATGCTCCGCGAGGATACGTCGCCGGTGAAGGCTCGCATCGAGGAAATGGCCCTCAGTTCACCCGAGGTGTCGTTCAAGGCCTGCGGCAACACCCAGGAGAAGATGCAGAAGGCCGAGAACAAGTCGATCCCGATCATCAAGCAGGCGGAAGTCGTGAAGTCCGGCGTCGTGCGCGTGATGGAACTGCAGGAGAAGGGATGGGCCTACGTGAAGCCTTGAGCCGGAGGGCCGGCTCGCCTCAAACCCCTTTGTGCGGCCGGTGGACCGGCCCGCGCAGAGGATGGGTGTAGATCGCTGAGCTTGCGGGGCAGGGCTGCCGGCCGCGCGGCCAATCGCATTGACGCCGCGCATCGGCTACGCCAAGCTCCGGGAAAATCAAAAACAACTCCCGGGAAAACGCCATGCTCCGCGCCGAAGACAACAAATTCCTCACCGAATCCGGTGCCGGAACGGGAATGGGCGAATTGCTGCGCCGGTTCTGGATTCCGGTGCTGCTGTCGGAAGAACTGCCGGAGCCGGACGGTGACCCGAAGAAGATCGTTGTCATGGGCGAGGAACTGCTCGCCTTCCGCGACTCGAGGGGGGTGGTCGGCGTCATCGATCAGTACTGCCCGCATCGCGGCGCCAATCTCTGGCTCGGCCGCAACGAGGAATGCGGCATCCGCTGCGTCTATCACGGCTGGAAGTTCGACACCGATGGCCGCTGCGTCGACATGCCGACCTCCTATCCGGATCTCAATGCCAAGGACCTGATCCGCATCAAGTCCTATCCGGTGCGCGAATGGGGCGATATGATCTGGGCCTATATGGGCCCCGCCGAGGCGATGCCCGAATTGCCGGCGCTGGAGATGGCGCTGCTGCCGGCCTCGCATCGCTTCGTCACCAAGAAGTGGCAGGACTGCAACTGGGTGCAGGCGGTGGAAGGCTCGATCGATACCGCGCATTTCACCTTCGCGCATCTCTCCTTCGAGAAGGAGGAGAACGAAATCCTCGACATCAAGAAGCATTTCGTCAACCCGCTGACGCGGGTCGCGACCGACCACATGCGCTGGATCGCCGAGGACCCGCGGCCGGTGATCAAGATCAATCCGCACGAGGCCGGCCTCACGGTCGCGGGCGGTCGGCTCACCGGCAGCGACAACATCTACTGGCGCATCGCCCAGTTCCTGATGCCGTTCCACAGCTATGCGCCGAGCTCGATGCCCGGCGAGAACATGTTCGGCCAGACTTTCGTGCCCGTGACCGACACCAATTGCTGGATCTACACCTATGCTTGGAATCCGCACCGGCCGCTGACCGATGCCGAACGCGACGGCTATGCCAATGGCAATGGCGTGATGGCGGTGGTCGACGAGAACTACGTGCCGCTGCGCAACAAGGCAAACGACTATCTGATCGACCGACAACTGCAGCGAACCAAGAGCTACACCGGGATCAAGGGCGTCTCCGAGCAGGACGCCGCGGTGCAGGACAGCCAGGGCCCGATCGCCGACCGCACCCGCGAGCATCTCGGGCCGACCGATCTCGGCATCATGCACTTCCGCAAGCTGGTGATGGAGGCGGCCCGCGCCCTGCAAAAGGGCGAGGCGCCGCCGCACGCGGCGCACCAGGATCGCTACACCGTGCGCTCCGGTGCCTGCGTCACCAGCAAGACCAAGGACCTCACCGCCGTGATGATCGAACGGTTCGGCGATCCCGCGGGCTTCGTCGGCGGTCCCGGGCAGAACGCCGCTGCGGAGTAGACTCCGCCGTCGTCCCTGCGAAGGCAGGGACCCAGAACCACCGCCGCAAATTGTCGAAGCAGGCTGAGGCCATAGCCTTCGCCAAACGAGCGGCGGTGATTATGGGTCCGGGTCGCGCTTCCGCCTTCGCTCGTTGAGCTACGGCAGACAAGTCGCTTGCCAGGGACGACGTGGGGAGGGATATCGCTACAACGGAATCCTGCGATACTCCCGGTTGGAGAGGCTGGCCTCCTCCAGGTCGAGATCGCGTTCGATTCGCCGCCTGGTCTCGTCGGTGATCTTGCCGTCGCGCAGCAGCATGTGGATGAACTTGCGCTCGGAGGCGATCAGCTCCCGCGTCAGCGCGGTGCCGGCGGCGGAGACGTCGTGCTTGTCGGGATCGAGCGTATCAGGCAGCTGGTTGACGCGGATTTCGTGGCGCGAGCGCAGCAGCTTGATGACCTCGTCGGAGAGCTCGCGATCGTCGGTGATGGCGTCGAGCGATTTCAGCGCGGCATTCAGCGCCTCGCGCCGCGCCTCGATTTCCTGCTCGTGCTCGGCAATATGCTCGCTGCGCCCGTCCTTGGCGAGGCCGAGCACGCGCACCACCGGCGGCAATCCGAGGCCGAGTCCGACCAGGGTCACGAAGATCACGCCGAAGGCGACGAACAGGATCAGGTCGCGATACGGGAAGGCCTCGCCACCAGGTAATGTCAGCGGCAGCGCAAGCGCGGCGGCGAGCGAGACCGCGCCGCGCACGCCGGTGAAGGCGACCACGAACACCGCCCGCCATGACGGCAGCGGATCGCGCTCGCGCATGCGCCGGCTGATCCAGCGCGGCAGATAGGTGCCGGGGAACACCCAGAGGAAGCGCGCGACGATCACGATGACGGCGACCAGCGCGGTGGCGGTCAGGATGTCGTGCAGCGGAAACGCCTTCGACTTCTCGTACAGCGAGCGCATCTGGAAGCCGGTCAGAAGGAACAGCAGGCCCTCGATCAGATAGATGATCAAATCCCAGAAGAAGATGCCCTGCAGGCGCGTCGCAGCCGAGATCAGCAGCGGTCCGTTCCAGCTCATATAGAGGCCGCAGGCGACGGTTGCGATCACGCCGCTGCCGCCGAAATGCTCGGGGATCCAGTAGGCGAGATAGGGCGTGATCAGCGACAGCGTGATCTCGACCTGCGGATCGCGGGCGCGGCGCCGGGCGCGCAGGCTGAGCCAGCCCACCGCCGTGCCGAACGCGATCTCGCCGGCAACGATGACGAGGAACGTGCCGGTCGCCTTCGGCAGCGAGAATAGCCCGGTGGTGATGGCGGCCAGCGCGAAGCGGTAGAGGATCAGCGCGGTCGCGTCATTGGCGAGCCCTTCGCCCTCGAGCACCACCAGGATCCGGCGGGGCATGCCGAGCTTGCGCGCGATCGCGAGCGGCGCGACCACGTCCGGCGGCGCGACGATCGCCCCGAGCAGGAAGCCGATGCTCCAGGGCAGCCCGATCAGATAGTGGGTTGCGGCCGCGACCATGAAGGCGGTGAAGATCACGCAGCCGACCGAGAGCAGGATGATCGGGCGCAGATTGGCCTTGAACTCGCGCCAGCTCATCGCGACGCTCGCCGAATAGATCAGCGGCGGCAGCACCACCAGAAGCACGAGCTCGGGCGGCAGTTCCAGCGACGGCATGCCCGGCACGAAGGCGAGCACGATGCCGACCAGCAGGAGCAGGATCGCCGGCGCGATATCGGTCCGCCGTGCAACCAGGGCGGTTCCCGCCAGCACGCCGAGCAGGGTGAGAAAGATCTGAAACTTGGCTTCCATAACGGGCTCAATTCGCCCGGAAACCAGCGGCAGTCAATGCAGTCCGGCCGCAGCCGGACCGTTGAGGCGTGTCATAAAGCCGGCGCAGGGACGCGGTGGGCCGCCGGTCAGTCCCGCACGTCGTAACGGTACGACTTCGAGACGATCTGCCAGCCGTCGGCGAGCTTCATTGCGACAAGGTAGTCGGTGAAATAGCGCGGCGGCAGCTGGCAACGCACCTTGATGAAGGCGGTGTTGTCGTCGGAACGGTCGATGGTGACGATGAAGTCCTCGCGCGGCTTGCCCTCGGCCTTCGCCGACGGCCGCTTGCGCACCAAAGCGAGCCAGTCCGGCACGCTGAGGACCTTCAACTCGCCCTTGTCCACCCAGCGCAGGTCGGCACTGGGATGAAAGGCCGTCGCGAGCTTGTCGGCATTGCTCTCGTAGAGGCCGTCGAAATAGGTTTGCACGACGCTTTCGACGCTAGATCGTTCTTGGCTCATTGGGTGGTCCTCCCGGCAGGATTTGATCTGCTAGAACTTAGCCATGAACCGCCGGATTGCGCTACGCCCGGCGGCAAAATTCCGCGTGAGGAGTGAGTTGTGACCGCATCTGCAAATTCGAACGCAAGCTCGAGCGAAACTATCCTGACCGGCGAATGCTTCTGCCGCGACGTGCGCTACGAGGTGGCCGACGCGTTTGGCTATGCGCTGAATTGTCACTGCTCGAACTGCCGGCGCGCCACGGGATCGGCGTTCAAGCCGTTCGCGGGAATCGTTCGCGAAAAATTCACCGTCACCAGCGGCGCCGAGAGTCTTTTGATCTACGGCGACGAGTTCACCCACGACGCGCATTGCGGCCGTTGCGGGTCGCTGCTCTATTCGCGCGTTCGTAACGGCACCTATGTCCATGTCACGATGGGTACGCTGCGCGATGCGCCGACGATCCGGCCGACCGCGCATATCTTCGTCGGCTCCAAGGCGCCCTGGTACGAGATACGGGACGACCTGCCGCAATATCAGGAGCACGTCACGCAAGGCGGGGAATAAATCCGCGCCAAGGCAATGCTTGTCAGTTCTTGTCCGGGGCCTGGTCTGCTTGCGCGGCAACGGGCGAGGAGGGCTCGTGCCATGCTGCGGACCTTGCCGGCCCTGGCGGCTGGAACCGCCACGCTTGTGCCCTGCATCATGTCCTCCGTGGCTCTGTTCTTGTTGCCGCGGTCGTGAATCGCGCGACCCGGCCAAATCCGAACCGCCGGTCAGTTTCGTCGACTAACAGTCAGGATGGCATGGTTCACGCCGTCGCGGATCGTGAGGCGCCTCACAAAGCACCCCGCCTGCTTCTGGTAAACGGACCTGCATGCTAGAAAACGGCCAGAGTGTCGCCATGAACGGGTCTGGGTTCTTGAGCTTGAATCGGTTGCTGCTCGCCGTCGCGGCCTTGCTGCTGATCGCCTGCCAGCCCGCCTTCGCCGAGAAGCGCGTGGCGCTGGTGCTTGGCAACTCGGCCTATCGGAACACGGCGCCGCTGGCCAACCCGGTCAACGACGCCTCGGTGATGGCCGCGACGTTGAAGAATGCCGGCTTCGACGTGGTCGACTTCCGCAAGGACCTCCCGGCCGTCGAGACCCGCCGCGCGCTGCGCGAATTCGCCGACCTCGCCCGCGATGCCGATATCGCGCTGGTCTATTACGCCGGCCACGGCATCGAGGTCGACGGCGCCAACTACCTGATCCCGGTCGACGCCCGGCTGGAGCGCGATACCGACGTCTATGACGAGGCGCTTTCGCTCGACCGCATCCTGGTCGCGATCGAGCCGGCCCGGAAGCTGCGGCTGGTGATCCTCGATGCCTGCCGCGACAATCCGTTTGCCAAGACCATGAAGCGGACGCTGGCGACCCGGGCGATCGGGCAGGGGCTCGCCAAGGTCGAGCCGACCAGCCGAATGTGCTGATCGCCTATTCCGCGAAAGCCGGCTCGACCGCGGCCGACGGCGACGGCAAGAACAGTCCGTTCACGATCGCGCTGTCGAAGTTCCTGCCGACCCCCGGTCTCGATGTCCGCCGCGCCTTCGGTTATGTCCGCGACGAGGTGCTGAAGACCACGAACAACCGCCAGGAGCCGTTCGTCTACGGCTCGCTCGGTGGTGAGGACGTGCCGCTGGTGCCGGCACCGGCCAAGCCGGCGCCCGCCGCTGCCGCGCCGGTTGCGCCGGCGCCGCAGTCGGAGGCCCGTCGCGATTATGAGCTGGCGCTGCAGATCGGCAATAAGAGCGCGATGAACGCCTTCCTTGCCCAATATCCGAGCGGCTACTACGCCAACCTCGCCAGGTTGCAGCTGGAGAAGTTCACCGCCGAGGACGCGCGCGTGGCCGCCACCGAGAAGGCGCGTCTGGCCGAGCAGGAGCGCGCCCGGCTCGCCGCCGAGGGCGCGCAGAAGGCGCAGCAGGCCAAGGCGGAGGCCGACGCGAAGGCTGCCGAGGCGGCGCGTCTTGCCGCGGAACGGGCCAAGCAGGTCGCACAGGAACAGGCCGCGGCCGCCGAGCAAAAGCGCCAGGCCGATGCTGCGCTGTCCGATCGTGCCGCGACGAACAAGGCGGTGACCGATCAAGCGGCAGCGCAGGCTGCGGCCGCAGCGCCGGCTCCGCCGGCTGCTCCCGAGAAGACCACGACCGTGGCCGCATTGGCCACCGGGTCACCCGAGGTGGACGTGGTCAAATCGGTGCAGGACGAATTGCGCCGCGTCGGCTGCCTGACCGGCACCGTCGATGGCGACTGGAACGCAGCCTCGCAGCGCTCGCTGACATTGTTCAACCGCTATGCCGGCACCAAGCTCGACATCAAGACTGCGAGCGTCGACGCCCTCGATGCCGTCAAGCTGAAGCAGTCCCGGGTCTGCCCGCTGGTCTGCGAGCACGGCTACAAGGCTGACGGCGATCGCTGCAGCAGGATCGTGTGTGCCGACGGCTCGTTCCTCAACGACGACAATGAATGCGAGAAGCGGCGTGAGCGGAAGCCGGTCGCCAAGCGCGACAGCGACGAGCGTCCGTCGCGCCGTGACCGCGAACGCGCCTTCCGTCCGCAGCGCGAGCCACAGGTTCCGTCCGCAGAAATTCCGCGCCCGCGGGGCCGTGCAAGGGCGGAAGGCGGCGGCAGTGGTCAGATCATGTGCGATGCCTATCTGTGCCGTCCGGTCAGGCGCGGCTGCCATCTCGAGTATCGCGGCGGCGGCGGCCCCGGCGGCAACGTCGGCAATGTCGAGGTCTGCAACTAGAGCGTTTTCGAGCGAAGTGGACACCGGTTCGCGTGAACAAAACGCGTCAAAAGAAGGATCTAGAGCTTCGGTTCTGATTCAATCAGAACCGAAAATGCTCTAGCGTGCAGCAGCTGAAGCATGATTCGGAAAAGTGTGAAGCGGTTTTCCGAAAAGATCATGCTCAAACAGGAAGCTAAAGCGCGATGACGAATCAACCTGATCTCATCGCGCTTTAGATCGCGCTCGCTGCGATATTCACCATCAGGGCCAGCAGCGCGGTGTTGAACACGAACGAGATGATGCCGTGCACGGTCGCGGTGCGGCGGATGATCTTGGCTGTGATGCCGACGTCGGAGACCTGCGCGGTCATGCCGATCACGAACGAGAAATAGACGAAATCCCAATAATCGGCGTCGGTATGCGCATCGCCGCTCGGAAACTGCAATCCGCCGGGCGTTTTGCCGCGGTAGAACTCATGGGCGTAGTGCAGCGCGAACGCGGTGTGGACCGCCGTCCATGACAGCGTGATGGTGAGGATTGCCACCGCCAGTCCGGCCGGGTTGCCCTTGGATGCGCCGAGTTCGAATACGATGGCGAGGAGGCTCGCCAGCGCGCCGAACGCGGTCAGCAGCAGGATCAGGAAACGGCCATCGTCCTGCAATATGGCGCTGCGCTTGATATGGGCGACCCCACAGCGCAGCATCATCACATAGGCGAGCACGAGATAGAGCGCGGCGAAGGCGTCCCAGCCGGTGAGCATGCGGGTGACGAGGCGCATCGATCCCGGCATCAGCAGCGCGACGGCGATGCCGACCGCGACCGAAACGAAGGTGCGCGGCCGGCCCACCACCACGCGGACCGGCATCGGCAGCTTGCGGAAGCGAACAAGGCGATCGTCGAACTCCTTGCTCATTTCGCGCTTTGCTTTCAGCTAGTTCTTGCGCTCGGCGACGAAGCGGGCGGCCGCGCGCAGCACGTCGCCCCGGTTGCCGAACACCGACAGCGCGGCGTCGGCGCGCGCCAGCAGGTCGCTCACGCGCTGCTTGGCGCCGTCGATGCCGAGTTGGGTGACGAATGTGGTCTTGCCGAGCGCGGCGTCGGCGCCGGCCGGCTTGCCGAGTGCGGCGGCGTCGCCCTCGACGTCGAGCAGATCGTCGGCGATCTGGAAGGCTTCGCCGAGCGCTTTGCCGTAATCGTCCAGCGCCTGGTATTCCTTCTGCGAGGACTGGCCGAGGATCGCGCCGGCGATGCAGCCGAAGCGGAGCAATGCGCCGGTCTTCATCTGCTGCAGGCGCGCGACGTCGACCGGCTCGCGGTCGCCGAAGCGGCCTTCGCCGGCGAGGTCGAGGATCTGGCCGCCGGCCATGCCGCCGACGCCGGCGGCGCGCGCCAGCGCGCGGGTCAAGAGCAGGCGCACCTGGGCGTCCTTGTGGATCGCATCGCGGGTGATGATGTCGAAGGCAATCGTCAGCAGCGCGTCGCCGGCGAGGATCGCGGTGGCGTCGTCATAGGCCTTGTGCAGGGTCGGACGGCCGCGGCGCAGATCGGAATTGTCCATCGCGGGCAGATCGTCGTGGATCAGCGAGTAGCAGTGGATGCATTCAAGCGCTGCGCCCACCAGCAGGGCGGATTCGCGCGGGATGCCGAACACCGCGGCGCTCTCGACCGCGAGGAACGGCCGCAGCCGCTTGCCGCCGCCGAGGCTCGAATAGCGCATCGCCTCGATCAGCCGCTTCGGGCGCACGATCTCGTCGCTCTCGGTCGTATCGGACAGCAGTTTGGCGAGCAGGGCTTCGGTATCCTCCGCGGTCTGGTCCAGCCGCTTGGAAAACTCTGCAGTACCGGTCGTCATCAAGAATTGCTCCAGATCGATTTTCGGCCGGACAATCGTTGATGGCATCGGCTTCGTCAATTCCCGGCCTGCGACGGATTGCGCCTTAAAAGTGCTGGAAAAACCGTGAATTATCCGACAGACGTCTGACGGCACCGGCCGTGTTCTGGTGGGCGGGTCCGAAATCCTCCCTGGAAAGGTCCTCCCCGGAAACCCCAGCTTTGCGCATTGTCCGGATTTTATTGCTGCTTTTGCTGGCCCTGCTGTTGCTGCCCTATCTGGTGGCGCCGTCCTACCGCACCGGTCAGCCAGTTTCGGCGCTGATGGCGTGGCGGACCCTGCAAGGGGCCCCGGTCACACGGCATTGGATCGATTTCAGCGCGATGTCGCCCTATCTGCCGCGGTCCGTGGTCGGCTCGGAGGACGCCCATTTCTGCAAGCACCGGGGCGTCGATTGGGGGGCGCTGCGCGAGGTGATCGACGACGCCGGGGATGGTGAGGCGGCCCGGGGCGGCTCGACCATCACCCAGCAGGTGGCCAAGAACCTGTTCCTGTGGCCCGGCCGCAGCGTGATCCGCAAGGGACTGGAACTGCCGCTGGCGCTCTGGATCGATTTCGTGCTGCCGAAACAGCGGATTCTGGAAATCTACCTCAACATCGCGGAAATGGGGCCGTCCGGTCAGTTTGGCGCCGAGGCCGGTGCCCAATATGCCTTTGGCCGGTCGGCGGCAGAGCTATCACCCCGGGAGGCGGCGCTTTTGGCGGCGATCCTGCCGAATCCGGTCAAAAGGAGTGCCCGGAACCCGGGTCCGGGGGTCCGCAGGCTGTCCGGTACCTATATGGCCCGGGCCAATTCGGTGACGCGCTGCTGGCGCGAAAATCGCGGCTCTTGAGCGCGATTTCGGGCGGATTTTGCTGTCTCCGGGCCTAGATTTACGCGGTCCCTTCCTCTATAAGCGCGGCCTTACCGGCATCGCAGCTTGCGCTTCGAAGCGCTGAGCCCGTCCGCATTTCGGACGATGTCTCCGCAACACCCTAGAGGACACCGTCATGGCCGTTCCCAGAAGAAAAACCTCGCCGTCGCGCCGTGGCATGCGCCGTTCGGCCGATGCGATCAAGACCCCGACCTATGTCGAGGACAAGGACTCCGGCGAACTGCGCCGTCCGCACCACCTCGACCTGAAGACCGGCATGTACAAGGGCCGCCAGGTCCTGAAGGCCAAGAAAGAGTCCTGATCGGACCTTCGGCTTTCGCGCCGCTGGCGGGAGCATGATCCGGAAAAGTGCGTAGCGGTTTTCCCTCACGACAAACGCCAAAGGCGTTTGCGCGGAGATCATCCTCCAATCAAGACGGCGCTGCGCCTGAATTCGGCCAACGAGTGCGGCCAAGACGGGCGCGTCGGCGGCGAGGCCAATGAGCATCGCCGCATTGCTGGTTCTCCCTGAATAAGGCGCAAGCCCCGATGGTCGGTTTTCCGCTGCTGCTCGTTCCGCTCGCGGTCTACAACATCATCGCCTTCCTGATGCCCGGCGTGTCCTTCACGGACCCGCTGATCAGGCTGACATTGCTGTCGGGCGAGCAGTGGCAGATCACGCTCAGTGACATGCTGCTTGCCGCCGGCGTGCTATTGTTGCTGCTCGAGGTCATCAAAGGCGCGCGCCCCGGCGCGAAGTATCTCACCGACCATCTGCTGTCGCTGATCGTGTTCGGCGCGGCGGCCGCCGAATTCGTGCTTTGGCCGAAATTCGGCAACTCGACCTATTGCCTGCTCACGCTGCTGGCGCTGGTCGATTTCATTTCCGGAATTGCGCTGCGCACCCGCCGCCGCGCGGTGGTCGCGCCGGCAGCACCGGTGCCGGTCAGCAAGCCGCAGCCCGCAGCGGTCGAGACGCCACGACCCGCGCCTGCGGTGGGGCCCGCGCCGCCGGCACCTGTCGTCACACCGGCGCCCGCCGCGCCGGTCCCGCCAGCGACGTCGGTTGCGGAGTCCGTGCTGCTGGATCAGTCCGCGCCCAAGCCCACGGTCAATTCGCCGGATTTGCAGCCGGGCGGCCAGCCACCGTCGGACACGCCGCAGCGCTAGACCCCTTTCGAGGACGATCATGAGCGGAGAAACGGCCCTTCCGATCGCCGATTCGACGACCACTCAATCGATCTTCGACTGGCTCGAACGGTTCGCCGCCTGCGTCAGGGCGGTCGACTATGCTGCCGCCCGTCCGTTCTGGCATTCGGACATCATCTCGTTCGGCACCTATCAGGAGCTGATCCACGGCCGCGCGCGCTGGACCGAGATGCAATGGGACAATGTCTGGCCCCGCACCGCGGATTTCGCCTTCGATCTTGCGCATACGGAAGTGCTGATCAGCGCCGACGGCGGCATGGCGACGGTGATCACGCCATGGACGAGCACCGGCTTCCATGCGGACGGCAACCGCTTCGACCGGCCGGGGCGGGCGACGATCATTCTCGCGCGTCAGCCGGACGGGCGCTGGCTC
This sequence comes from Bradyrhizobium sp. 41S5, assembly GCF_011516665.3. NCBI lineage: Bacteria > Pseudomonadati > Pseudomonadota > Alphaproteobacteria > Hyphomicrobiales > Nitrobacteraceae > Bradyrhizobium > Bradyrhizobium sp. 41S5. Next base: position 8,313,194 of record NZ_CP083721.1, on the reverse strand, counting down.
GGCATCCATTCCCACATGTCGCTGCGCCGCGGCGTGCCGCAGGACAGCCACGGCAACCGGGCCGTCAAGGCGCATTGATCGCAGTGCAGCGTTTGACCTTCTAGATGATTTGCCTGGTCCGCCGCGCGACGCTGCGGCGTTCGTCGACATGCGGGCCGTAGGCGCTCTGCGCGTCGGCCAATGACCCGCGCCGTTGTGCGCGCGTCTGCGGCTCGTGGGCGGCGGTGGCGATCAGATGGGCCACAAACGACGGATCGGCATGTACCAGCGGGATCTTGGGTGCCCAATGGGTGGTCGCGGCCAGCGGCACCAGAGCCGTGCCGGTCGCCCCGGCAGTGTCTGTGAACTCGCCGTCCAGGACTTCTGATTGATCGATGTTGCGCATCGCCAGCGACCCGTTGGAGCGTCATAGTTTGGGACGTTGCGTCCCTCTGCAATACCCTCATGGCAAGGGTCATGCCCGCCATCCCCAGTTCGTTCCGCAGCACTCGAAAACGTGGTTTCCAGATTATTTATCAAGTTCTCCTAGCGTTCGATTCGCCGGAACCACTATCCTGAGGGTGTGTAGAATCACCGGGTGCCGTCCCAAATCGAGACATGTTCGATGCCCCCTGTCCCGCCAGCTGCCAGCATCCTCGCCTCGCTCGGCCAAGCGACATTCGCCTGGGACCTGGCGAGCGACGCGATTGCCTGGAGCGACAATGTGGCGACGGTCTTCCCGGACATTCCGGGCGCTGCGCTTGCGAGCGGCGGCGAGCTTGCAAAGCTGCTTGAGCCGATGCGCTCGGTTCGATCCGATGCGCTCGGCCAGACCGGAACGGTGCGGGGCGGCGAGGGTGTTCCCTACCGGATCGAATACGGCGTGCGGGCCGTCACCTCGGCGCCGGTGATCTGGATCGAGGAGACCGGCTGCTGGTTTGCGGGCGCCGACGGCAGGCCGGCGCGCGTGCAGGGCGTCGTTCGCATCAACAATGAGCGGCACGCCCGCGACGAGCAGCTCTTGAAGCTGTCGCGGCACGATCCGCTGACCAACGAGCTCAACCGCACCCATCTGATCGCCTCGCTCGCCGAGACCATCGAGGAGTGCGCGCGCTTCCGCACCTCCTGCGCCTTCATGCTGATCGGCATCGATCATCTGGCGCGGGTCAACGATGCCTTCGGTTTCGATGTTGCGGACGCCGTCATCGCCGAGGTGGCGAAACGGATTCGCGCCCGGTTGCGCAGCGGCGATATGCTCGGCCGCTTCTCCGGCAACAAGTTCGGCCTAATCCTGCGCAATTGCACCGTCGACGACACCAACGTGGCGGCCGAGCGCTTCCTCGCCGCGGTGCGCGACGAGGTGGTGCCGACCAGGTCCGGCCCGGTGTCGGTAACGGTCTCGATCGGCGCCGTCACCATCCCGCGTCATGCGAAGTCGGCGGAGGAGGCGGTCAATCGCGCCCAGGAGACGCTGGACGCCGCCAAGAGCCGCCGCGCCGGATCGTTCGCGCTGTGGAAGCCGAATGTCGAGCGCGACGCCCAGCGTCGCGTCAACATCCGCGTCACCGACGAGATCGTCACCGCGCTGAACGAGCGCCGCATCCTGATCGGCTTCGAGCCGGTGGTCGATGCGCGCTCACGGCAGCCCTTGTTCTACGAGTGCCTGGTCCGCATGGAGCAGGAAGACGGCCGCGCGCTGCTCGCGCCCGATATCGTACCGGTCGCCGAGCGGCTTGGCCTGATCCGGATGGTCGATCATCGCGTGCTGGAACTCGCCATCGCCGAGCTCGCCTCAGCCCCTGGCGTCCAGCTCAGCCTCAACATCTCGCCGGACACCACGATGGATCCGGACTGGTGGGCAACCATCGAATCGCTGATGCACGCGCATCCCGGCGTCGGCGAGCGGCTGATCGTCGAGATCACCGAGACGGTCGCGATCCAGGATATCGACGACGTCCGCGGCTTCGTCACGCGGCTGAAGAATTTCGGCAGCCGGATCGCGATCGACGATTTCGGCGCCGGCTACACCTCGTTCCGCAATTTGCGCAAGCTCGGCGTCGATATTGTCAAAATCGACGGCGCGTTCGTGCAGAACATCGTGCGTTCGGCCGACGACCGCGCCTTCGTGCAAACGCTGATCGATCTCGCGCGCCGCCTTCAAATCAAGACCGTCGCCGAATGGGTGCAGGACGAAGAAGCCGCCGTGATGCTGCGCGATTGGGGCTGCGATTTCATCCAGGGCCGCCTGATCGGCCTCGCCTCACCGGACCGGCCGTGGAACGCGCTGGCGGAGAAGGCCGTGCCAGCCGCCGGCTGAGCGGCCACGCAGCGCGCCACGGCTTTGGTCATACCTCGCAAGCAGGTCACGGGATTGACCGTGGGCCCTTCACTTCATATCCGGCAGCGCATGCGCGTACTCCAATCGGACGGCCGCGCTTTCCGGGGAGCATGTCGGCATGGACTGGAACGACTTTCGGCTCATCCTTGCGATCAGCCGGACCGGCTCGCTGAAGGGAGCAGCGAAGGAGCTGGGTAACGACCACTCCACGATCTTTCGCTGGCTCAACGGTCTCGAGGCCAGATTCCGGGTCCAGCTCTTCGAGCGCAATGGCGGCGTCTATGTTCCGACGGATGCCGGAGACCGGATGTTGCTCGCCGCCGAGCGCATGGAGGCGGAGGCGCTGGCACTCGATCGCGACATCGCCGGCCGCGATGCCCGTCTGTCTGGAAACTTGCGGATCACGTGTTCGGAATCACTGGCTTACCGCATCCTCAACGACCTGCTGGCCGGGTTCCGGTCCAGGCACGAAGGCATCACGGTCGAACTGCTCGTCGACAACCGGCAGCTCGATCTGCTGCGACGCGAGGCTGATATCGCCATCCGGGCGACGCGCCCGGTGGAGGGGGATTTGTTCGGACGCCAAATCGCGGAGACGGCGTGGGCGCTCTACGCAAGTCCGCGATACCTGGCCGACCGCGACCGGTTCATCGGCGGCTCGTTCGAGGGACACAGGTTTATCGGCTGGGATACCTCGGCTGTTGCAGCGGCAGCGAAGTGGCTTACCGAGACCGTGCCGAACGATCGGATCGTGTACCGGTCCAGCAGCCTGATCAATCAGATGATGGCGGTGAAGGCCGGCATCGGGATGGCGTTGCTGCCCTGCTATCTCGGCGACCCGGAGACCGACATCGAGAGCATTGCGGTCCCGGAGGCCGCGCTGACGCGCGAACTCTGGCTCATCACCCACCGCGATCTGCGCAACACTGCGCGTGTCCGCGCCTTCTTCGACGTTGTGGGGCAGGCGCTGACGGCGCGTCGCCAACTGCTCGAAGGACGCTCCCGCAACCGAGCCGCGCTCTGACGTGCGATGAAGCGTCATCGCGCTTTGGCCTATTGTGCATGCATGATCTCCGCGCAAACGCATCCCGCGGCTGTCGCGAGGGAAAACCGCTTCGCACGTTTCCGGATCATGCTCTAGCCAGGCTCACCCGCAGCCTTGTAGCCTGGTTGGCGAAAGGGGTGCGCGTCGGCGAATGCCGGCAAGGCGAAGCACCGCCGTGCCAACGCCGCCACCTCGGGAAATGCAGCAAGGTCCATGCGATAGACGTCGGCGAGGGCGACCTGGCCCGCAATGCCGATGTCGGCGATTGTCGGCGCCGCGCCGAGCGCGAAGGGCGCGGCCGGACGCCGCTCGAGCAGGCGCTCATAGGTCGAAAGTCCTTCCGTGGTCCAATGCCTGCACCATGACTCGATGGCGGGCGCATCGGCGCCGAATGCCTGACCGAGATGCTTGCGGACGCGCGGTACGGTCAGGGGATGCGCATCGGCGGCCAGGATCATTGCCAGCGACCGCGCATGGGCCCGCTCGTGTGCGTCGGCCGGCAGCAGCTGCGGCTCCGCCTGGATTTCGTCGAGATATTCGATGATCGCCAGCGACTGGAAGATGGGACGACCGTCATGGACGAGGGTGGGCACGACATGTTCGGCATTCACCTCGGCGTAGCCCGGATCGAACTGGCGTCCGGAGAGGATGTCGATGTCGATTTCCTCGAAGGCGAGATTCTTGAGTGCAAGCGCGACCCGGACGCGGAATGCCGCGTTCGAGCACCAGAAGCCGTAAAGCTGGATGGTCATTCGGATTGCCTTCTATCGTAGGCAATCTCTTTAGCGCGCGATGCGAAGTGCGTCGCATGTGATGCGATTGCTGCGCAGCAACCCGCTCTTGCGAACCTGCAAGCTGCCTTCGAAAATTTTGTAGGTTGTAGATCGCCCTGGCAGGCCAGGCGACGCCGGTGACGAGACCTACTCGTCCTTCTTCGCCGGCTGCGACATGCGCTCGAGGCGTTCCTGCATGTCCTTCATCTGGCGGCGAAGGTCGTCGATGTTGCCGTCGTCGGCCGCGGGCTCCGGCGCCTTCTCGGCTTCAGCGCCGCCGCGCTGCGGCACGAACGGCTTGAACATCGAGAAGGTCTGCTGGAACAACTCCATGTTGCGGCGGACCTGTTCTTCCAGGGGAGCAAACGGCGTCCCGCTCAGCGCGCCCGCGATCTGCTTGCGAAATCTCTCCTGTTCCCGGGTCAGCTGATCGATCGACTGCTCGAGATATTTCGGCACCACCATCTGCATGCTGTCGCCGTAGAAGCGGATCAGCTGGCGCAGGAAGGTGGTCGGCAGCAGGTTCTGCCCGGCCTTGTTCTCCTGTTCGAAGATGATCTGCGCGAGCACGGAGCGGGTGATGTCATCGCCGGTCTTGGCGTCATAAACGAGGAAATCCTCGCCTTCCTTCACCATCGCCGCGAGATCCTCGAGCGTCACATAGGTGCTCGTACCGGTATTATAGAGCCGCCGGTTCGCGTATTTCTTGATCGTGGTCGGTTGTTCAGATTTTGCCATGGGCTCACACTTCAACACCGAAGGACCTGGAACCCGGCAGCATCGCCGCTGGGCTAAATGCAACGCATCGCAGCAAAGGTAAGCATTTTCAAAGCCGTTCGGCTACCGTTTTGTGCTGCACGGTTAATCCCAAAGCAAAGGCATTGCTCAGGAAAGTGCCAAGGACGTCATTTTGAGTGCGTCGCGGCGCGATTTGCGCGTCAGCGCGATTGACATGGCTCAATGAGGTTTACAGGATAGTCGTTAAGAGACAGGTCCGCCAAACCGGCCGCCCGCCGTCGAGAAACCCAGCTACAACCCATAGGAGATGTCCATGTCAGACGATGTCGTCATCGTCAGCGCCGCCCGCACCCCGGTCGGTAGCTTCAACGGCGCGTTCGCCACCACGCCGGCCCACGACCTCGGCGCGATCGCCATCAAGGCGGCGCTGGAGCGTGCCGGCGTCGAGGGTGGTCAGGTCTCCGAAGTCATCATGGGCCAGATCCTCACTGCGGCGCAGGGCCAGAACCCGGCCCGCCAGGCCTCGATCGCGGCCGGCATCCCGGTGGAGAGCCCGGCCTGGGGCGTCAACCAGCTCTGCGGCTCGGGCCTGCGCACGGTGGCGCTCGGCTACCAGGCGCTGCTGAACGGCGATTCCTCGATCGTTGTCGCGGGCGGCCAGGAATCGATGAGCATGGCCCCGCACGCGCAGTATCTGCGCGGCGGCGTCAAGATGGGCGGCCTCGAACTGATCGACACCATGATCAAGGACGGCCTGTGGGATGCCTTCAACGGCTACCACATGGGCAACACCGCCGAGAACGTCGCCAAGCAGTACCAGATCACTCGCTCGCAGCAGGACGAGTTCGCGGTCGGTTCGCAGAACAAGGCCGAGGCGGCGCAGAAGGCCGGCAGGTTCAAGGACGAGATCGTCCCGGTCACCATCAAATCCCGCAAGGGCGATATCGTGGTCGACGCCGACGAGTATCCGCGTCATGGCGCCACGATCGATGCAATGGCCAAGCTCCGCGCCGCCTTCGAGAAGGACGGCACGGTGACCGCCGGCAACGCCTCGGGCATCAATGATGGCGCAGCCGCCGTCGTGCTGATGACCGCCAAGGAAGCCGCCAAGCAGGGCAAGAAGGTGCTCGCCCGCATCGTCTCGTGGGGCCAGGCCGGCGTCGACCCCAAGATCATGGGCACCGGGCCGATCCCCGCCTCGCGAACCGCGCTGAAGAAGGCCGGCTGGAACATCGCCGACCTCGATCTGATCGAGGCCAACGAGGCGTTCGCAGCGCAGGCCTGCGCCGTCAACAAGGACCTCGGCTGGGACCCGGCCAAGGTCAACGTCAATGGCGGCGCGATCGCGATCGGCCATCCGGTCGGCGCGTCGGGCGCCCGCGTGCTGGTGACGCTGTTGCACGAGATGCAGAAGCGCGATGCCAAGAAGGGCCTCGCGACGCTCTGCATCGGCGGCGGCATGGGCATCGCTATGTGCGTTGCACGCGACTGAACAAGAGGCAGCGAGGTCGGTTAGGTGATGAAAAGATCATCTGTCAACCACGGCGCGAGCTGATAGAAAAGATGCCCGGCTTTACGCCGGGCATTTTTGTTTCGAGAGCATGAAGCGGATTTCCGAAAGATCATGCTCAAAAAAAAGAGGAGCTAAAGCGCGATGGCGATGCAGCCTATTCTCATCGCGCTTTGTTGAGTGAGTGCGAGGACCGGAGTGATCCGGTTATAAAAGACGGCCAAGGAGGAGACGGACATGGCACGTGTTGCATTGGTGACGGGCGGAACGCGGGGCATTGGAGCTGCAATCAGCAAGGCGATGAAGGCGGCGGGCTACAAGGTGGCGGCAAGCTATGCCGGCAACGACGCCGCGGCGGAGAAGTTCAAGGCGGATACTGGAATCCCCGTCTACAAGTGGGACGTCGCGTCGTTCGACGCCTGCGCGGCCGGCGTGAAGCAGGTCGAGGCCGATCTCGGCCCAGTCGACGTGCTCGTCAACAATGCCGGTATCACCAGGGACACCGCATTCCACAAGATGACGCTGGAGCAGTGGAATGCCGTGATCAACACCAACCTCGGCTCGCTGTTCAACATGACGCGCCAGGTGATCGAGGGCATGCGCGCCCGCAAGTTCGGCCGCGTCATCTCGATCTCCTCGATCAACGGCCAGAAGGGCCAGTTCGGCCAGGTCAACTACTCCGCGGCAAAGGCCGGCGACATCGGCTTCACCAAGGCGCTCGCGCTGGAGAACGCCAAGGGCGGCATCACCGTCAACGTGATCTGCCCGGGCTACATCAACACCGAGATGGTGCAGGCGGTGCCGAAAGATGTTCTCGAGAAGAACGTGATCCCGCAGATTCCGGTCAACCGGCTCGGCGAACCCGAGGAGATCGCGCGCGCCGTGGTCTTCCTCGCGGCTGACGAGGCCGGCTTCATCACCGGCTCGACGCTGACCGTGAATGGCGGCCAGTATCACGCCTGACGCGAGAAGCGTCGACGCGTCGCAGGTTCCATCAATCACGTCGTGATGCCCGGCCTTGTGCCGGGCATTTTCGTCGTTACAACGGCGAGGCGCGAAGCAGAGACGTGGCCGGGGCGGCCACGACGGATTGAGTTCAGATGACGACCCGAACTGCGACCCTTGTCGGACTGACCGCCATCCTGATGTGGTCTCTGCTGTCGGTCATGACGGTCGCGACCGGGGCGATCCCGGCGTTCCAGCTCGCCGCCATGACGTTTGCGATCGGCGCCGCGGTCGCGTTCGCAAGCTTCCTGTTCCGTCCCGCGGCGTTCGGCGCATTGAAGCAGCCGCTGGTCGCCTGGGTTGTCGGTGTCGGCGGGCTGTTCGGCTATCACGCGCTGTATTTCCTGGCGCTGCGGTTCGCGCCACCGGCCGAGGCCGGCCTGCTCAACTATCTCTGGCCGCTGCTGATCGTGCTGTTCTCGTCGCTCTTGCCGGGCGAGCGGCTTGCGATCCATCACATCGTCGGCGCGCTGCTTGGCCTTGCCGGCACCGTGCTGCTGTTCGCCGGCAACACCGGCGCATTCACAAGCGCGCAGATCCCGGGCTTCGCGGCGGCCTTCGTCGCGGCGTTCGTCTGGGCCGCCTATTCGGTAATGTCGCGCCGGCTCAAGGCGGTGCCGACGGATGCGGTGGCGGGCTTCTGCCTTGGCACGGCCCTGCTCGCGGCACTGGTGCACATGCTGGTGGAAACCACGGTGTGGCCCGCGACACCGCTGCAATGGCTGGCCGTGATCGCACTCGGCATCGGTCCGGTCGGCGCGGCGTTCTTCGCCTGGGACATCGGCATGAAGCGCGGCGACATCCGCGTGCTCGGCGCCGCATCCTATGCCACGCCGCTGCTCTCGACCGCGTTCCTGATCGCCGCGGGTTTCGCCAAGCCCAGCGCCAACATCGCAATCGCAGCGATCCTGATCGCCGGCGGCGGCCTGATCGCGGCCAAGGACATGGTGCTGAAGCGATGACGTCCGCCCTCACCACTCGTCATTCCGGGGCGCGCGTTAGCACGAGCTACGATGCGCAATTGCGCATCTGAGAATCCATACTCCCAATCGTGGTTAAGGATTCCGGGCCTGCGCCAAGTGGCGCATCCCGGACTGACGAACTAGGCCGGCTCCCAGCCCTTCGGCGCGAGCTCGAACTTCGCAAATTCAAATCCCGGCGCCACGGTGCAGCCGACCAGCGTCCAGTCGCCGCTGCTTTCCGCGGTCTGCCAGGCGCCCGCCGGCACGATCGCCTGGGGCTGTTCGCCGCGCGCGACATCCGGCCCGAGCGTGATCGCACGCGGCGGGGCGCCGTCCTGCGCAATCTTCAGCGTCAGCGGCGCGCCCGCGTAGTAGTGCCACATCTCGACGGCGTCGATGCGGTGCCAGTGCGAGCGCTCGCCGCGCGCGAGCAGGAAATAGATCGCGGTCGAATGCGCGCGTCCACTGGCGTCGCAGCGTTGGTCGCGAAACGTCTCGCGATAATGCCCGCCTTCCGGATGCGGCTGCAGCGCGAGCCGCGCGATGATGTCGGCAGCAGAGAGCTGTGACATCAGGACTTGTTCTTGCGCTCGCGGAGCTCGCCGAACACCAGCGCCGGGTCGGCGCCCTTCATGTGCAGCTTGGCGGCGACAACAGGCTCGTCGGCGCGCAGGAACACGTTGGCCTTCTTCTCGTCGCCCAGCAGCACGGGAATCGTCGGCTTGTTCTCGGCCCGCAGCTTCGTCACTTCCTCGGCGCGGGCCTGCAAATGCGGATTGTCGGCCTCGATGGTGAGCGCGAACTTCACGTTGGAGGCGGTGTATTCATGGCCGCAATAGAGGCGGAAATCGTCCGGCAGCGAACGCAGCTTCAGCAGCGAATCCCACATCATGGGATAGGTGCCTTCGAACACCCGGCCGCATCCGATCGAGAACAGCGTATCGGCGGCGAACACCGCCTTCTCGCCGTCGAACACGTAGGAGATATGGTCGAGCGTATGGCCGGGGGTCTCGACCACGCGCGCGAGCAGGCTGCCGACCTTGATGACGTCGGCATTGGCGGCGCGCAGATCGACATTGGCAATCTTGGCCGATTTGTCGTGCGGGGCGACGACGCGGCAGCCGTATTTCTGCTTCAGCTCGGCGACGCCGCCGACATGGTCGCCATGGTGATGGGTGATCAGGATGTCGGTCAGCGTCCAGCCTTCGCGCTCCAGCGCCTTGATGATCGGGCCGGCCTCCGGCGCGTCGATCGATGCCGTCGCCTTGGTGGCGGGATCGTGGATCAGGTACCCGAAATTGTCGGTGAGGCAGCTGAAGGTGCGAATTTCGGCGGTCATGATATCTCCACGAACAAACGGGACGGACATTTCAGAGCATGGTCCTTTCGACAAACCGGCGTCGCCGTTTTTCGGATCATGCTCTTACCGCGCCCAATATAGGGGTGAAATATGGCGTTAACGCTCCGGCGGCAACGCAAATTTCGGCGCTCCCCGGCTGCAACGGGCATGTTAGGCTAGGATCATGGACGTCATCGACCTCCGCGACTTCTACTCGCAGCGCCTCGGCATCGTGGCACGGCAGCTGATCAACCGCGGCATCCGTGCGCGGTGGCCGAACGCGGAAGGCCTGCGCGTGCTCGGGCTCGGCTATCCGACACCTTATCTCGGCCTGTTCCGCGATACCTGCGAGCGCTGCGTCGCCTTCATGCCGGCGGCCCAGGGCGTGCTCAAATGGCCGACCGGCCGGCCTGCGCTGGCGGCCCTGATCGACGAATTCTCGATGCCGCTGCCCGATGCCGCGATCGATCGCGTGCTGCTGGTGCATGCGCTGGAGATGTCCGACGATCCGGAGCGGCTGCTGCGCGAGGTGTGGCGGGTGCTGTCGCCGTCGGGGCGGCTGATCGCGATCATTCCGAACAGGCGCGGCGTCTGGACGCGCACCGATGCGACGCCGTTCGGCCACGGCCGGCCCTATTCGCGGGCGCAGATCACCCAACTGTTGCGGCAGACCTGGTTCACGCCGGCGTCGTGGGGCGAGGCGCTGTTCATGCCGCCGGTGCAGGGCAGCTGGTTCCTGCGCTCGGCGATGGCGTGGGAGCGGGTCGGTGCGGCGCTGTCGATGCCGTTCGCCGGCGTGCATATCGTGGAAGCGAGCAAGCAGGTCTATCGCGCAATCCCGGCGCGCCGCGAACGCACGCAACTGATCCCGTCATTGCGTCCGGTGCTGGTGCCGTCCTCGACGGCGACGCGCAAATCCAGTCACGCGGAGTCGTAAGGCGACACGGAGTCGTCAAACGACTCGGAGTCGAGACGCGACTATTCACCCTCCCCGTGAAGGGAGGGTGACAGATTTTCAGGGTTACTCGTTGCCCGGATTGAAGTCGTCGCTCGGCGCCGGCTGCGCCGCCATTTCGGGGCGCGGGCCGTGCGGACGGCGGCGACGGCGCGGAAAGCGCTCGCTGCGTTCGCCGCGTTCTGCGCCGCCATTGTTGGCTTCATAGGCGCCACCGTTCACCTGCGGCTGCGCGCCGCCGGTGATGAATGAGGGCAGACGATCGACGCCGCCGGCATCGGCCAGCACCGGCTGCGGCTGAATCTGCGGTTGCGGCTGATATTGCGGCTGCGGACGATGCTCGCGTTCACGGTGCTCACGCGGCTGCTGCTCGCGCGGCTGCTGGTCACGCTCGCGATGCTCCCGCGGCTGCTGGTAGGGCTGCTGGCCGTTATCGCGCATGAATGGCTGTTGCTGCTGCGGCACGAAGCCCGGCTCCTGGCCGAAGCTCGAATAGCCGTCGCTGTCGTCGTCGCCGTCTTCGGTCTGCGTCACCTCGGCGTCGGGGCGCGGCTGCTGCTGATTCTGCCGGAACTGCTCCTGCGCGGCCGCGATGATCCGGTAGTAGTGCTCGGCGTGCTGGTAGTAGTTCTCGGCTGCCACCGGATCGCCGGAGGAGCGTGCATCGCGCGCAAGCTGGACGTATTTCTCGGCCACGTGGGAGGCCGTGCCGCGGATCTTGATGTCGGGTCCGTTCGATTCGTACACCCGTGTCAGGGGATTCTGGCCGCGCCGGTTATTGTTGTTGTTATTGTTGTTGTTGTTCCGATTGCGCATCCGCTTGTTGTTCTGACCGTTTCTCATCTGTCGCCTTTTATTCCAGCCCTGAAGTTATTGCAGTCCACAGTCCGATTCGGGGCGCCCCTAGGCACACGGAATCGCAATACCGTTCGAAGTGGCATCGATGTCGCCGACCATCTCGTTCAGCAAAGTCGCGTTCAGCAAAGACGCGTTCCCCAACCGCCACCGGCCAAACGCGCCAGCGACCAAATCATTCCGCCCGTTGAGACAGGCCCAGTTCTCGTGCGTAAGTGTTCAAGCGCAATAACAGGCTTTCGTTCGCTTGGCGGTCGAGAGCAGCACAGCTTCGGCTATTGCGCTCAATGAGACCTGCGTTCCTGGAACCTTTCGATCGGTGGGCTCTGCTGAACCCTGGTCATCACCCGTAACGGCTACGGGGCCAGCACCGATGTTGTGGGCGGAACGTAGTCGTTCCCGGGGGATATTCCAAGAGGTTTTTTTGCGTTCCAATAGGACTTTATCGGGGCAGCCGGCGGGCTGAAACGGCCCTCGGAACGCCCCCGAGATCGGCCTTGGGCCGCCCCGTTGGGGATAACCCGGAAGCCGTCATCAGCGCTTCAACGTCGCCGCTCTGGCCCTGTCCGACTTCCACAACCAGAAATCCACCTGATGTCAGAAGACCCGCAGATTGCGAAATCAGCGCGCGGTAGGCGTCGAGCCCGTCGGCCCCGCCGTCGAGCGCCGCGCGTGGGTCGTGCGCGCGCACCTCGATCTTGAGACCGGCGATGTCGGCCGAGGGGATGTAGGGCGGATTGGACACGATCAGGTCGAACGCGCCGGTCAGCGCGCTGCCATAGTCGCACGCGATCCATGTCGCGCGCTGGCTAAGTCCGAGTTCGGCGGCGTTCCGGCCCGCCGTCTGCAGCGCCTCCGCCGAGATGTCGGTGGCGAAGCCGTGCGCGTGGGGCAGTTCCGAGAGCAGCGCCAGCAGGATCGCGCCCGAACCGGTGCCGAGATCGGCGATCCGCAGCGCGCGATCCGCCGCGCCTTCGGCGTGCAGCAGCTCGAGCGCGCGCTCGACCACGGTCTCGGTGTCGGGACGCGGCACCAGCGTCGCGGCGGTCAGATGCAGCGGCAGTCCCCAAAATTCCTTGATGCCGAGAATGCGCGCGACCGGTTCGCCGGCGAGGCGGCGCCCCGCCAGGCCCTCGAGGCGATCCGCTTCGTCCCTCGTCAGGATGCGTCTGGCGCCGGTCACCATGCCGGTCAGATCGAGGCCGAGCGCCGCGCCGACCAGCAGCCGTGCGTCGAGTTCGGCGGCGTCACTGCCGACCGCGGCAAGGCGCGCGGCGAGTGCGCGGCGGGCACTCTCGACGGTCTGGCCGCTATTTTCAGCTGATGCGCTCATGGCGCGTTGTTAGCTGATGGTCGATGCGGCGTCGATATGGCTTGCACCCCGCGCGGTCGGCGCGCACCGTCGACGCCTCAGCAGATTGATCCGGAACGCGCGGCCATGACGGACTATGACGACCAGAACATTTTCGCGAGGATCCTGCGGGGCGAGGTCCCGAGCTTCAAGGTCCTCGAAACCGACCGGACCTTTGCCTTTCTCGACATCATGCCGCGCTCTCCGGGGCATACGCTGGTGATTCCGAAAGCGCCCGCGCGCGGAATCCTCGACATCGCCGAAGACGACCTTGCCGCGGTGGCGCGGTCGGCCAAGCGCATCGCGATCGCCGCGATGAAGGCGTTTTCCGCCGACGGCATCATCATCCAGCAGTTCAGCGAACCCGCCAGTGGTCAGGTGGTGTTTCACCTGCACATGCATGTGATGCCGGTGAAGGCCGGCGTCGCGCTGGTGCCGGCGCAGACCCGCAAGGAGGAGATGGACGTACTCGCCGATCATGCCAAGCGCATGATCGCTGCGCTTGGAGGCTAGACTCCGAGATAGCGCTGCAGGACGTCGGGCTGTGCCTTGATCTCCTGCGCGGGTCCTTCATGGACGATGTGCCCGTTATTGATGATGTAGATGCGCTGGGCCAGCGCGAGCGTCGCGGCGAGGTTCTGCTCCACCAGCACGATGGTCTGTCCGGCCTCGGCCAGATCGCGGCACGCCTTCATCAGGTCGCGCACGATCACCGGCGCCAGTCCCTCGAACGGCTCATCGAGCAGGATGATCTTGGGATCGCGCACCAAAGCGCGCGCGATCGCCAGCATCTGCTGCTCGCCGCCCGACAAATCGGTGCCGCGATTGCTGCGCCGCTCACGCAGCCGCGGAAACATCTCGTAGATGCGGTCGAGCGGCCAGCGCTGCGAGGCGGTCAGGCCGGCGATCACCAGGTTCTCCTCGACACTCAGGCTGCCGAAGATGCGGCGCTCCTCATGGACCAGCTGCATGCCGGCCTGCGCGATCTTGTGGCTCTTCTTGCCGGCAATCTCGGCGCCGTCGAACATCACCGAACCGCGGCGCGGGGTGACGACGCCCATCAGGCTCTTCAGCGTCGTGCTCTTGCCGGCGCCATTGCGGCCGAGCAGCGCGACCACCTCGTTGCGCTCGACCCGGATCGAGACGTCGAACAGGATGTGCGAGTCGCCGTAATAGCTGTTCAGTCCGTTGACCTTGAGCAGGCTCATGCGGCGAGCACTCCATGCACGCCGCCAAGATAGGCTTCCTGGACGGTCGAATTGTTCTTGATCTCTTCCGGTGTCCCCTCAACCAGCACGCGGCCTTCCTGCAGCACGGTGACGCGCTCGGCGAGCTCGAACAGCGCATCCATGTCGTGATCGATGATTATCATGGTGCGGCCCTGGCTGATCGACTTCAGCAGCTTCACGGTCTCGACGCGTTCGCGCGGGCTCATGCCGGCCAGCGGCTCGTCGAGCAGCAACAGGCTCGGCGACGTCGCCAGCGCCAGTCCGATCTCCAGCCGCCGCTTCTCGCCATAGGCGAGCTCGGAGACCAACGTATCAGGTCGCGAGGTGAGATTGACCAGCTCCAGCGTGTGCTGCACGCGCTCGGACAGGCCGGGAATGCTGTCGATGGTGCGGAACAGGTCGAGCTTGAACTTACCGCGAAGTCCCGACAGGGCCGCGATCACCAGGTTCTCGCGCACGGTAAGGCCGTCGAACAGCTGGTTGACCTGATAGCTCTTGGTCAGGCCGAGCTGGCAGACATCGGTGACGTTCATGCCGGTGATGTCGCGGCCCTCGAACACGATGGTGCCGGAGGTCGGGTGCACCTCGCAGGTCAGCATCTTGAAGAAGGTCGACTTGCCGGCGCCGTTCGGGCCGATGATGCCGCGCAGCTCGCCGTGATTGACCGTGAAGTCGATGTCGCTGTTGGCGAGCAGGCCGCCATAGCGCTTGGTCAGGCCCTTGGCCTGGAGGATCGGACCGGACGGACGGCCCGCGGGGCGGGGCCGCGCAGGCGCGGCGGCGACCGCGGCGTGTGGCTCGCTTGCGACGGCTGCGACCTCCGGCTGGCTCTCGTCCGGATCGACGGCGCGCTTTCCGGTCAGCAGGCCATAGAGATCGACGAGGCCGCCGATGATGCCGCGGCGCAGGAAGCACACCAGCAGCACGAACACGATGCCGAGCACGAGCTTCCAGGCCGCGCCGAGCCCGAGCGCGGACTGCAGGAAATCCTGCAACCACAGCCACATTGCGGCGCCGACCAATGGCCCGAACAGCGTGCCGCGGCCGCCGATCGCGGTCTGCATCACGAGTTGGCCCGACGTGTCGAAGGTGAACGCGTCGGGCGGCATGAAGGCCTGCAGCACGCCCAAAAGGCCGCCGGCAAAGCCGGCATAGGCCGCGGCGATCACAAAGGCAGTCAGCTTGTAGCCGTGTATGTTGTGGCCGACTGCCGTCGCGCGCAGCGGATTGTCGCGGATGGCGCTGAACACGGCGCCAACCGGCGAGCGCACGATGCGCAGCGCGATCACGACGCCGATGAAGTAGCACAGCGCCAGGAACTGGTAGAGCGACCAGCCGGTGGTGAAATGCAGTGTCGTGAAGCCGAGATTGAAGCTCGGGGTCGGAACGCCCGGCAGTCCGTTCTCGCCGCCGGTGAAGTCGGACAGCGGATTGAACTCGACGAAGAAGAACACCTCGGCGATCGCCACCGTGATCATCGCGAAGTAGATGCCGGTGCGGCGCAGCGCGATCAGGCCGATCAGATAGCCGGTGGCGGCGGCGGCGATCATGCCGATGATCAGCGCGAGCACGACGTTGGGGAAGCCCGCGCGGGTGAGCAGCCAGGCGGCGACGAAGCCCCCGGTGCCGTAAAAGGCCGACTGGCCGAACGACAGCAGGCCGGTGAAGCCGAACAGGATGTCGAAGCCGAGGCCGAACAGGCCCCAGACCAGGATCCGGTTTACGGTGTTGGGTGCGAAGCCGAGCCAGGGCAGCACGAAGGGCGCGGCGACCAGCCCCGCGGCTGTCAGGAACTCGATGAGGTATGGGCGCTGTTTCAGCATTGAATATCCGTCGTCATTCGCGGCCCTGCGTGCCGAGCAGGCCGTGCGGTCGGAGCACGAGCACGAGCGTCATCGCCGCGAACAGCATGACGTATGCGTAACCGGGGTTGAACATCGAGGTGACGCTGATGATCTCGCCGGCGATCAGTCCGCCCAGAATGGCGCCGGGAAACGAGCCGACGCCGCCGATCACGACCACCACGAAGGTCTCGACCAGAATGTCGTCGCCGACACCGGGGGTGAGCGACACTACCGGCGCATTGATGATGCCGGCGAAGCCTGCGGCCATCGCACCGATGCCGAACACGATCATGAAGATGCGGTAGACGTTGATGCCGAGCGAATCGACCATCACCGAATCCTCGATGCCGGCGCGCACGATCATCCCGAGCCGGGTGCGATAGAGGATCAGGAACAGTCCGCCGAGCGCGACCGCGACGATGCCGACCACGGCGAGCCGATAGGTCGGATAGAACAGGAAGCCCAGCGAGGTGATGCCCTGCAGCATCGCCGGCGGCGGCACCACCTGCGACTGGCTGGTGAAGATCAGCCGCACGAGCTCGACGAAGCAGATGCCGAGCCCGAATGTGACCAGGAGCTGGTCCTCATGCGGGCGATCGTAGAAACGGCGGATGATGATCCGCTCCATCGCGACGCCGAGCACCATTACGAACAGGGATCCGGCGATGACGGCGAGAATGAACGATCCGGTGTAGGAATAGGCTACATATCCGGCGTAGCCGCCGATCATGAACATGGCGCCGTGGGCGAGATTGAGCACCCCGAGCGTGCCGTAGATGATCGTCAGCCCGGAGCTGATCAGCGCGAGCAGCGCGCCGAGCGCCAGCCCGTTGAAGAATTGCGAGACAAAATTCGGCCAGTTGATCATGGCGTGCGTTCAGTTGGCCCGGTCAAGGAGGATACGTTCCGACACAAAGCGGCGCCGCGGGCCGGGTCACCCCGCCCACGGCGCCGAGTGGTCCCACGTCAATCAGGTGTAGTCGCCGAGATGGCAGCCGAACGCATCCGGCTTCTGCATCAGACCGTCGCCGGGGACGATCTCGACCACCTCGTAATAGTCCTCCTTGTTTTTCATCTCCTTTTCCATCTTGCCGCGGACGATGATGACGGGGCGGACGCACTGGTGATCCTCGGGGCGATAATGCACGTCGCCGACGAGCGAGGGGATGGTCTCGCCCTTCTCGTAGGCCTTGATGACGTCGGGTGGATAGAAGCTGCCGGCTTCCTCGACCATGCGGGCCCAGTGCGCGAAGCTGACATAGGCGTTCTCAGCACCCCATTCGGGTTTGTAGCCGAACTTCTTCTCGAAGGTCTCGTTGAACATCTTTGCGAGCGGATACTTGTCCTCGATGGTCCACCAGTAATCGGTCGCGGCGTAGACGCCCTGCATCAAGCCGCCAGTCTCGCGCGCGATGAACGGCACCTGGTAGGGCACCACGAGCTTCATCTTGTCGAGCACGCCGAACTGCTTGGCCTGCTGCGTCGACAGCACGGCGTCGTGGCCCCAGTTGACGTTGATGAGCACGTCGGCGCCGGAATTCGCGACATTGAGCAGGTAGGACGAGTAATCCGGCGCGCCGAGCGGCGACACCTGGTTGGTGACGGTGGTCCAGCCCGCCTGGGCGAGGAAGTCCTGCATCGACTTGGTGACGGTGTGGCCATAGGTGTAATCGGGCGTCAGGTAGGCGGCCTTCTTGTCCTTGCCGAACTGCTTGATCAGCACCGGCGCGATCGCCGCCGCGGCGGTCTGGCCGAAGAAATTCTGCCGGAAGCCGTAACGCACGCAATCCTTGCCGGTGGTGTCGTTGGAGCCGGAGATGCCGCAGACGAAGATCACCTTCTCGCGCTGCGCCAGCTTGTTCAGCGCGACCGCGACCGCGCTCGACGTGCCGCCGGTGATCATCACCGCCTTGTTCTCCGAGATGAAGCGCTGCTGCGCCTGCACCGCCTCGTTCGGCTTCGCCGCGGAATCCGCCACGCCGAATTTCAGCTCCTTGCCGAGCACGCCTTTTGAGGTCTTTGGCGAGATCTTCTTGATCAGCTCGTGGCCGCTGTTGATGTGCTCGATCGCGAGCTGATAGCCCTTCAGCTCATCCTCGCCCTGCACGGCGTAAGTGCCGGTGCGCGGCACCGAGATGCCGATGAAGGCCGCGGAGCCGGACGTGCCTGCGGGAAAGGTGCCGATCGCCGGATGATCCTCGGCGAATGTCCGGGACGCGATCGTGGCCGGCAGCACGGTGCCGCCGATCAGGCTTGCGCCGGCCTGCAGCAGGGTGCGACGCGAGACGTTCAATGTGCTGCCCGGCCGAAAATCCTTGGTGCTCATCGCTCGATATCCTCCATTTATATTGATTGTTGGCGCGCATGTTCACTCGTCGCCGGGTCGGACCGATCGGCGGCAGGATGCGCCGGCTGCGATGCAGCAGCCCGACACAGCTACAATTCCCCACCGGGATATTTAGTCAATGTCACCTTTCGTCGAATCATATCGGCCTCCGATAGAACTAATATCGGCCTACGATATATATATCGAGGGTTTACCGCCCGGGTGCGGGTCCAGTAAGTGAGGGGCGATGATCCAGGAGCCTTCCAGTCGTATCGAAAATACCGCAGAGCGCGCCGGGACCGAGGACGGCGGCGCCGAGCCTTCGGGCGGCCTGAGCATCCGCGCGATGAACGTCCTGAAGGAACTGGCCGTCGAGCTGCTCGACGAAGTGCCGCCGAAGCTGGGCTGGACACCGCCGGGCGATCTGCTTCGCCTGCTCACTGCGCGCCATCTTGCAACCGCACGAAATTGCGGACGACAAACCATGCGCGAGATCATCGACTGGGCGGCGTCGCGCGGGATCTCGATCCCGGCACCGCACCATATCGGCAAGTCGCTGTCCGAGGTCTGGGGGGATCTGGTCGAGCGCGCCTCGGCCGGGCATCTTACCAAGAGCGAGATCACCGAGGCGCTGGAGAAGTCGATCCGCCGCAGGAGCCCGCGGATTCCGGTCGCCTTCCAGATCGTGCTGCTGAAGATATTGAGTTCGAGCTACGACCGCTGGCCGCAGCCGTGATGTCGTCCCGCTCCGCTCGACCGTCAAACCGTTGAAAACACGACTGCGGAGCCGGCCGGTAGGATGGTCCGTCCGGCGCAGGCTTGATAGCGTCGTCCGGCTCGTGCCATCAGGCGGAGCGAGCCAGCAACGGGACGACGGAATGCCTCAAGCCAAGCAGCGACAAACCGCCGTCGGAGCCACCAAACGCAAGGCGACGGTCGACTACCGGGCGCTGGCGCAGTTTCGCTTCGAGCTGCGGACGTTTCTCGCGTTCAGCGAGGAGGGGGCCCGGAAAGCCGGGTTGACGCCGCGGCAGCACCAGGCGCTGCTCGGTATCAAGGGCTTCGTCGAACCCGGTCCTCCCACCGTCGGTGATATCGCCCGGTTTCTACTGATACGGCACAATTCCGCCGTCGAGCTGATGAACCGCATGGCAAAGGTCGGGTTGGTTAGCCGGGTCACCGATCCCGTGGACGGGAGGCGGGTTCAGCTCAAGCTGACGGCGAAGGGAGAGCGGAAGCTCCTGGCGGTCTCGAAAAAGAACATCGAGAAGCTCCGCCGCGCCGCGAGCCCGGCGTTGCGCCGCTTGCTGAGGTCCTCTCCGCCCGCCGAGACGTGAACGACACGCCCGTTAGCGAAGCAGCGGCGCTCGTTATGCCGCCGCGCCCTGTGCCGCGAGCTGCGCGGCTTGGTGCTCGGTGGTCAGCGCATCGATCAATTCGCCGAGCGCCTCGCCCGCGATCACCTGCGGCAGCTTGTAGAGCGTCAGGTTGATGCGGTGGTCGGTGACTCTCCCTTGCGGGAAATTATAGGTGCGGATGCGCTCCGAGCGGTCGCCGGAGCCGACCTTCTCCTTGCGGTCGGCGGAGCGCGCAGCGTCGACGCGCTGGCGCTCGGCGTCATAGATGCGCGAGCGCAGGATGTTCATCGCCGACGCCCGGTTCTTGTGCTGCGAGCGGCTGTCCTGCATCATCACCACGATGCCGGTCGGCAGATGGGTGATGCGGATCGCGGATTCGGTCTTGTTGACATGCTGGCCGCCGGCGCCGCCGGCGCGCATGGTCTCGATCCGCAAGTCCGTGTCCTTGATGTCGACGTCGACGTCCTCGACCTCGGGCAGCACGGCGACCGTGGCGGCCGAGGTGTGGATGCGGCCCTGCGTCTCGGTGTCGGGCACGCGCTGCACGCGGTGCACACCGGACTCGAATTTCAGCTTGGCGAAGGCGCCGCGGCCCTGCACCTCGGCGATGATTTCCTTGTAGCCGCCGACAGTGCCTTCGCTCGCCGAGATCACCTCGACCTTCCAGCCCTGCAAGGCCGCGAAGCGCTCATACATCCGGAACAGGTCGCCGGCGAACAGCGAGGCCTCGTCGCCGCCGGTGCCGGCGCGGATTTCCAGCACCACGTTGCGGTCGTCCATCGCGTCCTTCGGCAACAGCGCGACCCGGATCTTCTGCTCGAGATCGCCGATGCGCGCCTGCAGCGTCTCCAGCTCGGCTTCCGCCATGCTGCGCATCTCGGGATCGGTCCCCGCATCGGCCAGCAACGCCTCGGTGTCGGCGAGTTCCGATCGGGCAGAGCGATAGGTCTTCACCGCATCGATCAGCGGATTGAGCTCGGCGAGCTCGCGCGTGATCGCAACATAGCGCTCGGAGTTGACCTGACCGAGCAGCTCGGCCTCCAGCGAGGCGTGATGGGCGAGCAGGACGTCGAGTTTGGCTTCGGGTAGCATGGCGGAGTCTCGAATTGCTGAAAGCGCGAAGGGGTGGCAGAGGCGACGGCAGCGTCGCTACAAGGCCAGCCCCTCGGTTTCCGCAAACTTCGTCAGCGCCCCGCGGATCGAGACGCTGCCGACCGGCGCGTCCAGCAGCGGATTGATCATCGCCTCGGCCTTCTTGGCGTCGAGGTCGAGGATCAAGGCCTTGACCGGGCCGTGCGCGGTCGCCGACAGCGACAGCGAGCGATAGCCGAGCGCAATCAGCGCCAGCGCGCCGATCGGCTTCGACGCCATCTCACCGCACAGCGAAGCGGCCTTCTTCGCGATCTTGGCCTTGCGCACGATGTCGCGTAGCGCGCGCAGGATCGGCGCCGACAGGATGTCGAAGCGTTCCGAGACCTTGGCATTGCCGCGGTCGACCGCGAACAGGAACTGGAACAAGTCGTTGGAGCCGACCGAGACGAAGTCGACCTTCTTCAGCAGCTCGTCGAGCTGGTAAAGCAGGGCCGGCACCTCGACCATGGTGCCGATATCGATCCGCTCCGGCAGCGAATGGCCGTGCTGGCGCAGATAGGTCAGCTCGCGCTCGACGATCGCCTTGGCCTGGTCGAACTCGGCGATCTCTGAAATCATCGGGAACATGATCTTCAGCGCACGGCCGCCGCCGGCGCGCAGCAGTGCGCGGATCTGGCCGCGCAGCAGGCCGGGGCGGTCGAGGCCGAGCCGGATCGCGCGCCAGCCGAGCGCGGGATTTTCCTCGACCACGGTCTCCATGTAGGGCAGCGCCTTGTCGCCGCCGATGTCGAGCGTGCGGAAGGTGACGGGCTTGGTGCCCGCGGCATCGAGCACGGTGCGGTATAGCGCAAGCTGGTCGCTCGAACGCGGCAGGCTCGGGCTCACCATGAACTGCAATTCGGTGCGGAATAGGCCGATGCCGGCGCTGCCGGTGTCCTCGATATGCGGCAGGTCGATGGTCAGGCCGGCATTGATCAGGAGCTCGATCGGCTGGCCGTCCTTGGTCACGCAAGGCTTGTCGCGCAGCGCCGAATATTGCGCCTGCCGCCGCGCCCGGAACCGGACGCGCTCGGCGTAGGCGGATTCGATCTCGGCGGAGGGGCGGACATAGATCTCGCCGGAAATGCCGTCGACGATGATGGCATCGCCCGGATCGGCAATGCCGGGCGCGTTCGGCACCTCGCCGACCGCGGGAATGCCGAGCGCGCGCGCCACGATCGAGACGTGGGAATTCGCGGTGCCTTCCTCCAGCACCAGGCCGCGCAGCCGCTTGCGGTCATAGTCGAGCAGTGCCGCGGGGCCCATCGCGCGGGCGATCAGGATGGCGTTGTCGGGCAGCTGTTCGCGCGTCGGCGCATGGTCCTGGCCGACCAGTTGCCGCATCAGGCGATGGCCGAGATCCTCGAGATCGTGCAGGCGGTCGCGCAAATAGGGATCGGTCGAGCGCAGCATGCGCGCGCGGGTGTCGGACTGCACGCGTTCGACGGCGGCTTCCGCGGTGAGGCCGGTGGCGACCGCCTCATGCAGCTTGTGCGACCAGCCCTGGTCGTTGGCGAACATGCGGTAGGCTTCCAGCACATCGCGATGCTCGCCACCTTCGGCGACGTCGCCGCGCTCCAGCATGCGGTCGAGATCGGCGCGCAGATTGGCGAGCGCAGTGTCGAGCCGCTTGATCTCCTTCGGCAGGTCCTCGGCGATATAGTTGGTGATGACGACGCGCGGCTCGTGCAGCACGACATGGCCGAGCGCGATGCCGTCGGAGAGCACCGCGCCGGTCTTGTGCAGCGAGTGCCGCGCGGCGGGCTCGGCGCCGGGCTGGGCCAGCGCGGCAAGCTCGCCTGAGGCGATCATCTCCGCCAGCACCATGGCGGTGGTCTGCAGCGCCTCGACCTCTTCCTCGACATAGGTGCGCTTGGCGCGGTTCTGCACCACAAGCACGCCGAGCGTGTTGCCGGCGCGCAGGATCGGCACGCCGAGAAACGAGTGGTAGATCTCTTCGCCGGTCTCCGGGCGGTAGGCGAAGGCGGGGTGGCTTTGCGCGTCGGAGAGATTGAGCGGCGTCGCCTCGCTGGCGACGAGGCCGACGAGGCCCTCATGCGCGCTCAGCACGGTGCGGTGCACGGCGTCGCGGTTCAGACCCTCGGTGGCGTAGAGCTCGAGCGTGTTGTCGATGCGCAGCACGTAGCAGGAGCAGACCTCGGCCACCATGTTGGCCGCGATCAGCACCACGATCTTGTCGAGGCGTTCCTGGGCGGAGACTTGCTCCGCCATGGTTTCGCGGAGCCGCCTCAACAGGACGCGGGGGCCTCCCGACGCGCTCCGCATGTGCTTCAGTCCCTCCCCACCAGGCCGGCGCACGGGGCCGGCCGGCCGTTGGCGCAAAACTCGTCAAACACAACAATTTTAGTCATTCGGCGTCGCCGCTCGCGCCAGTTCCCGCCGATTCGGGATCGCACAAACTGTGCCACAGTTCGCGACAGCCCACCTGATTGGCCGTATAGCCAATCGAGGCTCGCTTTGCCAAGCAAAACGCCTGCCAGTAGCAAATAACGTCTGCGTCAGCCCGATGCTGCGCCCGCTAAGAGAAATTCTAACTCCGGGACGCCGGTACCGGAGGACGGCCTATTCCCTGAGAGGGGGCCAGGTCCATCCACTCGTCATTCCCCGGTGCCACGCAATTGCGCACCGGGAATGACGGGAGAAGCTTACGCCTGGTCCAGCCCGTACAGCGTGTGCAGCGTACGGACCGCGAGTTCGGTATAGGCGGCGTCGATCAGGACCGAGAACTTGATCTCGGAGGTGGTGATGGCGCGGATGTTGATGTTGCGATCGGCCAGCGCCTTGAACGCCTTCGCGGCGACGCCGGCATGGCTGCGCATGCCGCTGCCGATCACCGAGACCTTGGCGACATCGGTCGCGGTGTCGAGCCTGGCGTAGCCGATCTTGGCCTTGGCGGACGTAATGGTGTCCCTGGCGCGGTTGTAGTCGGTGGCCGGCACGGTGAAGGTGAGGTCGGTGGTCTTGCCGTCCTCCGACACGTTCTGCACGATCATGTCGACGTTGATGTTGGCATCCGCGAGCGGCCCGAAGATCGCAGCGGCGACGCCGGGCTTGTCCTCGATCTGGCGCACGGAAATCTGGGCTTCGTCCTTGGAGAAGGCGATGCCGGTGACGACGTGCATTTCCATGATTTCCTCCTCGCTGCAGATCAGCGTGCCCGGCGGCTGGTTGGCGTGCGGGTCGATATCCTCTGGCTTGTCGAAGCTGGAGCGTACGAAGATCGGCATGTTGTGCACCATGCCGAGTTCCACCGAGCGAACCTGCAGCACCTTGGCGCCCTGCGAGGCCAGCTCCAGCATGTCCTCGAATGCGATCTTGTCGAGCCGGCGGGCCTTCGGCACCACGCGCGGATCGGTGGTGTAGACGCCGTCGACATCGGTGTAGATGTCGCAGCGGTCGGCGCGCAGCGCGGCCGCGATCGCCACCGCCGAAGTGTCCGAACCGCCGCGGCCGAGCGTGGTGATGCGGCCGGTATCGGGATTGATGCCCTGGAAGCCGGCGATCACGGCGACTTCCTTGCGCTCCTTGAAGCGGGTGATGATCTCGGTGCCGTCGATATCGAGGATGCGCGCCGAGGCGTGCGCGTCCGAGGTCTTGATCGGGATCTGCCAGCCCTGCCAGGAGCGCGCCTGGATGCCGATGCCCTGCAGCACGATCGCGAGCAGGCCCGAAGTGACCTGTTCGCCGGAGGCGACCACCGCGTCATATTCGCGCGCGTCGTGCATCGGCGAGGCCTCGGTGCACCAGGCCACCAGTTCGTTGGTCTTGCCGGACATCGCGGAGACGACGACGGCGACCTCGTGGCCCGCGTCGACCTCGCGCTTCACGTGCTGGGCGACGTTGCGGATACGATCGATATTGGCGACGGACGTACCGCCGAATTTCATCACGAGGCGGCCCATGACGACGCGTCTATTCCTTTAAGAGGATAAGTAGGTTAACCCACGCCGAAAACCGCAAGCGCGGGCACCGAAACGCGCGTATACATAGCGCCGCGCCCGGGGGCAAGCCGGTTGGTAGGGGTCCCCCGAGGGTCTTTTGGGGTTGCCTTACCGGTTGCGGGCCGGCTGTGGCGCAAGGGTAACGCGGGGGCAACGCGAAGGCGGAATTGGATGGGACGCTACATCGACGAAATCCTGCAGCCTGGCGAGAAGGTGCTGTATTCCACCAATGCGCACTGGATGTTCTATCTGCCGGCGATCGCGGCCTGGATCCTGGTCCTGGCGCTCTTGATCCTGTCACGGATGACGATGGTCGAGGGCCTGGTGCTGGCCTGCCTTACGGCCGCCGCAGTGGTCGCGGTCGCGGCGCTGTACTGGACCGGCGCGGCCTGGTTCCATCGCTGGACTACCGAGACTGACGTGACCAATTTCCGCGTCGTGCACAAAACCGGCTTCATCAAGCGGCGCACCTTCGAGATGAGCCTCGACAAGGTCGAGAGCGTCGACGTCAACCAGAGCATCATGGGGCGCCTGCTCAATTATGGCGACGTCACCATCCGCGGCGTCGGCGAGGGCATCGAGACCATCAAGACCATCGCCTCGCCGCTGTCGTTTCGCAATTCGATCACCGCGCGATAGGGGCGCGCGCATTCATGACCATAACGCTTTCCAATTCCACCGCTGCCTCGGTCGATCCGGCCGAAATCGCGAAATTCTCAAAACTGTCGGATGAATGGTGGGATCCGCGCGGCAAGATGGCGCCGCTGCACAAGATCAATCCGCTGCGCCTGACCTATATCCGCGACGCCGCCTGCCGCAAGTTCGAGCGTAACGCCAAGAGCCTGAGCTGCCTGTCCGGCCTGCGGTTGCTCGACATCGGCTGCGGCGCCGGCCTGTTGTGCGAGCCGTTCACCCGGCTCGGGGCCCAGGTGATCGGGATCGATCCGTCCGCCACCAACATCGCAGCCGCGAAGCTGCATGCCGACAAGGCGCATCTGTCGATCGACTACCGCTGCACCACGGTGGAGGAGATGGACGCACGCGAGCGCTTCGACATCGTGCTGGCGATGGAGGTGGTCGAACACGTCGTCGACGTCGGCGCCTTCATCAAGCGCTGCGCTGTCATGCTCAAGCCCGGCGGGCTGATGGTGGTCTCGACCTTGAACCGCAACTGGAAGAGCTTTGCGCTGGCGATCGTCGGCGCCGAATACGTGCTGCGCTGGCTGCCGCGCGGCACCCACGAATGGAGCAAGTTCGTCACCCCCGCCGAGCTCGAGCGCTATCTCGGCGACGTCAATCTCACCGTCACCGAGCAGGCCGGCGTGGTCTACAACCCGCTCGCCGACAAATGGACCGTCTCGACCGACATGGACGTGAACTACATGGTGGTAGCGGAAGAGGTGTAGGCCGATCCGTATCCACACAACCGGTGTCGTCCCTGCGGACGCAGGGACCCATAACCACCGGCCCACATAACTGGGCGAGATCCGCGTTCCGAGCATGTACTATGTCTACATCCTCGCCAGCCAGCGCCATGGCACGCTGTATATCGGCGTGACGAATTCCGTTCACAAACGGCTGGATGAGCACAAGGCCGGCAAAGGCTCACTGTTCGTCAAGAGATATGGCGTCCATCGCCTCGTGCATGTCGAATCATATCAGCGCGCGGAGGAAGCCATCACGCGCGAGAAGCAGCTCAAGCGGTGGAAGCGCGACTGGAAGATCGAGCTGATCGAGCGCGATAATCCCGAGTGGCGGGACCTCAGTGACTTGCTTGCCTGACCGGTGTGCCACGAACCGCTCTCTGTGGTTATGGATCCCTGCTTCCGCAGGGACGACGGGGAGTTCGGGGGATCGGCTTGCCCCCTGCTAGCGGTTTATGGTCTGCAAAGTTAGCCCTGTTTTCGCGGATACATCCGGTGTCGTCCCTGCGAAAGCAGGGACCCATAACCACCGGCCGATATTGTTGAGCGCGATCTGAGTTCAGGACGTGTCCTGCTCCACACCTCGCCAGACCTAATCGGTGCCATGGCCCGTTCAACCATCATGCCCCAAACCTCCCGTGGTTATGGGTCCCTGCTTCCGCAGGGACGACACCGCGCTTGTGGACGTCGCGCAATCCAGTCATGCGCCGTTTCGATTGACCGAGTCGGCCGTAATCGGCACGCTGTGCGCGCACTCTCGCCCCCGGCGCACTCATCCCGCATGTTCACAATCGCCTCGCTCTGGATCCCCTTCACGATCGTCGCTGCGTTCGGCCAGGTGGCGCGCAATGCGATGCAGCGGCATCTGACTGGGCCGCTCGGGAC
Source organism: Bradyrhizobium sp. 41S5 (assembly GCF_011516665.3). Lineage (NCBI taxonomy): Bacteria > Pseudomonadati > Pseudomonadota > Alphaproteobacteria > Hyphomicrobiales > Nitrobacteraceae > Bradyrhizobium > Bradyrhizobium sp. 41S5. The sequence continues at coordinate 8,286,185 of NZ_CP083721.1, read as the reverse complement.
CTGGGGCGCGACCAATATCCGCTTCCTGTTCGGCCTGCCGTTCGCGGTGGTGTTCTTCGCGCTGGCGGTGCTGCTGACCGGCGATCGCGTGCCGTGGCCGGCGGCGTCGTTCTGGCCGTGGCTGTTGTCCGGCGCGCTCAGCCAGATCGTCGGCACCGGCTTTATGCTGCTGGCGATGAACGACCGCTCCTTCGTGGTGACCACGGCCTATATGAAGACCGAGGCGATCCAGACCGCGATCTTCGGCTTCATCTTCCTCGGCGACCATCTCACGTCAGCCAAGGTGATCGCGATCGTGATCGCCACGATCGGCGTCGTCGTCACCGCGCTCAGGCCCGGCGGCTCGAGGAGCTTTGCCGATCTGCGGCCGACCGTGCTCGGCCTCGGCGCCGCCGCGGTGTTCGCGATTTCGGCGGTGAGCTTTCGCGGCGCGATCATTGCCGTGCCCGGCGTCTCGTTTGTGACGGCGGCCTCCTACACGCTGATGTGGAGCCTGTTCGTCCAGACGTTGATCCTGTCGGTCTATCTGTTGCTGCGCGCGCCCGACGTGCTGCGAAAAATCCTTGGCCTGTGGCGGCCGTCGATGTTCGCGGGCTTCATGGGTGCGTTCTCCTCGCAGTTCTGGTTCCTGGCGTTCGCGCTCACCGCCGCCGCCAACGTGCGCACGCTGGCGCTGATCGAGGTCCTGTTCGCGCAGGGCGTGGCGTATTTCTCGCTCAAGCAGCCGTTCTCGCTGCGTGAGGTTTTGGGCATCGTCCTGATCGTGATCGGCGTCGCGCTGCTGATCGCCGCGTAAGATTACCCCTTCACCGCGATCAGCACCGCGCCGGCCGAGATCAGCGCGATCCCGATCCAGCCATAGGCCGAGGGGCGCTCGCCGAGGAACACGGCGCCGAACAGCGCCACCAGTACCACGCTGAGCTTGTCGATCGGCGCGACAAGTGTGGCGGGGCCGAGCTTCAGCGCGCGGAAATAGCAGATCCACGACGCGCCGGTGCCGAGCCCGGACAGCAGCAGGAACAGCCAGCTCTTGCCCGAGATCGGGCCGGCCTGGGTGAATTGCCCGGTCGCGAACAGGATGGCGGACAGCGTGATCAGCACGACTACGGTGCGGATCAGGGTGGCCAGATCGGAGTTGATGCCCTCGACGCCGACCTTGGCGAAGATCGCGGTCAGCGCGGCGAAAATAGCCGAAAGGAACGCCCAGACCTGCCAGGTCGCGGTCAATTCCGGTCTTCCGGCAGCGTCGGCAGTGGCGAGACCTCGACGCCTTCGTCGATCAGCGCGCGCGCTTCCTCGGGAGAGGCCTCGCCATAGATCGGCCGGTGCTCGATATCGCCGTAATGCATCTTGCGCGCCTCGTTCGGGAAGCGGTCGCCGACATTGTCGGCGTTCTTCACGATGTGGTCGCGCAGTTCCTTCAGCTTGCTGCGCAGCTCGCGCTCCTGCGCCATCATCAGCGACGTCGATTCGGCAGGCGTCGCCTCGACCGGGGCGGCCGGCACCGGCTGAGCCGGTTCGCGGCCCTTCTTGCTGACGATTTGCGGCGCCATGATCGCGCGCTCGATCTTGTCAGAGCCGCAGGACGGGCAATCGATAAGGTGACGTCTCTCCTGCGATTCATAGGCCGACGAGCTCTGGAACCAGCTCTCGAACTGATGGCCGCGCTCGCAGCGCAGCGTGTAGCGGATCATGCCGAACCCCGGACGAGGTGCAGATGCTCCGGGCCGGCCTTGGGGTCGGCGATGCCGAAACGCCTGCCGTGCTGAAGTGAAGGGATGGTCTTGCGCGCGGTCTCGACCTTGGCGGGATCGATCTCGGCCAGGAACACGCCGGGCTCGACGCCGCCCTCGGCGAGGATCTCGCCCCAGGGGTCGATGATCAGCGAATGCCCGAAGGTCTCGCGCTTGTTCTCGTGCAGGCCGGCCTGCGCCGCTGCGAACACGAAGCAGCCGGTCTCGATGGCGCGGGCGCGCAGCAAAGTGTGCCAATGCGCTTCGCCGGTCTTGCGGGTGAAGGCGGAGGGGACGGTGAGGAACGACGCGCCGGCCTCGGCAAGCGCGCGATACAGCGCCGGGAAGCGCACGTCGTAGCAGATCGTCAGTCCGATCCGGCCCCAGGGCAGGTCGGAGATCACGGCGGTCTCGCCGGGCTGGTAGTTGGCCGATTCGCGATAGCTCTCGCCACCCGGCAGATCGATGTCGAACATGTGGATCTTGTCGTAGCTCGCGAGCACATTGCCCTCGGGCCCGATCAGGAACGAGCGGTTGACCGCTTTCTCCGGCGAGTAGCGCAGCGCCAGCGACCCGATATGCAGATGGATCTTCAGTTCGGCGGCCAGCGCGCGATAGGCCTGCAGCGATTTGTCGTCCTCTTCGCTCGCCAGGTGCTCGAACAGCGCCTTGCGGTTCAACTGCATCATGTTGCTGACTTCGGGGGTCAGCACGTATTTGGCGCCCTGCGCCGCAGCTTCGCGGATCAGCCGCGTGCCCTGCTCGAGGCTCGGCTCGGGCAGCAATCCGGTGCGCATCTGCACCATGGCGGCGGTGAAAATGTTGTCCGTGCTCATCAGGCGCCGCCTCCGTTGCTGATCAGGCCGTCGAGCTTGCCCTCGCGATCGAGCGCGTAGAGCTCGTCGCAGCCGCCGACATGGGTCTTGCCGATGAAGATCTGCGGGAACGTCGACCCGGTGCCGGCGCGATCGTACATCTCGTCGCGATAGGACGGGTTGCTGGCGACGCTCAGTTCGGTGAAAGCGGCGTTCTTGCGCATCAAAAGCGATTTGGCCGCGGTGCAATAACCGCAGCCCGGGCGGGTGTAGATTTCGATGGCAGCGGTCATGGTGTGCTCGGTTGAACCTGAATGACAGATTATATGGGAGCGCGGTGGGTATCGACAACCCGGGCAAACACCAGCACATCGACCTGCGCGGCTTTGGCGCGCAACAGCGCCCGTGCGCAGGCATCCACTGTGGCGCCCGAGGTCAGGACGTCGTCGACCAGGATCACGCGGCGGCCCTGGATGTCAGCCTTGCGTTCATCGGCGACCCCGAATGCGCCCTGCACATTGCTGGTGCGGTCCTTGCGAGACAACCCGATCTGCTGCTCGGTGGCGCGGGTGCGCCGCAGCGCTTCGGAGACCATTTTGACGCCGCTCTGGCGCGCGATCACCTTGGCGAGTGCGCCGGACTGGTTGTAGCGCCGGCTCCAGCCGCGCCGCCAGTGCAGCGGAACCGGCACCAGCATGTCGGCATCCTCCAGCAATTCCTTTCCCGCCCGTGCCATCCAGCGGCCCATTGTCGGCGCCAGATCGGTGCGATCCTGATATTTCAATGCGTGCACCAGGGTGCGCGCGACGTCGTCATAGCGCACCGCGGCGCGGGCGCGCTGGTAGGCGGGCGGATTGGCGATCGCCTCCATCGACAGCAGCTCGGGTCCGGGATCGTAGACAAAGGGAACGCCGAGCCGCGGGCAGAACGGCGGCGCGATGAACGACAATTTGGCCCAGCAGGCCGCGCAGACGCCCTCACCATCGACCGGCTCGCGGCACGACACGCACAGCGTCGGCAGCGCGATGTCGAGCGCCAGCCGTGCGGTGCGCAGCCACGCCCCGCCGACCGCGCCGAGCGCACGCTGGATGTGACCGGAAATGGAGCGTGTCGGTGATGCCTCGGCGTCCATGGCTGATGAGGCTAGCGTTTGAGCCGCACGGGCTCAAGGCGCATTGCCTGCGGCGGCGGTCCGGCGTAACCAGCGCGGATGGCACCGACCCCGGCTACGGCTCCCATCCTGTTCGATCGCGCATTGCTCGGTGCGCGGCTGGCGCGCGCGCGGCGCGAGGGGCCGGCGACGTTTCTGCTCGAGCGTGCCACCGAGGACATGGCGGACCGGTTGCAGGCGGTATCGCGCAGCTTTTCGGCGGCGGCCGATGTCTGGACGCCGGGTGACGGGATTGCGGAAGTCCTGCGCGGGCGTGTCGCATCGGTCGATGCGATTGATTTCAGCGAGCCGGAATCGCTCGGCGTGCCGCCGGAGTCGCTCGATCTCGCGGTCTCCGCGCTGGCGTTCCAGTTCGTCAACGATTTGCCGGGCGTGCTGGCGCAGATCCGCCGGGCGCTGAAGGGCGACGGTCTGCTGCTTGCGGCGATGCTCGGCGGCGACACGCTGACCGAGCTCAGGCAAAGCTTTGCCGCGGCGGAGGCGGAGTGCGAGGGCGGGGTGTCGCCGCGCGTCGCGCCATTCGCCGATCTGCGCGATATCGGCGCGCTGTTGCAGCGGGCAGGCTTCGCGCTGCCGGTGACCGACGTCGACCGCGTCGTGGTGCGCTACGCCAGCGCGTTCGCATTGATGGCCGATCTCAGGCGCATGGGCGCGACCAATGTGCTGCGCGAGCGCCGCCACACCCCGACCCGCCGCGCCACCATGCTGCGGATGGCGCAAATCTACGGCGAACGTTTCGCCGATTCCGACGGCCGCATCCGCGCCACCTTCGACATCGTCTGGCTGTCCGGCTGGGCCCCGCACGAAAGCCAGCCGAAGCCGCTGCGGCCCGGCTCGGCGAAAGCGAGTTTGGAGGCGGCAGTGAAGCAGGTGAAGCGTTGAGCGGTTAGGAGCGCACAATGCCAGGGCTCCCTCTCCCCTTGCGGGAGAGGGTTGGGGAGAGGCGTGGCGTCATCGGGACTGTCGCCGCATGGATGCGCGGGACAAGCCCGGCATGACGGCGGTGACAAGGTCTGCTCACGCCATGTGCGATAGTCTCGCGGGCGAGGGGGCGTGTGCACGATTTCTGAATATTGGAATAGTGCCGGTGAGTTGCCCGACGTGTCAAGTCGCCTGGTCGAACCCGACCGCCGCCGGCACCTTTGCATGAGGTTGTTTTCGATATTTTGGGTAGCCGCGCCTCCCTCGCAAGCGGGAAGGCGAAGAAGGTCACAGCAACAGATCCATCAGATGCGGCAGCAGCGGAATATCCGCCGGCGGCATCGGGTAGTCGCGCAGCTTGCCGGCGCGGACCCAGGCCAGGTTCTGGCCCTCGCGCGCCACCGCGATGCCCTCCCAGCGCCGGCAGATGTAGAGCGGCATCAGCAGATGGAAGGTCTCGTAGGCATGGCTGGCGAAGGTCAGCGGTGCGAGGCACGGCTCGCTCACGGTGATGCCGATCTCCTCGTGCAACTCGCGGATCAGGGTCTGTTCCGGCCGCTCGCCGGGCTCGATCTTGCCGCCGGGGAATTCCCACAGCCCCGCCAACGCCTTGCCTTCGGGACGCTGCGCCAGCAGCACGCGCTTGTCGGCATCGACCAGCGCGCAGGCGACGACGAGGGTCAGCTTGATGTCAGCCATGCTGCACGAATGTTCCTTCTTGTCTTGCAAGCTTTCATTAACCAGCAACGCGCCGTCAGCCAAACGATTTGTGCCTGCGCGCTTTTTCTGCATTCGCGATAAGTCGGCCTTAATGTGCAGCCGGCAGGGTGAAGGTCCTGATTTATCAGCCCATCATTTTCTCTGCCGATATAACCCATGCGCACCTTGCTCCGGACCGTCAGCCGTTTCCGCCGCGACCGCTCGGGCAACATCGCGATGATCTTCGGCCTGTCCCTGCTCCCGCTCCTGGTCGCGGTCGGATGCGCGGTCGACTATTCCCGCGCCAACCAGATCCGCAGCAAGCTGATATCCGCCGCCGACGCGGCGAGCGTCGGATCGGTCGCCAAGGCATCGCCCGGCTTCATCGCGGCCGGCGCCATGACGTCGGACGGCGAGATTTCGGCCGGCGAGGCCGACGCGAGGAAGATCTTCAACGGCAACGTCTTCAACCAGAACGGCTTCACGCTGACCAGCGTGACGCCGACCATGACCAAGAGCGGCGGCACCATCACCTCGACGGTGCAGTTCACCGCAGATGTCCCGACCATGTTCCTCGGCGTGCTGGGGCGGAGCAAGGTGAGCGTGTCGGGCACCTCGACCTCGACCGCGAACATGCCGCTCTATATCGATTTCTATCTGCTGCTCGACAATTCGCCGTCGATGGGAGTCGGCGCCACGCCGACGGACGTCGCCAAGCTGGTCACGGCCACCACCGGCAACAGCTTCAAACCGAACGACCAGTGCGCCTTCGCCTGCCACGACTACAACGACCCCAACAACTACTACAATTTGGCGAAATCGCTTGGCGTCACGACGCGGATCGACGTGCTTCGCAGCGCGACCCAGCAATTGATGGACACCGCGGCGGCGACCCAGACCTATTCGAGCCAGTTCCGCATGGCGATCTATGACTTCGGCGCGTCCTCGAAGACCTATGGCCTGCGAAGTCTGTTCTCGCTGTCATCAAGCCTGTCGAGCGCGAAGTCGGCGGCCGGCAACATCGATCTGATGGGCGTCTACGGCAACAACGATGCCTACACCGCGGACAAGGACAGCCAGTTCACCACGATTTTCCCCCAGATCAACAACGTGATCGCAAACCCGGGCGCCGGCACATCGTCGGCGCCGCTCAAATATCTGTTCTTCGTATCCGACGGGGTCGCGGACGAGCCGAACTCAAGCTGCCTGAAGCCGATCACCGGCAGCAATCGCTGCCAGTCGCCGATCAATCCGGCGCTCTGCGATGCGATCAAGAAGCGCAACATCAAGATCGCGGTGCTCTACACCACCTATCTGCAACTGCCGACCAACAACTGGTACATGACCTGGATCGATCCGTTCAATCAGGGCCCGTTCGGCCCGTCGCCGAACAGCCAGATCGCGCAGAACATGCAGGCCTGCGCGTCGCCGGGCTTCTATTTCGAAGTCAGCCCGACGCAAGGCATCGCGGACGCGATGAACGCGCTGTTCAAGAAGGCGGTCGCCGACGCGCGGATCTCGAGCTGACGCTCTCTCGCCGTCACCCTGAGGAGGCCGCGTAGCGGCCGTCTCGAAGGGTCGACGGCCCGACCCTCTCCATGCGGCACGATCGGGGCCGTGCATCCTTCGAGGCTCGCCCAGCGGCGCAATTGCGCCGCAAGGCTCGCACCTCAGGATGACGGGTAAGGAGGTGAACCTTACGACCGGTAATCGCCGTTGATTGCGACGTATTCCTTGGTGAGATCGCAGGTCAGCACCCGGTCTCTCGCCTTGCCGAGGCCGAGCGCGACCTTGATCTGGATCTTCGGCGCTTTCATCGCCTCCGACACTTCTTTCTCATTGTAGGACGGATCGCGCGCGCCGCTCTTGGCGACGCGGATGCCGTTGAAGGAGATCGAGAGCTTGTCGCGGTTGGCGGGCTCGCCGGCCTTGCCGACCGCCATCACCACGCGGCCCCAATTAGCGTCCTCGCCGGCGATCGCGGTCTTCACCAGCGGCGAATTGGCGATCGACATTGCGATCTTGCGCGCCGACGGCTTTGTCGTCGCGCCCTCGACCACGACCTCGACCAGCTTGCGCGCGCCTTCGCCGTCGCGCGCCACCTGCTCGGACAAATTGGCGAGGATCTGCTGGAACGCCTTGGTGAAGGCCTTCAGGCGCGGGTCGCTGGCGCGCGAAATCTTCGGCGCGCCGTTGGCTGCAGCAGCACCGGTCGCAAACGCGAGCAGCGTGTCGGACGTCGAGGTGTCGCCGTCGATGGTCAGCGCATTGAAGGTGTCCTCGACACCTGTCTTGAGCAGGGATTGCAGCACGGACGCCGACAGCGGCGCGTCGGTGAAGACGAAGGACAGCATGGTCGCCATGTCGGGCATGATCATGCCGGCGCCCTTGGCCATGCCGTTGATCGTCACCTTGGCCTTGCCGAGCTTGACGGTCGCGGTGGCGACCTTCGGGAAGGTATCGGTGGTCATGATCGCCCTGGCCGCATCCATCCACAGATCGGGGGTCGCGGTCTCCGCGAGCTGCGCCAGCACGCCGTCGAACTTGGTGGCGTCGAGCGGTTCGCCGATCACGCCGGTGGAGGCAAGGAAGACGTCCGCCGTCGAACAGCCGACCGCTTTCGCCGCGATCTGCGCGGTCAGCGTGGTGGACGCCTTGCCGGTCTTGCCGGTGAAGGCGTTGGCGTTGCCGGAATTGACCACCAGGGCGCGCGCAGCCCCGCCCTTCAGCTTGGCGCGGCACCACTCGACCGGCGCCGACGGGCATTTCGACTTGGTGAAGACGCCGGCCACCGTGGTGCCCTTGTCCAGCAGCGCGAGCAGCACGTCGGTGCGGCCCTTGTAGCGGATGCCGGCGGCAGCGGTCGCAAGCCGCACACCCGCGATCACGGGCATCTCGGGAACGTCAGGCGGGGCGAGGGGGGAGACGGCGGTGGACATGGGAGGCTTCCGGCTGCGGGGAGGGAAGCGCTGCATATCATCTCGCCGGCTGAAGCGGGAGAGGGCTCGGGCGCCAACGTGGTGTCATCAATTGTTCAAGAACGTGGTCCGGGCCGCCTCTAACCTCCCCTTGAAAAGGGGAGGTCGCTTTGCTCGAAGAGCAAAGCGGGTGGGGATTCGCTCTCTCCGCACACAGTGTCGCTTGCGGCTGACCCCCATCCCGACCTTCCCCCGTTCAGGGGGAAGGAGGAGGGTTCGCAACCCGTTGGCTGCATCGGGCTACGAGGGCATTTCGAAACGCAAATGGCCGGGACATGCCCGGCCATCGCAACTGCAACAACGTTCGCGAATCTTACTTCTTCGCCGGCGCCATCTTGTTGTCGGCGGGCTTCGGCGCGTCCTTGGCGGCATCCGCCGGCGCGGTCGCGTCCTTGGCCGTTTCGGCCGGCTTGTCCAGGCGCTCGACCTTGGCGGCCTCGCGCAGCTTGGCGACATAATCGGCCTGCGCCTTACGGGTCACATAGGTCTCGATCTGGGCCTTCACCTGCTCGAAGTCGGGCGCCTTGCGGTTGCGCTTTTCCTCGACCTTGATGATGTGCCAGCCGAACTGCGACTTGACCGGATCGGAGATCTTGCCCGGCTCGAGCGTGAAGGCGACCGCGGAGAATTCCGGCACCATCTGCTCCTTGGTGAAGAAGCCGAGGTCGCCGCCGTCGGAGGCGCCGGGATCCTTGGACTTCTTCTTGGCGAGCTCGGCGAAGTCCGCGCCCTTGTCGAGCTCGGCCTTGATCGCCTTGGCCTCATCCTCGGTCTCGACCAGGATGTGGCGGGCGCGCACCTCCTGCTCGCCGGTGATCTGCTTGGAGGCCTCTTCATAGACCTTCTTCATGGCGTCGTCGGTGGTCGCGGCCTTGCCCTCGCTGGCAAGCAGGCTGTCCATCAACAGGCGGTTGCGGGTGAAGGCGAGCCGCTTCTTGAAGTCGTCGTTGTTCTCGATCTTCTTGTCCTCGGCGGCCTTGGACACGATCTTCATGTCGATCAGGAAGGACAGCACGTTGTCCTTCTTGGTCGCGGGGTCCATCTGCGCCAGGCTCGGGCCGAGTTCCTCCTCGGCGAGCGCGACGTCGCTGGCATGGATCTCGGAACCGTTCACCTTCGCCAGCACCGGGTCGGATTCCGCGGCGCGGACCGGGAGGCCGGCAGCCAGCACTGCGACAAGACAGCCCGTGGCGGCCAGGGTGGCGAGGCCGAGGCGCAGGCCGGTTTTGGTTTCCGGAGGCGAGGTGGTCATGCAAAATCCTTGGTCTAAAGGGGGGAAGCTCGAGCGGGGCGGACACTCGCCCAATCGTGTTACATTGGCAACGCGAAAGTCTTGTCAAAATGATGAATTCCTTGACATCTTGGCGGCGTTGACAACCCCCCGACCGGGCCATATCTCTGGCCGACCGTATCAGTGGTGAGAGCGCTTATTTTGCTGCGTTTTTCGCCGTTGAACCCAGGATGGCCTGTTTCCCACTCAATTGGCGGAGGAGCTCCGGGTCGGGGCTCGAACCGCAGCGCGTCACGGTGAGTTGATAGGCAATCCGGCGGGCCATCTCAGGCTGTATCCCAAGACTGAAATTCAAGACTGAAATTCAAGACTGAACCAGACCGAACTCGAGACCGAAGAACAGGAATTTCGCATGATCGGCGCGCTCGCCCGCAAGTTTTTCGGCTCCGCCAACGACCGCCGGGTCAAGGGGTATCAGTCCCGCGTCAGCGCCATCAACGCCCTGGAGCCCGACCTCGTCAAACTGACGGACGACCAGCTCAAGGCCCGTACCGCCGAGTTCAAGCAGCAGCTCGCCAGCGGCAAGACGCTCGACGACCTCCTGGTTCCGGCCTTCGCGACGGTGCGCGAGGCGGCCAAGCGGACGCTCGGCCAGCGCCATTTCGACGTCCAGCTGATCGGCGGCATGGTGCTGCACGAGGGCGACATCGCCGAGATGAAGACCGGCGAGGGCAAGACGCTGGTCGCGACGCTCGCGGTCTACCTCAACGCGCTCGCCGGCAAGGGCGTCCACGTCGTCACCGTCAACGACTACCTCGCCCGCCGCGACTCCGGCTGGATGGGCCAGATCTATTCGTTCCTGGGGCTGACCACCGGCGTGATCGTGCACGGCCTCGACGACGCCGAGCGCAAGGCCGCCTATGCCTGCGACATCACCTACGGCACCAACAACGAATACGGCTTCGACTATCTGCGCGACAACATGAAGTACCGCCTGGAGGACATGGTCCAGCGCGAGCATTTCTACGCGATCGTCGACGAAGTGGACTCCATCCTGATCGACGAAGCGCGCACGCCGCTGATCATCTCCGGCCCGCTCGACGACCGTTCGGATTTCTACAACACCATCGACACCTTCATGCCGAAGCTCGTCAAGAAGGACGACTACGAGGTCGACGAGAAGCAGCGCACGGTGACGCTGACCGAAGGCGGCATGGAGAAGCTGGAGAACCTGCTGCGCGACGCCGGCCAGCTCAAGGGCGAGTCGCTGTACGACGTCGAGAACGTCTCCGTCGTGCATCACGTCAACCAGGCGCTGCGCGCGCACACGCTGTTCACGCGCGACAAGGATTACATCGTCCGCGACGACGAGGTCATCATCATCGACGAATTCACCGGACGCATGATGCAGGGCCGGCGCTATTCGGAAGGCCTGCACCAGGCGCTGGAAGCCAAGGAGCACGTCACGGTCCAGCCCGAGAACCAGACGCTGGCCTCGATCACCTTCCAGAACTATTTCCGGATGTACCAGAAGCTGTCCGGCATGACCGGCACGGCGCTGACCGAAGCCGACGAACTGTTCGACATCTACAAGCTCGAGGTCGTGGAGATCCCGACCAACCTGCCGGTGGCGCGTCTCGACGAGGACGACGAGGTCTACCGCACCCAGAACGAGAAATACGCCGCGATCCTTGCCGAGATCGAGCGCGCCAACAAGCGGCTGCAGCCGGTGCTGGTCGGCACGGCCTCGATCGAGAAATCGGAAGTGCTGGCCGAGTACCTCAAGAAGCACGGCTACAAGCAGATCGATTTCGGCTCCGAGTCCGGCATGGACAAACTTTATGCGGCGGCCCGCGCGGGCAAGCCGGCGAAGCTGTTCGCGGTGCTGAATGCGCGCTTCCACGAGCAGGAAGCCTATATCGTCGCCGAAGCCGGCGTGCCGGGCGCGATCACGATCGCGACCAACATGGCCGGCCGCGGTACCGACATCAAGCTCGGCGGCTCGCTCGAGATGCGGATCCAGGAGACCGCTGCGATCACCGACGAGGCCGAGAAGGCCAGGAAGATCGAGCTGATCAAGGCCGACATCGAGCGCTTCCGCGAACTCGTGCTGAAGGCGGAAGAGGATTTCGAGGTCGAGCCCGCCAAAGGCAACAAACCCGCCAAGACGGTGAAGAAGCCGGGCGGCCTCTACATCATCGGCTCCGAGCGCCACGAATCCCGCCGCATCGACAACCAGCTGCGCGGCCGTTCCGGCCGTCAGGGCGACCCGGGCCGCTCGAAATTCTTCCTGTCGCTGGAAGACGATCTGATGCGCATCTTCGGCTCCGACCGGCTCGACAGCATGCTGCAGCGGCTCGGCCTGCAGGAAGGCGAAGCCATCATCCACCCCTGGATCAACAAGGCGCTGGAGAAGGCCCAGCAGAAGGTCGAGGCGCGCAACTTCGACATCCGCAAGAACCTCTTGAAGTTCGACAACGTCCAGAACGACCAGCGCAAGGTGATCTTCGACCAGCGCATCGACCTGATGAAGGAGGACAGCGTCGTCGAGACCGTGACCGACATGCGCCACGCCTTCGTCGAGGACGTGGTCGCCAAGCACATCCCCGAGCACGCCTATGCCGAGCAGTGGGACACCGCTGGCCTCAAGGAAGAGTTGAAGCGCGTGCTCGACGTTGACCTGCCGGTCGACGAATGGGCCAAGGAAGAGGGCATCGCCGACGAGGAGCTGCTGACGCGCATCGAGAATCACGTCGACGAGCGCATGGCGGCGAAGGTCGCGCAGTGGGGCCCCGACGTGATGCGTTACGTCGAGAAGACGATCCTGTTGCAGACGCTCGACCATCTCTGGCGCGAGCACCTGATCATGCTCGACCATCTGCGCCAGGTGATCGGCCTGCGCGGCTACGGCCAGCGCGATCCGTTGCAGGAGTACAAGACCGAGGCCTTCAATCTCTTCCAGGAGATGAGCGCGCATCTGCGAGAGGCCGTCACCGCGCAGCTGATGCGGGTCGAGATCGTGCCGCCGGAGGAGCCGCCGATGCCGCTGCCGCCGATGGAGGCGCACAAGCTCGATCCCAACACCGGCGAGGACGAGTTCGCCCAGGCCCGCCTGACCGAGGCCACCTACGCCCAGGCCTCGCTGGCGCCGGGGATGCCGGCCGCCGACCGCAATCCGAATGACCCGGCAAGCTGGGGCAAGGTCGGCCGCAACGAGGACTGCCCCTGCGGATCAGGCAAGAAGTACAAGCACTGCCACGGCCGCTACGCGTAAGCCGTCGCAAGCCCTGACGCGGCGGGCGCCTGGACCGCCGTCGAAGCTGCATCGCGGTCAGCCGGCGAACGCCTTGTCGAGATCGGCGATGATGATCTTCTGCATCTTCAGCATCGCCTGCATCGCGCGATCGGCCGCCTTGCGGTCGGGATCGCCGAGATAGCGGCTCAGCGCCGTCGGGATTACCTGCCAGGACAGGCCGAAGCGGTCCTTGAGCCAGCCGCAGCGCGATTCCTGGCCGCCGTCGGTGAGCTTCTCCCAGAAGTAATCCACCTGCTCCTGGGTCTCGACGCTGAGGAAGAACGACACCGCCTCGTTGAACTTGTGCTGCGGTCCGCCATTGAGCGCGTAGAACCGCTGCCCCTCGAGCTCGAAACTCGCCATGAAATCGCTGACGGTCTCGATCTCGGCGTTCGGAAACACCGATTTGTAGAAGGCGACGGCGTCGCGGACGTTGTTGTCGAGCCAGAGGAACGGCGTGATCGAAGTCATGACGGGGGAATCCTTGTGATCGATGAGGAGGATGAGCCGGAACCGCGCGCAGTGTTAGCGCATCCGGAGGACGAGCCCGCGTCCGGCACTCCGACATGTTGCCCGGACTTTTTGTTGGAGCTCCCGGCAGGCTGTCCGTCGGCGAGGCGGTATTTTCGCGATTTTGGGTTCCCTGGTAACCCCGCGCTAAGCCCGCCGACGGTCCGGCCACTACCCAAAGTCGGAGTTGGCTCATCCAATCAATCACTTGTTAGTGCTCTGTGCTTCAATATTGCTGGGCGCGTTGGGCGAGCCGCCAACCGCATCAAAGCGTCTCTTTGATCAAGGCTCGATCAGGAGGCCGCGCCTTGCAGACCGCGACGACGATGCCCGGCCGCTACTATCCGGCGATCTTCGTGCTGGCGTCGGCCACGCTGGCCTATCAGATCCTCATCACCCGCTTCTTCAGCGTGATGGTGCATTACCATTTCGCTTTCGGGGCCATCGCCCTCGCGATGTTCGGGCTGACGCGCGGTGCAATGAAGGTTTATGAGGATTCCGCCCGTTATGCGCCGGAGCGTGTGGCGCCGGAATTTGCCCGTCACGCCGCGCGGTTCGCACTCAGCGGCGTCGCTGTCATGTGCGCCTTTTTGTATGCGCCGCTGGTCGTGCCCGACGCATATGCCATGTCCGCGCTCGCCGTGGTGGCGCTGGCTTTCACCATTCCGTTTGCCGAGGGCGGCATCTGCATCACGATTCTCCTGACCCGGCTGCCCTATGTCGGAGGCTGGCTCTACGCTGCCGATCTGGTCGGCGCCGCGGTTGGATGCCTCGGCATCATCTTCGTGCTGCTGGTGATCGATCCGGTCAGCGCGACGCTGTGGATCGGCGCCTGCGCCGCGGCCGTCGGCTGGTTCGTGGTCGGTCACGGCGAAGGCCGAAGCGCTGTGCGCCTGAGCCGCAACAGTGCGCTTGGTCTCGCCGCGCTCGCCGCGGTTCACACCGCGCTTGCCGCAACCGGCAGCAGCCATCTTGGCGTGATCTGGGCCAAGGGCACCCCGCAGACCGGAACGTTGTTCGAGCGCTGGAACACCTATTCGCGCATCCGCGTGACCGATCTCGGGCTCACCATTCCGTTCGGCTGGTCCTTCTCGCGCACCCCGGATAGCAGAATCGAGCAGCTCTATCTCGACATCGATGCCGACGCGGCGACGCCGATCACCCGCTTCTCCGGCGATTTGACGAAGGTTTCCTATCTCAAGGACGACGTCATCAACGCGCCCTATCTGGTGCAGCAACGGCCGGGCGACGTGGCCGTGGTCGGTGTCGGCGGCGGCCGCGACATCCTCTCCGGCCTCTATTTCGGCGCGCAGCGAATTCACGGCATCGAAATCAATCCCGCGATCTTCGAGGTGCTGACCGACAAGTTCGCCGATTATTCGGGCCATCTCCATCACCAGCCCGGCGTGTCGCTGGTCAATGCCGAAGCGCGCAGTTACATCAACCACTCGCCCGATCGCTACGACCTGATCCAGATCTCGCTGATCGACACCTGGGCCGCCACCGCAGCCGGCGGGCTGACGCTGACCGAGAACAGGCTCTACACCGTGGAGGCGTGGGACGATTTCTTCCGCGCATTGAAGCCGGGCGGCATGCTCTCGGTGTCGCGCTGGTACGAACCGAAGGTCTATCGCGGCGAGTTCTATCGCCTGATTGCGATCGCGGCCGAGGCGCTGCAGCATCAGGGCGTGCCGATGACCGAACTGTCGCAGCATGTGATTGCGGCGAATGTCGGCAGCGTCGTCACGGTCATGACCCGGCCCGAGGCGTTCACGGCGGTGCAATGGCGGGGCGCGCGCGACCGATTGGAAGCACAGGGATTCAAGCTGCTGCTCGGGCCGGATATCGTCTATGACAGTGTCACCTCGACCCTTCTATCGGGCAAGGCCGACCAGAGCTTCCTTGATTCATTACCGGAAAACATCGCGGCCTCGACCGACGACAAGCCATTCTTCTTCTATACCGCGCGACTTGCCGATCTGTTCCTCAAGAACGGCTTCGAGGCGCAGAACAACGCAGCGCTCGGCATCATCAAGTGGGTGCTCGTCTTCCAACTCGGCATCTGCATCTACTACATCGGAATTCCCTTCGCGCGCCTGATGCGGCGGATGCCGGCGGCCACACTGGTGCCGCCGGTTTCCTATTTCGCCGCGATCGGCATGGGCTTCATGCTGATCGAGATTTCGCAGATGCAACGGCTGATGGTGTTCCTCGGCCACCCGGTCTACGGGCTCAGCGTCGTGCTGTTCACGATCCTGCTGTTCGGCGGTATCGGCAGCGCCACGGTGGGTGCCGCGCCTTCGCGGCCGGCCACGTTGATCGCTCGCCTCGTGACGCTGGGCGCAACGCTGGTGGCCGCAGGCCTGCTGACGCCCGCCGTCACCGCTTGGGCGCGCTCCGCGCCGACCGACATCCGCATCCTCGTGTCGGTCGCGCTGCTGGCCCCGCCGGCTTTCTGCATGGGCATGATGTTCCCGCTGGGCCTCGGCATCTGGCGGCGGCATGACGGGCTGCTGCCTTTCTTCTGGAGCACCAACGGCATCACCTCGATGCTTGCTTCCGTGCTCGGCATGGCGCTGTCGATCCAGTTCGGCATCACCACGACGTTCACACTCGGCGTCTGCTGCTACGCGGTGTGCGCGATCATGATCGTCGGCAACCGGCTGGCCCATCCGGTCGCTGATTCCGCCCTCAAGCCGGTGCGGCCGGCCGGACTGATGGCGCAGGACGAGGTGGCGTCGTAGCGGAGCTGTTGCCTCAGTTCGCGCTGCCGATCAGGCTTTCCAGCAACCGCTTGAGCTCGGTGGTCGACTTGTCGCCGTAGCTCTCGACGATGTGCTCTTCCTGGCTCACCGCCAGCGAGTTCAGCCGGCGGCACAGCGCCTTGCCGCGGTCGGAGACGAACATCAGCACCTTGCGGCGGTCCTTCGGATCCTGCACGCGATAGACCAGCGCGTCCGACACCATGCGGTCGATCATCTTCGTCAGCGTCGGATGGTTGAGCAGCACAGCATCCGCAAGCTCGCCCATCGAGTGGCCGTTGCCGTCGGACAGCACTTTGAGGATGCGCCACTGCTCGACCGGCACGCCTTCCTTGGCCAGCCGCGTCTCCAACTGCCGGTTGATCTCCCGGTTGGCTTGCGCGAGCAGGTAGGTGAGGTGTTCGGTGATCGGGGAATTTTCTTTCGGCGGTTTAGCCACGGCGTGAGACCTGGTTCCTGACCCGGTGAATGAATGTCCGGCAACTCATGCCATTTCTATATGCACTTCAATTGTTGAATATTCAATATTTTCCCCTAGGATATTCCCCCAACCAAGGGGCGGATGCCGCAACCGCCCGCTGGCTGCGTTGCGTCTTGCTTCCCAGACAGGAGTTGGCGTGCTCTCGACGGTCTCTTTCCAGGCGCATGGCGGCTTGCCCGTCGCGCCGCCGCACCTGTTTCGAAGCCCGTCGTCCAGCGCGGCCGATCTCGCTTTGACCGTCAAGCCGGGCTCCTCGCGCCGTGGCGGCACCGACGGCAAGCTTAGGATCGGCAATTTCATCACCTTCTCCGGCGCGCCCGGAATCTGGGGGCCGATCTCGGCCAACAGCGTCATGCTGGCTGTCGCCGAGATCAACCGGCAGGGTGGCATCCGCGGCCGCGAGGTCGAATTGTCGATGTACGACGCCGGCGGCCCGATCGAGGAGGTGGTGCGCCGCGCCGAGCGGGCGATCGCCTTCGACGAGATCGACGTCATCATGGGCTCGCATATCAGTGCGGTCCGCCTTGCGCTGCGCAAGGTCACGGCCGGCCGCGTCCCCTATGTCTACACGCCGGTCTATGAAGGCGGCGAGCGGACGCCGGGCGTAATGGCGATCGGCGAGACGCCGCGCGCCGAAAGCCGCCCGGCGATCCACTGGCTCACCGAGGTCAAGAAGGCGCAGCGCTGGTATTTGATCGGCAGCGACTATGTCTGGCCCTGGCAATCGCATCGCGCGGTGAAGCGCTACGTCAAGGAGGCCGGCGGCCAGGTGGTTGGCGAGGAATTCGTCCCGCTCGGCGAGGACGATCACGGGCCGCATCTGGCGCGGATTCGCGCAGCCCGGCCCGATGTCGTGCTGATCACCCTGATCGGGACCGACAGCATCACCTTCAACCGCGCCTTCGCCGACGCAGGACTCGCCGCCACCACGCTGCGCTATGCCGGCGCGATGGACGAGACCGTGCTGCTCGGCATCGGGCCGGACGCGACCGAGAACCTGTTCTGCGCCTCCGGCTATTTCGGCTGCGTCGATTCGCGCGCCAATGACGAGTTCCAGATCAGCTACCGCGCGATGTTCGGGGCGCACGCGCCGCCGATCGGCTCGGTCGGGCAGTCCAACTATGAGGGGATGCGCTTCCTCGAAGCGGCGGCCAACCGCGCGCGCTCGCTGTCGACGGGGCCGTTGTCCGCCGCGGCGCGCAACCTCGTCTACAGCGGCGCCCGCGGCACTGTGACCATTCGCGACGGCCGTGCCGAAATGCCGATCTATCTTGCCGAGGCCGACGGTCTCGACTTCAATGTGATCAAGACGATCTAGCGTGGCACCGTCGCCCGTGAGGGCGAGGCCGTGAGCGGCGTGCGGGTGCCGGACAGGAGCAGGTGTGCATTCGACGCCCAACGTCATGGCAAGAAACCTCCCGTTCCCGCCAACCCTGCTGTTCAGGAACCTGGCGTCGGCGGCGTCGGATCGCCTGCTTGCGCCGATGGATCGTGGCGGTTTCGGTCCGCGTGGCGCACGCAACCGGCTGCGGATCGGCGGCTTCGTCTGTTGTTCCGGTTCGCCCGGGATGTGGGGACCCGCAACGACCTCGACCGCGCAGCTCGCCGTTGCGGAAATCAACCGGCGCGGCGGCATCCTCGGCCGCGAGATCGAGTTCGCGGTCTACGACGCCGGCGGCCCGATCGACGAGGTGGTCGACCGCGCCGAGCAGGCGATCGCCTCCGACGAGGTCGATCTCATCATGGGCATGCACACCAGCGCGGTGCGTGTCGCGCTGCGTCACCTCATCACCCGCAGCAAGATTCCCTACATCTACACGCCGGTCTATGAAGGCGGCGAGCGGACGCCGGGCGTCATTGCGATCGGCGAGACGCCGCGTTGGCAGAACCGGCCGTCGATCCACTGGCTGGCCGAGGCGAAGCGCGCCAGGCGCTGGTACCTGATCGGCAGCGACTATGTCTGGCCATGGCAGTCGCACCGCGCGGTGAAGCGCTACATCAAGGAGACCGGGGGCCTCGTGGTCGGCGAGGAGTTCGTGCCGGTCGGCGAGGACGATCACGAGGCGCATCTGGAGCGGATCCGTGCGGCGAAGCCCGATGTCGTGCTGATCTCGCTGATCGGCACCGACGGCGTGACCTTCAACCGCGCCTTTGCCGAGGCTGGGCTCGCCGCCACCACGTTGCGCTTTGCCGGCTGTTTCGACGAAACGGCGCTGCTCGGCATCGGCGCCGACAAAACCGAGAACCTGTTCTGCGCCTCCGGCTATTTCCCGTCGGTCGGCTCGCAGGCCGGCGACGATTTCAGGGACCGCTATCGCACGATGTTCGGTCCGTTCGCGCCGCCGGTCGGATCGTGCGGCGAGTCCGCCTATGAAGGCTTCTGCCTGTTGGAGGCTGCCGCCAACCGCGCTGGCACGCTGGACATGCGCCCGCTGCTCGCGGCGGCCGACAACCTCGTCTATCGCGGCCCGCGCGGTCCGGTCACGGTGCGCAATGGCCACGCCAGGATGCCGATGTATCTGGCCGAGGCCGATGGCCTCGACTTCAGGGTGATCAAGGCGATCTGACGCCGGATGCGACAGCCTGCCTACCCGATCCATGAAATAATACTTGAAAAGGAAAATATTTCCGTTTTCAATACAACATCGGGGTGAGCGGTTCGCGCGGGGCAAACGCGCCGCCGCTGCTTCGTGCCCAAGGAATCCGATCCAGGAATCAAGTCCAAAGATCAAAAGCTTCAGGAGAGCGCCGTGACCGTCGTCCTTCCCACCCCAACGCAACTTCGTGCCGTCGCCGAGCAGTGCGGCCTGTCCCTGACCGATGAGGACGTGGCCTCGTTCCGCGGCCTGATGCAGGGCTCGGTCGATGCCTACAACCTCGTCGCCCAGATGCCGGACGAATTGCCCGAAGTGAAATATCCGCGCACGCCCGGCCATCGTCCGGCACCGGAGGACAACAAGCACAACGCCTGGTACGTCAAGTCGACGGTGAAGGGCGCGGCCTCCGGCAAGCTCAAGGGCAAGACGGTGGCGCTGAAGGACAACATCATGCTGGCCGGCGTGCCCATGACCAACGGCTCGTCGACGCTGGAAGGCTATATGCCCGATTTCGACGCCACCATCGTCACGCGCATGCTGGATGCCGGCGCCGAGATTGCTGGCAAGACGCACTGCGAGCATTTCTGTCTGTCCGGCGGCAGCCACACCGGCTCCTACGGGCCGGTGCACAATCCGCACAAGATGGGTTATTCGGCCGGCGGCTCGTCGTCGGGCTCCGGCGTCGTGGTCGCGCTCGGCGAGGTCGACATGGCGATCGGCGGCGACCAGGGCGGCTCGATCCGCATGCCGTCCTCGTTCTGCGGCACCTACGGCATGAAGCCGACCTGGGGCCTCGTGCCCTACACCGGCATCATGCCGATCGAGATCTTTGTCGACCACACCGGCCCGATGACCGCGACCGTGGAAGACAACGCGCTGCTGCTGGAAGTGCTGGCCGGCGACGACGGCTACGATCCGCGTATCAAGGCGCCGAAGGTCGACGACTACACCAAGGCGCTCGGCAAAGGCGTCAAGGGCATGAAGATCGGCATCGTCAAGGAAGGTTTTGAGCAGCCGACCGCGGAGGCCGCTGTGAACGAGAGCGTGCGCGAGGCGGCCAAGCGCTTCAAGGATCTCGGCGCCAGCGTCGAGACAGTGTCGATCCCGATGCACATGCTCGGCGGCGCGATCTGGACTCCGATCGGCACCGAAGGCCTGACCCAGACCATGATGTTCGGCGACGGCTACGGCCTCAGCCGCGGCGACCTCTATTCGACCTCGCTGATGGATTTCCACCGCGGCTGGCGCCGTCAGGCGGATTCGCTGTCCGAGACTACGAAGCTGTTCATGATGCTCGGCACCTACATCAACAACACCTTCGGTCCGCGCTTCTACGGCAAGGCGCTCAACATCTCGCGGCGGCTCGCTGCAGCGTACGACAAGGCCTTCAAGGACTACGACCTCTTGCTGATGCCGACCACGCCGATGAAGGCGACGAAATTGCCCGAGGCTAATGCCAGCCGCGAGGAGTATGTCGCCCGCGCACTGGAAATGATCTCCAACACCGCGCCGTTCGACATCACCCATCACCCGGCGATGTCGCTGCCCTGCGGCATGGTCGACGGGCTGCCGGTCGGCCTGATGCTGGTCGGCCGGATGTTCGAGGAATCCACCATCTACCGTGCCGCGCACGCTTTCGAGCAGGCCGGCGACTGGAAGAAGATGTGAGGCGCCGCTTGTCGCAGAAACAGGCCGAACGGATCGAACACCATGGCTAGCACCTTCGCCGCGGTGTTCGAGATCGTGAGTTTCGGCGCGATCGTCGTGCTGGTCGTGCTCGGGCTCGGCATCATCGCCAGCATGATGGGCATCTTCAACTTCGCGCAGGGCGAATTCGTCTTGCTCGGGGCCTATGTGACCTATCTCGCCTACGCCCACGGCGCGCCGGTCTGGGCCGGCATGGTCGCCGCGCCCTTTGTGGTCGGCGCGCTCGGCTTCGTGCTGGAGGCGCTGATCATCAGGCGGTTCTATGCCGCGCCGATCGTGGCGATGCTCGGCACCTATGCGCTCGGGCTGATCATCCGCGAAAGCGTCCGCGGGCTGATCGGCGGCTTCTATCTCACGGTGCCGGAGCCGATCGGCGGTTCGATCGACCTCGGCTCCGTCCACATCTCGGCCTGGCGCTTCACCATCATCGTGATCACGCTCTTGGTGATGGGCGGCTGCTATCTGCTGCTGGCGCGCACCTCTTTCGGGCTTCGGGTCCGCGCCACGCTGGAAAATCCGGCGCTGGCGCGCGCCTCGGGCATCTCGACGCCGTTGATCTACGGCGCGACCTTTGCGTTCGGCGCTGCCCTGGCCGGGCTTGCCGGCGCGCTGATCGTGCCGGTGTTCAGCCTGTTTGCCGATCTCGGCATCCGCTTCCTGATCCAGGGCTTCGTCGCCGTGATGGTCGGCGGGGTCGGCTCCTTCATCGGTCCGGTCGCCGGCGCCGGTGTCATCGGCACGCTCAGCGCGGCGCTGCCATGGGTCATGTCTCCTGTCGTCGCCGATGTCCTCGTCTTCGTGCTCGCCATCGCCTTCATCAAATTCCGGCCGCAAGGCCTCATTGCTGGGAAAGGGGTCTAATCACCATGTCGATTGAACGCATGAATCTCACACGCCGCCGCTTCATGAGCAATTTCGCCTTCGCGACCGGCGCGCTCGCGACCGGGGTCGGCAGCTGGGTGGTGAGGCCGGATTGGGCCAACGCCGCCGAGGGCCCGATCAAGGTCGGGATCGCAACCGACCTGACCGGCCCGATCGCCTATGCCGGCAATGCCGACGCCAACGTCGCCAAGATGGTGATCAAGGAGATCAACGCCGGCGGCGGCCTGCTCGGCCGGCCGCTCGAGCTCTATATCGAGGACACCGCCTCGAACGAATCGGTGGCGGTCGGCAATGTCCGCAAGCTGATCCAGCGCGACAAGGTCGACATGGTGCTGGGCGGCATCACCTCGTCGATGCGCAACGCGATCAAGGACCCGATCGTGGCGCGCGGCAAGACGCTCTACATCTATCCGCAGCTCTACGAGGGCAAGGAGTGCACGCCCTATCTGTTCTGCACCGGGCCGACGCCGGCGCAGCAATGCGACGAGTTCATTCCGTGGCTGATCAAGAACGGCGGCAAGAAGTTCGCGCTGCCGAGCGCCAACTATGTCTGGCCGCATACGCTCAACGTCTACGCCCGCAAGGTGATCGAGGACAATGGCGGCGAGGTCGTGTTCGAGGAGTATTACCCGCTCGATCAGGTCGATTTCTCGTCGACCGTCAACCGCATCATCTCGAACAAGGTCGATGTGGTCTTCAACACCGTGATCCCGCCGGGCGTCGGCCCATTCTTCAAGCAGCTCTATGAAGCCGGCTTCCTCAAGAACGGCGGACGGCTCGCCTGCGTCTACTATGACGAGAACACGCTCAACATCAATCAGGCCAACGAGATCGAGGGACTGGCGAGCTGCCTCGATTACTTCAAGGTGCTGACCAAGGAGGATCCGTTCAACGCCAAGCTCCAGGCGGCCTATGAGAAGGACTTTCCGGGTAACTTCCTGTTCGCCGCCGGCAGCGCCGCCACCGGAACCTATCGTGGCCTCAAGCTGTGGGAAGCCGCAGTCAAGGAAGCCGACAAGGTCGATCGTGAGTCGGTTGCGGCCGCGCTCGATCACGCCAAGATCGCCGAAGGGCCCGGCGGCCCCGCCGAAATGGTTCCGGGCAAACGTCACTGCAAGATGAAGATGTACACCGCTGTTGCCAAAGGCGGGAACTATGAGATCGTGGCGCGCAGCGCCGGTCTCGTCGATCCCAAGGAATGCTGAGCAATCAATGGGTGGAGCAGAGCAGGCCGTCGCACGCATCGGTGAGGGACCGGATGTCGTGACGCGCGAAGAAGTACCGGCCGCGAGCGCGCCGGCGGAACGGGCATCGGCAGGGTGGAAGGTCCTGCCGATCGTGGAAGGGCTGGTGCTCTTGATCGCACTGGTCCTGCCATGGGTGCTTCAGGATTATCTCACGGTGTTCGCCACCCGTGTGGTGATCCTCGCGCTGTTCGCGCTGTCGTTCGACCTGGTGTGGGGCTATGCCGGCATCATGAGCTTCGGCCAGGCGCTGTTCTTCGGCGCCGCCGGCTACGGCGTGGCGCTGATGGCGCGCGACCTCAACGTCACCTCGATTCTTCTGATCCTGCCCGCCGGCATGCTGATCGGCCTCACGGCGGCGCTGCTGCTCGGCGGCTTCCTGCTGCTCGGGCGCTATCCCTCGAGCGTGATCTTCGTCTCGCTCGGCACCCTGACCGGCTCCTATGCCGCGGACCGGTTGGCGCGCGGCTGGTACTATCTCGGCGGCCAGAACGGCATCCCGTCGATCCCGCCGCTCACGCTCGGCAGCTACGAATTCGAGGAGGGGCCGGTCTACTACTACATGGTGCTCGGCATCCTTGTGGTCGTCTATCTGCTCTGCCGCTTCCTGGTCCGTTCGCAATTCGGGCTGGCGCTCGCCGGCCTGCGCGAGAACGAGCAGCGCATCGCCTTCTTCGGCTACAAGGCGCAGCATCTGAAGGCGATCATCTTCGCGGTGGGCGGCACCATCGCCGGTCTCGCCGGCAGCCTCTATGCCTTCCACGAAGGATTTGTCTGGCCCAACATGCTGGGCGTCGTGTTCTCGACCCAGGTCGTGCTCTACGTCTTGTTCGGCGGCTCCGGCACGCTGATCGGCGCGGTGATCGGCACCGTGATCATCGAGGGCGTCAGCTTCTGGCTGTCGGACAATTACCGCGATGTCTGGCCGATCATCCTCGGCGTGCTGCTGCTGCTCGTGATCATGTTCCGCCCGCTCGGGCTGGTCTCTTTCGTGCTCGGCGAGCGCGAGCGGGTCGGCAGCTTCGGCAAGGGACCAAACAAGAAGGGACCAAACAAGGCACCAAAGAAGGAGACCGGCAATGCCGCTCCTTGAAGCGTCAGGAATCAGCAAGGTGTACGGCAAGCTCACCGCGCTCGACGGTGCGGCGCTGACCGTCGGCGACAACGAGTTTCATGGCCTGATCGGCCCCAACGGCTCGGGCAAGAGCACGCTGATGAAATGCGTCGCCGGCGCCGAGGTGCCGACCACCGGCAAGGTCGCGTTCGTCAACACCGACATCACCGCGTTCACGCCGACCGAGCGTGCTCGCGCCGGCATGAGCCTGAAGTTCCAGATCACCTCGGTGCTGCCGACGCTGACGCTGTACGACAACATCCTGCTGGCGCTGCAGGCGCATTCGTCACTGTTCGATCTCGTGCTCTCGCGCACCCGCAACAGGCTGCACGATCAGGTGATGACGATGCTGACCCAGTTCCGTCTCGCCGATCGGGCTTATGACGCCGCAGCAGCACTGTCGCACGGCCAGCAGCAATGGCTCGAGATCGCGATGGCGCTCGCCGGCAAGCCGCGGCTGTTGCTGCTGGACGAGCCGACCGGCGGCATGAGCCTCGAGGAGCGCCGCGTCACCGGCGAGCTGTTGCAGCCGATCAAGCAGCATTGCTCGCTCGTCATCGTCGAACACGACCTCGATTTCATCCGCGACATCTGCGACCGCCTCACGGTGCTCGACCAGGGCAAGGTGCTGGCGTCGGGTACGGTCGCGGAAATCCAGGCCAACAGAAACGTCCAGGAGATTTATCTTCGCCGTGCCTGACCAGTCCTTCCTCGATATCCGGCATCTCGATGCCGGTTATGGCCGCAGCCAGGTCCTGTTCGATGTCAACATCGGCATTCCCTGGCGCGGCGGCGTCGCCGTGCTCGGCCGCAACGGCGCCGGCAAGACCACGCTGATGAAGACCATCGTCGGCGAGCTCGCAAGCTCGCAAGGCGAACTGTTCTTCGACGGCCGCGACATCACCCGCCGCCGCACCGAGGAGCGCGTGCGCTCCGGCATCGGCTATGTGCCGCAGGAGCATTCGGTGTTCGCCCGCCTGTCGGTGCGCGACAACCTCGCCGTCGGCTCGCTGACCAATTCCGACGCCGGCGCGGTCGATCGCGTGCTGGCGATCTTCCCCAAGCTCGGCCAGCGCCTCGACCAGCCGGCCGGCACGCTGTCCGGCGGCGAGCGCAAGATGCTGGCGATCGGCCGCGCCATGCTCGGCAATCCGAAATTGCTGCTGTTGGACGAGCCGACCGAAGGCGTCTGGATCGGCGTCATCGAGGAGATCACCGAGCGCCTGATCGAGCTTGCGAAGAACATCTCGGTCGTGATCGTCGAGCAGCACCTCGACCTCGCGCTGCGCGTCGCCGACTACGCCTATGTGCTGGACCGCGGCCGCGTTGCCCTGCAGGGCGCAGCAGGCAAAGTGCGAAGCGATCCGGAACTGCTGCGGTATCTGGCGCCATAGCCGCCAGCGAACGGGGCCTGGAACCCTTCCTGGATTGTCGGGATCGCTGCGGACCGCCTCCGGCTCGCAACGGCGGCGCCATCCCTGGCCTGGCTCTGACCGTTCCGGCCGGCGAGGGCCATAGCCGCCACGAGCGTTCGTTATCTTGACAAAGGTCAACGCAGACCCGGCGAGGACGTGCTGAATCGCCAACGGGCTTCCGGTTGCGTCCTGGAGCCGCAATGGATTTTTGCATTCGTTGGATCGGTCATCGTGCGGGGACAGTCTTGACGAAAGAACGGCAGGCAGAAGATGCGGCGGATACATTCCGGCTCCTTCGGGCCTTTCGCTCGATCCGGGACCGTGCCGCACGACGACGTGTCGTCGAGACGGTTGAAGCGATCGCGAATGACCGCGCACCGGCCGCCGACGCAATGTCGGTCGTCACCGATCAAAAATGAAACTCAATTGTCCAACCGATTGCTCCGTCCCGTTCTTGCCAGGTTTAGTGCACGATGTGGTCGGCCTTGCGCCGGACAGGGTCGTTTCCCTGGGGCTGCGTCCGTCGCACTGATTGCATCTTGCGACGCGCATACCAGGCAGCGACCGAGCAACTCAGCCAGGCAATCGATGCGGCGATGAAGGCGGCCGGGACGCTGCGATCCACCGTCAGCGAGAACACAATCGCAAACGCCAGCATGCCGATCGCGCCCAGCACCGCGCCTGCGGCGTCGAGTGCGGCGGCTTGCCGGCCGCGCCGCGTGCCATTGAGTCCCGCTTGTCGCTTGCGGCGGATCTCATGCTTCTCGATCAGGGTTGCGCTGGCGCAGAAAATGGCAGGAAGTGCAAGAAAGGCGCCGCCGATATACGCGCCGCAGTAGCTGCTGATCAGCCCGGTGAAGACCGTCGCGCCGCCGCCAAGCACGAAGCGGATCAGATATTCGCTCCAGCTGCCCTCTCTCAGCGCCGACGGTGAGAAGCGGACCGGCGTCATGCCTGCCCTCCGGCAAGGGCCAGCAGGCCGAACACGAACGTCAGCCTGACGGCAAGCGACAGCGATGTCGCAGGGATCGCGCGCAACCGGGTACGAATCAGCAGTTGGCAGACCACGAAGCTATAGACGGCCAGCGCGAGTGCGCCGGCGATCATCGCACGGCTCTGCAGGGC
The DNA here is from genome assembly GCF_011516665.3 of Bradyrhizobium sp. 41S5. Taxonomy (NCBI): domain Bacteria; kingdom Pseudomonadati; phylum Pseudomonadota; class Alphaproteobacteria; order Hyphomicrobiales; family Nitrobacteraceae; genus Bradyrhizobium; species Bradyrhizobium sp. 41S5. The sequence goes on along the minus strand of NZ_CP083721.1, from coordinate 8,259,505 downwards.
GGCGTATTCGGCGCCGTGCTGGTACACGGCGATGCCGAGCTGCTGGTACACGGCGATGCCGAGCGTGGCGAGCGCAACGGAAGGCGCCGCGCCGAACAGGCCGGCGAAGCTCTTCGGGCGGAGAATGTCACCCAGCATCGCGCGCCGATACGACGGCCCCGCCCAAGAGAAAGCGGATGACATATTCGGTCATCGCGCCTTGCTCCGCTGCGGATCATCGACCGGATAGCCGGTCCACAATCGCAGCAGCCGCTCGAGGCCCGCGCCGAGCGCGAATCCCGCGATCACGTCGCTCGTCCAGTGTGCGAGGACCAGAATGCGCGTCAGCGAAAGGCCGACCGCGAGCCCCTGAACTATGTGGCGAGCGCTGGCGGGCAGCGTCGCGGCCGCCGACGCCAGCGCGCCCATATGCAGTGCGTGGCCGGAGGGAAAGGCGTCTTCACGCTTGCCGGAGATCGAGACGCCGTTGAGGTGGCCAACCACGGTCAGACGGTCGGGGCGGGTCTGGTTGAACAGCAACTTCAGGCCGTGCGGCAGCAGCGATGCTGCGACCGTCACCAGCAATGCGTGATTGCCCGCGCGTTCCAGCGCTACGCCGCGCCCGCGCGAGGCGAGCCAGCCGGCGGTGGCGAGAACGAGCAGCACCTTTTCGTCGGCGCCCCATGTCAATCCGCGGGCGATTGCTTCGGGGGCAGGCGCGGTATTGCGGGCGATCGCACGCGCGATCATGACGTCCGCGTCGGTCGGGCGGATGGTCATCGGGAAGGTTGGTCCGCCTGGAAGGCGTCGTGCTCGAAGTTCGGCTGCGGTACGCATGGTCCTCCAAAGCCGGGTTCCTTTCCAACGCGCCAACCGCGGCATGGGTCCTAATCGGGCGTGTGGGCGAGGTCCACGGAGGAACCAACTGCAGTTCGATCCTCGTTCCCCAGGGAACGAAGAGCCCCGGCTCCCGTTGGGCAGCGGGAGGAATTCACCGATGCGTTATCTTTCAATCATAGCCCTCTTCTGTGCTGCTGCCATGATGAGCAGCGGTGCCGCGCTGGCGCAGCATGCCGGCACCAAGTCCGAACAATCCGCATGCTCGCGCGATGCGCAGCGTTTCTGTCGCAAGGACCTCGGCAATGACGGCGCCGTGCAGAGCTGCCTTCAGATGAAGCGGGCCAGCTTGAGCTCAAGCTGCAAGAAGGTTTTCGAAAGTCACGGCATGTAACCGTCACCGAGCGGCGGGGGTCGTCCTGTCGATCAACGTGACGACGGTCCGCCGATGTGCTCGACAAGGTGCGCGCGCGAGGGTGACGGCTCAAACCTGTCAGCGAAGTACTGTGTTTCGTGGGCGACCAAACCGTCGCGGAATTCCATGATGCTCACCGTGTAGGACGGGATGCCGTCATAGGTCAGCACGAACTCGGTGATCCAGAGATCGCCGCTGCCGATCATGCGCTGGATCGTGAAGCGCTTCTCGTTCGGCTGAACCGTCCGGCTCTGCTGAATGTTGCGCCGACCACGGATCCGCTCGCCCGATTGCGGATAATCAAGCACTGCATCCTCGCGGTAGATCTCATGCTCGCGCTCGAAATCGCTCGCGTCCGATGCCTCCCAATGGCGCTGCAGCGCCGTGCGTACGGCCCCATCATCCATCGCAATCTCCCGGCTGTGCCCCTTGCGTGATCTGGCGATCATCTACGCGTGGTTGGCAAGAGGAATGTGGTGGCGAAGGGGGCTACGATTGAGAGGCCATGTCGCGAGAGTGCGGAACTGCGCCCCGCTGGTCGAGCGACACATTCGGTGTCGTCCCGGCCTTGCCGGGACCCATAATCACGAATGCGAATTGTCTTGAAAAGCTGTGGCCACAGCGCGCTTCAACAACACAGCCCGGTCGTTTTGTGCCCCTGCTTTCGCAGGGACGACACCTTGTGCTGTTCGAAGTGTTGATCGGAGACGACGAGCGCCGCGGCGCAAGCCGGCCGCGCTTACTTCACCGCGGAGAAGCGGGTGTCGAACGAGTTGGTCTGCACGACCGGTGCAGAGCCGGCGAGCTGGGTCGACGATGCCGGAGCCGGCGCGGCGGCGGCGGTGTTGGTCGCCTGCGGCTTCGGCGCGGGCTTGGCGGCCTGCTTCGGCTCCGCCTTGGGGGCGACGCGAACCACCGATTGCGGCCTGGCCTCGGCGACCTTCGGCTTGGCCGGTGCGGCAGCGACCGGAGCCGGCGGCGGTGCGGTGGTCTTGCTGGCGTCGGCGGTGCCGCCGATGCCGACCTTCTGGGCAAAGCTCGAGAAGAAACCTTCGGACTTTTCGGACGAGGCGACGCGGGCGGTCGACGACGTCGTCGCCACAACAGGCTCTTCCTGCTGGACCGCGAGATTGGGCCGCGGCGGATTGACCGTGCCGGGGATCGTGCCGGGCGCGCGCGCCAGCGCCATCGACTGCAACGACTGGCTGTCGCCGCCTTCGGACAGACCGGTGTTTCCTTCGGGAATCTTCGAGGCGAAGATCGCGTTCATGCCGCCGTCGATACCGGTGTTGAGGCGCGCCACGGGCGTGCCCTTGGACACCAGCTTGGCGGTCTCGGCGGCGTCCTGCTGTTCCTTCTCGCGCACGGCGCTCGCGATCTCCTCGGGGATCACATAGGCCGGGCACTTCGCGGAGGCGTCGAATATCGGATCGCGTGTCGCGTTCGGCGCCTTGACTGCATCGAACACGTACTTCTTCTCGCAGAAGTCGACCTTCGGCTCCTGCTTCGTTACCTCGAAATGATCGTAGCCTTCCTTGATCATCTTCCAGAAAGGCATATTCGGATTGTTGCGGTGCTTGGCCATGTTCACCGGCGTCATCCGGAACGGATAGGCCTGCAGCTGGAACGCCTTCTGGCCGCCGAAGAACGACTCGCGGCCGAGCGAATAGATTTCCGCGATCTGCTCGTCGGTCATCGCGTAGCAGCCGCGCGAGGAACAGTCGCCATGCACCATCAGCTGCGAGCCGGTGCGGCCGAGCGCCTTGTCGAATGCGTTGGGATAGCCGGTGTTGAACGACAAATAATAGGCCGACTGCGGGTTCATCTGGCTCGGGTTGATCGAATAGAACCCTTCGGGCGCCTGGCGGTCGCCTTCGCGGACCTTCGGGCCGAGATCGCCCGACCAGCGGCAGATCGGATAGGTCTTGAGCAGCGCGAACTTGCCGGAGCGGGTCTGCTTCCAGACCTCGAGCTCGGCCTCCTGCTTGAACAGCCGCACCAGGATCGGCGACTGCATGTCCATGTCCTTCTCGGTCATGGCAGCGACGAGCTTGGGCGGGACCGGCTGGTTGGCCTTGGCGTTCTGGGCGAGCGAGATCTGGTCGCTGTCACAGCCGGCGAGCATGACACCCGCGGCGAGGACCGCCGAAGTCAGAAGCGCGCGTACGAGCGTGCGATGAGTCAAGTCCGAGCTCCACACCCACCGGGCGATTTTCGCGACCCCAACACGGCGAATATGCCCTGAAGCCATTGTGTAAAATATTAGCCTTCGACCACCCCTGCTCGCAACCTGAACCGAGGCTGACAGCCTTCACGGTAGCAGGCATGGTTCAAGGAACGTTAAAGACCCGGCTCGGGGCCCAATTACGGCAAAATCGGCTGATTTGGTCGAAAAATCCGGCGGTTTGGGCGCCTCAGCCCAGCTTGCGGCCGATATCCAGGAACTTCTGGCGCCGCTGCTTGCGAATCGCGTCCGGATCAAGATTTCGTAGGTCGTTGAACGCCTGGGCGATGGCGTCGCCCGTGGTCGTGATCATCGCGGCGGGGTCGCGATGAGCGCCGCCCGAGGGTTCTTTCAGGATCTGGTCGATCACGCCGAAGCGCAGCATGTCCTGCGCCGTGATCTTCATGCTGTTGGCGGCTTCCTGCGCCTTGGTGCCGTCGCGCCACAGGATCGAGGACGCCGCCTCCGGCGAGATCACGCTGTAGATCGCGTGCTCCATCATCAGGACGCGATTGGCGGTGGTGATGGCGATGGCGCCGCCCGACATGCCTTCGCCGGTGACGATCGCGACGTTGGGCACCCCGAGCGACAGGCAGGCGTCAATCGAGCGCGCGATCGCCTCGGCCTGGCCACGCTCCTCGGCGCCGATGCCGGGATAGGCGCCGGCGGAATCGACGATCGACAGCACCGGGATGCCGAAGCGGTCGGCCATCTCCATCAGGCGCACCGCCTTGCGGTAGCCTTCGGGACGCGCCATGCCGAAATTGTGCTTGATGCGGGTATCGGTGGTAGCGCCCTTCTCCTGGCCGACCACGCATATGCTCTCGCCGCGGAACCGGCCGAAGCCGCCGATCAGGGCCTCGTCGTCGGCGAATTTGCGGTCGCCGGCCATCGGGGTGAATTCGGTGATCAGGCCGCCAATGAAATCGGTGAAGTGCGGCCGCTGCGGATGCCGCGCCACCAGCGTCTTCTGCCACGGCGTCAGATTGGCATAGAGGTCGGTGAGGGCCTGCGCCGCCTTGTCCTCGATCCGCGCGACCTCGTCGCCGATGTCGCTGCCGCTCGCGGCAAGCGCACGCAACTCGTCGATCTTGGATTCAAGCTCGGCGACGGGTTTTTCGAAGTCGAGATAGCTGCGCATCGGGTCGGGCATCAACTCAATATAGGGAGGAACAGTGCGAGGGGCGAAGCGGTTTTGGCGGTGGCAAGAGAAGTTTTGTAACTTCAATCGGTTAACGCGCATTCGGGCGGAATGCACGCTTCGGGATCGCAGGCAGGTGACGCTCTTTCTGCGGAGACGACGCGGAAGTCAAGGCGGATCAGGTGAAGGTATCGAGGTCTCCGACGCTTGTAGCCCGAATGACGCGGCTTGTCCGCCGTAGCTCGAAGAGCGAAGGCCGAAGCGCAATCGGGGGCAAGTCGAGCCGCGGCTGGGATCCGCGGATTTCGTTGCGCTCCATCCTGGCTGCGGGTCGCTACGACTTCTCGGCGAGCGGATGCAGGTCGCGGACCAGGCTCTTCAGCCGCTCCTCGACCACATGGGTGTAGATCTGGGTGGTCGAGATATCGGTATGGCCGAGCAGGGTCTGGACGATGCGGAGGTCCGCGCCATTGTGCAGCAGGTGGCTGGCGAAGGCGTGGCGCAGCACGTGCGGAGACACCAGCCGCGGCGCAAGGCCGGAGGCTGCCGCGAGCTCCTTCAGGTCGCGGGCGAAATGCTGCCGGGTCAGGTGGCCGCTCTCGCCGGAGGACGGAAACAGCCATTTCGACGGCGCTGTTTTCTTCGCCTTCGGCTGCATCACCTCCAGTGCCGCGAGATAATCCGCCATCGCCTGGCGCGAGGCGTCGTTGAGCGGCACCAGCCGCTCCTTGTTGCCCTTGCCGCGCACCACGATCATCCGCGCATCGCGCCGCGCCGCGGAGACCGGCAGCGACACCAGCTCGGAGACGCGCAGCCCGGTGGCGTAGAGCACCTCGAGCAGGCAGTACAGCCGCAGCGCGCGCAGCCGCTGCGCCGGCGAAACGTCGGTCTGGGTCAGCTCCTTGGCGCGGGTCAGCATGCGGTCGACATCGGCAATCGACAGCACCTTGGGCAGGCCGCGACCGCGCTTCGGGCCGGACAGGATCGCGGCCGGATCGTCACCGCGGATCCGCTCGTTGAGCAGGAAACGATAGAGATGCCGCATCGCCGACAGCCGCCGCGCCACGCTGGTCGACTTGAAGCCGCGCGTGTCCAGGTCGGCAAGGTAGCCGCGCAGCGCTTCGGTGTCGGCGCCGGTGAAATCGGCACCGGCATGGGCGAGGTAATCGGAGAAGTCGGTGAGGTCGCGCCGGTAGGCGTCGAGCGTGTTGACGCCGGCGCCCTGTTCCGCAGCGAGCATGTCGAGGAACAACGCGGTCAGCTTGGCGTCGGAGGACTTGGCAGGGGTCCTGCCTTGGGTCCTGGCTTGGGTCTTGGCGGGGCTTTTGGCAGCGGCGGGCATGCCAGAATCATAGCGCCTATTTCTTGAGGAACTTATCCGGCGGAATGGTCACGCTCATTTCCCGCGGTTTCGGGTGCACGAAATTGGCCAGCGCGAAGACGATGCCGTAGCCGATCCCGAAAATCACGGCGACGACCGTCAGGAAGCGGAACAGGCTGGGCATGGAGGCGACTCAGGCGGCGAATTAACCAATGAAATCATCCAACATGTTCCCCGCGCCGTTGCAAGAGTCGCTGGTAACGGTGTCGCCGGGGGTAGTATAGGTGGCTCGAATTCTGAGCAAATCGTCCCAATATCCGAGCTTTTTGATGTCCGACGCTGCCGTCCCGGCGCCCACTCACCCGACCCTGGAGGCCGATATCACAGCGGCCCTGGGGCCGCGGTCGATCGTGCTGGTGGGCATGATGGGGGCCGGCAAGTCGACCATCGGCCGGCGGATAGCGACGCGGCTCAAGCTGGCGTTCACCGATGCCGACACCGAGATCGAGGCGGCGGCCGGCATGACGATCCCGGAGATCTTCGAGACCCACGGCGAACCGTATTTTCGCGACGGCGAGGCGCGGGTGATCGCCCGCATCCTCGACAGCGGCCCGATCGTGCTGGCGACCGGCGGTGGCGCCTTCATGCGCGAGGAAACCCGCAAACGGATCAGCGACAAGGCGATCTCGATCTGGCTCAAGGCCGACAGTGATATCATCATGCGCCGGGTCCGCCGCCGCGCCGATCGTCCGCTGTTGCAGACCGCCGATCCCGAGGCAACCGTCAACCGGCTGCTCAGCGAGCGCGAGCCGGTCTACCAGAATGCCGATCTGACGATCGCCTCGCGCGACGTGCCGCACGACCGCATTGTCGACGAATGCCTCGAGGCCCTGCACGCGCATCTGTGCGGCGTGCGTCCGGCCGGCGAGCCACCACCTGATGGATTGAACGCGACCTCATGACTGCGCCCTTGAAACGCTTCGCCTCCGTTACCGTCGATGTCGCGCTCGGCGACCGCGCCTATGACATCGTCATCGGCCGCGACGTGCTGGTCTCGCTGGGCGAGCGTGTCGCGGCGCTGCGGCCCGGCGTGCGGACCGCGATCGTCACCGATCGCACCGTCGCCAGGCACTGGCTGGAGCCGGCGGAGGCGTCGCTTGCGGCCGCGGGCGTGCCGACGTCGCGGATCGTTGTCGAGGAGGGCGAGGGCTCGAAGAGCTACGCCACCCTGACGCAGGTCAGCGAGGCGCTGATCGCGGCGAAGATCGAGCGCAACGATCTGGTGGTCGCGCTCGGCGGCGGCGTGGTTGGCGATCTCGCCGGCTTCGCGGCCGCCATCCTGCGCCGCGGCGTCGATTTCGTGCAGGTGCCGACCTCGCTGCTGGCGCAGGTCGATTCCTCCGTCGGCGGCAAGACCGGCATCAACTCGCCGCAGGGCAAGAACCTGATCGGCGCATTCCACCAGCCGGTGCTTGTCATCGCCGATACCTCGGTGCTCGACACGCTGTCGCCGCGCCAGTTCCGCGCCGGCTACGCCGAGGTCGCGAAATACGGCATCCTCGGTGACGAGGCCTTTTTCGCCTGGCTTGAAAAGAATCACGCCGACATTTTCTCGGGCGGCGCGGGGCGTGAGCACTCGATCGCAACCTCCTGCCGCGCCAAGGCCGCCATCGTCTCCCGCGACGAGCGCGAGACCGGCGAGCGCGCGCTGCTCAATCTCGGTCACACCTTCGGCCATGCGCTGGAAGCCGCGACCGGCTTCTCCGACCGCCTGTTCCACGGCGAGGGCGTCGCGGTCGGCATGGTGCTCGCGGCGGAATTCTCCGCGCAGCTCGGCATGATTTCATCCGACGATGCGGCCCGCATCGCGCGTCATCTTTCCGCGGTAGGATTGCCGACGCGCCTGCAGGATATCGCAGGCTTCACGCAGGAAGGGCTTGCCGATGCCGACGCCTTATTGGCGCTGATGGCGCAGGACAAGAAGGTCAAGCGCGGCAAGCTCACCTTCATCCTGCTGGAGGCGGTCGGCCGCGCCGTGATTGCCAACAATGTCGAGCCACAGCCGGTGCGCGACTTCCTGCAAGCCAAGCTGAAGGCCTAAACCACGGATCAACTCAGTGGGCTGGTTAACCTTCTCGATCGTGCTGCTCTGTCTGCTCGTCTCCGCCTTCTTCTCGGCGAGTGAGACGGCGCTGACCGGCGCCTCGCGCGCCAGCATGTTGCGGCTGTCGAAGCAGGGCAACAGCGAGGCCACGGTGGTCTCGAGCCTGATGGCGATGCGCGAGCGGATGATCGGCGCGCTGCTGCTCGGCAACAATATCGCCAATATCGGCGCCTCCGCGCTCGCCACCGGCATCTTCACCGCCTGGTTCGGCGATGTCGGCGTGCTTTATGCAACCGGTGTGATGACGGTGCTGGTGGTGATCTTCGCGGAAGTGCTGCCCAAGACCGTCGCCATCAACGCGCCGGACCGGGTGTCGCTGCTGGTGGCCCGGCCGATGCGGTTGACGGTGTTCGTGCTCGGGCCGCTTCTCACCATCATTGAATGGATCGTTCGCGCCCTGATGCGGCTGCTTGGGATCAAGATCGGCGCGCATCAGGCCATCCTGTCGCCGACCGAACGCCTGCGCGGCGCGGTCGATCTGTTGCATCACGAAGGCAAGGTCGAGAAGCAGGACCGCGACATGCTCGGCGGGTTGCTGGACCTCAGCGAACTGCAGGTCTCCGACGTGATGGTCCACCGCACCGAGATGACCATGGTCAATGCCGACCTGCCGCCCGAGGAATTGGTGCGCGAGGTGCTCGCGAGCGAATACACCCGCATTCCGCTGTGGCGCGAGAAGCCGGAGAACATCGTCGGCGTGCTCCACGCCAAGGATCTGCTGCGGGCGATGCGCGCCAATGAAGGCGACATGTCGGCGATCGATGCCTCGGCGATCGCGCTGCCGCCCTGGTTCGTGCCGGAGATGCGCCCGGTCTCCGAACAGCTGAAGGCGTTCCGCCGCCGCAAGACCCACTTCGCCCTGGTGGTCGACGAGTATGGCGAGGTCGAAGGCATGGTGACGCTGGAAGACATCCTGGAGGAGATCGTCGGCGACATCTCCGACGAGCACGATGTCGTGGTCGCCGGCGTGCGTGCCCAGCCGGACGGCTCGGTGGTGGTCGACGGCTCGGTGCCGATCCGCGACCTCAACCGCGCGATGGACTGGCGCCTGCCGGACGAGGAAGCGACCACGGTCGCCGGCCTCGTGATCCATGAGGCGCGATCGATTCCTGATCGCGGCCAGAGCTTCACCTTCCACGGCTTCCGCTTCCGCGTGCTCCGCCGCGAGCGCAATCGCATCACCGCGCTGCGCATCGTCGCGGTCCCGCGCGAGGCCGCCGAGCCCGACGAGAAGAAGCCGAAGCGGGCAGGGACGGCGTTCTAGCGTTGGGCCCGCGGCTCGCCGGATTACTCGATATCGATCGAGATGCCCGACAGCTTCCACGCGCCGTCGGAGGGGATGAAGCCGAGCTGATACTTCACCTGTTTGGGCGTGGTGTCGAAATGGCCCTTCAGCCGCAACACGCCCTTGTCGTCGATCTTGGCGTCCTCATCGAGCACGATCGGCTTGGCAACGACCGCGTCGAACACCGCGTGCTTGTCGACCAGATCCTTGAAGATCGTCTTCAGCTTGTCCGGCGAAAACTGGTCGCGGAACGGCTTTGACATCTTGGCGTGGAACACGGCGAAATTGTTCGCGGCCACCGCATCGTTGAGCGAGACCAGGATGCTCTTGATCAGCACCTCCTGGACGAACGGGCTCGGCATATCCAGCGCGGAGGCCGGGCGCATCGCGCAGATCAGGAGCAGACCGGCGGCGGCGACAATCGACCGGAAGCGTGGCCAGCAAGGGATCATCAATGGCCCCATATCCAGCGTGGCGATACGATCCATCATTCTCCTGCTCACATCTGGCGCAGGTCCGTCGCCCGAGGTCCCATTCTCATAACGGAAAACCACTGCCTCGTCTTGAGCCAAGCGCGAGCTAGCGCGGCTTTTCCCCGGGGCCGTGGGCGTGGATCGCCAGTGCATGCACCGAACCGGCGAGTTCCTGCGCCAGCGTCGCATTTATCATGCGATGGCGTTCGAGCCGGCTCTTCCCTTCGAAGGCCGGAGACACAATATATAGCCTGAAATGCGTCTCGCCGCCTGGCCTGTGGCCGGCGTGGCCCTCATGTAGATGTGACTCATCGACCACGTCGAGGCTTTCGGGCAAGAAAGCTTCACGCAACTTGTTTATGATAGCGTCTTTGGTGCTCATGGCGGCGGAGTTAGGTCCGCGACGGCTTTTCGTCAATGGTGCAAGCGGGAAACGAGGTCTGCGCAATGTCAAGACTTGAAGATTTGTGCATTGCGTAGTCAAAGAGAACATGCCGATCGATTCATCAAAATTCTTCGACTCCATTCGCATCAAGCCGACCAAGGTGAGTGCGAAGCGCCAGGCGCAGGCCGGCGAGCAGGCCGTGACCTGCGAGTGGGCGGGTTGCCAGAACAAGGGCGCGCACCGCGCCCCGAAAGGCCGCGAGAATTCGCGCGAGTATTGGCACTTCTGTCTCGATCACGTCCGCGAGTACAACCAGTCCTACAATTTCTTCCAGGGCATGAATCCCGACGACGTCGCGCGCTACCAGAAGGACGCGCTGACCGGCCACCGTCCGACCTGGAAGATGGGCGCCAACAACGGCAAGAAGGAGAGCGGTCTCGACGCCGCCTCCGATCCGTTCCACGTGTTCTCCGAGCTCAACGGCCGCGGCCGCTGGCGCCCCGGACCGGGTGGCGCGGAGCCCAAGCCCGAGACCCGCAAGGTCATGAACGCCGAGCGCAAGGCGTTGCTGGTGATGGGGCTCGGCGCCGGCGCGACGCTCGAAGACGTCAAGTCGAAGTACAAGGCGCTGGTGAAGCAGCACCATCCCGACGCCAACGGCGGCGACCGCTCCACCGAGGATCGCCTGATCGAGATCATCAAGGCGTACAATTATCTGAAGACCGTGGTGCGCGAGGCGTAAGCTCTTGCGTCCGTCGCCCCCGCGGAAGCAGGGGCCCATAACCACGGACGGTTATTGTTCTCGTCAGGTGTCGACCCCATCGTCCCATTGATAGGCCGCGGCGTATGGGTCCCTGCTTTCGCAGGGACGACGGCAGAGTTTGTGGCTCCGCCGTCGGACGCTTCCTGCTGTTCAGCCCTTCGGCACTGCCCCGACATAGGACGAGCTCGGCCGGATCAACCGGCCGGTGCGTCGCTGCTCCAGCGCATGCGCGGTCCAGCCGGCGGCACGGGCCACCGCGAAGATCGGCGTGAACGCCTGCCGCGGGATCTCCAGCGCATCAAGCAGGATCGCGGTGAAGAACTCGACATTGGTCTCGAGCGGCCGGTCCGGGTTCTTCTTGCGCAGCGCTGCGCGGATATAGGCCTCGACCTCGCCGGCAAACGGCAGGTCGGCGCCGTCGGCTTCCAGGTGTTCGATCGCAACCTTCAGCACGTCGGCGCGCGGATCGCGCACGCGATAGACCCGATGACCAAAGCCCATCAGCCGTTCGCCATGCGCCAGCGCGCCGTCGACCCAGGGCTGGATGCGCTCACGGGTGCCGATTGCGTCCAGCATCTCCAGCACCGGCTCCGGCGCGCCGCCATGCAGCGGGCCGGTCAGCGCGCAGTAGCCACCGGTGATGGCCGCGAACAGATCGGCCTGGGTCGAGGCGATCACCCGCGTGGTGAAGGTCGATGCATTCATGCCGTGATCGCAGACGGTGACGAAATAGGCGTCGAGCGCCGCAACCTCGCGCGGCTCGGCCTTGCGCCCCCGCAGCATCCGCAGCGTGTCGGCGGCGTGGCTGGCATTCGGGTCCGGCGCGATCGGGGCATGTCCCTTGGCGTGCTGGACCAGGGCGCCCGCGATCACCGGGAAGGCGCCGACGATGGTTGCCTCGTGCTCCAGCCCGTTCTCGCCGCGCAGGCCTGCGATCGCGGCCCGGAAGCCGTCGACGATCGACATGCCGCGCGTCGCCGGCATCAGGTCCGGCAGCCGCGCAAATGCGCGTTCGCGGGCGGCGCCGAGGCCGGCGCGGATGTTGGCTTCGCTCAGCGACTTGCCGGTGGCGCCGTTCCACAGCCGCGCCGTGACGCCCTCGAAGCTCGACTTGCCCGCGAGGTTGGCGACGTGCTCGCCGGCGATGATCAATTCGCCGCGCTCGCCGTCGACATGGCTCAACACGGTCTCGGCAGCGGGAACGCCGTCCAGACCGATCTGGCTCTTGGTGAGAATCATGTTCATGGCCCGATCTCCTAGCTTCACCTCGCAAAGATCGAGCCTCTCGACGAGTTGATCAATCTTGATTATATAAATCAATATGAAAAAATCCGCCGAGCTTTACCTCTCCGCTCGCGAAGCCGCTGCCGAGCTCGCGATCTCGCCGGCGACCCTCTACGCCTATGTCAGCCGCGGCCTGATCCGCTCCGAGCCGTCGCCGGATTCGCGCAGCCACCGCTACCGCGCCGAGGACATCAGGGGGTTGAAGGAGCGCCGCGTGCCGTCGCCGGAGCCGCGCGGCTTTCGCAATTTCGACGCCGACCTGCCGGTGATGGATTCGGCGATCGCGACCATCACCGAGCAGGGCCCGATCTATCGCGGCGTGAACTGCGTCGATCTCGCCGAGCGCGACACGCTGGAGCACACCGCGACGCTGCTATGGGACGTCACCGGCGTCGATCCGTTCGCGTCGGACAATTGCCCGCATGTCTCGGACGAGATGCGTGCGATCGCCGAGGCCGCGCGCCGCGCCCAGCCGATCGATCGGACGGTCGCCGTGCTGGCGCTGGCGGCGAGTGCCGATCCCGGTGCCTTCACCCGCGCGCCTGATGGCCGTGCGATGGTCGGCGGGCGCATCCTGCGGCTGCTGGTCGCGACCATGCTGAACGCCGTGCCATCGGCCGAGCCGCTGCATGAGCAGGTGGCGCGGGTCTGGACGCCGGACAACATGATCCCGGCGCGCGCCACGCTCTCGCCGAGCGAAGCACGCGCCCGACCTGATTCGCCGCGCGCTGGTGCTGCTCGCCGATCATGAACTGAATGCCTCCACCTTCACGGCGCGCTGCGCGGCATCGACTGGCCTCAATCTGTACGACTCCGTGATCGCGGGTCTCGTCGCGTTGAAGGGGCCGATGCATGGCGGCGCCGGCGTGCTCGCCTCGCGCCTGGTCAAGACCATGATCGACAATGACGTCGCGCCCGTGGTCCGCGAGCGGGTCGCGCTCGGCGAGCGCTTCGCCGGCTTCGGGCACGGCGTCTACAAGAAGGGCGATCCGCGCGCGATCTCGCTGCTCGAGGCCCTGACGCGGGCCGGCGCGCCGCGCAAATTCACCAGGGAGGTGCCCGATAGGATCGCGGAAGCGACCGGCGAGTTCGTCAACATCGATTACGCGCTGGCGGTGCTGGTGCATGCGCTGCGAATGCCGGCGGGGAGCGAACTCGCGCTGTTTGCGATGGCCCGCAGCGTCGGCTGGATCGCGCATGCCAGCGAGCAGCTTCAGCTCGGCAAGCTGATCAGGCCCCGCGCGCGCTATGTCGGCCCGGCACCCGGGCGGGCCGGCACGACCAATAGTGTTTAGCTATTTTGCCGGCTTGGCCGGTTCGATCAGGCCGCCGCCATGCCGGCGGCGGATGGTCCAGATCGCTAGCGACAGGATGACGGCGCAACCCGCGACCGCGAACATCCACAGGTGCTTGCCGACATGTTGATGATGCGGCAGGCCGGCATAGTCGTGCAGCGCGGTGACGGCGAGCACGCCGGGCAACACGTGCGCCGGTGCCCAGAGCAGGATCGCGGGGATGTTGATCGCGTAGAAGCGCGCCGGCGGCATGTCGAGCGCGCCGGCGGTGATCGGCACAAAGGCGCGGATCGGCGGCACGAAGCGGGCGAAGAACACCGCTAGCACGCCCCAGCGGTTGAAGAAGGCCTCGCTCTGCGCAACCACCCGCGGATAATTGGAGAGCGGCCAGGCCGACAGGATCTCGCGCTGGCTGCGGTGGCCGATCAGGTAGGCGGTGCCGTCGCCGAGCATCGCGCCGGCGGCCGCGGCGGCGAGCACCGGCACGAGCTTCAATTCGCCGCCCGGGACCAACGCGCTCAGTGCCAGGATGATGGTCGAGCCCGGCACCAGCGAACCGACCACCGGGACTGCTTCCAGCAGGGCGGCCAGAAACAGCGTCAGATAGGCGAGCCAGGCATGGGCCGAAACGAAGGCGATCAATGGGTCAAGGAATGAAGTCACAGAATCCCTGGGTGCGGTGAAAACAGATCCGAGAGCTAACAACTCCCCACCGGGCTGAAAAGTGCCTCGCCGGGCAGGCCGCCGTGGCGCTGCGGCGAAAGTACGGCGGGATTTGCAGAGCAGCCTTCCAAAAACCGAGTTTCGCGCCTATCTTTATGATACAACAACGGAACTTTGATTTGCCCGTGGGCTTCTGCCGGCCGATGCTCTCTGCTAGGCTTGTGCGTAGCACCCCATCCGCAGCCAAATGACCTAAATCTGGTTTCGGGACTGCCCGGGACCTCGGAGGATGAATGACGACGGCCGTCCAGACCAAAGCGCAAGAACCCGTCGGGTTGCCCGACATGAAGGTGTCGGTTCGGCAGGTCTTCGGGATCGATAGCGATCTGGAAGTTCCCGCCTATTCCGAAGTCGATCCGCATGTGCCGGAAGTCGATAGCGACTATCGCTTCGACCGCGCCACCACGCTCGCGATCCTCGCCGGCTTTGCCAAGAACCGCCGCGTGATGGTCACCGGTTATCACGGCACCGGCAAATCGACTCACATCGAGCAGGTTGCGGCCCGACTCAACTGGCCCTGCGTGCGCGTCAACCTCGACAGCCACATCAGCCGTATCGATCTCGTCGGCAAGGATGCCATCGTGGTCAAGGACGGCAAGCAGGTCACCGAATTTCGCGACGGCATCCTGCCCTGGGCGCTGCAGCACAACATCGCGCTGGTGTTCGACGAATATGATGCCGGCCGCCCGGACGTGATGTTCGTGATCCAGCGCGTGCTGGAGGTGTCCGGCCGCCTGACGCTGCTCGACCAGAACAAGGTGATCAAGCCGCACCCGGCGTTCCGCCTGTTCTCGACCGCCAACACGGTCGGCCTCGGCGACACGTCGGGCCTCTATCACGGCACGCAGCAGATCAACCAGGGCCAGATGGACCGCTGGTCGATCGTCACCACGCTGAACTACCTCGCCCATGACGAGGAAGTGGAGATCGTGCTGGCGAAGGCGAAGCACTATCGCACGCAGGAAGGCCGCGACATCGTCAACAAGATGGTGCGGCTGGCGGACCTCACCCGCAACGCGTTCGCCAATGGCGACCTGTCAACGGTGATGAGCCCGCGCACGGTGATCACCTGGGCCGAGAACGCCGACATCTTCAACGACATCGGCTTCGCGTTCCGCGTCACCTTCCTCAACAAGTGTGACGAGCTGGAGCGGCCGCTGGTCGCCGAGTTCTACCAGCGCTGCTTCAACGTCGAGTTGCCGGAATCCTCGGTCAACGTGGCGCTCAGCTAGTCCATGCCGAAAATCTCCGTCGAGCGCACAGTCACACAGACGAAGAAGGCGGTGCTCGGCGGATTGCTCCGCTACAACAACGAGAAGATGGGGAAGCAGAAGTACAAGCGCTTCGCCATCTCGCTGCGGCAAGGCGACGAGATCGTCGGCGGCATCGTCGGCGAGGTCTGGACCGCGGTGTTGTTCATCCAGCTGTTCTGGATGGAGCAGAAGTTTCGCAACAAGGGCTTTGGCGCGAAGCTGATCAAGGCGATCGAAGACGAGGCGCGGCGCTTCGGAGCGACGCGATCCTATCTGGATACGATGAGCTTCCAGGCGCCCGGCTTCTACCGTGCCAATGGATATAAAGAGTTCGGTTCGATTGAGGGGTATCCCGGCGGCGTCACGCGTCACTGGTTTACGAAATCGCTATGACAACCTCCAATATCAAATTCCGTCCCGGATCGAAGGAAGCGCCGACCGAGCCGTTCAAGCGCTCGGTGTCGGCCTGCCTGAAGGCGATCGCCAAGAAGCCGGAGCTCGAGGTCTCGTTCGCCGCCGAGCGGCCGGGGCTTGCGCCCGGCAAGGCGCGGCTGCCGGAGCCGGCGCGCAAGATGACCAAGCGCGATGCGGCGATCGTGCGCGGCCACGCAGACTCGATCGCGCTCAAGATCGCCTGTCACGATCCCAAGGTGCATCGCAAGCTGATGCCGGGCAATCCGCAGGCGCGCGGCGTGTTCGAGGCAGTCGAGCAGGCGCGTGTCGAGGCGATCGGCTCGCGGCGGATGGCCGGCGTTGCAAAGAACCTCACCGCGATGCTCGACGATCATTTCCACCGCGGCAAGTATGACGAGATCACGGACCGCGCCGATGCGCCGCTGTCGGACGCGCTGGCGATGCTGGTGCGCGAACGCCTGACCGGCATGGCGCCGCCCGCGGCCGCCAAGAAGATGGTCGATCTCTGGCGTCCGACGCTGGAGGACAAGATCGGCTCGCGGCTCGACCAGCTCAGCCGTTTCACCGAGGACCAGGCGAGGTTCGGCGACCTCGTCCACGATCTGCTGTCGGCGCTCGATCTCGGCGACGACCGCAACATGGACTCCGACGACGACGATGACCAGGACGAGAACCAGGACGGCGAGAACGATCAGTCCGGTGCCGAGGGCTCGCCTGATTCCGACGCCGCGCAGGAGATGAGCGCCGACCAGGCCCAGACGAGCGCGGAAGAGATGAGCGAAAGCGCGATGGAGAGCGCGCAGGCCTCCACGTCAGACACGTTCGACGACGGCGAACTCGGCGACGACGAGACGCCGGGCGAAGCGACACGGCCGAATTCGCGTGGCCAGAACGAACCGCGCGGTCCGGAATATCATGCGTTTGCGCCGAAGTTCGACGAGGTGATCGCCGCCGAAGATCTCTGCGACCACGACGAGCTCGAGCGGTTGCGCTCCTATCTCGACAAGCAGCTCGCGCATCTGCAGGGCATCGTGGCGCGGCTCGCCAACCGCCTGCAGCGCCGCCTGATGGCGCAGCAGAACCGCGCCTGGGATTTCGACCTCGAGGAGGGCATCCTCGATCCGGCGCGGCTGTCGCGCGTTGTCACCGATCCTTATCACCCGCTGTCCTTCATGCATGAGAAGGAGGCGACCTTCCGCGACACCGTTGTGACGCTGCTGCTCGACAATTCAGGTTCGATGCGCGGTCGTCCGATCACGGTTGCCGCCACCTGCGCCGACATTTTGGCGCGCACGCTGGAGCGTTGCGGCGTCAAGGTCGAGATCCTGGGCTTTACCACCCGCGCCTGGAAGGGCGGGCAGTCGCGCGAGGCGTGGCTTGCGGCCGGCAAGCCGGCCAATCCCGGCCGCCTCAACGATCTGCGCCACATCATCTACAAGTCGGCGGATGCGCCGTGGCGTCGTGCGCGGAAAAATCTCGGCCTGATGATGCGTGAGGGCCTGCTCAAGGAGAACATCGATGGCGAGGCGCTCGACTGGGCGCACAAGCGCCTGCTTGCGCGTCCCGAGCAGCGCCGCATCCTGATGATGATCTCCGACGGCGCGCCGGTCGACGACTCCACGCTGTCGGTCAATCCGGGCAACTATCTCGAGCGGCACCTGCGCCACATCATCGAGGAGATCGAGACCCGCTCGCCGGTCGAGCTGATCGCGATCGGCATCGGTCATGACGTGACGCGCTACTATCGCCGCGCCGTCACCATCGTGGATGCCGAAGAACTCGGCGGCGCCATCACCGAAAAGCTCGCCGAGCTGTTCAGCGAGACCCACGGCTCGGCGCCCGCACCGGGCACGCGGCGCCGCCTTCACTCGTGAGACATGCGCTCACCCTTTAGCCGCCGCCACCTCCTGCAAGGGATGGCGGCGGGGCTGTCGGCCGCCGCGCTGCCACGTCTCGCGCAGGCGCAGGGCGCGATCGAGCCGGCGCTGACGCCGGGACCGCCCGGCAGGCCGGGCCGTCACCGCGTCGACGAACGCGTCGCGGTCGAGGTCAACGCACGGCCGCTGCCGTCGTTCGATATCCGCGATCGCGCGCGGGTGCGGTTCGGCGCGCTGGAATATCGCAGCGGCCTGATCCTGACCTCGTCATTCTCCGGCTTCGGCGGCCTGTCCGCGCTGCGGCTCGATGCCAAGGGCGAGCGCTTCATTGCGGTCAGCGACCAGGGCACCTGGTTCACCGGCCGCATCGTCTATCGCGGCCGGGAGATGACCGGGCTCGACGATGTCGAGGCGGCGCCGCTGCTCGGCGCTGACGGCAAACCGATCACCGCCACCCGCGGCTGGTACGATTCGGAATCGCTCGCGCTCGACGGCTCCATTGCCTATGTCGGGCTCGAGCGGGTCAACCAGGTGCTGCGCTACGATTTCGCCAAGGGCTTCACCCGCTCGCGCGGCGAGGTGGTGCCGCTGCCGGCGGCGGCGCGCAAGCTGCCCATCAACAAGGGGCTCGAGGCGCTCGTCTTCGTGCCCAAGGTCATGCCCAAAGCCACACCGGTGAGCCAGCCGCTGGCCGGTACGCTGATCGCGCTTTCGGAACGCGGGCTCGATGCCGGCGGCAACCTGATCGCCTTCCTGGTCGGCGGCAGGACGCCGGGCCAGTTCAGCGTCCGCCGCACCGAGAATTTCGACATCAGCGACGCCGTCCTGCTGCCGTCGGGTGATCTGCTGATCCTGGAGCGGAAATTCTCCTGGCTCGGCGGCGCCGGCATTCGCATCCGCCGCCTCGCTTTGTCGGACATCGCGCCCGGCGCCGTCGTCGACGGTCCGGCGATCTTCAATGCCGATCTCGGCAACGAGATCGACAACATGGAAGGCATCGACGCCCATGTCACCGCGGAGGGCGAGACCGTGCTGACCATGATCTCCGACGACAATTTCTCCCTGATCCAGCGCAATTTGCTGCTGCAATTCACGCTGGTGGACTGAGACGCCGGCCTGCGGGCCACCGTTATCGCATTGCTGATCTGCCCCGGCCCGTTCGGCGACGGCGACAGTTGGTGATCGGGGCGGCCGCCTCTATCTTGTGGTGGCCGTTTCCCCGATCCCGGATGCCCCTCGCATGAGCACTCTGTTTTCCCCGATCGAACTGCGCAGCCTCAAGCTCGCCAACCGGATCATGGTCTCGCCGATGTGCCAGTATTCGGCCGATGACGGCTCCGCTACCGATTGGCACTTCACCCACATCAACATGCTGGCGCTGTCGGGCGCCGCGATGTTCTGCATCGAGGCCACCCATGTCGAGGATATCGGGCGGATCACGCCGGGCTGCCTCGGCCTCTATAGCGATGCCAACGAGGCGGCGCTGAAGCCGATCCTGGCCTCGGTGCGCAAGCATTCGAAGGCCGCGGTCGCGATGCAGCTCGCCCATGCCGGCCGCAAGGCTTCGAGCCAGCGTCCGTGGGAGGGCGGCCAGCTGATCCCGGTTGCCGAAGGCGGCTGGCAGACGGTTGGGCCGTCGGCTGTCCCGCATAAGGACGGTGAGGCGCCGCCGCGGGCGCTCGATGACGCCGGCCTGAAGCGGATTCGCGAGGCCTTTGTCGCGGCCGCCAGGCGGGCCGACCGGCTCGGCATCGATGCGCTCGAGCTGCACGGCGCGCACGGTTATCTGCTGCACCAGTTCCTGTCGCCGATCGCCAACAAGCGGACCGACCGCTATGGCGGCTCGCTCGAGAACCGCATGCGCTTCCCGCTGGAAGTGTTCGACGCGGTGCGCGCCGTATTCCCGGATCACAAGCCGATCGGCATGCGGGTGTCGGCGACCGACTGGGTCGAGGGAGCCTGGGACCTCGCGCAGACCATCGAATTTGCCAAGGAGCTGAAGAAGCGTGGCGTCGACTGGATGGACGTCTCCTCCGGCGGCGTGTCGCCGCTGCAGAAGATTCCGCTCGGTCCGGGCTACCAGGTGCCGGCGGCGCAGGCGGTGAAGGAGGAGGCCGGCGTCACCACGATGGCGGTCGGCCTCATCACCGAAGCGAAGCAGGCCGAGGAGATCGTCGCGTCAGGCAAGGCCGACATGGTCGCGCTTGCCCGCGGCATGCTCTACGATCCGCGCTGGGGCTGGCACGCGGCTGCCGAGCTCGGCGGCGAGGTGAGTGCGCCGCCGCAATACTGGCGCTCGCAGCCCTCGACCCAAAAGGCGCTGTTCGGCAAGACCACGTTCGGGGCGCGCTGAGATGCCGTCTCGTCTGACCTCGCCTGCGCGGTCAGTGCGTGGCGGGTCCGAACCAGTGCGTCAGCGCGGCGTCGAGGCCCGCCAAGTCCTTATCGTCGGCCGCCCAGGCGATGCAGGCATCGGGGCGGATCAGCAGCGACGGGCCGGCGCGCCTTGGTACGCATCGTACGAACATGTCCCAACGAGCCGCGATTGCTGATGCGGCGCCGCCCGTTGCGTGACGAGTTGATCGATGATCTTGCAACCGTGCTGGCGGGCGCCATCAAGCGGCCGCTCGCCGATGCCGACGCCCGGCTCGCCGCGTCGATGGTGGTCACCGCCGTGACCGTCGCCTATGCGGAAGGGCTTCGCGAGCACAAGGCCCGCCGATCGGCGGCCTCGACACGCGAGGCCTTCCTGCAGATCATGGAGCGCAGCTTTTCAGGCATCGCGATTATGCTGAAGGGGACGCCTTACGCGTGATTCCCGGCCGGGCGGCATGCGACAAAGCCATTGTTCTGCCGTAGCCGGGGCAGTTACTCTCCGGAGCGCGTGCGGAAGATACGCATCGAACAAAGAGAGGAAACCCATGGAACTCGGATACTTCGCGATGCCGTCGCATCCGCCGGAGTGCGGACTGAAAGAGGGCCACGACTGGGACCTGCAGGTGCTGCGCTGGCTGGACGAGCTCGGTTATCAGGAAGCCTGGATCGGCGAGCACCACACCGCGCCCTGGGAGCCGCACCCGTCGCCGGATCTGTTGATCGCGCAGGCGCTGCTGCAGACCAAGAACATCCGCATCGGACCCGGCGGCTTCCTGTTGCCGTATCATCACCCGGCCGAGCTCGCCAACCGCGTTGCGATGCTCGATCACCTCTCGAACGGGCGGCTCAACTTTGGCGTCGCGGCCTCGGGCCTGCCGAGCGACTGGGCAATGTTCAATGTCGACGGCATGTCCGGCCAGAACCGCGACATGACCCGCGAGGCGCTTGAGATCATCCTGAAGATGTGGACCGAGCCGGCTCCGTGGACCCACAAGGGCAAGTTCTGGACGGTGACCAAGCCGGACACGATGTTCGATTTCCTCAAACCCCACATCAAGCCTCAGCAAGCACCGCATCCGCCGATCGGCGTCGCCGGCCTGTCGAAGAATTCGGATACGCTCAAGCTCGCCGGCGAGCGCGGCTTCATCCCGATGAGCCTCAACCTCAACCCGGCCTATGTCGGCAGCCACTGGGACTCGGTCGAAGCCGGCGCGGCCAAGACCGGCCGCAAGCCGAGCCGCAGGGATTGGCGGATGGTGCGCGAGGTGTTCGTCGCCGATACCGACGAGGAGGCATGGAAGCTCTCGACCGGCGACATGATGGGACGGATGATGGGCGAGTACTTCCTGCCGCTGCTCGGCCACTTCGGTTTCAAGGATTATTTGAAGGCGTCACCCGACGTGCCTGACAGCGACGTCACGGTCGAGTATTGCGCCCGCAACAACTGGATCGTCGGCTCGCCCGCGACCGTCACCGAGAAGATCGAGAAGATCTATCAGGAGGTCGGCGGCTTCGGCGTGCTGCTGGTGTTCGGCTTCGACTACAAGCACAAGCCCGAAGCCTGGCACAATTCGCTGCGGTTGCTGAAGCAGGAGGTGTTGCCCAAGCTGAAGCACCTCGACGCCTCGGTCGGCCGCGCGGCGTAGGTTTGAGGATTGGGAGGAGCGCGGGGCAGCAACGCTGCCTCGCGCATGATCTTGATCGCCCGACCGCAATAGGTTGACGCGGGCTGGGCCGGATCACAGCAACTTCACCGTGACCTTCGCGTTGCCCTTGTGGTCGCCGTAGAACCATTTGTAGATCCAGGGCAGGCCGATGACGGCCTGGTTGACGTAGAGAAAGATCTCGCCGCTGCGATCGGCGGTGAACCTCGCTTTGTAGACTTGCGGATCGGTGTTCGGCGCCGGCAGCGGATCGAGGAAATACTCGTCGACGCCGGTCTCTCCGACCCGTGCGATCAGCCTGAACCATGGCCGGAACAGGATGCGCCGCAGAAAGATCGTGGCGTATCCGCGCCAGCGTTTTGTGCCCTCGATGGTCGAGGTCCGGTATCCGATCGGCGTGACGGCGCGTCCGGCGTCCTCCCATGGCTCCGACATCGTGATCGCGATCTCGTACTTGAACCCGGTGCGGACCTTGAGCCCGGTCGGCGCACAGATCGCGCTGGTGTCGAAGTCGGCAGCATCCTGCGGGATACCCTTGTCGACGGCGACGAGCTTGTCCGCCGCGCTCCCCTTGCAGAAGGCGCCCATCGAATCCGCGGCATTGAACAGGAAATGGCTCAGCAGCGTCGCGCCGAACCAGACCAGCAAGGCCGTGAGCAGGAACGGCACGACATGCCGCTTCCCGATATTGAGAATCCACTGATAGATCGTGCTGGTGCGGAATCGATAGATCGCGTCGTGCATGGACCCGGAGAGCGGCGTCGGGTTCGCGCGGTCACGCCAGATGATCCGCATCCTGTCGCTGATCGTTGCGCTCAGCGAACTGCCCACAGCCATCAGCACGATAACGGCGATGATGCCGCCGGCGAACCATTCCGGGTTGCCGGCATACCAATCGGTCCACCAATGAAACGAGGCGGGCAGGAACGATTCGATGAAGCGCACCAATTCCGAGATCATCCTGAACCAGGAGCTGAATTCGTGCTCCTTGTGCTGGTTATGGAACAGCCAGAACGTCGCCAAATGCAGCGACGCCGCCAGCGTGGCGAAGTAGGCGATCCGCCGCATCCAGACGAAATTCCACAGCTTCTCCTGCGCGGCATGACGCGCCGGCGCGCCACTGGGCGTTTCAAACGTATTGCTGCCCAGCGGTGTCACCTGGCCGCTGCGGGAGACGACCACATAGTTCGGCGGAAGTCCGATCGGGGCGTAGGCATTGGCGCCGCTGTCGATCCGCTCGAACACGCTTTCGTGGATCTTCGGCATCGGCACGCTGACGCCGGCGTAGGGGTCGTTGCAGAGATCGGCGACCTTGCGGGGACCGTACCGGTAATAGGCGCCGAGGCCGGCCCGCGAATCATAGAGGCGGCCATCCTTGTCCTCCGAGGACTTGATCGCCTTGATCGCGTCGGGATCGGCAATCGGCGCGCTCTTGAACACGAGCCCGCGCTTGACGGCTTCGTCGACCAGCCAGGCCAGCGGCACGAACGCGACGGCATCGTCCGGATAGCCGCCGCCGACATTGGCGTGCATGCCGACGAACCACACCTGGACGAGGCGCTCGCCATCGATCGTTGCCGGCACAGGCGGTGCGGGCTGTCCCGGCTCCCGCTCCGTCCAGAGCACCGGATGGAAGGTCGTGCGCTCGTCGTCGAGCGCCAGCGCGTGCCGGGCGCATTTGACCTTCGGGCTGAGAATCCGGTTCGGCAGCTCGAGCGGCCACACCCAGTTGGAGATGCCGCGTGTCATCTCGTCGATCGGCAGGCCATAGGCCGCGACGGTGTCCCAGATGCCGATGAACTCGATCGCCGGCACTGGTTTCCGTGCGATCTCCGCATAAGGCTTGTTGCCTTGAAGGCGATCCAGCACCGGCACGAGGATGTAGTCGCGCAGCGCGCGGAACAGCACCTCGATGCGCCAGATCGAGTGGTAGCCCGCGGCCCGGTACGCGCGATAGGCCTTCACTGCGCCGTCGTGCAGTTCGGCTTCGGTGTCGGCGACGATCAGGCCCTGATCGAGGATCAGTGCGGCGAGCGTGCGCACGGTGAATGCGCCGCGGCTGAATCCGAACAGGTATATCTGC
This sequence comes from Bradyrhizobium sp. 41S5, assembly GCF_011516665.3. Taxonomy (NCBI): domain Bacteria; kingdom Pseudomonadati; phylum Pseudomonadota; class Alphaproteobacteria; order Hyphomicrobiales; family Nitrobacteraceae; genus Bradyrhizobium; species Bradyrhizobium sp. 41S5. Next base: position 8,235,549 of record NZ_CP083721.1, on the reverse strand, counting down.
GAGTCGTTTTGGTGATCGTAGTTGCGGCAGATGAATTTGTAGGCATCCAGGATATTGCGCTTGAGGCCGTAGCCGAAGGCGCCGCCGAGCAGCGCAAGCGGAACGAAGGACGACGTGCCGACGCCGTCATCATACTTGGCGGCCTGCGCGTTGCCCTGCAAATCCAGCGACTGGAATATCCGCCAGACATTGGTGCGCCAGACGCTGGAGGCGGCGTTGCCGGTGCCGTCGGACAGGATGATGATCTTGGGGCTCGACATTGAAATGACGCTCGCTGAAATGAATGAAGCGGATGGCGCAGCGTAGCAGCAGCCGGGTCGATTGCTACCTTGGATCGATCTTTAATCATTCGGCGCCGCGATAGGTGTGAATTGGCACACAAAAGCGTCCCGAGGTCGCGGCCATGTGAGGCGAGACGACTTTCGCGGCGTAACGAAAAGGCCTAGCGTGACCGGTGGTGCAATTCAGTGATGAGGCAAAGCAATGCGTCGCCGCGTCAGAAAATTTGCCCATATCCTGGAGCGCTTCGGCCTCGCCCTGGCGGGAGCAGCCAGCGGTCTGTTCGTCGCCATCCATGTCGGCTCGAGCGTGTCGGCGCTGACCTCGCAGGCGTTCCTGCTGATCATGATGCTGGGCGGCGCGATCGGATTCTATCTCGGCATCGATACGCCGCCCAAGCTCTTCCATCCGAAGGACGGGACCTCGACACGCAAGATCGACGCGGCGGAGCTGCTCAGCGCGATCGGCACCTTCCTCGCGACCATGGTCGCGTTCTTCTCGGTCGGCGTCGTCGTGCTGCGCAGCGAGCCGGACATCGCCTGGACCGCGGCAATCATGGCGGGTTGGGTGCTCGGCATTGCCATGCAGATCGTCGCCGGCACCATCGCGCGCACCCGCGCGTGACTACGTGTCACGCTAAACGCCCAATCCCGCGAGATGCGTGTCGACGAACTGTGCGAGCCGCTCGCGCAACATCTCCGGCGGCACCGCGACCATGCGCTCCTCGAGGCCGAGCGAGATGATGCCGTGGACCGCGGAAAACATCGTCCGCGACAGCAGCGCGACATCGTCGGGATCGCGATCGGGCAACAGCCGCACCAGCGGTGTATGCATCAGCGCGAAGGCATCCATCACCATCGCCAGGATATCTTCCGGAAACGGCCGGTCATCCTCCATCCGGTGCTCGAACAGCGAGCGCAGCAGATTGGCGTGCTCGGCGGCGAAGCCGAGATAGGCGTCGGCAAGCCCGTGCAGCTGTCGCATGGGATCGTCGGCCGGGATTGCCTTGAGCCGTGCGGTCAGGGCCTGAACGGTCTCCCGGTTCACGGTCAGGATCAGGCCGTCGAAGTCGCCAAACTCGTTATACACGCTGCCAATGGAGCAGCCGGCGGCCTCGGCGACATCACGAACTTTCAATGATCTCAAGCCTTTAGTGGCGATGTATCGGCGCGCGATCTCGATCAGCAGAGTTCGCCGCTGAAGTTTTTTCCGGTCGCGCCGCGATTCTTCTTGAACAATGTTCATTTTCGTACTACCAATTTGAGCGTTGCTCAAGTTGGCATAGGAGGCCACTCACATGCAGACACTAGCACTTCAGTTGACCACCACCTTTGTCGATGACGCGATCGAGCTCATGAGGGGCTTCGGCCGCGCCATCTTCGCCCTGGCGACCGCCCCGATCGAGCGGATCGCCCGCGCCTGCGACGTCGCAGGTGTGCTGGAGCAGCGGCGTGCCGATCGGCGCGCACCGCGCACGGCGGCCCAGCGTGGCAGCCTGTGCAAGTCACGCAACTGCCGCTGGTGGCCGTTCGGCGGCCTGAGTGATCTGACCTGACGCGTCCACTCCGCAATTGTCGTCGAAAACCTCAACAAACCGCTCACCATGTCCCTCGCGGGCCGTTTCGAGATCGTTCAACCCCAAGCCTGAATCAGGTCTGGATAAGGTCTCGTACATCTTCGGCGGGCAATGTCGCGCCGACCCGGCGCCAGCTGATGCGCGCCGGCTCGAACCGATACGTTGCGGAAAAGACTAAAGGCTGCGGCATCTTCGTCATTTTCACCACCCCATTCTCTGCCACGCGAATTCGCAGACCTGCCACGCCGCGCGCGCTAACCCAAGGAACCGGTCATGATCAAGGAATTGATGACGTCCCGCCGCTTCGCGCCGCTGTTCTGGTCGCAGTTCTGCTCGGCGTTGAACGACAACGTGCTGAAGAATGCGCTGGTGATCATGCTGCTGTATGGCATCGCCAACGAGCAGGGGCCGGCGCTGGTCCAGCTCGCCGGCGCGGTCTTCATCGCGCCGTTCTTCGTGTTGTCGGCGCTCGGCGGCGAGCTCGCCGACCGCTACATCAAGTCCATCGTCGCCCGCCGGCTGAAGTTCTTCGAGATCTTCGCCGCTGCCTTCGCCGCAGGCGGCTTCTTCACCCATTCGATCCCGCTGCTGTTCATCGCGCTGGCGCTGTTCGGCATCGTCGCCGCGCTGTTCGGCCCGGTGAAATACGCTGTGCTGCCCGACCAGCTGTCGGTTTCCGAACTCGCGACCGGCAACGCGCTGGTCGAGGGCGCAACCTTCATGGCGATCCTGATTGGCACCATCGCGGGCGGTATGTTCGTCGCCGGCGCCAGCCATATGGGCTGGATCTGTGCCGCCGTGGTCGGCCTGTCGGTGCTGTCCTGGGGCTTTGCGTCGCGCATTCCGGTGACGCAGCCGTCCGCGCCCGATCTGCCGATCACCAAGAATCCCTGGACCTCGACGGTTCGTCTGTTGAAGTCGCTCTATGCCGAACAGCGGCTGTGGGACGGCATGGTGATCGTGTCCTGGTTCTGGATGGTCGGCGCGATCGTGCTGTCGCTGCTGCCCGCGCTGATCAAGGAAGGCGTCGGCGGCACCGAGGGCGTGGTCACGCTGTGCCTCGCCGTGTTCGCGATCGGCATCGCCGCCGGCTCGCTGTTCGCCGCGCAGCTGAGCCACGTCCGCCCGAATCTCGCGCTGGTGCCGATCGGCGCCATCGTGATGGGCGTGATCGGCCTCGACCTCGCCTGGGCGATCGCCGCCACCTCGCTCGGCAAGGACGTCACCGCGGCGGCGTTCGCGGCCTCGTTCGGCGGCTTCCGTATGCTGGCTGATTTCTTCCTGTTCGCGTTCGGCGGCGGCCTGTTCGTGGTGCCGTCGTTTGCGGCCGTGCAGGCCTGGACCGCGCCGTCCGAGCGCGCCCGCATCATTGCCGCCGGCAATATCCTGCAGGCCGGCTTCATGGTCGCCGGCGCGGTGTTCGTCGGTGCGCTGCAAGCTGCCGGCCTGCCGATCGCCTGGATCTTCTTCGGCCTGGCGATCGCGAGCTTCGGCACCGTCTGGTTCGTGCTGAACAAGTGGGGCAAGGAAGGCGTGCGCGACTTCGGTGCGTTGCTGTTCCGTGCGCTGTTCCGCCTCGATGTGCGCGGCATGGAGAATCTGCCTCCGGCCGGCACGCGGATGCTGATCGCGCCCAATCATGTCAGCCTGGTCGACGGTCCGCTGCTGCACGCCATGCTGCCGATCGACGCGAGCTTCGCCGTCGACACCGGCATCGCCAAGGCGTGGTGGGCCAAGCCGTTCCTGAAGATGATCAAGCACTACACGATGGACCCTACCAAGCCGCTGGCGGCGCGCGACCTGATCAAGCTGGTCGCCGCCGGCGAGCCCGTCGTGATTTTCCCCGAGGGCCGCATCACGGTCTCCGGTTCGCTGATGAAGGTCTATGACGGCACCGCGATGATCGCCGACAAGGCCGATGCGGTCGTCGTCCCGGTCCGCATCGAGGGCGCGCAACGTTCGCATCTCAGCTATCTCAAGAATGGCGAGATCAAGCGCTCCTGGTTCCCCAAGGTGACGATCTCGATCCTGCCGCCGGTGAAGCTGCCGATCGACCAGTCGCTGAAGGGTAAGGCGCGCCGCAATGCCGCCGGCGCCGCGCTGCAGGACGTCATGATCGACGCCATGGTCCAGAACGCGATGCTCGACCACACGCTGTTCGAGGGTCTCGGCCACGCCTATCGCGACCGCGACACCGGCAAGCCGATCATTGAGGACGCGCTCGGCACCAAGCTGACCTATCGCAAGCTGATCCTCGGCGCGCAGGTGCTGAGCCGCAAGCTCGAGCAGGGCACGGCGGTCGGCGAGAATGTCGGCGTGCTGTTGCCGAACTCGGCCGGGGTTGCCGTCGTCTTCATGGCGCTGCAGACCATCGGCCGCGTGCCGGCGATGCTCAACTTCTCGGCCGGTCCGGTCAACGTGCTGGCCGCGATGAAGGCGGCTCAGGTGAAGACCCTCGCAGGCCTTCATCGAAAAGGGCAAGCTCGACAAGCTGATCGCGGCGTTGGCGGGCCAGGCCCGCGTCGTCTATCTCGAGGATATCAGGGCCGGCATCGGCCTCGCCGACAAGATCGCGGGTTTCCGCGCCGGCATCGCGCCGCGCGTTACCCGCCAGGCCAACGATCCCGCGGTCGTCCTGTTCACCTCGGGTTCGGAAGGCACGCCGAAGGGCGTCGTGCTGTCCCACCGCAACATCCTCGCCAACGCGGCGCAGGCGCTGGCGCGGGTCGATGCCAACGCCAACGACAAGGTGTTCAACGTCCTGCCAGTGTTCCACTCGTTCGGTTTGACCGGCGGCATGATGATGCCGCTGCTCGGCGGCATTCCGATCTTCATGTATCCGTCGCCGCTGCACTACCGGATCGTGCCGGAGCTGATCTACCAGACCGGCGCGACCATCCTGTTCGGCACCGACACGTTCCTCACCGGCTACGCCCGCTCGGCGCATGCCTATGATTTCCGCACGCTGCGGCTCGTCATTGCCGGCGCGGAAGCGGTGAAGGAGCGCACGCGGCAGATCTACATGGAGCGCTACGGCATCCGCATCCTCGAAGGCTACGGCGTCACCGAGACCGCGCCGGTGCTGGCGATGAACACGCCGATGGCGAACCGCCAGGGCACCGTCGGCCGCATTTCGCCGCTGATGCAATACCGCCTCGATCCGGTCCCCGGCATCGAGGAAGGCGGACGGCTGTCGGTGAAGGGTCCGAACGTGATGCTCGGTTACCTCCGCGCCGAAAATCCCGGCGTGCTCGAGCCGCTGCCGGAAGGCTGGCACGACACCGGCGACATCGTCACGGTCGATGCGCAGGGCTTCATTGCGATCAAGGGCCGCGCCAAGCGTTTTGCAAAGATTGCGGGCGAGATGGTCTCGCTCTCGGCGGTGGAGACCATGGCATCGGCGCTGTGGCCGCAGGCGATGTCGGTTGCGGTCTCGATCCCCGACGCGCGCAAGGGCGAACGCATCGTGCTGCTCACCACGCAGAAGGATGCCGACCGCGCCGCGATGCAGCGCCAGGCCAAGAGCGTCGGCGCTTCCGAGCTCGCCGTGCCAGCCGACATCCGCGTGGTCGACAAGGTGCCGCTGCTCGGCACCGGCAAGACCGACTATGTCGGTGCTACTGCGCTTGCCGAAGAAATAGCAGCGGAACTCGCTGCGGCGCCTGCGGCGCAGGCCGAGCCTGCCGGCGAGGAGGACGAGGCCGAGCCGGCGTCGCGGCAGCAACACGTCGCATGATGGTTGTGCTTTTCGGGAGCATGTTGTCAGATAGACGGCAACTGCTCCCGAGAAAGCACGATCATGCTGGACAAACTGAACCCGGCTACCGAGGACGCGCCTGAACTCATAGCCGAGCGCTGGATCGGTGCGCTGGATGCGGCGCTGACGAGCCGTTCCCTTGACGCTCTTGCCGCACTGTTTGCGCCCGACAGCCACTGGCGCAACATCTTCGGCATCTCCTGGCATTTTGCGACCTTCAGCGGGCGGCAGAGCGTCGTTGCCGAGTTGTTGCAGCGTGCTGCCGCCGCGAACGCGCGTGGATTTCGTCTCGATGACCGTGCCTTGATACCGCGGCGCGCCGTGATGGCCGGACGCGAGGTGGTCGAGGCGATCTTCACCTTCGACACGTCGAATGGCCCCGGCACCGGCGCGGTCCGCTTGTTGCGCGGCGCGGACGGAAATTCCGCGGCGTGGACGTTCTCCACGATGCCTGACTTCGACCGCATCTGCGACGCGCGCGCTACGCACGCCGCCGAGCAATCACACGCGCGCGATTTCGCCGCGCCAGACTGGCTGGAACAGCGGCGGACCTCGCGCGCCTATGCCGACCGCGAGCCCGATGTGCTTGTTGTCGGCGGCGGCCATGCGGGCATCGCGGCCGCCGTCGAGTGCAAACGGATCGGGCTCGACGCCCTGATCGTCGATCGCCAGCAGCGCATCGGAGACAATTGGCGGCTGCGCTATCGCGGCCTCAAGCTGCACAACAAGACGCCGGTCAATCTGTTCCGCTACCTGCCGTTCCCGCCGACCTTTCCGGACTACATCCCGAAGGACAAGATCGCGAACTGGCTCGAGAGCTATGTCGACATCATGGAGCTCGACTTCTGGACCGAGACCTCGTTCGACGGCGCGCGCTATGACGAAACCGCGCAGCGCTGGACGGCGACGCTGCAACGGCCTGACGGCCCGCGCACGCTGCATCCGAAGCACATCGTGCTCGCGACCAGCGTCAGCGGCACGCCGAACATCCCCACGATCCCGGGCATCGAGCGCTTCGAGGGCCGGGTGCTGCATTCCAGCGCGTTCGCGGCGGGACGCGAATGGGCAGGGCGCTCGGTGGTCGTGTTCGGCACCGGCACCAGCGCGCATGACATCTGCCAGGAGCTGCACGCTGCCGGCGCCGATGTCACCATGATTCAGCGCAGCCCGACCATGGTGGTCAATGTCGAGCCGGCGCAGCTCTACGACAGGACCTATCTCGGTGACGGTCCGCCGATCGAGGTGCGCGACATCCTCAATTCCGGCGTGCCGCTGCCGGTCATGAAGATCGCGCACCGGATCATCACCGACGAGGTGAAGCGGCTCGATGCGCCCTTGCTGTCGCGGCTGGAGCGCGCCGGCTTCCGGCTCGAATTCGGCGAGGACGGCACCGGCTGGCCGCTGAAATTCCGCTCCCGCGGGGGCGGCTATTACTTCAATGTCGGCTGCTCCGAATTGATCGCCGACGGCAAGATCCGCCTGATCCAGGCCGCCGATATCGCCGGCTTCACCGCCGATGGCCTCGGGCTGAAGGACGGCACGTCGCTCGCCGCCGAGCTGTTCGTGCTCGCCACCGGCTACAAGGGCCCCGACCATCTGGTCGGCAGGCTGTTCGGCGAGGACGCCGCAGCGCGCGTCGGCCGCGTCTGGGGCTTCGACGATGCGACGCAGGAACTGCGCAACATGTGGACGCGCACAGCGCAGCCCGGCCTCTGGTTCACCGGCGGCGCGTTTTCGCAGGCCCGCGTCTACAGCCGCTTCATCGCGCTGCAAATCGCAGCGATCGAGGCCGGCAGCCTTTCCAAGCATCTCACCTAGTTGCAAGCACCGAACTGAAGGACTCCCATGCCGCTTCCGCTCGACTCCGTCATTGAGACAATCATCCCGCTGCTGCCGTTGCGCGATCCCGCAACCATGACGCCGCAGAGCTGCCGCGATTCGCTCCGTGCGCTGGCCGATGCGCGGGCCGCGGTGCCGCCGCCGCCGGTCGATGTGGCTGATGATATCGCGGTCGCCGGCGCCGCGGGCAAGCTCGCGGCGCGGCTCTATCGCAACGGCCGTGGCACGGCGCCGACCGTGATCTTCTTCCACGGCGGCGGCTGGGTTGCCGGCGATCTCGAGACCCATGACCGCCAGGCGCGCAACCTCGTGATCGAGACCGGCGCTGTCGTGATCTCGGTCGATTACCGCCGCCCGCCGGAGGCGCGCTTTCCGGGCGCCTTCGAGGACGCGTTCACTGCTGTCCGCGACGTCGTCGCGCGCATCGCCGAATTCGGCGGCGATCTCTCCCGCGTCGGCGTTGCCGGCGATTCCGCGGGCGGCAATCTCGCGGCCACTACCGCGCTCGCCTGCCGCGACGCCGGCATCAGGCTCGCCGGGCAATTGCTGGTCTATCCCGTCACCGACGTAGCAGGCAATTTTGCCGATGCGGGCGAGAACGCGAAATTGCCGTCGCGTGCCGAGAATGCCGAGGGCTACTTCCTGACGCGTGCGACGATGCAGTGGTTCGCGGGGCATTATCTCGCAGATCTCGCGCACGGCGCCGACTGGCGCGTCTCTCCGCTGCGCGCGAAGTCTCTCGCCGGTGTCGCGCCGGCGGTCGTCACCACCGCCTGGTTCGACCCGCTGCGCGACGAGGGCCATGCCTACGCCAAGGCGTTGCAGGCGGCCGGCGTGCAGGTCGCGTATCATGCCGGCGAAGGCCTGATTCACGGTTACTTCGGTCTCGGCGATGCGTCGGAGGCGGCGCGCGCCGAGGCGCAGCGGGCGCGGGCGGATTTTCGGGTGTTGCTGGAGCGGGGAGTTTAGTCTCCGCGTCGTCCTGGCCGTTGTTGGCGAAGGGAGTTTAACCTCCTCGTCGTCCCGGCCAAGCGAAGCGCGCGCCGTGACCCATAACCACCGCGGCCTGCCGTTGTAGTCGCCTGCGGTCCCATCGTCATGCCACACGGACATTCGGGGTTATGGGACCCTGCTTTCGCAGGGACGACAATCTTGGTGTGGATAGTTCGCGTTCAACAACTCACCTCAATCATTCCCGATGGTGTCGCCGAACAGCTGCCAGGTTTCGCCGTTGAACTTCTGCAGCCGCATCGCTTCGACCGGGAAATAGTCGGTCGGCGAGGTCTTCACCTTGATGCCGGGCAGGAACATCGGCAGCTCGATGTCGAGGTTGGCGGCCTGCTTCATGATGTTCTCATGGGTGAGGTCGTCGCCGCATTGCTTGAGCACCTGCACCGTCGTCTCCGCCACCACGTAGCCGTAGACGATCAGCTGGTCCTGCAGATTGCCGTCCGGGAAGTATCTCTTCATGAAGTCCTGCCAGGCGATCACGTCCTTATCGTCCTTCCACTGCGGATCGTTCGGATCCTTCAGCGAGTAGGACGAGATGATGTCCTTGGCGTAGTCGAAGCCGGCGGGCTTCAGCACCGAGGACACCGAGGTCGAGGTCGCCGCGAGGAAGAACAGGTCCGGCTTCCAGCCGATCTCGCCGATCTTCTTGATCGCCTGCGCCGCTTGCTTCGGGATCGCGTGCATGAACAGCACGTTGGCGCCGGAGGATTTCAGCTTCACGATCTGGCTGTCGACCGTTGGGTCAGTCGATTCATAGGTCGTCTCCGCCACCACCATCCTGGCGGTGTTCTCCGGTCCCAAGCCCTTCTTGAAGCCGTTGCCGTAATCCTTGCCGGCGTCGTCGTTCTGGTAGAACAGCGCGATCTTCGCGTCCGGCTTGTTGGTCAGCACGTATTTGGCATAGACCGCGGTCTCGGCCTGGTACGACGGCTGGAAGCCGATCGACCACGGATAATGCGCATAGTCGCCCCACAGCGTGGCGCCGGCGCCGACGAACAGCTGCGGCACTTTCTTGTCGTTGAGATATTTGCGCACGGCAAGCCCCGTCGGCGTGCCCAGCGGATTGAGGATCGCGGCGACCTCCTCCTGCTCGACCAGCTTGCGGGTCTGCTCCACCGTCTTCGGCGGCGAGTAGCCGTCGTCGAGCGTGATCAGATTGATCTTGCGCCCGTTCACGCCGCCCTGGTCGTTGATCATCTTGAAATAGGCGGCCTGCGTCTTCGCGATCACGCTGTAGGCCGACGCCGCGCCGGAAAATGGCGAGGTCTGTCCGAGCTTGATCTCGGTGTCGCTGGCGCCCGCGCCATATTTCTTCTCGGCGGCGTGCGCCTGTGTCGCGAGCGCAAGCGCGACTAGAGCCGTGATGGCCTTCCAGATCATCGTGAGCCTCCCTGTGGCGTTCTTATTGTTCGCGAGGGAGAGCTTACGCAGGTCCGGGAAGGCGGGCTTGCGACGAGACGCCGGGGCAGGGATGCGAAAATGCGGCGGGGTCCAACGTTTACCGTCGTCCCGGCCTAGTGCGCAGTTGCGCACGGGAGCCGGGACCCATTACCCCGGCTGCTTATGTGGTGCGACGCTGGGGCAACATTCCGCGTACCGGCAAACATTAGTGGTTATGGGTCCCGGCCTTCGCCGGGACGACGGTGATGAGCCCTCAGCGGTAGCGCACGCTGCCGGTCGTGACCGGATCGGTCGGCAGCACGGTGGCGCCGGCTCTACTGGCGGCGGCGGAGGTGATCATACCGGGCTCGGCCGCGGCCTGCACATCGCGGGGCGGGTTGAATTCGAGGATGACGAGGACTGCCGTGGCCAGCACCGCCACGGCGGCGGTTGCGAGCGCAGGCACCAGTCTTCCGCGCGTATCGGCTGCGCGAATTTGCATTGACCAATTCCTTTATTGGAGTCGTTCTTTGGACGTGATGTAGGAACGGCCAAGCTTCTTCCCAAGAGTGCGGCGCACATGCCTCACAATCAGTTGTGCCGGCCGTGATGTCCTTCACGGTTTTCGGATCCGCGCGGCGTGACCGCGTCGAATCGCATTCGTGTCGGACGGCTTGTTTGCACACCATGAGTTGGAAGAGATCGTGGCGTTTTGCATGCGCCTCATGCGCTCGTGATTGATCGCGTGAGGTTGTGATTAATGCCTTCCGCCTTCGCTGAAGCTACAGCGCGACAAGCCGCTTTTTGCCGTGATTTAGAGGCTTTCTTCGATGTGTATGGCGTGTGGGTTAAGGCTTTTTTCACGCGCTTTCGACGCATCACGCAGAGATTCGTGTGATGTGCGCGTGATGGAAGTGATGACACCGCTGTCATTGGCAGCAGCTGTCAGTTGGCTTGCCATAAACTCGCGCCGTCGTCATTGCGAGGCGTGTCGCGCCGTAGCTTCAGCGGAGGCGGAAGCAATCCATCTCTCCTCACGCGGCGCGATGGATTGTTTTACTCCGCGTATCATCACGCAAAGAAGAATCCTCTCCGGCGCCGCGCATGCACGTCATGGTCGGATCGATTCACCTGTCAGACAGCGGGAGAGGGCATGCGCTCGCGTTCTCGCGGCACGATCGGCCCGAGCTGAGCTGGTGCTTGACCCTCGCTGATGAAGCAGAGGGCGCGGGGAACGCCGGGTGCCAGCACGCACCCATGGGTCCCGAGCAACAAAAAGCTCGGGAGGTAGGACCACAGGTACGGCCGGGCGATCCCGGCGTTCCCCGCGCGGTTGGTTTACGGCTTATACGTGCTCTCCCCGGCGAGACTGGGCTTGTTTGTCACCGTCTTCACTGGACGCGCTTGCGTCTTGTGAAGAGACACCTGCCGCTAGGGCGTCAGGCCTGCACGATTTCACCGTCCGCGATGAGGCGCACTCGTCTCGCGCGCTTCTCGCGTCCACCGCATCCCGCACCCAACGTCCGTGACGATCGCGATACGCCCCTCTCAGAGGAGGCGGGACGCGGTCTTGTAATGCTGAGTTGGGGTCTCGGAAAAGAGGAATATTTTCTTTGCGCGGACTGGACAGGGTGTGTCGCCATGAACTTGCTGGCGAAATTCGGTTTCTGGCGCACGGCCGCCGCGGCGGTGGAACTTGCGCTGCGGCTCCGACTTGATGCTGCGGGCTGGTTACCGGCCTGCACGGCCTTGCAATCCTGCCCCCAAAGCCAGGGCCGTGCACTCCCCCCGGGGGCGCCAGCTCCCGGGGGGCTAGCCGGCGTGGCGCCAACTCCCTTCAAATCCTCGCAGTCGATTTCCTTCGCTGTGTTCATTAGTGCACCGTCAAGCCGCGCCCCGCAGGCGTAGTCTCGCTCCATCACCGCGCGAATGTCCGGCACTGCCGGTGACCGAGAACGCCAGTTGCGCTCCCGCCTACAGATGGAATGGAGCAGCGTGATGCAGAACAGCCTTCCCGACCCGCGCAGGTCCCCTGAGCAGCACCTTGCAGATGAATCGATCCGCCTCCGCGACCAGGCCCGCGTCATGCCGCCCGGCGTCGCACGCGACCGTCTGATCCGCATGGCCCGCCAGGCCGAAACCGCCTCGCGCATCAACGCGTGGGTGACGTCGCCGGGGCTGCGGTCGCCGAAGTGAGAGGGGCGACGGCGCGATCCGTGTTGTCCGCGTAACGCGTTATGTTTGGGAGCGCGTGATCCGGCAGCGGCCGCGAGATCGGTGAATTCGTCGGCGCTGGTCGCGATAGCGCAAGCGGATCGTCGCTCGATGCAGATCTACGACATTGCGAGGTGACTGCGTGCATTCGCGCGGCGCGATCGGCCCAGGTCGTGAGGCAGCTTGATCCTCGCTCGTGATGCAGAGAACGCAAGGAGCGTCGGCGAAAGTTTGCTTGTCAGCGTCTTCGCAAAACGATTTCGCGTTTTGCAACAAGGTCACCAGCCACCAGGGCGTCAGGACCTCACGCTTTCACCGTTCGCGATGAGGTGCGCTCGTCTCGCGCGCCCTTCGCGTCCACCGCATTCCGCACCCCACATCCGTGATGATCGCGATACGCCCCTTGAAGAGGAGGCGGGATGCGGTGGTCGTAATGCTGAGTTGGGGTGTCGGAGGGGGAGAATATTTTCTTTGCAGGACGGGACAGGGCGTGTCGCGTTGAAAACGCCAGTGAAAATTCGAGTTTTGGCGCAACAACAAATCAGCGCCGTTTCTTTCGCGCAAGTTTAGCCTTGGCAACAATTGCGGAGAACGCAATTGCGGCATCTACCGAGTTAGTCGAATCGATACAGTGATTCAATAAACGCCCAAGTTCAGCATCGTTGAAGTTTGAGCGGATCACCACATCAGTCCACTCATCAATCCCGTCGTTAGGTCGTCGTGGACTACTTACCGCACCGCGATTCGTAGGTTGCAGTTTGCCTTGGAAGGTATCCTCCAGTGGCAAACTTGACTGCGTCGTTTGCCCCGAGGGTCTCGAATTGATCGACCGATTCTGATGTTGTGGTGGTCCGGGCAGCTGTGAAGAGTTCACTTTGTCCCTCAGGTTGGCTTTGCGTTTCGCAAGTATCGACTGACCAAATGGCAGAGCGAACCACTGCCAGATAGCGTCGCCTGATTTGTACTCTTCACTGATTGGTCGCAGTAAAGCGCCTCGGCCGGTGCGTTCCGTTACTAAGTATCTCGCTAAATCTTCTGGCTCGAACCGTCCCAGTAGGTACTCAGCTTCTTTCACGATATAGGCTGGCGATAGGACGCCAAGTTGTCGCGCGAGCTGTTTGAGCTTAGTCTTCGCTTTGTCATTTTTGACGTCAGGAAAGTTGAGCGCGGACATTGCCCAACGACCAAATGTTTCGATCTCCAAACTTACTTGAAGGTCAGTTGATATTTGGTGCTCAGCAAGCGCACGCACATAGCCTGCAAGTGTGCGATTGTAAGTAAGAACGAGGACCCGAACCGGCGCCTGGTCTCCTCTGCGAGCCCGCCTCGCGGCGAACATATAGCAAAGCGACCGCAACCTGAGTATCGCGGTGGACGTCTTGCCGCTACCGGCCGCTCCACAAATCACTTCAACGCCAAAACGATTTTGACTGATCAGCGGCAACTGCTCGGCTGTCGCCGCAACATGTGGCAGTGTCTTCAAGGCATTCCCCCTGAAGAATAATCTATCAACCTCTGGTCGATTCGCTAAGAGGAGAGGTGCGAGCCCAGCCCAAAAACAAAAACGGCCGGGTCATCCGACCCGGCCGTTCAAAACTCCTCCGCGCTTTCGCGTGGCTCGGCTTCGCTCAGCTCGCCTTCTTCACGAACGCCGGCTTGCCGACCTTCTTCTCGATCGCGCGCTTGAGATCGAGCGCACGGGGCGAGAGCACGTCGGCCTTGGCCTTCAAGAGATAGGCGTCGAGGCCGCCATTGTGGTCGACGCTCTTCAGCGCATTGGTCGAGACGCGCAGGCGCACGTTGCGGCCGAGCGCGTCCGAGATGAAGGTCACGTTGGCCAGGTTCGGCAGGAAGCGCCGCTTGGTCTTGATGTTGGAGTGGCTCACCTTGTGGCCCGTCTGGGGGCCCTTGGCCGTCAGTTCGCAGCGCCGGGACATTACCAAAATCCTTATTGCATCCCCGCCTCTCGATCGGACGTGCAATCACACGGCCCGCGCGGGGGTTTTGAATTCGCGTCCATTTTCCAGGAACCGCGGGTGTATAGGGGGAGAATACCCGAGCGTCAAGATTATATCGCCGCATAACCGTCGCGGGAAATGGCGGTTCATAAGCGCTTCCAGCCACTTAACGGCGGATATGGCAACCATATAAAGGGCGTATTCGGCTGCAAGTCTTGGTTCCATAACAGATGCGCGCGTTGTCCGGCCGAATTGTCCAGATGGATGACGAAAGAGCGCCGATAGCAGGACCGTCAGGTAGGTTAAGTGACCACCGCCATTGCCCTTTTGCCCCCGCTCGGCCGGCTCGTCGGTCTGTGCGCCGGTGCCCTCTTGCTGTTTTGCGCCGAGCGAGCCAGCGCGCAAGGGCGGCTCGACGCCCAGTATGAGGCGACCTTGGCCGGTATCCCGGTAGGCAAGGGCAGCTGGACCATCGAAATCGGCGACGACACCTTCTCGGCCTCGGCCCAGGGCGGCACCGCGGGCCTCCTGAAGGCGTTCTCCGGCGGCAGCGGCTCGGGCGCCTCGCAGGGCCGCGTCGTCAACGGCGTGCTGACAGCCACCTCCTATACCGCGACCACCACCACCTCGAAGAAGTCGGAGACGATCCGGATGGTGCTGGCGGGTGGCGGCATCAAGGAATCCACGATCGAGCCGGAGCCGCCGGTCGATGCCGACCGGCTGCCGGTGACGGAGGCGCAGAAGAAGAACGTGTTCGATCCGATGACCGGCTCGTTCCTGCGCGCGCCCGTCAATGCCGAATTGATGAGCCCGGATGTCTGCCGCACCGGCGCCGGCGTGTTCGACGGCCGCATGCGCTACGACCTCAAGCTCGATTTCAAGCGGGTCGAGATCGTGAAAGCCGAGCGCGGCTATCACGGCCCGGCGCTGGTCTGCGCGCTCTATTTCGTGCCGATCTCGGGCTACATCCCGGATCGCCCTGTCATCAAATATCTCGCCGCCCAGCGCAACATGGAGGTCGCCTTCGTGCCGATCGCGGGCACCCGCCTTCTGGTGCCGTTCCGCATGACGATCCCGACCCCGCTCGGCCAGGCCATGCTGGAAGCCACCTCGTTCGTCACCACAGCCGCGCCGCCGCGCGTGGCGAAGACGCAGTAAGGGTGAGCAGCGGAAGTGCTTGACCGTCATCCCCGCGCAAAGGCTTCGCCTTTGTCGCTGGAGGAGCGCGCTCTTGCGCGCGTCTCGAAGGATCGACGGCCACCAGCGGGGGCCGTGCATCCTTCGAGGCTCGCTCCGCTCGCACCTCAGGATGACGGGTCAGGGAAGGTGACCGGATCAAGGAATGCAACAAACGTCACCGGAATCCAGTTGACTCTTGCCGGCTTCTGATTCGACTCGTCCGCCTCTGGAATTTAAGGAATTCAGTCCGCATATCCCGTGCTTGTGGAGCCCGCTCAAACTTGATCTAGTGCCGCCGCCTTCAG
Source organism: Bradyrhizobium sp. 41S5 (assembly GCF_011516665.3). Taxonomy (NCBI): domain Bacteria; kingdom Pseudomonadati; phylum Pseudomonadota; class Alphaproteobacteria; order Hyphomicrobiales; family Nitrobacteraceae; genus Bradyrhizobium; species Bradyrhizobium sp. 41S5. The sequence goes on along the minus strand of NZ_CP083721.1, from coordinate 8,220,051 downwards.
CCAGCCCGAGATGTTGCGGTGAACGTTTCAGGCCTGGAATGGAGTCACCGATTCGGGCGTGATTCGTTCCGGACTCGTTCCGAAGCTTAAGGGCGGCGCAGAAAGCGTCGCATTGTGAGACAGATTCGCCTCAGATGATGCCCATGATCGATCAGTTTCCGGATTTCCGCGTCATTGCGAGGAGCGCAGCGACGAAGCAATCCATCGTGCCGACGCGCACGCGAAATGGATTGCTTCGCTTCGCTCGCAATGACGGCTGACAGCCGCCTTCAGTAAAGAAACAACTGCAAAATATGGCTTTCTCAACTTCGTTCGGAAATGACCGCGTGCCCGGCGCAGGCGTCACTGCGGTGCTGGGGCCGACCAACACCGGCAAGACGCATCTCGCCATCGAGCGCATGCTGGCGCATTCGTCCGGCCTGATCGGGCTGCCGCTGCGGCTGCTCGCGCGCGAGGTCTACAACAAGGTCGCGGCCCGCGCCGGCGTCGATAACGTCGCGCTGATCACCGGCGAGGAGAAGATCAAGCCGAAGGCGCCGCGCTTCTGGGTCTCGACCGTGGAAGCGATGCCGCGCGATCTCGATGTCTCGTTCCTTGCGGTCGACGAGATCCAGATCGCGGCCGATCTCGAGCGTGGGCATGTGTTCACCGATCGCATGCTCAACCGCCGCGGCCGCGACGAGACGCTGCTGCTTGGCGCAGCCACGATGCGGCCGATCATCGAGCGACTGTTGCCGGGCGCCTCGATCGTCACGCGGCCCAGATTGTCGCAGCTCGAATTCGCCGGCGACCGCAAGATCACGCGGCAGCCGCGGCGCACCGCGATCGTCGCGTTCTCCGCCGATGAGGTCTACGCGATCGCCGAACTGATCCGACGCCAGCATGGCGGCGCGGCCGTGGTGCTGGGCTCGCTCTCGCCCCGCACGCGCAATGCGCAGGTCGAGATGTTCCAGAACGGCGACGTCGATTACCTCGTCGCCACCGACGCGGTCGGCATGGGGCTCAATCTCGACGTCGATCACGTCGCCTTCGCCTCCGACCGCAAATATGACGGCTATCAGTTCCGCCGGCTGACGCCGGCCGAATTCGCGCAGATCGCGGGCCGCGCCGGGCGCGCCACGCGCAACGGCACTTTCGGCACCACGGGCCGCTGCGCGCCGTTCGAGCCGGAGCTCGTCAATGCGCTGCAGAACCACACCTTCGACAGCGTCAAGATGCTGCAATGGCGCAACGCCAGGCTCGATTTCGCCTCGCTCGGCGCGCTGCAGGTGTCGCTGGCGCTGACGCCCAATCATGAGGCACTGACGCGGGCCCCGGTGGCCGAGGATATGCGGGTGCTCGAACACGTCGCACGCGACGCCGAGGTGCGCGAATTCGCGCATGGCGCTGATGCGGTGGAGCGGCTGTGGGAGGCCTGCCAGGTTCCGGACTACCGAAAGCTGTCGCCGGCCGCCCATGCCGAACTCGTGACCACGCTGTACGGCTTCCTGATGCAAAAGGGTCGCATCCCTGATGCATGGTTTGCCGCCCAGGTCGACCAGGCCAACCGGACCGACGGCGATATCGACACGCTATCCGGCCGGATCGCGCAGATCCGGACCTGGACCTTCGTTGCCAACCGGCCCGACTGGCTCTACGACCCGGAGCACTGGCAGGGGATCACGCGCGATCTCGAAAATAAATTGTCCGATGCGCTGCATGAACGGCTCACGGAGCGTTTCGTTGACAGGCGGACCAGTGTATTGATGCGCCGCCTGCGGGAGAACTCAGTTTTGAATACGGAAATTGGCAAGACCGGTGAAGTGATCGTGGAAGGCCACGTGATCGGCCGGCTCGATGGTTTCACCTTCGCACCCGATGCGGCCGAGGCCGGCAGCGACGCCAAGGCGCTGCAAGCCGCCGCCCAGCAGGTGCTGGCGCGCGAGATCGATACGCGTGCCGAGAAACTGGGCGCCGCTCCCGACGAGCAGTTCGTGCTGGCCTCCGACGGCACCATCCGCTGGACCGGCGATGCGGTGGCCAAGCTGGTGGCCGCCGACGACGCGCTGCATCCGCGGCTGCGCATCATTTCCGACGAGCGGCTGACCGGCGCCTCGCGCGAGGCCGTGCAGACCCGGCTCGATCTCTGGCTCAAGACGCATATCGAGAAGCTGCTCGGGCCGCTGTTCGAACTGTCCAAGGCCGAGGATATCCAGGGCATCGCCCGCGGCATCGCCTTCCAGCTCGTCGAGGCGCTCGGCGTGCTCGAGCGCAGCAAGATCGCCGCCGAGATGAAGGATCTCGACCAGCCCTCGCGCGCCGCGCTGCGCAAATACGGCGTGCGCTTCGGCGCCTATCACATCTATTTCCCGCAGCTCCTGAAGCCCGCGGCGCGCTCGCTGGCGTCGCTGCTGTGGGCCGAGAAGCAGAGCAATGTCGACATGGGCGCGCTGTCGAATGTGCAGCATCTCGCCTCCAGCGGCCGCACCTCGTTCCCGGTCGACAAGGCCCTGCCGCGCGACGGCTATCGCGTGCTCGGCTATCGCCAGTGCGGCGAGCGCGCAGTGCGCGTCGACATCCTGGAGCGGCTCGCCGATCTGATCCGTCCGGCGCTGGCCTGGCGCGAGACCTCGCCGGGCGAGAAGCCTGCCGGCGCGTTCGATGGCCGCGGCTTTGTCGTCACCCAGGCGATGACCTCGCTGACCGGCTCCGCCGGTGAGGACTTTGCCTCGATCCTGCGCGCGCTCGGCTACCGCATGGACCGCCGCCCGCCGCTGCCGCCGAAGGCTGTCGAGATTGCGCCGGTCGTGACCACCGAGACCGTTGCTGCGGAGACGCCGCCGGTCGAGGTGACGTCCGACGTCGCCGCAGATGCGCCGGTCGATGCCGCTGCCGAGGTCGTGGCCGATGCGCCGGAGGCTGCCGCTGCGCCCGAAGCCGAAACTCCCGCTGATCAGCCGGTGTCCGGCGATCCCGCGCCGTCGGCCGCGCTGCTGCCCGATGTCGGCTTTGCCGAGGTGGTCGCCAGCGAAGCGGCGCCGGTGGTGCTCGAGACCCAGCAGGATGCTGTCGCCGAGCGCGCCGCGCCGGTCGATGAGCCCGCTGTTGCCGAAGCGCCCGCTGCTGAAGCCTCCGTTGCTGAAGTCCCCGCTGCTGAAGTGCCGGCCGAGCCAGCGCCTGCTGTGGAAGCCGCTGCGGAGACGGCGCCTGAGGGCGTTGCCGCAGAGACACCGTCAGAGCCCGCCGCCGATGCGCCTGCGGAGACCTCGAGCGCCGAGGCAGCAAGCGCCGAGGCCGCTCCCGCCGCCGCGGAGACGCCGGCCGAGCCGCAAATGGTCGAAGTCTGGCGTCCCGGCGGCCGCTCCGACGAGCGCCGTCCGCATCATCGCGGCCACGACCGCAACCGCGGCCGTCACCAGAACAAGCCCGCCGAGGGCGCGCAGGCAGCTGAAGGCGGCGGTGAGGGCGAGAAGCGCGAGCATCATCGCCGGCCGCGCCGCCACCAGGATTTCCGCGTCCCGCGTCCAGGCGCGCCCGCTGACGGCGCTGCGCCGGCCGCTGCCGCGCCGGCCGATGGCGCGCCGCGCGAGGACAAGGGCCAGCGCCGCGAGCGTTTTGAAGGCAAGGGTCGCGATCGCGACAATGAGCGTCGCCGCGACAACAAGTTCGGCGGCGGCGATCGCAAGGGCGGTGATCGTGACCGCGGCGGCCGCGATTTCGGCAAGGGCGGCCGCGACAAGCGCGAGGGCGGCCCGTCGCATCGGCCCTACGCCTCGAGCGCGCCGCGCGAGCGCGACCGTCCGATCGATCCGAACTCGCCATTCGCCAAGCTCGCTGCCCTGAAAGAGCAGCTCGCCGGCCGGAAGGAATAATCCAACCCTTGATGCTAGTTCTCGGTCTGACGCTTGGACAGACAGCGGCTCGACAAATGGCTGTGGCACGCGCGCCTGGTGAAGGCCCGCACCAGCGCGGCTGAACTCGTCGCATCAGGTCATGTCCGCATCAACGGCACGCGCGAGAAATCGCCGGGCCATGCCGTGAAGGCGGGTGACGTCATCACCGTCGCGCTCGACAACAGCGTCCGCGTGCTGAAGGTCACGGGCTTTGCCGAGCGGCGCGGCGATGCCAGTTCGGCGCGCGTGCTGTACGAGGATTTGCAGGCCGGCAATTTGCAAGCCGGTAAGGAGTAGTTATCTAGCGCTTGCTATCTCAATTTGGGGTGGCAGGGGCGTGAGAATACTGGCGTTTTTCGAGGCGGGCTTCCCTTGCGGCCCCGGTATTCCTGCGCTACGCAACCCCAGAAAAATCGATCGTTCCGGAGTTTTGGATGACCTACGTCGTCACTGAAGCCTGCATCAAGTGCAAATATACCGACTGCGTCGAGGTCTGCCCCGTCGATTGCTTCTACGAGGGCGAGAATATGCTGGTCATCCATCCCGACGAATGCATCGATTGCGGCGTGTGCGAGCCGGAATGCCCGGCTGACGCCATCAAGCCGGATACCGAGCCGGGGCTAGAGAAGTGGCTCGAGGTCAACACCGAGTATGCCAAGAGCTGGCCGAACATCACCCAGAAGAAGGACTCGCCCGAGGACGCCAAGGAGTGGGAAGGCAAGGAAGGCAAGTTCGAGAAATATTTTTCTCCGAATCCGGGCAGCGGCGACTGATTCGCTGACGCTCGCGAATAGCCGACGAGACTACCCCGATAAGGGCGGGCCCGGACCCGCGGCGGCCCTCCGTTCGGCCGCCGATTTAACCCTAATGACGGACATATGACCTGAGGATGCCCTGTTATGCCCGGAATCGGGCGTAAACCATTGATTTTTGCGGAAAATGTGCTATATCTGCACCATTACAGGCCAAGAACCCCTTGCCATGCGTACCTTGTGGCTTCGAGGTTCCCGCAAACATCGAACAGGGGCGTGGCAGTTTCCGCGCGCAGGCTGTGTCACAGAAAACGCGTAAAAAGAGTGCTTCAAAGACGACGAAGAAAGCCGCTGTCGTTGCTCGCAGCGCAACCAAGGGCCGTGCCAAGGCGCCCGTGAAGGGGGCCAAGAAGGCGGCGGCTGCAAAGTCCTCAAAGAACAAAAGAAGCGTGATGCCAGAAAAGACTGCCAAGACTGCCGCGAAAGCGGCAGCGGCGAAGCCCGCTGCTGCGAAGGTCGCCCCCAAGACTGCTGCTGTTGCGCCGAAGCCGGCCGCCCCGAAGGCTGCCGTCCCCGCCGCTGCCCCGAAGGTTGCTGCCAAGCCGGCCGCCGCGCCGCGCGTCGAGGAGCCGAAGAAGGTCGTGACCCAGCGCCAGGGCTTCAAGGCCAACGAATTCGTCGTCTATCCCGCTCACGGCGTCGGCCAGATCCTGGCGATCGAGGAGCAGGAAATCGCGGGCGCCAAGCTTGAGCTGTTCGTGATCAATTTCATGAAGGACAAGATGACGCTGCGCGTCCCGACGGCGAAGGTCGCCAACGTCGGCATGCGCAAGCTGTCGGAGCCGGCGCTGGTCAAGAAGGCGCTGGAGACGCTGAAGGGCCGCGCCCGCGTCAAGCGCACCATGTGGTCGCGCCGCGCCCAGGAATACGAAGCGAAGATCAATTCGGGCGACATCGTCGCGATCGCCGAGGTGGTCCGCGACCTCTATCGTTCGGAATCGCAGCCCGAGCAGTCCTACTCTGAACGCCAGCTCTACGAAGCGGCGCTCGACCGTCTGTCGCGCGAGATCGCGGTCGTGCAGCACTCGACCGAGACCGAGGCGATCAAGGAGATCGAAGGCCAGCTCGCCAAGAGCCCGCGCCGCGGCGCCAAGGCGGAAGCCGAGGGTGAAGGCGAGGGCGATGCCGACGGTGAGGATGCCGATACCGATGGCGACGATACCGCCGTCGAAGACGAAGCCGCCTAAGCAGCGTTACAGGATTTCGAAGAGCCCGGTCGAGAGACCGGGCTTTTTTGTCGCCGCATTTTTGTCGGCGTCTACGCTGGCCACGCCGATTGGCGCCTTGCGAGGAATTTCGATGAGCGCCTATGTGATCGAACTCGTGACGTTGATGACGATCTTTTCCCTTGTGATCGTCTCCCCTGGTGCCGATCTCGCCATGGTCCTGCGTCAGTCGATGGTTCACGGCCGCAGAGCCGCCATCGTCACATCATTCGGCCTGGGCGTTTCTCTGCTGTTTCACATCAGCTATACGATCCTTGGTCTTGGGGCGATCATCTCGAAATCGGTCGCGCTATTCAACATCGTCAAATGGTGCGGTGCTGCCTATCTAGTCTACATCGGGATCAAGGCGTTGCGTGCAGGCGCGCTCACGGTGGAGAAGACCCCGCCGCAGGACCACACGCTTGCTCTCTCGCAGAAGCCTGTCGCCGAACAGGGGCTGATCAAGGCCTTTGTCCTTGGCTTCGCCACCAACGCCCTCAATCCCAAGCCGGTGTTCTTTTTCCTTTAAATATTCGCGACCGTCGTCAGCGTCCAAACGCCGGCCATGGTCCGACTTGGCTACGGCCTGGTGATGGCGAGTTGCCTGATCCTCTGGTTTGTCGGCGTCAGCTACTTCATGACAACGCCCCGGATGCGGGCGGCGTTTTCCCGCGCCAGCAAATGGATCGACCGCGTCAGCGGCGTCGTTTTCATCGGCTTGGGGCTGAAGCTCGTCACCGAAAAAGCGAGCTAGCGCGCGGCCAGTTCGGGCCCGGCATGCACAAATCGCCCCTTGGCTGATCGCCGCGACTCATGACCTGCTGCGCCGCGCCGGCGGTGAGATCGCGGAACCGGCGAGGGGCGCGGCATGCTTGCAGGACGGTCGCTGGGGCGCGGTTACGACTGGCTGTGGACGGCGTTCGCGGTCTCGACGTTCGGCACCTGGATCGCCTTCGACGCGTTCCCGCTGCTTGCGATCCTGGTGCTGCATGCAAGGCCGGAGGCGGTCTCGTCGCTCGCAGCGGTCGGCCTGCTGGCCGGGGCCGCGGTGGCGGTGCCGCTCGGGCCCTGGATCGAATTCCGCCGCAAGCGGCCGGTGATGATCGCGATGGATCTGATCCGCTTCGCGGCGACGATCAGCGTTCCCATCGCGTTCGTGCTGGGACGGTTGACCTTCGTCCAGCTCGTCGTCGTTGCCGTCATCATGGCCGCCGCGGACATCGCGTTTCGTGCGGCGAGCGGCGCCTGCTTGAAGGCGCTGGTCGCGCCGGGCGATCTGGTGATCGCGAGCGGGCGGCTCGAAGCGACGACCTGGACCGCGACCGCGATCGGGCCGCCGCTTGGCGGCGCGGCAATCGGAGTCTTCGGCCCGGTGGTGACCGTGGTCGCCAACGCGGTCAGCTTTCTGCTCTCGGCGCTGGCCATCCGGCGGATCGGCGGAAGCGAGCCTGCGCCCGCCCAGCGCCATGCGCAGGGATTTCGCGCGGCAGAGCTGATCGAGGGATGGCGGGCGATCCTCGCGCATCCCGTGCTCCGTCTGCTGTTCTTCAACACCGTGCTGGTCAATGGCCTGATCATGGCGACGGCGCCGCTGCTTGCGGTGCTGATGCTGCGCGATCTCGGCTTTGCGCCCTGGCAGTACGGGCTCGCATTCGGGGCGCCCCGTATCGGCGGCCTGATCGGCGCCCGGCTCGCGCCTTTGCTGGCCGCGCGTTTCGGACAGCACAATGTGTTGCTCGCGGCCGGTACGCTCCGTGCCTGCTGGTCGCTCGGCCTCGCCTTCATGCCGAACGGTGGGGCGGGCATCGCCGTCGTCTTTGCGCTTCAGTTCGGTCTCGTCACCTGCGCCGGTATCTTCAATCCGGTGTTTGCGGCCTATCGTCTGGCCCAGATCGAGATCGAGCGGACCGCGCGCGTGCTCTCGGCCTGGACGATCACCAGCAGTGCAACCATCGCGGTGCTGACGGCGCTCTGGGGCCTGCTGGCGGGCTTCGCCGCTGTCCGGACGGCGATCGCGCTCAGCGGCCTGCTTTTGCTGACCACGCCGTTATTGCTGCCACGTCGCGCGCTGAGAGCGTGGGAGGGGGCAGGCTCTCGATCGTGACCCTCAGCCGAGCAGGTTGATGTTCCAAGCTATCCGCACGGCCAGCCTCTCAGACGAGGGGCACTCATTGCCGTGTTATCCTGAACGGAACGTCGGTAACTTTCGCGCGTTCGCTCGCCATCGGAGGAGAGTGGACCATGACATCAAAGACAGCCATTTTTTTCGCTGGCGTCGGAACAACCTTCATAATTCTCGGTGCTGGTTTCGGTGGTGGGCTACTCATGGCAAGTTCGGCGCTCAAGGATACTGCCAACGCCCAGACGCGCGTCTCTTCGCCCGCACCTGCGGAACCAGCACGCGTTGTCCTGCCATCTACAGCAGAAGTCGCGCAGGCCCCCCAACCTGCCAACCAGCCGGAGTCCGCCACGCCAGAAGCATCCCCGTCTCCGCAGCCGCAGGTGCAACCGGATCCAATCAAGGTTGTACAAGCGCCCGTCGAGAAGCAGGTGGATGCGGCGGACGCGAGGAAATCCGAAGTTGACGAAAGGGAGCGGCGTAAGCAGTACGCTGAACGTAAAGCCAAGCGTATTGCGTCCGAGCAGGCGAGGCGTCAACAGCGGCGCATCGAGCAGCGCGAACAACGTCGCGAAGTTCCGGTGCTCTTAGATCAGGCAGAGCGCCGCGAAGTGCCGATTATGGCATCCGAAGGCGATGCCTCCCCACCTCGTCCGTTCGCGGATTTCTTCGGGAATGATTGAGCGCATTGCGCGGCAACGCGGCTCCCTTATGAGAGCCGAGGAACGGCCAGCGATTTCGGAACGTTAGTACCATCAATTGGTCTGGCCTTGATAACGGACGTCGGAGCGCCGCATCCAGCTTACTACGACCTGTTTTGCCCAGACACCGTGGACTGCGTTCCAGTGGTTATGCCTGAGGGCTGTATATGGCTAATGAAGACTCCATTGCTTTCAGTGACACTCCTGAACAGCGAATAGAGCGGGCGTCAGAGGCGATCCGTCAGATGGCTGAGCACGATGTATTTGAGCCTTTGCCGCAACAAGATCGGTGGTTGCATTACTTGAGTGAAGCGACCAAGGCTGCTCCCCTTCAATCACTTGCCATTGCATTCTTGCTAGGGGGCTTCCTAGCTCGGCGGTAGCGCTGGACGGTCCGGTCTGTCGATTGACCTGTTGCCGACTGAGTGGAGCCTGTCGTCGGGCACGCATTCGCGCGACCCGTTGACTCCATCCGGGCTACCGCATCGGCTACTTCACCCGCTGTTTCTCTCGAGCTTCCGCGCCAGGGAGCTCCGGACGCCGAACGGCGCTCGAAAGCCACGTAAGCAACCCTGACCAGAATCGTCCTGTGTTGTTTCACAGATGGCGACGGCGATCGGAGCGCCACATGCTATGCTGGCTACCCGGCCGCTATTTGATCGACATTCAGGTGACCCATCAATTTGCAGCGAGGAGATATCCGATGACATCCAATGTTGAGGCAACCAGGAAGGGTTATGAGGCGTTTCAACGTGGTGACATTCCGGCGCTCATGAGAGATTTGATCGATGACGACTGCACGTGGATAACCCCAGGTCCCCAGGACAAATTGCCTTGGGCTGGGACCTTTAGGGGAAAGCAGCAGATTGCAAACTTCTTCGTCCAGGTCGGCGAGAATCTGGAATTCAGCGAGTTTGCACCGCGTGAGATGATTGAGCAGGGCGACACTGTCGTGGTCTTGGGTACGCTCACGGCGCGGGCAAAGAGAACCGGGAAGACCGTCAAGAACGAATGGGCCCACGTTTTCAAGTACCGTGGAGGAAAGGCGGTCTATTTTCAGGAGTACATTGACACTGCGGCGGATGTCGCGGCGATGTCGTAACGGAGCGAGAGGCGGCCGGCTGAATCGGGCGCGGATTCGCGTGCCTCGTTGGCATCATCCGCATCTATCGTCTACTTCACCCGCTGCTTCTCGAGCTTGCGCGCCAGGGTGCGGCGATGCATGCCGAGGCGGCGGGCTGCTTCGGAGATGTTGAAGTCGGTCTCCATCAGGGTCTGGTGGATGCGCTCCCATTCCAGCGTCTTGATCGAGGTCGGCCGCGCACCGACCTCGATGGCGGCGTTGCCTTGCGCTTTAAGGAACGCGGCCTCGATGTCGTCGGTGTTCGATGGCTTGGCCAGATAATGGCAGGCGCCGAGCTTGATCGCCTCCACCGCGGTCGCGATGCTGGCAAATCCGGTTAGCACCACGATCAGCATGTCAGGATCATGCGCATGCAGCGCCTCGACGCAGGCGAGGCCCGACGCGCCGCCGGCGAGCTTCAGGTCGACGACGGCATAGCCGGGTGATTGCTGCTCGAGCAGCTCGCGGACCTCGTCGAGCGAGGCCGACACCGCGACGCCGTAACCGCGGCGCTCGAACGAGCGCTTCAGCGTGCGGGCAAAGCCCGCATCGTCCTCGACGATCAGGAGCTGGCGTTCATCCGTCAAGAGGGTCTCCGATCGCAAGCGTCGAGAGCGGCAGCTCGAGTTTGACCGCGGCGCCGATATCCGGCCGGTTGCGCGCCGTCACCACGCCGCCGAGCTTGCGCACCACATTGACGACCAGGAACAGGCCGAGGCCGCTGCCGGGACTGCCCTTGGTCGATTGATACGGCTTGCCGACATGCGCCAGCATCTCGCGCGAGAAGCCGGGGCCGCGATCGGTCACCGACAGCACGAGCTTGTCGGCATTGCGCTCGGCCATCAGCTCGATCCAGTCGCGCGAGACCTCGGCGGCATTGTCGAGCACGTTGAAGATCGCCTGCTTGAGCGCGACGTCGGACACGATCGCGAGATCCGTGCCGAAGGCGTTACGGAAATACAGCGTGGCCGACGGCCGCGTCGTTCGCCATTCCTCCACCAGTGCGGTCAGGAACGCCGCAACCGTGGTCGGCGAGGAGCCTTCGCCGCGAGCTTCGCCGGCCGACAGCAGAATACCGGTGACGATCGACTTGCAGCGCTGCACCGAGATCTCCATCTCGCCGAGGTCTTGCGACAGCTCGGGATCGGAGGCGAGCGCCGGCATCCGGCGCCAGTCGCCCAGGATGACCGAGAGCGAGGCGAGCGGCGTGCCGAGCTCATGCGCGGCGCCCGAGGCCAGCAGGCCGATCCGCACGATGTGGTCCTGCTCGGTGGCGTGCTGGCGCAGCGCCGCGAGGCGGAGGTCGCGGTCGCGCAGGTTGCGGTTGATCCGGGTCATGAACACCACGAGCAGCACGGCGTCGAGCACGAGCCCGATGAACGTGCCGGCGATATAGAGATTGAAGGCCTCGGCAAAGCCCTGCGGCAGCTCCAGCGGCCGGTAGTAGCTGGTCAGCCAGGCGAAGTTCATGCAGACCAGCGCCACCAGCGACCAGGTCGAGGGTGCATCGAGCAGCACCGCGCCGAGCGTCACCTGCAGCAGATAGAGCGACGTGAAAGGATTGGTGGCGCCGCCGCTGAGATAGAGCAGGGCGGTCAGCGCCGCAACGTCGAGCGCCAGCGCAACCAGCAGCTCGCGGTTGTTGATGTCGGCGCGGTAGCGCAGCCACAGCAGGCTGACGAGGTTGAGCGCCACGAGACCGAAGATCACGGCGGCCATCGGCAGCAGCGGCAGTGCGACGTCCATCCAGAACTGCACGAAGCCGATGGTGGCGATCTGCCCGATCACGGCGATCCAGCGCAGCTGGACCAGCAGGGCCATGTTCTTGCGATTGGTCGCGAGGTCGGCGGGTGCTGCGAGATCGAACGGCATGCCGGCAGCCGCGTTCACGGCAGATGGCATCACGGCCGTGCTGGTCGCGGCGTTTTCGTCATGCAGATCCGATGTGCGCTCGAGCATCTGGGCCTGTGTCGCGAGACAGATTGCGGGCTGCGCCGATCAGGCGGCGCACGGCGGCGCGCCTTGAGCCCCACCTTGGGTCGGAGGCGCCGGCGCGGCCCCTGCCGCTGATGACGCGCAGGAGCGCGCCGGCCAGCATAAAGGCCAGCGCGAACCATGTCAGCGCGTAAATCAGGTGGTTGTTCGGAAACCGCACGATCGTGAGCCCGCCGACGGGAGTGCCGCCCGGATTGGGCGTCGCATCGGCGTCGATGAAGAAGGGCGCGGTGTGCGACAATCCGTGCACGGCGGCGATGGCGGCGACGTCGCGGGAATACCAGCGGCCCGCCGCGGGATCGTTGCTGCGCAGGAAGCCGCCCTTCGGCTCTGACATCCGCAGTAGCCCGGTGATGCTGACTGGGCCTTGCGGCTCGCTGTCGCGCCGCGTCGCCGGATCGCGCTTGTCAGGCGGAACAAAGCCACGATTGATCAGCACGCTGGTTCCGTCGGCCATGCGCAACGGGGTCAACACCCAGAAGCCAGGGCCGTCTGTGGTGACGGCCTGCACCAGCGTCTCGTCGGAGCTGAGGAAGGTGCCGCGCAAGGTGACGCGGCGATATTCGTCGCTCGCGGCCGTAACCGCCGGCCATGACGAGGGAGGCGGCGGCGCTGTCGGCGCCGCATGCATCCGCTGCTCGACCCGCTCGATCAGCGCCAGCTTCCAGGTCCTGCGTTCGATCTGCCAGATACCGAGCGCGCCGAGCAGCACCACGCCCAGCATGCCGAGCGTGAGCAGCACAAGCGATGGTCCGGCAGAGCGCGTCGTCACGGCATCTGGCTCATGTCGTGGATCGGCATCATGTTGATGTTGAGATGATGCATGACCCACAGCGAGCCGGTCAACGCGATCACCACCATGATCACGGTGAAGATCATCGCCATCATGGTCCAGCCGTTCTCGGACCGCGTGTTCATGTGCAGGAAGTACACCATGTGCACGACGATCTGCACCGCGGCGAGCACCAGCACGATCAGCGCGGTGACCTGCTTGTCGGCGATGGCGCCGGTCATCACCAGCCAGAACGGCACCGCGGTGAGGACGACGGAGAGGCCGAAGCCGATCAGATAGCTCTTCAGCGAGCCGTGTGCAGCCCCGTGATGGGCCGCGCCGCCATGGTCATCATGGCCGTGACCGCCGGCATTGGCTTCGAGAGTGCGGGCTTCTGTTGTCATCGCAGCATTCCCAGGAGGTAGACGAAGGTGAAGACGCCGATCCAGACCACGTCGAGGAAGTGCCAGAACATGGAAAGACACATCAGCCGGCGCCGGTTGGCTTCGGTGAGGCCGAAGCGCGCGGTCTGCACCATCAGCGTCACCAGCCAGACCAGGCCGAAGGTGACGTGCAGGCCGTGGGTGCCGACCAGCGTGAAGAACGACGACAGGAAGGCGCTGCGCTGCGGCGTCGCGCCCTCATGGATCATGTGGGCGAACTCGGTGAGCTCGATGCCGAGGAAGGCGAGGCCGAACAGCCCGGTGATGGCGAGCCAGGCCTGCGTCGCGCCGATCCTCGATTTCTCCATCGTCAGCATGGCAAAACCATATGTGATCGAGGAGAGCAGCAGCATCGTGGTGTTGAGCGCCACGAGCTTGAGGTCGAACAGATCCTTCGGCGCCGGGCCGGCGGCATAGTTGCCGCCGAGCACGCCATAAGTCGCGAACAGCATCGCGAAGATGAGGCAGTCGCTCATCAGGTAGATCCAGAAGCCCAGCATGGTGCTGGCGCCCTCCGGATGCGCGTGCTCGTCGATGACGTGGAAGACCGGTTCGGAGCCTTGTGTGGAGACGGTAGCAACGGTCATGTCTGGGCTCCCGCGGCGAGAACGCGCGTCCGCGCGTCTTCGGTCCGCACCACCTCATCCGCCGGGATGTGGAAGTCGCGGTGATAGTTGAAGGTGTGGCCGATCGCGACCGCGAGCAGCGCAATGAAGCTGACGGCGGCAAGCCACCAGATGTACCAGATCAGGCCGAATCCCATCACCGTCGCGAGGGCAGCGAGGATGACGCCGGTGCCGGTGTTGGACGGCATGTGGATCGGCTTGAAGCCGGTCAGCGGCCGCCTGTAGCCGCGGCGCTTCATGTCCCACCAGGCATCGTTGTCGTAGACCACCGGTGTGAAGGCGAAGTTGTAGTCCGGCGGCGGCGACGAGGTCGCCCATTCCAGCGTGCGCGCATCCCAGGGGTCGCCGGTGGTGTCCGTCAGCTGCTCGCGGCGCAGGATGCTCACCGCGAACTGCACCAGCATCGCGCCGATGCCGAGCAGGATCAGGAAGGCGCCGAAGGCCGCAATGACGAACCAGATCTGCAGGGATGGATCGTCGAACACGCGGAGCCGGCGGGTCACGCCCATCAGGCCGAGCACATAGAGCGGCATGAAGGCGAAGTAGAAACCCGAGACCCAGAACCAGAACGACAGCTTGCCCCAGAACGGATCGAGCCTGAAGCCGAACGCCTTCGGGAACCAGTAGTTGATGCCGGCGAACAGGCCGAACAGCACGCCGCCGATGATCACGTTGTGGAAATGCGCGATCAGGAACAGGCTGTTATGCAGCACGAAATCGGCCGGCGGCACTGCGAGCAGCACGCCGGTCATGCCGCCGATCACGAAGGTCAGCATGAACGCCACCGTCCACATCATCGGCAGCTCGAAGCGAATGCGGCCGCGATACATCGTGAACAGCCAGTTGAACATCTTCGCGCCCGTCGGGATCGAGATGATCATGGTGGTGATGCCGAAGAACGAGTTGACGCTGGCGCCAGAGCCCATCGTGAAGAAGTGATGCAGCCAGACCAGATAGGACAGGATGGTGATGACGACCGTGGCATAGACCATCGAGGTGTAGCCGAACAGCCGCTTGCCGGAGAACGTCGCGGTCACCTCGGAGAAGATGCCGAACGCCGGCAGCACCAGGATGTAGACCTCGGGATGGCCCCAGATCCAGATCAGGTTCACGTACATCATCGGGTTGCCGCCGAAGTCGTTCGTGAAGAAGTTGGTGCCGACGTAGCGGTCGAGCGACAGCAGCGCCAGCACCGCTGTCAGCACCGGGAAGGAGGCGACGATCAGGACGTTGGTGCAGAGCGAGGTCCAGGTGAACACCGGCATCTTCATCATCGTCATGCCCGGCGCGCGCAGCTTGACGATGGTGCAGACCAGGTTGATGCCTGATAGCGTCGTGCCGACGCCGGCGACCTGCAGTCCCCATATGTAATAATCGACGCCGACGTCGGGACTGTAGCCGATGTTCGACAGCGGCGGGTAGGCGAGCCAGCCGGTTCGGGCGAATTCGCCGACGAACAGCGACATCATCACCAGCACGGCGCCGCCGACCGTCATCCAGAAGCTGAAATTGTTGAGAAAGGGGAAGGAGACGTCGCGGGCGCCGATCTGCAGCGGCACCACGTAGTTCATCAGGCCGGTGACCAGCGGCATCGCCACGAAGAAGATCATGATCACGCCGTGCGCGGTGAAGACCTGGTCGTAGTGATGGGCCGGGAGGTAGCCGTCGGAGCCGTTGAAGGCGATCGCCTGCTGCAGGCGCATCATCAGCGCGTCCGCGAAGCCGCGCAGCAGCATCACGATGCCGAGGATCATGTACATGATGCCGATGCGCTTGTGGTCGACGGTGGTGAACCACTCGCGCCACAGATAGGTCCAGAGCCGGAAGTAGGTGACGATCGCGAACAGCGCGAGGCCGCCGGTCGCGACCACCGCGAAAGTGCCGACCAGGATCGGCTCGTGCAGCGGCAGCGCGTCCAGATTGAGGCGGCCGAAGATCATCTTGATGAGATCGGGATTCATGCGGCGCTCCTCAGGAGTCTGATTTCGGGCGCTGGCCGAGCAGCAAGGATGTCGATGACGGATGGACGGGCGAGAATGGCGGGCGCTTCAGCCCGACACCGCGCAGCGGCGTCAAGTCGAGCGGCGCGAGCACGTCGCGCGACGGCGCGTCCTTGATCTCGTCCATCGAGCAGATGCCGGCGACGAAGGTCGGTGAGGCGCCGAGCGGCGCGCCGCGGCGGGCGTATTTGTCGTAGGTGAGCGGCAGCGTGTTGTTGAGGCCTTCGCGGCCGAGGCCGCCCTTGGCGTCGATCGCCATCATCTCGCTCATGCACATCTTGCCGGGCTCGACGCACATGTTGAGGATCGCCTTGTAGAGATCGCGATCGACCGAGCGGTAGAGCCGGACCGGATCGTTCTGGCTCGGACGCTCGAGCTGCAGATAATCGGTGCGGCCGAGCATGTTGCCGCTGGCCCTGGCGGTGCCCATCCACTTGTCGAAATCGGCGCTCGGGAGGCTCTTGAACTCGAAGTGCATTCCGGAGAAGCCGGCGCCGCTGTAATTGGCGGAGAAGCCTCTGTACGTGCCTTCCTTGTTGGCGACCGCGTGCAGCTTGGTCTCCATGCCGGGCATGGCGTAGATCTGGCCGGCAAGGGCGGGGATGTAGAACGAGTTCATCACGGAGGAGGCCGTGATGCGGAAGCGGATCGGGCGGTCGACGGGCGCTGCGAACTCATTGACGGCGGCGACGCCGTAGTCCGGGTAGATGAACAGCCACTTCCAGTCGAGTGCGACCACCTCGACATTGAGCGGGGCGTCCTTGCTCTCGATCGGCTTGTCGGCGGCGATGCGGCCGAGCGAGCGGTAAGGATCGAGCAGATGCGTGCCCATCCAGGTCAGCGCACCCAGGCAGATGATGATCAGGAGCGGCGCCGACCAGATCACGAGCTCGAGCTGGGTGGAGTGATCCCACTCCGGCTCATAGGGAGCCGCGGTATTGGATTGGCGGTAGCGCCAGGCGAAGAAGACGGTCAGCGCCATCACCGGAAGCACGATGATGAGCATCAGCACGGTGGAGATCACGACCAGGTCGCGCTGCTGGATGGCGACGTCGCCGGCAGGGGCCAGGACGACGAAATCGCACCCGCCAAGGAGCGCCGCGAACGGCAATAAGGCCAATAATTTCAAGGCGCGCACGGCTCACCCCACTTGAATTTTATGAGTTCCGCCAAGGGGTAGCTGCGATGCAGCAAAGTTGACATTGGACAATTTGTCCAATGTTGCACTGCGGGATAGGAGGTCAGAAGGTGAGATGGACCGCGTGGCAAAGGCTGCCCGTGGCCTCATCTCTAGTCTGAGCAAGATCTGTCCGGAAAACCGGTTTCCACGTTTCCGGATCAGGCTCCAAAGGACGGTTCTCCGGCGATGGCACAGGCCCCAGCAATGGCTCACGGCACCCCGACCGCGTCAGGTCACGGGCAGGCGAAACCCGGCGAAATCGCCATCGGCGTCATCATCGGGCGCACGTCGGAATTCTTCGACTTCTTCGTCTACGCGATCGCCTCGGTGATCGTTTTTCCGAAGCTGGTGTTCCCGTTCGTCAATGAACTGACCGGCACGCTCTATTCATTCGGGATCTTCGCGCTGGCCTTCGCCGCGCGGCCGCTCGGCACGGTCATCTTCATGGCGGTCGACCGCCGCCACGGCAAGGGCGCCAAGCTCGTCATCGCGCTGTTCCTGCTCGGCACCGCCACGGTCGCGCTCGCCTTCCTGCCCGGCTACGACACGATCGGCGTCGCGGCGATCTGGCTGCTCGCCGCCGCGCGCGTCCTGCAGGGCATCGCCTGGGGCGGCGCGTGGGACGGCCTCGCCTCGCTGCTCGCGATGAACTCGCCGGCGAATCGCCGCGGCTGGTACGCGATGGTGCCGCAGCTCGGCGCGCCGCTCGGCCTGATCGTGGCGAGCGCGCTGTTCGCGTTCTTCGCCGGCAACCTTTCGGCGGATGACTTCTTCGATTGGGGCTGGCGCTATCCGTTCTTCGTCGCCTTCGCCATCAACGTGGTGGCGCTGTTCGCGCGGCTGCGCATGGTGGCGACCGATGAATATTCCGAGCTGTTCGAAAGCCGCGACCTCGAGCCGGCGCGCGTCGGCGAGACGGTGGCGCAGGAGGGCCGCAACATCCTGCTCGGCGCCTTTGCGCCGCTGGCGAGCTTTGCGCTGTTCCACATGGTCACGGTGTTTCCGCTGTCCTGGGTGTTCCTGTTCACGAGGGAAAGCCCGGTGCGCTTCCTGATCATCGAGATGATCGGCGCCATGGTCGGCGTCGTCGCGATCATCGCTTCCGGCATGATCGCCGACCGCGTCGGGCGCAAGCCGTTGCTGCTGGGGTCCGCGATCGCGATCGCGGTCTATAGCGGCTTTGCCCCGCAGCTGCTCGACGCCGGTGCGTTCGGCGAGACGATCTACATGGTGCTCGGCTTCGTGCTGCTCGGGCTGTCGTTCGGGCAGTCGTCCGGCGCGATCGCCTCGAACTTCGCGCGGACCTATCGCTACACCGCCTCGGCGCTGACCTCGGATTTCGCCTGGCTGTTCGGCGCCGGCTTTGCGCCGCTCGCCGCGCTGCTGCTGGCGACGCATTTCGGCCTGATCTCGGCCGGCGCGTATCTGTTGTCGGGCGCGGTGTGGACGCTGCTCGCGCTTTGGCTGAGCGGCCTGCGCGAAGCCGAAGTCAATTAGTCACGCGGCCCTATCTGCTCTTTCCCCCTGAAAGGGGGAAGGTCGGGATGGGGGACCAGCCACACGCACCAGCGCGCGTGGAGAGAGCAGATCCCCACCCGCTTTGCTCTGGCGAGCAAAGCGACCTCCCCTTTCCAAGGGGAGGTGAACTACCGAAACAGCCCGTCGACGCGGAACGAATACCCCAGGCCGACGATGGTGTTCGGCGAGTTGCGGTTGAGCCCGAACGCGATGTGGAGATCGAGCTGCTGGGTCGGCGTGATCCGGTAGAGGCCGCCGGAATTGATCAGCTGGGTCGGCCGCGCGCCGTCGGGATAGTCGCCGACATATTCGGTGAACACGCTGATCCGCTCGGTCAATTTCTTCTCGATCACGAAGGTCGCTTCCGACAAGTGCCGACCGGTCAGCTCGGCCGGGCGGAAGAATTCCGTGAACATGCCGCTGACGCCCCAGCCGTCATGCAGCTCCCATGACCATGGCAGCTGGATGTAGGGCTGCGCGCCGCGCCCGGCGATGGCGGCCGCGCCGGTCGGCAGCGCGACGCCGGCGGTGATCGACAGGTCGATCTTTCCCGGCACCGGGCTGATCTGCCATTTCAGCCCGGGTGCGACGTCGGAAAAGCCCGCAGCGCCCGGCGATCTCATCGTGCCGGTATAGCTCGGCGGGTCGATCAGGACTTCGAGGCAGGGCGCGATGCCGAGCCGCCAGCGGCTGTTGCTGCCGTCGATGCTGCGGCCACTGTTGCGGCCGGTGAGGTTGATGCCGTTTTCGCTCTGCAGGCTCCCGACCGGCACGACGATACTCGAATTGGTGACGTCGGGCCGGTCGGTCGCAATTTCGTCGCTCGGCTTGGGACAGCCGTCCGCGCGCGCGGCGGTGGCTGCTGCGAGGGTGAACGCAACAAGCGCGCACCCAAGTTCGGCAAGTCGAGCGACGGCGCCGAACCGATTGTGAAACACTGGGGATGCTCCAAAAACCCGGCGCCGCTGCGGAGGTGGCAGCTAGGATAGTGATCGGCTGATGCCGCGGATATTCCTCGCGGGCGGAAAAAAAACTTCAACAAGAAGTGCGATTGTCGGCGGTCGATGCGGCCGGCGTCCAGCGCGATTGCGGGCGGACGGAATTTCGGGGAATAGAATGGCAGCCTGGCTGCTCCTGTTGTGGTGGCAAACAGGAGACCCCCGGGAATGACCATTCGTTCGATCGTCGGTGCCGTCGCGCCGCGGCACGCCAAGATCGCCGCGATGGCGGCGATTGCGATCTTGCTCGCCGTCAACAGCGCCCGCGCGGCGGGTGATCCGGCGCGCGGCGCCACGCTGTACCAGGGCTGCGGCGACTGCCATTCGATCGACAAGAACGACGTCGGTCCGATGCACAAGGGGGTGGTGGGCCGCCTTGCCGGCTCGGTCGCGGGTTACAATTACTCGCCGGCGTTGAAAAACTCGAAGATCGTATGGACCGAGGCCAATCTCGACAAATGGCTCACCGGTCCGGATGCGATGGTTCCCGGCACCAAGATGTTCTACGAGGTTCAGGATCCGAAGGATCGCGCCGACATCATCGCCTTCCTCAAGGAGAAGGCGAAGTAGGGCGCCAAGCTTCTCCACCCGTCGTCCCGGCGAAAGCCGGGACCCATTACCACCATAGGTGATTGTTGGAAGCGGCTGGGGCCACAGCGCGCTCGAACAACGCTGCCCCGTGGTTATGGGTCCCGGCTTTCGCCGGGACGACGGCGGTAGTGAGGCGCGAGCGGGGCGGCTTCCCGTCGTCAATCCACCACGATCTTGACGCGGTCGCGCGGCTTCACCTGGGCGTGGGCGTCGAGGCCGTTGAGCACGCGGAAGCGCTCGGCCGGATGATCGACGCCGGCCATGCGGTGCGACAGCGATTCCACGGTGTCGCCGGGCTGCACGTTGATCACCTTAATGCGCAGCGGGCGCGCGGCCTGGATCTCGTCGAGCGTCAGGCGGCGGAACGAGTTGACGGTCTCGCGCGCGTTGCGTTCGCTCTCGGTGGATTTCTGCTTGGCGGCGAAGATGAAACGGTAGACGTCGCTGCCGAAGCGCAGCGCGTAGACCTTGAACTGCCACTGGTCGCCATGCGCGGTGGCCGATGCCGCCGGAAAGCCGTTGATGTTGAGGTCCTCGGTCGAGGATTTCTCGACGCCTTCCATCCAGCCGGAATTCAGATAGTCGCCGAGCGACTGCTCGGCCGGCACCCGCACCACGTCGAAGCGCATCGCCTGGCTGCCGCCCTCGCGGACGCCGATCACCGCCTGCGCGGTGTTGTCGAGCGTGAAATTGTCGGGCGCGGTGAAGGTGAAGCCGAGTTTGGGATGCAGGAAGCGGCGGCCGCGCACAAAACCTTCGCTGGGGTCCTCGCCATAGACGATGTTGTCGACCGCGGCGAGATAGGTCTCGCGGTCGCGCTCGTTGCTCTCGGGCGATGAGTATTGCCGCGCGGTGGTCTGCGCATTGGCGATGCGCTCGGGCGTTGCCGGATGCGACGAGGTGAAGTCCTGCGCCCGCGGATCGAGCGCGGTCTTGCCGATCTTGAGCGCGGCATTGCGCTCCATCGCGGTCAGGAAGCGCGCCGCGCCGTAGGGATCGAAATGCGCGCGCGCGGCGATCCCGACGCCGATGCCGTCGGCCTCGAACTCCTGCTGTCGCGAGAAGCTCGCCAACGTCAGCTTGGTCTTGGCAAGCGCCAGCGCCGTGAGATCGGGATCGGTGCTCATGTCGGTGACGACGCGCGTCACCACCGCCGCCTGGCGCGCCTGGTCCTCGCGCATCGCGGCATGCTTGGCCAGCACATGCGCCATCTCGTGGCTCAGCACCGAGGAAAGCTCGGAAGTGTCGCTGGCGAGCGCGATCAGGCCGCGCGTGACGTAGAGCTGGCCGGTCGGCAGCGCGAAGGCGTTCACCGCGCCGGAATTGAGGATCGTGACCTTGTAGGCCTGGTCGGGCCGTTCGGACGCGGCGACCAGCCGGTCGACGGTCTTGCCGATCAGCGCCTCGAGCTTCGGGTCGTCATAGGCGCCGCCATAGGACGACAGGATGCGCTCATGCTCGCGCTCGCTGTTCGGCGTCTGCTGCACCACGCGGTTAGGCTTCACCGGCGCCGCCGCCGCGGTCGGCGCGACCTGCTCGAACCGGCCGACATTGCCGCAGGCCGACAGCGTCAGGGCCGCGCAGACGAGCGCCAGCGCAGCCGAAAGCCGGCGGCCAGTTCCATCTTCACGCCGTCCAGCGCGCTCAATCACGTCAAAAACCCACAAATTGTCCCGTAATCGGCCAGGCCGTGGCCTGTGGGCCCCTAATTGCCGCCGAGTACTTCAATCTGCCCCACCCGGAGCAATTCGATTCGCGGCCCACGTCGCGCTTCCACCCAGCCTCGCACTCGAATCCTACGATTTTCCAGAGACTTGGGTACAAGCCCGGCCGCCTCAAACGCAGGGACTATGCGCCTTGAAATAGTCAGAGCAAAGTCCCGTGTCCAGTTTCGGCCGAAATTCAGGTAGGTCGTCGCCCCCGCCTGACGCACGGACAAAACCCTGCCCTCGACGACGGTAAAGCGCCCGATCCGGGCCAAAATATCGTCCGGACTTTCAGCGTTTTTTATGACCGTGGCCTCGGCCCAGGTTCCCGATCGGGCGGCCCGCGCCTCGGCCTCCGCCGCCATCAGCGTACTGACACAGTCCCTGTCGGCGATCTCGGACGACACCAGCGCGAGGCCCTGGCGCAGCAACTCGCTTTGTACGGGATGCTCGCTGCCTTCGAGGAATGCGTAGGCCGGCTGCCGGCCGTAGCGGTCCGGCGTGTCGTCCTGTCCGCGCAGCGTCACCGCGCGTCCGACCAGCAGCGCCGACAGTACTGTGGTGGCCTTCGCCCGGTCCGCCACCTCGATGCCGGCGAGCTTGACCTCGCGGCCGTCGTCCAGCCGCAGGCTGCGCGCATCGACCACAGCGGCGACGCGACCTTCGCCCTGAATCTCGAAATTGCATCCACCCGCTTCGGCACGTCCGATGCACGCGACGATCGCGAGCGCGTACGCCGTCATCGCCACCGCCCGCGGACGGCGTTGCCATGCTCTATCGCGTAGAGGCGTCATGCCGCACTCGTCATTTCGGCGCGCTCCGTTCGGAGCGGGGTCGCCAACGAGGACAGTCTGACGGAAAGATCGCCTCCGAGCCACAAGCGAAGCGAGACCAACTCCGGCGCAGGCGCGTCATTCCGCTTAGCGGAAAACAGATTGCTGCCGCAGCGGCTTGCTGCAGTGCGGGCCATGCGGCATGATCCGGCCCTCGAAACGGACCTGATGGAATGAGGTCCGCATCTCAAGGGAGGGTTTGAATGAGACGGGTTTTGGCCGGCGTGTTGGCCTGTGTGTTTGCGATCTCGGCGAATGCGTCGCTGGCGCAGGACAAGCCTCCGCTGAAGCTCGGCGGCATCCTCGATATGTCGAGTCTCTATGCCGACATCACCGGTTCGGGCAGCGAGACCGCCGCCAAGATGGCGGTGGAGGATTTCGGCGGCACGGTGCTCGGCCGCAAGGTCGAGATCGTGGTCGGCGACCATCTCAACAAGGCCGACCTTGCCGCCAATATCGCCCGCGACATGATCGACAACCAGGGCGTCGACATGATCTTTGACGTCGCGGCGTCCGCGACTGCGCTCGCCGCCGGCGAGATCGCCAAGGCGCGCGGCAAGATCATCATGTTCAACGGCCCGGGCTCGATCCGCCTCTCCAACGAGGCCTGTGGCCCCTATACCGTGCACTACGTGTTCGACACTTTTGCGCAGGCCAATGTGACCGGCCTTGCCGCGGTGAAATCCGGCCTCGACACCTGGTTCTTCCTGACCGCGGACTATGCGTTCGGCCAGGACCTGGAAAAGGACACCAGCAATGTCGTGGTGAAGTCGGGCGGCAAGGTGCTCGGCAGCGTGCGGCACCCGATCAATACCTCGGACTTCTCCTCCTTCCTGCTGCAGGCCCAGGCCTCCAAGGCCAAGGTGATCGGGCTCGCCAATGCCGGCGGCGACACCATCAACGCGATCAAGCAGGGCGCCGAGTTCGGCATCACCAAGGGCGGCCAGAAGATCTCGCCGCTGCTCGCTTTCGTGACCGATATCGACAGCGTCGGGCTCGAGACCGCGCAGGGGCTGCTGCTCGCGGAAGCGTTCTATTGGGACCTCAATGACGACACCCGCGCCTTCACCAAGCGCTTCATGGAGCGCACCAAGCGGGTGCCGACCTCGGCCCAGGCCGGCGTCTACTCCTCCGTGACGCACTATCTGAAGGCGGTGAAGGCCGCCGGCACTACGGACGCGGCCGCCGTCATGAAGGTGATGAAGGAAACTCCGATCAACGACATGTTCGCCAAGAACGGAAAGATTCGCGAAGACGGCCGCATGGTGCACGACATGTACCTGTTCGAGGTCAAGAAGCCTTCGGAGTCGAAAGGCCGCTGGGACGACTACAAGCTGCTCGCGACCGTGCCGGGCGACCAGGCGTTCCAGCCGCTGTCGGAGTCGCGCTGCCCGCTGGTGAAGAAATGAGCAAGCCGTCCATGCCGTCATTGCGAGGAGCGATAGCGACGAAGCAATCCATCTAACCGCGCGTGTGGGAGAATGGATTGCTTCGCTCCGCTCGCTATGACGGTGTGGACAAAGTTCGCGCGTAACCAACAACAACGAAAGGCAAAATGCCATGAGCGATAATCAGATGGTTCTCCAATCCCTCGACAAGGGGCTGCTCACCATCACCATGAACCGCCCGGATCGGCGCAATGCGCTCAATCCCGACATGACGCGCGGCCTGGTCGAGGCGGCGCGGCGTGCGCAGGACGATGCCGAGGTGCGTGCGGTGCTGATCCGGGGCGCCGGCGGCACCTTCTGCGTCGGCGGCGACGTCAAGTCGATGGCCGAAGGCCGCGCGCCGCTGCCGTTCGAGGCCAAGATGGCCAACCTGCGCCGCGGCATGGAGGTCTCGCGTATCCTGCACCAGATGCCGAAGCCGGTGGTGGCGCAGCTCGACGGCGCTGCGGCCGGCGCCGGGCTCTCGATCGCGCTGTCCTGCGATCTGCGCGTCGCCAGCGCGTCCTGCAAGATCACCACCGCCTTTGCCAAGGTCGGCTTCTCCGGCGACTATGGCGGCACCTATTTCCTGACCAAGATGCTCGGCAGCGCCAAGGCGCGCGAGCTCTACATGATGTCGCCGGTGCTGTCGGCGCAGGAAGCCTACAACCTCGGCATGGTCTCCAAGGTGGTGCCCGATGCCGACGTCGAGGCCGAGGCGCTGGAGCTGGCGCGCTCGCTGGCGCAGGGGCCGTCGGTGGCGCTCGGCTACATCAAGCGCAACATCAACAATGCCGAGACCATGACGCTCGAAGCCTGCTTCGACGGCGAGGCGATCCATCATACGCGTGCGGGCGAGACCACCGACCACAAGGAAGCGGCCAAGGCGTTCGTCGAGAAGCGCAAGCCCACCTTCCAGGGGCAATAAGCCGTGACCAATTCCATGGCCGAATACATGCGGCTGCGGCAGATCTGCCTGGTGGCGCCGCAGCTTGCGCCCGTGATCGCGGACATTTCCGCGATCATGGGCCTCGATGTCTGTTACCGCGACGGCAACGTCGCCAAATACGGCCTCGAGAACGCGCTGCTGCCGGTCGATACCATCCTCCTCGAGGTGGTTGCGCCGTTCCAGCCGGGTCCGGGCACCGCGGCCGGCCGCTTCATCGAGAAGACCGGCGGCCGCGGCGGCTATATGGCGATCTTCGCTTGCGAGGATCCCGACGCGCGCGGCGCGAAAGCCAATGCGATCGGCGTGCGCACCGCCAACGTGATCACGCACGCGCCCTACCACGGCGTGCAACTGCACCCGCGCGACTGCCGCTCCGCCTTCATCGAGTTCAACCACACCGACGGCAGCGACGACGCGTTGGGGCCATACCCACCGGCCGGCCCGGACTGGCAGAAGTCGATCCGCAAGGACACGACCCTGGCGCTGACCGAGGTCGAGATGCAGAGCCCGGAGCCCGAGGGGTTGGCGGCGCATTGGGGGAAGATCGTCGGCATTCCCGCTGCTGATGCCGTGGTGAAGCTGCCGAACGCGACCTTCCGTTTCGTCAAGGGCGACAGCGAGATCATGAGCGGCTTGACCTTTAAGGTAGCCGACAAGGCCAGGGTGCTGGATGCCGCGAAAGCCAGAGGCTGTGCGGTTGAGGGCGACGAGTTCCAGCTTTGCGGCGTGATGTTCAAGCTGACGGACTGATCTGTAGCCCGGATGCAGCGAAGCGAAATCCGGGGCCACTCCGTCCGCGGTTGGACCGCCCCCGGATTGCGCTCCGCTGCATCCGGGCTACGCATTCATTGTTCCGTCATCCTGAGGTGCGAGCGGAGCGAGCCTCGAAGGATGCACGGCCACCGACCGGGCCGTTCATCCTTCGAGACGCGCTACGCGCTCCTCAGGATGACGGGGAAAGATTGAGCGAGTGGCCGCTATCCAATATCGTGGCTGACAACAAGAACAATGGAACGCCCCATGCCGCATCCGCTCGAAACCTTCTTCGCCCCAAAGAGCATCGCGCTGATCGGCGCCTCGCGCGATCATGAGAAGATTCCCGGGCGGCTGCTCTCGATGTTGCGCAAGAACGGCTATCCGGGTGCGCTCTATCCGATCAATCCGAACTATGACGAGATCGACGGGCTGAAATGCTTCAAGTCGATCGCCGACGTCGGCGCGTCGATCGATCTTGCGGTCATCGTCATTCCGGCGCGCGCGGTGCTGCCGGCGCTGGAGCAGTGCGCGGCTGCCGGCGTCAGGAACGCGGTCATTATCTCGTCCGGCTTTGCCGAGGAGGGCGGTGACAGCGCAGCGATGCAGGACGCGATCGTGGCGCTGGCGAAGCGGACGGGGATGCGGATCAGTGGTCCGAACGCCGAAGGGTTTTACAGCCAGGTGCAGAAGGTCGCAGCGACCTTCAGCCCGACAGTCGACGTCAAGCCGGATGCACCTGCCTTGGCTGCGAGCCGGCGGCGGATCGGCATCGTCGCGCAGAGCGGCGGCATCGGCTTTGCGATCTATCACCGCGCCAAGGCGCTTGGTGTCGCGCTCAGCTATGTCGTGAGCGCCGGCAATGAGAGCGATCTCGGCGCCGGCGAATTCCTCGACTACATGGTGCAGGATCCCTCGACTGACGTGATCCTGCTGTTCATCGAGGGCATCCGCGACGTCGACAAGTTCCTGCTTGCAGCGAAGCGCGCGGCAGAGCTCAGGAAGCCCGTCATCGTAACCAAAGTGGGCCGCTCCGGCGCCGGCGAACGCGCGGCGGCCTCGCACACCGCGAGCATGGCCGGCTGGTCCGCGGCCTATGACGCGGTGTTTGCAAAGTATGGCTTCATCGTTTCCAACGATCTCGACGAGGCCGTGACGATTGCTGCCGTATTGACTACCAATCCGCTGCCGAAGGGCGACCGCGTCGCGGTGCTGACGGTGTCCGGCGGCGCCGGTATCTGGGGCGCCGATACCGTGTCGATGCAGGGCCTGCGTGTGCCGGAGCTGTCGGCTACGATCCAGAGCCAGATCAAGCAATGGATGCCGTCCTATAGCGCGGCGGGCAATCCGGTCGACGTCACCGCGCAGGGCGTCTCCTCCGGCGGCCTGCAGAAGAGCATCGAGCTGTTCGACGCCTCCGACGAGGTCGATGCGACCTTGGTCGTGTTGTCGCTGTCGAGCGAGACCCGGATGCCGTTCAAGGAAGCCGAACTGAAGCCGGTGATCTCAAGGCAGAACAAGCCGGTGGTGTTCTATTCCTACACGCTGCCGTCGCACTTCGCGCGGCAGGAGCTGGCCAAGTCGGGCGTGGTGGTGCTCTCGGGGCTGACCCATGTCGGCGTCGCGATGCGGCGGCTGGCGGACTATGCCAGCTTCAAGCCCGCGCCCGAGATCGCGGCATCTGCCTCGCAGATGCGCGATCTCTCTGCGCATCTCACGAAGACGTTGTCCGAACATGACAGCAAGGCGCTGCTGCGCGCCGCCGGCATCGCGCTGCCGGACGAGGTGCTGGTGACCGATCGCGACGGGCTCGACGCGGCGATCGAGCGGGCCGGATTTCCGCTTGTCATGAAGATCCAGTCGCCTGACATCGCGCACAAGAGCGAGGTCGGCGGCGTCCGCGTCAACATCGCCGCCAAGGGCGCGGCGTTCACGGCTTATCGCGACATGCTGGAGAGCGTGCAGCAGCAGCGGCCGGATGCTGCGATCCAGGGCGTGCTGGTCGGGCCGATGGCGAAGAAGGGCGTCGAGATCATCGTCGGCACCATGCTAGATGCCACGTTCGGGCCGATGGTGATGGTGGGACTCGGCGGCATCACGACCGAGCTGTTCAAGGACGTCGTCTACCGTCCGGCGCCGGTGAGCCCGGCTGAGGCGACCACGATGCTGCAGACGCTGAGGGCCGCGCCGCTGCTGCACGGCTTCCGCGGTGCGCCAAAGGCTGATGTCGCGGCGCTGGCGCGGTTGATCTCGCAGATCTCAGGGCTGGCGGCGCAGCATGCAGGCGAGATCGCGGAGATCGAGGTCAATCCGGTGCTGGTGCATCCGCAGGGGCAGGGCGTGACGATCGTCGATGCGCTGGTGGTGCCGAAAGGCTAGCTAGATATTCCCCAACGTCGTCCCGGGCTTGACCCGGGACCCATACGCCGCGGCCCGCGGAAAGGTCACAAGGGGAGCCGGCTTGTCTCGCCACTCGCATCGGTGGTTATGGGCTCCCGGCTTTCGCCGGGACGACCCGTGGAGAGACCGGCGCGAGGCCTCACCGCCCCTTGAAGTTCGCCACGCGGCGTTCGGCGGTGGCCTTGACGCCTTCCTTGAAGTCTTCGGTGGCGCGCAGTTTGGTCTGCTCGGCCAGCTCATGGTTGGTTGCGGCGAGCACGCGGTCGGCGAGGCCGGCGCGCATCGTGGCGCGGGTCGAGACCAGGCCGAGCGGTGAGCATTCGGCGATCTCCTGCGCGAGCTTCATCGCCTCGGCCCGCACCTGGTCCTGCGGCACCAGCACGTTGGCGAGACCCCAGCGATAGGCTTCCTCGCCGGTGACGCGGCGGCTGGTGTAGAACATCAGCTCCGCATTGTTCTTGCCGATCAGTTCGGGAAGCGTGGTGGTCAGGCCGAAGCCCGGGTGGAAGCCGAGCTTGGTGAAATTCGCCGCGAAACGCGCCTCGGGGCAGGCGACGCGGAAGTCAGCGGAGACGGCAAGGCCAAGGCCACCGCCGATCGCGGCTCCATGGATCGCCGCGACGATCGGCTTCTTGTTGCGGAAGATGCGTACCGCCTGAACATAGAGATGGTTGATCGGTAGGTTCGAGGCCGGATCGCTCTTGGACCGCTCCTCCTGCTCCTGGCGGGCCGGGTCGCCGAAATTGGCACCGGCGCAGAACGCCTTGCCTTGGGCCGCGAGCACCGAGGCGCGGATCTCGATATTGTTGTCGAACTCCTCCAGCGCGTCGGCGATCTGATTGATCAGCGCGACGTCGAAGAAGTTCAGCGGCGGTTTGCGAATTTCGATCAGGCCGACATGGCCGTGGGTTTCGACGCCGATATCAGTATACTTTGTCATGTTCTGTCCTCGTTGAATTAGTGCAGGCCAGCCCGCGCGGCTAGCGCAAACCAAGGCCCCGGGCGATGATGCCGCGCAGCACTTCGGTGGTGCCGCCCTGGATCGTCAGCTTGGGCGCGGTCTTGATGGCGAAATCGAGCTGCTTTTCCAGCGTCTCGCGGTTGGTCGCGGTCTCCTCGACGAACGCTGCGAGATCGCGGACGCGATGCGGCAGCTGCTGCTCCCACACTGTGCCGATGTCCTTGACGATGGAGGCCTCCACCACCGGCTCCTTGCCGGCCTGAAGCATGCCGGCGACCGACACCGACATGCGGCGCATGGTGTGCACCTGCGCCACCAGCCGGCCGATGCCTTCGGCACTGCGGGTGTCCGGGTTCTTGCCGACCGCGCGCACCAGCTCGGTGAGTACGTAGTACGTTTCGAGGAAGCGCTCGGGACCGGAGCGCTCATAGGCGAGTTCGGACGTCGCCTGCTTCCAGGCGCCGTCGACCTCGCCCAGCACGTGATCGTCGGGCACGAAGTAATCGGTGAACACCACCTCGTTGAACTCGAACTGGCCGGTGATCTGGCCGATCGGATTCACTTGGATACCCGGCTGCTTCATCTTGACCAGGAACTGGGTCAGGCCGTGGCGGCGGTTTTCCTTGGTCGGCGGCGAGGTGCGGAAGATCGCGATCATGTAGTCGGCGATGTGCGCCGACGAGGTCCAGATCTTGGTGCCGTTGATGAGATAGCCGCCGTCGGTCTTGGTGGCGCGGGTCTTCGCCGCGAACAGGTCGGAGCCGGAGTTCGGCTCGCTCATGCCGATCGCGAAGCAGACCTCGCCGCGGCAGATGCGCGGCAGGATATCCATCTTGATGTGCTCGGGCGCGTATTTCAGAAGCACCGGTCCGCTCTGGCGGTCGGCGACGAAGAAGCGTCGGGTCGGCGCGTTCGCCACCCGCATCTCCTCGGTCACCACATAGCGCTCGAGGAACGAGCGTTCCTGACCGCCATATTTCTTCGGCCAGGTCATGCCGAGCCAGCCCTTGGCGCCGACGCGGCGGGAGAATTCGGGCGCGTCATTGTCCTCGCGGTTGGGCGCGTAGGGATCGAAGGTGCCGGCGGCGATTTCCTCGGCGAGGAAGGCGCGCACTTCCTTGCGGAGCTGCTCGCATTTCTCCGGCAGGCGGATCGGATCGAAACGAAGGGCTGCGGTCATGATGTCTCTGTCCTGATCTCAGCGCGAAGCCACCAGCGGCCACAATTCATCGGCGCCACGCTCGGCGACGAGTTTGCCGAGCTCGACCGCCCAGTAGCTCTCCGAGCCGAAATCGTCGCGCCACGCCAAGGCGCGCAGCGAATAGCGGTGCAGGATGTGCTCGATGGTGAAGCCAATCGCGCCGTGCACCTGGTGTGCGATGCCGCTGCCCTTCTCGGCTGCTTCCGAGCAGCGGATCTTGGCCGAGGCGGCTTCGAGGAACACTGCGTCATTGTCGAATGAATTGGCGCTGGCGATGGTGTCGGCGGCCGAAGTCGCGGCAGCCAGCGCCGCGGCGGACTCGCCGGCGAGGCGGGCGAGGTTGTGCTGCACCGCCTGGAACTTGGAGATCTTCTTCTCGAACGCGACGCGCTCGTTGGAATAGCGCACGGAAATGTCGAGCATCGATTCCAGGGCGCCTGCGATCTGCAGCGACCGCACCACGCCGCCCATCAGCATCAGCGTGGTCTGGTCAAAGCCCTTGGGCGCCGGCCGGGTCGTGACCGGCTGCACCTTGTCGAGCGTGACGGTGTCGTTGTGATCGCCGCCAAGTCCGACGCCGGATTCGATCCGGCACTTCGCGGCATCGACCAGCGCGATCGAGAGGCCGCCATTGCCATCAGCCAGCACCGCGAAATGTTTTGCGTCCTTGGCAAACGGTACGCCGCGGGCGCGGCCGGAGAGCGAGCCGTCGGCGCCAACCGTGACGCGGTCCTTCGGGCTTGCCGGCAGCACGGTCATCTCGCCTTCCGGGGAGGTGATCTTGCCTTGCGTCAGCAGCCAGCCGGCCAGCATTGTTTCGGCCAGCGGAACTGCGATCGCATGCCGCCCGGCGACGTTGAGGACGCTGAAACCTTCCGCGAGACTGGCGCCGGAACCGCCGAGATCATCTGGCACCCAGGACAGCGGCAGGCCGGCTTCGGTCAGCGCCCGCCACAGCGGCGCCTTCCATGCGCCGTGCTTGTCGTGATTGATGGTTTGGGCATCCGCGAGATCGGCGAAAATCTTTTCCGCGGTCTCGGCGACGATGTTCTCACTCTCCGCCACAGCGTTCCTCGTGTTGATTGGCTTGGGGTTGGCCGTCCGGCTGGCCCTGCTTGCGATGATGTCTTGCGCTCAATGATGCGGAAAAGCCATAGCCGTGACAAGCGTTGCCCGCAGGGCCACTTGCGCGGACGGCATGAAGCCGGACCCGATGCATGAATTCCGCATAGTGAACTTTCGACCGCCTCGATTTGTATGCCACGCGCGGGAGTGAACTGGCCGGAGACATTCGTTCAGTCCGCCAGATGAAACGCGATCGCCTTCCGCATGAGGTCGGCGAACTCGGCCTCCTGGGTGACCAGCGCGTCGTTGAGTCCGGCCACGCACAGCACCAGCGGCTCGTTCGACTCCGCTGATGGCGGCAGGTTCATGGCAACGGCGCCGGCGCCTGGCGTCACCAGGCCGAGCGAGAAGGCATGCCCCTTGGCACGGACCTTCTTCAGCTCCAGCAGCAAGGCCTTGATGTCGATCTGCAGATCGGGTCGCGGCTCGTTGGCGTTGATCAGGCGCACCAGGCGGCGTACCTCCTTGTCCGGATAGGCCGACAGCAGCGCGTAACCCGATGCGGATCGCGCCAGCGGCCGCAGCGTTCCGGCCTTGACATACAGCCGCATCGGCAATCTGGCCTGAATGATATGGACATATTGCGCGCTGAGCCCGTTGCGCACGGCGAGCATGATGGTCTCCCCGGTTTTCTCAGAGAGCTCGTTCATCAAATTGATCAGGCGCCCTCGCGTGAACAGCGCCGGGCTCAGCCAGTGCCCCAGCATCGAGATCCGCGGCGTCGGGATATAAGTGCGGCGGCTGGTGTCGTAATGCAGATAGCCGAACGCCGTCATCGTCCGCATCAGCGCCGAGGTGCTGGACTGCGGGAATTTGAGCGCGGCGGCGACCTCGATGGCGGAAGCTGCGCGCTGGTGCTCCTCGAAGAATTCGAGCACGTCGAACACGCGCCGCGCCGACTTGACCGCATTGTCCATCTTCGGCAGGTCGCGCGAAGTATCGCCGGGGAAATCGGGGCCGTCGAAAGACCGCGGGCCGGCGGCCGCGCCGGCTTTCGCTGCATCTTTCTTCGCCACCGGCATCGCTATCGTCCCTGCTGTGTCACCCGCCGCTTCAGCCACCAGCCATATTGCTCGGGCCAGCTTGTCCACTCGGGATCGCATCCGAGCGCGAGTGCCGTCTGCGCGGGCCAGTTCGGATTCCACAGCAGTTCGCGGCCGAGCGCAATAAGCGTCGCCTTGCCGTCCCGCAAGATGGCTTCGGCGTAGTCCGGCTCGCGGATCAGCCCGACCGCGACCGTCGGCATGCCCGCTTCCTTCTGGATGCGCTCGGCGAACGGCACCTGAAAACCCGGTGTGCGCGACACCAGCGAATTGCCGCGCGGCAGCTTCATGCCGCCCGAGGAGCAGTCTACCATGTCGATCCCGATCGCCTTCAGCTCGGTGGCAAATGCGATCGAGTCCTCGATCGACCAGCCGATGTCGACGCCGTCGACCGACGAGATGCGGACAAAGGCCGGCAGGTGATCCGGCCATTCCTCGCGCATGATCGCAGCGATCCGCAGCGGCAGGCGCATGCGATTTTCCCGCGACCCGCCATACTCGTCGTTGCGGTTGTTGGCGAGCGGCGACAGGAATGAGTGCATCAGGTAGCCGTGCGCGCAGTGCAGCTCGATGACGTCGTAACCGGCGGCTCTGGCGCGGCGAAACGCCTGGCGGTAGTCGTCCACCAGGGCATCGATCTGCTCTGAAGTCAGCATCTGTGGTGCGGGCCAGCCGTCGTCGAACGGAATGCCGCTCGAGGCCGCGATCTGCCACGGGCCTTCACCGCGGGCCTTGATGTCGGCTTCGCCGAGCGGATTGCCGCCTTCCCACGGCCGCTGCGACGAGCCCTTCCGGCCGCCATGCGCGATCTGGACCGCGGCCTTGGCGTTGAAGCTGTGGATCAGCGCGGCGAGGGCGGCGTGGTCCGCGATGTGCGTATCATCCCAGATGCCGAGGCAGCCATGGGTGATGCGTCCCTGGACGTTCACCGAGCTCTGCTCGACGAACACGAGACCGGCGCCGCCGGCGGCGAGCTTGCCGATATGGGCGGTGTGCCAATCGGTGGCGCGGCCCTCGTGCGCCGAATAGGTCGCCATCGGCGAGACCATGATCCGGTTCTTCAATTCGAGATCGCGGAGTTGCAGCGGGGTGAAGAGCAGCGGCAGTTCGGTCATGCGATGTCCAGCCTTGCTTGTGGTTTGCGGATTCGTGCGGGCAATCATTTCTTGAGCAGCGGGCATGCACTCTCCTCGGGCGTCGCAAATGCCTCCTTGCCCGGGATGACCTGAACCAGCTTCTCGTAGTCCCAGGCGCCCTTGGATTCAGCCGGCGATTTCACCTGCACGAGGTACATGTCGTGGATCAGCTGGCCGTCCGCGCGCAGGAAGGCATTGCGGGCAAAGAAGTCGTCGATCGGCATGTCCTTCATCTGCGCGATCACCTTGGGGCCGTCGTCGGTGCCGGACTTCTCGATTGCCTTGAGATAGTTCATGACAGCGGAGTAGAGGCCGGCTTGCACCATGGTCGGCCGCTTGTTGGTCTTGGCCATGAAGCGCGCGGCGAAGTCCCGGGTCTTGTCGTCGAGGTCCCAATAGAACGCGGTCGCGAGCTGCAAGCCCTGGGCGGCCTGCAAGCCGATCGCGTGGATGTCGCTGGTCTGCATCAGGAAGGCTGCCAGCTTCTGCTGCTGCGCCAGCCCGAATTCCTGCGCCTGCCGGATCGAATTGGCGAGATCGCCGCCGGTGTTGGCAAAGGCGATCACGTCCGCCTTCGAGCTCTGGGCCTGCAGCAGATAGGACGAGAAATCCATGCTGTTGAGCGGATGCCGCACCTCGCCGGCGATCGTGCCGCCGACCTTCTCCACGGTCTTGGCGGCGTCGTTGCGCAAAGCGTGGCCGAAAGCGTAGTCGACCGTGACGAAATACCAGCTCTTGGCGCCGGATTTGGCTAGCGCCCGAACCGTGCTGTTGGCGAGCGCATAGGTGTTGTAGGTCCATTGCACCGAATTCACCGAGCAGCCCTTTCCGGTCAGATCGGAGGAGCCGGCCGATGACACCAACATCGCCTTGTTCTTCTGCTTGGTGAGTTCGAGCACGGCGAAGGCGACGGCGGAATTGGCGAAATCGACGATGACGTCGACGTTCTCCTGCTCGTACCAGCGCCGCGCGATCCCGGCGCCGATGTCTGCCTTGTTCTGATGGTCGGCATCGACCATCGTGATCGGCTTGCCCAACACCTTGCCGCCGAAATCCGCGATCGCCATCCGGACCGCTTCGACCGCTCCGGGGCCGGCAGCGTCGGCATAGAGGCCCGCTTGATCGGTGAGCACGCCAATCTTCACCATGTCGTCGGAGATCTGCGCGCGGGATGGAGTGGCTGCGAAGGTGGCCGTCAGCAATGCAGCGCTCGCGGCGAGCCATCCGTAACTCGATGTCATTGTCCCTGGTTTCCTCTAGTTCGATTGCCTTATGGCGTTGGTCTTTTCTTGCCGCAGGTCGATCATGTCAGGATGCGACTGCGGGTCCTTGTCCGTGCCGAGCAGCATGTGCTTCTGGATCTTGTTGGTCGAGGTCAGCGGCAGATCGCTGACGAAGGCGATCCACGCCGGCAGCTTGAATGGCGCGAGGCGCTCGCGGCAGAAATGGAAGACCTCCTGCGCAAGTTCGCGCGAAGCGTCAGCGCCGTCGTTGATCACGATGAAGGCGGCAACTTCCTCGTCGCGGATTGGATCGTGCGCGGCAACGACCGCCGCCTGCTTGACCAGCGGCGACGTCGTGAGCACGGCCTCGATCTCCGCCGCCGAGATGTTTTCCCCGGCGCGGCGAACCAGATGCTTCAGCCGGTCGACGAATACGAACGCGACATCATCGTGCTGCCAGGCACTGTCGCCGGTGTGAAACCAGCCGCCGCGCCAGGCGTGCTCGGTGGCCTCGGGATCCCTGAGATAGCCCGAGAAGAAGCCGCGCCGTGGCGTCGCTTCCGAATGACGCACGCAGAGTTCGCCGACCGTGCCTGCCGGCACCGCTTTGTCGTCGGCATCGAGGATGGTCATTTCGAGGCCGGGCACACTGCGGCCGATCGTGTTGGTCTCGAGATGGCGCGGCTCGACCGTGTTGAAGGGGCTGCGTCCGGTCTCCGTCATGCCCCAGCCCTCGACGAAGGGGATGCCGAAGCGCTCGCGGGCTCGCGCGCGTTGCTCGGGGTTGGCGCCGACGCCCATCGAGAAGCGCAGCGCATGGGCCCTCTCGTCCGGCGTCTCCGGCTGGGCAAGCAGGGCCGCGACGATCACACCGAGATAGTGCAGCACGCTGGCCCGGCACGTGACGATATCGCGCCAGGCCAGTTTCGCGTTGAAGCGCTCCGGCAGGATCAGGCAGCCGCCGGTCAGCATCATCGCGATCGGGGGCAGCGTCAGGCCGGCCATGTGGAACAGCGGCAGCGGGCTGTAGAGGCGCTCCGTTCCGGCATGATACGTCGCCTCGCCGCCGTGGCTGACATACCAGCGGCCGGTCGAGACCACGTATTCGTTGGTCAGGATGCAGCCCTTCGGATGCGCGGTGGTGCCCGACGTGTAGAGCAGCGCCGCCTCGGTCTCGCTTCCCGGCTCGCCGGCGCGCGGTGACGGCCGCCGGGCATGCGGGATTTTCTGCACACTCGTGCCGAGATCGTCGCCGGACACCTCGAGCAGCGGCACCGCGCCGGTCCGCGCCTTCTGCAATTCCTTCTGGTCCTGCAGCGTGACGATCAGGTCGGGCTCGGCATGCGCAATCAGATACGCGATCTCCGCCGCGCGATAGGCCGGGTTGATCGGAACGA
This sequence comes from Bradyrhizobium sp. 41S5, assembly GCF_011516665.3. Classification (NCBI taxonomy): domain Bacteria; kingdom Pseudomonadati; phylum Pseudomonadota; class Alphaproteobacteria; order Hyphomicrobiales; family Nitrobacteraceae; genus Bradyrhizobium; species Bradyrhizobium sp. 41S5. The sequence continues at coordinate 8,183,942 of NZ_CP083721.1, read as the reverse complement.
TGGAGACCCCGAGACCGTTGAGCGCCAGCCAATGCACGATGAAATCAGGCCGGTTCTCCAGCAACAGGCAGGCGCGGTGTCCATGCCCGAAGCCGGCTGCGCGGTATAGTTCGCCCAATGCGCAGACCTGCCGCGCAATGTCGCCATAGGACAGTTCGACGCCATCTGGAAAATAACCGCGGTCGGGACGCGCGGGAATGCAGAGCAAGGGTTTGAACGCTGCCGCATCTGCAGTCGCAGCGAACACGCTGAACACGGTGTACATCGTGGCGAAGCTTCCCTCTGGCGGCCGCAGGTCGATGTCAACGATACCGGTCCATAGAGAGCAGCTTCGTTGAGCGCGGTGCCGCGATCGCGGCGTTGCGCGGAACCTATAAGGGTGAGTAATGTGCTGTCAAATTTATTATGAGTTTCTAGAAAACTCATATGTAGTTTGAATTCCAAAATGAGAGGTAGCGAGATGAAGATGCATATGCTGTCGGGCGGACGTTTGCGGATGTCCAGGCGGACCTATCTGCCTGATGCCGCGCGCGGCGAGACGATCGATCTGCCGGTCGCCTGCGTGCTGTTGCGGCATACGCAGGGCAATGTGCTGTTCGACACGGGATGCCATCCCGACGTCGCGACCGATCCCGAAGGGCGGCTCGGCACGCTGGCCAAATACATGCAGCCGATCATGCCGGCTGACGATCATGTGCTGACGAGTCTGAAGGCCGTTGGCCTTGGCCCCGATGATATCGATGTGGTGATCTGCTCTCACCTGCATACCGATCATTGCGGCTGCAACGCCTTCTTCAAGAAGGCGACGATTTTCGTCCATGCGCTCGAGATCGAGGCCGCGAACGCGGATAACGCGTTCGATCGCGGATACATCAAGGCGGATTGGGATCATCCGCTGAAGATGGAGATATTCGACCGACAGATGGATGTGTTCGGCGATGGCAAGTTGACGCTGGTGCCGCTGCCGGGACATTCGAAAGGTACGACCGGCGCGCTGGTCAAGCTGGATCAGAGCGGCGAATATCTGCTCGCATCCGACGCGCTCAGCGTGCGCGCCAATCTCGATCAGCGGACCTCACCGAGGAACAGCCTCGACGTCGACCAATTCCTGGACTCGCTCGACGAGATCGCCAGGCTCGAGGCATCCGGCGTCAAGATCATCTGCGGTCATGACGATGCGCAATGGGCCAGCCTGCAAAAGGGTCCGAACGCGTATATGTGAGGGACTGTAGCTGAGGCCTTGTACCTGAGGCCCTGGCGCGGTTTGCAGATGGCATCCCGCGCGATATGGTATGCCACCGCCGGAGTTCATCTGGCTCACAACAACAAGGAAAATGCAGATGTCCAAGGATGGTTTGTGCGCGATCGTGACGGGATCGGCATCGGGGCTCGGCGCCGCCACCGCGCAAATCCTCGCCACGCAGGGCGCGCGCCTCATCATCAACTATTCCAACAGCAAGGCGGAAGCCGAGGCGACCGCAGAAGCCTGCCGCAAGCAGGGCGCCGAGGTGCTGGTGGTGCAGGGCGACGTCTCGCGCGATGAGGACTGCAAGAAGATCGCGGCCGCCGCCCAGGGCTGGGGCCGCCTCGACGTGCTCGTCAACAATGCCGGCACCACGAAGCATGTGCCGCATCACGATCTCGACGGCCTGACGGCCGAGGATTTCCAGCGCATCTATGCCGTCAACACCATCGGCCCGTTCCAGATGGTCCGGGCCGCGCGTGCGCTGCTGGAGGCAGGGGCGAAGGCTTCGGGTCGTCCGTCGGCGGTGGTGAACGTCTCCTCGGTCGCAGGCATTTCCGGCGGCGGTTCGTCAGTTGCCTATGCCGCGAGCAAGGGCGCGCTCAATACCATGACGCAGTCGCTGGCGCGCGCGCTGGCGCCCTTGATCCGCGTCAACACGGTGTGTCCGGGCTACATCGATACGCCCTGGTTCACCAAGGGCCGCGGCGAGGCGGGCGCCAAGCAGGTGCGTGATGCCGTGATCGCGCGTGTGCCGCTGAAGGTCGCGTCAACAGCCGAAGATATCGCCAATCTCGTCTGCTTCCTGGCAAGCCCGGCGTCGAGCAACATGACCGGTGAGTTCGTCCGCATGGACGCCGGCATGCATCTCATTCAGTGACGTAGCCACCCACATCTTCAGAGTGGTTGCAGAGAACGAAAATGCCCGGGCCAGGCCCGGGCATTTTGGCTTTAAAGCAGTACTGTGGCTGGCTTACCTGTTTCCGATATCCGGGATCACGCGCGCCGCGACCAGCCGGTTCCAGATGAACAGCACCACCAGCGCGCCGATCGTGGCGGTGATGAAGCCGGCGCCCTGTTCCGGACCGTAGTGGCCGATGGCCTGGCCGATGAAGGTCGCGAGAAACGCGCCGGCGATGCCGAGCACGGTGGTGAGAATAAAGCCGCTTGGATTGTTGGGTCCCGGCGACAGGAGCCGCGCGATGATCCCCGCGACAAAGCCGACGATGATGACCCAGATGATGCCGCCCATGACTGTCGTCCTCCTCAGATGGAATCAACGCCAGCGCTAAAGCCGGCCGCTCAGCTCGTCGCCGCTCGGCAGCCGGCCGTCCGGCGTCAGATGATTGATCGCTTCGGGCAGATACTGGCTCAGGCCCTGCAGCAATTGGTCGCGCGACATGCCGCTCTGCGACGCCAGCGAGTCGATCTGGTCGGCGCCGAGCGCATTGGCGAGATCGCCGGGCGCGATCTGCTTGTTGGGGCCGTTGCTGACCCAGGAATTGGCCGCCTCGCCGTGGCCCTTCTGCTGCAATTGGCTGAGCAGATCGCCGAGGCCGCCGCTGAGCACGGTGCCGGCTGCACCGCCGGCAAGCAGGCCGCCAAGACCGCCCTTGAGCAGATCACCGAGCCCGCCACCACCAGCGCCGCCGGGCAGGCTCGCGGTGACGTTGCCGGGGAGTGACGGCGCTTGCGCCGGCGTCGGCTGAGGGGCGGTCGCGCCCGGCGCGCCCGGCTGGCCGCCGGAGAAATGCTTGACCGCCTTCCAGGCGAGCAACGCCAGGATGGCCATGGTCATCGGCGACATTCCGCTGCCGCCGCTGGAGCTGTCGGATGGTGTGCTTGGCGCGCTCGGACCGCGGGGCCCGTTCTGCATGCCGTTGAGTACGTCGAGTAAACCCATGATCGTCTCCTGCCGCAACCGTGCCCCGAGCGGGAAACATAGCTTCGGCCCATGACGGTTACAAGGCGGGCCACCCGGGCGGCGGCGCGTGGAAATAGGCAGGCAACCCAAGGTCTGCTATCGAGCCCCGATGAATGGACATTTAGCCAGATGAACGCGGACCGGCCGATCGGCATCGCGGGCGCCGGAAGCATCGGTTGCTTCGTCGGCGGCATGCTGGCTGCGTCCGGCCGCCGCGTCGCGCTGCTGGCGCGGCCGCGGTTGATCCAGGAGATCGCAGGCAACGGCTTGCGGGTCAGCAGTTTCGACGGCTCGGAGCGGGCGGTATCCGCGGACCGGCTCATTCTGTCCGACGATCCGTCGATCCTGCGCGACGTCCAGACGGTGCTGGTGACGGTGAAGAGCGCCGATACGGCCGAGATCGCCGAATTGATCGCACGCCACGCAGCTGCCGATGCCGCGGTGATCAGCCTGCAGAATGGCGTCGGCAATGTGCCGCTGCTGCGTGACCGCCTGCCGGGCCGCAAGGTGCTCGGCGGCATGGTGCCGTTCAATGTGGTCGCGCTCGGCGATGGCCGCTTCCATCGCTCGACCTCCGGCGACATCGTGATCGCGCAGGATGATGCGGGCACCGCGGCGCGGCACTCGGTGCCGGGCCTTGCGATGAAGGGCACCGGCAATATCGACGGCGTGCAGTGGGGCAAGCTGATCGTCAATCTCAACAACGCGCTCAATGCGCTGTCCGACATTCCGCTGCGACAGCAGCTCGCACAGCGCGGCTGGCGACGATTGTTCGCCGACCAGATGGCCGAGGGTTTGGCCGCGATCCGCGCCGAAGGGATTGTGCCGGTGTCGCCGACGCCGCTGCCCTCGAGCTGGATGCCGGCATTGTTGCGGCTGCCGGACGCGCTGTTCGACGTGCTGCTCGGCCGCACCATGAGGATCGATCCCGAAGCGCGCTCCTCGATGTGGGAAGATCTGCAGCGTGGCCGTCGTACCGAGATCGACTATCTGCAGGGCGTGATTACCGCGATCGCGGATCGCCGCGGGCTGGAGGCTCCGCTGTCGCGCCGCGTCATCGCGCTGATCCGCAAGGCGGAGGCCGACGGCAAGGGCTCGCCGGGGCTGACGCCGGAGCAGATTCGCGATGGCCGCTGACCGCGAGCGCCGACGATCGTCTGGCGTAGCGTTCGGATAACCGAGGAGGTGACATCATGAAACGATCCAGCATCATGCTGCTCACGCTTGTTGCCCTTGGCTCCGGCCCGGTGCGCGCGGCGCCGCCGACCGTGACACCTTCGCCGGGCTATGATGCGCGCTTACAGGAGCAGCGCGCGGCGGCGGCGTCGAGCCAATCGGTCAGGCCTGCGCGCAAACCGGTTACGCCCCGACACCACAAGCGCGGTCGCGCGCACTGATCCCCTGCAGAGAAGATATCAGATGAAGCTGCTGTTCCTCGCGCTCACCTTCGTGCTCGGCATCGCAACGGCTGCAGACGCCGCCGACTATGCCGGTTCGATCAGTGCCTACCGGCGCGCCAATGGCATGCCCGCGGTGAAGCTCGACGCGAAGCTGAACGCAATGGCGCTGAAGCAGGCGCAGGCGATGTCGGCGACCGGATCGGTCAGCCATTCCGCGGGCGGCAGCTTCTTCACCCGCATCGCGCCGCTGAAGAAGCAGCGCGCCGCCGAAAACATCGGCGCCGGCTTCATCGCCTTCGCCGAAATGCTGAAGCAGTGGGAGAACTCGGCGGGGCATCGCGAGAATCTCTTGATGCCAGGCGCGAAGCGCGTGGGTGTGGCCTTCGTCGACAATCCGAAGTCGCCGTACCGCAGGTTCTGGGCGATGTTGATTACCGATTGACTTCGGTTCGCTTCGCAACCTTGGTCGGCGGCGGCGATGCCGGCGTGAACAGTTTCTTCAGGCCGTCCAATCCTTCGGAAAGCCGCGGCCATTCGCAGGAGAACGTGCCCTTCACGCAACTCGCCGCCTGCGGCCGCACCCTGGGAAGAGGGGCGCCAGCAACGCGCGGCTTGACCGGGCGTGCGACCGGGACCGGGACTTTCGCCGGTTCGCTGTGTACGGGCTCGCTGTGCAGTGACGCCTGCTGAAGCTGCGGCGGCCGCGCTTGCTGCTTTTCCTGCCGCTCGAGCTGCTTGGCATTGAACGCCGCGACGATGCTCGAGCGGCGCTCCTTCTCGAGATAGCCGGTATATTCCTGGTCGATCTTTTTCTGCTCGTCCGGCGTCGGATTGGGGCCGGCGATGTCGAAGCTGCGATCCTGCATGAAGTCGTAGTAGGTGTAGCCGCCGCCGGGCTTGCGGCGTCCGGCAAACTTGGCATTGCAGTCGGCGAGTTGCGCGGTCTTGTCTTCCTTGGACTTCGCCTTCTCTGCTAGGTCGGCGCAATCCTCAAAATCCTTCGGCGCGCTGCGCCACCATTGCGCGTGCGCGCTCATCGGCGCCAGCGCGAACGCGGCGCCGAAAACGGCACCAGCCAACGTCGATGATCGTGACGGCATCACGGACATTGCAACCAAATCCGAACCACACAGAGTAAACAGATTGTCGCCATTTTAGTGACGCTTGTCACCCGGGAACCCGACGATTTCCCTGATCATTTGAGTCGCAGATCAGCCGTTGGCCTGATCGAGTAATCGCTGTACGCAATTGCAATGTAACAAGAATTCTTACCGTAACGGCGCGGCGGAAATTGGAACAATCCGCCTCGAATAGTTCATTTCACCCTATGCAGCAATGCGACGAGTTCCGCCTGTCGATGCGTGCCGGTCTTCTGGAAAATCGTCTTGAGCTGATTGCGCGCGGTGGCAAGGGCAATGCCGGCTTCCCGTGCGGCCGCCTCGATCGAATCGCCGCGCGCAAGTCGTGTGGCGAGGCGCGCCTGCGCCGGCGTCAGCTCGAACGCCGCCGCCAGCAGCGTCTGATCGAATGCGGCGTTGCCCTCGAGATCGCGGATCAACAGGATCGCGCGCGCGCCCAGGAATGGTGAACGTGCGGCGGGAGGCACCGGCTGCATCTGGATCACGATTGGCCGCTTGTCGATCCTGCGCACCACGATCGGCGATGTCGGGAGCGGGTGCAGGTCCGAGCTGTGGGCCAGCAGATCGATCAGCCTGGTCAGATCGGTATTGGCCTGCCGGTCGAGCAAGGTGAGGCGGTTGTTGCGGATCGCAAGTTCATGGCCGAGGCAGGCTTCCGCCTGGCCGTTCATGCCGATGACGGCGCCGAAGCGGCCGACGGCAATCGCCGCGACCTGAATCAGGTCGAGCGCACTGGTGATGCCCGCGATCGCGGAGCGGCCGACGACGGTGGACAGCGTCGCGGCTTCGCTGAGCCGCGCCGACACGCGCGAGAGCGCCTCGACCTCGTCGGCCTCGAACATGCCCTCCTTTGGCGTGCGCTGGATGCTCAGCGCCCACAATGCCGGACCGGCGCGGAAGCCGATCGCTGCGAACCATTTCAGCCCGAACTCGCCGAGCGAGGCGTAGAGCGGGTCGCGCAGCATCTCGGTTTCGCCGCCGAACAGGTTGGCGTCGGTGATGACGTTGGTGCCGGCGAGCATCAGCGGCACGCCGCGCGCGGCGCGAATGTCGGTGAGATGAAAATTCTGCGGGAAGTAGGTCTTGGTGAAATAGTCGGTGATCGATTGCGTGCGCGGAATGTCTTCGGTGCGGATATCGCTCTGAAGCATCGCAGCCCCGGTCGCGCCGATGGCCGCGCAGACTTCGTCCATGAAGGACGGCCAGGTCGCGGGATCGAGAACCACGTCGCCAAGGCGCGCGGTCGCGTCGTCCAGCCGATGCACGTCGACCAAAGGCTCAGCTCCGCCTGATGCAGATTCTTGTTGTTTCACAGGACGAAACAGGTCGGACCTGTTTCGCCCGCTACCGTGCATAAGAAGGCCAGCACTGCCAAATATGCAAGTTAAATCAGCGGCGCTCCCGAGGGCCGGGCCCGCAAACCCTGGCGAAACATGATCGAAAATCGGCGAGTGGCGCGAGCCCGCCGTTACACCAAATGCAGATCCCGGCGGCGATCGGCCTCGGTCAGCGCCACGCGGCAGAAGCTGGCGGCGATCGCAACGACGTCCTCGACCGATTGCGGATATTGCTTCGAGACCCAGCGCAGCGCGATCGAAATGACCGCGCCGACCATGCCGATCGAGAGCAGCGTGGCAGCCGCGGCCTTGTCGCCGCGTTGAGGATCAAGCGTCTGCGGCACCAGGATGTCGCTGAAGACGCGCAGTGCGTCGAGCTTGACGGCATCGACCGCCGGACTGATGCCTGAAATCTCCAGCAGGAAGACCCGCGCGGGCCTCGGGTGCTCCTTCAAACGGGTGAAATACAGCGTCAGTGCGGCGCGCAGCCTCATCTCGGCATCGCCGTCGGCGGCCGCCGCGGCAGCCGTCATCTCCTCGTGGAGATGGCCGACGACATGGTTGTAGGCGGCGATCAGCAGGGCTTCGCTGTTGGAAAAGGATTCGTAGAAATAGCGTTCGGTGAGCTCGGCCGCCTCGCAGATCGCCTTCACGGTGGCGCCGCGATAGCCGACCTCCCCATAGACCTCGATCGCCGCATCGATCAGCTTCAGCCGCCGCTCGGCGCGGCGTTCCTCGGCGTCCATACCGCCATAGAGGCGGGCTTTCCGGCTGCTTGCCATGGAAAGCCTATTGACACGAGCCATTGTCAGATGTCAAGTTATCTGACAATACGGATTGTCAATTCTGCTCGGGAGGGTCAGGGCATGTCTGCTCATTTCGACGTGTTGATCGTGGGTGCCGGGCTGTCGGGCATCGGTGCCGGCTATCATCTGCAGACCAACTGTCCGGACCGCAGCTACGCCATTCTCGAAGGCCGCGATTGCATCGGCGGGACCTGGGACCTGTTCCGCTATCCCGGCATCCGCTCCGACTCCGACATGTACACGCTCGGCTATTCGTTCCGCCCCTGGACCGAGCCGAAGGCGATCGCCGATGGCCCGTCGATCCTGAATTATGTGCGCGAGACCGCGCGCATGTACGGCATCGACAAGAAGATCCGCTTCAACCACCGCGTCGTGCGCGCCGACTGGTCATCGGCCGACTCGCAATGGACGGTCGAAGTTGAGCGCGGGCCGCAGAAGACGATCGAGCGTCTCACCTGCAGCTTCCTGTTCATGTGCAGCGGCTACTACAAGTATGAGCACGGCTACACGCCTGACTTCCCCGGCATCGCCGATTTCGCCGGCCGCGTCGTCCATCCGCAGAAGTGGACCGATGACATCGACTATGCCGGCAAGAAGGTGGTGGTGATCGGCAGCGGCGCGACCGCGGTGACGCTGGTGCCGGAAATGGCCAAAACCGCCGCCCATGTCACGATGCTGCAGCGTTCGCCGACCTATGTCGTGGCGCGGCCCGACGAGGACAAGGTCGCCAACTGGCTGCGGGCGCGGCTGCCCGCAAAACTCGCTTACGGCCTCACGCGCTGGAAGAATGTGCTGTTCGGCATGTATTTCTACCGGCTCTGCAAGCGCGATCCGGAGCGCGTGAAGAAGCTGATCCTCGGCGGCGTGCGCCATGCACTCGGCCCCGATTACGACGTCGCCACCCATTTCACGCCGAGCTACAATCCGTGGGACCAGCGGCTTTGCCTGGTGCCGAACGGCGATCTGTTTCAATCGCTGCGCAGCGGCGGCTCGTCCGTCGTCACCGACCAGATCGAGACCTTCACGCCCGGCGGCATCAAGCTCAAGAGCGGCAATGTGCTCGACGCCGACGTCGTGGTGACCGCGACCGGCCTCGATCTGCAGGTGCTCGGCGGGCTCGAGATCAAGGTCGACGGCGCGCCTGTCGATCTGTCGAAGACCATGAACTACAAGGGGCTGATGTATTCGGGCGTGCCGAATCTCGCCGCCGCGTTCGGCTACACCAACGCGTCCTGGACGCTGAAATGCGACCTGACCTGCGAATATGTCTGCCGCATGCTCAACCACATGAAGGCGAACGGCTACGCGCAAGTGACGCCGCGGCGGAACGATCCGACCGTGACCGAACTGCCCTGGGTGGATTTCTCCTCGGGCTATATCCAGCGCGCCGCCGCCAGGTTCCCCAAACAGGGCTCGCGCCGGCCGTGGCGGCTCTACCAGAACTATGCGCTCGATATCATGACGCTGCGTTTCGGCTCGCTGAAGGATGAGGCGATCGAGTTTCTGCCGGCGCGCCGGGCCAGCGCGGCGAATGCCGCCGCGAATCCGACCCGGCAGGTGGCGTAACGCGCGCAGCGCCGGCTCAACGCAACTTCGCGCGCGCCCGATGGGACGCGGGCTGGCGATCATTCGGCACCTCTGCTATGGGAGGGCGACGCCCGCATGCTTCGGCTAGCGGGCGGTGCGGTCCCGTAGCTCAGCCGGATAGAGCGACGGTTTCCTAAACCGTAGGTCGGAAGTTCGAGTCTTCCCGGGATCGCCATTTTTCGCTTGGCTGCGCGCCATGGGCGCACCCTTCACCTCTCATCGAAGTCGCAACGGCGTTTGCGCAACGGGCTCCGGCACGGTCTGCCGGGGCGCCCGCCCCCAGTTCACCCCAAATTAGGGAAAGCCCGGGACAATGGGGAGGGGGCCACCGGAAGACCGCGCGTATGCGAGCCAGCGTTCCAGAACGGGTTGAAGAGGGCGGCAGCGACGCCCTTCGCGATCCGCTGCGTTCGAAGGGCCGGCCGCTCGTTGTCGATGTCGACGAGGTGATGGTTCCGGGAAGCTCTTTCCCGGCGGATATCGCTTCCGGGATCACAAGCCGCTCTAGCGCCGTCACCATGGCGATTGCCACCGCCTTGGGACTGGCAGCGCGCATTCCTGATATATCGGGCTTCGATCCATCCCGCGCGCGGTTCGACCACGGCGCCGTGACCTTCCTTTTGCAGGTGCTGGGTGAAGGCCGCCCGGTCTATCTCTGTTCGGAAACCCATCCCGAGCCGTTCGTCAGCGCGGTTGCCCAGCATCTCGGCGTCTTCACGGCCTGGGCCGCTGCACCGGACGGTCGGTCGTCGGCACAGAGCGACGACCTGCCGCACGTGCTCCGGCAGGGCTTCGACTACATCGGCAGTGAAGCGGTCGCGCTGCCTGGCTTTGCGTCGCGCGTAGCGCGCCACGGTCGATCCGCCCCGGCGGCGCCCGCGCCGGCCGGTGTGCGCAGCTGGCTGAAGCTGCTTCGGGTGCATCAATATGCGAAGAACGCTCTCGTGCTGGTGCCGCTGCTGACCGCGCATAAATTTGCACTGGGGTCGGCGGCGACGTCGCTGCTTGCGGTGATCGCATTCTCGCTCTGTGCGTCGGGTGCCTACATCCTGAACGACATTCTCGACATCAACGCCGACCGCGCGCATCCGGCCAAGTGCCACCGTCCGATCGCAAGCGGCGCCATCGCGGCGTCGCAAGCTGCCGGTGCGATTGCCCTCGCATTGGTCGCCGCGTTCGCGATCGGATTGTACATATCGGTCGAATTCGGCGGCGTCCTGCTCGGCTATTTCGTGCTCACCACATCCTATTCGCTGTGGCTCAAGCGCATCGCGATCGTCGACGTCGTCGTGCTGGCGACCCTTTACACCGTCCGCGTGATCGGCGGCGCGGTCGCGATCAGCGTGCCGATGTCGGAATGGCTGCTCGCGTTCTCGCTGTTCATCTTCATGTCGCTGGCGCTGGTGAAGCGCCATGTCGAGCTCGCCAGCCAGCCGGACGGCGTGGTGCTGGCGGCGCGCGGCTACCGGCTCGAAGACAAGTCGATGGTCGCGATCCTCGCCGCCGCGTCGGGCTTCAACGCCGTCGTGATCTTCACGCTCTACATCTCGTCCGATACGGTTCGCGCGCTCTACGGCCATCCGCAGCTGCTCTGGGTCTGCTGTCCGATCCTGATGTACTGGATCGGCCGCGTGATGCTGTTCGCGCAGCGCGGATTGATCGATGATGATCCCGTGATGTTCGCGCTCCGGGATCGCGCCAGCTGGGTCGCGCTTGGCGCGATCGGCGTCGTCATGCTCGTCGCCATCTAGCGATGCCGACCGTAGCATTGCGAGGACGTGCAAGCGCGATCTCCGATCCGGGCGGGATTTGCCTCTCCGGCTGGGGCAACTATCCGAAGGCATCGACCGAACTGCTGGCGCCACCGACGCCAGCGGCCGCACGGGATGATCTGCTCGGGCGGTCCGGCGTCGTCGCGCGCGGAGCGGGCCGCGCCTATGGCGATGCGGCGATCGGCGCGCAAGCCACGATTTCATCGCGCGGCCTGAACCGGATGCGGCGCTTCAATGCCGCGACCGCTCAGTTGACGGTCGAAGCCGGCGTGACGATCGCCGACATCCTCGCCGCGTTCGAGCCGCGGGGCTTCTTCCTGAGAGTCGTGCCCGGCACGAAATTCGTGACGGTCGGAGGCGCGATCGCAGCCGACGTTCATGGCAAGAACCACCATCGCGACGGCGGCTTCGGCACGATTGTCGATTCATTCCGCCTCGCGCTGCCGGGCGGTGAGATCGTTTCCTGCTCAAGGTCGGAAAACGCCGCGCTGTTCGCGGCGACACTGGGCGGCATGGGCCTGACCGGCATGATCCTCGAGGCGACACTGCGGCTGCTCCCGATCGAGACGGCCTGGCTGCGCCAAGACACCCGCGTCGCCGTCAATCTCGACGCGGCGATCGATCAATTGGAAAGCAACGCGTCCTCGACCTATTCGGTGGCCTGGATCGACTGCCTTGCGCGCGGCGCGGCGCTCGGACGGTCGCTGGTCTATCTGGCCGAGCATGCCACGCGCCGCGACATGGATGGGTTGGGGCCCGGCCTCGCGCCGTTCCCCGGCCCTCGCACCCAGCTTCTGTCGGTGCCGGAGCTGTTTCCCGGATGGCTGCTCAATCGCGCATCGATGCGGGTGTTCAACGAGCTGTATTTCCGCCGCGGCGCTGCGCATCAGGGCAAGCCGCGGCTCGTCCACTGGGATCCCTACTTCTTTCCGCTCGATGCGATCTCCGACTGGAACAGGATCTACGGCCGGCGCGGCTTCTTGCAGTATCAATGCGTGATCCCGCGCGACCGCGCCCGCCGCGTGCTTGCCGATATCCTGGATCGGGTATCTCGCCGCGGCGATGCGTCGTTTCTTGCGGTGCTCAAGCAACTCGGCGATGGCGGCGGGCCGATGTCGTTTCCGCTTCGCGGCTACACCCTGACGATGGACTTTCCCGTCAGCGACACGCTGTTCGGGTTTCTTGATCAGCTCGACGTGCTGGTGGTCGATGCCGGCGGCCGGCTCTACCTCGCCAAGGACGCGCGGCAATCCCGCGCGACATTCGAATCCGGATATCCCGGCCTTGCGGCCCTGCGGGATATCCGCCAGCAGACCGGGGCGACCACGCGCCTTGCGTCGCATCTTTCAGCACGGCTTGGGATTTGATGACCGGCACAAAGTCAATTCTGGTGATTGGCGGCAGCTCGGATATCGGGCACGCGACTGCGCTGCGTTACGCAAAGGAGGGGTGGCGCGTGACGCTCGCCGCCCGCGATCTCGCAGCCGCGCAGCGCAACGCGGACGATATCAGCACGCGAAGCGGCGTCGACACAACGGTTCTACCGCTCGACGTGCTGCAGACCGGGCAGCTTGCCAGCTTCGTTGCCGGCCTTTCCGTGCTTCCGGATACCGTCGTGTGCGTTGTCGGAGAACTCGGCGATCAGCTGCGTGCCCAGACCGATCCCGAGCTTGCGACGACGATCATGCGTACCAATTTCGAGGCACCCAGCCTGTTGCTCGAACAGTTCGCGCAAGCTTTCGAGACGCGCGGCTCGGGAACCATCGTCGGGGTCAGCTCGGTTGCCGGCGATCGCGGGCGGGCGTCGAACTACTACTACGGCGCGGCCAAGGCCGGCTTCACGCAATTCCTGTCCGGCCTGCGCAATCGCCTGGCGCTCGCGGGCAAGGTCCGCGTCGTCACCGTCAAGCCCGGATTCGTGCGCACGAAGATGACGGCGCATATGAAGCTGCCGGCGCCCCTGACCGTGCAGCCGGAGCGGGTTGCGGAGGATATCTACCGGGCCGACGTGACGAGGCCGCGGGACGTAATCTATGTGGCCAGACGGTTTTGGCTCGTGATGACGATCATCTGCGCGCTGCCGGAGACGATCTTCAAGCGGATGCGCATCTGACGGTCGATCCGCTGACTGCTTCCGTCCCTGAACTGCGCAGCAGCACAATTCCGACAATGAGCGCGATCAGCGGAACGATCGCGAAACCGCCGATCGAGAGCGTGCCGAGCGCCTGTTCGCCATTGTGAGAGGACGCCATCTGGGTCGCTTGCAGGTAGCCAAACGCTCCGATCGGGATCGGCAAGGCGTAGATGATACCTCGTTCCCACTCACGCGCGCTCGCCAGGAGCGCCGGCAACAGCAGCGTGAGGCCGACGCTGAAGATCGGAAAGTCGTAATCGTAGGCGTAGGGGCTGATGCAGACCGACACGATCGCGACGAGGCCGAGGCGCTCGCGGGCCGGCATCGCCCGGTAGGCGGCGATGAGAACGACCGCAAGTGCCACGACCGCGACGGCGCCCTGGGCGACAAACGCTGCCGACGCGGACATCCCCGCCGTTCGCAACGCGGCATAGATCGAGATCATGCGATGCATCGGGTAATTCCCGTGCTCCAGGAACACCGACGAATCGCGCACGCTCTGCAGGAACGCGCTCCAGATCTCCGCGCCGAAAGCCGCCGTACAGATCGCTGAGCTGATTAGCACGACGGCTGCCGCCGTCATCACGACGATCCATGAACGGCGCAGGATGGCGTACACCGCGAAGGCGATCGCGAGGTGCGGCTTGATGATCATCAGACCGAGGGCGGCCCCGGCGACGACCGGCCGCTCTTCAAAGAACAGGCAGACCATTCCGATCAGCGCGGCCGTCAGCAGGCCGTTCTGCCCGCAGGCCAATGTGATCCCGATCGTCGGAAAGAAGACGATGAGCACGAGCACAAAGTTCTCGCCTGCGAGACGGCGCAGCACGGCAAGGTAAAGCGTCAGCGTCGAGGCGGCGAACAGCGAATAGGCAATTCCGACCGGGATCAGCGCGAACGGCGCCAGCAGCAGGCTGAATTGCGGCGGATAGGTCCACGACATGAAGCCATCGTGCCCGCCCGATGCCTCCCTCTGGATGACGACGAGCTTCGCGAACTGGTAGGCCTGATCCACGGTGCCCAGCCACACCAGCTTTGCGGTGATGTAGAAGGCGGCAAAATCGACGAGCTCGCGGCCATGCCCGAGCCCGACTTGAGCGAGCCACACCGCCTTGAAGACGATGGCGATGGTCAGGAGCGTGAGGACTCCACGGATGTAGGCGGTCCGCTTCGACGTTGTCGACCGAATTGCTTCGAGGGTAGTTGCGAACATCAAGCCGGGCCCTGTTTCGGCCGTTCAGGCTAGGTCGAATAGGTTAAGCAGTCGAAAAATCGGGCGCAGAGCATGGTTTGCCGTCTGTCGCCTGACAGCCACGAGGATGCATCACATCGGCCCGTGCGGGTGTTGCTGGAACCGGGCGGTATCTTGATGCCCGGCAGCGACTTTCGCTGGAGCTCCGTCGGCGGCAGTGATAACGGCTGAGACGACCATCTCACGACGGACCGCATGCCGAAACCTCCGCTCCCTCCTGCCAATCGCGGGCCCAGCCCACCCCCGGCTCTGCAACGCGCCATGGTCGCGCTGCAGATGGGGCAAGTCGTCGAAGCCGAGCGGCTGGCGGCGGAGGTGTTGAAGGCAAACCGGACCGATGTCGGCGCGGCCTCGATCCTGGCACGGGCGCTGATGGCCCAGAACCGCAATGAGGAGGCGATCGCGCCACTCGAACGGATAGCGCGCCGCGTTGAGGATCCCGGAGTCGAGACCTTGCTCGGCGCGGCGCTCGCCGGAGCCGGTCGGCGCAACGAGGCGATCGATCTGTTGCGGCGAACCGCCGCGCGGCGGCCACCGTTCCTGCCTGCATTTCAGGGGCTGGCAGGGCAATTGGGCGCGGCCGGCCGCATCGACGAGGCGGTTGCCGTCATCGAGAGCGCGCTTGCTTTCGCGCCCGGCAGCGTCGAGTTGCTGCTCTTGCTCGCGCAGCTGCTGCCCCATCGCAATGAGCGCGGCCGCGCGCGAGAGATTCTCGAGAAGCTGCGCACCGTGGCGCCGGGACATCCCGATATTCTGGCCGCGCTGGCGCGTGTGCTGCTGCTCGACGGCGAATACGCGGCTGCGGCGGATCTCTACCGCCAGGTGCTGGCGCAGCGCCCAGACGATCCCCTGACGCGGACCAGCTTCTCCGCCTGTCTTCTGGAAATGGGCGACCGCGCTGCCGGCGAAGCCAATCTGCGTCTGGCGCTGCGCGGCCGGCCGCAAATGATCGGCCGCACGGCGTCGGCGCTGGCCATGGCATCGCATGGCCGCTTCTTCTTCCGTCCGAGCGCGGTTGCGAAATTTCTGAGCTAGGCAAAGCTCGGGCAAATCATGTCGCGAGAATGTGGGTGTATGACTCACAAGCGGCGCAACACACTCGGTGTCGTCCCTGCGGAAGCAGGGACCCATAACCACGAGTGGTCATTGTCAACCGCTGCCGGAACGACGAGTCCCTTCACCACATCCGCCGCGGAGTATGGGTCCCTGCTTGCGCAGGGACGACGGATGGCGTGAGCCTCGCCGGAGCGCGTCTCGTGCGCCCGATCTAGGTCCGAAACTGGCGGCGATAGAGTCCAGGCTCGCGGGCCATCCTGTTGGACAGTTCCTGTGCGCGCGACGTTTCATCCGGCGTCATCGCCGCGGTCTGCGCGGCCCAGTTTTCGCGCTTCACCGGGAAGCATTGCGCAACCGGTGTGCCCTTGGGCAAGGTGCCGCTGAAATTGGTGTCGTGCCAGCGCGCCGGGAAGTGAATCCAGCTGTCGTGAAACAGATCGCAATCGACCATGCCGGTCAGCGTGGTGAACGGCAGGTCGAACCGGTTGACCGGATGCGTGAAGAACAGCGAATAGCCCGGCGGCGCCTCGATGGTCCACAGATTGACGAACTTGATGAGGAAGCGGTCCGGCTCGAACAGCGGCGAGCCGATCACCTGGCTTTCGTCGTGGAATCCGACCGGCGAGCGCGGGAATTCGAGCACGCCTCCGGACGGAAGGTCGTTGTCCCATGTGATCTCGCCATTCTCGATATCGAGATCGCAGACCAGCGGCATCAGGAAACCCGATGTCATCGCATCGACGAATGGCGGGCACCGCTTGACGGTATCTTCCTCGCGATTGCTCATCGCATTGAAGGCCTGCGTCGGCATCGCCTTGAGCCATCCGGGAAGGCCCAATGACGCGGGTACCGGTGGCGGAATCTTGCCCTCGAGCTCCGCCGGGCAGCGGAATTTGATGGTCATCGCTTCGTTGTTGTTGGACACGGCTTCGGCCCTTGGTTCGTTCACTGTCGGCAGCGCCCTTGCGCCAGTCGATGCTGATCTAGCACGCGATGACGGGGCGGAGAAAGCAGCCCCATCTCGCGCAGGACGAGCTGCGGCATGGAGCCATAAGTTGTTGTTATCATGACGGATAAGGAAAGCCCTCGATTCCCGGTGCAGCGCGCATGCCAATTCCGTTTTGATGCGTCTTTCCATTCGCCGGTGTGCAAGACTTTCCCGATAGGCATTGGCTTTCGATGCCTGTCGGGCGCATCATGGCGGGCGTCGCTGACGACGAGATTTGCAGCAGGTAACGGAGGGACCGATGGCCGAATCGAAGGTTGAGACCGCCAACACTGCAGGCACCGCGCCACCCTCCGGCGACAGCGGCGGCGTCAGCGAGCTCGCGATCGCGACCGTCCGCACCGTGCCGATCGAGCAGGCGCAGTCCCGTACCGAGCACGATCTGCTCGGCGAGGACGATGTGCCTGCCAATGCGCTGTGGGGCATCCACACCAAGCGCGCGGTGATGAACTTTCCGATCACCGGCGTGCCGGTCGGCCACTTTCCGGAGCTCGTCCGCGCGCTGGCGCTGGTCAAGCAGGCCGCCGCGCGTGCCAACAAACGCCTGGGTTATCTCGCGCCGGAAAAGGCCGATGCGATCGACAGGGCCTGCACCCAGATCGCAACCGACAAGGTCTATGCCGAGTCCTTCGTCGTCGATGCAATCCAGGGCGGCGCCGGGACCTCGACCAACATGAACGCCAACGAGGTGATCGCCAACGTCGCGCTGCGGCTGATGGGCAGGAAGCCCGGCGATTATCACGTGCTGCATCCGAACGACGACGTCAACATGGCGCAGTCGACCAACGACGCCTATCCGACCGCGTTGCGGCTCGCGGTGATCTTTGCCACCCAGCCGCTGGTGCGCGCGCTCGATGACCTTGCCTATGCCTTCAAGGGCAAGGCGGTGGAGTTCGCCGATGTCCTGAAGATGGGCCGTACCCAGCTTCAGGATGCGGTGCCGATGACACTCGGCCAGGAGTTCGACGCCTTCCACGCCACCGTGAAGGAGGACGTCGCCCGGCTTAACGAGATCTCCAGCCTGTTCCGCGAAGTCAATCTCGGCGCCACCGCGATCGGGACCGGCATCAATGCCGATCCGCGCTATGCGGCGCTTGCGGTCGAGGAGCTGTCGCGGTTGTCGGGCCAGCCCATGGTGCTGGCCTCGAACCTGATCGAGGCGACCTCCGACCTCGGCGCCTTCGTGCTGTTCTCCGGCGTGCTGAAACGCGTCGCGGTGAAGGTGTCGAAGATCTGCAACGACCTCCGCCTGCTGTCGTCGGGGCCACGTACCGGCATCGGAGAGATCAGGCTGCCTGCGGTGCAGGCCGGCTCGTCGATCATGCCTGGCAAGGTCAACCCGGTGATTCCGGAGGTGGTCAACCAGGTCGCCTTCCTCGTGATCGGGCACGATCTCACGGTGACGATGTGCGCCGAAGGCGGCCAGCTCCAGCTCAACGCGTTCGAGCCGACCATCGGCTATTGCGTGTTGAGCTCGCTGCGCATGTTGACGGCGGCGATCGATACGCTGACCAGGCGTTGCGTCGACGGCATCGAGGCCGATCGCGAGCGTTGCCGCAGCCTGGTGCAGGGCTCGATCGGACTGATCACGGCGCTGGCGCCGGCGCTCGGCTATGAGGCCTCATCGCGCGTGGCGCGCCGCGCGCTGAAGGAGAACCGCTCGGTCGCCGACATCGTGCTGGAGGAAAGGCTCCTGACCGAGGACCAGCTCAACCAGCTGCTCGAGCTCGAAGCCATGACCCGCCCGGCGCGCCGTCAGCCCGTGCCCAAGTTGAAGGAGTGAGCAGATCAAGAGGTCCACTCGTCATGGCCGGGCCATAGGCGGGCGGGAGCGAGGTCGTCCTTCAGGCGACCATGCTCGGGCATGACGAGCGGTTGATCTATGCCGCGAGCGCTACAGCGTCTTGATGAACTCGATCAGGGCGCGGCGCTCGTCTTCCTTCAACTCCGGTCCGATCACGCCGAGGCGCTTCTCGTTCGAGAATTCATGTCCGGAATTGCTGTTGCCGCGCTTGGTGGTGTCGAGCACGAAGGCGTTCTTGATCTTGTCCTTCCAGACATAGCCGAGATCCCTGGGATCATACTCCCGGTTGCCGAGATAGAAGGTCGAGGGACGATCCTTCACCGGCGACAGCAGCGCGTAGATGGACGGCACCGATCCGTTGTGCAGATAGGGCGGGGTCGCCCAGATGCCGTTGAGCGGCCGGACCTTGTAGGCGAGCGGCGCCTGGATCTCGTTCGGCCGGTAGCCATTGATGCGCTTGCGGTCCTCCGGCGGAGTCTTGTTCTGGTCATACCAGTAGTCGACGGTCTTCTCGACCAATTCGCCGAGCGCCGGTCCGAAACCACCGTCCTTGATATTCAGATTGGCCGGCGTCTCGACGGTGCGGCTCGCAAGGCCTTCGGCCTGCGCGCTGTCGGTGCCGATATGGCTGATCGGAATCATCTCGACGTCGAGCAGCGGCTGGCCTGCATCGTTCTTGACCCACCGCTTGTCGTCCTCGAAGAGCGCGAAGGCTTCGCTCGCGGGCAGCGCCTTGCTGTCGATCGCGGGGCCATGGCAGCCCTGACAGTGCGTCTTGTAGAGCTCGCCGCCCTTTCTCGCGAGATCCATGTCGATCTTCGGCAGGATATTGTCCGGCCATTTGGGCGATGCCAGGCCGCCAAAGCCCTTCGTCTTGCTCGGCGGCTCGCCGGCGATCATCCGCTCCATCTCGTGCAGCACGTCGATCCGCGCGCTGGATTTGAACAGGCCCCTGGACTCGTCGAGCAGATTGAGCTCGGCGCTGACGCCGAGCGCCTCGCCGGCATTGCGCACCATCGGCTGCATGATCGAGCCGTCATACTGCACCCAGCTGAACCATGGCGCGTTCCAGATCCGCGGGAAATGCACCGGCGCCGAATGCGCGGCGTAGTTGTTCGGATTGTTCAGATCGATCGAGAACACCTGGTTGCCGATCCGGTTCAGTGCGTCGAGCCGCGTATAGCCTTCCTCGACGCTGTTGGCGGCGACCTTGGTCTCCAGTGCGTTGATGTTGGCGTATTGCTTCAGCACGAGATCGAGCTGGCCGCGCAGCGCCATGCGCTCGTCGAGGCTGGCATCCTTGCCGAGGATCTCGTCGGCAAAGCGCGAGAAGCGGCCTGGCCAGAACCGGGTCAGCAGCAGCGAGACGCCGACGCTCTTCTGGAACTCGAACAGATTGGTGTTGGCGGGCCCGCCGTCGATGACGATCTCGGTGCCGCGATAGCTGAAGCTTCCGGTGTGGCAGGCGGAGCAGGTCAGCCCGACCCCGTTCATGTCGGCCTTGCTATGCGGGTTGCGCCAGGGCGCGCCGTTGGCGTCGGCCATCGGGCCGCTCGGCGCAAAGCCGATCGGCAGTGCATCGGGCTTACCTGGTATCACGGTATCCGGAATGAAGCCGAAGCGGCCGAGATAAGTGGTCTCGCTGAGCCGCGGTGCCGCAGTGAGCAGCGGCCAGACCGTCGGCTGCTCCAGCGCCATGAACCATTCAAGGGGAATGCCGAAAGTCCGCGTGCCCTGGTCGGCGTGATAGAACCAGCGCAGCCGCTCGGCGCTGACATTCTGATCCAGCCACACCGTCTTTGCCGGCGGCTGGTAGTCGACGACCTTGACGCGGAAGCCGCTCGCCACCGTCTCGATATCGTCCTTGAGGTAGAGGACGCCGGCGACAATC
Organism: Bradyrhizobium sp. 41S5; assembly: GCF_011516665.3. Lineage (NCBI taxonomy): Bacteria > Pseudomonadati > Pseudomonadota > Alphaproteobacteria > Hyphomicrobiales > Nitrobacteraceae > Bradyrhizobium > Bradyrhizobium sp. 41S5. The sequence goes on along the minus strand of NZ_CP083721.1, from coordinate 8,163,591 downwards.
AGCAGCCCGATAAAAAAGATCGTCTTGCGAGGCATGCCCCGTCCCCCAATTCGCGGTACCCGCGGGTCATACTGATGAGATATTAAAAATCGTCGAAACAGGTTCGCGTTAAGCGTGTGATGCGCTGTGCGCGATCCTACAGTGGCGGCTGTTGGTCTAACAACGGAAATGTTGCAGAGGAAATGTTGGTTGGCTGTGAGCCAGTTCACTTGCGGCGTGCTCTCCCCGGCGGCATTTGCGCGCATGGACGCCTACGGCTAGAAATGACGGAGCAACAATACTTCGAGATGTCATCTTGAACGCGCCAAGTGCACAACCGCTCACCATCACGGTCTCGGACGACAGCGCGGTGTCCGCACTGCTGCTGCGACCGGCGCAGGCCCGTAGCGCCTATGTGTTTGCGCATGGCGCGGGCGCCGGCATGACGCATCCGTCGATGGAGACGATTGCGGTCGGCCTCGCCGAGCGCGGCATCGCGACCTTGCGCTATCAGTTTCCCTTCATGGAGAAGGGCAGCAAGCGGCCCGATCCGCCCGCCGTCGCGCAGGCGACGGTGCGCGCCGCGGTCGCGGAGGCTGCGCGCCGTTGCGGCGAACTGCCGCTGTTCGCCGGCGGCAAGTCGTTCGGCGGCCGCATGACCTCGCAGGCGCAGGCCAAAGCGCCGCTCGCCGGCGTGCGCGGGCTGGTGTTCCTGGGCTTTCCCCTGCATCCCGCCGGCCAGCCGTCGAGCGAGCGAGCCAAGCATCTCGCCGAGGTCAAGGTCCCGATGCTGTTTCTGCAGGGCACGCGCGACGCCCTGGCGGAGCTCGATCAGCTCGAACCGGTGGTGAAGGGGCTGGGTGCGCGCGCGACGTTGCAGTTGGTGCAGGAGGCGGATCACTCCTTCCATGTCCTGAAGCGCTCCGGCCGCAACGACCGCGAGGTGATGGCCGAGGTGCTCGATGGCTTCGCGGCCTGGGTCGCGAAGCATGCGTGAGCAGGCATTGTTTCGTAAGTCGGATGGAGCCAACGGGTCGCGCGAACGCGCGCCCGGTGACCGGCTCCGCGAAATCCGGGGCAGGCTTTTCCGTGTGTGACCCGTCCCGGATTGCGCTTCGCTGCATCCGGGCTACGCATCAGCCTGACGCCGCGCCGCCATAGATCCGGTCGCGCAGGCGGCGCATGCCGGACAGCCAGCGCTCGCGATTGGTGGCCTTGCGCTGCATGTATTCCTGCACCTGGGGATGCGAGAGGATCAGGAAGCGCTCCTCGGCCATCGCCTCGATCACCATCCGTGCCACTTCGCCGGGCTGCAGCACGCCGTCGACGCGCGCCGCGCTCGGGCCCGGCGTGGTCATCCCCGTCTGCACCGATTGCGGGCAGAGCACGGAGACTCGGATGCCGCGATCGCCATACTGGATGGCGAGATGTTCGGCGAGCGCGACGGCGGCGTTCTTGGTCACGCCGTAAGGCATCGAGTTCAGCGAGGCCAGCAGCCCCGCCGCGGACGCCGTATTGAGCAGATAGCCGGAGCCGCGCGCGAGCATGCCGGGCACCAGCGCGCGCGCCGCGAACACGTGGCTCATCACATGCACGCGCCAGCTCACATCCCAGTCGGCATCGGACGCTGATTCCTGTCCCTTGCGCGACAGCCCGGCATTGGAGAAGAACACGTCGACCGGGCCATACTTGTCCTCGGCCGCGGCGATCAGCGCCTTGACGTCCTCCTCGAGCCCGATATCGGCGGTGACCGCGAGCCCGTCGATGTCGCCGGCGACGCTGGCGAGCCGGTCGCGCGAGGTCTTGAGATCGGCGACCACGACGCCGCGGGCGCCAGCCTCCGCATAGGCCCGCGCCACCGCTTCGCCGATCCCGCTCGCGCCGCCGGTGACGATGCAGACCTTGTCCTTGACTTGCATGGTTCGATATCCCTGCTTGTTAGCGTCGTGGGGCGGATTGTCAGCCCTGATAGAGCCCCTTGTCACGCGCCTTCTGGATCGCGAGCGCGGCCATCAGGTCGACCATCGGGGTCGGAAGGTTAGCTGCGCGGGCAAACGCCGCCGGTGCGCGCACCAGCGCATCGATCTCCATGGCGCGGCCGAGCTCGTAGTCCTGCAGGATCGACGGCTTGTGGTCCGGCGCCGGCCCTGAGCGGGTGACGCGCTTGACCTCCGGAATGTAGTGCGTCGCCACCGCATTGGCCTCGCCGAGCAGGCGCGGGATCATGTCCTGCATGTCGGGATCGTCGCGGACGCCGCGTGCGGTCAGACCCGTCAGCAGGCAGAGCACCGACATCGACATGTTGGTGAGTAGCTTCGACCAGATCGTCTCGCGGATCTCCTTGACCTCGGGCGATTCGATCGCGGCGTCGTTAAGTGCCGCACGCAGAGTGGCGATGCGCTCGCTCTGGCGATCGTCGCATTCGCCGATCAGGAGGCGGTTGCGATCCGGCGACAGGTTCGCCACCACGCCGGGCGCAACCACTTCATTGGAGGAGAAGATCACGCCGCCGATGACCCGCTCTTTCGGGATCGCGCTGCGCAGGCGCCCGCCGGGATCGAGGAAGCCGAGATCGGGGATCGCAGGATGCTGCGGCGGCAGGCCGAGGTCGTACCACCAGGGAATGCCGTTCTGCGCGAACACGATTGCGGTGTCGCGTTCAAATAGTGGCAACAGCCCGGTTGCGAGCGCGCCGATGCCGGTGGCCTTCAGCGTGCTGATCACGACGTCCTGCGGCCCGAGCTCGGCAGGATCGGCCGACGCCTTCACCTTCGCGGTCACGCTGCTGTCGCCGACCTTCAGCGTCAAGCCGTTGGACCGGACCGCGTCGAGATGCAGTCCGCGCATCACGCAGGACACATCGTGGCCGGCGCGTGCCAGCCGGACTGCGAAATGGCTGCCGACGGCGCCCGCGCCGAAAATGCAAATACGCATGAGTGGAACAAGTCCTTGCAACGTGTCGCGTCAGTTTCCACAAGCGCGGGGCATTGCGCAACCCGCCATGCATGCGGCGCGGCCGCGCGCGCTCGAAAGTGATGGATCAAGGCAGCTCCGCTCGCCATAGTGCCTGATAACAGCAATGCCGAACGAGGGAGAACGTCATGTCGGCCAGCCCAGTCCTGTGGAGCCTCAATGCGCGCGGGGTCGCGACCGTCACGCTGAACCGCCCCGAGGTCAACAACGCCTATGACGGCGCGCTGATTGCGGGCGTGCTGGCCGCGATCGAGGATCTCTCGACCAAGCCGGTGCGCGTCGTCGTGCTGAACGGCAACGGCAAGCATTTCCAGGCCGGCGCCGACCTGAAATGGATCAACGGCGTGCGGCCGAAATCTCTGGAGGAGAACGAGGCGGCGTCGCGCGCCACCTTCGAGGCGGTGCAGCGCCTCAACACGCTGCCGGTCCCGACCGTGGCGCTGGTGCAGGGCGGCTGTTTCGGCGGTGGCACCGGGGTGATCGCGGCCTGCGATATCGTGATCGCGGCCGATAACGCGCTGTTCTCGATCACCGAGGTGCGCTGGGGCCTGACGGCTGCGATCATCATCCCGCAGCTCTGCGATGCCATCAGCGTGCGCCAGGTGCGCCGCTACGCGCTGACCGGCGAACGTTTCGGCGCCGAGGACGCCCGCCGCATCGGCCTAGTCCATGAGGTGGTGCCATCAGCCGATCTCGAAAGTGCCGGCGCCAAGGTCGTCGAGCAGCTGCTCGGCAACGCGCCGGATGCGATGGCCGAGACCAAGAAGCTGGCAATGGAAAGCTCGTTCGGCGGCATGGGTGTGGACGATGAGGCCTACAAGCGCCTCGTGCACCTGCACTCGGCGAAGCGGCAGACCGCCGAGGCCGCCGAAGGGCTCGCATCCTTTGCCGAGAAGCGCGCGGGCCGCTGGGGTAGCGGCGCGGCATAAGCTCGGCCGCTCAGCTCAACAGCCGCGGCAGATGCCGTGCATGCTGCGATAGACCTCTTCGTCGTCGCGACGCATCTGCTGCAGCGATTCGAATGTCCTGGATTCGCTCGACTGGGTGATCGTCGGCTCGGGCTTGCGCTTGGCCGCCAGCTCTTGCTCCTGGCGATGGTAGCGGGCCTCGCGTTCCGGCTTGGCCTCGATGAACCGACAGGTCTCGATCGCCGCCGCGGGCCCGGCGGCGAGGATGAGGCCAAGCGACACTGAGATCAGGAGTTTCAAAGCGGGCGATCCTTATCCGTCCTTGTCTCAGGTCGGCATGCAAAGGGCAAGACTGCCGCCATGTCAAAGCGATTGCGACAGCGACTTCTTCAATGTCTTCAGCAGCGCCTGCACCGCGGCGGCATTGATGCGGCGCTCGGGAACGGCGGCCTTCACCCACAGTTCCGGGATCGGAAAGTCCGTCAGCACCGGCTGTAACGCACCGTCGCGCAGCGCGTCCGCGACCAGATAATGCGAGAGCAGCGCGATGCCGTTGCCGGCGATCGCGCTTTGCGTCAGCACACGGCCTTCGTTCGACGAGAGAATCGGGCGCACCTGGACATTGATGCGGCCGCGCGGTCCCTCGAACGGCCATTCCGGTCCGGTCGGCAGGAAGCTGAGGCAGCGATGATCGACCAGGTCGCGTGGATGCTTCGGTGTGCCGTGCCTCTTCAGGTACGCTGATGAGGCGCACAATAGCCGCGGCAGCCGGCACAACGGCTCGTCGACGACGCCGCCGAAGGAATGCGGGAAGGCGCCGATCGCGATGTCAAAACCTTCGGTCACCGGATCGACCGGGCGGTCGATCATCACGATCTCGAGCTTCACGCTTCCGTTCTGTTTCTGGAAGACCGTGAAGGCATCGGCGAGCCGTGCGACCGTCAGCGAGGTCGGCGCCTTGACGCGCAGATGATCGGTGAGATCGCGCTGCTTCTCGCCCATCCGCGACAGGAGATCGCCGACATCGGCAACCACGCCGCGGGCGCGATGGACATATTGCTGCCCGGCTTCGGTCAGCCGCAATTGGCGGGTCGAGCGGTGGAACAGCGCGGTGCCGATCCGCTCCTCGAGCTGGGTGACGCGCTTGGCGACGACCGACGTCGCGACGTTGAGCTTGCGTGCCGCGGCGGAGAAGCCGCCGGCGTCGGCGGTGGCGAGGAAGGCCTCGAGGTTGACCAGCGTATCCATCCGCGCTTCCCGGGGGCCTTTCTCGATTCGCGAAAGCTGATTACATAATTTGGTGGATTGTACTGCAATCCGCATCAATTCATAGTTGGCCCAATCAACTTTGTTCAGGGCGGAAATGATGCGAGCGAGCACGATCGAAGAACCTGCGCGGCAGGTCCCGGTCTATGGCGAATATGACGTGGTGGTGCTTGGCGGCGGCCCGGCCGGCATCGCGGCAGCCGTCGGCGCGGCGCGTGCCGGGCGGCGGACCCTCTTGATCGAGCGCTACGGCTTTCTCGGCGGCATGGGCACCGCGGCGGGCGTGACCAATTTCTGCGGGCTGCACGCCAACATCTTCGGCGAGATGCATCGGGTGGTGCAGGGCATCGCCTCCGACCTGCTGGCGCGGATCGACCGGCTCGGCGGGTTGAATGCGCCGCATCTGATCCTCGGCAAGATCCTTGCGCAGGCCTATGACACCGCGGCCTACAAGATCGCGGCGGACGATCTGCTGGCGCATCACAAGGTCGATATCCTGTTCCACGCGCTCGGTGCCGGCGTCGTGATGGACGGCGCGCACATCCGCGCGCTGATGGTGGAAACCAAGGCCGGCCGGCAGGCGGTGCGGGCCGGCATCTTCATCGATTGCTCCGGGGACGGCGACCTCGCGGTGTGGGCGGGCGCGCCCTATGAGGTCGGCGACAACAAGGGCGGCATGCTCTACCCCTCGATGATGTTCCGCCTCAACGGCATCGATCCGGCGAAAGCGGGTGATGCGTGGCGGACCATTCTGGCGCTGATGGCGCAGGCCGAGGCCGCCGGCACGCATAAATTCCCGCGCAAGTCCGCGATCGTGCGGCCGCAGAAATCGCAGATCGAATGGCGGGTGAATTTCACCCAGGTGACGCGGAGCGATGGCGGCGCCATCTCCGGCATCGACCCCGATGACATGACGCGCGGCGAGATCGAGGGCCGCCGCCAGGCGGTCGAGGCCTTTGCGTTCCTGCGCACGGTGCCCGGCTTCGAGAATTCCTACATCGTCGATCTGCCGCCGCAACTCGGCATCCGCGAGACGCGCCGCGTGATCGGCGGCTACATGCTGTCCGGCGAGGACGTGCTGGGGTGTGCCTCGTTCGAGGATTCGATCGGCGTCAATGGATGGCCGAAGGAGTCGCACGTGCCGGGCGACGTGATCTTCGAGTTTCCGCCGATCCCGGAGAGCCGCGGCTACAATGAGTTGCCCTACCGCATGCTGGTGCCTGATGGCGTCGACAATCTCTTGGTCGCCGGCCGCTGCGCTTCGATGACCCATGAGGGGCAATCGGCGGCGCGTGTCTCCGGTGCCTGTTTCGTGATGGGCGAGGCGGCGGGAACCGCGGCGGCGCTGGCACTGTCGGGCAATACGATTCCGCGCGACATTTCCATCGAAAAGTTGCAACAACAGCTTGGCAAGCAGGGCGCGTTCATCGGCCGCGATCAGGCCGTGCCCGAAGGACTCTAGAGCGTTTTCAAGCGAAGTGGATACCGGTTCGCGTGAAGAAAAGGCGTCAAAACAGGAATCTCGGGCCCCGTTTCGATTTGATCGGAACGGAAATGGCTCCCGGCGGAGGACGGCAATGAAGGGTTGGGCGCGGCTCGCACTCGCGGGACTGCTGGTGTGGGCCGCGAGCGGTATCGCGCGGGCCGATGATCTCCTGAAGGCGAAGGTCGGTGTGTTGCGTCTGTCGTCCTCTGCGCCGGTGTTCATCGCGCAGGATAAAGGCTATTTCCGCGACGCCGGCCTCGATGTCGAGCTGAAGTTCTTTGACGCGGCACAACCGATCGCGGTCGCGACCACGTCGGGCGATGTCGATTTCGGCATCACGGCGTTCACCGCGGGGCTCTACAATCTCGCCGGCAAGGGCACGCTGAAGGTGATCGGCGGCATGAGCCGCGAGAAGGCCGGCTATCCCCTGATCGGCTATTTCGCCAGCAACAATGCCTACACGGCCGGCCTCAAGACCCCGAAGGATCTCGCCGGCAAGCGCGTTGCGGTGACCCAGGTCGGCTCCAGCTTCCACTATTCGCTCGGCCTGCTCGCCGACAAATACGGCTTCAAGCTGTCCGATGTGAAGATCGTGCCGTTGCAGTCGCTGTCGAACGCGGCCGCCGCGCTGAAGGGCGAAACGGTCGACGCGGCGCTGTTGCCGGTCTCGACCGCGCGGACGTTGATGGATTCGGGCGGCGCGAAATTCCTGGGTTGGGTCGGCGACGAGACGCCGTGGCAGTTAGGGGCCATCTTCGCGTCGCCGAAGACGCTGGCCAATGCAAAGCTGGTGACAAGGCTGCTCACCGCGCTCACCCGTGCCGACCATGAATACCACGACGTGATCCTGACGGCGATCAAGGACGGCGTGGTGCCGATCAACGAGAAAACAAAACCGCTGCTCGAGATCATCGCCAAATACACCAATCTTCCGGTCGAGCAGGTGGTCGGCAACTGCGCCTATGTCGATCCCGACGGCAAGCTCGACGTGAAGAACGTCGACAACCAGATCAAATGGCTGCAGGAGCAGGGCTTCGTGGACAAGGGCTTTGACGCCGGCACGATCATCGCCAGGGATTACGTGAAGGCGGATTGATGGTGGATCGCGCGCACCACTCTATCACCGTCACCCTGAGGAGCCGCGCTGCGGCGTCTCGAAGGGTCGACGGCCCGGCGGCATCGGGGCCGTGCATCCTTCGAGACGCGCTTTGCGCTCCTCAGGATGACGGTTCGAGCTGGGAAAGCGGGGCAATATGGACCTGATCGCCGACCATATCAGCCATCGCTTCGGCGCGCTCGACGTGCTCGACGATATCTCCTTCACAGTTCGTGCCGGCGAGATCGTCGCGATCGTCGGGCCGTCCGGCTGCGGCAAGAGCACGCTGCTGTCGATCCTCGGCGGCCTGCTGCGGCCAACCGCCGGTGCCGCCGAGCTGCGCGGCGTGGCGCCGGCCGGCAGCCTCAATCCGTTGACTTTCGTGTTCCAGGATTTTGCTTTGCTGCCGTGGAATACGGTCGAGGAGAACGTCGCGTTTCCGCTGCTGCACGCGGCCTTGAGCGCCGGCGAGCGCCGCGCTGTGATCGACGACGCGCTGCGCCGCACCGGACTCCTGGACTTTCGCGCTGCCTATCCGAAGCAGCTGTCCGGCGGCATGCGCCAGCGCGTCGGCATCGCGCGTGCGCTCGCGGTTCGCCCAGCCATATTGTTGATGGACGAGCCGCTGTCGGCGCTGGATTCGCAGACCCGCGAGCTCCTGATGGAGGATTTCGTCGGCCTGCTCGCCGACGGCGCGATGGGCGCGGTCTATGTCACGCACAACCTCGAGGAAGCGGTGCGTCTCGCCGACCGCGTCGTGGTGCTGTCGCGCCGCCCCGGTCGCATCAGGGAGATTGTGACCATCCCGATGACGCGCGCCGAGCGCGGCGCGGCGGATGCCCGCGCGCAGATGGCCGTCTTGCAGGGCGAGTTATGGTCGCTGATCCGGAAAGAAGCGATCGATGCCGAGCGCGAGGTCCAGCATGCTTGAGCGCTCCCCACAGGAGACGAAGCCCCAATCCGCGGAAGCGACGCGGCCGGTCGCGTTTCGCGGTGCCGGCTTCACTCCCGGCGGCAGCCGCTATGCCGGCTGGATCGCGCTCGCGCTGGTCATTGCGGTCTGGCAGCTTGCAGGCAGCGCAGGATTGGTCAACCCGCTGTTCCTGCCGGCGCCGTCGGCGATCGCGGTTGCGATCACCAAGCTCGCGATGTCGGGGGCGCTGTGGCAGCATCTGTCGTGGTCGATCATGCGGATCGGCACCGGCTGGATCATCGGCACGGCAGCGGGCGTCATTGTCGGCTTCGCGATCGGGCTGTCGACCATGGCGCGCGGCGTCGGCATCACCTTCATCTCGGCGCTGTTCCCGATTCCGAAGATCGCGCTGCTGCCGCTGCTCATCCTGTGGCTCGGGATCGGCGAGGAGCCGAAGATTGCCACCATTGCGCTCGGGGTGTTCTTCTCGACCGCGATCTCGGTCTATAGCGGTGTCGATGCGGTGCCGCGCAATTTGATCCGGATGGCGCAGAGCTTCAACGTGCCGTTCCACGCCATCGTGCGCCGCGTGATCTGGCCGGGCGCGCTGCCCTCGATCCTCGCCGGCTTCCGCATCACCGCGTCGGTCGCGCTCTTGCTCGTCGTCAGCGCCGAGATGATCGGCGCGCAATACGGCATCGGCGCCTTCGTGCTGCAGGCCGGCAATCTGATGCAGACCGATCAGCTGCTCGCCGGCGTCGTGATCCTGTCGCTGTTCGGGCTTGCGGTCGGGAAATTGATCAACCTGCTGGAGACGCGGCTGCTGCACTGGCGGTGAGACGCACTCTGCGAACCACAATGCACGCTGTCGTCCCTGCGAAAGCAGGGACCCATAACCACAGGATGTCGTTGTAAGAAGCGGCTGGGGCTCCAGCACCTCGAACAACAAAACCCTGTGGTTATGGGTCCCGGGTCGCGCTTCGCTTGCCCGGGACGACAGCATTACACTTTGCTGCGCCTCTTACGCGTTGCCCCTGTCCTCGCGGAACAGATCGAGCTTCTGCTGCACCGGGCGATCGGAGAACGAGAACAGCACGGAATCGGCATCGGCCTCATGGGTAACCCAGTGCCAGCTCGGCACCACGAACAAATCGCGCGGTCCCCACTCGAAAGTCTGGTCGCCGACCCGGGTGCGGCCCTTGCCCTCGATCGCGGCGAACACGGTGGCATCGGTCGACCGATAGCGCGCGGTCTTGAAGTTTTTCGGCAGCAGCTGGATGAAGGTGCCGATGGTCGGCATCGCAAAATCGCCGGTCTCGGGGTTGGAGAATTTCAGCTTGAGGCCGTGACAGGCGTCCCATTCGTCGCTCGCCCTGGCCTTCTCCAGCGCCTCGCGGGTGTATTCATAGGGGTAGTTGAAGATCGGCGAGGTCTTCGAGGTCCGCTTCTGGTCGATCGGCAGCAGGTTGTGGCCGTAGCGCGCGAAGCTGGCGCCGGCCGGCTTGGAGATCGACTGCTGATCCTCCTTGGCGCCTTCGGCGAAAGAACAGTCGAAGAACTGCACCATCGGGATGTCGAGCCCGTCGAGCCAGAACATCGGCTCACTGGTTTCGTTGGAATGGTCGTGCCAGGTCATCGACGGCGTGATGACGAAGTCGCCCGGCGACATCGCGGTGCGTTCGCCGTCAACGGCAGTGAAGGCGCCCTTGCCCTCGAGCACGAAGCGCAGCGCGGACTGGGCGTGACGATGAGCGGGGGCGACGTCGCCCGGCACCACCATCTGCACGCCGGCGAACAGCGAGGTCGTGATCTTGGACTGGCCGCGCAGTCCCGGATTTTCCAGCACCAGCACGCGGCGCTCGGCTTCCTTAGCCGTGATCAGCCTGCCGGCCTCGTTCATGTAATCGCGGATCTGGTCGAACTTCCACAGATGCGGACGGCAGGCGCTCTTCGGCTCCGGCGTGATCAGATCGTTCATCACGTTCCAGAGCGCCGAGAGGTTCTGGCCGTCGATCTTCTTGTAGAACGCCTCGCGCTCCGGGGTCTTCTGCACGGCTTCCATGGCAAGCCTCCCATCATTCTTGTCGGTTCAATTGATTGACAGTATACTTACAATATGGCTAGCGTCAACAAACCAAGCCAATGAGGCAATGCAAGGGAGGTTCCGATGAAGCTGCATGGCTATTTCCGGAGCAGTGCGTCCTACCGGGTCCGGATCGCCCTCAATCTGAAGGGACTGACTTCAGAGCATCTGCCGCATCATCTGCGCAAGGGCGAGCAGTGCGCGCCGGCCTATCTCGCGATCAATCCGCAGGGGCTGGTGCCGACGCTGGAGAGCGATGCCGGCGCGATCCTCACCCAGTCGCTCGCGATCATCGAATGGCTCGACGAGACCCATCCCAATCCGCCGCTGCTGCCAAAAGACCCGCTGCGGCGCGCCAAGGTGCGGGCGTTAGCGCAGGCGATCGCCTGCGACACCCACCCGGTGCAGAATTTGAAAGTGCTGGCGCGGCTGCGTCAGCTCGGCCTGCCTGAGGAGCAGGTGACCGAGTGGGCGGCCTGGGCCAATCGCGAAGGCCTGTCGGCCTGCGAAACCCTGATCGCTGAGGAGGCCGGGCCGTTCTGCTTCGGCGATCAGCCGACGCTGGCCGATCTCTGCCTGGTGCCGCAACTCGCCAATGCGCGGCGCTTCGGCGTCGACGTGTCAGCCTATCCGCGCCTGCTCAGGGCAGAGGCCGCGGCAAAACAAGTCAAGGCGTTCGCCGACGCCGCGCCGGATAAGCAGCCCGATGCCGAATAGCAAGCCAACGCCCGTCACCATGGACGCGGTCTACACCGCGCCCGGTTATCTGTTCCGGCGCATGCAGCAGATCGCGGTCGCGCTGTTCATCGAGGAGTGCAAGGCGTTCGACCTGACGCCGGTGCAGTATGCCGCGCTGGTCACGATCTCGACCCATCCCGGCATCGACGCCACCCGGCTCTCGGCGGTGATCGCGTTCGACCGCTCCACGCTCGGCAATGTGATCGAGCGCCTGCAGGCCAAGGAATATATCGTCCGCAAGCCGGCGCCCGAGGACAAGCGCGTCAAGCTGCTCTACCTCACCAAGGCCGGCGCCGCGGTGCTCAACGACATCATGCCCTCGGTCGACAAGGCGCAGGCGCGGATGCTGCAGCCGCTGAAGCCGGCCGACCGCAAGACGCTTCTCTCGCTCTTGACCCAGCTCGTCGACCTCAACAACGAGGCGTCGCGCGTGCCGCTGCGCGCCGAGGATGCGCTCGAACATCTGGGGAGGGCGGGCTGATGGCGGAGGGCAAGTCGGTCCTGATCGCAGGCGGCGGCATCGGCGGTCTCGCCGTGGCGCTCGGCCTCGCGCAGAAGGGCATTCGCTCCATCCTTCTGGAGAAGGCGGCCGTGCTCGGCGAGATCGGCGCCGGCATCCAGCTCGGGCCGAACGCGTTCCACGCCTTCGACTATCTCGGCGTCGGCGAGGCCGCGCGCGACATGGCCGTCTATATCGACCAGCTTCGGCTGATGGATGCGCTGACCGCCGATGAGATCACCCATATCGACCTCGGCGACGCCTTCCGCGCACGGTTCGGCAATCCCTATGCCGTGGTGCATCGCGGCGACCTGCACGGCGTGTTCCTGCGCGCTTGCCAGAATCACGAGCTGATCGAACTGCGCGTGTCCAGCGAGGTGACAGGCTACGAGCAGAATGGTTCATCGGTGACCGCAAAGCTCGCCAGTGGTGAGCGCATCACCGGACGCCTGCTGATCGGCGCCGATGGGTTGTGGTCCAACATCCGCAAGCAGGTGACGGCAGATGGGCCGCCGCGCGTCTCCGGCCACACCACCTATCGTTCCGTGATCCCGACCGAGCAGATGCCGCAGGATCTGCGCTGGAACGCGGCCACGCTGTGGGCCGGCCCGAAATGCCACATCGTGCATTATCCGCTCTCGGGCTGGAAGGTGTTCAACCTCGTCGTCACCTATCACAACGATGCGCCGGAGCCGGTCGCGGGCAAGCCGGTCTCCGAAGACGAGGTGATGAGGGGCTTTACCCACGTCCACGAGCGGGCGCAGAACATCATCCGCCACGGCACCAACTGGAAGCTTTGGGTGCTGTGCGACCGCGATCCCACCGAGCGCTGGATCGACGGCCGCGTGGTGCTGCTCGGCGACGCCGCGCATCCGATGCTGCAATATTTCGCGCAAGGCGCCTGCCAGGCGATGGAGGACGCGGTATGCCTGTCGCACATGCTGGCCAATCACGACGATCATGCGGTCGCGCTCGATGCCTACCGCGCGCAACGCTTCCCGCGCACCGCGCGCGTGCAGCTGATGTCACGTGCAATCGGCGAGCACGTCTACCATCCCGCCGGCGACCACGCTCGAATCCGCAACGCGATCATGAGCGCGAAGTCGCAGACCGAGTGGTGCGACGATATCGCGTGGCTGTATGGCGGGACGGGGCTGGGTAGCTAGCTACTCGATCTGAGATGCGCGACATGCGCCACATTCCTGGTGTCGTCCCGGACAAGCGAACGCGATCCGGGACCCATGACCACCGATGGCTGTTGTCATAGCAGGATGGGGCCCCAGCCTTCGCGCCACAAATATTTGTGGTTGATGGTGTGGACGGCCCCCTACGGCATCAGTGTGCCAGAATGAGGTTGTTGCAAATCTCAGACATGGAGACCGTCCGTGAGCCAGATTATCCGCATTGGGATGGATACGTCGAAGTATATTTTTGTGTTGCATGGGGTTGATGCGACGGAGCAGGTGGTACTGCGCAAGAAGCTGTCGCGCAGACAGGTGCTGGAGTTCTTCGCCAAATTGCCGCCGACCGTGATCGGGATGGAGGCCTGCGGGGCGTCGCAATATTGGGCGCGAGAGCTTTCCAGGCTGGGCCATGAGGTGAAGCTGATGGCGCCGCAATTGGTTAAACCCTACGTGATGCGGAACAAGAATGACGGGCGGGATGCAGAAGGCCTGTGTGAGGCGATGAGCCGGCCGAGCATGCGCTTCGTACCGGTGAAGACGGCCGAGCAGCAGGCTGCGCTGATGCTGATGGGGGTCCGCGACGGATTGATCGCCCGGCGCGCCCAATTGACCAATACGATACGCGGCCATGCGGCGGAGTACGGCCTGATCGCGCCCAAGGGACTGGACGCGATCGAACCACTGCTGGCGCGGATCGCGCAGGACGAGACGCTTCCCGCTCTGGCGCGCGAACTGTTTGTGGTGCTGGGCCGGGAGCGCGTCAGGCTCGAGGGTGAGTTGGAGGCGGTTGAGGCCAAGCTGATGGCCTGGCACCGCGGCGATGCCACGGGCCGGCGCCTGGCTCAGATCCCCTCGGTCGGTCCGATCGTTGCAACCGCGCTGGTGATGAAGACACCTGATCCGGGCGCGTTCCGCTCCGGTCGTCACTTTGCGGCCTGGCTGGGATTGACACCCAAGGACCACTCCACCGCTGGCAAGACCAGGCTTGGCAAGATCACGCGGGCGGGCGATGAGGACCTGCGCCGTTTGCTGGTCGTCGGGGCCACGGCGGTGATCCAGCAGGCCAGGCGCGGACGCGGTCATCACTCGCGCTGGCTGCTGGCGCTGATCAAGCGCAAGCCGCCGAAGCTTGCGGCCGTAGCGCTCGCCAACAAGGTGGCGCGCATCGCCTGGAAGCTGATGGTGACGGGCGAGAGTTATGACGCCGCACGGCTGAATGCCGCTACGACGGGTACCGCTTAACAGATTGGCCGGCCGGCGGGCTCGCTCGTCAGCCGACCCGGAGCTGCAAGAGCAGATGGAGCGATCGATCGAGCAACGATGCGAGACAATCCGCAGGACCCATCGGCCGCCAACAGGTCGCGTGGTTGTTTGGAACTCGCATCGCGCAAACCATCTTGGCCAGCGATCCATTCGATCGCACTCAACAGGCCGGACATATGGATGCAAGCGATCCGATCAATCCCAGAAAGCTCTTGTGCCACGGGGGCCGTCCACATATGGGTCCTGGCCTTCGCCAGGACGACAGCGAATTTGCGGTGGTCGCGTCCATTGACCGGCCCCTCACATCCGCATCACCGCCTGGCGATCGATCTTGCCGGTGCCGGTCTTCGGCAACTCGTCGATGAATTTTACCTCGCGCGGATATTTGTAGGGCAGCAGCTTCGCCTTGACGTAGTCCTGCAGCCGCCGCGTCGCCTCATCGGTGTCGAAGCCGGCCTGGTTCATCACCACCACGGCGCGCAGCGTCATGCGGCGGTCAGGCAATTCGGCGGCGTAGACGGCGCATTCACGGACGTCAGGGTGATCGGCAAGACACAGCTCGACTTCCAGCGGATAGACCCACTGGCCGGAGATCTTGATCAGATCGTCGGCGCGGCCGCGGAAGAAGTGGAAGCCGTCGCTGTCGCGCACAAAACGGTCGCCGGTGTAGATCCAGCCGTCCTCGCGCACGGTCTCGGCGGTCTTGTCCGGCTGGTTCCAATACAGCGGCGTCGCGGAATCGCCGCGCACCCACAGGATGCCTTCCTCATTATCGCCGACCTCGCGGCCGTCGCTGTCGCGCAGCATGATCTCGTAGCCGGGCACGCGCAGGCCCGCGGCGCCGAGCTTCTTCCGCTCCGCGCGGTTGCTGAGATAGACGTGCAGCACCTCGGTCGAGCCGAGCCCCTCGATGATATCGAGCCCGGTGAGCCGCTTCCAGCCGTTGAACACGTCGGACGACAGCACCTCGGCCGCCGAAACCGCCATCCGCAGCGAGGAGAAGTCGGCTTGCTCGGCGCCTTCGGCCTTGGTCAGGGTGATGTAGAGCGTCGGCAGGCCGAAGAACACGGTCGGCCGGTACTGCGCGATGGCCGCGAAGATCGCGGCCGGCTTCGGCTGGCTAGGCAGCAGCAGCGTCGCGGCGCCCACTGAAAAGGGAAACGTGATCGAGTTGCCGAAGCCGTAGGCGAAGAAGATCTTCGGCACCGAGAAGCAGATGTCGCCGGGCTCGAGCTTCAGCACGTTGCGTGCAAAGGCGCGCTCGCTATAGGCCATGTCGTGCTGCAGATGCACGATGCCCTTGGGGCGGCCGGTCGAGCCCGACGAATACATCCAGAACGCCATCTCGTTGCGGTGGGTGTCGGCCGCGTCGAGCTCGCCGGGAAAATCTTGCAGCCATTCGTCGGCGTTGCGCGCGTCGCAGACGGCATGATCGACAGCGCCGCCATTGACCAGGATCAGCGTGCGCAGCGGCGTGTCCTTGCAGGCCTCGGCGTTGAAGCGCGAACAGAACTCGGCATCGGTGACGGCGACCTGCGCGCCGGCGTCGGACAGATAGAATTGCAGCAGTTCCGGCGTCGTCAGCGTGTTGATGAGCAGAGGGACGAAGCCGGCGCGCACCGCGCCGAAGAACGCCGCGGGGTAGGCCGGCGTGTCGTCGAGGAACAGCAGGATGCGGTCGCCGCGTTGTAGCCCGAGCGATTGGAATGCGTGGCCCCAGCGCGCTGCGTCAGTGCACAGCTCGCGATAGGTCCGCGTGCCGGCAGGGCCGGTCAGCGCCAGGCGTTCGGCGTTGCCGTTGCCGAGATTGTCGAACAGGATGCGGCTCGCATTGTAGCGTTCGGGGATCGTGAAGCCGATCTCGCGCGCACCGGGACTATCCAGCGGAACCTGGTCGGCGATCCCAGTCATGATTGTCCCTTTGCGGCTTCGTACCGGGCCATGAAGGCCGGTGACATCGCGCGCAGCCGCGCATCGTCGATCCGGCCGGAGCGGGTGATGTAGCCGTAGGCGAAATCCATCAGGTCGCGCTTCATGTGCGCGGGGAAATGCTCGTACCAGTCGGCGCTGGTCCGCGCCGCGGTAACGAGCTTCTTGACGATCGGCTTGCGCTCGCTCTCATAACGTTGCAGCGCGGCGGCGATGCCGCCGTCGCTCTCCAGCGCCTTAGTTAGCGCGATCGCGTCCTCGATCGCCAGCCGGGTGCCCGAGCCGATCGAGAAATGCGCCGAATGCAGCGCGTCGCCGATCAGCACCATGTTGCCGTGCGACCAGCGCTCGTTCCAGATCCACGGGAAATTGCGCCACACCGATTTGTTCGAGATCAGCTTGTGACCATCCAAGGTCGCGGCGAACACCTGTTCGCAGATCGCCTGCGATTCCTCGATCGTCTTGTCGGCGAAGCCATAGGCCGCCCAGGTCGCCGCGTCGCACTCGACCAGGAAGGTGCTCATGTCCTTTGCATAGCGATAATGATGGGCGTTGAAGCTGCCGCGGTCGGTCGCCACGAAAGTCTGCGACAGAGTCGCGAACGTCTTGGTGGTGCCGTACCAGGCGAATTTGTTGGAGGAATGCGAGACTGAAGCGCCGAACGCGGCCTCATAGCCCCGGCGGACCATCGAATTCAGCCCGTCGGCGGCGACGATCAGGTCGTAACCGCTGAGCTGGTCAACCGATTGCACCACGGTGTCGAAGCGCGGCGTGACGCCGGTGCTGCGGACACGCTCTTGCAGGACCGTCAGCAGCGCCAGCCGGCCGATCGAGGAGAACCCGACGCCGTCGATCTCGACGCTCTCGCCGCGCAGATTGAGGGTGATGTTCTTCCAGCTCTCCATCCGCGGCGCGATGGCGTCGACCGTCTCGGGGTCGTCGGCGCGCAGGAACTCCAGCGCCTGCTCGGAGAACACCACGCCGAAGCCCCAGGTGGCGCCGGCGGCGTTCTGCTCGAACAGATCGATCTCGGCGTCAGGATGACGCTTCTTCCAGAGATAGGCGAAATAGAGCCCGCCGGGCCCTCCGCCGATCACGGCGATCCGCAACGTCTGCCTCCCAGATTGACAGTGTACTTACAATTTGGGTCCAGACTAATCGCCCTCTGGCGGGAACGCCAGAGGGAAAATGCGCGCGGCGACTGGAAGCGTGGCCGCGAACGGCTCAGTAGCAGCGGCGGACCTTGACCCCGCCGACCATACCCAGCGGCAGCCGGCGACGACGGGCTTGCGGACGACGACCGCGCCGCGCGTGCTCGCGCATCCGGCGCGATAGGGGCCGCGCCCGCACACGACCGCGTTGGCATCGGAGGACTCGAAGGTCATGGTCGCGGCAGAGGACAGCAGGGCCGCAGCGATCAGCAATAATGAGCGCATGACATTGTCCCGGAGTGAGGCTGGTTGGCCTGTGGGTGACAGCAAGGTGCTGCGGCTTCATGCCCGGCAAGTCGCCGGGCGCCTATCGTCTCACCGCCTGCGCGGCTATTTCTTTTGCGCTTCTGCCAGTACCTTCTTGCAGGCGGGCGTCAGCTTGTCGCTCTCCTTGGCAAGACAGGCGATGATGCGCCCGCCGCCGGGCGTCACGCTTTTGCAAAACTTCTGATAGTCGCCCATGCAGGCGTCGCGTTGCGCCGATGTCAGCTCCTGGGCGTAGACGGCGGTTGAGCCGCAAAGCAGAACGGCGGTCAGGACAAGACGCAGCATCGATTGCTCCCACTTCCGATCAGTCGCGTTACAACGGGATCATCGCGCCGCGAACGGCGCCAGCACATCGCGGCACGCCGGCGACAGCGAGCCGGCATTGGTCGCCAGGCACTGCACGATCCGCCCGCCGCCCGGCTGCACGCCGCCGCAGATCGAGCGGACGTCACCGCCGCAAGCCGAGCGCAGCACGAACAGCTCCTCGCGCGGCCGCAGCGGCCGCAACACGATCACCGCCGGCGCAGCCGCCGGAGCCGCGGCCGGTGCTGCCGTTGTCGCGGTACCCGCGGCCGGCGCGGCGCCACCGCCGCCGGCGGCCGCCACGGCCTTCTCGCAGGCCGGCGAAAGCTTCTCCTTGTTCTTCTCAAGGCACTGCAGCGCCGGCGCACCGCCGGTCGGCACGCCCGCACAGACCTTGGGATAATCGGAGCGGCACGCGCTGCGGATTGCGGAGATCTGTGCGCTGCTTGGCTTTCCCGCCGCGGCCTTCGGCGCCGCCGTCTCCGCGGGCTTGGCCGCCGTCGCCGCCGGAGTCTCGTCGGTCTTGGCTGCTGCGGGAGCAGCGGCCGGTGCTTCCACGGCCTTCACGGCGCTGGCGCAGCCAGGTCCGAGGCTTGCCACGTTCTTCTGCAGGCATTGCAGTGACGCTTCGCCGCCGGGCGGAACGCTGGAGCAGTGTGCGATGTAATCGTTGCGGCATTGCGACTTGATGGCGTCGCGCTGCGCCTGGGTCGGCGCCTGCGACAAGGCCGGTGCGGTGCTCATCAATGCCGCAAGCGCAAGCCATGCGGAGAGCCTCGTTGCACGTGTCAACGCGTTGATCATTTGAATAAATCCTCTCGTCGTGCCGAAAGCCTCCGGCTCAACCGAACTGAGTCTGAAAAAATTTTGCTCTAACAACCTTCGCGAGCGACATCATTTTCGCTTTCGAGTTCCGCTGCAAGCGGATTGTTGCTATGGAAGAAGCCGGCTGAATTTTTTGCTCGCTTCGACATCTTTGAATTAGGTCATTCGGACTGAGGCTCGGAAATGAGGCATGCGCGCGTGTCGACAAATTTCAGTCAGAGCGATTTTGTGCGGCTGCGAAATGCGCCGCTTCCGCGCATCGCCTTCGTCGTATCGGCCTTTGTCAGTTTGAGTGCCTGCGAGCAAAACAGTTTTGTTGCACCGCCGCCGCCCAAGGTCGATGTCGCGCCGCCGGTGCAGCGCGCCATCACGCGCTACCTGGACGCCACCGGAAACACCGCGCCGATCAAGACCGTCGATCTGGTCGCGCGCGTGCAGGGTTTTCTGCAGTCGATCAACTATCAGGACGGCTCGCCGGTGAAGGAGGGGACCACCCTGTTCACGATCGAGCCGGAGACCTACAAGCTGAAGCTGGAGCAGGCGCAGGCCGCGGAAGTGGGCGCACAGGCGACGCTCAAGCAGGCCGAGGCCGACTTCAAGCGACAAGCGGACCTGGTGCAGCGCCAGGCGGTCTCGCAGGCGACGCTGGACACCTCGACCTCGAACCGGGACAACGCCCAGGCCAATCTGCAGCAGGCCCAGGTCAACACCAAGATCGCCGCGGTCAATTACGGCTATACCAATGTGGCCGCGCCGTTCGACGGCATCGTCAGCAATCATCTGGTCTCGATCGGCGAACTGGTCGGCGTGGCCTCGCCCACCCAGCTTGCCACCATCGTGCAGCTCGACCCGATCTACGTGAATTTCAACGTCAATGAGCAGGACGTGCAACGGGTGCGCGACGAGGCGCGCCGCCGCGGCATGACGACCAGCGAGATCAGGCAGTTGCCGATCGAGGTCGAGTTGCAGACCGAGACTGGTTATCCGCACAAGGGCAAGCTCGACTACGTCTCGCCGACGGTCAATCAGTCGACCGGCACGCTTGCCGTCCGCGGCCTGGTGCCCAATCCGGATCGCGTGCTGCTGCCCGGCTTCTATGTCCGCGTTCGGGTGCCGTTCGACAAGCAGGACAACGCGCTGCTGGTGCCTGACGTCGCAATCGGCAGCGACCAGGGCGGCCGCTACGTGCTGGTCGTCAATGCCGACAATGTGGTCGAGCAGCGCAAGGTCACGACCGGTCCGCTCGACGAAGGGCTGCGCGTCATCGAGAGCGGACTGAAGGCGGACGACCGCGTCGTGACCGCCGGATTGTTGCGCGCGATCCCCGGGCAGAAGGTCGATCCGCAGATGCAGAAGGGCGACGCGACGCCGGCACCGGCCAAGTGAGGGGCGCGCCATGATCTCGAAATTCTTCATCGAGCGGCCGGTCCTTTCCAACGTCATCGCGATCCTGATGATCCTGATCGGCGGCGTCGCGCTGTTCAATCTCGCGGTCGCGCAATATCCCGATGTGGTGCCGCCGACGGTCCAGGTGACGACGCGCTATCCCGGCGCGTCGGCTAAAACCGTGATCGACACGGTGGCGCTGCCGATCGAGCAGCAGGTCAACGGCGTCGAGGACATGCTCTACATGCAGTCCTACAGCGGCGCCGACGGCACCTACACGTTGACGGTGACCTTCAAGATCGGCACCGACCTCAACTTCGCGCAAGTGCTGGTGCAGAACCGCGTCTCCTCGGCACTGTCGCAACTGCCGACCGCGGTGCAGAACCAGGGCGTCACGGTGCAGAAGCGGTCGACCTCGATCCTGCTGTTCGTGACACTCACCTCGCCGAACAAGACCTACGACAGCCTGTTCCTGTCGAACTATGCCACCATCAACATCCGCGACGAGCTGTCGCGTCTGCCGGGGGTCGGCAACGTCACCGTGTTCGGCGCCGGGCAGTATTCGATGCGGGTGTGGCTCGATCCGAACAAGCTGCAGGCGCGCGGGCTGATGCCGCAGGACGTCATCCAGGCGATCCAGCAGCAGAGCCAGCAGGTCACCGCGGGGCAGGTCGGCGCGCCGCCCGCGCCGCAGGGGCAGGCGTTCCAGTACACGCTGAACGTCAACGGCCGGCTCGACGATGCGAGCCAGTTCGAGAACATCATCGTCAAGACAGGCAATGTCGGCGACGTCATCCGCGTCCGCGATCTCGGCTCGGTCGAGCTCGGCGCGCAGACCTACAGCCAGGTATTCTCGCTCAACCAGAAGCCGGCCACCGGCATCGGCGTATTCCTGTCGCCGGGCGCCAACGCGCTGCAGGTCGAGAAGGAAGTGCAGAAGAAGGTGGCGCAGCTCGCCAAACAGTTCCCGCAGGACATCAAATACGACACGCCATTCGACACCACCAAGTTCGTCCAGGCCTCGATCGACGAGGTGTACCGGACGCTGATCGAGGCCGGCCTGCTGGTGCTGGTGGTGATCCTGGTGTTCCTGCAGGATTGGCGGGCGATGCTGGTGCCTGCGACGACGGTGCCGGTCACCATCATCGGCGCGTTCGCGGCGATGGCCGCGCTCGGCTTCACCATCAACCTGTCGACGCTGTTTGCGATCGTGCTGGCGATCGGCATCGTGGTCGACGACGCCATCGTGGTGGTCGAAGGGGCCGCGCACAATATCGAGCGCGGCATGTCCGGACACGATGCCGCGATCAAGGCGATGGACGAATTGTTCGCGCCGATCGTCGGCATCACGCTGGTGCTGATCTCGGTGTTCCTGCCGGCGGCCTTCCTGCCGGGGCTGACCGGCCGGATGTACGCGCAATTTGCCCTGGTGATCGCGGCGACCGCGCTGCTCAGCGCCGTCAATGCCGCGACCCTGAAGCCGACGCAATGTGCGCTGTGGTTGCGCCGACCGGTGCCGCCGGAGCAGCGCAATTTCTTCTACCGCGGCTTCAACGCGGTGTATGACCGGGTGGAGCGGGGCTACGCGCGGATAATCGGCAGCATCGCCGGTCATGCCAAGACCTCGGTCCTCGTCGCGCTGATCCTGATCGGAATTGCCGGCTACGGATTGTCACGGGTGCCGACCGGTTTCATTCCGATCGAGGACCAGGGTTACCTGCTGGCCGCGGTGCAGTTGCCCGACGGCGCCGCGATCGATCGCACCCAGCGGGTGCTCGATCAGGTCACCGAGATCGCCCGCAAGACGCCGGGTGTCGAGCAGGTGGTCGCCATCGCCGGCATCTCCGCGCTCGACAATTCGTCGAGCCTCGCCAATGCCGGCGTCGCCTATGTGATCCTGAAGGATTGGGGCTCGCGCGGGCCCGGCGAGGATCTGCGCTCGCTGGTCTACGGCCTAAACGACAAGCTTGCGGTGATTCCGGAGGCGCGGATCCTGGTGATCCCGCCGCCGCCGATCCAGGGCATCGGCAACGCCGCCGGCTTTGCCATGCAGGTGCAGCTCCGTGACGGCAACGCCGATTACGGCAAGCTGCAGGCGGTCACCGGCGCCGTCGTCAGCAATGCGCAGACGCAAAGCGCGCTGCAGCGGGTGCAGTCGTCGTTCCGCTCGATGGTGCCGCAGTTCGACGTCCAGGTCGACCGCGTCAAGACCGAGACGCTGCACGTCACCACCGACCAGATCTTCTCGACGCTCTCGTCCTATCTCGGCGCGAGCTACGTCAACCAGTTCACCAAGTTCGGCCGCACCTTTCAGGTCTACACCCAGGCCGATGCGCAATACCGCCTGACGCTGCGCGACATCGAAAACATGATGGTGCGCAACAGCAATGGCGACATGGTCCCGCTCGGCACCGTGGCGAAGATCGCACCGTCGGTCGGGCCATCGCTGATCAGTCTCTATAACCTCTATCCGTCGGCGACCATCATCGGCCTGCCGTCGCAGGGCTACAGCTCCGGCCAGTCGATGGCGCTGATGGAGGAGATCGCCGCGAAGACGCTGCCGCCGGGGACCGGCTATGAGTGGACCGCGATGTCGTACCAGGAGAAGGAGGTCGGCAGCCAGATCTACTACGTATTCGCGCTGGCGCTGCTGCTGGTCTACCTCGTGCTCGCCGGACAATATGAGAGCTGGTACGCGCCGATCTCGGTGATCCTGGCGGTGCCGCTGTCGCTGCTCGGGCCCATGCTGGTGCTGACGTCGCTTCGGATCGAGAACAATCTCTACACGCAGATCGGCACCATCCTCCTGATCGCGCTGTCGGCCAAGAACGCGATCCTGATCGTGGAGGTGGCGCTCGAGCATCACATCCGCGACGGCAAGCCGGTGCTGGAGTCGGCGATCGACGCGGCGCGGGCCCGGCTCCGCCCGATCCTGATGACGTCGTTTGCCTTCATCCTCGGCGTGCTGCCGCTGGTGATCGCGACCGGCGCCGGCGCCAACGCCCGCAAGTCGATCGGCATTACCGTGTTCTCCGGGATGATCGCCTCGACCTGCCTCGCGGTGCTGTTCGTGCCGGCGTTCTTCGTCGTGGTGCAGAACTTCGAGAACTGGCGCAAGGCGAAGAAGGGCAAGGCGGCAACCCCGCAAGCCGCACCGCAGGCGTCTGGCACGGTGCACTGACTCCCTCGCCCCGCTCTTGCGGGGAGAGGGTTGGGGCGAGGGGCTCCCTCCGCAGGCGGTGCGAGTTGCGAGACCTGTACCCCCTCACCCGGATCGCATCTTGCGATTCGATCCGGCCCCTCCCCGCAGGCGGGTAAGAAAGATGGCTACACCTTCACCATGCGCTTGCCGCGGTTCTCGCCGGCGAGCAAACCGATCAGCGCCTGCGGCGTGTTCTCGATCCCGTCGATGACGTCTTCCTGGACCTTGAGCTTGCCCGAGGAGACCCAGGATTGCAGGTCGGCGAGCGCGGCATCGCGCTGGTCCATGTAGTCCATCACGATGAAGCCCTGCATGATCAGCCGCTTCACCACGATCAGGCCGGGCACGCCGCGCGGCCCGTGCGCGGAGGGCACGCCGTCATACTGCGAGATCGCGCCGCAACAGGCGATCCGGCCGCGATTGTTCATCTGCGCCAGGCAGGCCTCCAGGATGTCGCCGCCGACATTGTCGAAATAGACATCGATGCCCTTGGGCGCCGCTGCGCGCAGCGCCTTGTAGGTGGCGCCGTCCTTGTAGTCGACCGCGGCGTCGAAGCCGAGCTCCGAGGTCAGCCAGTGGCACTTGTCCTTGCCGCCGGCAATGCCGACCACGCGGCAGCCCTTGATCTTGGCGATCTGGCCGACGATCGAGCCGACCGAGCCGGCGGCCGCCGACACCACCACGGTCTCGCCCTCCTTCGGCTTGCCGACATGGAGCAGCCCGAAATACGCGGTCAGGCCGGCAATGCCATAGACGCTAAGAAGGTGCGTCATCGGCTCGAGCTTCGGCATCTTCGCGAGGTGCTTGGCGGGCACGGCGGCATATTCCTGCCAGCCGGTGTCGCCGAACACGATATCGCCCGGCTTCAGGGCGGGGTCATTCGACGACACCACTTCGGCGATGCTGCCGCCGGCCATCACGGTGTTGGCTTCCACCGCAGCGCGATAGGTGGCGCCGTGCATCCAGGCGCGGTTGGCGGCGTCGAGCGAGATGTAGCGCGTCCGCACCAGCGCCTCGCCATCCTTCGGCGCGGGGACCGTGCCCTTGGTCAGGCGAAAATGCTCGGGGCCAAGCTTGCCGGTCGGTTTTTCAACAAGCAGGATCTGGCGATTGACGGTGTCATTCATTGGCGGTGTCTCCCCTCGCGTTGGTCGTTTCGCATGCAGTTTGACTGCGACACGCGCAGCGTGTTGCACAGATTGTGCGCTGCACGAACGCTAGAGCATTTTCGAGCGAAGTGGATACCGGTTCGCGTAAAGAAAATGCGTCAAAACATGAATCTAGAGCCTATCCCGTTCGGATTGAATCGGAACGGGGCTCTAGATTCTTGTTTTGACGCATTTTCTTTACGCGAACCGGTATCCACTTCGCTCGAAAACGCTCTAGAGCCCGCTCCGATTCATCGGAGCGGAAAAGGCTCTCGTCCGCGCGCTGGCATTCCACAACGGGAACATATCGGCAAAGTCCCGCTCGGCGCGAAGCGTGTTGCGTAGCTGCGTAAATCTGCCACACTTGCCCTTCGCCGGGAACTTACGGGGGTAAGAGAATGTCGAACAGGTTTACGCAGTACATCCTGATTGCGATGGTCCTTGGCATTGCGATGGGGACGATCGTCTTTAACTACCTTCCTGACAGCCGGGCCGAGATCGCAGCCGACGTCAACCTGATCGCAATGCTGTTCCTGCGCCTGATCAAGATGATCATCGCGCCACTCGTGTTTGCAACTCTCGTCGGCGGCATCGCCCATATGGGCTCGGGCGCCAAGCTCGGGCGCATCTTCGCCAAGACCATGGGCTGGTTCGTTTCCGCCTCGTTCGTCTCGCTGCTGCTCGGCCTCCTGATGGTCAACCTGTTGCAGCCCGGCGCCAACTTCCCCGGCACGCTGCCCGACAGGGCCCAGTCCACCGGCCTGCCGGTTTCGGCCTTCTCGATCGAGAAATTCCTGACCCATCTGATCCCGACCTCGATTGCGGATGCGATGGCGCAGAACGAGATCCTTCAGATCGTGGTGTTCGCGGTGTTTTTCGCGGTTGCGCTCGGCGCCATGCCTGAGCGGGCCAAGCCGATCATGGCGCTGATCGACGATCTCGCCCACATCATGCTGAAGGTCACCAGCTACGTGATGCTGTTCGCGCCGATCGCGGTGTGGGCCGCGATCATGGCGACCGTCTCGAAGAACGGTCTCGGCGTGCTCTGGAAGCTGATCGTCTTCATGGGCGGCTTCTACCTGTCGCTGCTGATCCTGTGGGGCATCCTGGTCATCGTCGGCTTCATCGTGATCGGACCGCGTTACAGCCATCTGCTGCGGCTGATCCGCGAGCCGCTGATGATCGCGTTCTCGACCGCCTCCTCGGAGGCGGCTTACCCGAAGACGCTGGAGGGGTTGAACAGGTTCGGCGCTTCCTCGCGGATCTCGGCCTTCGTGCTGCCGCTCGGCTATTCCTTCAACCTCGACGGCACGATGATGTATTGCACCTTCGCGAGCATCTTCATCGCGCAGACCTACCACATCGAGATGTCGCTCGGCACGCAGTTCGCGATGCTGGCGACACTGATGATCACCTCGAAGGGGGTCGCCGGCGTGCCACGCGCCTCCCTCGTCGTAATCGCCTCGACGCTCGGCCAGTTCGGCATCCCCGAGGCGGGACTGTTGATGATCATGGGCATCGACACCTTCCTCGACATGGGCCGCAGCGCCACCAACGTGATCGGCAACTCCCTGGCCACCGCCGTGGTCGCGAAGTGGGAGGGCGAGCTGAAGGCCGAGCACGAGCTCGGGCCCGACGACGCGGTGCCGCAGGATGCGGTGCCCGGCGCCGTGATGGCCGGTCATTGACGGGAGGGATGCATGCATCGTGCCCGCTGGAGGCCGATACGGGCTGAGGCGCCTCTACTGTCGACATGCCTGCTGTCAGCGTGTCTGCTGGCGGCAAGCCTGCTGATCGGACCGGTGTCCGCACAGCCGGCGGGCGAGGGGCTCAGCCCCACGCTCGCCAATATCAAGGCGACCCACGTGGTGCGGATCGGCTATCGCGAAAGCTCGCCGCCGTTCTCGTTCCTCGATCACTCCAATCGGCCGATCGGCTACAGCCTCGAGCTGTGTGATGCGATCGTCGACGAGATCGCGGCCGAGGTCGACGACGCCAACCTCAAGATCGACTACGTCAAGGTCACCTCCGACGACCGCATTGCGGCGGTCGTCGACAAGAAGATCGATCTCGAATGCGGATCGACCACGGCGAATGCCGAGCGCGGCAAGCAGGTCGCATTCTCGCCGCTGATGTTCGTGGCCGGCACCAAGCTGATGGTGCCGAAGGCCTCCGGCGTCACCCAGGTCGGCGACCTCAAGGGCAAGACGTTGGTGGTGACCAAGGGCACCACCAACGAGCAGGCGATGCACAATGTCGACGCCAGGCAACAGCTCGGCCTCAACATCGTGACCGCCGGCGACCATGAGCAGTCCTACCAGATGCTGGTGGACGGCAAGGCGGATGCGTTCGCGACCGACGACATCCTGCTCTACGGCCTGATCGCGCGGCACAAGTCGCAGGACAAGTTCCGCGTCACCGGCGACTATCTGTCCTACGATCCCTACGGCATCATGTACCGCAAGGGCGAGCCGCAGATGAAGGACGTGGTCGAGCGCGCCTTCCGCAAGCTCGCCTCGAACCGCGACATCATCCCGCTCTACAACAAGTGGTTCGTCGCCCGCCTGCCGACCGGCGAGAAGCTCAATGTCGCGCTGTCACCGCAGCTCGAAGACGCCTTCAAGGCGCTCGACGATTCGGCGGGCGGAGCGAACTAGCCTCGAAGTCCGGCCTCTCTCCTTGCGGGCGAGGCCGGATTGCGTTGCAGGCGCAATCCGGGTGAGGGGTCTCGCGCAACGCGCGCGGCTTTCCAAGCGTTCCCGAACTGTCCCGGCGAAGCGCGACTTCGCTCATTGCCAATAGCGATGCGACAAATCCAGGCACTGTCGAACCCAGAATCCGTTCACATGGATCAGCTGGCATGGGCTCGGCGGCGGCTCCTTGATGATCGGATATCCGTGGATGTCGATATTCGTCGGGGCCGTGACGCCGCGCCAGAACACGGCGTTGGCGGCAGGTGGATTGAGGGCGGCGACGAACGCCGTGATCGTGAGGAAGCTCAAAAGAATCTTGCGCATAATCTGTATCCGGATCGATTAATGCGCATCAGCGTACTCCCTTGAGCGGGATGAGCAAGCCGCCGAATGGCTCAAAGTGGCGGAGTGAATTTCGCCGCAAGCTGCACCGCCGCATGCGCGTAGCCGCCGTGGACCGCCATGGAAGCGAGGGCAACGATGCCCACCGCTGCCAGAACAATCATGACCTGGAAAGTCGTGCGTCCAAGGATTGCTCCCATCAAAACTCCATCGATCCGGCGGGGATCTTGCTACGAGTTTCCACGCCACGATCTCTGGGCATCATCGGCAGGCGAGATTCCGGTGTTGACGTCTGCGAATTCGTCGCTTCACCAGCTAAAGCGCGACGAGATCAGGTTGAATCGTCATCGCGCTTTGGCTCTTTGTTTGAGCATGATCTTTCCGGAAAACCGCTTCACCCTCTTCCGGATCATGCTTTAATGTCGCTCTGCGACGAGCCGTTCGACCTGCTGCTTGAGCTCCGCTTCCATCTCGGAAACGATGTCGTGCGGCAGGCGAGCGCCAAGCGGATCGTTGGTCTCTTGCTCCATCGCCTGATGCTGCATGACATTGGCATCCGGAATCTGATCTTCGACCCATCGTCGAGAGGACAGATAGCGTCGAGAGGACAGATAGCCTGGCGCACCAGCCGTCGCGTCGGCCTTGTAGTGTTCAGAAAAATCCTGATCCGACCGTAAAGCGTTCTTCATGAGATTTGCCTCCTGGCAAGACTTTCTTTCCCCAGGCCCGAACCATCTGGCTCGTCGCTCATCAATGACGCGGTAACCTCGAATGTTGTTCCGCTCGGAACTTGCAAACGTCCGCCGGAACCTGCCGGTTATCGAGCCTGGAACCAGAACAATAAGCGTCCTCGGTCATTGACCCTGGGGTTGACCGTTTGGAGGTTGCCATGGGCTACGCGAGGTCAGTTCACCAGACCGCAATTGTGGTCGAAGACGACACGATCCAGCGCGACATGATTGCGCTGTTGTTGAAAGAGGGGCATTTCGACGTCATCCAGTGCGAAGATGCCGAGACAGCAGCGCTGGCCATCAAGATGCGTCACCCGTCGCTGCTGGTCACCGATATCAAGCTCACAGGGAGAATGAACGGCATCGAACTCGCACAATTGGCCCTCGATTGCGACCCACGCGTGCGCGTGCTCGTGATCTCGGGTCTGGTGCCGCCCAGCGATCTGCCTGACGGCGTCAAATTTTTTGCCAAACCGTTTTATCCAGCCGCCCTGCTGCGCGAGCTGGCGTCGTAACTCCTGGCCGAAAGAGACGCAGATTTATGCAAGACGATCCCGAAATCGATTGGCACCGTGAGCAGATCACGAAGAACCGTGAATTGCTCGCGGAATTGCAATCCGGAAATACAGCCGGGACTGACGTGTTTCCAGAGACGCAAGCCGAGATCGACCGTCTCACGGCGCAGATCGAGCAGTCGGAACTGATCGTCGCCGGCTATGAGAAAGAGCACCCGCGAGAATGATCGGGCGCTCAAGGGAAGCGCGGCACGCTGCCTATGCAAACACGGCGTCCAGTGCAGCCGAATATGCCGCTTCGACCAGCGCCGGATGGCGGCGGCCCAACGCTTCCATCTTCACGCCGGAATTCACCTCAAGCACCTGCCACGCGCCATCAACGCGCACGACATCGATCGAAGCGAACCGGATTCCGACGGCCCGTGCGGCCCTGATCGCGAGCCCGACGCAGGCCTCGCGTGTCGCGGCATCGGTGAGCAGCGCGGGCTCGGCGCCGGCGTCGAGATTGTGCCGCCAGTTGAGCAGAAGCCGCTCGCCGGCGGGTGGAATGGCGTCGAGTGCGGCGGCATCGAAATCCTCGGAGAGGGCCTTCAGCTGTTCGGCCGTCGCGGTCGCCTGCGCCAGCGCGCGCAGCGAGTGGACTCCGTCGCCAACCACCGACGGCCGCGTCTTGCGGTAGACGATCAGCGCGC
Organism: Bradyrhizobium sp. 41S5; assembly: GCF_011516665.3. Taxonomy (NCBI): domain Bacteria; kingdom Pseudomonadati; phylum Pseudomonadota; class Alphaproteobacteria; order Hyphomicrobiales; family Nitrobacteraceae; genus Bradyrhizobium; species Bradyrhizobium sp. 41S5. The sequence continues at coordinate 8,133,959 of NZ_CP083721.1, read as the reverse complement.
GATCATCGAGCAGCACGACGCGCACCTCGTCCTTGATCTCGACGTAAGGCGAGATCGCAAGGCTTGGATGCGCGGCGAGGATGCGGGCGACCGCCGCCTCCAGCTGCGTTCGCGTCGTCACGCGGAAGACGAGCTCGCCGGAGGTCCCCTCATTGGGTTTGACGGCGAGGCCGTGCGGATGCTGCGCGAGCAGAAGCCGCATCGCATCCAGCGAGTCCGATCCGGGGATGTGCTTGCTGAGCTTGCTGCCGAGAAACAGGCTGTGCGGGATGGCGGATATGCCGGCCGATGCCAGCACTTCGGCGCAGGCCGATTTGTCGTTGGCGACCTGATGCGCGACCGCGCTGTTCAGCCCGATGTCGTAGCCGATCGCAAGCCGCCGCGCGTCGCCCTTGGTCATGAGGACCAGCCAGCCGCCGGACCGCACCTCGACGGCAATCGCGTGCGCCAAACAATATTTTTTGATGGTTTCCAGGAAGATTCGCTGGCTGATCAGGACCACGAGATCATTTTCCCTTCACCGCGGTTTTGGTAGCAATTAATTGCCAGATCGGCGCCGATCTCAGCAAGTAAATTACCTGCAGCATGACGTGTTAACGATGTCGCGGTTGAACCTCCGCGCGAAATCGAACGACTGCCATTCTGAGATCGCAATTGCACGCCAGTTGATCTTGACTATCTCATGCATTGGCGCAATGGACACGCGAGATCTTCAATGATTTCGGCCACTTCAGCGCCGTCGCGAGCAGACTAGAAATCAAATCATTCCAAATCTGACCAGTCGAGAAAACGAAAACCCATGAGCGCGTTCTATCGAGAGAAAGTTCTTTCTGTTCAGCACTGGACCGATACGCTTTTCAGCTTCCGAGCGACCCGTGATTCCGGTTTCCGCTTCCAGAATGGCCAGTTTGCCATGATCGGCCTCGAGGTCGATGGCCGGCCGCTGCTGCGCGCCTATTCGATGGCGAGCGCCAATCACGAGGAAGAGCTCGAGTTCTTCTCGATCAAGGTGCAGGACGGCCCGCTCACCTCCAAGCTGCAGAAGATCCGCGAGGGCGACACCATCCTGGTCGGCCGCAAGGCGACCGGCACGCTGATTACCGACAATTTGATCCCCGGCAAGCGGCTCATGCTGCTGTCGACCGGCACCGGCCTTGCGCCGTTCGCGAGCCTGATCAAGGACCCCGAGGTCTACGATCGCTACGATCAGATCCTGCTGGTGCATGGCTGCCGCCAGGTCTCCGAGCTCGCCTATGGCGAGGAGCTGGTCGCCAAGCTGCGCGACGACGAACTGTTCGGGCCGCTGCTGTCGGAGAAGCTCTCCTACTATCCGACTGTGACGCGCGAGCCGTTCCGCAACCGCGGCCGCATCACCGACCTGATCACCTCGAACCAGCTGTTCGCCGACCTGCATCAGGGGCCGCTCGACATCGAGACCGACCGCATCATGATGTGCGGCAGCCCGGCGATGCTGGAAGAGCTGAAGCAGCTGTTCGAGACCCGCGGCTTCAAGGAAGGCAGCGGCAACACTCCCGGTCACTTCGTGATCGAGAAGGCGTTCGTCGAGCGCTAGTTGTCGTCCCGGCCAAGCCAACGGGTCGCGCGAATGCACGCCCGATGACAGGCTCCGCGCGAGCCGGACCCATAACCACCGTTGCTGATTGGACAAAGGCTGGGGCCCCATCGGGCTCCAGCCTTTTTCATTTGTGGTTATGGGGCCTGGCTTTCGCCAGGACGACGTCTGTGTATGTGGCGCCGTCCAATCCCCGACTGCTATGATCCCGCCAACGCCGTGCAGCCGTTTCCCGAACGCGGCGATAAGGGAGCAGTACCTTGTCCATCACCGATCCGGATGCCCCGAAGACCGCCTTTGTGTTTGCCGGCGGCGGCAGCTTTGGCGCGGTTCAGGTCGGCATGCTGCAGGCGCTTGCCGCGCATGGCGTCGCCGCCGACATGGTGGTCGGCTCCAGCGTTGGGGCCTTGAACGGCGCGTTCTATGCGGGCGACCCGACCGTCTCGGGCGTGGCTCGGCTGGCCGAGATCTGGCGCGGCCTGAACCGGCAGGACGTGTTTCCGGTGACCTGGCGGACGCTGGTGGGCTTCCTGTGGCGGCGCGACTTCCTGATCCCGCATGACGGGGTCCGCAGGCTGATCGACGATTACATCCCGTTCCGCAATCTCGAGGACGCGCGGCTCCCGATCCACATCGTCACGACGGACATCATCAGCGGCGACAGCGTGGTGCTGTCGGAAGGCTCGACCGCGGAGGCGATCGTCGCATCGACCGCGATCCCCGGCGCATTCACGCCGGTGCACTACCGCGATCATTTCCTCGCCGATGGCGCGATCTCCAGCAACACACCGGTCCGCGTCGCCGTGAAGCATGGGGCAAAGCGCCTGATCGTGCTGCCGACCGGATATGCCTGCGCCAACCAGGCGCCACCGGTCGGCGCGCTCGCCAATGCGCTGCATGCGCTGACGCTTCTGATCGCGCGGCAACTCGTCAGCGAGCTCGAGAACATCGGTCCCGACGTCGAGTATTTCGTGGTGCCGCCGCTCTGCCCGCTGGTCGGCTCGCCCTACGATTTCTCCCGGACATCCGATCACATCGCACGCGCCCTCGACGTCACCAATGCGTGGCTCGCCAGCGACGGCCTGAAGCAGGGGCATATCCCCCACGAATTGCAGCCGCACAGCCACTAGGCAAACGGCGCATGCGACCTCGCCCGCAAGCGCAGGGCGATAGTTTCGGGGTCTCTCCACGATTTCTGGATAATGGAAGAATGCCGCTGATTTGCCCGACGAGTCAAGCTGCCTTGTCGAACGCCGGCAGTCGCCGGCTACTTTGCATGGGGTTGTTTTCGATATTTTGGCAGCGCCCCGGCGACGGCGGCTATCGGCCTTGTTCCATAGCCGGGCAATGACGAGTGGACAGGTCAGTTTGCAGAAGCCCGCGGGCGCATGTGCGATAGCCCTGCCCGCAAGCGGGAAAGGGGGGCGCAGTCTTTGTGGAGCTCTGCTTCGTTGCACTGCAAAAGGCGATTTCGTTCCGATTTGATTGATGCCGCACCCGCCCAACCGGGCGGTTGTCACATCTGTGACTGCTCGGCCGTATAACCGTAGTGCACTTGTTCCGCGAGTTGGATTAGGCTCACCGTCGACAGGGCATTCAAGGCAGACCGGGGGATTCCATGGATACGATGCTGCTTCCGTTCTCGCCGCGCTTCATCGTGCTGACGATCTGCGCCGTCGTCACCGCGCTGCTGCTGCTGGTCGGAATTTTCGACCACAAGGTCTTCAAGATCGTCTTGATCCCGCTGGCGATCTTCGGCGCGCTGACATTGCTCGGCATCCGCGATCTCACACAGAAGAACCACGCGGTGTTGCGCAACTACCCGATCTCGGCACATGTCCGCTTCCTGCTCGAGGAAATCCGCCCGGAGATGCGGCAGTATTTCTTCGAGAGCGAGAAGGACGGCATGCCGTTCTCCCGCGACACCCGCGCGGTGGTCTATCAGCGCGCCAAGGCGGTGCTCGACAAGCGGCCGTTCGGCACCCAGGAGGATGTCTACCGCGAAGGCTATGAGTGGATGCACCATTCGGTGGCGCCGAAGCCGCGCGCCGACGAGAAATTCCGCATCACCATCGGCGGCCCCGACTGCGCCAAGCCGTATTCGGCCTCGGTCTTCAACATCTCGGCGATGAGCTTTGGCGCGCTGAGCCCGAACGCGGTGCGGGCGCTGAATGCCGGCGCCAAGAAGGGCGGCTTCGCCCACGACACCGGCGAGGGCGGCGTCAGCCCCTATCACCGCGAGATGGGCGGCGACATCATCTGGGAGATCGGCTCCGGCTATTTCGGTTGCCGCAACCGCGACGGCACTTTCAACCCGGAGCTCTTCGCAAGCGTCTCGGGTGAAGACCAGATCAAGATGGTCGAGCTCAAGATCAGCCAGGGCGCCAAGCCCGGCCATGGCGGCGTGCTACCGGCCGCCAAGGTCTCCGAGGAGATTTCGAAGATCCGGGGCGTGCCGATGGGCGAGGACTGTATCTCGCCGGCCTATCACAGGGCGTTCTCGACGCCGCTGCAGATGATGGAATTCGTGGCGCAGATGCGCAAACTGTCCGGCGGCAAGCCGGCCGGCTTCAAGATGTGCATCGGCCATCCCTGGGAATTCCTGGCGATCTGCAAGGCGATGAAGGAGAGCGGGCTCTATCCCGACTTCATCGTGGTCGACGGCAATGAGGGCGGCACCGGCGCCGCACCGCTCGAGTTCATGGACCATCTGGGCATGCCGATGCGCGAGGGCGTCAATTTCGTCCACAACGCGCTGATCGGCATCGGGGCGCGCGATCGCATCAAGATCGGCGCTGCCGGCAAGATCGCAACCGCTTTCGACATGGCGCGCGCGATGGCGATCGGGGCCGACTGGTGCAATTCGGCGCGCGGCTTCATGTTTGCGCTCGGCTGCATCCAATCCCTGAGCTGCCACACCGATCGCTGCCCGACCGGCGTGACCTCGCAGGACCCGATCCGCAACCGCGCGCTCTACGTGCCCGACAAGATCGAGCGCGTGTACAACTACCACCACTCGACCCTGCACGCGCTGACCGAGCTGCTGGCCGCCGCCGGCCTCGAGCACACCAAGGATCTGCGGCCGATCCACTTCTCGCAGCGGTCCTCGACCACCGACGTCCGCACTTTCGCACAGCTCTATCCGGCGCTACGCCCGGGCGAACTGCTCGAAGGGACCCAGGATCCCCGCTTCCGTGAAGCCTGGGCAATGGCGCGCGTAGACTCGTTCCAGCCGGCCGGTTAGGGCTGTGAATGCTCCAACCTCCCCTTGAAAAGGGGAGGTCGCTTTGCTCGCAGAGCAAGCGAGTGGGTCAGCTCTCGCCACAAACAGCGGCGCCAGCTACGCTCACGATGTGCTGCCAGGCGCGCCGAACCATTTGGTCAGCGCCTCGGCGAGGCCCAACTGACTTCGGTCTCCGACCCACGCCACGTAGCCGTCGGGCCGGACCAGCACCGCGCCGGGCGCCGCAACCGTTCCGAGCGCCGGAAGCTCCCACGTGCCGGCGTAATCGGCGTCGACCAGCTGAACCCGATCAGCCCATCCCGTGATGTCGAAGCCGCCGGGCTCGCCAAAGTTGAGCAGCACCGGTCGCGCGCCGTGCAGCAGCGCGAAGACCCGCAGCGGACCGTTGGTCGTCACCAGATCGAGATCGGGCATGCGGCGTCCGAGCAGCGGATGGCCATCGCCGAGATCGTAGTGCAGGTCCAGGCCGGACATCATCGCGGCGAATTTTCGGCGCGGTTCGTCCATGCGCAGCAGTTCGGAGACGATCTCGTGCAGCGCCTTGCTGCGCGCGTCGGTCCGGCTGAGCGCGACATGCGCCATGGTGTTGCGCAGCACGCGGGCCGCCACCGGATGCCGTTCGGAATGATAGGTGTCGAGCAAGCCGTCCGGCGATGTCTGCTTGACCACCTGGGCGAGCTTCCAGCCCAGATTCACCGCGTCCTGCACGCCGATATTGAGGCCCTGTCCGCCCATCGGCGGATGCACATGGGCGGCATCGCCGGCCAGCAGCACGCGCTGCTTGCGATAGGTCACGGCCTGCCGGGTCATGTCGGTGAAGCGTGATATCCAGACCGGGCTGTGGATGCCGAAATCGGTGCCGTACACCGCGGCCAGCCGCTCGCTGACGTCGCGCAGGGTCGGCTCCCTGTCCGTGCCGAGTTGCCGCTCGGTCAGCACGAGCCGCACCCGTTCACCGTCTTCCACCTTGCCGATGGCATAGATGCCGGTCTCGTCCTGGCGAAAGCCCCATTCCGGTTCGCCAGATGTCTCGGCCTCGGCGATCAGCCAGCTCCTGGTCGGATCCCAGCCGGCGAATTCGATGCCGGCCGCCTTGCGGACGATGCTGCGGCCGCCGTCGCAGCCGACCAGATACCGTGCCCGGAGCACCTGGCCATCCGACAGCGCGACGTCGACGCCATCGTCGTCCTGCGTGAAGCCGGTCACGTCGCACCCGCGATCGATCGGCACTGCAAGTTGCTCGGCCCATTCGCCGAGCACGCGCTCGATATGGTTCTGCCGTAGCCCCAGCGTGAAATTGCGCCGGGTCGGGAAGTCGCTGATCTCGAGCGAAACCAGATGGGAGTGGAACAGCACCGCCGGATGGCGCGTCCCCAGCGCGACGAAGCGGTCGCCGATGCCGCGTTGATCGAACACCTCGATGGTGCGCGCGTGCAGACCGCCCGCCCGCGCGCCGATCAGGTCCGGACTCTCGCGCCGTTCGACGATCGCAACATCGACGCCGGCCAGCGCCAGCTCGCATGCCAGCATCAGCCCGGTCGGCCCTCCGCCGGCAATCACCACAGCATGTTCCCGCATCCCGCACTCCTCCGTTCGATTGGGTGCGCGTTCTACGGGATGACCCCGGGCTTGCGGCAAGCCCGGGGGGTCTACATATATCTGAGTGGGGAGAGGGCTCTTGCTCTATCGAACCAATCCCGAGACATCATTGCGAAGAGCGGCGCGGCAAATTCGATGTCGGCCCGGCTTTCGCCGGTACGACATTGTTGGCGCGCCTCAGAACTCGCCGTGCATGCGGCCGGAGAAGATGTGCACCGGTCCGCGATCGGCGTTGTAGGCGGGGTTGGTGATGAACTGATAGTCCGCGGTCAGCGTCAGATGCTTGTTGACTGAGTAGGCGTAATAGCTCTCGAAGATGCCTTCATTCCGGTAGTTGAGCGCGCCGTCACCGATCAGGAGGCCGAGGCCGCCGGCGGCGAGGTAATCGCGGTGCGAGGCGGAGAGTCCGTTGATCGCGCCGCCGATGCCGATCGTGTCGTCCGGCCGCCCCCATCGGCTGCCCTTGATCGACACACCGCCCGAAAGACTGCGGTCGACGTCGGTGAACGACAGGATCTCGTTCTGGCCGTCGTTCCAGCTCAGGCGACCGAACAGGCCGACATCGGTTGCGATCTGCTGTTCGGCGTTGAGGTAGAAGCCGTATTTCAGGTTGTCCTTGCGGATGCCCGCCATCACGGTGTTGATGTCGAGCGAAGGGTCTGTGGCTTCGATCGCAAGCGCCTGGCTGTAATTGCCGGTGAAGCCGCGATTGCCGAACACGCCGACGCGGAGTTTGCCGGGCTGATCGAAGACCGAGTAGCGGCCTTCGAATTCCACCACTGCGCCGCCGGTCTTGAACGTCAGGACGTCGCTGTTCGGCGCATCCGGCACCTGGAACACGCCGGCGCGCACCGCCCAGTCCTTGCGGTTGAGCTCGACTACGGCGCCGCGGGTATAGCCGGGCAGATCCGCCGGGAAGTCGTAGGCGGCGGAGGCCCACATCGCCCAGTTCATGAAATCGGCGCGCGGGTCCTTGGCGTAGGAATTGCCGTCGAAGAAGTCGCCCACTGCAAAGCGCCCGACGATGACCGTGAGGCGGTCGATGTCGCGCTTGCCCGCGATCTGGTTGGGGCCATCAGTGACGTCTTCCTGCTCGCCGCCGAAGCCGAAGGTCTGCTTAAAATAGTAGCGTTGCGGCCGGATCCTCGGATATTCGGCGCCGGCCTTCTGCGCTTCACCGTTCGGGAAGCCGGCGAGGCCGAGCGTGCTGTTGAGGCCGAAGCCCTGCGCGGTCTCCGGATTGAAGTAGAGTTCGCCACCCTCCCACAGCCGCACACCGAGGAAGGCAGTCGTGGTCCATGTCTGCCGCGTCTGTCCGCCCGCCGGAAGGCTGTCGGTGCCGCTATAGGCTGAACGAATGGCCGGGTAGCCCTGTCCGATCAGCGTCGTCTGCGCATGGACGGACCAATTGTCGGATTCAGGCAGCAGGGGCTTGGCCGGCGTCGCCGACCATGGCGAGTCGCCGAGTTGATAGTTCAGGCCGAATTTCAGCAGATGCAGCCGCGGGTCGATGGTGACGCCGGGCATGCCGAAGTCGTTGAGACCGAGCGTGCGGCGCGACAGGTCGATGTAGTCATATTCGACCTTGGCCGTCCAATTGCCGCTCAGTGCAAATTCGGCGCCGGCGCCCACAGTCCAGCCGGTCTGATACTGACCGGGCTCCGAGATCACGTCGCCGGCGGCATCGTTGACCCTGACCTGGCTGTGGCCCCAGGCGAAGCCGCCGGTGAGGTAGGGCATCCAGGTGCCAAAGCTGTAACCGGCGCGGCCGCGCACGGTGCCGACATAGTCGATCGACGAGTTGAAGGGGCCGAGCCTGCGCCGCGGCAGATCGACCGGGCCCACGAATGTCGCATCCGCCTCGACGCCGAGCACGATGCTGTTTGCGAACTGGTGATTGTATCCGACCTGGAAGCCGCCGATCCCTCCTGTGACACTGTGAGGAAAGAAGACACCCTGCAAGGGAAGCGGATTGGTATCGGGACCGAGGCTGCCGTCACCATAGCCGACATGGCCGCCGACATAAAAGCCGGTCCAGCTGTAGACCACCGCGTTAATGGCCGGTGACTTGACGGCCATATCGGCCGCGGCCGCCGGCGTGCCGAATGCCGCCGCGCCGAGCGCTGCGCCGGCGGCGATCCGAACCCGGAAGAGACGGACGCAGGTCATGACGCGGCTTTCCGCGAACGGTTGGCGATTTCGCCCGGCATTGCAGATTTGGCGGCCACTTGCCACCCGAGATTTGAATTCATCGCCCGCCGTCCCCGGTCCGATCCGTATCGCCCTATCCAAAGCCAGACCAGCACCTAGCATCCGCTGTGGTTTGTTGCAAGTAATTCGCAATAGCAACTGATGCGCGCCGGATACCTCTCCGATTTGCACGCCACTATGACAGTCGCGTAACACCCCGAGGCTGCGGGCCTCATCCGCTGCGAACGCCCGCGCATCTGTGGCAAATCGGTCGAGAACCGACCGTTCAATCGATGTCAGCATTGTCTTCGTCCTTTATCTTGATCAAGGCGGGTCGCGACATCCTGCCGAGCGCGACCCTGGCGCCGGCTCGTTCGACACATCGCGCCATCGACAGCGCCGTCCGCAGCTCGGCGCCTGAAATCACACGCCGCTGATAGAGCGCGGTGGCGCCGCGCAGGATGGCGCTTGCCAGCCTGAACAACACGATCGCGCCCCATCGCCGGCCGCGGCCAGGCGCGGTCACGCCCCCACCGTGGCGAGCTGGACGATGCGCAGCAGCACGAGGCCGGCAGCGACGACGAGGTAGCCGCGCAGCACCAGCATCCAGATCCGGCTCAACGGGCTGAGCCGCGCCGGTGGCAGCCGGTCGAGCGGCGGCATCCGCCAGGTGTCGCGGTCGAACAGCGGCGGCTTGTGCTTGAAGCGGGAGGATGCGCGACCGTGCGACAACATCTCGTACAGTTTGACCGCCGCGGTGACTGCGAGCGCGAGCAGGCTGCCGCCGACCAGGATGCCGATGATCCATGCCTCGCTGAGATCCGGGAACAGCACCGCGGCAGTCAGGATCACAGACAGCATCACGAGGCCCGCGACCACCGCGCCCGTGAACAGGTTCAGACTGACGGAGTTGACCCACGGCCCGAGGATGTGGCGGTCGTTGCACAGCAGCAGCAGGAACACGGTCGCACTCGGCAGCAGCACGCCGGCCAGCGTCTGCACCGCGTTGGTGAGCAGTCCGAGCGGCGTGCCCGGCGTCAGCACCAGCACCGCGGCGAGCACGATCAGGCCGCAATAGACGCTGTAGAAGCCCTTCGCGTCCCACGGCTTGCGGTGCAGCGAGTGCTTGACCGCGAACACGTCGCCGATCGCATAGGCCGTTGAGAGGGAGACCGCGGCCGCGCCGATGATGCAGGCATCCAGCAGTGCGAGGGCAAACAGCACCGCCGGCAGCCGGCCGGCATATTTCTCCAACCCGACCGCGGTCCCCAGCGCGTCGGTGTAATTGCCGAATTCCGGCCGTCCGGCAAATACCTCGGCGCAGAACGAGATCATCGCGACGGCGCCGACCACGACCAGCACGATGCCGATGCACAGATCCAGCCGCTCATAGCGGATGAAGCGCGGCGTGATCCGCTTGTCGACGATATAGCTCTGCTGGAAGAACAATTGCCACGGCGCCACCGTGGTGCCGACGATCGCGACGATCAACAGCATCACCTCGCTGAGCTTGGCGTCCTCGGGCATCTTCGGCACGAAGAAATCAGCCGCGATCTGCCCGACCGGCGGATGCACCATCAGGATGATGGGTACCAGCAGCAGGCTGCCTGCGACCAGCACGATGCCGAAGCGTTCGAAACGGCGGAAGTCGCCGGTCGAGACCGCCAGCATCACGATAACAGCCGAGGCCAGCACGCCCCAGAACTGCGAGACGCCGAGAAAATGCAGCGCGAAGGTGATGCCGATGAATTCGGTGACGATGGTCAGCGCGTTCAGCACCAGGAGGTCGATGACGCTGAAGGCGCCCCAGAACTTGCCGAAGCGCTCGAAGATCAGCCGGGCATGGCCGACGCCGGTGACGGCGCCGAGCCGCACCACCATCTCCTGGTTGACGTAGAGCACGGGGATCAAAAGCAGCAGCGTCCACAGCAGCGTGGTGCCGTAGTTCTGACCGGCCTGGGTATAGGTGCCGAACGCGCCAGCATCGTTGTCGCCGACCATCACGATCAGGCCGGGGCCGACGATCGCCAGCAGGGTCTTAAACCGGGCCAGCAAGGTCGCGCGTGGCGCGGTGTCGTCCCGCGCGATGCTGCCGAGCGCGCCGCGGATGTCGCCGGCATGCGCGGTGTCGAGAATGGCGGTTTGGGTGGACTTGGTTTCGGTCATATCGCGTCTCCTCGCCGCCCTTTGGGCACGGCAAGAGGGACGCGGACCGTCAGGCGCGCACGTCTCCGCTGCCGTGAGCAGCGGCATTTCCAGATGTGATGCAGGTCGAGAATCCCGCTGCCGCGCCGCAATGGCGCGCAACGGGACGACTAGGTCCGTCGTCCATACTGGCCTCCTGGCGCATGATCCGGAAAAGTGCGCAGCGGTTTTCCGGACGAGATCATGCGAAAAAGGTTCAAGCGCACAGCCGCGGCTTTGCCGCAGCGTGACGCGCAGTTGTCACGCGCGGGCCAAAATACCGGCCCGCGCGCCGCCGATGATCGAGATCCCCGCCGGTGTCGTCGACGGTCCACCGGCACTCCAGGCGGCCGTCGATCAGGATCCAATGACAGGCCGGGGTTGGACGCCAGCGGTCCGCCGGGCGGCGAAAGCCCGGCAGGTTGTCATTGGAATAGGTGGCCGCCCGCGGCGGAATCTGCCGCGGCTCGACAACGCGCCGCGGGCTTGCTTGCCGGAATTTTGCGAGCTTTTCGAACATCGCTCACCTCCACTTCCGCTGTCGCGCGGCAGGCCGGTGAGGAGCAGGCGGTTACGTGAGGCGTGACCACCCATCCACGCAGGCGAAATCTGCGCGATCAGTCTTGTTGTGTTGCGGCGTCAATAGTCCCGTCAGCGGTCTACTGTCGCCTGAGTTGCTACTGCCCATGTGCCTTCTGTGTTGGCTCGTGGTCGGGTTGATGTCCGGGGTCAGACCCCGGTGCGGAACGCATGTTCCGACGATGGGGCACTACGCCTGCCACAATGGCCTGTCAAGCCGATTCTGCTATCCTCCAGGGAGGATCATGATTATCCTCCCTGGAGGATAGGAGAACCGAATGTCAGACGACCATCCGCACGCCGCGATCGCCCGGCGCCTGAAGCGTGCCAACGGCCATCTCGAGACCATTGTCGAGATGATCGAGCAGGGCCGGCCCTGTGCGCAGATCGCCCAGCAATTGCAGGCGGTGGAGAGCGCGATCGAGAGTGCCAAGAAGGCGCTGATCCACGATCACATCGGCCACAGCCTGGAGGAGACGCTGAAGGTATCGGGTCCGAAGGGCCGCAACATGCTGCGCGACTTCCGGCTGATTGCAAAATATCTGTGATCGCTGCGTTCAAGAATCGACCCGCCCGGGGGGATCGCCGGACGGGTCGTGTGCGACACGGGGTGGATGAGGACCCGTGCCCAACGCAGGATCCGCAGCCCTAGAGCCTATTCGGCTCTGGATTCTTGTTTGACGTGTTTTCTTCACGCGAACCGGTGCCCACTTCGCTCGAAAAAACTACGAAAATCCCGTCGATCAGTAGCAGGAGCGCACGCGGCCGATGTAGTTGCCGTAGGCGTCGAACTGGCGCACCCAGGCGCAGCGCCGATAGCCGCCGTCATAATAGCCGTCACTGGCCGCGATCGCGCTGCCGACGATGGCGGCGCCGACAAGGCCCGCACCTACGCCCCAGCCCCAGCCATACGGCTTGGCATTGGCCTGCGACGTCGTGGACGCGATGGTGCCCGTCACGGCGAGCGCGGTGAGGGCGAGGGCGGCAAACTTGGTCTTGATCGACATGGGATACTCCATCCTGTTGAGGGCGGCGCCTGTATGGTCCGCATGCCCGTTGGACGGACGCTTTTCGGTTCCGGTTCGAAGACCGTGCCGGAAACATGGTTTCGTGGATTGTTTCGTCGCCTCCGCCAAGACGAAGGAATGCCGGGTCAGTTGCCCCGAAATACGCCCGGATCGAACCTGTCGACGTCGGCCAGCAGCTCGCAAAACGCGCGCGCACCGTGCTCGAGCAGCTTCTCGCCCTTCTCGGCCGAGGCCTTGGTCGCATCGCCGATCGCGCCGCTCGGATTGAGGTCCTGCGCCTGCCAGGCGAACGGCGCCGGCCGCTGGGTCGACAGGAAGCGGTGATCCTTCTCGATCTGCACGCTCGCGGGCTTGAAATCCGCGATCGCATTCTTGCGCACATGTTGCGGATACTTCGCCAGCATGATCGAGGTCTCGACCGCGCCGCCATGGATGCCGTGGCGCAATTCGTCGGCATCGAACAGCCCGTCGGGCGTGCCGAAGCGCGACCAGCTTGTGGTCACCACCAGCATGTGATGTTGCGCGCGCAAATCCTGCGCCACGAGCTGCATCGCGGCGGAATTGCCGCCATGGCTCGTCACCATCACGAGCTTCCTGATCCCGGCGCGCGCCACGCTCTCGCCGAGCGCCATCCAGCTATTCAGCGCCACCTTGGTTGGCAGGGTCAGCGTGCCCGGAAAATCGATGTGCTCGGTGGAGATGCCGACCGGCTGCAGGGGCAGGAACGTGGCCGGGATGGCCGCCGGCAGCAGCTCCTGCACCCGCGCCAGATACGCCTCGCCAATCATGACGTCGGTTCCAACAGGCAGATGCGGCCCGTGCTGCTCGGTCGCGGCCAGCGGCAGCACCGCGATCCAGCGCGCGGCCGCGTCCCTCGCGAGGTCGGGCCAGTGGATGGCGGTCCAGTCACGGGGCGGAAGCGTCGAGGTCATCAAGCCGGTCGTTTCAATACAAGCGTTTCATGGGATGGATTTGCAGGCTAGTTTGTTTAACATCACCGAGGCGTTCGCGTCTCCGGGCGCGGTCCACGTCTTCCCGCCTTCCATCATGGGCCATAATGATCGACGGAGTCCAACCATGATCCCGGCCTTTTTGCCGCGAGCGTTAACCACGGCCCTTCTGGCCGCCACTCTCGGCGTTTCCGCAGGCCTCCTCCCGGCGCGGGCGCAGACTCTGGACAAGGTCTCGTTCGGCACCAATTGGGTCGCCGAGGGCGAGCATGGCGGGTTCTTCCAGGCGCTTGCCGACGGCACCTACAAGAAATACGGCCTCGACGTGTCTATCGTGCCCGGCGGTCCCAACGAGAACAACCGCATGCTCTTGATCGCGGGCAAGCTCGACTTCTTCATGAGCGCGAACTCGCTGCAGACCTTCGACGCCGTCACCAACAACGTACCGCTGGTCGCCGTCGCGGCGATGTTCCAGAAGGACCCGCAGGTCTTCCTGACCCATCCCGAAGTCAAGGTCGGCAAGATCGAGGATCTGAAGCCGCTGACGCTTTTGATCTCGAAGGAAGGTATCACCAGCTACTTCCAGTGGCTGAAATCCGAATACGGCTTCGACGAGAACAAGGTGAAGCCCTATACCTTCAACCCGCAGCCCTTCATCGTGAACAAGCAGACCGCGATGCAGGGCTATGTCACCTCGGAGCCCTTTGCGGTGGAGAAAGCCGCCGGCTTCAAGCCGAACGTGCTCTTGCTCGCCGACTACGGCTTCAACTCCTATTCGACCTTGATCGAGACCCGCCGCGACCTGGTCGACAAGAAGCCGGATCTGGTGCAGCGCTTCGTCGATGCTTCCGTTGTCGGCTGGTACACTTACGTCTACGGCGACAACTCGGCCGGCAATGCGATGATCAAGAAGCTCAATCCGGAGATGAACGACGAGCTGCTGGCCTATTGCGTCGCCAAGATGCGCGAGCATGGCATCGTCGATTCAGGCGATTCCATCAAGAACGGCATCGGCGCCATGACCGACGAGCGGATGGCGAGCTTCTTCGACAAGATGGTGCGCGCCGGCGTGGTCAAGAGCACCATCGACTATCGCCAGGGCTACACGCTGCGCTTCGTCAACAAGGCGGTCGGCGTCGAGCTCAGGCCGAAGAACTGACGGGGTGCGGACGCGCGATGGCGGAGCCTGCGTTGTCTTGGCCTGATGCCGGGTCTGCCGTGCGCCTGCGCGGCGTCACCAAGACCTATGACAGCAGAGTGAGAGCGCTCGGGCCGCTGGACCTCGACGTGAGACGCGGCGAGCTCGTCTCGCTGCTCGGCCCCTCCGGCTGCGGCAAATCCACCGCGCTGCGGCTGATTGCCGGCCTCGCCACGCCGAGCGCCGGCACGGTCGAGCTCGCCCATCACGGCGTGGAGCCGCGCGGCAGCCACAGGATCGGCTTCGTGTTTCAGGAGCCGACGCTGATGCCGTGGGCCAATGTGCGCGACAATGTCCGCCTGCCGCTGAAGCTCGCCCGGCTGCCTACGACCGACGCCGAAGCGCGCATCGAGGCCGCGCTCGATCAGGTCGGGCTGGCGGAGTTCGCTGGCGCCTATCCGCGCGAACTCTCTGGCGGCATGAAGATGCGGGTGTCGCTGGCGCGCGCGCTGGTCACCGATCCCGATATCCTGCTGATGGACGAGCCGTTCGCCGCGCTCGACGAGATCACGCGCTTTCGCCTCAACAACGACCTGCTGTCGCTGTGGCACAACCTGCACAAGACCGTCATCTTCGTGACGCACTCGGTGTTCGAGTCGGTCTATCTCTCGCAGCGCGTGATCGTGATGACGGCGCGACCGGGTCGGATCGGCGCGGAGTTTCGCATCACCTCGCCGGAGCCGCGCGGCGAGGAGTTCCGCACCTCGGCCGAATATGCCGCGTTCTGCCGCGAGGTCTCGGGCGCGCTGGCGCCGTCCTATGCAGGGCAGGCGGGCGCATGAAGTCTCCGCAAGACCTCGTCCGCTTTCTGCTGCCGCTCGCGGTGTTTGCCGCGGGCGTCGTGCTCTGGGAGGCGATCGTCCGCGCCTATGGCATCCAGCCCTATGTGCTGCCGAGCCCGCTCCTAGTGCTGAAAACACTGGTTGCGGATTGGCCGGTGCTGTCGCAATCGCTCGGTGTCACGCTCTTGACCACGCTCGAAGGTTTCGTCGCGGCTGCGGTCGGCGGCGTCGTGCTGGCGCTGCTGTTCAACCAGTCCAAATGGCTGGAATATTCGTTGTTCCCTTACGCGGTGGTGCTGCAGGTCACGCCCGTGATCGCGATCGCGCCGCTGCTCCTGATCTATCTGCAACAGCAGACCGCGGTGATCGTCTGCGCCTGGATCGTGGCGTTCTTTCCGGTGCTGTCGAACACCACGCTCGGCCTCAACTCGGTCGATCGCAACCTCGCCGGATTGTTTCAACTTTATGGCGCTTCACGGCTGCAGACGCTGCTGCTCCTGAAGCTGCCCGCGGCGCTGCCCTATATCCTCGGCGGCCTGCGCATTGCCGGCGGCCTGTCGCTGATCGGTGCCGTGGTGGCGGAGATCGCGGCCGGCAGCGCCGGCGCCGGCTCGGGCCTTGCCTTCCGGATCGCTGAATCGAGCTACCGGCTGAATATTCCACGCATGTTCGCAGCACTTCTGCTGCTATCGCTGGCCGGGATTGTCATCTATGGGGTGCTGGCGCTAGTTTCGCACCTTCTGTTGCGGCGTTGGCATGAAAGCGCGTTAGGAAAGGACAATTGATGGCCCCGATTTCTTCCGAAAAGATCGATCTGTTGGTTTATGGACCGATCCGGCCAATCCTCGAAAACGGCTTTTCCGATCAATACGTGCTGCACCGGGCCGAGAGCCGCGGCGACCTCGAGCGCCTGACGCCCGACACGATGGCCAGGATCCGCGGCATCGCCGTCACCTATCACACGATGGCGACCGACAAGACCGCGATGGCGATGTTTCCGAAGCTCGAGATCGTCGGCAGCTTCGGCGTCGGCTACGACCACGTCGATTCCGGCTATGCGCGGGATCACAATATCGTGGTCACCAACACGCCCGACGTGCTGACCGAGGAGGTCGCCGACGTCGCGATGGGGCTGTTGATCGCGACACTGCGCGAATTCGTCAAGGCCGACCGCTACGTGCGCTCCGGTCTGTGGCAGACCCAGAATTATCCGCTCAGCGTCGGCTCGTTGCGCGACCGCAAGATCGGCATCGTCGGCATGGGCCGGATCGGCCAGGCGATAGGGCGGCGGCTCGAGGCCTCGCGCGTGCCGGTGTCATATCATTCGCGCAATCCGTCCAAGGACGTCGCCTACAAGCACTATCCCGATCTGATCGAGATGGCGAAGGCGGTCGACACCTTGATCGTCATCGTGCCGGGCGGCGCCTCGACCGCGAAGATGATCAATGCCGACGTGCTGAAGGCGCTCGGCCCGCGCGGCGTGCTGATCAATGTCGCGCGCGGCTCCGTGGTCGACGAGCCGGCACTGGTCGCGGCGCTGAAATCCGGCACCATCCTCGCCGCCGGCCTCGACGTGTTCGCGGCCGAGCCGAATGTGCCGGACGAACTGAAGGCGATGCAGAACGTCGTGCTGCTGCCGCATATCGGTTCGGCCTCGGTGGTGACGCGCAATGCGATGGACCAGCTCGTGGTCGATAACATCACGAACTGGTTCGCGGGCAAGCCGCCGCTGACGCCGGTTGCGGAAACGCCGGTAAAGGGCCGCTGATGCCGCTGTCCCGCTTCAACCTCGTGTTGTGTCTGCTGCTGGCCGCGTGCGGTCCGGCAGCCGCGCAGGACGTCTCGACGTTGAAGAAGGACATGATCGGGCAGTGGGAGCTCGCCACCACCGAGCGCAGCAAGACCTGCGTCGTGACGCTGAAGAGCGAGGCGACGCCGCAAGGATTCAAGCTCGAGCTCGAACCGGCCTGCGCCGCAGCGCTGCCCTTCACCAAGGACATCACCGGCTGGAGCATCAAGGGCCTCGGCGACATCGTGCGGCTGCATAATGCGGCCGGCGAGGCCGTGATCGATTTCACCGAGGTCGAGACCGGCATCTTCGAGGGCATGCGCACCAACGAGGGCGTCTACATCCTGCAAAACCTCGCAGCGGCCCGCGCGCTCGCCAAGTCGATGGACCAGATGATCGGCGACTGGTCGATGGTCCGCGGCAACGGCCAGGCGATCTGCGCCCTTGTGTTGACCAACACCGACGCCGGCAACGACAATTTTCAGGTGTTCCTGAAAGGCAAATGCGATCCCGCAGTCGCGGCCTTCAATCCGACGCTGTGGCGGCTCGACCATGGCCAGATGATCCTGATGTCGGCCAAGGGCGAGACCTGGCAGTTCGAGGCCGACGACAACGCCCAATGGCGCCGCATTCCCGACAGCGCCGACCCGCTGATCATGCTGCGGGATCAATAGGCGGCGCTGCCACAAACTCCGTGCCGTCCCCGCTTTCGCAGGGACGACGATGGGGCGGGTACGATCTGCTTCTCGCTGGCCCCCGAAAATAAATCCCGAGCCCCTGTCGATCCGGCGGCTTCCGGATCGTCGTCTCCCATAGCGAGCCGATTTCACCGCGATTATCCCCGTGGCTTGCCGCAAACAGGAGCATTTCATGCGCTTTATGTCGATCGTCACTTCGCCCCAGTCGCCGGCACAGCCGACCCCGGCGCTGCTGGACGCCATGCACAAGCTCGCCGACCGCGAGATCAAGGCCGGCCGCATGGTCGATACCGGCGGGCTGATGCCGCTCGCGACCGGCGCACAAGTCCGCATTGTCGACGGCCATCTCAGCGTCGTCGATGGTCCGTTCGTCGAGGCCAAGGAGGTGATCGGCGGTTACGCGATCTTCGAGCTGGGTAGCAAGGAAGAGGCGGTGGCGCTCGCGGTCGAGTTCATGCAACTGCACAAGGATCACATGCCCGGCTGGCAAGGCACCTGCGAGGTCCGCGCCTTCGCAGGCTTTGCCGGACAGTGTCCCGAGTGAGCCGGAGGAGGATGGGCGATGCGCTTCATGTATGTCCTGGTGGCCGAGAAGCCGATGCTGCCGAATCCGCCATTGAGGGAGGCGATCGGCAAGCTTGCCGAACGCGAGATCGCGGCCGGCCGCATGCTCGATACCGGCGCGCTGTTGCCGCGCACGGCGGGCGCGGAAGTGAAGATCAAGGATCGCAAGCTCACCGTCACCGACGGTCCTTTCATGGAGGCCAAGGAGGTGGTCGGCGGCTACGCCGTGTTCGAGCTGAAGGACAAGGAGGAAGCCGTGGCGCGCGCCGTCGAGTTCATGCAGCTTCATCTTGACCATATGCCGGATTGGGAACTGTCATGCGAGGTTCGCCCCTTCATGGACTGCTGACGGTCGCCTCCGTCGCATGCCGGTGGCCAGCGTGACGGAGGACGAGATCAAGCGCACCATCCTCGGTGTGTGGCGCATCGAGCAGCCGCGACTGATCACCAGCCTGTCGCGGATGCTGCGCGACGTGCCGCTCGCCGAGGATCTTACCCAGGAAGCGCTGATCGCGGCGCTCGAGCACTGGCCGCTCGGTGGCGTGCCGGAGAAGCCGGGTGCCTGGCTGATGGCGACCGCCAAGCGGCGTGCGCTCGATCATATCAGGCGCAATCGCATGCTGACCGAGAAGCACGGCATGCTTGCGCATGATCTGGTGCGGGAGCAGGAGACCATGCCCGATTTCGATTCCGCGCTCGACGACGATATCGGCGACGAATTGCTGCGGCTGATCTTCACCGCCTGCCATCCGCTGCTGTCGCGCGAGGCCCGCGCCGCGCTGGCGCTTCGGATGATCTGCGGCCTCACCACCGAGGAGATCGCGCGCGCCTTCCTGCAGGCGGAGGCGACCATCGCCCAACGCATCGTGCGCGCCAAGCGCACGCTGTCGGAGTCAGGTCTGGCCTACGAGACGCCGCGCGGCGAGGCGCTGTCGGAGCGGCTTGCCTCCGTGCTCGAGGTCGCCTACCTGATCTTCAACGAGGGCTATACGGCGGCACGCGGCGACGAATGGCTGCGGCCGCAGCTCTGCAACGAGGCGCTGCGCATTGGCCGCGTGCTGAGCTCGATCGCGCCGCAGGAGCCGGAGGCGCACGGATTGCTGGCGCTGATGGAATTCAACGCTTCGCGGATAGCGGCGCGCACCGATGCGGCCGGCGAGCCGATCCTGCTGATGGACCAGAACCGCGCGCTGTGGGATCGCCTGCAGATCCGCCGCGGGCAGCTGGCGCTGGCGCGCGCCCGCGAGCTCGGTGGCGGCGGCGGCTTCTACGCGCTGCAGGCCGCGATCGCCGCATGCCACGCCGAGGCCGACACGCCTGACGCGACCGACTGGCGCCGCATCGCCGCGCTGTACGGCGATCTCGCCGCGCTGCTGAATTCGCCGGTGATCGAGCTCAACCGCGCGGTCGCGATCGGCATGGCCGAAGGGCCGCTGGCGGCGCTTGCGATCGTCGACGGCCTTGCGGACGAGCCGGCGCTGAAAGCCTACCATCTGCTGCCGAGCGTGCGCGGCGATCTGCTGCAACGGTTGAGCCGCTTCGCGGAGGCGCACGCCGCGTTCGAGGCCGCTGCCGCATTAGCCGGCAACGCACGCGAGCGCGAGTTCCTCAAGCGACGCGCGGCGGTCGCGGCACGCGCCGCGCAGGATCACGGCCAGTCGTGAAAAAATACATCCCGATCTCGATGAAGAACGTAATTGCGTAGCCCGGATGAGCGCAAGCGACGGAGAAGTCAGGAGGAGCTATCTCGCGTCATGGGCAAGGGCAGCCTTGCCGCGCAGCCCCCACAGCAGCAGGATCGATGCTGCGATGATCGCAAGACCGATCGAGACGAATCCGATGGTCACCAGCGTTTCCTGCCACGGGGCGGCACCACGCCCGGCCGCAGTGACCGGCGACAGCGCGCCGGTTCCGAGAACGGCGGCGAGCGTCGTCACGGCCCAGTTGCCATACGTTCCGCACAGCAGCGCCCAGTAAGCCGCGACGCCCGCGCGGGGCGGCAGCCTGACCTCGCTCCAGATCGCGCCGACCGCCAGCAGGAACGTGCCATTCATCACGCCTTCGAGATGCGCTGCGAGCGCCATCCGCACATTGTTGAAGTGCTGCTCGAGAAGGCCGGTCAACAGCCCGATCAGGAACAGGGCCATGCCGTGAAAAAGCAGACTCCGCCGATAATCCATTCTCGCCTCTCAAATAGCTTGCCTGAGAATCGGCCGATCATAGCAGAAAGTACGAAGGCGCCCCGCCGGCGATCTGGACCGTAGCCTGGGCTCTCCGTGTCCCGCCGACCCTGCGGCGGACGCACCGGGGCGGGGTTGATGCCAAGCGGCGCGGGCCGGAGTCCTGGCGGAAAAGTCCGGCGGTTGTTGCCGGCGGCAACCTATGACACCATCGCGATTCCGGTTTGTTTTTTTGACTTTGGAAGCCTATGCCGCGTCGCAAATATTCCTGGGAGAAGCTCACAGATGCGCAGTTGCTCGAGCAACGCCTCAGCAGTCTGAGGGTTGCGGTCGAAGGCACCTGGCTCGCGGATTGTGTCAGCACGCTCTACGAAGAGCTCGAAGAGCGCGGCATCCGGCTGCGGCCGCACACTTGGATCTCGAGCGAATGGTTCAGCCCGGCGGATGTGCCCGGCATCGCCATTCCCTTCTATCTCGCCCATCCCCGGCTGATGAAGCTCGAGAAGAAGATGATGCTCGACGTCGAGGGCGCCTCGTGGTCCGAGTGCATGGCCATCCTCCGCCACGAGGCGGGGCACGCAATACAGCACGGCTACCAGCTGCAACGCCGCCGGCGCTGGCAGCAGCTGTTCGGCCCGTCGTCGCAACACTACCCGCGCTACTACCGGCCCAATCCGGCCAGCCGCAATTACGTCCAGCATCTCAGGCTGTGGTACGCGCAGAGCCATCCGGACGAGGATTTCGCCGAGACCTTCGCGGTGTGGCTGCGGCCGCGCTCGAACTGGCGGACGCGGTATGCCGGCTGGCCGGCGCTGAAGAAGCTCGAATATGTCGACGAGCTGATGGGCGAGATCGCAGGTGAGCGGCCGTTGCTCACGACGCGGGAGCGGGTCGATCCGCTGCATACGCTCAAGCAGACGCTGGGCGAACACTACAAGAAGAAGCAGGCGTTCTACGCCTTCACGCCGCCGAAGACCTACGACCGCGATCTGTCCAAGCTGTTCTCCGCCGATCCGCGGCATCAACGGCATCCGGCGGCCGCGGTCTTCATCAGGCGGCACCGCGCCCAGATCAGGCAGCTGGTCGCGCGGTGGACGGGCGAGAACCAGTTGACGCTCGATGCCGTGCTCGACGACATGATCTCGCGCTGCCGCGAGCTCAACCTGCGTGCCGTCGGCCCCGAGCAGAAGCTCGTGACCAATTTCACCATCCTGCTGACAGCCAAGACCATGCATGCGTTGTTCGGCCCGTCGCGCCGCAAATGGATCGCGCTATGAAACACTTTCGCATTCTGGTGCTGATGCACCCGGACTGTGTGCCGCCGGACTCCAGCGACGGATACTCCGCGCGGGAAATCAACGAGTGGAAAACCGAATACGACGTGGTGAGTACCCTGCGCGCCGCGGGTCATGAGGTTCGTCCGCTCGGCGTGCAGGAGGAAATCAAGCCGGTGCGCGACGAGATCGAGGGCTTCAAGCCGCACGTGGTGTTCACGCTGCTGGAGGAGTTTCACTACGACGTCGTGTATGACCAGCACATCGCGAGCTATCTCGAGCTGATGAAGATCCCCTATACCGGGTGCAATCCGCGCGGCCTGATCCTGGCGCGCGGCAAGGATCTGTCCAAGACGCTGGTGCATCACCGCCGCATCCCGGTGCCGGCCTTCGCCGTGTTCCCGATGCGCCGCAAGGTCAAGCGTCCGCCGCGGCTTGCGCTGCCGCTGATCGTCAAGAGCCTGAGCAGCGATGGATCGCTCGGCATCTCGCAGGCGTCGATCGTCGATACCGACGAGAAGCTTGCGGAGCGCGTCGCCTTCATCCATGAGCGGATCGGAACGGCGGCGATCGCCGAGCAGTTCATCGAGGGCCGTGAGCTCTATGTCGGCGTGATCGGCAACAACAGGTTGCGCGTCCTGCCGGTTTGGGAATTGAAGTTCGGCAGCATGGGCGGCCCCGCTGCACGCCAGATCGCCACCGAAAAGGTCAAGCACGATACCAGCTACCAGGAGCGGATCGGAATTGCGGACGGGCCGGCCGAGGATCTTACGCCGGAACTGTCCGCTCATATTCAACGGCTGGCGAAACGCATCTACCGGACCTTGGGGCTCGATGGCTACGCGCGCATCGATTTCCGCCTGTCCACCAACGGCGTTCCATATTTCATTGAAGCCAATCCCAATCCCGAAATCGCGAAGAGCCAGGAGTTCGCGACAGCCGCCGGGCATGACGGATTGGACTATCCGGTTCTGTTGAATCGCATTGTGGCGCTCGGGATCAGCCGCGCCAAGGCCGGCGTATCCCTGGGCTGAAACGAAGCTCTCGATTCCTGTTTTGACGCGTTTTCTTCTCGCGAACCGGCGTCCACTTCGCTTGATAACGCCTTAAAGGCTGCGCTGCATCAGGTGGCGTCGCGCGTCCCTGGGGATGAACATCGCAAACGTTTCCCTAACGCGCGCCGCCGGCGTCGTTGTGGCAGTGGCTGTGGGGGCGGGTGCCGCCTCCGGACGAAACGCATCCGGCTCCGGCCAGCGCCGTGCAATCACGTCGCTCACGGGAGTCGCCCTCAGCAAGCCGTCGCTGCGGCAGGCATCGTAGACGTACAAGACGGCAAGAAAAATCGATACGACAACAAGGATCGTCCTGAAAATCGGCATTGTGATTGCGCCTTCTTGATTGAGGCGAACAATGCCCGGTCACGATGAACCGTGCGTTTAGCGCGCCGGCCGATCGGCCGATACGGTTCCCAACTCATGAACGAGCTGGCGTAAACGGCTCGCTTACCAATGCCTTCAAGGTTGCGGCAACCAGCTTTCCTCACCGGCGGGAAAGAAGTCTCTGGCATCAAGAGACCAACAAGAAGACTGAGGAGGCACCATGTTCGTCGCCATTCGAGTCATGATCCTGATCGCCAGTGCTTACGCCGGCTCGGCCGTTGCAGAGATGCAATTCGCGCCCTTGCCGAGTCTTGCGGCGTCGTCCGCGCCGTAGCACCGGCGCGCTCGCAGGTAGGTCCCGCCGCGGTCTATGCCGGAGCGGCCGCCATCAGTGCGAGCCCGCGACAACCCGATTGCGCGGGCTGCGTTCTCCGTCACCCGGGTCGCCGTCAGCCGCAGGAACTACAGCGACAGTCCTGGATTGCGTTTAGCTTCAGCCCGACGAACGCGAGCGCGAGGCTACGCGAATGGCACGGCCCTTCGCTGACCTTACCTTGGCTGCGACGATGGCCGGGCGTGACCTGCCAAGCCAGGCTGCACCGGGCGAACCCTTCCTGAGCAGGAGTGCGAGTCGATTACGTGTGTGGCTGGCGACGGACCTTGCCGCCTGCTGGGCCGTCTCCGCCTTGCGAATGAGCGTGGTCACGGCAGATGCTGGCGATGCAGAGACGAAAGCGACATCCTTCGACTTCGACAGGCCGCCGGTTCCCTCGCAAGGCGCTTCGCCCGGCAGATCGATGCGAATGGCGAGCGTGTCGACGTTCTCGATCCAATCCTCAGCCTTGGTTCCGGTGATGATCCGGACATAATCCCGGGTCTCGCGCGGCAACTCGCTTTGCCTGGCAAGCCACTTCAGGACGCGGCCGCTACCGGCGTTGTAGGCGGCAGCCGCAAGGCCGAGATTGCCGAAATCGTCGCGCAGCTTGCGCAGCAGCTTGGCCGAAGCAGGCAGTGCCTTGAGTGGATCGAAGGGATCGTCGAGCCCGACTTCCGCGGCCGTCCCGGGCATGAACTGCGCAACGCCCTGCGCACCCGCGTGGCTGGCTTCGTTCGAACGAAAGCGGCTCTCCTGCCAGATCAGGCGCGCAAAGAACGCGACGGGGATTTCGCTCCTTTGGGCAGCGTCCTTCAAGCTGTGACAGAACGTGTCGATCGCGGATGCCTGCGGCTCGGCCGCGGCATCTCGCGGCTCGATCGCAGGTGGCGGCGCCTCATCCTCGACCGTCGGACCGGGCGCTTCGCCGGCATCGGCGCTTTCGATGAAGCGAGCCGCGAAAGTGACGGCGTCGGTTGCGGTGTCGTGCGAGAGTGCAGGGGCTTGGGCCGTTGAGGTGTTGATTGAACTTGGCGAACGATCGACGTCGAGCATCAAGACAAGAAACGCGGCAAGCGCCGCGATGATGAATCGCATCTGCTTCGAGAGACCTGAACTGTGATGTGAGCTAAGCGCAAATGCGCTTCGGATAACGACTTTTTAACGGGTCGATTGCGGCGATGCCGCGATAACAG
Organism: Bradyrhizobium sp. 41S5; assembly: GCF_011516665.3. NCBI lineage: Bacteria > Pseudomonadati > Pseudomonadota > Alphaproteobacteria > Hyphomicrobiales > Nitrobacteraceae > Bradyrhizobium > Bradyrhizobium sp. 41S5. The sequence continues at coordinate 8,109,179 of NZ_CP083721.1, read as the reverse complement.
CTGTTCCACCGCAGAACTCGGCCGCTGCTTGCATTGGAACTTCGACGCTTTCCGTAACTTTACGGAATGGAGCCACGTTGGGATACGCGATGTTCCGACATTTTTTCGTTGCGCGTTTTGGTCTTGTACTTTTGCTTGTCTCCGCTGCGCCGGTGATGGCGGCGGGCCTCGATGCCGCCGCGATCAACGACGCCGCAGCGCCGACGGCAAAATTGCCGGGCCGTCACCAGGTCAGCGCCTCCGTTGCCAAGCTCGAGATTCTGCTTGATCGTGCGCATTTTTCTCCCGGCGAAATCGACGGCAAGCTCGGCGAGAATGCGCTGAAGGCGCTCACGGCGTTTGCCGGAGCGAATGGACTGTCGTTCGACAAGGCCGTGACGCCGGAACTCTGGAGCAAACTCGCCGCCGCCAGCGAAGGGGCCGCGATCGTCAACTATGCGATCGCTGATCCCGACGTGAAAGGCCCCTTCCTGAAGCAGGTCCCTGCGAAGATGGAAAGCATGAAGGACTTGCCCGCGCTGAACTACAATAGCCCGCGCGAAGCGCTCGCCGAGAAGTTCCACATGAGCGAGGCGTTGCTCCAGGCGCTCAATCCAGGACAGAGGTTCGACAGGGCCGGTGACTCCATTGCGGTTGCAAACGTTCTCGACGCCGGAGGTTCAGCGCCGGTTGCACGCGTCGAAGTCGACAAGACGCGGCAGACGCTCAGCACATTCGACGCCGCAGGGAAGCTCATCGCCTTCTATCCTGCAACGGTCGGCAGCACGGAGAAGCCGACGCCGAGCGGCACGTTGAAGGTGACGGCGATCAACAAGAACCCGATCTATCGCTATAATCCGAAATACAAGTTCAAGGGCGTCAAATCGAAGAAGCCATTCACGATCAAGCCCGGCCCGAACAATCCGGTCGGATCGATCTGGATCAACCTTTCGGCAGAAGGCTATGGCATCCACGGCACACCCGATCCCGGCAAGGTCTCCAAGGCCGCGTCCCATGGCTGTGTTCGGCTCACGAACTGGGATGCGCAGCGAGTCGCGGCCGGTGTCGCGAAGGGAACGCCGGTCACGTTCGTGGAGAACTCGCGATAATGCGATTGACGCAGGAGGGACCGAGTCGCGCCGTCATCGCAAATCGCTGCCGCCACGGCACCGAGATTGACAGGTATGCCAGGGATCGCGGATGGTCCGGTGACAGCCGCATCCCGACGGGGCACCGATGCATCTCAGACGTTTGGTCGTGTCGACGCTACGGGGGCTGTCGCTTGCCGCGCTGATCTGGTCAGGTTCAGCCCGCGCAGAAGGGGCCGCCGATCCGGCGTGGCCGACCCGGCAATGGCAGACCACGACGCCGGAAGAGCAGGGGATGGATTCCGCCGCGCTTGCGCGGCTCGTCAACTTTGGCGCGGCTCACAGTTTCGATAGCCTCCTGATTGCGCGTCATGGCCGGATCGTGCTCGACGCTTACTATGCGCCGTACACGCCGGAGATCCCGCATCTGATCAATTCCGCCACCAAGGCGGTGACCGGCACGCTGGTTGCGATGCTGCTCAGGGATAATTTGCTCGACAGCCTCGATCATCGCATGGTGGATTTCTTCGGCGACCGCACCATCGCCAATCTCGATGACCGCAAGCGGGCGATCACGATCCAGACCATGCTCGACATGACTTCGGGAATGGTCTGGACGGAGGGCGTCGAGGGCGGCAGGCCGGGACTCGCTGATCGAATGGGGGCGCAGCCCCGATGCGATCCAGTTCATCCTGGACCGTCCGATGGCGAAGGCGCCGGGCGAGACGTTCTACTACAACACCGGCAATCCGCAGCTATTGGCCGCGATCATCAACAAGCTCACCGGCGTGAGCGCGCGGGACTATGCGGTGACGAAACTGTTTCGCCCGCTCGGGATTGCCACGCCGTACTGGCACAGCATCGGGCCGGGGTTGACGCAGGGCGGCGGCGGTCTTCTGCTCGCGCCGCGCGACGCCGCCAAGATCGGGCTGCTCTATCTGCATGACGGCGAATGGGAGGGGGCAGCGGCTGCTGCCGTCCGGCTGGGTCGATCGCATCAGGCACGCGACGACAGAGATGCACGCCTCGTTCGATCCGTCCCTGCACTATGCCAATTTCTTCTGGGTGATGCCGAAGCAGCAGGCCTTCATGGCGGTCGGCGACCGTTGCCAGCTGATCATGATCTTTCCCGCGCTCGACATCGTCACGGCCGTGACCGCGCGCGACTATTGCTCATTCGGCAGGATGGCCGACGACATTTCCGGCGCTGTCAAGTCCGATACGGCGCTGCCGGTGAACTCCGCCGGCGGCAATCAGCTTGCCGCGGCGCTGCGCGATAGCGCGACGGCCATCTCGGGCAAGACCTGGCGCTTCCCGGCCAACGGTCTCAATCTGCGGGCGCTGACGCTGTATCTGACCGATCCGTCCGCGCACTACGAACTGGAAACGGCGACGCCGGATGCGGCGAGGCCGGTAATCAAATTGGCGGGACCGATCGGGCTGGACGGCACCTATCGTCTCGGCCAGCCAACGCCACTCGGCGTGATGGCGTTGAAAGGGACGTGGCAAGACGGTCAGACGTTTGCGATCGACCTGCGTCTGGTCGGCGGCGATACCGACCGCAGATGGCTGCTCACGTTCGACGGCGGCAAGGCCAGGCTCAGCGGCAAGGATCACTTCGGCCACGATGTGCAAGTCGATGCGGAAGCGCAGGCCGCGCAATGACCCGGCGAGACTGCACCCGATCAAGGGGCGCTTCGCGGTCGTCACGGACGCGGTGTGAGATGCGGTGGACGCCGATGTCACGACAACGCGAGGCGATGACACCGAGTGGCTGTTTGGGCCCATCACGACTGACGCATGCGAGCACGCGCGCCGGCCATTGTCAGATGGCCGCGCGGGTCAGCAATGCGGAGATTGTGCGCCCTTGAGTCGCGGCGCGGCAGCGCGCCTAGTGGTCGGTTTTCGGCGTCTTGGCTGCGAAGTCGAGGCCGAGCCGAAGCGCACGTTCCTGGCGCTCTTCCGTCAGGAGCTGCAGTTCCTGTTCCAGGGACCGCGCGACCTGGTCCTGCGTTTCCTGGGAATGGCGGCGGGAGCCACCTTGCGGTTTGGCCGATTGGGCAGTCACGGGAGAATCCCTGTCATCGCAGTGTCACAGGCCCTGATGCCACGGCTGGAGTCCGGCGGACAATCAAAAAGAATTCAGCCGGTCCCCTTTGGAATGTTTGTTGTGCATCTGACTCAAAATTAAGCAGGAAATTCTCTTGGTCCTGTCGCGAGCGCCGGGCCTTAGACCCGCGGTCTCATCAATTCGGATGAGACGGCCCCGGTTCCCACGAAATCATTTCCGGATTCGCACGAAGACGTCCCGAAACCGACAAGGTCTAACCTTAGTAGCGTTGTGAAGGACGGGTGCATGGTGAGACGTTCACGATTGAGGTTGCAAGATTCATCGGTGCTCCTGAGACGTTGGGGATGATCTCGGAAATGAAGAAGCCGAATGCTGGGCCATATGTCTGGGCGGCCGCGCTGATCGCAGTTGCGATCTGGGGCGTGACCGGGACCCCGCAGATGGCACATACCTCCGCCAGCACGCATCTGGCTCGGGCGAGATAGAGCGTTTTCCAGCGAAGTGGATTCCCCCTCGCGTCGATAAGGCGCGTCTCGGCAAATGCCTAGAGCTTCGGCCGCAGCGAGCGCTGCATATCCATCGTGTAGGTGTAGCGTCCTTCCGGGTGCGTCGTGATGGTGACCTCGAACAGTTCCTCGCGCAGGCCGTAGTAGCGGCGTACCACGGTGAGCGCCGGCGATCCGGTCTTGACCCCGAGCGCCTTGGCGATCGGCGCCGGCATGCCGCGCACGAAGATTTCCATCTGCGCGCGCTCGGTGACCTGGCCGTACATCCTGGCGATCTGCTCATGCACCGGGGTGCGGCCGTGGTCGGGCCGCGTCACGACATCGGCGAACCGGCGCAGCACGTAGATCTCGGTCCAGCCGAGCGGCGCAGCGAACTGGTCGGAGCGGCGCACGGCCTCGATCAGGAACCAGCTCTTGCCGGGCTCGCATTTCAGAAGCGCAGCCAGCTTGCGGTCGGCGACGATGTCGCTGCTGCTGACCACGTCGCGATAGGTCTCGTTGGAATAGCGCAGCCACTCGCCGAGCGACTTGACGCTGTGGGTGAACAGCACCGGCGGTTCGGAGGCGATCACCACCGAACCAAGGCCGGCGCGGCGTACGATCAGGCCCTGGTCGATCAGGATGCGCAGCGCTTCGCGCACCGTTTGGCGGCTTGCCTGATAGCTCGCCATCAACTCGCTTTCGGTCGGCAGCCGATTGCCGACCGCGTAGGTGCCGAGACGGATGTCCTTCTGCAGTCCGGTGGCGATGTCGCGGTAGCGGGACGATCTCGCCCTCTCCGGTTGTTCAGGCATGGCGGATCACTGGTATGCCGTATGGCAGGCAACCGGATATCCAGACTGCATCGACTGCAACGCGGCCTCGAACGCGGCGAGCGTCGCCAGCACATCCGCTTCGGGCACCGGGAACGGCTGTCTGCGTTCGACCGCGTCGGCAAAGGCCGAAAGTTCCGCGGTGAGCGTGTTGACCGCCGGATAGCGCGTCGTCGCAGGCGCCTCGCCGGATTTCCGTAGCACCATCGTCCCCTCGTCGAGCACCTCTGCGGATCCCTTCGTCCCGAACACATGCACGCGCCAATAGAACGGTGTTGCGCGGACTGTAGCAAGGGTTGCACTCACGCCATTCACAAATTCAATCGCTAAAGTTGCAGTATCGAGCGGCGGGGGTCCGGCCTCGCGTGCACTCAACCGGGCATAGACCTGGCGCGCAGGGCCGAGCAGGCTGACGAAGCCGTCGAGCACATGCAGTCCCGCGCCGGTCAGCCCGCCGCCCGGCGACTCCGCGGGCGACAGCCGCCAGCCCTGCGTAATGCCTTGCGAGTTCTCGTTGCTGTTGTGGCCCTCGACATGCAGGATCGTGCCGAGCTCGCCGCCGGCGACCATCGCGCGCAGCGCCTGCATCGACGGCCAGAACCGGCGGTTATGCCCGACCGCGAGCAGCACGCCGGCGTTGCGGCAGGCCGCGAACATCTCGGCCACATCGCTGCGCTTGAGCGCCAGCGGCTTCTCGCAAAACACCTGCTTACCGGCCGCGGCGGCCGCGATCACCTGGCTCCGGTGCAGCGAATGCGGTGTTGCCAGCAGCACGGCATCGATCTCGGGCTCGGCCAGCACAGCCTCGAGGCTCGCCGCCGGGGACAGACCGTGCGCTGCGCAAAAGCTCGCGGCGGCGCTCATGTCGGGTTCCACCGCGCGGACGATCCTCAGCCGCGGCTCGCCCTGCGCAGCCTCGACCAGCGCGCGGCCCCAGCGGCCGAGGCCCGCGATCGCACAATTGATCATGAGTGGTCCTTGTCCTGATCGCCTCCGGCACGAATCGCCTCGATGACAGCGGCGCTGTCGCTGTCCGGGCCTCGAAGCGCGATCGCCTTGCGCAGCAGCTCGGCCTGCACCGAGGTCAGCGGCAAGGGCAGGCCGTGCCGGCCGGCCTCCTGCAGGATCAGTTCGGCGTCCTTCAGGGTCTGCGCGATATGCGATTGCGGCGAGAAATCCCGCGCCAGCATCTTCGGTCCCTTGCTGTCCATCACGGCGGAATATGCCGCCGATTGGCGCGCGGTCGCAAGGAACGTCGTGCCGTCGAGGCCGAGGCTCTCGGCAAAGGCGATGCCTTCGGCGAGCGCGGCGCGGTTATTCTGCAGGATCAGGTTGATGGCGAGCTTGGTGCGGCTGGCATTGCCGATCGCGCCGACATGGATCCGCTGCGGGCAGAGGATGTCGAGCGTCGCCGCGGCGGCTGCGATGACGTCGCGATCGCCGGCGACCAGCGCGGTGGCCGTGCCCGCGCGGACCTCGGCGCTGGTGCCCGAGAGCGGCGCTTCGATGAAGGAGAGGCGCGAGCGCGCGGCGAACTCGGCGATCGCTTTGATCTCGCCGGGCGCGCAGGTGGTGGTGCAGATGACGAGCGGCGGCGGCTCGGCGTTCGCGAGATCCGGCAGTAAGCCCGTAACCTGGGCCGCGTCGTACACCGCAATGACGATGGTCCGGCAGCGGGCCGCCACGTCGGCGGCGAAGGCCGCGAACTCGGCGCCGCTTGCCCGCAACCCGTCCGTCTTCGCCGCATCGATGTCGAAGCCGATTACCCCGACGCCGGCGTCGATCAGCCGCGCGGAAAGCGCCGATCCCATCAGGCCCAGGCCAATCATGCCAACAGGTGTCTCGCGAGCCATGATGCGACGGAGCTCTGGTCTATTGCGGCTGGATGCCGGCCGCCCTCACCTCCGCCGACCAGCGCACGACCTCGCTCTTGACGAAGGCGCCGAACTCGACCGGCGCCAGCGGTGCGACCGTCACGCCGACATCGGCGAGCTTCTTCCTGGTCTCCGGCATTGCGAGGTATTTGGCGCACTCGGCGTAGATCTTGTTGACCACCGGTTCCGGCGTGCCGGCGGGTGCGAACAGCCCGTACCAGATGGTGGCCTCGAAGCCGGGCATCGCTTCGGAGAGCGCGGGCAGGCCGGGCGTCAGCTCGTTACGGGTCGCCGATGTCACGGCGATCCCGCGCAGGGTGCCGCCCTGCATCTGCGGGATCGCGACCGAGAAGTCGCCGAAGGTCAGGTCGATGACGCCGGCCATCACATCGGTCATCGCCTGCGGCACGCCACGGTATGAAGCTGCGATCAGCGACAGGCCGCCGCGCGACTGCAGCTGCGCGATCGAGATCTGCGATGCGCCAGAGCCGTAGCCGGCGGTGAGATTGGGGGTGGCCTTGGCGTAGGCGAGGAACTGCGGCAGGTCCTTGGCCGCAAGCTTCGGGTTGACCAGCAGCACCATCGCCGTGGTGGTGGTGCGGATCACCGGCGCAAAATCCTTCACCGGATCGTAGGGCAGGCTCTTGAGCGTCGCGACATTGCTGGCATGGGTGGTGTTGGTGCCCATCAACAGGGTGTAGCCGTCGGGCGCGCTGCGGGCGACTTCCTGGGCGCCGATGCTGCCGAGCGCGCCGGCGCGGTTCTCGATCAGCACGGTCTGGCCGAACGCATCCTGCAAATGCTGGCCGACCAGCCGCGCGACATTGTCGGGCCCGGCGCCGGCCGGAAACGGCACGATGATCCGGAGCGGCCGTTGCGGGAAATCGTCCGCTGCCCGAACCGGCAGGGCTGGAAGCGCAGCGAGCAGGACGACGAGCAGCCCCAGCCGTAACTTCATCCCGGTCCCCTCCGCTTCTGCTTTCGGCAAATTTATACGGACAAATAACTCGGGGAGGCAAGCATCAGGTCTGCCGGAATATTGAGGTGCGCCAAATTTATCCGTATAAATAGCTCACACAGGGAGCCAGACGATGGTGGACATCAGCGATCTCCATGCCCGCGGGCTGCGCCGGCGCCAGAAGATGTTCGGCGAGGTCGATGTCGCCAAGCGGATGGCGGCCGCGGGCGATTTTGGCACGCCGTTGCAAAACATCATCAATGCTTATGTCTATGGGGACGTCTGGGAGCGCAGCGGGCTGTCCGACCAGATCCGCAGCCTCGTGATGCTCGGCATCACCGCGGCGAGCAGTAAGCCGACCGAGTTCCGCGTTCATGCCAAGGGCGCGCTGGCCAATGGCTGCACCGCCGCGCAGGTGCAGGATGTGCTGCTGCTGGTCGCGATGTATTGCGGTATTCCGGCCGCGATCGAGACCAGCAAGATTGCAGCCGAGGTGTTCGGCGAGGCACCCGCGGAGGGGTAGGGTACGGCCCTGCGCCGTGATAGGGACGTTGCCGACTGCGACCGGCAACAGGATCTGCCCATGTCCGCCTTTCCGACCTCGACCACCGTGCTCGATTCCGTGCTGTTTCGCGATGCCTTCGGCACAAGCGCGATGCGCGAGGTGTTTTCCGACCTGCGGTTGCTGCAGCGCTATGCCGAGGTCGAAGTCGCGCTGGCAAAGGCCGAAGCGCGCTGCGGCGTGATCCCTGCTGAAGCGGCCGAGGAGATCGCAAAGCGCACCGACGTCGCCGCGTTCGATTTCGATCTGCTGCGGCAGGAAACCGACATCGTCGGCTACCCGATACTGCCGCTGGTGCATCAGATGGCAAAACAGTGCGGCGAGGCCGGCCGCTATGTCCATTGGGGCGCGACCACGCAGGACATCATGGATACCGCCGTGGTGCTGCAACTGCGCGACGGCCTGAAAATCGTTGAGGACGATATCAGCGCGCTGCGCGGCATCCTCGCCGATCTCTCGAAACGATACCGCGACACGCCGATGGCCGGTCGCACCCATCTGCAGCAGGCGCTGCCGGTGACCTTCGGCTATAAGACCGCGATCTGGCTTGCCGCGTTCGATCGCCACGCTGCGCGGCTGGCGGAGCTGAAGCCGCGCGCGCTGGTTGGTCAGTTCGCCGGCGCCGCCGGCACGCTGGCCTCGCTGGGCGACAAGGGCTTCGAGGTCCAGAAGGCGCTGTGCGAGGAACTCGGCCTCGGCGTACCCGCCTCGACCTGGCATGTCGCGCGCGACGGGCTGGCGGAAGCGGTGAATTTCCTCGCGCTGGTCACAGGAACGCTCGGCAAGATCGCGCTCGACATCATGATCATGGCGTCGACCGAGTTCGGCGAGGTCTACGAGCCGTTCGTGAAGGGACGCGGCGCCTCCTCGACCATGCCGCAGAAGCGCAACCCGATTTCGTCGGAGCTGATGCTCACCGCTTCCAAGGCAGTGCGTCAGCATGCTGGCCTGATGCTGGACGCGATGGTGCAGGATTTCGAACGCGCCACCGGCCCGTGGCACGCCGAATGGATGGCGATCCCGGAAAGTTTCGTGCTGACATCAGGCGCCCTGCACCAGGCCAGGTTCGCGCTTGGCGGCCTGATAGTCGACGAGAAGCGGATGGCCGACAATCTCGACATCAGCCGCGGGCTGATCGTTGCCGAAGCCGTGATGATGGGCCTTGCGCCCGCGATCGGCCGGCAGGAGGCCCATGATGTGGTCTACGACGCCTGCCGTGTCGCCAACGACAAGGGCCTGACGCTGGCCGAGGCGCTGGCCGCGGATGATCGCGTCGCGAGCCGGATCAATCGGGCGACGATCGACAGCCTCACCGCGCCGAAAAACTATCTCGGCCTCGCGCCCGAGATGGTCGATCGGGTGCTGGCTTCGGTGAAGCGGTAAAATTCGCCGCAATTGCTCGCCGTCGCGTGATCGGGCGCGGCGGGCGGGAACCTTGCGGATGCGGATCGAATTGGACTACGAATCGCCAAAGCCCTCAAACGACACGGCCGGACGCTTCATGACCGCACATCAACGCAACCTTTCCGCCTCGATCGATCCTGTAAAACTCGATCGGCTCGCCGAAGTCGCGATCAAGGTCGGCCTGCAGCTGCAGCCGGGGCAGGATCTGCTGCTAACGGCGCCGGCGGCGGCGATGCCGCTGGTGCGGCGGGTGGTGGAGCACGCCTACAAGGCCGGCGCGGGTCTCGTGACCCCGTTCTTCTCGGACGAGGAGCTCACGCTGGCGCGCTACCGCTACGCCAACGATGCGAGCTTCGATCGTGCCGCGGGCTGGCTCTACGAGGGCATGGCGAAGGCGTTCGGCGCCAACACCGCACGGCTTGCGATCGTCGGCGACAATCCGATGCTGCTGTCGGGCGAAGACCCGACCAAGGTGGCACGCGCCAGCAAGGCCAATTCGATCGCCTACCAGCCGGCGCTGGAGAAGATCGTCAATTTCGACACCAACTGGAACATCATCGCCTATCCCAGCACGTCCTGGGCGAGGCAGGTATTCCCCGACGATGCCGAGGATGTCGCGGTGGCCAAGCTTGCCGACGCGATCTTCTCCGCGTCCGGGGTCGATCAGGACGGCGCCGTCGCCAACTGGGAAAGGCACAATGCCAGGCTGCGCGAGCGCACCGAATGGCTGAACGGCCAGCGCTTCCACGCGCTGAAATATTCCGGTCCCGGAATGGACCTCACCATTGGCCTTGCCGACGGTCATGAATGGGAAGGCGGCGCGTCGACCGCCAAGAACGGCATTGTCTGCAATGCCAACATCCCGACCGAGGAAGTGTTCACGACGCCGCACTGCCGCCGTGTCAGCGGCCACGTCGTCAGCTCCAAGCCGCTGTCTTATCAGGGCACGCTGATCGACAACATCTCGGTGAAGTTCGAGGAAGGCCGCATCGTCGAGGCCAAGGCCTCGCGCGGCGAGGAAGTGCTGAACAAGGTGCTCGACACCGACGAGGGCGCGCGCCGCCTCGGCGAGGTCGCGCTGGTGCCGCATTCCTCGCCGATCTCGAAGAGCGGGCTATTGTTCTTCAACACGCTGTTCGACGAGAACGCCGCCTCGCACATCGCGCTCGGCCAGTGCTACTCGAAATGCTTCGTCAACGGCGACAAGCTGACGCCGCAGCAGATCGCCGAGCAGGGCGGCAACAAGAGCCTGATCCATATCGACTGGATGATCGGCTCCCCCCACACCGACATCGACGGCATCCATGCCGATGGCCGCAGTGTGCCGGTGTTCCGCAAGGGCGAGTGGGCGTAAGCGGCGACTGCCCACTCAGTCCCGTCATCTTGAGGTGCGAGCGGAGCGAGCCTCGAAGGATGCACGGCCCCGCCGGTGGCCGTCGACCCTTCGAGACGCGCTACGCGCTCCTCAGGGTGACGGGGATAAATCTGCTGTTAACGAAACCGCCGCTTGCGTGCCGCGATCAGCTCGCCTCGCGGCGCGCTGAAGCGGCAGGTCTCGTGCTGCGGCTTGAATCCGAGCCGGCGATAGATTTTCAGCGCGGGCGCGTTGCGGCTCGAGACGTTGAGCCAGCAGGGATGCTCGACCGATACGTCGTGTGCGGCCAGCACGCGATAGACCAGCAGCTGACCGAGCCCGCGTCCTTGCCGTGCCGGGTCGACGGCGACCGACTCGATCCACATCGAGTTCCGCTCCGGCTCGGTCAGGCAGAAGCCCGACATCTGGCCATCTTCCGACGCGATCCAGACTTCGCTCTCGGACAGGACCTGCGCCATCTCCTCCGGCGAATACCGGCGGAACGCCGAGTCCGAGGCATAGGCGGCGTTGTGGATGCGCGCGACCTCGCCGGCACAGGCGGTGACGTCGCTGACCTGCTCGATGGTGGCGCGGGCCGCCGCGAGCGTGCGTGCCGGCTGCAACGGCTCGACGCATTTCATCCCGATCCCTGACTCAAGATGAACAAAGCCGAAGGCGGCCACGAAGGCCATTCCCGCCGGCCAATCGCTGCTCACCAGCGTCTGGACGGTGAGATCGGGATCGGTGTCGATCGCAAGCACGTTGTCGAACAGCGCGAGGCCAATCCGGCGGCGGCGCATCTCGGGCGCGACGACGATCTTGAGGAACCGGGAATGATGCGCGCCCTGATCGCGCAACGATGATTCAGCGAGGCCAAGGAGTCGGCCGTTTCGCTCGGCAACGCGGAAGTCGCGGCCGCCACGGTTCTGCGGCAGTTTCAGGAACTGGTCCCACTGCGGCAGCGTGATAGGGCCCAGCCGCGGTTCCACCGCAGCCGCCTTTGCGTAGAGTTCGACCACCGCTTCTGCATCAGCCTCACGAAGCGGCTGGATGGTGATGCTGTCATCCATGAGTCGCAAGTTTACCCGATATCGAGCCGATAGACATCCTTTGCCGTCTGCAAGAACAACGCCGTCTTCTCGGCTTCGCTATATTGTGATGCAAGCCGTTTAAAGGTGTTGAAGATCACCTGATAGCTGCACTGTCCCTTATCAGGTGGGAAGTTGCTTTCGAACATGCAACGGCTCGGGCCGAAGGCCTCGATGCAGGTCTCCACATAGGGCCGCCAGGCGGCGGCGAGTTCCTCCGACGAGGGCGGCCTGGGGCGCAGGTGGAAGTCGTAGCCGAGCAGGCACATCGCCAGCCCGCCGAGCTTGACCACGACGTTCGGGCATTTGGCGATCTCCTGGATCGAGGCCTTCCAGACCGGAAAGGTCTCCTCGCGCTTGCCGGCGAAGCGGCCGGTGCCGACCGGGCCGCCGCAATGGTCGAGCACGATCCGGGTGTCGGGAAAGGCGCGGGCGAGGTCGGCCAGTTCGCCGATCTGCGGGTGGAACAGCCAGGCATCGAAGCTGAGGCCGAGCGGCGCCAGGCAGGCGAACCCCCTACGAAAGGTGGAATCCAGCAAGATGCCCTTCGGACGGTTGGCATACATGTGGGCGACATTGGGGTCCTCGTCCCAGGCCGACGAGTGGCGGATGCCGCGGAACCGGCCGTTGCCGGCGGCAATCTCCGCCTCGAGCACCGCCTTGGCCTGGTCGCCGATCAGAAGGTTAACGTGGCTGACGATGCCGGCGCAGATCGCGGCCTTGCCATAGCCGCCGCTCGCCGCCATCGCCGCGACGCCGTTGGCGAACTCGACCTCGCCGACCGGGCGGAACGCCTCCGGCCCGTCGGCGCGATACATCGACCGGCAATCGACATAGACGGTCGCCACGATGTTGTGGCCGGAGGCGATGTCGTCGCGCATCTCCTCGATCAGATAGCGCAAGCCACCGCGGTCCCAGAGATGATGGTGCGGATCGACGATCGGCCTGTCAGGATCGATGATCTCCTCGGTGTATTGGGCTAGCCAGTCTTCGCGCGGATTGGCATAGAGCCCGCTCGCAGAGGCGGGCAGAGTGCTGGCCATGGATGATGCTCCCTGTTCTTGCTCTTGTCGGCCGCCGATCCGGTGTCGGCTGTGCGAAGGATAACGAGCCGCGCGCGAGCAGGTCAAATGCGCAGGCGTGGTGCCTCGCGCCCTGTCACCAGCCACGCCGCGCCGGCGCCGGCGAACTGGACGAGGCTTCCGGCGACGATCGAAAGCAGCAGGCCGTGGCTGCCGCCGCTTAGCATGCACCGAGCATCGCCGCCCCGAGCCTGTGCGATGCGCGCATGGTAAAGGGTTTACGCCGAAGCATATCGTCCATCGCGGATCCTGCTATTCGATGTCGGGCCGCGCGTTCAGGCCCTGGTGGCGGACCGCTTGGCGCGGGCGCGCTGCTGTGGCGAGACCTTGGGCCGCGTGCCTGCCGCGACCCACTCGTCGTAGAATTCGATCTTGGCGTCGACCAGCGCGAGCGCTTCGGTCCATTTGGCGATCATGGCCCGGACGCGGAGCTGGTGCTCGGCGAGCAGCGCGCGGCGATTGCGCAAGGTCGCGCTGCCCTGCTTCACGAGCGTGGTATAGTCGCGAAGCTGCTTGATCGACATCCCGGTCAAGCGCAGCCGCTCCATCAGATCGAGCCAGCCGATGTGATAGTCGTTGTAGACGCGCCGACGGCCGCGGTCTCTGACGACGCCGGGCATCAGGCCCTGCGCTTCATACCAGCGGATGGTATGCACGCTTCGGCCGGAGCGCCGCGCGATGTCGCCGATGTAGAGTGCGTTCGGCGGCGCCTGCGAATCGGGTGTCCGGGCGTCCATCACAGATAGACCGCTTTCATCGCGCCGGCCGGATAGCGCTCACCTGCCGCGGCACCGGCCGGGATGGCTGCCGAAATCCGTGCCAACTCGTCCGGCGAAAGCACCACGTCGAGGGCGTCGATGTTCTCGTCCAGCCGGCTGCGCTGCTTGGTACCGGGAATCGGCACGATGTCCTGTCCCTGAGCCAGCAGCCAGGCGAGCACGAGCTGAGCCGGCGTGCAGTTCTTCTCGCGTGCGATCGTCACGATGCCGCTGACGAGATCGCGGTTGCGGGCAAAATTATCGCCGGCGAAGCGCGGATGGTCGCCGCGGCGATCACCCGCGATGTCGGCCGGCGACTGGATCTGGCCGGTCAGGAAGCCGCGGCCGAGTGGCGAATAGGCGACGAAGGCGATGCCGAGCGCCCGCGTCGTTTGCAGGGTTTCCTCGGCCTCGCTGCGGTACAGCAGGGAATATTCAGTCTGCACCGCGGCCAGTCTGTGCACCTTGTGCGCGCGGCGAATGGTTTTGGGGCGCGCCTCGCACAGGCCGAGATGGCGAACCTTGCCTTGCTCGACCAGACGCGCCATCGCGCCGACCGTATCCTCGATCGGGACGTTCGGATCGATGCGGTGCTGGTAGTAGAGATCGATGGTTTCGATGTTGAGCCGCTTCAGGCTCGCCTCGCAGGCTTCTTGGACATAAGCGGGCCGTCCGTCCACGCCCTGTCCGGTCGCGGTCTTCACCTGCCCGAATTTGGTCGCGATCACGACCCTGTCGCGCAGGCCCTTCAGCGCGCGGCCGAGCAATTCCTCGTTGTGACCCCAGCCATAGAGATCGGCGCTGTCGAGGAAGTCGATGCCCCGGTCGATGGCGTAGCGGATGAAGTCGGGCGTCGCCGTATCGTCATTCGCGCCGTAAACGCCGGACAATGACATGCAGCCGAGCCCGATGGCGGAAACCTGCGGGCCGTCATTGCCGAGCCTGCGGTGCGGGAGCTTGCTTGAAGGTGTCATGCGGTTGGTCCTCGTGGCCGGGGTGTTGCCGGACAATCCCGACTGAACAAGCTAGAGCATACTCTAGGTCAAGCGCGAAAGTGCCGGCGCACGAAATCGTGTCAGGGGCAGTCGCGCCTTATACGCCATCCAGGATGATCACCGTCGGGGTCGCCGGCAGCGTGTCGCGTGAGATCCGCAAGGTGCGCTCACTGCCGCGGCGGTCGATCTCGAATTGCTGGCCGATCAGGCGCATGAACTCGTCGAGCGGGGTGGCGAAGCGATGCATCGGCAGTACGACGGCGGCGCGCAGCCGCCTGGTGATCTCGGAGATGCCGTCGAGCGACATCGTGTAGGTGCCGTCGATCGGAACCATCACGATGTCGAGCCGACCGATCGCCGCGAAATGGCTGTCGTCGAGCTTGACGTGGAGGTGGCCGAGATGGCCGATGCAGAGGCCAGCTACCTCGAAGATGAAGATCGAGTTGCCGTCCTTGATCATCTCGCCGCTGGAGTCCTCGCCCCAATAGCGGCGAATGTCGGTGGTGACGTTGCGGATATAGACGTCGCCGATCCGCATCCCGTAATGCGCGGCCTGGCCGTTCTCGCCCCAGCCATGCAGCACGTATGGAATTTTCGGGTCGGGAAACAGCGTGTAGTGCGTCTCATGCGCCCGGTTCATGGTCGCGACGTCGGGCAGCCGCCCGGTCCGATAGACGCCGTTGTAGTCGGTCGCGATCCTGATGCCGCCGGGCGTGTCGATGTAATAGGTGGAATGGCCGGCATAGGTGATCGCGACCTCGTCGGCTTTGGCCGCGACGCGCCGGTAGTTTACCGGGACGGCGCGGGGCGGCGCATTGGCCATCGCCAGGCATTCGCTGCGCGGGGCATCCTGCGCCAGGGCGTGGCTGGTGAACGTTCCCAGCAAGACCAGCGCGGCGAGCAATCTCAGCATGACCTGTTCCGCTTTCGGCAATATCCGCCGGAGCGAGAGTATCGCGCAATTGGCGTGCCGTCATGATGAGGCGGGCGCATCGCTCCATGGCGTTGGTTGCAATACGATCCGGGCGATTCTTGCGTTGGCAGGCGCTATCATGCCGCGCAGATCACAGCGATCAGGGAGTTCTGCGTGACTGACAATAACTCCGCGCAGCGCGCATCATCCACCAAACGGCTCGAGCCATTGCGCCATGTCGACGCAGGCGTGCTCGACATCGCCTATTATGAGGCTGGCCCGGCCGACGGTCCCGCCGTGATGCTGATGCACGGCTTTCCCTACGACATCCATTCCTATGTGGACGTCGCCCCGATGTTGGCGGCGCAGGGTTGCCGGGTCATCGTGCCCTATCTGCGTGGCTACGGCCCGACGGCCTTCCGCGACAAGGCGACGCCGCGCTCGGGCGAGCAGGCGGCGGTCGGGGCCGACCTGATCGCGCTGATGGATGCGCTCGGCATCAAGCGCGCGGTGGTCGCCGGCTACGACTGGGGCGGCCGCGCCGCATCGATCGGTGCGGCGCTGTGGCCGGAACGATGCATCGGGCTCGTCTGCACCAATGGCTACATGATCCAGGACATCGCACATGCGATGGTGCCGGCGCGGCCGGATCACGAAGTGGCGCTATGGTATCAATATTACTTCCAGCTCGAGCGCGGACGCGCCGGGCTTGTCGCCAACCGGGGCGGCATTGCCAGGATATTGTGGGCGCAATGGTCGCCGAGCTGGGCGTTCGACGACGCCTGTTTCGAGCGCACTGCCATCGCATTCGACAATCCGGACTATGTCGATGTGGTGATCCACAGCTACCGGCATCGCTTTGGCCTTGCCGCTGGGGACCCGCAATATGCGGAGGTGCAGCGGCGGCTTGCCGCGTTGCCGGTGATTACAGTCCCCACGATCTCGCTCGATGGCGCCGATGACGGCGTGACGCCTGCGCGCGACGGCAGCGCCAGCGCGGCAAGATACACCGCCCGCCGGGCGCATCGCGTGATCCCGGGCGCCGGCCACAATCTGCCGCAGGAAGCGCCGGAGGCGTTCGCCGCGGCGGTGATGGAGCTGGTGAAGGGCTAAAGCGCGATGAGATCAGGTTGAATCGTCATCGCGCTTTAGCTCCTTGTTTGAGCATGATCTTTTCGGAAAACCGCTTCGCACTTTTCCGGATCATGCTTTGGCGTGGTTCCTACGCGCGGCGCGGGCTGATCTTCCAGGCGATCGCGAGCGTCAACAGCGTCAGAATGCCGCTGACGAATGCGGCCGTCGGGATCGTCAGGGCCAGGGCGGCGGTTGCGGCCCAACCGATCGAGGAGAAGGCTTCCGCGAAGGTTGCGATGCGGGAGGAGGTCTGGCGCCGGCGGAACTGGCTGCGCTTGGCCTGCGCGCGGAACCAGAGCTGGACCGCGGCGGCGGATGCGGTCGCGATGACGATCGCGATCGCCGTCACCGCGGCCTGCCCCGGCGAGGCGAATGCCAGCGCGGCCACCAGCGGCGCGAAGACGGCGGCGATCGCGATCAGGACGACCTCGACCTTGGCGCGGGTCACGCGCGCCGGCGGCAGCGGCGCGGTCGCCACCAGATCGGGCGCGTCCTCGCCCGAGATGGTCAGCCACGCCAGTCCGCCGGCGAGCTGGCCTGCGGCCATCACGATGACAGGCGTGATCAGCACGATCGCGGTCGACGTGCCGGAGAAGGTTCGCCACAGCATCAGCGCCGGCGGCAGCAAATAGAGCATCTGCATCAGGCTCTGCGACAGCAGCCACGGATCGCGGCGCAGCAGCAGGAATTCCTTGCGGCGCAGCGCCTGCTGCCGCGAGCCGGTCCGGAACGCGCGGGCGCGTCCTTGCGTGACCGTGGCCGGATTGGCTGCGACGCGCGCGACGGTGTCGGCAAACCGCGGCGCGAACACCGCCATCACGCCGCCGAGCAGCACGAGCGCGGTGGCGAGCAGCAGCATCATGATTTCGAAATCGCCGAGCGATGCGCGCGCCGGCCACCAGACGAGGCTGTCGAGGACCGGGGCAATTCGTGCCGCGGTATCCGAGGTCAGAAAGGCAAAGCGCGACAGCGTGCCGTAGGACAGCACGGCGACGACCTGCAACGCGATGACGAAGCCGGCGCCGATGACGGCGGAGACGATCTGTGCCACCAGCCGCGTCCGGCCCGGTCCGATCAGGCGAAACAGCAACGCGGTGACGGCGATCGCCGCGGCAGCCGCCGACAGCCCGATCGCAAGGACGACGCCGAAGCCGGCGAGCCAGCGTGCGCCGCCGAGGTACACCAGCACGTCGATGAACGGCGTCGACAGCAAGAGCGCCATGCTGCTCACCGTCAGCGCGATCGCGGCGATCCGGATCGAGAAGATGTTGGTGAGTTTCGCCGGCGACGACATGATCAGGTCGAGATCGGCGCGGGCGTAGAACACCCGCGTCACCGACTCGATCGCCTGCGAGAGCATCAGCGCCCAGGACAGGAAGATCGTCGCGGTCAGCACGATCAGCGAGGAGGGATCGAGCGGAAACCGCAGGTCGACATAGCGGGCGACCACGGCATAGGCCGGCAGATGCAGGATCGCCGCGAAGATCAGCAGGCCGATGACGGCGTGATTGCGCCGGCGCCGGCCGCCGGTCATCATCGCCAGCCATTCGCGCCACGCCAGGCGGAATTCGTGGCGGGCGAACCAGGTGAGGTGGGCTATCGAGCTCACGCGGCGGCCGCCTCGGTATCGACCAGCGCGATGAACATGTCCTCGAGGGTGGTGTCGTTGCGGCCGTTCTGCTCGCGCAGCTCGGCCAGCGTGCCCTCGGCGATCAGCCTGCCGGCCGCGATCACGCCGATCCGGTCGGCCATGCGCTCGGCGACCTCGAGAATGTGAGTGGTCATGATCACGGTGCAGCCGGCGCGGACGCGCTCCTGCAGCAGTCCCTTGACGTGACGCGCCGACAGCGCGTCGAGGCCGGTCAGCGGTTCATCGAGAATGATCAGGCGGGGATCGTGCACCAGCGCACCGGCGAGCGCCACCTTCTGGCGCATGCCCTTGGAGAAGCCCTCGCAGCGCTCGTTGAGATGCGGCTCGAGCCCGAGCGACACCAGGAGATTGCGCGCCGACTTCTCCGACGTGCGGGGATCGATGCCCCACAGGCCGGCGACGAATTCGAGATATTCGAGCGGCGTCAGCTTGTCGTAGATCATCGGCTCGTCGGACACCCAGGCCATGATCTGCTTGGCTGAGACCGGGTCGGCCAGCGCATCGATGCCGAGGATCGACACCGAGCCGGCATCGGGCCGCAGCAGGCCCGCCACCATGCGCAGCGTCGTGGTCTTGCCGGCACCGTTCGGCCCGAGCAGCGCATAGAACTCGCTGATACGGACGGTGAGATCGAGCGCGTCGACCGCCGGGCGGTCAAAACGCTTGGTTAACCCTCGCACGGCGAGTGCAGACAGTTCCGAAGTCATGGTGCGTGGCGATCCGGGAGTTCGCTCGTCGGTTGCGCAAGCTTGGACAAAAACCGTTTCGGTGCAGTGAATCACACGGGGCAAATCGAACGCGATATCCGTATTAGTCCGTGCTGCGGCATATCTCCGCAAATGTGATGATACAGCCGGATCAGCGGTTTGTTGACAGCGAACGGGCCTTTTGGCTCAATCGGGGCGGACATAGGCGGCTTTCAGTGCTTCCGACACAAGGGCGCGAAGGCGGGATGCAACGAGCGATCGGGAAGAATCGCCGGGCATCGGGGAGGGAACGATGCTGGACTTTGTTCAGCAGCTCGTCAGCGGCATCGCGCTCGGCTGCGTTTACGGCCTGATCGCGCTCGGCTTCGTGCTGGTCTACAAGGCAACCGAGGTCGTCAATTTCGCGCAAGGCGATTTGATGATGCTGGGCGGCTTTTTCGCCTTCACCTTCATCGGCATCCTCGGGCTGAATTACTGGGTCGGCTTCGCCGGCGCGGTGATCTGCATGGCGCTGTTCGGCATGCTGGCCGAGCGGCTGGTGGTGCGGCCGATCCTCGGCTATCCGCAGTTCTCCATCATCATGGCGACGATCGGGCTCGGCTATTTCCTGCGCTCGGTCGCCGGCATGATCTGGGGCACCGACGACTTCAAGATCGAAACGCCGTTCAGCCAGGGCGTCT
Source organism: Bradyrhizobium sp. 41S5 (assembly GCF_011516665.3). Taxonomy (NCBI): domain Bacteria; kingdom Pseudomonadati; phylum Pseudomonadota; class Alphaproteobacteria; order Hyphomicrobiales; family Nitrobacteraceae; genus Bradyrhizobium; species Bradyrhizobium sp. 41S5. Next base: position 8,089,563 of record NZ_CP083721.1, on the reverse strand, counting down.
TGAGGATCGGCAGTCTGGTGCTCGCCTATGACAAGCTGTCGGTGATCGCGGCGACGGTCATCCTGTGCGCGCTGCTCTATCTGTTCTTCAACCGCACTATGCTCGGCACCGCGATGCGCGCCAGCTCCGAGAATATGCTGGCTGCCTATTACATGGGCATCCCGGTCAAGCGCGTGGTCTCGATCGTCTGGGCGATCTCGGCGGCCGTGGCCACCTGCGCCGGCGTGCTGCTGGCGCCGATCACCTTCATCCATTCCAATGTCGGCCTGGTGCTGGGACTGAAGGCGTTTCCGGCCGCGGTGCTCGGCGGCTTCGGCTCGATCCCGGGCGCGGTGGTCGGCGGCGTCCTGATCGGCGTGATCGAAAGCATGGCCGGCTTCTATCTGCCGCAGGGATGGAAAGACGTCGCGCCCTATATCGTGCTGCTCGCGGTGCTGCTGCTCAAGCCCGAGGGCCTGTTCGGCCTTCACGTCCGCAAGAAGGTCTGAGGAGCAAGCATGCGGTTTCTCTTCAAGACCGACTACGAAGACGACATCAGGCTGTTCCCGCATTCCGGTTACTTCTATTCTTATGGCCTGTTGCTGGCGGTGCTGCTGATCGCGCCCTACCTGCTCTCCAGCTACCTGATGAGCCAGCTCGTCTTCGTCTGCATCTATGCGACCGTCGGTGTCGGGCTCATGATCCTGACCGGCTTCACCGGACAGGCCTCGCTCGGCCATGCCGCGTTTCTGGCGATCGGCGCCTACACGGCGGCCTATCTGCAGCAATTCAACGTGCCGTTTCCGGTCTACTTCCTCGCGGCGGGACTGTTGACCGGCGTGGTCGGCGCGCTGGTCGGATTTCCGGCGTTGCGGCTGCAGGGCATCTATCTGGTGATCGCGACGATCTCGTTTGCCTTCATCGTCGAGGAAATCCTGGCGCGCTGGGAAAGCGTGACCCACGGCAATGAGGGCATGCGGGTCAAGACCATTCAGCTGTTCGGCTCCACGGTATCGCGCGATGGCCCAACCTTCTACTATCTCTGCCTCGCGGTACTGGTGCTGACCATCGTCGGCACGCTCAATCTGCTGCGCTCGCCGACCGGGCGCGCCTTTGTCGCGATCCGCGACAGCGAGACCGCCGCGCGCAGCATGGGCATCAACGTCGCGCTCTACAAGGTGAAGTCGTTCGCGATCTCGGCGGCGATCACCGGCTTTGCCGGTGTGCTGTTCGCCCACAAGCTCTCCTTCATCTCGCCCGAGATGTTCACTTTGCAGCTCTCGATCGAGTTCATCATCGTGATCCTGATCGGCGGCACCTTCAGCCTGCATGGCGCGGTGCTGGGCGCGATCTTCCTGGTCATGATCGATCCGTTCCTGACCTATCTGAAGGACGACATGCCCGGCGTGATCGGCGGCGTCGCTGCCACGTTCGGCGCCGGCACGGAGCGCGCGGGGCACATCCAGGATGCGGTCGCAGCCTTCGCCTCCGCCAACGGGCTGAAGGGCGCGATCTACGGCATCATCATCGTGGTGTTCGTGTTGTTCGAGCCGCTCGGGCTCTATGGCCGCTGGCTCAAGATCAAGCTCTTCTTCCAGCTGTTCCCGCTGTACAAGCGCGCGACCTTCAAGCGGCAGAAGATCTATGTGAAATCGGAGCGGAACCGATGAGCTATTTCCGCGCCGAGAACCTGTCCCTGCATTTCGGCGGCCTCAAGGCGGTCGATGCCGTCAGCTTCGCGGTGGAGAAGGGCGAGATCCTCTCGATCATCGGGCCCAATGGCGCCGGCAAGAGCTCGATCTTCAACCTGATCTCGCGGATCTATCCGCCGACCTCGGGCAAGATCTTCTTCGAGGATCAGGACATCACCCAGCAGCCCTCCTACGACATCGCCAGGCTCGGCATCGCGCGCACCTTCCAGAACATCGAGCTGTTCGAGAATGCGACCGTGCTGAGCAATCTCCTGGTCGGCCGCCATCGCCATTCCACCACCCGGCTCTGGCAGGAACTCTTGTTCCTGCCGAGCGTCCGGGCCGGCGAGAAGGCGCATCGCCGCCGGGTCGAGCAGGTGATCGAATTCCTCGATCTCGAGCCGTACCGCGACAAGCTGATCTCGGGGCTGCCTTACGGCGTGCGCAAGGTGATCGAGCTGGCGCGGGCGCTGTGCTCGGAGCCGAAGCTGATCCTGCTCGACGAGCCGTCATCCGGCCTCAACGTTGAGGAGACCGACGACATGTCGTTCTGGATCCGCGATATGAAGAGCGAGCTCGGCATCACGGTGCTGATGGTCGAGCACGACATGACGCTGGTCAACCGCGTCTCCGACCGCGTCATCGCGCTGAACTACGGCCGTGTGCTGGCGATGGGCTCCCCGTCCGAGGTGCAGCACCATCCCGACGTCGTCGCAGCGTATCTCGGCGCATGAGGATGATGCCATGAGCGCAGCAGACATCATCCTGAAACTCTCCAACATCGAGAGCTATTACGGGCCGATCATGGCGATCCGCGGCATCAGCCTCGAGGTGCCGCGCGGCCGGATCGTGACGCTGCTCGGCGCCAACGGCGCCGGCAAGACCACGGTCTTGAAGACGATCTCCGGCATCCTCGATCCGCAGAAAGGGTCGATCGAATTCCTCGGCAAGCCGATCCAGCGCATGGAGGCCGACCGGATCGTGCGGCTCGGCCTCAGCCACGTGCCGGAGGGACGCGAGGTGTTTCCGTTCCTGTCGGTGCGCGAGAACCTGATGATGGGCGCCTATCTGCGCAAGGACCGCGACGGTGTGGCGCAGGACCTCGAGCGCGTCTACGGGTATTTTCCACGGCTGAAGGAGCGGCTCGGCCAGCCCGCCGGGCAGCTTTCGGGCGGCGAGCAGCAGATGCTTGCGATCGGGCGGGCGCTGATGAACCGGCCGACGCTGCTGCTGCTGGACGAGCCGTCGCTCGGGCTGTCGCCGATCCTGGTGAAGGAGATCTTCACCATCATCCGCCGCGTCAATGAGGAGCAGGGCATGTCGATCCTGCTGGTCGAGCAGAATGCCAAGATCGCGCTGGAGACGGCGCATTACGGCTATGTGCTGGAGATCGGCCGCGTCGTCATGAACGACACCTGCGAGCGGCTGTTGAATTCGCCCGATATCCAGGAGTTCTACCTCGGCGCCAAGGAAGCCGGCGCGCGGGGCGAGCGGCGCTGGAAGAAGAAGAAGACCTGGCGCTGAAGCAAGGTTGGCGCTGACGAAGGTAGGCGTCGACTAAAGTTGGCCGAGGAAGGTTTGGCGCTGAGAGCGAGTTGGAGCTAGATTTCAGGCCTGCTTCGCGAACAAGACCGGCATTCGAGCCGGCGGGTGAGGCAAGCGGCAGAGGAGGGAGCGCGCATGGCAGGACCAGCGGTGCTGACGGTTGCCGACACGATCGCGAGGAGCTTTCTGCTCGCGGTGCAAACGCGTGGCGACAGGCCCGCAATCCGCGAGAAGAAGTTCGGCATCTGGCAGCCGACCAGCTGGCACGAATGGCTGCAGATATCCAGGGACATCGCCTTCGGCCTGCATGCGACCGGCTTCCGCCCCGGCGACGTCGCCTCGATCATCGCCAACGCGGTGCCGGAATGGGTCTATGCCGACATGGGCATCCTGTGCGCCGGCGGCGTGTCCTCCGGCATCTATCCGACCGATTCGGCGGCGCAGGTCGAATACCTCGTCAATGATTCCCGCACGCGGGCGATCTTCGTCGAGGACGAGGAGCAGCTCGACAAGGTGCTGACCTGCCGGTCGCGCTGTCCGACGCTGGAAAAGATCGTCGTGTTCGACATGGAGGGCCTCTCCGGCTTCTCCGATCCGATGGTGCTCTCGCTCGCCGAATTCACCGCGCTCGGCCGCAACCATGCGCAGGACAATGATGCCCTGTGGGACGAGATGACCGGCAGCCGCACCGCCTCCGATCTCGCGATCCTGGTCTATACGTCGGGCACCACGGGCCCGCCCAAGGGCGCGATGCATTCCAACCGCAGCGTCACGCACCAGATGCGCCACGCCAACGATCTCTACCCCTCGACGGACAGCGAGGAGCGGCTGGTGTTCCTGCCGCTCTGCCATGTCGCCGAGCGGGTCGGTGGCTACTACATCTCGCTCGCGCTGGGCTCGGTGATGAATTTTGCCGAGAGCCCGGAGACGGTGCCGGACAATCTGCGCGAGGTGCAGCCGACTGCATTCCTCGCGGTGCCCAGGATCTGGGAGAAGTTCTATTCCGGCATCACCATCGCGCTGAAGGACGCGACCCCGTTCCAGAACTGGATGTACGCCCGGGCGCTTGCGATCGGCAACCGGATGACCGAGTGCCGGCTGGAGGGCGAGACGCCGCCGCTGTCGCTGCGGCTCGCCAACCGCGCGGCCTACTGGCTGGTGTTCCGCAACATCCGCCGCATGCTCGGGCTCGACCGCTGCCGGATCGCACTGACCGGTGCGGCGCCGATCTCGCCGGATCTGATCCGCTGGTATCTCGCGCTCGGCATCGACATGCGCGAGGTCTACGGCCAGACCGAGAATTGCGGCGTCGCGACCATGATGCCGGCGGACCGCATCAAGCTCGGCTCGGTGGGCAAGGCCGCGCCCTGGGGCGAGGTGATGATCTGCCCGAAGGGCGAGATCCTGATCAAGGGCGACTTCCTGTTCATGGGCTATCTCAACCAGCCGGAGAAGACCGCCGAGACGATCGACGCGAAGGGCTGGCTGCACACCGGCGACGTCGGTGCGATCGACAATGAAGGCTATGTGAAGATCACCGACCGGATGAAGGACATCATCATCACCTCCGGCGGCAAGAACATCACGCCGTCGGAGATCGAGAACCAGCTCAAATTCTCGCCTTACGTCTCCGATGCGGTCGTGATCGGCGACAAGCGGCCCTATCTCACCTGCCTGATCATGATCGATCAGGAGAATGTCGAGAAATACGCCCAGGATCAGGACATCCCCTTCACCAACTACGCGAGCCTGTGCCGTGCCCGCGAGATCCAGGACCTGATCCAGCGCGAGATTGAGGCGGTCAACGCGAAGTTCGCGCGCGTCGAGACCATCAAGAGATTCTACCTGATCGAGCGCCAGCTCACGCCCGAGGACGAGGAGCTGACGCCGACCATGAAGCTGAAGCGCAATTTCGTGAACGAGCGTTACGCGGCCGAGATCGACGCCATGTATGGCGCGCGGGCGGTTGCGTAGAGCATGATCCGGAAAAGTGTGAAGCGGTTTTCCGAATGGATCATGCTCAAGGAGAGAGGCGACGACGAGGAATTGGCGAGGGAGCGAGCAGGCCCGACCCTTCGCTCAACATGGGCCATGTAAGGAGGAGACTGCAATGTCGAAATCGCTGAAGGCGCTGGGCCTTGCGGTGAGCGCGCTGGCGCTGACCTGTCTGCCGGCCGCAGCTCAGACCAAGGTCACCAATGAAGGCATCTCGCCGACCGAGATCGTGATCGGAACGCATCAGGATTTGTCCGGTCCGATCAAGGTCTGGGGCGTTCCGGTGTCCAATGGCATGAAGATGGCGGTTGAGGAAATCAACGCCAGCGGCGGCATCAACGGCCGCAAGATCAAGATGATCCTGGAAGACAATGGCTACGACCCGAAGAAAGCCGTGCTGGCCTCGCAGAAGATGGTCGAGCGCGACAAGATCTTCGCGATGATCGGCCCGATGGGCTCGCCGACCGTGCTCGCCGCGCAGGACATCCTGTTCGATGCCGGCGTGCTGCAGCTGTTCCCGCTGACCGCCGCCGAGTTCACCTTCAAGTTCGATCCTGCCAAGCCGCAGGAGCGGCTGAAGTTCAACAACCTGCTGCCCTATGTCGAGAGCACCCGCGCCGCGATCAAGTACATGATGGAGTGGAAGAACTTCAAGAAGCCCTGCATCATGCACCAGGACGACGAGTACGGTAAGAACGTGCTTGACGGCTTCACGCAGCAGCTCGCCGCGATGAAGGTGCAGCCTGCCTCGGTCACGAGCTACAAGCGCGGCGCCTCCGACTTCTCGGCGCAGGTTGCCAAGATGAAGTCCGACGGCTGCGACCTCGTCGTGCTCGGCACCGTGATCCGCGAGACCATCGGCGCCATGAACGAGGCGAAGAAGCTCGGCTGGGACGTCACCTTCCTCGGCGCCACGCCGACCAACGTGCTTGAAGTGCCGGCGCTCGGCAAGGAAGCCGTCGAGGGCCTCTACGCAGCGTCGGGCTTCGAGATTCCCTACGAGGACACGGCCAAGGGCAAGGTGAAGGACTGGCTCATCAACTACAAGAAGATGTTCAACAGCGAGGCCAACACGCAGGCGATCATCGGCTACAACGCGGTGATGACCTTCGCGTTCTACGCGCAGAAGGCCGGCAAGGATCTCACCGGCCAGAAGATGCTGGACGCGCTGGAGTCGGGCGACAAGTTCCTCGACATCTTCAGCTCGCCGCCGACCAAGTTCTCCAAGACCGATCATCTCGCCAACACCATCACCCAGGTGCAGCAGGTCAAGGGCGGCCGCTGGGTGCTGGTGAAGGATAATTTGATGTTCTGAGAGGCGGCCACAACTCCGTCATTGCAAGGAGCAGAGCGACGACGCAATCCATCCCTCCGTGGAGCGATGGATTGCTTCGCTTCGCTCGCAATGACGCAAAGGTAACTTGATTGTCGTGCTCAATTCACCGCCGCTGCCGACCGCCAAGCGGCCTCGGTGACGAGCGGTGCATCGACATAATGGCTGACGCCGTTCTGGTCGATGACGAAGGTCGGCCGAAAACTCCTGATGTCGGCGTCCTCGATCATCGCCATGCGGCGGTTGTCGAGCGTGAGCCAGTGGCCGTCGAGCCGCGCCGCGACCACGGCATGGTCCTCGCCACCGAGCAGGTCATGCATCACGACGATGCGCAAATCTTCCGGCGCGACGCCGGCCTTGCCGAGCGCCACGAATTTCGCGATCGCATAGTCCTCGCAATCGCCGCTGCCGCGGGCAAAGGTGGCGAGCGGCGTGGCCCAGACGTCGGGCTCGCCATAGGTCGCGAGATCGCTGCCGGGGCGGATCGCCAGATTGATCGCGCGGTTGATCTCGCCGAGACGGGCGCGACCGGTGCGCGCGCGTCCGGCATCGACGATCGCCAGGAATCGCAACGCCTCCGGCGACGCACACCCCGCGCGATCGCTCTCACAGGCTGCGAGCTGCGTCAATTCGTCGGCAAGCTGGCGCTGCACGCCGAGCCATTTGTCGCGCAGGCCGCCGCCGGCAAGCAGGCTGGTCGACAGGCCGAACGGTTCGGTCGACTTTCTGAGCAGTGTCGCCGGGCCGGGCGAAAGCACCGAGGCGGCATTGAGCTCGGCAATCGGCGCGGCCGGGGCCAGGCCCAAGCCCAGCATGACGGCGCGCAGCGCAAACGAGCGAAGCGAGTTACCCATGTGACACCCCCTGTCCGCTCATCGACGGGTGGATACTGCACCGCGCACGCGATCGGATCGTTTCATGCCGACAGCATGGCCAACGATCCCTTCGAATCGACTTAAGATGTGGGGAAACCGGGCAGCAGGCTGAAGGGCATGTGGTCCGGGTCCCGAAAACTTTACCGGTTTGTGAAACGGACCGGCGAACCTTTTTCCACCGCAAAACGCCTCATCGTTGCCTTCTGGTTAACCCGGCCGGTCCGCGCACGGGATAGCTGCGATTTGTAAGCCAGGTCACAGCTTTAGCCGGAAAATTGGGGTCAAATGCCCTCTCGGGGCTGCGAGGAAGTAAAGGTAAGTAGAGAAATGCCAGTTAATACCACGAATACGTGGCTCAGTACCCATCTTGGCCCAAATCCCATCTCCTGGTACCGTCAAATAAGTCAGAACTACACGACTCGAGAGAGCGTGAGCCAAGTGACCCCCAGTCAAACCGCGCAATCAGAGCACCTTGCGAAAGCACAGGATGGTTTCGCGAAGCTTTATCCGATGATATGCAGGCGTAATCATTCGGATATTCTACCAATATTAACCTTCGTGCGGTGATCCGCAGTGAACTTTGTCGAGAAATTCGACGGCCATTTGCCGAACGCGGAAGCTTATGCCCGTGGGTCGGCGCATTTCGACAGCGTTTCCACACACGCTCCGCCCGGCGCGATCACCGTCGACGACGGGCAATTGCTGTTCACCGGCGACTTCAAGCGGACCGGGCTCGATCTCGTCATCTCGAAGGACGACCGGGAACTCGTCCTGCACGACTACTTCAAGGGCGAGAAACACGCGGCCCTGGCGTCGCCTGAAGGCGCGCATCTTAGCGGCGATCTCGTCAATGCGCTCACCGGCCACACCCAATATGCCCAGGCCGGCGGCGCGGTGGAACCGGCGAAGGTCATCGGCCACGTCACCAAGCTGGCGGGCAACGCCACCGCGATCCGCAACGGCGTCTCGGTCGTCCTCAACCAGGGCGACAACGTCTACAAGGGCGACGTGGTGCAGTCCGGCGGCGACTCGACGCTCGGCATCACCTTCATCGACGGCACCGTGTTCGGTCTCGGACCGAATGCCAAGATGGTGCTGAACGAGATGATCTACGACCCGAACGGGTCGAGCAATTCGTCGCTGATGAGCCTCGTCTCCGGCACGATCTCGTTCGTTGCCGGCGCGACCGCCAAGCATGGCGACATGAAGGTCGATACGCCGGTCGCGACCATGGGCATCCGCGGCACAGCGGTGCTGGTCGAGATCGATTTCGACGTCCAGGGTACGGGCGGCGTGCCGCCGGCCAAATTCCAGGTGCTGGTCGAGCCCGACGGCTCCACCGGCTCCTACATCCTGTTCGACAAGACGACGCTCAATCCGATCGCAACCGTCGATCAGGCCGGCACCCAGACCATCGTCAACGGCCAGGGCAGCGTCAGCTTCGTCTCGTCGGCGCAACTGTCGACCGACGCGCAGAAGCTGATCTCCGACGTCTTCGCGCTGAAGTTCACCGACAATTCGAATCCCAACACCAAGCTCACGACGAACTTCACGGACAGCGTCGTCCCGGTCACGATCGGCCTGAAGCTCGCGACCGGCGACGCCATCGTGCCGATCAGCTTTTTGCTGGGGTTGGCCAACAATTCCGGGTCGCAGGCCGCGCCCATCAAGTCCGACCACATCCCCGGACCGCCGCATGTCGTGACACAGAATGCGGCGTTCACCGAACAGGCCGGACAGACCCATAGCACGGTGTTCGACACGGTGACCGGCCAGATCACGTGGGTGGACGTCAACCTCGGCGACAAGCCGACTGCAACCATCAACTTCAGCACGTTCAGCTACCACGACGCCGGCGGCAACGACGTCACCTCGTCGCTGACGGCGGCGGAACAGGCGGCCATCGCGGCCGTCGAGGTCCCGGTGCTGCTCGCCCCCAATCCGCTGAACAGCAACATCGGCTCGGCGACCTGGACTTACAGCCTTGCCGACGGCGCCTTCGACTTCCTCGCCGCCGGCGAAACGCTGACGCTGACCTACATGGTGCGCGTCGATAACAACTACACGCCGAGCAACGAGACCGCATTCAAGACCATCACGATCACGATCACCGGCACCAACGACACGCCGGTCGTGACGTCCCCGGCGCAGGCCGGTTCGATCACCGAACTGCCATGGACGACGAATTCCGCCGTGCAAGATGCGGCGCATGGCACGGTGACGTTTACCGATGCGGATTTGACCGACACGCACACGGTCGCCATCACCGGCGTCACCGCGACCGGCTTCACGGGCGGAATTCCCAACCAGGCCACCATGCTGAGCTGGCTGTCGCTGGGCACACTGACCGATTCGACCGACGGTTTGATGGGATCGCGCTCCTGGACGTTCTCGGCCGCCGACAAGAGTTTCGATTATCTCGCCGCCGGCGAAACGCTGACGCTGATCTACACCGTCCAGATCGACGACCATCATGGTGGCGTCGTCACGGTCCCCATCACGATCACGATCGTCGGAACCGACGACAAGCCGGTGATCACCTCGCCGACCCAGGCGGCAGCCATCACCGAGGCCGAGGGCGTAACCGGTTCGGCGAATCCGGATAGCGCGTCCGGCACCGTGACCTTCACCGATGCCGATCTCAGCGACACCCACAGCGTCACCGTGGCCGGTGTCACCGAAACGGGCGTGACCACCGGGCTGCCCGATCAGGCAACGATCCTGAGCTGGCTCTCGCTCGGCACGCTGAAGGATACGACCGGCGGCGTCACCGGATCCAATGCCTGGACGTTCTCGGCCGCCGACAAGAATTTCGACTATCTGGCGGCCGGCGAGAAGCTGACGCTGACCTACCTGATCCAGGTCGACGACCACCACGGCGGCGTCGTCACCCAGCCCGTCACGATCACCATCACGGGCACCAACGACACCCCGACATTCACATCGCAACCGTCGACCACCTCGATCTCCGAGGCGATCGGCGAGACCGGCTCGACCAAGCCGGACACGGCCCAAGGCGTGGTGGCGTTTGCCGACGTCGATCTCAGCGACAGCCATACCGTGTCCATCACCGGCGTCGCGGAATCCGGCACGACCAGCGGCCTGCCTGAGGACGAGTCCACGGTCCTGAACTGGCTCTCGCTGGGGACCCTGACGGATTCGACCGGCCACGTGAACGGATCGCAGGCCTGGACCTTCTCGGCCGCGGACCAGAATTTCGACTATCTCGCCGCCGGCGAGACCCTGACGCTGACCTATACGATCCAGATCGACGACCATCATGGCGGTGTCATCACCCAGCCCGTGACGATCACGATCAACGGCGCCAACGACGCGCCGACGCTGGCTGACGTCAACGCCGGCACGCTCACCGATACCGCTGCCTACGACACGTTCAGCCCGCTCACCGGTGCGCTGCATGGCCATGACGTCGACGATGGCGAGACCGCGACGCTGACCTATGCCGCCCTCAATGCGGACCACGTCGCGGTCAACTCGTCGATCGCGGGCCTCTACGGCTCGCTCACCGTCAACGCCGACGGCACCTACAGCTACGTTCCTGACGCCGCCGCGATCAACGCGCTGGCCAAGGGCACCTATGCCGATACGTTCACCGTCGAGACCATCGATGCGCATGGCGCCACCGGGACGGCGACGCTGACGGTCGATGTCGTCGGCGCCAACGACGCGCCGGTGATCCATGCCGACAACATCAGCATCACCGACAATCCCAACGGGACCGAAACGATCTCCGGCCTGACCGTGACGGATGTCGATGCCGGCGCCAACGAGAACTTCACCCTGGCGGCCGCGACGAACCCCGGTTCGGGCAGCAGCGTCGCGCCGCCATTGCTGCTCGGCCATCTCCCGGATATCAACACCGCGCTCGGGTCGCCGGGCCTTGTCTACGACCCGGGCCAGACCCCGCCGGCGACCGACAAGATCGCGCTCTCCGTGACCGACGGCCATGGCGCGAGCGATACGCTCAACCTGATCTTCAACGTCCAGCAAAATCCGTCTCAGCCGGTCACGCTGACGGGCACCGGCGACAAGGACGTGTTCTTCGGATCGGGCTATCAGGACAAGTTCGTGTTTGCGCCGAACTTCAATCACGACACGATCCTGAACTTTACGCCGGGCCAGGACCAGATCGACCTGTCCACGGTCGTCTCGACAAGCACCTTCAGCAGCTGGTTCGATCAGCATGTGGCGACTTCGCCGACGAATTCGGCGGATACGCTGGTCACGATCGACAGTGCAGACACGATCACGTTGCACAATGTCGCGAAGGCGAGTTTGTCCCAGAACGACTTCATCATTCATTATACGTGATGGCGTCGGCCTCCTGAAAAGGCCGGCTGGATCCCGCATTGCGCAACGTCTGCTCGATTGGAACAACTCTCCGCGCGTGATATCCAGACGGCATGAGACGGCTGAAGGCGATACGAAGGTGGTTCGGACGGCGCTTCGGCTATGCGCGGCTGGTCTGCGTGGCGCTTTTGATCGGCATTGCCGCGCTGCGGATGGCGGATCCGGGCCCGATTCAGGAGCTTCGCGTCAGGACGTTCGACACCTTGCAGGTGATCGAGCCGCGCCAGAAGACCGCGCGGCCCGTCACCATCGTCGATATCGACGAGAAGAGCCTCGCCGATCCCCGGCTCGGGCAATGGCCGTGGCCGCGGACGCGGCTCGCCGACATCGTCATCAATCTCACCCGGCTCGGCGCCGTGGTGATCGCGTTCGACGCGGTGTTCTCCGAGCCCGATCGTCTCAACCCCGCTATCGCGGCCGATACGTTCAGCGGCCTCGACGAGGAGATGCGCGCCAGGCTGCGGCAGCTGCCGAGCAACGACAGCATCCTGGCCGACGCCATCAAGAACTCGCGTGTGGTGCTCGGCGAGTCCGGCGGCCCCAACGTGCGCGCCGACCTCAACGAAAAGCTGCCGGTCACCGGGCTTGCGATGCTCGGCGAGGAGCCGCAGCGCTTCATGTTCCAGTTTCCGGGATTGTTGCGCAATGTGCCGGTGCTCGAGGAGGCCGCGGCCGGACGAGGCCTGTTCACGATCAGGCCGGAACGCGACGGCATCGTCAGGCGGGTGCCGATGATGATGGTCGCGCAGGGCATCACCATGCCGTCGCTGACCTTCGAAATGCTGCGAGTGGCGGGCGGCTCGGGCACCATCCTGATCAAGGCCGACAAGGGCGGCATCCAGAGCCTCGGAATCAAGGGCTTTGCGATCCCGACCGATCTCTATGGCCAGCTCTGGATCCACTACGCACGCCGTGACCCCTCGATCTACGTCTCGGCCGTCGATGTGCTGGATGGGCGGGTGCCGCCGGACAGGATCGCCGGCAAGCTGATCCTGATCGGCACCTCCTCGGTCGGGCTCAACGACATCAAGACCACGCCGGTGACGCCGGCGATGCCCGGTGTCGAGGTTCACGCCCAGGTGCTGGAGAGCGCGCTGACCGGGGACGTGGTTTCGCAACCGAACTACGGCATCGGCATCGAGTTCTTCGCTGCGCTGATCATGGGGCTCCTGGTCATCGCCTTCGCGCCGAAGTTCGGTCCGGTCACGCTGGTCGTCGTCGGCGGGTTGTTTGCCTCGGTGTTGATCGGCACCTCCTGGTATTTCTACTCCCAGCACCGGCTCTTGATCGATTTCACCTATCCGCTGATGTCGACCACGGCGATCTATCTCACGCTGATCTTCTCCGCCTTCGTGCGCGAACAGCAGCAGCGGCGGCAGATCCGGTCGCAGTTCGTGCGGTACATGTCGCCCGCGCTGGTCGAGCAGCTGGCGCAGGCGCCCGAACGGCTCGTGCTCGGCGGTGAGGAGCGCGAGATGACCATCATGCTCTCGGACATGCGCGGCTTCACCACGATCTCGGAAACCTACAAGAGCGATCCGCAGGGCCTCACGGCGCTGATGAACCGTTTCCTCACCCCGCTTTCCAACGCGATCCTTGCCCGCAAGGGCACCATCGACAAATACATGGGCGACGCCATCATGGCGTTCTGGAACGCGCCGCTCGACGACAAGCAGCACCAGTTCAACGCCTGCGACGCCGCGCTCGACATGCTGGAGCGCGTCGACGACCTCAACCGGGAGCGAGAGCGGGAGGCAAAGGAGGGTGGCCACATCTATGTGCCGCTCAACATCGGGGTCGGTCTCAACACCGGCACCTGCGTGGTCGGCAATATGGGCTCCGATGTGCGCTTCGACTATTCGGTGTTCGGCGACAGCGTCAATCTGGCCTCGCGGCTGGAGGGGCAGTCCAAGGAGTACGGCTTTCCGATCATCGTGGGATCGAAGACCGCGCTCGCGGTGAAGGAGAAGTTCGCGATCCTCGAACTCGACTTCATCATGGTGAAGGGCAAGAAGGAGCCCGAGGTGATCTATGCGATCGCCGGCCGCGAGGACGTGGCCGGTTCCGGCCGCTTCCAGCGGCTGCGCAACCTGACCATCGAAATGCTCGCCTGCTATCGCAGCCGGGATTGGGACGGTGCGCTCGCCGCGATCGAACGCGGCCGCAAGACCGACGAGGCGCAGACGCTGCAGTATCTCTACCGCCTCTATGAGGCGCGCATCCGCGCCTTCCAGAAGGAGCCCCCGCCGGACGATTGGGACGGTGCCTTTGCGTTGACGACGAAATAGGCGACAGCAAACCGGCTGTCGTCCCGGCTCACGACGAAATAGACGCCACAAATCCGGTGTCGTCCCGGCGAAGGCCGGACTCATACGCCGCGGCTGGGCAATAGGCAGGCGGCCAGACGGCTTTCCAACAACGCCTGTTCGTGATTATGGGTCCCGGCCTTCGCCGGGACGACGGTCGAGAGGTTTCGCGGCGACGACCAACACCTTACTCCAGACCGATCTGCGTCAGATCCTGGAACCAGTGCTGCGCCTGCACGAAGGTTTTCACCTTCGGCGACAGCGCGTGCGGATTGGTGTCGTGCACCACCCACACCAGCGCGGCATCGTCGACGATCAGCGCGTGCGCCTGCGCCAGCAGCGCATCCTGCTTTGCGCTGTCGAAGGTCTGTTTGGCCTCGTCGATCAGCGCGTCGACCTTCGGATTCTTGTAGCCGCCCCAGTTGACGCCTGTCGGCGCCACCTGGCCCGAATGGAAGAACCGCACGATGGCGTAGAGCGGGTCCGAGGTGACATAGGCGATGTTGTTGGCGGTGATGCCGGCGTTCATCTCGTCGGCGGCGCCCTTGCGCCAATGCGCATATAACGTCTCGAGCTCGACCACCTTGAAGTCGATATCGATGCCGATCTCCTTGAAGCTCTGCTGCAGGAATTCGTTCATCGGCAGCGACAGCATCTGCCCGGTGCCGCCCTGGGCGATGATGAAGGTCGTCTTCAGCGGCTTGTCCTTGGAATAGCCGGCTTCCTCCACCAGCTTTTTGGCGGCCGCGAGGTCGTATTTCAGTTCGAAGCTCGGCTTGCCGAACCACGGGCTCGACGGGTCGACCTGGCCCTTGGCCGGCTTGGCTAGGCCGTTCATCAGGCCAACCACCGCATCGCGGTCGATCGCGAGGTTGAGCGCCTTGCGCAGGCGGATATCGGTCCAGGGCGAGCCCGGCAGCACGCTCAGGTGATAATTCCAGACATGCGGCGTCACGTTGTCGACGATTCTCATGCCGGCGGCCTTGAGCTGCGGCACGGCGTCCGGCGCCGGCGTTTCGATCAGGTCGACCTGACCGGCCAGCAGCGCGTTGGTGCGGGTCAGCGCCTCCGGCATCGGGATCAGGATCATCTTGTCGACCTTCGCCAGCCGCTTCTTGTCCCAATAGTCCGGGTTCTTGGTCAGCTCGGCGAGTTCGCGCGGCACCAGCTTGGTCAGCTTGAACGGGCCGGTGCCGGAGGGTTGGCTCGCGAACTTGTCCCAGTCCCTGCCGAGCTTCTCATATTGCGCGGGGCTCGAGACCAGGAACCAGAGCATCTGGTAGGGGAAGAAGGAGTCGACCGTCTTGGTCGTGATCTCGATGGTCTGGTCGTCGATCTTGGCGTAGCTCGCGACCGAGGGCAGCCGGGTCTTGACCTGCGCGCTCTGCCGCTTGTCGAATTGCGGTGCCTTGTCGTTCAGCACCTTGTCGAGATTCCAGATCACCGCGTCGGCGTTGAAGTCGCTGCCGTCGTGGAATTTGACGCCCTGGCGCAGGGTGAAGCGCCACTTGGTCTTGTCGCTATCGTCGACCTTCCACTCGGTCGCAAGCCCGGGCACCAGTTTGCCCGGCCGGTCGGCAACGTCCATCTCCCAGGCCACCAGCGGATCGTAGATCGTGTAGGCCGTGAACTGATAGGCGCCGGCGCCGCGATCGGGCTGGCCGGTCGTCAGCGGAATGTCGGCCATCGAAATGCCGTAGCGCACAATGGACTCTGCTCGCGCTGATATGGCTGGCCAGCCCGCGGTCAGGGCGAGCGCCATGGCCGCCGTCAGGATCGAATTGCGCGCGCGCATATGAAGGCTCCGTTGGTGGGAAGTCGGGGCCAAATCCTGCAAGCATGATGCCAGAATAGGCATCTTCGCACGGTTCGGGCGCGAGGTGGGAAGAAATGACGCGCCCAGCGGTTATTTGCTGAAGAACTATTCCCCTTGGCACAGGCATTGCATACGCTTGCCCAAGAAATAATCACTAAAACGTCACCAGACTTCGAAGGGGTTGCTCAGATGCGTAACAGGAAGACCAATGCGACGGCGATCATGCTGGCGCTTGCGATTGCCAATTGTGTGCCGGCGATCGCCAGTGCCGAGACCGTGCTGCGCATTGGCATGACGGCTGCCGATATTCCGCGCACGCTCGGGCAGCCCGACCAGGGTTTTGAGGGCAATCGCTTTACCGGGCTCACGATGTATGACGCGCTGACGATGTGGGACCTGTCCTCGTCGGACAAGGCGAGCGCGATGATCCCGGGCCTTGCCACCGAGTGGAAGGTCGACGATTCCGACAAGACCAAGTGGGTCTTTAAGCTGCGTCCCGGCGTCAGCTTTCACGACGGTTCACCGTTCAATGCCGACGCAGTGGTCTGGAACGTCGACAAGGTGCTGAAGCAGGACGCGCCGCAATACGATGCGAGCCAGGTCGGCGTCACCGCCTCGCGCATGCCGACCTTGGTCTCGGCGCGCAAGATCGACGACATGACGGTCGAGTTGACCACCAAGGAGCCGGACAGCTTCCTGCCGATCAACCTCACCAATTTGTTCATGGCGAGCCCGGCCAAGTGGCAGCAATTCTACGACAAGGCCGAAGGTGCCGATGCCAAGGCGAAGTCGCAGGCCGCATGGGCGGCGTTCGCCAAGGACGCTTCGGGCACCGGCCCGTGGAAGATGTCGAGCTTCACGCCGCGCGAGCGGCTCGAGCTGGTGAAGAACGAGAATTACTGGGACAAGGCCCGCGTGCCAAAGGCCGACAAGATGGTGCTGTTGCCGATGCCCGAGGCCAACGCGCGCACTGCGGCGCTGCTGTCGGGCCAGGTGAACTGGATCGAGGCGCCGGCGCCCGACGCGCTGCCCGAGATCAAGCAGCGTGGCTTCAACCTCTATTCCAACGAGGAGCCGCATGTCTGGCCGTGGCAGTTCTCCCGCGTCGAGGGTTCGCCGTGGAACGACATCCGGGTCCGTAAGGCCGCCAATCTCTGCGTCGATCGCGAAGGGCTGCGTGACGGTCTGCTCGCGGGGCTGATGGTGCCGGCCACCGGCACGTTCGAGCCCGGCCATCCCTGGCGCGGCAACCCGACTTTTCAGATCAAGTACGACAAGCCGGCCGCGCAGAAGCTGATGCAGGAGGCCGGCTTCGGTCCCAACAAGAAGCTGACGGTCAAGATCCAGACCTCGGCGTCGGGCTCGGGCCAGATGCTGCCGCTGCCGATGAACGAGTATCTGCAACAGGCTTTGGCCGAGTGCTACTTCGATGTGCAGCTCGACGTCATCGAGTGGAATACGCTGTTCACCAACTGGCGGCGCGGCGCCAAGGATCCGTCGGCCAACGGATCGAACGCGACCAACGTCACCTATGCGGCGATGGATCCGTTCTTCGCGCTGGTGCGCTTCCTGCAATCGGGCATGGCGCCGCCGGTCTCGAACAATTGGGGTTTCATCAACAATCCGAAGTTCGATGAGCTGGTGAAGAAGGCCCGCCAGACCTTCGAACCGGCGGCGCGCGACGCTGCGCTCGCTGAATTGCACGCCGCCTCGGTCGATGATGCGGCGTTCCTGTACGTCGCTCACGACGTTGCGCCGCGCGCGATGAGCCCGAAGGTCAAGGGCTTTGTGCAGCCGAAGAGCTGGTTCGTCGACTTCTCGCCGGTCTCGGTCGTGCCGTGAGATAACGCCCGGCGCTCTTAGGTGCCCTCTCCCCTTGTGGGAGAGGGTGGCTTCGCGACAGCGAAGCCGGGTGAGGGGTTGTCTCCGCGGACGCTCCTCGCTGAAATGAAATGACTGTATCCGCGGATAGAACCCCTCATCCGGCGCGCTCCGCGCGCCACCTTCTCCCGCAAGGGGGGAAGGAAGAAAGAACGCAACGTGCTCGCCTATACGTCCAGACGGATCGTCTACGTCATTCCGATCGTGCTCAGCGTTGCGCTGGTGTGCTTCCTGTTGGTGCACATCACGCCCGGCGATCCGCTGGTCGCGGTGCTGCCGGCCGATGCCTCGCAGGAGCTCGCCGCGCAGCTGCGCAGCGCTTACGGCTTCGATCGCCCGCTGCCGGTGCAGTTCGGCCTGTGGCTGTGGCGCGCGATCCATGGCGATCTCGGCAATTCGATCGCCACGGGACGGCCGGTCCTGTCGGAGGTGATGCGCGCGGTCGGCAACACCGTGATGCTGGCGATTGCGGCCGCGATGATCGGCTTCACGCTCGGCCTGCTATTCGGGCTGATCGCCGGCTATTTCCGCGACACCTGGGTCGACAAGGTCGCGACGTCCATTGCCATCGCCGGCGTCTCGCTGCCGCACTACTGGCTCGGCATGGTGCTGGTCATCATCTTCTCGGTGCAGCTCAACTGGCTGCCGGCGGTCGGTGCCGGGCCTGGTGGCTCCGGCGCCTGGGCGTGGGACTGGGAGCATCTGCGCTATCTGGTGCTGCCCGCGATCACCACCTCGGTGATCCCGATGGGCATCGTCACGCGCACGGTGCGCGCGCTGACCGGCGACATCCTGAGCCAGGATTTCGTCGAGGCGTTGCGCGCCAAGGGCCTGCGCGAGACCGGGGTGTTCCGCCACGTCATCAAGAACGCGGCGCCGACTGCGCTTGCGGTGATGGGTCTGCAACTCGGCTACATGCTCGGCGGCTCGATCCTGATCGAGACCGTGTTCTCGTGGCCCGGCTCGGGGCTGCTGCTGAACTCTGCGATCTTCCAGCGCGATCTGCCGCTGCTGCAGGGCACGATCCTGGTGTTGGCGCTGTTCTTCGTGCTGCTCAATCTCCTGGTCGACATCGCGCAGGCCGCGATCGATCCGCGCATCAAGCGGAGCTAGCCATGAGCGCGATGAGCGATATTGCGTTGCAGGCCGCCCCGACCACCAAGGCACGCGGCTACTGGGCGACGGTTGGGCGCCGCATCAGGCGCGACAAGGTCAGCATGGCCTGTGCCATCATCCTGGTGCTGATCTTTGCCTCCGCGCTGCTGGCGCCATGGCTGCATCTCGCCGATCCCTATCAGGGCTCGATGATCCGTCGTCTCCGCCACATCGGCACGCCGGGCTATCCGCTCGGCACTGACGAACTCGGCCGCGACATGCTGGCGCGGCTGATCTATGGCGGACGGCTGTCGCTGGTCATCGGCATCCTGCCGGTGATCCTCGCCTTCACGATCGGCACTTCGCTCGGTCTCGTCGCCGGTTACGTCGGCGGCAAGCTCAACACCGCGATCATGCGCACCGTCGACGTGTTCTACGCCTTCCCGTCGGTGCTGCTGGCGATCGCGATCTCGGGCGCGCTCGGCGCCGGCATCACCAATTCGATCGTATCGCTGACCATCGTATTCGTGCCGCAGATCACCCGCGTCGCCGAAAGCGTCACCACCGGCGTCCGCAACATGGACTTCGTCGAGGCGGCCCGCGCGTCCGGCGCCGGTCCTTTCACCATCATGCGCGTCCACATGCTCGGCAATGTGCTGGGCCCGATCTTCGTCTACGCCACCGGCCTGATCTCGGTGTCGATGATCCTCGCGGCCGGTCTCTCCTTCCTCGGGCTCGGCACCAAGCCGCCGGAGCCGGAATGGGGCTTGATGCTGAACACGCTGCGTACCGCGATCTATGTCAATCCATGGGTCGCGGCGCTGCCGGGTGCGATGATCTTCGCGGTCTCGATCTGCTTCAATCTGCTCAGCGACGGCATGCGCAGCGCCATGGACATCAGGAATTAGAGCATGAGCGAGGCCAATCCCTCTGTCGATATGCTGGAGCCGGTCGCCGATGTCGGCGGCGCCGCGCAGCCGCTGCTGCAAGTCAAGGGACTGACCAAGCACTTCCCGGTGCGCGGCGGGCTGTTCAGCCCGCGCAAGACCGTGCGCGCCGTCGACGACGTCAGCTTCGCGGTCATGAAGGGTGAGACCGTCGGCATTGTCGGCGAATCCGGCTGCGGCAAGTCGACCACCGCGCGGCTGTTGATGCATCTGATGGCGCGCGATGCCGGCGACATCATTTTTGACGGCCGGCAGGTCGGCCCGGCGCTCTCACTACGCGATTTGCGGCGCGGCGTGCAGATGGTGTTCCAGGACAGCTACGCCTCGCTCAACCCGCGCCTCACCATCGAGGAGTCGATCGCCTTCGGACCAAAAGTCCACGGCATGGCCGATGACACCGCGCGGACGCTGGCGCGCGAGCTGCTCGGCAAGGTGGGCTTGCGGCCGGAGATCTTCGCCAACCGCTATCCGCACGAAGTGTCCGGCGGCCAGCGCCAGCGCGTCAATATCGCCCGCGCGCTCGCGCTGTCGCCGCGGCTCGTGATCCTCGACGAGGCGGTTTCAGCGCTCGACAAATCGGTCGAGGCGCAGGTGCTCAATCTGCTCGCCGACCTGAAGCGCGAATTCGGCCTGACCTATCTGTTCATCAGCCACGATCTCAACGTGGTCCGCTACATCTCCGATCGCGTGCTGGTGATGTATCTCGGCGAAGTCGTCGAGCTCGGCCCGGTCGACGCGGTCTGGGACGCGCCGGCACATCCCTATACCCGCGCGCTGCTGGCGGCGATGCCGTCATCCGATCCCGACAGGCGCACCGAGGTGCCGCCGATCTCGGGCGATCCGCCCAATCCGATCGATCCACCGGCCGGTTGCCGGTTTCACACCCGTTGCCCGTTTGCGGAGCCGCTCTGCGCAAACGTCACGCCAAAACTCAGCGATCTCGATACAATGGGCCATCAAGCGGCGTGCTACATGGCCATTCCTGGCTCGGGGCACAGCCGCGCGCCGGCAAAAGCAAAAGGAGAAAGCGCGGCATGACCAGACCAACTCCCAAGGACGTCAAGGTGATCGCGCACGTCGCCGACGTGCCCGCCGATGACGATGTCGCGACCCGCATCGCCAACTCGATCGGGCCGGCATTCGACGGCTTCGCGCCGATCGCCGGCACGCTGCCGTTCGATCTCGAACCCGCGAGCTTCCTGCTGGCCCAGAAGGTGTCGAAATGAGCACCGAACCGGCCCTGATGACGCTGACCGCGGTCGCCAAGGCGATTGCTGACAAGAAAGTCTCCTCGCATGAGGTGACGCGCGCCGTGCTGCATCGCATTGCGGAATGGCAGCCGCGGCTCAACGCCTATATGGCGATCGAATCCGAACAGGCGCTTGCCGCCGCCACCGAGGCCGACGCCGCGCTCGCCAAGGGCAACGGCCGAGGCGCATTGCATGGCGTGCCGCTGGCGCACAAGGACATGTATTACGAGGCCGGCAAGGTCGTGACCTGCGGCTCGCTGATCCGCCGCGACTTCGTGCCGAAGACGACCGCGACGGCGTTGCAGCGGCTGAAGGATGCCGGGCAGGTCCGGCTTGGTTCGCTGCAGATGGTCGAGTTCGCCTATGGGCCGACCGGCCACAACGTGCATTACGGCGCGGTGCGCAATCCCTGGAACGTCGCGCACATCACCGGCGGCTCGTCGTCGGGCTCGGGCTCGGCGGTCGCCGCGCGGCTCACCTTTGCTGCGTTGGGTTCCGACACCGGCGGCTCGGTGCGCATGCCCGCGCATTTCTGCGGCGTCACCGGCCTGAAGACGACGGTCGGCCGCGTCAGCCGCGCCGGCGCGATGCCGCTGTCGCAGTCGCTCGATACCGTCGGTCCGCTGGCACAGACCGCGGAGGATTGCGCGCTGCTGCTCGGCCTGATGGCCGGCGCCGACCCTGAGGATCTGACGGCGTCGACGCAGCCGGTGCCCGACTATCTGGCCGCGACAAGGCAGTCGTTGAAGGGCCTCAAGATCGGCGTGCCGACGGCGTTCTATGTCGACGACCTCGATCCCGAAGTGGCGCGCATCCTCGACGAGACCGTGGCCATCCTGAAGAAGGAGGGCGCCGAGATCGTCAAGGTCGAGCTGCCCGATCAACGCCAGCTCAGCGCCGCGTCGCAACTGGTGCTCGCGGCCGAGGCCGCGGCCTACCACAAGCGCTGGATGATCGAGCGGCCGCAGGATTACGGCGCACAGGTCCTGATGCGGTTGCAGAACGGCCTCACCATTCCGGCCGTCACCTATCTCGAGGCGATGCGCTGGCGCGGACCCGCGCTCGCCGCGCACAACGCGGCGGTCAGCGGGATCGATGCGGTCATCGCGCCGTCCTCGCCGGTGCCGGCACCGACCATCGCCGAGAGCGATGTCGGCAACGGTCCGGGCGCGGAAGCGGTGATCCAGCGGCTGACGCGGTTCACCCGCCCGGTCAACTATCTCGGCTTGCCGTCACTCTCGATCCCCTCGGGCTTCACCAAGGCGGGTCTGCCGGTCGGCATGCAGCTGATCGGCCGCTCCTTCGAGGAAGCGGTGTTGCTCCGGGTCGGCGCCGCCTTCCAGCGCGCGACCGACTTCCACGCCAGGGTCCCCAAGCTCGCATGACCAATCTCGTCGAGATCAACAACCTCAACATCCGCTTCACCGGAGATCGCACGGTCCATGCCGTGAACGATCTCAGCCTACGGCTCGGCGAGGGCGAGGTGTTGGGGCTGCTCGGCGAGTCCGGCTCGGGCAAGAGCGTGACGCTGCGCGCGCTGATGCGGCTGTTGCCGAAGAAGCGCACGCAGATCACCGGCAGCGTCAAGGTACTCGGTCGGGACGTGCTGGCGATGGATGACGAGGCGCTGTCCGCATTCCGCGGCCAGACCGTCTCGATGATCTTCCAGGAGCCTGCGCTGGCGCTCGACCCGGTCTACACCATCGGCCGCCAGATTGCGGAGACGGTGATGCGTCACGAGGGCAAGAGCGAGCGCGACGCCACGGCGCGCGCGCTCGAGATGCTCGAAGTGGTGCGGATCCCGTCCGCGAAACGACGGCTCGATTCCTATCCGCACGAGATGTCGGGCGGCATGCGCCAGCGTGCGATGATCGCGCTGGCGCTGGCCTGCAAGCCGAAGATCCTGCTCGCGGACGAGCCGACCACCGCGCTCGACGCCACCGTGCAGATCCAGATCCTGCTGCTGCTGCGCGAGTTGCAGCGCGAGTTCGGGATGTCCGTCATCTTCGTCACCCACGATATCGGCGTCGCCATCGAGATCTGCGACCGGGTCGCGGTGATGTATGCCGGCCAGATCGTGGAGCAGGGCGCCCTGCGCGATATCGTGCGCACGCCGGTTCATCCCTATGCGAAGGGCTTGCTGGCCTCGACCATTCACGGCGCGACGCGCGGTCAGCGGCTGGAGACCATTCCGGGCACGCCGCCCTCGCTCGACCACGCGCCGGCCAGCTGCTCGTTTGCACCGCGCTGCAAGTTTGCCGAACCGCGCTGCAGTGAGAGCCTGCCGCCGAGCCTGCAGGTCGCGCCCGGCCATTTGGCGCGCTGCGTCCTGGCGGAGCCGGCCGCCACGGCCGTCGTTTAGCTCGCCCGCGCGACCGCGTCGGCGATCCAGCGCCGCACCGCCGCGATCCGCCGGTCCCGCGCCTGCTCGGTGCGGGAGACCAGGTAGATCGTCTCGTGATGCGCGGCCTCGAACGCAAACGGCGCCACCAGCCGCTTGCCGAAGCCCGGCCGCACCTTGATCAGGGGCGCCATTGCGAGCGCCACGCCGAGCCCGTGTTCCGCAGCCTCCAGCATCGCCGGCACGCTGTCGAGCCACAGATGCCCGCGCGGGGCGAGATGCGGCAGCCCGGCCTCCTTCAGCCAGGCCGGCCACGCCCGCGGTTGCGTCGTGACATGGATCAGCACCTCGCGCGACAGGTCCGCAGGGCTCCGAAGCCCCGCCTTGACCATCGCCGGCGTGCACACCGGCAATCCCCTGACCTGGACCAGCGGCTCGATCTTCAGCCCGGCCGCATGTTCCCGCCCGTAGCGGATCGCGACATCGACGCGCGAGCCGTTGAAGTCGGCATATTGGTGCGTGGCCTCGATCCGCAGCGTCAGTTGCGGATGGCGCCGCTTGAACTCCGGCAGCGCCGGCAGCAGCACGGCGCTGGTGAAGAACGGCAGTGAGCTGATCCACAACTCGCTGCTGGCCTCGCCGCGTTGCCGCAGCATGTCGCGGCTCGCCTCCTGCAGCGTCGCCAGCGCGGCCGACACCTTTGCAAGATAGCGCTCGCCGTCCGCGGTCAGCCGCACCGAGCGCGCGCCGCGGATGAACAACTTGGTGCCGAACTGCTGCTCCAGTCCGCGGATCTGATGGCTGATCGCCGACGGGCTCAGCGACAGGTCGCGTGCGGCGCGGCGGAAGCTGAGTTCTGTTGCCGCGCGCTCGAAGGCGAGCAGCGCCGGCAGCGGTGGGATGACCCGTGGATCCGGGGCATCCAATGGGTGAATCCTGTTCACCTGAAGTGATGAATGGCCTTTTGTCATGGCCGCTATTCTTGGATCAGATTGTCCCTACGCTCAATCCTGCTCACCTCGGGAGATCTCATCCGCCTTGGTCATCTTCGAACCGCTCGCCACGCCTCATCACTGGAAGCCGGCCGCGCTGGCGGCGGGGCCGTTCGCTGGCCTCCAGGGCGGAGCGGTCGCGAGCCTCTTGACCGCCGAGGTCGAGGCGATGGCAGGTCCGCGCAACTGGGGCACCGCGATATCGGCGTCAGCCTGGTTCCTGCGGCCGACGCCGATGGCAGAATTGCGGACCCAAGTCGCCGTCGTGACCGAGGGCGGCCGGGTCAGCGTCGTCGACAACACGCTCTGGCCGGCCGGCGAGGAGCAGCCCTGTGCGACGGTGCGCGTAACGCTGTCGCGCGAACGTGCGGTCGAGATCCCCGGTTTTCGCGGCAGCGCAGCCGACCCGGTGGATCCCACGGTCTTTCCGTTGCACAGCCCGCACGCAGTTCACGGCCGCGGCTGGTTCATGGACGCGATGGAAGCTCGTGCCGGTGGCGACGTCGCCTGGTTTCGCATGCATCATAGCGTGATCGCGGATGCCGGCCCGCTGGCGCGCGTACTCGGTCCGGCCGACTGGACCCACGGCATCGCGCGCCCGGTGCAGAACGTTGTGGCCGACCCCAATCCGAACCTCGCGGTGCAGCTGTTCAGGCCACCCCGGGGCGCGTGGATCGGCATTCGCGCCGAGGCCCGCTGGCGCCCGGAGGCCGGGCTTGGCGCCGGCAGCGGGGTATTGCTCGATGTGGATGGCGAGATCGGCCGGGTCTCGATGTCGGTCATTCTCGTGCCCTTTCCAGGAAACGCACCGGCAGCGGGTCCGGGTTCCGCGGCCGGCCAACGCTAATTATTCCTTCAACTGTCTGTGGCATCACAAAAATAGGCCGCGAACCATGCTTTGGTCGGCGCGACTTGAAATGGACGGTGGTCGCAAACGTCTATACAACGTGGTGATCACGTAACTCTTTTGATTTGCAGAGATCGGTCTTTATGGCAGTCGCGCCCGCTGTCCGGCGTTCCGAACTGGCTGAGGCGCTGCGCGCATGCCGCAGTGCCTTCATCGGCGTCGGCCTCATCAGCTGCATGATCAACCTGCTCTATCTGACAGGCTCGATGTTCATGCTGCAGGTCTACGACCGGGTGCTGCCGAGCCGCAGCGTTCCGACCCTGGTCGGCCTCGTCGTCATCGCCGCAGTCCTCTACATGGCCCAGGGCGTGCTCGATCTGCTGCGCGGACGGGTCCTCGGCCGCGTCGGCACCTCGCTCGACGAAGCGCTCAATGCGCGGGTGTTCGACACCATCGTTCGGCTGCCGCTGATGGCCGGCAATCGCAGCGAGGGCCTGCAGCCGCTGCGCGACCTCGACAATGTGCGCTCCTTCCTCGGCAGCATGGGGCCTGGCGCGTTTTTCGACCTTCCCTGGCTGCCGTTCTACATGCTGATCTGCTTCGCGTTCCATTGGCTGCTCGGCGTCACGGCGCTGGTCGGCGCCGTCATCCTGGTGACGCTGACGCTGATCACCGAATACATGTCGCGCACGCCGGCCAGGGAAGCGATGTCGCTCGCGGCGCGGCGCAACGATCTCGCCGCCTCCAGTCGCCGCAACGCCGAAGTGCTCGTGGCGATGGGCATGGCCGGGCGGATGAACAAGCGCTGGAACGAAGCCAACGAGGAGTATCTGTCCGGCAACCAGCGTGCGAGCGACGTGAGCGGCGGGCTCGGTGCGGTCGCCAAGGTGCTGCGCATGATGCTGCAGTCGGCCGTGCTCGCGGTCGGTGCCTATCTCGTGATCCACCAGGAGGCCACCGGCGGCATCATCATCGCCGGCTCGATCCTGAGCGCGCGGGCGCTGGCGCCGGTCGATCTCGCGATCGCGCATTGGAAGAGCTTCGTCGCCGCGCGGCAGAGCTGGCAGCGCCTCAACCGCCTGCTGCAGCAGATTCCGGCGCGGCCGGAGCAGACGCTGCTGCAGGCGCCGGAGAAGAAGTTGTCGGTCGAGGCGGTGACCATGGTTGCGCCGGGCGACCAGCGCCCCATCGTGCAGGATGTCACCTTCGCCGTCGAAGCCGGCAGCGGCGTCGGCGTGATCGGCCCGAGCGGTTCCGGCAAGTCGTCGCTGATCCGGGCGCTGGTCGGCGTCTGGGTGCCGGCGCGCGGCAAGGTACGGCTCGACGGTGCCGCGCTGGATCAATGGTCGTCGGACCAACTCGGCCGCCATGTCGGCTATTTGCCGCAGGACGTCGAACTGTTCGCCGGCACGGTCGCGCAGAACATCTGCCGGTTCGATCCCGACGCCAAGTCCGACGGCATCATCGCGGCGGCCAAGGAGGCCGGCGTGCATGAGATGATCATCAAGATGCGCGAGGGCTACGACACCCAGGTCGGCGAGCAGGGCACGGCGCTTTCCGCAGGCCAGGCGCAGCGCGTCGCGCTGGCGCGCGCGCTCTACGGCAATCCGTTCCTGATCGTGCTGGACGAGCCGAACTCCAATCTCGACAGCGAAGGCGACGAGGCGCTGACCCGCGCGGTGCGTAGCGCCCGCGCGCGCGGCGCCGTCGTCATCGTGGTCGCGCACCGGCCGGTCGGCATCGAGGGCGTCGACCAGCTGCTCGTGCTCAAGGACGGCCGCATGCAGACCTTCGGGCCGAAGGAGACCGTGCTCGCGCAGGTGCTTCAGCGCGTCGCGCCGCCGGCGCCCACGCCGATCAAGATCGTAGCCGATGCGGGGGCGACCAAGTCATGAGCGACCGCATGACCGATCAGCCGCGCAACGCACATGCTTCGATCAGAAAGCACCTCGTGGTCGGCCTCGTCGTGGTCCTGGTGCTGGGCGGCGGCGTCGGCGGCTGGGCCGCGACGGTGCCGATCTCGGGCGCGCTGATCGCGCCGGGCTCGGTGGTGGTCGATACC
The DNA here is from genome assembly GCF_011516665.3 of Bradyrhizobium sp. 41S5. Classification (NCBI taxonomy): domain Bacteria; kingdom Pseudomonadati; phylum Pseudomonadota; class Alphaproteobacteria; order Hyphomicrobiales; family Nitrobacteraceae; genus Bradyrhizobium; species Bradyrhizobium sp. 41S5. Next base: position 8,062,237 of record NZ_CP083721.1, on the reverse strand, counting down.
AACGTCAAGAAGGTGCAGCATCCGACCGGCGGCGTCGTCGGTGAAATCCTGGCGCGCGACGGCGACACGGTCAAGGCGGGCGACGTCGTCGTGCGTCTCGACGAAACCGTCGTGAAGGCGAGCCTTGCGATCGTGGTCAAGACGCTGAACGGTCTCTATGCGCGTGCGGCCCGGCTCCAGGCCGAGCAGCAGGGCCTCGACAAGATCGTGTATCCGCCGCAGCTCACCGAGCAGGCGAGGGATCCCGACGTCCGCGATATCATGGCGAACGAAACCAAGCTGTTCGAGGTCCGGGTCAACGGCCGCGCCGGCCAGAAGGCGCAGCTGCGCGAACGCGTCACGCAGCTCAACGAGGAAATCGCCGGCCTTCAGGCGCAGGAAACCTCCAAGGACAAGGAGATCGCACTGGTGCAGCAGGAGCTGGTCGGCGTCCGCCAGCTGTATGAGCAGCATCTGGTGCAGCTCACCCGCCTCACCACGCTGGAGCGCGACGCGGCGCGGCTCTCCGGCGAGCGCGCGCAGTACATTGCGTCGCGCGCCCAGGCCAAGGGCAAGATCACCGAGACCGAGTTGCAGATCATCCAGGTCGACAAGGACATGCTCTCGGAGGTCTCGAAGGACCTGCGCGAGGCCAACGACAAGATCGGCGAATTCGTCGAGCGCAAGGTGACCGCCGAAGACCAGCTCCGTCGCATCGACATCCGCGCGCCGCAGGACGGCGTGGTGCTGCAATCGACCGTCCACACCGTCGGCGGCGTCGTCACCGCGGGCGATGCCATCATGATGATCGTGCCCAGGGCCGACGATTTGTCGGTTGAGGCCAAGGTCAATCCGCAGGACATCGACAAGCTCCAGGTCGGACAGAAGACCGTGCTGCGGCTCTCCGCGTTCAATCAGCGCACCACGCCGGAGCTGAACGGCGTCGTCACCCGCGTCTCCGCCGACGTCAACACCGACCAGCGCACCGGGCAGAGCTACTACACGATCCGCGTCTCGATGCCGCCCGAAGAAGTCGCGCGCCTCGGCAGCGAGGTGAAGATCATCCCCGGCATGCCGGTGGAAGCCTTCGTCCAGACCGGCGACCGCACCATGATGTCGTATCTGATGAAGCCGCTGAGCGACCAGTTCATGCGCTCATTCCGCGAAAAGTAGGTTTCTTGCGGAGACTCTCGTAGCCCGGATGAAGCCAACGGGTCGCGCGAAGGCGCGCCCGACGACAGGCTTCGCGAAATCCGGGAACGGTCGCGCGGCGGATGCAGCTGCCCCGGATTGCGCTTCGCTCCATCCGGGCTACTGCTCTTCGTTAGATTGCAAGCTCCTTCCCATGTCGTCCCTGCGAAAGCAGGGACCCATAACCACCGTCGATCATTGCTGCGCACGGCTGTGGCCCCAGCGTTCTTTAACGCCGGCAGTTGTGGTTATGGGTCCCGGGTCGCGCTTCGCTTGCCCGGGACGACACCGGGGGCAATCACAGATTCTTCAACAGCAGCTCCAGCGCCGCCTTGGCGAATGCCTGCATGTTGGCCTGCCGGTCGCCGCTGGCGGTTTCCAGCGTGATCACCTGTTGCCGGGGGCCTGCGACCGCCATGCAGCTATGGCCGGCGGCATCGCCGTAACGGTTGCCGGTCGGGCCGGCGGCGCCGGTTTCCGACAATCCCCAATCGGTCGAGAGGCGCTCGCGGATCTGGCGTGCCAGCAACTGCGCATAGGGTTCCGACGACGAGCGGAGGCCGCGCATGGCATCGTCGGGAATGTCCATCAGCGCGCGCCGTGCATCGCGGGTGTAGATCACGCCGCCACCGAGGAAATAAGCCGATGCGCCGGGAACCGCCAGCAGCGATGCGGAGATCAGTCCGCCCGTCGATGATTCCGCGACCGCAATCGTCTGCTTGTTCGCGGTCAGCTTCGCAGCGACCTGCTCGGCGATGGATATGAGTGCGTTCATCAGCGCTCTTTCTCGTTGCTTGCCATGAAAATCCTGTAGGGCGTTCTGCCTTCCTAGCACACCACACCGGCCCCTGCCGAGTTGCGGACCGCAGCCCGGCCTGATTGAATATCGGACAACAACCAAGCGGCGCCCGACAAGTCGTTGTGAGAGCGTGCGCCGGAGGAAACACCATGACGTCGCCGATCGCGGGTGGCGTGGATTGCGATCTGCATCCCGCCGTGCCTCACCTCACCAGCCTGCTGCCGTATATGAACGACTACTGGCGCGACCAGGTGACGACGCGCGGCATGACCGACCTGATCTCGCAATCCTATCCGACCAATTCGCCGATCGCCTCGCGGCCGGATTGGCGTCCCGCCCAGGGCAAGCCGGGTTCGAGCCTTGCCGACATGCAGCGCCAGGCGCTCGACCGGTTCGGCACCGCCACCGGCATCTGCAATCCGCTCTATGGCGTGCAGATGGTGTTCTCTGAGGACATGGCCGATGCCTTCTGTCGCGCGCTGAACGACTGGCTGGTCAAGGAGTGGCTCGACAAGGACGATCGCCTGCGCGGCTCGATCGTGATCCCCGTGCAGAGCATCGACAAGGCGGTCGCCGAAATCGAGCGCTGTGCGCAGGACAAGCGCTTCGTGCAGGTACTGATGCTCGTGATGGGCGATATGCCGCTCGGCAAGCGTCACTATTGGCCGGTCTACGCCGCCGCCGAACGGCTCGGCCTGCCGATCGGCATCCATGCCGGCAGCGCCTATCACAACCCGCCGACCTCGGTCGGCTGGGGCTCCTATCACATCGAGGATTATGTCGCGCAGGCGCAGGCGTTCCAAACCCAGCTCACCAGCCTGATCGTCGAGGGCGTGTTCGCGCGGCATCCGAACCTGAAAATGGTGATGCTGGAGTCCGGATTCACCTGGCTGCCGCCGTTCCTGTGGCGGCTGCATAAGTTCTGGCGCGGCGTACGCATGGAGACGCCGTGGGTCGACCGTGCGCCGCTGGAGATTGTGCGCAGCAACATCCGTTTCTCGCTGCAGCCGGTCGACGCGCCGCCGGACGGCGACACGCTGAACCGGCTGTTCGACCATATGCAGTCGGACGAATTGATCCTATTCTCGACGGACTATCCGCACTGGCAGTTCGACGGTGACGAGGTACTGCCGAAGGGGCTGTCGCGGGATCTGGTCCGCAAGATCATGATCGACAATCCGCACGCGACATATGCGCGCTTGCAGGTGAAGGAGATGACGCCATGAACATCCAGATTCGGGAACGTCCCGACGCGGCTGCGTCAGCTGCCATCAAAACCGCGATCGCCGATTGCGACATCCATCCGGCGCGCGCGACCAACGAAGAACTCAATCCGTTCCTCGCCAAGCGCTGGCACGCCCATCTCGAAACGTTCGGCGTCCATCCTTATCAGGGCATGATGGGAGGACCGCCATACCCGAAGGCGCAGCCGAACGCCTCCCGCCGCGATGCCTATCCGCCGGAGGGCGGTCCGCAGGGCTCGTCGCTGTCCTTCATGCAGAAGCAGCATCTCGATCCCAACAATGTCGCGCTCGGCGTGCTCAACCCGCTCAACACCGGGCAGGGCATCCGCAACCAGGATCTCGCCTCCGCGATCTGCGCGGCGATCAACGACTGGCAGATCGAGAAATGGACCAGCAAGGACTCGCGCCTGAAGGGCTCGGTCGTTGTCGCCAACGAGGACGGCGTGTCGGCCGCGGCCGAAATCCGCAGGCGCGCAGGCGACAGGAATTTCGTCCAGGTGCTGCTGCTGAGCCGCAATGTCGAGCCGCTCGGCCAGCGCCGTTACTGGCCGATCTATGAAGCAGCCCAGGAGGCCGGCCTTCCGATCGGCGTGCACGCCTTCGGCTTCGGCGGCAACCCGATCACCGCGTCGGGCTGGCCGAGCTATTACATCGAGGAGATGGTCGGGCATTCGCAGTGCCAGCAGACCGCGCTGGCGAGCCTCGTGCTCGAGGGCGTGTTCGAGCGTTTCCCGAAACTGAAGATGGTGATGGTCGAGGCCGGGTTCGGCTGGGCGCCGTCGCTGGCGTGGCGGCTCGACAAGGTGTTTGCGCGGCTGCACGCCGAGGTGCCGCATCTGAAGCGCAAGCCGTCGGAGTATATCCGCGATCACATCTGGTGGACGACGCAGCCGATGGAGGATCCGGAGAGCCGCGACGATCTGTTCCAGACCATCGAGTGGATCGGCTGGGACAAGCTGTTGTTCGCGACCGATTACCCGCATTGGGACTACGACGAGCCGTCGCGCGTGCTGCCGGCCGGCGTCAGCGATGCCAATCGCCAGGCGTTCTATCTCGACAATGCGAAGCAGCTGTACGGCGTCTCTTGATGGCAAGGCATGTAATTGCTCCGGTGGATGAGTTGCCACCGGGTTCGCGAAAATTCCTCGAGATCGACGGACGGCCGATCGCCGTCTTCAACGTCAAGGGCGAATTCTTCGGCCTGTTGAACCGCTGCCCGCATCAGGGGGCGGCGCTGTGCGAGGGGCCGCTGATCGGGCTTGCCTCGTCGTCTGACCCCGGCGAGATCGAATACACCAAGCTCGGTGAGATCCTGCGCTGTCCCTGGCACGGCTGGGAGTTCGATATCCGCACCGGTCAGTCCTATTGCGACCCGCGCCGCTTCCGCGTGCGCGCCTATCCCGTCAGTGTCGAGCCGGGCACCAATGTGGTGAAGGGGCCGTATGTCGCCGAGACCATCAAGGTCGCGGTGGAAAGCGACTACGTCGTCGTGGATCTCTGACCACCCGTCATTCCGGGACGCCGCGAAGCGGCGAGCCCGGAATCCATTGCACCGCTTGTTCTTTGGCCCGATGGATTCCGGGCCTGCGCCTTCGGCGCATCCCGCAATGACAGGATGCGGATGAGCCGGCGTAGCGCAACCCACCCTACGCTTATTCCGCCATCATCTGCCGTTCGCGCGCGTAGCGCACCAGCGCGACGAAGCGGTAGATGCCGTGCACGAATTTTCCGTAGGGCATGGTGATGAACAGCGCGAACACCACGCCGAGATGCAGCGCCAGCAGCGGCCCCATCGCGGCGCTCTCGCGCCACAGCAGCAAGGCAAGGCCGCTGACGCTGGTCAGGAACAGCATCAGGATGAACGCGGTGTCCATGCCCATCTGCTGCTCGTCGACCAGCACGCGGTCGCGTTTCCATTTCTCTGACAAGAGCCCGATCGGGCCGACCACAAGGCCGATGCCGCCGAGCGTGCCGAGCACGACGGGCAGGTCCCACCACGCATAGGGCGCTTCGCGCGCCAGAAGGTAATGGTACAGCGTGCCGACGCAGGTCGCGGCGAAGCACAGCATGAAGCCGTAGAAGGTGAAGTGGTGATACAGCTTGCGGCGGTCGGTCGGATGATCGTCCTCGTTGAAACAGCCGACGCCGCCACCGTCGAGATAGCGCAGTTCGCCGGCGTCGCGGACCGCCTGCAATAGCGACTTCGCGTCCGTTTTCATGCCGACGGGTTCGCCGATCGCGTGCCAGAACGCGCGCACACCCATCGCCAGCGCCAGGATCGCGTAGAGCAAAGCGGCGCCGAATAGCAGTGCCATCGCATTGTGCGGCATCAGTTTGTAGAACGCGCCGGGGCCGGTGTGGGTGCCATAGAGCACACCGCGGTCGTTGATCGCGGCGAAGCCGAAGATGAACGCGGCGACGCTGAGCGCGGCGATCAGGCTGATGACGAGGCCGTTACGCGCGAACGCGCCGGCAAATGCGCGCGGCCAGGCATAGGCGGCGTAGGATTCCGCGCGTGCCACCGCCAGCGTCTTCGGGACATTGACGTTGAACTCGTGCGGTGGCGAGAACTGGCAGTCGGTGTAGCAGGCGCCGCAGGCGTGGCACAGATTGGCGAGATAGTTGAGGTCGCCGTCGGAGAAGGCGCGGCGCATCTCCATCGCGGGAAACACCGCGCACAGGCCTTCGCAATAGCGGCAGGAATTGCACACCGTCATCAGACGGTCGGCTTCCTGCAATATCCTCGTCCCGTGCATCGCGCCAGTCCCGTCCTCAGTTCCGCGCATTCTTCGCCGCTTCCCGCCCGGCGACGCGGCCGAACACGCTGCCGATGGTCATGCCGATGCCGGCGGCGTAGCCCTTGCCGAGCACGTTGCCGGCCATGATCTCGCCGGCGGCGAACATGTTGGCCGACGGCTTGCCGTCCTTCATCAGCATCCGCGACTGCTTGTTCACACGGGTGCCGAGATAGGTGAAGGTGATGCCGGGCCGCACCGGATAGGCGAGATAGGGCGCCGTCTCGATCCTGCGCGCCCAATGCGTCTTCGCCGGCGTGATGCCTTGGGTAGCGCAGTCGTCGAGGATGGTGTGGTCGAACGTGCCGGGCTGCACCGCGGCGTTGAACGCGGCGATGGTCTTTTCCAGCGCTGACGCATCGAGCTCGAGCTTGCCGGCGAGCTCGGCAATCGTTGCGCCCGCGATCGGCGGAAACAGCGTCGGCATGAAGCTCGTCACGACGGTGGAGTCGAAGATGATGTAGGCGATCTGGTCCGGCTGCGCCGCGACCAGGCGGCCCCAGATCGCGTAGCGCTTCGGCCAGATGTCCTCGCCCTCGTCGTAGAAGCGCTCGGCGTGCTTGTTGACGACGATGCCGAACACGACCGAGTCGTGGCGGGTGATGATGCCGCCGTCGAATTTCGGCGCACGCGCATCGATCGCCACCGCATGGCATTGCGTGGGATCGCCGATCTCCTGCACGCCCTTGGCGAGCAGCATCTTCAGGATCGCGCCGCGGTTATAGGGCGTGCCGCGGATCAGGAAATTGTCGGCGGCCTCGCCCCAATATTCTTTCAGCCACTCGATATTGGCCTCGAAGCCGCCCGCGGCCGCGACCAGCGTCGAGGCGCGCACCTCGGTCCTGCCGCCGACCGGCTGCTTCAGCTGTGCCGAGAGGAACATGCCGTCCTCGATCACGAGATCGATCACCTCGGCGTTGTAGAGGACGTCGACGCCGAGCTCCTCGGCGGTGCGATAGAGCGCGTTCAGCATCGCGCGGCCGCCGCCGAGGAAGAACGAGTTGGTGCGGCCAAGGCTCAGCGTGCCGCCGAGCGAGGGCTGCCAGCGCACGCCCTGTTCGACGATCCAGTTCAGGATGTCCTTGGACTCGTGGATCATGAAGCGGGCCAGTTCCGCGTCGGTCTGGCCGCCGGTCACCAGCAGCAAATCCTTCCAGAACTCCTCTTCGGTGTAGGGACCGGTGAGGATCTCGGTCGCCGCGTCATGGGCGCAGCGCATGTTGCGGGTGTGGCGGGTATTGCCGCCCCGGTAGAATTTCGGGGCGCCCTCCAGCACCAGCACGGAGGCGCCGGCGCGCCGTGCGCTGATCGCAGCACAGAGCGCGGCGTTGCCGCCGCCGATCACCAGCACGTCGAACCTGCGCGTCAGATCAACCATGCGCTCTTGTTATCGTTGTTGGCATGGAAAGCAACAGGGGCAGGCGAATGAGCATGATCCGGAAAAGTGTGTAGCGGTGTTCCGAAAGATCATGCTCAAATCAAGGAGTCTGCCCCAATCGCATGCACAGGATCAGGCAGCAACCGTCTCGCGCTGCTCGATGGTCTGGCCGCCACGATAGACGATCAGCGCGGCGATAATGCCGAGAACAGCGCCGAACATGAGCCAGTAGGCAGGCGAGGCCTTGTCCTGGCCGGTCATGGCGATGAGCTTGGTTGCGACAAAGGGGGTCGATGTGCCGAATATGCCCGCCGCCAGCGCGAACGCGATCGAGAAGCAGGTGGTGCGGACATGCGCCGGCACGATCTCGACCAGGCATCCCAGCATGGTGCCGCTGTAGACGCCAAAGTAGAACGAGAACATCATCTGCACCGCCAGCAGCTTCCCGAGCGTGGGCTCATGCGCGAGCCACGACAGTGCCGGGTAGGCCGTCACGAACGACAGGCTCGCGATCGCGATCAGCACCGGCTTGCGGCCGATCCGGTCGGACAGCGCGCCGCCGACCGGATTCCAGATGAAATTCGTCACCGCAACGAGCAGGGTCACCAGCAGCGTCCCGGAGGCCGAAAGGTGCAGCTCCTTGCCGAAGCCCGGCGCATACACGGTGATGAAATAGAACGTCGTGGTGGTGAGGACCGCGATCATCATGCCCAGGATGACGATGCGCCAGTTCTCTAGCGCCGAGGCGAACACTTCGCTCGGCGTCGGGTGCTTCTTCATGGCCAGGAAGGCCGGCGTTTCCTCGAGCGAACGCCGCAACATGAAGATGACGGGAATGATGAGGCATCCGATGAAGAACGGGATGCGCCATTTGGCGACGCCACCGCCGATCGCATCCAGGAAGGTGTCGCCCGGGATCACCTCCCGAAGGACGAAGCCGATCACGGCGGCGACGAAGATCGCGACCTGCTGACTGGAGGATTGAAACGAGGTGTAGAAGCCGCGGTTGCCGGGTGTTGCGATCTCGGAAAGATAAACGGAGACACCGCCCAGTTCGACGCCGGCGGAGAAGCCCTGGATCAGCCGGCCGATCAGCACGATGATCGTCGCGGCAATGCCGATCGATGCGTAGGACGGACAGAACGCAATCACCACCGTACCAAGCGCCATCAGCGCGAGCGTCACGATCAGGCCCTGGCGGCGGCCGATGCGATCGATGTAGGAGCCGAGCACGACCGCGCCCACGGGACGCATCAGCGCGCCGAGCCAGAACACGCCATACGCATTGAGCAGCGCCGCGGTCTCGTTCTGTGCGGGGAAGAACGCTTTCGCGATGTCCTGCGCGTAAAAGCCGAACAGGAAGAAGTCGAATTGCTCGAGGAAATTGCCGCTGGTCGCGCGCAGGATGGCGCCGAGACGCGACTGGATCTGCGGGACTTGCGATGAACTCGACTGCGACATAACGCCCTTTCCTCCCCGTGACAAAACGGCCGGCGCAAATTGTGTCGCCGGCCAAGGCAGTTAACTGCCATATGCGGCAATTTGGCACGGCTGTCCGGCGCGACCAACCCGAAATCGCGCCGCCGCTATGGGAAAAAAGCCGTAGGTGGGAATTTGCTGATGCCGCGTGCGCCGCATCAAGTCGTCGTATGTGCCGCAGCGCCGAGCCAGGAGCGGAACGCAGAAAGCTTCGGGGAATCGGCGCGTCCCTGCGGCGTGACGAGATAGAAGCCGGCGTCCGCCGGCAGCGCGATCTTGAAGGGAACCACGAGGCGCCCCTTGGCGATGTCGTCCTGCACATAGGAGGTGCGGCCCATCGCGATGCCGATGCCGTCGATCGCAGCCTGGATTGTCACGAACAGCAGGTCGAAGGTCACGCCCGGCTGCTTGGAAATGTCGGTCGGCAGTCCAGCCGCGGTCAACCACAGCCGCCAGTCGTCGCTGTTGGCGTTGCTGGTGTGCAGCAGCGTGTGATCCCTGAGATCTTCGGGGCATTTGAGCGGCCTGGTTCCATCCAGCAGCGACGGGCTGCACACCGGAAACAGCTCGTCCGCCATCAGCCAGTCCGCGCGCAGGCCGGCCCATTGTCCGCGGCCATAGCGGATCGCCGCGTCCACCTTGTCGCGGTGGAAGTCGACCAGACTGGTCGAGGTGGTGATGCGGACATCGATGCCGGAATGCGCCTCCTGAAACGCCGACAGCCGCGGCAGCAGCCATTTGGCAGCGAGCGATGCCAGCGTCGAGACGGTCAGCACGTGATCGTCGTCCCGGCGCAGCAGGCGGTCGGTCGCGAGCCTGAGGTCGTTGAAGGCGGCGCGGACGCCGGGAAGGTATTCGGCGGCCTCCGACGTCAGGCTCAACGAGCGGTTCTGCCGGACGAACAGACGAACGCCGAGCTCTTCCTCGAGCCGTCGGATCTGATGGCTGATCGCAGTCTGCGTCACATTCAGTTCGGACGCCGCGACCGTGAAGCTCATGTGCCGCGCGGCGGCCTCGAACGCCCTCAGACCGTTCAACGAAGGCAGGCGGCTGGTCATGTCGGGATGATCTCCAAAAGCATGACTTTAATTCATGCGAAGCGGTACAAAGTGTCGTTTGTGAACAGGCCGAACAGCTCCGATATTGGCTCCAAGAGGTTACCGATAGGAGCCGCAGATGTCCATTTTCACTCATGAATCGATGACAAATCATCATACGCTTGGGCTATTGAACCAGGTCAGCGACACGCTGCACGTCTGGTGGGATCGCTATGAGCGCCGCCGCGAGCTGTCGCAGTGGACCGAGCGTGACCTGCACGACATCGGCATGTCGCGCAGCGACATCGTTTTCGAGACCGACAAGCCGTTCTGGCGGGCCTGACAAGGACGCCTTCGCCGGCGCTGCCTCGACCGAGGGGCGCCGGCCAATTCCTTCACCCGAGGAGCGTGTCATGATTGCGCTGCATCTCGACGATCTCAAGCAATACTCTGATGTGCTGCGCGGCAAGAACGGCAGCGAGATCAAGGTGCGCTTCGTCGAGCCGCGCGACCGCGAAGAGCTGCAGAACTACATCCGCTCGCTCTCTGCGGGGTCCCGTTACAACCGCTTTCTGGGTGCACTGAGCGAGCTGCCAAAGATGGAGCTCGAGCGTTTCATTCACGTCGGCGAGGCTGACCGGTTCACGGTGGTCGCGACGATGCTGGTCGATGGCTTTGAGACCATCGTCGGCGAAGCCCGCTACGCCTTCCATGCCGATACGTCGAGCGTCGAGTTCGGCCTGTCGATCGATGACCGGTGGCAGGGCCACGGCATTGGCAAGGCGCTGCTGAAGAATCTCGAATGCCGCGCGGCGTCTTTCGGAGCCGAGCGCATTTTCGGCGACACGTTACGTTCCAACGCGACGATGATCGGTCTCGCCCGCAAGTCCGGCTATGCCTTCACTGCGAGCCCCGGCGACTGGAAGCTGGTGCGCTTTGCGAAAGATATCCACGTCGAACCGCAAGACATTCCCTGTGCCAGCTGGCGGCTCGCCGCCACTTCCCGCTCGGCCACGATGTCCTCGCTTGCGGTTTGACTGACTAGGCCCGGTTCTGGTCCTCCAGAACCGGGCCCTTTTCTTTTGCCACTGCCGCGTTTGCTCTCACCTCCCCTTGAAAAGGGGAGGTCGCTTTGCTCGTCAGAGCAAAGCGGGTGGGGATCAGCTCTCTCCACGAGCAGCTGTGCGTGTGGCTGGCCCCCCATCCCGACCTTCCCCCTTCAGGGGGAAGGAGAAGATGGCGTGGTCGCCCTCAGTTCCCGCGGAACACCGGCTTGCGCTTCTCGATGAAGGCCTGCACCGCCTCCTTGTGATCGGCCGTCGTGGTCAGGCGGATCAGCCGCTCGGCCTCGTGGTCGCGCGCGGTGGCGAAGTCGAATTGCAGCGCCTCGTCGAGATTGTCCTTCATGTAGCGCAGCGCGAGCGTCGGACCTTCGGCCATCGACTTCGCTAGCGCGAACGCCTCGTCCTGCAGCGTCTCGTCCGGCACCACGCGGTTGACGAGACCGATCTGCTCGCATCTTGCGGCATCGACCTTCTCGGACGTGAACATCAGCTCGCGGGCGCGCGAGGTGCCGACCAGGCGCGTCAAGAGCCAGGCCATGCCGTAGTCGCCGCTCAGCGCCACGCGCAGATAGCCGGTCGAGATGAAGGCGGATTGCGCCGCGATCCGGAGGTCGCAGGCCATCGCGATCGCAAGGCCGGCGCCCACCGCCGGGCCGGGCAGTGCTGCAATGGTCGGCTTGCGCACCGAGGCCAGCGCGCCGGTGAGCAGGCGCTGGCGCTCCTGCAGGTCGGCGACCTTGTCCTCATAGGACATTTCGAGCTTCTTTGGATCGCGATTGGCGCCCATGCCCTTGACGTTGCCGCCGGCGCAGAATGCCTTGCCGGCGCCGGTGACGAGCAGCACGCCGACCTCGGGGTTCTCGCCGCAGGTCCGGATCATCGTGCGCAGCGCAGGCGTCAGCGTGTCCGACAGCGAGTTGCGGGCATCCGGGCGGTTCAGCGTGATGATGGCGACGCGGTCGCGGATCACGCAGAGCAGTTCGTCGGTGCCGGTCTCGATCTTGATTTCAGCGGTCATGGTTTCTTCCCCTGTTTTCCGTCATTGCAAAGCACTCCATGGCGCCACGCGTGGAGAAATGGATTGCTCGTCGCTTCGCGCCTCGCAATGACGAATGTGGCGGCGGTCGCCTTGGACCCTACGCCGTTTGCATGATCTCCGTCATCTCAAAACTTCTCAACCCAGGGCCGCAATTCCAGCTCCCAGGTCCAGGCGCTGCGCGGCTGCTGCAGCACGTTCCAGTAGCTCAACGCGATTGCGTCGGGATCGAGCATCGAATCCGGGCGGTCGGCGGGCTCGGTGCGCGCGGCGCTGCGGATGCCGCCGTCGATCACGAAATGCGCGACATGGATGCCCTGCGGCGACAATTCGCGCGCCATGCTCTGCGCCAGCCCGCGCAATGCGAACTTGCCCATCGCGAACGGCGCCGATTGCGCGTAGCCGTTGACGCTGGCGGAGGCGCCGGTGAACAGGATCGCGCCCTTCTTGTTGGGCAGCATCCGCTTCGCCGCCTCCTGCGCCACCAGAAAGCCGCCGAACGCGGAGACCGCGATCGCCTGCTCGACCTCGGAGGGGACGAGTTCAACGAAGGGTCCGCGCGAGCGCCCGGAGGCGTTATAGACCACGAGGTCCGGTGTTCCGATCTCGCGCTCGACCAAGCCGAACAGGCGCGCGACGTCCTCGGCCTTGGTAGCGTCGCAAGCATAGGCGCGCGCGCCGGTTTCCGTGCAGAGCGCACCGAGCTTTTCGATGCTGCGCGCGCCCAGCGCCACGCGAATTCCCTCCCGCGAAAATAGCCGCGTCAGCGAGGCGCTGAGGCCCTCGCCGGCGCCGACGATCAGGGCGATCTTGTACTTCGGAATATCCATTGGGCTTTCCTTTGCTCGGCCGGAGGAGGATAGTCGTGCCCAAACAAATGAGCACCGCAACCGGGAATTCAATGCAGCCGCACAAGCAGGATCTGAAAACGCCATCCGCCAGCAAGCCGGGCCTGCTCGCGCCCGATACGACGGGAATGAACTTCTACCGGGCCGATCCCGCGCTGACCGATCTTCTGAAGCTGCATCTGCCCGAGGCGTTGTTCCGCCACATCGAGCCGCATCTCGACCGGCTCGGCGGATTGGCCGGCGGCACTCTCGACGAATGCGCGCGGCTTGCCGACCGGCATGCGCCGGTGCTGCACCAGCGCGACAAGTTCGGCCGCGACGTGCAGCACATCGAATATCATCCGGCCTATCGCGAGATCGAGAAAGCCGCGTTCGGCGAGTTCGGCATTCACGCGCTGTCGATCCGCAAGGGCATCATGGGCTGGCCCGACAAATATCCTGTCGTGGCCAAGCACGCCTTCACCTTCCTGTTCAACCAGACCGAATTCGGCATGGGTTGCCCGATCAACGTCACCGATGGTTGTGCAAAGCTGCTGGCGAATTTCGGCAGCGAGGCGTTGAAGGCGAAATATCTCGACGGCCTGACCCAGACCGACATGAGCAAGCTGACGCAGGGCGGCCAGTTCATGACCGAGAAGGAGGGCGGCTCCGACGTCGGCACGCTGACCACGCGCGCCGTGCAGGAGGGCGACCACTGGCGGCTCTATGGCGAGAAGTGGTTCTGCTCGAACGCCGATGCCAAGGTGGTGATGCTTTTGGCGCGGCCCGAGGGCGCCGGGCCGGGCACCAAAGGCGTCGGCCTGTTCCTGATGCCGCGTTTCCTCGATGACGGTTCGCAGAATCACTACCGGATCGTGCGGCTGAAGGACAAGCTCGGCACCCGCTCGATGGCCTCGGGCGAGATCAAGCTCGATGGCGCGATCGCTTACGCCGTCGGCAAGCTCGACCGCGGCTTCGTGCAGATGGCCGAGATGGTGAATTCGTCGCGGCTTTCCAACGGCGTGAAGTCGACCGCGCTGATGCGCCGTGCCTGGCACGACGCGATCACGGTCGCGAAGGGCCGCGTGGTGTTCGGCCAGCGCATCATCGATCTGCCGCTGGCGCGGCGCCAGCTGATGAAGATCATGCTGCCGACCGAGCAGGCGCTGTCGATGAGCTTCCTGACCGCCGACGCGCTGGACCGCGCCGAGGCCGGCAGTCAGGACGCCGCGGCGCTGCTCCGCATCCTGACGCCGACGCTGAAATTCCGCGCCACCCGCGACGCGCGCAAGGTCTGCGGCGACGCCATGGAGATGCGCGGCGGCATCGGCTACATCGAGGAATTCGTCACGCCGCGGCTGCTGCGCGATGCGCATCTCGGTTCGATCTGGGAGGGCACCGGCAACATCGTCGCGATCGATGCGCTGAAGCGCGCGGTCGGGCGCCATGGCGCCGACAATGCGCTCGCCGCCGATCTGCGTGCGCGGCTCGATGACAGCCCGAACGTGCCCGAGGATTGGCGCAACCGGCTGCGTGATCTCAGCGATCGTGCGATCGGGTTTGCGCGCGAGGTCGCAAGCCGTATCGACAATGAGGGCGATGCGCGGCGGGCCACCAGCCTGCTCTATCATGTCGCAAGCGCCGTGGCGCTGGCATGGGAGGGCGGACGTATCCACGAGATGCGGGGCGACGCGCGCCGGCTGCTGCTGTCGCGGATGGTGATCGATCACCGCGTGATGCCGGGCGATCCGTTCCGGCTTGCGGAAAATACCGTCCAGCGCAGGATGACCGAACACCTGCTCGGCGATCGCGCAATCGGCATGGCCGAGGTTGGCGAATTGCTCATCGCAGCGTAGGCTGCCGCGCGAGCGAACTTTTTAAACAAACAAGAACGTCAAGGGAGACCCCGATGAAGGCCGCCGTCCTGCATGAAGTCAATCAGCCGCTGGTGATCGAGGATGTCAGCGTGCCCAACCCCGGGCCGCGCGAAGTCCTGATCCGCACCGCGGTCGCGGGCCTTTGCCATTCCGACCTGCACTTCATGGAAGGCCTTTATCCGCATCCGCTGCCGGCTGTGCTGGGCCATGAATCGGCCGGCGTGGTCGAGAAGGTCGGCTCCGACGTCAATTACGTGAAGCCCGGCGATCACGTTGTCACCTGCCTGTCGGTTTTCTGCGGCACCTGCGACAATTGCACCACCGGCCGCACCGTGCTGTGCACCGATACCACGGTGAAGATGCTGCCCGGCGCCTCCAACCGCCTGTCCTGGAACAGGAAGGAGAAGCTCAATCAGTTCCTCAATCTGTCGTCGTTCGCCGAGCAGATGCTGGTGCACGAGAACGCCATCGTGAAGATCAAGAAGGAGATGCCGCTCGATCTCGCCGCGCTGATCGGCTGCGGCGTCATCACCGGTTACGGTGCCGTGGTGAACACCGCGAAGGTCACCGCCGGCGAGACCGTGGCTGTGATCGGCTGCGGCGGCGTCGGCATGGCCGCGATCAACGGCGCGCAGATTGCCGGCGCCGGCCGCATCATTGCGATCGACACCAATCCGGCCAAGCTGCAGCTTGCGACCAAGCTCGGGGCGACCGACATCGTCGATCCGGCCCGCGGCGACGTGGTCCAGCAGGTGCGCGAGCTGACCGGCGGTGGTGTGCAGCACTCCTTCGAGGTGCTGGGCCGCAAGGAGACTGCCGAGCAGGCCTTCGCCATGCTGGCGGCCGGCGGCACCGCGACCATCGTCGGCATGATCCCGTTCGGCCAGAAGATCGAGCTGCACGGCTTCGACTTCCTGCGCGAGCGCCGCATCCAGGGCTCGTCGATGGGCTCCAACCACTTCCGCGTCGACATGCCGCGCCTCGTCGATTTCTACATGCGCGGCAAGCTGCATCTGGAGGACTGGATCTCGGCCAAGCTGAAGCTCTCCGAGATCAACGAAGGCTTCGCCAACATGAAAGCCGGCAAGACGCTGCGCAGCGTGATCATGTTCGACAGCTGAGGTCGTGTCGTCCCGGCGTAGGCCGGGACCCATACGCCGCGGCTTCGCTTTGGGCACGTCGGTGGACGACTTTCTGAGCGATCCGAGCGGTGGTGGTCATGGGTCCCGGCCTGCGCCGGGACGACACCTGAACCATTCACCGCGCGACGTGCGCGGACACCGCGAGCCATTTTCCGTTCTGCCTCGCCCAGCAGTCGGTGTAGCGGCCGTGCGCACTCTCGCCGTCTGCGGTCATGTAACTCGTCCGGGCGTGGATGATGGCGAAATCGCCGAGGATGCGGATTTTGACGTTCTCGGCCTTCAGCCCCTTGATCTTCACCGGGATCGCCGTCTGCTTCAGGAAGGCGGCGCGATCGACCAGGCTCTTGTCGGGATTGGTGCAGTAGAAATCCTGCGCCAGGATTTCGTCGAAGCGCTTGACGTCGCAGTTCTGAACCGAGTCGACGTAGTCCTTGTTGAGCTTCGTGAGCTCTTCGAGGTCCTTGCTCATTGGTGTTCTCCCTGTTGCTCGTCATTGGCGTGTGGGCACCGGCGCTCTCGATACCGTTCTCCGCGCGCAAAGGCTTTGCCTTTGTCGCTGGAGGTGCGAGCTCGTGCGAGCCTCGAAGGATGCACGGCCACAGTCGGGCCGTCGACCCTTCGAGACGGCCGCTTCGCGGCCTCCTCAGGGTGACGGTGATAGAGTTGGGTACGCCGCATTGCTCTGCAACAACGGTTTGCCTAATCGTCGAACATCTTCGGCGGCACGAAGCCGCCGAATTCGCGCTCGATCAGCTCGGCGAGCTTGAGTGGCGTGCGGTCCTCGAGCCAGGGGCCGACGATCTGCACGCCGACCGGCAGTCCGTCGGGCGCAAAGCCGGTCGGGATCGCGGTGGAGGGCAGGCCGGGCAGGGTGGCGATGCCGGGCCAGGCGAGCTGGTCGGTGTAGACGTGCGGCTCACCGTCGATCAAAATCCGCCGCTGCTCCTGGTCGGGCGAATGATCGTGCGGATAGGCCGGCGTCGGCATGATCGGGCAGATCACGGCGTCGAACGATTTGAACAGCTCGCGCCATTGCGCGCGCAGCCGCGCGCGGCCGCCGTCAGCGATCACCCAGTCGCGATGGCTGAGCGCGATGCCGCGCAGGCGCTCGGCTTGCAGGCTGGTGTCGCTGGCCGGCAGCGCAGCCGCCGCCGCGCAGGCGCCGGCATAGACCTCCGGCGGGAAGGTCGCCGCAAGGAACGACAGCAGCATCCGCATGTAAAGCCGCGAGGACGCGGCGAAGTCCGGCAGCAGCGGGCTCGAGCGAGACACCTTCGCGCCGGCCTTGTCGAGATTGCTCGCGAGCTTGTCGATGCTTCCGCGGATCACCTTTTCGGTCGGCAGCACCGGATCGCTGTCGATCACGAGGACGCGGAAATCCTTCAGGGCGGTGTGGCGCGCCGCCGGCAGGTCCAGCCGGTACGCCTTGCCCGCTTCGAGCGGATCGGGACCGGCCATCACGTCGAGCACGAGTGCGAGGTCGGCCGCGCCACGCGCCATCGGGCCGATCACGGACAGATCGCGATCGAACGGCAGCGGCGGCAGCGGCGGCGGGGTGTGACCACGCGACGGCAGCAGCGCGAAGGTCGGCTTGTGCGCATAGATGCCGCAGTGAAATCCCGGCACGCGCAGCGAGCCGCCGATGTCGGAGCCGAGCGACAATGCGCCGTAGCCCGCGGCAAGCGCCGCTGACGATCCGCCGGAGGAGCCGCCCGGCGTGCGGCCGAGGTCGTAAGGGTTGTTGGTGGTGCCGTAGATCTCATTGTAGCTCTGCCAGTCGGCGAGGCCGACCGGGACGTTGGTCTTGCCGAGGATGACGCCGCCGGCGTCCTTCACACGCGTGATCGAGAGCGCGTCTTCCGCCGGCACGAAGTCCTTTTGCGGCAGGAAGCCCCAGGTCGTCGGCAATCCCGCGACGTTGAAGGATTCCTTCACCGTCATGGGAATGCCGAGCAGCGGTCTGTGCTCGCCGCGCGCGATCGCGGCATCGGCAGCGCGGGCAGCAGCGAGGCCCCGCTCGAAATCGCGCACGCAAACTGCGTTGATCTTGCCGTCATGGCGCTCGATGCGGCCGATCGCGTCTTCCGCGAGTTCGACGGCCGAGACCTGCTTGTTGCGCAGCGCCTCCGACAGTTCGACGGCGGTCTTGAAACTCCATTGCGATTTGGCCACGGCGTGCTCCCTTGTTCTGGCGGCGATCATGCGCAGAATGGAACGGGCGGGCAAGACCGGCTTGATCGCAATTGCGCTGGCCGCCTAGCCCGGAAGCATGCGCTGCATGACGCGGTCGCGGTAGATCAGCAAGTGCACCAGCGCGGTCGCGACGTGGAGGCAGATCAGCACCAGCAGAGACCATTCTGCAGCCTGATGCAGGCCGTCGATCGCCTTGCCGGCCGCGGCATTGTCCGAGGACAGCATCGGCAGCGGCATCACGTAGAAGAACGAGACGGTCCAGCCGCGAAACGATGCAAACAGCCAGCCGCTGATGGTCGTTGCCAGCACGAGAACATAGAGCATCCAGTGCACGGCTTCCGAACTCAGCCGTTGCCACGCAGGCAGCGAGCTTTCCGGCGCGACCGGGTGTGTCAGCCGCCAGATGAACCGCAGCACGATGAGCGCAAGGATGACGATGCCGAAGGAAATATGGAACGTCATGGCGGCGCCGGGAGCCTGACCGCGATGAATGTCCGGCATCAGCCAGCCGATCGGGTATTGCACCGCCAGCAGGGCGACGATCACCCAATGCAGCAGCTTCGCGGTGGTGCCGTAATGCAGACGACCGGTCATGGACTTTCGAGCCGTTTCTGAGATTGTCGAGCTAATCTAATACGGCGTGCTGCGCGCCGACAGATGCGCCATTGGATTGATCGGGCCGCTCGCGCTGGCGCGCTCGCTGCTGTCTTTGGTCCCGGGCACCGGGAAGGCGTATCCGATGATGGTCTTGACGACGAGCCGGTCGGATGCCCGCGTCAGGCCGTAACCGACGCCGAAGTCGATGTCGACGTCACCCACCTTGAAGTCGGTCACCGCGAACAATGTGTGCTGCTGCTCGGCGAGCGGGCTGAAGGCGCCGATCTTGCCGAAATCGGCGTAGTATTCGAGGCCGACATAGACATCGTCCTTCAGCTTGCGCGCCACACGCGCCGCGGGAGCGAAATCCGCCTCGCCATATCTGCCGAAGCCGACATCGACGATCGGGTTGACGATGAATTCATAGTCCGCGTTGCGCACGCCGATGATTGGCCGGATTTCCAGGCCCCAGCGGGTCTGCGCGAACTTCGGCATCTCGTAGCTCAGCTCGAAATTGATGCCGTAGAACAGGTTGCGCTTGTCGGCGTTCGGCGAGACGAACAGCGTGCGCAGCTTGAATGCGTCGGACAGGAATTGCCGGTCCTGCACGGCGAACGGCAGATAAAGGCCGAGCTCCCACCAATCCGTCATGCCATAGGCAAACTCCGGCGTGCCGTTGAGGCTGTGGTTGGAGGGAAAGCCGCCGGGGAAGGGCGGGTCCTTCTGGCCGATGCCGACATAGTTGAGATGCTGTTGGACGGTGAGCTGGCCGACCGCCGCGATGCCGGCATTGTAGACCTGGATCTCATCGGTCGCCTGCGCATGGCTGCTGTATCCGACCGCGCCGAGCGCAATCAGCACCGCGCTGGCTACATCTCTACATTGGTGCCGGGATCGCATCGGGAGCCTCGCCGTCCTACGCCGCGCCGATCAGGATGCCGACTGCGAGCACGATCGCGCCGCCGAGCACGATCTGGAATACCGCCTGCAGGAACGGCGTGTCCATGTAGCGCGACCGGATGAAGGCGATCGCCCATAATTCGAAGAACACGACGATCCCGGCGATCGCAGTCGCGATCCAGAATGCGTTCGGCCAGGCGTCCGGCACCAGATAGGGAATGGTGTGGCCGAGGCCGCCGAGCGTCGTCATCAATCCGCAGGTGATGCCGCGCAGCCAGGGCGAGCCGCGTCCGGTCAGCGAGCCGTCGTCGGACAGCGCTTCGGCAAAGCCCATGCTGATGCCGGCGCCGATCGAGGCGGCGAGGCCGACCAGGAACGTCTGCCAGTTGTGATGCGTGGCGAAGGCGGCGGCGAACAGCGGCGCCAAGGTCGAGACCGAGCCGTCCATCAGTCCGGCGAGGCCCGGCTGCACATATTGCAGCACGAACATCCGCCGCCGCGTGCGGTCTTCTTCCGCGCGCACATCGGGCTTGAGGATGTCGCCGGTCAGCTTGACCGCGAGTTTCTCGTGGCCCTTCTCCTCTTCGGCGAGATCGCCGAGCAGCCGGCGTACGCCGGTATCCTCAGCCTTTTCTGCCGCCTTGGCATAGAAGCGCTCGGCCTCGAGCTCCATGGTCTCGACTTCCTTGCGGATGGTGTCGAGCGGCAGGTTCTTGGTCAGCCAGATCGGACGCCGGCGCAGAAAGCCTTTGACGTCCTCGCGCCGGATCGGCGGCAAATGCGGGCCGAAGCGCTGCTCGTAGGTCTCCAGCAGCCGATGGCGATGGCCGCGCTCCTCCTCCGCCATCTCCTCGAAGATCTTTGCGGTATCGGGATAGCGGCCGGCGAGGTCCTCGGCGAAGGACATGTAGATCCGACTGTCCTCCTCCTCGGAGGCAATCGCGACCGCCAGCACCTCGCGCTCGGTCAGATCGGCGAAATTCTTCACGGCAACGCCTTGTTTACGGAGTTTAGAATTAGAATAATTCTAATATTTGTTCGTCAGGCCGAGGTCAATCCCGGATGGGTGCGTCTCTGCCCGTTCGCGATCAAGATCAGGGGAACTAGGCTGTGCTACGTCCGTTCGAGTTTCTGCTGTGCACGAGAGGATGCCATGGACACCGTCAAATTCCGCCTGAACGATGCGCGACTGGCGCCGCGGCGGACGAAACTCGAGATTCCGGGCTGGGCCGGCAACCGTGAGCCGCGCAGCGATGGTTCGCGCGAGCAGGTCTGGCATTGCGTGCCGTTCTCGGAAGGCGCGCAATACGGGATCGAGCTGTTCTATCCCTATGATTTCGAGCTGCACGTCACCACGCGGGATGGCCAGCTACAACTCGACGCCGATTGGGGTGAGCCGCCGGACAGCGGCGTGCAGTGGCCGCCGTTCCGGAATTTCGGCGACGCGTTCTACACCTATCAGATATTGCTCGATCTCAAGGTCGAGAAGGGCATGGCGATCCGTACCGAACCGCATCCGCGCTTCTACACCGATCGCTCCGACACCGTGCCGATCGCCGTTCCGGCGCTCGTGCGCAATTGGTGGCCGATGATGTTCTTCACGGTGTTCAAGGCGCCGGCGGAAGGGCGCACTCACATTTTCCGGCCGAACGAGCCGTTCGCCCAGATCATCGTGATTCCCGAGGAAGCGAGCTTTCAGCTCGAGCAGATGGGCGAGGAGGAGGCCGCCGAACGCGAATTGCAGGCGCGCCGCATCTACAACAATCGGCCCAAACTGGCCGCCGGAACGGAATGGACGTCGTCATCGGACACGGTGTTCGACGGCACATATCGCCATCTGCACCGCGCCGCAAAGGAGAAGGCGCGCAACGATTGAGCGAGATACCGCATCATAGTTGACAAAACAACGGGGCCCGCGGGCCCCGTTGTGCTATCGCCGATCGGTCGCCATCGCTCAGTAATCGCGACGGTAGAAGCTGTGATGATGATGGTGGTGATGATGGTGATGGTGGTAGCGCCGATAGCGCGGCACCACGATGACCGGGCGCTCGTAGTAGCCGCGGCGATAGTAACCGTGATGATGGTGGTGGTGATGGTGGTGGTAGTACTGTGCAAGCTGCACGTTCTCGGGGACCGGAGCGGGCGCAGCCTCGTCGAGCGCCTGCAGCTTTGCGGAGGCGTTCGAGATCGGCTCCAGCAGATCCGCGTATGAGTTCGCCTGCAGAACGTCGGCCGGGTTCGGCCCAGGCGCAGCTTCGGCGGCACCGACCGCGCCGAACGCGGCCACCGCTCCCAGAAGTCCAGCGATTTTCCTATCCATCTTTGCTCTCCTCAAAAGTCGCCGGACCGAGTGCCGGTTTCTAGCAACGCCAATCATTGCCGAATGTTTCGTGAACCGCGCATTAACGCCCTGTGACGGGATCGTGGCGGCAGGCATCCGCATCTGACGCGGGACGGATGCCGGTTCGCGCAAAGAAAACCTGCCAAAACAAGAATCTGGAGCGACTGATTCGATCAGAACCGAAGTGGCTCTAGCTTGCGCGATCGAGGAACTGCAGCAGCAGCCGGCTCACTTCGTCCGGCTGCTCCTGCTGCACCCAGTGGCCGGCGCCGTCGACCAGATGGCAGCCGATCATTTTGGTACAGGCCCTGGTCTGCATCGTCTCGAACACGCCGGGCCGCTGATAGGTGCCCCAATCCTGCTTGCCCGAGATGAACGCGGATGGTTGTTCGATGCAGCGGCCGCTCCAGGTCTGCAATTCCGGAGTGAACGCGCCTGACGTCCCGCAGCGATACCATTGCAGCCCGCCCTGGAATCCCGTGCGCTGATACTCCGCGCTGTAATAAGCGAGGTCGCGGTCCGGCAGCCATGTGTTGGCGGCGATCGCCTCGCGCGACGGCATCTCCTCGGCCACCGTCGCAGCCATGTCCTTGGCGAGGTCCATCACATAGTAGGTCGGCAGTTTGGCCAGCTCCCCCGCCGACCAGGATTGCAGCGGATACGGCTTGTTGTCTTTCCAGTCCGCGCTCTTGTGATGATAGTAGGCGCGCAGGAAGTCGTGCACGCCCTGTGGGGCGCGATGCATGTCGGCATTGGCCTGATACGTCGAATAGTACCATTGGTAGTGCTTGCGCGGACGCGGCAGCGCCGCCAGCTCGCGATGCACGGGGTCTTCGTTCGCGGGTTTCGCGGGCTCACTTGCGGTGTTGAACGGCAGCGACGGCGGTCCTCCGAACGGCGCGCTCATCATGACGACAGCGCGGAACACGTCTGGGCGGATCAGCGCGCACCATGCCGCGACCGACGAGCCGAAATCATGCCCGATCACGGCATCGACGTGCGTGTAGCCGAACGCTGCGACCAGCCCGAGCGCATCGCGCACCAGATTGGGAAGGCGGAAGGGGGCGAGGTCGCCGTCATAATCCGCGCTCCAGCCTGTGGTGCGGCCATAGCCGCGCTGGTCCGGCGCGATCACGTGATAGCCGGCAGCGGCCAGCTTCGGCATCACCTTGCGCCAGGAGAACGCCAGCTCGGGAAAACCGTGCAGCAGCAGCAGGCAGGGACGGCCGGCTGTTTCGAAGCCCGCCTCCAGCACATGCATGCGCAGGCCGTTGATCCCGTCGACATAACGCGAGCGGATGGTGGCGGGCAGCGGGACGTCGGGGAGCGTTTCCATCGTGCAGATCACCTGTTGGGCCTCGCCGCAGAACCAGCGCATTTTGCTGTATGCTGGCGGCCATCGATTCACGATAGCAACTTTGGCCACGGGATGCATACCGCATGCGCCACGCGAGGATTGCAGAGCTGCCCGGCCGGATGTCGCGTCTCGGCCTGATGATCGTGGCCGCCGGCCTGTTGCTGACGCCTGCGGTCCGTGCGGCCGACATCAAGGAGCTCACCGAAAAATTGCCGCGCGCCTATATCGGCGAATTCCTGTGGGATGGCGACAACACGGTGCAGAACGTCGTCATCACCTTCGACAAGGTGCAGGCCTTGAACGAGCAGAACGCGGAAGCGCGTGGCTGCGGTTCGTATGAGGTCGGCCGTCACGTGACCAGGATCGGCGTGCAGATGTTCATCAGGCTGTCCGATCTCGAGGTCGAGATCTTCGAACGGTCGCCCGATGGCAACGGTGCATTCGAGACCGACGGCAGCCACCGCGGCAAGCTGTCGGAAGATTTTCAGCAGATCGATGCGCAGTGGACGACCATGGCATCGGGCAAGCACGGCCAACTGCATTTGCGTGCCGCGGCGTCGGTGGCGTGCGGACCGGCAGAGGATTTGTAGGTCGGCGGGTTTGGCGCGAGCGGCGTCCCGCATGCGCTCTTCATCCTTCTGGAGGGCGGGTGCGGATCGCCTGCACGATTTCGGAATACTAGGAATATATCCCTGAGTTGCCTGACGTGTCAAGTTGCATTGGCGAACGCGGCAGCCGCCAGCTCCTTTGCATGGGGTTGTTTTCGATATTTTGGCCGCGCGCGGCGGTGGCCCTCCAGGGGAGGTGAACCGCGGTCACGCCCTGGCAGCCGCCTTCGGCCAGTATCTGTCGCGCAGATGCCGCTTCACCAGTTTCCCGGTCGGGGTCCGCGGCAGCTCTTGCTCGAAGTCGATGCTCTTCGGGCATTTGATCGGCGACAGATGCTGGCGGCAGAACGCGATCAGCTCGGCCTCGAGCTCCTTGCCGGCCCTGGCGATGTCGTGCGGCTGCACAACGGCCTTGACCTCTTCGCCCATCTCCTCGTTCGGCACGCCAAACACCGCGACGTCGGAGACCGCGGGATGCGTGATCAGCACGTCCTCGGTCTCCTGCGGATAGATGTTCACGCCGCCGGAGATGATCATGTAGCTCTTGCGGTCGGTGAGATAGAGGAAGCCCTCTTCGTCGAGGTAGCCGACGTCGCCGAGCGTCGACCAGCCCTTGGCGTTGTAGGCCTTCTTCGTCTTCTCGGGATCGTTGTGATAGCTGAAAACCGGCGCGTCGGCGAAATAGACCTGGCCGATCTGGCCGGTCGGCGCCTCCTCGTCGTTCTCGTCGAGAATCTTGACCTTGCCGACCACGGCGCGGCCGACCGTGCCGCGATGGGTCAGCCATTGCTGCGAGGTCGAGACGGTGACACCGTTGCCTTCGGAGCCGGCGTAATACTCGATCAGGATCGGTCCCCACCATTCGATCATCTTGGCTTTCACGTCGACGGGGCAGGGCGCGGCGGCGTGGATCGCACCATTCAGCGATGAGACGTTGTAGCGGGCGCGGACCTCGTCGGGCAGCTTCAGCATGCGCACGAACATGGTCGGCACCAGCTGCGACTGCGTCACCTTGTGCTTCTCGACCTGCTTCAGGAACTCCTCGGCATCGAAATGCTCCATGATGACGGAGGTGCCGCCCAGCACCGTTGCCATCATGTTGAAGCGCAGCGGAGCCGCGTGATAGAGCGGCGCCGGCGACAGATAGATCGAGTCGGCATTCATGCCGCACATATCGGCGGTGAGAATCCGCAGGAACGGGTTCGGCACGTCGATCCGGTTGCCCTCGAATTCCTTCTTGATGCCCTTGGGCCGGCCGGTGGTGCCGGAGGAATACAGCATGTCGTAGCCCGCAACCTCGTCGGCCACCGGCGTGGTCGGCTGCGCGGCGGCCTCCTTGTCATAGGAGCGGAAGCCAGGGGCCGGCTCGTCCATCATGTAGAACAGCGGCTCGCCCACCTCGCCCTTGATCAGGCCCTTCACCTTGTCGGCGCATTGCGGCGTGGTGATGAACACCTTGGCTCCGCAGTCCTTGATGATGTAGGCGATCTCCTCTTCGGTCAAATAGCGGCTGATCGCCGTGTAATAGAGCCCCGAGCGCTGCGCGGCCCAGCAGATCTCCATGAAGGCGAGGCGGTTCTCCATCAGGATCGCGATGTGGTCGCCGGCCTTCAGGCCGAGCGAGCGGAACAGATGCGCGCCCTGGTTCGAGAGCTCGTCGAGCTCGCGATAGGTGATCGCCTTGCCGCTGCCCGCCATCTGGTAGGCGATCTTGTTCGGATGGTTGCGCGCGTGGATGGAGGGATGGGTCACAGACGTTTCCTCAGGTGGTGCGTTGTCCCTGCGAAAGCAGGGACCCATAACCACCGTGTTCTGTTGTTGAAATGAGTTGGGGCCGCAGCCCGGCATAACCACATCGACCTGTGGTTATGGGTCCCGGCTCAAGGCCGGGACGACACCGTTTGTGTGGCCGCTTGTACGGCTCGTTTGTCCGTTGATGCGGACTCTCTCTTACAGTCGCTCGACGATCGTGACGTTCGCCATGCCGCCGCCTTCGCACATGGTTTGCAGGCCATAGCGCTTGTTGCGCTGCTTCAGGGCGTGCAGCAGCGTCGTCATCAGCTTGGTGCCGCTGCCGCCGAGCGGGTGGCCGAGCGCGATCGCGCCGCCATTGACGTTGAGCCGGGCCGGGTCGGCGCCGGTAGTCTTCAGCCACGCGGTGGGCACCGAGGCGAAGGCCTCGTTGACCTCGAACAGGTCGATGTCGTCGATTGTCATGCCGGCCTTCTGCAGCGCGCGCTGGGTCGCCGGCAGCGGCGCTTCCAGCATGATCACGGGGTCGCCGCCCATCATGGTGAGATGATGGATGCGCGCCATCGGCTTGACGCCGAGCGCCTTGAGGCCTTTCTCGTTGACGACCATCACGCCGGAGGCGCCGTCGCAGATCTGGCTGGCGCTGGCCGCGGTCAGCTTGCCGTTCTCGGCGATCAGCTTGACGCCCTTGATGCCGTCGAGGCTGGCGTCGAAGCGGATGCCTTCGTCGATATGGTGGGTGTCGGTCGAGCCGTCGGCGCGGGTGATCTTCACCGGCACGATCTCGTCCTTGAAGTGGCCCGCTTGCGTGGCCGCAATCGCGCGCTGATGGCTGTTGTACGAATATTCGTCGAGCTCGTCCTTCGACAGGCCGTACTTCTCGGCCATCATCTCCGCGCCGGTGAACTGGCTGAAGACGATGTTGGGATACTTCGCCTCGATGCCCGGGCTCTTGTAGTGGCCGAAACCGTTCTTGGCGGGCAGCGAGGAGGCGAGGCCCATCGGCACGCGGGTCATCGATTCCACGCCGGCGGCGATCACGCAGTCCATGGTGCCGCTCATCACGGCCTGCGCTGCGAAGTGCAGCGCCTGCTGCGAGGAGCCGCACTGGCGGTCGATCGAGGTCGCGGGCACGCTCTCCGGCAGCTTCGAGGCCATCACCGCGTTGCGCGCGATGTTGGTGGACTGCTCGCCGGTCTGCATCACGCAGCCCATGATCACGTCCTCGACCTGCGCCGGGTCCGCGCCTGATCTTTCGACCAGCGCATCGAGCACGGTGGCGGCCAGATCGGCCGGATGCCAGCCGGCGAGACGCCCTCCCTTGCGGCCGCCGGCGGTGCGGGCGGCGGCGACGATATATGCCTCGGCCATGTCTGATCTCCCTGATGTTTCTGGAATGGGCGTTTTGAAAGTTGGGCGGGATTTAAGGGGTGGCTCCGCGTTTAGTCAATCAATCAATTAACTCTTGAGTGCAGCCCCGCCATGGGCTTATGTGCGGCCTCGATTTACCGGCGAGCCAAGAAACAGCCGGGGACACAGAGCGGGACCAGAGCGCGTTGAATACCAGCGTACCGACGAAACTTCCGGCCGGCAAAAATGCCACTGCCGACAAGCTATTGGTCGCAGCCAGCGAGCTGATGATCGAGCGCGCCTCGATCGAGGTGTCGCTGTCCGATATCGCGCAGAAGTCGGGCGTCAACGCTGCGCTGGTGAAATATCATTTCGGCAACAAGGACGGGCTGCTGCTGGCGCTGTTGGCGCGCGACGCCGCCACCGAGATCTCGCAGCTCGAATATCTCATCAGCCAGCCGATCACGCCGTCCGCGAAACTGCGCCTGCATATCGGCGGCATCATCCGCGCCTATCACCAGTTCCCCTATATGAACCGGCTGATTCATTATCTCCTGCACGAGAGCTCGACTGCCGCCGCGAACGAGGTGTCGAAATTCTTCGTCGCGCCGCTTTTGGATTTTCACCGCCGGCTGCTCGCCGAGGGCATCAAGGCCGGCGAATTCCGCAAGATCGATCCGGTGCTGTTCTACACCAGCCTGATCGGCGCCTGCGATCACCTGTTCTTCGGCCGCCACGCGATGTCGCGCGCAGTCGGCGTCGGTCCGGTCACCGACGAGGTCTGCCGCGAATACATCAAGCACATGGAAGCCCTGATCTTCGGCGGCGTGCTCAATCCCGATAAGGAAACGGCGGCGGTTGCCGCCGGATAGCAAGTTCGAAGTCTAGAGAAGAAACGCCCAAGGAAAGGTTGCTCCCATGCAGTTGAAAGACGTTGCCGTTCTCATCACCGGCGGTGGCTCCGGCCTCGGTGCCGCAACCGCGCGCGCCATGGCCTCCAAGGGCGCCAGGATCGGCGTGATCGACCAGAACAAGGAAAACGCCGAGAAGGTCGCCGCCGAAGTGAAGGGCGTTGCCCTGCACGCCGACGTCACCGACGAGGAGGCGATCAAGGCCGCGATCGCCAAGGCCGAGGCGGCGCACGGCATCGCGCGCGTGCTGATGAACTGCGCCGGCATCGGCGGCTCGCAGCGCATCGTCGGCAAGGACGGCGTCTATCCGCTGGCGAAGTTCGTCCGCATCATCAACGTCAATTTGATCGGCACCTTCAACGTGCTGCGCCTGTTCGCCGAGCGCCTGGCCACCGCCGAGACGATCGGCGAGGAGCGCGGTGTCGTGATCAACACTGCATCGGTCGCAGCCTATGAAGGCCAGATCGGCCAGATCGCCTATTCGGCTTCGAAGGGCGGCGTCGTCGGCCTCACGCTGCCGGCCGCGCGGGATCTCGCCAGCCTGAAGATCCGCGTCAACACCATCGCACCCGGCCTGTTCCTGACGCCGCTGCTGATGGGTCTCAACGAGGAAGCCCGCAAGAGCCTGGGCGCCCAGGTGCCGCATCCGGCCCGCCTCGGCGACGCCTCGGAGTACGGCAACCTCGCGGTCCACATCGTCGAGAACCCGATGCTCAACGGCGAAACCATCCGCCTCGACGGCGCCATCCGCATGGCGCCGCGCTAACCTTGCTTCCGCCCCCTTGCCCTCCCCCCTTGCGGGGGAGGGCGGCAGCGAAGGCTGCCGGGAGAGGGGTTCTCTCCGCGGCCACCCCTCTCCGAAGCGAATACGCGGCACCGACGCACATGCCCTCTCCCGCAAGGGGAGAGGGCGCATTAACCGGCACCGCATCTGCAGATGCAGGAGTGTGACGTGTGACAAATCCGCTGCTGATCGAACATCACGACGGAACAGATTGGGTCACGCTCAATCGCCCCGAAAGCCTGAACGCGCTCGATCCCTCGCTGATCGATGCGCTCAACGTCTACTTCCAGGGCCTGCAGCGCAATCGTGACGCCCGCGTCGTGGTGCTGAAGGGCGCCGGCGCGAATTTCTGCGCCGGGCTCGACCTCAAGCATGCGATGGCGCGCCGCGGCGGGCAGGCCGAACCGCCCGGCGTCACCGAGTCGCTGGACTCGCAGCGTCGCATTGCCGATATCGTGATGCTGATGCGACGCTGTCCGCAGCCGATCATCGCGCTGGTGCAGGGCGCGGCCGCCGGCGGTGGTTTTGCGCTGGCGCTCGCCGCCGACATCCGCATCGCGGCGAAGAACGCGCGGATGAACTGCGCCTTCATCAAGCTCGGCCTCGGCGGCTGCGACATCGGCACCAGCTATTTCCTGCCGCGCCTCGTCGGCGTGTCGGTCGCCTCCGAATTGATCCTCACCGGGCGCTTCATCAACGCGGACCGCGCGCTTGCCGTCGGTCTTGTGTCTGAAGTGGTGGAGGCGTCCGGTCTCGACGCTGCGGCCAATCCTTATGTCGACGCGATGATGACGGCTTCGCCGGTCGGCCTCCGGCTCTCGAAGGAGTGCATCAACATGAGCGTTGATGCCGGTTCGATCGAGGCCGTGATTGCGATGGAGGATCGCAATCAGGTGCTGTGCAGCCGCTCGGAAGATTTCCAGGAAGGCATCAAGGCCTTTCTCGAGAAACGAAAGCCTGTCTATATCAGGCGCTGAGAACAGATCCTCAAAAGGACGAGAATTCCGGGAGGCGCAAAATGGATGGAGACGCGGCGATGCTGACGAAGCCTGCCTTTCGCAAGGTGGATTGGCTCGCGCGTGACATCGCGGTCGAGCGGCGCGCCGACGGTGCGGTCGTCCTGAAGTCGCGGATCCCGTTGCAGGCCCACGAGACCCACATCCCGGCCTATCTTGCCAAATGGGCGGCGCAGGCGCCGGAGCGGATCTGGCTGGCGCAACGCGGCGGTCCTGACCGGCAGTGGCGCAAGGTCTCCTATGGTGAAGCCAAGCGCACGGTCGATGCGCTGACGCAGGGCCTGCTCGATCTCGGCATCGCCGACGGCCGGCCCGTCGCGATCCTGTCCGGCAATTCGATCGAGCACGCGCTGATGACGCAGGCTGCGATGCAGGCGCGGCTGCCGGCCGCGCCGGTGTCACCGGCCTATTCGCTGATGAGCCAGGACCATCTCAAGCTCAAATACCTCTTCAACCTGATCAAGCCCGCCGTCGTGATGGTGCAGGACGGTCCGACCTTCGAAAAGGCGCTGAAGGCGATCGATCTTACCGGCATCACGGTTGTTCACGTGCAGCGTCCCTGCGAGGGGATCAAGAGCGTGTCCTTCGCCGAGTTCGCGACAACGCCCGTGACAGCCGATGTCGGCGCGTCGATCGCGAAGATCGCGCCCGACACGGTCGGCAAGCTGCTGTTCACCTCGGGCTCGACCGGCATGCCCAAGGCCGTCATCAACACTCAGCAGATGATGTGCGCCAATGCGGCGATGATGATGCAGGTGCGCCCGCGCGAAACGGCCGGCCCGATCCCAACGGTGCTCGACTGGATGCCGTGGAACCACACCATGGGCGGCAACGCCGCGTTCAATCCGGTGCTGGTCGACGGCGGCACGCTCTATATCGACGACGGTCGGCCGATGCCGGGCCAGTTCGAGGAGACCATCCGGAACCTGCGCGAGGTATCGCCGACCTATTACGCCAATGTGCCGGCCGGCTATGCGGCGCTCGCGGCCGCGATGGAGAAGGACGAGGCGCTGTGCGCGAGCTTCTTCAAGAACCTCTCGATCATGGCCTATGGCGGTGCCCGGCTGCCCGACGATCTCTATGACCGGATGCAGGCGCTGGCGGTGAAGACCGCGGGCGAGCGCATCGTGTTCTACACCGGCTGGGGCTCGACCGAGACCGCGCCGACCTCGACCGGCACCTATTGGGACACCGAGCGCGTCGGCCTGATCGGCCTGCCGTTCCCCGGCGTCGAACTGAAGATGGTGCCGTGCGGCTCGAAATACGAATTGCGGCTGCGCGGCGTCAACGTCACGCCGGGCTATTTCGGCCAGCCGGACCTGACGGCAAAGATGTTCGACGAGGAAGGCTTCTACTGCATCGGCGACGCCGGCGTGTTCGTCGACCCTGAGGATCCGCTGCAGGGCATCATCTTTGCCGGCCGCGTGGTCGAGGACTTCAAGCTGACCACAGGCACCTTCGTCCATGTCGGCTCGCTGCGCACCGATGCGATATCAGCCGCGACGCCGGTAGTGCATGACGCACTGGTGGCGGGGCAGGATCGTGAGTTCATCGGCCTGCTGTGCTGGCCCAACCTGCATGCCTGTCGTCAGCTCGTCGGCAATGTGGATGCGAGCTATGAAGACGTGATCCGGCATCCCGAGGTGGTCGCCTGTCTCAGGAAGGGTTTGCAGGCGCACAATGCATCTTGCACCGGCAGCAGCATGCGGATCGCGCGTGCGATGCTGATGGTCGAGCCGCCGTCGATCGACGGCAACGAGCTCACCGACAAGGGCTACATCAACCAGCGCGCCGGCCTCGAACGCCGCGCCGCGCTGGTGGAGAAGCTCTACGCTGACAAGCCCGGTGACGAGGTGATCATTTTGAACTGATTGTAGGATGGGTAGAGCGTAGCGAAACCCATCATCTCTGACCAAGCCATCGATGGGTATCGCTTCGCTCCATCCATCTGACGACGCCAACGAACAACAGCAACGCGGGTAAGCGCCATGAATTTCGATTTCTCCGACGAACAGAAGCAGATGCGCGACGAGGCGCGGAAATTTCTCAGCGAGCAGTGCCCGCCGAAGGCCGTGCGTGAGGTGCTCGACGGCAAGGCGCCCTACGACAAGGCACTCTGGAAGGGTCTCGCCGAGATGGGCTTCCTCGGCGTGGCAATTCCGGAGAAGTTCGGTGGCGCGGGTGCCGGCCATCTCGAGCTCTGCGTGATCGCGGAGGAAATGGGCCGCGCGCTGGCGCCGGTGCCGTTCTCCTCCACGGTCTATCTCGCCGCCGAAGCGCTCCTGATCGCAGGCAGTGACGCGCAGAAGCAGAAGTGGCTGCCGAAGATTGCCTCCGGCGATGCCATCGGCACGCTGGCGCTGTTCGAGGGCAAGGGCAATCCGTCGCCGAAGGCGATCAAGGTCACGGCCAATGGCGGCGTGCTCAACGGCGTCAAGAAGCCGGTCGCCGACGGCGCGATCGCCGATTTCGCCGTGGTCGCCGCCCGCACCGGCTCGAGCGGTCGCGAGTCCGACATTTCCTTGTTCATCGTCGATCTCAAGGCCGGCGGCGTCGAGGTCAAGTCGCTCACCAACATCGATCTGACCCGCGGCCAGGCCGAGATCACCTTCAAGGACGCCAAGGCCGAGCCGCTCGGCGCCACCGGCGAGGGCTGGGGCGTGATCACCCAGGTGCTGGATCGCGCCGCCGTTTTGATGGCGTTCGAGCAGGTCGGCGGCGCCGACCGCGCGCTGGAGATGGGCCGCGACTATGCGCTCGACCGTATCGCGTTCGGCCGTCCGATCGGCTCGTTCCAGGCGGTCAAGCACATGCTGGCCGACATGTATGTCTCGGCGACCCTGGCGCGCTCGAACTGCTACTACGGTGCCTGGGCGCTCTCGACCAATGCCGGCGAACTGCCGGAAGCGGCCGCCGCCGCGCGCATCAGCGCAACGCAGGCGTTCCAGCACTGCGCCAAGAACAACATCCAGGTCCATGGCGGCATGGGTTTCACCTGGGAGTTCGACTGCCACATGTACTACCGCCGCGCCAATGCGGTGGCGCTCGGTCTCGGCAGCCTGTCCTATTGGGAAGACGCGCTGATCGACCGCATGCGCAAGAAGAACGCGGCGTAAGGATTCGCAACTTGTTGGATGGGTAGAGCGAAGCGAAACCCATCATGGCGCGGGTGGTCCAAAGATGGGTTTCGCTTCGCTCTACCCATCCGACGACACCGGCGAAGGATGACAGACCATGAATTTCGACGACACCCCGCAGGAGGCCGCATTCCGCGCCGAGGCGAAAGCCTGGATCGCGGCCAATGCGCCGAAGCAATATGAGGAGGAGCTGCGCAAGGCCTCGCTCGGCCGCGTTCAGCTCAAGGGCGCCAACATTCTCGAGGTCGCGAAGGCCTGGCAGAAGAAGAAGGCCGACGCCGGCTGGGCCTGTCTGCACTGGCCGAAGGAGTATGGCGGCCGCGGTTCGTCGCCGATCGAGCGCGTGATCTGGCAGCAGGAGGAGGGCCCGTTCGGCCGCCTCAGTTCGATGTTCATCATCGGCCACGGCATGTGCGGCCCGACCATGATGGCGTTCGCCGGCGAGGAGCAGAAGCGCAAATATCTGCCGCCGCTCGCCTCCGGCGAGAAGGTCTGGTGCCAGCTGTTCTCCGAGCCGGCCGGCGGCTCCGACGTCGCGGGCCTGCGCACCCGCGCTGAGAAGCAGGGCGACGAATGGGTGGTCAACGGCCAGAAGATCTGGACCTCGGGCGCACATTACTCCGACTACGGCATCCTGCTGACCCGCACCGATCCGACCGTGCCGAAGCACAAGGGTCTCACCATGTTCTTCCTGGACATGAAGAGCCCGGGCGTCGAGGTCAGGCCGATCAAGCAGGCGAGCGGGGCCTCCGACTTCAACGAGGTCTATTTCACCGACGTGCGGATTCCGGACTCGCAACGGCTCGGCAATGTCAATGACGGCTGGAACGTGTCGCTGACGACGCTGATGAACGAGCGGATGTCGATCGGCGCCGGCGTCGCGACCGGTTTCCCCGAACTGTTCGACTTCTGCAACAGCCTGATGCTGGAGGACGGTCCCGCGATCGAGAACCGCGCGGTGCGCGCAAAGCTCGCGAACTGGGCGGTGAAGGCGAGCGGGCTGAAATACACCAGCATGCGCGCGATCTCCGCGCTCTCCCGTGGCGAGCGCCCCGGGCCGGAGAACTCGATCGGCAAGCTGGTCGCCGGTTCGATGATCCAGGACGTCGCGACCTACGCGCTCGACCTGCAGGGCGCCGCCGGCGCGCTGAACGGACCCGAGGATGCCGAGGTCGCCGGCAAGTTCCAGGCGATGCTGCTGCGTGCGCCGGGCACCCGCGTCGAGGGCGGCACCGACGAGATCATGCGCAACATCATCGCCGAGCGCGTGCTGGGTCTGCCCGGCGACATCAGGGTCGACAAGGACGTTCCCTTCAACAAGATCCCGACCAAGGGCCGCGCCTGAGCGCGCGAAAAATCAAAAGAGGTTCGCCATGAATTTCGACGACACGCCGCAGGAAGCTGAATTCCGTAGTGTCGCCCGCAACTGGATCGCGGCCAACGCGCCGAAGGAGTTCGAGGAAGAGCTCTCGAAGTCCTCGCTCGGCCGCATCAGGCTCGCCAAGCACGACATGGTCGAGGTCGGCAAGGCCTGGCAGAAGAAGAAGGCGGAGGGCGGCTGGGCCTGCCTGCACTGGCCGAAGGAATATGGCGGCCGCGGCGCCACCCCGATCGAGCGCGTGATCTGGCAGCAGGAAGAGGGCGTCTACGGCAAGCTGACCCAGCCGTTCCAGATCGGCGAGGGCATGTGCGGCCCGACCGTGATGGCCTGGGGCTCCGAAGATGCCAAGCGCCGCTATCTGCCGAAGCTCGCCTCCGGCGAGGAGATCTGGTGCCAGCTGTTCTCCGAGCCGTCGGCCGGCTCCGACGTCGCCGGCCTGCGCACCCGCGCCGAGAAGAAGGGCGACAACTGGGTCGTCAACGGCCAGAAGATCTGGACCTCCGGCGCGCATTACTCCGACTACGGCCTGTTGATCGCGCGCACCGATCCGAATGTGCCCAAGCACAAGGGCCTCACCATGTTCTTCCTCGACATGAAGAGCCCGGGCGTCGAGGTCAGGCCGATCAAGCAGGCCAACGGCATGCAGGAGTTCAATGAGGTCTATTTCACCGACGTCGTGATCCCGGACAGCCAGCGCTTAGGCGCCGTCGGCGAGGGCTGGAGCGTGTCGCTGACCACGCTGATGAACGAGCGCATGTCGATCGGATCAAGGCTTGCGACCGGCGTGCCGGAGATGTTCGAGTTCTGCTCCAATCTGATGCTGGAGGACGGTCTTGCGATCGATGATCCGGCGGTGCGCTCCAAGCTTGCGAGCTGGGCGGTGAAGGCGAGCGGGCTGAAATACACCAGCTACCGCGCGATCTCGGCGCTGTCGAAGGGCGAGCGGCCCGGTCCGGAAAACTCGATCGGCAAGCTCGTCTCCGGCCTGATGCTGCAGGACATCGCGACCTATGCGATGGACCTCGAGGGCGCGGCCGGCAGCCTCACCGGCACCGACGAGGAGCAGGCCAACGGCCAGTTCCAGCAGATGCTGCTGTCGTCGCCCTCGATGCGCATCGCCGGCGGCACCGACGAGATCCTGCGCAACATCATCGCCGAGCGCGTGCTCGGCCTGCCCGGCGACATCCGCGTCGACAAGGACGTGCCCTACAACAAGATCCCGACCAAGGGCCGCTGAGCATGGACGCCACAACCAAGCCACGTTACGCGACCGACGACCGCATCGGCGCGCTCGAGGAGTTGCTCAACGAGCGCTACTCGGTGCGCGCGTTCCAGCCGCGCGAGGTACCGCGCGACGTCATCGAGCACATCCTCGCCACAGCGCAGCGCACCGCGTCGTGGTGCAACAGTCAGCCCTGGGAAGTCCTGATCGTCTCCGGCGAGGCCAAGGAGCGCTTCCGCAAGGCGATCTATGCCGAGGCCTCGCGCGGCCTCGGCGAGGACTACGACTTCACGCCGCCGCGTGAATATGTCGGGGTCTATCTGGAGCGCCGCCGCGAGAGCGGCTTCCAGCTCTACAACACGCTCGGCATCGCGCGCGGCGACAGGGCGGCGTATGCCAAGCAGGCGCTGGAGAATTACAATTTCTTCGGCGCGCCGCACATTGCCGTGATCCACACCAACGAGCCGCTCGGCATTTATGGTGCGATCGACTGCGGCGGCTATGTCTCGAACTTCATGCTGGCCGCGCAGGCGCTCGGGCTCGGCACCATCCCGCAGGCCGCGATCGCACGCCATTCCGGCCTGATCCGCCGCCACTTCAACCTGGCCGACGACCGCCGGGTTGTCTGCGGTATCTCGTTCGGCTATGCGGATCACGCGCACAAGGTGAACAGCTACCGCACGTCGCGCGCAGCTGTGGCGGATACTGTCACATTTGTGGATGTATAATTTCTTCAAGGCGGGAAGGTCGGTTCACCCTCCCGCCGAGGACAAGAAGAAACGACAAGAAGAACGACTAGAACAACAATGGCGAATAACGCCTCCCTGACGCCGGCGGAGATCAGCTGGCAACTGCACCGTCTGCCTGCGCTTGAGCGCGACGCGTTCATCGCCGCGCACTATCTGGGACAGCCCGTTGCCTGGAAGACCCGCTTCTTCGACGCGATCGACTGGGGCGCGGGCTCCGTGCTGCAATTCAGCTTTCTGCAACGCGGCTGGCACCGCCATTCCCGGCTCGACAACCCGATCTATGCCTATATCGACATCGAGCAACATCCGGAAACACGCGGCCTGCGCCGCGGCCGGCGGATCGATCTCGACGGCACGATCAAGGGCGTCGACTTCGTGACCGGGATTACGCTCACGCTCGACCGGTTCGAGATCCTGCCCGTCAACTTTCTCGACCGCTTCGTCATCAGCTCCGACAGCCGGTATTAACGGCGTGCCGCGCGGCGCGGCGGCGCCTCGGCATAGCGTGCGGCCATCGCGCCCGCCAGCTCGGCCATCTTCTCGCGCAGCTCCGCGGGCGCGATCACTTCGGCCTCGGCGCCGAGCCGCAGCAGCTCGGAGGCGGCGTGCCACACCGTCTTGCCGACCGGCATGGTGGCGACGCGCCAGCCGTCGGGCTCAGTGCCATCGGCAAGCCGCATTCGCGCCTTCACGTAAGGATGGGCCAGCGCATCGAACAGCTCGAGTCCGAGCGGCGACAGCCGCACCGTGGCCTCGTTCGGATGCAGTTCGGCCTCGAGCCGCGCGATCGAGGCGCGCCAATAGGTGGCGAGATCGAATTCCGCCGGCCGCGCGAACGGCGTCTCCAGCACAGTGCAATCCAGCACCCGCGCGACCCGATAGGTGCGCACATTGCCCTCGACGAGGCCGGCGAGATACCAACTGCCGCCCTTCAGCACGAGGCCGAGCGGCGCCACGCGCCGCCGCTTCTCGGCTTTCCAGCTCTGGTAGCGCATCTCGATCAGAGTCTCGCGCAGCACCGAGGTTGCTATGGCGCGCAGATGCTTCGGCTCCTCGGTCTCGCCGAACCAGCCCGGCGCGTCGAGATGGAAACGCTGCTGCATGCCCCGCGCGTTGGGGCGCAGATTTTCCGGCAGCGCCGCCATCAGCTTGGTCTGCGCCGCCGCCATCGCGGCATCGAGGCCGAGCGCGGCGGCGGGGCCGGGCAGGCCGGCCATGAACAGCGCCTCGGCCTCGCCCTGCGACAGGCCGTTGAGCCGCACCCGATAGCCGTCGAGCAGGCGGTAGCCGCCCTCGGCGCCGCGGTCGGCATAGACGGGAACGCCGGCGGCCGAGAGCGCATCGATGTCGCGATAAATCGTGCGCACCGAGACCTCGCAGGCCTCGGCCAGCTCGGGCGCGGTGACCTGTCCCCGAGCCTGCAGGGTGGTGAGGATGGAAAACAGCCGGCTCGCGCGCATGACGGGATCATACCTGACACAAGATGTCAGGTATAGGCGGACATAAGGAGGCCATGCCCCCCGACGGCGCAAGGAGACCCACTTATGACCACCGCTGCCCCCAACGACCGCATCACGCTGTATTACTCGCCGCAGAGCCGCGCCACCGGCACCCGCGTGCTGCTGGAGGAGCTCGGCGCGCCCTATGATCTGCACGTCCTCAACATGAAGGCGGCCGAGCAGCGCAAGGACGCCTATCTCGCGATCAATCCGCTCGGCAAGGTGCCGGCGATCCGCCATCGCGACGCGCTGGTGACCGAGCAGGTCGCGATCTTCATCTATCTCGCCGATCTGTTTCCGCAGGCGGGTCTCACGCCCGCGCTGAACGATCCGCGCCGCGGCCCGTATCTGCGCTGGACGGCCTATTACGGCTCGTCGTTCGAGCCGGCCGTGATCGACCATTTCATGAAGCGTGAGCTGGCGCCGATCACGCAATCGCCCTATGCCGACTACGACACCATGCTGGGCGCGCTCGAGGCGCAGCTCGCAAAGGGCCCCTATCTGCTCGGCGAGGAGATCACGGCGGCCGACATCCTCTGGGGCATCGCGCTCAGCTGGACCATGATGTTCGGCATCGTGCCGAAAAGGGACGTGTTCGTCCATTATGCCGAACGCATCTCCGCGCGCCCGGCTTTCATCCGGATCTCGAAGGCCGACGACGAGATGGCGGCGCAGCATGTGGCGGCCGCCGGAGTGTGATACGGATAATGCCGATGGCAAAGACACTGCACGGCGCGCTGCACAGCACCAACTGCTTCAACACCCTGATCCGCGTCGCCGAGGATTGCCCGGCGCAGAGCGGCGAGGAGCCGCAGCTGCGTGGCGGCCAGCCGACGGTTGCCGTGCTGCAATACCGGATGATCGCCGAAGCGCCCTACAAATACACCTCCGACGACGTGGTGTTCGCGACGTCATCGGCCGGCCGCGCGCTCGATGCCAAGGCGGCGAAGAAGGTGCGCAGCCTCGCCCGCGAGACGTTCTTCTCGCGCGGCCAGGCCTGCATGCGCGCCTCGCCGCTCGGCAAACGTTTCGGCTGGGGCGTCCACGCCGACGCCGAAGGCCGCATCGCGCTCTACGCGGTCGACAGCAAGCGCTATCAGGCGCTGGCGGGCGATCCGGAGGTTACGCAGGTTCGTGCGATGCGGTCGAAGCGGGCGTGAGATATCTTCTCATCCTCCCCTGGAGGGGGAGGATCGACGCGAATGAAATGAGCGGCGAGGTGGGGTGATCTCTCCACTCGGGCACCGCTCGTGTTGAAGGATCACCCCACCCCGCTGCGCATTCCGCTTCGCTGCATGCGCAACGACCCTTCCCCTCCAGGAGAGGGTGAGTGAACTGTGCCTCACGAGGAGAAACTAAAACCTTGGTGCCCGCTTCTCGGCGAACGCCTTGATGCCTTCCTTGATCTCGTCGCCGCGCATGCTGTCGCGGTGGCGCTGATCGGCGGCGGCCCCATCCAGCTCGCCGCGGGCGAATTCGTTGATTGCGCGCTTCATGCCGGCCATCGCCTTGGGCGCATTGCCGGCCAGGATCGTGGCGAGCTTGTCGACCTCCTCGTCGAGCAGGTCGAGCGACACCATGGCGGTGAGGTAGCCGATCCGCAGCATCTCCGGCGCCGTGATCTTCTGCGCGGTCAGGAACAGCATCTTGGCGTTGTCGACCCCGAGCCGTGTGACGTAGCGCCGGATGCCGCTCTTGTAATAGTGCAGCCCGAGCCGCGCCGCCGGCATGAACATCTCCGCGGTATCGACGCCGATGCGGAAGTCGCAGGCGAGCGCCAGGTCGGTCGAGCCGCCATAGACGCCGCCATTGAGCCGGCAGATCGTCGGCACGCTCAGGTCCTCGAGCCGGTTCACCACCACCTCGAACGCCGAGCCCGCGCTCTGCTGCTCGCTCTCGCTCACCGCGCGCTCGGCCACCGAGTTGAGGTCGTAGCCGGCCGAGAACGCGCGCCCGGTCCCGGTCAGCACCAGCACGCGGATCGCGGGATCGGCCTCGATCCGGTCGAACAACCTGACCAGGTCGCCGAGATCCTCGGCCTGCAGGCGGTTGAGATGCTTCGGCCGGTTGAGGCAGATCGTGGCGCGGGCGCCCGCGATTTCGAGCACGGGTCCGCTGGCGGTGTCGGCCGCGTCGGCACTCTTGGTCTCCATCATTGGTTCTCACGTTCGCGCCGCTTCGCCTCGGCGTCGATGGTCTCGGCGAGATCGGGATGCCTTGCCATCAACAGGCGGAAATCGACGAGGTCAAGCACCAACAGCCGGGTCACCTTGCTGGTCGAGACGCTGGCGCCCCGCTTGGCGTTGCCGAGCAGCGCCATCTCGCCGAAGAATGCGCCTTCGCCGAGCTTCACCTTGCGTCCGGGCAGATCGACCTCCACCTCGCCGGCGGCGACGAAATACATGCAGTCGCCATTGGTGTCCTTGCGGATGATCATGGTGCGCGGCGGCAGGTCCATGGTCCGCAGTACCTGGGTGACGTCGGCGATCGCGGCCGGGCCGAGATGCGCGAAGAACGGCACCTTGCTGACGGTCTCCCAGGTTCTCAGAAAATTGTCGCGGCGGGTTTCCGCGGCAAAACCGGTCGCCAGAATACCGGTCCACAGCCCGAACACGCCGAGGCCCGAGATCATCACCATGGCGGCGACGATGCGGCCGAGCGGGGTGATCGGCACCACGTCGCCATAGCCTGTCGTGGTCAGCGTCACCACCGCCCACCACAGCGCCGCCGGCACGCTACCGAAGGTCTGAGGCTGGACGTCCCGCTCCAGGAAATATTCGGCGACCGAGGCCAGGAACACCACCATCAGGAAGATCACGAGCACGCTGAGCAGCGGGCCGGATTCCACCACGAGCACGCGCCGGAGCTGGCGCAGGCCGGGAATGCCCGGCACCACCTTGAGCACCCAGAGCACGCCGAGCAGCCAAGCGGTTTTCGGCTCGATGCCGCCGAGCAGGGCCAGCGGCACCGCCAGCGCGCCGACCGCATCGACGACGCCAGCGCTGGACAGCGCGTAGAACCAGAGCTTGTCCTGCCGCCGCATGTGCCGCAGCCGCACCAGCCATTCGAACACGAAATAGGCAAGGCAGGCCCACAGCAGCGCATCGACCCAATGCGGGACCGCGTCATAGGCCGGCGCGACCGTCAGCAGCGTCATCATGGCGACACCGACCGTGACCGCGACATAGGCCGCCGTGGTCATGTTGCGGCCGGCGGTCGCGGAAACGAAGCGCGTCAAGGCCGGAAGGACGAGCGGCTTGGACATCGGAACGGAGCTTGCCTGTCGCTGAACTGCTGGAATTGAGGCCCCTGCGAATGGCGGAGCCTGTATCACAACGTGCCTCTCCCGGTTGAGGCCGTCAACGCGCAGGCTGTGGTGGAATGGTCGCGGCGAAAGTCCCAAATGTTGGACGAATGGCCTAACCATGTTGGCCCGTTTTTGCGCCCGCGAATGTGAGAAATCAGACAAATCGTCGCTTTTTCACCGTATATCAGGGATGCTGGTCACCAATGCGACCTTGGCCGGAATGAAGCGACTAATAAGGCGATCTTGTTCACTTCTTGAGAAATTGGTTGGTTTCCGATGGATACCTCACATCTCGCGGAGCAC
This sequence comes from Bradyrhizobium sp. 41S5, assembly GCF_011516665.3. Lineage (NCBI taxonomy): Bacteria > Pseudomonadati > Pseudomonadota > Alphaproteobacteria > Hyphomicrobiales > Nitrobacteraceae > Bradyrhizobium > Bradyrhizobium sp. 41S5. Next base: position 8,020,982 of record NZ_CP083721.1, on the reverse strand, counting down.
GCCGGCGCCGCCGGCAGTTTCTTTGCATCGATCTTCGTGGTCGCCACGCTGTCGATGCGGACCATGATCCCGTTGCGCGTCTTCGCCATCCTGACCAACATCATCCTGATCGCGACCGCCGTCCCGACCCATAATTACGCGACGCTGATCCTGCATGCCGTGCTGCTGCCGGTGAACACCTATCGGCTGCACCAGATGCTGCAACTGGTCCGCAACGTGAAGAAATCGGTCAACAGCGACCTGTCGATGGATTGGCTGAGGCCGTTCACCACCGAGCGCAAATGCACGGCGGGCGAAGTCCTGTTCTACAAGGACGAGAAGGCCGACAGCATGTTCTACATTGTCAGCGGCCGCTTTCGCCTGGTCGAATCCGGCATCGAGCTGCCGGTCGGCGCCCTCGTCGGCGAGTTCGGCATGCTGTCGCCGTCGAACACGCGAACCCAGACGCTGGAGTGCGTCGAAACCGGCGTGGTGCTGTCGGTGACCTATGACCAGGTCGAGCAGCTTTACGTTCAGAACCCGGCGTTCGGCTTCTACTTCCTGCGTCTGGCCAGCGCCCGCCTGTTCCAGAATATCGAGACGCTCGAGCAGCGGCTCGCGCAGTACGCCACCCCACAGGTCGTGGAGCCAAAACCTGCATGAGTCCTGCGACGAGTTCTGGAGGCGCCGCAGTGCCGGATGACGACAGTCTGCTGGCCTCGCTTCGTTACCTGTTTGCCGATATCATCGGCGATGAGGACGAGGGGCCACCGGTGCTACCCGACGCTTGCCCGGACCACCTCGGGCCCGCGGTCATCGAGGCCATCGATCTGTTGATCGCCTATCAGAGCACGAGCTACGCCCAGCTCTATATCGACCGGCTCAAGCGCTTCGTCGGCCGCCGCGGCGTTGACGACGCCCTGCTTGCGGAGATCGCGCGGCTGATGGCCGAGCGCATGGCCTATGAGGACGCGATCCGCATCGCGCAGCTCAAGCTCGGCGAAGTCAATGCGGCGGGCGGCCTTGCGGCGCGCTCGGCCGACGATGTCAAGAAGCTCCGCCTCGACGAGTTGGTCGACGCCTTGCCTGCGATGGTCGCCGATCCGGTGCTTGCCGTGCTTGACCAGTTCGGCTGGCGCCGCCGTCGGGTCTCGATCCGCTTCAGCGCCAACACCCCCTTCAGCATTCGCCGGCTCAGGATCGAGGCGGGCCTGAAGCGCTGGCGGCTGTTCTCGGGGCGTTATGCCAAGGAGCGGATCTGGGTCGAGCGCTGGCTGCACATGATCGACCGCAGCCTGACCAAGCAGCCGGGCGCGGCCTCAGCGATCGTGCAGACCGCGACCATGATCCAGGGCTACGGCGATCCCTATCGCCAGGGCATCGCGGACTGGCACGTGATCATCGACGGGCTCGTCAAGCCGACCTTCGACGGCGTGCTCGCGCTTCCCGATCTTGCCGCCGCCATCACCGAGGCACGCGCCGCCATCATGCCCGATCCGCGGCAGGCGTCGCTGAAGCGCAAGGTCGCCGAGATTCGCGCGCGGGTGCCGGCGGCGCAATAGGATTCGAAACCACTCTCTCACCGTCACCCCTGAGGAGCGCGCTCTTGCGCGCGTCTCGAAGGGGCGACGGTCTGACTATGGCGGTGCATCCTTCGAGGCTCGCTGCGCTCGCACCTCCAGCGACAAGGGCGAAGCCTTTGCGCGGGGACTGACCGCCCCGCAATCCTCTGTAGCCATCATCGGGGAACGGACCTACCGCTTGATGTGCGGCGGCTCGTCGTAGCCGCGGCGGCTGGAATAGAACAGCAGGCCCATCGGGCCGACGCCGACCGCGACCAGCAGGGTGACCCCGATCGTGAACATGACGATGCCGTAGTTCGGTACCGGTGCATCAGGCACCATCAAGCCTTCAAACGCGTAGGCGCCGACGGCGGCCATGAGGACCAGCGGGCCGATGCTGATTGCAATGCGCATGCGCAGCTGCCTCTGCCCAAGGCCGAGAGCAGGGCAGGTTGCGGCGGCTATTCCGCCGCGGCGGCAACTTTGGCCAGCGCCTGCTGCCCGGCCTCGATAAGCTCGGGGAGCGTCGTCCTGCCGCTCTTGGCGCACTTGATGATGTATCTGGCAATGCGCTTGCGGGTGTCGTGTTCCTCGCCGTGCAGCGCATCGGCGCATACGCGATCCAGCGCAAAATTCATGACGGCGAGCGTACGTGAGTCGAATCTCTCCTCGATCATCGCGGCCCTCCCTATGGACCGGTGTCCGGCGCGGCTATTTGCGGAGCGTCAGCCAATCACTGACTTCCATCACCGTCTCGGTTTGTCTGGCTTTCTTCATCAGCATTTCGCGTTCCCGTCCCGGCGGCAGCTTGCGGGCTGCGATGCGCGAATCTTCGGCAAATTTTTGCAGGCGGTCCTCGAACGATCCGGGGGGACGCGCCCTGTTGCGTTTCTTCTTGATCATGCCACCTCCGAACTGGAACCAGCAATTTTTGGCATGTTGCCCGGAGGCCGTCGTTAACCCATGACATCGGGCGAATTGAAAAATCACGCCGAAAGATCGCAAGTGCGATCTTGAGATCGCAAGATCGATCATGCGATCGCAGGAACGATCTTCGGCGCACTGCGTAACATCAAGCGTTCGCTGCTTTGCTCCCCGAAAAGCGGTGGACCACTCCGGTGACGGGCCTCGGCGAATTTCATCGCCGGGGCCCGCATAGCTTCGAGGGTATCAGCCAGGGAGTTTAGCAATGCCACATTCCAATCACGGTATCGTCAAGGATGACAAGGGTCAGGAGCAGCCGGTCGACAAGGAGCGGGCGCAGAGCGCTCACAGGACCGAGCCCCGAAAGCTGCCGACGCGCGAAGCGACGCGTGATCCGAAACTGAACGACCCCGACAAGACGCCGGGCTCCGGCATGACATCAGACGATCGCGGCGATCCTCCAACGGGCTGAAACAAGCATTTTGCTGTGCAGCAAGTGCGGCAATGCGGCAGGAACGACGGTCCGGCTTCACCGTTGGCCTTGCGAGCCTTGGGACATCAATCGAGCCTTGGGACATCAATGGAGAACTGACATGGCGATGGACGAGAAAGAGGTCGGAAACCTGATCGGCAGCGACAAGGTCGAGGGCACCGCGGTCTATGGATCGGACGAGCGCAAGATCGGCTCGATCGAGCGCGTGATGATCGACAAGCAGAGCGGACGGGTGTCTTACGCCGTGCTCGGCTTCGGCGGCATCCTCGGGCTTGGCAACGACCATTATCCGTTGCCCTGGCAGTCGCTCAAGTACGACACCAGGCTGGGCGGTTATGTCACCGGCGTGACCGAGGACCAGCTGCGCGGAGCGCCGAAATACGGCAGCGAGCGAGACTGGAATTGGGCCGATATCGGCCGCACACGCGCGGTGGATGATTACTACGGCGTGCCGCTCGTCTGAGCGGCGACGAATCCCGGAGGTCCCACGCTTGAAGAGGCGCGGGCCTTCGGGCTGAACTGTACGGCGCTTGAGGACGTAGCCGCTACGGCTTCCGGCGTCTGTACACTAGTGAACTTACGTCAATAGCTGTGCAATGTAACATACGTTATTGAAATCGGCCCGGCGGTTACTCGATTAGATAGCCGGGGAGACCAATGTCGTTGGCGTCGCTAGTCCGGAAATTGGAGCAGTTCGTACGGCTTTCGCCGGTTGACCATGCCGTCCTCAATCGCGCGTCGAGCGAGCGCGTCCGCCACTTCGGGCCGCGCGTCGATATCGTCCGCGAAGGCGAGAAGCCGAAAGACGTCCACCTGATCCTGTCCGGCTGGGCCTACCGCTACAAGCAGCTCGAGGACGGCCGGCGTCAGGTGGTGTCGTTCTTCCTGCCCGGTGATATCTGCGACGTGAACGTCTTCATCCTGCGCGAGATGGATCATTATCCTGCGCGAGATGGATCATTCGATCGGCACCATCACCGCGGTGTCGATCGCCGACCTCTCCCGCGAATTCTTCGACAAGGTCGCAGCCGAACATCCGCGCATCGTCACCGCGTTCTGGTGGGAAACCCTGGTCAATGCCGCGATCCAGCGCGAATGGACCATGAGCCTCGGCCAGCGCACGGCGCTCGAGCGGATGGCCCATCTGCTCTGCGAGATATGGCTTCGTTTGCGGCTGGCCGGTCTGACCCAGGGCAACAGCTGCGACTTCCCGCTGACCCAGGGTGACCTCGCCGACGCCACCGGGCTCTCCAAGGTCCACGTCAACAGGACTTTGCAAGAGCTGCGCGCTGACGGCCTGATCGTGCTCAAGGGAAAGACCCTGGCCGTCCCCAATCTCGATCGGTTGATGCGGGCAGGCCTGTTCAACCCGAACTATCTGCATATGGACCATGAGGGGCGGCAGCTCGATGCGGTCGGGATGACCGACGCCGCGGCGGGGTGATCGGGCATGTCGCGGGAACGCGGATGCATGATTCACAGGTCGCTCAACATACCGGTGTCGTCCCGCCCTTCGCCAGGACGACACCGGCGTATGTGGCGCAGCCGCCTTCACCCGTTCGCGGTCTTCACCACCACGAGATTGTCATCGACTGCCGGCGGGTGGCGCTTGAGATAGTCGCGGCGTAGCGCGATCTCGTCGCGGACCAGCTCGTAGCCGAGCTTGAAGGTGTCGAGGCCGTCGCTGGAAACGATGCCGTCGCGCAAGCCGATCACCGCGCCGCGCAGGATCGCCTCGAGCTCGTCCTGCAATTCGTCGAGATGTTCGGCGCAGGTGGTGTGCTCGACGCGCTCGCCGATGTCGAGGACCCGGCCCGCCAGTTCGCTGGCCTTCTCCGGCGCGACGCGGGTGATCTTGGTAAAGATCGCAGCGAAGATCGAGCCGATGATGCTGAGGGCGGCGGCGCCGAGATACATCACGTCGCTGTAGCGATCCATGAACGATTTGGTATCGTCGTTGATGTATTCGGCCGCGCCCTGATGGGCGACGATGAAGGCGTCCTTGTCGGTCGCCGCCGGCTCGATCTTGGAGGCGAAGCCGTCGTCGAGCGCGAGCTCGGACTTGTTCTCATAGACGATGCGAGCGAGCTCGGCCGCCGTCGTCGCAGGCATCCAGGATTGCGCCACCAGCAGCCATTCCAGTCCGATGGTGTCGACGTCGTCGTCGGGGATCGCCGGCGAGGACGACAGCATGCCGGTCGAGACCGTCTCCTCCGAGATCGCCGGGTATTTGCGCGCCAGTGCCTTGGCCTCGTCGATCGCGTTCAAGGTGAAGCCGCCGGCGCGCTTTGCATATTGCTCGTAGGTCTTGTCCTTGATGATCTTCGAGGCATGCTCGATCACGACCACGGCGGCGAAGCCCGAAGCGAACAGCTTGTCGAGCGGCGTTTTCGGCGGCGGCTGCTGCACCCGCTGCGCAGCATCCGGGCTGTCGGAAATCTCCAGCGCGCTGCGGACGAAATTGACGCTGTTCTCGCCGTCGCCGACGACTGCGATCTTCTTCCTCTTCAATTCGATCAGCGACTTGATCTTCCTGCCGCCGGGGCTCAGCACCAGCACCACGTCATGCTCGAGGATCGCGATGGCGCGGGCGCGAGCCGGCACCTTCGCGTCGGTGCGCAGGATCGCAAGCGTTGCTGCGCGGCGATCGAACTGCGCCAGCGCCTTGGCGTTGTCGGGGTTCGGCGCGATCTTCAGCCGCAGCCGCGACGAATTGTTCTTCAGCACGGTGGCGAGGCGGGCGGCGAACTTGGCCTCCGGGCCGTTGGCATCGCCGACCGCGAACACCAGCGTTTCCGAATTGCGCAGCCAGACCCGGCCGCCGACCACGGTGATCGCGCTCAAGAACAGCGTCAGCATGGTGAAGATGATGATCTGCGCGCGGTTGCTTTTGGCGACCGGAGGGCGTGGTCGCGGCAACACTGGCGAAGGCGCGGGGGCTTCGGCACTCATGGCTGATCACCCGTCCGGGACCGCCCCTTGCCGCAACGGCGCGGCGCTGCCCGGTGAAGCCGTAAATGACTATAAAAGAAAGAAAATTTCCTATGCCGCCGACGATATACCTCCCGGGCGGGAATGCAAACCGGCCACCCGCCGTAACCTTAATCCCTGTTGACCTGCGCCGCGATGCCACATGACCATCGCCACTATCGACGCCCGAACCCAGATGTGATTTTCGAGGGGCCGCAGGTGCATTCCGCCGCCGGAGATGTCATAAATGAGACAAGCTCCGCTTTGCGGAATCGTGCTGACGGCCTGACCCGGATTTCTTGCAATCACACTCATCGAAGTAAAAGGGCGTCAGCTTGTTGTTTCCTTCCATGTCATCGTCGGTGTCGGTTGGTGCCCTGGTGGGATGGATGTTGCTTCTCACCGCAAAGCACATCATCGCCGACTTCATGCTGCAGAACGCCTGGATGGCGATCGGCAAGGACCAGAAGACCGGCTGGGCCATACCGCTGCTTGCGCATTGCCTGGTCCATCTCGCGGTCGCGCTGGCGCTGATCCTGGTGGTGGCGCCACGCTTCTGGTACGTCGCCTTCGTCGACTTCGTGATCCACATCATCGTCGATCGCTGCAAGGGCATCTGCGCCTCGCATTTCGGCGTGACGCTGGAGTCCGGCCATCCCTGGTTCTGGACGCTGATCGGGGTCGACCAGGCGCTGCACCACCTCACCGGATTCGCGCTGTCGATCTACATGGCCGCGAACTGAGCGGCGCGCGCACGCTTCTTCCCACATTTCCATGATGGGCCGCCAGAGCCGCTTTCGCTCCGATCGAATCGGAACGGGGCTCGGGTTCTTGTCTTGACGCGTCTTCCCCACGCGAGCCGGTATCCGCTTCGCCTGGAAACGCTCCAGCGGCGGGCGGATGTGATTCGCGTGCAACGGGCAAGGGCCCCTGGAGGCGACCGGAGGCCGTGGTTAACCTTTCGTTAGAGGATTGCGCGGCATCTTCCCGATTGAGGGGGATTTGCAAATGTTTTCAAGCCGCGACGCGTTCGAGAACGATGCCTGCCCAGTTGCGGACGACCTGCTCGGCCAGATGTACCGCGCCAATCCGAACGGGCTTACGCTGCTGGTTGCCAATGTCGCGCCCGACGTCAGGGCGATGCTCGCGCTGTTCTGCTATCGCCGCAGCCACCTGCACGCACTCGCGGTGGCGATTGCGTCGAGCTGCAGCGAATGGGAGCTGGTCAATTCCGGCGGCCGCGTCGGGTCGACGCTGTACGCGCTGTCGCGTGAGCCGGCCCGGGCCGCGACCGTGTCGCATGGCGGCCGCAAGCCGATCACGCTGTCGACCAAGCCGCTGTCGAGCTTTGCGCCTGTTGTCGATGACGAACTCGACGACGAGGACGTCAGCGAGACGGTGACTGTGACGGTTTAAGCATGATCCGGAAAAGTGGAAACCGGTATTCCCTCGCGACAAGCGCGGAACGCGTTTGCGCGGAGATCATGCGCAAATAAAAGAGTCGTGCTCAATTCGGCTGCGCGCTCGGGATGAGCGGCAGCCCGTGCCGGCGCCGCGCCATTGCGCATTCTGCGTCGCCCGGCAGACAGGTTCGGCACACCTCCGGCCGCACCGCATAGACCTCGCAGCGCGTTGCCTCTCCGACCCGGCCTGACAGAGCAGAGCAGCGGTCACCCTCGCAGCGCATCCCTGATTGCCGCGCGTTGACGAATTGCGCTGGGATCAGATCGAGCTGCGCGTCGTCTTCCACGGTGAAGCGCGGCCAGTTCACCGAATAGCTGCAGCAGGCGCCGCAGGACTGACAGGGGCTCGCGTCCGTCGCGTCGATCGCGTTGCCGGTCATCAGGTGTCCCTCGGTGCTTCCCACACCAGGCTGCGCCGCCAGCGCGCCCTGAGCAGGTCGCGCCGCTCCGGATATTTCTCGTCGTGATAGATCGCGGTGACCACGCGGTCGGTGCGGAAGCTGCGAAAATCCTTGCGCAGCTCGCACCAGGCGGCGAGCAGCCGCACCGCCTCGTGATAGCCGACCGCGATCGGCCAGATCGTGCGCTCAGAGTCGCGGCCGTGCTCGTCGCGATAGTTGAGCGTGATCTTCTTGCCTTCGTGGATCTGGCTGCGGGTCCTGACCATGTCGATGCGGTCGGGCTCCCGGTTCCAGGCGGAGCGGGCGCGGCTCGCCGGCTCGAGCACGAACGGCCGCAGCCGGTCGGGCACGGTCTCGGCGATCTTGGCCATCAGGTCCTCGGCCGCGCGCGCCAGCGCCGGATCGGCGTGACCGACCACCCATTGCGCGCCGAGCACGCAGGCCTCGATCTCGTCGGGTGTCAGCATCAAGGGCGGCAGGTCAAAGCCCTTCTCCAGGATGTAGCCCATGCCGGCCTCGCCGCGGATCGGCACTCGCTGCTCGATCAGGCTGGCGATGTCGCGATAGATGGTCCGCTTCGATGTCTCGAGTTCGGCTGCGATCGCGTCCGCGGTCAAAGGCTTACGGGTGCGGCGGAGCACCTGGATGATCTGAAACAGCCGGTCGGCGCGTCTCATGGCAATTCTCTTGGTCGCTCTCTTGGCGGGTGTCTTAGCAGTGTTTTGGCAGCTGTCTTGACGAGTATCTTGACGGGTCTCGCAGTGTCTCGGCGCGTCGGCTTTTCGCGCCCCCTGTCACTGCTGCTGACAGCATGTTGGCAGCAGGTGGGGGCTATATCAGGACAACACCTCAAGTGAAGGGAATTTGTCCATGACGAATCTTGATGAACTCGGTTTCCGGCAGGCCCAGAGCTTCGCGCTGGAACAATTGGTCACGGTCTACTCCACCTCCGGCGACCTGCGCTGGGCCCTCGTCGCGCTGGTCGCTCAGTCCATCAGCGCAGCCTGGTCCTACGGGCGGGCACGGCTGGTCAGGCGCGTTCGCGAGGCGGTTCGCCGCCTCGCGCCGGTCGGCCCGCTCGACAGTGAATGCCACTACTGCTGACACCATGCTGGCAGCAGGGGGCGGCTAGCTTCAATTCACGACCACAGGCGATCGGGAGCTTCATATGATTACGCTTTTTGGCTTTGGCACGGGTTTCGGCTTGCCGGAAATCAGCCCCTTCGTGACCAAGACCGAGGTCCAGCTCAAGATGGCCGGGCTCGACTATCGCAAGGAGAAGGCGATGCCGCCGGCCTCTCCCAAGGGCCAGCTGCCGTTCATCGCCGATGACGGCGAGACGATTGCCGATTCGACCTTCATCCGCGCCCATATCGAGGGCAAATATGGCTTCGATTTCGACGCGCCGCTGAGCCTGCAGGCGCGCGCGCAGGCCTGGGCCTTCGAGCGCATGATCGAGCACCACGTCTACTGGGCGCTGGTCGGCGCGCGCTGGGTCGACGACACCAATTTCGCCAAGGGACCTGCGCATTTCTTCGACGGCGCGCCCGATCACCTGCGCGACAAAATGCGCGAAGACGCCCAGTTCCGCGTCGCCGAGAACTATCTGCTGAGCGGGCTTGGCCGCCACGGCCCCGACGAGGATGTCGATCTCGCGCTCCGCTCGCTGTTTGCGCTGTCGGTGCAACTCGGCGACAAGCCCTATCTGATGGGCAACGCCCCATGCGGCACCGACGCCACCGCGTTCGGCGCGCTGGCGGGAATCCTGACGCCGTTCTTCGATTCGCCGCTGCGCGAGCGCACCGAGAAATTCGACAATCTCACCGCCTATGTCGGCCGGATGATGCAGCAATATTATCCGGAATTCGCGTGGGCGCCGCTGCAGCAGGCGGCCTAGCCGGCCGGGGCAGGAGCGGGCTCGCCCTTCAATGCGGCGAGCTCCGCCTCGAGTTCAGCGATGCGCTGGTCGCGTGAGGCAAGCGCGCTGGCCACATCGGCCGCGTCGAACTTCTGTGGGATGTGCTGCGGGCAGTTGGTGTCCCACGCCGCGACCTTGAACAGGATCACCTGCTCAGGTCGCGCGCGATAGCCCTGCGGCATCAGCGACCGCGTCAGCGCCGGATCGTCTTCCACCACTTGCGCCTCGCCCCAGATCTTCACCCGCTGCCGGTACGCGTAATTCATGACGAAGATATACGCCTTCGGGTTCTCCGTGAGATTGCCCTGGGTGATGAACTGCCGGTTGCCGCTATAATCGGCGAACGCGATGGTGTGTTTGTCGAGCACCTTGATGAAGCCCTTCGGCCCGCCGCGATGCTGGATGTAGGGCTGACCCCCGGCCGAGGCGGTGGCGAGATAGAAGCTGTCGGTGTTGGCGAGGAAAGCGGCGAGGCTCTCGTCGACCTCGGTTTGCCAGCCGCCATGGGCCTCGACCTCGGCATAGGTCGCGCGCGACCCCTTGCGGGTCTGGATTTCCTTTACTGCCGGGGTGAACCCGACATCGCTCGAATAGCTGCGAACGTCTGACATCTGGGTCTCCCGCCACGGGCGACAAAGCGGCCGTCCTCAGACCGTAACATGGGCATTTCCGGATCTTAGGCAATCTTGGGAATTGACACTTAACTGTTGCCGATTATGCAATAGTGTCATGGACCGGATCGATGCCATGCAGGCCTTCGTCGCGGTGGCGGACCTTGAGGGGTTTGCCCCCGCTGCCCGCAAGCTCGGCCTGTCGCCATCCGCCATCACGCGGCTGATCGCGGCGCTGGAGGAGCGGCTCGGTGCGCGGCTCTTGCAGCGGACCACGCGGCAGGTGACGCTGACCGACGCCGGCTCGCGCTATCTGGAGCGGGCGCGGCGGATCCTTGCCGATGTCGAGGAGGCCGAGGACGCGGTGGAGAGCGAGCGCACCCGCCCCGAAGGCCGGCTGGTGATCTCGGCGCCCTTCGGCTTCGGGAGGCTGCATGTCAGCCCGGTCGTGACCGCTTACCTGAAGCGCTATCCCGATGTTGGCGTCGACTTGCGGCTGTCGGACCGCCGGATCAACCTCGTCGAAGACGGCGTCGACCTCGCGGTCAGGATCGGGCATCTCCCGGACTCGACGCTGGTGGCGCGCCATGTCGGCCAGATGCGCCGGATCGTCGTGGCCTCGGCCGGCTACCTCAAGCTCCGCGGCGAGCCGAAGCGGCCGGCCGACCTCTCCGCCCACGACACCATCCAGTTCGGCGCGATGACCGCGACGCCGGACTGGCGCTTCATGGAGGACGGCCAGGAGATCCGCATCACGCCGACGCCGCGCTTCACCAGCAACAGCTCTGATGCCGCCATCCAATACGCCGAGCAGGACGGCGGGCTGACGCGGGTGATGGCCTACCAGGCCGCCGAATCACTGAAGGCGCGGCGGCTCAGGATCGTGCTCGCCGAGTTCGAGCAGCCGGCGGTGCCGATCCACGTGGTCTATCCGACGACGCGGCTGTTGTCGGCCAAGGTTCGGACCTTCATCGATCTCGTCGCCGAGATCACCGATTGGCATTTCGGCTAGCGCGAGACGTTTAGCTCGCCGGCGCCTTCTTCGGCACCACGCGGAACGTGCCGCTGGCGCGAGCGATCGTCACGCCGTCGGCCTTGATCAGACTCTGTGCGAAGCAGATCGTGCTGCCGGTCTTGATCACGTCGCTCTCGATCGCGAGCCACTGCCCGACATTGGCGGAGCCGACGAAATCGACCGTGAGCGAGATCGTCACATACGAGGTCGTCCAGCCGGTCGCCTGGCCGCAGCTATAGCCCATCGCGTTGTCGGCAAGGGCGGCGATCAGCCCGCCATGGATCAGGCCGCGGCCGTTGGTGTGCGGCCTCGCCAGCCGCAGGCCGATGATGACGGACCGCTCGGTCTTCTTTTGGTACAGCGGCTCCCAGGGCTCGGTGAGCGGGCTCTTGCGGAACAGCGGCTCGAAGCCCTCGGGGACATCTTGGGGAATGTCCGGGGCGATTTGCGTATCGGTAGTCATCTGAATCTCGTGCATGGCGTTGCGTTGACGCCATTGAATGCGATGTCGACCGCGGTTTCACCGCCTACAAAGTTTTAAACGGGATTTGCAGGGGTGTTTGAATGTGGCTCCGGCCTGTCGCCGCATCATCTCTCGCCGTCATCGTCCGGAGAGGCCACGGCGGACTGGATCCCCGCATGCACGGGGTATGACAGCTGAGGGCATAACGGCCAGATCGCTCGACAAAAAAACAGCGACCGATCTAGAACGGCAGCCCCACATAATTCTCCGACAGCGAGGCCGACGCCGCCTTCGAACTGACGAGGTAGTCGAGCTCGGCGATCTGGATGCGCGCGGCGAATTCGCCCTCGTCGGGAAATTTGTGCAGCATCGAGGTCATCCACCAGGAGAAGCGCACCGCCTTCCAGACCCGCGCCAGCGCTTTCGCCGAATAGCCGTCGAGGCCATCAGAGGATTTCTCGTCGTAATATTCGCGCAGTGCCTGTGACAAATAATGCACGTCGCTGGCCGCAAGGTTCAGCCCCTTGGCGCCGGTCGGCGGCACGATGTGCGAGGCGTCGCCGGCCAGGAACATCCGGCCGAACCGCATCGGTTCGGCGACGAAGCTGCGCAAGGGCGCGATGCTCTTTTCGATCGACGGGCCGGTGATGATCTCGTCGGCGGCCTTCTGGTCGAGGCGCCGCTTCAATTCATCCCAGAACCGCTCGTCGGACCATTGATCGACATGATCGTCGAGCGGGCACTGCACGTAATAGCGGCTGCGATGCGTCGAGCGCATCGTGCAGAGCGCAAAGCCGCGCGCGTGGTTGTTGTAGATCAGCTCCGGCGAGACCGGCGGCGTCTCCGAGAGGATGCCGAGCCAGCCGAATGGATACACCCGTTCGTAGCTGGTGATCGCCGACGCCGGCACGCTGGCGCGGCTGACGCCGTGGAAGCCGTCGCAGCCGGCGATGAAATCGCAGGCGATCTCGTGGGTGACGCCGTCCTTGACGTAGGTGACGCGCGGATGATCGGTGTCGAAATCGTGTGGCGTGACGTCGGCGGCGGAGTAGACCGAGGTCAGGCCGGCTGCCTTACGGGCGTTCATCAGATCGAGCGTGACCTCGGTCTGGCCGTAGATGGTCACGGTCTTGCCGGTCGCCGCATGCATGTCGATGCGGTGTCGCGCCCCCCCGAACGCCAGCTCGACGCCGTGATGAACCAGGCCTTCCTGGTGCAGCCGGGCGCCCGCGCCGACGCTGTCGAGCAGCGACACGGTGCCTTCCTCGAGCAGGCCGGCGCGGATCCGCCCCAGCACGTAATCCGGCGTCTGCCGCTCCAGAATGACGTTGTCTACGCCGAAAGTATGAAGTAGTTGCCCAAGCAACAGTCCGGCCGGACCTGCGCCTATGATTGCTACTTTTGTCCGCAACACCTGCTCCTCCCGATCGGATAGGCTTTCAGCAGGCGCCCGCGCCGGGCGGTCGCCATCAACTTGCCAAGGCAACTATATCATATAACAGTTTTGGCAAGACGGATTTGGGCGGGACCTGCGTTCGCCGCAGCGCAAGATGCCGGAGGGGCCGGGGTGCGACGGGGCGCCCGGACCTCGGATTTCGTCTTGAATATCCGCGCGAATTAGATAACATGTTAAGTAATGAGACCGGGCACGAAGCCCGTCCTGGAGAGGAGGAGAGGTGATGAGGAAGAGTTTGTTGGCGCTGCTGATGGCAGCCGCCGCCGTCGTGCCGGCCGCAGGTCCTTCGCAGGCGCAGGACAAGACCGTCAATCTCAAAGTGTCGCTCTGGGTGCCGCCGGCCCATCCGCTGGTGCCGGCGACGCAGGCCTGGGCCGCCGACATCGAAAAGGCATCGGGCGGCACCATCAAGGTCACCGTGTTTCCGTCCGAGCAGCTCGGCAAGGCATTCGACCATTACGACATGGCGCGCGACGGCATCGCCGACGTCACCTATGTCAATCCCGGCTATCAGCCCGGCCGGTTCCCGATCGCGGCCGCAGGCCAGCTCCCGTTCGTGTTCTCGGACGGCAAGAAGGGCACGCTGGCGCTGAACGAGTGGTACCACAAATACGCGCCGACCGAGATGAAGGACACCAAGCTCTGCTTCGCCTTCATCCACGATCCGGGCGCGCTGCACGGCAAGAAGAAGATCCTGCTGCCGAGCGACCTCTCCGGCGTGAAGGTGCGACCGGCGCAGAGCACCATCGGCGAGATGGTGAAGATGTTCGGCGGCACCAATGTGCAGGCCTCCGCCCCGGAATCTCGCGACGCGATCGAGCGCGGCGTCGCCGACGAGATCACCTTCCCCTGGGGATCGATCTTTCTGTTCGGCATCGACAAGGTGGTGAAGTACCACATGGACGTGCCGCTCTACACGACGGTGTTCACCTACAACATCAACCTCGCCAAATATAATGCGATGTCGGACGCCCAGAAGAAGGTGATCGACGATCATTGCACGCCGGAATGGGCCTCCAAGGTCACCGATCCCTGGACCGATTTCGAAGCCAACGGCCGCATCAAGATGAAGGCGCTGCAAGGCCATGAGGTCTATCCGCTGACCCCAGATCAGCTCGCCGAGTGGAAGAAGGCGGTCAAGCCGCTGCGCGACAGCTGGGCCGAGGCCGTGAAGAAGGCCGGTGGCGATGCGGAGAAGATCGAGGCCGATCTGCAGGCCACGCTGAAGAAGTACGAGGCGGGGATCTGATTTGCGCTACCCCTTCACCTCTCCCAGCTTGCGGGGAGAGGTCGGATCGCATCGTCAGATGCGATTCGGGTGAGGGGTACAGGTCTCACCGCATTCACCACTCGTGGAAGCCGCCACTCACCCCAACCCTCTCCCCGCAAGAGCGGGGCGAGGGAGCTCATCGAAGCAACGCATGACGCAATCTGCCGAAGTTTCCCAGGACGGCGCGATCATCGGTCCTCCCGAGCCGGTGCGCAAGAATTTCATGGACCGCTTCATCGATTCGATCGAATGGGTGGCGGCCTTCTTCGTCGGCGTCGTCGCGCTCAACACTTTCACCGCGGTGTTCATGCGCAAGTTCTTCTCGGTGACGATCCCCGACTACTACAATTTCGGCCAGTTCCTGCTCGGCATCCTGATCTTCTGGGGCATCGCGGCGACGAGCTATCGCGGCACCCATATCACCGTGGATCTGGTCTGGGCCAATGCCTCGCCGCGCTATCAGCGCTGGATCGACATCTTCGCGACGCTGGTGCTGCTGTTCGTCGTGACGGTGCAGACCTATACGCTGGTCGACAAGGTGATCGACACCCGGAACAGCCACATCGTCACGATGGATCTCGGCGTGCCGGTCTGGCCGTTCTTCCTGGTGTCGTGGCTCGGTGACGTCTCCGCGGTGCTGCTGATCGCGATCCGCACCTACCGGCTGATCTTCCATCCGGAAGATATCCACGATGCCAAGATCAAGACCGCGGAGTAGACGGCCATGAGTCTCGATTTGAGTCCCGAGGCCGTCGCCGTCATCGGATTCGTCTGCCTGTTCGCGCTGATGCTGCTGCGTGTGCCCGTCGGCATGGCGATGGGCCTCGTCGGCATCACCGGCTTCGGCTATCTCACCGGCTTCGCTCCGGCGCTGAAGCTGGTCGGCCAGACCACGATGCGCACGGTGACGGATTATTCCTTCGGCGTGATCCCGATGTTCCTGCTGATGGGCGCCTTCGTGTCCGTCTCCGGCATCAGCCGCGAGCTGTTCCGCGCCGCCAACACCTTCGTCGGCCACTGGAAGGGCGGGCTCGGCATTGCGACCATCGCCGCCTGCGGCGGCTTTGCCGCGATCTCGGGCTCGTCGGTTGCGACCGCCGCGACCTTCTCGGCGGTGGCCTATCCCGAGATGCGTCGCTTCGGCTATCCGCAATCGTTCTCGACCGGCGTGATCGCGGTCGGCGGCACACTCGGGGCGATGCTGCCGCCATCCACCGTGCTCGCGGTGTACGGCATCATCACCCAGCAGGATATCGGCAAGCTGTTCATCGCCGGCGTGGTGCCGGGCCTGCTCGCGATCCTGATGCACATGATCACGATCGGCATCATCGGCGTGACGCGGCCGGGCTTCTTGCCGGCAGGCAAGAAGGCGTCGTGGCATGAGCGCGCCATGGCTATGCGCGACGTCTGGTCGCCGCTGCTGTTGTTCCTGTTCGTGATCGGCGGCCTCTATGGCGGCTTCTTCGTCCCGACCGAAGCGGGCGCGGTGGGCGCGGTCGGTGCCTTCATCATCGGCATTCTCAGGGGCAAGCTGACCAGGGACGGCATCCTGCAATCGCTGCTGCAGGCGACGCGCACCGCGGCGGCGGTGTTCACGGTGCTGATCGGCGCGCTCTGCTTCGGCTATTTCCTCACCATCACCCAGACGCCGCAGAACGTCACCGAATTCCTCACCGGGCTTGGCATCGGCCCCTACGGTGTGCTGGCGCTGATCCTCCTGATGTATCTGGTGCTCGGCTGCCTGATGGACGCGATGGCGATGGTGATCCTCACCGTGCCGATCGTGTTTCCCGTGGTGACCGCGCTCGGCTTCGATCCGATCTGGTTCGGCATCATCATCGTCATGACGGTGGAACTTGGCCTGATCCATCCGCCGGTCGGCATGAACGTGTTCGTGATCAAGAGCGTGATCAAGGACGTCAACATGTCGACGATCTTTGTCGGCGTGCTGCCGTTCGTGATCACGGATCTGATCCGGCTGGGGATCCTGATCCTGTTCCCGCTGCTCGCGACCTGGCTGCCGCAGCGCATGATAGGGTAATCCATGTTGCCTGAGCTTCAGACCAGATACGTCTTCACCATCACCGCCCGGATCGCGGAGGTGACCTCCGCCGGCGACATCGGCACCGGCGTGCGCCGCATCATTCCGATCGTCGGCGGCGAGGTGAGGGGCGAGACTGTCAACGGCAAGGTGCTGCCGTTCGGCGCCGACTTCCAGATCATCCGGCCCAGCGAGCTGATCGAGCTGGAGGCAAAATATGCCTTCGAGACCGACGACGGCGCCGTCGTCTATGTCGAGAACAAGGGCATCCGCTTCGGGCCGGTCGATCTGCTCGAGAAGCTCAAGCGCGGCGAACCGGTCGACCCGAAGCTGATCTATTTCCGCACCGTGCCGAAATTCGAAACCGGCGCCGAAAAGTACCGCTGGCTGATGGAGCATATCTTCATAGGCTCCGCCGCCCGCCACGCCGACCGCGTCGTGATCGACGTGCATCAGGTGTTGTAGCTCGCCCACTTGCTCGTCCCATCTGCGAGATTCACACCTCGCGCAACACATCCGGCGTCGTCCTGGCGAAAGCCAGGGCCCATCACCCCAAATATCAATTGGTGCACGACGCTTGGTCCGCGATCCCGCTCATCACCGAATGCGGTGGTTATAGGTCCCTGCTTTCGCAGGGACGACGGATGGAGGGAGTCGCGCGTACCAACTCCATCACCATCACCCTGAGGAGGCCGCGCAGCGGCCGTCTCGAAGGGTCGACGGCCACCAACCGGGCCGTACGTCCTTCGAGGCTCGCTGCGCTCGCATCTCCAGCGACAAGGGCTCGCCTTTGCGCGGGGATGACAGGATCGGCAGTCATGCGCGATCGCAAGGCGGGCCGCTGTCCCAGACGTCTCGAACGCGTCCCGTCTTGACTCCTGCGATGATAGTTATAAAATATAACTATTCTGAACAGGAAGCAATAATTCCATGGGAAACGCAGCCGACGCGGGTGATGCCTCGCTGCTCAGGATCGAGACGCGAGGGGCGGTGCTGACCGTCGGGCTCAACCGGCCCGCCAAGCGCAATGCGCTCAATGACGGCATCATCCTGGCGCTGCGGGACTGCTTTTCCGCGATTCCGGACGCGGTCGGCGCCGTCGTCATCCATGGTGTCGGGGATCATTTCTCGTCCGGCCTCGATCTCTCCGAACTGACCGAGCGCGACGCCACCGAGGGTCTGGCGCATTCCCAGATGTGGCACCGCGTGTTCGACCGCATCCAGTATTGCCGCGTGCCGGTGATCGCCGCGCTGAAGGGCGCGGTGATCGGTGGCGGGCTGGAGCTTGCCTGCGCGGCGCATATCCGGGTCGCCGAGCCGTCGGCCTATTTCGCGCTGCCCGAGGGCCAGCGCGGCATCTTCGTCGGCGGCGGCGGATCGGTGCGGCTGCCGCGCCTGATCGGTGTGCCCAGGATGGCGGACATGATGCTGACCGGCCGGGTCTATTCGGCGACCGAGGGCGCAGCCTACGGCTTCTCGCAATATCTCACCGAGGCCGACGGCGCGTTGCCGAAAGCGCTGGAGCTTGCCGAGCGCGTTGCCGCCAACGCGCCGCTGACCAACTTCGCAGTGTTGCAGGCGCTGCCGATGATCGCCGAGGCCAATCCGCAGACCGGCCTCTTGATGGAATCGCTGATGGCGACGGTGGCGCAGAGCGACAAGGAAGCCAAGAAGCGCATCCGTGCCTTTCTGGATCGCAAGACCGCCAAGGTGAAGCCGACATGAGCGCCAAGGCTGATATATCTGCGTCTTCGTCCCCTGCGAGTGCGCATCCGCTGCGCCCGATCTCGTTCGGCAATCCCGACGTCACCGTCGAGCGCCGCGACGACGGCACGATCTATGTTCGCCCGAAGCTCAAGCTCGCAGACTTTCCCGCTCGCCTCACCGACCGCCTGCATCATTGGGCAGCGGCCGAGCCGAGCCGTGTGTTCATGGCCGAACGTGCAGCCGGCAGCGGTTGGCGCCGGATCACCTATGCGCAATTGCTCGAGGCCACGCGGCGCATCGCCTCGGCCCTGATCGCGCGCGGGCTGTCGGCCGATCGGCCGATCGTGATCCTGTCGGGCAATTCAATCGATCACGCGCTGATCGCGCTCGGCGCGCTCTATGCCGGCATTCCGTTCTGTCCGGTCTCGCCGGCCTATTCGCTGGTGTCGCGCGACTACGGGAAGCTCAGCTTCGTCATCAAGCTTTTGACGCCAGGCCTCGTCTTCGTCGACGACGCCGACAAATTTGCCGACGCCCTGCGCGCCAATGTCGGCCCCGTTGTCGAGATCGCGGCAAGCCGCGGGACCGTGCCCGGCCGCGAGGTGACGCAACTCGCCGATCTGATGGCGGCGCCGGAAGATCCGGGCCTCGACGCGACCCATTCCGCGATCGGTCCGGATACCATCGCAAAATTCCTGCTGACGTCGGGCTCGACCGGCAATCCCAAGGCCGTCATCAACACCCAGCGCATGATCTGCGCCAACCAGGTGATGCTGCGTGAGACATTGGCGTTCCTGAAGGACGAGCCGCCTGTGATCGTCGACTGGCTGCCGTGGAATCATACGTTCGGCGGCAACCACAATGTCGGGCTGACGCTCTATAACGGCGGCTCGATGTATCTCGATGAAGGCAAGCCGCTGCCCGGCGGCATCGAGGAGACCGTGCGTAACCTGCGCGAGATCTCGCCGACGGTCTATTTCAACGTGCCCAAGGGCTATGAATCGCTGCTGCCATATCTGCGCGACGATGGAGACTTGCGGGCGAAATTCTTCGACCGGCTGCATGCGATGTTCTTCTCGGGCGCCGCGCTGTCGCCGTTCATCTGGAACAGCCTCGATGCGCTCGCGGTGCAGGAGAAGGGCTATCGCGTCCCGATGCTGACCGGGCTCGGTGCCACCGAGACCTCGCCGTTCTTCATGTCGGTGCGGCCCGATACCAGCCGCTCCGGCCATGTCGGTCTTCCGGTGTCTGGAAATGATGCGAAGCTGGTGCCGAACAACGGCAAGCTCGAGGTGCGCGCCAAGGGTCCGAACGTGACGCCCGGCTATTGGCGGCAGCCCGAACTGACCGCCAAGGCGTTCGACGAGGAAGGCTTCTACAAGTTCGGCGATGCGCTGAAGCCCGCCAACGCCGTCGATCTCGATGCCAGGTTCGATTTCGACGGCCGCATCGCCGAGGATTTCAAGCTCGCAAGCGGCACCTGGGTCAGCGTCGGTCCGTTGCGGGCGCGCTTCGTCGGCACCTGCGCGCCGCTGGTGCGCGACGTCGTGATCGCGGGAATCAACCGCGACGAACTGGCGGCGATCGTGATCCTCGATCTCGATGGCTGCCGGCTGATCAATCCAGCGCTTGCCTCTGGCGACATCGCGGCCGCGGCTAATGATCCCTTGGTGCGCGCTGCCTTCCGCGAACGTTTCGCGCGGGTCCTTGCCGGCGCCACCGGCTCGTCGAACCGGATCGCGCGGGCGATCCTGCTCGACGCGCCGCTGTCGATCGATCGCGGCGAGGTCACCGACAAGGGCTCGATCAACCAGCGTGCGGTGCTGGAGCATCGCACTGACATCATCGAAGCGCTCTATGCGCCGGTGCCGCCGGCATCGGTGATCAAACTCGCCTGACCATTCAAGGAGAGAATACCATGCAGTTGAAGGACCAGGCCGCCATCGTCACCGGCGGTGCATCGGGATTGGGCGCGGCGACCGCGCGCCGGCTGGCCGCGCAGGGCGTCAAGGTCGCGGTCTGCGACCTCAACGCCAAGCTCGCCGAGAGCGTCGCCGCCGAGATCGGCGGCATTCCTGTTGTCTGCGACGTGGCCGATGCAGCGGCCGCCGAAGCCGCGGTCGCTGCGGCCACCAAGGCGCATGGCCCGGCGCGGGTGCTGGTGAACTGTGCCGGCATCGGGGTGGCCAAGCGCGTGATCGGGCGCGAAGGGCCGATGGCGCTCGCCGACTTCGACAAGGTGATCAAGGTCAATCTGATCGGCTCCTTCAACATGCTGCGGCTTGCGACCGCCGAGATGTCGAAGCTCGAGCCGCTCGCGACCGGCGAGCGCGGTGTCGTGATCTCGACGGCGTCGGTCGCGGCCTATGACGGCCAGATCGGGCAGGCGGGCTATTCGGCCTCCAAGGGCGGCATCGTTGCGATGACCTTGCCGATCGCGCGCGAGCTCGCGCAGTTCGGCATTCGCGTGCTGACCATCGCGCCCGGCCTGTTCATGACCCCCTTGCTGGCCGGCCTGCCGCAGGAGGCGCAGGACTCGCTCGCCGCCGCGATCCCGTTCCCGCGCCGGCTGGGGCAGGCCGACGAGTTCGCCTCGCTGGTGCTGCACATGATCGACAATCCCTATCTGAACGGCGAAGTGGTGCGGCTCGATGCCGCGCTCCGGATGGCGCCACGCTGAAGCATGATCCGGAAGAGCGCAAAACGCGCTTCCGGATCGATCCCGCTCAATCGAGGATAGACCATGTTCGTCAATCGGCGCGACGTGCAGATCCAGTGGGGCGATTGCGACCCCGCCAACATCGTCTACTACCCGCGCTACTTCGCGATGTTCGACGACTCGACCTCGATCATGTTCGAAGCGGCCGGTTGCTCGAAGCAGGATCTCGTCCACAAATACGGCCTGGTCGGCATTCCCATGGTCGACACGCGGGCGAAATTCCACATCCCGTCGACCCATGGCGACTGGATCACCATCGAGAGCCGGATCGAGAGCATCAAGCGCTCGAGCTTCGAAGTGGTGCACCGCGTGTTCAAGGGCGAGGCCTTGGCGATCGAGGCGTTCGAGACAAGGGTGCTGGTCGGCCGCCACCCCGACGATCCCGCCAGGCTGAAATCGGCGCCATTTCCGCAGGAGGTCATCGACCGCTTCATGAAGGGCTGACTTGTTCAGGGCTGACTTGCGGCCCCTCATGACCTAAAGAAGGGGCTGAATTGGCCCGCAAAACTGGTTTAAACCCAAAAAACATATCCGCAGGGAGGAATGAATGAGGAAGGTCACTCTCGCCGCCGTGGCGCTTGCAGCTGTTTTCGCGCTGCCTGCAGCGCCCGCACTGGCGCAGACCAATGAAATCACCATCGGCATCTCGATCTCGACCACGGGCCCCGCCGCGGCGCTCGGCATCCCCGAGCGCAACGCGCTCGATTTCGTGCCGAAGGAGATCGGCGGCGTGCCGCTGAAGCTGATCGTGCTCGACGACGCCGGCGATCCGACGGCTGCGACCACCAATACGCGGCGCTTCGTCACCGAGTCCAAGGCCGACATCATCATGGGCTCCTGCATCACGCCGACGACGATCGCGGTCTCGACGGTCGCCAACGAGGCCGGCATCCCGCATCTCGGCCTCGCGCCGTTCCCGATCAACGAGGCCCGCGCAAAATGGTCGGTCGACCTGCCGCAGTCGATTCCGATCATGGGCAAGGTGCTCTACGAGCACATGAAGGCGCACAACATCAAGACCGTCGGCTATATCGGCTATTCGGATTCCTACGGCGATCTCTGGGTCAACGACTTCAAGGCGCAGGCCGTGCCGATGGGCCTGACCATGACCGATGAGGAGCGCTTCGCGCGTCCGGATACGTCGGTCGCGGGCCAGGTGCTGAAGCTCGTCGCCGCCAATCCCGATGCCATCCTGGTCGGCGCCTCCGGCACCGCCGCGGCGCTGCCGCAGACTGCGCTGCGCGAGCGCGGCTACAAGGGCCTGATCTACCAGACCCACGGTGCCGCCACGATGGACTTCATCCGCATTGCGGGAGCGTCCGCGGAAGGCGTCATCATGTCGGCCGGCCCGGTGATGTCGCCGGAAACCCAGCCCGACAGCGCGCTGACCAAGAAGCCGGGCCTGACGCTGAACGCGGCCTATGAAGCCAAGTACGGCGCCAACAGCCGCAGCCAGTTCGCCGGCCATTCCTATGACGCCTTCGAGGTGCTGAAGCGCATCATCCCGACGGCGCTGAAGACCGCCAAGCCCGGCACGCCGGAATTCCGCGAGGCGATCCGCCAGGCCTTCATCTCCGAGAAGGAGATCGTCGCGTCCCAGGGCGTCTACAACTGGACCGAAAAGGACCGCTACGGCCTCGACGACCGTTCGCGCATCCTGCTGACGGTCAAGGACGGCAAATACGTCCCGGCAATGTGAGCTGGTCGCGATCCGCGGAAACGAAGCAGCCGGTCCCGATGAGGGGCCGGCTTTTCATGAGCGGGGCGATGGCGCCTAGATCGCGCTCTCGCCCTCGAGGTGGAAGCCGAGATAGCTGGCGGCGACGCCCTTGTTGGCGGCAATGTCCTTCGCGGAGCCGCTAAGCACGAACTCGCCGAGCTCCATCACATAGGCGCGGTCGGCGATCTGCAGCGCGGCCTGGGCGTTCTGCTCGACCAGCAGCACCGAGACGCCGGCTGCGCGGAGCTCGCCGACGATGCGGAAGATGTCGGCGACGATGATCGGGGCGAGGCCGAGGCTCGGCTCGTCCAGCATCAGCAATTTCGGCGCGCCCATCAGCGCGCGGCCCATCGCCAGCATCTGCTGCTCACCGCCGGACAGCGTGCCGGCGAGCTGCCTGCGCCGCTCCTTGAGCCGCGGAAACAGCGTGTAGACCCGCTCCAGCGAGCGTGCTGCGGTTGCCTTCGTGATCCGGAAGGCGCCGAGCTCGAGATTGTCCTCGACATTCATGGTGCCGAACAACTCGCGATGCTCGGGCACCAGGCTCAGGCCTGTCGCGACGCGGTCCTCGATATCGAGCGACGCCATGTCGACGCCGGCGAAGGTGGTGCGGCCCCGCAGCGGCAGCACGCCCATGATGGCATTGAGCAGCGTGGTCTTGCCGGCGCCGTTGGCGCCGATGATGGTGACGATCTCGTTGTCGGCGACGTCGAGCGAGACGCCGCGCACGGCCTCGACCTTGCCGTAGGCGATATGGACGTCGGTCACCGATAGCAGCGCACTCATGCGGCGGCTCCGAGATAGGCCTTGATCACGTCGGGGTTGCGCTTGATCGCAGCCGGCGTGCCTTCGGCGATCTTGGTGCCGAAATCGAGCACCACGATGCGGTCGGCGAGATCCATCACGAACCCCATATCGTGCTCGACCAGCAGCACCGACATGCCGCCGTCGCGCAATTGCCGGAGCAGCGCGGCCAGCCGCTGCTTCTCCATGTGGCGCAGCCCGGCCGCCGGTTCATCGAGCAGCAGCAACGTCGGATCGACGCACAGTGCACGCGCAATCTCGACGATGCGTTGCTGGCCGAGCGACAGCGAACCCGCGAGCTGGTCGATCTGGTCGGACAGGCCGACTCGTTCGATCTGACGCGCGGCTTCCGCCAGCAGCTTCGCCTCATCAGTGCGGTCGAGCCGCAGCATGCTGGAGATCGCGCCGGAATTGCCGCGCAGATGCGCGCCGATCGCGACGTTCTCCAGCACGGTCATGTCGGGCACCAGCTTGACGTGCTGGAACGTGCGGGCGACGCCGAGCTTGACCACCTCCTGCGGCGGGGCGTTCGCGACCTCCTTGCCCTGCACGGCGATCTTGCCGCTGGTTGCGGCCAGGACGCCGGTGATCAGGTTGAAGGTCGTGCTCTTGCCGGCGCCGTTCGGGCCGATCAGCGCGACGATCTCGCGGGCGTTGACGTCGAAGGAGACGTCGTTCACCGCGAGCACGCCGCCGAACTGTTTGCGCGCCTTGTCGATGTGCAGCAGCACCGGGGACGTTCCCGCCGCCCGCTCTCGGTGTTCCAGCTTCACGGATGTGTCCGGCGTCTTGCGGGTCGGCTTGAACGGCAGGCGCGACATCAGCCAAGGCCAGACGCCCTGCGGTGCGAGCTGCAACAGCAGCACCAGCATGATGCCGAACACGATGGTCTCGAGCTGGCTCTGGCCGCCGAAGATGTAGGGCAGGTAGCTCTGCAGCACCTCCTTGAGGATCACGACGATGCCGGCGCCGAGCACGCCGCCCCACACGTAACCGGCGCCGCCGACGACCGCGATGAACAGGTACTCGATGCCGGCCTGCGCGCCGAACGGCGTCGGGTTGGCGGCGCGCTGGAAATGCGCGTAGAGCCAGCCGGACAGGCCGGCCAGCACCGCGGCATAGATGAACACCAGCAGCTTGGCGCGCGGCGTCTGCACGCCGAACGCCTCGGCTGCGATATGGCCGCGGCGCAAGGCGCGGATGGCGCGGCCGGTGCGGGAATCCAGCAGGTTCATGGTCAGGAGCGCGGAGAACAGCACTGCGACCCAGATCGCGTAATAGATCGTGTCCGGGCTCAGCATCTTGAACGCGCCGATCGAGAGCGGCGGAATGCCCGAAATGCCGTCGTTGCGGCCGAGGAATTCGAGCTTGCTGAACAGGTAGAACAGGCCGATGCCCCAGGCGATGGTGCCGAGCGGCAGATAGTGGCCTGACAGCCGCACCGTGACGAGGCCGAGCAGCACGGCGGCAATGCCGCTGACCACGAGCGAAGCCGGCAGCGTCAGCCACGGCGAGACGCCGTAGGCGGTGGTCAGCACCGCCGTGGTGTAGGCGCCGAAGCCGCAGAACGCGGCCTGTCCGAACGAGGTGAGGCCGCCGACGCCGGTTAGCAGTACCAGCCCCATCGCGACCAGCGCGGCGAGGCCGATATTGTCGAGCAGCACAATCCAGAACGGCGGGATGCCCGGCAGAAGCGGGATCACCGCCATCACGAGTGCGAAGATGATGAGAGGGAGGCGCTGTGTCATCGCGTTCAATCCTTCTCTTCCTCGACCTGGGGCGCTGCGAGCGAGCGCAGCACCAGGACGGGAAGGATCAGCGTGAACACGATGACTTCCTTGAAATTACTGGCGTAGAACGACGAGAAGGCCTCGACGATGCCGACCACGATGGCCGCGACCGCGGTCAGGGGATAGCTGACCAGGCCGCCGATGATGGCGGCGATAAAACCCTTCAGGCCGATCAGGAAGCCGGTGTCGTAATAGAGCGTCGTGATCGGCACGATCAGAATGCCCGAAATCGCGCCGATTACGGAGGCGAGCAGGAATGCGATCTGGCCCGACAGCGTGGTGCGGATGCCGACGAGGCGGGCGCCGAGGCGATTGACCGCGGTGGCGCGCAACGCCTTGCCGGTCTTGGTGTAGCCGAAGAACAGCCACAGCCCCACGATGAAGCCGACCGTCAGGCCGTAGACGGCGAGGCTCTGGCCGGTGAAGCGCAGCGGACCGGCGGTCACCGCGGCACTCGACAGTGCCGGGCCGCGCAGGCCTTCGGCGCCGAAGAACACCAGGCCGAGGCCTTGCAGCGCCAGATGGCAGCCGACCGAGGCGATCAGGAGCACCAGCACGGAGGTGTGCGCGATCGGCTGGAAGGCGATGCGATAGAGAAACAGCCCGATCGCCGCCACGATCAGCAGCGCCAGCGCAATGTTGACGGCGATCGGCGTATGGGGACCAACCAGCGCATAGACGAGGCCGAGCAGCGCTGCGGGAAAGACGATGTTGAGCGCGACCGAGCGGATCACCAGCCGGGCATGCAGCGCCTTGCGGGCGAAGAACAGATCCAGCGCGAACGCGACGAGGCCCATCGCGACGGCAAGGCGCACGGTGCCGGGCACCTGGCCGGTTGCCAGCATGGCGTAGCTCAACGCGCCGTAGGTGACGAATTCGCCCTGCGGGATCAGGATCACCCGCGTCACCGCGAACACCAGCACCAGGGCCAGCCCGAGCAGTGCGTAGATCGCGCCATTGGTGATGCCGTCCTGCAGCAGGAACAGCATGATCGTTGTGTTCAAGGCCGAGCGCTCCCCCTCAAGCGTCGGACCGCCGCAGCCGGCTGTGCCGGTTGGGTCGGCCGATACCGGCTGTTGATAGCCGTCGATATTTGATATGGTGCATAACGATTATTAGATATAATCTCAAGGTCCCCGAGCGTCCCGCGGGGTTTTTGTACCGGGATTGCGAGCCTGGAGCGATGACTGTTTCCAAAACCGCCTCCGATGCCGTCCGTTCGTCGCGTGCCCTGCGCAGGGAACCGGTCGATCCTGCCGGGGACGACAGCATGCTGCAACTGGGCGAACTGTCCGGACTGCTCGGCTATTCGCTGAAGCGCGCGCAGCTCAAGGTATTCGAGGACTTCCTGCGCTGCGTCGCGCCGCTGCAGTTGACGCCGGCGCAGTTCTCGGTGCTGCTGCTGCTCGACAAGAATCCGGGCCGCAACCAGACCGAGATCGCCAACACGCTCGGCATCCTCAGGCCGAATTTCGTCGCCATGCTCGACGCGCTGGAGAGCCGCGACCTTTGCGCGCGGATGCGCTCGACCAACGACCGCCGCTCCCACATCCTCGTCCTGACCGACAAGGGCCGCGCCGTGCTGGCGCGCGCCAAGAAGCTGGTCGCCAACAAGCACGAGGCGCGCCTGATCGAGGTGCTCGGCCCGGCCAACCACGCCGCGCTGCTGGAGATGCTGGCCAAGCTCGCGCAGGAGTTTTGAGCGGCGGGTTTCGGCCCCTCAGCCGTCATTGCGAGGAGCGACAGCGACGAAGCAATCCATGTCTCCGCACGTGACGCGATGGATTGCTTCGCTTCGCTCGCAATGACGGGGAGAGAGCGGTGCGCGTCAGTCGACTAAAATCACCCTGACGTCGTTGACGTTGGTCAGCGTCGGGCCGGTCAGCAACAAATCGCCGGTCTGTGCGAAGAAGCCGGTGGCATCGTTGTTCTCGAGATAGGCCCTCGGATCGAGGCCGATCGATTTCATCTTCGCGAATGTCGCCTGATCGATCACGGCTCCGGCGGGGTCGGTGGCGCTGCCGGCGCCGCCGTCGGCACCGTCGGTGTCGGCGGCGAGCGCCGAGATGTCGGGCGTGTCCTTGAGCAGGTCGGCCAGCGCCAGCGCGTACTCCTGGTTGGGGCCGCCGCGGCCGTTGCCGCGCACCGTCACCGTAAGTTCGCCGCCGGAGATGATCGCGACGCGCTTGCGCTCGCCGTGGGCCTTCAGCGCGAGCCTGGCGTGTCCGGCCGCAACGTCGCGGGCCTCGCCTTCGAGGTCGGCGCCGAGCGCGATCGTCTCGTAGCCGGCGTCCTGCGCGACCTTTACCGCGGCGTCGATCGAGGCCTTGGGCTTTGCCAGCAGCTCGAACGTCGCCCGCGCAAAGGCGGGGTCGCCCGGCTTGCAGCTCTCGTTCCTGGGATCGTCGAGCGCGCGGCGGACCGCGTCATCGACGGAGAGGTTGTACTTCGCGACCAGCGCGCGGGCATCCGCGAGCGTAGTCGGGTCCGGCACCGTCGGCCCCGAGGCGATCGCGGAGGGATCGTCATGCGGCACGTCGGAAATCGCCAGCGTGACGATCTCGGCGGCGTGCTGGCCGGCACGCGCCAGCCGTCCGCCCTTGATCCGCGACAGATGCTTGCGGACGATGTTCATCTCGCCGATCGGCGCGCCGGAGCGCAGCAGCGCGCGGTTGACCTGCTGCTTCTGGGCAAAGCTCACGCCCTCGACGGGCGCGATCCAGTTCGCCGAGCCGCCGCCGGTCAGCAGCACCAGTAGAAGATCGTCGGACGTGGCTTCCGCCGCCAGCCGCAGCGTATCGTCAGCCGCCCGCAGGCCGGCTTCATCGGGCACCGGGTGGCCGGCCTCGACCACCTTGATACGGCGGGTCGGCACGCCGTGGCCGTGGCGGGTGGTGGCGATGCCGACCAGTCGCGATGGCGCGAGGCCGAGCGTGTCGAGATAGTGCCGCTCCGCCGCCGCGGCCATGGCGCCGGCGCCCTTGCCGGCGGCGAGGCAGATCACGCGTCCCTTCGGCGCCGGCCGAAGCCGCGATGCCAGCACGACATCGGGATGCGCGGCCGCCACCGCGGCATCGAAGATCGAACGCAGAAAAGGACGACGGTCGGTCATGGCTGTGCTTTCGTTACGCGGTCAGTTTCCGGCGACTTCGCCGCTGATGACGTCGCCGAACAATTGCCAGCGCTCGCCCTTGAACTGCATCAGCTGCAATTGCTCGATCGGCTGGAAGTCGGACGGCCCGGTCGACAGCGTCACGCCGGGCAGCAGGCCGCCCTGCGCAAACTGCTTCAGGCTCGCCGCCTGCTTCATCACGTTGGCGCGGGTGAGATCGTCGCCGCAGCGGCGCAGCACCTCGACCATGGTGGTCGCCATGTTGTAGCCCGTCATCGCCGAGGCATCGACGCGGTTGGTGTCGGGCATGTACTTGGCGAGCAGTTCGTCGAACGCCTTCATGCCGGCATCGTCCTTCCACTGCGGATCGCTGGCGTCCTTGGCGTAGGCCGCCGAGATCACGCCCTGCGCATTGTCGAGCCCCGCCGGACGCATCACCGTCGCGGTGGAGGCCGAGACATTGGAGACGATCGTCACCGGCTTCCAGTTCATCTCGCCGAGTTTCTTGATCGCCTGGGCGCCGAATTTCGGCGTGGTGAAGAAGATGATGACGTCGGGGTTGGCGGATTTCAGCCGCACCACATGGGAATCGATGGTGGGCTCGGCGACCTCGTAGCTCTCCTTGGCGGCAATCCGCGCCGGATCGCTGGCGAAGCCGTCTTCCAGGCCCTTCAGGTAGTCCTTGCCCATGTCGTCGTTCTGATAGAGCACCGCGACCTTGGCGGAGGGCTTCTCCTTGAGCAGATATTTCGCGTAGATCCGCGACTCGCTCTGGTAGCTCGGCAGCCAGCCCATGGTCCACGGGAACGCCTTCGGATCGTTCCACTTGGTCGCGCCGGTGGCGACGAACAGCTGCGGCACTTTCTTGGCGTTGAGGTATTTCTGGATCGCGGTGTTGGAGGCGGTGCCGAGCGTGCCAAACAGGAACAGCACCTCGTCGCTCTCGACCAGCTTGCGCGCCTGCTCGACCGCCTTCGGCGGCGAATAGGCATCATCATAGGAAATGAAATTGATCTTGCGGCCGTTGATGCCGCCATCGTCGTTGACCTTCTTGAACACCGCGGCCATCGCCTTGCCGACCACGCCATAGGCCGACGCCGGGCCGCTATAGGGCACGATGTTGCCGATCTTGATCTCGGTATCGGTCGCACCGGTGTCGTATTTCTTCTGCGCCAACGCGGCATTGCCGGTCACGGCGGCGACGGCGAGGCCGAGCAGGGCGGTTGCAACACGGTGACGGATCGGCTTCGGCATCTCCCGAAAACTCCTTGTTGTTGCCGGCGCGCAAGGGCGCCGGGTTCTCTTCGGTTCTTGCCGGTTTTCCTAGCGCATTGCCGGGCAAAGTGTAAGCAGGCATCGCCCGGGCCGGTTGGCCCATGGTGAATGAAAAGCCCCCTGCGACGGTATCGCAGGGGGCCATTGTCAGTCGGTTGTCGGCAGGAAATCAGCCGCCGACGTCGGCGCTGATGATATCGCCGAACAGTTCCCATTTCTCGCCCTTGAACTTCATCAGTTGCAACTGGCTGATCGGGGCGAAATCATTCGCGGCGGTGTTGATCTTGATGCCGGGCAGCAGCACTTCGGTGCGGAAATCCTGCAGGCTTGCCGCCTGCTTCATGATGTTCTCGCGCGTGAGGTTGTCGCCGCACTGCTTGAGCACCTGAACCAGGGTCTGCGCCACGCCGTAGCCGGTCACGGTGCCACCGTCGAGCTTGTCGCCCTCGGGGAAGTCCTTGGCCATGAAGGCGTAGAATTCCTTCATGCCGGGATCATTGTCCCACTGCTTGTCCGAGGGGTCCTTCAGATAGGCGGCAGAGATGATGCCCTGCGCGTTCTCGTAGCCGGCCGGCCTGATCACGCTGCCGACCGATGCCGACACGTTGTTGAGGAAGTGCGTGGGCTTCCAGCCGACCTCGGCGACCTTCTTGATCGCCTGCGCCGCGAATTTCGGCGTCGCGATGTCGATGAAGACGTCGGCGTTGCTGGCCTTCAGCTTGACGATGTGGTTGTCGATGGTCGGCTCGGAGGTCTCGAAGCTCTCTTCGGCGACGATCATGCCGGCGGCCTTCTGGCCGAGGCCGTCCTTCAGGCCCTTCAGATAGTCCTTGCCGTAGTCGTCATTCTGGAACAGCACCGCGATCTTGGCGTTCGGCATGTTTTTCAGGATGTACTTTGCGTAGATCTGGGTCTCGCTCTGGTAGTTGGGCTGCCAACCCATGGTCCAGGGAAAGTCCTTCGGGTCGTTCCACTTGGTGGCGCCGGTGGCAACAAACAGCTGCGGCACCTTCTTGGAATTCATGTATTTCTGGATCGCCGAGTTCGACGGCGTGCCGAGCGAGTTGAAGATCAGCAGCACCTCGTCGCTTTCGACCAGCTTGCGGGCCTGTTCCACGGCTTTCGGCGGCGAGTAGGCGTCATCATAGGAGATGAAGTTGATCTTGCGGCCGTTGATGCCACCGGCATCGTTGATCTTCTTGAAATAGGCGGCCTCGGTGCGGCCGATGATGCCGTAGGCGGAGGCGGGTCCGCTGTAGGGCATGATGTTGCCGATCTTGATCTCGGTGTCGCTGGCGCCGGTGTCGTATTTCTTCTGGGCAAGCGCAGCGCTGCTGGATGTCGCGACGAGCGCGAGCGCGGCCCCGAGGACCGCAAGTCTTGTGGTAGCGGACATCTATGTCTCTCTCCCTGTTGTCAGACGATGTGTCGCGGCCCTCTTGTTTCGAGGGCTCTGTTATTTGACTGTAGTGATTAGCATTTCAGGCGGCCCGTCTCAATGAAAAGCCCCTGCGACAACGCCGCAGGGGCTCTCGTCTTTAGTCGACAATTCCGGGTTAACCGCCGACGTCGCCGCTCAAAATCTCGCCAAAGCGCTCCCAGGTCTGGCCCTTGAAGCGGATCAATTGCAGTTGCGAGAGCGGCGCGAAATCGGTCGCCGAGGTGTTGACCTTGACACCCGGCAACAGGCCGCCGGGTTCGTAATCGCGAATGCTGGCCGCCTGCTTCATGACGTTCTCGCGGGTCAGGTCGTCGCCGCACGCCTTGAGCACATGCACCAGGCCCTGCGAGACGATGTAGGCGTACATCACCGAGGCATCGGCGCGGTTCGCTTCCGGATAGTATTTATCGAGGAACTCGTTCCAGGCGATCATTGCCTTGTCGGTCTTCCACTGCGGGTCGGTCGGGTCCTTGAAATATTGCGATGAGATGATGTCCTGGGCGTTCTCGAAGCCCGCGGGCTTGATCACGCTGCCGATCGATCCGGAGACGTTGTTGAGGAAATGCAGCGGATGCCAGTTGAGTTCGGCGTTCTTCTTGATCGCCTGCGCCGCGAATTTCGGAGTCGTGATGTTGAAGAACACATCGGCGCCGGAGGCCTTGAGCCTGACGATGTGGGAGTCGATGGTCGGCTCCGTCACCTCGTAGCTGTCCTCGGCGACGATCATCGATGCGGCCTTGGCGCCGAGCCCGTCCTTGAACCCCTTCAGATAGTCCTTGCCGTAATCGTCGTTCTGGTAGAGCACCGCGATCTTGGCGTCAGGCTTGTTCTTCAGGATGTACTTTGCGTAGATGATGGACTCGCTCTGGTAGTTGGGCTGCCAGCCCATCGTCCAGGGAAATTCCCTCGGGTCGTTCCACTTGGTGGCGCCGGTGGCGACGAACAACTGCGGCACCTTCTTCTGGTTCATGTATTTCTGGATCGCCGAGTTCGGCGGCGTGCCGAGCGAATTGAAGATCAGCAGCACCTCGTCGCTCTCGACGAGCTTGCGCGCCTGCTCGACGGTCTTCGGTGGTGTGTAGGCATCGTCATAGCTGATGAAGGTGACCTTGCGGCCGTTGATGCCGCCCTCGGCGTTGATCTTGCGGAAATAGGCCTCCTCGGTCTTGCCGATCACGCCATAGGCGGAAGCCGCTCCGCTGTAGGGCATGATGTTGCCGATCTTGATTTCGCTGTCGGAGGCACCGATGTCGTATTTCTTCTGCGCGACGGAGGGACTCGTGGTCGCTGCGAGCAATGCGAGGGCAGCCGAAAAGGCCCCCAACCGCAAATGGATAGCAGGCATTTTGATCTCCCTTGGATCACGGTGAATGTGTCACGATTTTTGGAGTGGGAGCACTTTGCGGCCCCTCGCGGCATTGAATACCTTTCATCAGGTGCCAGCAACAAAAAGCCCCCCGCGGCGCTGCCGCGGAGGGCGTCATTTAGTCGAACGCGTTGCGAGGAAAGCCGGTGCCGCACAAACGCCTCGCAGCACACGCGAAGCGTTTGCGTGGAGATCGTGCACCGTCCTAGTTGCTGAGCCCGCTCGAGATGATGTCGCCGAACAGCTCCCACTTCTCGCCCTTGAAGCGCATCAGCTGCAACTGCTTGATCGGTGCGAAGTCGGTGGCCGAGGTGTTGATGCTGATGCCCGGCAGCAGCGTGCCGGGGACAAAATCCTTCAGGCTCGCAGCCTGCTTCATGATGTTGGCGCGGGTGAGGTCGTCACCGCACATCTCCAGCACCTGCACCATGGTCTGTGCGGCGGCGTAGCCGAAGGAGGTGGCGCCGTCGAGCTTGTTGGCGTCGGGATAATCCTTCTTGAGGAAGGCAAGAAATTTCTCCATGCCGGGATCCTTGTCCCATTGCGGATCGGCGCCGTCCTTGAGATAGGACGCCGAAAGGATGCCCTGCGAATTCTCGAAGCCGGCCGGCTGCATGACGCCGCCGACCGAGGCTGAGACATTGGCGACGAACTGCAAGGGCGTCCACGCGATTTCGGCGGCCTTCTTGATCGCCTGCGCCGCGAATTTCGGTGACGTGATGCTGATGAAGGTGTCGGCGCCGGCGGCTTTCAGCTTGACGATATGACTGTCGATCGCAGGCTCCGACGTCTCGTAAGCTTCTTCGGCGACGATCATCGAGGCCTTGTCGCCGAAGGCGTCCTTCAGGCCCTTGAGGTAGTCCTTGCCGAAATCGTCGTTCTGGTAAAGCAGCGCAACCTTGGCATCGGGCTTGTGCTTCATGATGTATTTTGCGTAGACCCGCGCCTCGTCCTGGTAGGACGGCTGCCAGCCCATGGTCCATGGATAGTTCTTGGGGTCGTTCCACTTGGAGGCGCCGGAGGCGATGAACAGCTGCGGCACCTGCTTCTCGTTCATGTATTTCCGGATCGCGGCGTTGCCTGCGGTGCCGACCGAGCCGAACAGCAGCAGCACCTCGTCGTTCTCGACCAGCTTGCGCGCCTGCTCCACCGTCTTGGGCGGCGAGTAGCCGTCGTCGTAGGAGATGAACGTGATCTTGCGGCCGTGGATGCCGCCAGCCTCGTTGATCATCTTGAAGTAGGCGGCCTCGGTCCTGCCGATCACCCCATAGGCCGAGGCGGGACCGCTGTAGGGCATGATGTTGCCGATCTTGATCTCGGTGTCGCTGGCCCCGGTGTCGTATTTCTTCTGGGCCAGCGCGACATTGCAGCTCGTCAGGAGCAGAGCGAATGCGGACAAGAGCACCGTCAGGGACGGACGTGCGGCAGTCATGGTTTCCCCTCGGGTTCTTGGTTCGGAGTATTCAATACGATCGGCGCGGGGCGTCAACAAAAAGCCCCCGCGACTGTTATCGCGGAGGCTGTTGTTTTATTCCCGCAGTGCAACGTCACTCAGAGGGGACGTCGCCGGAAATGATGTCACCGAACAGTTCCCACTTCTGACCCTTGAAGCGCTGCATCTGCAACTGGGCGATAGGGGCGAAGTCGGTGGCCGAGGTGTTGATCTTGACGCCGGGCAGCAGGGTGTCCGGCGTAAAGTCCTTCAGGCTCGCCGCCTGCTTCATGACGTTGGCGCGGGTAAGGTCGTCGCCGCACATTTCCAGCACCTTGGCGAGCGTCTGCGCGGCGCCGTAGCCGTAGACATAGCCGCCGTCGGTCTTGTCGGCGCCCGGCATGTACTTGTCGAGAAACTCGGACCACTTCTTCATGCCGGGGTCGTTATTCCACTGCGAGTCGGCGCCGTCCTTGGCGTAGGCCGCGGACAGCACGCCCTGGGCGTTGTCGAAGCCGGCCGGCTGCATCACGCTGCCGACCGAGGCCGACACGTTGGTGATGATCTGCAGCGGCTTCCAGCCGAGCTCGGCGGTCTTCTTGATGGTCTGCGCGCCGAACTTCGGCGTGGTGTAGATCAGCAGCACGTCGGGATTGGCGGCCTTGATCTTGACGATGTGGCCGTCGATCGACGGCTCGGACACCTCATAGCTCTCCTCCATGATGATGCTGGAGGCCGCCTTGGCGCCGAAACCGTCCTTGGTGCCCTTGAGGTAGTCTTTGCCGAAATCGTCGTTCTGATAGAGGATCGCGACCTTGGCGTCGGGCTTCTCCTTCATCAGCCACTTGGCATAGATCTGCGCTTCGCTCTGGTAGCTCGGCTGCCAGCCCATGGTCCACGGGAAGTTCTTCGGATCGTTCCACTTGGTGGCGCCGGTGGCGACGAACAGCTGCGGGATCTTCTTGGAATTCAGGTATTTCTGGATCGCGGTGTTGGACGGCGTGCCGAGCGGGTTGAAGACCAGCAGCACTTCGTCGCTCTCGACCAGCTTGCGCACCTGCTCGACCGCTTTCGGCGGCGAATAGGCGTCGTCATAGCTGACGAAATTGACCTTGCGGCCGTTGATGCCGCCGCGGTCGTTGATCATCTTGAAGTAGGCTTCTTCGGTCTTGCCGATCACGCCGTAGGCGGAGGCCGGTCCCGAATAGGGGATGATGTTGCCGACCTTGATCTCGGTATCGCTTGCGCCGGTGTCGTATTTCTTTTGGGCGAATGCGGCAGTGGACGTCGCGGCCACAGCGACGATCGCCGCGGAAATCGCGGCGATCCGAACGGTAGAAAGCATAATGTCTCCTGGTTTGGTTCTAAAGATTCTTAGTTTTTCTTGAGCTTTGCGGCCAGTTGCTGGGCAACGATCGCAACCTGCCTGGCGCCGTGCGGCACGAGGAAGATGACGAGGAACAGCAGCACGCCGAACACCGCGCCGGAAAGGCCCTTCGAGATGCCTTCGGCGATGTTCGGCACGAAGATGATGAAGGCAGAGCCTACGATCGAGCCGGGCAGCCAGCCGACGCCGCCGACCACCATGCCGAGGAACAGCGAGATCGCGAGCTGGATAGTGTAGCCGTCGGGCGCCACGAACTGCACCGCGATGGCGCCGAGACCGCCGGCAACGCCGGTGATGCCGGCCGAGACGCCGAACGCCAGCGTCTTGTACAGCGCGACATCGACGCCCATCGCGGAGGCCGCGATCTCGTTGTCGCGGATCGCCATGAAGGCGCGGCCGGACCGCGAGCGCAACAGGTTTACCGAGGCGATGTAGATCGCGAT
Organism: Bradyrhizobium sp. 41S5; assembly: GCF_011516665.3. NCBI lineage: Bacteria > Pseudomonadati > Pseudomonadota > Alphaproteobacteria > Hyphomicrobiales > Nitrobacteraceae > Bradyrhizobium > Bradyrhizobium sp. 41S5. Next base: position 7,985,220 of record NZ_CP083721.1, on the reverse strand, counting down.
CCCGACCGCCAGGGTGAAGTAATAAAGCCACATATCCTGCGACAGCGGCAGGCCGAACGGGGCATCCGGCTTGGTGACGACGAGGCCCTGCACGCCGCCGGTCCAGTGCTCGAAATAGCCGAGCTTGAGCAGTTGCGGCATTGCGGTGGCGAGCGCGAAGGTCGCGAGCGCCAGATAGACGCCGGATAGCCGCAGCGCCGGCTGGCCGAACAGGAAGCCGAAGCCGAAGCAGACGATGCCGGCGACCGGCAGCGTCAGGGCATAGTTCATGCCTGCATGCTCCATCAGGATCGCCGACGTATAGGCGCCGACGGCGTAGAACGCGCTCTGGCCGAGCGAGAACTGGCCGCTTCCGCCGGTCAGGATGTTGAGCGCCATCACCGCAAGCGCGTAGATCAGAAGCATCGTCATCTGGAAGATGATGAAGTTCTTCACGAACAGCGGGATCAGGATCAGCGCGGCGAGCACGACGAGCGAGGTGCCGTAGCCCAGCGTCATGGCACGCTTGGGCACAGCCTCGACGGCGGGGGCTTCTGTGACGATTTCTTCAGCGGCGCTCATGATCAAACTCGCTTGACGATGGCGCGGCCGAACAGGCCTGCCGGTTTAACGACCAGGACGACGATGATCAGCGCGAGCGCGATCGGAAGTTTCAGTTCATTGCCGACGCCGGGGATGTAGGTGCCGACGAGGTTCTCGAAGATGCCGACCAGGAAACCGCCCATCACGGCGCCGAACGGCGAGGTCAGGCCGCCGAGCACGGCCGCGGCGAATCCGTAGATCAGCACGCCGAGCATCATGTTCGGCTCGAGGAACACCACCGGCGCGATCATCATGCCGGCGATCGAGCCGATCGCGGACGCCATGCCCCAGCCCAGCGCGATCATCCACGAGGTATTGATGCCGACCAGCCGGGCCGATTCAGGCAGCGAGGCGGCCGCCCGCATCGCAAGGCCGACCCGGGTGAAGCGGAAGAAGAAGAACAGCAGCACCAGCATCAGCAGCGTGATGCCGATCATGCCGGCCTGGTGGGTCGAGATCAGCTGGCTGCCGAGGAACGGCGAGGAGCCGAACGGCGTCGGATACTGCTTGATGGTGAAGTCCCAGATCAGGCCGGCGACCGAGTTGATGATCGCATACAGCGCGATGAAGCCGGCGACATTGGTCAGGATCGGGGCCTTGGCCAGCGGCTTGAACAGCAACCGCTCGATGACGATGCCGGCGGCAAACGAAAACGCGACGGTGAGCACGAAGGCGCCCCAATATGGCACACCCCATTGCATCAGCTGCCAGGACACGAAGGTCGAGAACATCGCCATTTCGCCCTGGGCGAAATTCAGATGGTCGATGGCCTGGTAGATCATCACGACCGCGAGCGCCATGCAGGCATAGATCGCGCCCGTGGCGATGCCGGCCAGGACCTGGTTGGCAAAAAGCTCCATTGTGCCAGCTCCTCAGTAGCCGAGATAGGATTTGCGGACGTCTTCGTTGTTCGCGATGTCCTTGGCATTGCCCGACATCACGATCCGTCCGGTTTCGATCACGTAGGCCTGGTCGGCGAGCTCGAGCGCGAGCTGCGCGTTTTGCTCGACCACCAGGATGGTCACCTTTTCCTCGCGATTGATCTTGCCGAGGATGCGGAACAGGTCGCGCACGATCAGCGGCGCGAGGCCGAATGACGGTTCGTCGAGCAGCATCAGGCGCGGCCGCAGCATCAGGGCGCGCGCCACGGCGAGCATCTGCTGCTCGCCGCCCGACAGCGTGCCGGCCTGCTGGGTGTAGCGCTGCTTCAGCACCGGGAAATGCTCGTACATCCGCTCGATGTCGGAGCCGATGGCGTTCTTGTCGGAACGGCTGATGGCGCCGAGCTGCAGGTTTTCCTCCACCGTCATGTTGGTGAAGGTGCCGCGGCCCTGCGGCACATGGGCGATGCCGAGGCGGACCACATTTTCAGTGGAACGGGTGCCGATCGGCTTGCCCTCGAACTCGATCGCGCCGGTCGAACGCACCATGTTGCAGATCGCCCGCAGCGTGGTGGTCTTGCCGGCGCCGTTGGCGCCCAGCAGGGTGGTCAAAGAACCCTCGTTGAGCGAGAAACTGAGGCCGTGCAGGGCCTGGACCTGACCGTAATAGGCGCGCAGGTCCTTGACGTTGAGCATCGCTGTCATTGGTCCTTGCTCCCCAGATAGGCCTTGATGACGTCGGGGTCGGCCTGGACCTGGGCCGGCGTGCCTTCGGCCAGCTTGCGGCCGAAATTGAGCGCGACGACGTGGTCGGCGATCGACATCACGAGACCCATGTGATGCTCGACCAGCAACACCGTAATTTTACGGTCATCGCGGATTTTGCGGATCAAATCGCCGAGCACATAGACTTCCTCGTGATTGAGGCCGCCGGCCGGCTCGTCGAGCAACAGGATCTTCGGATCCGCGGCCAGGGCGCGCGCCAGTTCGACGCGCTTCTGGGTGCCGAACGGAAGTCCCGAAACCACGGTGTGGGCGACGTCCTCGAGATCGAGATAGCCGAGGATGTCGTGCACCTTCCTGTTCATGTCGTTCTCGCCGCGGCGAACCCAGGCGAGGCGCAGCGAGTCGCTGACGATGTCGCTCGAGGTGCGCGCATGCGCGCCGACGCGCACATTGTCGATCACGGACAGATTGGGGAACAGCGCGACGTTCTGGAAGGTGCGGCCGATGCCGATCTCGGCAATCCGGTGCGGCGGCCGCGACAGGATGCTCTTGCCTTCCATCAGGATGTCGCCGGACGACGGCTGATAGAGCCGCGACAGGCAATTGAACAGCGTCGTCTTGCCGGCGCCGTTCGGTCCGATCAGGCCGAGGATCTGCCCATGGCGCATGTCGAACGACACGCCATTCAGTGCAATGATGCCGCCGAACACGACGCTGACGTCGCGAACCGCGAGCAGGGGATCATTCCCCTGCGCGAGCTGTGCCTGCGTCATCTCGTCTCGCCCGCCATCTCTGAGCGGTGCGAGCGGCCCTGCGATGGATTTCGCCGGACCCGATGGAGGCTATCTGATCCCCTCGGCCAAACGTGCAACTTTCCCTCCTACTCTGGTCTTTTTGCTTTGTTCTTTTTTGGATTGCGGCGCTATTCCACCGAGCGCCTGCTCGATGTTCCTTACCATCGCGACAAGGCGAGGTCCAATGTCGTTGAGCAATCTGTCTTCCGTGAAGCGGAATGCCGGCGCGCCGCAATTGAAGGCGTAAGGACCGGTTCCGTCGTTCAGTCTCAATGCAACGCCGGCCGCGGCGACGTCGTCCTGCCAGTCGCCGGTGGACAGGGTGAAGCCGTGCTTCGCCACCGTCTCGCCGGAACGCTCGATACCGTCGCGGATCTTGGCCCAGCGGCTGCCATAGTGATCCCGCAGCTCACGCAGTAGAGCCGCACGTTCTTCGGGTGGCAATGCCCAAATATAGGCACGTCCCATCGCAGTGGTTGCGATCGGAATGCGCGAACCGACGTCGAGTTGCACGCCGAGCGTCAGGCCGTTCCGGCTCTGGCCGAAATAGATCATGCTGTGACGGTCGCGGCCGCCGACCGCGACCGCGCCGCCGGTCGCGCGCATCACTTCTTCTCGATACGGCTCGGACAAATGCCGAACGCCGAGGTTGGCGAGCGCGGCGTAGCCGAGCGCCATCGCCGACGGCGCGAGCTGATACTTTTCGAATTTCGGTACAGGTGTAAGGTATCCCAGCTTGGTCAGCGTGTAGGTCAGCCGGGAAATGGTCGGCTTCGGTAACTTGGTGCGGGCTGCAATCTCCTGATTGCCGAGCAGCCCGTCATTGGGCTGAAATGCACGCAGGACATCCAGTCCGCGGGAAAGCGCGACGACGAAATTGCGATCGGTCGCTGCTTTCTTGCTGGCGCGCTTCATTCCCTGCCCTTGTCATGCTCGTTGACAAGGCTCGTGCTTCAAAATAACCCTCCGTGTCAAGATGTGGAATTAAATTTCGCAGTGCGAAATTGGTCTAATCCTAGCGGCTCGACGCAAGTCGTGCAGCTACTCAACACAAGTTCAAGAACAAGCATCCAGGGAGAGTCCCGGTGAGTGAAGTCGTCAAGCTCGAACGTCATGACAACATTGCCGTCGTCACGGTTAACGGTCCGCCGGTGAACGCGCTGAGCGCTGCCGTGCGCGGCGGCATCTTCGATTGCGTCAAGAGCGCCATCGATGACGCGCAGGTCCAGGGTATCGTGCTGACCTGTGCCGGCCGCACCTTCATCGCCGGCGCCGACATCACCGAATTCGGCAAGCCGCCGAAGCCGCCCGGCCTCGCCGAAGTGCTGAGCCTGATGGAGAGCTCGCCGAAGCCGATCGTTGCCGCGATCCACGGAACCGCGCTCGGCGGTGGCCTCGAGGTCGCGCTGGCCTGCCACTATCGCGTCGCCACCAAGGACGCCAAGCTCGGTCTGCCCGAGGTGAAGCTCGGCCTGCTGCCGGGTGCCGGCGGCACCCAGCGTCTGCCGCGTGCGGTCGGTCCCGAGCTCGCGGTCAAGATGATCGTCGGCGGCGATCCGATCGGTGCGGACGCGGCGCTGAAGGCCGGCCTGATCGATGAGATCGTCGAGGGTCCGGCGTCGGGCGGTGAGGCATTTGCGCGCAAGGTGGTTGCCGAGAAGCGTCCGCTGCGCAAGCTGCGCGATGACGACAGCAAGCTCGCCGCGGCCAAGGCCGACCGTTCGATCTTCACCAATGCGGTCGCCGCGCTGACCAAGAAGTCGCGCGGCCTCGAGGCGCCGTTCGCCGCCGCCGACGCCGTCGGCGCCGCGATCGACCTTCCGTTCGATGAGGGTCTGAAGAAGGAGCGCGAGGGCTTCCTCAAGCTGATGAACGGCGAACAGTCCAAGGCGCAGCGTTACGCCTTCTTCGCCGAGCGCGAGGCCGCCAAGATCTCCGGCGTTCCGGAAGGCACCAAGGGCCGCAACGTGGCGCGCGTCGCCATCCTCGGCGCCGGCACCATGGGCGGCGGCATCGCGATGTCGTTCGCCAATGCCGGCATTCCGGTCACCCTGATCGAGACCGGCGAGGAGCAGCTCAAGCGCGGCATGGGCATCATGCAGAAGAACTACGAGGCGACCGCCGCGCGCGGTGGCATCCCGGCGGACGCGCCCGCCAAGCGCATGGCGCTGATCAACGGCGTCGTCGGCATCGAGAACATCGGCGACGCCGATCTGGTGATCGAGGCGGTGTTCGAGACCATGGCGGTCAAGAAGGAAGTGTTCGGCAAGCTCGATCAGTACGCCAAGCCGGGCGCGGTGCTGGCCTCCAACACCTCCTACCTCAACATCGACGAGATCGCGAAGGCGACCAAGCGTCCGCAGGACGTGCTCGGCATGCACTTCTTCTCGCCGGCCAACGTCATGAAGCTGTGCGAGATCGTGCGCGCCGACAAGACCGCGCCGGATGCGCTGGTCACCGCCGTCTCGATCGCCCGCAAGATCGCCAAGGTGCCGGCCGTGGTCGGCGTCTGCGACGGCTTTGTCGGCAACCGCATGCTGGCGCAGCGCGGCAAGCAGTCCGAGAAGCTGTTGTTCGAAGGCGCGCTGCCGCAGCAGGTCGATGCGGTCGTCACCAAGTTCGGCATGCCGATGGGCCCGTTCGCGATGGGCGATCTCGCCGGTCTCGATATCGGCTGGCGCTCGCGCAAGGACCGCGGCATCAAGTCGGAAATCGCGGACGCGCTGTGCGAAGCCGGCCGTTTCGGCCAGAAGACCGGCAAGGGCTACTACAAGTACGAGCAGGGCTCGCGCGCGGCGCTGCCCGATCCGGAGGTCGAGAAGCTGATCGACGAGACGCTGGCGCGCCTCGGCCGCAAGAAGCGCGTCGTCAGCGACGACGAGATCCTCGAGCGCATGATGTACCCGATGATCAACGAGGGCGCGAAGATCCTCGCCGAGGGTATCGCGGCGCGGCCGTCGGACATCGATGTGGTCTGGCTCTATGGCTATGGCTGGCCGATCTATCGCGGCGGTCCGATGTTCTGGGCCGATACCGTGGGCCTCAAGCACATCGCCGATCGCCTGGCCTTCTACGCGAAGGAGACCAACGATCCCTCGCTCGAGCCGGCGCCGCTGCTCAAGAAGCTCGCGGACGAAGGCAAGACCTTCGCCTCGCTCGCCGCCGCGTCGAAGACGGCGTGATCACCTTTGGCAATACGACGGCAGTGACAGGGTTCCCTCTCCCCTTGTGGGAGAGGGTTAGGGAGAGGGGTGGCCGCATCGGCACTGCCAGTGTGCCCCCCCTTCCCCAACCCCTCCCCACAAGGGGGAGGGGAGCCATCGCGCCGGTGCTCACCTCACATCAGTAGTCGATGCATCCATGACCTATCCGGGCGAACAATATTATCCCAAGGGCGTGCAGTGGAGCGACGAGATCACGCGCGGCACGCTGCCGGACCTGCTCTCGAATGCGGCCGCCGAGTTCGGCGCGCGTCCGGTGCTCGAATTCCGCGACCGGCAGATCAGCTACAGCGAGCTTGAGGCCCTGGTCGAGACTGCGGCTGCCGCCTTCATGCGGGCCGGTTACGGCAAGGGCACCTCGGTCGCGCTGTTTCTCGGCAACTCGCCCGATCACCCGATCAACTTCTTCGGTGCGCTGAAGGCCGGAGCACGCGTCGTGCATCTGTCCCCGCTCGACGGCGAGATCGCGCTGTCGCACAAGCTGTCCGATTCAGGCGCACGGGTGCTGGTCACCAGCAACCTGTCCGCGCTGTTGCCAACTGCGCTGAAATTCCTCGCCAAGGGGCTGCTCGACCGTCTGATCGTTTGCGAGGACGATCATTGGGGCAAGGTCGGCACACCGCAAGCCGCGCTGCCCGATAACCCCGCGATCATCACCCACCGCCAGTTCATCGACGGCGCAGTCAAGCCGTCGCAATGGCCCGCGGTCGACGTCGAGGACGTCGCGCTGCTGCAATATACCGGCGGCACCACGGGTCTGCCCAAGGGGGCGATGCTCAGCCACGGCAATCTCACCGCGGCGGTGTCGATCTATGATGTCTGGGGCAAGCCGGGGCGGCTCGAACGCAACGCGATCGAGCGCGTCATCTGCGTGCTGCCGCTGTTTCATATCTATGCGCTGACCGTCGTGCTGCTGTCGACGATCCGGCGCGGCCATCTGATCTCGCTGCATCAGCGCTTCGACGTCGAGGCCGTGATGCGCGACATCGAGGTCAAGCGTGCGACGGTGTTTCCCGGCGTGCCGACGATGTGGATCGCGATCGCCTCGCTTCCCGACCTCGACAAGCGCGATCTGTCCTCGCTGGTGGTCGCCGGCTCCGGCGGCGCGCCGCTGCCGGTCGAGGTCGCAAAGATCTTCGAGCGCCGCGTCGGCATGAAGCTGAAGAGCGGCTGGGGCATGACCGAGACCTGCTCGCCCGGCACCGGCCATCCCAAGGAAGGGCCGGAGAAGCCGGGCTCGATCGGGTTGATGTTGCCCGGCATCGAGATGGACGTGGTGTCGCTGGAGGATTCCACCAGGGTGCTGCCGGTCGGCGAGGTCGGCGAAATCCGCATCCGCGGCCCGAACGTCACCAAAGGTTACTGGAACAGGCCGGCGGAGACCGCGGAGGCCTTCGTCGGCGACCGCTTCCTCACCGGCGACATCGGCTACGTGGATGCCGACGGCTATTTCTATCTGGTCGACCGCAAGAAGGACATGATCATCTCCGGCGGCTTCAACGTCTATCCGCAGATGATCGAGCAGGCGATCTACACGCATCCCGCCGTGCAGGAAGTGATCGTGATCGGCATCCCCGACGACTACCGCGGCGAGGCGGCAAAGGCCTTCATCAAGCTGCGCGACGGCGAGAAAGTGTTCTCGGTCGACGAGCTGCGCGCGTTCCTCACCGGCAAGGTCGGCAAGCATGAATTGCCGGCCGCGGTCGAGTTCGTCGACGAGCTGCCGCGCACCCCGGTCGGCAAGCTGTCGCGTCACGAATTGCGCCAGCAGCAGCCCAAGACATCTCAACCCAAACCACAACAAACCGCATCAGGATCGCGCTCATGATGGACGATATGGTGCAATGAATCCGTCGTCCCGGCGAAAGCCGGGACCCATACGCCGCAGCCTGTGTAAGAGGCACAAGCGGCAGCCGGCTTTGCCAATTCCGATGGCCGGTGGTTATGGGTCCCGGCTTTCGCCGGGACGACATCGAGAGTGACGAAGCAATTGAACTTCAAAAGGAGGATCCGATGGATCTCGCTTTCACCAAGGAAGAGATAGCGTTTCGCGAGGAGGTACGGGAGTTCTTCAAGAACAACGTGCCGCCGGAGACCCGGCGCAAGCTGCAGGAAGGCCGCCATCTGTCGAAGGACGAGATGGTCACCTGGTGGCGCATCCTCAACAAGAAGGGTTGGGGCGTCACCCACTGGCCGAAGGAATATGGCGGCACCGGCTGGAGCACCGTGCAGCACTATATCTTCAACGAAGAGCTGCAGTCCTATCCGGCGCCGCAGCCGCTCGCCTTCGGCGTCAGCATGGTCGGCCCGGTCATCTACACCTTCGGCAACGAGAAGCAGAAGAAGGAATATCTGCCGCGCATCGCCAATGTCGACGACTGGTGGTGCCAGGGCTTCTCGGAGCCGGGCTCGGGTTCGGACCTTGCGTCGCTGAAGACCAAGGCCGAGCGCCGCGGCGACAAGTGGATCATCAACGGCCAGAAGACCTGGACCACGCTTGCCCAGCACGCCGACATGATCTTCTGCCTCTGCCGCACCGATCCGGCCGCGAAGAAGCAGATGGGCATCTCCTTCATCGTGTTCAGCATGAAGTCGAAGGGTGTCACCGTGCGCCCGATCCAGACCATCGACGGCGGCCACGAGGTCAACGAGGTGTTCTTCGACGACGTCGAGGTGCCCTACGAGAACCTGATCGGCGAGGAGAACAAGGGCTGGGACTACGCGAAATTCCTGCTCGGCAATGAGCGCACCGGCATCGCCCGGGTCGGCGTGTCGAAGGAGCGGCTGCGCCGCATCCGCGCGCTAGCCTCCAAGGTCGAGTCCGGCGGCCGTCCCGTCATCGAGGATCCGGCGTTCCGCGAAAAGCTCACGGCCTGCGAGATCGAGCTGAAGGCGCTCGAGCTCACCCAGCTCCGCGTCGTCGCCGACGAGGGCAAGCACGGCAAGGGCAAGCCCAACCCGGCTTCCTCGGTACTCAAGATCAAGGGCTCGGAAATCCAGCAGACCACCACCGAGTTGCTGATGGAGATCATCGGTCCGTTCGCCGCGCCCTACGACGAGCACGGCGATGCCGGCTCGAACGAGAGCATGGATTGGACCGCCCAGATCGCGCCGAGCTACTTCAACAACCGCAAGGTTTCGATCTACGGCGGCTCCAACGAGATCCAGCGCAACATCATCAGCAAGGCGGTGCTGGGGCTTTAAGCCGCACATTTGGCTGTCGTCCCCCGCCTTGTGCGCAATTGCGCACAGGTGCGGGGGACCCAGTACGCCGCGGCGGTCATGGCAGACAACGACTGCCAGCGATTGCTGGATCCCCGCATTCGCGGGGATGACGAGTGGAGATCAGGGCAGATGCCCGCGTGAATTTGGAGAGATGGTAAAATGGATTTTGATCTGTCCGAGGAGCAGCGGCTTCTCAAGGAAAGCGTCGACGGGTTGCTGGCTGATGCCTACGACTTCGATGCACGCAAGAAGTACATGAAGGAGAAGGGCGGCTGGAGCAAAGCGCTCTGGGGCAAGCTCGCCGAGCAGGGCCTGCTCGGTCTGCCCTTCGCGGAGACCGACGGCGGCTTCGGCGCCGGCGCGGTCGAGACCATGATCGTGATGGAAGCGCTCGGCAAGGCGCTGGTGGTCGAGCCCTACCTCGCCACTGTCGTGGTCGCCGGCGGCTTCCTGCGCCATGGCGGCTCGGCCGAGCAGAAGGCCAAGTACATCCCCGGCATCATCGACGGCAGCAAGACCTTCGGCTTCGCGCAGCTCGAGAAGAACTCCCGCTACGATCTCTTCGACGTCGTGACCACGGCAAAGAAGAAGGGCGACGGCTGGGTGATCGACGGCGAGAAGTTCGTCGTGCTGAACGGCGAGAACGCCGACACCTTGATCGTGACCGCGCGCACCAAGGGCGGCCAGCGCGACAAGACCGGCATCGGCGTGTTCCTGGTCCCGGCGGACGCCAAGGGCGTCACCAGGAAGGGTTATCCCACGCAGGATGGCCTGCATGCAGCTGACATCACCTTTACCAATGTCGAGGTCGGTGCGGACGCCGCGATCGGCGATCCCGAGAATGGCCTGCCCCTGATCGAGCGCGTGGCGGACGAAGCCCGCATTGCGCTGTGTGCGGAAGCCGTCGGCGCGATGGACGAGTCGCTGAAGGAGACCGTCGAGTACATCAAGACCCGCAAGCAGTTCGGCGTTGCGATCGGCTCGTTCCAGAGCCTGCAGCACCGCGCCGCCGACATGTTCGTCGCGCTGGAGCAGGCCCGCAGCATGTCGATGTTCGCGACCATGGCGTCGGACTTCAGCGATGCCAAGGAGCGTTCGTCCGCGGTCGCGGCCGCCAAGGTGCAGGTCGGCAAGTCCTTGAAGTTCGTCGGCCAGCAGTCGATCCAGCTTCATGGCGGCATCGGCATGACCATGGAAGCCAAGATCGGCCACTACTTCAAGCGGCTCACCATGATCGAGAACACGCTCGGCGATACCGACTACCACCTCCGTCGCGTCAGCGAGGGCGGCGGGCTGTTGGCGTAGGTCTCATCCGTCATTCCGGGGCAGCCCGAAGGGCTGAGCCCGGAATCCATTCCACCACGAACCATGCGGCTCAGCGGATTCCGGGTTCTCGCTTCGCGAGCCCCGGAATGACGCCTTGGAGAAAACAACAATGAAAAACACTCCGTTCGATCTCACCGGCCAGGTCGCGGTCGTCACCGGCTCGAGCCGCGGCATCGGCCGCTCCTCGGCGGAGCTGCTGGCCAAACTCGGCGCCAAGGTCGTGATCTCCTCGCGCAAGGCGGATGCCTGCCAGGAAGTCGCCGACGGCATCAAGAAGGCGGGCGGTGACGCGCTCGTCATCCCCTGCAACATCGCGCGCCGCGCGGAAGTCGAGGGACTGATCTCCGGCACGATCAAGCACTACGGCAAGATCGACATCCTGGTCTGCAACGCCGCGGTCAATCCCTATTACGGCCCGCTGCTCGACATCACGGACGAGGCCTTCGACAAGATCATGGGCTCGAACGTCAAGAGCAACATCTGGCTTTCCGCGCTGGCGATCCCGCAGATGGCCGAACGCGGCAAGGGCTCGGTCGTCATCATCTCCTCGATCGGCGGCCTGCGCGGCTCGACCGTGATCGGCGCCTACGGCATCTCCAAGGCGGCGGACTTTGCGCTGTGCCGCAGCCTCGCCGGCGAATGGGGCCCGAAGGGCGTGCGGGTCAATTGCGTGGCGCCGGGCCTGGTGAAGACCGATTTCGCCCGCGCGCTGTGGGAGGATCCGGACAATCTGAAGCGCCGCACCGCGTCGACGCCGCTCCGCCGCATCGGCGAGCCCGACGAGATCGCGGGCGCGGTGGCCTATCTCGCCTCCGATGCCTCGACCTTCATGACCGGCCAGACCATCGTGGTCGACGGCGGCGTGACGACGGCTGCGACGTAACGGCTGTTCCTTCGCCTCTCCCGCTTGCGGAATATGCCGGCGCGAGCCAGCCACCGCAGAATCAGTGTCGTCCCAGCGAAAGCAGGGACCCATAACCATCGCTCAGCATTGCTTATGCACGCTGTGGCCACAGCCTGCTCTAACAACTCGACCCTGTGGTTATGGGTCCCTGCTTTCGCAGGGACGACGGCTTGCGGGAGAGGGAGCGCAGCCCATTTGGCGCTTCTACCCCAGTCTCAAACCTGCTCGAGCGCGCGCTCAAGATCCTCGATCAGGTCGTCAGGGTGCTCGAGCCCGGCCGAGAAGCGAATAAAACCTTCGCTGATGCCGAGCTCGGCGCGGGCCTCCGGCGCCAGGCGCTGATGCGTCGTGGTCGCGGGATGCGTGACCAGGCTCTTGGCATCGCCGAGATTGTTGGAAATGCGCGAGATCTTCAGCGCGTTGAGGCAGCGGAAGGCGCCGGCCTTGCCGTCCTTCACCTCGAAGCCGACCAGCGTCGAGCCGGCGCCCATCTGCTTCTTCACTGTCTCGGCCTGCGGATGATCGGGGCGGCCGGGATAGACCAGCCGCGTGATCTTCGGATGCTTCGCCAGCGCCTCGGCGATCTTGGCCGCGTTCTCGGTCTGCGCGCGGACGCGGACGCTGAGCGTCTCGAGTCCCTTCAACAGCACCCAGGCGTTGAACGGAGACAGCGACGGACCGGTCTGGCGCATGAAATTATGGATGTGCTCGGCGATGAAGGCTTCCGACGACAGGATGACGCCGCCGAGGCAGCGGCCCTGGCCGTCGATATGCTTGGTCGCGGAATAGACCACGACGTCGGCGCCGAGCGACAGCGGGCTCTGCCAGATCGGCGTCGCGAACACATTGTCGACGATCAGGCGGGCGCCGCCGCTATGCGCGATCTCTGCGATCGCTCCGATGTCGAGCACGTCGAGCGTCGGATTGGTCGGGCTCTCCAGGAAGAAGGTTTTGGTGTTCGGCCGCAATGCGCGCTGCCACTGGTCGAGATCGAGACCGTCGACCAGCGTCGTCTCGATGCCGTAGCGCGGCAGCAGGTCCTGCACCACGTAGAGGCAGGAGCCGAACAGGGCCTTCGACGCCACCACGTGATCGCCGGCCTTCAGCGGTGCGAGGATCGCGGTCGTTACCGCGGCCATGCCGGTCGCGGTCGAGCGCGCGGCTTCCGCGCCCTCGAGCTCGATCATGCGGCGCTCGAACATCGCAATGGTCGGATTGGAATAGCGCGAATAGATGAAGCCGGGATCCTGGCCCTTGAAGCGCGCCTCGCATTGCTCGGCGGTGTCGTAGACGTAGCCCTGGGTCAGAAACAGCCCTTCCGACGTCTCCCCGAATTGCGAGCGGAGCGTGCCGCCGTGGACGAGGCGGGTTTCGGGACGAAGGTGGGCAGTAGACTTGGATTCAGAAGACTTGGATTCAGACATGTGACCTCCGAAGTGGCCATTTCCCTCGGAAAAGGGCCACAAAAAAACCGGCCTGGAGCAACCTCCACAAGCCGGGATCACACTGTCCCCGGCCTGTTTAGCGACTTATTTAACGTGGCTGCAAGCCGGCCGGCTCAAATCACCACGGGATAAGTGCAGCTGATATTCCCTCGCGCCCTTTCCGTCAAGACGGTCATCGGATAACCCGTAAAAGCCCATATTTTGGGGCTTGGTGGCCGTTCAGAGTATGATTTTTGGGCCATCCCGAGGGACCGCGCCGTGTCGTTCACGCTGGAAGACGAATCCAACGGAATCCTGCCTGACCGCATGATTGCGGAGATGGCGGAGGCCGGCCTCATTCTGCCCGCCTACGACTTTGTCGAGAGCCAGATCCAGCCGGCAAGCCTCGATCTTCGCCTCGGCGACATCGCCTACCGCGTCCGCGCCAGCTTCCTGCCCGGGCCCGATGCCACGGTCGCGGAGCGGATCGACCAGCTGAAGTTGCACGAGATCGATCTCTCCGACGGCGCGGTGCTGGAGACCAATTGCGTCTACATCGTCCCGCTGCTGGAAAGCCTGGCGCTGCCGCCGGAGATCGTGGCCGCGGCCAACCCGAAGAGCTCGACCGGACGGCTCGACGTCTTCACCCGCGTGATCGCTGACGGCACCCGCCGCTTCGACATGATCGGCGCCGGCTATCACGGTCCGCTCTATGCCGAGATCAGCCCGAAGACGTTTCCCGTGCTGCTGCGCGAGGGCTCGCGGCTCAGCCAGGTCCGCTTCCGGATCGGCGAGGCGACCTTGACCGCCGATGAGCTCGACGCGCTGCATGCCGCCGAGCGGCTGGTCGATGCCGACAATGCCGATCTCGTCCATGGCGTCGCGCTGTCGGTTGATCTCTCCGGCGAGAACTCGGGCGGCTTCGTCGGCTATCGCGCCAAGCGTCACACCGGCGTGGTCGATGTCGATCGCCGCGGCGGCTATTCGGTCGAAGAATTCTGGGAGCCGATCAAGGCGCGGCCCGACGGCAGCCTCATCCTCGATCCCGGCGAGTTCTACATCCTGGCTTCGAAAGAGGCGGTGCAGGTGCCGCCGGACTACGCCGCGGAGATGGTGCCGTTCGATCCGCTGGTCGGCGAATTCCGCGTCCACTATGCCGGCTTCTTCGATCCCGGCTTCGGCTATGCAGGCGCCGGCGGCAAGGGCGCGCGCGCCGTTCTCGAAGTGCGCTCGCGTGAGGTGCCGTTCATTCTCGAGCATGGCCAGATCGTCGGCCGCCTCGTTTATGAACGCATGCTCGAGCGTCCCGACGCGCTCTATGGCCAGCGCATCGGCTCGAACTACCAGGCGCAGGGCCTGAAGCTCTCCAAGCATTTTCGCGTGTAATTTCGCGGGCCGCCGGCCGCCGCCGCGTCGTCTCGCAGCCCGCGCGATGGTTCGATCCGCGGCCCGGCTTAGGCCACCCTGACCGTCGACAGGAATTTCCCGACTTCATCCTTGAGCCGTGTGCTCTCGGTGGCCAGCGTCCGCGCCGATGCGAGCACCTGCGATGATGCGGCGCCGGTCTCCGATGCACCGTGGCGGACCTCACTGACGCTCGCGCTGACGTGATGCGTTCCTTGCGCCGCCTGCTGGACGTTGCGCGAGATCTCCTGGGTGGCTGCCGTCTGCTCTTCGACCGCGGATGCGATCGTCGCCGAGATCTCGGACAGCCGGCTGATGATGTCGCTCACACCCTCGATCGCCTGAACCGATTGCTTTGAGGCGCTCTGGATGCTGGCGATCTGGACGCCGATGTCGCCGGTCGCCTTGGCGGTCTGCTCCGCCAGTTGCTTGACCTCGGATGCGACGACGGCAAAGCCGCGCCCGGCATCACCGGCGCGCGCGGCCTCGATCGTTGCGTTGAGCGCGAGCAGGTTGGTCTGGGAGGCAATCGTGTTGATGAGCTCGATGACGTCGCCGATGCGCCCGGCTGCGGAAGACAATTCCGCCGCAAGTTCCGAGGTTGAGCGCGCGCGGTCGACGGCCTCGCCGGCGATCCTCGCGGATTCCTGGACCTGCCGGCTGATTTCGCCGACCGACGAGCTCATTTCCTCGGTCGCCGATGCAACCGACTGCACGTTTGCGGACGCCTCCTCGGAGGCGGATGCAACGTCGCTGGCGAGGCCTTGCGAGCGGGTCGCCGTCGAAGTCAGGCTGGCGGCAGACGCCTCCAGCTCCTGTGACGAGGACGACACGGTCTCGATGATCTCCCCGACGGCGTTCTCGAACTCTGCGGCCAGCTGGTGCAGCTGCTGCTTTCGCTCGCTGGCCGCTTCGTCGCGCTGGCGGGCCTGGGTCTCGGCCTCCTCGCGCGCTTTCCGTTCCGCCTCGTCGCGGATCACCACGACGGCTTGTGCCATGTCTCCGATCTCGTCGGCGCGGCCGGCGCCGGGAACGACGATATCCGTGACACCGATCGCCATCGCCCGCATTGCAGCCGTCAGTCTGCCCAGCGGCCGCACCACGCCGAGAGCAAAGACCAGGACGCCGCCCACGATCAGAATCGCGACGATCGCCGAGACGATCCAGACGATCGTCGTGAAGGTCGAGACCGATTGCGCGGCAGACGCTTCGAGAGCGCTATTGAGCTTGTTTGCCCGCTCGACGATCTCATCGATGATCGCGCGATGCGCGGCATAGACCTTGTCCAGCTTGTCATAGGCGTGCTGGGCCGCGGCTGTGTCCTGCTTCAGCAGGGCCGGCAGCAGTTCGTCCTCGGTGATTGACCAGAATTTCTGTACCTCCGCGTCCGAGGTCACCGTCAGCTTCTGCTTCAGATCCTCGGGCAGGCTCGATGATTTCCAGAAGGCCTTCCGGCTGTCGTAGTCATTGTGAAGCTGCTGCAGCCTGGCCTTGTGGGCTTCAGCCTTTGCGGGCTCGCGCAGGGCCAGGGTTGCTTCGAGGTAGCTCTCCAGAACGTAGGCCGGGGGAGGAAGAATGTCGGCGACCAGATCGTTGCCGAGCTTGATCTGATCGTAGAGCGGTCCGCCGATACGGAGCTGTCTGGAAGCAAATTCACTGACGCCGACGGTGGCGGCCAAACCTATCGAAGTAACAATACCAAACGCGACGATCATGCTCGCAATGGAAATCCTGAGCTTCATAAAAGGTGCTCCCGGGTCGTCATTGACCGCAGACTGTGACTAAACGTCGCCCCTTTAAGGCCTGATTAAGAATGACCTCACCCCCGGGTTTTCACGGAGCGTCATTGTTTTGGGTCCGGCGGAGCTCTGCTATGACGATTCGAAAGCCGGGCCTGAGGAAGGACAAGAGGGAGCGAGCATGACCCAAGAACAGGACGCGCGCGAAGCGCAGTGGCGGAAGTGGCGCAGCGTTGCCGATCTCTATCACGCCTTCTTCACCGGGCTGATCCTCACCGTGGTCACGCGGCGCGGCACGGCCGACGCTGCCGAGTTCGTCTTCCGCGTGTTTCGCCGCCAGCAACAGGAGCGCTTCCTGCCCGGCTTGAAGAAGCTCGGCCTCGACGGTCTGCCGCCGGCGGTCGCGGCCGCGCAATATCACTATCTCTCCAACTGGATCGGCGGCGTGCATGTCGAATACATGTACGAGAGCGACCGCAAGGCCTGGATCCGCTATCCGCCGCCGCGTTGGATCTGGAAGGGCACGGCGATCTGCGGCGTGCCCGGCGAGGTCTCGCGTGCGATGCTGCGCGGCTGGCACGCCAACAATGGTGTCGCGCTCGGCGATCTCAGGCTCGGCTTCGTCTGCACCAAGCAGAGCGTCGACGGCCAGGACGGGCTCGAGGGCTATTACTGCGAATACGATCATCCGCTCGAGCTCGACCAGCGCCTGGTGTTCGCGCGCCACCTCCAGGCGCCGCTGTTCGATTCCAGAACCGCGCCGGCATTGCCGGTCGACAGCTGGCCGAAACCGCGGCTGGAAAAGGCGTATCGCAACTACGCGATGGAGTATGTGAAGACGGCCGCGCCCGTCATCGTGCAGGTGTTCGGCCCCGAGGATGCGAGCTATCTGCTGCATCTCACCGGCAAGCTCATTGGCATGCAGTATTTTGACGAGGTCGCGCAGGCGCTCGGTGGCCGTCGTGGCCGTGCCGCGGAATTTGCCGCATTCCTGCGCGTCCTCTTCGAGTCGCAGGATGATGTCGCTGACATCAGCGAGTCCGGGGGACAGTTCGAGATCCGCCAGCAGGGCTGGAAGCTGATGGCCGATGTCGCCGACTATCATCCGGCCTGCGCCAGCGTTCTGACAGGCTTGTTCGAAGGGCTGGCAGCCGGCTGCGGACGGCATATTCCGGTGCATCTGAAGCCGAACGGCGCCGCCGGCGCGCCGTTCGTCTGGTCGATCGGCTAGATCAGAGGTTCACCTGCAATCGCGCAGGCCCCCCTTGCGTCCGGCGCACGTGGAATCCGCGTTCGCCATGGTAGGGAAACACCATGGCGCGGCTCCCGAAGATCGCGCGTGGGAGTGGAAATGTCCGATCTCGGCCTCGCCGAAATACCCGTCGACGAACAAGAACGGCCGCTGCCGCCGCCGGTGACCAGGCCGGCGCGCAACGCGCTGCTCGACGGGCCGATTTTGCGCACGCTGTTGTGGCTGGCGTGGCCGAACGTGATCGCGCTTTCCGCCGGCACCTGCGTGGTGATCGCGGAGACCTCCTATATCGGCCGGCTCGGCGTCGAATCGCTCGCGGCGATGGCGCTGGTGTTTCCCTGCGTGATCCTGACCATGACGATGTCCGGTGGCGCGATGGGCGGCGGGGTTGCATCCGCGATCGCGCGTGCGCTTGGCGCCGGCGAGATCGAGCGCGCCTCGACACTTGCAATGCATGCGCTGCTGATCGGATTGACGTTTGGTGCCACCTTCATGCTGGGCATGCTGATCTTCGGTCCGCGCCTGCTCGAATTGCTCGGCGGCCGCGGCAATGTGCTGGCGCAGGCGACCGCCTATTCGCAAATCTTCTTCGGTGGCGCGATCCTGCCCTGGCTGATGAACACGATGGCCGGCATCCTGCGCGGCACCGGCAACATGAAGCTGCCGTCGACCATGATCCTGTCCTCGGCGGTGTGGCAGATCATTCTCGGCGGCACGCTCGGGCTCGGCCTCGGGCCGGTGCCGCAATTCGGCATGCGCGGCGTCGCGGCGGGTTCGCTGATCGCCTATTCGATCAGCATCAGCGTGATGGGCTGGTATCTGTTCTCGGGCCGCGCCCGCGTGAAGCCGAAACTCAAGGGACTGCGCGTGCAATGGGTGATGTTCATCGACATCCTCAGGGTCGGCGCGGTCTCCTGCTTCTCGCCGCTGCAATCGGTTTTGACGATCTCGATCTTCACCCACATGCTGGCGCAGTTCGGCACCGCGGTGCTCGCCGGCTATGGCATCGGCGCGCGGCTCGAATTCATGCTGACCTCGGTCGCCTTCGCGGTCGGCATCGCCTCGGTGCCGATGATCGGCATGGCCGTCGGTGCCGAACGCGTCGCGCGGGCGCGGCGCATCGCCTGGACCGCGGGCACGCTGTCGTTCCTCGCGGTCGGCGTGGTCGGCAGCTTCATCGCCGTCTTCCCCGACCTCTGGGTCAACCTGTTCACCAACGATCCGCATGTGCGGGCGACCAGCCATCAATATCTTTCGACCGCCGCGCCGATGTACGCTTTCATCGGCCTCGCGATGTCGATGTATTTCTCCTCGCAAGGTGCTGCGAAAGTGCTGGGTCCGGTGCTGGCGCAGACCGCGCGGCTGATCTTCATCGGCACCGGCGGCTGGTGGCTGTCGCCCCACGAGGCGAGTGCGCAAGATTTCTTCGCACTCGCCGCCGCTTCGATGGGCGTGCTCGGCGTGCTCTCCTGCCTCAGCGTGATCCTGACGCGCTGGGGCAGATCTGCACCGGTCGCCGGGGCGCAACCGGCGCTGTCTTGACCTTACGTAATCCGTCATCCTGAGGAGGCCGCGCAGCGGCCGTCTCGAAGGATCGACGGCCCCGATGCTTCGGCGTCCGCTCGCGGACACAGCGGGGCTGTCGCCCTTCGAGACGGCCGCTGCGCGGCCTCCTCAGGGTGACGGTCGTATGTTGAATACGCGGACGGTCGCGTGACCTGCAAGGTCACGCCGCGTTCTTCTCCCGCGCCGATTTGGCCAGCGCCGCTTGCATCGCCGCCGCGCCGAGGTCCATCTGCGCGGACATGTATGGCGCGATCTCGTGCGGCAGCACATCGGCGATCCACACCACCCGGCATCGCGCATCGCCCTCGGCAAACACCTGCACCGAGGCGGAATGCTGCTTCAGCCGCTCGCTGGTGATCGCATAGACCAGCCGTCGTCGCGTGTCGTCGCAATAGACCAGCGTCTCACGCGCCACGGTGCCGTTGGCGAAGCTGACGGTGCGGACGTCGCCGACGAGTTGCGTATCGGTGACGAAGCCCGGTACCAGCCGCGTGTGCAGCGCGCCGAAATCGCGCAGTGCGTCCCAGACATGATCGGCCGGCGCGTCGATCGGGATGTCCTTGTGAATCGAAGCCATGGTGTTGATCCTTTCAAGAGGGGGCGTCATTGCGAGGAGCGAGGCGACGAAGCAATCCATATCGCAGCAGGCGGAAACATGGATTGCTCCGCTCCGCTCGCAATGACGGCGGAATGCGGGGAATGCGTCTAGGTCGACACCGCCTCGACATTGTTGCCGTCGGGATCGACCAGGAACGCCGCATAGTAGGTCGGGCCGTAGTCCTTGCGATGGCCCGCCGCGCCGTTGTCCTTGCCGCCGGCCTTCAGGCCCTCGGTATGGAATTTCTTGATCGCGTCATGGCTCGGGGCGCGGAACGCGACGTGCACGCCGCCTTGGGTCTTGCCCTTGTGCAGATGCAGCCAGAGCGCCGGTTCGCCTTTCGGGCCGAAGCCCGCGCCGCTGTCGTCGCGTGAGCAGAGCACGAAGCCGAGCGGCGCCAGCACCGCGGTGTAGAAGCGCACGCTGGCGTCGAGGTCGGCGACGCGCAATCCGATGTGGTCGTACATGATGGCTCTCCGGTCGTTATGCGCGTCGATGGACGCGCGGACCGAAAGAACCTAGCTATTGCAGCGCAAGGCGTTCTTGGAGAATCTTGCGGTCGCCGCGGGAGGCCTGGCGGAATTTCAGCGGCGAGGCACCGGCCGCGCGGTGGAAGCTGCGCACGAAATTGGAGAGGTCGCCGAAGCCGACGTCATAGGCGATGTCGGTGACCGGGCTGTCGTCGTCGACGAGCCGCCGCGCCGCATGGCGCAGCCGCGAGCGCACGAGATATTGATGCGGGGTCACGCCGAGCACCGCGGAGAACAGCCGCAGGAAATGGAAGGTGCTGAGCCCGGCCTGCTCCGCGGCATCGTCGAGATCGATCGCGCGGTGTGAATTGGCGTCGATCCACAGCGCCGCTTCAACGGCGCGGCGGCGGTCGCGCAGGCCGGCGGTGAGGGGCTTCGCCTTGCGATCGGATACCAGCTCGACAAGGCGGCTGGTGAGGAGGTGGCCGATCTCGTCGAGGCCGACGTCGCTGTTGCCAGCTGCTGCCGTTTGGGCGAGCTCCCCGATCACCATCAATTCGGGCAGCGGCGGCACCGAGCCGACCTGCCAGACCGAGGTGCGGTCGCCGATCGTCTCGACCAGCTCCCGGTCCAGGAAGAACGACAGGCATTCGTCGCCGACCACATGGTCGTGCGTGCAGGTGTATTCATCGCCGGGGTGGCCGACCAGGATCGAGCCTGCCACCAGCTCATGGAAGCGGCCGCGGCAATGGCAGCCGAAGCTGCCGCTGCGCACATACGACACGGAATGGCAGGCGAACTGCTCGATAAACGGTTTGTCGCCGGGCTCCGCCGTGCAGCGAAACTCGTTTACCGTGATGCGATCGCGCTGCAGCAGTGTGGTCCGGGTCATACCCCAGATTTAGGGGGGCGGCCGTGGCGGCGCAACGCCGGCAAGATCATCATTGCTGCCACGCATGATCGCGGCGGTACCCCACGATCGCCTCGATCTTCCCGGGGGCCGCATCTCGCCCGCATCTGGAATCTTGACGTTCGGTTAAGCATGTCACGGCTGGACTGTGCGGCTCGACGGGCCTCGGGTCACGCATCTTAAAGGCTTTGCCCGCTATCTGGTCGCCGGCATGCTGCTGCAAAAGACGATCGGCGGAACGATGACGAGCACGAGCGCCGAAGCCGCGCCCGGCAGCGCAGGCGTGGTCGGGCGCGCGAGCGGGCGTGTTCACCCGCTCTTCGCGTTGCTGCTGCTGGCGTTGGTCTTGCGCCTTGCGGCCGCGGTCTGGCCCAACGTGATCTATCCCGATGAGACCTTCCAGTATCTCGAGCCGGCGTGGCGGATGCTCGGCCATGACGGCATCTTGACGTGGGAATGGCGCGACGGCATTCGCGGCTGGTTCCTGCCGACATTGATGGCCGGGCCGGTTGCCCTCGGCGATGCGATTGTGCCTGGTGGCGCGGGTGCGTTCCTGGTGCCGCGTCTGATCGCCGCATGCGCGTCGCTGTCGATCGTGGTCAGCGCATGGTTCTTTGGCGCGCGGATCTCGCGCACTCATGCCGTCGTCACGGCCTTCGCGGCCGCGGCCTGGTTCGAATTGATCATGCTCGCGCCCCACACATTGGGCGAGCCGCTGGCGACAGCACTCATCGTGCCGGCGGCGCTGCTGGTCACCGATCGTCCGTCACGGCGGCGTCTCGCGATTGGGGGTGCCTTGCTCGCCTTCGCCTTTGTCTGCCGCTTCCAGTTTGCGCCGGCCATCGCCGTGCTGGCCCTCGGAGCGTGCTGGACGCGCTGGCGAAACCTGGTTCCGCTGGTCGCCGGCGGGCTCGTTGCGCTGCTGCTCGCCGCCGCGATCGACCTGGCGCATGGCAGCGTGCCGTTCGCCTGGCTGATCGCCAATATCAGGGAGAACCTTGTCCACGATCGCGCCATCGAATTCGGCGTGTCGCCGCCGTCGGCCTATCTCATCGACTTCCTGACCGTCTGGTCGGTGGCGATCCTGCTCCCGCTTGCTGCGATCTGGCGCGGCTGGCGGCACGCACCGCTGCTCGCGACCGTGGCGCTGGTCAACCTCGTCTTCCACAGCCTGATCGCGCACAAGGAATACCGCTTCATCTTCCTGTCCGTGGTGCTGTTCACCATTGTCGCGGCGCTGGGATCGGCCGATTGGGTCCAATGGCTGCGTGCGAAAGCCGCGTGGCGCCGCTGGGCGTTGCCGATCGTCCTCGGCGGCTGGGCGCTGCTGTCAGTGGCGCTGGCCGGCGCCAGCGAAGATATGCGCGAGTACTGGACGCGCGGCGTCGGTGCTGCGCGGCTCGCGGCTGAACTGCGCCGCGATCCGCAGATGTGCGGCCTTGCGCTTTATGATGTTCGTTTCCAGCAGTTGCCGGGGCGGGAGCGATTGGTCGGCCCGGTGCCGCTCTATGCGCTGCAGCCCGCCGATCCGTTCGCCGAGTTGATCCTGCCGCCGTTGCTGCTGCGGGCCACCAAGCCGGCCTTCAACCGCATCCTTGCGCGGCCCGAGGCCGCAGGCGATCTGCCGGCGGATTTTTCACGGCAGAGCTGTGCCCGCGTCGGCTTCAGCGATGCCTGCATCTATGCACGCGGCGGAAGCTGCGACGCATCCGCCGCGACACCCTTTGTGATCAATGACGTGCTTGTGAGGATGGGCTGGTAGCGGGCGGCGACGCGGCGACCGGTGTCAATGCACGCTTGATCCTCCGCCTCGGCCCGGGCTATGGTCCGCCAGTCGCACCCGTGAGGGTCGACCTCAAGCAATTAAGATCGCGGGCGTAGTTCAATGGTAGAACGGCAGCTTCCCAAGCTGCATACGAGGGTTCGATTCCCTTCGCCCGCTCCAGCCCCAAGGTCAGCCCCGAGGCTAAATTGCGCGGGACAGTCCTGTCGGCGAGACAATGTATTTCGCGGCAATAGCGGGAGACTTGACGTGAGGTTGCTTGGAGCGCTGCTGCTCGCGCTGGGCGCGCTTTGCATGACGAAGCCGGCATCGGCACAAGCCTATGATCCTCGCTATCCCGTTTGCATGCACGTTTACGGCGAACTGGTCGGCGACCGAATGGATTGCATCTTCGCCTCGATGCAGGAGTGCCAGGCCAGCGCCGTGGGGACTCCGGCAACCTGCCTGGTCAACCCCTTTTATACGCCACGACCGGTGCGTCCCGGCAGGTCTGAACGATGATCTTCTTCACTCGTATCCGCGAGCGTGACCTGGATCATTCACAAACTGGCTTCACGCGATGATCCCGGGATATTACGGCGCTCTGTTCACGCAACGTGCGCGCCTAACGAACTGTACTCGACCTGTTCTTCTCACAGCACGCAGTTATGTTTCCGTAGTTCTCCGCGTTTGAGAACGGAGTTCCGGCGGAACGATCTCGCGGGTTCCGGCATTGGCCATGTAGAATCGACCAGCCTCCGGCAGAGAACGGTCGGTTCAAGCCCGCGGCCGGTCGTCCGCTTTCAACCACACCCCTGGAAGGACGGCCGCCGCGGGTGCTGCTCGTGCAGGCTCACCGCCATCCCATCGCAGGCGCGACGTGCGTCAAAATGCTCTCGATCACATGCGCGTTGTAGGCGACGCCGAGTTGATTGGGGACGGTCAGCAGCAGGGTGTCGGCCTCCGCGATCGCCTCGTCTGTCTCGAGCTGCTCGATCAGTTTGTCGGGTTCGGCGGCGTAGCCGCGGCCGAAGATCGCGCGCGTCCGCTCGTCGATGAAGCCGATCTGGTCTTCCTCCTGGCCGTTGCCGAAATAGGCGCGGTCGCGATCATCGACCAGCGCGAAGATGCTGCGGCTCACCGAGACCCGCGGCTCGCGGGTGTGGCCGGCCTCCTTCCAGGCGGCGCGGTAGGCCCGGATCTGCGCGGCCTGCTGGATATGGAAGGCCTCTCCGGTCTCGTCGCTCTTCAGTGTCGAGCTTTGCAGGTTCATCCCGAGCTTTGCGGCCCAGACCGCGGTGACGTTCGAACCGGCGCCCCACCAGATGCGTTCGCGCAAGCCTTCCGAGAGCGGTTCGAGCCGCAGCAGGCCGGGCGGGTTGGGAAACATCGGCCGCGGATTCGGCTGCGCAAAACCTTGTCCGCGCAGCATATCGAGGAAGATCTCGGCATGACGGCGGCCCATGTCGGCGTCGGTCTCGCCTTCGCCCGGCTGATAGCCGAAATAGCGCCAGCCATCGATCACCTGCTCGGGCGAGCCGCGGCTGATGCCGAGTTGCAAACGTCCCCTCGCGATCAGGTCGGCCGCGCTGGCGTCCTCGATCATGTAGAGCGGATTTTCGTAGCGCATGTCGATCACGGCGGTGCCGATTTCGATCCGGCTGGTCTTCGCGCCGACCGCCGCCAGCAGCGGGAAGGGCGAGGCCAGCTGGCGGGCGAAATGATGGACGCGAAAATACGCGCCGTCTGCGCCGAGCTCTTCGGCGGCGACCGCGAGGTCGATGGATTGCAGCAGCACATCCGCGGCCGAGCGGGCTTGGGATTGCGGGGAGGGCGTCCAGTGCCCGAACGAGAGGAATCCGATTTTTTTCATGTCGGCAATGTAGGCATTTCCAGCATGAATTGCGATCCGTGGCGTGACCCGGCGATGACGCAAAATGTTTACCAACCGGGAAAAATATCTGCAGCAGGTGTTGCGGGTTTTGCGGACCGCGCCGCTGCGGATGCGCTGCATGCGCGCTGGTCTTGCCGCCTGCGCTGCGGCGCGGCTTGCGATCAGCTCGCGCGCCGCCTAGTTTTCCGCCACCATTTCTCCCGCCACCACGATCCCGCAGGACCCGATGTCGCAGCCGTTTCTGTTTCAGCCGATCACGCTTCGCGGCGTGACCTCCCGAAACCGCATCCTGATTTCACCGATGTGCCAATATTCGGCAACCAACGGCCTCGCCAATGACTGGCACCTCGTGCATCTCGGCAAGTTCGCCCAGGGCGGCGCCGGGCTCGTGATGGTCGAGGCCGCGGCGGTCACCGCCGAAGGACGCATCACCCATGGCGATGTCGGCATCTGGAACGACGAGCAGATCGCGCCGCTCGAACGCATCGCGGCCTTCCTGAAGGACAACGGCGCGGTGCCCTCGATCCAGCTCGCGCATGCCGGCCGCAAGGCCAGCATGCAGCGCCCCTGGTGCGGCAATGCCGCACTCGACGAGGCCGACCGCGCCCGCGGCGATCTGCCGTGGCGCACCGTGGCGCCGAGCGCGATCCCGATGGAGGAAGGCTGGCTGATGCCGCATGCGCTTGATGCGGCCGAGCTCGCCGCGTTGCGCGAGCAATGGCGGCGCGCCACCTTGCGTGCGGTGGAGGCCGGCTTCGAATTCGTCGAGGTGCATTGCGCGCATGGCTATCTCCTGCACGAATTCCTCTCGCCATTGTCGAACCGCCGCAGCGACGCCTATGGCGGCGACCGCGCCGGGCGGATGCGCTATCCGCTCGAGATCATCGAGACCGTGCGCGCCGCCTGGCCCGCCGAGCGGCCGCTGGCGGTACGCATCTCCTCGGTCGATGGTGTCGATGGCGGCCTGACGCTCGAGGATCAGATCGCATTCGCGCGCGAAGCCAAGGCGCGTGGTGTCGATCTGATCGATTGTTCGTCGGGCGGCCTGCTCGGCTCGGCAACCGCGGCGCGGATTCCGCGCGGCTATGGCTTCCAGGTGACTTATGCGGAGGAAATCCGCCGCGCCGCCGAGGTCGCCACCATCGCGGTCGGCCTGATCCTGCATCCGCAGCAGGCGGAGGATGTCCTGGCGGGCGGCCACGCCGATCTGGTCGCGATCGGGCGCGAGGCGCTGTTCGATCCGAACTGGCCGCTGCATGCCGAGCTTGCGCTCGGCGGCGGAAGCGACGAGGTGTTCGCGTCCTGGCCGAAGCAGTATGGTTGGTGGCTGGAGCGGCGCGAGCCTGGCCTGCGCAGGCTCGAAGGTCCGCCGCTGCCGTTCCGCAAGGTGTGACGGAAAAAGCTGCGACACATCAGGAGGGAGGATTTGACATGACGATTTCGGCACAGCGTCCCTATCGAGGGGTCTTCCCGGTGGCGCCGACCATCTTCGACGCCGGCGGCAACCTCGACCTCGACGGACAGCGGCGCTGCATCGATTTCATGATCGATGCCGGCTCGCACGGCATCTGCATCCTCGCCAACTTCTCCGAGCAGTTCGTGCTGACCGATGCCGAGCGCGAGACCGTGATGCATGCCGTGCTCGAGCACGTCGCGGGCCGCATTCCCGTGATCGTCACCACGACGCATTTCTCCTCGGCGGTGTGCGCCGCGCGCAGTCGCGAGGCGGAGGCCGCCGGCGCCGCGATGGTGATGATCATGCCGCCCTACCATGGCGCGACCTTCCGCGTTCCCGAGCCGGGCATCTACGAGTTTTATCGGGTGGTGTCGGATGCCATCAACATCCCGATCATGATCCAGGATGCGCCGGTCGCGGGCACGCCGCTCTCGGTGGACTTTCTGGCGCGAATGGCGAAGGAGCTCGCCAATGTCAGGTACTTCAAGATCGAGGTGCCGATGGCGGCCAACAAGCTGCGCGGCCTGATCGAGAGGGGCGGCAGCGTGATCGAGGGACCTTGGGATGGCGAGGAGGCGATCACGCTGATGGCCGATCTCGATGCCGGCGCCACCGGTGCGATGACCGGCGGCGGCTATCCCGACGGCATCCGCCAGATCATCGATCCGTTCTTCGCCGGCCGCCGCGACGAGGCTGCGCAGGCCTATGCGCGCTGGCTGCCGCTGATCAACTATGAGAACCGCCAATGCGGGCTGCAGGCCTGCAAGGTGCTGATGCGCGAGGGCGGCGTCATCAAGTCGGACGCGGTGCGGCACCCGTTGCAACCGCTGCATCCGGCCACGCGCGCCGGCCTGATCGAGATCGCGCGCATGCTCGATCCGGTGGTGCTGCGCTGGGGGCGCTGAGCGCGCCACCCGGCTGCTATGTTCACATAACCGTCAACAACGACAACTACCGTTTCGGTACGGGAAGCGGGGGACGTGCCCGCGTGCACTCTGGATTCTTCGGGGCGGTCGGGCGGCAGCGGGATGATCGAAACCTTCCGGGTTGGTCGTTTTGCGATGCGCTACGGCCATTTCGTTCCGCGGCTCTACAATTACTGCCGGTCGCTCGGTTTTGAGCGGCAGCACATGCTGCCGTCGCGCGCCTTCTGCTCCGACGAGAGCCAGGGCTATCCGGTCATGCTACTGGCCCAGCATTTCGGAACCTTTCCGTTCGATCACGGACGGGTCGGCGGCAAGGTCGCCATCAATCGCCACGGGCCTTATGCCCATCACGGCGAGGACCTGGTGCTGATCCAGGCCAGCCATGTCGGCTATAATCCCGATGATGGCCGCTTCGGGGTCTATCAGCGCCACCGCACCGAAGACTGCAGGTTCGGGGATTGCTGCGGCAAGCTCTGCGGCGTGCTGCGCTGGTATGAGGACGAATACGCGCATGCCTGCCGGCAGGTGCAATGCGGCCGGCTCAATGGCGAGCCGGCGTTCCGGATCGACAATCAATATCTCGACGACAGCCGCAACGAAGGTGTCATTTTGTGGCTCGACCGCATGGTCGAGACGCCGCTTCAGCCGCTGCGCGCGCTGGCCACGTCGAAGGTCTTTCGTGCGGGTCCGGCGATCCGCGAACGACTCGGTGAGGCCTGCTTTGGCGAGACGCCGGCGCCGATCGGCACGGCGTTGTCACCGGATCTGTTTCACTTCCGCCGCGCGCTGGCCGAAGGTCCCGAGGGTCATGACATTCTCGAGGCGGCGCTCGCTCCGGTGATGCCGACGCTGGTGACGTCGCCGCATCCGGCATTGGATGCCGCCCGCTTCGTCACCCAGGCCGAGTTCGATCGCACCTATCGGAGCATTTTGCGTGAGCCGGCCTTTCAGACCAAGAACGCCCTGTTCGTCTCCGGCCTGAATATCGACGTATCGCCGCGCGAGGATTTTCCGTTTCCGTTCACCAAATTCGTGCCGTGGGCGGCCTATGCCCGCCTGCGCGACGGCCGCTCGTTCCTGCTGGAGCAGGAGCAGCTGGCCGAGACGCTGCGCCGGATGCCGGGCGAGAATCCGGATTGTCTGTCGTTCGACAACACGATCGAGCAGATGACCACGGCGCCGGAAATCCGCATTCCGATCGGCTGATGCATATGACGACGCTTCCCGCCCTGCGTGCGCACGCTGCTCCCGAACCGCGTCTCCAGCGCCTGGAATTCGCCGAACGCGAGCGCGGCTTGACCCGCCGCCACTTCATCTTCGGCTGCCTCAGCCTGGCTGCGGGCCAAATGGTGCGCCTGCTCGACAGGCTCCAGCAGTTGCCGCTGTTGCGAATTCGTTTTCCCTAAGCGCGAACGAACGCGCTAGGCTGTGTACCCATAAAGCCAGCGGCTTGATGCGATAGACGCATTGTCTGTTTTTTCCCCTGTACCGGCCGAGTTTGTGCCGCAGCGCAATAGGTTGCGTGGGCCATTGCGGACCATGGAGCGGAAGGTCATTCGACCGTCGCCGAAACGCGCGCCACAGCAAAAAGGAATGTCGCACATCCTAGAGCATGTTGTTTTTTACCGGAATCGGGATTCCCAGAGGGGACAATTTCTGATTCAAACTCCATGCTGGAACGGGGGCCAGCATGGATGACGCGACCCTATTCGGAAGATCTTCGTGAACTCGCTCTGGCGCGGGCTGATGCTGGCGAGACGGTTCGTTCGATTGCAGAAGCGCTTCGGATCAGTCCTTCCTGTGTGACGAAGTGGAAGAATCTGCGGCGGGAGACCGGCGGCGTTTCTCCCGGCAAGATCGGCGGTCACAAGAAGCCGGTTCTGTCCGGCACCAATGCCGACTGGCTGCGCAAACGCATTCGCTCCGGCCCATTCACTTTGCGGAAGCTGACGCAGGAACTGGCTGCGCGCGGGATCAAGACCGACGTGCGGGCAGTGTGGACGTTCGTCCATGCCGAAGGGCTGAGCTTCAAAAAAAACGATCCTGCCGGCCGAACAAGATCGTCCCGATATCGCGCGTAAACGGACGCGCTGGAAGACCCATCAGGGCAGGATCGACGCTTCGCGCCTGGTCTTTATCGACGAGACCTGGATCAAAACCAACATGGCGCCGCTGCGAGGCTGGGGACCGAGTGGGCAACGCCTCCAGGCGTCTGCGCCTTTCGGCCATTGGAAGACCATGACCTTCATCGCGGCGCTGCGCCACGACCGGATCAGCGCGCCATGGGTCATCGACGGCCCCATCAATGGCGAACTCTTCACCCTCTATGTCGAGCAGGTGCTGGCGCCGACCCTCGCAAAGGGCGAACTCGTCATTCTCGACAATCTCGGCAGTCACAAGGGCAACGCGGCGCGCAACGCCATCCGCGCCACAGGAGCCCATCTGCTCTTCCTGCCGCCCTATAGCCCCGATCTCAATCCGATCGAACAGGTCTTCGCCAAGCTCAAACACCTGATGCGAGCCGCGCAGCCGCGTGATGTCGAAGCGACTTGGCGCAAGGTCGGCGAACTCCTCGACGTCTTCTCTAAGGAGGAGTGCGCCAACTATCTCAAAAATTCAGGGTACGTTTCCGTATAAACACATCATGCTCTAGCGAAGCGAGTACGATCGCCGCCGCTGCCACTGCCGTCGGCAATCCCCATATGTGAGCGACCACACCCAACGCGAGGGCGCAAAATCCCATGCAGAGATATCCGACTAGATAGAATGCTGAGAGGACGCCAGCGCGACTGTCAGCCGGCGCGACGGCATTGAGCAACGTCAACGCACCCAAGAATAGAAATGCATAGCTGATTCCCGCCAACGAGGTCGAAATGAGCAAAGCGGACAGTAGATGAAATTTCGTTGCCAACCACAAAAGGAGGACAGCGATCGTGGTCGCGACCGAACCGAGTAAAAGAGCGGCTCGTGGCCGTAACTTTCTCGCGACGATCGTGGCTATCGCGGACACGATGGCGAAACTCGCCAGGATGGCGCCGTTCGTCAGTTCATTGGCGGACCCGACCAGATCGTGTGCCACTTGGCCGCCGAGCGAAAGGAGGACGGCGCCTGTGGCGAACGCCGTCGCGGCGCCGATCGATGCCACATGGAATGCCTTGCGAACGGTGGCCGGCACGTGAGGCAATCGGGAGCCCACGGCGTCCGGCTCGACACATGACGCGGAAGAAACCAGACTGCCAGGATCAGCGCGGCGATGACCACCGCAAGCGCGAAGAAGTCTAGCCGCAACGGATAGGGCGCGTACTGGATCAGAGCGCCGCCGAGCAGTAACGCGGTGGCGAATCCGAGCGCTTGCGCCAGATTGGTCGCCGAAGCGGCGCGTTCGGGATCGCCGGTAGAGCTGAACTCGAGGATGGCCGCAGTCGAAGCGCCGCTCGCAAGGCCGACCCCTACCCCCATCACTGCGCGGGCAACCAGGAGCCATTCCACATTGACGGCCCATGCGAGTGTCAGAGCCCCGATCAATGAGAACACCAGAGCGGCAAGCATGGTCCATCGCCTGCCGACATGATCCGACAGATCGCCCAGGAGAATCAGCGTGCCGACGACGAACAACGGATAGATCGCGAAGACGCCTGTCGTCTGTATAGGCGACAGCTGCCATTCCTCCGCATAGAGCCGATAGCTGAGCGCCGGCGCGGCGCTCGTCCATAGCGTATGCATGGCAACGCCGAGCGAGACCCAAAAACTCGCTCGGCGGCTCCAGACCAATCTCGGCGGAGAATGTCGGCCATCCGATGACCGGAGGCCGACATGGATCCGTCCCATCAGCGCAAGCCGCCGCCGGCCGAGATCCTTTCGCTGGTCACCCAGCGCGCGTCGTCCGAGGCCACGAAGGCAACGACGTCGGCGATGTCCTGGGGCTGGCCCAGCCGGCCGAGCGGCGTCTGGGCGATGATGCCCGCCTCGAACTCGGTCGCGAGCATTCCGGCGCTGAGGGTGCCTTCGGTCTCGGTGAGGCTGGGGCTGACGGTGTTGACCCTGATTTTGCGAGGCCCGAGCTCGTTGGCCAGCACGCCGGTGATGACGTCCACGGCCCCCTTGGTAGCGGTGTAGACCGCCGTTTGCGGAGGGGTGATGGCGGTGACGCCGGAGCCGATGTTGATAATGCTGGCGCCTTCGTGCAGATGGGGGGCCGCGGCCTGGGTCACCAGCAGCAGACCCAGGACGTTGACGTCGAACATCTTGCGGAACTGCGACTCGGTGACCGACTCCAGCGGTCCGAATTCGTAGACGCCGGAGTTGTTGACTAGGATGTCGAGGCGGCCGTACGCGGAAATCGCTGCGTCGACCAGAGCCTTGGCTTCCGCAGCCTTGGATACATCGCCCTGGACGGCGATTGCCTTGCCGTCCGAGCCGGTGATCGATTTGACCACCGCCTCGGCGCCGGCCTTGCTCGACGCAAAATTGACAACGACCGCGGCGCCACGCGCGGCCAGGGTCTTGGCGACGGCGGCACCGATGCCTTTCGACGCGCCGGTGACGATGGCGACTTTGCCGGTGAGATCAGACATGACGTACTCCTTGAAGATGCCGCTCAGGCGGCTTGTTCCTCGATCGCGTCGACGCGGTCGAGGTAGAAGGCGAGGTGATTTTCGATCTCGGCCACGGCCTCATAGGGCGCTTCATAGGTCCAGATCGCGTCGGTCGAACGTTCGCCGCCGGCTGGAATGCTGAAGTAGGACGCATCACCCTTGTAGGGGCAGTAAGTCCGCGTCGCCGACCTCGCGAGCGCGGCCATATCGACGTCCTCGCGCGGGATGTAGTGAACTGGCGGATACTTGGCCTCGCGCAGCGTGAGGGCTCGCCGAGTATCGGCGATCACGCGTCCCCCTACGGTGACGACGACCCGCTTTTTGTTCTGCTCGATGGTGATCGGATGATCGGGGCCGGGTATCTTGATCGTGCGCTCCGTCATGACGTTTGTCCTTTCATTGCGTCTTGTCGCTCAAAGCTTCGAGCCGCCGTCCACCCTCAGCGTGTCGCCGGACACCCAGCGCGCGGCATCGGACGCCAGGAAGGCGATGGCGCCCGCGATGTCGTCGGGCTGCGCCACCCGCTTTAGCGCCTGCATGGAGAGGGTGAATTCGCGGCCGGACTCGGTCCTTGCGAAGCTGGACATGTCGGTCTCGACGACGCCGGGCGCGACCGCGTTGACGCGCACGCCCTTCGCTCCCAGAACAAAGGCGAAGTGCTTGACCAGGGTGTCGATGGCTCCCTTGGTGGCCGCGTAGGCGGCGAGCGCTCCCACGGCCGCATGCGCGGCGAGCGAAGAGGTGAAGATAACGCTGGATCCCTCTTTCAGGATCGGGATCAACTGCTGGACCAGAAAAAACGGGGCCCGCACGTTGACGGCGAAGAGCGCGTCGAAGTCTTCGATCGTTGTCTCCTGGATCGTGGCGGCTTTGGCCACTCCGGCGTTGGCGACCAGAATATCGAGCCGTTCGCCGACGATTTCATGCACCTTGGCGGCAAGCTTGTGCGCACCTTGAGGATCCGAGAGATCGAAGCCGATCGCCTGGGCCTTGCCTCCGGCGGAATTGATTTCGTCGACCACCGAACGCGCTTCTGCAGCGCCACGTCCGTAGTGAACCAGGACCTGGGCTCCGGCTTCGGAGAGCGCCAAAGCAGCGGCGCGCCCGATGCCGCGTGAGGCGCCGGTGACGAGGGCGGTCTTTCCACAGCACGATTTCATAACGATCTTCCTTCCAGGAAATCTAGGGCACCGATCGGATATGCCGGAAACGCGACCGGCTCGACGACCCGCGTTTCGCTACGCGTCCAGGAACATGGCGGTGTGGGCCACGAATAGCTCCGGATACTGGTTCTGGGGCCCGTGGCTCGAGTCCGGATAGACGATGAGTTGCGCGTTCGGCAGACGCTGCTGCAGCGTGAATCCGTTGACCGTGGGGATGATCAGGTCGTTGCTGCCATCGACCACCAGAGCAGGATGATGGATGTCGGCCAGGTAATCCCACACGCCATCGGTCTTCTCGTTCGACTTGACGATCGCCGCGTACTGAGCCGTGGCGGACGTCTCGCTCACTTCCGGGCTGCGATCCTTGCGACGGAACTTGCGTTCGAGGTACTTCCGTCCGGCGGCACGGCCGGCTGCATTGGGCAGGAAATGCGCGGCGATCCAGAGATGTTCGGGCGGATCGTAGGTCGCAGAGAAGATCTCTGCGGATTTGCTGGCGGCGGTGTCGGCGCCGCGCGGTCCGGTGCCCACCAGGACCAGCTTGCGCACCAGGTCGGGCGCCTGCACGGCGATCTCCTGAGCGACCTTGCCGCCGAGCGAATAGCCGAGGATGTCGGCCTTGCCGATCCCGAGCGCCCTGATGAAGGCGATGGCATCTGTCGCCATGCTGGGGACGGTCGCCGGCGTCTCGCCCGAGCTGGCGCCGATGCCCGCATTGTCGAACAGGATGACTTCGCGTTGCTGTGCCAGCCCATCGGTCACGGCCGGATCCCAATGGTCCATGGTGCCGCGGAAATGGATGTTCATGACGATCGGCACGCCGCCTGTCTTACCGAAGCGCCGATAGGCGAAGCGGATGCCGTTGGCGTCGACGAATTGGGTGGGTGCAGTTTGGTGTGTGTGCGTAGTCATGGCAGAACTCCTTTTTATGTCTGAGATGATGTGACCGATTGGATTCAGCTTGCAGTCTTGCCGCCGTTGACCCGTACGATCTGGCCTGTAATGAAAGAGGCTTTCTCCGAAGCCACGAAAGCGACGGCCTCTGCGATTTCCTCTGCTCTCGCGCCGCGCTTGAGCGGTACGGCGGCGTAGAAGGCAGCCTTCTTGTCCGGCGAGCCGGTCAGACGATCGAGCATCGCGGTCTCTGTCGGCCCCGGCGCCACCGCGTTGACGCGGACGCCGAAAGCGGCCGCTTCGAGTGCTGCGGATTTGGTGAGGCCTTCCACGGCGTGCTTGCTCGCGACGTAGAGCGACAGGTTGGCAGCGCCGCGCTCGCCCATTGTTGACGAGATGTTGACGATGCTGCCCGCGCCCTGCCGCTGCATGACCCTGAGTTCGTGCTTCAGGCTGAGCAGGGTGCCGAGCACGTTGGTGTCGAACATCGCGGCATAGCTTTCCAGCGTCGTCGAGGTCACCGGCCCCGGAGTGCTCTCCGTGCCGGCATTGTTGACGGCGACATCCAGCCGGCCGAAGCGCTCGACCGTCTGATCGACCAGGCGACGGATATCGTCCTCGCGGCGCACGTCGGCGAAAACGAACGCGGCCTCCGCGCCGAGGCCGCGGAGCTCGGCCTCGAGCGACCGGCCTTCGGCCTCGCGACGGCCGGAAACGACCACGGTCGAGCCCTGTTTGACGAAAGCGATGGCAGTGGCCCGGCCGATTCCGGTCAGAGCTCCGGTGATGAGCACGACGGGGTTGGACATGGCGAAAGCTCCTCAAATTGGGCACAAGCCATCCGTTCCCTGCCCAGAGGGCATGGTCAGAAGCCGGTGTCTCGTTGCTGTTGGAAGCTATTTGGGCCCGACTAGCGCTTTTTAAAAAGACTTTGTAAGTTCCATTCCCATACCTGGAGAGTATGGAATGGAGCTTCGCCATCTACGCTATTTCGTTGCCGTCGCCGAAGAAGGCAGCCTCACCGTGGCGGCCGAGAAACGTCTGCACACGGCGCAGCCCTCCCTGAGCCGGCAGATTCGGGACCTGGAATACGAAGTCGGCGTGCCGCTCCTGGTCCGCAGCGTGCACGGCGTGCAGCTGACGGAGGCTGGTCGGGTTTTCCTCGAACATGCTCGCTTGGCACTGATGCAAGCCGAAGCCGCCACCGACGGCGCGCGGCGCGCGGCACAGCCGAGCAAACAGGTCTTTGCGATTGGCTTCACCACCGGCCAGGAGGTCGACTGGCTACCGCGTGCGACCAGCTTGTTGCGCAACGAACTGGCCGACATCGAAATTCGGGTCTCCAGCGATCATTCGGCGACGCTGGCGGAGGAGCTCGCACGTGGCAGGCTGGACGTCGCATTTCTGCGCGGCGAGAAGACACCGGACATCGAATTCAAGGTCGTGGCGCAGGAGCCTCTGGTCGCGGTTCTGCCCAGCGATCACAGGCTCGCTCAGCGAGAGACTTTCGATCCAAAGGATCTGGTCGGCGAAACCTATATCGGCATCTCGAAAGTGCCGCGGGTGCTCCGGGCGCTCATTGCCGAATACCTCGAGCGCTGCGGCATCGAGGTCACACCGGCATTCGAAATCGACAACTACGCCATGGCGATCTCGCTCGTCGCATCTAACCGTGGCTTTGCTATTCTACCGGCATCCGCGAAGAATTTCCTGCCCTGGTCGGTTGTAAGTCGCCCTCTCGAAGGTGATGCGCCGACGATCGCTGTAACGGTCGGCTTCCGCCGCGACAACGCCTCGCCAATATTGAAGACCTTTCTCTCGAGGATCGATGGCCTGGATGCGGCATAGACTTGCTTAGGACCCTAGGCGTCGGGCTCAGCCGTCAATTGTCAGAGACGGATCATTTTCGACTGATCAGTGGGGATTGTCGGCAGGTTGCCGTCCGTTTCTATCCGTGAGCGCCTAACCAGGACGTTCCAGAAGCGTTGCGTCAGACAGACCCCGTCATTCAAACTCCCAACTGGAGTCAACTCATGCGCCACGAACTCGCTGACTATGAATGGGTCGCCATCAAGCCCATGCTGCCGAACAAGCCGCGTGGCGTTCCTCGGGTAAACGACCGACGAGTCCTCAACGGCATCTTCTGGATCCTACGATCAGGAGCACCTTGGCGTGATCTGCCGGAGGCGTTTGGCCCATACACGACCTGCTACAACCGCTTCGTCCGCTGGCGGCGGGCTGGTGTTTGGAGCCGCATCATCGACGCACTTGCCGCTGCCCACGATGCGGCTGTCCAGATGATCGACACCTCCATTGTCCGAGTGCATCAACACGGAGCTTGCATCACACGAAACAAGCGCCAATCGATGGGGAGGTCACGCGGCGGCCTGACGAGCAAAATTCATGCGGTGGTCGATAGCAATGGTCTGCCGGTACGGTGGGCGCTGAGTCCCGGTGAGGCCCACGACGTGCGGCTTGCCGGAAAACTGCTGTCTCGTCTGAAAGTTGGGTCAATGCTGCTTGCTGATCGTGGCTATGACGCAGACTGGATTAGACAGCTTGCCCTGAAGAAGGGGGCGTGGGTCAACATTCCGCCGAAGAGCAACCGCTGCGATCCAATCTGCTTCAGCCCCTATCTCTACCGAGCTCGCAACCAGGTCGAGCGGTTCTTCAACGGAATCAAGCAATGTCGCCGAGTAGCGACACGCTACGACAGACTTGCCGCCAACTACCTTGCCTTCGTTCAACTGGCGTCAATCAGGCTGTGGCTGCGCCTTAATGAGTCCGCATCCTAGTAGAAGCGGGATGAGTTTTGGTTGCATCGGCTTCGCGCGGTCTCGGTTCACCTCTCCCCGTTTGGGGAGAGGTCGGATTGCGAAGCAATCCGGGTGAGGGCTCTTGCTCTATCGATAGACTGTAACCCCTCACCCGATTTGCTGCGCAAATCGACCTCTCCCAAGGGAGAGGTGAACTTGCGACACCGTTCCAACTCAACCTAATCTCATCATGAGCTACAGCCAGCGCGAGACGGAGAAGATCAGCAGGCCGACGAGGCCTCCGACGACCGTCCCGTTGATCCGGATGAATTGCAGGTCGCGTCCGACCTGCAATTCGATCCGCACGATCAGCGTTTCGGTGTCCCAGTTCTCGACCACCTTGCGAATGAAGGCCGCGATCTCCTGGCGTCGCGACGCAACGGC
Organism: Bradyrhizobium sp. 41S5; assembly: GCF_011516665.3. Taxonomy (NCBI): domain Bacteria; kingdom Pseudomonadati; phylum Pseudomonadota; class Alphaproteobacteria; order Hyphomicrobiales; family Nitrobacteraceae; genus Bradyrhizobium; species Bradyrhizobium sp. 41S5. The sequence goes on along the minus strand of NZ_CP083721.1, from coordinate 7,948,308 downwards.
CCGCAATGCGGCGACGCGAAGCCAGCGGTTGATGCGATCGCGCATCTCGGCATCGTCACGGACCCGCGCGGCAACCGAGATCAGGGCGGTTTCGATGGTGTCCGCGATCGCGGCCGAGGTCGCCGCTGAGTTCAGCCGCGCCTCGATGGCCTGCCACATCGCGTCGATCTGGCGGATCACGGCGGGATTGTCGAGCATGCGCTGCTTCAGCTCCTCGCCTTTGGCGAGGTAGTCGGGATCGGTGGCGAGCCGGTCGATCAGACGCTCGATCTCTGCCTTGAGTTCGATCCGCCAGGGATGGTTCGGCTCGCGCATCTCGTCGAGCGTCTGGCCGATGCCGGAGATGACGCGGTCGGCCACCATGCCGTCGACCCATTTCGGCACGAACCGGTAGGAGCGCTGCGAGACCTTCTTGCGGATCGTTTCCTTGTTGTTGGCGAGCGCCACGCTCGCCGATGTGATCAAGCGCTCGACGAGGGCCTGCGCGTCGCCATGCGCCCACAACAGCGCCAGCACGCGCGAGGCGAGCGGTGCCACCGGAACCGCCGCGATCCCCTGCCGGGTCCGGCGCGTCAGAAAGGCGTTGAGGTCGGCGCTCGGCGTGGCCTGCAGGGCCTGATGAGCCGCCGAGACTGTGCGTTGCGCGGCGCTGCGGGCATGCGACGGCCGCTCGATCCAGTGCGCCGCCCAGCCGGCGATATCGACGTCGCGGATGCGATCGCCGATCACGCGAGGCGACAGGAAGTTGTTGGCGATGAAGCGGCCCAGCGCCACCGCGATGCGCTGCTTGCTCTGCGGAACGATCGCGGTGTGCGGAATCGGGATGCCGAGCGGATGACGAAACAGCGCGACGACCGCGAACCAGTCGGCGCAGGCGCCGATCATGCCGGCTTCGGCGAAGGCGCGCGGATAGGCCAGCCACGGCCAGTGCGGTTGCGCCATCGAGGTCGCCAGAAAAACCAGCAGCATGAGCGCGAGCAGGGCCGTGGCGAGCGCCCGCATGCGACGAAGGTCGCGCAGCCTTGTGTCCTCAGGCGGAAGCACGGCGCCGATGTCCAATTGTTGCCAAACGCCTCATGCCGTCGCGACGCCTCGGCGCGGCGCGAGCCTCGCCGCGATCGCCGCATAATGTTGCCGAACGTCGGCGCTGCCATGGACCCGTTCCAGCCGGCGCACGGTGAAGTGCCCTTTCGCGATCTTCTGGAAATGGTCCATGAAGATGACGTTGAGGGTCGCGCCGAACGCTGCGCCGATGATCGGTACCGCGCCGGCCGCGGCCTTGTCCGAGACCACCAGCCCAAACCGGGAGACGATCTCGCTGACCAGATTCGAGATCACGGGGGCGGAGGCATCCACTGCGCCGCGCTCCAGGAGATAGGCGGCCGCGTCGCTGGTATATTTGCTGATCAGCGCGCGGGCGGCGTAGTAGCCGATGTCGACATTCTCGTCGGTTCGCTTGGTGCCGTAGGCGAAGACTTCGAGACACGCCAGCCTTGCCTCGATCCTGGAGAGGTCCTCACCCTGGTGCCGCGCGATCTCGGCAATCGCGCGCAGCATCAATGTCGTCGTCAGGGGAAGTTCGACCGCGAGCGCGCCGAAGCCGAACAGGCCGCTCACGCCTCCCGTTACTCCGGCGAGGAGCGACGAGAAGGTCACCGCCGGTGAGGGCGGCGGCTTCTCGTCGAGCGTGTCGACGGCGACTTCCAGCCCCTTCATGACCGCCGTGCGCACCAGCCCGCTGAGCTGGCGGTTGGCGGCCTTCGGCAGCAGGTTGAGGACGCGATTGACCGGGACGCCGGCATAGTCGGCGATCCTTGCCGCGAGGTTGGAGCTCTCCAGCGTCCTGACTGCGGCTTGTAGCGCGGCGTGATCGCCGGGAGGAAGAGCTGCGAGCTGGGTTAGATCCTGGCTCATTGATAGCGCAAGATCGGCCGTATGCCGTTGAAGCTCGCGAGGATCGCCGAGCCATTGCTGATGAGCGCGGTGACTTCGGGCGTGATCAGGCCGCCCGGCAGGGCAAGGCCAAGTGCCAGCGTGTTGAACGCGGCGACGATAGCGTAGTTCTGCTTGATGAGGCTGACGGCGCCTTGCGAGATCTCGACCGCCTTGACGAGCTTCCAGAGCGAATCTTCCATCAGGATGACGTCGGCGGATTCGTGCGTGACCTCGGCGCCATGCTTCATCGCGATGCCGACGTCGGCGAAGCTGAGCGCGGGGGAATCGTTGATGCCGTCGCCGACCATCGCGACCCTGCGTCCCTGGCGTTGCAGCTCCTGGATGACGCTGGCCTTGTCGGCCGGCAGCATGTCCGCGAAGTGCTCGGTGAGTCCGAGATTCTCGCAGACGGCGCGCGCCACCACCGCATTGTCGCCGGTCAGCATGATGCTGTTCTTGACGCCCAGCGCATGCAGCCGCTGGATCACCGAACGGCTCTCCTTGCGGATCTCGTCGGAGTAGGGCACGAGGCCGGCGAGCTTGCCGTCCACGGCGATGTAGAGGCTCGAATAGCCGCGCTCGTCGAGCGCGGCGCGATCGAGGGCCGAGGCGTCGACGGCGATCTGGCTCTGGCGCATGAAGCGCTGGTTGCCGACATGGACGTAGTAGCCGTTGACCTGGCCCTCGACGCCGAGGCCGAGGCGGTAGGTGGTCTCGTTGCAGGGCGGGAAGTTCACCGCGAGCTGCCGGGCCCGCGTGCGCAGCGCTTCCGCGACCGGATGCTGCAGCTTGGTCTCGGCGGCTGCGGCGAGCCCGAGCAGGTGGTTCGGCGTGATCGAGTTCTGGTAGGAGATCACGTCGATGACGGCGGGCGTGCCGTGGGTGAGGGTGCCGGTCTTGTCGAACACCATGGTGTCGATCCCGGCAAGCTTCTCCATATGGCCGCCGCTCTTGATGATCATGCCGGTGCGCGCAGCCAGCGTCATCGAGGACAGCACCGACGTGGGGGCGGCGACGCGGATGCCGGTGCCGTAGTCGACGATCACCAGTGAGAGGAAGCGATTGAAGTCGCCCGAGACCATGGCGGTGCCGGTGGCGAGCGCCAGCGTCGGGGTCACGAGCCGGTCGGCGAAGCGTTCGGCATGGTTCTGCATGCGGGTGTCGCCGATCGGCGCGGATTCGATCAGCCGCACGATCTGGCCGGCGGTGGTCGCGGTTCCGACGCGCAGCGCGCGCAACGTGATCTGGCCCTCGCGGATCACGGTGGCGGCGAAGGCCGCTTCGCCCTTGCCGCGATGCACCGGCAGGCCCTCGCCGGTGATCGTCTTCTGGTCGATGGTGGCGGAGCCGTCGATGATCTCGCCATCGACCGGGATCATCTCGCCGGGATACACCACGACGATGTCGCCGTTCTGCAGCTCAGCGGCCGGAATTGACACCACCTCGCCGTCGCGCAGCAGCCAGGCTGTCTTTGACTGGAATTCGAGCAGCTCATTGATCGCCCGCCGCGAGCCCGCCGCGGTCAGGTCGCGGATCCAGTCACCGAGCTTGATCAGCCAGGTGACGATGCAGCCGGCCAGCGGATTGCCCTGGAGCACCGAGGCTGTGATCGCGAGCGTGTCGAGCACGTCGATGTTCAGCCGGCTCTCGTTCGCCCACACCTTCCAGGCGCGCTTGGCGATCGGGATCGCGTTCCAGAGCATCAGCGGCATGTTGATCGCCGCGATCACCGGATTGGCGCTGAAGGCCATGAACAGCGACAGCGTCGGCAGTGCCAGCGGCGAGCGCTTGGAGACTTCCGGCACGCTGGCGCGTGGCGTGCCCGCGTCCTGCGCGGCGCCCGCACAGAGTGCCTTGACGTCGGCCCGGCTCATGCTCCTGAAGCCGTTCAGCAGCGCGAGCAGCCTTTGCTCCTGGGCCGGATCGTATTCCAGCACGAGGCTCGCGCAGTCGTAGTTGATCCGCGCAGTCCTGATGCCGTCCTGTGCCCGCAGCCACCCGAGGCAGATCTCACCCAGCTTGCGGTTTTGCCCGAGCGCGGGAATGCTCAGACGAATGCGCCCTGGCATGGAGTGGCAGAAGCTGAAGTCCATGAATGTGCGCTCTCGCCCCTGGCGGGTCAGGCCGTCGCGCCTGCCGGCTCCGCCTGCTCCGCGGCGGCCATGTTGGCCTGGATCATGTGGTTGAGGGCAAAGATCGCCAGCGTGACCCAAACCGGCGTCGCGGCATTGGCGCCGACCTCGAAGATGGTGAAGCCGGCGATGCCCGCGGCGAGCAGAATCTTCAGATCGACCACGTTTCCGCTGGCGACCTTGATCCCGTTGTCGAACTCCTTGAAGAAATCGACAACGACCCTGGCCGTATGCGAGTGCTCGGCGAGGTACTCGGCTTCCTGCTCGATCTTGGTTGCCAGCGCCTCGATTTCATTGGCCGGCGGCTTGTAGTGGCCGCCGGTGTGATGCTCCAGCCTGCCGTGAAATTCGTCGTGCCGGTCGGTGTCGTAGTGAAGCACGATGCTTCCCGTCGCCGGGTTGACGATGACATCCTCGATGCCGGGAATGACGCTGAAGGTCTGCTTGATCTGTTCGAGAAGCTCGGGGTTCTCCTTGGCCGACGGCACCTTCATGCGAATCCGGCCTGGAACCTGATGCGCAATCTGCAGCTTCATCTTGGTCATCGCATTCCTCTAACAGCGTTCCAACGCCGGCGCGGGGACGCGAATGCTGCCGTGATCGAACACGATTGCGCGCCGTGCCGGCGTCGCAAGGTCGATCATCGGCGCGCTTCGCCGCTTTACATCGGCCGGTCTGGGCCCGTTCAGGCCGCAGACGAAGTCCGGCCCTCAGCCGCCGCCTTGCCTTCCTGCGCCTGGTTCTCGGCCTTCACTTCCGCAACGATGTCGTTCACCTGCTCGTGGGCTTCGGCAAACATCTCGCGCGACTTCTGTGCGAACTTGTAGGTGCCGCGAACGGTGGATTTGAACAGCGGATTGAGTGCGCCGGCGAGCTTCGGCAGGTACTTCGGCGCCGCGACGGCGGCAACGCCGAGTGCAAGTCCCGGGAGCAAGGCAGCCTCGAACACGGCAGCGCCGACAGCCACCACCGCGACGACCGCGACCGTCTTGTTGATGCCGCCGCCTTCCTCGGAATCCTGTTCGGGGGCGTCATGATGGAAGGCGGTATCGTGACTGCTACCATTGGTATTCGGGTTCATCTGAAATCCCTTGTGACCGCTCAACTGACTGCAGTTTCATCAATAACGGCGGATTGAAATGGATTCGTGACAGTTTGATTACAGTCGTCCGACCGGTTGCGGCGGCATGGTGTCGCAACGCATTCGCCCATCGACGGAGCGCCAGAATGGCGCGCGCCAAGCCTCGGCGGGCATCTTTTCATGTCTCGATGTGTCTGTGCTTACATAGATCCGGTGCAGGGACAGGCGGCGTCGCTCCTACCGGTCCCACGTCACTGGCAAGTCCAGCAGGCCGCGGAACGCCCAGCCGCCGATCCGGGGCGGTTTGTCGGCGAACAGGCGCAGATTCGTCAGCCTGTCGAAAATCGCCGGCAGCGCGACGTCGGCGACCATGGCGCGCGAGGCCCAGGCGCCGGCGCAGAAATGCGGACCGGCGCCGAATGCGATGCTCTTGCTGGCGTCGCGGCGCACATCGAATGCATCAGGCCTGTCGAAATGCTTCTCGTCCCGGTTCGCCGAGCCGAACATCAGGAACACGCGCTCGTTGGTCTCGAATGCAACGTCCCTGATCGTCCAGGGCTTTGCGATCCGCCGCGGCGACATCCCGATCGGCGAGATCCAGCGCGCATATTCCTCGAACACCTGCAGCCACGGGATCGCACCGCTCACAGCCAGGGCGAGCTGGTCCGGGTGGGTCAGCAGCGCCCACACCGTGCCGGCGATCGCGTCGCGCGGTTCGTTCTGGCCCCCCGAGATCGCGAGCTTGATGTTGGCGCGCACGCTCTCCATCGGCATGTCGGTCTGCAGCAGCACGCCGAGCAGGCTGAGGTCGGGTGTCTTGCGCAATACCGGCACCATGTCGTCGATAGCGGCGTCGATGCCCGAGGTCGCCGCATGGCAGCGCGCCTCGATCGCGGGATCGCCGGTGTAGTTGGCGATGCCGTCGATCATGCCCTGGGACCAGGCATTCATGTCCTGGAAGCGCATGTTGGTGAGGCCGGTGATCGATTTCAGGCATTCGGCCGAGAACGGCAGCGCGAAGGCCTGCACGAAATCGACCACACGGTCCGGCGTCAACCCGTCGAGGATGCGCGTCGCATGTCCGGCGAACCGTGCGGTCCAGTGCGATCTGACGGTCTTCGGCGAGATCGCCGGGAAGATCGCCTTGCGCTCGTTCATGTGCGCATCGCCGTCCTTGCGCATCATGTTGTGGCCCATCAGCCTGTTCATCAGCCCCTCGGGCTGGTGCGATGAGAACACGTCGATCTGCTTCTCGGAGACGAAGATGTCGTCGCGGTTGCACAGCAGCGTGCTGCCGAGCTGTGGCACGAAGGCGATCGGCGCCTCCTTCCGCATGCGCGCCAGCGTCGGATAGGGGTCCTGCCAGAAGGCGGGGACATCGATGTCGAAATGGGGAGCGGTGCTCACGGCGCGATCTCTGGTTGGGCTCAGGTCTCCGAACCGAGCATAGGCCGGCAGACGCTGCCGGTCTGTCCCCACCGTTGGGGACAGAGCGAGGTGGCCGCTCGGGCTCTTCAGTTCAGCCGGCGTGCCGACGCCATCAGGCGCAGCGCGATCGCGAACAGCTCGTTTTGCGAGGAGATGCCGAGCTTGTCATAGGCGCGCTTGCGATAGGTGAGGGCGGAGTGCAGCCCGATGCCGAGCTCGGCGGCGATCGCTTCCGAGCTGAGGCCCGAAAGGATGCCAAGGCAGACCTCCTTCTCGCGGCCGGTCAGTCTGGCGAGCGGTTCGGCGGTCGCAAACAGGGTCGTCAGCCGCGCGATCGGATCGGTATCCGTTGCCGGGTCGCGCTGGAAGTGCCGCGCCACGGCTGCGGTCAACGCGGGCGCGACCGCGGCGAGGCGCGCGATCTGCTCGCGGCTGAAGCGGCCTTGCTCGGTGATCTGGTAGAAATTGACGTAGAAGCAGGTGTCGCCTGTCCAGATGGCAGAGGCGAACTTGTCGACGATGTCGGAATCGTCGAAGAAAATCTTGCGGTAGCCGTCGCTGTACATCCGGCGCGCAAAGGTCGGCAGCACGATCGGCACGGCTTGCGCCTTGCCCTCGAACACCGCATCGCGGTTCGGGTCAGCCTGATGGAAATGTTCGGAATAGGCGATCCCGAGGTCGCGTCCGGTCGGAATGTTGCCGACGTCGAGCAGGCACGCGGCGGACCGCGGGCCCGTGAACGAGAACACCATGCAGTGACCGACACCGGCAACGCGGCGCAACGCGCCGATCAGGGCTTGCGGAAAGCCGTCGCGCCCGATCGCCAGCAGCGCCGGCGTGATGTCGCTGACGACAGAAGTCTTGAAGGCGTAATCTGCCTTCATGGCGTCCTCCCTGTGTTTCGGGAAGACTAGCAGCGACATCGCGGCGGTGGAAGTTCCCTCGTCATTCCCCGGTGCGCAATTGCGCACCTGAGGGCGACGCGCAGCGTCGAGCCCGGAATCCATGTGGCCGCGACACCTGCGGCCCGATGGATTCCGGGCTCTCGCGGAGCCTGTCATCGGGCCGCGCTTTGCGCGGACCCGTTGGCGAGCTCCGGAATGACGACCGTGAGGAAAATCGCGTCAGGCGCCCGGTACCTGGTCGAGGAAGCCGGTGATGCTCCTGATCCGGCCATCCTTCAGCGTGGCGAAGTCGGTGCCCTTGATCGGGCTGTCGACGCCGTCCGGCCCGAGACCCCAGGAGAAGCGGACATGGTCGCCGAAGCCGTTCGGCTCGCCGATCAGCTTGAAGGTGAAGTCCGGGAACTTCTGCTGCACGCCCGCGATCAGCGCGTCGACGCCGTCATGGCCGTCGCCGCTCATCATCGGGTCGACATAACGCGCATCGGCTGTCCAGTTCTCGCTCAGCATCTCGCGTCGCCGGCTCGGCGTCCGCTCGTTCCAGAGCTCGATATAGCGGCGGGCGATGGTCGTGTGGTCGGTCATGGTACTCTCCTTCTGATGTGCCGGACTGTCGGCTGTCCGGACTATCGAAGGTTCGCCTGCGTCGATCGATTACCTCTGACGTCATGCGCCGCGTGACGGCTGCGCAGGTCACGGCCTGATGTAAGCCTCCGGATCACCCCGCGCGTGCGCCTCCATCGCATCGAGGAAGCAGCGGACCTTTGCCGGGACAAATTGCCGCGCCGGCAACAGCGCATGCACGTTGAGCGGCTCGCAGGCATGGTCCGGAAGCAGCCGCCGCAACTCGCCGGCCGCGACCGCAGCGCGGGTGTAGCTCGCAGTGACCCGCAGCACGCCATGGCCGGCGAGCGCCGCCTGCAGGCGGACATGGGCATTCGAGCTGGTGAGGCGCGCGCGATCCACCGCGAGATGCTCGACCACACCGTCGGGAGCGGTGATCGCCCATGGCGGATCGCTGGGGCCGGTCAACAGCGGCAGCTTTCTCAACTCATCCAGCGTGCGCGGCTCGCCGAACTTCTCCAATAGCGCCGGTGCCGCGAACAGACCGCGCTCGAGGGTGAAGACGCGGCGGATCACGATGCCGGCCGACGGCAGCGGCGCCTCCAGCATCGCGAACACGATGTCGTAGTTTTCGGCGATCGGATTGACGATGTCGTGCTCGACATCGATCCGGATCGCGAGCTCGGGATAGCGGCCCATCACGGCGCAGGCGACCGGTCCTGCGTGGTGCGCGCCGAATTCGTACGGCGCCTTGATGCGCAGGGTGCCCGCGACCGCGCTGGACATCGCCAGCGCCTCGCTGTGGGTGTCGTGCAGCGCGGCGAACAGCGGGCGGACCTTGCGATAGATCGTCTCGCCGGAGTCGGTCAGCCGCAGGTGCCGCGTGGTCCGCTCGATCAGTCGCAGCCCGAGATTGGCCTCGAGACGCTGCACCGCAGCACTGAGGCTCGATTTGGGATGCCCGAGCACGCGCGCGGCCGCGGTGAAGCCGCCATGCTCGACAACTTCGCAAAACAGCTCCCAGTCGCGCCACTCCATGGCCGATTGTCCATCCAGCGGTACAGTGTGTCCAGCCAAATCGGATTATCCCGATGACCGGGATCACCTAACCTCATTGCAAGCAATAGTGCATTGGGAGGCTGACATGGCTGATGACGGAATTTTCCTGCGCAACGCCTGGTACGTGGCGGCGCTGAACCACGAGCTGATCGACGGCAAGAAGCTGGCGCGCACCATCCTGGAGCGGCCGATCGTGATCTATCGCGGCGCCAGCGGGAAGGTGGTCGCGCTCGACGACCGCTGCTGCCATCGCGCCGCGCCGCTCTCGATGGGGCGCGTCGAGGGTGACGACATCAGGTGCATGTATCACGGCATGAAGTTCGCGGCCGACGGCAAGTGCATCCAGATCCCGGGCCAGGACGCGATCCCGGCCAAGCTCGGCGTGCGCAGCTATCCGGTGGTCGAGCGCTACAACATGATCTTCATCTGGACCGGCGATCCCGAGAAGGCCGATCCGAAGCTGATCCTCGACTATCCGCCGCTCGAGGATCCCAAATGGCGCGGCCTGCCGGGCTACATGCACTACAAGGCCAACTGGCTCCTGATCGTCGACAACCTCAGCGACTTCGCCCATCTCGCCTTCGTGCACACCAACACGCTCGGCGGCTCCGAGGAATACGCCTACAAGACCAAGCCGGTGGCGATCGAGAAACTGGACGACGGCTTCCGCGTCGAGCGTTGGCACATGGGCGCCGATGCGCCGCCCTACCACAAGAAGGTGATCTCCGACCGCGACGACAAGGTCGATCGTCGCAATATCGGCCGCATGATCGTGCCGGGCATCTTCACGCTCGACACGACATTTGCGCCGGCGGGGCAGGGTGTGGAGAAGGGCGTTCAGGTTCCGGGCACGCGGCAATACCGCAATGCGCAGTTCATGACGCCGGAGACGGGCTCGTCGACGCACTTCTTCTGGAACTACCTGCACGATTTCGACATCGACAATCCGAACATTTCGCTGTCGCTGCGGCATTCCCTCGAGGAGGCCTTCAACGAGGACAAGGATTTCATCGAGGCGCAGCAGAAGGTGCTCGACGCCGATCCGGACTATCCGCTGCTTGCGATCGGCGCCGATGCGCCGCTGACCTATTTCCGCTGGCTGTTTGCACGCCGGCTCGAGGCGGAAAAGGCTACGGCACGAGCCGCGTAGCCACCGAAACGATGGCCGCCGCTCTGCAGCAAGCCGCGCCGGGATCGCGAGATCGTGACCTCCCGGCGTGGCTGCTCCAGCGTGTTCGGCGTAAGCTGAATAGTTAAATTCGCCGGTTCTTGATCAGGGTCAAGGTTTCGATCCTCGCCGGCCTAAGTATCCCGATAGCGATCAACCGGTGAATGAGCTTGCCCGAAGAGGCGGATCCATCAGAGCGGAGTGCGAGCACCAGCTGGGCGGGGCACGCTTGGCTATGGCCGTTTGAAGCCACGCGATTGGCGTTCGACATCTACTCGCAGTGGTACCCGGGTCGCGCGCCTGAGCCGTCACAGGCGGCGGGCGACGTCGCGGCGCTGCCCTGGACAACGGCCAACTCGGTGACGCTGCAACTGCCGTCGATGCGCCTGCTGGACTTCTCGAACGCGGTCGAAGGCCGGCCGCTGCTGGTCTGCGCGCCCTACGCGCTGCATCGTGCGAAGATAGCGGATTTTGCCCCCGGCCACAGCTTGATGGAAGCGCTACAGGAGGCGGGCATTGCACGTCTCTATCTCACCGATTGGCGCTCGGCGACCCCGGAGATGCGATATTTCTCGATCGACACCTATCTGTCCGATCTCAACGTGGCCGTCGACACGATTGGACCGCCCGTCGACCTCGCAGGTCTCTGTCAGGGCGGCTGGCTGTCGCTGCTCTATGCCGCCCGCTTTCCCGGCAAAGTGCGGCGGCTCGTGCTAGTGGGCAGCCCGGTCGACGTCTCGGTGCCTTCCGAGCTTTCCAGGATGGTCGCCTCGCTTCCGCAGCAAGGCTTTGAAGCGCTGGTGCGTCAGGGAGACGGAATCGTCAGTGGCAAGCACATGCTGCAGGCCTGGAGCGTCCCACTCAGTGTGCTTGACGTGGAAGCGGCGCTGCAGCGGCGGCTCGACGACAAGTCCGAGGATGCACGGGCGCTGCTCGATTGCTTCACACGCTGGAACCGAGAGACGCTTGATTTACCGGGCACCTACTATCTCGAAGTGACTGACTGGATATTTCGCAGGAACCGGATCGCGACGGGAGACTTTGTCGCGCTTGGCTGCAAGATCGATCTTGCTGCGGTGAAGCTGCCCGTCTTCCTGCTCGCAGCCGAGAACGACATTGTTGTTCCGCCCGACCAGGCATTTGCGACGTTGCGACTGTTGGGCACGCCGCCCGCGTGGCTGCAATGCGATACCGAGCCGTGCGATCACCTCGGCCTGTTCATCGGATGCAAGGCTCTGGCCGGTTCGTGGCGTCGGATTGCCCGCTGGCTTCAGTCCGACCTCGGCGAGGCCGCGGGCGAGCGATTGCAGATCAGCGCCTGAGGTGCCAAATGAAATGCCCCGAATTGCAGTTTTGCAATCCGGGGCATCGGAGCGATTGCGATGATCCGCGTCGCGTCTACTTCGCCGCGACGACCATGATCTCGACATTGTACTGCGGCGCCGCGAGCTTGGCCTCGACGGTGGCACGGGCCGGGGTGTTGCCCTGGGAGACCCAGCCGTCCCACACCGCGTTCATCTCCGGGAACGTCTTCATGTCGGTGATGTAGATGGTCGCGCTGAGCAGCTTCGACTTGTCGGTACCGGCCTTGGCGAGGTAGCCGTCGATGATCGACAGGATGTCCTTGGTCTGGTCGGTGACGCTGCCGCCCGCGGCCTTGCCGGCGACGACGCCGGCGAGATAGACGGTGTTGCCGTGCACGACGGCCTGGCTCATGCGCGGGCCGGTTTCGAAACGCTGAATGCTCATTTGGGTCTCCACTTGACTGGCGGGCACTGTCTCATGCGTTTTCAAGCGAAGTCGCTACCGGTTCGCGTGAAGAAAACGCGTCAAGACAAGAGATCGAGAAGTTTGGTTCTGATTTTGATCAGAGCCAGACCTCTAGCGCGTCAGGGCGACCGCCGCCACTGCGCATTTTGCAGGCGTACGTCTCACGGAAAGCGCGCAAAGAACGCCCAAATCGTGTCGGCGCCGTCGATGTCGCCGTTTTGGGGCCCGAGCAGTGTCGCCGCCAGTTTCGTAAAATGCGCGTCCGGGAAGTGGCCGGGCATGCGATGACCGCCGCCATTCACGCGGTAAAGTACGACGTCATGTCCCTGCGGGCAGGCCGAGTCGATCCGCGTGACGGTCGATTGATCGGACGGATTGCGGTCGGGCAGGTCGGTGGTTGCGGCGTCCCTGGTCTCGCAGCCGTCGATGCGTCGCCAGAATTCCAGTGTGCGCTCGGTCGACCAGAACCCGTCGGCTGCGAAGTAGCTGGTGCCGCGGCCGCCCTGATAGGGAATCAGCGGGTCGACGGTGCCGTTCATCAGGAGCATCGGCACCGGACGCGCGGGCCGGCAGGCGCGGGCGGATTCGTCGGTCAGGTTCATGACGACGCTGGCCGCCGCGGCAAACAGGTCGGCGCGTTCGCAGGCCAGCGTCATGGCCATCGCGCCGCCGTTGGAGATACCGGTGACATAGATGCGCTTGGGATCGGCAATGCCGTCGTCCACCAGCTTTGTGATCAACTGGGTGATGAAGGCGACGTCGTCGGTGCCCTCAGGCGGCGGATTGCCGGCGCGCCGCTGGTCCGGCCGGGAGTCGGCCCAGGCATGGTTCAACCCATCGGGATAGACCGCCGCAAAGCCGTCGCGCCTGGCGATCAACGGCCACGACGTCCGCGTGATCATGTCGGCACCGCTTTGGGTTTTGCCGTGCAGCACAATGACGAGCGGCGCCGGCCTGGCGGCCGGAGCTTGCAGCGTGAATGTTCGCGTCGTGCCGTTGATGACGAGCGGATCCGCAGCCGCCGGCACACTGCTGAACGCAAGTGCGCCGGCCAGAGCCAGCAAACCGATTGGACACCGTCGCATCGCTAAAGAACCCCGCTTTGCTGCGGCGATTGCAGCACGCCGGCGAGGCGGGTTCAACCAGTCTGGCTGGGGCGCGGCGCGAAGCGAAGCGTGCCTAGATGGATCGACGGCGGCTTTCAACGAACCAGATGGAAAGTGCCGCGGGAGCGTTGCGATGATCCGCAAGACCAAGCAGCAAATATGGCTGCCCGGTCGAGTTCTCGATCGGTCAGCTCAGCGGCAAATGGAAGACCGTGATCCTGAGCCGGTTGAAGGTCCGCCCGATGCGCTATGGCGAATTGCGCCACGACATCCCGCAGCAAAGCGATAAGGCGTTGACCGGGCGCCTGCGTGATCTCTGCAATTCAGGCTTCGTCAAGCAGGAGCGCGGCGGCGGCGCCTCGCGCTGTTGCCTGACCAAACGCGGCGAGATGCTGAAGCCGATGCTGCAGGCTCCACGATTGGGGCTAGGCCAACACCGACACGTTCGGCGTCCGGTTTCTCGGCGCGGAGGCGGACTAGTTCCACTGTGTCATAAGGGTAGCGATGTGCAGCGGGACCACTTCGTCATTGCGAGCGAAGCGAGGCAATCCATCGCGCGGCATATGCGGAAGCATGGATTGCTTCGCCGCTCGCGCTCCTCGCAATGACGGAGCTACATATCGTCAAGCCCTCTCAGGATGAGCGACCAGATCCATGACGCAGTAAGATTAGGCTGCGTACTCATAAATCCGGTACGAGCATGCGGAAATGGCGGGTCCGGATTGCCCTTAACAGCAGACGTCACCGACGCCTAAGTGAATGTCCGGCACGGGCCAGAAGCGGAGATCGATGGCGAGCACGGCACCTCCGGTTGAAGGCAGCGCCGAAGATCACTCGAAGCCATCAAAGTCAGCAGCCCGTGCGAACCAGATAAAAGTGGTCGCCTAGCGGCGAGCCCCACGCGCCACACATGCCGACCTCGGTACTGGCGACCCGTTTTTTCCAGCCAAGCGACTGCTCAGATAGCATTATCTCATCGCTCTCATCATAGACCACGCCGTGCCCAACCCCGAATCCGCCCCACCTCCACATGGCGAAACGAGGCTCGCCAGAAAACGCAATCTTGGACACATCTTCCACGTAGCTTGAGCGCATGATTTGGAAGTGAAGTCTCTCTCCAGCATCGATAGCGAGCCCCCAGACAGTGCCAAGATTGGCGACCGCAAGCAGGGTAAATAACGGCAGGACTGACATCGAGACTGTCCGCCGCCAGTTGTGTGCTCTCGCCGAAACCATCGCTATACCCAATGCCAAGCACGCTGCCCCAATCCACGTTACGATCAACGCGGGAACGCCCAGAAAAGCGAGGTCGAACGGCCCACTCCAGAGGATGACGAGGATGATAGGGAAACAGCAGGTCAGTATGGTCGGCCATGAGACAATCCGATCCATGCTCGCACTTGGTGAAGTCATTGTATCCCGCTCGCTCGACGCACTGGAGCAAACTAGCACGTCGCCATCGCTGGTGTCAGCTTCGGGCCAGAACCGGACGTAAGATGTCTAGTCCCAGCCGCCACCGCCACTACGAAACTGCGTGACGTTCGGGGCCGGTGGATTTGGATATTTCTTGACCGATGCCAAGTATTCCTCAACTGCTTTAAGTGCGGGTTCAGAGACGATAGGAAACAACCCAAATACGTTCAGATCTTCGTGTTGGTCCATCTCGATGTTGAAGACCTTCGGATAGCCTGCCATGGGAGCACTGGCTGATCCGGGGCCGGGTTGACGTTGGGGGCCGATGCCGGTCGGGTGTACGTCGGTAAAGTACACACGCCATTGCTTCCACCGCGAGGCCACCAACTCGCCACCGATAAAGCTCAACAGAGTGTCACGCTTACCCGTCTCGCTCTTCCCGAGTAGCGCGTCGCTCTGATCAACGCCGTCAATAGGACGGTCGGTGGGCGCCTTGGCCCCGATGATGCCGGCGAACGTCGGGAAGAAGTCCATGATAGACACCATCGCGTAGGAGGTTGTGTTCGGCTTGACGTGGCCCGGCCAGCGGATGAAGCAAAAGGTCCGGATCGAGCCCTCCGTCACTTCACCAAGCTCACCACGGAACGGACCCGGGCTGCCCATGTCTGGCGTTCCCAAATTGCCATATTCACGAAACGCTTCTCCCGACGGGCCGTTGTCGGATGCGAACACGAGGAGCGTATTGTCATCCACACCGAGTTGCTTTAGCGCGTCGAGGATCTGGCCAACGTGATAGTCGCCCTCCATAAGCTTGTCGCCGTAGTTGCCGATGCGAGACTTACCCTTGAATTGGCCGGAAGGCAGGTTGGGTATGTGCCCCATTGAGAACGGCAGGTAAAGGAAGAACGGCTTCCGCGCCGCCGTCTGCCTCTTCATGAACTCGATCGACTTGGCCACAAGCTCGTTATCGATTTCAGCTCGTACCTCCGGTGTGAAGGGCTTGACGATGTGTAACTCGCCGCCAGCCGTCGCTTCCACGATTTGTGGCCCGCGGGCCAGCAACACGGCGGGCGGTGCAGCGAATGAATGTGTGATTTCGATCTTTTCGACATACGTTGCCGAGTCCCACGTCATATCGGGGGGAATACCGTAGAACTCGTCGAACCCATGCGCAGTTGGCAGGCTTTGCGGTTCGCTGCCCAAATGCCACTTGCCGAAGATGGCCGTGGCGTAGCCCTGCTCCTTGAACAGCTGTCCCATCGTGACCGATTGCGCTGAGAGCGTATTCGGCCCTCCGGGAAGGATAATGAGCGATAGTCCCTCGCGGATCGAATAACGTCCGGTCATCAAGGCCGCCCGCGATGGCGTGCAAGCCGGTTCGACCAAGAATTGGGTAAGCCGCAAGCCTTCGCGAGCTAATTGGTCGATCCGTGGTGTCGGTGCGCCGCGCAGTTCGCCTCCGCCGTAAGGACCAAGATCACCGTACCCGACATTGTCGGCGAGAATGAAAACGACGTTTGGCTTTTCGGGTTGTTGTGCGGCCGTCGAAGCAGTTCCCGTCAAAGCCAAAACTGCCAGCAAACTAACGGCTAGGTGTCTGCTCATTTCCCAACCTCCGTCGTCAAAAGGTTTCGGATAAAGAATTATAAACGCCACCGGCGTGACACGCTATGCAGGTTCGGCAGGATCAGATCACTGCCCCGTATGGCCGCTTAGGGTCACAAGGCAACCTTCCTGAGGTCGGGGTCGCGTGCCCGCTTTGCCATCGAAAGCGGACATTTCGAGTTTATGAGTAAGCGCCCTAGAGCAAGATGAGAGTAAGCCGTGGCGGGACATCTGCATTAATTCGGAATAATAGAAATGTATCCCTGAGTTGCCCGACGTGTCAAGTTGCTGGTCGAACGTAGGCCACCGCCGGCTACTTTGCATGGGGTTGTTTTCGATATTTTGGCAGCGCCCCTGCGACGGTCCCACACCGAAGAACCTGCGGGCTTCCATCGACGCGCCTACGGGCGCAGTATCCGCGCTGAAGGCGAAGGGCATGAGCTCGGCACAAGTTGTCGCCGTCAATCTCACCAACGGCGTCCTGACGCTTTTCACCAAGACGGCCTGAAGAAGTTCGGACTCAACAAGAAGACGCCGGTTCACGCCCGGCGGGTCTCGACTAGCCCACCGCCTTCGCCGCCGCACGCCCGGCGTTGCGGCCCGAGAACAGGCAGCCGCCGAGGAACGTGCCTTCCAGCGAGCGATAGCCGTGTACGCCGCCGCCGCCGAAGCCGGCGGCTTCGCCGGCTGCATACAGTCCGCGGATGATCTGGCGATCCCTGCCGAACACCCGCGAATCGAGGTCGGTCTCGAAGCCGCCGAGCGTCTTGCGGGTGAGGATGTTGAGCTTCACCGCGATCAGCGGGCCGTGTTCGGGATCGAGGATGCGATGCGGCTTCGCGGTCCGGATCAGCCGGTCGCCGATATAGCGCCGCGCATTGTGCAGGTTCATCACCTGCGCATCCTTGACGTAAGGGTTGGCGATCTCGCGGTCGCGTGCCTCGATCTGGGTCTTGATGGCATCCAACTGCAAGAGGTCATCGCCGGCGAGCTTGTTCATGGCACCGACGAGGTCGGCGAGATTGTCGCGCACGATGAAGTCGGCGCCGTGTTGCTTGAAGGCTTCGACCGGCGCCGGAGCGCCCTTGTTGGTGGCGCGCTTGATCGTCATGCGCCAGCTTTTTCCGGTGAGGTCGGGGTTCTGCTCGGAGCCCGACAGCGCGAACTCCTTCTTGATGATGCTCTGGGTCAGGATGAACCACGAATAATCGTAGCCCGTGCCCATGATGTAGTGCAGTTGCCCGAGCGTGTCGGAGCCCGGGAACAGCGGCGCCGGCAGCCGCTTGCCGGTGGCGTCGAACCACAGCGACGACGGTCCCGGCAGGATCCGGATGCCGTGACGTGGCCAGATCGGGTTCCAGTTCTGGATGCCCTCGACATAGTGCCACATGCGGTCGCGGTTGATCAGCCGGCCGCCCGCCGCCTCGGTGATCCCGATCATGCGGCCGTCGACATGTTCGGGCACGCCGGAGATCATGAACTTCGGCGGCTCGCCGAGCCGCTTCGGCCAGTTCTGCCGCACCAGATCATGATTGCCGCCGATGCCGCCGGAGGCGACGATCACCGCCTGTGCGCGCAGCGAAAAATCGCCGACGACGTTGCGCGAGGAGCTCTTGCCGCGCTCGACATCAGATGGTTCCAGGATCGCGCCGCTCACGCCCTCGACCGTGCCGTTGCTGATGCTGAGTGCATCGACGCGATGACGGAACTTGAACACCAGTTGTCCGCTCTTGTCGGCCTCTCGCGCGCGGCGCTCGAACGGCTCGACGATGCCGGGGCCGGTGCCCCAGGTGACGTGGAAGCGCGGCACCGAATTGCCATGGCCCATGGCGTCGTAACCACCGCGCTCGGCCCAGCCGACCACCGGGAAAATGCGGTGGCCCATCGCGCGCAGCCAGTCGCGCTTTTCGCCCGCCGCGAACGCGACATAAGCTTCGGCCCATTTGCGCGGCCAATGATCCTCCTCGCGATCGAAACCGGCAGTGCCCATCCAGTCCTGCAGCGCCAGCTCGACGGAATCCTTGATGCCGAGCCGGCGTTGTTCCGGCGAATCGACCAGGAACAATCCACCAAACGACCAGAAAGCCTGGCCGCCGATGCTCTGTTCCCCTTCCTGGTCGAGCACGATGACGCGCTTGCCCGCGTCGGCGATCTCGGTCGCAGCGACCAGACCGGCAAGTCCGGCGCCGATCACGATCACATCTGCATCGTCAGCCATGTTGATCTCCCCCGTCCCGCCGGAATTCAAGACCGCGTCGTTGTGCGCGGTCAACGTCAAATGGACCTTGCCTGTGGCGGCGAGGCATCAAGCAGTTGCGGCAAGCTGTTCCAGTTTGGGACCTTTTCCACGCGCCACTGCAGCGTCCGCGCAACACCCAATTTGAATTTGTTTTGACCGGCCTCGCTCGTCTGGACAAAAATCCGCGACCGCAACACGCTGACGATTGTCTTGCATCACAGACCAAACAGATTCGGTTTCGACTGGGGCTGGCCAAAATGAAGTTGAGGACGGGGTTGCTCGCTGCGGTTCTCCTGCTGGCGGGAATGGGGGCGTCTCAAGCAGTGGTCAGAATCGCCGATGATCGCGGCGGCAAGATCGGCGTCTATGTCGACAAGTATCAGGACCTGCGCACGTCGGGTGAGACCGTGATCATCGACGGGCTGTGCGCCTCGGCCTGCACCATCGTGCTCGGCAAGGTCCCGCATGACCGGATTTGTGTGACCTCACACGCCAGTCTCGGCTTCCATGCCGCCTGGGATTACGGCGACAACGGCCGCCCGGTCCCCAATCCCGAAGCCACCCATATGCTGTACCTGATGTACCCGCCGGCGGTACGCAGATGGATCGCGGACCGCGGTGGCCTGACCCGGCACATGATCTTCCTGCGCGGCAAGCAACTGCAGGCGCTGTACAAACCGTGTTACCTCAACGCCCAGGCCTCGGCGCCCAAGCCCGCGCGCTGAGCCGCCGATCTCGGCGAGCGTCGTCTCTCGTCATGGCCGGCAGACCGGGCAATGACGAGGTCAGCGCCGGGCAGCACCTCGCTATCATTTGACGGCCTGCGATGGCCATTGCGCTTGCTGCCCGCCGGAACCCGGCTTATCTCCACCGCATGGTTCAGCCGATCTCCACCCGATCCGAGCTCGTGACGGCTCCGCAGGGCCGGGTGGCATCTGCGATCCTGTGGGGCGCTGCCGGCATCGGCGGATTGGCCTTGCTCGCCGCTGCCGCGCTCTGGTTCCACTACGGGACCGCGGTTTTCTTCGAAATGATCACGGCCGGCATCTCCGCCTGCTTCTGACAAGGACGCCCTCGCATCATGCCCCGGACCACGCGCCCATTGGTGATCTTTGCTGCCTTCGCGGGCAGTCTGGCGGTCGGCCTGTTCCTCATGTTGTGGGCGGTCGGCGGCTTGCGCACCGTCGCCGCGCCAGCCGCGATCGGCGGGCCGTTCCAGCTTACCGACCAATCCGGCCAGACCGTCACCGACAAGAACCTCCAGGGCAAGCCGACGCTGATCTTCTTCGGCTTTACCCATTGCCCGGACATCTGCCCGACCTCGCTGTTCGAGATCTCCGAGGTCCTGAAGGCGATGGGCAAGGACGCCGACCGCGTGAATGCCTATTTCGTCTCGGTCGACCCGGAACGCGACACCGCCGCGGCGATGAAGGACTACCTCTCGAGCTTCGATCCGCACCTCAAGGGCCTGACCGGCGATCCCGCCGCGATCGCCAAGGTGCTGTCGAGCTACCGGGTCTACGCCAAGAAGGTGCCGCTGAAGGATGGCGACTACACGATGGATCACACCGCGCTGATCTATCTGATGGACCGCGACGGCCATTTCGTCGCGCCGTTCAATCTGAAACGGACGCCGGAAGAGGCGGCGACCGATCTCAAACGGTATCTCTAACCGCTGATCCGGTTCGGAATTAACCCAATCGGCGCTCGCATCACGCGCCGGATGGTCTATAAGCCGTTCAATTTCCTGATATTGCCGGTTATGCCAAATCCGCCTGCCCAGCCTTTTGCCGTCCGCCCGCGCCAGCTTCGCCTGGCCGCGACAATGATGGCGGCCGTCGTGCTGGCCATGGCGGGGCCCGCGATCGCACAGACGCCCCCGGCACCGGCGGCGCCCAAGGCGGCTCCTGCACCGGCTCAACCCGCCAGGCCTGCCCCTGCACAAACGGTGCCCGCGACACCCCCGGCAGCGGCCGCCCCGTCGGCCCCGAATCAGCCGCCCAAGGCCGCCGAGGCCGCGCCGCAGGCGGTGCCGGGCTTCTGGGACCCGCGGCGGCGGCCGGATCGGCCGGACCTGTCGCGTCTCACCGTGATCCGCTTCCTGACCGAGACCGACTATCCGCCGTTCAATTTCACCGGTCCGGATGGCAATCCCGCCGGCTTCAATGTCGACCTGGCGCGCTCGCTCTGCGACGAGATCAAGGTCACCTGCACCATCCAGATGCGCCGCTTCGAGACCCTCATCGATGCGCTGGCGACCAACCGGGGCGATGCCATCATCGCGTCGATGGCCGTGACCCCGCAGCTGCGCGCCAAACTCGATTTCACCGATCCCTATTATCGCGCACCGGCGCGCTTCGTGTCGCGCCGCGACAACGTGATGCCGGAGATCCGCCCCGAATATCTCGAGGGCAAGAAGGTCGGCGTCATCGCCGGCACCTCGCACGAGGCCTACCTCAAGGCGATGTTCACCGACGCCGAGATCCACTCCTATCCGGATAACGACGCGCTGCGCGCTGCGCTTCGCCGCGGCGAGGTCGACTTCATCTTCGGCGATGCGATCTCGCTCGCGTTCTGGATCAATGGCACCGATTCCGCCGAATGCTGCGCGTTCTCGGGCGGCCCCTTTGTCGAAAGCCGCTATTTCGGCGAGGGCGTCGGCATCGCCGTGCGCAAGGGCAACGATCTGCTCCGGCAGTCGCTGAACTGGGCGCTGTTCCGGATCTGGGAAAAAGGCCGCTTCACCGATCTGTGGCTGCGCTATTTCTCGATCAGCCCGTTCTGAATTCGTCATTCCGGGTTCGATGCTGCGCGTCGCCCCGGAATGACGAAGAACTTCCCGTTGTTTTGCATTTTGCCGCGAAAGCGTTAGTTTTCGCGGCCTTTTTGGAGAGAGCCTGAAGAAATGTCCGTGATTGATCTTGCTGCCAGCCCGAGCGACCTGCGGGCGCTCGCCGAACAATCCAACGCCTGGCCGTTCGAGCAGGCGAAAGCGATTGTGGCGCGGCTGAAGAAAAATCCGAAGGACGAGGTGCTGTTCGAGACCGGCTACGGCCCCTCGGGCCTGCCGCATATCGGCACGTTCGGCGAGGTCGCGCGCACCACGATGGTGCGCCACGCCTTCCGCGTGCTGACCGAGGACAAGATCAAGACGCGCCTGCTCGCCTTCTCCGACGACATGGACGGCCTGCGCAAGGTGCCGGACAACGTGCCGAACAAGGAATTGCTGGCGCAGCACCTCGGCAAGCCGCTGACCAAGGTGCCCGATCCGTTCGGCACCCATCCGAGCTTCGGCCAGCACAACAATGCGCGGCTGCGCGCGTTCCTCGATCAGTTCGGCTTCGACTACGAGTTCGCAAGCTCGACCGAGTACTACACCTCCGGCCGGTTCGATGCCGCGTTGCTGCGCATGCTGGAGCGGATCGAGAAGGTGATGGCGATCATGCTGCCGTCGCTGCGCGAGGAGCGCGCGGCGAGCTACTCGCCGTTCCTGCCGATCTGTCCGCGCACGGGCCTCGTGCTTTACGTGCCCGTGACGGCGCACGACGCCAAGGCCGGCACCATCTCCTACGAAGATCCCGAGACCAAGGAGAGCGTCACCGTTCCCGTCACCGGCGGCCGCTGCAAGCTGCAATGGAAGCCGGATTGGGCGATGCGCTGGTATGCGCTTGGCGTCGACTATGAAATGGCCGGCAAGGACCTGATCGATTCGGTGAAGCTGTCCGCCAAGATCTGTTCGGCGCTCGGTGGCACACCGCCCGAGGGCTTCAACTACGAGCTGTTCCTCGACGAGAAGGGCCAGAAGATCTCGAAGTCGAAGGGCAACGGGCTGACGATCGACGAATGGCTGCGCTACGCATCGCCGGAATCGCTGTCGCTGTTCATGTATCGCGAGCCCAAGGCGGCTAAGCGGCTCTATTTCGACGTCATCCCGCGCAATGTCGACGACTATCAGCAGTTCCTCGACGGCTTCACGCGGCAGGAGGCGCGGCAGCAGCTGCAAAATCCGGTCTGGCACATCCACTCCGGCAAGCCGCCCCAGGCCGACATGCCCGTCACCTTCCAGCTGCTGCTGACGCTGGTGTCGTCGTCGAATGCGGAGAATGCCGAGACGCTGTGGGGCTTCATCGGCCGCTATCGTCCGGGCGTGACGCCGCAGACCCATCCGAAGCTCGACGCGATGGTCGGCTACGCCATCAATTACTATCGCGACTTCGTGGCGCCGACCAAGCAGTTCCGCGAGCCCACCGAAGCTGAGCGCGCCGCGCTGCAGGATCTGCGCGATGCGCTTGCCAACATGCCGGCTGACGCGACCGCGGAAGACATCCAGAACGTGGTCTACGAGATCGGCCGCCGTGAGCCGTTCCTCGACATGGTCAAGAAGGGCAAGGACGGCCGTCCCGGCGTCTCGCTCGACTGGTTCAACATGCTCTACCAGGTGCTGCTCGGCCAGGAGAAGGGCCCGCGCTTCGGCTCCTTCGTCGCGGTCTACGGCGTGCAGAACGCCGTCAACATGATCGACGGCGCGCTGGCGCGGTCGTCGTAGTTCGATGGACTCTGACTGTTGTCGTCCCTGCTCCCGTGCGCAATTGCGCACCAGGCCGGGACGACAGGGGTGGTTGCGGCGACAAGCCCGCAAAATCCGGATGGCTGGCCAGCGGCATTTTCAGCGGAGGCCGCGGCCGGATTACGCTACACTCTGTTTCATAAAATCAGCACGGCCTCCGCCGAGAGGCCGGCACAGATGGGAGCATGCGCATGCAGTTCAGGGTTTCGCCGACATCGCTGCGGGACAGTTCGAGCGCCGAGGAATGGCAGGCGCGGGTCGATCTCGCGGCCGCGCATCGGCTCGCCTATATCCACGGGTTTTCGGAAGGCATCTTCAACCATCTCACCTTCGTGGTGCCCGGCCGCACCGACCGCTACTACCAGATCCCGTTCGGCATGCACTGGTCGGAGGTCACCGCGTCGTCCTTCATGGAGGTCGGCATCGACGATGCCGACGTAAAGCGCGGCGAGGGTGAGGTCGAGCGCTCCTGCTATTGCATCCATGCGCCGATCCACAAGGCGCTGCCGCAGGCCAAGGCGGTGTTCCACACCCATATGCCGTATGCGAGCGCGCTGACGCGGCTCGAGGATCCGCGCATCAAGGAGATCGGCCAGACGGAGGTCGGGTTGTCGGAAGCGATCGCCTATGACGATCTCTACACCGGCCCTGCGCTGGATCCCGAGGAAGGCGCGCGGCTCGCCAGGGTGATCGGCAACAAGACCATCCTGTTCATGGCCAACCACGGCATCTCGACCGTCGGCGAGACCGTCGCCGACGCTTATGACCGGCTCTATTACATCGAGCGCGCCGCGCAGGTGCAGATCTATGCGATGTGGACCCAACAGCCGCTCAAGCAATTGCCGCAGCATGTGGTGGAGAAGACCAAGCGCGATTTCCGCGACGACCATCTCTACAACGGCCCGAGCCCGGCGCAGCGGCATTTCGATGCGCTGAAGCGGATGCTGGACCGCAAGGAGCCAGACTACGCGACGTAGGGGCTCGGACGGCGCTCCAACCTCCGCTGTCGTCCCGGCGAAAGCCGGGACCCATTACCACAGGGTTCGGTTGTTAGAGCAGGCTGTGGCCCCAGCCTTCTCCAGCAGGACGTGCGGTGGTTATGGATCCCGGGTCGCGCTTCGCTTGCCCGGGACGACACCGATTATGTGGTGATCGACCGGCCTGGCTACTGGCTCGCCCACACGACGCGCGCGATCCACGTGACCTCCTCGGCGTCGAGCATGCGGTCGGGGTGCTCCGGATTGAGCGATGCCAGTTCCAGCACCTTGCCGGTGCGTCGCTTCAGTTCCTTCACCATCACCTCGCCGCCGGTTGTGCGCACCACGACGCGGTCGCCGCGGCGGATCGCGGTCGCGGGTGACACCACGATGATGTCACCTTCGCGATAGGCCGGCTTCATCGAGTCGCCCTCGATCTCCAGTGCATAGGCGTGCTCGTCGGTGGTCGCCGGCAGCGCCACTTCATCCCAGCCCTTGCCGGCGGGAAAGCCGCTGTCGTCGAAATAGCCGCCGGCGCCGGCCTGCGCGAAGCCGATCAACGGCACCGACTGGCAGGCGCGCGGGCCATCGCCGAGCAACTGCACGAAGGTCTCCATGCTGGCATTGCTCGCGGCCAGCGCCTTGGAGAGCGATTCGGTCGATGGCCAGCGCTCACGCCCGTCGCCGGTCACGCGCTTGGACTTGTTGAAGGTGGTGGGGTCGAGACCTGACTGCTTGGCAAGGCCGGACGGCGACAGGCCGGCGCGTTCCGCGAGCCGGTCGAGCGCGGCCCAGACCTGCGCGTGGGTCAGCGGTCGGGCGGCTTTGGACTGTTTGGCCATCGAGGATACCCCGGATGGTAGGAATTATTACCTGAAACCTGGCATTTCCGCAAATCTGCCGCCGGATGTGTCCCGGCACCGCTTGAGTTGCACCGCTGCCGCCGATACGGTCCCTCGCTCGCCATATGGCGTCCGGGGCATTTCCCCTCAAATCCGGATAAAACCCCAAGAGACTCAAGGACAAAAGGGAAGGCCGGGCCGTGCCTATGATCTACAAAATCACCCCCGCTTCGGCCTGGCGCGAGGCCGAGCGGCAGGGCGTCTACCGGGGCAGTGCGGACGACCATCGCGACGGCTTCATTCATTTTTCCACCGCCTCCCAGGTGGCCGAGACCGCGCGCAAGCACTACCACGGGCAAACCGGCCTGTTCCTGGTCGCGGTCGATGCCGATGCGCTCGGCGACGCCTTGCGCTGGGAACGCTCGCGCAATGACGAATTGTTCCCGCATCTCTATGGCGAACTCGACCTCGGCGCGGTCACCGAAATCCTCAGCCTTCGCGCGCGCTCCGACGGCGGCCACGACGTTCCGGAGCTCAAGCCGTGATCCGCGCCTTCGACGCCTTCTCGCTGCCGCTGCTGCGCTGGTTCGATCCCGAAGATGCCCATCGCATGGCGATCCAGGGCTTGAAGCTGCTGCCGCCGATCCGGCAGCGGGCGGATGATCCCAAGCTCGCGGTGCGCGCCTTCGGGCTGAACTTTCCGAACCCGATCGGCATGGCGGCAGGTTTCGACAAGAGCGCCGAGGTGCCCGACGCGCTGCTGCGGCTTGGTTTCGGCTTTGTCGAGATCGGCTCGGTGACGCCGAAGCCGCAAGCCGGCAACCCGCGGCCACGGCTGTTTCGCCTCGAGCGCGACGAGGCCGTCATCAACCGCATGGGCTTCAACAATGACGGCGCGGAAGCCGTGCTGCGCCGGCTCGCCGCGCGCGCCAGCGGCGGCGGCATCATCGGTGTCAATGTCGGGGCCAACAAGGATTCGACCGACCGCGTCGCCGACTATGTGAAGCTGATCGAGACGTTTGCCCCGGTCGCGAGCTATTTCACCGTCAACGTCTCCTCGCCGAATACGCCGGGCCTGCGCAATCTGCAGCAATCGGCGGCGCTCGACGATCTGCTGGCGCGGGTGATCGATACCCGCGAGCGTGTGCGCAAGAACGCCGGCGATTCGCCGGTGCTGCTGAAGATCGCGCCGGATCTGAGCCTCACCGAACTCGACGATGTCGTGCACATCGCCCGCTCGCGGCGCGTCGACGGCATGATCGTCGCCAATACCACGCTGGCGCGTCCCTCGACCTTGCGCGAGGAGAACCGGGCCAGGGAGCAGGGTGGCTTGTCGGGCCGTCCGCTGTTCCGTCTCTCGACGCGGATGGTCGCCGAGACCTATGTCCGCGTCGAAGGTGCATTTCCGTTGATCGGCGTCGGCGGCATCGATAGCGGCGGCGCCGCGCTGACCAAGATCCGCGCCGGAGCCAGCCTGATCCAGCTCTATTCCTCGCTGGTCTACAAGGGCATCGGACTGGTCGACGACATCAAGCGCGATCTGTCCTCGACCCTGCTGCGCACCGGCCGCGACTCGCTGTCGGAAATCGTCGGCGCCGATGCTGCGACCATCACGGCCGAGGATTGGCCGGTCAGGTAATTGCCGTAGCCCGGACGAAGCGAAGCGCAATCCGGGACAGCCTCACCGCGGATAGGGTCCCGGATTTCGCTTCGCCGCATCCGGGCTACAGAGCTACGCAGTCTTGAACGTTTTCCTGAACTGCGCCGGATAGCGCAGGCCCTGCAGGCCGCCGCGCGCGACGTAGAAGCCGAGCAGCGCGATCCACAGCCCGGTGTTGCCGAACGAGCTGAGCGCCCACCAGGCGGCGAGGAAGAGCGCGAGCGAGGCCAGCATCAAATTGCGCATCTCGCGCGCCCAGGTCGCGCCGACATAGATGCCGTCGAAGCCGAACGCGAACACGCCGGGCAAGGGCGCCAGGATCACGAACACCAGGAACTCTCGCGCATAGCGGCGCACGTCCTCGCTTGTCGTCATCAGGTTGATCAGCGCCGGTCCGAACAGCGCGAACAGCACCGAGACGACAAGTGCAAAGCCTATACCCCACAGCAGCACCAGCCGGGTCGAATCGGCAAAGCCGCGTGCGTCGCGCGCGCCGAAGGCGCGGCCGCAGAGCTGTTGGGCGGCGTTGGCGAGGCCGTCGAGGAAGAAGGCGCTCACCAGCAGGAAATTGTTCAGCACCGAGTTCGCTGCCAGCGTCACGTCGCCTTCGCGCGCGCCCTTGGCGGTGAAGAACAGGAACACGACGATCAGCGCCGCGGTGCGGACCATGATGTCGCGGTTGACCGCCAGCATGCGCATCAGCTTGGCACGGTCGAACAGCGTGGCCGCAGGAACCGCAAAGCCTGCTTGCGAGATCCCCCACGCCACCACGATGCCGACGGCGAAACCGGTCGTCTCGGCAAGCACGGCGGCGATCGCGGCACCGGCGATGCCGGCGCCGTAGACCTGCACCAGCAGCACGGTCGCCGCCATGTTGATCAGGTTGATCACGATCTGGAGCGCCAGCGCCAGATTGGCGCGCGCCTGCCCGACCAGCCAGCCCAGGATGACGTAATTGGCGAGCGCCAGCGGCGCCGACCAGATCCGGATCATGAAATAGCTCTTGGCCGCGCGCGTGACGCCCTCGCTGCCGCCCATCAGGTGGAATGTGACGGCGGCGAGCGGCACCTGCAGCACGATCAGCGCAGCGCCGATCAGGCCGGCGACGA
This sequence comes from Bradyrhizobium sp. 41S5, assembly GCF_011516665.3. Classification (NCBI taxonomy): domain Bacteria; kingdom Pseudomonadati; phylum Pseudomonadota; class Alphaproteobacteria; order Hyphomicrobiales; family Nitrobacteraceae; genus Bradyrhizobium; species Bradyrhizobium sp. 41S5. The sequence continues at coordinate 7,920,751 of NZ_CP083721.1, read as the reverse complement.
TGAAGCCGCGCACCAGGATCGCGGCATATTCCTGCGGCTCGCCCGCGCCCTGCGCCTGCGCGGTGAAGGCCAGCGTGCTCATGCGCAGAAAAGCGAACAGCCAGAACAGGCAGTCGAAGATCACCGAGGCCATCGCCACCCCACCGAGCAGCGCGGCATCGTCGAGGCGGCCGATCGCAGTGGTCGAGACGATGCCGATCAGCGGCGTGGTCAGGTTGGCGACCATCGCGGGACCGGCGATGGCGAACACCTGGCGGGTGGTGATCTTCGGGTGGATGGGTGCGTGCATGGCTACAGTTGCATGGAATATGCGCTTCTATCGCGACATCCGTAGCGCGACCATGCTGGAATTGTACTCAGAGCAATGCGGTGGCGGAGGGGCGGCCGACGAGGCATGGCATGGTCAGAACACCACGACCATGCCGTCGCTCGCCGCCGTGTAGGGCAGGTTGTCGACGCGGCCGAGCATGTCGTCGCTCATATGGGTCAGCACCACGCGCCTGGCGTTGATCGCCGGCAAATGCGCTTCCAGCGTTTTCAGGCTGAGATGGTTCTTGACCATCTTGTCGTAGGTATAGGCTTCGGCGATGAAGAGGTCGGCGTTGTGCGCGGCCGGGATCAGCGCGTCGGTCCACTCGGTGTCGGCGCTGTAACAGACGACGCGGTCTTCCGCCTCGACGCGATAGGCGAGAAATGGCCCGCCGGATTCGCCATGCACCACAGGGTAGGGCGTCACGCTCACCTCGCCGAAGCTGCGCCGCTCGTGCGGTACGAGCGTGACGACGGACAGATCGAAGCGCTGTCTGGTCTTGGAGGAATGCTCGAACATCACCTCCATCACCTCTGGCAATTTCGTTTCGATTCCTTCGGGTCCGGCGATTACCAGCGGCCGGGTGCGGCGGGAGAATTGCGCGTCGAGCAGGAAGAACGGCAGGCCGGCAAAATGATCGCCGTGGAAATGCGTGATCAGGATCAGGTCGATCGCGTCGCGGTCGATCTCGAGCCGCTTCAGCGCCGGCAGCGAGGAGGCGCCGCAGTCGATCAGGAAGTTGATGCGCTCGCCGCTGACATGGAAGCAGGTGTTGAAGCGGCCTCCGGAGCCGAACGCATCGCCGCAGCCGACAAATCGCAATTGCATCGGCTGCGAGCTTTCCTTTGCGATCAGCGGCCGCGCGGCGCGCCGAACAGCCGCGACAACAGCCAGATCGGGATCACGATCACCGCGCCGAGCAGGAAGTAGCGCCACGCCCAGTTGATCGCATCGAAGCCGAAATCCCAAATGCTCTGGAACAGCCTGCGGATGCTGTACAGAATGTTCCACGGGTCCAGGCCGATCGCGGCGAGCACGACGCCGACCAGGATCGAGAGCAGGATCAGCCGGAACGCCACCGAGAGCGGCGATCCGCCGAGAAAGCGGTACAGGCCATCGCTCTGGCTACCGGCCGGCAAGTCCCTGACGTCGTTCGGCATCGTTCTCTCCTGGCGGAATGCATTATAGGTCACGGCGCAGCACATGGGAAACCCGCGAGCCGCGATCAATGGCTGCCATGCGCGCTTCGGGTTTAACTTCCTGTCATGGAGATTAACATCCGTTCAAGCGTCTCCAGCCGGTCGGCTTCGCGCGGCGGCTTGTCCCAGCGCAGGCGGCTGATCCGGGGAAAGCGCATCGCGACGCCGGATTTGTGACGCGGTGAGCGCTGCAGGCCCTCGAAGGCGACTTCCAGCACCAGCCCCTGATCCGGCTCATGCACGACATGGCGGACCGGGCCGAACTTCTCGGTGGTGTTGCGGCGGACGAAGCGATCGATCTGCAACAGTTCCTCGTCGGTGAAGCCGAAATAGGCCTTGCCGACCGGCACCAGCTCGTCGCCGGCATCGCCACGGGTCCAGACCCCGAACGTGTAGTCGGAGTAATAGGACGAGCGCTTGCCGTGGCCGCGCTGGGCATACATCAGCACCGCGTCGATGATGTGCGGATCGCGCTTCCACTTCCACCATGGGCCTTTTGGCCGCCCGGGCAGGTAGGGCGCGTCGCGCCGCTTCAGCATCACGCCCTCGACCGCGTCGGCATCGTCGCCGGCGCCGGCGCTCTTTGGATCGGCGCGCGCTGCGGCCAGTTCTTCCCAGCTCGCGAACGGGACCGTCGGTGACAGATCGATGCGCGGATCGTTCAGCCTGGCGACGAAGGCTTCGAGATGCGCGCGCCGCTCGGTGAAGGGCAGCTCGCGCAGATCGTTTTCGCCGTCGCCGAGCAGGTCGTAGGCGCGCAGATGGATCGGAAATTCCTTGATCAGCTTCGGCGAAACCACCTTCCGGTTCAGTCGCTGCTGCAACACGTTGAAGGTCTGCACGCGACCATCGCGCAGCACCAGCAATTCGCCGTCGATCGCGAATGAAGCATGATGCCGAAAAGTGTGAAGCGACGGTTTTCGGGAGTCATCATGCTTCAAATCTAGAGTATCTTGCAGATGCAGCGACGGCACGAGGTCGGGGAAGCTGCCGGTGATGTCCTCGCCGGTGCGCGAATAGAGCCGCGCCTGGATGTGGCCGCGCGCGTCGCGGCCGGCGACAGCCTGCACGCGGATGCCGTCCCACTTCCATTCCGCGCTGAAATCGGTGGCGTCGAGATTGGCGAAATCGCTATCCTCGATCGCATGCGCCAGCATCACCGGGCGGAACGGCGTCGGATCACGATTGACCGGCTTGTCGCCGCGGCCTTCGAGCCAGGCGAACAAGTCGAGATAGGGCGGCGACAGCCCGGGCCACATCAGCTCGATCTCGTGCGGTTCCTTATCGCCGAGCGCCGCCGCCGCGGTCTTCGCCAGCCGCGCCGAGATCCCGATCCGCATCGCGCCGGTGACGAGCTTCAGCAGCGCCCAGCGCCCGGTCTCGTCGAGCTCGTCCAGCCAGCGCGCCAGCTGCGCCGGCAGCTCGGCCTTGCCGAGCGTGCGCAGCGTGGTGACGACGTCGGTGAGGGTGGGAGGAGGCGGGTTGTTGTGACCCGGCAGCTCCGCCTTCGGCCACATCAGCGCGACGGTTTCCGAGAGATCGCCAACGTAATCATAGGAGTAGCCGAACAGCACCGGGTCGGCGCGTTCGGTGATCAGGTCGCGGATCAAGCCCGGCTTGGCGTGCTTGAACGACAGTGCGCCGGTCAGCGCCGCTAGCGCGTAGCCGCGGTCGGGATCCTCGGTCTCGCGGAAATAGCCAACCAGCAGCTTGATCTTGTTGTTGCGGCCCGGCTCGTATGCGAGCCGGTCGAGCAGCTCGGCAAAGCGGTTCATGCCTTTGCCTCGCCGGCGGACTGGGCCTCGCCGGTGACCGCCGCCGTCTCGCCCTCGTCCTCGTCGCCATAGCCGACCAGATCGAGCGGCCGCGCGGACAGGCCCTTGCTCTTGCACCAATGCACCAGCGCGTCTTCCTGGCCGTGGGTGACCCAGATCTCGCCGGCGCCGGTGGCGGCGATCGTTGCCGTCAGCCCATCCCAGTCGGCATGATCCGAGATCACCAGCGGCAGCTCGACGCCGCCCTGCCGGGCTCGGGCCCGCACGCGCATCCAGCCCGACGCAAAAGCCGTGACCGGATCGGGGAAGCGCCGCGTCCAGACATCGGAGGTCGCGCTCGGCGGTGCCAGCGTGATGGTGCCGGCGAGCTCGGCCTTCTTCATGCCACGCGCAGGCCTGAGCTCGCCGAGCGGAATGCCGCGCTCCTGGTAATAGGAAGTGATCTTCTCCATCGCGCCGTGCAGATAGATCGACGCGTCGTAGCCCGCCTCGCGCAACAGCGCGATCACGCGCTGCGCCTTGCCGAGCGAATAGGCGCCGACCAGGTGCGCGCGCTCCGGAAACAGCTTGACCGACGCCAGCAGCTTCTTCACCTCATCGGCGGCATCGCCATGACGAAACACCGGCAGGCCAAAGGTCGCCTCGGTGATGAATACGTCGCAAGGGACCAGCTCGAACGGCGCGCAGGTCGGATCGCGTGCGTCCTTGTAGTCGCCGGAGGCGACGATCCTTGTATCCTTGCAGGTGACAGATATCTGGGCGGAGCCCAAGACGTGGCCGGCGGGATGAAACGTCACCGTGACGTCGCCGAGCCTGATCTCCTCGCCGTAGGCGACCGCCTGCACTGAGCCGGCGAAGTTCTCGCCGTAGCGCAGCCGCATCATGTCGAGCGTTTCCTGGGTCGCGAGCACCGCGCCGTGGCCCGGCCTGGCATGGTCGGAATGGCCGTGCGTGATCAGGGCTCGCTCGACTGGCCTGACAGGATCGATGTGGAAGCCGCCGGGCTTGCAGCAAAGCCCGGCCGGGACGGGCATCAGGATGTCTTGCGGGCGCATGCCGCACATATAGGCATTGATTCCACGATACCTAACCGTCATGCGTGGGCTTGACCCGCGCATTCATCTTCGGAAAAAGTCCGTGTTTTAATGGACGGCCAGACTTGGCCAAGATCGGTTCCCTAAGAGAAAATGGCCCCCCGCCTGTTTCTGTCCTCCGGCGACCTCGTCGCCGACCGCCGCTACGAGTTCGCGCGCGACCTGCAATTGAAGGGCGATCTGCCGGCTGCCGCCGAGCTGCTCGAACAGGCGATCGAGCTGGTGCCGAAATTCCCGTCGGCCTGGTACACGCTGGGCAAGATCCGCCTCGAGCTCGGCCAGCGTGAAGCCGCGATCGCAGCCTTCCGCGCCGCGCGCGATGCCGATCCCGAAGACCGCCATGGCGCCGGCCTGCACCTGATGCAGCTCGGCGTCGAGGCCGTCGGCGCAATGCCGCCAGGCTATGTGCAGACGCTGTTCGATCAATATGCGCCGCGCTTCGAGGCCGCGCTGGTCGGCGATCTCGGCTATCGCGGCCCGGCGCTGTTGTTCAAGGCGGTGCTGTCGGTGCGCGCCTCAGCGAGGAAGCCGGCGTTCTTCAAGCGCGCGATCGATCTCGGCTGCGGCACCGGACTGGCGGCCGCAGCATTCGCGCAGCACGTCGATCGATTCATCGGCATCGACCTGTCGCCGCGCATGATCGACAAGTCGCGCGCGACCGGGCTCTATGCCGAGCTCGAGGTCGACGACATGCTGACGGGCATTTCGGGCAAGCCCGACGCCAGTGCCGAATTGATCCTCGCCGCGGACGCGATGGTCTATGTCGCCGATCTCGCGCCCGTGCTCGCCGAAGCCGCGCGCGTGCTGGTCGTGGGTGGCGTGCTTGCCTTCACCACCGAGACCCATGACGGCGAAGGCGTCATCATCGGCGAGGGGCTGCGCTACGCCCACAGTGCAGCTTACGTGCGCGCCGCGGTCGCCGCCGCGGGGCTGACGCTGGCTCTGCTCGACGATCTCTCGGCGCGCAATGAGGACAACATTCCGGCGCCCGGGCTTGTCGCCGTCGCCGTCAAGCCGTGACGCACCCGTCTCTTCGAGGCGAAAACTTGAGTCTACACGCTACGCATTTGCCGTGACGCGGCATTGCGCCGCAAAGCCGCGACTTCGCGCTTGCCCGGCGCGGGGCGGAATGCGAGAGCTTTTCGCCTCAGGGAGAGAACCAATGAAAAAACATACGCGGCGCGAGTTCGGCGCCACCGCTTTGTCCGTGATCGCAGCCTCCGTGCTGCCCGCGCCGCTCGTCCGTGCCGCCGACAAGAAGTACGATACGGGGGCGAGCGACACCGAGATCAAGCTCGGCCAGACCGTGCCGCATTCCGGCCCCGGCTCGCTCTATGGCGTGCTGGGCCGCGTCGGCGAAGCCTATTTCCAGATGCTGAACGACAAGGGCGGCATCAACGGCCGGAAGGTGAAATTCCTCACCATGGACGACGCCTACAGCGCGCCGAAATGCGTCGAGGCGACGCGCCGCCTGGTCGAGCAGGAAGAGGTGCTGGCGCTCTATGGCTCGCTCGGCACCGCACCGCAGACCGCCGTACACAAATATCTCAACTCCAAGGGCGTTCCCCAATTGCTGCTGAACACCGGCGCCTCGAAGTGGAACGACCCGAAGAATTTCAAATGGACCATGGCGGGTCTGCCGCTCTATCCGACCGAAGCCCGCATCCTGGCGAAACACGTCGTCAGCGTGAAGCCGAATGCCAAGATCGGCATCCTCTACCAGAACGATGATTTCGGCCGCGACTTCCTCGGCCCGTTCAAGAAGGTGCTGGCCGACGCCGGCGGCAAAGCACAGGTGATCATGGAGCAGACCTACGATCTCACCGATCCGACGGTCGATTCCCAGCTCATCAATCTCTCGAAGTCGGGCGCCGACGTGTTCTACAACATCACCACCGGCAAGGCGACGTCGCAGTCGATCCGCAAGGTGGCTGAGCTCGGCTGGAAGCCGTTGCAGTTGTTGTCGGCGGGCTCGACCGGCCGCTCGATCCTGAGCGCCGCGGGCCTCGAGAACGCCAAGGACATCGTCGCGATCCGCTACAACAAGGAAGTCGGTGTGCCCCGCTATGAGAAGGATGCGGATGTGGTCGCGTTCGAGGAGCTGCGCAAGAAGTACCTGCCGAACATCGATCCCGACAACACCATCGCCTTCGCCGGCTACGGCCAGGCGGCGACGATGGGCGAAATCCTGCGCCGCTGCGGCGACGATCTGACCCGCGCCAACGTGCTGAAGCACGCCACCACGCTCGCCGGTTTCCACTCGCCTTATTTCCTTGACGGCATCAACTACAGCTATACGCCCGACGACTACACGCCGATGAAGACGCTCTATATCTCGATCTTCAACGGCAAGGACTGGGACCTCTTGGGCGAGCCGATGACGGAGTAGGGGGAGAGGCTCTCTCTTCTCCCTCTCCCCGTTCTTACGGGGAGAGGGTTGGGGTGAGGGGCTCTCTCCACCAGGCAGTGTGAGCTGAGACACCTGTACCCCCTCACCCGGATCGCATCTGACGATGCGATCCGACCTCTCCCCGCAGGCGGGGCGAGGTGACTTCCAGGCGCTTCGCGGCCCACAGAGCGAGCTGGCGGTACCTGCCACCTGCCGCCATTTTCGTCCGCCCTCGACGAAACCCGCTGAACCACCTACCTCTTGGGCGTGTCGACGCTCGATCTCTTTTCCGTCACGCCGTCGGAAACGGCCGATCTCTTGCCGCGCCGGTTTCACGACTGGTTCGCCTCACGCGGCTGGTCGCCGCGCGAGCATCAGCTCGCGCTGCTGGCAAAGGCGCACGAGGAGCGCTCGGCGCTGCTGATTGCGCCCACTGGCGCGGGCAAGACGCTGGCAGGGTTCTTGCCGACGCTGGTGGAGTTGAGCGGGGAAGGATTTGACCGTGATGCTTCTTCTCACCTCCCCCTGAAAGGCGGAGGTCGGCGCGGACAGGCGCGCGACAGCGCGACGGAGCGTGACGGGTGGGGGTCAGCCGCGGGCACGGAGCAAGCGGCTGACCCCCACCACAACCCTCCCCCTTTCAGGGGGAGGGAGCCTGCCGACCTCGCAAGCGGAGAAGCAGCCGCATCGGCGAGATCTCGCCCCACCCTGATCTCCACCGGCCGCGGCGTTCGCCGCAGCGGCGGGCTGCATACCCTCTACATCTCGCCGCTCAAGGCGCTCGCGGTCGACATCGCGCGCAATCTGGAGACGCCGGTCGCCGAGATGGGGCTGCCGATCAGGATCGAGACCCGTACCGGCGACACGCCGGTGTCGCGGCGGCAGCGGCAGCGGCGCTATCCGCCGGATATTCTGCTCACCACGCCGGAGCAGCTGGCGCTGCTGCTCGCCTCCGACGACGCGCCTTTCCTGTTCTCCTCGCTGAAGCGCATCGTGCTCGACGAGCTGCATGCGCTGGTCACCTCCAAGCGCGGCGATCTGCTGTCGCTCGGCCTTGCGCGGCTCTGGACCATCGCGTCGCAGGCGCGCGCCATCGGCCTCTCGGCGACGGTGGCCGAACCGGAGCAGCTTGCGCGTTTCCTGGTGCCGCAGCCGGGTGGTGAGAGCGTGTCCGCCGACGTCGTCACCGCCGGCGGCGCCGCGCCGCCCGTGGTCGAGATGCTCGATACGCGGGAGCGGCTGCCGTGGTCCGGCCACAGCGCGCGCCATGCGCTGCCCGAGGTCTACGAGCTGATCAAGCGCAACAAGACCACGCTGGTGTTCGTCAACACCCGCAGCCAGGCCGAGATGCTGTTCCAGGATCTGTGGCGCATGAATGACGACGGGCTCGCGATCGCGCTGCATCACGGCTCGCTCGACGTCGCGCAGCGCCGCAAGGTCGAGGACGCGATGGCCGCGGGCCGCTTGCGCGGCGTGGTCTGCACCTCGTCGCTCGATCTCGGCGTCGACTGGGGCGATGTCGATCTCGTCATCAATATCGGTGCGCCCAAAGGCTCGTCGCGGCTGATGCAGCGGATCGGCCGCGCCAACCACCGCTTCGACGAGGCCTCGCGCGCCGTGCTGGTGCCGGCCAACCGGTTCGAGGTGCTGGAATGCGCCGTCGCGATCGATGCGATCGCCGAGAATGCGCAGGACACGCCGCCGCTGCGCTCCGGCGCGCTCGACGTGCTGGCCCAGCACGTGCTCGGCTGCGCCTGCGGCAAGCCGTTCCTGTCCGACGAGCTTTACGATGAAGTCAGGACCGCGGCACCTTATGCGTCGCTGGCGCGAACCGATTTTGACGACGTGGTCGACTTCGTCGCGACCGGCGGCTACGCGCTGAAGACCTATGAACGCTTCGCGCGCATCAAGCAGGACAAGCAGGGCCGCTGGCGCGTTACCAATCCGAAGGTGCGGCAGAGCTACCGCCTCAACGTCGGCACCATCGTCGAGGAGACCATGCTGAAGGTGCGGCTGGTGCGCTCGCGCGCCGGCGGGCAAGGGAAAAGCGGAGGCTCGACCGGCGCGATCGCCCGCGGCGGCCGGATGCTCGGTGAGATCGAGGAGGTCTTCATCGAGGGCCTCGTGCCCGGCGACACTTTTGTCTTTGGCGGTGAGGTGGTGCGCTACGAGGCCTTGGTCGAGGACCAGGTCTATGTCTCCCGCGCCAATGATAAAGATGCAAAAGTGCCGTCCTATATGGGCGGCAAGTTTCCGCTCTCGACCTATCTCGCCGAACGCGTCCGCAAGCTGCTCGACAACAGCCGGGCCTGGAACACGCTGCCGGACCAGGTGCATGACTGGCTGTCGCTGCAGCGGAAATTCTCGCGGGTACCTGCGGTGCGCGAACTCCTGGTGGAAACCTTTCCGCGCGGCGGCAGCCATTATCTGGTCTGCTATCCCTTCGAGGGCCGGCTCGCGCATCAGACGCTCGGCATGCTGCTGACGCGCCGGCTGGAGCGCGCCCGCGCCCGTCCGCTCGGCTTCGTCGCCAACGAATATTCGCTCGCGGTCTGGGGCGTCGGAGATCTGTCCTTCATGATCCGGCATGGCAAGCTCGATCTCAACGCGCTGTTCGACCCCGACATGCTCGGCGACGATCTCGAAGCGTGGCTTGCGGAATCCGCGCTGATGAAGCGTACCTTCCGCAACTGCGCCATCATCTCGGGGTTGATCGCGCGCCGCTTCACCGGCGAGGAGAAGTCGCGCCGCCAGGTGCTGTTCTCGACCGATTTGATCTACGACGTGCTGCGCAAGCACCAGGCCGATCACGTGCTGCTGCGTGCCGCGCGCGGCGATGCCGCCACGGGATTGCTCGATCTCCGCCGCCTCAGCGACATGCTTTCGCGCATCCATGGCCGAATCACCCACAAGGATCTCGACCACGTTTCTCCGCTTGCCGTGCCCGCGCTGCTGGAAATCGGCCGCGAGTCAGTTTATGGCGAAGCATCCGACGAGCTTCTGGCCGAGGCGGCCGAGGAACTCGTGCGGGAGGCGACGACATAGCGCGAGAGCGTTTCGAGCGAAGTGGATACCGGTTCGCGTGAAGAAAACGCGACCAAACAAAAAGAGTATGATCCGATTTGATCGGATCATACTTTGGGGAACAGGACGTGACGGCAAGCGCGCAGGTTTTGCGAGACGGTGACGACATGCGCGTTTCGAGGGTCACGGTCGCGGATGTCGGCTTCGTGGCGGATTGCTCGGGCGCGCTGTTCTGGGAAGAGCGGAGCCTGCTCGTGGTGTCCGACCTGCATCTGGAAAAGGGCTCGAGCTTCGCTGCCCGCGGCGTGCTGCTGCCGCCTTACGACACGGTGGCGACGTTGAGCCGGCTTGCCGCTGTGATCGCGCGGCACGATCCGCGGCAGGTGATCGCGCTCGGCGACAGCTTTCACGACCGCGATGCGCATGCGCGCCTGTCGGAGCCGGATCGCGAGGCGCTCGCGGCGCTGCAAGTGCGGCGCAACTGGATCTGGATCTCGGGCAACCACGATCCGGCGCTGCCGCCCAGTCTCGGCGGCGTGGTCGCGACCGAGGTCGCGATCGGCCCGATCGTGTTCCGCCATGAGCCGACTGGCGCTGCCGGCGAGATCGCCGGCCACCTCCACCCCAAGGCGCGGGTGCCGACCCGCGGCCGTTCGATCGAGCGCCGTTGCTTCGCCTCCGACGGCGAGCGCGCGGTGATGCCGGCCTTCGGCGCCTACACCGGGGGCTTGAGCATCCGCGACGCCGCTTTCGCGCGGATTTTCGGATCGCCGGGTTTCATGGCACACGTGCTCGGCGACAACCGCGTCCACGCGTTCGTGGCGTCGCGGTGTTATTGATAGTGATCAGCCCACTCCAATCCGCCATCATTCTCGGTGTCGTCCCGGGCAAGCGAAGCGCGACCCGGGACCCATAACCACCGATCGTCGTTGTTGCGCGACGCTGGGGCCACAGCCTGCCTCAGCAACACATCCCTGTGGTTATGGGTTCCCTGCTTTCGCAGGGACGACACCGAAGTAGCGGCGCGGTCTCTGCCTATGCCGCCTTCGCCTGCACGCTCTCGCAATACTCAGCCAGCCGATCCGCCAGCCGCAGCGTCGCGGGGCTGGCTTCGGGGGCAGCGATGAGCGCGACTTCCGTCCGCTCGATCGGCGCAAAGCCGTCCTTTGCCGTCAGCACGCGATGCTCGGCCTGGATCGACATTTCTGACAAAATGCTGAGCCCGAGGCCCGCGGCGACCGCAGCCTGGATGCCGGCGAGGCTGGAGGAGGTGTAGGCCATGTGCCAGTTGCGGCCGGCGCTCTCCAGCGCGTGGATGGCGCGGGCGCGATAGAGGCAGCCGGAAGCGAAGCCGATCAGCGGCACCGAGCCGGTCGCCGTGTCGCGCGGATGGCTCTTGCTGGTGACCCAGTGCACCCGTTCCGGCCACACCGCGATGCCGCCCTTCTCATCGGCGGCGCGCTTGATCAGCGCGAGATCGAGGTCGCCGCGCTCAAGATCGCGGTACAGGAACAGGCTCTGGCCCGAGCGCACGTCGAGCCGCAGATTCGGATGGCTGCGCGCGAAGGTCGCGAGCAGCTTGGTCAGCCGGTAGGCCGCAAAATCCTCGGTGATGCCGATCCGGATCGCGCCTTCGCTGCCGGGGCGCGAGAGCACGTCGCGGGCCTCTTCCGCGAGCGACAGCAGCCGCCGCGCATAGGTCAGCAGCCGCTCGCCGGCCTCCGTCGGGGTGACGTCCTTGCCGCTGCGGATCAAGAGCGCCTGGCCGACATCCTCCTCCAGCCGCTTGATCTGCTGGCTCACCGTCGATTGCGTGCGGTGGACGCGCTCTCCGGCCCGGGTGAAGCCGCCGGCGTCGACCACCGAGACGAAACTGCGCAAAAGCTCCAGGTCGAGCATCGCAGTCTCCATTCAGAAATCCACTGAATGTCAGTCTATCATTTAATTTCCAAATGACAAGGCGTGGGCCTAGATCATGGGGCGAAGGAGAATTTGCCATGTCCTCTGCAAGCTCGCCCGCCGCAACCTCGATGTCCGTCCCCCGCGCCCGCTTCAACACCCTGCCGCTGCTGATCGCCCTGTTCTGCCTGCTCTGGAGCTACGCCTTCGTCGCCGGCAAGATCGGCGTCACCGATTGTCCGCCGCTGATCCTGCTCGCCGCGCGATTCTCGCTCGCCGGGGTCCTGATCCTCGGCATCTCCCGGCTGCGCCGGGATCAATGGGACCTCAGCTGGCGCGATGCGGCGGTGTTCGCCGTGCTCGGCGTCGCCAACAACGCGCTCTATCTTGGCCTTGGCTATACCGGCCTGAAGACGGTCTCCGCCGGCCTCGGCGCGCTGATCGTGTCGGCCAATCCGGTCTTCACCGCCATGCTGGCGGCGCTGTTCCTCGGCGAGACCATGACCCTTCGCAAGGTAACTGGTCTCGTGCTCGGCATCGTCGGCGTCGCCTTCATCGTCTGGCATCGCATGAAGGTCGGCACCGATAGTCCGCACGGCATCCTGTTCACATTGGCTTCGCTCGCCTCGATCGTCGCCGGCACCGTCCTGTTCAAGCTGCTGGCGCCGAAGGGCAGCCTGTGGATCGGCAACGGCATCCAGAACATCGCCGGCGGCCTTGCGGTGATGCCGTTCGCCTTCACGCTCTCCAGCGTTGGCGACATCGTGCCCAGCATGCGACTCGCCGGAGCCTTCGCCTTCCTCGTGCTGGGCGGTTCGATCCTCGCCTATCTGCTCTGGTTTCATCTCCTGAAAGTGTGTGGCGCGACCGCCGCAAGCGCCTATCACTTCCTGATGCCGCCGCTCGGCATGCTGTTCGCCTATCTCGTGCTTGGCGAGCATGTCGAATTTCGCGATCTGCTCGGGATCATTCCGGTCGCGCTCGGCATTTACCTGGTGACCCGCCCCACAGCGGCTACGCCCAAGAGGAGTGTAACGTGAGCATCACCATCACCCTGATCGGGGGCCCGACCGCCCTGATCGAGATCGACGGGTTCCGCCTGCTCACCGATCCGACCTTCGATGCGCCCGGCGACTATCAACTGCCGCACGTGAAACTGGAGAAGCTGACGGGACCCGCGCTCAGCGCGGGCGACGTCGGCGAGATCGATGCGGTGCTGCTGAGTCATGACCAGCATTCCGACAATCTCGACCATTCCGGCCGGGATTTCCTGAAAGGCGCGAAGCGCGTGCTGACGACGGAGGCCGGTGCCAAGCGGCTCGGCGGCAACGCCGAGGGTTTTGCGCCCTGGGCCTCGACCACACTGACGAAGCGCGGCCGGACGCTCTCCGTCACCGCGACGCCGGCGCGGCACGGGCCCGCGGGCATCGAGCCGTTGTCCGGCGACGTCGTCGGCTTCGTCCTGGAGCCGGCGAAGCCCGGCCGTCCGGTCTATGTCAGCGGCGACACCACCTGGTTCGACGGTGTTGCCGAGGTCGCGCGTCGCTTCGCTTGCGGCGTGGTGCTGCCGTTCGCCGGCGCGGCGCAAACCCGCGGCCCGTTTCATCTCACCATGGACACCAATGACACGATCGAGACCGCGCGCGCCTTTGCGGACGCGGTCATCGTGCCCGTTCATACCGACGGCTGGGCGCATTTCCGGCAGGACGCGAGCGACCTGCGCGCGAGCTTCGATACGCTCGGCTTCGGCCGCCGTCTGCGCATTCTCGCGCCCGGCGTCGCCACGGTCATCGAGGCCTAGGTTTCATCCCAGGAACCTTGGCGGTATCCGGCCCGTTGTCAGACGGCTGGAACCGGACATGACGCGGCAAGAGACCATCTCGCAACACGACAAGGATCAAGATGCGCCGGCGGCGAAGCCGCGGCGCGAGCCGTTCAGCCTCAAGCGCGTCGTGAAGTCGCTCGGCCCGGGCCTGATCACCGGCGCCTCCGACGACGATCCGTCGGGCATCGGCACCTACAGCCAGGCCGGCGCGCAACTCGGCTACGGCATCGGCTGGACCATGCTGCTGACGTTCCCGCTGATGACCGCGATCCAGGAGATCTCCGCGCGGGTCGGCCGTGTCACCGGGCACGGCATAGCGGGCAATGTCTGCCGGCATTATCCGGGCTGGCTGCTGGTCATCGTGGTGACGCTGCTGTTCATCGCCAATACCGTCAACATCGCCGCCGACCTGTCGGCCATGGCGGACGCGACCAGGCTCCTGATCGGCGGTCCGGCCGTCCTCTACGTTGTGCTGTTCGGCGTTACCTCGGTCGCCGCCCAGATCTTCATGAACTACTGGCGCTACGTCGCGGTCCTGAAATGGCTGACGCTCAGCTTGTTCGCCTATGTCGCGGCGCTGGCATTCGCCAAGGTGTCGTGGATGCAGGCGCTGGCTGGCGTGCTCGTTCCGCGCCTGACCTGGAGCTCCGATTATTTTACCACCATCGTGGCGATCTTCGGCACGACCATCTCGCCCTATCTGTTCTTCTGGCAGGCCTCGCAGGAGGCGGAGGAGCAGCGGGTCGACGTCACCAAGCATCCGTTGATCGACAAGCATCAGGGCGCACGGAACGAGTTCTCCCGCATCCGCGCCGATACGGTCACCGGCATGGCGTTTTCCAATCTGATCGCGCTGTCGATCATCGTCACCGCTGCGGCCACGCTGCACGCCGCCGGCAAGACCGACATCCAGACCTCGGCGCAGGCCGCCGAGGCGTTGCGCCCGATTGCCGGGCCCTTTGCCGAGGTGATCTTCGCGCTCGGCATCGTCGGCACCGGCCTGCTGGCGATCCCGGTGCTCGCAGGCGCGACCGCCTACGCGGTCGGCGAGGGCCGGCGATGGCCGGTCGGACTGGCGCGCAAACCGAAGGAGGCGATGGCGTTCTATTCGGTGCTGGCGCTGTCGGGTGGCATCGGTATCGCGCTCAACTTCACCCCGATTGATCCGATCTCGGCGCTGTACTGGAGCGCGGTCGTCAACGGTGTGCTCGCCGTGCCCGTGATGGTGCTGCTGATGGTCATGGCCCGCCACAAGGAGGTGATGGGACGCTTCGTTGTCGGCGGGTGGCTCTATCGGCTCGGCTGGCTCTCGACCGGCGCGATGGCGCTCAGCGTGATCGCGATGGGGCTGGGCTTGGCCTTGTAGCTTCGCACGATGTGTGGAGCAGCCCTCAATCCTTGCGGAACACGATCGAGGCCATCCAGCCGGTCATCAGCGCCATGAACGCGGTGACGAGGCCGTAGACCAGGCCGTTCTGCCGCGCGGTGGTGGCGACGAACTGCTCGAAGCCCACCTTGACGATCTCGAAGGCGGTCTCGGTCTTGGTCACCAGCGCGCCGTCGGAAAACAGCTTGATCTCGACATTGTAGGTGCCGATCGGCACCTCCGCCGGCAGCGGAATGCCGGTGCGAAACAAAGTCGGTGTCAGGAACGTCACCGCAGAGGTCAACTCGCGGTACAGCCCGTGTTCGGAGCGCAGCCGGACGAAGGCGCTGCGGAACGGATCGTTCGGCACCACGTCGGCAAAGTCGGGCCCGACCCGCTGCATCAAGAGCACGTTGTTGAGGCCGAGCTGCTGCCGCCGCTGCACCTCCGGCGAGGCGATCTGCTCGAACGGACGATTGGAGAACAGCGCGAGATAGCCCGGCACCTGCAGGAACTGGCGCGAGTCGGTGTTGATCCAGATCCCGAATTTGCGCTCCTTGCGCCGCGTCACCATGTCGGCGCGCGGGCCCGACACCGTGACGACGAGATCGTAATTGCCGCGGTTGGACGGCGTCTTGTCGTCCTTCTCGACCGAGCCGAACAGCACGAGCTCGCCGCCGGAATAATTCGGCGTCACCGTGACGCGGTGGTTGGAGACCGACACGATCAGCCGCTCGGCACGCGCCGGGACCGCCGCCAAACAGGCGGCGACGAGGCCCACGATCGCAAGCGGCGTGTGTAGCCTCATGGCGGGGCTCCGCCGGTTTCGCGAATGCTGAACAGGTCCTGCGGCCGGATCACCAGCTCGACGGCGAAACGGATGCCGACCGCGAGCACGAGCAGGCCGAGCAAGAGGCGCAGATGCTCGCCGCGGATCTTCTGGCCGGCGCGGGCGCCGAACTGCGCGCCGGTGACGCCGCCGATCATCAGGATTAGCGCCAGCACGGCGTCGACCAAATGGTTGGTCACCGCGTGCAGCATGGTCGCGAACACCATGGTGACGAGGGTGAGTACCATCGAGGTGCCGATCACGGTCGAGGTCGGCACCCGCAGCACATAGATCATCAGCGGCACCAGGATGAAGCCGCCGCCGATCCCCATCACCGCGCCGATGAAGCCGATCACGAGCCCGACCACGACCACCGGAATGACCGAGAGGTAGATCTTGGAGCGCTTGAAGCGCAGCTTTAGCGGCAGGCCGTGGATCCAGCCATGGCTGCCGGGCTTGCGCAGCGTGACCGGGCCGCCGCGCCGGGAACGCAGCATCGCGCGCAGACCTTCCCAGAACATCAGGCCGCCGACCGTGGTCAGCAGGATGACGTAGGACAGCGCGATCATCAGGTCGAGCTGGCCGAGCGAGCGCAGGAAGGTGAAGGTCCACACCCCGAGCGCGGTGCCGAGCGTACCGCCGACCAGCAGCACGGCCGCCAGCAGCGGGTCGATCGCGCGCCGGCGCCAATAGGAGATCGCGCCGGAGAATGAGGAGGCTGCGATGTGGCTCGCCACCGAGGCAACCGCGACCGCGGGCGCGATGCCGACGAAGATCAGCAGCGGCGTCATCAGGAAGCCGCCGCCGATCCCGAACATGCCGGAGACGAATCCAACCGCCGCGCCCATCGCCAGGATGAGGAAGACATTGACCGGAATGTCGGCGATCGGGAGGTAGAGCTGCACGCGCGTCGCTTCTTTTCGGTTCGCCACATGCTGGGGCGCAAGGCCGCATCACGGCGTGATGTCGTTCTGGTCGGGCATTCTCCGGCTGAACGAATCCGGTCGGCGCGCAAGAAGCAGGCGAACGCGGGTCGATTGCCGCATTCTTGCATAACCGAAATCGGCGAGGGGAGGGACTAAAGATTCCGCCTCGGGTGGCATTTTTCGCTGCACTGGCAGCTCGGCTGCCGACGTGGTTGATAATTCAGATTAATGGCGCCGGTGCCGGCTTGTTTGAGCATGATCCTTTCGGAAAACCGCTCCGCACTTTTCCGGATCATGCTTTAGGGCCGATCGACCGGCCTGGTGATCAGGTTCAGCGCGAGCGCTTCCTTCGGGTTCAGCCAGCGGATGTCCGAGGTCTGCGACATCGCTTCCACGATCCTGGACGAGACGCCCATCTTGGTCATGTAGCCCAACACCATGCCCTGGATGCGTTGCGCCTCGGCGAGGGGATCGCTGACCGGTGCGCTGGTCGTGAAGCGATGCACGCCGAGCCGCGAGCCCGCGATGCCATAGCGGGTCTGGCCGCCGGCAAAGACCAGCACACAGGCGCTGGCGCAGGCAGCGGGGCGGAGCTTGCCCGAGGCGTCCGATGTGGCGACGGCGGTGACGAGCCCATGTGTGCGGATGACCTCGCCTATGATCGCCGCCTGGTTCAGCGCACCGCCCTGCGACGACAGCAGCACGGCATCACCCGGTGCGAGACGCGCCTCGCTGAG
Organism: Bradyrhizobium sp. 41S5; assembly: GCF_011516665.3. NCBI lineage: Bacteria > Pseudomonadati > Pseudomonadota > Alphaproteobacteria > Hyphomicrobiales > Nitrobacteraceae > Bradyrhizobium > Bradyrhizobium sp. 41S5. Next base: position 7,903,378 of record NZ_CP083721.1, on the reverse strand, counting down.
CCGGTCGCGGAACCAGCTCGCGCTGGCCGAGCCGATCTTGCCGTTGATCGCAAGCGCACGCCGGCCGCGGCCCGACCCGTCGATGTCGACGTCGGAAATCACCGCCGAACTCATGCTCGCGGCAACATAAGTCTCGCGCCAGAAGTCCCAGGCACCCGGCTTCGACAGGTCCCGGTAGGCCTGAATGGCGACGCTCGACACCAGCAGCACGAAGATGATGATGGACCAGAGCGAGAACCGGAACGAGCGGGGCGGCGATGCCACGTTCTCTTGTCCTTGCCCTTGCGGGGGCGGAGGCCGAGGAGAAGGCCGAGGCTTGGGAGGCGCGGCATATGGCGACGGCGTCGGACGCGGCGCGACGCGGGGACCGGTCGGCGACGAACGATGGCCCGTTCCATCATCCTGACGATCGTCGACAGACAAGCCTGACCCTCCGGAACGCGTGCGCCGTCGGCGCTGGGTTTCGCGCCTGTCTACACGGCGGAACGGCGGAGGGATAGGACAGCGGCGCCGTCAAGGCGCCGCAGCAGCTTTCAAATGAGTGCGATTAGAGCGTTTTCGAGCGAAGCCTGTCCCGCACTTGATGCGGGATGGACACCGGTTTGCGTGAAGAAAATGCGTCAAAAACAAGAATCTGGAGCTTCGGTTCTGATTCAATCAGAACCGAAAATGCTCTAGGTCGTGTGGACTCTAGGGATTCCCTTTTAGGAGCAAATCAGATTCAAGGCTGCCTTTGGGGAGGCAGTCTTGGGTGTGCTAGACCGTTTGGTTTTGAGCGATGCGGCATGGGAACGAATGGCGCCTCTGATTATAGGTCGGCCTGACCAGAAAGGCTCGACCGGGCGCGACAATCGGATGTTCGTGGAAGGCGTGCTTTGGATCGTTCGTACGGGCGCTCCCTGGCGTGATCTGCCTGAAGCATTCGGGACTGGAACAGCGTCTTCCGTCGCTTCAGTCGTTGGAGCCTCAAGGGAGTTTGGTGGCGGATATTCGAGGTGATGTCCGATGATCCGGACTTCGAATATCTGATCGTCGATTCCACCATCGTCCGAGCCCACCAGCACGCTGCCGGGGCCAAAAAAGGGGGTCTGAAGATCAGGCGATCGGCCGCTCGCGCGGTGGTCTGAGCACCAAGATTCACATGGCCGTTCGGGGCTTGGGATGTCCCGTACGGTTCACGCTGAGCGCAGGTCAGAAGGGCGATGCGCCACAAGCGGCTGCTTTGCTCGAGGGATTACCAGCCGAGGTCGTCATGGCCGATACAGCCTATGACGCCGATCATTTGCGCCAAGCCATCGCCGCCAAGGGAGCACTCGCCGTCATCCCCAACAATCCGTCACGGGCACTCAAATATCCGCTCGACAAGCATCTCTATGCCCAGCGTCATCTCGTGGAGTGCTGCTTCTCAAAACTCAAGCAATTCCGCCGCGTCGCAACCCGCTTCGAAAAGACCGCCCGAAATTACCTTGCCGTCGTTACCATCGCAGCCACCGTCCTATGGATGCGGTAAGTGTCCACACGACCTAGTGTGCGGCCAGCGCCGCGGTCCGCTTCGACGGCGGCTTGACGGACCTCGCCGCCGCGGGCTGCACCGGTGCGCCGTCCCAGCCGCCGGCCGGGGCCGGCACGTTGACCGCATCGCTCGGCTGCGGCTCGGCGGTAAAGGTCTGGATCGCAAGCTTCGCTGCGGCCAGCGACTGCGGGTCGAGCCGCTTGGCGATATCGTCGCGTTTATGGCCGGCGTCGGCGTCGCCCTGCGCGGCCGCGAGGCTGAACCATTTGAAGGACTCGGCGAGGTTCTGTTCGACCCCGATGCCGCGGGCATAGAGGATGCCGAGGTTGACCTGGCTGTCGGCGACGCCGCGATCGGCCGCCTTGCGGAACCACTGCGCGGCGCTCTTGTAGTCTGCACCCTTGCCGCCGCCATCGGCGTCGAGCACCGCGAGGTTATGCATCGCCTTGGCGTTGCCGCGCTCTGCAGCCTGCACGTAGTAGCGCCGTGCCACATCGAAATCGCGCTTCACGCTGAGGCCCTTCTCGTAGAACGTGCCGAGCCGGAACATCGCGGGCACCACGCCGGCCTGTGCCGCGCGGCCATACCATTTGGCAGCCTCGTCGACATTGGCGGGCACGCCCTTGCCCTCGGCAAAGCGGACGCCGACCTCGTAGGCCGCGGCCGCATCGCCCTTGATCGCAGCCGTGCGCAGCGCCGGACCGCCGATCGCGTCGGGCAGCTTCTCGCCCGCGGGAATTTGGACCATGGCAAGTTTGCCGCCGAGCGGCGGCGCGGTCGGAATCGTGCCGGTGATATCGCTGGCAGCGGCGACCGGTGCCGCAGCCGGCTCTGGCGCCGCGGCGGGCGCGGGAGCCTGAGGGATCGTCACCTGCGCGCTGTCGAGCGTATTCGGCGCCGCCGTGTTGTTGGACTGGCGGCCGAGCGGAGTCGGCGAGGTCATCGACGGCCCGGGCACTGACGGCCCGGGCGTGCCGGACGGCGCAGCCGGTGCTGGGACGACAGAGTTCTCGGCGGGCGGCTGCACGGGGGGCGCGGCCGGCTCGCTGTGCTCGATCGCCGGCGTCTGCGGCGCGGAGCTGGTGTCGAGCAGGTTCATCGCCATCTTGGCGGTCGAGAGCAGGATCACGACCACGCTCGCGCCGACCAGCAGCGAGCGGATCTTGGAGGTGATGGTCGAAGGCTGGGCCTCCGGCGCGCCAGTCGCGGGCGCGCCGGCCTTGCCGGCAGCTGCCTTCGCGGCCTTGTCGGCCTTCTCCTTGGCCTTGGCGGCGGCCTTGCTCGCTGCGCGCGCGGCCTTGTCGTTGACGGGCTGCGCGGCGGCGGCCTGCGCGGCGCGGCGCGCGGCGGCGATGAAGCTCGAGGTCGAGACCGGCTCCTTCTTGCCGGCGGGAAGATCAGAGATCGCGCGCTCGGAATCCGCGATCCGTTCCGACGGCGACGACGCGCGGCCCGAGGGGCGCGTGCCCGGCTCGAGCGGATGATCCGGCGGCAGATCCGGCGCGATCGCGGCGCGCGCGGAGGCGGCATGCGGCTCCAGGATCTCGCTGATCGCGCGCGGCGGCAGCGGCGGAGGCGCGGTCTCGACCGGCTGCGCGGCATGGAATTCGCGCGGCGCGGACATGAAGTGCTCCTGCACCAGCGCAGGATTGGGCAATTCGGGCCTGTACGATTCAGGCCTGTACGATTCAGGTTGGGGCTGCGCGATCGGCTGCGGCATCGCCGCGCGCGGCATCTCCATGCGCGGTGCTTCCATCCGCGGTTCGGCCGGCGCGGGGGCCGCCGGCGGCGCGGTGCGAACCGTGCGCAGATCGTTCTCGATCATCGCCAGCCGATCGACGACATGACCGAGCGTGTTGTGAACGGTCTCCAGCGAATCCTGGGTGCGGCGATCGGTCTCCGACTGGCTGAAGCGGATATCGGACAGTTCGCGCTTCACCAGGTCGACGATGCCGCTGTCCATCATCGGCTGCGGCGCGGCGGTGTTGATGTTGTTGCGGGTGGCGTCGGCTAGCGAGGCGAGATGGGCGTGCTGCGCCTCGAGGTGCCGCATGATGTCATGCAGCCCTTCCTCGACCCGGCCGAGATTGCCGGAGCGCTGGTCGGCGGACTCCAGGCGCTCGAGCAGATAGGAGACGCGCTGCTCGAGATGGGCGAACGCCGACGAGCTGTCATTGCCGACCTGGAGGCGGTCGATCCGCTCCGAGAGCGAGCGCAGGGCGCCTTCGATGGCGTCGGTATTGTCGTAGCCAGCGACCGGCCGCTCGCGGGTTTCCAGCGTCGAGGCCAATGCGGCGATGCGCTGCTCGATCCCGGCGAAGGCATCGACGTGGGACTCGGCGCGCGACGTCTGCGACAGCTGGTCGACCTTCGCCGCCAGCGCATGCACGTCCCCGGAGAGCTGCAGCAGCGCGTCGTTGGAGGCGACATTGGAGACGATGGCGCGCAGCGCGGCGATCGCGCTCTCGAGCTGGTGCACCGTCGACGGATCGTCGTTGGCCCGCAGGATCATGTCGAGCTTGGCGCCGAGATTGCGGATCGCCTCGTCGTAGCCGGTGAGCTGCTCGGCGGGCGTCAGCGTGCGCAGCGCCTCGCGGATTTCCGCCAGCGCGCGTTCGATGCCGGTAATCACCTGGCCCTGGCCGTTGCTGCTGTCCTGGCGGATCTCGTCGATCCGGTGATGCAGCGAACGGATCTCGTTCTCGATCGATTCGATGGCGCGGCGCGGCATCGCCTCGGTGATCGCCTGGCGGATTTCGGCAAGCTCGCCGCGGAAGGCCGCGATCGATTGCTCGATATGATCGGGCCGCTGCAGCGCCTCGATCTGGCTCGTGATCTTGAGCAGGTGCCGCTCGAGCGAGGAGAAGTCGGGTCCGGCCGGTGCTGCCGGCGGCGGCGCATAGGCGGCCATCGGCGGCGCCGCTTGCGGCATCGGCTGAGCGTTGCGCGGCGGCATCTGCCGTGGCGCTGATCCGTCGAGCTCGTTCTGGCGCGCGGCGATCTCCGCGATCGCGGAATCGAACGACGCCGGGCTGAGCGGCGGCGAGGGGCGGTAGACCTGGGCTGCGGCGCGCTCGACCGCTTCCGCCTGGCGCAGCCTTTCCTCCAGTTGCCGGTCCTGCATCTGCGGCTCCCGCTGCATCTGCGCTTCACGCATCGGCTGGGGTTGCGGCTCGCGCGCCGGCTGCGGTCGCGAAATCTGCGACAGCCGCGCATCGAGGCGCGAGATCGCGTCGTTCAGCTGCCGTGCGACCGCGGGCTGGCCGCGCGGCACTTCGGCGCGCACGGCTTCGGCGCGCGACATTGGCTTTGCAATCTGTTCGATCTGGCGGGTGATCGCGTCGAGCCGCTGATGGATATCGGCGACCTCGCGGCTTTCCCGGCTCGGCATCGGCTGCCGTTGCTCGGGCGCCGTGCGCCAATCCGGCGGGCTCGGCTCGCCGACGGTGGAGTTGAGCCAGTCGTTCAGCGACATGCCGGCGCGGCGCGCAGCCGCCTCGGCCCTGTCGCGGACGGAGGGATCGATGCCTTCAACACTCCACGATACGCGCGAATTCATGATTCCGTCCGGTCCCGACTCCGGCGCTACACCCTGCGCCCGCAGCCTCCCCGCGCATTCCCGTTAAGAGACAATCGAATTCTGCGCTGGTCGTCTGCTTCAGCTGCTGACTTTTTCCCGTCACGGTAAATAACGGGTTAAGGAATGCGGCCGGCGCGCCTTAAAGTTAGGGATTCCGGGAACCTGTTGCGCCGGATCAGGACAGCAACTTGTGTTACCGCCAAACTTCGCCTGCCTCCTGAAAGGGGGAAGGTCGAGATGGGGGTCTGCCGCACACACCTCTGCGTGTGGAGAGAGATGATCCCCACACGCTTTGCTCTTCGAGCAAAGCGACCTCTCCTTTTCAAGGGGAGGTTGGAGATTGGTTTCTAGCCGTTGCCTTCGCGCTTGCCGTCGTCGAGCGGCAGCACATTGCTATGGCCGGACATCGCCGACAGCGCGTCGAGCGCCTCCTCGCACCATTCCACCACGACGCGCTCATGGCGCATCCCGAGACGCAGGCTGAGCATCTTGCCGACATCGGCGGGCGGCGCGGCGCCGTCGGGAAAGCGCTTGTTGAGCAGGCGCTCGTAGCGCTCATAGCGGTCGCGGTGATGCTCCAGCCGCGCCATCAGGTCGGTGCGCAGCGGCTCGATGTCGACGCAGTCGAGTGCGTAGAGCCGGACCAGCAGGTCGTCCTTGATCGAAGGCGGAACGCTCGGCCGCGCCGCCCAGTGCTTCAGCGCCGCGCGGCCCTCGACCGTCAGGGTGTAGACCAGCTTGTTCGGCTTGCCGGATTGCACCACCTCGCGGCCCTGGACGTGGCCCTTGTCGCGCAGCCGGGAGAGTTCGCGGTAGATCTGCTGATGGTCGGCCTTCCAGAAGAAGCCGATCGAGGCGTCGAACGTCTTGGCGAGCTCATAGCCCGTCATCGGACGTTCCGTGAGGCATGCGAGGATTGCGTCACCGAGTGCCAACGCCCACCTCCATCTCAGTTCCCGAGTTCGCCATTCCGAAGTTCGCTTGACTTTATGCGTAACTGTGCATATGCGTCAATATGCATATGGTGATCGGCGTGCCGCCTTGTCGCGCGCGGCCGATGTTCAGGCTTCTTAAACCCCCGCCGCAGGAGACGTCCGAATGAGCAAGCCGGGCCTCGACAAGTGGTACGCCTACATGAAGTCCCACGACACCGCCGCTCTGTGGGATCTGCTGCATCCCGATGCGGTGTTCGAAAGCCCGGTCGTGCACACCCCGCAGCGCGGCCGCGACATCACCTTCAAATATCTCACCAGCGCCGCCAAGGTGCTCGGCGGCCCGACCTTCAGATATCTCGGCGAGTGGCGCAACGACACCGGTGCGGTGCTGGAGTTCGAGAACGAGATCGACGGCATCAAGCTCAACGGCGTCGACATCATCACGTTCGACGGTGACGGCCGGATCACGCATTTCAAGGTGATGGTGCGTCCGCTCAAGGCGATCAACCTGCTGCATCGGATGATGGGCGAGGAGTTGATGAAGCAGAGCGGCGCAACGTCGCAATCACAGTCTCGCTAGGACCTGCCGCGGACCTCCCGAACCGGATAAGGTCCGTTCCAACAAACCCAAGGACAGGCTGCGCAGCATCGGTCGCGCGTGCGACCGCGAGCCAGCCGGGAGATCAGCATGCCGACCTACAAAGCCCCCGTCGAAGACGTCAGCTTCCTGTTGAACGACGTCTTCCAGATCGATCGTTATGGCAATCTTCCCGGCTTCACCGATGCGTCGGCCGATGTGCGCGAGGCGATCCTCGGCGAGGCCGCCAAGCTCAGCGAGGAAGTGCTGCAGCCGCTCAATCGCACAGGCGATCTCGAAGGCTGCAAGCGCAATGACGACGGCAGCGTCACCACGCCGAAGGGCTTCAAGGAAGCCTTCAGGCAGGTCGCCGAAGGCGGCTGGCTCGGCCTGTCGGCGCCGACTGAATTTGGCGGCCAGGGCCTGCCGGTGACGCTCTCGCAGGCGGTCAACGAATTCCAGATCTCCGCCAACATGGCGTTCTCGATGTATGGCGGGCTGACTATGGGCGCGACCGCCGCGCTGCTGGTGCACGGCACCCCCGAGCAGAAAAAGACCTATGTGCCGAAGATGGTCGCCGGCGAGTGGACCGGCACCATGAACCTGACCGAGCCGCAGTGCGGGACCGATCTCGGTCTGCTCCGCACCAAGGCGGTGCGCCAGGCCGACGGCAGCTTCAAAATCACGGGCACCAAGATCTTTATCTCCGCCGGCGAGCATGACCTCACTGAGAACATCATCCACCTCGTGCTGGCGCGCATCGAAGGCGCGCCGGCCGGCATCAAGGGCGTCTCGCTGTTCGTCGTGCCCAAGGTGCTGGTCAATGCCGACGGCTCGCTCGGGCAGCGCAACGGCGTCACCTGCGGCTCGATCGAGCACAAGATGGGCATCCACGGCAATTCCACCTGTGTGATGAATTACGACAACGCCACCGGCTGGCTGATCGGCGAAGAGAACAAGGGCATGCAGGGCATGTTCGTGATGATGAACGAAGCGCGTCTCGGCGTTGCCGTGCAGGGCCTCGCGCAGTCCGAGGTCGCCTATCAGAACGCAGTCGCCTACGCGCGCGAGCGTTTGCAGGGCCGCTCGCTGACCGGCGTCAAGGCGGCTGACAAGCCGGCCGATCCGATCATCGTGCATCCCGACGTGCGTCGGACGCTGCTCACCATCCGCGCCTTCAACGAGGCGGCGCGCGCCATGGTGGTGTGGACCGCGCTGAAGAGCGACGTCGCGCACCGCTCCAACGACCCGAAGGATCGTCAGGCCGCCGACGATCACATGGGCCTGATGACGCCGGTGCTGAAGGGCGTTCTGACCGACACCGGCTTCGCCAACACGGTCTCCGCGCAGCAGATGTTCGGCGGCCACGGCTATATCGCCGAGCACGGCATGGAGCAATTCGTGCGCGATGCCCGCATCGCGATGATCTATGAGGGCGCCAACGGTATCCAGGCGCTCGATCTGGTCGGCCGCAAGCTGCCGCGCGACGGCGGCCGCGCCGCGATGGCGTTCTTCGGCGAGGTCGCCGCCTTCGCCAAGGAGCATGGCGCCAACGAGGCGATGAAGCCGTTCATCACTCCGCTCTCCACGGCGCTCGGCCATCTGCAGCAGGCCACCGGCTGGCTGATGCAGAACGCGCTGACCAAGCCCGACAATGCCGGCGCTGCCGCGACCGATTTCATGAAATTGTTCGGCCTCGTCGCGCTCGGCTACATGTGGGCGAAGATGGCCAAGGTGGCGCAGGACAAGGCCGCCGCAGGCACCACGCCCTATCTCAACACCAAGCTCGTGACCGGGCGCTTTTTCATGGAGCGGCTGCTGCCGGAGACCGCCGTGCATCTGGCCCGGATCCAGAGCGGCAGCGCCACCACGATGGAATTGGCCGCGGAAGCGTTCTGAAAATTACCGCCGCACCCCGTGCGGCGGCGCTTCCTTCCGTATATATTATGATCCTCATATCAAGGAGGGCGTCATGCCTGAGGCATACATCTACGATCACGTTCGTACCCCGCGCGGCCGCGGCAAGGCCGATGGCGCACTCCACGAGGTCACCGCGCTGGCGCTCGCCACGGTGCCGCTGAAGTCGCTCAAGGAGCGCAACAACCTGCCCGAGGACACCGTCGACGACGTCGTGCTCGGCGTGGTCGATCCGGTCGGCGAGGCCGGCTCCGACATCGCCCGCTTCGCCGCGCTGAAGGCCGGTCTCGGCGAAAAGGTGCCGGGCGTGCAGATCAGCCGCTTCTGCGCCTCCGGCCTCGATGCCGTGAACTTCGCCGCGGCCCAGATCATGAGCGGCCAGCATGAGCTCGTGATCGGCGGCGGCGCCGAATCGATGAGCCGCGTCGGCATCGGCGCCTCTGGCGGCGCATGGCCGATGGATCCCTCGATGGCGGTGCCTGCCTATTTCATGCCGCAGGGCATTTCGGCCGATCTGATCGCGACCAAATACGGTTTTTCGCGCGACGATGTCGACGCTTACGCCGTGCAGAGCCAGCAGCGCGCGGCCAAGGCCTGGGACGAGGGCCGCTTCAACAAGTCGGTGGTGCCGGTCAAGGACATCAACGGCCTGACCATCCTCGCCAAGGACGAGCACATGCGCCCGACCACGACGATGCAGTCGCTGGCGCAGCTGCAGCCGTCCTTCGCGGCGATGGCGGCGATGGCCGGCTTCGACGCGGTGGCGATCCAGTCGCACCCTGAGGTCGAGAAGGTCAATTACGTGCATCACGCCGGCAATTCCTCCGGCATCGTCGATGGCGCCGGCGCGGTGCTGCTCGGCAGCAAGGAGGCGGGCGCCAAGCACGGGCTGAAGCCGCGTGCCAGGATCCGCGCATTCGCCAATATCGGCTCGGAGCCGGCGATGATGCTGACCGGTCCGGTCGACGTCACCGAAAAGCTGTTCGAGCGTTCCGGCATGAAGAAGTCGGACATCGACCTGTTCGAGCTCAACGAGGCCTTCGCTTCGGTGGTGCTGCGCTACATCCAGGCGTTCGACATCGACACCGCCAAGATCAACGTCAATGGCGGCGCGATCGCGCTCGGCCATCCGCTCGGCGCGACCGGCGCGATGATCCTGGGCACCGTGCTCGACGAACTCGAGCGCACCAACAAGGAGACGGCGCTGGTGACACTTTGCATCGGCGGCGGCATGGGCACCGCCACCATCATCGAGCGCGTCTGAGGCGAGGGAGCGAGCAACATGGCCTACAAGAATTTCAAGTTCGACGTTGACGCCGACGGCATTGCGCTGGTCACCTGGGATATCCCCGGCCGCTCGATGAACGTGTTCGACGAGGTCTCGACCCAGGAGATCGGCGAGATCATCAAGCAGACGACCAGCGATGCCGCGATCAAGGGCGTCGTGATCACCTCGGCCAAGGAGGCGTTCTGCGCCGGCGCCGACCTCTCGATGCTCGAGGGCATGAACCGCAGCTATGCGCAGCTCTTCAAAGAGAAGGGCGAGGAAGCGGCGAACCAGATGCTGTTCGAGCAGAGCCGCCGCATGTCGCAGTCGTTCCGCGCGATCGAGACCTCGGGCAAGCCGTGGGTCGCCGCGATCAACGGCCTCGCGCTCGGCGGCGGTTTCGAGATCACGCTGGCCTGCCACTACCGCGTCGCGGCCGAGAACCCCAAGACTCGCCTCGGCCTGCCCGAGATCAAGGTCGGCCTGTTCCCCGGCGCGGGCGGCACCCAGCGCGTGCCGCGCCTGGTGTCGCCGCAAGACGCGATGCAATTGCTGCTCAAGGGCGAGGCGGTCAATCTGACCCGCGCCAAGGCGCTCAATCTGATCCACGCCGTCGTGCCCGCGGCCGATCTGATCAAGGCCGCGAAGGACTGGATCAAGGGCGGCGGCAAGGCGGTCGCGCCGTGGGACGAGAAAGGCTTCAAGCTGCCCGGCGGCCCCGTCTTCTCCAAGATGGGCATGCAGATGTTCCCGGCCGGCAACGCGATCTACCGTCGCGAGACCTACGACAACTACCCGGCCGCGCGCGCCATCATGAGCTGCGTCTATGAGGGGCTGCAGTTGCCGATCGACGCCGCGCTGCGGGTCGAGTCGCGTTACTTCACGAAGGTCCTGCGCTCGAAGGAAGCGGCTGCGATGATCCGCTCGTTGTTCCTGTCGATGCAGGAATTGAACAAGGGCGCGCGCCGCCCGGCAGGCGTGCCGCCGACCAAGGTCAAGAAGCTCGCCGTGATCGGCGCCGGCTTCATGGGCGCCAGCGTCGGCTATGTCTCGGCGCAGGCCGGCATCGACGTCGTGCTGGTCGACCGCGACCAGGACAGCGCCGACAAGGGCAAGGGCCACGCCACGACCGTGGTCGACGGCCTGGTCGCGAAGGGCCGCATGAAGCAGGAGGCCGGCGACGCCATCCTCGCGCGCATCTCGGCCACTGCGGACTACAATGTGATCTCGGACTGCGACCTCGTCATCGAGGCCGTGTTCGAGGACCGCAAGGTCAAGGCCGACACCTATGCCAAGGCGCAACCGCTATTGAAGTCGGGCGCGATCTTCGCCTCCAACACTTCGACCCTGCCAATCAATTCGCTGGCCGAGGAGTTCAAGGACCAGGGCAAGTTCATCGGCATCCACTTCTTCTCGCCGGTCGAGAAGATGATGCTGGTCGAGATCATCCTGGGCAAGAACACCGGCGACGTCGCGCTGGCGACTGCGCTCGACTATGTCCGCGCCATCGGCAAGACGCCGATCGTCGTCAACGACTCCCGCGGCTTCTTCGCCAACCGCTGCGTGATGCGCTACATCTCCGAGGGCAATGAGATGCTGCTCGAAGGCGTGCCGCCGGCGATGATCGAGAACACCGCCAAGATGGCGGGCATGCCGGTCGGGCCGCTGTCGCTGCAGGACGAGGTCGCGCTCGATCTCGGCCTCAAGATCACCAAGGCGACCGAGGCCGACCTCGGCCCCAACGCGATCGACCAGGCGCAGAAGAAGCTGATGGTCGAGATGGTCGAGAAGCAGGGCCGCTTCGGCCGCAAGAACGGCAAGGGCTTCTACGACTATCCCGAGAAGGGCAAGGGTCAGAAGAGCCTGTGGCCGGGGCTGGCCAATCTGCAGCCCAAGCAGCTCGATCCCGACACGCTCAGCGTCGAGGAATTGAAGCAGCGCTTCCTGGTGGTGCAGGCGGTGGAAGCCGCGCGCACCGTCGAGGATCACGTCATCACCGACGTGCGCGAGGCGGATGTCGGCTCGATCCTTGGCTTCGGCTTCGCGCCGTTCACCGGCGGTGCGCTGTCCTATATCGACTTCATGGGCACCAAGAACTTCGTCGCGCTCTGCCACGCCTTCGAGAAGAAGTACGGTTCGCGCTTCACGCCGCCGAAGCTGCTTGAGGAGATGGCTGCCAAGGGCGAGACCTTCTACGGCCGCTTCCCGCCGAAGAAGCAGGCGGCGTAAGCGCCGTTACGTTTTGAGCCAACTTGCGCAGGATCAAGCCGGTCATCGATCCGACTTGATCCTGTTGCGTGACGGTCGCGCAGGTCAAAGTCCGGCCACGCTTGCTCCCAACTGGCACCATGCTGCTGGCATCACTCTTGCTGGTCGATCGCCAAGACGATCACCAAAGATGACGATCAGGGTTAGGGTGTCCTGCAATGCGTTCTGTGGTCAAGGAAGGTGCCGCTGAGGCCACGGGCAAGCATTCCTTCTCGCTCTCGCCGCCGCGACGCTGGATTCCGCTGCGCTTGCGGGGCAAAGGGCCTTCTTGGATCGGCCTGATGCTACTCGTTCTGGCCGTGGACCTTGTTCTCGCGGCGGCCGCCTGGAATGCCGTCGACTTCTTCCGCCATTGAGCCGTCGTGGTCCGGCAAGAGCACAGCGCCGGTGAGATAGGCGATCTGGTTGAATGCGAGGCAGGCGACGGTGATCGGGGCGCCGGTGGCAAAGGCATAGCCGTCCGATTGGAGCACGATTGCCGCGAGCACCGCGATCAGCGGCGACAGCAGCATCAAGGTCCAAACCCGAAAGTACAAACTGGCTGCCAGCCCGACGAGCGCACTGGTCAACAAAAGCGTAAAGGCGATCGTCACATCTTTAGACCAGTTGGAGCGGAGGGCGCGCCGCAGGTCATAGTCGGTCAGTCGGATCGCTCGAACAAGGACAAGAACGCCCTCAGCCGGAAGTACACCGACTTAGTCTTAATCGGTACAATGCGGATCAAATTTGATTTGTTCCAGCGCGTGTCGAAAGTTTGCACCGCTCATTTCTCCCTGAATGCGCGGTGCGCCTGGTCGGCCAGCGGCTTCATCAGATAGGACAGCACGGTCCGCTTGCTGGTCGGGATGAAGACCTCGACCGGCATGCCCGGCAGCAGATGCGCGGTCGCGAGCTTGTTCAGCTCCGACCGCGGATCGAAATGCGTACAAGGAAGTAGGTCGGAGCCGTCTTGTCGTCGCGCGAGACGTCGGCGCCGATCCGGCTGACCTCGCCCTCGATTTCAGGCGTGGTGCGCTGGTTGAAATTGGTGAAGCGCAGCACCGCCGATGCGCCCAGCTTGACCTGATCGATATCTTGCGGCGCAACATGAGTTTCCACGATCAGATTGTCCTGGTCGGGCACGATGGTCATGATGGTTTCGCCTGCCGCGATGACGCCGCCCTGGGTGTGGATGGTGAGATCGTGCACGACGCCGGCCTGCGGCGCGCGGATCTCGAGCTTCTCGGTCTGGTCCTTCGCGGTGACCTGCTTCTCGATCGTATCGGCATATTTGGCCCGGATGTCGGCCAGCTCCTTGGCGACGCCGGAGCGGCAATCCTGATCGACCTGCGGATCTTCAGCTCGGTCTCCGAGATCTTGCCCTTGGCCTGTGCGATCGATGCGGTGAGCCGACCGCGCTCGCCGAGCAGCCGCGCCGAATCGCCTTGCAGCGCGGTGACGCTTGCCGCGACCTCTTAGGTCGCGCGCAGAAAAAAGGGCCGGATCCTGATCCGGCCCTTTCACGTCTGATGAAACTGGCGCGAAAGCTCAGGCCGCCTTCAGCAGGCCTTCCTTCTTCAGCGCTTCCTGCACCTTCGGGCGGCCCGCGACGCGGGCCTTGTAGGCCATCACATTCGGCAGGCCCGAGAGATCGAAGCCGAGCCGGTCGGTGGCCCACATTATCATGGTGAAGAGATAGCCGTCGGCGACCGTGAACTGGTTGCCCATCAGGTAGTCGTGTCCGGCGAGCTGGCTCTCGACATACTTGAACTTGCTCATGGCGCGGTCCTTGAAGAAGGCCTTGGCGTCGTCGGCGAGCATCGGTGAGAACATCGGGCCGAGGTTCTTGTGCAGCTCGGTTGTGATGTAGTTCAGCCATTCGAGCAGCTTGTAGCGCTCGTTGGAGTCCCTCGCCGGCGCCAGCTTCTTGTCGGCGGCCTTGTCGGCGATCATCTGGATGATGATCGGCCCTTCGGTGACCATCTCGCCGGTATCCAGCGCCAGCGCCGGCACCTGGCCTTTGGGGTTCACCTGCAGGAAATCGTCACCGTTTTCGAGCTTCTTGGCGCGCAGATCGACCTTGACCAGGTCATAGGGCAGGCCGGCCTCGAGCAGGGCGATGTGGGGGGAGAGGGAGCAGGCACCGGGGGCGTAATAAAGCTTCATGGGGGTATTCCTTCCCTTGTTCTTGGCTTCCGGAGAGGGATTGCCTACATGCACCTGCATGAAATAGTCAAGATTGATGCAGATGCATTCAGTGCGGTACAGTCGGTGCCGGGACCTTATGGACTAGACGATGAAACGCAAGCTATCGAGCGAGGCGACGGCCGCCTGGATCCGCCTGATGCGGGTGCCGAGCCGGGTGCTGGACTGCGTCGAGCAGGATTTGAAGAAGGCCGGCTTTCCGCCGCTCGCCTGGTATGACGCCTTGCTCGAGCTGTCGCGCGCGCCGTCGGGCGAGCTGCGCCCGGTCGAGCTCGAGCGCCAGATGCTGATCCCGCAATATTCGACCTCGCGGCTGATCGACAAGCTGGTCGACGAGGGGCTTGCCGCCCGGCGCGAATGCAAGATCGACAAGCGCGGCCAGTTCGTCGAGATCACCGAGGCCGGTCGCGAGCTCCAGAAGAAGATGTGGAGCGCCTATTCGGCCGCGATCGACAAGCATGTCGGCTCCAAATTGTCCGATGCCGACGCGGCCAGGCTGTGCGGCCTGCTCGACCGTCTGGGCTGCTCCTGCGGCGACGCCAAAGGTGACACCAAGGTCGATGCGAAGAGCGATACCAAGGCCGCGCCGGCGCGAGACGGCGTGCCTGCCCGATGATATTCCTGACCCCATCATCCGCGGCCGTTGTGGCTCGCGGATGTCCCTGCCACCGCGCGCCTTCGATCGAAGCGCCCTTGAGTTGGATTTTCTATGGCGCGTGACCAGATCGACATGACGCCGCTGCAGTCGCGCGACGAACTCGTGGCGTGGCTTGAAGCCGGCGTGAAGCCCGAGTCCGAATTCCGGATCGGTACCGAGCACGAGAAGACCCCGTTCACGCTCGAGGGCCATCACCCCGTGCCCTATGAAGGCGCGAAGGGCATCGGCGCGCTGCTCGAGGGCATGAAGCTCTTGCTCGGCTGGGAGCCGATCATGGAGCGCGGCAACATCATCGGGCTCTATGACGTCACTGGCGGCGGCGCGATTTCGCTCGAGCCGGGCGGGCAGTTCGAATTGTCGGGCGCGCCGGTCGAGACCGTGCATCAGACCCAATCGGAGCTGATGGCGCATCTGGCGCAGGTGCGGGAGGTCGCGACCCCGCTCGGCATCGGCTTCCTCGGCCTCGGCATGACGCCGTCCTGGTCGCGGGCGCAGATCCCCGTGATGCCCAAGGGCCGCTACAAGATCATGAGAAATTACATGCCGAAGGTCGGCAAATACGGCCTCGACATGATGTTCCGGACCTGCACGGTGCAGACCAATCTCGACTTCTCCTCCGAAGCCGACATGGTGAAGAAGCTGCGGGTATCCTTGGCGCTGCAGCCGGTCGCGACCGCGCTGTTCGCCAACTCGCCATTCACGGAAGGCAAGCTCAACGGCTTCCTCTCGTTCCGCTCCGAGATCTGGCGCGACACCGACAATGCGCGCTCTGGCATGATCCCGTTCGCGTTCGAGGACGGCATGGGCTTCGAGCGCTATGTCGATTACGCGCTCGACGTGCCGATGTATTTCGTCAAGCGCGGCGAGGAATATATCGATGTCTCCGGCTCGTCGTTCCGCGATTTCTTCGCCGGCAAGAATGCCGCCTTCCCCGGCGAGCGTCCGACCTTGTCGGACTGGGCCAATCACCTGTCGACGATCTTCCCCGAGGTGCGGCTGAAGCGTTACCTCGAAATGCGCGGCGCCGACGGCGTGCCGTGGGGCCGGCTGCCGGCGCTGCCGGCGTTCTGGGTCGGGCTGCTCTACGACAATGACAGCCTCGATGCCGCCTGGGACATCGTCCGGCACTGGACCGCGCCGGAGCGGCAGGCGCTGCGCGACGACGTGCCGCGTTTCGGCTTCAAGTCGCGGATCAAGGACCGCTATCTGTTCGAGATCGCCAAGGAGTGCCTGATCCTGTCGCATGCCGGGTTGCGGCGGCGCGGCCGGATCGATCATCTCGGACGCGACGAGAGCCGCTTCCTCGAACCGCTCGAGCACATCATCGAGACCGGCCGCTCGCCGGCGGAGGAGATGCTGGAGAAGTTCAACGGCCCGTGGAAGGGCTCGGTGGAACCGGCCTATCAGGAGTACGCCTTCTAGTCCCCGCTTGGCCTGAATTCGGGTTCGGAACGTGCGCGGACGGCGCTGGTGTCGCACCCGCCGTTCATCAGCCGTACAGGTTCATGGCGTTCAAATGACGCCCCGCGGAGTGCGCGGGGCTGTGCGAATTTGAAAGCAATCTCATGGGGATAGGTCGCCTCTTTAGGGCGTGGATGGTGCTGTTCGCGGTTTTCGCGGCCGCTTTCGTCGCACGCCCGGCATTGGCGCAGACCAATTTCGACCGTCCCGGCGGCGACTACCTGAATGCGCCGGTGACATCAGGCGATCCCGCCGATTGCGCGCTCACCTGCGAGCGTGACCGCCGCTGCCGCGCCTGGAGCTTCAACTATCCGACCGACGCCAACAACGGCGCGGTGTGCTGGCTGAAGAACACCGTGCCGGCGCGGGTGCAGGACGTCTGCTGCGTCTCCGGGGTGCGTGGCGCGGGCGTGGTCGAACCGCGCAACGGCGCCATCGAGACCTCGATCGACCGCCTCGGCGGCGACTACAAGAATTTCGAGCTGAAGAGCAGCGACGGCGACGAGGCCTGCCAGGCCGCCTGCACCGCGGACAACAAGTGCCGTGCCTGGACCTACGCCCGGCCCGGCTATGCCGGCCGCGACGCGCATTGCTTCCTGAAGAAGGAGATCAAGCCGCCGCGCCGCAAGGCGGGGTTCACGTCAGGCGTGGTGCGCTAGCGCCAAGGGCGGTTGACCGGCCTCTGGATACGATGATCGCCCATCCGATCCTCACCGACCGGGCTCCCTCAGCTTACCCCGGCCGCGCGCTGAATTGGCATGGCCGACGCGGCCTCCGGAAAGCGAAGGCAAGCGGTCGTTCCCTGTCCACGGTTCGACGCAATGACGAGCTCTCCGCCATGCGAGGCCATGATCTCCTGCACGATCGACAGGCCGAGGCCGGCGCTGTTCCTGGCCGTGCCGCCGGTCTGGAATGGCTCGATCAGCTTGCACTCCGAGCCCGGAGAGAGTCCGGCGCCGTCGTCGCTGATCGATACGCGGCCGCGGCTTAGGCTGGCCCTGATGCTTCGGGCGCCCCGGGCGTGAATAAGCGCGTTGCCGACCAGGTTGGCCAGCGCGCTCCTGACAGCAGCTTCGACGCCCTGCACCATGGTGGCCGGTTCGTCGCTGTGTTCCAGCGAGAGTTCGATCCCGGCGTCCAAAGCCGACGGGCTGAAATCTGCCAGCACGTCGCGCGTCACGGTCGCAAGGTCGATCGGCCGCTTTTCGAGCGTCCCGTTTTGCAGTCGCGCCAGGTCCAGCATGGCCGAAACAAGCGATGTCAGCCGGCGGACATCGTGAATTAGCTCCACCCGCAAGGCGGGATCGGCCACGTCCTCGACCCTTGCGCGCAGCAACGTCAGAGGGGTGCGGAGCTGATGGGCGGCATTGCCCAGGAACCGGCGCTGCGTCCGGATGTAGGCATGGATTTCATCAAACGCGCGGTTCAGCGCCGTGGCCAGCGGCTTCAGTTCTGCGGGGACCCGATCGAGCGAAATCGATCCCTGCGGCGCGGCCGGATCGATCGCGAGGGCAAGCTTCGTCACCCGTTCGATGCTGCGCGCAACGAAGCGCGCGGCGAGAAATACGCCGATCGCCACGATCAGTACGTACCCCGCCGCGTAGAGGGAAATCTCGAACAGATTTTTCAGGATGAACCACATCGCGATCTGGTCACGACGGACGTGGGCATTTCCGATCATCATCACGAGTTCGGGGACGTGGCCGCTGTGCATGACGACCATGCAGAACGAGCTCTTCTGGTCGAGCGACTTGAGCATGGACAGACCGCTTGGTCCGATAAAGGGCAGCGAAACCGGAAGCGGTGGCCTGCGTTCGCGCCCGAATTCGCTTGTCACATCGCCGTAAGCCACGACGTACCACAGGTCCGGGCTTTGGGATTTCAGCTCTTCCAATCGGGCGGTGGGGCTGACTGTGAGCCTGTCGCCGGAGTTGATGTCGGTGGCGCGACCAAGAACGTAGGCGGCCGCAAAGCAGCCGCTGCGTTCGGGCTCCTGGGCGATGAACAGCCAGAAGACGAGGCCGAGCGCGGCGAAGAAAATCACAGCGGCGGCCGTCCCGAGCGAGAGCGTCAATGTCCGTGCGATCGACGTCATCGGATATTTGCCATCCTCAGAATGTAGCCGATGCCCCGCATGCTGCGGATCTCGACATTGCTGCCAAGTTCGGACAGCCTCTTGCGAAGCCGAGACACTTGCGACTCGAGCGTGTTGGATTCGATCTCGTCGTCGAATCCGTAGATGGCCTCGATCAGTGCCTCGCGGGCGATGACGCGGTCGCGTCGCATCAAGAGCGCCTCGAGGATCAAGGCCTCGCGGCGCCGGAGCAGGACCGTGTGGCCGGCGACGGTCGCCTCGTTGGTGCCGATCTTCAGTTCGACATTGCCGAACGAAAGCATTGACGGCACGAAGACGCGGGGCCGCCGCAGCACGGCCCGTGCTCTCGCGACGAACTCCTGCGGCTCGAAGGGCTTGCCCAGATAGTCGTCGGCGCCGTTGTTCAGCCCGTCGATCACATCTTCCTTGGCGTCCTTGGCGGTCAGCATGATGATGGCCGGCCTCTCCGGCAGCCGGCTCAGCGTCGTGACGATATTGAGCGCATCGCCATCGGGCAGCATTCGGTCGACGATCGCCAGATCGTAATTGAAACTGCTGAGCGCATGCCTCGCATCCGTAACGGACTCGACGATGTCGATAACGCCGCCGAGCTGTCCGAGCAGCCGGTCGAGATAGGCGGCGATTTGCGGTTCGTCTTCGATCACGAGAAAACGCACGGACCTTGCCTCGCATGTTCGGTCGATGATCTTGCAGGCGATTGTGTCGGCATCGCGCCAGCGATGGTTCAGCGCTCGCAGCACTTATCGGCAGGCGGCTTTGACAAGGCAAGCCACGAATCTTTTCGTGCTTCGCGGGCGCCCGCCGCGCGGCAATCTTCGGGCAATGTTCACAGGCCACCTACCCGCGACCATACGACAACGCTTCCCACAAGGCCCAGGTCAGAGGTTTTGAGCATTCCGCCATGCGAGAGTTCTTCCGTTCTTGCGCGGCGAAGACCGCGCGTCGTGCCGTCGTTGCTGCTCTTCCTGCCGCATTTGGCGTTGTCGCGGCCTTTCCCAGTCGGGCTGCCGCTCAAACCGCGTTCACGTTGCCGGCTCCGCCTTTTTCAGTCCCTTTCCTGCCCTCGGTCTCGGGCAACTGGACTGTGATGATTGGCGCGAGCGGGGCGTCCAAACCGGATTTCGAGGGTACAAACCACACCAAGTTCACCCCGGTCCCGATTTTCGCGATCCGTCGCGCCGGCACCGTCGACCAGTTTCGCAGCCCGCGCGACAATGCGAGCATCGCGATCGTCGACTTCGGTGATTTTCGGGCCGGTCCCGTCGGCAAGTTCGTGACATCGCGAAAAGCGAGCAGGTACCCCGAGCTCAGCGGTCTTGCCGACGTCAACGCGGCCTTCGAGCTCGGCGGATTCGTCGAATACTTTCCGGTCGACTGGCTTCGTGTGCGCAACGAGACGCGCCAGGGCCTTGGCGGGCACCACGGCATCGTTTCCGACTTCTCGGCGGACTTCATCGTGCCGGTGTTTGGCGGCCTCACCATTTCCGCCGGACCGCGCTTCACGCTGGAGACCGCAAAGGCGGTCTCGCCCTATTTCAGCATCGATACCGTGCATGCGATGGCGACCGGGCTGCCGGTGTTTGACGCCAAAGGAGGGGCGCATTCGGCTGGTGTCGGCGCGCAGCTGTCGTATCGGATCAATCCGAAGTGGGAAGTTCATTCCTATGTCGAATATGATCGACTGCTCGGCGACGCCACGAAGAGCCCGATCGTGACGGTCCGCGGCTCGGCAAATCAGACCACATTCGGCGTCGGCGCCTCCTATTCATTCGACGTCAAGGTTCAATGAGAGCCCATGCGACGCAGCGGTCGATGTGCGAGCTTCGCGGCGGTCGTTCTTGTCGCCGCAAATGTGGCCGGGTGCGCGACGTTTGCGACCAGCGACAGCAAGCTGCAGGCGGTCAAGACCGTCGGCATCATTTCGGCGGTCGGCGATCAAGTGACCGTCGCCAAGGGAGGGCTCACGGGCCTGGACAATGGCAGCAAAAGCTTCGCTATCGAGCCGTGGGGGCTTGATGATCTGATCGTCCAGCAGGCGACGGAGGCGCTGGGTGGCCGCTTTCAGGTGCAGCCGGTCACCTACAGCCGTTCCGCCTTTGCCACCATCAAGGATTCCGTGTTCACGCCCGCCAACCTTGTTCGCGGCGATCCGTTCAAGCAGCTGGTCCGGACTGAGGTGTCTCCGCAAGGGCTCGATGCGTATATTGTCATCACTAAGGCGCAGGCGGCCTACGGTGGCGGCCACCGAAAGGTCGAAGGCGTCGGCTTCATCACCTACCAGACGGTGACGGAGTCCTACAGCCAGATCTATGCGCTCTACGAAATCAGGGTGATCGACGGCAAGACGTTTGACGTCATCGACAAGAAATCGGCCCAGCCGCTGGGCAATGCGGGAAATGTCCCGCTCGCCGGTCCGAGCCGGCCGGTCGACGGGAGTTTTCCGATCAGCTCGGGCGACGGCAACGATGAGGGCCTGCACCGGGCGATCGTCGATCTGATTACGCGCAGCCTGCCGACGACGTTGGGCGACATGCATCTCGCGGCTGTCCGCTGACCAATCAACAAACTGGGAGAACTGCTTGGAGACGTCGATGTTTGACCGGTACTGGTTCCTGCTGGCCGTCTTGCTTGGCGTTGTCTTGATTTTCCTGGCGAGTCTAAGCTTGATCATCGGCCCCTAGATCAGGCACGCCGCATCGCGAGGGGGGCACGTCAGGCGTGGTGCGCGGTAGGCAGGGACGACAGGTTACTCCGCCGCCAGCACCGTGATCTCCGGCCACAGCGCCTTCCACCGCTCAGCCTTCCTCGCATAGTTCGCCGCCGAAAAATTGGCGGTCCGGTTCGGCCGCACGATCATGCCGGCGACATCGTCGAAACCTTTCGGCGCATAGATGTCGTAGCCGCTCGTGCTGCGGCGGATGCCGATCTGCGTGTTCTCGGTGAGAAAGTGATCGATGCCGTCGGTCGAACGCGACAGCATCGGGTAGGGCAGGCCGTGCTTGCCGGGATACCAGAGATGGACCCGGGCCTGGTTGCGTGCCTCGATCGCGACACCCAGATGGCCGAGCCGCGCCTTGAGCTCGCGGATGACCGCGTCCTCGGCCTCCCACGAGGTGTCAGGATCGAAATAGAAGATGTCGTAGTCGCTGATGCCGTGATCGAGCGGCCGGCTGGTCAACACATTCCACACGGTCTGCACCAGGCAGCCGGCCACCAGCCAGGCACCGGGCAGCGCAAGGCGATATAGCTCGTCCGTGATTGCTGGATTGACCGGGTTGCGCAGCGCCGCGGCGAGGAATTGGTCCCGAGTCATATTTCCAGGTCTCTCGCCGTCATTGCGAGGAGCGAAGCGACGAAGCAATCCATTGATCCGTTATGCCGTGACATGGATTGCTTCGCTGCGCTCGCAATGACGAGAAACCATTACCCCGTCGCGTCATAATCCCTGACCGCCTTCTTCGATGCCAGCGTGCGCCAGTGCCGGCGCAGCAGCGGCTCGACAGTTGGGCGCGTGGTCTTCGACAGGCGGATCAGCACGATCGGATAAGCGCGGTAATGATCGGTGAAGTAGAACATCTTCGGCCGTCGCTCGACCAGCATATCGCGCTCATCGGGCGGCACGCCGGGCATCACCAGGCTGTCGCCGTCTTCCTTGAGCCGCACCAGCATCTTCTTGCGCACCTTCAGCGCCGGTGTGCTGTAGGACGAGCCGTCCTCGACCTCCGGCCACGCCAGCACCAGGGTCCTGACGTCGTCGAAGGTCACGTTGGCGAGCTCACTGCACCGACGTGAAGAAGCGTGCGAGGCGGAAGCCGGAGAGCCAGGTCCAGACCGGCTGGCTGCGGATGCCCATGTCCCAGGAGCCGACCACCGCGTCGGCGCGGCCGATCAGATTGTCGATCGGCAACAGGCCGACGCCGCCGTCGCGCACCGGCACGCGGCTGTCGGCCGAATTGTCCCGGTTGTCACCGAGCACGAACAGGTTGCCGGGCGGCACGGTCACCTCGGCCGTGTTGTCCAGCCTTCCATTGTCGCGGATCTTGAAGATCGCGTGGCTGACGCCGTTCGGCAGCGTCTCGATGTAGCGGTAGGCGTCCTCGCCGCCGCCGCGATCGTCTTCGGCAAAGCCGGTGCCATCGGGCTTCAGCGCCGCCGGGTGATCGTTGATGAAGAGCTGGCCCTGCCGCATCTGGATGCGATCGCCGGGCAGCCCGACCACGCGCTTGACCCAGGCTTGCGAGCGGTCGCCCGGCCAGCGGAACACGACGACGTCGCCGCGCTTCGGCGTCTCGCCGAACACCCGGCCGGTCTCCGGCAGCGTGATCTGGATCGGCAGCGACGCGGCGCCGTAGCCATAGGGAAATTTCGAGGCGACCAGCGCGTCGCCGATCAGCAGCGTCGGTTCCATCGAGCCCGACGGCACGTAGAACGGCTCGGCGATCGCGCCCTTGGCGAGGAACACGACGGCCACGATCGCGGCCAGTTGCACGGCCTGCCCGCGCCAGCTGGTCGGCTTGGCCGCCACGACTTCGTCTCCGCTGCTCACTAGCCTGTTCCTCCGACCGTAATCCGTTCCATCCGCAGCGTCGGCTGGCCGACGCCGACCGGCACGCCCTGACCGTTCTTGCCGCAGGTGCCGATTCCCGTATCCAGAGCAAGATCGTTGCCGATCATGGTGATCCTGTGGAGATCGGTCGGTCCATTGCCGATCAGCATGGCGCCCTTCAGCGGCGCGCCGAGCTTTCCGTTCTCGATCTTGTAGGCCTCGGTGCACTGGAACACGTATTTGCCCGACGTGATGTCGACCTGGCCTCCGCCGAAATTGGCGGCATACATGCCGTTCTTCACCGAGGCGATGATCTCTGCCGGGTCGCGGTCGCCCGCCAGCATGTAGGTGTTGGTCATGCGCGGCATCGGCACATGGGCATAGCTCTGCCGGCGGCCGTTGCCGGTCGGCTTCATGCCCATCAGCCGGGCATTCTGGCGATCCTGCATGTAGCCGACCAGGACGCCGTCCTCGATCAGCACGGTGCGGTTGGTCGGGGTGCCCTCGTCGTCGATCGACAGCGAGCCACGGCGCGATGCCATGGTGCCGTCATCGACCACGGTGACGCCCTTGGCTGCGACCTGCTGGCCCATCAGGCCGGCGAAAGCGGAGGTCTGCTTGCGGTTGAAGTCGCCCTCGAGCCCGTGGCCGACGGCCTCATGCAACATCACGCCGGGCCAGCCGGCGCCGAGCACGACATCCATCTCGCCGGCGGGCGCCGGCACCGATTCGAGATTGACCAGCGCCTCGCGCAGCGCGCCATCGGCGGCGTCGCGCCAGGCCTTGGTCTCGATGAAGCGGGCATAGCCCTCGCGGCCGCCATAGCCCTTGCTGCCGCTCTCCTGCCGGTCGCCCTGGCCGGCGACCACCGAAATGTTGACGCGCACCAGCGGGCGGATGTCGCGATAGCTCTCACCATCGGGCCGCAGGATCTCCACCACCTGCCAGGTCGCGGTGAGGCTGGCCGAGACCTGCCGCACCCGTGGGTCCTTGTCCCTGACATAGGCATCGATCTCGCCGAGCAGCTTGACCTTGGCCTCGAACGCCGGTCCATCGAGCGGGTTCTCGTCGCCATAGAGCCTGACATTGGTGTGGGCCGGCGCCGCGGCGAAAGTCCCGGCATAGCCGCCGCGCACCGCCGCCACCGCGTCCGCCGCGCGAATCAGCGCCGGGATCGAGACGTCGGAGGAATGCGCATAGCCGACCGCATCGTCCTTGACGGCACGCAGGCCGAAGCCCTGCGAGGTGTCATAGGTCGCCTGCTTCAGCCGGCCATTGTCGAACACCAGCGCCTCGGTCTGCCCGAACTCCAGGAACAGCTCGCCGTCGTCGGCGCCTTCAAGTCCGCGGGACACCTCGCGGCGGACGGCATCGCGGTCCAGATTGGCGCGCTCGAGCAGGGAGGTGGTGGCAGGATTGGTCATGGTCACTCCGACGCAATGCGATTGCTTGGCGATTCCTTGTCATCCTTGCCTGAAGCGCAGCTGATTGCCAGTGCGGAACCCGGAAGCAGGACTTTCGGGCGATTGAAGCAGAGACGAGCGGAAAACTCACCTTACAACCCGGAAACCTGTGCCGGTCCCGGTTCAGGCCTGGACGGCGATCCGCAAAGATAGTGTTTGGGGTGGCAAACCGGGAGTGCCCGCGGCCGTGCGGTCGATCACGGCAGCCCCACGCGATTGTCACCTTGTCGTCATCAGCCAGCGCGCCGATCCGCCTTCCGCGGCTGGCTTTCCGGCTCGTCGCCATCACCGGCACGGCTCGTCAAACGCCGGTTTGAACGCCTTGGCGGACGCTGTAATTCGCCTACGGCAATTTGTCATAGCCCTCCGCGAGCCCATTCAGGCTGAGCGGAAAGCCGATGCCCTCTTCCGGGGTCTCGAAGATGATGAATGTCGCGGTCTTGGCGTTTTTGAGCTGGCCGAGCAGCTTGTCGTCCATCACGACCTCGGCGACGCAGCCATTGGGCAGGCATCTGACGAAGCCGGCGCGGCCGACGTCCTGGTTGTCGAGCTTCAGGCCGAGGCCGGAGGGCAAGAGCACACCGAGCGGGGCGACCACGCGCATCAGGCGGCTCTTCTGGTCGGCGGTCTTCAGCACGATGACGGTCAGGCCGGCATTGGAGCGGTCTTCGGCTACCACGCTCTGGATGAGCGCGCATTGCTCGGCCTGGGCGCCGGGCGGGGTGTCGCAGCGGATCTGCCAGTCGCCATGGACCGAGCGCACCGCGCCCTGCGCGTTCGCCGGCTGGGTCAGGCCAAAACAGAGGGCCAGAATCAGCAGGCCGCCGAGCCAGCCGGCCTTTCGTCCTGCCTGAATTTTCGAAGCGCCCATCCGGGGTCGATCCTTTGATTGTTCGGTCGGTCCGGCCGTCGAGGCCGCCGGTAGCACGCATCAGTCGACTGATACCGCAATTGGGCGCCTTGAAGGCGATCTTGAAGCCATTCCCGCGCCGGATTGGGGCGGCCCGCAGCGAATCAGGTTCCTGCGGGCCATCCCGTCTGTGCGTACATCCGGTAATCCGCCTGTCAACAGTGCGCGGCGCCGTTTCGGCGACTTTCGCTTGATTTTGCGGGAAAATTAGCAAGCGGCAGCTTCATCGCACGCGCATGGCTTTCGGCCGTACTACTGCATTGCGAGCGCCTGCGAATTATGGTTTGAGAGGCTGGATTTCGACGCGTTCTAGCGATCTGGCTCCCGTACCCACCTTGACTCAGAGACGGGTATGTCCGGAAGGCCATTTGTCAGGGCGGATCGTGCTGTATCTCCGGTCACGTGCCGGGGGTGCGTTGGGGAATAATGCAAGGGAGCGCGAACGGCATGAATATGTCGATTGGCCGGTTGGGCAGGCAATTGCTGGGGTTGGCGGTAGCGGGTGCGGCGTCGGTTGGCGCGGGATCGGCCTTCGCCGAAATGGGGCAGCCGGCGCCGTGGGAACACACGCTGCAGGAGGCGGCGACTCCGGTGATGGAGAAAATCATCACCTTCCACAATCTGCTGCTCGCGATCATTACCGTGATCACGCTGTTCGTGCTGGCGCTGCTCGTCATCGTGGTGGTGAAGTTCAACGCCCGGGCCAATCCGGTCCCCTCCAGGACCACCCACAACACGCTGATCGAGGTGGCCTGGACGCTGATCCCGGTCCTGATCCTGGTCGGCATCGCGGTGCCGTCGTTCCGCCTCCTGTTCCTGGAGCTCGACGTGCCGAAGCCGGACCTCACGGTGAAGGTCACCGGCAAGCAGTGGTACTGGTCCTACGCCTATCCGGATAACGGCAAGTTCGAGTTCGATTCGCTGCTCGACAAGGACAAGCAGCCTCGTCTGCTCGGTGTCGACAACGAGATGGTCGTTCCGGTCAACAAGGTGGTGCGGATTCAGACCACCGGCGCCGATGTGATCCACTCCTTCGCGGTGCCGTCCTTCGGCATCAAGATCGACTCGATCCCCGGCCGCCTCAATGAGACCTGGTTCAAGGCCACCAAGACCGGCGTGTTCTACGGCCAGTGCTCGGAACTGTGCGGCAAGGACCACGCCTTCATGCCGATCGCGGTGCGGGTCGTCAGCGACCAGGAATTCGCGACCTGGGTTGAAGGGGCGAAGAAGAAGTTTGCGACCAACCCGGCGAATTCCTACGCCTCGGCTGGTCAGGCGGCGCAGTAAGCCCCGAGGGTTAAGGCCCCAAGGCTTAAGGCCCCAAGGCTTGCGGCGCGGATGGAATAAGGGCGATGGGACCGCAGGGTCCAAGAGGGACTGCAAGGCAGGATTTTGAACATGGCGACAGGCGCAGCGACACACGACGATCACGCCCATGATGATCACGCCCACCATCCGACCGGATGGCGGCGCTATCTCTACTCCACGAACCACAAGGATATCGGTACGATGTACCTTATCTTTGCGGTGATCGCGGGCATCATCGGCGCTGCGATGTCGATCGCGATCCGTGCCGAGTTGATGTACCCGGGCGTCCAGATATTCCACGAAACGCACACCTATAACGTGTTCGTGACCTCGCACGGTCTGATCATGATCTTCTTCATGGTCATGCCGGCGATGATCGGCGGGTTCGGCAACTGGATGGTGCCGCTGATGATCGGCGCGCCGGACATGGCGTTCCCGCGCATGAACAACATCTCGTTCTGGCTGCTGCCGGCCTCGTTCGCGCTGCTCCTGCTGTCCACCTTCGTCGAGGGTGAGCCGGGCGCCAACGGCGTCGGCGCGGGCTGGACCATGTACGCGCCACTCTCGACCTCGGGCCATCCCGGTCCGGCAGTCGATTTCGCGATCCTGTCGCTGCATCTCGCCGGTGCGTCGTCGATCCTCGGTGCCATCAACTTCATCACCACGATCTTCAACATGCGCGCGCCGGGCATGACCCTGCACAAGATGCCGCTGTTCGTGTGGTCGATCCTGGTGACCGTGTTCCTGCTGCTGTTGTCGCTGCCGGTGCTCGCCGGTGCGATCACGATGCTGCTGACCGACCGCAATTTCGGCACCACCTTCTTTGCGGCTGACGGCGGCGGCGATCCCGTGCTGTTCCAGCATCTGTTCTGGTTCTTCGGCCACCCCGAAGTGTACATCCTGATCCTGCCCGCCTTCGGCATGGTCAGCCAGATCGTCTCCACCTTCTCGCGCAAGCCCGTGTTCGGCTATCTCGGCATGGCCTACGCCATGGTGGCGATCGGCGGCATCGGCTTCGTGGTGTGGGCGCACCACATGTACACCGTCGGCATGTCGTCGGCGACGCAGGCCTACTTCGTCGCCGCCACGATGGTGATCGCGGTGCCGACCGGCGTGAAGATCTTCTCCTGGATCGCCACGATGTGGGGCGGCTCGATCGAGTTCAAGGCGCCGATGATCTGGGCGATCGGCTTCATCTTCCTGTTCACCGTCGGCGGCGTCACCGGCGTCGTGCTGGCCAATGCCGGCGTCGACCGCGTGCTGCAGGACACCTATTACGTGGTGGCGCACTTCCACTACGTGCTGTCGCTCGGCGCCGTGTTCGGCATCTTCGCCGGCTGGTACTACTGGTTCCCGAAGATGTTCGGCTACATGTACTCGGAGCGGATCGCCAAGGCGCACTTCTGGTTCACCTTCATCGGCGTCAACCTGGTGTTCTTCCCGCAGCACTTCCTCGGCCTGTCGGGCATGCCGCGCCGCTACGTCGACTATCCGGATGCGTTCGCCGGCTGGAACCTGATCTCGTCGTACGGCTCCTACATCTCGGGCGTCGGCGTCTTGATCTTCATCTACGGCGTGATCGATGCCTTCGTCCGCAAGGAGCAGGCCGCGAACAATCCGTGGGGGGCCGGTGCCACCACGCTGGAGTGGACGCTGACCTCGCCGCCGCCGTTCCACCAGTTCGAAGTGCTGCCCCGCGTGCAGTAAGTCCAAGACAACGCGGCGCACCCTGGGTGCGCCGCGCCATTTGAGAGAAGTGAGACCTGATCTTGTCGGTTGTCGATCACAACGCCATCGAGCTGCCCCGGATTTCCGAGGCCGAAGTGGGCGACTACATCGCGCTGCTGAAGCCGCGCGTGATGTCGCTGGTGATCTTCACCGCGCTGGTCGGGCTGATGATCGCGCCGGTGCATGTGCATCCGGTGCTGGCGTTCACCTCGATCCTCTGCATCGCCGTCGGCGCCGGCGCCTCCGGCGCGCTCAACATGGCCTATGAGAGCGACGTCGACGCCTTGATGTCGCGCACCGCCAACCGGCCGATCCCGCGCGGCCGCATCACCCAGGCCGAGGCGGCCGCCTTCGGCCTGACGCTCGCCTTCTTCTCGGTGATGACGCTCGGCATCCTGGTCAACTGGGTGGCGGGCGCGCTGCTTGCCTTCACCATCTTCTTCTATGCTGTGATCTACACGATGTTGCTGAAGCGCTGGACCGCGCAGAACATCGTGATCGGCGGCGCCGCCGGCGCGCTGCCGCCGGTGGTGGCATGGGCGGCCGCGACCGGCTCGCTCTCGGTCGAGCCGATCCTGCTGTTCCTGATCATCTTCTTCTGGACCCCGCCGCACTTCTGGGCGCTGGCGCTGTTCCGCAGCGACGACTATGCGCGCGCCGGCATCCCAATGCTGCCGGTGGTCGCCGGTCCCGACGCGACCCGGCTGCAGATCCTGCTCTACACCATCGTGCTGGTCGCAATCGCGCTGGCACCGTGGCCGCTCGGCTATTTCGACGCGATCTACGGCGTCACCTCGCTGGCGCTGGGTGCCGGCATGCTGTGGCTCGCCGTCGAGGTCTATCGCCGCCGTGAGGGCACTGCCGCCAACCGCGCCACGCGCCGGCTATTCGCCTTCTCGATCCTCTATCTATTCGCGCTGTTTGCCGTCCTCCTCGCCGAGGTGGTCGTCCGCGCGATCCTGCCTGTCTTCATCGGGTAGGGACGCCGGGGGGCAAGATGGGGGCGCATGGGATACCAATGGACGAGAAACGCGAACCAGAAGGAATCGTCCTCACCGCGGCGCAGCTCAAGAGCCGCCGCCAGCGCTCGATCGCCATTGCGCTCGCGCTCGGCGTCATGGTCGTGCTGTTCTTCGCCGTCACCTTGGTCAAGGGGCCGGCCGTGCTGGTGCGGCCGCTGTGAGTGAGATGGCAAACCAGGGCGCACCGCAGGCTCCGCAAGGCGGGGGCGCCAAGGTCACGCGCCGCATGCTGACGCGCGACGCCGTGGTCGCGTCGATCTGCGGCTTCGTCGTGGTGCTGATGGTTGGCGCGTCCTACGCGGCCGTGCCATTCTACAACTGGTTCTGCCGCACCACCGGCTTCAACGGCACCACCCAGGTCGCGACCTCGGTGCCGACGGATGCGCCGCTCGCGCGCACCATTTCGGTCAGCTTCGATTCCAACGTCGCGCCGGGCCTGCCCTGGAAGTTCGAGGCCGAGCAGAACACGATCGACGTCAAGATCGGTCAGGTCGTCACGGTCTATTACACCGTGACCAACCAGTCGGCGCGCACCACGACGGGACAAGCCGCCTACAACGTCGCGCCGCTGACGGTCGGCGCCTATTTCCAGAAGATCAACTGCTTCTGCTTCACCGAACAGACCATGGCGCCGGGCGAAAAGCGCGAGATGGCCGTGGTGTTCTATGTCGATCCTGCGCTGGCCAAGGACAGCGAGAACGACACGCTGAAGAACATCACTTTGTCCTACACCTTCTTCCCCGTGCGCGAAGTCGCGCCGAAGCCCGTGGCTGCGGGCGAGGCGGAGCAGCGCAAGGGCGGCTAGTTCTGGAATTTCAAGATTAAGACGTGCCTTGCGGCACGCGAATGGAGAGACGGCAATGGCTGAGGCGCAAGTCAAGCATCACGACTATCATCTCGTCGACCCGAGCCCGTGGCCGGTGGTCGGCTCGGTCTCGGCCTTCATCATGGCGCTCGGTGCGATCGGCTGGATGCACCACATGTTCTCCGCCGCGCCGATCGTGTTCGGCGTCGGCACCATCGGCGTGCTCTACACCATGGCGAGCTGGTGGGGCGACGTGATCAAGGAAGCCCAGTACAAGGGCGACCACACCCGCGTGGTGCAGATCAGCCACCGCTACGGCATGATCCTGTTCATCGCCTCCGAAGTGATGTTCTTCGTCGCCTGGTTCTGGGCGTTCTTCAATTCGGCGCTGTTCCCGGCCGATGCGGTGCACGCCACCCGCGATGCGGTGTTCGGCTGCGGCGCCGGCACGGCGATGGGCGCCTGCTCGGTTCCCGGCACCTGGCCGCCGCATGGCATCGAGACCTTCGATCCCTGGCATCTGCCGCTGCTCAACACGCTGCTGCTCCTGACCTCGGGCACGACCGTCACCTGGGCGCACCATGCGCTGCTGGAGAACGACCGCCAGGGCCTCAAGCAGGGCCTGATCCTCACGGTGATCCTCGGTGCCTGCTTCACCTGCGTACAGGCGTATGAGTACGCCCATGCGACGTTCTCGTTCGGCGGCAACGTCTACGGCTCGACCTTCTTCATGGCGACCGGGTTCCACGGGTTCCACGTGCTGGTCGGCACCATCTTCCTCTTGGTCTGCCTGATCCGCGCCTATGCCGGCCACTTCACGCCGAAGCAGCACCTCGGCTTCGAGTTCGCCGCCTGGTACTGGCACTTCGTCGACGTGGTCTGGCTGTTCCTGTTCATCTGCATCTACGTCTGGGGTCACGGCGCCGAGTCGATGGCGCACGGCGCACACTAACCTCGCTGACGTGCTAAGAAGGGGCGGCCTGATGGCCGCCCCTTTGCTTTTGAAGAGAACCGATGACGGATACCCCGCCCACTGTGACCGAAAGCGCGCTGCGCGGCATCGCCTGCCGCTGCCCGCGCTGCGGCAAGGGCAAGCTCTATTCCGGCTTCCTGACGCTGGCGCCGCGCTGCCAGGCTTGCGGCCTCGACTTCGCCTTCATCGATGCCGGTGACGGGCCGGCGATCTTCGTCATCATGCTGGCCGGTGCCATCGTGGTCGCGGCGGCGCTGATCGTCGAGGTGAAATACCAGCCGCCGTTCTGGGTCCACGCCGCGCTGTGGCTGCCGTTGATCGTGGTCACCACGATCTTGCCGCTGCGTTCGATGAAGGCGCTTCTGATCGCGCTGCAATTCCACCACAAGGCCGCCGAAGGCCAATTGATCGAGCGCGACCCGCAATGAATGATGCGACGAACAAGGCGTTTTCCAGCGAAGTGGGCACCGGTTCGCGCGGAGGAAACGCCTCAAAAGGCTCTCAGCGGCCGAGCGCGGCCGGCTTCGGCATTTTCACGCTGATCCTGATCGCGGTGTTCATCGCCCTCGGCGTTTGGCAGTTGCAGCGCAGGGTCGAGAAGCATGCGCTGATTGCCGCGCTCGACGAGCGCCTGGCCGCCCCGACCGAGGCGCTACCGCCGCCATCGGCGTGGCCTGCGGTGACCTCGGCCAAGGATGAATTCCGCCGCGTCACGCTGACCGCAACCTACGCCAAACAGCCGGACGCGATGGTCTTCAGCTCCGGCTCGGCGGTGCGCCACGATGTCGCGGGACCCGGCACCTGGGCGTTCCTGCCGGCCAAGCTCGCCAGCGGCGAGACCGTCGTGATCAACACCGGCTTTGTCCAGAACACGATGCAGGACCGTGCCTTCGAGGATCGCGTCGCCGGCCGCCTCGTCACCGGCGCGCCGGTTGAGCTGACCGGCTACATCCGCTTTCCCGAGCCGCCGGGCCGGCTGACGCCGAAGGAAGATTCTGCGAAGCGGCTGTGGTTCGTGCGCGATCATCGCGCGATGGCGCAGGCGCTCGGCTGGGGACAGGTCGCGCCGTTCTATATCGACCTCGAGGCGCCGGTGCCCGACAGCGGCACGCCGAAACCCGGACCGCTCAAGGTGCGGCTCAAGGACGACCACATGCAGTACGCCATCACCTGGTTCTCGCTCGCTGCCGCGGTCACGATCGCCTTCGGCCTGTGGTGGCGCGGCCAACGCCGCCGGGCGACCTGAGAGAGACTCGGTGACTGCTGCGGCGCGCCGCGCGGGGCTGCCCAGCTATCGCGAAGCACAAGCGCGATGAGGCTTCGACCCGATCTTATCGCGCGTCAGGTGGAGAGCGCCTGGCCGGCTCCGATCAAGCGGATCAGCATGTCGCCCCATAGCGCGCCGAGAATTCCGGTCAGCACGAACGCGGTCCAGAACAGCGCGGGACGCGCGATCCGCGCCCATGCGGCAGCGGCGACCGCCGGCAGGCCGATTGCGACGGCCAGCAACACAATGGACGAACCGGTCTGGCCGGGGTCCACCACCCAGTCGGCCAACGAGCTGGCGAATGCTTGCGCCAGCATCGCGACGACCCAGAACGGAGCCTGGTCGCGAACCGAGCCGACGCAGAGAAATCCCGTTGTTCCCGCCACCCGGGCCCAGACGATCAGGGCCAGCGCGAACAGCGCCGCCAGCTGAACGGAGGCGACAAGATCGCCGATCCCGAGCGACCGGTCCGCCATATGGGCCAATGCCGCGCTGAGGACCAGGACGCCGACCTGCACCGGCCAGAAGGCGATCCGACCGGCACGATCGCGCCCATACAGGACCCCGATCGATACCACGCCGGCCGCGGCCAGGACGTGGCTGCCCTTGCCCGCGACCGCATGGCCTCCGATTTCGCCCAGCACTGCGGCAAAGGTCCTGACCGCCCAGAAGCGAAACGCGGCCTCGCGCACTCCGCTCGTCCATCGCATCTCGATATGACGCATGTCCATGCGCGTCTCCCCGGCAGCGTTCAGGTCGACAATGTCGGATGTGCCGCGGGCTCACCCGAACGGCCGCGGCGCATTCGGTTGATCCATTGGGTCAAGCCATCGAGATAGATGTACACGACAGGCGTCGTGAACAGCGTCATCAGCTGCGAGACGATCAGGCCGCCGACGATGGCAAAGCCGAGCGGCTGGCGCAGCTCCGATCCGGTGCCGGTGCCGATCATCAGCGGAACGCCGCCGAGCATCGCGCACATCGTCGTCATCAGGATCGGGCGGAAGCGCGCCTTGCAGGCCATATAGACCGACTGCTCGGCAGGGAGATGCTGGTGGCGTTCGGCCTCCAGCGCGAAATCGATCAGCATGATGCCGTTCTTCTGCACGATGCCGATCAGCAGGATGATGCCGACCAGCCCGATCACGTCGAGCCCGAAGCCGAAGGCCCACAGCGCGAGCAGCGCGCCGAGCCCGGCGGACGGCAGAGTCGAGAGGATCGTGATCGGATGGATCGTGCTCTCATAGAGCATGCCGAGGATCAGATAGACCGCGACCACCGCGGCGAGGATCAGGGTCGGCGTCGACGCGAGCGCGGCCTGGAACGCCTGCGCATTGCCCTGGAAGCTGGTGATCACGGTCGAGGGCACGTGCAGGTCGGCGGTCGCCTTCTGGACCGCCGCGACCGCAGTCCCCACTGCCGTGCCCGGCGCCAGGTTGAAGCTCAGCGTGACCGACGGAAACTGGCTCTGGTGGTTCACGGCGAGCGGCGCGGTGCCGTAGTCGATGCTCGCGATCTGGCTCAAGGGCACCATCGTGCCCGCGGACGAGCGGACGTAGATGCGGTTGAGCGCATAGGGGCCGAGCTGGAACGACGGATCGACCTCGAGGATCACGTAGTAGGTGTTGAGTGTCGTGAACAGCTGGGCGACGTGACGCTGGCCGAATGAGTCATAGAGCGTGTTGTCCACCGCGGCCGGATCGATGCCGAGGCGGGAGGCCGCGTCGCGGTCGATCTGCAGCTTGAGCTGACGCGCGGCGTTGGCCTGGTCGGTGGCGACGTCGGCCAGTTCCGGCAACGTCTTCAGCTTCTGATACAGCTTGCCGGCCCACAGATTGAGCTCGTCCTGGTTAACGTCGGTGAGGGTGTACTGGTACTGCGTCTTGGACAGCCGGCTGGCGAGATTGATGTCCTGCGTCGCCTGCATGAACACCGACATCCCCTTGATCTTCTGCAGCGCGGTGTCGAGCTGCCGGATCACCTGATCGGCGGAAGCATTGCGCTCGTTTCGCGGCTTCAACAGCACGAACAGGCGGCCGTTGTTCTCGGTCACGGTCGGGCCGCCCGGTCCGATATAGCCGGTCGCATTGGCGACCGAGGGGTTCTTGGCGACGACGTCGATGACGCTGCGTTGCAGCGTCGCCATCTGCGCCGGCGAGATGTCCGCCGACGCCTCCGTGATGCCGGTGATCATGCCGGTGTCTTGTTGAGGAAAGAAGCCCTTGGGGATGCCCACGAACAGCAGGCCGGTCAGGACGACGCTCGCCAGCATGACCGACAGGGTCGTCGCCTTGTAGCGCAACGCTCTGGCAAGCACCGCCTCGTAGGCCGCCTGGATCGCAACAAAGCCGCGTTCCAGGGCGCGCGACACCGCTCCGGCATTGGCGCCCTGGTGCGGTGACAGCAGATAGGCGCACATCATCGGCGTCAGGGTCACCGAGACGATCACCGACACCGCGATGGCAACGCACACCGTGACGGCGAATTCCTGGAACATGCGGCCGATCACGCCACCCATCAGCAGCAGCGGAATGAACACCGCGATCAGCGAGACCGAGATCGAGATGATGGTGAAGCCGATCTCGCCGGCGCCCTTCAGCGCGGCCTGCATCGGGGAGAGACCTTCCTCGATATGCCGAGAGATGTTCTCGATCATCACGATGGCATCGTCGACGACGAAGCCGACCGCGATCGACAGGCCCATCAGCGACAAATTGTCGAGGCTGTAGTTGAGCAGATACATCACGCCGAAGGTGCCGATCAGCGAGATCGGAACCGAGACCGCGGGAATGATGGTCGCCCACAGATTGCGCAGGAACAGGAAGATCACGCCGACCACCAGCGCAATGGTCAGCACCAAAGTGAGCTGAACGTCGGCGACGCTGGCGCGGATGGTCTGGGTGCGGTCGGAGGCGATCTGGACCTTGATGTCGGACGGCAGGCTTGCCACCAGCTGCGGCAGCAGCTTCTTGATGCCGTCCACCGTGCTGATCACGTTGGCGCCGGGCTGACGCTGGATCGCGAGGATGATCGCGGGCTTGTCGTTGTACCAGCCATGCAGCGTGATGTCCTCGGCCGCCACCACGGCATGCCCGATATCGCGCAGGCGGACCGGTGCGCCGTTGCGATAGGCGATGATCAGATCGTCATACTTGCTCGCGACCAGCACCTGGTCGTTGGTGGCGAGCGTGTAGGCCTGCTGACTGCCGTAAAGCACGCCCTTGGGCTGGTTCACGGTGATGTTGCCGAGCGTGGTGCGCAATTGCTCGAGATCGAGCCCGGCGGCGGCGAGCTTGGCCGGATTGACCTGCACCCGGATCGAGGGCTTTTGCATGCCGCCGATGGTGACGAGCGAAACGCCCGGCACCTGCGACAATTTCTGCGCCAGAATGCTGTCGGCATAGTCGTCGACCTTGGTCAGCGGCTCGGTGTCCGACATCAGCGCGATCAGCAACACCGGCACGTCGGCCGGGTTGACCTTGTGGAAGGTCGGCGGCGACGGCATGGTCTTCGGCAATTGCCCCGATGCCGCATCGATCGCGGTCTGCACGTCCTGCGCGGCCGCATCGACGCTGCGGTTCAGTGCGAACTGCAGCGTGATCTGGGTGTTGCCGAGCCCGCTGCTCGAGCTCATGCCGGTGAGGCCGGCGATCTGCCCGAATTGCCGCTCCAGCGGTGTCGCGACCGAGGAGGCCATGGTCTGCGGATCAGCGCCTGGCAATTGCGCGGTGACCTGGATGGTCGGGGTGTCCACCGTCGGCAGCGCCGAGACCGGCAGCCGCACGAAGGCGATCATGCCGACCAGCACGATGGCGATGGCCAGAAAGGCGGTGGCGACGGGCTTGCGGATAAAACCTGCGGAGATGTTCATGGCAGCATGCCTGCGCTTGCGGTGGTTGCGTCCTGGACCCGGTCTTTCTTGTCATCGGGCACGATCTCGACCGTCGTCCCCGGATTGAGCCGGTACTGACCTGCGGTGACGACGGTCTCGTTCGCGGCGAGGCCCTGCTCGATCAGGACCTGTCCGTCGCGCGATTGGCCGGTGGTGACATTGCGGATGCTGACGACGTTGTTCGAGCCGACCACATAGGCGAAGCTGCCGTCCGGTCCCTGGCGCACCGCCGTCAGCGGCACGGTGAGCGCGTCGTGACGAACCGCGATCGTCAGATGGACGTTGACGAAGGTGCCGGGCCACAGCGTGTTGCCGGCATTGGGAAAGGACGCCTTCAGCTGCACCGTGCCGGTCGTGCTGTCGACCTGGTTGTTGATCAGCATCAGGCTGCCGTGGTCGAGCTTGCGCTTGTTCTGTGCATCATAGACGTCGACCGAGGCGTCTCCGGACGCCAGCGCCTGCCGCACGCCCGGGATCTCGCCGGACGGCAGCGTGAAGATCACCGCGATCGGCTGCAGCTGGGTGAGGACCACGAGCCCGTTGGTGTCGGTCGGGTGCACGATGTTGCCGGGATCGATGCGGCGGATGCCGGTGACGCCGTCGAACGGCGCGGTGATCGTGGCGAAGCTCAGCTGGGTCTGCGCGGCTTCCAGCGCCGCCTTGTCGAACGCGACCGTGCCTTCGCCCTGCGTGACCTGCGAATCCTGGGTGTCGAGCAGTTGCTGGGTCGCAAAGCCGCGATTGGCGAGCGGCTGCGTTCGCGCCAGATTGGTCCTGGCGTTCTTCAGGCTCGCCTCGTCGCGCGCCAGCGCGGCCTCGGCCTGATCGACCTGGGCCTCGTAGACCCGCGGGTCGATCCTGGCGAGCACGTCGCCGCGCTTCACTTGCTTGCCCTCGACGAAATCGACGCTGTCGAGCGTGCCCTGCACCTGGGTGCGTATGGTGGCCGTATTGATCGGCGTCACCGTGCCCAGTCCTTCGAGCACGATCGGCACATCATGCTGCAGGACCTTCGCCGCCGTCACCGGAACGACGGATGTGGCCGCGGCGGACTGCGTCGCTGCCGGTGCATGGTCCGTTGCGCCGTCCGGCCGATGCGCGACATAAGCGCCGGCGCCGATTGCGGCGGCGGCCACCAGACCCGCGCACGCGATCTTGAAGACTTTCGATATCATGGATCACCAGCTCCATCGGTTGTCCGGCGGCCGATCGTTGCGACCAGCTCCAGGACGAAGGTTTCAGTTGCGCTCGCTGCGGCCGCTTCCGTTCCGCGGCCGGCGGTCAAATCGAGGTAGATGATGCGTGCGTCGAGATCGGCGGCGCGCAACGCGCCGATCAGGCTGCCTTGCGGCGCATCGTCGTTGCGATGAACGACGAGCCGGATCGCGGTCACCGTCAGCACGATGTGAAACGGCAGTGCGTCGGAGGCGCCGTCGATCGCGACAATGCCGCCGCAGGGCAACTCGCCCCGCAGCGCCAGTTCGAGCATGCGCCGCGCGACCGATCCCTCGCCGAGCAGGATCAGCTGCCGCGGGATCATGCCGACGCGATCGAGCGCTGCGGCGACGCCGCTCAGGATGCCGGCATAGCTCGCTTCGCGGAGCTCGATCGGCAGCCACGTTGCAAGCGGCGTAAGGCGGCGCCAGCGCGCGAAGGTTTCGGGCACGGCGATGGACGCGGCATCGGGGGCGACCAGGACGCCGACCAGGACGCCCGTGGTGGCGCGACGGGGCCGGGTTGCGATTGCGCTGTGCGGGCTTTCGGACATGCCCGGAAGCTGGGCTTTGGCCCGATATTATTCAAATGAATTGTCTTTATCCATCAATTCATATCATGCATGATGAAGGCATGCGGATGCGCAATCTCGATCTCAATCTGCTGCTGGTGTTCGACGCCGTCATGCGTGAGCGCAGCGTGGTGCGCGCGGCCGGCGCGCTTGCCATCAGCCAGCCCGCCGTGAGCCACGCGTTGAACCGGCTGCGTCATGCGCTGAAAGACCAGCTGTTCGTCCGCACGCCGTCCGGCATGCTGCCGACGCCGCGGGCGGAAGCGCTCGCGCTGCCGGTCCGCAAGGCGCTCAGCGAACTGCAACTCGCGGTCGAGGGAGATCGTTTCGATCCGGCGCAGGCGGAACGGCGCTTCACCATTGCCGTCAACAATTATGCCGCGGTGGTCGCGACCGGCTCGATCATCGCCGCGGTGCGCGCGCAGGCACCCAAGGTGCGGCTGACGCTGGTGCCGAGCGGGACGCTCAATCTCGCCGACAGGCTCGACCGCGGCGAACTCGATCTCGCGATTTCCGCGCGCGCGCTGGAGGGCGAGCGCTTCGCCTCCTGCCGGTTGATCGAGGACCGCTTCGTCGCGGTGCTGAGGGCCGGTCATCCGGCGTTGCGCAAGAAGCTGACCGGCGAGACGCTGGTCGAGCTGCCGCACCTTGCGATCACCTCCAGCGGCGAAGATCTGGATTTCATCGACGCCTGGCTGCGGGCACGCAAGGCGAGCCGCATCATTGCTTCCGATGTGCCGTATCTGTCCGCCGGCGCGGTCCTGGTGCAATCGAACATGGTTGCGATCCTCGGGCGCAAGCTCGCGCTCGAATTCCGCCGCGCCTATCCGATCGAGATGCGGGAGCTGCCGTTCGATGCATCGAAGTTGCAGAGCGTCATGAGCTGGCACCGCCGCTTCGACGATCTGCCGGCGCACCGCTGGCTGCGGGACACGATCGTTGCCGCCACGCGCGGCATTTGAATTGCGCCGAGAGGATCCCGAATCAGTGCGCCCGCGCCGATCTTTGGCGCGGGCGTATCGCAGTTGGCCTCTGCACTCGTCAATGACCGACGGGGGCGGGGCCGCCGAGCTTGACCTTGCGCAAGGTCAGCGCCAGCGGGATCGCCGAGAGCGAGATCAGCATCAGGACCCAGAACGCGTCCATATAGGACAGGAACGAGGCCTG
The DNA here is from genome assembly GCF_011516665.3 of Bradyrhizobium sp. 41S5. NCBI lineage: Bacteria > Pseudomonadati > Pseudomonadota > Alphaproteobacteria > Hyphomicrobiales > Nitrobacteraceae > Bradyrhizobium > Bradyrhizobium sp. 41S5. The sequence continues at coordinate 7,864,035 of NZ_CP083721.1, read as the reverse complement.
GGTCTGCACCTGCTGCCCGATCCACTGGATCGCCTGGCTGTGCGCCTGCGCCAGCGAGTTGCCCTGGGCGACGAAGAAATCGGTGACATGGTGCAGCGTGTCCTGATATTGCGGGCTCGACGGCGTCACCTGCTCGACCAGCCGGCTCTGATGGAATTGCTGGCGATGCGTCAGCACGTTGGAGACGATCGAAACGCCGATCGAGCCGCCGGTGTTGCGCGCCGCGTTGATCAGCGCGGAGGCCTGGTCGGTCTTGTCAGGCGGAATGCCGTCATAGGACGCTGCCATGATCGGCACGAAGATCAAGGGCAGACCGACGCCGATCAGCATGCGCGAGCGCGCCATGAACCAGAAGCCGAGATCGCCGTACACGTTGGTCATGCTGTACATCGAGGCGGCGATCACCAGTGCGCCGGCGACGATCAAATATTTCGGCTGCACCTTGGCGGCTAGCCGGCCGACCACGAACATCATCACCATGGTGACCACGCCGCCGGGCGAGAGCACGAGGCCGGCCCAGGTCGCGGTGTAGCCGAAATCCTGCTGCACCAGCTGCGGCAGGAACTGGGTGGTCGCGAGCAGGATGGCGCCGGTCGCCAGCATCACCAGGAAGCAGGCGCCGAACTGCCGGGTCGCGACCATTCTGAGGTCGATCATCGGATTACGGCGGGTCATCTCCCACGGGATCATCAGCACGAACGCCATGGCGCTGATCGCCGCAAAGGTGACGATGAAGAGCGAAGAGAACCAGTCGTCCTCGAGGCCGCGGTCGAGCGTCACCTCGAGCGCGCCGAGGAAGGTCGCAACCAGCGCGAAGCCGATGAAATCGAAGGAGTTGTTCTGCGACTGCGCGGCCTTCTGCGCTCCCTTGGCCTTCGCGGGCTCCTGCAGCACCGCTGCGATCAGCGCGATCGCGAACACGCCGACCGGGGCGTTGATCAGGAAGCACCAGTGCCAGGACAGATTGTCGGACAGCCAGCCGCCGAGCGTCGGCCCGACCACCGGCGCCACCACCACGGCGATGCCGAACACCGCAAACGCCTGGCCGCGCTTGGCCGGCGGGAAGGCGTCGGCGAGGATCGACTGCGCCACCGGCACCATGCCGCCGCCGCCGAGGCCCTGCAGGATGCGGAACAGCAGCAGTGCGTTCAGATTGGGCGCGAAGCCGCACAGCACCGAACTCACCGTGAAGATGCCGAGGCAGATCAGGAAGAAGGTCTTGCGGCCCAGCATTCTTGCGAGAAAGCCGGAGGCGGTCAGGATGATGGCGTTGGACACCAGGTAGGTCGTGACCACCCAGGACGCCTCGTCCTCGCTCACGCCCATGCCGCCCGCGATATAGGGCAGCGCGACGTTCGCGATGGTGGTGTCGAGCACCTCCATGAAGCTCGCGAGCGCAACCACGATGGCGATCAGCCAGGGATTGACGGTGACGCTCGGAGCCGGGATGCCTTTGGCGTCGATTGCGGCCGCGCTCATTACAGCCTCCCAAAATTCAACTTCTTAAGACGTTCGAGCAGTGACGGCGCCGGATTGATCCGCACGCTCGGGACGACAGACATGCCCGGGCCGAGCGCGACGTCGGTCGGCGGGTTGTCCATCACGATCTTGACCGGCACGCGCTGCACGATCTTGACGTAGTTGCCGGTGGCGTTCTGCGCCGGCAGCAGCGAGAACGCGGTGCCCGATCCGGGCTGCACGCTTTCGACATGGCCCTTGATCGTGCGGCCGGGATAGGCGTCGATCTTCAGTGTCACCTTCTCGCCCGGACGCATCTGGTCGAGTTGGATCTCCTTGAAGTTCGCGGTAACCCAGGTCTGGTCGGGTACGAACATCGTGAGGTTGGTGCCGGCCTGCGCGAACTGGCCGACCGCCGCCGACAGGTTGACGACGCGGCCCGGCTGCGCGGCGGTCACCGTCGTATAGGAGAGATTGAGCTCTGCTTGGTCGCGCTGCGCCTCGGCCTGGGCAAGGTTGGCGACCGCGCTCTTGCGCTGCGCCTTCAGCGATTCCACCTGGCGCTGCGCCAGGTTGAGCGTCGCCTGCGCGCTCAACAGAGACGCCTGCTGCTGATGCAGTTGCGATGTGTACTGCTCGGAATTCTGCACCGTGCCGTAGCCGGTCTGCTCCAGATGCTGGTAGCGCGTCGCCTGCTGCTGGGCGAAGGTCAGCGCCGCCTGGGCCTGGTCGACTTGGGCCTGGTTGGCTGATATCTGCGCCTGCTGCACGTCGAGCTGCGCATCGACATTCTGGATGCTGGCCTGCGCGGCCGCGACCTGCGCCTCGGCCTGCGCCAGCACGACGCGATAGTCGCGGTCGTCGATGCGCGCGATCACGTCGCCGGCGGCGATGTGCTGGTTGTCGGTGACCGGAACCGCGGTGATGTAGCCGGAGACTTTTGGCGCGAGTGCGAACTGCCGCGCCGCGATGAAGGCGTCGTCGGTGGATTCGAAATGCCCGGCGTAATCCATGTAGAGATAGCCGCCGCCGAGCGTGGCGGCGAGCAGCACGGCGCCGATCGCGGAGACGACCGGACGGCGGCGCAGGAAGCCGCGCCTCTGAGGGGCGACTTCTGGCGGGACTGTTTCGGGCGGGGCGGGCTCCTTGCTTGTGGGGCGCTCCTGCGCCGGAGCTCGCGCGGTCACCTCCGGCCGCTCGGACGTGACGTTGGGCTCGTGTCCGGCCGGCGCCGAGGGCGAACCCTCGATGCTCTCGTGCCCTCCTTGGTCGCGCTCCAAAACCGTGTCTTCGAACATGATGGCTGCTCCTGCTGTCAGGCGAGGTCTGCAAGGCCTTCGCAAAAGGGAACGGTACCGTTCCGTTCTATGTGGCAAATAGTCTCGCGGCAGCGCAGCGTCAATAGAAACGGAACTGTACCGTTCTATTTACAACTAGATGTGATAGAGCTATGTTTGCCTGATGTTGCCGGCCGGACCGGCCCATGGAACCCGGGGAAGACTGATGACCACCAGTACCCTGAAGATGCCGCGGGCGCCCAAGATCAGGACGGGGACCGCGCCAGTCGAGGTACGCGCCGGCCGGCCGCCAAAGGAGGCGGCGGGCGAGGTCGATGCGCGCATCCTCGATGCTGCGCGCAAGGTCTTCCTTGAGCGCGGGTTCGAAGGCGCCAGCATCGACGAGATTGCAGAAGTCGCGCGCTCCGGCAAGCGTACCATCTATGCGCGCTTTCGCGACAAGCGCGCGCTGTTCACCGAGGTTGTGACGCGGGACATCCTGTCGCGCATCGCGGAGTTCAAGGCGGACGCGCCTCTCGGCGCGACGGTGGAGGAGCGCCTCACCAGCGTCGCCTCGACCCTGTTGCACTGGGGCCTTGACGCCGACCGGATCGGGCTGATGCGGCTTGCGATCGCGGAGGCGCATCGCTTTCCGGATCTCGCCGCCACCGTCAACCGCAGGGCGCGCGCGCTCGCCACCGAACTCGGCGTTCATCTGCTGCGCGACCTGACGCAATCCGACGAACTCGGCAAGCTGCCGGCCTTCGCGCCGGAGCACCTGCCGACCACGGCGCGCCTGTTCCTCGACATCATCGCGGTGCCGATGCTGCTCCGGGCTCTCTACGAAGTCGACCTGAAGGCGCTCGATCCCGAGCTCGATGAGCACGTCGCGCGCGGCGTCGCGTTCTTCGTCGCGGGATGCAGGAGCGGCTACCGGTTCGGCGCCGATTGATTCGGTCGCCCGGATAAGTCCACTCATCCGGTTGTGAGCGCGGGTCGTTGCAACTTAGCAACAGGCAGCGGAAAAGATTGAGATTCGAATGAGACATGCTGTCGCATTCGTTCCCTCCATGGCAGAGACGTGCGTCGCTGGCTTGCGGCCAGCACAAGGGGAATGGAAGTGCGTCGTATTGCAATCGTTGGGACTAGCCTGCTCTTGATCACGGGGTTTGCAGGCGCGGCGTCAGCCGCTGACTTGCCGGAGCGCAGCTGGACCAAGGCTCCGCCATTGGTGGCTCCCGCGTTTAACTGGTCCGGATTCTACGCCGGGGTGAATGTGGGCGGCGGCTGGTACGATGGCGGGAATATCACGACTAGCAGCAATATCACCTCGCTCATCGCCCCCGGCAACATCATTCGCGTCCCCGTTTCGGACGGTAGCCAGTCGGGTGTTACCGCTGGTGGATTGCTCGGATACAATTATCAGTTGGATAAGATCGTCCTCGGGGTGGAAGCTGATTTCAACTATGCCGACCTGAAGTCTTCCCGCGGTGGAAGCACCGTCGTCACTTTCTTTCATAGCCCCACGGAAAGCTTCAATTTTCAAAGCACGAGCAACATCGATTGGTTCGGCACCGTGCGGGGTCGCATCGGATTTGTGCCGACCGAGCGCCTGCTGATTTACGGGACAGGCGGCCTTGCCTATGGCGAGGTGAAGACCCATATCGCCAATTCGGAAGTTTTTTCCAATGGCTTTTCGCGACTCTGGCTTGGCGATAACTCCGACGTCCGCGTCGGTTGGACCGCCGGCGGCGGCCTCGAATATGCCTTCACCAATAGCTGGACGCTGCGCGGCGAATATCTTTATGTCGATCTCGGTAGCAGCGGTGCTACGGCGACATTCCAGGGCACGGATCCGCTGCAGAGCCAGATCCGTTACAATGCCAGCCGCGAAAACAAGTTCAGCGTTGCGCACGCCGCGTTGAGCTACAAGTTCTGACATCGGCGCGAGCAAAGCGCTACATTCCTCTCCCACACGCGGGAGAGGTGAGGCGGCTATGTGGCCCTCTCTCCGGGATCGCTCAGCCCGGCGCGCGCTCCACGGCGTGACGCAGCCAGACCATGCCGCCCTCCAGCGCCTCGCAGTGCGTGAGCCGGAGCGACTGCCCGGCGCCGGGGCGGTCGCCTTCCGGGCCGTGATAATCGACGATGCATTGCGATCCCGCCACGCCGTCGACCGCCGGATGTATCAGCGTGCTGAACTCGTCGATCAGCCCGTGCTTCAGGAACGCGCCATTGATCCCCCCGCCGCCTTCGAGCAGCAGCGTCTTGGCGCCGAACAGCGCCGCGAGCTGCGTCATCGCGCTCGCCAGATCGTCGCCCTTCGCCCCGGCAAAGATGTAGGACGCGCCGTCCTCGCGCAGCTCGGCGAGATGGCTGTCCGAGACTTGCTCGCCGAGCACCGCAACGGCGTGATCGCCGCCGACATTGTCCTTGCCGAAATGCACGCGGCCCGACGGATCGATGCCAACAGCGAGCTTGCGGCCGTTGCGGTTGCCGAGATGCGGCTCGCGCGGCAGCTTGGGCACATTGGCGAACTGGCGCTCCGTCCCCTTGGCCATCTCGTTCATGGTGACGCGGCCGATGATCCATCCATCGGCATTGAAGCCGTCATGGATCCTCTCATAGTGGGAGCGCAGCACGTCGGCCGGGATGCCGGTGGCCGGCTTGGTGAAGCGGCTGGGATGAAGCCGGCCGTCGATCGACGTGCCCATGTGGCAGATGATGTGGGGTCGCATAGACTAACTCTTCTGTGGAGCGGCGCGGTGCCGGCGCCCGGGGGAGGGGCAAGCTCTGATCTAGAATGGCGGAGGCGCGTTCTCAATGCCGATAAGCCAGCAGTGTTTGGCAACGCGCCCACCAAATGGAACCGGCAGCGCCGTTCCACGTCTCTCCTCACGTCTCCTTCGCGTATTGCTCGTAAAGCCGGGCTGCATTGTCCCAGCGAATGGCCTCCATGTAGATGTCGACATAGCGGGCCGCGGCGGCACCGAAGTCCATGTGATAGGCGTGCTCATACATGTCGAGCACCAGGACCGGACGGCCCCCGGCCAGCGTCGTCGTATGATCCGCGGCCCATTGATTGACCAGCCGCTTGTCGCGGGGCGAGTAGGCGAGGATCACCCACCCCGAACCGCCACCTTCCGCCTTGCCCATCGCCGCGAATTCCGTCTGCCAGTGCTCCATGCTGCCGAAGTCGCGCGTAATCGCCTCGGCGAGCGCTCTGTTCGGTTTGCCGGCGCCGCCGAGTCCATCGAAATAAACTTCATGCAGGATCATCGAGTTCGCTGCGATCAGTTCCTCGCGCTTCAGGCCGTTGATCACAAAGTTCGGCGCCTTGGCGAAGTCGAGTTCGGCAAGCTGCGTGCCGATGGCATTCAGCCGCTTCACCGCGCCGACGTAGTTGTTCTCGTAGTGGCTGACGAGAATCTTCTCCGAGATGCCGCTGATCGATTTCGGGTCGAACGACATCGGTTTTGCCTGATAGGACATGGCCCTGGTTCCTGTCTGCTGCTTGGTTTCGGCAGCGGCTTGGTTGGCGCCCAGCACGACTGCCGACGCGGTGGCCGCGCCGACCGCGGTGATGAAGTTTCGGCGCTCGGTGTTGATGGTCATTGGTCCTCCTGATGTTGGAAATGCCGATACGTTTGGATCTAAGGCGCAAAAATTCGCGCTATTCCTTCGTGAGCCCGACGATGGTCCGGAATCCCGAGATGTCCTGCACCGAGAACGCGACGGGGTCGCCGAAGCGAACGGCGTTGAAGAGCAGGCCGTCCTGAACCTTGAACGGCTCTATTCTGTCCGGAGACAGGCGTATCCTGATCGTGTCGTTGCGTTCATCGATGCTGTCGACGCCGCCGCGCAGGATCTCGATCGCGGGCGGCTGGACCACCGCCGTCGCGGCCAGTGCAACGACGGCTTGCTGCGGCTCGCTGCCGTCGCTCGGCGTCGCGAGAGACATTGCGGGCCAAAGCAGGGCGACACACAGTGCCAAGGTTGATTTGGGCATGATTGCTCCTCGTTCAGTTCGATTGTGGTGGTTCCGCCAGGACCTCAGTCCTGCTCCTTGACCTGACCGCTGCTGTCGATCACGAGCCTCACGGGCTTGCCGTTCTTCATCGCCTTCGCCGTCATACCCTCGGCCGTCGATTTGACGTCGCTGATGTTCCCGTAGCCGGCGGCCTGAAGCTTCGCGACAAGCTCGTCCTGCGTCAGGGCGTTGGCGGGCATCGCGCCGGCCGCGATCGCAAGCGCGAGGATCAAATGCGAGATGGTTGCTTTCTGCATGGTCGTTCTCCTGGTTGTGTTGTGCTGCCCCAGGTTCTCGTGACGCGTGCCGCTCCGTTCAGATGAGACCTGCCAGGCGCAGCAGCACGCCCGTGATGCAGGACGCGGCGAGGACGCTGAGCATCCCCACATTGAAACGGAAGATCGCGATGGCGGCGGCGACGGACAGCGCAAGCGCAGGCCAGTCGATGCTATCGGGCACCGGCGCGTCGAACGACAGGCCAAGCCCGTGCATCGCAAAGGTCTGCCGAAACAGCGTATGCAGCGCAAACCAGATCGACAGGTTGAGGATCACGCCGACCACGGCGGCCGTGATTGCCGAAAGCGCGCCCGCCAGCACCTTGTTGCCGCGCAGCGCTTCGATGTAGGGCGCGCCGACGAAGATCCACAGGAAGCACGGTGTGAACGTCACCCATGTCGCCAGCAACCCGCCGAGCGTGGCGGCTAGCATCGGAGACAGCCCGCTTGCCTCGCGGAACGCGGCCATGAAGCCCACGAACTGGACCACCATGATGAGTGGTCCGGGCGTGGTCTCGGCCATGCCGAGCCCGTCCAGCATCTCGCGTGCGCTAACCCAGTGATAATGTTCCGCCGCCTGCTGCGCGACATAGGCCAGAACGGCGTAGGCCCCGCCGAACGTCACCATCGCCATCTTGCTGAAGAAGATCGCGATCTGGGTGAACAGGTCGCCGGGCCCCAAGACGATGAGCAGCCCGAACACCGGGATAAGCCAAAGCGCGAGCCAGACCGCGCCGACCCGCAAGGCGCGCGATGCGTTGGGACGGACGTGATCCGGCACCGCGTCGCCGAGCATGCTGTCGATCGCGGCTGAGCTCTTCCCGCCATGCTTGACGGCTGCAAATTCCGGCCGGCCCAGGCGTGCGCCGACGAGGCCGACGACGGCCGCGGCTCCGATGATCAGTGGAAACGGCACGGCGAAGAAGAAGATCGCGACAAAGGCGATGGCCGCGAGCGCGACCATCACCCGGTTGCGCAGCGCGCGTTTGCCGACCCGCACCACGGCCTGGATGACGATGGCAAGCACCGCGGCCTTCAGGCCGAAGAACAGGGCCTCCACAAACCCCACATTGCCGTACGCTGCGTAGACGTAGCTGAGGCCCATGATGGCGAAGATGCCGGGCAGGATGAACAATCCGCCTGCCACGATGCCCCCAAGCGTCCGGTGCAGCAACCAACCGATATAGGTCGCGAGCTGCTGCGCTTCCGGTCCCGGCAGCAGCATGCAGTAGTTGAGGGCGTGCAGGAACCGTCCTTCCGATATCCAGTTCTTCTCCTCGACCAGAATGCGATGCATCACGGCGATCTGGCCGGCCGGTCCGCCGAAGCTCAGGATGGCGACACGCATCCATACGAGCAGCGCCTCGTGAAATGAGATGCCGTGCGCGTGCTCCTCTCCGCGCGCCCTTGGTGTCGTTGCGACGTCCGTCATGGCTTCACCTTGCTGGTCGGCCAGTTGTGCGTCTCCCGGGTCGCGTCGCGGCACCAGCGATAGAAGGCGTCGTAGAGCAGCATGCCGGCGCTCAACTGTTCGAGGTCGTCGTCGAACATGCGCGACAGGCCGAGCGAGGCGGCGAGCAGTCCGGACGCCTCCGGCGAAAGCTCGAGCCGCGCGGTGTCCGCGGCGCGCACCATCGTCGCGAGCCGCTCCAGCGCCGGCGTCGAGAGACCAAATTCCCTCACCATGACGTCGAACGTGCAGAGTTCGCCGCGATGGCTCCAGAACACATTCTCGATATCGAACGGCGTGGCCTCGAATCGTTCGGCGACGCCTTCGACCTCCGCCGATGTGACGAACAGAAAGACGGCCGCGGGATCGACAAAGCGTCGGATCAGCCACGGACAGGCGATGCGATCGATCTTCGGTCGCGATCGCGTCACCCAGACGGTGCGGCCGCGCCCGTCACGTTTCGGAATCCTGTCGGCGGGAACGGTCAGAAGTTCCGCTTCCCTCCAGCCGAGGTGCCCACCCTCCAGAACTTCAGCTGCAATGTTGCTGCACCGCAGCCAGGCGGCGGTGCCTTCGGCCAGTTTCTGCCCCTTCTGGCAGACGACGACCACGGATTGGCCGGAGAGGCCGGAAGCCCAATCCTCGACGTCGAGATGGGAGCGCCGGATAGCGCCCGGGATCAAGCGCGGATCGGCGACGAAATCCTCATCGAGGCGAACGTCGACAAGCGCCGGCGCCTTGGCCGTACCGATGAGACGAGACAGTTTTTCGGATGAGATCGATGTGTATGACGACATGGTGCGTCCTTGGTGAACAGGACGCGATTCTTGGGCATGTCGCCTCGCGGGGAGATCGCACATCCCCGTGCCCCGGAATTAAGACCTTGGGTTGATCGATGTCAACCGGAGTGCGCCCGCGGTCACAAGCGAAACGTCCAGGTCACTGTCACGAACAGTTCACCTGCGCGGTTTGGAACAATGTTCCGACCGCGACGCAAGACTCAGACGGTCAGGATCGCTGCGATCTAGAAGCCGCAATCCCTGAATTGTTTTGCGCCGACGTGAAATCGCGAGCCTTGCTCGACGAAGTCCACGTCCAGGCACTGGTTGCCCCAACGGAACGCGCCGATGCCGTTGCATCGGAGATATTCGAGGTTTATCCGCCAGCGTTTTTCACGCGGCGAGTAGGTCGCGAAGTCGTGTTGGGCGCTGGCTGGCCCTCCGCAAATCCCTGCGATGTATTGCCGGACTTCGGACGGCAAACTGTCGATGTGATCGGAATTCCAGGGGCCGTCAATATGCCCGATGCTGCTCTTGGACACGGCCGGCAGCTCGCTCGAAAGCAGGATCGGGAGAGCCAGCATCAGGATGTGGATTTTCACGCGACGCCTCCCTTGCGAGTTGTTTCGTGACCCTTGTTCCTGGATTGACCGGATTCAATGCCGTCGGCGCCGCAATGTAAAGCGCGGGCCAGGCAACCCAGCGTGAGCGCGGCCGCGCCCGCGCACCCCACCGGGCCTGAAACGGGTTGACCAATATAGGGTACCCCCCTATATTATAGCCATGTCGCACACGATCAAGCACAAGTCCAAACTCGTCGGCCGGGTTCGCCGCATCAAGGGTCAGCTCGACGCCGTCGAGCGGGCGCTGGAGTCCGAAATCGGCTGTGCCGACGTGTTGATGCTGGTGGCCTCGGTTCGCGGCGCCATCAACGGTCTCACCGCGGAACTGCTCGAGGATCACATCCGCCATCACGTGGTGGATCCTGCCCGGGAAAAGGATCCCGAGAGAGCGCAGGGCGCCGCGGACCTGATCGACGTTGTTCGTACCTATTTGAAGTGAAGCACATGACCGATCTGTCCCAGCTGCTCCAGCAGAGCAGCGCGCATGCATGGCTGTTCATCCCCAGTGCGATCCTGCTCGGCGCGCTGCATGGTCTCGAGCCCGGCCACTCCAAGACAATGATGGCGGCCTTCATCGTCGCCATCCGCGGCACCGTGGTGCAGGCGGTGCTGCTCGGCCTGTCGGCGACGATCTCGCACACGGCCATCGTCTGGATCATCGCGCTGGCGGGGCTGCATTTCGGCCAGCAATGGTCCGGTGAACGCAGCGAGGCCTGGCTGCAACTGGCCTCGGCGGCGATCATCATTTCGATCGCAGCCTGGATGGCCTGGCGCACCTGGCGCGAGCAGAATTCCGACCACGATCACGACCATGATCACCATCATCACGACGATGCGCGGCAATTGACCCTGGCCGGGCAATTGCTGTCGCTCGAGGTCTTCGAGGACGGCGTGCCGCCGCGCTGGCGGTTGCGAAGCGAGGCCGGGGCGCTTCCGGCACCCGGCGAGGTCGATGTCGTGACGATCCGCGCTGACGGCAGCGAGCAGCAGTTCCGCTTCGCCGCGCGGGACGGTTATCTGGAAAGCATCGACGAAATTCCGGAGCCGCATACCTTCAAGGCGCGCGTGTCGGTGCGGGATGACAGTGCGGAAATCCTGTTCGAGGAGCATGACCATGCGCATATGGATCTCGGCGACGCCGACGATGCGCATGCGCGCGCGCACGCTACCGACATCCGCAAGCGCTTTGCCGGACGGACGGTCACGACGTGGCAGATCATTCTGTTCGGCCTGACCGGCGGGCTCATTCCGTGTCCGGCGGCGATTACCGTGCTGCTGCTCTGCCTTCAGCTCAAGCAGTTCAGCCTCGGGTTCGTGCTGGTGCTCTGCTTCGGCATCGGGCTTGCGATCACCATGGTATCGGTCGGTGTCGCGGCGGCGCTCAGTCTGCGTCATGTCGAGCGCCATTGGGGCGGCTTCAGCCGCTTTGCCGGACGCGCCCCCTACGTGTCGGCCGCGCTGATCGTTTTGGTCGGCCTCTACACGGGCTGGCTGGGGTTGCACGGGATCACGGCCTGATCCCGGATCTTGGTATGATCGGGGATCATTGCCTGATCCCACGTCCATCTTGAAACCTGCGCGAAGTCGTCTAGACTTGTCCCTACGGGGGCAAGGCAGACTCCCCGTGAGACTTCGGTCCAAGCTCTGCGCGACACTCACGTCGTGGAGCTTGTTATGGACACCGATCAGCACACATCCCGTCGTTCCAAAATCGCCATCCTGTGGCGTGGCGACGCCGCGTCCCGGCACGAGGCGACCCCACAAAACAGCCGTTTCGTTCGCGTCTTCGAAGCCCTCGCCGCTTCCGGCATCGACGCTTTTCCCGTCGTCTATGACGAGGCCGTCGCCGATCTCGTCCGCGACCAATTACTGACCACGGACGGCGTTCTCGTCTGGGTCGATCCGATCCATCAGGGCAAGACCCGCGCGGCGCTCGATCCGCTGCTGCGCGAGGTCGCGATGAAACGTCCGTGGGTCAGCGCACATCCCGATGTCATCCTCAAGATGGGCGTCAAGGACGTGCTCTTCCGGACGCGCCATCTGAGCTGGGGCGCCGACACGCACCGATACGCCACCGCGGACGCCTTCCGCGCCGAATTCCCGTCGCGCCTTCAAGCGGCCGGGCCGCGCGTGCTCAAGCAGAACCGTGGCAATGGCGGGCAGGGCGTCTGGAAGGTGGAAGCCTTGAAGGCGGAAGGCTTACCGAATGCGGACGCCTCCGTCCGCGTGCTTCACGCACTGCGCGGCAGCCGACCCGAGGAGCTGCCGCTGGACGCTTTCATGGCGCGCTGCGAGCCGTATTTCGGTTGGGGCGGCTGCATCATCGATCAGGCATTCCAGCCGCGGCTGCCCGAGGGCATGATCCGTTGCTATGTCAGCGGATCGAAGGTCGCGGGCTTCGGACACCAGCTGATCAAGGCCTTGATCCCGCCGCCGCCGCAAGGTCCGGATTCACCGGAAGCTCAACCCGGACCGCGCATCATGCACGGTCCTGATGCCGCACAATTCCACACGCTGCGGCGGCTGATGGAGGACGAATGGATTCCGGGGTTGATGGCGGCGCTGGCGATCGATGAAGCGTCGTTGCCGGTGATCTGGGATGCGGACTTCCTCTACGGTCCGCGCGATGCCGATGGCGCCGATAGCTATGTGCTCTGCGAGATCAACGCGAGCTCGTGCTTTGCGATTCCCGAAGAGGCGCCGGCGGCGATCGCGCGGACGGTCATGTCGCGAGAATGCGGTTGTATGACTCACAAGCCGCGCCACGACACTCACCGTCGTCCCGGCGAAGGCCGGGACCCATAACCACGAATGACTATCGTTGCGCGACGTTGGAACGACGAGTCCCTCTCACAACAGCTGCTGCGGAGTATGAGTCCCGGCCTTCGCCGGGACGACGCCTGGAGGGCGCTGTGGCATCGCGAATCAAGCACTGGCGCCTCTGGAATACTGGATCACCCGCATGGGCGGGTGATGACACTGAATGTCTGTTTGGCAACTGAATCAGCTGCGAGCCCCGTCATCCTGAGGTGCCAGCGGAGCGAGCCTCGAAGGATGAAACGGCCACCAGCGGGGCCGTCGATCCTTCGAGACACGCGCAAGTGCGCGCTCCTCAGGATGACGGGAATGCTAGCGACGCACTACTTCGCCCGCATCGCCTCGGGCGTATCCGGCTGCGCGGAGGGATGCGACTTGGCGAACGCCGGCAGCGCCATCGCGGTGTCGTGGATGCGCTTCACGGTCGGCCAGGGCGAGAGGCTGATCTGCTGGTTCATCGCCGCGGTGACATGGCCGACCAGGCAGATATCGGCGAGGGTCGGCGCATCGCCGTGACAGAACTGGCCGGTTGCGTTGTGGCCGGCGAGGTGGCCCTCGAGCGCCGCCAGCGTCTCGATCGTCCAGTGCCGACGCCACGCGTTCTGCTGGCTGTCGCGCAGATCGAGCTCGTGGTCGAGATAGCGGCGCACCCGTGGCGTCAGCAGCGGATGGCCCTCGCAGGCGACGATCAGCGCCAGCCCGCGCACCCGGGCGCGGCCGAGCGGATCTGGTGGCAACAGCGGCGGGCCCGGATAGGTCTCGTCGAGATAGTCGATGATCGCGAGCGACTGGAACAGCACCGTGCCATCGTCGGTCACCAGCGCCGGCAGCGCCATCTGCGGATTGATCTTGCGATAGGCATCAGTGCGATGCGCGTCCGCATCGATGTCGACGAACACGACTTCCGCCGGCACGCCCTTCAGATTGAGCGCAATCCGTACCCGAAAGCTCGCCAGCGACCGCCAGAAGGAGAAGAATTGCATGGGGAGGTCCGATGTTCACCTCGCCCCGCCCTTTTGCGGGGAGAGGTCGGCGCGCAGCGCCAGGTGAAGGGCATGGCACGATCGTGCCGCACTATAGACCTCTCCGACTCGGAAATCCTCACCGGACAATAAAGGAAACCGTCATTGCGGAGGCACCGCTCACCCGAAGCCTTCGGCTTCGCCCTCTCCCCGCAAGTGCGGGGCGAGGTGAGGAGGCGGCTGGAGCTACCCCGCGCCCACCTTCTTCTTCCGCCAGGCAAGGTGCACCGCGCAGGTGCAGCCCTGCGGATGCGAGGCCAGTTCCCGAAACTCCTCGTCGTTGGCGGGCGTCGCGGCGGGCCCGATCGCCTGGCCCTTGGCGCCGTCCTGCGATGGGATGTAGTTCAACACCGGCGCCAGCCAGCGCTCGACCTCGGCGACCGTCATGGCCTTGCGCGCAGCGTAGTCCTCGACCTGGTCGCGTTCGATCTTGCCGACGCCGAAATAGAAGCTTTCGGGGTGCGAGAAATACAGGCCCGAAACCGACGAACCCGGCCACATCGCGTAGCTCTCGGTCAGCTTCACGCCGGACGTGTTCTCGGCATCAAGCAGCGCAAACAGCGTCCGCTTCTCGGTGTGGTCAGGCTGCGCTGGGTAGCCGGGCGCGGGGCGGATGCCGTCATACTTCTCGAGGATCAATTCGTCCGCCGAGAACGTCTCGTCGGGCGCATAGCCCCAGAACTCCTTGCGCACGCGCTGGTGCATGCGCTCGGCAAAGGCTTCCGCCAGACGATCGGCCAGCGCCTTGCACAGGATCGAGGAGTAGTCATCATTGGCGTTCTTGAAACGGTCGGCGACCGCATCCTCGCCGATCCCCGCGGTGACGACGAAGCCGCCGATATAGTCGGGCACGGCGGTCTCCTTAGGCGCGACGAAGTCGGACAGCGCGGCGTTGAAACGGCCCTCGCGCTTCTCGAGCTGCTGGCGCAGCGTGTGGAAGGTCGCGATCTTCTTGGCGCGGCTCTCGTCGGCATAGACCTCGATGTCGTCGCCGACCGCATTCGCCGGCCAGAAGCCGATGGTGGCCCGCGCAGTGAACCACTTTTCCTGGATGATCGTGTCCAGCATCTTGCGCGCGTCGGCATAGAGCGAGCGGGCGACTTCGCCGACCTTGGGGTCATCCAGGATCGCCGGGAAGCGGCCGGTCAGCTCCCAGGTCTGGAAGAACGGAGTCCAGTCGATGTAGTCGGCCAGCTCCGCGAGATCGTAGGCATCGAAGCTCTTCAGCCCGAAGAACGCCGGCTTCTTCGGCGGCGCCGCCGCAAAGTCAATCGCGACCTTGTTGGCGCGGGCGTCGTTGAGCTTCAGCCGCTTCTTGTCGGCCTGGGCGCGGAAATGCGCCGTCGAGATCTTGGCGTATTCGGCGCGCACCTCGGCGGCATAGGCCTGCTTCTTCTCGGCCGACAGCAGCGAGGAGGCGACGCCGACGGCGCGGCTCGCGTCATTGACGTGCACGACCGGGCCGCCCGGATAGTTCGGGTCGATCTTGACGGCGGTGTGCACGCGGCTCGTGGTGGCTCCGCCGATCAGGAGCGGCACGTTCATGCCTTGGCGTTCCAGCTCGCCGGCGAGGAAGCTCATCTCGTCGAGCGAGGGCGTGATCAGGCCGGACAGGCCGATGATGTCGGCGCCCTCGGCCTTCGCGGTCTCGATGATCTTGTTGGCGGGCACCATGACGCCGAGGTCGATGACCTCGAAATTGTTGCACTGGAGCACGATGCCGACGATGTTCTTGCCGATGTCGTGGACGTCGCCCTTCACCGTCGCGAGCACGATCTTGCCCGCGGCGTTGCGGCCGCCGGTGATGCCGTTGGCGAGGTTGCGTGCCTTTTCCTCTTCCATGAACGGCATTAGATAGGCGACCGCCTGCTTCATCACGCGCGCCGACTTCACGACCTGCGGCAGGAACATCTTGCCGTCGCCGAAGAGGTCGCCGACCACGTTCATGCCGGCCATCAACGGGCCTTCAATGACGTCGAGCGGACGGGTGGCGTTCTGCCGCGCGGCCTCGGTGTCTGCCTCGATGAACTCGGTGATGCCGTGCACCAGCGCGTGCGACAGCCGCTTCTCGACCGGCCATTCGCGCCAGGCGAGATCCTGCTCCTTGGTCTGCTTCTCCTTGCCGCGGAATTTCTCGGCAAGCGCCAGCAGCCGCTCGGAAGCGCCCGGGTCGCGGTTGAGGATCACGTCCTCGCAGGTCTGGCGCAGCTCGGGGGCGATGTCGTCATAGACGATCATCTGTCCGGCATTGACGATGCCCATGTCCATGCCGGCATGGATGGCGTGATACAGGAACACCGAGTGCATCGCCTCGCGCACCGGCTCGTTGCCGCGGAACGAGAACGACAGGTTGGAGACGCCGCCGGAGATGTGGGCGCCGGGCAGGTTCTGGCGAATCCAGCGCGTCG
This sequence comes from Bradyrhizobium sp. 41S5, assembly GCF_011516665.3. Lineage (NCBI taxonomy): Bacteria > Pseudomonadati > Pseudomonadota > Alphaproteobacteria > Hyphomicrobiales > Nitrobacteraceae > Bradyrhizobium > Bradyrhizobium sp. 41S5. The sequence goes on along the minus strand of NZ_CP083721.1, from coordinate 7,847,896 downwards.
CCTCGATGAAGTCGACGCCGTAATTGTTGTGCTCCTCGAGGCCGGTCGCGATCGCGAAGATGTTCGGATCGAAGATGATGTCCTCGGGCGGGAAGTCGAGCCGGTTGACCAGAAGGTCGTAGGCGCGCTTGCAGATCTCGGTCTTGCGCGCGAACGTGTCGGCCTGCCCGGTCTGGTCGAACGCCATCACCACCACGGCGGCGCCGTGACGCTTGGCGACGGTCGCCTCGTGCAGGAATTTCTCTTCGCCTTCCTTCATCGAGATCGAGTTCACGATCGGCTTGCCCTGGATGCATTTCAGGCCGGCCTCGATGACGTGGAATTTCGAGGAGTCGACCATCACGGGCACCCGCGCGATGTCGGGCTCGGCGGCGACGAGATTGAGGAACGTCACCATCGCCGCTTCGGAGTCGAGGAGGCCCTCGTCCATGTTGACGTCGATGACCTGGGCGCCGTTCTCGACCTGGTCGCGCGCCACCTGAAGCGCTGCGGTATAGTCGCCCGCGGTGATCAGCTTGCGGAAGCGCGCCGAACCGGTGACGTTGGTGCGCTCGCCGACGTTCACGAACGGAATCGCGTCGGTCAGCGTGAACGGCTCGAGGCCGGAGAGCTTGAGCCGCGGTTCGATCTCGGGCACGACGCGCGGCTTGTGCGGGGCAACGGCCCTGGCGATCGCCGCGATATGATCGGGCGTCGTGCCGCAGCAGCCGCCGACGATGTTGACGAGGCCGGCGGCGGCGAATTCGCCGATCAGCCGCGCCATGTAGTCCGGCGTCTCGTCATACTGACCGAACTCGTTGGGCAGGCCCGCGTTGGGGTAAGCGCAAACCAGCGTGTCGGCGACGCGGCCGATATCGGCGATGTGCGCGCGCAGATCCTCGGCGCCGAGTGCGCAGTTGAAGCCGATCGTGATCGGCCTGGCGTGCCGCACCGAATGCCAGAACGCTTCCGGCAGCTGCCCGGAGAGCAGCCGGCCGGACTTGTCGGTGATGGTGCCGGAAATCATCACGGGCACGTCGATGCCGCGCTCCTCGATGAGCTCGGCGATCGCATACAGCGCCGCCTTGGCGTTCAGCGTGTCGAAGATGGTCTCGACCAGCAGCAGGTCGGCGCCGCCGTCGAGCAGGCCCTTGGCCTGTTCGCCATAGGCCTTGCGCAGATCGTCGAAGGTCACCGCGCGATAGCCGGGATTGGAGACGTCGGGCGAGATCGAGGCGGTGCGGTTGGTCGGGCCGAGCGCGCCGGCGACGAAGCGCTGCTTGCCGTCCTCGGCGCTCACCCGCTCCGCGGCCGCACGCGCGAGCCGCGCGCCCTGCAGGTTGAGCTCGTAGGCGAGGTCCGACATGTCGTAGTCGGCCTGCGCGATCGAGGTCGAGGAGAAGGTATTGGTCGCGACGATGTCGGCGCCGGCACGCAGGTAGGCGGCGTGGATGTCCGTGATCGCCTCGGCCTGGGTCAGGATCAGGAGATCGTTGTTGCCCTTGATGTCGCGGTGGAAGTCCTTGAAGCGTTCGCCGCGGAAGGCGGCTTCGTCGAACTGCAAGCCCTGGATCATCGTGCCCATGGCGCCGTCGAGCACCAGGATGCGCTCGCGGGCAGCCGCGAGCAAAGCGTTACGCTTGGGGGAAACCGGTACGGACATGATTCAGGCAGCTTTCTGGGCACCGGTCGGCCGGATGCCGAGCAGGTGGCTGATCGCGAACACGAGGTCCGCGCGGTTCATGGTGTAGAAGTGGAAGGTGTCGACGCCGTGCTTGAACAGCTTCTGCACCTGGCCGGCGGCGACGGTGGCGGCGACCAGCTTGCGGGTCTCGGCGTCGTTGTCGAGGCCCTCGAATTTCTCGGCGAGCCAGTCCGGCACGCTGGTGCCGGCGCGGGTCACGAAATTGCGGGCCTGCTTGAAATTGTGCATCGGCATGATGCCGGGCACGATCGGAATCTCGATGCCGCGTGTGCGCACCCGGTCGACATAGCGATGGTAGAGATCGTTGTCGAAGAACACCTGGGTGATCGCGCGCGTCGCGCCGGCGTCGACCTTGGCCTTCAGCGTGTCGATGTCGGCGTCGAAATCGGCGGCTTCCGGATGCTTTTCCGGATAGGCGGACACCGAGATCTCGATGTCGGCGTGGCGCTTCTTGATGGCGGCGACGAGCTCGGCGGAGCTCTGGTAGCCGTCGGGATGGGTGAAGTAGGGCGTCCCGATGCCGCCGGGCGGATCGCCACGCAGCGCTACGATGTGGCGGACACCGACCTCATGGTAGCGGTCGACGATCTCGTCGATCTCGCCGCGCGAGGCACTGACGCAGGTCAGATGCGCGGCCGGCAGCAGATCGGTCTCGCGGAGGATGCGGCTGATGGTGGAGTGGGTGCGCTCGCGGGTCGAGCCGCCGGCGCCGTAGGTGACCGAGACGAAGTTCGGCGTCAGCGGCGCCAGGCGATTGATGGTCTCCCAGAGACTGCGCTCCATCTCCTCGGTCTTCGGCGGGAAGAACTCGAAGGAGATTTTCGGCGTTTTCGGCACGCGCTGCCCGTTCGGCAGGGAGGAAATGGTCTCGGTCATGATACGCAAGGGCTCCGCAACTGGAGGGCAGACGTCCGGCCTGGATATGGAGGCCCCAAGATAGGCGAAACCGGTGGGCTAAAACAGCCCATCGGATATGGGAAATTGCCCATTGACGACGCGGATGTGCTCAAAATGAGCGATCGAGAACGAGTGATGGGCTGTGCCTTCAATCAGCGAGCAGCGGAATTAATGCATTGAATTATATGTATAAAAAACAAATTCGCAACCTGTTAGGTGCCCGAATCAATCGTGGGCAGGTCCGCATGTCAACGAATCTTCGTATTTCGTCCCAATAGCCGTGCTGACCCCCACTGACTTTCCGTTGCGGGGCCGGCGTATTTGTCGCCTCGTGGCGCCACATTAGGTTGTCGGCCATGATCCCGCTCTCCGTCCTCGACCTGTCCGTCGTCACCACAGGCACCAGGCCCGCCGCCGCGCTCCGCAACAGCATCGACCTGGCGCGCCATGTCGACGGTCTCGGCTACGTCAGATACTGGCTCGCCGAGCACCACAACCTCGCCTCCGTCGCGAGCCCGGCGCCCGATCTGATGATCGGGCAGATCGCGGCAGTGACGCAGCATATCCGCGTCGGCTCCGGCGGCGTGATGCTGCCCAACCACGCACCGCTCGTGGTCGCCGAGCGCTTCAAGATGCTGGAGGCGCTGTTTCCCGGCCGCATCGATCTCGGCCTCGGCCGTGCGCCCGGCACCGATGGCGCCACCGCCCACGCGCTGCGCAGCCGGCTCGATCGCCGCGAGGGCGATGATTTCCTCGAGCGGCTGCATGAGCTGACGCTTTGGGAGACACGCGATTTCCCGGCCGGCCATCCCTACAACAATGTGGTAGCGATGCCGGATGATTCGCCGCTGCCGCCGATCTGGCTGCTCGGCTCGAGCGACTATTCCGCCGAGCTTGCCGCGCAGGTCGGGATGGGCTTTGCGTTCGCGCATCATTTTGCCACTCACGACGCAATCGCGGCGATGACGAACTATCGTGCGCATTTCAAGCCGTCGGGCTGGCGTGCGACGCCGCAGTCGATCCTGGCGGTCGCCGTCGTCGCGGCCGAGACCGATGCGGAAGCCGAGCGGCTCGCGATGTCGATGGATCTCAACCGGTTGCGCCGCGATCGCGGCCTGTATCTGCCGCTGCCGAGCGTCGAGGAGGCAGAGGCCTATCCCTACACCGACGCCGAGCGCGCCTCGATCGCGCGCAACCGCGCGCGCTTGTTCGTCGGCAGCCCCGCAACCGTGATGACGAAGCTTGAGCCCCTGATCGCGGCGAGCCAGGCGGATGAGCTGATGGTGATCACCGCGGTCTACGATCACGCGGCGCGAAAGAAGTCGTACAGCCTGCTTGCGGAGGCGTTCGGGCTGCAGAAGAAATTGGCCTAGCTCTGCGTTTCGCTGAAGGTCGCGCGGAACGGGTGGCCGGGATAGACGCCGACGATGCGGAATTCGCGCGAGAAGAATTTCAATTCCTCCAGCGCGAAGGCGAGTCCACGGTCGTCAGGATGACCGTCGACATCGGCATAGAATTGCGTGGCGAAGAAATTGCCGTCGACCATGTAGCTTTCGAGCTTGGTCATGTTGACGCCGTTGGTGGCGAAGCCGCCTAGTGCCTTGTAGAGCGCGGCGGGCAGATTGCGCACCCGGAAGACAAAACTGGTGACCAGCGGCCCGGAGCCCTGTGCAGCCCATTTGGACTCGCGCGCCAGCACCACGAAGCGGGTGGTGTTGTGGGCCTCGTCCTCGATGTCCTCGGCGAGAATGTCGAGGCCATAGATGTCGGCGGCGAGGCGCGAAGCGATCGCCGCGACGCTCTTGTCGCCGCGCTCGGAGATATCGCGGGCGCTGCCGGCGGTGTCGCCGGCGACGATCGACCGGATGCCGAGCTTGCGGATGATGCGCCGGCACTGGCCGAGCGCATGGACGTGGCTCTCCACGCTCTTGATGTCGGCGAGCTTGGTGCCCTTGACCGCCATCAACTGGTGGCGGATCGGCAAGAACCATTCGCCGATGATGAACAGGCCCGAGGCGGGCAAGAGATGATGGATGTCGGCGACGCGGCCGGCGACCGAATTCTCGATCGGAATCATGCCGAGATCGGCCTCGCCGGACGAAATCGCGGCCAGCGCGTCCTCGAAGGTCGGGCAAGGCATCGGCTCGGCGTCGGGATAGGCCTCGACGATCGCGATATGGGAATTGGCGCCAGGCTCGCCCTGGAACGCGATTTTCAGCTTCTTGGTCATGGCGGGCCTTTTAGCACCCGGTCAGGCTTTGGAAAGTATTCTGCGGGCGGTTTCGAGGTCGGCCGGAGTGTCGACGCCGCGGGGGACGGTGTCGACGATAGTGATGTCGATCCGCATCCCGGCCTCCAGCGCCCGCAGCTGCTCGAGCTTCTCCTGCTGCTCCAGCGGCGAGGGCGGCAGCCGCACGAACCGCTCCAAGGCGGCGCGGCGGTAGGCATAAAGGCCGATATGGTGGTAGCGCGGTCCGTCGCCGTAGGGCGCGGTGGCGCGGGTGAAATAGAGTGCGCGGAGCCGGTTGGCGCCGATCGGTGACCCCACCGCCTTGACGACGCTCGGGGCCCGATCCTCCTCCTCGGTATGGATGCGCGAGGCCAGCGTCGAGATGTCGACGGTGGGGTCGGCGAGCGCCGGCATCACGCTCTGGATGGTCTCGGGCGTGATGGTCGGGAAATCGCCCTGCAGATTGACCACGATCTCGGCAGCGCCGTCCGGGTCGAGGGTCGTCATCGCTTCATAAATCCGGTCCGAGCCGGAGGGATGGTCCGGGCGGGTCATCACCACCTCACCGCCCGCGGCCTGCACCGCCGCCGCGATCTCCGACGTGTCGGTCGCGACCGCGACCCGGCCGATCCCGGCCGCCTCGGCGCGCCGCAGCACATGGACGATCATCGGCGCGCCCGCGATATCGAGCAGCGGTTTGCCGGGGAGGCGCGTGGCGGCCATGCGGGCCGGAATCAGCACCAAGGTACGGGGTTGGGTCATTCGTGTCGGGGCCCGTCCGGCCTGCGGAAATTGGCGGGGAGGAGGTTGAATTCGGCGCGTTTATACGGGTTGCCAGAGCGCGGGCAAACCGATATCTCAACCCTGCTTGGGGCGGTGCGATAAGGCCGATTCCCAGGTCTTTCCCCGCGGCCGTATTCCCGGCCTGAAGTCGACATTCAAGGCCCGGAGCCTGACCGAAATGGACTCCTTCGAACTCAACAAAATCCTCGGTGCAATTCTCGGCACCTGCATCGTCGTCCTGGTGATGAGCTTTGCCGCCGGATCGGTGTTTTCCGCGAAGCTGCCGGAAAAGCCGGGTTTTGAGATCGCGGTGAAGGAAGAGTCCCATGGCGGTGGTGGCGAGGCCGCTGCGGCTGCCTCCGAGCCGATCGAGAAGCTGCTGCAAACCGCTTCCGCCGAGAAGGGCGCAGCCGCCGCCAAGAAGTGCCAGGCCTGCCACACCTTCGAGAAGGGCGGCCCCAACCGCGTCGGTCCGAACCTCTACGGTATCGTCGGCGAGAAGAAGGGCGAGGGCCGTGGCTTCAATTTCTCGGCCGCGATGAAGAGCAAGGGCGGCGACTGGTCCTTCGATGACCTCAACAAGTTCCTGACCAACCCGAAGGGCTTCGTCCCCGGCACCGCGATGGGCTTCGCCGGCGTGCCGAAGGACAGCGAGCGCGCCGACATCATCGCCTATCTGAATTCGAACTCGGAGCATCCGGCTCCGCTCCCGACCGCTTCGAAGTAACGAATTGCTTCGCGCAAGCACGCGGATGAAACGGCCAGGCAATGCCTGGCCGTTTTTGCATGGGGAATCCGCTGTCGCGGGGGTGTTATCGGGACGTTTCGCCGCACCGGTATTGTTCCCGGGCCAATATCATGAGGAAAAAGCAACGTAATTTGTCGAACCGTTGCCTTATATTGGGTCCCATGTAACCGGGGCCGCAAGCAGGAAGACCGAATTTGGCGATCACCCGACGACACCTCCTTCAAGGCAGCGCACTGGCGGCACTCGCTCCGGCGCTCGGACTGAACTCCGGCCTGTCGGCGATCACGCCGGCGTTCGCCGACGACGCCCCCAACGGGCTGAAATGGCGCCACGCTTTGTCGCTTTTCGGCAATGTCAAATACCCGGCCGACTTCAAGCGGTTTGACTATGTCAATCCGGATGCACCGAAGGGAGGTCTCGCCCGCCAAATCGCAATCGGCACTTTCGATAATTTCAACATCGTGGTCTCGGGCGTGAAAGGCGCCATCGCAGGCGGCGTCGCCCTCATTTACGAATCGCTGACGACACCATCGCTCGACGAAGTCTCAACGGAGTACGGATCGCTGGCGGAGGCGGTAAGTTACCCCGCTGACTTCTCCTATGTCGTGTATCGTCTGCGTCCTCAGGCAAAGTGGCATGACGGATCGCCGGTTACCCCAGAAGACGTGATCTTCTCGCTTGACGCCTTCAAGGCGCATCACCCGATGTTCTCCGCCTATTACAGTCATGTGGTGAGAGCGGAGAAGCTTGGCGATCGCGACGTGAAGTTTGTCTTCGACATGCCGGGCAATCGAGAGCTGCCGCAGATCGTGGGTCAGCTGACGATCCTGCCCAAGCATTGGTGGGAGGGCACCGACAGCGGAGGCCGCAAGCGCGATGTCTCGGCGACGACGCTTGAGAAGCCGCTCGGATCGGGGCCCTATCGCGTCAAGGAGTTCGTCGCCGGACGCACCATCACTCTCGAGCGTGTCAAGGATTATTGGGCAGGCGACCTCGCGATCAATGTCGGTCGCAACAACTTCGACGAACTGCGCTACGAGTACTTTAGGGATCCCACGGTTGCGATCGAGGCGTTCAAGGGCGACCAGATCGATTGGCGTACAGAGAACAGCGCGAAGGCCTGGGCGACCGCCTACGATTTTCCGGCTGTGACCGACAAGCGTGTGGTGCTGGAAGAGTTTCCGAACCGCAGTTCAGGCGTCATGCAGGCCTTCGTCCCGAATCAGCGTCGTTCCAAATTCAAGGATTCGCGTGTTCGCCGCGCTCTGAACTACGCGTTCGACTTCGAGGAGGTCAACAAGCTGTTGTTCTTCGGCCAGTACAAGCGGATCACCAGCTACTTTGACGGCGCCGAGGAACTGATGGCGACTGGACTGCCGCAGGGCAAGGAACTCGCCATCCTTGAAACCGTGCGTGATCAGGTGCCAGCCGAAGTATTCACAACGGTCTATACGAACCCGGTCGGCGGCAATCCCGAGGCGGTCCGCGAAAACCTCCGCGAAGCATCGCGTCTGCTCAAGGAGGCGGGCTATGAAGTCCGAGACCGGAAGCTCGTGGATTCCAAGAGCGGAGAGCCGTTCTCCATCGAACTATTGAGTGAGGATCCGAATTTCGAGAGGATCATGCTGGCTTACAAGCCGGCACTCGAACGGCTCGGATTTTCGATCACCGTGCGCACGATTGATCCGATCCAATACGAGAATCGCCTTCGCAATTGGGATTTCGACATTGTCATCGGGTCTTGGGGGGAATCCCTGTCACCCGGGAACGAGCAGCGTGAATTCTGGGGATCGAAAGCCGCGGACACCGCCGGATCGCGCAATCTTGCCGGCATCAAGAGCCCGGTGATCGACAAGTTGATCGAGCGGGTGATTTTTTCGACGGATCGCGAAGACCTCGTCGCGGCGACGAAGGCACTCGACCGCGTGTTATTGTGGAATCATTACGTCGTTCCACAGTGGAATTATCCGAAGCTGCGCACGGCGCGTTGGGATCGCTTCGGCCGTCCGGCAGAGTTGCCCAAATATGGCCTCTCGGGATTCCCGGCGATCTGGTGGTACGACGCCGACAAGGCAGCCAAGCTCAAGCGTTCATAAGCTCAAGGATCCGCGCATGGCGCTATTCTCCCGTCGGCACGCACTCGGCCTCGGCATCGGTGCGTTGAGTGCTGCAGGCTTGCGTGCTGCGCCGGCAGTGGCCGACAACGGAACCGAGACGCACGGCATGTCGGTGTTCGGCGACCTGAAATATCCCGCGGATTTCCAGCAGTTCGACTATGTCAACGTGAAGGCGCCGAAGGGCGGTGTGTTCTCGCTAATTCCCTCGGTCCGCGCTTACAACCAATCCTACTTCACGTTCAACTCGCTCAACGCCTATGTCCTGAAGGGCGAAGGCGCGCAGGGCATGGACATGACCTTCGCGACCCTGATGTCGCGTGCCAATGACGAGCCCGACGCGATGTACGGCTATGCCGCGAAGTCGGTGCAGATCTCGCCGGACAAGCTGACTTACCGTTTCACCATGCGCCCCGAGGCGCGGTTTCATGACGGCTCGAAGCTGACCGCGCAGGACGTTGTCTTTTCGCTCACCACGCTGAAGGAAAAAGGTCATCCGCTGATCCAGGTGCAGCTCCGCGACTTCGTCAAGGCCGAGGCGCCCGATGACGCGACCGTGGTGGTGACCTTCGCGGCAGGGCGCGCGCGCGACGTCCCGCTCTATGTCGCGGGCATGCCGATCTTCTCCAAGGCCTATTACGCGACGCGGTCGTTCGAGGAATCGACGCTTGATGCGCCGCTCGGCTCGGGGCCGTACAAGGTCGGCCGGTTCGAGGTCAATCGCTACGTCGAATACGACCGCGTCAAGGACTGGTGGGGCGCCGATCTTCCAGTCAATCGCGGTAGCTACAATTTCGACACCGTGCGCTACGAATTCTATCGCGACCGCGATGTGGCATTCGAGGGCTTCACCTCGAAGAGCTATTTGTTCCGCGAGGAGTTCACCGCGCGCGTTTGGGCGACACGCTACGATTTCCCCGCGGTCAAGGACGGCCGGGTCAAGCGCGAGACGCTGCCCGACGACACGCCGTCCGGCGCGCAGGGCTGGTTCATCAACACGCGCCGCGACAAGTTCAAGGATCCACGCGTGCGCGAGGCGCTGATCTACGCGTTCGACTTCGAGTGGACCAACAAGACCATCATGTACGATGCGTACGCGCGCACCGTCTCGCCGTTCCAGAACTCGGACATGGTGGCGGAAGGACCTCCCTCGCCGGAGGAGCTTGCGCTGCTCGAGCCGTTCCGCGGCCAGGTGCCCGACGAGGTGTTCGGCCTGCCGTTCGTGCCGCCGATGTCCGACGGTTCCGGTCAGGACCGCGCGCTGCTGCGCAAGGCCGTGCAACTCCTCAACGACGCCGGCTGCGTCATCAAGGACGGCAAGCGTGTGCTGCCAAACGGCGGACCCCTCACCATCGAATTCCTCAACGATGAGCCGTCGTTGCAACCGCATCATGGGCCTTACATCAAGAATCTCGGCACGCTCGGCATCGACGCGACGTTCCGCCTGGTCGACGCGGTGCAGTATCGTGCACGCGTCGAGGACTTCGATTTCGACCTGACCATGCAGCGCTTCAGCGCCTCGGCGACGCCAGGCGACAGCATGCGGCCGTTCTTCTCCTCGCAGGCCGCCAAGACCAAGGGGTCCTACAATCTCGCAGGCATCGCCAACCCGGCGATCGATGCGTTGATCGAGAAGATCATCGGCGCGAACAGCCGCCATGAGCTGACGATCGCCTGCCGCGCTTTCGACCGCGTGTTTCGCGCCGGCCGTTACTGGGTGCCGCAATGGTACCGCAACACGCATCCGATCGCCTATTGGGACCAGTTCAGCCATATGGAAAAGCTGGCGAAATATACCCAGGGCGTCGGGGCGCCGGAGAACTGGTGGTACGATGCGGCCAAGGCCGCCAAGCTCGAGCAGGCGAAGTAGCCGATGAGCGCCTATATCGCCCGACGTATCTTCCTGATGCTGCCGACGCTGCTCGGCATCCTGTTCGTCTCCTTCGTGGTCGTGCAGTTTGCCCCCGGCGGTCCGGTCGAGCGTGTCATCGCGCAGATCAACGGCGCCGACACCGGCGGCACCTCGCGCGTGTCGGGTGGCGGCGGCGATTTCGGCGCGCAGCGCGGCCAGGGCGCGGCCGCAGGCGCGGCCATCAACTCGAAATATCGCGGCGCGCAGGGGCTCGATCCCGATTTCATCAAGAAACTCGAGGTGCAGTTCGGCTTCGACAAGCCGGCGCCGGAGCGGTTCGCGCTGATGGTCTGGAATTTCGCGCGGTTCGACTTCGGCGAAAGCTATTTCCGCAGCGTCAGCGTGCTCCAGCTGATCAAGGAGAAGCTGCCGGTCTCGATGTCGCTCGGCATCTGGATGACGCTCTTGACCTATCTGATCTCGATCCCGCTCGGCATCCGAAAGGCGGTGAAGGACGGCTCTCGGTTCGACACCTGGACCTCGGCCGTGATCATCATCGGCTTTGCGATTCCGGGCTTTCTGTTCGCGATCCTGTTGATCGTGCTGTTTGCCGGCGGATCGTTCCTCAATATCTTCCCATTGCGCGGCCTGACCTCGGACGGCTGGTCGCAATTCCCCTGGTACTGGAAGATCATCGATTACTTCTGGCACCTGACGCTGCCGCTGGTGTCGATGGCGCTCGGCGCCTTCGCCACCATGACGTTGCTGACGAAGAATTCGTTCCTCGACGAGATCCGCAAGCAATATGTGATGACCGCGCGCGCCAAGGGCTGCAGCGAGCGCCAGGTGCTGTACAACCACATCTTCCGCAACGCCATGCTGATCGTGATCGCGGGCTTCCCGGGCGCGTTCATCCACGCCTTCTTCTCGGGCTCGCTGCTGATCGAAACGATCTTCTCGCTCGACGGGCTCGGCCTGCTCGGCTTCGAGAGCGTGTTGAACCGCGACTATCCGGTGGTGTTCGGAACGCTGTTCATCTTCTCGCTGGTCGGACTGGTGGTCAATCTGATCTCCGATCTTGCCTATATGTGGATCGATCCGCGGATCGACTTCGAGGCGCGGGAGGTCTGATGGCGATGCTCGCGCCCCCGCCGGTCGAGACCTCGACGCAATCGCCGCTCGGCGAGGCGGTGCCCGTCACGCGCCGCAGTTTTTCGCCGTCGCCGCTCAACCAGCGGCGCTGGCAGAATTTCAAGGCGAACCGCCGCGGCTACTGGTCGTTCTGGATATTCCTCGTGCTGTTCGTGCTGTCGCTGTTCGCCAATTTCATTGCCAACGACAAGCCGCTGGTCGTCAAATATGACGGCCGTCTCTACTGGCCGGTGGTGTTCACCTATGCCGAGACCACCTTCGGCGGCGATTTCGAGACCGCGGCCGACTATCGCGATCCCTATCTGCAGAAGCAGATCGCCGCCAAGGGCGGCAGCATGATCTGGCCGCCGATCCGCTATTCCTACGACAGCCGCAACCTCGACCCGCCGACGGCGGTGCCGTCGAAGCCGACCTGGCTCCTGACCGAAAAGCAGTGCGCGGACGTGGTGAAGCGGAAGGGGCTGACCGGCTGCCGCGACCTCGAATACAACTGGCTCGGCACCGACGATCAGGGCCGCGACGTCGTCGCGCGGCTGATCTACGGCTTCCGCATCTCGGTCTTGTTCGGCCTGACGCTGACCATCCTGTCCTCGATCATCGGCGTTGCCGCCGGCGGCGTGCAGGGCTATTTCGGCGGCTGGATCGATCTCGGCTTCCAGCGATTCATCGAGATCTGGACCGCGATCCCCTCGCTCTATCTGCTGCTGATCATCTCGGCGGTGCTGCCGCCGGGCTTCTTCATCCTGCTCGGCATCCTCCTGTTGTTCTCATGGGTCTCGCTGGTCGGCCTGGTGCGCGCCGAATTCCTGCGCGGCCGCAACTTCGAATACATCCAGGCGGCGCGCGCGCTCGGCGTCTCCAACCGCGTGATCATGTTCCGCCATCTGCTGCCGAACGCGATGGTTGCGACCATGACGTTCCTGCCCTTCATCGTCTCGTCCTCGGTGATGACGCTGACGGCGCTGGATTTCCTCGGCTTCGGCCTGCCGCCCGGTTCGCCCTCGCTCGGTGAATTGCTGTCGCAGGGCAAGGCCAATGTGCAGGCGCCGTGGCTTGGCCTCACCGGCTTCTTCTCGGTCGCGATCATGCTGTCGCTCCTGATCTTCATCGGCGAAGCCGCGCGCGACGCTTTCGATCCGCGCAAGACGTTCTCGAAGGGCTGACGCATGGACGCGACCAACCAGCCCCTGCTCGACGTCAGCGACCTCTCCGTAGCCTTCGGCCGCTCGCTTGCGGTCGATCGCGTCTCCTTTTCGATCAAGCGCGGCGAGTGCACGGCGCTGGTCGGCGAGTCCGGCTCGGGAAAATCGGTCAGCGCGCTGTCGGTATTGAGGTTGCTGCCCTATCCGGCGGCGTCGCATCCCTCCGGGGCGATCCGTTTCAAGGGCCGCGACCTCCTGGGATCGTCGGAACGCGAGATGCGCGGGATTCGTGGCAACGACATCTCGATTATCTTCCAGGAGCCGATGACCTCGCTCAATCCGCTCCACACCATCGAATCCCAGATCGGCGAGATCCTGTCGCTGCACAGCGGCATCAGCGGTACGGCGGCGCGGGCGCGGACGCTGGAGTTGCTGGGCCAGGTCGGCATCCCCGAGCCGGAGACGCGGCTGAAGAGCTATCCGCATCAACTGTCCGGCGGTCAGCGCCAGCGTGTGATGATCGCGATGGCGCTTGCCAACGAGCCCGATCTGCTGATCGCGGACGAACCGACCACCGCGCTCGACGTCACCGTGCAGGCGCAGATCCTCGCCTTGCTGGCCGAGATCCGCGCTCGGCTCGGCATGAGCCTGTTGTTCATCACCCACGATCTCGGCATCGTCCGCCGTATCGCCGACACCGTCTGTGTGATGAACAACGGCAAGATCGTCGAACAGGGCCCGGTCGAGCAGGTCTTCACCGCGCCGAAGCACGCCTATACGAAGGCGCTGCTGGCGGCCGAGCCGAAGCCCGATCCGGCGCCGCCGCAGCCGGACGCGCCGGTCGTGATATCGGCGGACAATCTCAAGGTCTGGTTTCCGATCAAGCGCGGGCTGATGCGCTCGACCGTCGGCCACATCAAGGCGGTCGATGGCGTCAGCCTCGCGGTGCGCAAGGGCGAGACGCTCGGCGTCGTCGGCGAATCCGGCTCCGGCAAGACCACGCTCGGGCTCGCGCTGCTCCGGCTGATTTCGTCCGATGGCCCGATCGTGTTCCTCGGCAAGGACATCCAGGGCCTGCGCTTCAAGCAGATGCTGCCGTTCCGCCGCGACATGCAGATCGTATTCCAGGACCCGTTCGGCTCGCTCAGCCCGCGCATGTCGGTGGCCGACATCATCGCCGAGGGGCTCGAGGTGCACCAGAAGCAGCTGTCGCGCGAGGAGCGCGAGGTGCGGGTGATCAAGGCATTGAAAGATGTCGGCCTCGATCCTGAATGGCGCTTCCGCTATCCGCACGAATTCTCCGGTGGCCAGCGCCAGCGTATCTCGATCGCGCGCGCGGTCGTGCTGGAGCCGAACTTCGTCGTGCTGGACGAGCCGACCAGTGCACTCGACATGCTGCTCCAGGCCCAGATGGTCGATCTGTTGCGCGACCTGCAGCGCAAGCGCGATCTCACCTACATGTTCATCTCGCACGATTTGCGCGTGGTGGCCTCGCTCGCGAGCCACCTGATCGTGATGAAATCCGGCAAGGTCGAGGAGGAGGGGCCGGCCTCCGAGCTGTTCAAGAATCCGAAGAGCGACTACACCCGCGCGCTGTTCGCCGCTGCGTTCCGCATCGAAGCGACCGGCGAGGGGACGGTGGCGACGTAGCCATCACGCGTCATTCCGAGGGCGTGCACGGAATCCATCGACCGGCACGTTCGGTGGATGAATGGATTCCGGGTTCGACGCTTTGCGTCGCTCCGGAAAGACAGGCTCAAAGCCGCTTGATCGCGAGGACGTCGCTGCCGCCGGCCTTGATCCGCACGATCGCGGCGTGTGTGTTCTCCACCACCGTTGCCATGTGATGCGCATTGGCGTGCACGATCGTCGTCGCATCGCGCACGATGGCGACATGGCCCTTCCAGAAGATCAGGTCGCCGCGCTGCAGATGCTTGGATTCCGCTGTTGTCAATTCGCGGCCGAGCCCGTCCTGCTGCATGTCGCTGTCGCGCGGGCAGCCGGTGCCGGCGGCGGTCAGCGCGATCTGCACCAGGCCGGAGCAATCGATGCCGAGACTCGACTTGCCGCCCCAGAGATAGGGCGTGCCGACGAACTGCTCGGCGATTGCAACGAAATCCTGCGCCATCGTGTCGAGGGAGGCGAGATGTGGGCGTGGCAGATGCCAGCCCTCGCGGGTCACCGCGAAGGGGCCGTCCTCGCGAGCGATTGCGAGCCTGGTCCCCATCGCCAGCGCCTCGACCGGCGGCAGCTTGATCGACGGTCCCGGAAACGCCAGCGTGCGCAGCGCCGTCACCTTGTGTGTCGGTGCCGCGCCGGGCGCCGTCAGCGCGGCCTCGGCAATCCAGCCGACATAGCCGTCATCGGCGAGCTGGCCCCAGGCCCAGCCTTCGCCGTTGCGGTCGTACACGGTGACGCGTTCGCCCCTGAATGCCTGCGTCATCTGTTCGGCATCGGCCGCCGGCGCCCGCCGCAGCGGCGCGATGGCGTCGCCAACCTCGAGTGTCTCGCCGTCGACGAAGCGCGCGGCCTTCACCTTACCCTCGAGATATTTTGCCGCGACGTCCTCGCGGGCCGGCGTCAGTCTGACATCATGCATAGCGCTGGCTCAGCAATTTGTAGATCGCGCGCGCGGCCTGGCACTCGCCGCCTTCGGGGCGGCCGGGCTTTGCCGACGGCGTCCAGCCATAGATGTCGACATGCAGCCAGCTCCTGGCGTGCTCGACGAAGCGCTGCAGGAACAGCGCGCAGGTGATCGAGCCCGCGAAACCGCCTGACGGCGCGTTGGTGATGTCGGCGGTCTTGGAGTCGAGCCAGGCATCGTAGGCCGGCCACAGCGGCATCCGCCACAACGGGTCGTTCTCGCTTGTGGCGTGAGCCGCGACGTCGCCGGCGAGCGCCTCGTCATTGGTGTAGAACGGCGGCAGATCAGGGCCGAGCGCCACGCGCGCCGCGCCGGTCAGCGTGCCGAGATCGACCAGCAGGTCCGGGGTCTCCTCGTCGGCCAGCGCCAGGGCGTCGGCGAGCACCAGCCGCCCCTCGGCGTCGGTGTTGCCGATCTCGACGGTGATGCCCTTGCGCGACTTGAAGATGTCGAGCGGACGGAACGCGTTGCCGGCGACCGCGTTCTCGACCGCCGGGATCAGCACGCGCAGCCGCACTTTCAGCTTCGCGTCCATCACCATCTGCGCCAGCGCCAGCACGTTGGCGGCGCCGCCCATGTCCTTCTTCATGATCAGCATGCCGCTCGACGGCTTGAGGTCGAGCCCGCCGGTGTCGAAGCAGACGCCTTTGCCGACCAGCGTTACCTTCGGATGGGCCGAGTCGCCCCAGCTCAGATCGATCAGCCGCGGCGCGCGGGTCGATGCCATGCCGACGGCGTGGATCAGCGGGAAGTTCTGTGCGAGCTCGTCGCCATCGATACAATTGAAGGCGGCGCCAAACCGCGTTGCGAGGTCGTGTGCCGCCTCGGCGAGCTCGGCCGGACCCATATCGTTGGACGGCGTGTTGATGAGATCGCGCGCCAGCGCCGCGGCGTCTGCCATCCGCGCAATCTCGGCCGTGTCGACGCCATCGGGCGGCACCAGGCGGACCTCGGGGGTCTTGTTCTTGCGATAGCGGCCGAAGCGGTAGCAGCCGAGCGCGAAGGCGAGCGTGGCAAGCCGCGTGTCATGCGGCGCGTTGGCAAAGCGGTAGATGCCCGGGGGCAGCAGGCCGGGCAGGGCGCCGGCACGGAACGGATCGCGCGCCTTGTGGTCTGCATCCTCGAGGCCGAACAGCACCTGCGCGATGCCGCCATCGGCTGCCGGCAGGGCGAGGGCCTTGCCCGGCTTCGCCGCAAAGTCATTGGCCTCCGCGAACTGGCGCGCCGGCGCCGGCAACTCGCTGCGGATCGAATCCCATGTCGCCTTGCTGACGAAGGTGATCGGCGTGACGGCGGTCGTGGGGGTGGTCTCGAACACGGATGGCATGCGGCTCTCGGCTGTTCTGGCGTCGTTGCTGGTGACTAACACGCCTTTCGCGGTGGATGGTAGCGCGCCCGCGGTTGACGCGACCTGCGGGACTGGAACCGGCGCGCCGGTCGCCGGTGCCGCAGTTAACCAGACGTTAGGGTTAACAGTCTATTGCTGGCACGCTCGGCTCGATCCATTTGCCCGATTTCGTGAGTCACAGTGCCATGCGTCGACAGTCCATTTTGACCCGGCATCTCGCTTCCGCAGCCCTCGTGGCGGTCCTGGCCGCCGGGCTTGGCGGTTGCCAGACCATGTCAGACGTCACCGGATCGATCGCGTCCCGGTCCGATCCGGTGCCAGACGATCCGCGCCGCAATCTCGAGGTTTATGGCGAGCGCTACCGCAAGAATCCCAAGGATGTCGACGCCGCCATAGCTTACGGTCAGGCGTTGCGTATGACCGGACAGCGTTCGCAGGCCTGCGCCGTGCTGGAGCAGGCCACACTCGCCACCCCCGGCAGCAAGCCGCTGCTCGCCGCCTATGGCCGCGCGCTCGCCGACAACGGCAATTCGCAGGCCGCATTCGACGTGCTGAGCCGCGCACACAGTCCGGACAATCCGGACTGGCGGATCCTGTCGGTGCAGGGCACCACGCTCGACAAGTTGAACCGGCACGAGGAAGCGCGGCGCTATTACACCAGTGCGCTTCGACTGGCCCCCGACGAGCCGTCGGTGCTGTCCAATCTCGGCCTGTCCTACATGCTGACCAAGGAATTGCCGAAGGCGGAAGAGACGCTGCGCCAGGCCTATGCCAGCGCCCGCGCCGACACCCGCATCCGGCAGAATCTTGCGCTCGTCGTCGGCCTGCAGGGCCGCTTCGCGGAGGCCGAGACCATCGTCAAGGCCGACCTGCCGGCCGATGAGGCGGCGGCCAATGTCGCCTATCTCCGCGACATGCTGAACCGCAAGGACGGTCCGCGGACCGCATCGCGCGCCGCACCTGTTGTTGCCAAGGACGATTAGCCAACACGGCAACTTCCACACCTCCCCTTGAAAAGAGGAGGTCGCTTTGCTCGCGAGAGCAAAGCGGGTGGGGATCATCTCTCACCGCGAGCAGCGTCGTTTGCGGCTGCCCCCCCATCCCGACCTTCCCCCTTTCAGGGGGAAGGAGAAGACCGGTCGGCGCAGTCCGCGGCGGCGCGGCTCAATGCATCGTGGCGATCTTGATGTAGGACGGTCCGAGGATCACGATGAACAGGCAGGGCAGGAAGAACAGGATCATCGGCACGGTCAGCTTGGGCGGCAGCGCCGCCGCCTTCTTCTCGGCCTCGTTCATGCGCATGTCGCGGTTTTCCTGCGCCATCACGCGCAGGCTCTGGCCGAGCGGCGTGCCGTAGCGTTCGGATTGCTGCAAGGCCATGCACACCGACTTCACGCCTTCGAGCCCGGTGCGGCGCGCCAGGTTCTCGTAGGCGGACTTGCGGTCCTGCAAATAGGACAGTTCCGCGGTCGTCAGCGCGAACTCTTCCGACAGCGCGATCGACTGTCCGGCGATCTCGTTGGCCACCTTCCGGAACGCAACCTCGACCGACATGCCCGACTCGATGCAGATCAGCAGCAAGTCGAGCGAATCAGGGAACGCGCGCTTGATCTGGAGCTGGCGCTTGGAGATCGCGTTCTTCAGGAACAGCATCGGCGCCTGGAGGCCGGCATAGGCCGCACCGACGCAAATGCCGATCTTGAGCGTGAGCGACCAGTTCGCGCCCGCGATGAAGAACGTATAGACGATGGCGCCGAGCAGCAGCACGATCGGCGTCACCGCGCGGGCGAACAGGAAGGTGACGTAGGGGGCGTGGCCGCGATAGCCCGCCATCACGAGCTTATCGAGCGCTGCTTCCTGGGCGAGCCATTTCGTAAGGTTGAGATCATCCACCACCCGGGAGACCACCTGCTTCGGGGTCTGCCGCAGCGCCACCTTCTCCGTCTTGGCAAGACGATCGCGCTCGCGCTGCCGGAGACGCTCCCGCTCGCTGGCGACGGCCTTCATGCGCTTGTTGAGGTCGCCGCCGGCGAGCAGCGGCATCACCAGCGTGTAGACCGTCGCGCTTGCCGCGATGAAGGCAAGCAGCATGGTCATGAACCTGACGTCGTGGAGCTTGGCGACCAGAATATCAATCATGCTGCACCGTCAGAAATCGAAGTTGATCATCTTCTTCATCACCAGCACGCCCATCGACATCCAGACGACGCAGGCAACCAGCATGAGCTGGCCCATCGAGTTCGTCCACAGCAGGGCGATGTAGTCCGGCGTCGTGAGGAACACGAGGATCATCACGATCGGCGGCAGCGAGCCGATGATGGCGGCGGAAGCTTTCGCTTCCATCGACATCGCCTGGATCTTCTCGGCCATCTTCTTGCGGTCGCGCAGCACCCGCGACAGGTTGCCGAGCGCTTCCGACAGATTGCCGCCGGACTTCTGCTGGATCGCGATCACGATGCCGAAGAAGTTCGCTTCCGGCAGCGGCATGCGTTCGTACAGCCGGGCGCAGGCTTCGCCGAGCGGCATGCCGATCGCCTGGGTCTCGATGATCGCAAGGAACTCGCTGCGCAGCGGCTCTGGTGCGTCGTTGACGACCGCCTTGAGCGATTCGAACAGCGGCAGGCCGGCCTTGATGCCGCGCACGATGACGTCGACGGCGTCAGGCAGCGCTTTCAAAAAGGCCTTTTCACGCCGCTTCTTGAGGAACCCGAGCAGCCAGCGCGGCAGGCCGAGACCCATGGCAAAGCCGATGCCGGCCGCGCCCAGCAGGCCTCCGCCGACCATGAATGCCGCGCCGAACCCGAACAGGCCGAGGGCGCCGGAGATCATCCAGAATTTCTGCTCGGACCACTCCAGTCCGGCCTGCGAGATGCGCACACCGAGCGGGACTTTCCTGTCCTTCTGCCGACGCGCCTCGAGCTCCTTGAGCGATCCTTCGACCTGCTCGCGGCGGGAGCGCTGCGTGCGGTCGGTACCTCGCGTCGCCGACGGCTCGCTGCGCGCCACCGATGCGCGGCGCGACTCGGCCTTCTTTTCCCCCGAGAGGTAGGGATAGAGGAAGACCCAGGCGATGCCGCCCACGGTGGTGGCGGCGAGGAAGGCCAGGGCAAGGGTTTGCGTCTGCATCCTGCGTTCCCCTAGACCGGCGCCGGCGAGTCGGAGGCATCCAGCGCCGCCGCAAGCCGCTTCTCTTCATTGTAGTAGCGCGCACGCTCCCAGAAGCGCGGCCGGCCGATGCCGGTCGAGCGGTGCTTGCCGATGATCTTGCCGTTGGCATCTTCCCCGACCACGTCGTAGAGGAAGATATCCTGGGTGATGATGGTATCGCCTTCCATGCCCATCACCTCGGTGATGTGGGTGATGCGGCGCGAACCGTCGCGCAGGCGCGCGGCCTGCACGATGATGTCGACCGAGGCGCAGATCATCTCGCGAATGGTGCGCGAGGGAAGCGAGAAGCCGCCCATCGTGATCATCGATTCGCAGCGCGACAGCGCTTCGCGAGGATTGTTGGCGTGCAGCGTGCCCATCGAGCCGTCGTGGCCGGTGTTCATCGCCTGCAACAGGTCGAACGCCTCGGGTCCGCGGACTTCGCCGACGATGATGCGCTCGGGGCGCATACGCAGGCAGTTGCGGACCAGTTCGCGCATCGTGACCTGGCCCTCGCCCTCGATGTTCGGCGGCCGGGTTTCCAGCCGCACCACATGCGGCTGCTGCAGCTGAAGTTCGGCGGCGTCTTCGCAGGTGATGATGCGTTCGTCGTGCTCGATATAGTTGGTCAGGCAGTTCAGCAGCGTGGTCTTGCCCGAACCGGTACCGCCCGAGATGATCACGTTGCAGCGGACACGGCCGATGATCTGCAGGATGGTCGCCCCTTCCGGCGTGATCGCGCCGAACTTGACGAGCTGGTCCAGCGTCAGCTTGTCCTTCTTGAACTTACGAATGGTGAGCGCAGGCCCGTCGATCGCCAGCGGCGGCACGATGGCGTTGACGCGCGAGCCGTCGGCGAGACGGGCGTCGCAGATCGGCGAGGATTCGTCGACGCGCCGGCCGACCTGGCTGACGATGCGCTGGCAGATGTTGAGCAACTGTTGGTTGTCGCGAAAGCGGATGCCGGTGCGCTGGATCTTGCCGGCGACTTCGATGAACACCGTGCCGGCGCCGTTGACCATGATGTCGGCGATGTCGTCGCGCGACAATAGCGGCTCCAGCGGTCCGTAGCCGAGCACGTCGTTGCAGATGTCGTCGAGCAGCTCTTCCTGCTCGGCGATCGACATCACGATGTTCTTGATCGCGATGATCTCGTTGACGATGTCGCGGATTTCCTCGCGCGCCGACTCGCTGTCCAGCTTGGCTAGCTGGGCAAGGTCGATCGCCTCGATCAGGGCGCCGAAGATCGTTGCCTTGACCTGGTAGTAGTTGTCCGAGCGCCGGGCTTCGATGGCGGGAGCAGGCGGTGGCTTGGCCGGCGCCAGCGGCGGCGACGATATCGGCGGGGCGGCGGACTCGCGCACCATCGGCGACGAGCCGGCAGGCTCCGGCGTCTGAAAGGCGGGCTTGGGTGCCCGCAGATCCCCATCGTTTCCGCTACGCTTACCAAACACGACGTCTTGACTCCACGCGGACCACTATTTGGACCGCAGCTTTTCGAGCAGGGGCGACAGGAAGGACCCCCTCGGCTTCTTGGTTTCGCCGCGGCCTGTCAGCCGCTGCGCCATCTGCAGAAACATCTCGACTGCGCGGTGATTGGCGGAGATTTCCGCGATCATCTGGCCGTTGTTGGCGGCCGAACCGAAGATCTGCGGATCGAACGGGATGGCGGCGATCGGCGGGCTTTCGATCGCCTTGGCGAATTCGCCCGCCGCGATCTCCGGACGCTTCGGCACGCCGACCTGGTTCAGGCAGTACAGCGGCGCGCGGTCGTTCGGCCGGGACGCCTTCAGCAGGTCGAACATGTTCTTGGCGTTGCGCAGGTTGGCGAGGTCGGGCGCCGCCACGATCAGGATGTCGTCGGCCGCGATCAGCGCGCGCTTGGTCCAGCCGGACCATTGGTGCGGCACGTCGAGTACGATGCAGGGCATCGTGGTGCGCAGCGTGTCGAAGATCGCATCGAACGCCTCGGCGCCGAAATCGTAGACCTTGTCGAGCGTGGCCGGCGCCGCCAGCAGGCTCAGATGGTCGGTGCATTTCGACAGCAGGCGGTCGATGAAGGCGGTATCGACGCGGTCCGGCGAGAACACGGCATCCGCGATGCCTTGCGCCGGATCCTGGTTGTAGTTGAGGCCGGCGGTCCCGAATGCAAGGTCGAGATCGGCAACCACGGAATCGAGCGCCAGATCGCGCGCGATCGCCCAGGCGATATTGTGGGCGATCGTCGAGGCGCCGACGCCGCCCTTCGCGCCGACGACGGCGACGACGCGGCCGACCGCCTTGGCTTCCGGCGCCGAGAACAGGTTGCAGACCGCGCGCACCACGTCGATCGCATGGGCCGGCGCAATCACGTAGTCGCTGACGCCGCGGCGCACCAGCTCGCGATACAGCGTGACGTCGTTGACCCGGCCGATCACGACCACCCTTGTGCCGGCGTCGCAGACCGTGGCGAGCTGGTCGAGCCCGGCCAGAATGTCGCTGCGGCCCTCGGTCTCGAGGATGATGACATTGGGCGTCGGCGCCGAGCGATAGGCCTCGATGGCAGCCGCCATGCCGCCCATCTGGATCTTGAGATGGGCCTTGGCCAGCCGGCGATCCTCGCCCGCCGACTGCACGGCGGCAGCGGTCTCGACCGTCTCGCAGAACGCCTGAACCGAGACCCTTGGCGCCGGAGCAATATGGTCGTCCACGGCCTGCGGCGGGGCGTCCGTCTGCTCTTCGGAGTTTTGCTGCGCGTAGGTGATCATTTTCCTGTGTCGCTTAGCTTGGCCCTGTCGGACTCGGGATACGTCGTGGCGGTGGTGGTGCCCTTGCGATACTTGTCGAAGGCGATATTGCGGCGCGACGTGTAGGCAGGGGTCTCCGCGCGCGGCTGCACGAGGTCAGTCGGGTCTTCGACCATGGCTGCGAGGTTGCGCTGATTGGCGCAGCCGAAATTGTAGTATTGCTTGTTCTGGATGTAGGAACCGTTGTGCATCGACGGGCCGAGATCTTCCGGCCACAGGCCGCACGGCCCTGCCTCCGCTTTCATCTTTGGATAGTTCACGCGGATCGCAGGCATCAGGCGCGGATTCTCGGGATGGTACTTGCGCACGAGGATCCCGCGCGGCGGCACGCCGGCGGCGGCGAAGGTCGCCTGGATCTCGCGCAACGATTCCTGCGCGGGCCGGGCGTTCGGCGTGTCGGCGGGAACGTCGATGGTGACGGCGCCGGTGCCCTCACGCATCCAGTCCTGCGCCATTCCCATCACCTCGGCGCGCTGCTCCGCGGTCAGGCCGCCGCGGCTGCGGCCGACGAAGACCACGATCGAGCGATCGGCCTCGGTCACCGCGATCGGGTGACGCAAGCGATAGTCGGCCGGCGAGTCTGCCATCGCGAAACTGTTGTCGGCGGCGTGCTGGCAGGCGCCGAGCGTCATGGCAAGGCCGACGAGCGCTCCGGCGAGACCGGCGGTGCGCTTGTAATCGGCGGATGTTCTGGGTGTGGTCTGTGTCATCGTCCGCCTCAGTCGGTAATGAAGCCGTAGGTGCCGCGGTAATTCCGAGCCGGCTCGGTGCGGCCAGGCACGCCGTAGACGCGGTTGATGCTGCCGAGCAGGTCGGCCTGCGGATCGGACGCGTTGGCAAAGCCGTCATCCGGACGCGACAGGTCCTTCTGCGCCACGGCGCGAACGACATAGGGCGTCACCAGAACCATCAGTTCGGTCTGGTTGTTGACGAAGTCGCGGCTGCGGAACAGCGTGCCGAGCACGGGCAGGGACGCCAGTCCGGGAAGGCCGTTGATCGCCTGCTTGGTCTGGTCCTGGATCAAGCCGGCCATGGCCATTGAGCCGCCCGAGGGAATTTCCAGCGTGGTCTCGGCGCGGCGGGTCTTGATCGAAGGGATCGTCGTGCCACCCGCGCCGCCGGTCAGCGCGTTCTCGGTCGAGACTTCCGAGACTTCCGTCATCACCCGCAGACTGATGCGGCCTTCGGTCAGCACCACCGGCGTGAAGTTGAGCGAAATGCCGAATTTCTTGAAGCTGACGGTCTGGACGCAATTCCCGATCGTGCCCGTCGACGAGGTCTGACAGGTCACGCCGGTCGGAATTGGAAACTCGCCGCCCGAGATGAAGGTCGCCGACTCGCCTGATATCGCGGTCAGGTTCGGTTCGGCGAGCGTCCGCACGACGCCGGCGCTTTCCATGGCGCGGATCGTCGCCGACACCGACGATCCGAACGATGTGGTGAGATTATTGCCGGCCACGAGCGGTGAGCTGTTCGCGGTGAACGGGTTGCTGTTGGCGAATTTTACCACGGTCGTGCCGTAGTTGAGGTTCGCGGTGAGGTCGATGCCGAGCTGCTTGATCAGGCTGCGCGCGACTTCGGCAACCGTGACCTTCAGCATCACCTGGTCGCGGCCGCGAACCGTAATCGAGTTCACGACCTTGTCGGGGCTGCCGACCAGCCGCGTGGCGATCTCGCCGGCCTGCTGTGCGTCGATCGGGCTCGCTGCGCTTCCGCTCAGCATCACGCCGTCGCCGACGCCCTCGATCTGGATATCGGAATTCGGCAGTGCTGCGCGCAGCGCGGCGCGCACGCCGTTGAGATCGCGCTTGACCGCGATGTCATAGGCCGCAATCTGCTGGCCGGCGGCGTCGAAGAACACGATGTTGGTCTGGCCGACCGTCGCGCCGATGATGTAGGCGCGCTGCGCCGAGCGGACCACGGCGTTGGCGATCTTGGGATCGGCGACCAGCACGTCCTTGATGTCCCTGGGCAGGTCGATCACGATCGATTTGCCGACGCCGAGCGAAAGGAAGCGGGCATTCATCTGGCCGCCATCGGCCGATGCCGCAGGGGCGGGCGCGGCGCGGTAATCGCTCGCCACCACCGGTGTTAGCGCCGGATTGAGTGTGAGCGCCGCGACGGCCGAGAACGACAATGCGCGGACCATGAAGGCCCGCATCGTTCGTTGATTTGCCCCGCCCTTCATCACGTGTGTCCTCATGGTCACTTCTGCATCGTCGCCTGATTGGCAACGCCAAAGCGGATGACGTTGATCGTGTCACCGCGCCTCTGCCGGTTGTCGTCGGTCCTGGTTTCGGGCGCGTTGTTGTCGGCGATGCTGCGCAGCGCCAGCGACAGGACGCCGCTTTGGCGCGCGCGCGCCAGCGTCTCGGTCTGTTCGGGTTTCAGCTCCAGCGTCACCGTCTTGCCGATCAGCGCGTTGGTGCCGTCCTTTTCCTTCGGTGCCTGGTCGATCGCGAGCACGCGGATGTTAGTCAGGATCACCTCGGAGTTGACGATGTCGGCGCCGTTGCGGTCCGGATTCTTGTCCCGCTTCGACAGCAGGACGTCGACCCGGTCGTTCGGCAGGATGAAGCCGCCGGCGCCGGTCTCGGGTGAGATTTCGGTCGATACCGCGCGCATGCCGGTCGGCAGGATCGCGGCCATGAAGCCGCTGCCGTCGGCCTTGACGAGCTTCTGCTCGCGAATCGGTTCGCCCTGGATGAACGGGGCGCGCGCGATCGAGCCAGTCACTTCCTTGATCGCTTCGGCGTTGCTGTCCCTGCGCATGAAGCTGGCGCTGGCGGTTGCCGCCGGCCAGGTCTGCCATTGCAAATCTTCGGGCTTCACGGCCTGGCCAAGGCCGATGTCGGTTTTCGCGACCAGGATGTCGACGGTGGGCAGCTGCGCGACCGGCGGAGCCGGTGCCGGCTTGTCGTCGCTTCCGCTCGCCAAATAGAGCGCCGCAAGGCCGGCGCAGCCTGCGATTGCCAGGACCAGAATGCGGGCCTTATCCATTACGCTTCACTTTCCACATGACGCCGCGACGCTGCCGCCGCCGTGATGGGAGTTGACCAGCTATTCGTCAAAGCATGGTTAATGAGGCGTATCTAAATCGCCTTAACGGGCGGTTACCGCTGCTTTCTCAGCGCATGGCGAAGTGCGCGAGATCGATCGTCTTGATCCAGTCCGTCTCGGGATAGATCAGCAGGGCGCCGAGGGCGAGTGCGATGCCGTAGGGAATTCCGGTCTGCTTGTCGTGCAGGCGGCTGAGCCAGGCCTGGTTCGCGAGCGCATAGGGCAGCGGCCATTGCCGGAGCTGCAGCAGCAGCACCGTCAGGGCGCCGCCGAACAGCGACGCGAAGACCAGATAAGGGAGCAGATGCTCGAATCCGAACCACAGGCCGGCCGCGGCCGCGACCTTGGCATCTCCGCCACCGACCCAGCCCATCGCAAACATGCCGAATGCCACCACCAGAACCAGCGCGCCCGCGCCCGCATGGCTGAGGATCTCGTGCATGCCCATCCCGGTCAGCGGCGCCAGGACGAAGAAGGCGGCCGCCAGCGCCAGCGAGATCCGGTTCGGGATCGTCATGGTCAAGAGATCGCTCGCCGCCGCGAAGGCCATCAGGGCCGGAAACAGCATCAAGCGTGCGATGTCGAGGATCATGGATTCATGCCGTCAAGCTGGAGCTGCGGTCGAGACCCGACGCTAGCGGCCAATGGTGAACAATCGGGAAAGGCCGCCGTGGTCGCCATCAAGGCGCCGACGGCCGGTCCGCCAAATAGCAAAGGCCCCGGGGGTGCCGGGACCTTTGATGCGAGTTCCTGGGAACCGGATTACTTCAGCGAGCTGGCGACCGTGTTGAAGGTGCCCGAGAGCTTGGTGCCGACGCCGTTGACCGCAGCGATGATCGCGATCGCGATACCGGTGGCGATCAGGCCGTATTCGATGGCGGTCGCGCCCGACTCATCCTTCACGAAGCGCGAGACGAGGTTCTTCATAAGTAACTCCTGTGTACACGTGGCTGGTCAAACTAGGTTTGGTCTCGCCGGCGTTCTCAGCACCGTGACCATTCCGGCACCCTACGGTTCGACAATTTCGGCGCAGTTAATTTGATCGTATAAACACAGCGGGAACCCGCAGTTGTTGCGCACAGTAAATTTGGAATTAAGCGGACCGCTAAGATTGCGCATTGTTGCCGGGGGCCCGCTATCGGCACCTGTTCACGGCTCCTTAAGCGCACATCTATACCCATGGGGCTTCCGTCAAATGAGGCCGTCATGCCCAGCCTTCCCTTTGAAGTCATCGAGATGATCGGCCAGACGATGATGAAGGTGGTGCCGATCACGATCGCGCTCGCGCTGTTCTTCACGGTGCTCACTCATTTCTGGGCCTGCAATCCCGGCAAGCCGTGGTGGCAGAAGCGTGAGCTGGTCACCGACATCTGCTACTGGTTCTTCGTGCCGGTGTTCGCCCGCGTGCTGCGGATCGGGCTCCTGGTGGTGGGCGCAGCCGTGGTGTTCAACGTTCACGACGCCGACGATCTGATCGCGTTCTACGACAACGGACATGGCCCACTGGCGCAGCTTCCGCTCTGGCTGCAGTCCATTATCTTCCTCGTCGCCTCCGATTTCATGCTGTACTGGCTGCACCGGATGTTCCATGGCGGCGGCTTCTGGAAGTACCACGCCATTCATCACTCCTCCGAGGATCTTGAATGGATCTCGGCGGCACGCTTCCATCCGGTCAATCTTCTGATCGGCACGATCACTGTCGATGTGATCCTGCTGATGGCGGGCATCTCGCCGAACATCATGCTGTGGGTCGGGCCGTTCACCACGTTCCATTCGGCATTCGTGCACGCCAACCTGAACTGGACGCTCGGCCCGTTCAAATACGTGATCGCGACGCCGGTGTTTCACCGCTGGCATCACACCGGGCTCGAGGACGGCGGCGACACCAATTTCGCGGGCACGTTTCCGCTCTGGGATATTCTGTTCGGAACGTTCCGGATGCCCGAAGGCAAGCTTCCGGAAGATTACGGCGTCGATGCCGAGCAGGGCGTGCCGTCCGAGATCGGCGGACAGTTGGCCTATCCGTTCCGGCAATGACGCCGCCAGCCGGCCGGTGCGATCATGAGCGCAGAGACCGCGACCTTCCCGCGCGCGAAGGCCTTCGCGTTCGCCGAGCTTCCGGCCTGGTTCTGGATGGCGTGCGGCGTCTATGCGCTGCTGCTGTTCGTCGGCGACAGGCTGCTCGCCGATTCCGACACCTACTGGCAGATTGCCGTCGGCCGCTGGATCCTCGACCATCGCACGCTGCCGTCCGTCGACATCTATTCGTTCACCAAGGCAGGTGAGCCATGGGTGTCGTCGTCCTGGCTGGCGCAGGTTCTGTTCGCGAAGGCCTATGACCTCGCCGGGTGGACCGGCCCGGTGGCGCTGGCCGCCGCCTGCGCCGCTGCCAGCTTCGCGCTGCTCACCGCCATCCTCAGCCGCGCGCTGCCGACGATCTACGCGAGCCTGATCGCCCTTGCGGCGTTGGTCCTGACCTGCGGGCACCTGCTGGCCCGTCCGCATGTGCTGGCGATGCCCATTATGATCGTCTGGGCGAACGGCCTGATGACTGCCAGCGAACGCCGCAAGGCGCCCTCGGTCTGGCTGCTGCCGCTGATCGCGCTGTGGGCCAATCTGCACGGCGGCTTTCTATTTGGTTTGGTGCTGGCTGGCGCATTTGCGCTCGATGCGATGTGGAATGCCTTGCCGGCTCAAAGGTTGGCGCTGGCGCTGCGCTGGGGGGCGTTCGGCATCGGCGCGCTGGCTGCCTGCTGCGTGACCCCTTATGGCTGGGGCTCGATCCTCGCCTCGCTCAGGATTCTGGGCCTCGGTGAATTGTTGCATCTGATCGCAGAGTGGAGGCCGGCGACGTTCGGCGAGATCGACCCGTTTGGACTATCGATCCTGGGCCTGCTCGGCGCTGGGCTCTATTGCGGGGCGAGGTTGCCGCTGCCGCGAATCATCCTGGTGCTGGGCTTGCTGCATATGGCGCTGTCCCATGTCAGAAATCTCGAGCTGCTCGCCCTGCTGCTGCCGCTGGCCGTGCTGACGCCGGTCGCCACCCAGTTCGGGCTGCGTGCCGCTAGCCCCGTCCGCCCGAGAGTTGCTCCGGCCGCAATCCTTATCGTCGGGCTTTGCGCGTGGACCGTACTCGTT
This sequence comes from Bradyrhizobium sp. 41S5, assembly GCF_011516665.3. Lineage (NCBI taxonomy): Bacteria > Pseudomonadati > Pseudomonadota > Alphaproteobacteria > Hyphomicrobiales > Nitrobacteraceae > Bradyrhizobium > Bradyrhizobium sp. 41S5. The sequence continues at coordinate 7,819,171 of NZ_CP083721.1, read as the reverse complement.
GCCGCGCGCCAGGTCATATCGCCACCGCCGATCTATTCGCCGGCTGCCGCCGTTGACGCGATGAAGGCGCACAACGTCAAGCGCGTGCTCAACGATCTGCAGTTCGGCGGCTACCTGATCTGGCGTCAGATGCCGGTGTTCATCGACGGGCGCGCCGAGCTCTATGGCGAGGCGTTCGGCATGAGCCTGGCCCGCGCGCTTCAGCTCAAGGACGTCAACGGTTTCCTCGATCTGCTCGCGACCAGTGACATCGATGCGGTGATGCTCGATCCGACCACGCCGGCGTCCAAATTGCTGGATCACATCGGAGGATGGCAGCGCCTCTACGCCGATGAGCGCGTGGTCGTTCACGTCCGCGCCGCCAGTTGAAGCCGCCACTATTTTCAAGATTGCCATAAGCGCACCGCGTCCCGCCCAATGGCAGGACGACGGGATCGGCGACCGGATAGTCCTGCGCGAGGTACCGGACGGTTGGCCGACCTCGGGAAGTCGCGACATCCGCGCAATTCGGCGGTCGATCTTTGCTCTTCCTAAATGAATTGCCGTCAGATTTGCCAGCGTCGGGCGCCGGTCCGCAGCGTATCGTCTTTGCCGGCCAGTTAACGTCCCGGGGTAGAGTATGTCGTTTCAGTCCCAGCGTATTCGCGCCGTCACGCGCATTGGTTTCATCTCGATGGCCGCAGCCATGCTGCTGGGGCCCGCACTTGCAACGGCAGCGCCGGATCCCGACCGGATCGCGGTCAATGTCGATCAGGCCAAGCTCGTCAAGCTGCCCGGCGGCATCGCCACGATCGTGGTCGGCAATCCGCTGATCGCCGACGTCACCCTGCAGAATGGCGGGGTTGTCGTGGTCACCGGCAAGGGTTATGGCGCGACCAATTTCATCGCACTCGACCGCTCCGGCCAGGTGCTGGTGGATCGCCAGATCCAGGTCGAAGGTCCGTCCGACCAGCTGGTCACCGTCTATCGCGGCATCGATCGCGAGACCTATAGCTGCATGCCGGTTTGTCAGCGCCGCATCACCCTCGGCGACGGCGACGCCTATTTCAAGACGACGATGGAGCAGGCCGGCACGCTCAACAATCAGGCCTCCGGTTCGGGCGGCGGCGCGAAGCCGCAGAACTGACGTGGGTCCGTCCGGGCGCTTCACACGCCGGGGCCTTGGCCGATCGCGGGCGGCTCGCCCGACATGCTTAATGAAGGCCTAACGGATCGGGTCGCTCTGTCTCGATCCGGCGAAATACTTCGACAATGACTCTTCGGTAGTTGTTGCCACCATGTTGATCCGGGGTCGTTGATGCCGCTGCCCGCTCATTGTCTTGCACGCCTCCTCCGTCGCTTTCGCCGTAACCGCAGTGGTGTGACCGCGGTCGAATTCGCGCTGGTCGCGCCGCTGTTTTTCGGGCTGCTCTTTGCGATCATCGAAGTGGCAATGATCTTCTTTGCCAGCCAGGTGCTCGAGACGGTAACGCAGGATTCGTCTCGCTTCATCATGACCGGACAGGCCCAGGGCGCAAGCTATACCCAAGCGCAGTTCAAGAGCTACGTCTGTGGCCAGATCAATGCGCTGTTCGACTGCACCAACGGCATCTATGTCGACGTCCGCAGCTATCCATCTGCGACAGGCTTTAGCAGCGTCAACATCACGCCGATCACCGATCCGACCCAGGTGAAATGGTGTCCCGGCAAGGACGGCGACGTCGTGGTGGTCCGGCTGTTCTATCAATGGCAGCTGTTTGTCACCCAGCTGGGCTTCAACGCCTCGAACCTTCCCAATGGCAAGCGGCTCCTGATCGCGACCGCGACATTCAAGAACGAGCCGTCCGGAACGGCTGGGACCACATGCTCATGAGCAAGGTCGTGAAAACCCTGTCTGCGGCCTTGCTGCGCTCAGTTGCTGCTCTCGCGCATGACCGCCGGGGCCTCGCCGCCGTCGAGTTTGCCTTTATCATGCCGCTGATGCTGGTGATGTTCTTCGGCACCGTCGAATTTTCATCCGGGGTCGCGGTCGACCGCAAGGTCACGCTGATGGCGCGCGCCGCGTCAGATCTCACCTCGCAGGCGACGCAGGTGGTGGATGCGGACCTGCAAAACTTCTTCAGCGCCAGCGTCGGCATCATGACGCCCTACGATGCGTCGCCGACCAAGGTCACGTTGTCGGAGATCTACGTCGATAACTCGAACATCGCGCGGATACAGTGGAGCAAGGCCGGGACGATCGCCTCGGGGGCCACGCAGGCCACCGTGACGGCCTCGACCCGCAATCAGGGTGACATCGTGACAAGCATCGTTCCGTCGGCGCTGCTGGTTGCTGGCAGCTATCTGATCTTCAGCGAAGTGAGCTACAAATACGTTCCGACGATCGGCTATGTGATGGCCAAGGCCGGCATCAATCTCAGCGACGTTGCCTTTACGCGGCCGCGGCAGTCGGTTTGCGTGTTCTATGCCCCGACGTCCGCCACCATGCCGACGACCTGCTCGACTTACTAGGACCGTTGCGGCAGACTCGCGATCCAGACAAAAAGGGCCGCACCCGAAGGTGCGGCCCTTGATGCTTTGACGGCAATTTCCCGGAGCTTCGCGCTCCCGGGATATCGGCTTATCCAGCGGCGCGCAGATTGTCGGCCGAGGATTTGCCGGAACGGCGGTCAGCAACGATCTCGTAGGAGATCTTCTGGCCTTCACGCAGAGTGCCAAGGCCGGCGCGCTCGACTGCACTGATGTGCACGAACACGTCGTTCCCGCCTTCATCCGGCTGGATGAAGCCGTAGCCCTTGGTCGCGTTAAACCACTTCACGGTTCCCATGCTCACGTGGGTAGTCCCTTCTCAGATATACAAGTTCAAGACCCGCTTGTCGGCGGGGTGGTGAGATCGAATTTTTGGAAGGGTCGTCAGCGTCTGAACCGGCTGTACCGGTGTTGGCTAATGTCGTCCGGCCGAAAATCGATGGGTAGGATATTATTCGATAGAAGGGCTCAAAACAATCCTGACGTGCGCGATTTTTTGGCCGGCGCAGCCGCCGGCCAATTGTTGCGCAGGACATCACGACGTCTGCGCGCAACGGTTGCAATGTTGAGCCTATCGGCGGCGGAACTGGCCGCCGCGCTGTGCTCCGCCCCGCGGCGGACCGCCGGGTGCGCCACTCGGACGTTCGTCCTTGTGCCGGAAAATCAGGCGGCCCTTTTCGAGATCGTAGGGCGACATTTCGATCGTGACGCGGTCGCCGGCCAGCGTCTTGATGCGGTTTTTCTTCATCTTGCCGGCGGTGTAGGCGACGATCTCGTGTCCGGCATCGAGTTGCACCCGGTAACGAGCGTCGGGGAGGATTTCGGTCACCAGTCCTTCGAACTGGATCAGCTCTTCCTTAGCCATATGTTTCTCCAGATCGAGCGACGGCTAGTGCTTCGGTCGGTTGTTGCGGTTGGGTTGCGGATTCGGCCGGCTCTCGCGATGCAAGAAGGCGACGCCCTGAATGCCTTCGCTGTTGCCGGCCTGCGACGGACGCGGCGACTCGCCCCGGCTCGTCTGCGGCGCGCCATTATTACCACCCCGACGGCGGCGGCGGCGAGGCCCTTTTGCACTTGGAGCGGGCTCATTCCCACGGACATTATGCGCGCGCGGCGCGGAGCGGCCGCCCCGGTGGGGGTGGGTCGCCGGTGCGGGCGCGGCGGCCTCGCGGCTGCCAGGGGAGCCGCCTTGCGTGCGGCGGTCTTCCCGCGGCACGGTAATCCGGATCAGCCGCTCGATATCGCGCAGATAGCCCATCTCCTCGGCGCCGGCGACCAGCGAGATCGCGATGCCGTCGGCGCCGGCGCGCGCGGTTCGGCCGATGCGGTGGACGTAGGTTTCCGGAATGTTGGGCAGGTCGAAGTTCACGACGTGGCTGACGCCGTCGACGTCGATGCCGCGGGCGGCGATATCGGTCGCCACCAGCGTGCGGATCTCGCCGGAGCGGAACGCCGCCAGCGTGCGCTCGCGATGGTTCTGCGACTTGTTGCCGTGGATCGCATTGGCCTCGATGCCGGCCTTGGCAAGGCTCTTCACCACCTTGTCGGCGCCGTGCTTGGTGCGGGTAAACACCAGGGCACGATTGACCGCCTCCTGCTTCAGAAGCTGGGTGAGAACCGCCGGCTTGGCCGCGAAATCGACCTGGATCGCGCGCTGGGCGATGCGATCGACCGTCGAGGCCACCGGCGTCACCGCCACGCGGGCGGGGTCGCGCAGCATCGCCTCGGCCAGCTCTGCGATGTCCTTGGGCATGGTGGCCGAGAAGAACAGCGTCTGCCGCCGGATCGGCAGCTTGGCGACGATTTTGCGGATGTCGTTGATGAAGCCCATGTCGAGCATGCGGTCGGCTTCATCGAGCACGAGGAACTCGACCTGGTTGAGCTTCAGTCCGTTGCTCTGCACGAGATCGAGCAGGCGGCCGGGGGTGGCGACCAGCACCTCGACGCCCTGCATCAGGGAACGGACCTGGCGGCCCATCGGCACGCCGCCGATGGCGAGCGTCGAGGACAGCCGGACGTGGCGGCCATAGGTGTTGAAGCTGTCGAGGATCTGCCCGGACAGTTCGCGGGTCGGCGAGAGCACCAGCACGCGGCAGCTCTTGGGCTGCGGGCGGATACGGTTCTCGAGCAGCCGGTGCAGGATCGGCAGCGCGAAGGACGCGGTCTTGCCGGTTCCGGTCTGGGCGATGCCGACGACGTCGCGGCCGGCAAGTGCGAGCGGGATGGTCTGGGCCTGGATGGGGGTCGGCGTGAGATAGTTTTCTTCTCGAAGCGCGCGGGCGATGGGATCGGCGAGGCCGAAATCCTGAAAGGAGGTCAAAAGGTGGTTCTTTCCATAAAAGCCGTCATCGTCCCGGCCAGTATCGGCCGGAATCGCATGAAAGCATTCGGGGACACCCGCGTGTCTGGGGCGTCAAGCTGGGTTAGCTGAAAGGCGAGCCAGAAGCCGCTTGGGGCGGCTTGAACACGCAGCTCGCGAAGGCACCGCGATGTCGCGGGCATTCCCCAGCATATGGACCAGGAACTGGGCGGTTTCAAGGTGAGATTACTGGATCGATGCTCGAAGGTTCGCTGAACCATCGCGCAAACTGTCACAAACTGGTGCCGGAAATTTAGCCAGAATGTCAATTTTGCCCAAGAAATAATCTGGCTGCTCTTTCAGCAGTCAAGTTGGCGGCTCAATGATTGGGCAGCTGGTACCCGTATTTGCCCGGAACTCGTAAAATTATCGAATTGGTTCATCGCCTTACGGTGCCCGTACGCCGTGGCACAGTTCTTGCGATTCCCTTAACGCAGGCGGCCAAGCGGCCGTTTCGCAAGCGTTCACGCCTGCGTCAGGGAGACGACATTTCATGCTTACTCAGCTTACTCACAAAGTAACGACGATGACCCGCCGCCGCGCGCTCGCGGCGACGGCCGGCCTGGTTTTGGGTCTGGCTGCGTCCTCGCCGTTCGCGCCCGCGCAAGCGGCCGACGACACCATCAAGGTCGGTGTACTCCATTCGCTTTCCGGCACCATGGCGATCAGCGAAAGCACGCTGAAGGACACCGTCCTGTTCATGATCGATGAGCAGAACAAGAAGGGCGGCGTGATGGGCAAGAAGCTCGAAGCCGTCGTGGTGGACCCGGCCTCGAACTGGCCGCTGTTTGCCGAAAAGGCGCGCGAGCTGATCACAAAGGACAAGGTCGCGGTCGTGTTCGGCTGCTGGACCTCGGTATCGCGCAAATCCGTGCTCCCGGTGTTCAAGGAGCTGAACAACATCCTGTTCTATCCGGTGCAGTATGAGGGCGAAGAGTCCGAGCGCAACGTATTCTACACCGGTGCGGCGCCGAACCAGCAGGCGATCCCCGCCGTCGACTATCTGATGAAGGACGAGAAGGTGAAGCGCTGGGTGCTCGAAGGCACCGACTACGTCTATCCGCGCACCACCAACAAGATCCTCGAGGCCTATCTGAAGTCGAAGGGCGTTGCGCCCGCAGACATCATGATCAACTACACCCCGTTCGGCTTCTCCGACTGGCAGACCGAGGTCTCCAAAATCAAGACCTTCGGCTCGGCCGGCAAGAAGACCGCCGTGGTCTCCACCATCAACGGCGACGCCAACGTTCCGTTCTACAAGGAGCTGGGCAACCAGGGCATCAAGGCGACCGACATCCCGGTTGTCGCGTTCTCGGTCGGTGAAGAAGAGCTCGCCGGCATCGACGCCAAGCCGCTGGTCGGCCATCTCGCCGCCTGGAACTATTTCGAATCGATCAAGACCGCTGCGAACGAGAAGTTCATCAAGGAGTGGCAGGCCTACACCAAGAATCCGAAGCGCACCACGAACGACCCGATGGAAGCCACCTATATCGGCTTCAATCTGTGGGTGAAGGCGGTCGAAAAGGTGAAGTCGACCGATCCGGACAAGGTGATCGACGCGCTTCCCGGCATCGAGACGCCGAACCTCACGGGCGGCACTGCCAAGGTGCTACCGAACCATCACATCACGAAGCCGGTCTACATTGGCGAAATCAAAGCCAATGGCCAGTTCGACGTGGTGTGGAAGACGCCGGCGGAAGTCGCCGGCGACGCATGGTCGAAGGAACTGCCCGACTCCAAGGACCTGGTCGGCGATTGGGTCGGCAAGAAGTGCGGCAACTACAACACCAAGACCAACAAGTGCCTCGGTTCGGGTTCCTGATCCGGGACTCCTGATCTGATCAACGACACAACACAACCTTCCAAGACACTGGAGAAGGCGGCGACCGCCGCCTTCTCCTCACACTCCTGCCGGGGTACTGCCGTGTTCGTTCATTGCCGTGATCGCTTTCGCGCACTCATTCTCTCCATCCTGCTGCTGACCTGCTTCGCCCTGCCGGCACTGGCCGGGCCGTTCGAGGACTCGGTCGCCAAATTCGCCAATGACGATTTCTCGGACACCGAGGCGGCGATCGGCGAGATCGCATCGTCGGGCAATCCGCTGGCGTCCGCGATCATCAGCGCGCTTCAGGATGGCCGGCTGCAGGCCGATCCCGACACCAAGAAGGTCTTTATCACGCGGACCGACGGCACTTTCGTCGATGCTGCGACCGGCGCTGCCGTCGACAAGTTGCCGGACAATGTCGCCGACGTCCGCCTCAACAACCGCCTGCGCCGCACCGTGGAGGCCGCGGTCGGCGGCCTGACATTGATGTCGTCGGACCCGGCGAAGCGGCTGTCCGCCGCGCAATCGGTGTTCAAGAGCCACGAGGAGAGCATGCTGCCGACGGTCGACAGCGCGCTCGCCAAGGAGACCGACAAGTCTATCAAGCAGGCCCTGGCCGAGGGGCGCGCCGCCATCATCCTGTTCAAGTCGGACGCGTCAGACAGCGACAAGCTCGATGCTATCGCCGTGGTCAAGGCGCGCGGTGACCAGGAAGCGATGGCGATGCTCAGCGACCTCGGCACAAGCCAGCCGCCGCTGGTCGCCAATGCTGCGGCAAGCGCGATTGCGGCGATCCAGAGCAGGCTGGCAATGTGGTCGATGGTGCAGAACACCTGGTACGGCCTCTCGCTCGGCTCGGTGCTGCTGCTCGCCGCGATCGGCCTCGCCATCACCTTCGGCGTGATGGGCGTCATCAACATGGCCCATGGTGAGATGGTGATGCTCGGCGCCTACACCACCTTCGCGGTGCAGGAGGTGATCCGCACCAGCTATCCCGGCCTGTTCGATTATTCGCTTCTGATCGCCGTGCCGCTCGCCTTCCTGGTCGCCGGCGGGATCGGCGTGCTGATCGAGCGCACCATCATTCGCTTCCTCTATGGCCGCCCGCTGGAAACGCTGCTGGCGACCTGGGGCTTGTCGCTGGTGCTGCAGCAGGCTGTGCGCACGCTTTTTGGCCCCACCAACCGGGAAGTCGGCAACCCCTCCTGGATGAGCGGCGCGTTCGAGGTCGGCCAGATCACCATCACGTATAATCGGCTCTGGATCTTCTGCTTCACACTCGCGGTGTTCGCCATCCTGCTCGCGATGCTGCGCTACACCGCGCTCGGGCTCGAGATGCGCGCGGTGACGCAGAATCGCCGCATGGCCGCCTCGATGGGGATTGCCACCTCGCGCGTCGATGCGCTGACCTTCGGCCTCGGCTCGGGCATCGCCGGGATCGCCGGCGTGGCGCTGTCGCAGATCGACAATGTCAGCCCCAATCTCGGCCAGAGTTACATCATCGACAGCTTCATGGTCGTGGTGTTCGGCGGCGTCGGCAATCTCTGGGGCACGCTGGTCGGCGCCTTCACGCTCGGCATCGCCAACAAGTTCCTGGAGCCGGTGGCAGGTGCGGTGCTCGGCAAGATCGCGATCCTGGTGCTGATCATCCTGTTCATCCAGAAGCGGCCGCGCGGCCTGTTCGCGCTCAAGGGACGAGCGGTGGAAGCATGACCCCGCACATCCTGACCCGCTCGCTCGATCGCGCGGCGACCACCTTCATCCTGGTCGTCGCCGCGCTCGGCGTGCTGATTCCGCTGTCCAACTTGCTGCTGCCACAGGGCTCCACCCTCCACGTGCCGACCTATCTGGTGGCGCTGTGGGGCAAATATGTCTGCTACGCCATCCTGGCGCTCTCGATCGATTTGATCTGGGGCTATTGCGGCATCCTCTCGCTCGGCCACGGCGCGTTCTTCGCGCTCGGCGGCTACGCGATGGGGATGTACCTGATGCGCCAGATCGGCAGCCGTGGTGTCTACGGCAACCCGATCCTGCCCGACTTCATGGTGTTCCTGAACTATCCGAAACTGCCGTGGTACTGGAATGGCTTCGACATGTTCTGGTTCGCGGCGCTGATGGTTCTCCTGGTGCCCGGCCTGCTGGCGTTCTGCTTCGGCTGGCTCGCGTTCCGCTCCCGCGTCACCGGCGTCTATCTCTCGATCATCACGCAGGCAATGACCTACGCGCTGCTGCTGGCATTCTTCCGCAATGATTTCGGCTTCGGCGGCAACAACGGACTGACCGACTTCAAGGACATCCTCGGCTTCAACGTGCAGGCCGAAGGAACCCGTGCCGCGCTGTTCCTGTTGAGTTGCCTGGCGTTGATCATCGCCTTCCTGATCTGCCGCGCGATCGTGACCTCGAAGCTCGGCAAGGTCCTGATCGCGGTGCGCGACGCCGAAAGCCGGACCCGTTTCCTCGGCTATCGCGTCGAATCCTACAAGCTGTTCGTGTTCACGCTGTCGGCCTGCATGGCCGGCGTCGCCGGAGCGCTTTACGTGCCGCAGGTCGGCATCATCAATCCGAGCGAGTTCGCGCCCGGCAATTCGATCGAGGCGGTAATCTGGGTCGCGGTCGGCGGTCGCGGTACGCTGATCGGCGCCGCGCTCGGCGCCGTCGTCGTCAATTACGCCAAGACGTTCTTCACCTCGGGACCACTCGCGCCGTACTGGCTGTTCATGCTGGGCGCGCTGTTCATCCTGGTCACGCTGCTGTTGCCCAAGGGCATCGTCGGCACCTTCAACAGCTGGTGGGAGACGCGGCGCAGCGCGGCCCTTGCGGTCGACAGGGCAAGCGCCGCGCGCGAAGACGGCGTCAGCGCACCGAACCCGGCGGAGTAGGCAGATGAACGTCATGGATACCCGCGCCACTTCGGCCATGCTCTATCTTGACGGCGTGCACGTCTCGTTCGACGGCTTCCACGCCATCAATAATTTGTCGCTGACGCTCGCGCCCGGCGAGATGCGCGCCATCATCGGCCCGAACGGCGCCGGCAAGACCACGATGATGGACATCATCACCGGCAAGACCAAGCCGGACGAGGGCGCGGTGCTGTTCGATGGCACCGTCGACCTGACCCGGCTCGACGAGACCCGCATCGCCGAGCTTGGCATCGGCCGCAAGTTCCAGAAGCCGACGGTGTTCGAGAGCCAGACCGTGCAGGACAACCTGCTGCTCGCGCTCAAGGTCGATCATTCCGTGCGCGGCACGCTGTTCTGGCGCGGCAGCAAGGCCGAGTCCGAGCGCATCGACAAGGTGCTGGAGACCATCCGCCTGACCGATGCGCGCAACCGCCTCGCCGGCAGCCTGTCGCACGGCCAGAAGCAGTGGCTCGAGATCGGCATGCTGCTGGCACAGGACCCCAAGGTGCTGCTGGTCGACGAGCCGGTCGCCGGCATGACCGATGTCGAGACCCATCTGACCGCGGAACTGCTCAAAGAGATCAACAAGAACCACACCATCATGGTGGTCGAGCACGACATGACCTTCGTGCGCGAGCTCGGCGTCAAGGTGACCTGCCTGCACGAAGGCGCGGTGCTCGCCGAAGGTTCGATCGACCAGGTGTCGTCGAACGAGCGGGTGGTCGAAGTGTATCTGGGGCGCTAGGGCGATGCTGAAGGTCGACAACATCAATCTCTATTACGGCGCGGCGCAGGCCTTGCGCGGCGTGTCGCTGACCGCCGAGCCGGGCAAGGTCACCTGCGTGCTCGGCCGCAACGGCGTCGGCAAGACCTCGCTGCTGCGCGCCATGGTCGGCCAGTATCCGATCGCCTCCGGCGCGATCGATTTCGACGGCAAGGACATCACCGCGCTAAAACCCTACGAGCGGGCACGGCGCGGCATCGGCTTCGTGCCGCAGGGCCGCGAGATCTTCCCGTTGCTGACGGTCGAGGAAAACCTCAAGACCGGCTTCGGTCCCTTGAAGCGCGAGGACCGCAACATCCCCGACGACGTGTTCTCGCTGTTTCCGGTGCTGCAGACCATGCTGGGCCGCCGCGGCGGCGACCTTTCCGGCGGCCAGCAGCAGCAGCTTGCGATCGGCCGCGCGCTGGTGATGCGGCCAAAGCTCCTGCTGCTCGACGAGCCCACCGAAGGCATCCAGCCCTCGATCATCAAGGATATCGGCCGCGCCATTTCCTATCTGCGTAATCTCGGCAACATCGCAATCGTGCTGGTCGAACAATATCTCGACTTTGCCTGCGAACTCGGCGACAGTTTTGCCGTGATGGACCGGGGCGCGGTGAAATATGCCTGCGATCGTGCAAGCCTCGATCCCGCCGAGATCAGCCGCCAGATGGCGCTGTGAAGTTGATGTGACGCCGCCTTTCGCGGCGCGCGCAAGGGAGCGTCGGGGGAATGCGGACCGGGATCGCAGGCGCGGCAGCGGCGACGTTTGCGGCAAACCGCGCCCAGGGCGCTGTCAGGTTCGGCGTGCATCGCAAGGATGGCGCGACCCGCCGCGGTGATCTCCATGAATCGGGCTCGCTGCGCGTCCGTTTTCCGTCACCGGAGGACGATGGCCTGTCGGCCATGTTCGTCAACACCGCCGGCGGCATTGCCGGCGGCGACCGCTTCGACATCGCAATCGCGGCCGGTGAGGGCGCCCGCCTGACGCTGACCACGGCGGCCGCCGAAAAGGTCTATCGTGCTCCGGGCGCCGCGGCGCGGCTCGACATCGCGCTGAAGGTCGCTGATGGCGCGCATCTCTCCTGGCTGCCGCAGGAGACCATCCTGTTCGACCGCGCCCGTATTCATCGCCGCTTCGACATCGACCTGGCTGAAGGCGCTTCGCTCTTGCTGTGCGAGATCGTGGTGTTCGGCCGCGCCGCGATGGGCGAGACCATGCGCCATGGCGAGTTCGTCGACCGCTGGCGGATGCGCCGCGGCGGCCGGCTGGTGTTTGCCGAGACCATCAGGCTCGACGGCGAGATCGGTGAGAAACTGGCAAGGCCCGCGATCGCGGGGGGCGGCTGCGCGATCGGCACCGCGTTGATCCTGCCGGGCGACGAGGCGCTGGTCGAGCGCATCCGCGAGGCGTCCGAAAGCTTCGGCGGCGAAGTCGGCATCTCGGCCTGGAATGGCTTTGCAATGGCGCGCTTCTGTGCCCAAGATGCGGCCCGCTTGCGTGCCGACATGATGGCGGTGCTCGGCCGCGCCTCCTTAGTCCCGCTGCCGCGGCTGTGGCTCAACTAGACCCTTCAAGATCATCAGAGTGCTCGCATGAATTTGTCTCCCCGCGAAAAGGACAAGCTCCTGGTATCGATGGCCGCCATGGTGGCGCGCCGCAGGCTTGAGCGCGGCGTCAAGCTGAACCACCCCGAGGCGATCGCGCTGATCACCGATTTCATTGTCGAGGGCGCGCGTGACGGCCGCACCGTCGCCGATTTGATGCAGGCCGGCGCCAAGGTCCTGACCCGCGACCAGGTGATGGCCGGCATCCCGGAGATGATCCACGACATCCAGGTCGAGGCGACATTTCCCGACGGCACCAAGCTCGTCACCGTGCACGAGCCGATCCGATAGGAGTGCGACATGATTCCCGGCGAACTCTTCATCAAGGACGGCGAGATCGAGCTTAATGCCGGCCGCAAGACCGTGACGCTGTCGGTGGCCAACACCGGCGACCGCCCGATCCAGGTCGGCTCGCACTACCATTTCTTCGAAACCAACCCGGCGCTGAAATTCGACCGCAAGAAGGCCCGCGGCATGCGCCTCGACATCGCCGCCGGCACCGCCGTCCGCTTCGAACCCGGCCAGACCCGCGACGTCCAGCTGGTGGCACTCGCCGGCAAGCGCGTGATCTACGGCTTCCGCGCCGAGGTGAAGGGGAAGCTTTGATTTACGCATTGCTCGCCGAATGGAGCCCGATTTACCAGAGGAGACCGTGACATGTGGATGTCCCCGATCTGTCTCGTCTCCGAAGCGGCGGAATTTGCTGCGCGTCGTCATACCGGCATGTCACGTAAGGGACGCGGCGACGAGCCGTACATCAATCACCTTGCCGAGGTAGCAAATCTGATCGCGACAGTGACCGGGGGACGCGACGCCGAGCTGATTGCAGTTGGTTGGCTTCACGATACGATTGAGGATACGCCCACCACGCAGGGAGAACTGGCGGAACGATTCAATGCGCGTGTTGCCGGTCTGGTCGCAGAGGTGACCGATGATATGAGGTTGCCCAAGAGTACGCGTCGTCAACTGCAAGTCATGGAAGCACCTGGCAAGTCGCCCAGCGCAAAGCTGATCAAGATCGCCGATAAGATCAGCAACATTCGCGCTCGCATCCATTCCGATCCTAGCGCGGAAGAACGCGCGGATCTCACCGATTACGTCGATTGGGCCGAGAAAGTCGTTCTGGGCTGTCGGGGCGTCAATGCCGAGCTCGACCGCATGTTCGACGACACCGTTAAGCTTGCAAGGAGCACGCTGTGAGCACGAAGATCAAACGTTCCGTCTACGCCGACATGTTCGGGCCGACCACCGGCGACAAGGTGCGACTTGCCGACACCGATTTGATCATCGAGGTCGAGAAGGATCTCACCACCTATGGCGAGGAGGTGAAGTTCGGCGGCGGCAAGGTGATCCGCGACGGCATGGGGCAGTCGCAGGTGACGAACGCGCAAGGCGCGGCCGATACCGTCATTACCAACGCGCTGATCGTCGATCACTGGGGCATCGTGAAGGCCGACGTCGCGATCAAGGAGGGCATGATTGCCGCCATCGGCAAGGCCGGCAATCCCGACATCCAGCCCAACGTCACCATCATCATCGGGCCCGGCACCGACGTGATCGCGGGCGAGGGCAAGATCCTCACTGCGGGCGGATTCGACAGCCATATCCACTTCATCTGCCCGCAGCAGATCGAGCACGCGCTGATGAGTGGCGTCACCTCGATGTTAGGGGGCGGCACCGGTCCGTCGCACGGCACCTTTGCGACCACCTGCACGCCCGGTCCGTGGCACATGGGGCGGATGATTCAGTCGTTCGACGCCTTCCCGGTGAACCTCGGTATTTCCGGCAAGGGTAACGCCTCGCGCCCGGCGGCGCTGGTCGAGATGATCAAGGGCGGCGCCTGCGCGCTGAAGCTGCACGAGGATTGGGGCACCACGCCGTCTGCGATCGACACCTGCCTTTCGGTGGCCGACGATTACGACGTCCAGGTCATGCTGCATTCGGATACGCTGAACGAATCCGGCTTCGTCGAGGACACCGTGAAGGCGTTCAAGGGCCGTACCATCCATGCCTTCCACACCGAAGGCGCCGGCGGCGGCCACGCCCCCGACATCATCAAGATTGCCGGCCTGAAGAACGTGCTGCCGTCTTCGACCAATCCGACCCGGCCGTTCACCCGCAACACCATCGACGAGCATCTCGACATGCTGATGGTGTGCCACCACCTCGATCCATCGATCGCCGAGGATCTCGCCTTCGCCGAAAGCCGCATCCGCAAGGAGACCATCGCGGCCGAGGACATCCTGCACGATCTCGGCGCGCTCTCGATGATGTCGTCGGACTCGCAGGCGATGGGACGGCTTGGCGAGGTGATCATCCGCACCTGGCAGACCGCCGACAAGATGAAGAAGCAGCGCGGAGCGCTGCCGCAGGACAAGGGCAACGACAACGACAATTTCCGCGTCAAGCGCTACATCGCCAAATACACCATCAACCCGTCGATTGCGCATGGCGTGTCGAAGCTGATCGGTTCAGTGGAGAAGGGCAAGCTCGCCGATCTCGTGCTGTGGTCGCCGGCATTCTTCGGCGTCAAGCCGGACTGCATCATCAAGGGCGGCTCGATCGTGGCGGCGCCGATGGGCGATCCCAACGCCTCGATCCCGACACCGCAGCCGGTGCACTACCGGCCGATGTTCGCCGCCTTCGGCAAGGCGCTGACCGCCTCCTCGGTGGTGTTCGCCTCGAAGGCTGCGGTCACCGGCGGCCTCGCCCGCAAGCTCGGGATCAGCAAGAAGCTCTACGCGGTGCAGAACACCCGCGGAAAGATCTCCAAGAAGAGCATGATCCATAACGATGCGACGCCCGAGATCGAGGTCGATCCCGAGACCTATGAGGTACGCGCAGACGGCGAACTCCTGACCTGCGCGCCGGCCGAGGTGCTGCCCATGGCACAGCGCTACTTTATGTTCTAAAACCACTCCCGGTAACTAGAGCGTTTTCGAGCGAAGTGGATTTCCGGTTCGCGGAAAGAAAACGCGTCAAAACAAGACTCGAAACCAAAAGAGAAAACCGGGAGGAATTTCCGTGATTTACGTCGTAGCTACGCTGACCATCAAGCCCGAGACCCGCGCCGAATTCATCGCTGCGGCGACGGCCTGCATCAAGGAAACCCGCAAGGAGCCCGGCAACATCGCCTACGATTTGCACGAGAGCGTCACCGACGACAGCAAGATGGTGTTCGTCGAGCAGTGGGAAAACGCCGAGGCGCTGGTGCCGCATCGCACCGCCGAGCACATGAAGACGTTCGGCCGCGTTGCGGTGAAGTGCATGGCCGCGCCTCCGAAGATCGAGGTGATCACGCCCGAGAAGGTCGACGTTCGCTAACAAGAACAAGAACGGGAGAAACACCATGATCTATGTCATCGCCACCACGCCGATGAAGCCGGAGAACAAGGACGACTTCATTAGGGGACACAAGGCCTGCATCGCCGAGACCCACAAGGAGAAGGGCTGCCTCTCCTACGAGGGCCATGTCAGCGTCAACGATCCCAATCTCTATGTGGTGGTCGAGCGCTGGGAGAGCCGCGAGGACCTCAACGCGCACGGCAAGGCGCCGCACATGAAGGTGTGGCGCGAATATTCCGCGCAGATGAAGACCGGCCCGACGGTGATCGAGATTATCAGTGACGCCAAGGTCGAGAAGTTCTGAGGGTTCGATGATCCGCGCAACAAAAGTCCTGGGACAGCATCGCTGGACAGAAGCCGCAGCCGACACCGTCGTGCTCGATTTCGACGACCGGCACCGGCGGCGGATGGCAATGTCAGGGACGCGCGGGCTCGAATTCCTGCTCGATCTCGAAAACGCCGTCGCCCTGCGCGGCGGCGACGCGCTGGTGCTGGAGGACGGCCGCCTCGTCGAGGTGGTCGCAGCTCCGGAGCCGCTCGCGGAAATCCGCGGCAGCGATCCGCATCATCTGATCCGGGTCGCCTGGCATCTTGGCAACCGCCATCTTCCGACGCAGATCATGCCGAAAGGCCTGCGCATTCGCAGGGATCACGTGATCGAGGCGATGGTGAAGGGGTTAGGGGCCCGTGTCATCGAGATCGAGGCGCCGTTCGATCCCGAGGGCGGCGCCTATGCCGAGCATGCGCATGCCGAAGAGCACGCACATGGTCATACCGGGCACGATCATGCCCATGGCGACGCGCGCGATCATGGTCACCACCATGGTGATGGGCATCACGATGGGCATGACCACGACCATCACCATGATGAGCATTGCGACCATGCCCATCATCACCACGACCACTCCCATGCTCACGACCACAAATGAGCCTGATCCCGCTGCGGTGCGCGGCGGGATGGCGGAGGACGAGGCGGCCGCGCTGTACCGGCTGATGACGTGGCTGTCGCCGTCCTTTCCAGTCGGGGCGTTCGCCTATTCCAGCGGTATCGAATGGGCGGTTGAGGCCGGCGACATCACCGATGCCGCGTCGCTGCGCGGCTGGCTCGCGGCGATGCTCACCGACGGCAGCGGCTTTTGCGACGCCGTGTTCCTTGCGCAGAGCCATCGTGCGGCGTCGGAGCCCGGCCACGCCGGATTGAAGGAGATCGCCGAGCTTGCTGCTGCCTTCGTGCCGTCGCGCGAGCGGCAGCTCGAGACCACGACGCAGGGGCGCGCCTTCATCGAGATCGCCCGCGCGGCCTGGAATTCGTCCGGCCTCGGCGCGATGATTGCGGCTTGCGACGGGCCGATCGTGTACCCGGTCGCGGTCGGTATCGTCAGCACTGCGCATGGCATCCGGCTGGCGCCATCGCTGCATGCCTTCCTGCATGCCGTGCTCTCGAACTGGATTTCAGCAGGCAGCCGGTTGATCCCGCTCGGGCAGACCGACAGCCAGCGCGTGCTGGCCGATCTCGAGCCGGTCGTTGCCGCGACCGCAATGCGGGCCGACGCAGCTTCGCTCGACGATCTCGGCAGCGCGACCTTTCGGGCCGACCTCGCAAGCCTGCGCCATGAAGCGCAGTATACAAGGCTGTTTCGGTCATGAGGCGCCACCCCATCCACGCGTCGTCCCCGCGAAAGCGGGGACCCATAACCACCGGCCTTCGTGGTTATGCAAGTCTGCGGCCCCAGCTTCGCGCAACGACTCTATTCGGTGGTTATGGGTCCCGGCCTTCGCCGGGACGACGATAGCGGAGGCACTGTTCACATGCCCACTTCTCATGGCCCGTTGCGCGTCGGCGTCGGCGGTCCGGTCGGCTCCGGCAAGACCGCGCTGATGGATCTGCTCTGCAAGTCGATGCGCGAGCGTTACGACATCGCGGCGATCACCAACGACATCTACACCAAATGGGATGCCGAGTTTCTGGTACGCTCCGGCTCGCTGACACCGGACCGCATCGCGGGCGTCGAGACCGGCGGCTGCCCGCACACCGCGATCCGCGAGGACGCCTCGATGAACCTCGCTGCGGTCGCGGACATGCGGGCGAAATTCCCCGATCTCGACCTGGTCCTGATCGAATCCGGCGGCGACAATCTGGCGGCGACCTTCTCGCCGGAATTGGCGGATCTCACGATCTACGTCATCGACGTCGCCGCCGGCGACAAGATCCCTTCCAAGGGCGGCCCCGGCATCACGCGGTCCGACCTTCTGGTGATCAACAAGATCGACCTCGCACCCCATGTCGGTGCGTCGCTTGAGAAGATGGACACCGACGCCAGGCGGATGCGTGGCGAGCGGCCCTTCGTGATGACCAATCTGAAGAAGAGCGACGGCCTCGACCGCATCATCAGCTTCATCGAGACCAAGGGCGGCCTTCGGTCGCACGGCCCGGGCAAGGCAGCCAAGGCGAGTACGAAGGCGGGCTAGTCGTTAATCATTGTGGCAGCGGCGACCAGTCCCGTCATCCTGAGGTGCGAGCGGAGCGAGCGTACCCCGCTCCTCCAGCGACAAGGGCGAAGCCTTTGCGCGGGGGTGACGGTGAACGGGAGGCGCGCTCCCCGCCGCAAAAAAGCTGCGCAATCGCCGGAACAATTTCCAACTTTGACGATTAGCAACCTTTGGTGCCGCCAAAGACCGCCGGATGGCGTCGTCGTTAATGTTGCCGACCGGCTCCTGTTGCGTACTGATGATCGCTATTCCATATTCCTTTGCGGCTGGCGTTCATCGCACCCTGATTTGTCGCCGCCCCCGCAGAAGCCAGATGCCTACCGTCCCCTTTCGCCACCCCCTGATTGCCGAGTAAGCGTGTGGTTCGACTGGGCTTCATCGTTGCATTGATTGCGCTGATCGGAGTTCTGCTCTCCGGTCTTGCCGCCTATCGGGTGCACGATCAGGAGCTCGCAATCGACGGTATCGCGCTAGCGCGGGCGATCGACGTCCATGCCAGCCTGGTGCAGGACCGCCTGACCGAGCGCGAGCTGCTGGCGCGGGTGGCCTCGGGACTGTTCCGGACCCCGTCGATGGTGAAGGCCAATATGCTGCAGCCGCTGCGCTCGGCGATCTACGCCTTCAAGACCGATTTCGTCGTCGCCGCCTGGATCGCGCGGCTCAAGCCGAACGAGCTGACCGCGGCCGAGGCGGAGCTCAGGGCCGCGGGTTTCACCAATCCCTCGATCCGCGATTTCGACGATCAGGCGCTCGACATCAAGGCGCTCGACAAGCCGATCAACGTGCTGATGGACGTCGAGCCGCGCAATCCGGAGACCCTGAGCATCCCGGGCCGCGCCTTCGACCGCCACTCCGTGGTCGGTCCGATGCTGGCGCAGGCGATGGCGAACGCCAAGCCCGTGGCCTCGGACCCGGTGCCGCTGCTGCGGCAGAACGGCCCGGTCGGGGTCGTGCTCGCCGCGCCGGTGTTCCAGGAGGGTGGGTCCGAGCCGGCCGGCTTCATCACCTTTTCCTACGAGCTGTCGTCGCTGATGCTGACCAACGACGATTCCTCGCTGTTCGCGGTGGCGTTGAAGGACCCGCGCGATTCCAATGACGAGTTCACCGCCAACGAGCAGGGCATCGTCACCTCGCGCGCGGTGCGCCAGGACGGCCCGCTGCCGTCGATGGTCCGCACGGTGACGTTCGGCGGTCGGGACTGGTCGCTCGACTATTACGCCAAGAGCAACGCCACGGTGCGCGCGCAGCAGACCGCGACCATCGTCGCGGCGATTGGCCTCGCGTTGACCGGCATCGTCTGCGGCCTGTTCGGCTATGTCGCCTACAATAATTTGCGTCTCAGCCGCGAGATAGAGGTCCGGATCGGCTTCGAGCGCCGGCTGACTGCGGTCATCGACGAGCTCAACCACCGGGTCAAGAACATCCTCGCGGTGATCCAGTCGATCGTGACCCGCACGCTGCGGCACGGTGCCGACATCGACGTCGCGCGCGAACTGTTGATCGGGCGTATCCACGCGATGTCGAATGTCGTCACGCTGCTCAGCGAGAGCCAGTGGCAGGGCGTCAAGCTGAAGGGCCTGTTCGAATCGCGCGCGATTCCGCATGCCGACCGGATCGCGGTGAACGGTCCCGACATCACGGTCAGCGCCCGCGCCGCGCAATCGCTGTCGCTGCTGTTTTTCGAGCTTGCCTCGCACTCCGACGAAGGGCTGTCGCTGGTCGGCAAGCATCCGCACATCGTCGCGAACTGGGAAGTCGCCGGCGAGGATGCGGACTCGGTCTTCCATTTCCGCTGGGAAGAGTTCAACACCAGCCAGGCGACGCGGCGCGCCGACAGCGATTTCGGCCTGATCCTGCTCGACCGCGTCGCGCCGGAGGCGCTGGGCGGCTCCGCGAAGCGCTACTTCACCGACGTCTCCTATGTCTATGAGCTCACCGCGCCGATGGACACTGTGGTTGACATGACCGAGCGCGACCGCACCGAGCAGTTCTCCGCGCCGGTCCGCCCGGCCAAGAAGTAGAACGCCGCAGCTGCCCCAGGTTGAGCGGCTATGTTATTGCGCGGATTGATCGAAATCAGGCGCGCCGGACGACGCTCAAATGATCTGTGTCGAAATCCGGCATCCGTAATAGACCGCAACCGAGCGTTAAAACTTCGTTGAACATGCTTGGGCATATACCGAGCAGGATACCGTCTGAGGACCCCGATGAGGCTTTGGGTCAGCCTGACCTTGCTCGCGGCAGTTTTGCCTGTAGGGCTGTCGCTTGCCTTGTCCCCGGCGACGGCGCCCCGCGACCCTGCGACAATCCGTGCCGGCTATCGCCGGCCCGACGTCGTTCCGTTCCCGAGCAGCAATCCCTATTCGGAGGCGAAATCCGCGCTGGGGCAGATGTTGTTCTTCGATCCGCTGCTGTCGCGGTCCAAGACGCATTCCTGCGCGAGCTGCCACAAGCCGAGCCTGTCGTGGGCCGACGGCCTGCCGCGCGCCATCGGTGAGGATCCGAAAGGCTTGCCGATCCGCTCGCCGACGCTGATCGATGTGGCCTTCTTCGAGCCGCTGGGATGGGACGGCAAGTTCAAGGATCTCGAATCCGTTGCGTTCGGGCCGATTCTGAGCCCGATGAACCTGAACATGACCGAGCCGGAATTGATCGCGCGTCTCGCGGCGATCCCCGGCTATGTCGGTGCATTCACCCACGCGTTCGGCGACGGCGCGATCACGCGGCCGAGGATCGAGCAGTCGCTGGCGACCTTCGAGCGCTCCATCGTCGCGGGCGAAGCCCCGTTCGACCGCTGGATCAAGGGCGACGAGAGCGCGATCAGCGCAACGGCCCAGCGCGGCTTTGAGCTTTTCAACGGCAAGGGACGTTGTTCGTCCTGCCACAGCGGCCCATCCTTCTCCGACGGGTCCTTCCAGGATATCGGCACCGCCAAAGGCCACGACATCGGGCGCGGACGTTACTTTCCGACCTCGGCGAAGCTGAAATATGCGTTCAAGACCCCCACATTGCGCGACGTCGCGCGCCGTGCGCCCTACATGCACGACGGATCGGTCGCAACGCTGGAAGATGTCATCGAGCTGTACAACAAGGGCGGGATCGAGCGGCCGAGCCGGTCGCCCGACATCAAGCCGTTGTCGCTGACGGCAGGCGAGAAGAAGGACCTCATCGCCTTTCTGCAAACCCTGACCGCCACGGCCCCGCCGGTGGCGGGGATCCCCAAATTGCCGCGCTGAGCGCAGCAGAGGGTCTGGAACGGGGGCTCGTCAGGCGAGGTGCGGCAGTGCAGCCCCAAGCAGGCCGAGCCCGACGACCAGGAACGCACCCGCGCAGGTCTCGAGGGCCGCCGTGCGCGACGGAGACGATTTTGTCATGTAGGCGAGGGCTGACCCCACCCCGATACTCACGACGCTCAGCACTCCGAACATCTATCCGGCCTCCCGATCCGATTTGTCCGGGTTTCACTACGACAGTTGAATTGAGCCCCCGTGCCGGAATTAGCTAAAATTCGATGGAACCGGCCGGAAAAGAGGCGCTGAAAGGACGGGTTGGGTCTGCCTGCCGCAATTAACCACAATGCAACCAGCGGATGTCCGAGGCAGGCGCAAAGCGTAAAATTTGATATAAGTTAAACAAGTCCTTAAGCGTATGTGTGTGGGCGGTTGGTTCAATGTTTAGTGGGCGAGAGCGAGATGCCGCGTCGGCTGTGCGCTCCTTTTTCGCCACGTGCCTTGCAGCGGTTTTGTTTTGCGTCACAGCCGCGCGCAGTGCCGAGGCACATGTCAAATGGTTTTGCGCTTACGATGTCGCCGGTCAGCCGCGCGGACTCGAGAATGTCCTTTGCCTCGATTTTGAACTGCTGCTCGGCGTCGCCGTCTTCTGGCTGTTTGCGGGCTGCCTGATCGAGCCGACATCGCTGGGCGATGCGACCATTCGCGTGCTGGACCGCGTCACCGAGGGACTTCGGCTGCACACCGAACTGATGATGCGCGCGGTCTGCGCGTTCTTCTTCATCTCGATCTGGGCCGTGGGCGGGATCCTGCTGACGCCCGAGTTGAAGACGTCGTCACCGCTCGTGGGCGCATTGCAGCTCGCCATCGCCGCCGGCATGCTGTCGCGGCGCACGCTGCCGCTGTCGGCCGTGGGGATGGCGATCCTGTTCGGCATCGGCGTTCGCGACTACGGCGTCTTTCATCTTGCCGACTACCCGATTTTTCTCGGCGTTGCCGCCTATTTTGCGCTGATCGGGCTGAACAAGGACCTGTTCGGAATCCGCCCGATCGACGTGATGCGGTACGCTGCGGCGGTGACGCTGATGTGGGCCTCGGTCGAAAAATGGGCCTATCCGGAATGGAGCTTCCCGCTCCTGATCGAGCATGCCCCTATGACCCTCGGCTTCGACAATGAGTTCTACATGCGCGCCGCGGGCATGGTGGAATTCGCGCTCGCCTTCGCCCTGATCTGGACGCCGCTGGTCCGGCGCTGCGCCGCAGCCGTGCTGACGGGGATGTTCATCAGCGCGTGCTTCGAGTTCGG
Source organism: Bradyrhizobium sp. 41S5 (assembly GCF_011516665.3). NCBI lineage: Bacteria > Pseudomonadati > Pseudomonadota > Alphaproteobacteria > Hyphomicrobiales > Nitrobacteraceae > Bradyrhizobium > Bradyrhizobium sp. 41S5. Next base: position 7,796,837 of record NZ_CP083721.1, on the reverse strand, counting down.
CAAGATCGACACCATAGGACACTCGGCGATCATCGCCGTGCTGTTTGCGATTCTCGCCGACAACAAGGTGTTGCCGCGCGATCGTCGCGCGCCGTGGCTTGCCCCGGTTGCGCTCTGTGCTGCGCTGTCGCTGACGCTGTTCGTCTACTATTTCGGCCACGCCGCGATCTTCAAGACCTCGGTCCTGTAGGTCGTTAATCCCCGAGGGGGACTATTTGGCGACGTGGACCGCGAGCTTCATCTTCGGATGGATGCCGCACAACACGGTGTAGTCGCCGGGCACGGAAAAGGTGACGTCGAACTTGCTGCCCGGCTGCTGGTCGCCCGAGTCGAAACTGAACGTATCAGTGCTCAAATAAGCGTGATGCAGCAGTTCGCCGTCATCGTTAATGAATCGTAAAACCTCGCCGCGCTTGATCGAGATCTCCGCCGGCTTGAATTCGCGATCCTTCTGCGAAACGACGTAAGGCGCCGCACCCAGAGCGGCGCCGGCCAGCGCTCCCGTGACAATCGCGGCCACTAAAGGCACGCCCCCGGACCGGCCGAGGCGCAGGATGCGCAACAAGCCTGACTGCATGAGACCCCCGCTTGGAATTCCGACGCCGGCCAATCTAGCGTGCAATGATGCGTCTCGCATTTACCTGTAAGGGTGATTATCGCCGGCTGATCTTAACGATTTCAGCATGAGTTGCAGTCACTACTAAAGCAATTTTGAGCAGACAGCCATTTTTCCGCAAGCGCTGCGCGTTTCTGCGTAGCTTGAACATCGAGCACTACGGCGAAACGCGGCTATGGATAGCCTATTAGGCAACCTCAAGGTAAAGAGCGGTGCAGCCTTTCGGCTCGCGACCGGCGGCCTGTCGCGTCTTGCCCTGACCAAGGGTTCGATCCGCACCCAGATTCTGATTTTCTGCCTAGCGATGAGCGCCGTCGCCGTCGCGCTCGGCGGATACTCGATCCTCGGCATCCGCCATGCCGGCGATCTGGTGGCCAAGACGTTCGACGAATCCCTGATGTCGATCAACTACGCCCGCGCGGCCGGTGCGGACTTTGCCTCGATGCGGGTCGCGTCGTCGCAGCGTCTGCTGACCACGGATCCGGAAATTCGCGCCAGCCTCGACAGCCAGATCGAAAAGCTCGCCAAAACGCTCTCGGAAGACCTGACGATCGCTGCCGACCGGTCGCAATCCTCGCGGGCTGCGCAAGCCGCGGCAAAGGTTCAGGAAGCCGCCGACGCCTGGATGGCGCTGCATCGCCGTGCAATCGGATCCTCGCTCGAGGGAAATCCGGCGGCTGATCCGCAGTCCTCGGGGACGACGGTCGGCGATGTCGACCGCTACTCCAAGATCGTCAGCCAGCAGGTCGAGCTCCTGGTCAACTATACCGCCGGCGACGGCTTTCTGTTCCGGCAAAAGGCGCTCTCGACGATCAAGCGGGATCTGCAGCTCAACGTCGCCGGGCTGACCGTCGCACTGTTCCTGTCGGCGCTGTTCTCGTGGTTGTTGGCGCGCCGGATCATCGGGCCTGTCGCCATTGCATCGCGGGCTGCGCGGAGCATCGCCGGCGGCGACCTCGACGCGACCGTCCCCAAGGGCGGGACCGACGAGCTCGGCACGCTGCTGACCGCCATGGAAACCATGCGCGACAACATCAGGCGGATGGTCGATCAGGAGGTGTCGCAACGCCGCTCCGCGCAGGCGCGGCTTTCCGATGCGCTTGAAACGTCGCGTGAAGGCGTCGTGCTGCTCGACGCGGATGGTCAGATCGCGCTGGCCAACTCGCGCGCCAGCGAATTCATCCGTCTCTCGCCGCAGCTTCTGCAGTCGGATCGGCTCGATGCGCCCAGCCTTGTGCCGGCCGACGGTGACATCGATGGCTTCGCGAGCGAGGCGCAGCTTTCCGACGGGCGCTGGCTGCGTGTCAGCCGCAGCGAGACGCAGGAGGGCGGCGTCGTCCTCGTCTACAGCGACATCTCCGCGTTGAAGCAGCAGAAGGCCGAGTTGCATGAAACCAATCTGCGGCTCGACGCGGCGCTCACGCACATGTCGCAAGGGTTGTGCCTGTACAACAGCGAGGCGCGGCTTCAGGTCGCCAACCGCAGGTTCTGCGAGATATTCGATATTTCGCCGGAGCTCGTCGTTCCCGGAATGACCATGGAGGACGTGCTCGGCCTCAGCGTCGCCGCCGACAATCACGGTGACCAGACCGTCGTCGACCTGCTGGCGGAACGCGAGCGATCGATGGCCCAGCACGAGGGCAACTATCTGCAGCATCTCAGCGATGGACGGATCATTGCCATCGCGCAACGACCGACATCCGACGGCGGCTGGCTTGTCACCTGCGAGGACGTCACCGAACAGCAGCGGGCGGAGTCGCAGATCGCGTTCATGGCCCGGCACGATGCCCTGACCAGGCTGCCGAACCGGACCTTGCTGGCCGAACGGATCGAGCTGGCGGTCGCTCAGGTCGGCCGCGGATCCGGCTTCGCGGTGTTCTGCCTCGATCTCGATAATTTCAAGCAGGTCAACGATACGCTCGGACATCCGGTCGGCGACGAACTGCTGTGTGCGGTCGCCGACCGCCTCAACGCCTGCGTCCGCGAGGTCGATACCGTCGCGCGTCTGGGCGGCGACGAGTTCGCGGTCATCCAGTGTGGCGTCCAGGCCGGAGAGGAGGCCGAGCGCCTCGCCCGCCGCATCGTGGAGTGCGTCGGCGCTCCGTACGAGCTGAACGGGCATCGCGTCGTGGTCGGGTGCAGCGCCGGCATCTCGATGTCGCCGGTCGACGGCACCACCGGAGAGAAGCTCCTGAAGAACGCCGACGTCGCTCTGTACCGTGCCAAGATGGAAGGGCGGGGTACCTGGCGCTTCTTCGAGCCAGCGATGGACGCCAGCCTGCAGCGGCGCCGGGCGATCGAACTCGATCTCCGCGAGGCGATGACCAAGGACGAGTTCTCGTTGTACTACCAGCCGCTTTACGATCTCCATCTCGACCGCATCTGCGGCTTCGAGGCGCTGCTTCGCTGGCATCACCCGAAGCGCGGACTGGTGGCGCCGGACCAGTTCATCCCGATCGCCGAAGAGATCGGCCTGATCGGCCCGTTGGGAGAATGGGTGCTCAATCGCGCCTGCGAGCAGGCCGTCACTTGGCCCAGCGAGATGAAGCTCGCGGTCAACGTCTCCGCGGTCCAGTTTCGCGACCCCGACTTCATCGACGTCGTCGTCAACGCGCTGGCGGCGTCAAAATTGTCGCCGCGCCGGCTGGAGCTCGAAATCACCGAGTCCGTCTTCCTCGCGAACAGCAGCGAGACGCTTGCAACGCTGCACAAGCTGAAGGCGCTGGGACTGCGCATTGCGCTGGACGATTTCGGCACCGGTTATTCGTCGCTGAGCTATCTGCGCAGTTTTCCGTTCGACAAGCTCAAGATCGACAAATCCTTCGTGGGCGACGCTACCGCGACGCATGGATCGAAATCGATCGTGCGCGCCGTCATCAGCCTGGGCCGGAGCCTTGGCATGACCACGATCGCCGAAGGCATCGAGACCGTCGAGCAGCTGGACCACATGCGGGCCGAGGGCTGCAACGAGGCCCAGGGCTTCCTGTTCAGTCATCCGGTCCCGGTGACCGAGATCGCGGGCAAGATTCTCGAATTGAGAAACGGCTTCAAGCCGACTGCCGTCAAGCAGGCGATGGCGGGCTAGGCTGTTGCGTCGGGTGCCGCGCGGATCCATCCCCAGGCCTCGCCGATATCGTCATCCCTCACGACGCCGGTCCGGCGAAAGCCCAACCCGTCCAGAATCCGCGAGGACGCGCCTGGACACTCGCTCGTTTTCATTCCCCATTCCGTATGCCAGGCGGATCGCAGTGTGTGCGACGCGCGAAGCGACGGCCCGCGAGATCCCTTGCAAAAGAAAAGGCGGCCCGATCGGGCCGCCCTTCCGTTCCAGCATCGCGCTTGTCTAGCCGCCATTGCCGCCGATCACGGCGCGCACGGTGTTGTCGGGGCCGAAATCCTCGGCGCTGTCGACGTAGAGCAGCGCGGAGAGCTTCGATCGCGCGCGGTTGACGCGGCTCTTGATGGTGCCGACCGCGCAGCCGCAGATTGCCGCGGCATCCTCGTAGGAGAAGCCGGAGGCACCAACCAGGATCAACGCTTCGCGCTGGTCCTGCGGCAGCTTTTCGAGCGCCGCGCGGAATTCCTCGAACTCCAGATGCGCCGCCTGCGACGGCTGGCTCTTCAGCGTCTTGGCATAATTGCCCTCGGCATCCTCCACCTCGCGCCGACGCTTCCGGTAGTCGGAGCGAAACAGGTTGCGCAGGATGGTGAACAGCCATGCGGGCAGGTTCGAGCCGGGCTGGAACGAGTCGATATTGGCGATCGCGCGCAGCAGGGTCTCCTGCACCAGATCGTCGGCACGGTCACCATTACCGGACAGCGAGATCGCGAACGCGCGCAGGCTCGGGACCGACGCCAGGATGTCGTCGCGAAGTTCATTCGTGAGAGGCATTACTCCCCTCCATTGTTCTTGTCAGTATCGCCGCCGGCGACGGCCGCCGCGGCAGCCTCGGGCCCATCGAGTTTACGGATCAGCTCCGCAAAGCGGTCGGGCACCCCCTGCCGCACCACGTCGTCGTACATGGCGCGAAGCTGGTGGCCGATTCTCGATTGAATCTCGGCGTTGAGACCGCCCTGCTTCTTTACTTCCTTCATGATGTGATCCACGCTTCCCCGGGAGTGAAGTCTCTGATTTTCAAGTCGAATCCTCGAAAAAGAGGCTGGCCGCGTTACCTCGTCGGTCAGGAGCTAATGCAAAGTTGCGCAGAAAGTTCCGGAACACTGGAACTATTTCGTGGAACTTTTTCGGCGCTCGCGCGTAGTCGGGCATGCAGGGGAACCGGGGCGCCCCAAAATGGTACGCCGCCCCCGAGTACGGGTTTCAGGCCGATTGGCCTCACGAACAAGGATGGAGTGGGAATGTCCCGATCACAGATCGTTGCCGAACACCTTCCGCTGCTGCGCCGGTATGCGCGCGCACTGACCGGAAACCAGGCGTCCGGGGACGCCTATGTCGGGGCCATGCTCGAGGCCCTGTTGCAGGACGGATCATTGCTGGACCAGACCCACGGTCCGCGCGCCGGCCTGTTTCGGTTGTTCACCCAGATCTGGAATTCGGTGTCGGTGAACAACAACGACAATGCCGACGTTGCGACGCTCTCGCTGCCGCCGGAGCGCCGGCTCTCCAACATCACGCCGCTGCCTCGGCAGGCCTTCCTGCTGCTTTCGCTGGAAGGCTTCTCGGAGGAAGAGGTCGGCTACATTCTCGGCACCGACATTGCCGAGACGCGCAAGCTGACCGATGCCGCCGGCCGCGAGATGGCCGCCGAGATCGCCACCGATGTCCTGATCATCGAGGACGAGACCTTCATCGCCATGGACCTCGAGAGCCTGGTGAAGAATCTCGGCCACAACGTCATCGGCGTTGCGCGCACGCATTCCGATGCGGTGGCGCTCGCCAAGAACAAGAAGCCCGGCCTGATCCTCGCCGACATCCAGCTCGCCGACGGCTCGTCGGGCCTCGATGCGGTGAATGAGCTGCTGCGCACGTTCGAGGTGCCGGTGGTGTTCATCACGGCCTATCCCGAGCGCTTCCTGACGGGCGAGCGGCCGGAGCCGGCGTTCCTGATCTCGAAGCCGTTCCAGCCGGCCATGGTGTCGGCGGTGGCGAGCCAGGCGCTGTTCTTCCAGCGCAACTCGCGCAACCGCACGCCGCGCGCGGCGTCGGCATGAGCTGAACTTACGCAAGAGGCAAAATGCAAGCCGGCGTATCGAAAGATACGCCGGTTTTTCTTGAGCCCCGACTCTTGCTGTGCGTCGCTGCACAGGTCGGCGTGCATAGGAACCGACATAGTCAGCACGAGTTTATTTTTCATTGTTTTGGGCTTTGGCAGGAGCCGTTGTGTCGAGATTGCAAACCCCGGCGACATGGCGTGGCGAGAACACCGAACGTCTCTTCATCGGCAGTAGCGAGCTTGCCGGGTTGCTCCGGAATCTTGATTGGGCAGGCACATCGTTAGGGCCGCCCGAGGCATGGCCGGAGAGCCTCAAGACCGCGGTACGCATCATGCTCACCTCGCAGCAGCCGATCTGGATCGGTTGGGGTGACGAACTGACCTTCCTCTACAACGATCCCTACAAATCGATCATCGGCGGCAAGCATCCGCGCGCGCTCGGCGAGCCGACCCGCGTGGTCTGGCACGAGATCTGGGATGACATTGCGCCGCTCCTCACCAAGGCGATGAGTGGGAGTGAGGGCACCTATGTCGAGGCCCAATTGCTGATCATGGAGCGCAACGGCTTCCCCGAAGAGACCTACTACACGTTCTCCTACAGCCCGATTCCCGATGCCGACGGTCTGCCCGCCGGAATCTTCTGCGCCAATACTGACGATACGCAGCGTGTCATCAGCGAACGCCAGCTCTCGCTCTTGCGCGAGCTTGCCAGTCGCGCGGCTGAGGCGCGAAGCGTCGGCGAGGCTTGCGAACGCAGCGCCGCGGCGCTTGCGACCGATCCGCAGGATTTGCCCTTTGCGATGATCTATCTGATCGATTCGCAGGAGCAGGTTGCGCGGCTGGCCGCAGCCAGCGGCATCGATCGGCATCATATCGGGGTGAAGTCGCAGCTGGCGCTCGACGGCAGCGAAGTGTGGCCGATCGCCGAGGCGCAGGCGAGCCGTGACGGCGCGCTGGTGCAGAACTTGAAAAGCCTGTTCGGTCTCGATTTTCCATCCGGTGGCTGGCGCCAGGCGCCGGGGCAGGCCGTCGTCCTTCCGGTACTTGCTGCCGGTGATGCAGTTGCCGGCTTCCTGATCGCGGGCCTCAATCCATTCCGCCTGTACGACGAACGCTACACGAGCTTTCTCGGATTAGTATCGGCGCAGATCGCCGCCGCAATCAACAATGCCCAGGCCTACGAGGAGGAGCGCCGCCGCGCCGAGGCGCTGGCCGAGATCGATCGCGCCAAGACCACCTTCTTCTCCAATGTCAGCCACGAATTCCGCACGCCGCTCACCTTGATGCTGAGCCCGCTGGAAGAGCTGTTGTCCGAGGGGGAGGGCCAACTGCTTCCCGCGCAGCGCTCGCTGGCCGACGTCGCTCACCGCAACGGACAGCGCTTGTTGAAGCTGGTCAACACCTTGCTCGACTTCGCGCGAATCGAGGCGGGCCGCGTCACCGCCAGCTTCGAGCCCGTCGACCTCGCGGGGCTGACGTCCGATCTCGCCTCGAACTTCCGCTCGGCGATCGAAAAGGCGGGTCTGCGCCTTGCGATCAAGACAGAGCCACTGCCGGAGCCCGTCTACGTCGATCGTGACATGTGGGAGAAGATCGTCCTCAATCTGCTGTCGAACGCGTTCAAGTTCACGTTCGACGGCGAGATCGCGGTCGCGGTCAAGGCCACGCCCGAGGGTGCCGAAGTCATCGTGAGCGATACCGGGACCGGCATTCCCGCATCGGCGCTGTCGCATGTGTTCGAGCGTTTCGAGCGCGTCGAGGGCGCGCGCGGCCGATCCTTCGAGGGCAGCGGCATCGGCCTTGCGCTGGTCCGTGAGCTGGTGAAGCAGCATGGCGGCCAAATTCGGGTCGAAAGCGAGGTCGATCGCGGCACCTCGTTCGCCATCACGCTTCCGTTCGGTACGGATCATCTCCCCGCCGATCAGGTCAACACGACCGCGCCGGCGCCCCGGAGCAGCGCCCGTGCACAGGCCTATCTGGACGAGGCGCTCGGATGGCTGCACGGCAGCGGCACTGCCGACCGGCCTGATCCATCCTCGCCGGAGGATCTTGGCGTCGCCGCGCCTACCCCCTCCGGACGCCGGCAGCGCATTCTGCTTGCGGACGACAATGCCGATATGCGCGAATATGTGCGGCGGCTGCTGGAGCCGTTCTACGATGTCGAGGCGGTCGAGGACGGAAGAGCCGCGCTGGAGGCGGCATGGCGACGTCGCCCCGATCTTGTGCTGAGCGACATCATGATGCCGCGGCTCGACGGCATCAGCCTTCTCAATGCGCTTCGCTCGGACAAGGACATGAAGGGTTTGCCCGTCATCTTCCTGTCGGCACGTGCCGGCGAAGAGGCCAAGGTCGAAGGCCTGCAAATCGGCGCCGATGACTATCTCGTCAAGCCGTTCAGCGCGCGCGAGCTGCTTGCGCGTGTTGCCGCCAATCTTGAGCTGTCGGCTACGCGGTCGGAGCGGGCGGTGCGCCTTGAAGAAGAGGCTCACGTGCTCGAGCTCCTGAACAAGGTAGGCAGCACGGTTGCGGGCGAGCTTAATCTCGATCGCGCGGTTGAGATCGTCACCGATGCGGCGACCGAATTGACCGGCGCAGCCTTTGGCTCGTTCTTCTACAATGTGATCGACGACAAGGGCGAGAGCTACATGCTCTACGCCCTGTCCGGCGTGCCGCGCGAGGCGTTCTCCCGGTTTCCGATGCCGCGCAACACGGCGGTGTTCGCGCCGACCTTCGGCGGCGAGGCGATCGTGCGGTCCGACGACATCCTGCAGGATCCGCGCTACGGCAAGAACGACCCGCATTACGGGATGCCGAAAGGGCATCTGCCGGTGCGCAGCTATCTCGCCGCACCCGTGGTGTCGCGTTCCGGCCAAGTGCTGGGAGGTCTGTTTTTCGGTCACCCGGAGCCTGGCATCTTCGGCGAGCGTGCAGAGCGGCTGCTCGCCGGCATTGCCGCGCAGGCCGCAACCGCGATCGACACTGCGCGGCTGTTCCAGGCCGCCGAGCGCGAGGTCTCCGAGCGGCGCCGTGCCGAAGCCGCATTGCAGACCCTCAACACCACGTTGGAGCAGCGGGTCGTGGAAGAGGTTCAGGAGCGCACCAAGGCCGAAGAGCAGTTGCGCCAGATCCAGAAGATGGAAGCCGTAGGTCAGCTGACTGGCGGCATCGCCCACGACTTCAATAACATGCTGGCCGTGATCCTCGCGGGCCTCAATCTGATCCAGCGCAAGCTTGCCAAGGGGGAAAACGACGTCGAGCGTTTCGTCGAAGCCGCCGTCGACGGCGCGCAGCGCGCCGCGGGCCTGACCCAGCGCCTGCTAGCGTTCTCCCGTCAGCAGCCGCTTGCGCCGGTGACGCTGGATGGCAACAAGATGATCTCCGGCATGGCCGACCTGTTGGCGCGCACGCTTGGCGAGACCATCAGTTTCGAGACCGTGCTGGCAGCGGGGCTGTGGCGGGTTCGCGCCGACCCCGGCCAGCTCGAAAACGCTATCCTCAACCTCTGCGTCAATGGCCGCGACGCGATGCCGGGCGGCGGCAAGCTCACGCTGGAGACCGCCAATGCCTATGTCGATGAGGCCGCGGCGAGGGCATATGCGATTCCGTCAGGCCAATACGTGATGACCGCGGTTGCCGATAACGGCAGCGGCATGAGCCAAGAGGTCATTGCCAAGGCATTCGACCCGTTCTTCACCACCAAGGGTGTCGGCAAGGGCACCGGTCTCGGGCTCAGCCAGGTCTATGGCTTCGTGCGCCAGTCCGGTGGCCACGTGAAGATCTACTCGGAGGTCGGGGTCGGCACGACCGTCAAGATCTATCTGCCGCGGCACCGGGGCGATGACGGTCCAGATCCTGTCAGGCGCGCACCGATCGCCTCGTATCGCGGCCAGAAGGACGAGGTCATTTTGGTGGTCGAGGATGAGGATCGCGTGCGCGGCCTCTCAGTCGAGGCGCTGCGCGAACTCGGTTACACCGTGGTCGACGCGGCCAGTCCTCACGAAGCCTTGCAACTGCTGGACGGCGGGCTTTCGGTGGCTTTGCTTTTCACCGACGTGGTCATGCCCAGCATGTCCGGCCACGAACTCGCCGTGCGGGCGCGAGAACGAATTCCAAGCCTCAAGTTGCTTTACACCACCGGCTACACGCGCAACGCAATTGTCCACAACGGGATCCTTGACCCCGGCACCAACCTTCTGCCGAAGCCGTTCTCGATCGATGAACTGGCGACCAAGGTTCGCGAGGTCCTTGACGGGATCTAGCGACCAATCCTGCGCTTCCTTGATGCTACTTGCGGGTGACGCGGACCGGCATCGTGCTGAGCGCCCGCAGGCCCGAGCTGTCGCGGAAGGCTGTCGGACCCGCAATGTCGAACTGCTTCACGCGGCTGGCGAGCGCTGCGATCACGGCCTCCGCCTCCAGCCGCGCCACCATCTGCCCGACACAGCCGTGGATGCCGACGCCGAAGCCCATGTGTCCGGACAGCCGCCGTCTGATGTCGAACTGGTCGGGATGCTCCCAGCGCGTCGCGTCGCGGTTGGCGGAGGCGAGCAGCAGCAGCACCTTCTCGTGCTTGCCGATCCGGACGCCCGCGATCTTGGTGTCATGCGGCGTGGTGCGGAACACGAACGGCGCCGGTGAATCGAAGCGCAGCGTCTCGTCGAACGCCGCGCGCGACAGCGACGGGTCGGCAGCGAGCAATGCCCATTGCTCCGGATGGCGCGCAAGCGTGTACAGCGCCATGCCGATCGCGCTGATCGTGGTGTCGAGACCGGCCGAGAGCAGCGAACGCACCAGCAGCGGAGCTTCCTCGGCGCTGACCTCGCCGGTGTCGGCCGCCTCGTAGACCTGCGCGCCAAAACTGCCCGGCCGCAGCGCCTCGCGCTGGCAGCGCGCCGCCACCCAGGGCAGCACGCGCGGCGCCTCTTTCATCAGGTCGCGAAAATAGTCGTTCTCGGGCCCGAAGCCGGCGAACACCATCGCGCCATAGGTCAGGAAGTTCTCGCGGCCCTCCTGATCGATGCCGAGCGCGTCGGGAAACACGCTGACCGGAAACACCTCCGCGATGTCCTTGATCGCATCGAACGATCCGCGCTCGACCAGCCCGTCGATCAGCCGCGTCGCCGTGGCCTTGAAATCATCCGCGAGCCGTCGCATCGCGCCGGGCGAGAGGATCCGCGCCAGCACTGCGCGGGTCCGCGTATGCAGCGGCGGATCGGCTTCCAGCACGATGCTCGGCGGCCGCCACGGCTTTTCCTTGAAGTGGTTCGCAAGCCCGGCGCCGCCGGCGTTGCTGAAATTGACATGGTCTCCGAAGATCGCCTTGACCTCGGCAAAGCGCGGCACGGCCCAGATGTCATATTTGGTCAGGCGAACGACCGGCGCCGCGGCACGCAGCGCCGCATAGGTGCCGTAGGGATCGGCCCGCGTCGCAGGGCTGAACGGATCGAAATCGCTGCGGAGAATTTCGCCGGCAGGCGGGCTACCAAGGGCGCTCATTGCATCCTCCCGTTTCATGATCAATTAATTGACCATAGTCAATTAACTAGGCTATGGCAAGAGGTGGCTACGTTTCGATTCCATCGGACCGGAAAAGGCTCTAAAGCGCGATGAGATCAGGTTGAATCGTCACCGCGCTTTAGCTCTTTGTTTAAGCATGATCTTTTCGGAAAACCGCTTCGCACTTTTCCGGATCATGCTTTAGGAGACGGCAATGTCGATCGAGGAGCGATCCAGCAAGGGTGCGCGGCGCTTTCAGCGCAGGGCGCGTCAGGAGGCCGACAAGGAGGCGCTGAAGGCGTTGATCCTCGAGACCGCGCGCAAGGAGTTCGCCGCCGGCACGCTCGAGACCGTCTCGATCCAGAAGATCGCCGACGCGATCGGCTATTCGAAGGGCACCGTCCTCAAATATTATCCGACCAAGCTGCTGCTGCTGCTCGCGGTGAAGCAGCAGAATCTCGAGGCGGTTGCCGAACAGCTCGAACGGGTCCGCGCGCAGACGGCCGACAGCGATGCGCGGCTGCGGCGGGTGATGGAAACCTATCTCGACTATTGGGCCGACAATCCCGATCACTTCCGTTCGCTGTTCTCGATGTCGGGCACGGTCGAGGACCGCCGTTTTCCCGACGGCGTCTATTTCGGGGAGACCGAGATCGCCCGCCGCAGCTACGAACTGTTCGTGATCTCGGTGCGGGAATTTCTCGCGGCACATGACGCCGAGCCGGCGTCCGGCCTGCCGCCGCGGCTGGCGACTGCGCTGCTTGCGGCCGTGCACGGCGTGGTCGCGCTCACGCTCGGCACGCCGACCATGAAACTGCCCGACATGCGCGGCACCGGCCGTCTGCTCATCGCAAGCCTGATCGATGCCTGGACGAGCAAGCTTGCCGCCGCGCGGAAAGGCGAGAGCTGGCCGCGGGTCTCGATCGGCACCTTTGCCTGACGGAATGGTATCCGAAGGTACACGCCGACGCGGCATGCGCGCTGCGAAGTGGAATCGCCTGCCTCCGCCTGCTAAGCGCGGCCGATGGACAAGACGCAACGCGACAGGTCGATCGGCTTTCTCTGCCTGGTGGTGACGGCCTTCGGCTGGGCCCTGAACTGGCCGCTGATGAAGCTGTTGCTACAGCAATGGCCGCCGCTGTTCGCCCGCGGGCTGGCCGGGACCTGCGGGGCGGTGATCCTGGGCACGCTGGCGCTGGCCCGCGGCCAGTGGCTCGCCGTGCCGCGCGAGGCGGTCCCGCGGCTGTTGTTTGCCTCCTTCACCAATGTCTTCGCCTGGATGGGCTTTGGCACCATCGCGATGAAATTCGTCGCGGTCGGCGAGGGGGCACTTCTCGCCTACACGATGCCGATCTGGGCGATGCTCTTCGCCTGGCCGGTGCTGCACAGCCGCCCGACGCTGCGGGATCTGGCGGCGCTGGTGCTCGGCGTCGCCGGGGTTGCGCTCCTGCTCGGCGGCAACGGCTTTGCGTTCAGCGCCGGCAAGCTCACCGGCATCGCGCTTGCGCTCGCCTGTGCCATCCTGTTCGCGCTCGGCAATGTACTGAACCGCAAGCCGCTGCCGATGCCGCCGCTCGCGGTGGTCGCCTGGCAGGTTGGCATCGGCTGTCTGGTGATGCTGCTGCTCGGCGTTCTGTTCGAGCACCCGAATTATGCCGCGATCACGCCGTTCGCCCTCGGCTGCTTTGCCTATATGACGCTGATGCCGATGGGCATCTGCTATCTCACCTGGTTCGAGACGCTGCGCCGCCTGCCGCCGACATCGGCGTCGACCGGCATGCTGCTGGTGCCGGTCATCGGCGTGATTTCGGCCGCGATCATCCTCGGCGAGCCGCTGGGCCTGCGTGAGATCGGCGCGATGGCGTTGACGCTTGGCGGCGTGACACTGGCGCTGCAGCGGGCGTGAGGCCGCCCAAGGAACCGACGTTCGCGGGACGCGTTCTCCTGAAAAGGGAGCTTGGCCATGCGCAAGGCGATCGCGCGGCTTGATGCGGAGCAGAAGGCGCAGCTGCTTTATCTCGCAGATCTCGGCACGGCGATGTTCACCTCGGCGTTGGTGGTCTGCACGCTGAAAGCGGTCGTGGACCTCTTCGTCGCCGGCTGAACCGCCGCATCAGCGCCAACGCGCCGTCATTCCTCTTGCGGCGCGTCCGCTTGGGTGTGCCCATCCGGCCCCCGGTTGAACAGCCCATACTCACTCGACTTTACGCCGGCCCCTGCATCGACGCCGTTGCCGGCGGCCAGGCCAAGCCTGAGCAACTCGCGTACCGCCGCGGCACGGGTCGGCATTCGGTACTTGAAGCGGAAATCGTCGAGGGCCGATAATTCTTCGGGTGAAAGCATGACTTGAAGACGTTCAGCGCGAAGCTCATTCATCGCAAATCGCCCAGAATTAGTTAGTTGAGTAATTTGCTAAACGAACCAAGTCGCGGCGGGTTCCGCAGATTGAGATAAAGACGTCGATTGAGTAAGTTTATCAAATAAAATCAATAGCTTACAAGAAATAATCAGGGAACGTTTCGGCTGGCTTGCCCGTTATGTTGCGGGAGTGATGCCATGACCAACCACGTCAAGCTGCCCCGAAAGCTATCCGAGGAGCCGGAAGCCCCTGAACCGCGGCGTCCGAGCCACGCGCAGGTCATCGATCAACTGGACCGCTGGGCCAATAGTCCCGGTCTGCAACCGCCAAAGGTGAGTGATGCAGAAGACGATTCAGAAGCGGAAGCGATCTGAGCCCCATACGTTCGAGCAGCGGCTCGAAGAGCATCGCTTGCGGCTTGAGGGTCGGCTCGCGCAACTGCCGAGCGGCGCCGAACGCGAGCAAATTGCCGCGCGGATCGAGCAGCTGCGGACCGCCTTCGAGCTGAACGCGATGCTGTCGATGAGCGAATGAGCCGACACCCGGCACGGCGGGACGCCCACTTGCTCCCGCCGCTGCGCTCGCCTACCATCCCTGCGTTGATGGGGATGGAGTCCCCCGATAACCGCCGCAAGGCTGATGACTCCTACCGGGCGCGCCAGCGTCGGTAGGAGCATGCGCCACCGCCGGTCCGCAGCGCGCCCCGCGAATGAGAAAGGGGCAGAGCATGACGGGTCTTCCTGGTTCACTCTCAATCGCATTATCGCTGGTCGGGTCGATCCAGCTCTTCGGTGTCGTCGCCCTGCTGGTCGGCGCCCCCGGGCGAGCTGGTCGCCGTGGCCTTCGTTGTTGGGCTTGTGACAGGCGTCGCCGAGTGGCGGGGCGGAAAGGCAGAATCTTGAACGTTCAGTTGTTGGCGGCGGTCGCGATCGGCGGTTCGCTGGGGTCGGTCGCGCGCTATCTGGTGGCGATCGGCGCGGGGCGCCTGGTCGGCACCGGATTTCCATGGGGCACGCTGGTAATCAATATCGTGGGCTCGTTCCTGATCGGCGTCTTTGCGGAGTCCTTCGCGCTGACCTGGAATGTCAGCCAGGCGCTGCGGGTGTTTCTCACCGTGGGCATCTGCGGCGGGTTCACCACCTTCTCCACCTTTTCGCTCGATGCGATCGTGCTGATGCAGCGGGGCGAGCTATGGCCGGCCGCTGCCTACATCGCGGCCTCCGTTGCGCTCTCGATCCTCGCGCTGTTCGCCGGCCTGCTGCTGGTGCGGGCGTTCGCGGCTTGATCGGTGGAACGACCGCCGGCGTGCGGGTTCGTCGTCCGGTTTGCCTGCGGACCGTCCAAAAAAGTGAAGGGCTGGCGGTATCCTCTGCCGCCGGAATCCTTGGCGCGCCCGGGGCCAGCCGGTAGGATGGAACCCGGATCGTGGTCAGGGACCAAGGAAAGACTGGGGAATGAAGCATGTCGACGTCGCGGTGATTGCTGCCACGCTATGGCTGCTGGCGTCGATGGTGCTGGACATCCTGACGCCGAAGTCGATCACCGCGCTGATGATCGCCGCCGCGCTCGCCCCGCCGTTCCTGATCGGGATCGGCATCCATTTCGCACGCGAATATTTCAAGGCCAAGCGCAGCTACCGGCCGCCGCAGTGGGACGAACGCTTCAGGAACTAGAGCGTTTTCGAGCGAAGTGGCCGCCGGTTCGCGTCAAGAAAACGCGTCAAAACTGGAAGCCGGAGTCCCCGTTCCGATTCAATCGGAACGGAAGGGCTCTGGCGGGGCAGGGCTGCAAGAAGGGCTGCACCTGCTGCATTGAACTGCGCACATGGCTTGCTAAGGTTGCGCCATGACCGAGCATCTTCCCGATACGATCAGCCGCCTCTACACCGACCCAGGCGAATATGTCGACAGCGACCATCCCGCCGTCGAGGCGTTCGCCCGCGCCGCCGTGGCGGCCGACGCCGGCACCCGCGACATAGCGAGCCGGCTCTACACCGCGGTGCGCGACGGCATCCGCTACAACCCCTATGTCAGCATGCGCTCGCCCGAGAGCTACCGGGCCTCCAGCGTGCTCGCCGCCGGCAATGGCTACTGCGTCGGCAAGGCGGCGCTCTATGCCGCGGCCTGCCGGGTCCATGGCATCCCGGCCCGGGTCGGCTTCGCCGATGTCCGCAACCATCTCACCACCGAGAAGCTGCGCCAGAGCATGGGCTCGGACCTGTTCACCTGGCACGGCTTCACCGAAGTGTTCGTTGACGGCGCCTGGCGCAAGGCGACGCCGACCTTCAACGACACGCTGTGCGCCAAGCTCGGCGTCCAGCCGCTCGATTTCGACGGTCACTCGGATGCGCTGCTGCACCCCTTCGACGGCGCGGGGCGCGCCTACATGCAATACGTCAACGACCACGGCACCTATCACGACGTCCCCGCCAAATTCCTGATGCGCGAGATGGCGCGCGAATACGCCAACATGCAGGGCGAGGACATGTCCGGCCGCGACATGGAGCGCGAGGCGGCGGAGCAATAGCGCGA
This sequence comes from Bradyrhizobium sp. 41S5, assembly GCF_011516665.3. Lineage (NCBI taxonomy): Bacteria > Pseudomonadati > Pseudomonadota > Alphaproteobacteria > Hyphomicrobiales > Nitrobacteraceae > Bradyrhizobium > Bradyrhizobium sp. 41S5. Next base: position 7,780,661 of record NZ_CP083721.1, on the reverse strand, counting down.
GCGCGCTGCGAACGTGGTGCGCTGACGGAAGCCGTCCTGGGTGAACGTGCGCCGGCTGAGGGGGCGGTGTCATGGATGCGGAGCTGCCGAAAGGTCAGGTCGGCCGCCCGGCCCCGGGCTGGGAGGACGCGGTCGCGCTGACCGGCTTCATCCTGGTCGCGGTCGGGCAGGCCTCCAATCAGGTGCTGGCGCGCGGCCTCGCCGGCTCGGTGCCGCCGTTCTCGCTGGCCTTCTTCCGCTGGAGCATCATCGCCATCGGCCTTGCGCCGTTCGCGATCGCGGCGATCCGGGACGGCAAGATCCCGCTGGCGCAGAACTTTTGGCCGATCCTCGCCGCGGGCTTCCTCGGCATGTTCCTGTGCGGCGGCCCGGTCTACATCGCCGGCATCACCACCACCGCGATCCATATCGCACTGATTTTCGCGCTGTCGCCGATCATGGTGCTGTTGATCTCGGCCGCGCTCGGCATCGAGCATATCGGTCCGCTGCAATGGCTCGGCACGGCGCTGGCGCTCGCCGGTGCGCTTTTGATCGTCTCTGGCGGCCATCTGGAAACGCTGACGCAATCGAGCGCGGCCTGGGGCGATCTGCTGGTGGTGTGCGCGATGCTCGGCTGGTCCGGCTATACGCTGGTGCAATCGCGCGTCGTGCCGCGCGCCTCGCTGCTGGCGCGGGTCAGCCTGTTCTCGGCCGCCGGCGCGCTGTGTTCGCTGCCGCCGGCGCTCCAGGAGATGTGGACGACGCCGGCTGCGGTCTTCAACGCCCGGGCGTTCGAGGCCTATGTGTTCGCCGGCCTGGTCCCGGGCTTGATCGCCTATGCCGGCTTCGCCTGGCTCGGCGCAAGGTTCGGCTCGGTACGGACGTCGCTGGTGCTCTACGTCGCGCCGATCGCAAGCGCACTGTTGTCCTGGATCATTCTCGGCGAGCCGCCGAAGCTGATCCATCTGGTTGGCGGCTTGCTGATCCTCGGCGGCGTCTGGGCGAGCCTGCGCAAATAGATCCAGCTCCTTCCGGGGTGCAACCTTTTCCAGCCTCGTGCGTTAAATCCAGCGTTGATTCAAGAACTTAGTCGGAGGTCGTATGAATCTCACTCCCCAGCAGCGCAAGGTTCGTAACGAGCAGCGTCAGCAAGACGCGTCGCAGGCGATGAAGGAGCACCTCGCCCACGAGAAGGCGTTCTACAGCAACTTCCACCGCCTCAAGGCCGAGCGGCAGGCGCGTGAAGCCGCGGAATCACGGAAGCCATCCGCTACAAAATAGGCGCCGAGAGCCACACCAACCATCGGATGTCCCGGACCGAGAAGGAGCGGAGGCGAGGGGGCGCGCGCGAGCGAGTTCGCCGGAGTGACGCGATGAAATCTCCAGGCTTATGGAGGACCTCAGATGTATTTTGCCGATAAGAAAACGGTCACTTGCAAATGCGGCGAGCCCTTGAGCGAATTGATGCTCGTCGACGACCAGACGACTGGAATCAAGTTTCATGTCGGTCGTTGCCTGTCCTGCCGTGAAGTGACGGTGGTTCGATCCCAGGACATGCCATCAAGCGATAATGCCTGATGCAGGCAGTCCTCTCGCTTGGCGGAAGGACTGCTCCTTCAGCGCCGGGCTTCGATTGCGACGGCTGAGCGACAGGCCGGCTGACGCATCGTTCGCGGCACAGCCGAAAAAAGAGCAGGGCGCGACCGGCATCACCACGGTCGCGCCCTACGTCGCCGGTCAATGGGGCAGGGGGAATAACCGGCTCTTCCAATGACTCGCGGACCCCCGGACTCGTTCCGCGCGAACCAAAATTTTTTCGTACACGGTTAAGTGATGGCTGGACGCGAGAACCCCACAGGTTTCGCTCGCGTTGTGTCTGTGATCGCCAACGGGAATTTCCATGGGGCGAGGGACATCACCATGTCAAAGATTCAAAAGGGAATTTTCGCTGCGTTGGCGGCTGGATTGACGCTTGGCGCGGTCCAGCTGGCGTCTGGCCATGATCTCATTGGCGGACAGCAGGTCACAACCCAATTGGCGCCGGAGAGCGCGGTCAATCGCGCCGCCAAGACCGATCGTGCCGCGGTTCCGATGACCGGCCTGCCGAGCCGGACCGTCGCGCTGAAGGTTGATCGACTTCCCGATACGTCGGTCCTGGTCCGTGTTCCCGTGGCGCGGGAAGAGGCCCGCAATCACCCCGCAGCGCCGGCGCGGGCGCGGCCCGGCGACACCCGCAAGGTGGCTTGCGAGCCCGTGGTCAGCGTCCTGACCGAAGTGGCCAAGCTGCTGCAGCCCGGCCGCTGCGTGACCTGAGCACCCCTTGAACATTGTCCTCGTTCGGCTTGTTCGGGCGATCCCGTATTCCAGAGACAGTTGTCGTTGGCCGATGGGCCGCGGCGTATTCGATCGGCCGCCGGAGCCTGTCATCGGGCGCGCATTCGCGCGACCCGGTGGCTGGCGATGACAACAGCGCTTGTTGGTGTGGTGGCGGACCGGGAGGGCTATTCCTCTTGGTCCGGCTCGCTGTTCCCGGCGGCGCTGCGGCTTGCCATCAGCCCGAGCGCGAGACCGCCGACCGCGAGGATCGGGATCAGCCGCTTCACGCCGATGGCTCGCACGATCTGCAGGCCGGTGGCGATCAGTGCGGGGTCGGCGAGCATTGTCGCCGCGGCCGATTTCGCGGCCTTGGCCGCTTTCTCCGCGCGGAGGCGCATCTCTCGCTTGCGCGCCATGTAAACGGCAATCGCGATCATCGTAACGACGAGGAACACCGCGGCGCCGGCCAGGCATGCCTCCACCGGACCATAGTGCTGCAGCACATAGACGAAGGCGGCCGCGCACAGGAAGGCGATGGTGATGAACAACGCGATCGCGGCGGCGGCCGCGAGCGACGTCAGCCGCAGCGCGCTGCCAGTGGATTGCTTGACGTCATCGATCAGCCGCTGAAACATTGACCAGCCCTGCCCTGAAAAGTTTTGCTTTGAACCTTGCCTTGAAAAGCGCATCGACAAACGAGGTGGCGGCGCGCCAGCGCCGCCATCGCGTCCAGAACGGTGGCTTGTGCATGACCTAGCGCCGCCAGGTGACGCCGATCAAAAAGCCGAGGCCGAGCGCAAGGCCGACGGTCGCGAGCGGCCGCTGCGTGATCACCTCTTCCAGCGATTCCTCGATCGAGGACGCCGCATCCTGCGCCGCGCCCATCATCGCGCTGCCGCGCTCCGACATGTCGTCGAGCGTCGATTCCGCGTTGGCGCGCACATCCTTGTAGCGGTTGCGGGCCTGCTTGCCTGCATTGTTGGCAAACGAGTTGAGCGCGTCGGTGATCTGTTCGGTGAGGGCTGCGATATCGTTCTTCACGGCAGTGACATCCTTTTCGAGGCGTTCGTAGGTCGCTTTGTCGGTCATGTTCCTGATCCCAAATGCGCTGTCCGTGCTCGACATCGAAAGCTCCCGGAGAAAGTGTGTGCTCGGAGAAAAACGCTTCGCACCTCGCAAGGTTCCAGATGCGAAACTAAGGTTAGTCCTCGGGCAGCTGCGGCGAATTGACCGGCATCAAATGCTCCTTGACGATCAATGCCACGATTAGCAACGGTGACGACAGGAAGGCCCCCATCGGGCCCCAGAGCCAGGTCCAGAATGCGAGCGCGAGAAAGACCGCGAGCGCATTCAGCGACAGCCTGCGGCCGACGATCGTCGGCGTCACGAAATGCCCTTCCATGAAGGTCACGACGGCAAAGCACGCCGGCGCGAGCAGCCCGGCGCCAATGGTCGGCGAGGAGATGATGCCGACCACAACCAGCACCACGAACATCGCGACCGGCCCGATGATCGGAATGAAGTTCAGCGTCGCGGCGAGCGCGCCGAGCCCGGCCGCGCTGGGCATGCCCGTCGCCGCGCAGATCACGCCGGTGACGATGCCGACGCCGGCATTGATCATCGTCACCGTCAGCAGATAGTTGCCGAGATGGGTCTCGAGCTCGTTGAGGATTCGCAGCGTGCGCAGCCGCGCCGCGCGGTCGCTGAAGGTCATCACCAACCCGCGGCGCAGATCCTTCCAGCTCGCGATGAACAGGATCAGGGTAGCGATGAACAGCAGGAATTCGGCGAAGGTCGGTGACAGGAATTCCAGCGTCGGCTGCACCCATTCGAATTTCGGCAGCTGGAGCGTTGCCAGCGTATCGGAGCCGCCGACCATGCTCTGCAGTTCCTGCCACAGTCCGAGCGGCCGGTCGAACACATGCAGCTTCTCCCTCAGGATCGCGCCGAGCTCGGGCAGTCGCGAGCTCCAGTCCATGACAGGCGAGGCGATCAGTCCGACCATGAAGCTGACGGCGGCGCCGACTGCGAGCACGATCAGCACCGCGCCGAGCGCGCGCGGGATACGGTAGCGCTCGAGCAGGCTCGCCGCCGGCGACAGCATGGTGCCGACGATGAAGGCCATGGTGATCGGAAGGAAGACGGCCCGTGCCAGATAGAGCACCGCCACCACGGCGATCACCAGCAGCGCAACCAGCGCGAAGGCGACTACCTCGGCGCGGTTGATCACCGGCGGCGTTTCGGCTTTGCTGTCGGGGACGGGCGTGCCTTCGGTCGCCTTGCCAAGCATACGTTCACCCGGAAAGGCGCGCACCAGACTCCTCCCGAATGGGGACAAATGCATTTCGCCTCAAATTGCGCACGACAACCGCGTTGTCCCGGCAAAGGTTCCATCGCGCTCTCGTGAGAGATGGCGGGTTGACAATCGCGACTTCGCGACGATTCGCAGCGGAACTGTCTGATGGTCACGCGCGTTGGGTGTTCATCGCATCACCATGATGCGCATCCCGTCCAGGGGCAGCACATGACACAGCAGTCTCTCTCCAGCCGCCGGCTCGCGTCGCGCGCCGCGCGCACCCTTGCCTTCGCCAGCGTCCTGTTCGCGACGCCGTTCGTGGTCGCCAATTCGGCCAGCGCTCAGGTTCGCTCGTCCGCGCTCGGCTATGCGTCGACGCAGCCGGGCGGATTCCCCTCCGACGAGGTGATGAGCGACCCTTCGGCCGTGACCACCGAGGACGGTGCCCTGCCGGAGCGGCTGCGCCGCACCACCGTCGCGCTCAACACGTCTGAGGCGCCCGGCACCATCATTATCGATACCGGCAACACCGCGCTCTATTACGTGCTCGGCGGTGGCCGCGCGATCCGCTACGGCGTCGGCGTCGGCCGCGAAGGCTTCACCTGGGCGGGTACCCAGACCATCAGCAACAAGGCGGAATGGCCGGACTGGCATCCGCCAGCCGAGATGATCAGGCGCCAGCCCTATCTGCCGCGCTTCATGGCCGGCGGCCCCGGCAATCCGCTCGGTGCCCGCGCGATGTATCTCGGCTCCAGCGAGTACCGCATCCACGGCACCAACGATCCGTCGACGATCGGCAAGTTCGTGTCGTCTGGCTGCATCCGCCTGACCAACGAAGACGTCACCGACCTGTTCAACCGCGTCAATGTCGGCACCAAGGTCGTGGTGCTGCCGAAGAACGGGCCGCATATCGCCGCCCGCGAGCTCGGTCCGACCGCGACGCAGATCTCGGTCCGGCCGGCTCCGGCGCAACCGCGCCCCGCGGTGATGACGCTGCCGTCCGGCCGTCAGGCGATGAACATCCCGGCGACTGCCTCGTTGTACTAGAGCGTTTTCGAGCGAAGTGGATAGCGGTTCGCGTGAAGAAAACGCGTCAGAACAAGAATCTAGAGCCGCGTTCCAATTCAATCGGAACGGGGCTTCAGGGATCTGCATCGTACTGAGGGTCGGTGATGGCAAGGCGGCACGTAAGGCGGTGGGCGTTCGGGACGGCGGCATTGCTCGGCCTGTCCCTTGCGCCCGCGGCGCAAGCCCAGGATTTCTTCTCGCAACTGTTCGGCGGCTTCATGCAGGGCCGTCCGCCGGTGATCCGGATGCCGTTCGATGACGGCCCGGCGCCTGTGCCTCGGGCCGAGCGGCGCGCGCGCTATGATGTCGGCCAGGCCTATTGCGTGCGCACCTGCGACGGCCGCTATTTCCCGTTGGCTGCGACCGGCAACCAGAGCAAGGCAGAGAGCTGCAACAGCTTCTGCCCGGCGAGCGCGACCGAAGTGGTCTATGGCGGCAACATCGACAACGCCGCGACGGACGACGGCAAGCCGTATTCCGAGCTGCCGAACGCATTCCGCTATCGCGACGAGATCGTTTCGGGCTGCACCTGCAACGGCAAGGACCCTGTCGGGCTCGCCGCGGTGAAGATCGAGGACGATCCGACCTTGCGCAAGGGCGACATCGTCGCCGGCAAGGATGGGCTGATGTCGGTCGGCCGCCCAGACCGGCGCGGGGCATCTCTCAACTTCACGCCGGCGCCGGATCGCATCCGCGCCAAGTATGAGCGCGCGCCGGTGCTGGCGCGCGAATAGGGTCGCTCACGCGAGATCGCCACTTTCGGTTCCTTGGTCCGGAACCGGATTCCTCGTCGCACGTTAGCAACGGGCGAACAGCACATTTACCGATGCCATCAGGGGGCCCCGCATGCTCGTCGGCGTACTCGTCACTTTCCTTGTCGTTATTCTGGTTCTTTATCTCATCAACATGCTGCCGCTCGACGGCCGCGCCAAGCAGATCGCGCGTGTCGTCGTCATTATCATCGGCATCGTCTCGCTGCTGAAATATCTCGCGGTCTTCTAGCTTCGCCATTGCGAGGAGCTAACGGGTCCGCGCGAAGCGCGGCCCGATGACAGGCTACGCGACGACCTGTCCGCCGAAGCCTTGGCGAAGGCGGAAGCAATCCCGTCCGCATATGGGGAGCGATGGATTGCCGCGCTGACGCTCGCAACGACGTGGATGCAGTCGTGGACTGCCAAATAAGAGAGCCCCGGCTCATTGCCGGGGCTTTTGCTTGTCGCAGGGATCGTGGATCAGCCAGCGGCCCTCGCACGATTTCTGGATAATGGAAATATGGAGCTGATTTGCCCGACGAGTCAAGTTGCGGTATCCGCTGGCAGTCGCCGGCTCCTTTGCATGGGGTTGTTTTCGATATTTTGGCAGTGCGCCCCTGCGACGGCAGGCTATCGCATCCGGCTCCTCTAGCGCCACCTGCGGCGCCAACAAAAAAGCCCCGGCTCATCGCCGGGGCTTTTGCTTGTGGTTGCGATCGCTCGCGGATCAGCCCGCGGCCTTGGCCTCGCGGCGGCGCGCGGTGAGGATGTATTCGGTGTAGCCGTTCGGCTGCGTACGTCCCTCGAAGATGAGGTCGCAGGCCGCCTTGAAGGCCACGCCGTCGAACGCCGGCGCCATCGGCTTGTACAGGGCATCGCCGGCGTTCTGCTTGTCGACGACGACGGCCATGCGCTTCAGCGACTCCATCACCTGATCCCTGGTGATGACGCCCTGATGCAGCCAGTTCGCCAGATGCTGGCTCGAGATGCGCAGCGTCGCGCGGTCTTCCATCAGGCCGACATCGTGGATGTCGGGCACCTTGGAGCAGCCGACGCCCTGGTCGATCCAACGCACGACGTAGCCGAGGATGCCCTGGCAGTTGTTGTCGATCTCCTGCTTCACGTCGTCGGGCGCCCAGTTCGACTGCGACACCGGAATGGTGAGGATGTCGGAGAGTTTGGCACGCGGCCCGCCCTTGGCAAGCTCCTGTTGGCGGGCGATCACGTTGACCTGGTGATAGTGCAGGGCGTGCAGCGTGGCCGCGGTCGGCGATGGCACCCAGGCGGTGGTGGCGCCGGCCTGCGGATGGCCGATCTTCTGCGCCAGCATGTCGGCCATCTTGTCGGGCGCCGCCCACATGCCCTTGCCGATCTGGGCATGGCCGGGCAGGCCGTCGATCAGGCCGTTGTCGACGTTCCAGTCCTCATAGGCCTTGATCCACGGCTGCGCCTTCATGTCGTTCTTGCGGATCATCGGACCCGCTTCCATCGAGGTGTGGATCTCGTCGCCGGTGCGGTCGAGGAAGCCGGTGTTGATGAACATGATGCGCTTGGAGGCGCGCTGGATGCAGGCCTTGAGGTTGACCGTGGTGCGGCGCTCCTCGTCCATAATGCCGACCTTCAGCGTGTTCTCCGGCAGGCCGAGCATCTTCTCGACCTCGGCGAACAGGTCGCAGGTCAGCGTCACCTCGTCGGGGCCGTGCATCTTCGGCTTGACGATATAGGCCGAGCCGGTGCGGCTGTTCTTGACCTTGGAATTGCCCTTGAGGTCGTGGATCGCGAGCAGGCCGGCGACCGCGGCGTCCAGCAGGCCTTCGGGGATCTCCTCGCCCTTGGCGTCGAGCACCGCGTCGGTGAACATGTGGTGGCCGACATTGCGCATCAGGAGCAGGCTGCGGCCGTGCAGCTTCAACTCGCCGCCGTCGGGCTTCTTGTAGACGCGGTCGGCATTGAGCGAACGCGTCAGCGTCTTGCCGCCCTTCTCGAAATCGGCCGACAGCGTGCCGTTCATCAGGCCGAGCGTGTTGCGATAGACCAGCACCTTGTCCTCGGCGTCGACGGCGGCGACCGAGTCTTCCATGTCGAGAATGGTCGAGACCGCCGACTCCAGGATCATGTCGGCGACGCCGGCTGGATCGTCCTTGCCGATGATGTTGCTGCGGTCGATCTTGACCTCGACATGCATGCCGTTGTTGACGAGCAGGATCGCGGAAGGCTGGGCAGCGTCACCCAGATAGCCGGCGAACTGGGCGGCGTTCTTCAGCGCGGTCGAATTGCCGCTCTTCAGCTTGACCGACAGCTGACCCGCGATCACGCCGTAGGAGGTCACGTCGGTATGGCTTCCGGTCGCGAGCGGCACAGCGGCATCGAGGAACGCCTTCGCCTTCGCGATCACCTTGTCGCCGCGGGCCTTGTTGTAACCACGGCCAGCCTCGCTCGGATCATGCGGGATCGCGTCGGTGCCGTAGAAGGCGTCGTACAGCGAACCCCAGCGCGCGTTGGCGGCGTTCAGCGCGTAGCGGGCGTTGGTGAGCGGCACCACGAGCTGCGGGCCGCAGATCTTGCCGATTTCCTCGTCGACATTTGAGGTCTCGACCTTGTGGGTCGCGGGCTCGGGCAGCAAATAGCCGATGTCCTTGAGGAACGCGGTGTAGGCGTTGATGTCGAACGGCTTGCCCTTGTTGGCGCGATGCCAGTCGTCGATCTTGGCCTGCAGCGCGTCGCGGACCGCGAGCAGCTCGCGGTTCTTCGGGCCGAGCTTCTGGATGATGGCGGCGAGTCCTGCCCAGAACGTGTCGGGCGCGATCCCGGTTTTCGGCGTCGCCTCCTTGGCGATGAAATCGAACAGGACAGGGGCGATCTTCAATCCATGGGCATCGACACGAGTCATGATGGGCTTTCTCAAAGAAATGGGGCGTTTAGGGGCTGCTTTCGCAAGAAATCAGCAAAAACCGCGCCAAAGGCGACGTTCACGGCCCTTTTTGCCCTAAAGCCACGGCTCTGAGAAGGCCCTCCAGACGAGGAGGCTGCGCCGCCTATATATTCGCCGCGAGATCGGTCAGCTCGTCGAACAGGATGCCGGTGGTGGCCAGCATCCGCTCGATCGCGTCGGTGGCATCGCTGACCGAGCGGTTCGAGGTGTCGATGGTCAGTTCATTGCCGGTCGGCGGCTGGTAGTCGTTGGTGATGCCGGTAAAGGACGGCAATCCGCCGGAGCGCGCCTTGGCGTAGTGGCCCTTGGGATCGCGGGTCTCGCAGACCTCGGCGGGCGTCGCGACGTAGACTTCGCGGAACGCGCTGTCGGCGACGCGGCGAGCGGCCGCGCGGTCGGCGGCCGCCGGCGAGACCGCGGCGACGATTGCGATATGGCCGTTGCGCGCCAGATGGGTCGCGACCTCGGCGAGGCGGCGGATGTTCTCGGTGCGATCCTGCGGCGAGAAGCCGAGGTCGCTGTTCAGTCCGGCACGGAAGGTGTCGCCATCGAGCAGGATCGGCGAGCCGCCATTGCTGAACAGCCGCCGCTCCAGCGCGCGCGCCAAAGTCGACTTGCCGGAGCCGGGCAGGCCGGTCAGCCAGATCACCGCGCCATTGTGATGGTAGCGCGCCGAGCGCTCATCCGGCCGCAGCGCCGACTCCACCGGCACGATGTCGATCGGCACCGCAGGCCGGCCGGCGTCGACCGACAGCACGAGGCCGCCGCCGGCGATGCGCCCGTTGACCTCGATCACGAGGCGGCCGGTGCGCGGATTGTCGGTGTAGGGGTCGGTCGCAACCGGCTGCGCCAGCGAGATGTCGATCTCGCCGACATGGTTGCGCGCGATCGCGGTGTTCTCTTCGTTGGACAGCGCGCCGGGATCGATCGCCTTTTCGATTGCGACCACGGTGGCGCGGATTTCCTTGGTGCCGAGCCGGATCAGGATCTGCTCGCCCTTGGTCAGCGGCTTGTCGTGCAGCCAGAAGATCCGCGCGCGGATGCGACGGGTATCGCGCGGGCTCTGCCCGCTATGTCCAATGACGTCGCCGCGCTCGAGGAACAGCTCGCGGTCGAGCGTGATGCCGACCGAGCGCCCGGCGCCCTGCGGGCCGTGTACCGGCGTCACCGGCCAGCTCTCGACCGTCCTGATCTTCGCGATCTTGCCCGTGGGCATGATGACGATCTCGTCGCCGGCCTTCAGGCTGCCGGACTCGATGCGGCCCGCAACGATGCGGCGGTCGTCGAACTTGTAGATCGCCTGCACCGGCAGCCGCAACGGCAGCTCCGCCAGAGGCGGTGCCGGCTCGAGCGCATCGAGCGCCTCGACCACGGTCGGTCCCCTGTACCATCCGATCCGGGGCGTGTGTTCGGCAACGCCGTCGCCGTCGCGCGCGGAGATCGGGACCACCGCGGTCGGCGTCACGCCGAGGCCGATCAGATGCGCGGAAATCTCGTCGCTGATCTCCTTGAAGCGATCGGCACTGAAATCGACCCGGTCCATCTTGTTGACGACGACCGCGACCTGCTTCACGCCGAGCAGATGCAGGAGATAGCCGTGCCGCCGCGTCTGCGAGCGGACACCTTCGAGCGCGTCGATGATCAGCACCGCGCCGTCGGCCTGCGAGGCGCCGGTGATCATGTTGCGCAAAAACTCTGCGTGGCCGGGCGCGTCGATCAGCACGACGTCGCGCGAGCGGGTGCGGAAGCGGATCTGGGTGGTATCGATGGTGATGCCCTGGTCGCGCTCGGTCTGCAGCGCGTCGAGCAGGAACGACCATTCGAATGGCATGCCGCGCCGTGCGCTGACCGCCTTCAGCATCTCCAGCTTGCCGTCCGGCAGGCTGCCGGTCTCATGCAGCAGGCGGCCAACCAGGGTGGACTTGCCGTGGTCGACATGGCCGACGATGACGATTCGCACCTGGGGACGTGTGGTGCCGTTGGGGGTCGCCGAGATCGAGGCGGTGGGAAGGATCATGTTCATCAGAGCACTCACGCCAAACTGGGATCAGAGATAGCCGGCGACACGCAGCCGCTCGAACGCATCCTCGGTCTCGTGGTCGAGTGCGCGGCCGGCGCGCTCGGGGATCTTGGTGGCGTCGAGTTCGGCCAGGATCTCGTCGATGTTGGACGCGGTCGAAGCGACCGGGTTGGTGATGTCCTGATCCCCCAGCGAGCGATAGCGCTTGCCGTCCTTGGCGAGATAGAGCGGGATGATCGGAATGCCTTCGCGCTTGGTGTAGGCCCAGATGTCGGCTTCGGTCCAATGCAGGATCGGATGGATGCGCAAGTGCGCGCCCTGCGGCGGCGAGGCGTTGAAGTGATCCCAGAATTCCGGCGGCTGGTCGCGCACGTCCCATTCGCCTTCGAGGCCGCGCGGCGAGAATACGCGCTCCTTGGCGCGCGTTGCCTCTTCGTCGCGGCGGATGCCGGCGATCAATCCGTCAAAGCCGTATTTGTTGAGCGCCCATTTGAGCCCTTCGGTCTTGCGCGCGGCCGAACGTGCAGCCGGCGGCAGGGTCGGATCGACAGCATCGATCGGCGGGCAGGGCTCGACGCGCAGATCGAGATCCCATTCCTTTCCGAAGCGGTCGCGGAACGCATACATCTCCGGAAACTTCTTGCCGGTGTCGACATGCAGCGCCGGGAACGGGACCCGGCCGAAGAACGCCTTGCGCGCCAGCCAGATCATCACGTTGGAGTCCTTGCCGAGCGACCACAGCAGCGCGAGCTTCTTCAGCCGGGCGAATGCCTCGCGCAGAATGTAGATGCTCTGGGCCTCCAGCTCATCGAGATGATCCATGGACGGGGGGGCCTGGTTGGCAGGAATCCCCGGCACGGAAGATGCACTGCGAAGGGCTGCGGACCGCGTTCCGGCAGCGGCGGATTCGTTGTCGAGAAGATGCATCTCTTGGCCTTGGCCTGTGGAGTGGAAAATTCTAAAGTTGCGCTGCAATAGAGAAGAAATAATTTTCTCTTTGCTGGCCTTGATCGAGAGATAAATAGAAAATAATTTCAGTCAACCCCCCAGTTGGGGAAGCGAGTGTCTGATGCGATATCTGCCCGTGTTTCTGGATCTGCAAAGCGGCAAGGTGCTGCTCGTTGGAGCGGGCGAGCTCGCGCGCGCCAAGTTGCGGCTGCTCGCAGCTGCCGGTGCCGCAGTTCGCTGCTACGCGACCGATGGCGATCATGAGTTTGCCGGCATCGCGGCGGAGGACGCCGCGCGCATCGAGCGCGCCGAGGGCGATCCGCTCGCGGCCGATCTCTCCGATGTCATTGCCGTGTTCTGCGCCGGCGCAGGCGGGGTCGGTGTTGCGATGTCGGTGCGCGCCAAGGCGATTGGCCTGCCGGTCAACGTGATGGACGACCTCGTGCATTCCACCTTCATCATGCCTGCGATCGTCGATCGCGGCGACGTCGTGGTCGCGGTCGGAACCGGCGGCACGTCGCCGGTCGTGGCGCGTCGCATCCGCGAGAAGATCGAAGCGGTGCTGCCGGCGCGGATCGGCGATCTCGCCGGCTTCATCGGCCGCTTCCGCAAATCCATGCATGCGCGGATTGAGGAGTTTCCGCTGCGCCGCCGCTTTTGGGAGCGCATCGTCGATGGCCCGATCGGCGCGCTGGTGCTGGCCGGCCGCAACGACGAAGCCGAGCACGCGCTGAACGCGATCGGCGATCCCGCCGCATTTGCCGGTGCTGATACGGAAGGCAAGGCTGTTGGCCATGTGACGCTGGTCGGCGCCGGTCCCGGCGATCCGGATCTGCTCACCGTGAAGGCGCTGCGCGCGCTGCAGGACGCCGACGTCGTGTTCTATGACGAATTGGTGTCACCAGAAATTCTCGACCGCATCCGGCGCGATGCCACGCGGATTCCGGTCGGCCGCCGCATCGGCAAGCCCGGCATCGGCCAGGACGCCATCAATCGCCTGATGATCGAGGCCGCACAGTCGGGCCAGCGTGCGGTGCGGTTGAAGGGCGGCGATCCCTTTGTGTTCGGCCGCGGCGGCGAGGAAATCGAGGCGCTGCGCGACGCCGGCGTCGCCTACTCCATCATTCCCGGCATCTCCGCCGGTCTCGGCGCGGCCGCGCAATTCGAGGTGCCGCTGACCTTCAGGCACGAGGCGCTGCGCATCACCTTCCTGACCGCGCACAAGGCGCGCGATGCAGAAGTCGTTGACTGGTCGGTGCTGACCGACACCAGGATGACCGTCGTCGTCTACATGGGCATGACCGCGGCGCCCTCGATCCGCGAAGGCCTGCTCGCCGCGGGCCGCTCGCCGGAGACACCGGTCGGCGTGTTCGCGCGCGTGACGCGGCCGGACGCCAAGGCCGCGGTCGGCACGCTGGCGCGGCTGCCCGAACTGGTCAAACAGGTCGATGGCGGTCCCGCTGTCCTCATCATCGGCGACGTGGTCGCGCATTCCGCGCCGTGGAGCCGATCCAACGTCACCCAACTGTTCTCCAACCAGATGTTCTCCGAACTGCTGAAAGCTGCCGAATGACCTCTCCGCTCGAACAGAAGAAAATCAGGATCACAGGCCCCTCGGTGGTGACCGCCAACCGCACCTGGGACGGCGCCGTCGTGTACCGAACCGCCAAACAAGGCTGGTCCACCGAACTTTCCGATTCCGCCGTCGTCAGCACCTCCGACGACGCCCGTGCGCTGCTGGCCGAAGCCGCCGCCGACGACGTCGGCGCGGTCGGCCCCTATATCGCGCCGGTCGAGCTCAAGGATGGCGGCAAGGTCAAGCCGGGCAATCTCCGCGAACACATCCGCGCCAAGGGCGTCACCATCGATCTCCAGGTCCCCGCGTAAGACGCCGGCGTAAGGCTCATCGAACATGTATGCTTATGACGAACTCGACCGCACGCTGATCAACGAGCGTGTTTCCGAATTCCGCGATCAGGTGAGGCGTCGCCTTTCCGGCGAACTCACCGAGGACGAATTCAAGATCCTGCGCCTGCAGAACGGCGTGTATCTGCAGCTGCACGCCTACATGTTCCGCGTCGCGATCCCCTACGGCACGCTGTCGTCGAAGCAGCTGCGTCGGCTCGCCCATGTCGCGCGCCGCTACGACCGCGGCTATGGCCACTTCACCACGCGGCAGAACATCCAGTTCAACTGGATCAAGCTCGCCGAGCTGCCGGACGCGCTGGCCGATCTCGCCGAGGTCGGCATCCATGCGATGCAGACCTCCGGCAACAACATGCGCAACGTCACCTCGGACCAGTGGGCCGGCGTCGCGCCGGGCGAGATCGAGGATCCGCGGATCTGGTCAGAGCTGATCCGCCAGCACACCACGCTGCATCCGGAATTCTCGTTCCTGCCGCGCAAGTTCAAGATCGCGATCACCGCCGCCGAGCACGATCGCGCCGCGATCAAGATCCACGACATCGGGTTGCGCCTGCACAAGAACGCCGACGGCGAGACCGGCTTCGAGGTGCTGGTCGGCGGCGGTCTCGGCCGCACGCCATTCATCGCCAAGACCATCAAGCCGTTCGTCCCCGGCCGCGATATCCTGAGCTACATCGAGGCGATCCTGCGGGTCTACAACCAGTACGGCCGCCGCGACAACATCTACAAGGCGCGCATCAAGATCCTGGTGCACGAGCTCGGCATCGAGAAGTTCGCCAAGGAGGTCGAGGAGGAGTGGAAGCAGATGGGCGATGTCGGGCTGACGCTCGACCACACCGCCATCGAGGAGGTTCGCTCGCGCTTCTCCTATCCTCCTTACGAAAAGCTGCCGCACATGCCGGACGAGCTGAAGCAGGCCGCGCATGACAAGCTGTTCGAGCGTTGGCGCAAGAATTCGGTGTCGGCGCACAAGGTGCAGGGCTATTCGATCGTGACGCTGTCGCTGAAGCCGGTCGGTGGTCCGCCCGGCGACGCCACCGCCGAGCAGATGGACGCGGTCGCCGACCTCGCCGACAAATATTCGTTCGGCGAGATACGCGTCGGCCACGAGCAGAACCTGGCGCTGCCGCATGTCGCCAAGCGCGATCTGCCCCAGCTGTTCAAGGCGCTCGACCGGCTCGGCCTCGCGACGCCGAACGTCAATTTGGTGACCGACATCATCGCCTGCCCGGGGCTGGATTACTGCTCGCTGGCCAACGCGCGCTCGATCCCTATCGCGCAGGAGCTGACGCGGCGCTTTGCCAACCACGACACCGCCGACCTGATCGGCCGGCTGCATATCAACATCTCCGGCTGCATCAATGCCTGCGGCCATCACCATGTCGGCCACATCGGCATTCTCGGCGTCGAGAAGAACGGTGAGGAGTTCTACCAGATCACGATCGGCGGCCGCGCCGACGAGAACGCGCAGATGGGCACCCTGATCGGCCCGGCCGTTCCCTATGCGGAAGTCGCCGACGTGATCGAAGACATTGTCGAAGCCTATCTCGCGCTGCGCGACCGTCCCGAGGAATTGTTCGTCGACACGGTGAAGCGTCTGGGCGTCGAGCCTTTCAGGGAGCGCGTCTATGCCACTCGTTAAGCAGGGAAGACTGACCACCGATCTGTTCGTGCATGTCGCCGACGGCGCCGAGCTGCCGGGCGACGGCGCGGTGCTGGTGACGGCCGAGCGCTTTCTCGCCGATCCGAAGGCGCTGCTGCGCCGCCCGGGCAAGCTCGGGGTGATCTGGCCGAACAACCGCAACCTCGACGAACTCGTGCCGTATCTCGATCGGCTGGCCTCGGTTGCGCTGGTGTTCCCGACCTTCCGCGACGGCCGTGCCTATAGCCAGGCCCGCCTGCTGCGCGAGCGTTACGGCTATGACGGCGAGCTGCGCGCCACCGGGCAGATCCTGCGCGACCAGTTCGTGTTCATGACGCGCGCCGGCTTCGACGCCTTCGAGGTGAAGAAGGATGCCGACGCCGACGCGTTCGCCCAGACCATGAAGCGCTATTCGGTGTTCTACCAGCCGACCGGCGACGGCCGCGTCACCGCACTCAACCGCCGCATGCAGCTGCGTCACTCGGAGAGCGCCGGCCAGTGAGCACGCTTGCACCAGAGCTCGCAGCGGCGCCGGCCGCATTTCCCGCGGCCGATTCGCTCGATCGCGCGCTGCGCAAAGCGTCGCCCGCCGAGGTGATCGCGGCCGCGTTGCAGACGGTCGGCCGCGAGAGGCTGGCGCTGGTGTCGTCGTTCGGCACCGAGTCCGCCGCGCTGCTCAAGGTGATGGCGGACGTCGATCCGGCGATCCCGGTGGTCTTCCTCGACACCGGCTGGCTGTTCGAGGAGACGCTGGCTTATCGTGATAAGCTGATCAAGACGCTCGGCCTCACCGATGTGCGCTCGATCAAGCCCGATGAGCAGGCGCTGTCGCGCCAGGACCCGGACCGCGAATTGTGGTTCAGCGATCCCGACGCCTGCTGCCGCATCCGCAAAGTTGAGCCCTTGGCGCGCGCACTGAAGCCGTTCGCCGCCTGGATCAACGGCCGCAAGCGCTTCCAGGGCGGTGCCCGCGCCGATATCCATGTTGTCGAGGACGACGGCGTCAGGCTGAAATTCAATCCGTTCGCCAACGTCTCGCGCGAGGAGATCGAGGCGATCTACAGGCTCGGCAAGCTGCCGCCGCATCCACTTGTCGCATCGGGATATCAGTCGGTCGGGTGTATGCCTTGCTCGAGCCGGGCCGCGGCCGGCGAGGATGCGCGCGACGGCCGCTGGCGTGGCCGGGCGAAGACGGAATGCGGCATCCATACGACGGAGATGTCGTAGGACGCCGCAGCCAGATCGCGCTGACGCTTCATCGCGATCTGGCGACGCGACAAAGCCTTCGCAGCGCGGCGGCTTCGTAGCACAAGCGCGCTGCGCCGCTGAAAACAAAGAAAACCGGTTTCGTTGACTTGAGGCCGCTTCACCGTGAGTGATGTCTTGCGTGTTCCCTGACGTTCTCAGGTTGAATGGAGACAGAAATGATCCGTCGTATGCTGCCGCTGGTCGCGGGATTGTTGTGGGCGGGCTCGGCCTTCGCGGCCGACTATTCGCTGCTCAACGTGTCCTACGATCCGACGCGCGAGCTCTATGTCGATTTCAACAAGGCGTTCGCCGCGGCCTATCAGAAGGAGACCGGCAAGAGCGTCGAGATCAAGCAGTCGCATGGCGGCTCGGGCTCGCAGGCGCGCTCGGTGATCGACGGATTGCAGGCGGATATCGTCACGCTGGCGCTGGCCTATGACATCGATGCGATCGCGGGCAAGGGCCTGCTCGCAGCGGACTGGCAGAAGCGGCTGCCGCTCAACGCCTCGCCCTATACCTCGACCATCGTGTTCCTGGTTCGCAAGGGCAATCCCAAGGGCATCAAGGACTGGGACGATTTGATCAAGCCCGGTGTTGCCGTGATCACGCCGAACCCGAAGACTTCGGGCGGTGCCCGCTGGAACTATCTCGCCGCCTGGGGCTATGCCCAGAAGAAGTTCGGCTCGGCCGACAAGGCGAAGAAGTTCGTCGCCGATCTCTATCAGAATGTCCCGGTGCTCGACACCGGTGCGCGCGGCTCGACCGTGACCTTCGTCGAGCGCGGCGTCGGCGACGTGCTGCTCGCGTGGGAGAACGAAGCCTTTCTGGCGCTGCGTGAATTCGGTCCGGACAAGTTCGAGATCGTGGCCCCGGCGCAGTCGATCCTGGCCGAGCCGCCGGTCGCCGTCGTCGATGCCGTCGCCGACAAGAAGGGCACCCGTGCCGTCGCCGAAGCCTATCTGAAGTACTGGTACACCAAAGAAGGCCAGGAGATCGCCGCGCGCAACTCCTACCGGCCGCGCGATCCCGAGATCGCCAAGGAGTACGAAAAATCCTTCGCCAAGGTTGAACTTTTCACCATCGACGACGTTTTTGGTGGTTGGACCAAGGCGCAGAAGGAGCACTTCGCCGAGGGCGGCATCTTCGATCAGATCTACAAGAACTGATCGAGATATCGCCCGGGTCGAACAGGGGGAATTGTGAGCACAGCGGTTGCACGGCGCAGTACCCTGCCGGGGTTCGGTCTCACCATGGGACTGACCCTGACATGGCTCTCCGTTATCATCCTGATTCCGCTGGCCGCGCTGTTCCTCAAGACGTTCGAGCTCAGCCTCGATCAGTTCTGGGGCATCGTCACCAGCCGCCGCACCCTGAACGCCCTGAAGATTTCGTTCGGGCTTTCGTTTGCGGCCGCCTGCGTCAATCTGGTGATGGGCACCATCATCGTCTGGGCGCTGGTGCGCTACCGTTTTCCGGGCCGGCGGCTGTTCGACGCCATCGTCGATATTCCGTTTGCCTTGCCGACCGCGGTCGCAGGCGTGGCGCTGACGCAGCTGTTTGCCCAGAAGGGCTGGCTCGGCGCGCCGCTCGCCGAGTTCGGCATCAAGGTCGCGTTCACGCCGATCGGTATCTTCATCGCGATGATCTTCATCGGCATTCCCTTCGTGGTGCGCACGGTGCAGCCGGTGCTGATCGATCTCGATCCCGAGATCGAGGAAGCGGCGGCAAGCCTCGGTGCCAACCGCTGGCACACGGTGTTTCGCGTCATCCTGCCGAGCCTGATCCCGGCGCTGCTCACCGGCTTTGCGCTGGCCTTTGCCCGCGCCATCGGTGAATACGGCTCGGTGATCTTCATCGCCGGCAATCTGCCCAACGTCTCCGAGATCGCGCCGCTGTTGATCGTGATCCGGCTGTCCGAATTCCGCTACGCCGACGCCACCGCGATCGCGGTCGTGATGCTGGTGGCCTCGTTCCTGATCATCTTCCTGATCAACCGGCTGCAGCGCTGGGCGCAAGCCCGCATCCCTGTGCATTGAGGTCTCAAGAGATGTCGATGCAGACGGGATTGGCGACCTCGACCACGCAGCTGCGGACCTACGCGCCCGCGACCGATGTCAGCGTTGCGGCCCCGGCCCCGCGGCTCGCGATCGCGCGCGCCGAGCCGGTCGCGGCGCGGCGCAACCCGCGCACCGAACCGGGCCCGATCCGCTTGATCATCATCGCGCTCGCGATCGCCTTCCTCAGCATCTTCGTCGTGCTGCCGCTGGTGGTCGTGTTCGCGTCGGCCTTCTCGAAAGGCATCGTCGCCTATTTCGCGGCGCTGGCCGAGCCCGAGGCGCTCGCTGCGATCAAACTGACGCTGCTGATCGCGGCGATCTCGGTCATGCTCAACCTCGTGTTCGGCGTGGTCGCGGCCTGGGCGATCTCGAAATTCGAATTCACCGGCAAGACCTTCCTGATCACGCTGATCGACCTGCCGTTCTCGGTCTCGCCCGTGATCTCGGGCCTGGTCTTCGTGCTGCTGTTCGGCGCGCAGGGCTATTTCGGGCCATGGCTGCAGGCGCACAACGTTCACATCCTGTTCGCGGTGCCCGGCATCGCGCTGGCGACGATCTTCGTCACCTTCCCCTTCGTGGCGCGCGCGCTGATCCCGCTGATGCAGGAGCAGGGCACCCAGGAAGAGGAGGCGGCGATCTCGCTCGGCGCCTCCGGCCTGCAGACCTTCTTCCGCGTCACGTTGCCCAACATCAAATGGGGCCTGCTCTACGGCGTCCTGCTCTGCAACGCGCGCGCGATGGGCGAGTTCGGTGCGGTGTCCGTCGTCTCCGGCCACATCCGCGGCGAGACCAACACGATGCCGCTCCTGGTCGAGATTCTCTACAACGAATATCAGTTCGTCGCCTCGTTCGCGATCGCGTCGCTGCTGGCGATGCTGGCGCTGATCACGCTGGTGGCGAAAACCGTTCTCGAGCGGCGGCTCGACGAGCCAGAGGTGCCCGATGGCGATTGAAGTCACGAATATCGTAAAGAAATTCGGCAGCTTTGCCGCGCTCGACAATGTCGATCTCAAGGTCGCCGACGGCGAGCTCTTGGCGTTGCTCGGCCCGTCCGGCTCCGGCAAGACCACGCTGCTTCGGATCATCGCAGGCCTCGATTGGCCTGACTCGGGCGAGGTCGCGATCGACGGCGAGAATGCGCTCTCGCGCGGTGCGAGCGAGCGTCAGGTCGGCTTCGTGTTCCAGCACTACGCGCTGTTCCGCCACATGACGGTGTTCGAGAACGTCGCGTTCGGCCTGCGCGTGCAGCCGCGCACGATCCGCAAGGACGAGGCGACGATCCGCGCCCGCGTCAAGAACCTGCTCGATCTGGTGCAGCTCGACTGGCTCGCCAATCGCTATCCGAGCCAGTTGTCCGGCGGTCAGCGTCAGCGCATTGCGCTGGCGCGTGCGCTCGCGATCGAGCCGCGGATCCTGCTGCTCGACGAGCCGTTCGGTGCGCTCGATGCCAAGGTGCGCAAGGAGCTCAGGCAATGGCTGCGCTCGCTGCACAACGAGATCCACGTCACCTCGATCTTCGTCACCCACGACCAGGAGGAGGCGCTCGAAGTCGCCAACCGCGTGGTTGTGATGGACAAGGGCAAGATCGAGCAGATCGGCTCGCCCGGCGAGGTCTATGACAATCCGGCGACCGCCTTCGTGCACGGCTTCATCGGTGAATCCATCGTGCTGCCGGTCGATGTGGCCGGCGACGCGGTGCGGCTCGACGGCCGTCCCCTGAACATTCCGGCATTGGGCGCCGCGTCCGGGGCAGCAAAGCTGTTCGTGCGCCGTCACGACATGGCGGTCGGCCCGGCGGGAACCGGCGCCTTGGAAGGCGCCATCCGGCATGTCCGCTCGTTCGGTCCGATCCAGCGCGCCGAGGTGGCCCTGTCGGGGAGCGAGGGCAAGACCGTGATCGAGATCGACGCCCCCCGCGACCGCGAGCTGCAGGCCGGCGAAATCGTCTCGCTGCAGCCCCGCCGCTACCGGATCTTTGCCGCCCAGGAATAGGTTCCGCAGCCCGGATGCTCAAACCTCCCTTGAAAAGGGGAGGTCGCCTTGCTCGCCAGAGCAAAGCGGGTGGGGATCTTCTCTCTCCACATTCAGTGTCGCCTGTGGCCGCCCCCCATCCCGACCTTCCCCCTTTTCAGGGGAAGGGAGAAGCTCCGTAGCCCGGATGGCGCACAGCGAAATCCGGGACTTCGCTCGGAAGATCGACTGTTCCCGGAGATCGGTGGCTATTGATGGCCAAAAGTTAGCCCCTGTTCACCATTCAGCCACGGTTGGTATGCAACAACGGCGGGCCAACCTTGGGGGTTTTCAGTAGTGAAACGGACGACGGTCGCCCTGTTCGGGCTTCTGGTGCTTGCCGGCTGCGGCACAGACACCAAAATCCCGGAAGAACCGGCCATGTATCTCAACATGGCGCAGCCCGGTGCCGTGCTGGACAGCCAGGCCGCCGCGATCATGTTTTCGCAGTACCGCCAGAACAATGGTCTCGGCACTGTCGTGGTCGATCCCGACCTGACCAGGCTCGCCGAACAGCAGTCGCAAGCGATGGCCGCGCGCAACAAGATGGACCATGACGTCAAGGCCCCGCTCGGCAAGCGGCTGGAGGCCGGCGGCTATCCCGCGACCGTGGCGGTCGAGAACATCTCGGCCGGCTATCACACGCTCGCGGAAGCATTTTCTGGCTGGCGCGATTCACCGCCGCACAGGGCTAACATGCTCAAAAGCGGTGTCACAAAAATGGGCATCGCGGCCGTTTATGCTCCGAATACCAAATACAAGGTGTTCTGGACGCTCATTTTGGCGGCAACCTGATCTCGATAAATTCCGCGTGATCTAGAGCATGATCCGGAAAAGTGTGAAGCGGTTTTCCGAGAAGATCATGCTCAAACAGAGAGCCCTCCATCTCGTTGATTGACGCGGCTGCGAACAGCCGCCACGGTGCGCCTTCAAGTCATTTGAACCGAACGGTTACGAATGGATACTTCGGATTCCGCGCCCGGCCCGACGCCGGCGCAAGCGCAGCGTGTACTGGTTCTTCAGGGCGGCGGTGCGCTGGGCTCCTATCAGGCCGGCGCCTTTCAGGCGCTCTGCCATGCAGGCTTCGAGCCGGAATGGATCGCCGGCATTTCGATCGGCGCCATCAATGCCGCGATCATTGCCGGCAATGAGCCGGACATGCGCGTGCCGCGGCTGAAGGAATTCTGGGATATGGTGTCGGCGCCGGTGCCCTGGAATCCGATCTCGAAACATGAGCGCGCCCGCTCGCTGTTCAACGAGACCAGCGCCGCCATCATCGCGACCTTCGGCGTGCCCGGCTTCTTCACGCCGCGGATTCCGCCGGCGCCGCTGTGGCCGCCCGGCAGCTCGCAATCGCTGAGCTATTACGACACGGCGCCCCTGAAGAAGACGCTGGAGCGGCTGGTCGACTTCGATCGCATCAACGATCTCAAGACGCGGCTGTCGGTCGGCGCGGTCGGCGTCACCTCGGGCAATTTCCGCTATTTCGACAATTACGAGTTCAAGAAGCTCGGCAAGAAGATCGGCCCCGAGCACATCATGGCCTCGGGCGCGCTGCCGCCGGGCTTTCCCGCCGTCGTGATCGAGGGCGAGCATTACTGGGACGGCGGCATCGCCTCCAACACGCCGCTCGACTTCGTGCTCGATGAGGAGATCAGCCGCGATCTCCTGATCTTCCAGGTCGACCTGTTCAGCGCGCGCGGGCCGGTGCCGGAGACGCTGCTGGAGGCCGCCGAGCGCGAAAAGGACATCCGCTTTTCCAGCCGAACGCGGATGAACACCGACAAGAACAAGCAGGTCCACAACGCCCGCATGGCGGTGCGCGACCTGATCAGCAAGCTGCCCGATTACCTGAAAAACGATCCGTCGGTCGAACTGTTGCGCAAGGCGTCCAAGGAGAACACCGTCACGGTGGTTCACCTGATCTACAAGAGCAAGAATTACGAGAGCTCGTCGAAGGACTACGACTTCTCCCATGTTGCGATGGTCGAGCACTGGGGCGCGGGCGTCCGCGACGTGCATTTGTCGATGCGTCACAAAGAATGGCTAGAACGGCCGCAGTCCGGGGAAACCATGGTGACTTACGATCTCACGGGGGACGAACCCTCGCCCCCTGCAAGCAAATAGGAGCGAAGAACAATGGGTACGTTGACAGGCAAGACCGCCGTTGTGACCGGCTCGACCAGCGGCATCGGACTGGCTTATGCGCGCGCCTTCGCCGGCGCCGGCGCCAATATCGTGCTCAACGGCATGGGCGTGCCGGCCGACATCGAGAAGGAGCGTTCCGGCATCGAGACCGACTTCAAGGTCAAGGCCGTGCATTCGCCGGCCGACATGACCAAGCCGGCCGAGATCGCCGACATGATCGCGCTCGGCGAAAAGACCTTCGGTTCGGTCGACATCCTCGTCAACAATGCCGGCATCCAGTTCGTGTCGCCGATCGAGGAATTCCCGCCGGAGAAGTGGGAAGCGATCATCGCGATCAATTTGTCGTCGGCGTTCTACGGCATCCGCGCCGCGGTGCCGGGCATGAAGAAGCGTGGCTGGGGCCGCATCATCAACACGGCTTCCGCGCACTCGCTGGTCGCGTCGCCGTTCAAGTCGGCCTATGTCTCGGCCAAGCACGGCATCGCCGGCCTCACCAAGACCGTGGCGCTCGAGCTCGCGCAGTTCAAGATCACCTGCAACTGCATCAGCCCGGGCTATGTCTGGACGCCGCTGGTCGAGCACCAGATTCCGGAGACCATGAAGGCGCGCAACATGACCAAGGAGCAGGTCATCAAGGACGTGCTGCTCGCCGCGCAGCCGACCAAGGAGTTCGTCACCTCGGAGCAGGTCGCAGCACTCGCGCTGTTCCTGTGCGGCGACGACGCCGCGCAGATTACCGGCGCCAATCTCTCGATCGACGGCGGCTGGACCGCGGAGTAGTTTTCCGGCGGGATTTTCGCCGAAGAATGAGCCGGCCCTGATCCGATCAGGGCCGGCTTTTGCTTTCGATCTGATGATCGCCGCCGGCGGTGAGGCATCCAGCCCGCCTCAATGCTACGGCGCCGACCGGGCCTTCCCGAACGCCAGCACGTGCAGGCCGAGGCGCGAGCGCACCACGACGAACAGCAGGATCGTCTCGAAGGTCAGCGACAGCGAGGTCGAAGCGGCCGCGCCCATGCCGCCGTAGCGCGGAACCAGCGCAATGCAGAGCCCGACATTCATGAAGAACGACACCGCATAGGCGGTGGCGCAGATGCTCTGGTGTCCCAGCATGTTCAACAGGCGCTCCACCGGCCCGATCGCCGAGCGCACCACGAGCCCGATCGCGGCGACGAACATGATGCTGTAGCCGTCGACGAATTTCGGGCCGAACAGCCACAACAGCGGCTTGCCGAACGCCAGCAGGGCGACGGTCGCGAGCAGCGAGGGCCAGAACGTCCAGCTGATGGCGTGTGCGACATAGGCCGAGAGCCGCTCCTTGTCGCCGAGCGCGTTGTACTCGGCGAAGCGATGCGCCGTCGTTGCCGACATCGCGTAGTGGACGAACGACACCAGCGCCAGCGTCTTCACCACGGCGAAATAGATCCCGACCTCCTCGGAGGAGCGGAATTGCTGCAGCATCAGCACGTCGGTGTAGCCGAGCAGGAGATAGAAGCTCTCGACCAGCATGATCGGCAGCGAGATCGCAAACCAGCCCCTGACGTCGTAGGTCTTCTCGCCTTGCCCGACATGGGCGGCAAGGCGGCGGTTCAGCACGATCATCTGGCCGATCGCGGCGATATACACCGCAGCCGCACTCGCGATCATCGCGGCCGTCGCGCCGAGATTGAGGCCGAGCGCCAGCGCGCCGGCGGTGAGGGCGATGATCAGTCCCTGCCGCACGATGAACTGCGGCATCAGGCCGAGCTGCATCCAGTCATGCGCGCGCGAGATGCCGTCCTGGGTGTTGGCAACCACGAAGGGCGGCAATGTCAGGCAGCCGATATAGAGCGGCACGACCGCGTTGGGATCGATCCAGGGCGAGGCGAGGTGGATCACGCCGGCGAGCAGCAGCGCGACCGTGCTGGACGCGGCAAGCACCACCCAGCGGCCGCCGGAGAGGAAGCCGCGTAGCGCGGCGAGGTCGCCGCGCGCGCGATATTCAGGGATGATCTTCTGCGAGGACGGCGCGATGCCGAAATCCATAGTGCTGCCGAGCAGCAGCACCCAGGTCCAGACATAGACATAGATGCCGTAGTCCGAGCCGCTCATCCAGCGCGCCAGCAGGATCTGCGCTAGATAGGCGATGGCGGCGCTGATGACGCGGATGACGAAGATGGTGCCGGCGAGGCGCTTGGTGACCGACGCTTCCTTGGTGCCGCCGAGCAGGCGCGCGGCGAGGCCGCGCAGGCGTGCGACCGGGCCCGATGGCGCAGGGGTTGCGGATTGTGTTTCCATCACAGCCAAGGCGGAAAATTCCTAAGGCGCCGCAAGCCGGCAATGGCCCCGATCTATCAACGAAACGTTAAGATTGGGTTGGGTGACGGATGTTCCCATCTTGCGTCATCCCGGCCTAGTGCGCGATTGCGCACGGGAGCCGGGATCCATAACCACAGGGAACAGTTGGTGCATACAGCTTGATCCACAGCGTGCCTCAGACTGCAGCCGCGAGAACGTGTCCCGGCTCCCGTGCGCAATTGCGCACTAGGCCGAAACGTCCTATTGGAACGACGCCTCGGCGTCAGTTCAAATTGATATTGAATTCGTAGCTTTTGTCGCCGCCGACCAGCGTCAGTTTCAGCGCGGCGCCGTCCGCTTTGGCACCCGGCGGCAAGCCGTCGAGCTCGAACGAGAAGCGCTTCACGCCCGACGGCGCGTGCTCGACGAGCTTGGGCACGGGCAGTGCCCAGTCGGGCGTCGGCCCCTCGACGAACAGGCTGAGGTCCTTGGTTTCGGGCGCCGTGACATCGACCAGCACGTTGTTGCCGTCGCGCTTGACGTCGCGGATCGTGACCGGGGTGGGGTCGCCGATATTGGCGGGCTTCGGCACCGCGTTGAGCGCCTCCGACAGCGCGGCGTCCTCGGTCGAGGCGACGCTCGCGAATGCGAGCTCGGCCTTCGCCTCCACCGGCACGCACAGCTTCTCGCACACCGCGTAGTTGATATCGGCGCGCAGCACCAGCGGCTTGTCGGGATTCTTCGCGACGATGCGCAGCGGCAGCACCACCTGGTGCTTGTAGCCAAGCGAGGTACCTCCGGCGCCGTCGTCGAACTGGCGCGGTGCCGGCCACATCACCGTGACCGCATCGACATTGTCCGACCTGGAGAAATCGAATCGCGGCGGCACGCCGGAATCGCCTGGCGTGCGCCAGTAGGTTTTCCAGCCGTCCTGCAGCTGGAAGGCGATGCCGCCGAGCAGCACCGCGCCGCTGCGCGATCCCGCCAGCAGCCTGACCGCCGAATGCGTGTCCTGCTGCCAGGGCGAGGCGTCGTCGGCGCGAACCTCCGTTGCCACGGATGCGACGGAAAATGTGACGGCAACGGCAAATGCGGCCCGCAAGGGAACTGTGACGATCATGAGACGTCTTTACCTGCAACTTTCGGTGCAAACCATTGAATTGCTTGTGATGCATCGCCGCACTGCGGCCGAAGGTTGATTGACAGAACCGCGACCCAATATCAGGATGCCAAATCAGCAGGAGAGGCCTTTGCGGATGCGCCCTGAAGGCAAAACAGGCAAGACTCGCAAGACCGCCGCCGGCAGAAGCCCGGCCGTCGGTCCCCATGCCACCGAAGATGGCTATCTCGATGGCCAGATGCTGATCGCGATGCCTGTGATGAACGACCCGCGCTTCGAACGCTCCGTGATCTACATGTGCGCCCATTCGTCGGAGGGCGCGATGGGCATCATCGTCAACCGCCCGGCCGGCAGCATCGATTTTCCGGGGCTGCTGGTGCAGCTCGACATCATCGAGAAGTCGGACCAGATCACGCTGCCGGAAAACGCCGAGATGATGAAGGTGATGAAGGGCGGCCCGGTCGATACCGGCCGCGGCTTCGTGCTGCACTCCAGCGACTTCTACATTCAGGATGCGACGCTGAACATCGACGACGGCATCTCGCTCACCGCGACCGTCGACATCCTCAAGGCGATCGCCAGGGGCTCCGGTCCCAAGCACGCGATCCTCGCGCTGGGCTATGCCGGCTGGGCGCCGGGCCAGCTCGAGAACGAGATCCAGCACAATGGCTGGCTGCATTGCGACGCCGATCCGGAACTGATCTTCGGCACCGATGTCGACGAGAAATACGCGCGCGCCCTGCGCAAGATCGGCATCGAGGCCGGCATGCTGTCGAACGACGCGGGCCACGCGTAAACAACGCCGGCCTCGCGCAGATCTGCCGGAGTAGCGACGGTCTCTCCGCATTCACGGTGTCGTTTCGGCGAAGGCCGGGACCCATAACCACAGGGCGTCGTTGCGACGCCGCGCTGGGGCCAAAGCCTTCGCCATCACATGCATTCGTGGTTATGGGTCCCGGGTCGCGCTTCGCTTGCAGCGGTGGATTTGGCTGCGACGGCCGTAGTCTTGCCTACTCCGCCGCCTCCTGCGCCACCGTCGGCTGGGTGCCGGCCACCGTGGCGCGGCGCATGTCGCGGGGCTGCGACTGGTCGTAGCGGCGCACGCGGTGCACGGTCTGGCGGTTGTCCCACATCACGAGGTCATGCACCGTCCATTTGTGCACATAGACGAACTCGGGCTGCGTGGCGTGCTCGGTGAGATCGCGCAGCAACAGCCGCGCCTCCGGCATGCTCATGCCCCTGATGGCGCCGGCATGTGACGACAGATACAGCGACTTGCGGCCGTGCACCGGATGGGTACGCACCAGGCGCTGCAGCACCGGCTTGAACATCTCCTTCTCCTCGTCGGTGTAGTCGAGGAAGCCGAGCGAGCCGCGCGAATACATCAGCGAGTGCTCGCAGATCATGTCGTCGATCTCGGCCTTGGTCTCGTCGTCGAGCGCGTCATAGGCGGCGCGCATGTCGGCGAACTCGGTGTTGCCGCCTTTCGGGTTCACGACACGCGCGGACAGCAGCGAGAATTTCGCCGGGATCGGCCGGAACGAGCTGTCGGAGTGCCACAGGCAGTTGCCGAGATTGAACAGATGGGTGCGGTGATCCTTCGGCAGCGGCTTGCCGTCCTTGCCGAGATTGGAGACATCGTTGAGCCCGGAGGAGAGGCGGTAGTCTTCCTTCTTGGTCACCGTGCCCCCGCGCGCGTTCTCGCGCTCGCCGAAGTTCAGCGCGAACGCCATCTGCTGCTCGTCAGTGATGTCCTGGCCGTGGAAGACGAGCACGGCGTATTTGTCCATGCCGGCCTCGATGTCGATCGCTTCCTTCTTCGTTAGCGGCTTGCGCAGATCGACGCCGGAAACCTCGCCGACGAAATGCTTGTGAAGCTGCCGGATCAGGACCGTCATTGGCGTTTCTCCCCGTATTCCGCGGGCGGTTGTCCCGCTTCGTTTGACGAGAAGGCTACTCCCGACGCGCGCCCTGTCAACGCTTCGCGACCAGACGCGGGTCAGGCATTCCGCGCCATCAACCCGCCGTCGACAGGAATCACCGCGCCGGTCAGGAACGAGGCCGCGGGCAGGCACAGGCTCAGCGTCATATGCGCGACCTCTTCCGGATCGCCGTAACGCGCAAGCGCTGTGCGGCGCTTGGCGTAGATCGTCTTGTGCTCCTCGGAGATGCGGTCGGTAATGGCGGTGCGGATCGGGCCCGGGCAGATGCAGTTCACGGTGATGCCTTCGCGCCCCAGTTCCACCGCGAGCGAGCGGGTCAGGCTGGTGACGCCGCCCTTGGCCGCGGAGTAGGGGCTGTGCATCCCGGTCGCGCCGAGCGCTTCGGTCGAGGCGATGTTGACGATGCGCGGCGAACGCGACTTGCGCAGGTATGGCAATGCGGCGCGGATAATGCGCGGATGCGCGGTCAGCATCACCGCGATGCCCTTGGCCCAGGCGTCCTCGTAAGCTGGATCGTCGATCGGCACGCGCACCGAGATGCCGGCATTGTTGACGATGATGTCCAGCCCGCCGAATTGCGCGGCGACATCGTTGACGACCCTGGTGATGGCGTCGCGATCGCTGACGTCGAGCGTCCAGGCCTTGGCCGAGCCGCCGCTTGCCGCGATTTCCTTTGCCACCGCCTGCGTGCCCTCTTCGGTGAGATCGGTGACCGCGACATTGGCGCCTTCATCGGCGAACACGCGCGCGGTGGCGCGGCCCATGCCGCTGGCGGCACCGGTGACGAGAACGGTGAGGCCCTTCACCGAACGGCTGAGCTGTTTGAATTCGGACATGACGGATTCTCGCGAGATGAAATTTGGCGCGTTGTGAGACCGGCAACGCTGGCACCGATCCGCAATGACGTCAAACCACTGATCCGATATCGGCGCGCGCGTAGCGCGTTAACGCAAGTTCTGCGGTGGCTTTTGCGTTGGCTTTTCGAAAAAGATCATGCTCAATCCCGAAAACAGCACGGGAGAGGAACGCGATGAACGAGCTCGATTTCGGCGGCAAGCAAGTACTGGTGGTCGGCGGCTCCAGCGGCATCGGCAACGGCATCGCGCAGGCCTTCCGCGCCAAGGGCGCGCGCGTTGCCGTGTACGGCACCCGCGCGCAGGCGAGCGACTATTCCACTGAGGAAGGCTCGCATCTCGATGGCCTTGCCTATGCGCAGCTCGACGTCAGCAATCCGCAGGCGATCGAGAGTCTCGCACCGTCGTTCGATCGGCTCGACGTGCTGGTGCTGGCGCAGGGCGCGGTGATTTACCGCCGCGGGGAATTCCAGATGGAAGGTTTCCGCAAGGTGATGGAAGTCAATTTGATGAGCCTGATGGCCTGCGCCACCAAATTCCACGCGATGCTGAGCGCGAGCAAAGGATCGCTGATCATCGTGAGCTCGACCGCAGCCTACCATTCCACCATGGGCAATCCGGCCTACAACGCCTCGAAGACCGGCGCGGTCGGCCTGACGCGCACGCTCGGCGAGGCCTGGGCGGAGAACGGCATCCGCGTCAACGGCATCGCGCCGGGCCTCGTCGACACCAAGATGACCAAGGCGACGACGGCTAATCCAAAGCGGCTCGAAGGCGCGCTCGAGCGCATTCCGCTGAAGCGTCTCGGCACGCCCGCCGACATGGCCGGCGCCGCGCTGTTCCTGGCCTCGCCGCTCGCCTCCTACGTCGTCGGCCAGACCATCGTGGTCGACGGCGGATTGATTCTTTAACTCCAGGAACTTGCGCGAGGTTCAGCGGTTGGCTTCCCGACATTTCAGGGAGTCGTTGTGATGGACAAGGATCGGATTCTCGGTACGGCGAAGGAGTTCGCGGGCAAGGCCGAAGGCGCAGTCGGCGATGTGGCTGGTGATGCGCGCACGCAGGCGTCGGGCCGCGCGCGCGAAGCCGCTGGCGCAGTGCAGGATCTCTACGGCCAGGCCAAGGATGTCGCGCGTGACGCGGCCGACACCGCGGTCAACTACGCCAAGGATGCTTATGCGAACCGCGGCGAGACCGTTCGCAGCGGACAGAAAGCGATGGCGCAAACGGTGCAGGACAATCCGCTCGGATCGCTCCTGATCGCCGGCGGCATCGGCTTCGCGCTGGCGCTGTTGATGACGCGCCAGCCGCGCCGCCCGCCGTCACGCTGGCGCTATTACGGCTGAGCTGCGTAGGGCGGGTTAGCGTTGGTGTAACCCCGCGTCTCTCCGCACATACGACATCGGCGGGTTACGGCTTCGCCTAACCCGCCCTACAGTGTTTCCATGATCTGAACGCGCGCGCCGCCTACTGCCACGGATTCCCCGGCACCGCGGCACGCTGTCCGACATTGCGCGGCGGCCGCGGCGGCGGGGCGACCAGCGGGCGCTGCTGCTGCGGCGCGCCGAATCCGAAGATGTCACGCAGCCAGGGCTGCGTCTGTGGCTGCTGTTGCGGCTGGGCCTGGGCCGGACGGAACACACGTCTCGGCGGCTTCGGCGCGGTGATGATCGAGCCGTCGGGCGCGATTGCGGTGGTGGAGGGCGGCGGATTCGCTGGCCCGGCCGCCGCCGGTGCGGCTGGCGTGGTCGCGGCCACCGGCACGTCGCCCTTGGCTTGCTCGCGTCCGATCTCGCGGCGCGGCCAGGCGAAATCATCGGCGCGGCCGGCCGGCGGCGCCAACGCTTCGCCCTTCACCAGCGTGCGTGCGGCGAGCGCGTCGACCGCGGCAGGCCGCGAGCCGGGGCCGCCGAGCAATTGATCGGTGCCGACCGTGGAGGCGACCAGCGGCAGCACGGGGCCTGCCAGCGGCCGCGGCGCGGGCTTGCCGGGTTCAGTGCTGGTCTCGGGCGTTGCCGGTTCGCTCGGCAGCGCGATCGGGCCGGTGCGCACCGCGAGCAGGCGGGTCACCTCGCGCTCGACATAGTGCGCGAGCTTGCGCGCGCCGGCCTTGGTGAAGAACACGCCGTCATCGGTGCGCAGCTTGCGCGGCTGGCCTTCGAAGTCCGGCCCCTTCGGCATGAAGCGGCCGGCCTCGTCGACAAAGCCGTCCCAGACGTCGACATAGGTGATGCCGGCCTTGCCGGCGCCGTCGCGATAGAGCGCGTCGAGGAACAGCATGTCCGACGTGCCCTTCTGGCCGCGGATCGCGGGCAGGCCGACCCACAGCACCGGCACGCCCTTGCTCTTCAGCACGTTGATCAGCTCCTCGATCTTCTTGCCGTAGAGCTCGACCCAGCGGTCGTCGCGGAATTCATAGAGGCCGTTGGGCGAGCGCGCGGTCTTTTCCGGCGCGGCCTGCGAGTCGGGGTCGGCGTCGTCGGCCGGTAGCTCGGCATCCACCGGCTTGCTGTCGGTCTTGCCGTCGGACTTGCCATCGGTCTTGGCGGCGGCGTCGGGCTTGTCGCCGGGCTTTGCGTCCGGCTTGCCGCGCGCGTCCTTTTTGTCGTCCTTCTTGTCGACCTTCTTCTCCGCGACCGGTTCGCGGATCGCGGTGCGGTCGTTGAGGCCGAGCATCACGACGATGGCGTCGGGGTTCTCGGTGGCGAGAATGCCTTTCGCGGCCGCAGCCCAGTCCGCAGGATCGCCCTTGGGCTGATAGCGGATCAGGCCGGAGACCGTCTTGTGCTTGCGGATGACGCCCATGTCGGGCTGGTCGGAATAGGCATCTTCCAGGCCGTAGGCGAGCCAGTCGGCCATCGCGTCGCCGATCACGAGCACGTTGCGCTCGGCCGCGGCTTCGCGCTTGGCCGGCGGTGGCGCCCGCGAGAAATCCTCGCGCGGCCGCTGCGGCTGTGATTGCGGCTGCTGTTGCTGGAACGGTGCGAAGAAATCGCCCCCGAACCAGCCGCCGCCGCCGTGTTGCGGCGGAGCGCGCCGCTGCGGTTGCGGTGGTCCCCCACCGAAGCCGGGAAAGCCAAAAAACTGCGCCGAGGCGGGCTCGGCAATGCCGACCAACAGCGCAAGCGCCACCGTCAGCGCGACCAGCGGACCGGCTTCGGTGAATAGGCGCAGGAAGGATTTCGGCTTCGCCATCGAGTTCGTCGCAATGATCAGGAAGTACGCGAGCATATTAGCGGAATCGGGCCGCAAGCGGGCAGCTTTTCCACCATAAATCGGGTGCCTCCGGCCGTCGTCAAGGCGCCGGGCAAATATCGGATTTCACGGTTAGTTTTGGGCCCTGGGGCCCAACGCCCATACCCTTAACCCGGATGGCGCGGGCGCCTCATCCGGGGCATAGCCTTCTCCTTTCCCCTGAAAGGGGGAAGGTCGGAATGGGGGGGGCCAGCCACACACACCGTCGCTCGTGGGGAGAGACGATCCCCACCCGCTTTGCTCTCTCGAGCAAAGCGACCTCCCCTTTGCAAGGGGAGGTGAAGAAGCTTCGTAGGCCGCGCTACCGCCCGCGCAGCCGCTCCAGCACCTCGGCGGTGGCAAAACCGTCGGCCGGCGCCCCGATCGACACCTGGAAGCCGCGCAGCGCCTCGCGGGTCTGGCCGCCGAACTGGCCGTCGGGCGTGCCCTTGTAGAAGCCGCGCTGGGCGAGCAGCTGCTGCAGTTCCAGCCGTTCGGCGCGTGACAGCACCCGTTCCTGGCGCGGCCAGGGCTGCACGAAGGGCTGGCCGCCGCGCAGGCGATCGGCGAAATGGCCGATCGCGAGCGCATAGGCCTCGGCCGGGTTGTACTTCATGATCACCCGGAAATTCTGCAGCATCAGGAAGCCCGGACCTTCGGCACCCGCCGGCGCCAGCAGATAGGCCTTGTCGGACGGCCGCGGGAACGGCTGGCCGCCCGGCCGCTTGACGCCGAGCTGCTCCCATTGCGACAGCGGCATCGCCTTGGCGCGATCGGCCAGCATGTAGTTCAAGCCCTGCGGCAGCACCACCTCGTAGCCCCAGCTCGCGCCGGTCTGCCAGCCGTCCTTCTTCAGATTGTTGGCGGTGGAGGCAATCAGGTCGCTCGGATTGTCGACGACGTCGCGGCGGCCGTCGCCGTCGCCGTCGACGGCGTAGCGCTTAAACGCGGTCGGCATGAACTGGGTCGGGCCGAACGCGCCGGCCCAGGAGCCGCGCATCTGCTCGGGTCTGAGATCGCCGCGGTTGAGAATCTCCAGCGCCGACAGGAATTCGTCCTTGAAATAGGCCTGGCGGCGGCCGATGCAGGCGAGCGTCGCGGTCGACTGCACCACGCTGCGATCGCCCATCTGGGTCGAGTAGTTCGACTCGATGCCCCAGATCGCCGCGATGATATAGCGATCGACGCCATAGGCCTTCTCGGTCGCGTCGAACTGCGGCTTGTATTTGGCAAGGATCTCGCGGCCCTTGGCGAGCCTGGCGTCGCTGACGAGAATGTCGAGATAGTCCCAGATCGCCTTGGTGAATTCCGGCTGCGAATCCAGCAGATCCATGATGCGCAGATCGGGCTGCAGGCCCGCGGTGAAGCGCTCGAAATTTTGCTGGGTGATGTTGCGCCGCGCGGCATCCGGCCACATCGCGGCGACGCAGTTCGGGAAGTCGGATGCGGCCTGGCGGATCGCGGCGGCTGTCATCAAGGGATGGCCGGAGGCGCCGTCTTCCCCGCTCCAGGGCGGCGCCGCGCCGTCCTGTCCGGTCGCGGCCTGCGGCGGCGTCGCGGCGTTCCCCGAAAAGATGCTGTCGATCAGGTTGGTCAGGCCGTTGCCGGCCGATTGAGCTTGCGTGCTGCCGGGCAGCAGCAGGGCCAGCGCGATCAAGCTCGCGCTGCAAAGCCTGGTCCTTGATGTTCCGGTCGCGCGCATGTGTCGTATGCCTGTCAAAATCGTGCCGCCTCAGAAGGCCCCGTCACGGTTTCCAATAGCTTAACAAAGGGCAGCATTTGGGGCGTGACGAAATCGCGCGCGATGGTGTGACCGGGACAAATTGCCCGGCGTCGTCAACCCGCCTTTGGCTGTTCCCTGAGACCGGCCAAAACAGCTTCGGCATTCTCGAAGCAGTCGCCGCCCGGCGGCGTGGCTTCGATCCGGGCGATCACGGCCTCCAGCCCGGCCTGTGTTTCAGACAATCGGCGCTGCAGGGCTGCGACCTTGACCACCTTGGCCTTGAGCGCGGCCACCAGCGTGTCGCGGCTCCAGTCTCCCTTGCCGTGGGGCGGCAGCAGGTTCCGGATCTCGTCGAGCGAAAATCCGGCCTGCTGGGCCATCACGATGATCTCGAGGACCTGCCTGGTTCCGCGTGAATACTGCCGATAGCCGTTCAAGCCGCGATCAATCGACCCGATCAGACCCTCTCGCTCATAGAAGCGGATACGCGACGGCGTGAGGCCAGACTTCCGAGCCAGTTCCCCGATCTTCACTGCCGTGCTCCACGCTGCTTGACCTTAAAGTTTACTTTAAGGTTAAGGTGCGCGTAGATCAAGGAACTCGATTAAGGAACTTGATCAAGGAACCTGGCTCATGTCGCCGTTCGACTCCCTCACTCTGCCCAACGGAAGCACCGTTCCCAACCGCATCGCCAAGGCGGCGATGGAGGAGAACATGGCCGACGCCGGGCATCTTCCGTCGGCCGACCTGCTGCGCCTCTATCAGGACTGGGCCGACGGCGGCGCCGGCCTCATCATCACCGGCAACGTCATGATCGATCGCCGCGCCATGACCGGACCGGGTGGCGTCGTGCTGGAGGACGGCACGCCGCTTGAGGCGTTCCGAAACTGGGCGCGGATCGGCCAGGCCAAGGGCGCGCAAATCTGGCTGCAGCTCAATCATCCGGGTCGGCAGATGATGAAAAACATGGGCCAGCAGACTCTGGCGCCATCGGCGGTGCCGCTCGATCTCGGCAAGCATTCGAACCTGTTTGCGATGCCCAAAGCGATGACCGAGCACGACATCGACGAGGTGATCGCGCGCTTCGTCACGGCCGCGCAACTTGCAGAGCAAGCCGGCTTCTCCGGCGTGCAGATCCACGCGGCGCACGGCTATCTGATCAGCCAGTTCCTGTCGCCGTTGACCAACCGGCGCACCGACGGCTGGGGCGGCTCGCTGCAAAATCGGGCGCGTCTGTTGATCGAAACCGTCAAGGCGGTCCGCGCCGCGGCGTCGCCCGGCTTCTCCGTTGCGGTCAAATTGAACTCGGCCGATTTCCAGCGCGGCGGCTTCGATGCAGCGGACGCAAAGACGGTCGTCGAGATGCTGAACGAATTGCCCGTGGATCTGGTGGAACTGTCGGGCGGCAGCTACGAGGCGCCGGCGATGCAGGGCGATGCGCGCGATGGCCGCACGCTGGGGCGCGAGGCCTATTTCCTCGACTTCGCACGCGGTATCGCAGGGGTCGCCAGGATGCCGGTCATGGTCACCGGCGGCATTCGCCGCATCGGCGTCGTGCACCAGGTCCTCGACAGCGGCGTCGCCATCGCGGGTATCGCCACTGCGCTCGCCATCAGGCCGGATCTGCCGAACGCCTGGCGCAGGGGTGAGGATCTGCGGCCAGAAGTCGCGCCGATCAGCTGGAAGAGCAAGCCGCTGGCCTCGCTTGCCGCCATGGCCGTCGTGAAATTCCAGCTGCGGCGGTTGAGCCGGGGCCGCATCGCAAATCCGAACGTTTCGCCGCTGAAGGCGTTGGTTCTGGCCCAGTTGCGCACGGCGTTGCTCACCCGCAAATATCGCCGCTGGATCGCGGCATCGGCCGCCGCGGCGGCTGCCTCTCACGGCGCGCCGATCTCGTCACGCGCGAATGCGCGCGCCGTCGGGATGCCTCGGTAGGCCGGCCGCTCAAGGTGCTCGGGTTAACAAGGCGGATTGCTGCGCATCACACATCCGCCTTTGTTCTCGGCTGCAAAACGGGTACGAAGAAGCGATTACATTTCGCGCCGTCCCACCCGTTTCAAGGCTCCCGATAATCCCATGAAGATCCGCAAAGCCGTATTTCCCGTCGCCGGTCTCGGCACCCGCGTGCTGCCCGCTACCAAGGCGATGCCGAAGGAGATGCTGACGATCGTCGACAAGCCCCTGATCCAGTACGTGGTCGATGAGGCCCGTGAGGCCGGCATCGAGCACTTCGTGTTCGTCACCGGCCGCAACAAGGGCGTCATCGAGGATCATTTCGACCGCATGTTCGAGCTCGACACCACGCTCGCACAGCGCGGCAAGAAGACCGAGCAGGACATCCTGGCGCAGAACCAGCCGGAAGCCGGCGCGATGAGCTTCACCCGGCAGCAATCGCCGCTTGGGCTCGGCCACGCGGTGTGGTGCGCGCGCGACATCGTCGGCAACGAGCCGTTCGCGGTGGTGCTGCCGGACGAACTGGTGCTGAACACGCCGGGCTGCCTGAAGCAGATGATCGACGCCGCCAACAAGCTTGGCGACAAGTCGAACGTGATCGCGGTCGAGGCGGTGCCCGACGAGCTCACCCATCAATACGGCATCTGCGGCGTGGGAACACGCACCGGCAACATCTTCGAGGTCGACGGCATGGTCGAGAAGCCGCCGAAGGGCACCGCGCCGTCGAACCTGTCGATCACCGGCCGCTATATCCTGCAGCCGGAAATCTTCAACATCCTGGCCACGCAGGAGCGCGGCGCCGGCGGCGAGATCCAGCTCACCGACGCGATGATCGGGCTTGCCAAGACGCAGAAGTTCTACGGCGTCGAGTTCGAGGGCGAGCGCCACGATTGCGGCTCCAAGCCCGGCTTCCTCCGCGCCAATATCGCCTTCGGCCTCAAGCGTGCCGAGCTGCGCGAAGGCCTGATCGCCGAGATGAAGAAATATCTGGAGAAGTAGGGGCGCTGCCCCATCACGTCATTCGCCGCGAGACCGCGGACGATGATTCACAGACCGCGCAACATATTCGATGTCGTCCCTGCGAAAGCAGGGACGACAGCTGTAATTATGGCGCGACGTGTGCGTCAAACACGGACGGCATCGTCTCCGCCGCACCCCGACTCAATCAAGCCACCTTCCTTCGCCCCGCCCGTTTCGTTGGCTCTTTCGCGCCATCGCCCTTCGGCGCGCGCAGCTCGCGGGCGGCGAGCGAGACCACTTCGGCGATCTGCTGCAGCTGCGCGGCGAGCGGGCTGGTCTTGCGCCAGACCATGCCGATGGTGCGCGAGGGCTGCGGGTTCTTGAAGCGCGAGACCGTCACGGGCGCGGAGCGCGTCTCGACCGTCACCGCCATCTCGGGGATCAGGGTGACGCCGATGCCGGCGCCGACCATCTGCACCAGTGTCGACAGCGAGCTCGCATCCAGCACCTCGCGCGGCGGCGACGACGGTTGCATGTTGCAGAACGACAGCGCCTGGTCGCGGAAGCAATGGCCTTCCTCGAGCAGTAACAGCCGCATCTCGCGCAGCATCTCGGCGCTCGGCACCGGCGTCCTGGCGTCCTGGCCCGGCCGCACCAGCAGGAAATTCTCGGAGAACAGCGCGACCTCGGTCAGCGACGGTTCATGCACCGGCAGTGCGACGATCGCGGTGTCGAGCCGGCCCTCGGCGACTGCCTTGATCAGCTTCGGCGTCAGCGTCTCGCGAACATGGATGTCGAGCTCGGGATGCAGCCGAGCCAGGGTCTCGATCACCCTCGGCAGCAGATATGGCGCAATCGTCGGGATCATGCCGACGCGCAGGCGACCGGCGAGCTTGTCGCGCGAAGCGCGCGCGAAGTCGCCGAGCTCGTCGACCGAGCGAAGGATGTCGCGCACGCGGTGCAGCAGGTCCTCGCCGAAGGTCGTCAGGGTGACCTGTCGGGCATTGCGTTCGATCAGCACGCCGCCGACCGCTCGTTCCAATTCGCGGATCTGCATCGACAGCGCCGGCTGCGACACCGCGCAGGCATCCGCGGCGCGCCCGAAATGCCCGTGCTGCGCCAGCGCATCGAAATACCTCAGTTGCCGGAGTGTGACATTTATCATCAGATTATCTTATTGGCGCGATCATTAAAGTCAATTTCACCTGATGGATTGGGACGCGTAGAATCGTTCCTGGAAGAGCTCCAGCGCATTCCAGAATCCATCACCTCGGAGAAGAAACATGGACGCAAAAACCGACGACGGCGCGGGCAAATGCCCATTCACGGGCGGGCCCCGCGGGCACGCGAATCGCGACTGGTGGCCGGAGACGCTCGACGTTCAGGTGCTGCATCACAATTCCAGCCTGTCCGATCCGATGGGCAAGGGCTTCGACTACGCCAAGGAATTCAAGTCCCTCGATCTCAACGCCGTGATCAAGGACCTCACGGCCTTGATGACGACGTCGCAGGAATGGTGGCCGGCCGACTTCGGCCATTACGGCGGCTTGATGATTCGCATGGCCTGGCACTCGGCGGGAACCTATCGCATCACCGACGGCCGCGGCGGCGCCGGTGCCGGTCAGCAGCGTTTCGCCCCGCTCAACAGCTGGCCTGACAACGCCAACCTCGACAAGGCGCGCCGGCTGCTGTGGCCGATCAAGCAGAAATACGGCCGCAAGATCTCCTGGGCCGACCTGATGGTCCTCGCCGGCAACGTCGCGCTGGAATCGATGGGCTTCAAGACGTTCGGGTTTGCGGGAGGCCGCGCCGACGTGTGGGAGCCGGAAGAGCTGTTTTGGGGTCCGGAAGGCACCTGGCTCGGCGACGAGCGCTATAGCGGCGAGCGTCAGCTCTCCGAGCCGCTCGGCGCGGTGCAGATGGGCCTGATCTACGTCAACCCGGAAGGCCCGAACGGCAATCCGGACCCGGTTGCCGCGGCCAAGGACATCCGCGAGACGTTCTTCCGCATGGCGATGAACGACGAGGAGACGGTTGCGCTGATCGCCGGTGGCCACACCTTCGGCAAGACCCACGGTGCGGGCGATCCGTCGCTGATCGGGCCGGAGCCGGAAGGCAGCGCGATCGAGGATCAGGGCTTGGGGTGGAAGAGCAAGTTCGGCACCGGCGTCGGCGCTGACGCGATCACCGGCGGTCCCGAGGTGACCTGGACCCAGACCCCGACCAAATGGAGCAACCACTTCTTCGAGAACCTGTTCAAGTACGAATGGGAGCTGACGAAGAGCCCGGCCGGTGCGAAGCAGTGGAAGGCAAAGGGCGCGGACGCCGTCATTCCGGACGCGTTCGATTCGTCGAAGAAGCATGTCCCGACCATGCTGACCACCGACCTGTCGCTGCGCTTCGACCCGGCCTATGAGAAGATCTCGCGCCGGTTCTATGAGCATCCGGATCAGTTCGCGGACGCCTTCGCCCGCGCCTGGTTCAAGCTCACGCACCGCGACATGGGTCCGATCGCGCGCTATCTCGGCCCGCTGGTGCCGAAGGAGACGCTGATCTGGCAGGATCCGGTGCCGGCGCTCGATCACCCCGTGATCGACGACAAGGATATCGAGGCGCTCAAGGCGAAGATCCTCGCTTCGGGTCTCTCGGTGTCCGAACTGGTGTCGACCGCCTGGGCCTCGGCCTCGACCTTCCGCGGCTCCGACAAGCGCGGCGGCGCCAACGGCGCGCGCATCCGCCTTGCTCCGCAGAAGGACTGGGATGTCAACGAGCCGGCCCAGCTCAAGGGGGTGCTGGCCAAGCTCGAAGCCATCCAGAAGGAGTTCGGCAAGAAGGTCTCGCTCGCCGATCTGATCGTGCTCGGCGGCGCGGCCGCGATCGAGAAGGCGGCGAAGGACGGCGGCACCCATGTGAAGGTCCCCTTCACGCCGGGCCGCACCGATGCGACGCAGGACCAGACCGACGTCGAATCGTTCGCTGCGCTCGAGCCGCGGGCTGACGGCTTCCGCAACTACATCAGCGGCAAGCATCAGTTCCTGCAGCCCGAGGAGGCATTGGTCGACCGTGCGCAGCTCCTGCGGCTGACCGGACCGGAATTGACGGTCCTCGTCGGCGGCCTGCGCGTGCTCGGCGCCAATGCCAAGAAGTCGAAGCACGGCGTCTTCACCGGCAAGCCGGGGACGCTGAGCAACGACTTCTTCCTCAACCTGCTCGACATGGGCACGGTGTGGAGCGATGCCGGCCAGGGCGTCTATGAAGGCCGCGACCGCAAGACCAAGGCGGTGAAGTGGACTGGCACCCGCGTCGACCTGATCTTCGGCTCGCACTCGCAGCTGCGCGCGTTCGCCGAGGTCTACGGCTCGTCGGATGCCAAGGAGCAGTTCGTGAACGACTTCGTCGCGGCCTGGGCCAAGGTGATGAACGCCGATCGCTTCGATCTCGCCAAGTAAATTGGACGAGTAAGCGGCCGGTAACGGCAATCAGGGACAGGGCGACGCTTCGGCGCCGCCCTGTTTCATTTGGGGGATGCAATTATGAAGACGAAAGGCTTTCCGCAGCTTTGCTCAGTCGTGCAGCTTCATGTCCCGGATCATCTCCTCGAACTCCGCCTGCGTCGGAATCGCCGGTGGCGATTGCGCTGCGCTGCTCGTCACGATGGGAGCATCGCACTGCGAGGCCCCGCGCGAAGGCTCGAAGATCGCGGTCAGGCTCGCCCAGCACACCAGGAGAGCCACGATCCAGTCCAGTACATTGGATGCCGTCATTGCAGCACCGGTATCAGCATTTCCATGCGATGATGGTGCAGCCGACACGGCGCTTGCGCAATTCGGAAGCTACGAAACGTGACTTCGGCGTAGCCGATGGGAGTGCCGAAGGCTGGACGCTATCCGGTCCGCGCCCGGCGTCCCTCGATCGGATAGGCGGGATCGTTGAAGCCCGGCGTCGAGGGATGGCCGGTGACGACGAGGCGATCGATCAGGGCTTCGTCCTCGGCGGTGAAGCGATAATCGAGCGCGCGGATGTAGTCGTCCCATTGCGCTTCGGTGCGCGGGCCTGCAATGACCGCGCTGACGAACGACGAGTTCAGCACCCAGGACACCGCGAACTGGCCGGCGGTGATGCCGCGGCTCTCGGCGTGGCGCTTGATCTCCTGCGCGAGCTGCAGCGATTCCGGCCGCCACTCGGTCTGCATCATGCGCTTGTCGTTGCGGCCGGCGCGGGTGTCGGCAGGCGGCGCCGCGTCCGGTGCGTATTTGCCGGTCAGCACGCCGCGCGCCAGCGGGCTATAGGGCACGATGCCGAGGCCGTAATAGGCGCAGGCCGGGAAATGCTCGACCTCCGGCATCCGGTTCATCGCATTGTAATAGGGCTGGCTCGCGACGGGACGGTCGATGCCGAGCCGGTCGCAGATGTTGCAGATCTCGGCGACGCGCCAGGCGCGGTAGTTGGAGACACCGAAATAGCGCACCTTGCCGGCGCGGATCAGGTCGCCCATCGCGCGCACCGTCTCGTCGAGCGGCGTCGCGTGGTCTTCCTTGTGCAGATAGTAGACGTCGATGTAATCGGTGCCGAGCCGCTTCAGGCTCTCGTCAGCGGCCTGCAACACCCAGCGCCGCGACAGCCCGCCATGGTTCGGATCGTCGCCGATCGGATTGGCGAGCTTGGTCGCGAGCACCCAGCCCGAACGGCTGTTCGAGATCGCGCGTCCCACGACCTCCTCGGACTTGCCGCCATTATAGGCGTCGGCGCTGTCGATGAAATTGATGCCGGCCTCGCGCGCCTTCGCCGCGATCCGTGACGAGGTCGCCTCGTCGGTCGGCCCCCCGAACATCATGGTGCCCAAGCAGATCGGCGAAACCTTCAGGCCGCTGCGGCCGAGCTGGCGATATTGCATCGGGGAGGCTCCCTAGCTGTCGTTCTTCAAGATCTTGAACACGCCGCTGGCCATCGCGATGCAGCGCTTGTCGACGGTCACCTCGGTCGTGATGAAGATCAGGCTGCGGGTCGAGCGCACCACGCGCGGCCGCGTCGTCAGGATTTCGCCGATCTTGCCGGCCTCGACGAAATGGGTGTCGAGCTGCACCGTCGCAAGCGTCGGCTTGCCCGAGACGAAGCGCGCGGCCATGCCGCAGGCGCGGTCGGCAAAGGTCATGATCACGCCGCCCTGCACCAGGCCGCGGCGATTATGGTGCTTGTCCTCGGTGATCAGCGCGAGCTCGAGCGCGCCGTCCTTCAACCGCTCCCACAACGGGCCGATCAGTGTCAGGAAACCCGTGGTGTCGGCGATCTTCCAGCCGTCGGATTTGAGCTTGTCCGCGGCCTTGGCCGTCATGAGGAGGGATCCCTTGCTTTGAGATGATTGATCGCAGGAGGCATGTCGTTCCGCTCATTTCATCAAACGCTGTTGTGTTGTAGTCAAGCTCCATGGCCCGCACATTTGACGATGCCACCCGGCGGAATATCGCAGAGCTCTGCGCCGCATTCTCGCGCCTCGCGCCGGCGGATGCGGCGCCGACGCTGAAGCGCGCGGCGGTCGCGATCGCGCTGACCGAAGGTGATGACGGCAACGGCACGGCCTTCCTGCTGACCCGCCGCAGCGCGCGCTTGCGTGCCCACAGCGCGCAATGGGCGCTGCCGGGTGGACGCTGCGATGCCGGCGAGACACAGACCCAGGCTGCGCTGCGCGAACTGCACGAGGAGCTTGGGCTGGCGCTGTCCGAACGCGACGTGCTCGGCATGCTCGACGATTATCCGACGCGGTCCGGCTATCTGATCACGCCGGTCGTGGTCTGGGCCGGTGCGCCGGCGGCGATCACGCCGAACCCGGACGAGGTCGCATCCGTTCATCGCATCGGTCTCGATGCTGTCGAGCTCGACGATGCATTCACCTTCGTCGCGATTCCCGAGAGCGCGCGGCGCGTGATCCGCTTCCGGCTCGGTGGTCAGCAGATCCATGCGCCGACCGCCGCGCTGATCTATCAGTTCCGTGAGGTGCTCGCCGGCCGCAACACCCGCGTGGCCGATCTCGAGCAGCCGGTGTTCGCATGGAAGTGACGAACCTCGGCCAGGCGGTGGCGCACCGCATCTCCACGGCATTCCTCGGG
The DNA here is from genome assembly GCF_011516665.3 of Bradyrhizobium sp. 41S5. Lineage (NCBI taxonomy): Bacteria > Pseudomonadati > Pseudomonadota > Alphaproteobacteria > Hyphomicrobiales > Nitrobacteraceae > Bradyrhizobium > Bradyrhizobium sp. 41S5. Next base: position 7,737,151 of record NZ_CP083721.1, on the reverse strand, counting down.
GAACACCGCATTGTGGCGAAAATTCTGGACCTGATCGCGGCATCCGGCCGCTTGCGCTCCGGACATTTCCGGGCTGACTTCGCGGCGGCGCTTGCTACAACGAGGCCATGCGCCCGCAATTGATTCGCCTCGTTCCTGGATTTGTCGCGCTCGCGCTCGCCGCCGGCGCGCCGTCCGTACTGGCCGGCGAGGCCGATGCGTTGCCGCCGTCCGTCGCCAATGCGATGGCGCAGGCCTCGCCGCAGGCGATCATGGAATATCGCCGCAAGCTGCAGGAATATCAGGAGGCCCGCGACGCCTTCGAGCAGGACGCCAGCGCCTACTGGAGCGCGATCGCCGACAAACGGCGCGGCCGCAACGCCAAGCGCCGCGACCGCGTGCAGATCACGCTGGACGATTACGTGCTGCAGCAGCCGCCGGTCTATGAGGGCCCGAAGCGGCCGGTCAATCCGGCGCCGGAAGAAGAGGGCGGCAAGCCGCCGCGCCCGCCCAAAACCATACCGGTGGTCTCGGATCTGGTCAGGGCGGCGGCCGAACAATTCCAGTTCGCGCCGCAGCGTCCGTCGAGCGAGGTCGAGTTCAAGCGCGCCTATGCCCGCTACGCGCGCGCGGCGGGGCTGACGCCGGAGCAGGCGGTGCGGGTCTATTCGTTCGAGACCGGCGGCACCGGCAATTACGACGTGCAGGCGGGCATCGAGCACGGAGGCAAGCGCGCGATCTCCACCGCGATGGGCTACAACCAGCTGCTCACCACCAACACCGTCGAGCTCTTGGCCGAGCAGGGCCATGAATTCGTACGGGATCTGACCGCGCGGGTGGCGGCGACGCAGGGGCCGGCGCGCAAGGCCATGGAGCACAAGCTCGCGGTGCTGAAGAAGATGGTCGCATTCACGCGGACCGTGCCCGACGACTGGTCGGCACATCAGCGCCTCGCCGACACGCCGCAGGGCTGGGCGTGTCACGCCATGGTGCTCGACATCGATATCGGCCCGATGCTGCAGACCCACAAGCTGCTGACCTCGGTGATCTTCGCCCGCAACAAGGGCTACACAAGACCGCTGACCGCGGCCGAGCTCGAGATGATGAACCTGACCGGCGACGGCACCGGGCTCGACATGGTGACCATGCCGCAGGCGATGCGCGAGCAGGTGCCGACCACGAATTTCTTCCAGCGCTCCGGCTACGAACGCAATCCGGTCGCGATCCGACACAACACCGTGGCCAAGCTGCTCGCCATCACCAACGAGCGGATGGATTTCAACAGCAACAAGCCCGGCGCCAGGGAATTGGCCGCGGCGTTCTGAGGTCTGCTGAAGACGTCAGAGCTTCGGTTCTGGTTGAATCAGAACCGAAGCTCTAGACCCTTCTCTCGACGCGTTTCTTCACGCGTACCGGCGTCCACTTCGCTCGAAAACGCTCTCTAGTTCGAGCCGAACATGAACTTGCCGTCGCCCTCGAGATAGGGCCCGGAGCGCATGTAGAGCTGGCCGTTGCGGCCGATGAAGAACAGCGTCCCCTTCGGCACCTTCTTGGCGCCCTTCAGCAGCGTGTTGGCATTGTTGGTCCCCATCTTGTAGGCCCAGGTCTTGCCTTCCTTGTCATAGGCGTAGCCCATGTCGGTCTTCAGCTCCCAGGGCGCAGCCTCCTGCGCGAATGCGCATGTCGTCAGCGCGGCAAACGCCGCAGTCGCAACAAAGGTCTTGGTCAAAAAATGCGTCATGATCCACCTCCGGCCGAGAAAAACGGCGTCGTCCCCACGTTCTTGAACAAATCACGAACGGCATTTGCGCGTCAATACGACAATCGGCGCGACCGCAATCGTCCATCAGCGACTTTGTGATTTCCCGCATCAAGCTTGGCGACTATCTTCGCGTTACCGTTTACAAACGGTTCGATTGCCGGAAACACTACCTGGGGATGATCGGGATGAACCACGTCATGAAGATCGGTATCGGTGTCGCTCTGTCGTTCATGGCGCTGGCGTCAGTCGCGCAGGCGGACGAGTTCAAGCTCTCCAACAACCAGCGGATCTCCTGCAGCCGCGGCCTGTCGGCCGGCAAGCTCAACACGTCGACCTGCAAGTCCTACGCCTATCTGTTCAACGCCAAGACCTCCGAATACTTCCGCTGCCAGGTCTCGCTGGCGCTGACGCGGGACAACAAGGAGGTCATCAACGTGCAGGCCGACGGCGGCTGCACCAAGAAGCCGCGCATCTTCGACACCGACGGCAACTACACGTTCGACGCCACCGAGACCGAGCCGCCGAACACCAATTCGTTCTTCGGTCCGGGCGGCTATGCGATCTGGGCCAGCGACACCAACACCCAGAAGATCCGCGGCTGCATCACCATCTCATCCGGTCTCGGCTCCGACATCTCGAAATGCCTCGACATGACGTTTCAGTGACGGCGGCGCGGGCCACGTGATGCGCAAGCTGCGCCCGGCCCCGCTGTGCCGCTCCTGGCTGTTTCTCGAAGGTGCCAACGAGGCGGTCCTGCAGAGCGCGGCCGCCGGCGGCGCCGATGTGCTGATCCACGAGCTCGAGGACTTTACCCCGCCGCCGCTGCGCCCGAGGGCGCGGGCGCTGGCGGCCGAGCTCTACGCGGCCTGGCGCGAGCAGGGCGTGGTGGTCGCGGTCCGCGTCAATCCGCTGGACCAGGACGGCATGGACGATCTTGCCGCCGTGATGCGCGGCCATCCTGACATCGTCGCGCTGCCGAAGGTCGCCGAGCCGCACCATGTCGCAAGGCTCGACGAGGCGGTGGCGCGGTTCGAGCGCGACTATGGCATCGCCGAGGGATCGACGTCGCTGTTGCCGAACATCGAGTTCGCGCGCGGCCTGGTGCAGACCGGCGGGATCGCTGCGGCGAGCCGGCGCACCATCGGTTGCCTGATGGCCTCCGAAGACCTCGCCGCCGATCTCGGCGCCGAGCGCGGCAGCGACGGCCTGGAGCTTGCGTACGCGCGGCAGCGCTTCATCGTCGAATGTCGCGCCGCCAATGTGGTCGCGGTCGACTGTCCCTACACCTGGAGCGACGTCGCGGGCGTCGAACGCGACACGATCTGGGCACGACGGCTGGGCTACACCGCAAAGAGCCTGGTCGATCCTGCGCATGCCGCCATCGTCAACGGCATCCTCACGCCGAGCGAGGATGAGTTGCGCCAGGCGGCCAGGATCGTCGCGGCGTTCGAAGCGGCGCGGGCACAGGGCCTTGGGCGCGTCGAATTTGACGGCTCGCTGCTGGAAGTCCCGACCTATTCCAACGCTAAGCGCCTGATCGCGCGCGGCGAAGCGCTGCGTGCGATTAATCACAACGTTCGAGCCTGACCGCAGGCCATGCCTCAGGACGCCGGCTGTTTCTCCGAGAAGTGCATGCGCGAGCGGGCGAACTTCTTGACGCCCATCGGCTTGCCGAACAGGTAGCCCTGGACCTGATCGAAATCCATCTCGTGCGCCGCAAGAAAGTCCGCGCGCGTCTCGACCCCCTGCGCAATAACCTGCGCGCCGGCGTCGTGTGCGAGCTCGACGATACGCCGGCACACCGTCTGCTTCAGGCGCTGATCCGCGCAACCGGTGACGTATTGATGGTCGACCTTCAGCTGGACGAACGGAAAGTTCGGCAATCCCAGCAAGGATGGCCAGTTCGCGCCGACATTGTCGATCGAGATGCCGATATTGTGCAGGCGAACGCGCCGGGCGACATCGATCGCCAAATCGAGATTGTCGACCACCTCGGCGCTGTCGATCTCGATCAGCAGGCCGGCGAAGGCGGCATGATCCGGAATCCGGTAGCAAAGCTCGCGCACCGCGTGATCGTCGGCGAGAAACGAGATCGGCAGGTTGATCGAGAGATCGACCGGTCCGACCTGTTCGAGGAGATAGCGCCAGTCTTCGATGGCGCGCTCGATCACGAACTCGGACAGCGCATGAAAATGCGGATCGCTTTCGTCGGGGATGAAGTAGGCAGGCGGCACGACGCCCCATGCGGGATGGCGCATCCGGATCAGCGCCTCGGCGCCGCTCGGAACCAATGTCCGGAGATGGATTTTCTGCTGATACCACAGCTCGAGCCAGCCGGCCTTCAGCGCTTCGGGCACATCCACTGCCGGGCTCGGTGCGGGCTCGAGCGGCATCAATGACGCAAGACTGTCACGAAGGGTTCCGGCGCTGAACGGGGTGGAGAGGGCCGGCAGCATGGCGATGCCGTATTCGTCGCCGATCTGCCGGACCGCTTTGACGATGATGGAGTCCGGCTGGCCGATGACGAGGACCTTGCCGCCGTAGTCCTTTCTCACCAAAGTCTCGAGAATTTTACTGACTTCGATGCCGTCCACGGACACGCCGAGCACCAGAAGATCGGGCCGTTCCGCGTCCAGCACGGTGTCGAGTTCCAAAGCCTGGCCGCATTCGCTGGTGATGAAGCCGAGGTCTTCCAGCGCCTCTGCGAGGAAGGTCCGAAGGTGTTTCTTGCTGTCCGCAATGCATGCGCGTGGGGTCAGCTTGCGATGTCCGAACCAGCCGGCTCGCGTTTGTCCGATGTGACTGATGTGGTTCATGCCCCGCCTTATCCGTAATTACCCCGGCCTGACTCGTACATCCAAGAGCGGAGGCAATCATGGAAATTTCTGGTTCATACATTGATTGGCTCGCTAACCTTAAAGCATTCAATTCGACTCAAATGTTTCCGGAATCGCCGCGTCTTGCCGCGGTTACAGGCGCAACAAATGCGTCATCTGGCGTTCATGAGAGCAATCGTGTCCGTCGCTGCATCGCGCCGGAAACGTTGTGCGCGTGTGTCATCGTGAGACGACGTTAATGACTGTGATGTCGGGTCGATGCAGAAGCGGAATTGCACCATTGTCGGACATCAAATCGAGTTGCCGCCGAGCACCAACGGCGAATCAGATCATCCGTTCTGCGATGCCAATGCAGTCGTGCCTGATGTCGTCGTGGCCGTTCGCAATGTCTTCGGCATCAATGCGCAGTAGCCGATCAGCCCGGCGCAAGCGACGGCCGCAAGGAACAGGAGGCGGCGCGCGCAGAGCTCCTGCGCAGGTAAAGTGGTGCTGCTATCAGGGAATTTCGGCCCTGCATGCGTCATTTGGATGGGTTGACCCGGCAGGAGCGTGCGGCCAATTTCCGGCCCGGCTTAGGGGAGAATAATACTCATGAATTCAAGGTTGATGGCCGCCGCGATCGTGGCCGCCAGTGTTTTGTCCGCGCCTGTCGCACAGGCCCAGCAGTTCATTAACGTGCTCACCGGCGGCACCTCGGGCGTCTACTATCCGCTCGGCGTCGCGATCGGGAAGATCTACGGCGACAAGATCCCTGACGTGAAGACCCAGGTGCAGGCGACCAAGGCCTCGGTGGAGAACCTGGTGCTGCTGCAGCAGGGCAGGGGCGAGATCGCCTTCACGCTCGGCGATTCGCTGAAGGCCGCCTGGGAAGGCGACGCCGAGGCCGGCTTCAAAAACAAGCTCGACAAGCTGCGCACCATCGGCGCGATCTATCCGAACTACATCCAGATCGTCGCCACCGCCGAAAGCGGCATCAGGACGCTCGCCGATCTGAAGGGCAAGAGCCTGTCGGTCGGCGCGCCGAAGTCCGGCACCGAGCTCAACTCGCGCGCGATCCTGGCGGCCGCCGGCATGAGCTACAAGGATCTCGGCAAGGTCGAGTATCTGCCGTTCGCCGAATCGGTCGACCTGATGAAGAATCGCCAGCTCAGCGCCACGCTGCAGTCCGCCGGCCTCGGCGTCGCCTCGCTGAAGGACCTCTCGACCTCGAGCGAGATCACCGTGGTGGCCGTGCCGAAGGAGACCGTCGACAAGATCGGCCCGCCCTTCGTCTCCGTGATCATTCCGGCCAACACCTATACCGGCCAGGACAAGGATGTGCCGACCGCTGCGGTCGTGAACTACCTCGTCACCTCCAGCGCGGTGTCGGACGATCTCGCCTATCAGATGACCAAGCTGGTCTACGAATCGCTGCCGGAACTCGCCAATGCCCACGCCGCGGGCAAGGAGATCAAGCTCGCGACCGCCGCGACCGGCAGCCCGGTGCCGCTGCATCCCGGCGCGATCCGCTATTACAAGGAAAAGGGCCTGATCAAGTAGGGCCGGGCCGTCTATTCCTCGCCGTCATTGCGAGGAGCGAAGCGACGAAGCAATCCATTCCTTCGCTTGCGGTGCGATGGATTGGTTCGCGGAGCCTGTCATCCGGCGGCGCTTCGCGGCGACCGGGTGGCTCGCAATGACGGGGCGCGTTTTCGTGACGCGGCTTTCGGTGGGCGGAGTCGGTGGTTATAAGCGTCGCGGGCACGGCGGGGGACTAATCATATGCAGCGGCAGGTTGCGGGCGAGCAGCTCATCAAGGTTGAATTCGACAATTTCGAGCATGGTTTTCCGGAAGGTTTTGGCCCGGGCGCCTGGGGCCATCTGGCCTATGCCATCGGTCTCGCCTTTGCGGTGTTCCAGCTCTATGTCGCGGCCTTCAATTATTTGCCGAGCCAGGTGGTGCGCGGCGTCCATGTCGGCTTCCTGATTCTGCTGACCTTCGGCCTGATCGGCAATTTCACCGCCAGGACCGATTTCGGCCGCGCGGTGAGCTGGATCGTCGGCGCCGCCGGTTTCCTCTGCGGGCTCTATCAGTGGATCTTCTATGCCGACCTGATCGCCCGCGACGGCGATCCGACGCACATGGATCTCGCGGTCGGCACGTTACTCGCGGTGCTGATCTTCGAGGGCACGCGGCGGCTGATGGGGGCGGCGCTGCCGCTGATGTGCGGCGCCTGTCTGCTCTACTGGTTCTTTGGACAATATCTGCCGTCGCCCTTCAACCATCGCGGCTATGACTTCGACCAGATCGTCACCCATCTTTCGTTTGGGACCGAAGGCTTCTACGGCGTGCCGATCTATGTCTCGGCGACCTACATCTTCCTGTTCATCCTGTTCGGCTCGTTCCTGGAGCGTGCCGGCATGATCCAGCTGTTCACCGACGTCTCGCTCGGCCTGTTCGGCCGCACCCGCGGCGGGCCGGCCAAGGTCGCGGTGTTCGCCTCGGGCATGATGGGCACGATCTCGGGCTCCGGCGTCGCCAACGTCGTCACCGTCGGCCAGTTCACGATTCCGCTGATGATCAAGTTCGGCTATCGCCGCGCGTTCGCAGCCGGCGTCGAAGCTACCGCCTCGATGGGCGGCCAGATCATGCCGCCGGTGATGGGCGCGGTCGCCTTCATCATGGCCGAGACGCTTGGCGTTCCCTATTCGGAGATCGTCAAGGCCGCCGTGATTCCGGCGATCCTGTATTTCGCCTCGGCGTTCTGGATGGTGCACCTGGAAGCCGGCAAGCACGGCTTGGTCGGCATGAAGCGCTCGGAGATCCCGAGCGCCTGGAAGGCGCTGGTCGCCCGCTGGTATCTCGTCTTGCCACTCGCGGCGCTGGTCTACATGCTGTTCGAGGGCTTCACGCCGCTCTATGCCGGCAGCATGGGGCTCGCGTTGACGGTCGCGCTGATCCTCGGCGCCAGCATCACGCTCGGCGTCTCCAACACCATAGTGCGCTACATCTTCTGGATCGGACTCGCGCTGGTGGTTGCCGCGGTCTCGCGCCATGGGCTCGAGATCGTTCCGGTGGCGAGCGTCGTCGCAGGCCTGATCGTGATCGCCGCGATCACGCACGGCGGTCGCGCCACGCTCAGGGCCTGCCGTGACTCGCTCGCCGACAGCGCCAAGTCGGCGCTGACCGTCGGCATGGCCTGCGCCATCGTCGGCACCATCATCGGGATGATGACGCAGACCGGCGTCGGCACCATCTTCGGCAGCTGGATCATCGGGCTCGGCGCCAAGAGCCTGTTCCTCGCGCTGATCATGACCATGCTGCTGTCGATCCTTCTCGGCACCGGCATCCCGACGATCCCGACCTACATCATCACCGCGGCGCTCGCCGCGCCTGCGCTGGCCAAGCTCGGTGTGCCGCTGATCGCAAGCCACATGTTTGCGTTCTACTACGGCATCATGGCCGACCTCTCGCCGCCGGTGGCGCTCGCGGCGCTGGCGGCGGCGCCGATCGCCAAGGAGAATCCGGACAAGATCGGCTGGGAGGCGATGCGGATCGCGCTTGCCGGCTACGTCATTCCCTTCATCTTCGTCTATTCGCCGGCGCTGATGCTGCAAGCGGGCGATCCGATGCAGGCGCAGCTCGGCTTCTACGGCGCGGTGGCGCTGGCGAGCTTCAAGGCGCTGGTGGCGATCGCGCTGTTCGGCATCGTCGCGATCGGCTTCCTGTTCACGCGGCTGACCTTTATCGAGATTCTGGTTGCCTTCGGTGCTGCGCTCTGCCTGCTCGGTGACTTCCAGTTCTCGGATACGGCGGGCTTTACTCTCGCCGCAGCGGTCGTGCTGTGGCAATGGCGGCAGCGCCCGCGCAACGCGATCGCGGCGGCTTGAGCCTCTGCCTTGCATCCGCGGGTGTCGTGAAGACGCTGTCGATCGCAGCCTTCACGCTCGCCTGGACGCATTCGATCGAGAAGACCGCCTGGCAGGAAGACTGGCTGGTCACGCCGGCCGGACTGACGCTGCAACAGGCGCGCATCAAGGGCACGGGGGCCGGCATGGAGCCGCCGCCGGAAGCGCGCCTCACTGACGGCTGGTTTCAATGGTCGCCGCCGCCTGTGCCGAGGGCGGAGGTCGTGCTTGGCAATTCCGGCGCGGCGGGCGAATGGCATCTGTGCGAGGCGGGACGCTGCCAGACGCTATCGGAGATTTTCGGCCATCCGATCGGTGCTAATGTCACAACGATGAGTTTGTGTAAAAGTCCGTAGCTCGCATGAGCGGAGCGATATGCGGGGACACCGCCCCGGATATCGCTGCGCCCACGCGGGCTACGATCGTCACAACAACAAACGGGAGAACAAGCGATGGATCGGCTCAAGGGCAAGGTTGCGATGGTGGTCGGCGCGGGCTCGATCGGGCCCGGCTGGGGCAATGGCAAGGCGACCGCCGTCACCTTCGCGCGCGAGGGTGCCAGCGTGTTCTGCGTCGATCGCAACGGCGCCGCGGCCGAAGAGACGGTCAAGATCATCACCGGCGAGGGCGGCAAGGCGACCGCATTCACCGCCGACGTCTCGCGCGCCAGCGAGGTCGAGGCGATGGTCGCGGCCTGCCTGAAGACCTATGGCCGCATCGACGTGCTCGACAACAATGTCGGCATCGCCGAGGTCGGAAGCGTGGTGGAAGTCGCGGAAGCCGACTGGGACCGCGTCTTCGCGGTCAACCTCAAGAGCGCCTATCTGTCGATGAAGCACGTCATTCCGGTCATGATCAAGCAGGGCGGCGGCTCGATCATCAACATCTCCTCGATCGCCTCGATCCGCCACGTCGGCATTTCCTATGTCAGCTACAATGCGAGCAAGGCGGCGATGAACCAGATGACGCGCTCGACCGCGGTCGAGTTCGCCTCCAAGCATGTGCGCGTCAACGCGATCTTGCCGGGATTGATGAAGACGCCGATGGTCGAACACTCGGCGGGGCTGGCGCAGAGTTACGCCAAGGGTGATGTCGAGGCGATGTGGCGCGCCCGCGACGCGCAGGTGCCCATGGGGCACATGGGCGACGCCTGGGACGTCGCCAATGCCGCGCTGTTCCTGGCGTCGGACGAATCGAAATACGTCACCGGCATCGAGCTCGTGGTCGACGGCGGCATCACCTCGAAGTCGGGCGCTTGAGTGGTCGCTGAAGGAACTAGGCCTCGACGCTCAGCTCGGCCCGGTCGAGTTCCTCCTCGACCAGATGGAACGCGTCGTCGCCGATGGTCTCGGTGCGCCGCAGATTGAGCAGCGCCCGACGCGCGGCCGCGATGGCGCGGCGGCGCAGCGGATCCGACGGCAGCTCGCGTGAGGTCAGGCCGCCATCTGGGTCATTCTCGGCGCGCACCAGCACGGCGCGATATTCGAGCCGGAGGATCTCGGCTTCCTCCGACGGGTCGGCGTCGATCTCCTCGAGCGCTGCGCGAAAGACCACGCCGCGGGCATGGGCCGCCTCGCGCCCGACCGGGTCGTCGTCATCGAAATTCAACGCCAGGATCAGAGGCCGCAAGGTCAATCCCTGGATCACGAGCGAGCCCAGCACCACGGCAAACGCCGTCAGCAGGATCAGGTCGCGATATGGAAAATACTCGGGCAGGGCAAACGCGGCCGCCAGCGTAACGATGCCGCGCATGCCGCACCACGAGACGATGAAGCTGCGCTTCAGGGTCGGCACGGCCTCCACCACATGGGCGGGCAGCCAACTGCGTGCCTTCAGCATGCGCAGCAGGGCGCCGTAGGGCATCACCCAGAGGATGCGGGCGAGGATCACGACGGCGAGGATCGCGGCGGCAAAGCTGCAATATTTCCACCGCACCTCATCGTCGAGCTCGGACCAGATCGGACGCAATTGCAGGCCGATCAGCATGAAGGCGAGCACGTTGAGCACGAAGACGACGGTTTCCCACACCGCATAGGACGACACGCGCAGCCGCGCCGATGTGCGGGCCGGCGCGGTGCGGGCGATGGTGATTGCATAGGCGATGATCGTGAGGATGCCGGACAGCCCGAGATGCTCGGCGACGATCCACACCATGAAGGTGCCGCCGAACTGCGTGATGATCGCGCTCGGCGCCTCGGTGATGCGGCGGGTGATCATCATCCAGACTTGCGCGAACAGGTAGCCGGCGGCAAGGCTGCCGACCAGCGCGACCGTGATCGACGGCACGAATTCGCGGATCTTCATGTGTTCGGCGGCGACCAGGCCGACCGCGACGCGATAGATCAACAGCGCAGTGGCATCGTTGAGCAGGCTCTCGCCTTCGAGGATCTTCTGGATCCGGTAGGGCAGGTTGACCTGGCGCAGGATCGCGGTGGCCGCAGCCGCGTCCGGCGGCGCCACGATGGCGCCGAGCGCGATCGCGACCGGCCAGGGCATGTCCGGGCGCAGCCAGTGCGCGACCACGGCGACCGCCGCTGTCGTGACGCCGACCGCGACCACCACCAGCGTCGAGACCGGCAGCCAGTTGTTGCGGAGATCGCGCAGCGAGGTGTCGTAGGCGGCATCGAGCAGCACTGGTGCCACGAACAGCGCCAGCGCCAGTTTCGGTTCGAGGGCCCAGGTCGGGGCCAATGGCAGCAGGGTCAGCAGCACGCCGCCGAGCGCAAGAAAGGTCGGGTAGGGCACCTTGATCCGCCGCGCCAGCGCCGACAGCGCTACCGCCGCGAGCAACAGGCCGATGATCCATTCGAATGTCAGCAAGGCGAACCCCCAACTACGGCTTCAAGTGCGGCTCCAAGTGCAGCCGATTTTCGCAATTGACGTATAATCCAGCGTGTGGTTTTGCGGCAAATGGCGCGCTGCCGGACATCAGAGGCCGGCGGTTCGGGTGCGGGAGAGGGAAGTCTTGTCGGCAATCGGAATGCGACGAAGAGCTGCAAACCTGGCCTTCAATCTGGTTCTGGCGCTGCTGTGCGTTTGCCTGTCGGGCGCGCTGACGTCAGGCGTTGCGCGCGCGGCCGGCAGCGAGCCCGGCAAGGATGTGCAGGCCGATGCCGGGCCCTGCATCGCTGCGGTTGCGGCAACGGATGACGACAAGACCATCGATGCCTGCGGCGTGCTGATCGACAATGAGAAGGCGCCCAAGCCGGATCGAATCAAGGCGCTGATGGCACGCGCGAGCGCCTATGACCGCAAGCAGATGATCGATCGCGCGATCTCGGATTACGACACCGTGCTCCGGCTCGATCCGTCGCTTGCCGACGCCCACAATGCGCGCGGCGAGCTTTGGCGCCGCAAGGGCGACCGGCCAAAGGCGATCATGGATTTCGGTGCCGCCGTCAAGCTCAATCCCGACCACGCCGCCGCCAAGGCCAACTACAAATCGCTGTCGCTGGAACTGGAGCGGATCGGCGCCATGATGGCGGTCGCCGGCAAGCCGAGCTTCGATTGCCGCAAGGCGCGCCGGCCGGTGGAGAAGGCGATCTGCGCCAATCCCGAGCTTGCCGATCTCGATCGCGAGATCGGCGCATCGACCTTTCGCGCCGTGCGCGAGGCAAAGGATCCGCGCCGGGCGCGCGATCTGCAGCGCGAGCAGGATCAGTTCATCGCCCGCCGCAACGCGGAATTCGGCAAGCCGGACTATGACCTGCAAAACGCCATGCGCGAGCGGTTGCGGCAGATCAACGGCGTCGACGGCTACTAGTGCCAACGTCGGTAGGTTTCTGGCTTGAATTATCGGTCGCGTCCATGACAATGGCCGCCAAAGAGAGACAACCATCCAAAGTCGTCATGCTCGACCACGACGATGGAGGCGAGGGAGAAGCGCAATGAACGTCCAGCAGAAGAGCCGGTATCATGAGGTGTATGCCCGCTCGCTTCGCGACCCCGAGGGCTTTTGGATGGAGGCGGCGCGCGAGATCGACTGGATCGAACCGGCCAAGAAAGTCTTCGATCCGTCCATGGGCGCCTATGGACGCTGGTTCTCCGGCGCCGTGGTCAATACCTGCTACAACGCGCTGGATCGCCATGTCGCCGGCGGCCGCGCCGGCCAGGTCGCACTGATCCACGATTCCCCGCTCACTAACACCATCACCAAATTCACCTACTCCGAGCTGCTGGCGGAGGTGCGGACGCTGGCCGCCGTCATGCAGGATTTCGGCGTGGCCAAGGGCGATCGCGTCATCCTCTATATGCCGATGGTGCCGGAGGCTGTCGTTGCGATGCTCGCCTGCGCGCGGATCGGCGCGGTGCACAGCGTGGTGTTCGGCGGCTTCGCGGCCAAGGAGCTCGCGACCCGCATCGACGACGCCAAGCCGAAGCTGATCTTCTCGGCGAGCTGCGGCATCGAACCCGGACGCATCGTGCAGTACAAGCCGCTGCTCGACGAGGCGATCCGCCTCGCCGGCGCCAAGCCCGACACCTGCATCATCCTGCAGCGGCCGCAGCAGGCTTGCGAGCTGACCGCGGGCCGCGACCATAACTGGGCGACGCTGCGCCGCGCCGCGTTCGACGCCGGCAAGGCCGCGCCCTGCGTGCCGGTCGCCGCGACCGATCCGCTCTACATCCTCTACACCTCGGGCACGACCGGAATCCCGAAGGGCGTGGTGCGCGACAATGGCGGGCATCTCGTTGCGCTGAAATGGTCGATGTATAATCTCTACGGCGTCAAGCCCGGCGAGATCTGGTGGTGCGGCTCCGACATCGGCTGGGTGGTCGGTCACTCCTACATCGTCTATGGCCCGCTGATCCATGGCGCGACCACGATCATGTATGAGGGCAAGCCGGTCGGCACGCCGGATGCCGGCGCGTTCTGGCGCGTGATCAGCGAGCACAAGGCGGTCGCCTTCTTCACGGCGCCGACCGCATTCCGTGCGATCAAGAAGGAAGACCCCGAGGGCAAGCTGCTGAGGAGTTACGACCTCTCGCGCTTCCGCACGCTTTTCCTCGCCGGTGAGCGCGCCGATCCGCCGACGGTGGAGTGGGCGGAGCAGCAGCTGAAGGTGCCGGTGATCGATCACTGGTGGCAGACCGAGACCGGCTGGTGCATCGCCGGCAATCCGGTCGGGCTCGGCATGCTGCCGGTCAAGCACGGTTCGCCGACGGTGCCGATGCCGGGCTATCAGGTCGACATCGTCGACGAGGCGGCGAAGCCGGTGCCTGCGGGCACCATGGGCTCGATCGTGATCAAGCTGCCGATGCCGCCGGCCTGCCTGCCGACGCTGTGGCAGCAGGATGATCGCTTCAGGGACGCTTACCTCTCGGAATTCCCCGGCTACTACAAGACCTCGGATGCCGGTTACAAGGATGAGGACGGCTATGTCTGGGTGATGGGCCGCACCGACGACATCATCAATGTCGCCGGCCACCGGCTCTCCACCGGCGGCATGGAGGAGATCCTGGCCTCGCATCCCGACGTCGCCGAATGCGCCGTTCTCGGCGTCAAGGACGCCATCAAGGGCGAGGTGCCTTGCGGCTTCCTGGTGCTGAAGGCCGGCGTGAGCAAGACGCCGGATCAGGTCGAGAAGGAAGTCGTGGCGCTGGTACGCGAGAAGCTCGGGCCGGTCGCGGCGTTCAAGCTCGCGATCACGGTCGCGCGGCTGCCGAAGACCCGCTCCGGAAAAATCCTGCGCGGCACCATCAAGAAGATCGCCGACGGCGAGTCCTGGACCATGCCGGCGACGATCGAGGACCCCAAGGTGCTCGACGAGATCGGCGAGGCGCTGAAGGACAAGGCGTAGGTCGACGTCACTCGGGCGTTGCTCTCTTCAGTGGAGAGAGCGCGCCGTGTGGCCCCCCTTTCCCCAACATCGCGTGTGAGGGGCGCATCTTGGTGAGGTTTCCATCCCGAGGGGTGCGCGATTTCGGAATATTGGAATTATCCCCCTGAGTTGCCCGACGTGTCAAGTTGCCTTGTCGAATGCCGGCGCCCCCGGCACCGCGCAATCGAGCCCTGCGCATCGAAACGCGTCCGGAAGCAGAATGGCCTTGATTTTGATGGATTGCCGGGTCATCCCGGCATCCAACGCCAAGACCCCACGAGACACGGACCCACAGATGCGAACCATTTCCGCACGCGCGACTTTCGCATTGCTGCTCGCCCTGCCGCTGCTGGCAGGCTGTCTCGAGCGCGGCCGATCGCCGATCGCGGAGAGCATGGGCGACGACGATCAGTACTGCCAAGGCAATGGCAAGGTCGCGGTCGGCTCGCCCGAATATGTCGCCTGCCGCAAGGACCGCGATGTGCAGCGCCAGAACGCCGAAGCCCGTACCGATCGCCGGCAGCGCGATCTCGGCGAGTACATGATGAACCATCCCGACGTGCACTAGGCGCCGGGCCAAATTCCCTTGAGCTATCGGCTCGCCGCCGCACGATCGTGAGCGGCCCTTTTGGATGGATCAGGTCCTGTGCTTGTTGAAGGCGAGCTCGCGCTGCAACGTGACAGGATCGGCGAGCTCGACGGTTTGCGCGCGATCGCGGTTCTGATCGTCGTCATCTGGCACTATTTCGGAACGCCTGATGGTCCAGAGGGCTGGCCGTGGAAATTGCTGCATGTCGGCCGCTTCGGTGTCGACCTGTTCTTCATTCTGTCCGGCTATCTGATCACCGATATTCTGCTGCGGCATCGCGCGGCTGAACGATATTATTCCGCCTTCTACGGCAGGCGCGCGTTTCGCATCTGGCCGCTCTACTACCTGATGTGCGCCGCGGCTCTGATCGGCTGGACCTTCTCGCTGAGCCCTGACTTGTTCGACACAAGGGGCGTGCCCGGCTGGCTGTATTTGTTCGGCTTGCAGAACTTCGGCATGGCCAAGGCCCAGACCGATGGCGCCTACTTTCTGGCCGTCACCTGGTCGCTTGCGATCGAGGAGCAGTTCTATCTGCTGTTTCCGTTGCTGGTCCGCAACGTCCCGCCCGAGCGGCTGTTCGCGATCCTGCTGGTGCCGATCCTGATCTGCCCGATCGGGCGCCTGATCGACAGCGCGCTGCCGGACGCCTACGGCTGGTACGTGCTGCCGCAATTCAGGATCGATTCGCTGGCGATCGGCGCGCTGATCGCCTGGTGGCGCCTCTATCGCAAGCCGGATGCCGAGGTCTCCAGACGCGTCGCCGCCATCCTCAAATGGTCGAGCATGTCGCTTCCCCTGTTGTGGCTGTTCGGGTGGAAGCGCTGGTCGGTGGCGTTCTCGCACACGCAGGTCGAGATCTTCTTCGGTTCCCTGCTGTTCGTCGTTCTGGAAAATCGCGGCTCGCCAAAACTCGCACTGCTGCGCAGCTCGGTCGCGACCTTCTTCGCCAGGACGTCCTACGCGGCGTATCTCACCCACCACGTCATCGCATACCTGCTGTTCGCCGTGCTGCATCAACCGAGGACAGTCGAGAGCCTCGCCGGCCTCTCGCTGACCTTCGGCGCGCTCGCGCTGACGCTCGGGCTGTGCGCCCTGAGTTATCGCTATTTCGAACGTCCGCTGCTCGACTTCGCCCACCGGCGCTTCTCGTTCGGGTAAGCGAAAGCGGGCCACCGGCGCGGCGGGTGCGGGATCAAGGCTACCCGTGCCCCAAACAAAGACGCGGCGGGTTGCCCTGCCGCGTTTCGTAGTCCGGTGTTCGCGAAACGGAGCCTACTCTTCGTCGTCGGCCTTCTTGCCGCCGATCGTCTTCAGCTTGGCGAACACGGCATCGACGTTGAGATCGTCGTGCCGCTCGATCGGCTGATCGTCCAGCTCGTCCTTGCGCGTGGTCTCGGAGGCCGGCAGCAGCGTGGCGCCGCCGTAAACGGTCGTGGTCGGCTTTTCCTTGGCGGCGCGCTGCACCTCGAAATCGAGCTCGATCTGCGAGCACAGGCCGAGCGTCACCGGGTCCATCGGGGTCAGGGTCGAGGCGTTCCAGTGGGTGCGGTCGCGCACGCTGGCGATCGTGGTCTTGGTGGTGCCGACCAGACGCATGATCTGCGCGTCCTTCAATTCGGGGTGGTTGCGCACCAGCCAAAGGATCGCGCTCGGCCGCTCGTGGCGGCGCGACACCGGGGTATAGCGCGGGCCTTTCTTCTTGGCGGCGGTCGGCAGCACCACCTTGCTCTCCTGGAGCCTGAGGCGGTAATTCTGGTCCCGCTCGCCGCGCTCGATCTCCTCGCGGGTCAGCTGGCCGTTGGAAATCGGGTCCATGCCCTTGATGCCCTGGGCGGCGTCGCCGTCGGCAATGGCGCGCACCTCCAGGGGGTGCATTTTGGTGAAATCGGCCACCTGATCGAACGTCAGGGCGGTATTATCGACCAACCACACGGCAGTCGCCTTCGGCATCAGCGGTGCGTTGCTCATGGCAAATCTCCTTTGTGCTTCGCCCACCTCTGTAGAGGCGAAGCTGGTAGTCATCGGCGATGACGGGAATTATAGGGCCTATATAAGCCCTCCGGGGGGAATGGCGCAATGGGCCAGCAAAATCGCCTTGACAGCGCCCGAAAGCAGTCCCAAGTCCTTATCCTAACTGGCCGTTCCCCGCCCGCCGGCGAGGGGTGATTCGGTCCCGAGATTGCCCCGAGACAGCCTGATGTCAGCGAAAAAACCCGATCTTAGAATCGTGCTTTGTTCCCCCCGCGGCTTTTGCGCCGGGGTGGTCCGCGCCATCGATACAGTCGAACGCGCGCTCACCATTTATGGTGCCCCGGTCTATGTCCGGCACGAAATCGTCCATAACAAGTATGTGGTCGACAGCCTGAAGACCAAAGGCGCCATTTTCGTCGAGGAATTGGCCGAAATCCCCGACGATACCAATGCGCCGGTGGTATTTTCAGCCCACGGCGTTCCCAAGTCGGTTCCGGCTGAGGCCAAATCCCGCAATTTCTTCTCGCTGGACGCGACCTGCCCGCTGGTGACCAAGGTCCACCGCGAGGCGGCGATCCATTTCAAGCGCGGCCGCGAGATCCTCCTGATCGGGCATTCCCATCACCCCGAGGTGGTCGGCACCTTGGGCCAGCTCCCGGTCGGCGCCGTGACCCTGATCGAGACCGCCGAGGATGCAAAGACCTTCGTCCCGAAGGACCCCAACAACCTCGCTTTCGTGACCCAGACCACGCTGTCAATCGACGACACCGCGGAGATCGTGGCGCTGCTCAAGCAGCGCTTCCCGAATGTGAACGGTCCGCACAAGGAAGACATCTGCTACGCCACCACCAACCGTCAGCTTGCGGTCAAGAAGGTGGCGCCGGTGGTCGATGCCCTGATCGTGGTCGGCGCGCCGAACTCGTCGAACTCGCAGCGCCTGCGCGAGGTCGCCGAGCGCGAGGGCTGTCCCATTGCCGTGCTTGCACAACGTGCCAGCGACATCGACTGGAGCAGGTTCGAAGGCATCAAGAGCCTCGGCATCACCGCGGGCGCCTCGGCGCCGGAAGTGATCGTCGAGGAGATCATGGGCGCCTTCGCCGAGCGCTTCGAACTTCACGTGGAGACGGTCTCGGCCGCGGAAGAGAACGAGTTCTTCCCGCTGCCACGTTCGCTGCGGCCCGACGCTGCCGCCGCGGAATAGACCATATGGCGGTTTACACCGACGTTGCCGCCGAAGACCTCGCGGAATTCCTCAAGAGCTACGAGATCGGCGAATTGCTCTCCTACAAGGGCATCGCCGAGGGCGTCGAGAATTCGAACTTCCTGCTGCACACCAGCCAGGGCGCCTACATCCTCACGCTCTATGAGAAGCGCGTGGCGGAGGACGACCTGCCGTATTTCCTCTCGCTGATGGCGCATCTCGCCGAGCGCGGGGTGTCGTGCCCGCAGCCGGCGCGCAACCGCAAGGGCGAGGTTTACAGCCGGCTTGCCGGCCGGCCGGCGGCGATCATCAACTTCCTCGAAGGCATGTGGCCGCGGCGGCCGAACGTGGCACATTGCTCAGGCGTCGGCGCGGCGCTGGCCAAAATGCATCTGGCCGGCCGCGACTTTCCGCTGGTCCGCAACAATCCGCTGTCGGTCTCCGGCTGGCGGCCGCTGTTCGATCTCGCCGCCGCGCGGGCCGACAGCGTGCAGCCGGGTCTGCACGACTTCATCGCGCGCGAGCTCGATCATCTCGAATCCGCGTGGCCAGCGGACCTTCCGGTCGGCGTGATCCATGCCGACCTGTTTCCCGACAACGTCTTCTTCCTCGGCGACAAGCTTTCGGGCCTGATCGACTTTCCGTTCGCCTGCAACGACATCCTGGCCTACGACGTCGCGATCTGCCTCAACGCCTGGTGCTTCGAGCCGGATCATTCCTTCAACGTCACCAAGGCGCGCGCGCTGCTCAATGCCTATGGCCGCGAGCGGCAATTGTCGGCGGCGGAACAGGCCGCGCTGCCGCTGCTCGCGCGCGGCGCCGCGCTCCGTTTCCTGCTGACGCGCCTGGTCGATTTCCTCAACGTGCCCGCGGGTGCGCTGGTGCAGCCGAAGGACCCGCTGGAATACGTCCGCAAGCTGCGCTTCCACCAGAACGTCGCTGCTATCAACGACTACGGCATCACGCCGGCAGGATGCGTGGCGTGAGCGACAAGCCGCATGTGATTGTCTTCACCGATGGTGCCTGCTCAGGAAACCCCGGACCGGGCGGTTGGGGCGCGATCCTCAGGTTCGGCGACGTCGAGAAGGAATTGAAGGGCGGCGAGGCGCACACCACCAACAACCGCATGGAGTTGATGGCGGCGATCTCGGCGCTGGAAGCCCTGAAGAAGCCCTGTGTGGTCGACCTCACCACCGACAGCCAGTACGTCCGCCAAGGCATTACCGGATGGATTCACGGCTGGAAGCGCAATGGCTGGCGCACGGCCGACAAGAAGCCGGTGAAGAATGTCGAGCTGTGGCAGCGCCTCGACGCCGCGCTGAAGCCGCATGAGGTGCGCTGGCACTGGATCAAGGGCCATGCCGGCCACGCCGAGAACGAGCGCGCCGACGAGTTGGCGCGCGAAGGCGTGGCGATGGCGAGGTTGAAGGGGTAGGGCGGCGCTTGCCGACTGCGCATCAGCGATCCCGGCTGTAGCCATTCCCAAAACTGTTATCGCCCGCGAAAGCGGGCGATCCAGTATTCCAGAGACATCGGCAATTGAAACGGGAGGCCGCGGCGTACTGGACGCCCGGTCGAGCCGGGCGATGACAGTGTGCGTGGGCCGTCAGCTCAGAGCTGCCCGAGCAGCGTGTCGCCGCCGGAGACCTCGACCTTGCCCGGAGCCGGCTCCTTGTTGAGCTTCTTCACCACGCCGTCCTCGACCAGCATCGAGTAGCGGTGGGAGCGGATGCCGAGGCCGTTGCCGGAAGCGTCGAGCTCCATGCCTATCGCCTTGGTGAAGTCGGCATTGCCGTCGGCCAGGAAGACGGCTTCGTCGCGCTGGTCGGTGTCGCGCTTCCAGGCGTTCATCACGAAGGCGTCATTGACCGAGACGATCGCGATGGTGTCGACGCCCTTGTTCTTCAGGGCATAGGCGTTGAGGAAGATGCTCGGTAGATGCATCTTGTGGCAGGTGCCGGTGTAGGCGCCGGGCACCGCGAACAGGGCAACCTTCTTGCCCTTGAAAATGTCGTCGGTGGTTTTGACCTGCGGACCCTCGGCGGTCATCACGCGAAATTTGGCTTCCGGCAGCTTGTCGCCAACATTGATCGTCATCGTTGTTCTCCCTCGGTGAAGCGGAATTGTCTTAAACCCGGCGGTTGGACCGCACAATACGACCTGCTGCGGGAACGGCAATGCCGAAGCGCAGTCACCGTTCCGTCATCAGCCGGAAAACCCGCCGGCGTCGAGAAAGGCCTGCTCGTCCGCGGTGGTTTCCCGACCCAGCACCCGGTTACGGTGGGGGAAGCGGCCGAACCGGCGGATGATGTCGGCGTGGTCCTCGGCGTATTTCAGGTTGTCGGGATGGCAGTCATATTGCCGGAACAGCGTCACGCAGCGCTGCTGGTCGTCGAGGTCCTCCGAATGCTCGAAAGGCAGATAGAGGAATTCGCGCAGCACCGGGTCGGTCCGCGCATCGATGCCGCGGTCGATGGCGTGCCTTGCCACCTCACGCGCCAGCGCATCACTTGAAAAGGTCTTGGCGTTGCCTCGAAACAGGTTTCGCGGAAACTGGTCGAGCACGATGGTCAGCGCCAGCGCGCCCTCGTCGCTCGCCTCCCATGACGACAATTCGCCGGCAGCCGCCTTCTGCCAGGTGGCAAGGAAGCGGCTGCGGATTTCGGCATCGAAGGCTTCGTCGCGCGTGTACCAGCGGTCGCGGCCGGCCTTCAGCCAGAACGCCAGGATGTCCGCAGGCGTCGCGATGCGAGCATCAAAGTCATGTCCGTCCAACGCCCGCATCACTTGTTTCAGGCCGCGGCCTTCTTCTCGTCGCGCAGCTCGCGGCGCAGGATCTTGCCGACATTGGTCTTCGGCAGGTCGGTCCTGAACTCGATCTGCTTCGGCACCTTGTAGCCGGTGAGCTGGGTGGCGCTGAACTTGATGATGTCCTCGGCGGTGATGTTGGGGTCTTTCTTGACCACGAAGGCCTTCACCGCCTCGCCGGACTTCGCATCGGGAACGCCGATCACGGCGCATTCGAGCACGCCCGGATGGCTCGCCAGCACTTCCTCGATCTCGTTCGGATAGACGTTGAAGCCCGAGACCAGGATCATGTCCTTCTTGCGGTCGACGATCTTGGTGTAGCCGTTCTCGTCCATCACGCCGATGTCGCCGGTGCGGAAATAGCCGTCCGACGTCATCACGCGCGCGGTCTCGTCCGGCCTGTTCCAGTAGCCCGCCATCACCTGCGGACCCTTGGCGCAGATTTCGCCGGCTTGGCCGACCGGCAGTTCGTTGCCGTCGTCGTCACGGATCGACAGATAGGTCGAGGGCACCGGCAGCCCGATCGTACCGGAGAAACTTTCGATGTCGGCGCGGTTACAGGTCAGCGTCGGCGAGGTCTCCGACAGCCCATAGCCTTCCGAGAGCGGAATGCCGGTGACCTTGAGCCACTTCTCGGCGACAGGCTTCTGCGTGGCCATGCCGCCACCATTGGCGATCTTCAGCTTGGAGAAATCCAGCTTGTCGAAGCCTGGCGTGTTCAACAGGCCGTTATAGAGCGTGTTGACTGCCGGAAAAAAGCTGACCTGATATTTCGCCAGCTCCTTGATGAAGCCGGCCATATCGCGCGGATTGGGGATCAGCAGATTGGTGCCGCCGGAGCGCACGCCCAGCAGGTAGCACGCAGTCAGGGCGAAGATGTGATAGAGCGGCAGCGCGCAGACGATGACCATCTGGTCGACGATCGGCGGCTTCTTCAGCGCTGGCTGCAGCCAGGCGTCATTCTGCAGCACGTTGGCGAGCACGTTCTGGTGGATCAGCGTGGCACCCTTGGAAACGCCGGTGGTGCCGCCGGTGTATTGCAGGAAGGCGACGTCCTGGCGCGTCAGCACGGGCTTGTTGAGCTTCATGCCGCGGCCGGCCGACAGCGCCTCGTTGAAGGTGACCGCGCCGGGGATCGACCAGGCCGGCACCATCTTCTTCACCCGGCGCACCACCAGGTTGACGATGACGCCCTTGAAGCCGAGCAGGTCGCCCATGCTGCCGACGATCACCTGTTTCACCGCGGTGTTCGCCAGCACCTTCTGCACGGTGGTGGCAAAGTTCTCCAGCACGATGATCGCTTCCGCGCCGGAATCCTTGAGCTGATGCTCGAGCTCGCGCGGAGTATAGAGCGGATTGACGTTGACCACGGCATAGCCGGCGCGCAGCACGGCGGCGATCGCGATCGGATATTGCAGCACGTTCGGCATCATCAGCGCGACCCGCGCGCCTTTCTGCAGGCCCTTGCTCTGCAGGTAGGCGCCGAGCGCCGTCGACATCTCGTCGAGCTCGCGATAGGTGATCGCCTTGTCCATGCAGATGAACGCCTTGCGATCGGCGAACTTCTTGAAGCTCTCTTCCAGCAATTCGACCAGCGACGAATATTGCGTGACGTCGATATCGGCGGGCACGCCGGCCGGATAATGCTTGAGCCAGATGCGCTCCATAATGGTCAATCCCCTCTCTCAAATTTGGCTGATGTCCCGGATTGTTTCCGGGTTTCCCGACCCTGGGCCGTATTATCTTGGCCGCTTTATTTCAGGCAGTATTGAGCGATGCTGCGGCCAATGGCAAGCCGCTGCGCGCTATCGACGCATTGGGAGATCGGAGGGGGTGGCGCTCTGCTAGCCTGCCGGCTTGGCGTCGGCCTTCGGCTTCTCAGCCTTGGGCTTCTCGGCCTTGGGCTTCGCAGCAGGCTTTGCCGCCGCCGGTTTGCCGGCAGGCTTTGCGGCGGCAGGCTTGTCCGCGGCGGGCTTCGCAGCTGCGGCATCCGGCTTGGCGTTGGCGTGGCGTACGGGCTTGGCCGCCGGCTTGTTATCCGACTTGGAGCTATCCAACTTGGAGGCGCTCTTGCTGTCACCCTTGGCGTCATCAGCCGCATCGGACTTCTTGCCGGCGACACGGGTGTGCTTGCCCTTGCCGCGCTTGGCCGGCTGCAGCTTCTCGGTGTCGGCCTCGACCGCGGCGATCAAGGCAGCTCCGGTCTTGGTCGGTCCCGTATAAACCACGACCGGTTCGGACGCCGCCGCCGGTTGCGCCAGCAGTTCGGCCGGCTTTGTCGGCATCGCGGCCTGCAGGCCCGAGGCGAAGAAGCTCACGCCACTGTCGCCGTTGGTGCTCGTGCCGGCGTTCGCGACGGTGTCTTCTCCGTCCTCGTCGCTGCCGGGCCGCTTGTGCTTGGCGCCGCACATCTCCTCGCGCAGGTTTGGCGGGGTGGAATCGATCGGCACCAGATTGTCGACGGTGCCGAGCGAGGGCCGCAGCCACGCCAGCCCGTTGTTGGCAAAGCCGCGATCCAAAAGCTGCGCGGCGCGGATCGCGCGCATGCGGCCCGAGGAGGCGCCGAGCACCACGGCGATCAGCCGTTTGCCGTCGCGCGTCGCCGACGCCACGAGATTGTAGCCGGAGGCGCAGATGAAGCCGGTCTTGAAGCCGTCGGCGCCGGGATAGCGCCCGATCAGCTTGTTGAAGTTCTGGGTGATGCGGCGGCCGAAGCGGATCGACGGGATGTGGACGAAATACTCGTATTCCGGCAGGTCGCGGATGATGGCGCGGGCGAGGATCGCCATGTCGCGCGCCGAGGTGATCTGGCCGTCGGCGGGCAGGCCGTTCGGGTTGACGTAGCTCGTTTGCGTCATGCCGAGCTTCTGAGCGGTCTCGTTCATCATCCCGGCAAAGCCGTCGATCGAACCGCCGACGCCCTCGGCCAGCACCACGGCCATGTCGTTGGCCGACTTCACCAGCATCATCTTCAGCGCATTGTCGACGGTGACCTGGGTGCCGGGCCGGAAGCCCATCTTCGAGGGCGATTGCGACGATGCGGTCGGCGACACCGTGAGCAGCGTGTCGAGCGACACGCGACCGTCCTTCACCGCCTTGAGCGTCACATAGGCGGTCATCAGCTTGCTGAGCGAAGCCGGGTACCACGGCATCGTCGCATTGTCGGCCTGCAGCACCTTTCCGGTATCGGCCTCGACCACCAGCAGCGCTTCGGCTCGCGCCATCTGCGGCGCTGCGATGACGAGCATCGCGACGGCCAGAATCGATTTCAGTGACGGGCGCAGCGGGCAAGGAAAATACACGACGGTTCCGGTCCTTTGAGACCCGCCTTCAAGAAGGAGGTCTTGCGATGTGACGTACGGGTTTCAAGCGTGTCCGGCGCCGCATTGCGGCGATGCAAACCTATACCGGCTTGCCAGCTGAGAACAGAGGCCAGCCGACTATATCGTGGACGAAATCGGCCGAATTTCGGCAGCCGCCTCAATTGGAAAGGGGAGAATTATGGTGCCTCGATGCCGGCGCCGGCCTGTTCCTGGACCATGAACTGGGCCCGCGCGAGGTCGGCAAAACGCCCGCCTTTCGCCACCAGTTCATCGAAAGTTCCGCTTTCGATCACCCGTCCCTGGTCGAACAACAGGATGCGGGTTGCGTAGCGGATGGTCGAGAGACGGTGCGCGATCACGAACGTGGTGCGGCCCTTCATCACTTCGTCGAGAGCAGCATTCACCTTGGCCTCGGTGACGGCGTCAAGCGCGCTGGTCGCCTCGTCGAGGATCAGGATCGGCGGATCCTTGAGCAGCGCACGCGCAATCGACAGCCGCTGCCGCTCGCCGCCGGACAGCATGCGGCCGCGCTCGCCGGCATGGGTGTCGAACTTCTTTTCGCTGCGCTCGATGAAATCCAGCGCCTGCGCGCGCGCCGCGGCGGTACGCAGCTCCTCATCGGTCGCATCGGGCTTGCCGACACGCAGATTGTCGGCGAGCGAGCGGTTGAACAACAGCGCCTCCTGGAACACCACGCCGATGTTCCGCCGCAGCGCCGTCAGCTTCAGCGCGCGTATATCCATACCGTCGATCTTGATGATGCCGGATTGCGGATCGAACGCCCGATGCAGCAGCGCGATCGCGGTGGATTTGCCGGCGCCGGTCGAGCCGACCAGCGCGATGGTCTGGCCCGGCAATGCGGTGAAGGTGAGGTCCTCGATCGCCGGCCGCTTGCCGTCATAGGAAAACGAGACGTCGTTGAATTCGACCAGCCCGGACAGCCGGCCGGGATCGACGGCGCCGGGCCGGTCGCGCACCGCCGGCACAGCATCGAGCACGTCGAAGAATTCCTGCAGGCGCGGCGCTTCCATGAACACATTGTTGATGAAGCTCACCACCTGCTCGAGCTTCTGGATCAGCATGGTGGCGAACGAGACGAACATCACGATCTCGCCGACCGTGGTGAGGCCTTCATTGTGAAGCGCGATGCCGACGGTGAAGATGGCGAGCACCGTGATGGTGGTCGAGGCGCGCGTGATCACGGTGACCAGCGCCCACCATGACAGCACCGGCATCTGCACCGCGAGCAGCTTGTCGGCGACGTAGCGCAGGCCCTGCACCTCGGAATCGATCCGCACGAAGCTCTGCACCAGCGCGACATTGCCGAGCGCGTCGGAGGCGCGCGCCGAGAGGTCGCTGTAATAGGCCTCGACCTCGCTCTGCATGCCGTAGGTCTTGCGCACCACCAGCGTGGTCAGCACGGTGAACACGACGCAAAGCGCGAACAGCAGGATCGCCAGCCGCCAGTTGATGTAGAGCGCGAGCGGCAGCAGCACGATCAGCGACATGATGGCGGCGAAATGCTCGCGGAAGAAGCCGAGCCAGAGCCGCCACAGCGCATCGGTGCCGTTCAGCATCACCTTCATCAGCCGCCCGGAATGGGTACCGGAGTGGAAGGTCAGCGGCAGCTGCAGGATGTGCTCGAAATAATCCGTCAGCACCGCCTGGCGCTGGCGATGCGCCAGCCGGTCGGCCTGCAGTGCCACGATCGCGCTGCAGGCGATCGTGAACAGGCCGAACGCCGCCCAGGCCGCGAGCAGCGGCCATGCCGAGGAGGTCGCGAACAGCCCGGTGACCGGCCGGCCCGACAGCACGTCGACAATCTTGCCGAACAGCACCGGCTCGGCGAATTGCGCGCCGGCGAGCAGCATGTTGGCGGCGGCGAGGATCCAGCCGAGCCGCGCCTCCTTGCCGAGCAGTTCGAGGACGCGGGTATAGAGGCGAAGCATGGACATGCCGGCGGGACTCGTCAGCGGTGGGCGCCCGGTCAGGCGGGACGCAATTTAATCAGGGTTCGGGATGCAGGGCCAGCGGGCGATGGCCGCTTCTGGCGTTATCCAACTCATCGATTCTGCTGCGAGCATCCCGTCATGCGAGGAGCGGCAGCGACGAAGCAATCCATCTGTCTTGTGTTCGGCGACAATGGATTGCTTCGCTTCGCTCGCAATGACGTCGATAGGGAGGCCTAGGTCGTGTGGACTCTAGGGATTCCCTTTTAGGAGCAAATCAGATTCAAGGCTGCCTTTGGGGAGGCAGTCTTGGGTGTGCTGGACCGTTTGGTTTTGAGCGATGCGGCATGGGAACGAATGGCGCCTCTGATTATAGGTCCTGACCAGAAAGGCTCGACCGGGCGCGACAATCGGATGTTCGTGGAAGGCGTGCTTTGGATCGTTCGTACGGGCGCTCCCTGGCGTGATCTGCCTGAAGCATTCGGGACTGGAACAGCGTCTTCCGTCGCTTCAGTCGTTGGAGCCTCAAGGGAGTTTGGTGGCGGATATTCGAGGTGATGTCCGATGATCCGGACTTCGAATATCTGATCGTCGATTCCACCATCGTCCGAGCCCACCAGCACGCTGCCGGGGCCAAAAAAGGGGGTCTGAAGATCAGGCGATCGGCCGCTCGCGCGGTGGTCTGAGCACCAAGATTCACATGGCCGTTCGGGGCTTGGGATGTCCCGTACGGTTCACGCTGAGCGCAGGTCAGAAGGGCGATGCGCCACAAGCGGCTGCTTTGCTCGAGGGATTACCAGCCGAGGTCGTCATGGCCGATACAGCCTATGACGCCGATCATTTGCGCCAAGCCATCGCCGCCAAGGGAGCACTCGCCGTCATCCCCAACAATCCGTCACGGGCACTCAAATATCCGCTCGACAAGCATCTCTATGCCCAGCGTCATCTCGTGGAGTGCTGCTTCTCAAAACTCAAGCAATTCCGCCGCGTCGCAACCCGCTTCGAAAAGACCGCCCGAAATTACCTTGCCGTCGTTACCATCGCAGCCACCGTCCTATGGATGCGGTAAGTGTCCACACGACCTAGTTCACCAGCCGGCCATCGATCGGCGGCAGGAATTGGTCGTCGAAGATGTCGGCAGCGTGCGGCCGCTTCTGGAATTTGAAGTCCTCCGCGAGCTGGTCGACCGACCGCTCGAAGCGCTCCGGCTTGATGCCACCGAGGCCGTTGCGCTTCACCTCGCCGGTCAAGATGTTGTCGCGGATGATGGCGCCCAGCCGCTCGAGCTCCAGATCGCGCGAACCGCCATCCATCCGGCTCGCCACCTCGCCGGCGGCGCGGGCCGAGTCCTTGACGGCGAGGTTGGTGCCGCCGATCACCGCGCGCACGAAGCCTTTGACCGCGTCCGGCTTCGCCGCGGCAAGGCGCGGGCTGACGATCACGGCGAAGCCGTAGGCCTCGCAGCCATAGTCGGCGAAGCGCAGCACCGCGAGATCATCGGCAGGCACGCCGCGATCGCGCAAGTTGATCGCCGAGAGATAGGAGAAGCCGGTGACGGCATCGACCTGGCCCGCGGAAAGCATCGGCTCGCGCACCGCGGCGCTGATCGTGTTCTGCTTCACGCTCGCAAGCTTGATGCCGTTCTGCCTGGCGACCGCGGGCCACAGCCGGATCGACAGGTCGCCCTCGGCGACGCCGAGGTTCTTGCCCTGGATGTCGGCCAGCGCGTTGATGCCGCGGCTCTTGCGGGCAATGATCGCATAAGGCGCCTGGTTGAAGAGCACGAACACCGCCTTGACGGGGACAGCACCAGGCTTGTCGCGAAAGCGGATCAGCGCGTTGACGTCGACGAGGGCGAAATCGCTCGAGCCGTCGGCGACGCGCGCGATCGCATCCGCCGAACTGGTGGCGACGTTGGTGCCGACCGCAAGGCCCTCGGCGCTGAACAGGCCGCCGGCCGACGCCATCACGAAGGGGGCCGCGGCAGCATCAAGCGGACGGTCGAGCGTGAACTGGATGGTGAGTGGCTGCGGCGCATCGCCGGCGCGCAGCGGCGTGACGGCCGGCCACACGCCGCCCGAAAGGCCGATCATGCCGGCCAGTATCCAGCGGAGAACGGTGGTCCGACTTACCTGCATCATGACATCCGGGAGGCGAGACAAAGTGCCGCGCCGGCTGCGCCTGCTTCATGACATCGAATGCGCCAGGGCAGGGTGCAATTCAAGCATCAATTTCAAGCGTATCTGCGGGCCATCCTGCCCCAGGCAAGGTGAACAGCCGATGACTGCCATGATTTAACCCCAGGTTGTTCAGCTTGCCTTCGGTTTGGGGAACCTAATCTAGGGGTAGTGATTAGCTCACCAGGGCCCGTCGGGCCGGCTTCCACAAAGGATGACTGCAATGTTTGCGCGAAGGGGTGTTTTTTCGTCCATTGGCCGCGCAGCCACATTGGCAACGGTTGCCGCGGTGGCGTTGACGGCCGTTGAGCCGACGATGGCGTTCGCAGGCTCTGCTCCGGCGGGCAAGGCGGCCGCTGTGGCCACATCGCACGGCACGAGCGGCGCAACCGACATCAGCGCGCGCCGACGCTACTATCGTGGCGGTGGCGGCGGCGCGGCCGCTGCGGCTGCGTTCGCCGGGATCGTCGGCACGGGTCTGGCGATCGCCGCAGCCCAGAACCGTCGCGACTATTACGACTCCTATGGCTACTACGGCGGCCCGGCCTATTATGGCGGCGGACCGTACTATGGTTATCACGGCTATTACGGGCGCCGCTCGGCACTGCCCTATACGCCGTACTGATACCGTCATCGGTTCGCAGAACTGTCACAAAGCATCGAATCCACCGGCTGCGAGGCCGGTGGATTTTTCGTTGTCGGCTCGCCCGTTAACACGCTGGCGATGTGTTTCGATTAGGCTCGCAGGATGAGTGATTCGATCGAGCGGCTTTACCAGGCGGTGATCGTGGCCAAGGATCTTGATCCGGCTACGTCGCGCACGGCACGGCTGTTCCAGCGCGGGCCGGCCAAGATGGCCAAGAAGCTCGCCGAGGAAGCGGTCGAGGTCGTGATCGACGCCGTCAGCGGCAAGCCGGACGCCGTCGTCCGCGAGAGCGCGGACCTGCTCTACAATCTCACCGTTCTGTGGGCATCGGCCGGCGTGAAGCCGGGGGATGTGTGGCGCGAGATGGAGCGGCGCGAGCGCCTGCTCGGGATCGCCGAGAAGCTGCCGAAGTCGCCCGTCAAGCTACCCAAGACCGCGCCCGTTCCGGTGGTTCGGCGTCGAATTGTCGCGCTGGAGAACCGGCTGCGCAAACGGCAGTCGTAAATCAACCAAATTCGATCCATTCCCGGCATGGACAAATCCGCTCCATGATGGTTCATCGCGCCCATGTTGAAACGGATTTACGACTGGTGCGTCGCGGCGGCCGACAAGCCCTACGCACTCTGGATTCTCGCCGCCGTCGCCTTCGCCGAGAGCTCCTTCTTCCCGATCCCTCCTGACATCATGCTGTTGCCGATGTCGTTGGCGCGGCCGAAGCGGGCCTGGTGGTTCGCGGCCGTCTGCACCGTCGCGTCCGTCGCCGGCGGCGTGCTCGGCTACGCGATCGGCGCGCTGCTCTACGACTCGCTCGGGCAGTGGCTGATCCATCTCTATGGCCTGTCCGACAAGGTCGACGCGTTCCGCGCCTCCTATGCCGAGTGGGGTGCCGTGATCATCCTCGTGAAGGGGCTGACGCCGATCCCCTACAAGCTCGTGACGATCACGTCGGGCTTTGCCGGCTACAGCATCGGGCTGTTCATCCTGTGCTCAATCGTCGCACGCGGCGGCCGCTTCTTCTTTGTCGCGGTGCTGCTCAATCGCTATGGCGATGTCATCCGTGCCGAGCTCGAGAAGCGGCTTGGCCTGTGGGTCGCGATCGGCGCGATCGTGCTGGTGCTGGGCTTTGTTGTCGCATTCAAGCTGATCTGACCAAAGTTCTAGCTGTTCGCGTCTTTGCTCGCGGACGGCTTCGGACTACGGTCGCTGCGTTGGCTGATGGAATCGACGACCGGTGAATCTCGCGAGACTCAATCCCGCCAAGGCGTGCGTTGCGATGGCGGGCCTTGCGCTGTCAATGGCGCTGCCTGCGACCGACAGCGCACGGGCGCAGACTGCGCCGCCCGCGCTCGGTGTGCAGTCGCAGCCTGTTGAGTCTCAACCGCAACAGATCGAGTTGCTGCCGGCGCCGGTCGAGCGTGAGAATCCCGGGCTGATCAACGAAATCGGAAAGCTGTTCGAGAAGTCGAAGTCGGTGCTGCCACAGCTGAAGAGCCCCAGCGAGACCATCAACGATCTGTCGAACATCGCGCGCCCCTCGACGATGGTGACCGGGCGCGCAGCCTGCGTGGTGGCCTCGAACGGCGCGCCGGATTGCAAGATCGGCGCCGACCGGCTGTGCCAGAGCAAGGGGTTCAAGGAGGGCAAGAGCATCGATACCGACGCCTCCGAGAAATGCTCGCCGCTGGTCTATCTGCCGGGCCACAAGCGCGGGCCGAACGACTGCAAGACGGAAAATTTCGTGACACGGGCGGTCTGCCAATAGAGGCGGTCGAAACTGCGTCTGGGATGCCAGATCCGCCCGAAAACACGACATCTGGGTGAGGTTTTGTCATCCTTATTGCAGCGCCGTAACGCAATACTTGACACTGGAAAGATTGCCTTGTTGGTATGACGGTCAGCATTCGAGACCAACCAACTTGAGGATCCGCCGCCAATGTCCATGCCTGCTCTGTTCAAGGGCCGCCTGTCTCTTCCCGTGATCGGGGCACCGCTGTTCATCATCTCGGTGCCCGACCTCGTCATCGCCCAGTGCAAGGCCGGTGTAGTCGGCTCGTTTCCGTCGCTGAACGCGCGGCCGCCGGAACTGCTCGACGAATGGCTGTACCGGATCAAGGAAGAGCTTGCCGCCTACGACAAGGCGCATCCGGAGCGGCCTTCAGCGCCGTTCGCAGTGAACCAGATCGTGCACAAGTCGAACAACCGGCTCGATCACGACATGGCGCTTTGCGAGAAGCACAAGGTGCCGATGATCATCTCCTCGCTCGGCGCGCGCGAGGAGCTGAACCAGGCCGTCCACGGCTGGGGCGGCATCGTGTTCCACGACGTGATCAACCAGAAGTTCGCGCACAAGGCGATCGAGAAGGGCGCCGACGGCCTGATCCTGGTCGCGGCCGGCGCCGGCGGTCATGCCGGCACGTTGTCGCCGTTCCCGTTCGTGTCGGAGACGCGGCAGTGGTTCGACGGGCCGATCGCACTCTCGGGCACCATCGCCAACGGACGCGCCATTCGCGCGGCGCGCATCATCGGCGCCGACTTCGCCTATATCGGCTCCGCCTTCATCGCAACCAAAGAGGCAAATGCGGTCGAGGGCTACAAGAGCATGATCACGAATTCGTCCGCCGAGGACATAGTCTACTCCAATCTGTTCACCGGCGTGCACGGCAATTACCTGAAGCCGTCGATCGTCGCCGCCGGCATGGATCCGGAAAACCTGCCGACCTCCGATCCTTCGAAGATGAGCTTCGGCACCGACGCGTCGGGCGAGCGCGCCAAGCCGAAGGCCTGGAAGGAGATCTGGGGCTCCGGCCAGGGCGTCGGCAGCATCTCCAAGGTGGTGCCCGCGGCCGAGCTGATCGCCCGCTTCAAGAAAGAGTATGACGAAGCAGTCGATCCGGCGCTTGGTTGATGGAGCCGATCTTTCGCGTTGACGGCGACCGCGTCGTCACCAGTCCCGATGCCGCGGGTCCATGGGACCCGCGGATGCAGCACGGTTCCGCGCCGGCCGCGCTGGTGGTATGGGCCGCAGAAGCCATCCCCACGCCGGTGCCGATGCGGATCGCGCGGGTCACGATCGACCTGATGCGTCCGGTGCCGGTGGCGCCGCTGACGGTCTCGAGCGAGATCCTGCGCGACGGCCGCAAGATCCAGCTCTGCGGCGTCAGACTTTTCGCCGACGGCGTTCTCGTCGTCTCGGCCACCGTGCTGAAGATCAAGCAGCAGGCGGCCGAGCTGCCGCCGGATGTCGCAGCCGTTCCGGTCGATCTGCCGGGCCCCGACGAAAGTATCGTCGAGCCGGGCAATCTCGCGAACAGTCCGTTCGTGAAAAACATCTCGATGCGCGCCGCGCGCGGCCGCTTCGGCGTGCTGGGCCCGGGCGCGATCTGGTTCCGCATCAACCAGCCGCTGATCGCGGGCGTCGCCGTCTCGCAGGCGATGCGCGCAGTGGTCGCCTCGGATTTCTCCAACGGCGTTTCGCCGGTTCTCGATTTCAGCCGGTGGACTTTCATCAACGCCGATCTCACCGTGAGCCTTGCGCGCGAGCCGGTCGGCGACTGGGTTCTGCTCGACAGCGAGTCCTGGATAGGTCCTGACGGCGCAGGGCTTGCGATGTCGCGGCTTGCCGACCAGCGCGGCTATTTCGGCCGTACCGTCCAGAGCCTGGTGATCGAGCCGCGCTAGACCGCGCAGCGGATTGCGTCAAAACGGCGTGCGCTCGAACCGAAATCCTCCCTCAGAAATAGGCCCGCCGGGAACCTATTGATGCTGTGCCGCTTTATTAGCGGTGAGGGGGAGTTATGAGTTCATTTCAAGCGCCGAGCGACATTGCGAAAACCGGGATCTGGGGACTCGACGATATCCTGTCGGGAGGGTTCTCCCGTGGGCACGTGTTCCTGATCGAGGGCGCCCCCGGCACCGGCAAAACCACGATGGCTTTGCAGTTCCTGCGGGAAGGCATGCGGGCTGGCGAGAAATGTCTCTACATCACCCTGTCCGAGACCGAGCGGGAGCTGCGGGGGGGCGCCGCCTCGCATGGCTGGTCGCTCGATGGCATCGACATATTCGAGTTGCTGCCGCCCGAAAGCCTGCTCGATTCCGAACAGCAGCAGAGCCTGTTGTATTCGTCGGACCTTGAACTCGGCGAAACCACCAAGCAGATATTCGAAGTAGTGGAGCGCGCCCGGCCGAGCCGCGTCGTGCTCGACAGCCTTTCCGAGATCAGGCTGCTGGCGCAAAGCTCGCTGCGCTATCGCCGGCAGATTCTCGCGATCAAGCATTACTTCGCAAAGTTCAATACCACGGTGATGCTGCTTGACGATCTGACCGCCGAGCTTGCCGACAAGACGGTGCACAGTATTGCGCACGGCGTGGTCCGGCTCGAGGAATTGGCGCCGGCCTATGGCGCGGAGCGGCGGCGGGTGCGCGTCACGAAATACCGCGGCGCCAAATTCCGCGGCGGCTATCACGACGCGACCATCACGACCGGCGGGGTCAACGTGTTTCCAAGGCTGGTCGCCTCCGAGCACCGCAAGGGATTTCAACGCGGGCAGTTATCGAGCGGGATCGTTGAACTGGACCAGCTTCTAGGCGGGGGTATCGACAAGGGTTCAAGTACGCTGGTGCTCGGGCCGGCCGGCACCGGCAAGTCGCTTGCCGTGATCGTCTTTGTCGTCGCCGCGAT
Source organism: Bradyrhizobium sp. 41S5 (assembly GCF_011516665.3). Taxonomy (NCBI): domain Bacteria; kingdom Pseudomonadati; phylum Pseudomonadota; class Alphaproteobacteria; order Hyphomicrobiales; family Nitrobacteraceae; genus Bradyrhizobium; species Bradyrhizobium sp. 41S5. The sequence continues at coordinate 7,703,524 of NZ_CP083721.1, read as the reverse complement.
CGCGCGCGGCGAGAAGGCCGCGATGTTTGTGTTCGACGAAGAGCTTGGCCTGCTGTACGCGCGCATGAAGGAAATGGGCATCGACCTCGAAGAGATGCAGCGAACGGGAAATCTGTTCGTCGAACAGGTTGACGCCGCCGAATTGTCACCTGGCGAATTTGCGCATCGCGTGCGCCGGCGGGTCGACGAGGACGCGATCAAGACCGTCGTGATCGACAGCCTCAACGGCTATCAGGCGGCGATGCCCGAGGAGAATTCACTGATCCTGCACATGCACGAACTGCTGCAGTACCTCAATCGGCAGGGCGCCGCGACCTTCATGACGGTGGCGCAGCACGGCCTGGTCGGCGACATAAAGGCACCAATCGACGTCACCTATCTCGCCGATTCGGTGATTCTGCTGCGCTACTTCGAGGCGATGGGCAAAGTGAGGCGCGCGATGTCGGTCATCAAGAAGCGCAGCGGCACGCACGAGAACACGATCCGCGAATATCGCATCAGTCACCGGGGTCTGACGATCGGTGCGCCGCTGGACGGCTTCCAGGGCGTGCTGCGCGGCGTTCCGATCTATGTCGGGGAGGGCCAGCCCCTGTTGCAGGAGGGCCTTGAGTGAAGCCGGGCGTATCGTCGGAGCGCGCCATCATTCTCGCGCCCACCGGACGCGACGCCTCTGTTGCTGCCGCGCTGATCAAGGAGGCGGGCTATTACGCCAACACGTGTGCGGATATTGCCGGGCTGATGCATGAGATCGAAGGCGGCGCCGGGCTCGCCGTGATCGCCGACGAGGCGATCAAGACCGCGGACCTGCGAGGGTTGGTGAGTTGGCTCAACGATCAGCCCCCATGGTCGGATTTTCCGATCGTGTTGTTGACGCGCCAGGGCGGCGGCCCCGAGCGCAACCCGGACGCGATGCGGCTCGGGCAAATTCTCGGCAACGTCACCTTCATCGAACGTCCGTTCCATCCGACCACGCTGGTGAGCATCGTCGGCTCTGCGGTCCGGGCCCGGCGCCGGCAGTATGAGACCCGCGGCATTCTGGAAGATCTCACCGCAAGCGAGAGCCTGCTGCAGACCGCGATGAATGCGGGTCATCTCGGCGCACTGGAATTGCGTCTTCCCGATTTCGAACTGGAGGCTTCCAGCACCTGCAAATCCTATTTCGGGCGGGACAGCGGTGCGCCGTTCACTTATCAGGATTTGCTGGGGGCCGTGCATCCCGACGACCGGGAGAGGCGGCACGCGATTTTGCAGGACACCGTCGACACCGGCCGGGACTACCGCATCGAGTACCGCGTGATCTGGCCGGATGGCTCGCAACATTGGGTCGACGTTCGGGCCCGCGCGGTGCGCCATCGCGACGGCACCATCAAATCGCTGGTCGGCGTGTGCTCCGACATCACCGCGCGCAAGACGGCCGAGATCGAGCGCGAAACCCTCCTGGCGCAGCTTGCGGCCGAGCGCACCGCGCTCGCGGATCTGACCGCGACGCTCGAACAGCGCGTCGAGCAGCGCACCACCGACCTGATGAAGGAAGTCGCCGCACGCGAAAGAGCCCAGGAGCAATTGCGGCAGGCGCAGAAGATGGAGGCGATCGGCCAGCTCACCGGCGGCGTCGCGCACGACTTCAACAATCTGCTGATGGCGGTGATGGGAAATCTCGATCTGTTGCGAAAGCGGATGCCCGGCGATCCGCGCCTGCACCGTCTGGTCGATGGCGCGCTGCAGGGGGCCGAGCGTGGTGCGTCGCTGACGCAGCGGTTGCTTGCATTTGCGCGCCAGCAGGATCTTCGCGCGGTGCCGGTCGATCTCGGTGCGCTGGTACGCGACATGGGCAATCTGCTGGAGCGCTCGCTCGGACCGCGCGTTGCGCTGCGGCTGGATATTCCCGAGGAGTTGCCGCCGGCCTCTGTCGATACCAACCAGCTCGAGCTTGCGATCCTCAACCTTGCCATCAACGCGCGCGACGCGATGCCGGATGGCGGCGCGATCGACATCAGGCTCGCAGCCTGGCAAGCCAGGAACGATCCGACGCTGCGGCCCGGCAATTATCTGAAATTGTCGGTGGTCGACACCGGCATCGGCATGGCGGCCGATGTCCTGAAGCGGGCGATCGAGCCGTTCTTCTCGTCCAAGCCGGTCGGCAAGGGCACCGGGCTCGGCCTGTCGATGGTGCACGGCCTTGCGGTGCAACTCGGCGGCGCGCTGCAACTGGCGAGTACGGTGGGCAAGGGCACCACAGCGACCCTGGTGCTGCCGGTCGCCACGTCGGCGCCGGCCCCGGCGAGCCCCGCGCCGGCGCCGCAAGCGATGAAGCGTACCGCGGTGATCCTGCTGGTCGACGACGATCCGCTGATCGCAATGTCGACCGCGGAAATGCTGGAGGACCTCGGCCATCGCGTGATCAGCGCCAATTCGGGGCCGCATGCGCTCGATATTCTCAGGAGCGATCAGCCGATCGACCTGATGATGACCGATCACATGATGCCCGGCATGACCGGCGTCGAGCTAGCCACCGTCTCGCGCCAGGTCCGCCCACAACTTCCGGTGCTGCTCGCCACCGGCTATGCCGATCTGTCCGACGGCACTCAGGTCGACCTGCCGCGGCTGGCCAAGCCCTACCATCAGGATCAGCTGCGCGAGCAGCTCGATCATCTGCTGGGGCAGGGGGCAGCGAGTGACCAGCACGCTGTCGGTGCGGGTGTCCGTGCTTTTTCACCGTCACCCTGAGGAGCCGCGAAGCGGCGTCTCGAAGGGCGACGGCCCGGCTGCCGCCGCGATGAGCCGAGACGGATGCTGAACTATCGGGGCCGCGCATCCTTCGAGGCGCGCAAGAGCGCGCACCTCAGGATGACGGTGATGGATTAACGCTGGCGGCACTCCCCCGCGTCATTGCGAGCGAAACGAAGCAACCCACGCTTCAACGCGGGCAAGGATGGATTGCTTCGTCGGTTTGGCACAAAATTGTTTTGCAATTTAGTCGCGAGCTCCTCGCAATGCCGTGGTCGCACTGCCGCCTCACCCCACCATGCGGTCGCGGCCGGACCAGAAGCGCGCTTTCAGCACCTTCTTGTCGACCTTGCCGACGCCGGTCATCGGCAGCTCCTTGACGAACTGGATCTGCTTCGGCGCGTGCGCCGAGCCTTTCTTCGCCTTGACCAGGCTGATCAGCTCGTCGGCGTCGGGCACAGCGCCCTCGCGCGCCACCACGACGGCGGTGACGGCCTCGCCCCATTTGTCGTCGGGCACGCCGACCACCGCGACCATCGCGACGTCGGCGTGCTGCGACAGCGCATCCTCGACTTCGCGTGGAAAGATGTTGAAGCCGCCGGAGACGATCATGTCCTTCTTGCGGTCGAGGATGAACATGTAGCCGCGCTCGTCCTTGCGGGCGATGTCGCCGGTGTGCAGCCAGCCGCTCTTCAGGGTCTCCGCCGTGATGTCGGGCCTCTTCCAGTATTCGGCCATCACATGCGTGGCGCGCACGCAGATCTCGCCGGCCGCGCCGGTCGCGACCTCCTGGTCGTCCTGATCGAGGATATTCACCTGGCAGGCGGTGATCGGGAAGCCGCAGGACAGGAACAGCTCCGGCGTCTTCGGGTCATGGTCCGCCTTGCGCAGCACCGAGACCGGATAGCATTCGGTCTGGCCGTAGAGCTGCGAGAACACCGGGCCGATCCGCTCGATGCCTTCGACCAGCCGGCTCGGCGACATCGCGGATGCGCCGTAGAGCAACAGCTCGAGCGAGGAGAGGTCGGTTTTGGGCAGTGCCGGATGATCCAGCATCACATAGATCATGGTCGGCACGAACAGCGTGAAGTTGATCTTCTCGCGCTCGATGGCCTTGAACACGGCTTCCGGATCGAACCCCTTCAGCATGTGCACGGTGCCGCCACGTATCAGCGTCGGCAGCACTTTTGTACCCGCGACATGGCTGATGGGCGCCACCGTCAGGTAGCGCGGCGTCTCCGGGATCTCGAAGTCGGCGAGGATGGCGGCGGCGAAGCCGCCATACTCGCGGTGATAGCGCAGCGCGCCCTTTGATTTTCCGGTCGTGCCGCCGGTATAGTTCAGGGTCGAGATGTCGTCCTCGCGGGCGAAATTCTTCGCGGTCGCGCTGCCGGCATCCTCGACCACCTGCAACAGGTCGGCGCCGTAATCCGCCGGGCCGAGCGTGAACACGGTCTTCAGGCCGGCGGCCTTCGGCGAGCTCGCCCCCACGATCGCGAAACGTGATGCCGTCGACGATCAGCATCTCGGCCTCGGAGTCCTCGATCTGGAACAGCTGGTCGTCGAGCGAGCCGAGCGGGTGCAGCCAGGTGATCGCGAGCCGCGACAATTGCGCGGCGACGCCGGCGCACCAGCTGTCGGCACGGTTGGCGGTGAGCAGCGCGACGCGGGTGCCCGGCGCAAAGCCGATCCGCATGAACACGCTCTGCATCCGTCCGATCAGGTCGGTCGCGCCCTGGTAGCTGAGCGAGCCGCCCGGCCATGCGAAGGCCGTGCGTGACGGATAGCGCGCCAGTGCCCGCAAGGTCTGCTCGCACACCGCCGGAAATGCATAGAGCGGATTGCTCATCTCGTTGTCCCTCCCGCTTTGTCTTTGGCTTCTCTCGTGCCAATGTTGGCGCAACGCTAACACAATGATGCAGGGAAGAAACAACTTGTCCGCTGATCCTCTCGCGCGTTTTCGCGATCGCCTCCGGTTGCCGCTGATTGCCGCGCCGATGTTTCTGGTGTCGGGCGTCGAGCTCGTGGTTGCGGCCTGCCGCAACGGCGTGATCGGCTCGTTTCCGACGGTGAATTGCCGTGAGACGGAACAGCTCGATGCATGGCTCGGCGACATCGCGCGCCGCCTGCAGGCGCATGCCGACGCAGGCGGCAAAGCGGCGGCGCCGATCTGCCCGAACCTGATCGTGCATCGCTCCAACACGCGGCTGCCGCAGGACCTCGCCGTGCTGCTGCGGCACAAGCCCGAGCTCGTGATCACCTCGGTCGGTTCGCCCGCGCCGGTGCTCGGACCTCTGCACGATGCCGGCGCGCTGGTGTTCGCCGACGTCGCTTCGATCCGTCATGCCGAGCGCGCGGTCGCGGCCGGCGCCGACGGGCTCGTGCTGCTCACCGCGGGCGCCGGCGGACAGACCGGCTGGCTCAATCCGTTCGTGTTCGTCCGCGCCGTGCGCGCATTCTTCGACGGCCCGATCGTGCTGGCCGGCGGCATCAGCGATGGCCACGCGCTGCGCGCCGCGGAGGCGCTCGGCTGCGATCTCGCCTATATGGGCACCAAGTTCATCGCGACGCGCGAGAGCATGGCGGACGCGAGATACAAGCAGATGCTGGTCGACTCTACCGCCGATGACATCCTGCTCACGACGGCCTTCACGGGCCTGCAGACCAATATGCTGCGGCCCTCGATCGAGGCCGCCGGGCTCGATCCGGACGACCTGCCGGCGCGCGGCGCGATCGATATCGGCAAGGACATCGACATCGGCGCCCGTGAAAGCCGCCCCAAACGCTGGCGCGACATCTGGAGCGGCGGCCATTCCACCTCAGGGGTGACCGGGGTGCTCGCGGTCGATGATCTGCTGGCGCAGACGATCGCCGAGTACGAGGCGGCGAGCGCGCGGGTGCGGCTCGCCTGATCCATCAAATCCCGGCTGTCCGCTTAACCCGGCATTAACCACGCCAGTCCCAACAATAGCGTCACGGGATGGTCCGCCGCCGCGGCCGGCCGCCCGATAGTTGTGGGAATGCGACATGGCTTTTGAGGCGCACTTCGCCAAGGATCCGGCCAAGACCCCGGCATCGCTGGACGATCTCCGGACCCGCGTGTTCTACGCCCTGCAGCGGCATCCGCTGTGCCGTCAGGTCGAATTCGACATCGTCAGCACGCCGCGTACCCGCCGCACCAACTGGACGGTCAGCCTGCACTCGGTCCAGCCGGGTGCCCTCTGGACGGCGCACGAGATCGTGGCCGACATCCAGGAAGCCTATGAGCTTGGCGCCGCGGCCTGATTTTCGGGCCGTTTCGGGACGATTTCACCTATTTGGCGCTGTCACGGCACGGTAGCGCCGCATTTCTCGCGCAGTTTGCGGCAACACTGGCCGGGAATGGAGCAGTTTTTGACCAGAGCCATCACCCTCGCCGCGCTGACCTGCTTCCTCCTCGCCGGCGCCGCGATAACAGCCATTTTGGGCCGCGACAGCCTGCCCGCGGCGCAGGCCGACATTGGTCCGGTGGCCAATCGCGCCAGCAAGCAGGACAAGCTCGCGGTCACGACACTCGCGACGGCCGCCTTCGAGGAGCCGCGGCCGGCCGAGCCTCCCGCCAGTCCGTCGCCGCTCCTGCTGCGGGCGCAAGCCGCGATCCCGGGCGCGACCGATACCGTGCGCCAGGCCTATGCCTCCGCCGAGCCTGCCGATATCGGCCTGCCCAAGATCAATGACCCCGTGGATGCGGCCCAGCCGCAGATCGCCGAGCCCGCCGCACCGGCGCCGGCCGTCCCCGCCGCGCCACCGAAGCCCAAGGCTGCCGCCAAACCGGCGCCGCAGAAGACCTACGCCCTGCTCAGCGACGCGCAGATCGCCGGCATTAAGGACCGGCTCAAGCTGTCGTCATCCCAGGAGTATTACTGGCCGGCGGTCGAGACTGCGCTGCGCGCCATCGCGCGCAAAATCCACGCCAAGCGCCTGGGCGATCCCGCATCGGGAACCATGCCGATCGATCCCGACTCCGAGGAAGTCCAGCAGCTGAAGTCGGCGGCGATGCCGCTGCTGTTCCAGCTCCGCGACGATCAGAAGAACGAGGTCCGCTCGCTGGCACGCCTGATCGGCCTCGAACGCGTCGCTTCGATGATCTGAGGCAGGGTCGGCCGCACCGATCTGCGGCCGACGAGTTCTAGTGGGCTTCCAGCGGACGCAGCTTGTCCACCTTGCCCTGGGTTTCGACGAGCAGTTGCTTCATGAAGTCCTTGTTGCGCTTGAGCCATGGCTCCAGCGTCTGCCGTACATCGCCCGGCGACTTCTTCTCGATGGCCTGCGCAAGCCGGGTCTGAAACGTCCCCCAATCCTTGAACATCTCCTTCAAGAGCGCATCGTCGGAGATGTTGATCGTCGACTTGATGTCGCCGACGGTCTCGAGCTCGCGCATGTTGCCCTGTCGCAGGATCGAATCGAGGTTTTCCAGGCATTCGTGGTAGCGCTGCAGCAGATCGTCCCATCGCTTGGCGCTGAAGTCATCGTCCAGATTCTCGACCGCGTTGTACAGCGGTTCGAGAAACGACCATCGGAAGCGTCGCGCCAGTCGCAGCAGGATTGAGAGGAAGACGATGTCCTTCGGCATGTTCTGCGCGACCATCAGTCTTGGATCCTCGCTGAATGGCGGCATCGGCACGAAGATGATTACGACCGAGAAGGGCGTGTTGTCGAGATATTCAAGCCGGGCGATGACCGGTTGATACAGCTTCAAATCGCGGAAGATCGGACTGAGGACCTGCTCGCGGCTTCGCCGGCTGGCAATGTCCACGTCGGAGAACGAGTTCGCGACGTAGCTCGTCAACTCGTCGAGCCAGGCGCCGCTGTCATACCGGTTCTGTGCGCTGAGCAGGTCCTCCCAGTCGAGATCAGCCGTATCGGGGCCGGACAGCAGCGTGGTGGTGGCGGGATCCGCCTCCAGCCTGGCATCCGTCAGGAATCCCCGCGCACGGTCTGAAGGCGGCAATGCCTTCAGCGCATCGGCCTTCTGCCGGAACGACAACTCGTCGCTGAACACGATGCGAAGCCGCAGACGAAACAGCTCTTCCGGGCGGGTGATCTGCATGAACTGCGCGTGCAGGTCCTTCACCGCCTCGTTGAAGTCGCGGGCGTGATTGGCGTTCAGTTTCGGCCGCAGCGGTACGGCACCGAAGGTCGGCCGCACGAACAGATCTTCGAGAAACCGCCGGACCTCGTCCTCGCCGATCCCGTAAAACTCGTTCTCCGCCAGCATCGGAAACGAGGGTGAGCTATCGACCGAGAACCACAGCACCTTTGACATGAGCTTCAGCGCGCGCTTGTAGCCGTCGAACTGCGAAATCTCGGATGCGCACCACGTCCAATTATGTTCGGCATTGGTGTGGATGAAGATCAGGCAGTCTGCCTTCGCCGTGTTGTCGATCATCCATTGGCGCCATTCCGCGCCGCCGGGAATTTCCTCGCACACAAAGCATTCCACCGAACGCTGACCGTCCAGGCTGCTGAGATATTCGAGCCGCGCCTTCAACAGACGCGCGAGAAATCTGTCTTCGGCGCGATGGCTGATAAAGACCGAAAAATCATTTGGCATGGCAAAATCCGATCTGCATGAATTTGATGCGACGGCTGGCCGTGTCTCGTCGGCCGAATGCCGCGGCTGCACGTCCTGCCGCGGACAGAATGATAGCTGGTCTCTGAAATGCGCGATCGCCGAGCGCGAAAAAGAAAAACCGCCTGCCAGTGATCTACATCACTATACCTTAGGGTGTGCCATGTGCAAGATACCAGGGAACCGGCGCGCGACGCTTGTCGTGCTCCGGTGCGGACTGGCTAAAATTTTTCGAAACTTTGCCGATGTGTCGATTTGAACGCATCGCTTCATGTCATGACCTGGCGCGGTTTGCGCCTGGTCGCACGACCAATTGAGCCTTCGGCCGTGATCGGCCGGCCGTATCGAGATCAGCAAAAGTCATAGTCGGGTGGCAGTCATGCCGAAGACCAAGCAGCAGCATCTCGATCGTGACGCCGGGCCGAAGCGGATATTGGCACTCGACGGTGGCGGCATTCGCGGCATTCTGACGCTCGAATATGCCGGCGCCATCGAGACGATGCTGCGCCAACGCTTCGGCAAGGACGACCTGCTGCTTTGCGATTACTTCGATCTGATCGGAGGCACCTCGACCGGGTCGATCATCGCAGCCGGGCTTGCCTGCGGCATGACCGTGGACGCCTTGAAGAAGCTGTATCGCTCGATCGGCACGGACATCTTTCAGGAATCGTTCTGGCGGCGGGGGCTCCTGGCGCCGAAATTCAATTCCGATGCCTTGCAGCACGCGCTCGATGCGCAGCTCGGCGCCGACACCGAGATCGGCGGCGATCGCATCCGCACCGGCTTGATGATCATGACCAAGCGTCTTGATACCGGCAGCCCCTGGCCGCTGCATAACAATCCGGACGCCGTCTTTGCCAAGCAGGACGGCGCGTTGCGGCTGACCCAAGTGGTGCGCGCCAGCACCGCGGCGCCGACCTATTTCAAACCGGAGGAGATCACGATCTCGGCGCGCGACGGTCACACGGTCAGCGGCGCCTTTGTCGACGGCGGCGTCAGCCCGTTCAACGATCCGGCTCTGCAACTCCTGATGCTCGCGGCACTCCATGGCCACGGCTTTCGGTGGCACACGGGCAAGGACAAGCTCCTGCTGATCTCGGCGGGTACCGGCGTATTCAGGTCGACCTACCCGACGGAGCAGATCCTTCACATGCCGGCGGCGGAGCAGGGTGTGCGCTCGCTGCAATCGCTCATGGATGATTGCAGCCGGCACAATCACGGCATGCTGCAATGGCTGACCAATTGCCTGACGCCGTGGCCGATCGATCGCGCGGTGACGGATATGATCGCGGACAGCCAAAACGGGCCGCAACTCGCGACCTATGCGCGCTACAATGTGCTGCTGGAAGCGGCTTGGCTGAAGGAGAAGCTCCGCATCGATCGGACACCGGACGCGCTTGCGAAGGTCGCAGCGATGGACGACCCGAAGAACATGGACGAACTCGCCGGGATCGGGCAGCTCGCCGCGAAGGAGCAGGTCAAGCCGGAACATTTCCCACAGGCCTTCGATCTCACGTGATGCCGCGCACCACGGCGTCACAACACGCGGATCCCGGCTTCGACAAGAAATTCGCCTTCAGTTAGGTTGGTCACCTGGACACAATGATCCAATCATGAGTCGGGGTGTCGCGATGGCCACGGAACAAGACGCCAAATCACCGAACACGGTGGTTCTCTTCAGCGGTCACATGATCGATGCGCCAGATCGAAAGACGCCACGCTTTCCTCCGGACAAGGAGCCCGCCGCAGCCGCGGCGATCGCGGCCGCGCTTGCGCGGATCGGGGTCAGCGAAGGCGATCTTGCTATCTGCGGCGGGGCCTGCGGCGGCGATCTCCTGTTTGCGGAAGCCGCTCTCGTGCAGGGCATGCGGCTCGAAATCTACATTCCGTTTGAAGAGCCGACCTTCCTGGCCGGCTCGGTGGATTTCGCCGGTGGCAATTGGCGTGCGCGCTATTTCGCGGCGAAATCGAAAGCGACGCTCCATGTCATGCCCGACGAGCTGGGGCAACTACCGGCCGGCGAGAACGCCTACGAGCGCGACAATCAATGGATGCTGGAGCGCGCCGCCCGGTTTGGCGACGAGAAGATCGCCTTCATCTGCCTGTGGAACGGCGAGGGCGGCGATGGCCCTGGCGGCGCGAAGCACCTGATGGAAGAGGCGGGGCGCAAGACGACCTGGATTTACTGGCTGGATACAAGAAAATTGTGGGACTGAAGGAATTGCAAGATGCCGTCGTGTTTCATGGTCATGCCTTACGGCCGCAAGCCGACCCAGGCCGACCCCAAGTTTGGTCCAGCCGAGATCGATTTCAACGCGCTTTGGGATCGTGCTTACGTTCCGGCCATCAAGGCCCTTGGCTACGATCCGGTGCGGGCCGATCAGGACACCAGCGCGTTGATCGTCAGCGAGATGCTGGAGCGGATCTACTTCGCCGATCTGGTGCTGGCCGACATGACGATTCCGAATGGCAACGTCTATTATGAGGTCGGCATTCGCCACGCATCACAGAAGACGGGATGCGTCCTGCTTGCGGCCGACTGGTCCAAGCAATTGTTCGACGTCGTCCAGATGCGGACCCTCCGCTACCCGCTGCCCGAAGGTGAGATCACCGAGGCGACCGCCGCCGCGATGCAGGCTGCCATCAAGGATCCTATCAAGACGCTCGCCGCCGGCATTTCGCCGATGCATCAGTCGATCCCGGGCTATCCCGACAAGGTCGATCCACACAAGGCGACCGTGATGCGAGGCCAGCTCGCCGAGCAAGCCGCGTTTCAGACCAAGATACGCGCGGTGCGCGCGGCGGCCGCGGATCAGCGCATGGCGCGGGCCCAAGCGCTGATCGCGACCGAGGGAAGTCCGCCCGCCACTTATGCAAAGGCGCTAGCTTTGTTGCTGATGCTGCGCGACTGCGTCAACGATGCTGCCGACTGGAACATCGTGCTGGACTTTATTAGCAAGCTTCCCGACTGCTTCGCCAACGAGCCTGAAGCGCAGGAAAATCGTGCATTTGCCGCGGCCCAGGCCGGCGACGACATCCAGGCCATTGCCGAGATCCAGACATTGATCGATTTCGCGGGGCCGACGCCGGAACGGCTCGGCTTGATGGGGGGCCGCCACAAACGCCTCGCCAGAGCCGCACCGGCCGACTCCCCTCGCCGCAAGGAGGAGCTCGAGAAGGCGATCGACTGTTATCAGCAGGGTATGGAGCTCGATCTCAACGCCTATTATTGCTCCAGCAACTTGCCCCGTCTCTATCGTGCCCGGGGCAACCCGGGAGACGAGGATCTTGCGCAGGCCACCGTGCGGGTCGCGATTGCCGCCTGCGAGCGGGCCAGACGATTGCAGCTTGCCGACGAATGGCCGCGCCCGACGCAGCTTGCCGCGGCCTTTGATCTCGGTGATCCCGACAAGGCCGAGGAACTGGCAATGCAGGTGGTTGCCGAGGGGCAAGCGAAATGGAAGGTGAGCAGTGTCCTTCGCGACCTCGAAGCCAGTCTCCAATACGTCACCGACCCAGCAAAGCGCGCGCGATTGTCTGCCGTCATCGACAGGATCAAAACGGCCTGACCGCGCGGCTGGGCATACACCTCAGCCAAGCCGCATCGATAGCTCGACATCTTCGCCGAACGGTACCGACAAATAGCCGCTCGCCGGCGAGCGCACCCGTGCCAGATAGTCGGGGCTGTGGTCGGCATTGTCGGCGATGACGAAGGCGCCCGGCTTCAGGCGGCGCTCCACGAGATCGAGGATGTCGGGGTAGAGCGCCTTGGCGCCGTCGAGCAGTACGAGGTCGATCGTATCGGGCAGATCGGTGCGCAGCGTCTTGAGCGCGTCGCCCTCGCGGATCTCGACCAGGTCGTCAACGCCGCCGGCGGCGAGATTGTCCCGGGCGCGCGCCACCTTGGAGGGCTCGAATTCGGATGTGATCAGCCGGCCGCCGCCATTATCGCGCAGCGCGGCGGCGAGGTGCAGCGTCGAGATGCCGAACGAGGTGCCGAACTCGACGATGTTACGCGCCCGCGCGCCGCGCGCCAGCATGTAGAGCAGAGCACCGGTCTCGCGCGAGACCGCGAGCGGCACATTGTTCAGGCGGCCGTAGAGCGCGCGGTAGTCGGTCTTGCTCCGCATCAGGCGCGCCTGTTGCTCATCGGAAAAGTCGGCCACTGCGAGCTGGGTCTCCTCGTCCGCGGCGGAAGCTTGCGCGAACAGGCGGTCGAGCAGGCCCGCGAGCTCAGGTGATGAAATGAGGGTGGTCATGGCGGTCTCCGGTCTGAAAAGCGGCGCGTCCTTGCGCCTCGCCAGAAATACGATTAATTATTCGCATTCGCTAATCGCATTCCCCAGGGCGTTCATGACCGGACGGCGAAGCTCTTCAATTTCCTCGCGAAAACAGCCGCAACAGGCCCGCTCGGCCGAACTCGTCGCGGCGATCCTCGATGCCGCTGTTCAGGTTTTGACGAAGGAGGGCGCGCAGCGTTTCACCACGGCACGGGTGGCCGAGCGGGCCGGCGTCAGCGTCGGCTCGCTGTACCAGTATTTTCCGAACAAGGCGTCGATCCTGTTCCGGCTGCAGAGCGATGAGTGGCGGCAGAACTCCAGCCTGCTCCGCAACATTCTCGCAGACCGCACGCGGCCGCCATTGGAGCGGTTGCGTTCGCTGGTGCACGCCTTCATCCGCTCCGAATGCGAGGAGGCCGCGGTGCGCGTCGCACTCAATGACGCCGCGCCGCTCTATCGCGACGCGCCCGAAGCGCGCGAGGCGCGTGCATCGGGCGAGCGCATCGTCGAGGTCTTCATGCGCGAGGCATTGCCGAAAGCTTCCGACGCGGTCCGCGCGACGGCCGGCGATCTGATCACGACCACGATGAGCACGGTGGGCAAGGATTTTTCAGAGAGCCCGCGAAGTCAGGCCGAGATCGAGACCCATGCGGACGCAATGGCCGACATGTTCTGCGCGTATCTGAAGAGTGTCGCAAAGCGCTGAAGCGCGCGCAGCAAATCCGGCCGTCGTTCACAGGTAGTGCTTGGCGACCAGCAGAAACCCGAGCACGCCGCCGGTTACAGTGAAAACGGCCACGCCATTGCAGAAACTGATGTAAGCGGCGGACCAATACGAAACGGTCTGAGAGGCCGTCGCAACTTTCTTCGGTTTCCGAGGCAAGCCATGCATTCCTGGAAAAGGCGCCGCCACCTGGTCAACGCAGGTGACGGCGCCCGTCTGAGGGCTTCAGGGCGAAACCCCGCCTCAGCGTAAGTCGCGACGATGAACGGTTCGTATGTCGCGTCGAGGTTCCCTAGAACGAAGCGTAAGCGTTTCGGAACGCGATGGCGCCAGCCAATGAGCGCGGCCGCGTGCGCACGGCATGCCCGTCGTTGCCGCTCTGGACGATCCACTGGCCGTTCTCGTGGCCCACGATCTTGCCGACGTGGTGACGCCAGACCACGATCGCGCCGACCGAAGGGCCGCCTGCATTACTGCCGTATCGCGCCCAGGATCGCGCCAGATTGTATTGCGGACCGGGATCGCTGCCGACCTGCGTGCGCATGAACCACCCGCACCACGCAGCGGGGCGACCGGAATGTGCATGGTGTCGATGATGGTGATGACGGCCGCGAGCTTCTGCAGCAGATGAAGCGAAGGCCAAAAGCACGGCGACAGCCGCGAGAGTTTTACGCATTACAAAGTCCTCTTGTTGTTGGCAGACCATCCTGGTTGTGGGAGGGGCGCAGCGATGATCTGCGATTTGGTTGCGAAGCGACCGCACCGGCCAGGCGACGCAAAACAGAGGCGGGACATGGCCCGCTCGGGCCTTTAAGAAACGGGCTATGGCCAAAATATGGCCGATAAATCCCGTCTGGCGGCTGAGACATGGCCCGACATGCTCTGCGCATAACTGGAAGAGCCGCGCACAGCGCTGATAGCGGCAGAATTGCTCCGAGAGCATGTTCCCGGGTACCGCGTCACGCAGAACCGGGTTAACAGAAGCGCCCTGCGGCAGACGGAGCTCCGCTTCGCTCAGACCAGCGTTGCTTCAGAGGCCACGCCGCGATCCGACAGGAGAGCCAGTTCGCTGGCAAGCAATCGTGAACCTCGAGCAGCGGCTGAACGAACTCAACATCGAGCTGCCGATGTCGGCAGCGGCCGGCGGTGCCTACGCGCCGGTCGTGGTCCATGGCGACACGATCTATGTCAGCGGTCAGCTCCCGCGCGACGGCGACAAGGTGCATGTCGTCGGCCAGGTTGGCCGCGATGTCACACTGGAGGAAGCCAAGCGGGGTGCACGGCTGGCGCTGATCCGCGGATTGGCCGCGATCAAGGCGCATCTGGGGTCGCTCGACAATGTCACGCAGATCTTGAAGCTCACCGTGTTCGTGCACAGCGCCGCGGATTTTAGCGGTCAGACCGCGGTCGCTGACGGCGCATCGGAGTTCATCATGGAGCTGTTCGGTCCGGAGCGGGGACTGCACACCAGGACGAGCGTTGGGGTCGCGCAGCTTCCGCGCAACGCATCTGTCGAGGTCGAGTTGATCGCAGCGCTGGCGCGCTAGGCCGCAGCGGCGCCTTCTGCCTTCCGTGCCAATTTCGCGGAGCATCTGAGCCAGAAGCGTCTATGCATTGACGGCTTCTGAGCTTCGGGACGACACTCATGCCAACAAGCAGGCCCCTCGGTCGATCGTGTTCGTTCGCGTTGCTTTGGCGAGGTGGTGCGAACCGGGTGTGGGTGTGGGCCGTCGCTCGTTCTGATGGCGTAAGGCGAAGCGGCAATGCGTTCGTCATTGCGCTGAACGTTCAGTAAAATTTTCCACTAAACATCAGGGGGAGCCCAGCGCTTGGTGCCCTCCACTATCGGCATTGGTGCACTGCAGCGATTGGCCTTTGTAGGATAGCCCTGCCAGCCCCTCTTGAGGTTCGCAAGAAATCGGCTTGACGGGTTCCTGAATTTAGTAATACGTTTAGTATTACAAAAACGATAAACATCGCACATCGAGCTGATGTGTGGGAGGAGCCCCGCCATCCGGACCCCAACTTCCGGAGGCGTTCAGTCTCGCTCTCCATCATCGCTCATCAACTCGGTTTCGAAGTCTCGGCGTCAATCCGGCAGGGATGCGCCGGGCGAGTTAGGTGCTTCAACGATACGGAGGAAATGGATATGCGAAGATTGGGATGGTTACGCAGTACGGTGGCGTCCGCGGTCGTTGCGGCCGCAGCACTTGGGGTTCTCGGCGGCGGGGAAGCCGCAGCGCAAGGCAAGCAGCTCACGCTGTGCTGGGCGGCATGGGATCCGGCCAACGCGCTGGTCGAGCTGGGCAAGGACTTCACCAAGCAATCCGGCATCGAGATGAAATACGAGTTCGTCCCCTGGACGAGCTACGCCGATCGCTTCCTCAACGAGCTCAACTCGCACGGCAAGCTCTGCGACCTGATCATCGGGGACAGCCAATGGATCGGCGGCGCCGCCGAGAACAAATGGTACGTCAAGCTCAACGACTTCTTCGACAAAGAGAAGATCTCGATGGACGATTTCGTCCCGGCGACCGTCGTCGGCTACTCGCAGTGGCCGAAGAACACGCCGAACTACTGGGCACTGCCGGCCATGGCCGATGCGGTGGGCTGGACCTACCGCAAGGACTGGTTCTCGCGGCCGGAAATTCAATCCGCGTTCAAGGCCAAGTACGGCCGCGATCTGGCGCCGCCGAAGACCTATGACGAGCTGAAGCAGATCGCCGAGTTCTTCCAGGGTCGCGAGATCGACGGCAAGAAGGTCTATGGCGCCTACATCTTCACCGAGCGGGGCTCGGAAGGCATCACGATGGGCGTGACCAACGTGCTCTACAATTACGGCTTCGCCTACGAAAATCCGAAGAAGCCGTACCAGATGCAGGGCATCGTCAATTCCGCAGACGCGGCCAAGGGTCTCGAGTTTTACAAGGAGCTCTACAAGTGCTGCACGGCGCCGGGCATGACCAACGCTTACATGCAGGAAGGGCTTGATGCCTTCAAGTCCGGCCAGGTCGCGATGCAGATGAACTGGTTCGCCTTCTTCCCCGGGCTCTACAAGGATCCGAATGTCGGCGGCGACAAGATCGGCTTCTTCGTCAACCCGGCCGGTCCCAAGGGGCATTTCACGCAGCTCGGCGGGCAGGGCATCTCGGTGGTGGCAACCTCCGAGCACAAGGATGACGCGCTCGCCTACATCAAATGGTTCGCGCAGCCTGCCGTGCAGCAGAAATGGTGGCAGATAGGCGGCTACTCGGCGCTCAAGGCGGTGGTCGATGCGCCCGACTTCCCGAAGAGCGCGGCGTTCGCGCCGCAATTCCTGGAGTCGATGGGCATCGTCAAGGACTTCTGGGCCGAGCCGTCCTACGCGCAGCTGTTGCTCGACATGCAAAAGCGGGTGCATGACTACGTCGTCGCCGACAAGGGCACGTCACAGCAGGCGCTCGATCTCCTGGTCAAGGACTGGACCAAGGTGTTCAAGGAGCAGGGCAAGGAAGTCGCCTCGCAATAGCGCCCGCCCGCACATCGCCTGAACTGGATTCCCCGAGGCGTGCCTCGGGGAATCTGAACCGGCCCAGCCCCGCTGATGGAAACGATGACGACGATCCTCCAACCCGATCATGCTACGATCCCAGGCGTGAGCAAGCCTGTAAAATCCCGCGCCGGGCGGCGCGTCCACGGCCTGTCGGACCGGGCCATCGCCTGGCTGTTCGTCGCGCCGACGATTGCGCTGCTGCTCGCGATCAACATCTTTCCGCTGATCTGGATGATCCGGCTGTCCTTCACCAACCTCAACCTCAGCATGTCCTATCTGCCGCTGCGGTTCGTTGGCCTCGACAATTTCAGGGACATTCTCACCGACGAGGACGTCTGGTTCCGGCTGCAGACCACGGCGCAGTTCGTGATCTCGTCGGTGGCGTTGCAGGTGGTCATAGGCTTCGGCCTGGCGCTCCTGATCAACCGCCAGTTTCGCGGCCACAGCTTCTGGACCACGATCATCCTGCTGCCGATGATGCTGTCGCCGGCGGTGGTCGGAAATTTCTGGACGCTGCTGCTGCAGCCGCAGATCGGGCCGTTCAACTATCTGATCAGCCTGTTCACCGGCGTACCGCCGAGCTCGTTCAGCATGACCGGGCAGGTGTCGCTGGCGCCGTGGACCATCGTGCTGGTCGATACCTGGATGTGGGCGCCCTACGTGATGCTGATCTGCCTCGCCGGGTTGCGCTCGATCCCCGACTACATCTATGAGGCCGCGGAAGTCGATCGCGCCTCGGCCTGGCGGCAGTTCTGGTCGATCACGCTGCCGATGACGGTGCCGTTCCTGATGCTCGCGGTGCTGTTCCGCGCGATCGAGAACTTCAAGATGTTCGACATGGTCAACCTCCTGACCTCGGGCGGGCCGGGCTCGACCACCGAGCTGGTGTCGATCTCGCTGAAGCGCGCGGCGTTCGAGAAGTGGCGCACCGGCTATTCCTCGGCGCTCGCCATCATCCTGTTCGTGACCGTGTTCGGCGCCGCCAACATCTACGTCAAGACGCTCAACAAGGTGAAGCAACGATGACCGCTGCCGCCACCAAATCGACCGCGCACTCGATCGTCGAGGCCTCGCCGCGCACCAAGGCGTTCGCCGGCGGCCTCGTCATCCTCTATGCCGTGATCACGATCCTGCCGCTGCTGTGGATCGTCGCCACCGCGTTCAAGTCGCAGAGCGACGCCATCGCCTATCCGCCTAAGGTGATCTTCGAGCCGACCCTCGAAGGCTACGTGAACTTGTTCACCGTGCGGACGCGCCAGACGCCGGATTTCATCGCCAAGCTGCCGCCGCCGGAAACCTGGTACGACAAGCTGGTGCGCCAGCGGGACATGGTGATCGCCGGGCCGTCCAAGGTCGTGCCGCGCTTCGTCAACTCGTTGATCATCGGCTTCGGCTCGACCTTCCTCGCGGTCTTCCTCGGCACGCTCGCGGCCTACGCGTTCTCGCGCTTCCGCATCCCGCTGGCGGACGACCTGCTGTTCTTCATTCTCTCGACGCGCATGATGCCTCCGGTCGCGGTGGCGATCCCGATCTATCTGATGTACCGGCAGCTCAATCTGACCGACACGCGGCTCGGCATGATCCTGCTCTACACCGCCGTGAACGTCTCGCTGGCGGTCTGGCTGCTCAAGGGCTTCATCGACGAGATTCCGCGCGAATACGAGGAGGCGGCGCTGGTCGACGGCTATACGCGGCTGCAGGCGCTGCGCAAGGTGGTGTTGCCGCAGGCCGTCACCGGGATCGCGGCGACCGCGATCTTCTGCCTGATCTTCTCCTGGAACGAGTACGCCTTCGCGGTGCTGCTGACCAGCGGCGAGGCGCAGACCATGCCGCCCTTCATCCCGTTCATCATCGGCGAGGGCGGGCAGGATTGGCCGGCGGTTGCCGCGGCGACCACGTTGTTTGTCGTTCCGATCGTCATGTTCACCGTGCTGTTGCGCAAGCATCTGCTGCGCGGCATCACCTTCGGAGCGGTGCGCAAATGAGCAGCTCAGTGGTTGCCAAAGGTGGCGTAGCGCGCTGGTTTCGTCGCGGGCCGTGGGAGGCCATCGCGATGACCTTGATCGGAGGTGGCATTGTCATGCTGGTGCAGCCCTGGTCGATCGATCTCTACAGCTACTCGTTCGTGACGATCCTTGCAGGCACGGTCGGCTTCGTCGTCGTCAGCCATTTTCCGGAATAGGCCATGGCACAGATCCGAATCGAAAACCTGCGCAAGTCGTTCGATCAGTTCACCGCGGTGCAAGGCTCGACCTTCACGATCGACGACGGGACGTTCTTCGCGATGCTCGGGCCTTCCGGCTGCGGCAAGACCACCACGTTGCGCATGATTGCCGGCCTCGAGTTGCCGACCGAAGGCAAGATTCTGCTCGATGGCGAGGACGTCACCTTCCACCGCGCGGCCGCGCGCGATATCGCCTTCGTGTTCCAGCTGTTCGCGCTCTATCCGCACATGAATGTCGGGGAGAACATCGGCTTTCCCCTGAAGTGCCAGGGCATGGGCCGGCATGAGATCCGCCAGCGGGTGCAGGAGACCGCGCGGATGTTGCAGATCGAACACCTGCTGTCGAGCAAGACCTCGAAACTGTCGGGCGGCGACCGGCAGCGCGTCGCGCTCGGGCGCGCCATGGTGCGGCGGCCGAAGGCGTTCTTGATGGACGAGCCGCTGGGCGCGCTCGACGCCGAGTTTCGCCATTTGATGTGCGGCGAGCTGCGCGACCTGCACGATCGCATCAAGGCGACCACGGTCTATGTCACGCATGACCAGCTCGAGGCGATGTCGATGGCCGACCAGATCGCCGTCATGAACAAGGGACGTGTCGAGCAGATCGGCACGCCGCAGGAGGTCTATGACCGACCCGCGAGCATGTTCGTGGCCGAGTTCATCGGCTCGCCGCCGATGAACTTCCTGCGCTTCGAGGGCGGCATGCGATCCGGCGACCGTGCGATCAGCTTCCATGACACGAGGCTCGCGGTGCCGGAGATCCGCGAGGACCGCGCCAGCGCGCCGCTGGCGCTCGGCGTCCGTCCGGAGCATATCCGCTTCGCCGACGCGGGCGCCGTTCGCGGCGAGGTGTTCGGCGCGGAATATCTCGGCACCACGCAGATCGTCACCGTCGACACGGCCTATGGGCGGGTCGCGGCGCGGCTGCCGTCCAGCGCTTCGGTGCGGATCGGCGAGACCATCGGCCTCGAATTCAACGCCGCGCGGCTGGCGCTGTTCGACGTCGGCAGCGGCCTTGCGATCCGGACCGCCAGCGAGGAGGGCGTGCGCCATGGCTGACGTCACCCTGCGCAACGTCAACAAGCGCTTCGGCGCGGTGGACGCGGTCCGCGACCTGTCGCTGACGGTGAACGACGGCGAGTTCCTGGTCCTGCTCGGGCCGAGCGGCGCCGGCAAGACTACGACGCTGCGGCTGATCACCGGACTGGAGAGCCCCGATACGGGTTCCGTGATGATCGACGGGCGCGACGTGACGCATGATCCGCCCGGCTCGCGGGACATCGCCTTCGTGTTCCAGCAATATTCGCTGTATCCGCATCTGACGGTCTACGACAATCTGGCGTTTCCGCTGCGCTCTCCCGCGCGGCGCGTCGCGGAGCCGATCATCCGCAAGCGCGTCGAACAGACCGCGGAGCTGCTGCATATCGCAAGCAAGCTGAACAACCGTGCCACCCGGCTGTCCGGCGGCGAGATGCAGCGCGTGGCGATCGGCCGGGCCCTGGTCCGCGATCCCTCGATCTATTTGATGGACGAGCCGCTGTCCTCGCTCGATGCAAAACTCCGCGCCGAGCTTCGGCTCGAACTCAAGCGGATCCAGATCGAGCTGGGCGCGACCATCCTTTACGTCACCCACGATCAGGTCGAGGCGATGACGATGGCCTCGCGGATCGGCGTGATCAGGGACGGCCAGTTGCTTCAGCTCGGCACGCCCCGGGATATCTACGAAAGCCCGTCCACTAGCTACGTCGCCTCGCGGCTCGGCACGCCTCAGATTAATTTCCTGCCGGCTCGCCTGCTCTCCGACGTCGCGATGCCGTCCGGAACCGAGACGGTCGGCATTCGCACCGAGCATCTTCAGCTTGCCGCGCGCAATGGCGGGCAGATGGTCGGCCGCGTGCATCGGGTCGAGCACCTCGGCGAGCAGAATCATATTCATCTGGACTATAAGGGCGAGACGCTGGTGACGCTGGCGGATCCGCATCAGCCGCTGCAGGCCGGCCAGGAGGTCGACTTGCATCTGGTGCGTCCGTTGTGTTTCGACCGCGCCGGGCAGCGTATTGCCGCAGCGGTTCATTAGAGGGGCGAGAGGATCGAGGAGATGTCGGTGCCATCAGAGACATTCAAGTCGTTGGTCAAGGCGGCCGCAGAGCAGGTCATCGCCAGCGCGCCGGAGTTAACCAGCCTCGATCAGGCGATCGGCGACGGCGACCACGGGACCAACATGAAGCGCGGTTGCGAAGCCGTGCTCGGCAAGCTCGATGCGATCTCGGCGCAGCCACTCGATGAAGCGCTGAAGATGATCGGCAAGACCCTGGTGATGACGGTCGGCGGTGCCTCCGGGCCGCTCTATGGCAGCTTCTTTCTTGCCGCCGGCGAGGCGCTCTCGAATGACAAGCACCTGCCCGAGGATCTCGCCGACGTGTTCGGCAGCGCCGTGAACGCAGTGAGCGCGCGTGGCCGCTCGCAGGCTGGCGAGAAGACGATGCTGGATGTGCTGGTTCCGGTGCTGGAGACGTTGAAGACGGCGGCCGGTCAGCCGGATCTGATCGCGCGGGTGCGCACCACTGCGATCGAGGCGGTCGAGCGGACCGCGCCGATGCAGGCCACCAAGGGACGCGCGTCGTTCCTCGGCGCGCGCAGCGTCGGGCATGTCGATCCCGGGGCGCGGTCGAGCTGCCTGCTGGTGCAGGCGGTGTGCGCCGGCCTGGAGGCGCGTCCATGACCGACACCGTGGGAATCGTGATCGTCTCGCACTCCAGCGACATCGCCAAGGGAACCGCCGACATGGTGCGGCAGATGGTCGGCAGCGAGGTCAAGGTGGCGTTCTGCGGCGGCAATCCCGACGGTGGATTGGGCACCAGCGTGCCGCTGATCATCGACGCCATCAATGACGCCTGGTCTCCGAAGGGTGTCGCGGTGCTCGTCGATCTCGGCGGTGCCGAAACCAACAGCGAAATGGCGGTGGAGATGCTGGAGCCCGCGCGGCGCGATCTCGTTGTCGTCTGCAACGCGCCGATCGTCGAGGGCGCCGTGATGGCGGCGACCGAAGCGGCGGGCGGCAGCTCGCTGGCCCAGGTCAAGGCCGTGGCCGAGGAACTCTCTGCCGATTGAGATGTCGGCGAAGCGATGATGGATGATGAGTATGCTTGATAAAGCGGACGGACAGATCTTCACCGGCAATGTGCGGCTGGTGCATGCTGTGGGCATGCACGCGCGCCCGGCGGTCAAGCTGACCAAGCTTGCCAAGAAGTTCCAGGCGCAGATCTCGGTGCGGGTCGCGGGTGCGCCCGAGTGGATCAATGCCAAGAGCGTGGCCAAGATCATGGCGATGCGCGCCGCGCACGGCAGCACGATCGAGATCAAGGCATCCGGCAGCGACGCCGAGGCCGCCGTCGCAGCCCTGGTCGACCTGGTTGCCAGCGATTTTCCGGATGGAGCAGGCTAGCATGCAGGGCGGCGCTGCAGGATCGGCTTACCGCGGCAGGACCGCCTCGATCGGCTTTGCCCATGGTCCGCTGGTCCGCGTCGATGCGGGCGCCGGTGGCGAGCGGGTCGCCGGCACGCTGGTCGAGGAGGCGCTCGCCTTGCGCAAGGCGATCGATCTTGCAAGCGGGCAGATCGCCGATCTTGCCGCCAGCGCCGGCGGCGAAGCCGCGCAGATCCTCGAATTCCAGGTCGCATTGCTGGAGGATGAGGATCTGATCGAGGCGATCTTCGCGTCGATCGGCGAGGGGCGTCCGGCCGACGTCGCATGGCGCTCGACGCTCGACGCGCAGATCGCGGAGTACAATTCGGCGGCGGATGAGTATCTGCAGGCGCGCTCGTCGGACCTTGCGGACCTGCGCGACCGCGTGGTCCACATCTTGCGCGGCGACGAAGGCGAGCCGCTGAAGATCCCGAGCGGAGGCGTCGTCTGTGCCGACGACCTGCCGCCGTCGCGTTTCCTGGAGATCGACTGGTCCGGCGGCGGCGGCCTGGCGCTGCTGCACGGCAGTCCGACCAGCCACGTCGCGATGCTGGCGCGGGCGCGCGGCATCCCGATGGTCGTGCAGCTCGGCGCCATCCCAAATGCCGGCGCCACGGCGCTGCTCGATGGCGAAGGCGCGACGCTCGAGCTCGATCCCAGCGCCGAGCAGGTGCGCATCTTCGAGAAGCGGCGCGAGAGTCACCGCAAGAGCAGGGCATCCGCCCGCGCGATCCTGCGGCGGCCGACGGCCTCGTGGCGCGGCGAACACATCAAGCTCCTGATCAATATCCAGCGGGTCGACGACCTCGATGATGCGGACGCGCAATATGCCGATGGCATCGGGCTGATGCGGACGGAATTCCTGCTCGCCGGGCGGAGTGACCTGCCGGATGAGGAGACCCAATTCCAGGCCTACGACGCGGTATTGCGCTGGGCCGGAGCGCGGCCCGTCACGATCCGCACATTCGATGCCGGCGGCGACAAGCCGGTGCCCGGCTTTACATTCGACGGCGAAGCCAACCCGTTCCTCGGCGTGCGCGGCTTGCGGCTCTGCCTGGCCCGGCCCGAGATTTTTGCCGTCCAGCTCCGCGCGCTGGCGCGCGCCGCGGTGCGCGGCAATCTCAAGGTCATGTTCCCGATGGTGACGTCGGCGGACGAGCTCGAGGCGGGACGGAAGCTGTTCGTCGGCGTCGTGCAGCGCTTGCAGGCGGACGGCATTGCCGCGATGCTCCCGGAACTCGGAATCATGGTCGAGGTTCCGGCGGCGGCCCTGGCGGTTTCGAGCTTCAAGGCGTCGTTCTTCTCGATCGGCTCGAACGATCTCGCGCAGTATGTGCTGGCCTGCGATCGTTCCAACGGAGCTCTCGCCCCCCTGATGGACCCTCTACATCCCGCAGTCCTCGAACTGATCGCGCGGACCGCCGAGCACGGCCGCCGCGCCGGCATCGGCGTCAGCCTGTGCGGCGACATGGCGGGTGATCCGCGCTGTCTTCCCGCGCTTCTGAATTGCGGCCTGCGCGAATTGTCCGTGAACGCATCGGCGCTGGCGCAGATCAAGCAGACCATCGACCGGCTGAGCAGCGGAGGCAGTGTTGGCTGACGCGGCGGCCGATGAAGCGCCCGAAGCCGGCGCGGTTGCGGTCTACAAGCGCATCTTCAAGGAAGTGTTGGAGAGCCGCCCGTCCGGCATGCGGCTGCGCCTGGCCCATGCCATCGGCAAGAACCGCAGCTTCGTCAGCCAGATCAGCAATCCGGCCTATCCGGTGCCGATTCCGGTGCAGCATCTCAACACGATCTTCGATGTTTGCCACTTCCCGCCGCAGGCGAAGACCGCCTTCTTGCGCGCCTATGCGCGCGCGCATCCGCGCCGCGTCGGCCGGCTGAGCGAAGGCTCGCACGAGCGGACACTGACATTGCATCTGCCGGATCTCGGCAGCGCCAAGCGCAACGCCGAGCTCGACGCGCTGCTGCAGGAATTCACGCGGCGCCTGATCGGCATCATGCGGGAAAAATAGGCGAAAGCGCCGAACGAAGCGGGGAGGACACCATGAAGAAGTTCATCAATGCGGTCGACAATTTGCTCGGTGAAAGCCTCGACGGCTTCGTCGCCGCGCATGCCGATCTGGTCGTGCTGGGCGCCGAGCGCAAATTCGTGCGTCGCCGCGAGCTGAACGGCAAGAAGGTCGCGCTGGTCTCGGGCGGCGGCAGCGGGCATGAGCCGCTGCATGCCGGCTTCGTCGGCTACGGCATGCTGGATGCGGCCTGTCCCGGACAAGTGTTCACCTCCCCGACGCCCGACCAGATCGTCGAGGCCGCGCAGGCGGTCGCGGGCGATGCCGGCGTGCTGTTCATCGTCAAGAACTACGCGGGCGACCGCATGAATTTCGAGATGGCCGCCGAGATCGCCGAAGGCCGCACCGCCACCATCGTGACCGATGACGACGTCGCGGTCGAGAAATCGACCTACAGCATCGGGCGCCGCGGCGTCGCCGGCACGTTGATCGTCGAGAAGATTGTCGGCGCCGCCGCCGAGAAGGGCGCCGATCTCAAGACCTGTGTGGCGCTCGGCGAGCGCGTCAACGCGCGGACGCGTTCGATGGGCGTAGCGCTGACCAGCTGTACCGTCCCGGCCGCGGGCACCCCGACCTTCACGCTCGGCGCAGACGAGATGGAGATGGGCGTCGGCATCCACGGCGAGCCGGGCCGCCGCCGCGTCAAGCTCGCCGAGGCCGACGCGGTCGCATCGGAAATGACGGCCGCCATCGCCGACGATCTCGCTGCGCCCGCAGGTTCGGAGGCCCTGTTGCTGGTCAACGGCTTCGGCGGCACCCCGACGATCGAGCTCTATCTGATGTACAACGCCGCGCGCCGCATGCTCGAGCGGCGCGGCCTGCGCATCGCGCGCTCGCTGGTCGGCAGCTACGTCACCTCGCTGGATATGGCCGGCTGCTCGCTCACCGTGAGCCTGCTCGATGCCGAGACGTCCGCGTTGTGGGACGCCCCGGTGCGCACAGCCGCATTGAATTGGTGATCGCCGCCGCTGTCATCGGCATGGGGCCTCGTTGGGCCAGTCTGCCTTCGCCAAGGCTCCGGCGGGACAGCCTTCGCCGCTTCGCATCGACAGAATGCATCCGGTTTGCCAGGCCGTAGCTGCGTAGCAGCGAAGACTGGCGCCCCTGGCCGTGCAATCGCCGAATACCAGAACCAATTGAATTTGAAATAGTTTCCGTCGCCGATTGCTGCCGATACCAACAGAAATACCAACAAAATGATGCTCGGTATTAGCTCGCAAAAATAATGCAAGCTCCTCGGGAGCAGCAACGGCGCATACCGTTCCGGTCGACACAATCGCCCTCGACTGGAATCGAATCCGGCTCGGATCGAAATTGCTACGGGAAGAGGATCTCTGCCGCCGCGGCTAACTCCGGCGCGCTGTAGCGTGCAAATCGGACAGACCGGAAGCCGAAGACGGTGCAGACCTTCGAAGGCCATAGCAGCTTGCAGGTGACGATGGACCGCTACGGCCACTTGTTCAAATCGGACGACCACAAGGAGGCGATGGACATGATCGTCGCTGCGTTGCTTCTGGCCTAAACCTTCAGATCACTCTCACGTATCGGCTGCGGGTGACGCATCCGCTCAACCCTGCACGGTGGCGCACCGACCAGCTTGCCAACGACCCCGCAGATGATCGCGGCGCATCAAAGCGGGTGCGGTCCCGGTTCGCTGAAATGCCGTGCTACGAAGACTAGGAAAGGCAAGACACGTCGATGACGGGCGCCTTGCTTAAAACACGGGCCGCGGCAACCGTTCTGCGGCGAGGCGCCTGCGGTTAGACAGTCGAAGCTGACCTTGGTTATTGCCTCGGCCTTCTTGATCCGGATCAACCCCCAGAGGTGCGCGGTATGGAAAGAAAATTGCCATGAGATAATACTGGAGGGTTTGATGTTATTGCACTTGCCAATTGTAGTCCTGGCTGCGCTGCCACCAACCTCTGTGGCGAAGGCCGTGCCGACGTTCGACATCGCGCGCGAATGCCGGTCGGAGAGTGGGCCGGAGATATCTCTCGAACGATGCACTCACGATGAGGAACAGGCACGCTCTCAACTTAAGGCTCAATGGACGCAATTCGCAGCGTCCGACAGGTCGATTTGCACGCAAGAGACAACCGCCGACGGTAGCGGCAGCTATGTCGAGTTGCTGATCTGCCTGGAGATGGCACGGGACGCTAAGACTCAGCCCCGTTAGTCCGGCCAAAAATTGATGAGCGACAATTCATCGACGCGGAAACACGTTCCATGGCTTGCGATACTGGCATTTGGCTGGTTCGGCATGTTGTTGATGCAGTGGTTCCTGACTTCACACAACACGATCGAAACCATTCCCTACAGCAAGTTTGAAGAGCTTGTCGCGCAGGGCGCCGTTACCGACGTTGTCGTTGGCAAAGACACGATTGAGGGAAATCTCAAGGAGAAGCTTCCGGACGGAAAATCGGCCTTCGTTACCACGCGGGTGGATATACCATTGGCGGAAAAGCTTGCTGCCAAGGGCGTTTCGGTGACCGGGACTGCGTCCGACGGCTGGTTTGGAAACCTGATTTCATGGGTACTTCCACTCATTCTCATTTATGGGTTCTGGTATTTCATGTTCGGCCGTCTCGGCGATCGGCAGGGCGTGGGCAGCCTCATGGGTATCGGAAAGTCCCGCGCCAAGGTTTACGTCGAGAAAGATACTAAGGTGACTTTCGCTGACGTGGCGGGTGTCGATGAGGCCAAGTTCGAGCTGCAAGAGGTGGTCTCGTTTCTGAAGGATCCCAAGAGCTACGGGCGACTGGGCGCGCACGTTCCAAAGGGGATTCTGTTGGTCGGCCCGCCGGGAACGGGCAAGACATTGCTGGCGCGAGCGGTTGCCGGCGAGGCGGGCGTACCCTTCTTCTCGATATCGGGATCGGAGTTCGTCGAGATGTTCGTCGGCGTCGGCGCGGCGCGGGTGCGCGATCTGTTCGAACAGGCAAGGAAGGCGGCGCCCTGCATCATCTTCGTGGATGAGCTCGATGCCCTCGGCCGCAGCCGGATGCCCGGCGCGTTCGGCGGCTACGATGAGAAGGAGCAGACGCTGAATCAACTCCTCGCCGAGCTCGATGGATTTGATCCGCGCGCAGGCGTGATTCTCCTGGCTGCGACCAACCGGCCGGAGATTCTCGACCCGGCATTGCTCCGCGCCGGCCGCTTTGATCGTCAGGTGCTGGTCGATCGTCCGGACAAGTCTGGACGACTTGCCATCCTCAAGGTCCACCTTGGAAAGGTCAGGGTTGGTGCTGACATGGACCTTGACCGGATAGCGGGGATGACAGCCGGCTTCACCGGCGCCGATCTGGCCAATCTGATCAACGAAGCGGCGATCGCAGCGACGCGACGCAACGCCGGTGAGGTCACCTTCGATGACTTTACGGCTGCCATCGAGCGGATCGTTGCCGGCATCGAAAAGAAGAGCCGAACGCTGAACCAGAGCGAGCGCAGGCGGACAGCCTATCACGAGATGGGTCATGCTCTGGTGGCCGCCAGTCTTCCCGGCGTCGATCCCGTGCAAAAGGTGTCAATCATTCCGCGAGGCGTCGGTGCGCTCGGATACACGATGCAGCGCCCTACCGAGGACAGGTTCCTCCTGACGGTCAGCGAGCTGAAGAACAGGATAGCGGTCTTGATGGGCGGTCGCGCAGCGGAACGCCTGATCTTCGATGGCGATATCTCGACAGGAGCGGCCGACGACCTTCAGCGCGCCACCGAGATCGCCATCGAGATGGTAACCAAATACGGAATGGACGCGAACGTCGGACAACGGACCTACGCTCCGAAGCCGCAGGCATTCATGCCAGCGATGCAGGATGTCGTCGCCAGCGCCGCCCAGGAGACCAGCCGTGAGATTGACCTTGCGGTTCGGCAACTGGTCGAAGCGGGCGACGCAACCGCGCAGGATATCCTGCAGAGACGGCGCAAAGACCTGGAGGAAGGCGTCGAGCTCCTCATCAAGCAGGAAACCCTGACGGCTGAGCAATTCGCTCCGTTTCGTCAGGCGGGGCAATCGAGCGGCATCCAGGCGGTCGTGTAGCTCGACTTTTCCCCGTCTCGCTTCAATCGTCCCGCTTTCCGCCTTCGATCCCAGCGCAGCAGCGGCGCGCCTTGTTTGATCCCGGTCAACGGGACCACTTGAGAAGTCGCTATCAGAGGAGAATGGTCAGAAACTATGAAGACTGGAGAACGCGCTCCCCGCTCAGCAGGTTCGCTCATGTCGTGGAGCGAGCGGGACTGGCTTTGGCCGGGGGATCGTGTGGGTTGTTCGTGGCGGCTCACGTCGCAAGATCCGATTTCAAGCTGATCGGCTCGGACGCCGTGATCATGGCCGTGATGATTTATGGCGCGGCGGGCTTCTATCTCGGCATCGATCTGCCTCCTGCTCCGCAGAAAATCAGAGAGCTGTCGCCGCGCGGCTTCGGGTCCAGGGCGGACGCCGTCGAGTTGCTCAGCGCGGCCGGCACCTTTCTCGCCGCGGTTATGGCCGCTATTGCGGTGAGCAGCATCATTCTCGACGAGGTTGCACGCCCTCAAGGCGCCAGGGCCGTGTTTTGGGGCTGGGCTCTTGGCGCGTCGATGCAGATCGCCGCCGGCATCATTGCGCGGACCCGCACGCACATTTCCTGACGTAGCTGGCGGTATCCGCGTCGCTATCGGTGTCCTCCGATGCCCTGTGAAAGGGATGATTGTCAGCGGCACTGTGAGCTCGTCTTGGAGCGAGGTCGTTTTCAGCAAGACAAGTTTGGCTGTCTGCCTACGTAGGTGCCATGCGCGCGCACGTGCAGCTTACAAGCACTAGGCGATGGCACGTGAGCTCGCGGTGGTCGTGGAGCAAGAGTGACAAAGCGGAGAAACTCAGCTCTCCATCATTCCAGCACGCTAAAAAACGCCGTCATGGAAATCATTAGTCTAATCGCTCTCAGCGATCCGCCGCGACCCGAGGCCAAGTCGTGCCTCGCCACGTTGCGGGAAATGGGTCTTCATGTCGTGATGGCAACTGGCGATGCATCAGCCACAGCGGCTTCGGTGGCGAAAGCGGTGGGACTAACCGGCAGCGTCTTTCCGTCCGAAGCAATTCCGGAGCGGCTTCGGCCCGACGATTTTGCTGTCTTCGCGGGCGTGGTGCCGGAGAACAAGTTCGAGCCCGTCAAGGCGCTGCAGCGCTCCGGGTATCTGGTCGGCATGTGCGGCGATGGGGCCAATGAGGCGCCGGCCCTGCGTCAGGCTCAGCTCGGGATCGCTGTCTCGACAGTGACCGACGTCGCGAAATCCGCAGCCGGCATTGTTCTGACCGAGCCGGGATTGTCGGGAATCATAAGCGCCATTGCCGAGGGACGAATCGCGTTTCAACGTATCCTCACCTATACGCTTCGATCGATCGTGCACAAGGTACTGCAGGTTTCGTTTCTCGCGATTGGTTTCTACATCACCGGACGTGCGATCCTGACCCCGACGCTTGTCGTCATTTCGATGCTGACCGGTGATTTCCTGGCGATGTCATCGACGACGGACAACGTCCGGCCATCGCTCAAGCCCAATGCCTGGCGGATCGGAGATTTGACAATCGCGGGCATCATCATGGGAGCCTTCGATCTCTTGTTTTGCGTCGCCGTTCTTCTAGTGGGAGAAAGAGTCTTGCATCGCGATATCGAATCTCTGCGGACGCTGACACTGGTGAACCTCGCCTGCAACGGGCAGGCGGTCTATTACGTTGTCCGTGAACGCCGGCGGCTTTGGTGATCATTGCCGAGTACAACGGTTCTTGTCTGCTCGATGGCCGATCTTCTGATTATCGGGACCTTGGCGATTGGCGGGATCTTGATGACCCCGCTCGCACCTTGGATCGTTATTGATGTATTTGCCGTCGCGGTTGTGTTTGCATTGGTGTTGGACGCGGCCAAGCTTGCCATTTTTCGCCAACTGAAGATGCAGTAGGCCCAGATTGGGCGCAGGTCCCATTGGCGTCGTTTAATAGACCCCAGTTCTCCCCCCGGACTGGGGCCGTTTCTTTGGCACTCGAAAAAGGGCCGCCACCTGAGATGGCCTACTTCCGGTCTCGCAGTTCGACAGGCTCCGCGAGCTTTGGCCATTCTTCGGCCACCCTGAGCCGCGCTTCTTTATTGAGCTGACCAAACGCCCGGCTCGCATGCTCTCGTCGTCCTGGGCCATGCCCGACAATGGCATAGCCTCCCTATCGATCCAACTGAGGCGGCCTTTACTGCGCGGCGTTCGATCTCGGATACTGGACGTGTCAATCGGCAAGCTTGGCCGCTTCTTCGGCCAGCAACTTGTGCAGCGTGGCGATCTTCCGCGAGTCGCTTTCGGTCACCAGCAGCTCATTGTAGCGCGCGATGTTCGCCTCAAAATGAAATCAATCGTGTTCGCTCTCCTAAGTTGAGCCCGAGGTTCCAGCCATGCTCCTTCCTTCGGAATAGCGAGTCACTTTTCGAGCGAGTTTCGACCTCTATCTTCGCCAAAGACCGTTTGAGTCTTTGGATTGATAAAGTGGACTCCGGCGCACGCCGCGCAGGTTACGGCTTCATACTGATTTTCGTCCGTATTCGGGTCGTCGCTCAGCCAATGCTGGACATTTAAATTCGTGCTGGGACAGGTGAAAATGAATGCAGGCATGGACGGATGTGATTCTGGCCTTGAATATTCTAAATTCTGGATGCCTCGCGCAAATAAGGACACTCGGTATTTCTCCTTAGGGAACAGATCGGCAACCCCCGATCCTTTCCCCAACTTGGCAGGTGCCAGATCAGGAAGGATTGTCGGCTGGTTGATGTCTGCATTGCCCCGAAAGCACCGGTGATGGAGCCCCAACCGCCTCCGACAATCGAAAGTTGAGCGCAATCTGTCCGGCCGACTCTTGATATCGATCAAATTGCACCTTCGTGATGCGAATATGGTGAAAGGCGCCTCGAGCACCTGGATCTGTCATGGTAGATACTCTGGACTCGAAAAAGCGATCTGCTGCATCGACATCGCTTCGAACGCTCCGCCAGCAAATGGTTGAACGCGACATTGCTGCGCGTGGCGTGCAAGATCCGCTGATCCTAGAAGCGATGAGCAAGGTACCGCGGGAATTGTTCCTGCCGATGAACCTTCGTGAATTCGCCTACGACGACTCGCCGCTCCCGATTGCCGGCGAACAGACCATTTCCCAGCCTTATATCGTAGCCTTCATGGCGGAAGCCTTGATGCTCAAGGGCGGCGAAAAGGTTCTCGAAATTGGTGCCGGATCCGGTTACGCCGCCGCGGTGCTGTCTGAGATCGCTGCCAATGTCTACACCGTCGAACGGCTCGGGCCGCTTGCGGAAAAGGCGGCTGCGACGTTGGCCGAACTGGGTTATGACAACGTTCATGTCTTGCATGGCGACGGCACCAGGGGATGGCCGGAGCATGCGCCCTACGATGCTATCGTCGTGGCGGCCGGCGGACCGCAGGTTCCCGAATCCCTCAAGGCGCAACTCAAAATCGGCGGGCGATTGGTGATCCCCGTTGGTGAGGATCAACGTTGTCAGGAACTGGTGCGGGTCGTCAGGGTTTCCGTCAGCGAATATCGCAGCGAAGATATCGCCGACGTCCGCTTTGTCCCGCTGATCGGCGAGGAAGGCTGGGCGACCGCGCGCGGAGGTATTCGTCCGCAAGTGCGCCCTCCAAGAGGTCCGACTTACTCTGACGACGAGATACTGGTCAGAAACCTCGCCGATGCCGCAGAATCGTTTCCATCGATCGAGGCTGCCGATCTCAATCCGTTGCTGGAACGGATCGGGCCTGCCCGGGTCGTGTTGCTCGGCGAAGCCACCCACGGCACGTCGGAATTCTACAGGATGCGCGAGCGCATCACCCGGGACCTCGTCGTCAAGAAGGGATTTTGCTTCGTTGCGGTAGAGGCGGACTGGCCGGACGCTGCGCGGGTCGATCACTATGTGCGACACTTTCAGTATCCACCTTCCGAATGGACTGCATTCGCGCGGTTCCCGACCTGGATGTGGCGGAACGCCGAGATGCGCGATTTCATCGGCTGGTTGCGCAAGCACAATGGCACGGTGGAGCGAATGCAACGCGTTGCATTCCACGGCCTTGATCTCTACAGCCTCTATGACTCGATCCGCTCGGTCCTGAACTATCTGGACGAGGTTGACCCGGAATCCGCGAAAGTCGCGCGCGCGCGTTACGGGTGTCTCACGCCGTGGCAGCACGACCCCGCGACCTACGGCCATGCTGCGCTGACAGGATCCTATCCGACGTGCGAGGCCCATGTGGTTCGTACACTGACGGATTTGCTGACGAAACGCCGGGCCTACGCCGAGCACGATGGGGAACGTTTCCTCGACGCCGAGCAGAACGCGCGTCTGATTGCGAATGCGGAGCGTTATTATCGCATCATGTATTACGGCTCCCGCGCGTCCTGGAATTTGCGCGACAGTCATATGTTCGAAACACTGAGGAATCTGCTGTCGTTTCATGGCCAGGACAGCAAGGCCGTCGTCTGGGCGCACAACTCCCATATAGGCAACGCGGGTGCGACCGAGATGGCCGCGCGCGGCGAACACAATCTGGGTCAACTCTGCCGCAAGGAGTTCGGCGACGCCGCCTATCTGATCGGTTTCGGTACTCACTCCGGCACCGTGGCCGCCGCGTCCGAGTGGAATGGCCCATTGGAAGTGAAAACCGTGCGACCGTCACTTCCACAGAGCTACGAGCGCTTGTGCCACGGGACCGGGCTTGCCCGCTTCACGTTGGGCCTGCGCGATCGGGGCGATCTCTGCGGTCCTGCCGGACTCGGTAAGGAGCGCCTCGAGCGGGCGATCGGCGTCATCTACCGGCCCGAGAGCGAGATGGCGAGCCACTATTTCCGAGCCAACCTGCCGCGACAGTTCGACGAGTACGTCTGGTTCGACGGCAGTAGCGCGGTGACCCCGCTGGATACGGCGGAGATCAAGGGCCTCCCGGATACTTATCCGTTCGGGGTGTAATTCGAGAACGGCGTCAGCGTGACCATGCGACCGACGGCGTCAAGCCAGAAGACGTTACCGAGGGAATCGCCAAGGGCGTGCTCAACATGACCGTCGAGAAGCCCGTGCCGAGGGGCGCCCCCAGCCGGGGCGGCACTCACGGCGCACTCCGCTCCGTGTCAGTGGCGCTGGTTTGCGGACGTCAGTTCGCCGACAGCGGAGCTTAGTGAGACGGCGACTTGGTGGAGAGTCTGGTGTCGCGCGAAATTGGGTATTGATCGTCGCGATCACGGTCGTCGACTAATGAATGTGGATTTCGGCGCCAGAGGCAGCATCGGCCCTCAGCAAGGCGCTCGGTGCGCAGGGCACGCAAGTTGATGCGTCGCCACACCGACCTTCCGCGTGACGGCAAAATTGTCGCTTGAAGCCCTGCAGGCCGTTGCGCAGAAGCGGAATCTGTCACTGACTGTTTTGCTGGCGCGAGCCAGCGCCACGGCGATTTCGGCGCATCCACTATTCAACGCCGCCTTCACGGTGCCCGGTCTTGCTCATCGCACACAGATCGATATTGGTATCGCGGTTGACAGTCCAGACGGATTGTTTACGCCGGTGCTACGTGACGTTGCGGGACGTTCCGCGGCCGAACTGGCCGGTGATTGGCAGAGCTTGCTCGGCAAAGTCAAGGCGAGGCGCCTGTTGCTCTCGGACTATCGGGGAGCAACCTTCTATGTTTCGAACCTCGGCACGTTTCCCGTGGTGCAGTCGTTTGATGCCGTGGTCCCGTTGGGCGCCTCCGCAATCCTCGCGGTCGCTGCCAGTCAGGCGGACGGGGCATCCTTCACCCTTTGCTGCGACCACCGCGTGGTGTTCGGGGCGGATGCCGCGCGCTTCCTACAAACGCTTGGTGAGGTCGTTACTCGTCCTGACAGGCTGTTGTGATCCGGATATAGTTAGCTGAGGACTGTCGTCCCGGGGAATTTGCGATGCGGATCGTATTGCCCGGAGATTGGCGATGGATCGGCAGCAGCTAACTGGAGATTAAAGCATGAAAACGCAAGCGGTTATGCTGGTTTTGTTCGTGAGCGTCGCGCCGATGGCGCTCGCCATTGCGCAATCGCCACAGGAGCCGATGTCACGAGGCGCAAACCTCCCCCGCTTGGGAGACATTATGATTGCCAAGCAATGGCGGCATATGAAGCTGTGGTTTGCCGGAAAGCAGCATAACTGGAAACTCGCGGCATACGAGTCGGCGCAGATGAGGGCAAGCCTAGCCGAAGCAGCAACGCTCTATTCAGGCATTCCCGTGAACGACGTCGCGATTATGGCCGGGCCGATTCAATCAATCGACAAGGCGATTCAATCAAAGGATAGTGCAGGCTTCATGAAGGCATTCAATGAGCTTACGGCTGGCTGCAACGCGTGTCATCGCGATATGGGGCGAGAATTTATCGAAGTGAGGTTGCCCGAAGAATCGCCCTTCAGCAATCAGCTATTTGCCGCGCCAACAAAGCGTTAGCGTGGCACGAGAGTCTCCCTCTGAACGCTAGAGAGCGGATCCCGCGTTCCGAGGTTCCGCAGGCGCGCAAATGGATTTCTGCCTAAAGAGATGACCGATGGACGGTCGCCATCATCAAGGCCTTGTCAGAAAGCCCATGGCCTGCCCCCAATCCGCGCCGCGGTCGTACATCCGGTCGATAGGTTGATTCCGATCAATTGGTCGGAGCTGTCGGCGCTCTAAGAAAGTGCTTATCGAAGCGGAGAAGATCGATGACGCGCATTCCGCATAATGCCTTTGTGTTTGTTGGAGACGGGCGCAAAGCGCTGTTTCTTCGTAATGAAGGCGACGAAAAGTTTCTCAACCTGAAACCCGAAGCCGTCTTCGAAGACCAGAACCCGGCAACGCACCTGCAAGGCACTGACCGGCCCGGGCACCTGGCAAAGGGGATTCATTCGGGGCAAAGGAGCGCTGTCGAATCGACAGACTGGCACCAACTCGAAGAGTACCGCTTTACGAAGCAGGTTGCCCAAGCCGCTGAACGGATTGTTCGCAATGGTAACGTGAAAGCGCTCATCATCGTTGCGCCGCCGCGAACGTTGGCTGAGCTGAGGACTGTGCTGCATCCCGATGTCAAGCATCATGTCGTCGCCGAGATTGCAAAGGATCTCACTAAGCTTCCAATCTGGGAAATCGAAAAGCACTTGCTGGAGAGATCGACATAGTCCGCGCAAACGGGCGCGCAGGGATTGCAGGCAAAATGATATTGTCGATGAGGCGCGACATGCTGTTGGATCCCCGAAGAGGACGTCGTGGGCCGGCCGATGACCTAGATGAGGCACCGAGCCAGGTCGATCGGCACGAGGTCGACATCGAACGCGACGTGCCTCTTGGCAGGAACGAGCCAGTCGAGCGTGACGCCGCCGAGGAAGCCGGGCGTTCCTCATTTGATCAATCAATGGACCAGTCGACCCGAGTTGACCCAGCGCAAGGAAGCGGTGGCTGATTGGCGTTGTCGCATTGATGTTGAGAAGAAACCGGAGGCTGTCATGAGTGCACTGGAATTGCGTCGCGATGTCATGGACGAGCTCGAATTCGAACCCAGCGTGAATGCCGCCCATATCGGGGTTACCGCGGAAGGAGGTGTTGTCACGCTGAGCGGCTACGTCGAGACCTATCTGGAGAAGCTGTCTGCAATTTCGGCGGCGCGCCGGGTCAAGGGCGTGAAGGCGATCGCGGACGAGATCGATATTCGTGCGCCGGCCGACAAGAAGACCGCCGATGATGAAATCGCCAAGAGGGCGCTGGACATGCTCGCCTGGGATACGGTGGTGCCGGCCGGGATCGCCGTTCTGGTTCGGGACGGCTGGGTCACGCTGTCGGGAAACGTCGACTGGCATTTCCAGAAGAGGGCCGCCGAGGACGACGTCAAGAAGCTGTCCGGCGTCAGCGGCCTCAGCAACAATATCCAGGTTGCTCCGCGCATCAAGCCCGAGAACGTCAAGGCCAAGATCGAGGGCGCGCTAAAGCGGCACGCCGAGACGCAGGCAAAGGCGGTCCATGTGACCGTGCGCAACAACGACAACGTACTGCTCGAGGGAAAGGTCGCCAACTGGCAGGAGAGGCGTGCAATCGAGCAGGCCGCGTGGTCCGCGCCCGGGGTCCAATCTGTCGAGGATCGCATGACGATCGGCTGATGGTCGGTAAACGGTGACACTGATCATATCCAAGAGCGGAAGAGTAATATGCGCGATGAGATTCTGGGTCAGGACATCATCGACGAACTCGAGTTCGACCCAAGCTTTGACGGCGCTCATATCGGTGCACGGAGCATACTGCCCCTGGCTTGATGTGCATCAACCTGCCAGTGCGGGCGCCGGTGCTGGATTGGCCAGCAGCGCCCATCGATGGCTGTTACGCGGTTGCGCTGGGTCAAGGTGCGAACTGCCGTAGAGGTCTAGCTTGTAGCTTTCGACAAGGAGAAGGCTGATGCTGACCTATTCCAAGCTCGACACTCTGACTGCAATCTATCAGCGGCGGGCAGTGAGAAGTTATACGCCCGACGAAATTGAACGAGACACGATCGAACAGTTGCTTGGTGCGGCGGTGCAGGCGCCCACGGCGCTTCATGCAGAGCCTTGGGCGTTTGTCGTTATTCAGGACAGGGCGCGCTTGCGACAGTATTCCGACCGTGCCAAAGCCCTGCTGCTCCGCCAGCAGCAGGCAACATCGCATTTCCAGAAGGCCGAGCCGCGCGCATTGGCGTTGCTTTCTGACCCCAACTTCAACATCTTCTATGACGCCGGCACGCTCATCGTCGTGTGTTGCAAGGCCAAGGGTCCGTTCGTCGAGGCGGATTGCTGGTTGGCGGCACAGAATCTCATGCTTGCAGCCACCGCGCAGGGGCTTGGTACCTGTTGCATCGGGTTCGCGGTCGGCGTCCTGAATACGCCTGACATAAAGGCGGAGCTTGGAATTCCGGAAAGCGGCGCGGCCGTTGCCCCAATCATCTTGGGCGTGCCGCGAGAGTTGCCAGCCAGCGGTTCGCGCAAGCCGCCGGTCATTCTACGCTGGGTGCCGTAGCCCCTCGCCCGAGGAAGATAGGGAGTGATTATCTTTCGCCGCCGAGTGGACAGGGCCTGTCGGCCTAGGCGCATAAAAATGCCCCGGACGCTCTTCGGAAGCTTCACCGAGAGCACGTCTTTGGCGAATGATGCCCCGATCTTGTCGGCATCGACGCCCTGCGGCACGGCGAAGGATCGCTCGAACGAACCGAAGCTGCGCTCCTGGAGATAGTAGTCTGTTTTCTTCTCCTCCTGTTCCTCGCGCTTCTGCCCTTGATCGTCAGGATGTCGTTGGCGACTTTGACCTCGATGCTCTTCTCGTCCATGCCGGGGAGTTCCGCCGTGTTCTCATGTCCTTCCGGACCACGTTGACAGCTGGTGCAGACGGCCAAGCAGCCTGGCGCTGGGCGAACGGCACGATGTCGAGGAACGAGCCGCATCCCCGAATTCGTCGCTTGGGGCGACTCAGCGGCGGCCGCCCAGGATACGCGCCTGATGCAATCGGCGCGGAGCAACTCCCGTAAGCCGGTCTTCTTCACAAGGCCATATCGGGCTCAGTCATACGGTCGCGCTTCGGCTCTGGGATCTCCGTCATTGTCGCTTCGGTCAGCAGCAGGATGCTTGCGACCGACACGGCGTTTTCCAGCGCGATCCTCACCACCTTGACCGGATCGACAATACCGGCCTCGACGAGGTCGACATATTCCTTACGCGCAGCATCGAAGCCGAAATTGCCTTGGCCGCCCAACATGCGCGCCACCACCACGCCGCCATCGACCGCGGAGTTCTCGGCGATCTGGCGGACCGGAGCTTCGAGCGCGCGCTTCAGGATCAGAACCCCGGTCTTCTCGTCACCTTCGCAGGCCGCTTCCTCCTTGCTGACGGCATCTGTGCACCTGAGGAGGGCAAGTCCGCCACCCGGGACAATACCTTCGGCCACAGCCGCCTTGGTCGAGCTGATGGCGTCGTCGAGTGCTTCCTTCTTGGACTTCATCTCCGCCTCGGTGGGCGCCCCGACCCTGATCACGGCGACCCCGCCGGACAGCTTTGCGAGCCGTTCCTCGAGCTTTTCCTTGTCGTACTGGCTGGTCGTTTTCTCGATCTCGCGCCGGATCTGCTGCAAGCGCGCCTCGATCAGGGCACGGTCGCCTTTGCTGCCGATCAGGGTGGTATTTTCCTTGTCGCAGACGACGCGCGAAGCGTGGCCGAGCTGTGCCACAGCGACATTCTCGAGCTTCAGTCCGACCTCGCCGGATATGACCTGTGCGCCGGTCAGGATCGCGATGTCTTCCAGCATCGCCTTGCGCCGATCGCCAAATCCCGGGGCCTTCGCGGCACAAATCTTCAGGACGCCGCGCAGCCGGTTGACGATCAAGGTTGCAAGCGCGTCACCCTCGATATCCTCGGCGATGATCAGCAGCGGCCGCCCTAATTTGGCAATCTGCTCGAGCAAGGGCACGAGGTCGTTCAATGCGCTGATCTTGTGGTCACACAGCAGAATGAAGGGGTCGTCGAGGACCGCTTCCATCCGCTCTGCGTCGCTGACGAAATAGGGCGAGAGGAAGCCGCGATCGAATTTCATTCCTTCGACGACGTCGAGCGATGTCTCGGTCGTCTTGGACTCCTCGACTGAGATCACGCCGTCGCCGCCGACCCGTTCGAGTGCGTCGGCGACCAGGCTGCCGATCGATGGATCGTTGTGCGCCGAGATCGTGGCGACTTGTGTCCTTTCCTCCTTCGTCTTGACTGGACGTGCCATCCCACGGAGCGCTGCAGTCGCAGCACGAGCCGCGCGGTCGAGTCCACGCTTCAAGTCGATGGCGCTGGCGCCCGCAACGACGTTCCTGACCCCGTCAGCGAGGATCGCGTGCGCCAGAATTGTCGCAGTGCTCGTTCCATCACCAACGACGTCTCCGGTCTTCTCGGCTGCTTGCCTGAGCACCTGGGCGCCGAGGTTTTCTTCGGGATCCTTGAGGTCAAATTCCTTAGCAATCGTCACACCGTCATTGCAGACGATCGGCGTGCCCCAGCCCTTCTGGATCAGGACCGATTTGGATTTCGGACCCAGAGTCACCCTTACAGCATCTGCGAGAAGCGCGGCACCGCGCAACACCTTCTCGCGGGCAGCCGCGTGAAAAAGAACCTGCTTGTGGGGCATTTGTGGATATCCTCATAAAGTCAATTTTGACAAGTTTAGCGGCCGCACGGCGATCGTGTTTGACCCTTGTCAAGCAAGACGGCCCCCCCAAAGGCTACCAGCTTCCCCAGCTGGCAGCTTGGTTGGGCGGAAAGGAAGAGGGAGCGCTCTTGAGAGACGTGCGGCCTTGCGCGCCGGGTAATAGCCAAAGAAGATGCCGACTGCCGCGGAGAACGCGAAACCGCCTACGGCGGCCGAGATCGAGAGCGGCGCCGGCCAACCGGTCAGCGCCGGCAGGCTCAGCGAAAATACGACTCCTGTTAGAATCCCCGCAATCCCGCCGCTGACGCTGAGAAACACCGCTTCGGCAAGGAACTGTAGCAGCACGTGAATCCTTCGAGCGCCGATCGCCATGCGTAGCCCGATCTCGCGGGTTCGCTTGGTGACGGACACGAGTAGAATGTTCATGATGCCAATGCCGCCGACGAGGAGAGAAATCGAGGCCACCGCCGCGAGTAGCATCGACATAGTCTGGCTGGAGCCCTCGGCCGTCTCCGCGATCTGGCTCAAATTGCGGATGGAAAAATCGCTGGACTGGCCGGGCCGGATGTCGTGGCGTCGGATCAGCACGCGATTGACCTCGGCCACCGCGTCGGAAGAGCGGACGTCTTCGCCGGCTATGCCGCGACCCTCGGCAATCCGCCAGTTGGTAACTGGCGGATAGTTGGCGCTGACGCCCTGGATAGTCGTCGTCCAGTTGCGGTTCAAATACTGGATTTGCCCGCTCTGCCGGATCAAGTAGCTGACGCTGCCGACGGCAGGAGCCTCGCGACGGATCGCCTGAACATCCGCCGTGGTCAGCGTCGAGGCGCTGCCGAAACCGGCAATGTCCTCGAGCCCGAGCGGCTCATAAACATTTCCCGGCAAAAGGGCGTTGCGCGGGCCCTATGTCCTTCCACTTCCTTTTAGTCCGCTGTGATTCCGTAGAAGCACTTAAGTGGTCGTCCCGAATTTTGAACGCGCGCGCTTTCAAGTATACGAACTGCTGGCTTTTCCTTTTCCTCAAGAGCTCAAGAGAGAGGAGACGGGCTATGAGAGTTCTCTCAGCGAACAACGCGTTTCTCGGGCTCACGATCGCAAGCATCGTTCTCTTGATCGGCTCCAATGCCGCCGCGCTCCTTCTCTCGTGAGCTTGATGGTCTGCGGCGTTAAAGCAGGGTCTGACGGCCGCAGGGCAGAATCCCTGTCGGGTTCAATCGCTTCGATGTCGTCGCGATTGGTATCTCAGCGCTTGCATTGCTGAGGTGGATCACATGGCCCGATGCCCGGACCACAAGCATTCTGCTTGCCGCCGCCGGATTCATTCAATTGGCCAGACTGGCACGATGGGTGGGCGAACGGACCTGGCGCAAGGTCGCCTGACGGTGGGAGATCCTGTTGACGAGAAGACTGGCTTGCTGAAACTTACGACGTCGGGTCGTCGATAAATCGTTGCGGTTGCGCGAAGGCTTCGAGCTGTTCCTTTCGGTCGATGACAATTTCCCGGCCTCGGATGCGTACTCCATGATCGGTCAATAGTGCCAAGCTGCGGGACAGATTCTCCCGTGTGGTGCCGATATGTGAGGCCAGCGTGCCCCGGTCGAAGGGGACTACGATATTTCCCTGGGCGCCGTCCTTTTGCGCTTCAGCCAGGATCCAGTTGGCCAGGCGCTCGACGCTCGATCTGGCCATGTAGCCCTTTAACTTCTTCACAGACGAGCGATAGGCGAGCGCCAGTTCTCGCGCTACGATGCGCGCAAACGCGACGTCCCGGTCGAAAACGTCGCGCACGCGTTGCGCTGGAATCAGCAGCACCCGGGAATCGGTCAATGTTCTGGCGGAGTTGAGATAGGGCTGGTCGCCTACCACGGCGGCGAGAATGAAGGTCGAGATGGGATTAATCAGGGAGATACCCCATTCTCCCCCGCTCTGTTCGGTAAAGATCTCGACCAGGCCCTCTACGAGGACATGCAGGAAGTCGGCGTGATGGCCCTCATGGATGAGAACGACGCCGGTCGGAAAATGCTGCAGCAGCGCTGAGTCGAGCAGGCTCGCGAGACTTTCCTCCGTCACTTCGGAAAATAGCGGCAAAATCTTCAGCTGCTCAAGCTCGCTAGTACGCAACGGACCTCGTCCTCCATTTTCCAATGCTATGTTGGGGTGTGATATTTATCAAATCAAGGTATGAAAAGAAGCAATTGAAACTGTTGCAATCATCAAACCATACTGCAGTATTTCATACATTACAGGCTCGTAGCCGTAGCGTTTGATCCAGCGCAAATCAAACTGATCCTTGTTGGCGATCTCTGCCCCGTCGAAGCAGTTTCTCGGGGAATCGATATGGACGCCGCAGGCACAAACACCGTACATCACGCTCGAGCACTCTGGCTCTCGACCATTTCCTTCACAGTTTGCTTCGCGGTCTGGACGATCTTTTCGATCATCGGTATCCGGATCAAGCAGGAGCTCGGGTTAAATGACACCCAGTTCGGTCTCCTGATCGGCACCCCGATCCTAAGCGGCTCGCTGATCCGTCTCGTGCTCGGCATCTGGACCGACCAATATGGTGGCCGGCGTGTCTATACCGTCGTCATGCTCGCTGCGGCGGCCGCCACGTACTTGCTGACCTGGGCGCACACCTACCCCGAATTTTTGGTCGCGGCGCTCTTTGTCGGCATCGCCGGCGGTTCGTTCGCCGTAGGCATTGCCTACGTCTCGCGTTTCTATCAGGCCGGCAAGCAAGGCACCGCGCTCGGCATCTTCGGCGCCGGCAATGTCGGCGCAGCCGTCACCAAATTCGTCGCGCCGTTCGTTCTGGTCGCCTATGGCTGGCAGACAGTTGCCCAGGTTTGGGCACTTGTCATTGGCCTGATGGGGATCATCTTCTGGATCTTCTCTGAAGAAGATCCCGTCGTGCGAGCCCGGCGCGAGCAGAACCAAAAGCCGAATAGTGCGTGGCTTGAACTCGAACCGCTGAAGAATATCCAAGTGTGGCGTTTTGCGCTGTACTATTTCTTCGTGTTCGGCGCTTTCGTCGCGCTGTCGCTTTGGCTGCCGCAGTATCTCATTAAAGTCTATCACGTCGACATCGAGACCGCCGGCATGACGGCGGCGATGTTCTCGTTTCCTGCCAGCGTGTTCCGCGCCTATGGCGGCCACCTTTCGGACCGCTACGGCGCACGCCGCGTGCTGTACTGGACTTTCTTTGTCGCGGTCGCCTGCACCTTCGTGCTGTCCTATCCACCGACCGACTATATCGTGCGGACAGTCACGGGCACGGTCAGCTTCCACATGGAAACGGGGCTGGTGCCGTTTATCGTCACGATCTTCGTGCTGGGCTTCTTCATGGCGCTCGGCAAGGCCGCCGTCTTCAAGCACATCCCGGTGTACTATCCGAACAATGTCGGTGCTGTCGGTGGCATGGTCGGCATGATCGGCGGTCTCGGGGGCTTCGTGCTCCCGATTGCCTTCGGTGCGCTTGTCGACCTGACGGGACTTTGGACCAGTTGCTTCATGCTGCTGTTCCTCCTGGTCACCGGCGCGCTCGTTTGGATGCACGTCGCGATCCGGCAGATGGAACGCGGAGTCGTCGGCGAAGCGCTCAAGAAGTTGCCGGAACTCCCGGAAATGGAGGAGATTCACAAGCCAGAGCATATCGGCGCTTTGTCCGGCTCCGTCCTGACCGACTGGCGTCCGGAGGACAAGACTTTCTGGGAAACCTCGGGCCGCGCCATCGCGCGGCGCAATCTCTTGATCTCGATCCCGGCGCTGCTGCTGTCGTTCGCAATCTGGCAGGTCTGGTCGGTGGTGGTGGCAAAGCTTCCCTCGGTCGGTTTCAAGTTCACCACAGCCGAACTGTTCTGGCTGGCGGCGCTGCCCGGAATCTCTGGGGCGGTTCTGCGCATTTTCTACTCCTTCATGGTCCCGATTTTCGGCGGACGGCTGTGGACGACACTGGCGACCTGGTCGCTGATGATCCCCGCCATCGGCATCGGTTATGCCGTGCAGACGCCGTCGACGCCGTATCCGGTGTTTTTGGCACTTGCGCTGCTGTGCGGTTTCGGCGGCGGCAACTTCGCCTCCTCGATGGCCAACATCTCCTTCTTCTTTCCGCGCGCGGAAAAGGGCAACGCGCTCGCGCTAAACGCCGGCCTCGGCAATCTCGGGGTCAGTGTGGTGCAGTTCGTGGTCCCGATCGTGATCACGGCCGGCGTGTTCGGCTGGTTCGGCGGCGATCCGGCGACTGTGACGAGCGCAACGCAGCAGGCGCCGCTCTGGCTGCAGAACGCCGGCTTTATCTGGGTGCCGTTCATCGCGGCCAGCGCATTTGCCGCATGGTTCGGCATGAACGATATCGCCTGCGCAAAGGCGTCGTTCGTGGATCAGGCCGTGATCTTCCAGCGCAAGCACAACTGGATCATGTGCTGGCTCTACAC
Organism: Bradyrhizobium sp. 41S5; assembly: GCF_011516665.3. NCBI lineage: Bacteria > Pseudomonadati > Pseudomonadota > Alphaproteobacteria > Hyphomicrobiales > Nitrobacteraceae > Bradyrhizobium > Bradyrhizobium sp. 41S5. Next base: position 7,659,254 of record NZ_CP083721.1, on the reverse strand, counting down.
GGGCACCTTCGGCTCGTTCATCGGCTATTCCGCGGGCTTCCCGTTGCTCGCCAAGACCCAGTTTCCGACCGTGGACGCGCTGCAATTCGTCTTCATCGGACCGTTGGTCGGCGCGCTGTCGCGTTCGGCCACCGGCTGGATTGCTGACCGATGGGGCGGCGGGCGCGTCACCTTGTGGGTGTTCGGCCTGATGATGGTCGGCGTGCTCGGGATTCTCTACTTCCTCGGCATCAAGGACCAGCCCGGCGCGTTCTGGGGCTTCTTCGCAATGTTCCTGGTGCTGTTCTTCGCGACCGGCGTCGGTAACGCCTCCACCTTCCAGATGATCCCCAACATCATGCGCAAGGAAATGGACCGGCTGATGCCGTCGGCCGATGCCATCACCCGGCAGCGCCAGGCTGAAAAGGAATCGGCCGCGATCACCGGTTTCACCTCTGCGATCGCCGCGTTCGGCGCGTTCTTCATTCCGAAATCCTATGGAACGTCGATCGATCTGACCGGCGGGGTTCAGGCGGCGCTGTGGGGATTCTTCACCTTCTACGTGATCTGCATCGTGATCACCTGGGCCGTCTATACCCGCAAGGGTGGCCTGCTTCATGACATCGAACGCGGCGGCCGGAGTTCGCCCGCTGTGCAGCCCGCTGAATAAGGAGACCAATGATGAGCCATTTCCTGGATAGGCTGTCGTTCTTCACCCGCGCCAAGGCGGAGTTTGCCGACGGCCTCGGCGTGATGACGACCGAGGACCGTTCCTGGGAGGACGGTTACCGCAAGCGCTGGCAGCACGACAAGATCGTGCGGTCGACGCATGGCGTGAACTGCACGGGCTCCTGTTCATGGAAGGTCTATGTCAAGGGCGGCATCGTCACCTGGGAAACCCAGCAGACCGACTATCCGCGCACCCGGCCAGACCTGCCCAATCACGAACCGCGCGGCTGCGCGCGGGGCGCCAGCTATAGCTGGTACCTCTATTCTGGCAACCGCGTGAAATACCCGCTGGTGCGTTCGCGATTGCTAAAACTGTGGCGCGAGGCAAGGTTGCTGATGACGCCGGTAGCGGCGTGGAAGTCGATCGTCGAGGATCCGAAGAAGCGGGCGGCTTACGTGCAGAAACGAGGCCTCGGCGGTTTCGTTCGCGCCGATTGGGCAGAGGTCAACGAGATCGTCGCCTCGGCAAACGCCTACACCGCCAAGACCTACGGCCCCGATCGCGTGTTCGGCTTCTCGCCGATTCCGGCGATGTCGATGGTGAGCTACGCGGCCGGCGCACGCTATCTGTCGTTGCTCGGCGGCGTCTGCATGTCGTTCTACGACTGGTATTGCGACCTGCCGCCGGCCTCGCCGCAAACCTGGGGCGAGCAGACCGACGTTCCGGAAAGCGCCGACTGGTACAATTCTGGTTTTCTCATCTTGTGGGGATCGAACGTCCCGCAGACCCGAACGCCCGACGCGCATTTCTACACCGAGGTTCGCTACAAGGGCGCCAAGAGTGTCGTGATCTGCCCGGACTATTCGGAAGCCTCGAAATTTGCCGACCTTTGGGTATCACCGAAGCAGGGCACCGACGCCGCTTTGGCGATGGCGATGGGGCACGTGATCCTCAAGGAATTTCACGTCGATCGTCAGACCAAATATTTCAACGACTATGCGCGCCAGTATACGGATATGCCATTTCTGGTGCGTTTGGTGAAATCCGAGGGACGGCTCGTGCCTGAGCGGTTCGTGCGCGCCTCGGATTTCGCCACTTCGCTCGATGAGGTCAACAATCCCGAGTGGAAGACGGTAGCCTATGACGAGGCGACCGGCGAGATCGTGGTGCCGAACGGCTCCGTCGGTTTCCGCTGGGGCGAGAAGGGCAAATGGAATCTCGAGGAGCAAGATTCCAAAGACCGGGACACGAAGCTTCGGCTTTCGCTCGCCGATGTCAGCGATGAACTGGCCGACGTCGGGTTCCCGTATTTCGGCAATCGCGAGCACGATCACTTCAAGGGAACCGACCATCCGGACGTCCTCATGCGCAAGGTGCCCGCCAAGCGCATCGCGCTCAGGGATGGCGAGGCGCTGGTGGCGTCCGTCTATGATCTCTTCGTCGCCAATTACGGCGTCGACCGCGGCTTCGGCGACGAACATCTCGGCAAGAGCTACGACGACGTCGAGCCTTATACGCCGGCCTGGGCCGAGAAGATCAGTGGCGTGCCGCAAGATCAGATCATCACGGTGGCGCGTGAATTCGCGCTCAATGCCGAGAAGACCGGCGGCCGCTCCATGGTCATCGTCGGCGCCGGGCTGAACCACTGGTATCACATGGACATGAACTACCGCGGCATCATCAACATGCTGGTGATGTGCGGCTGTATCGGACAATCCGGCGGCGGCTGGTCGCATTACGTGGGCCAGGAAAAGCTGCGGCCGCAGTCCGGTTGGACCCCGCTCGCCTTCGGTCTCGATTGGGGTCGTCCGCCCCGGCAGATGAACTCGACCTCGGCGTTCTATGCGCACACCGATCAATGGCGCTACGAGACACTCGACATCAAGGAAATCCTGTCACCGACGGCGCCCGCTGGCCCGTGGGACGGCGCGCTGATCGACTACAATGCACGTGCCGAGCGCATGGGCTGGTTGCCTTCCGCACCTCAGCTTGAGACCAATCCGCTCGAAGTTTCGAAGCTTGCGGCGGCGGCCGGGCTGGAACCGAAGGACTATGTCGCCAAATCGCTGAAGTCAGGCGATTTGAAGCTGTCATGCGACGATCCCGATGATCCCAAGAACTGGCCGCGCAACCTCTTTGTCTGGCGCTCGAATCTTCTGGGCGCCTCCGGCAAAGGTCACGAATATTTCCTGAAACATCTGCTCGGTACAAAGCACGGCGTGATGGGCAAGGATCTCGGCGAGGACGGCAGGAAGAAGCCGGTCGAGGTCACGTGGCACGACCACGCGCCGGAAGGAAAGCTCGACCTCCTGGTCACGCTCGATTTCCGGATGTCGACGACCTGCATGTATTCCGACATCGTGCTGCCGACTGCGACTTGGTACGAGAAGAACGACCTCAACACGTCCGACATGCATCCGTTCATCCACCCGCTGTCGGCGGCGATCGATCCGGTCTGGGAATCGCGGAGCGACTGGGACATCTACAAGGGCATCGCCGAAGCCTTCTCCAAGGTCGCCCCGGAGGTGCTCGGCGTGGAGAAGGACGTCGTCCTCACCCCAATCATGCATGACAGCCCCGGCGAGATCGCCCAGCCGTTCGACGTCAAGGACTGGAAGAAGGGTGAGATTGATCCGATCCCCGGCAAGACCATGCCGGCAGTCACCGTGGTCGAGCGCGACTATCCGAACCTCTACAAGCGCTTCACCTCGCTTGGGTCGCTGATGAACAAGCTCGGCAATGGCGGCAAGGGCATGAGCTGGAACACCGACCACGAGGTCGAGCTGCTCAAGAAGCTGAACGGTGTCGTCACCGAGGAGGGCGCTTCCATGGGCCTCGCACGTATCGACAGCGCGATCGACGCCTGCGAAGTCATCCTAAGCCTCGCGCCGGAAACCAATGGAGAGGTTGCGGTCAAGGCGTGGGCATCCCTGGAAAGTTTCACCGGAAGGGACCACACCCATCTGGCCATCCCCAAAGAAGACGAGAAGATCCGCTTCCGCGACATCGTCGCGCAGCCGCGCAAGATCATCTCCTCGCCGATCTGGTCGGGCCTGGAATCGGAAAAGGTCTGCTACAATGCCTGCTATACCAACGTCCATGAACTGATCCCCTGGCGAACACTGACCGGCCGTCAGCAGCTCTATCAGGATCATCTGTGGATGCGCGCCTTCGGCGAGGGCTTTTGCGTCTATCGGCCGCCGATCGACACCAAGACGATCAAGCCCGTGATTGATCGCAAGCCGAACGGTAACGCCTCGGTGGTGTTGAACTTCATAACGCCGCATCAGAAGTGGGGCATCCACTCCACCTACACCGACAATCTGCTGATGCTGACGCTGTCGCGCGGCGGCCCGATCGTCTGGATCAGCGAGGTCGATGCCAAGGGTGCCGGCATCGTCGACAACGATTGGATCGAAGCTTTCAACACCAACGGCGCGCTGGTGGCGCGGGCGGTGGTCTCGCAGCGCGTCAAGCAGGGCATGTGCATGATGTATCATGCGCAGGAGAAGATCGTGAACGTGCCGGGCTCCGAACAGACCGGCCAGCGTGGTGGCATCCACAATTCGGTCACCCGCGTCGTTCTCAAGCCGACGCACATGATCGGCGGCTACGCCCAGCAATCCTACGGCTTCAACTATTACGGCACGGTTGGTTCCAACCGCGACGAATTCGTCATCATTCGCAAGATGTCAAAGATCGATTGGCTCGATACCCTCTCCGCAGATCAACCTGGCACGTCCCGTTTGGAGGCCGCAGAATGAAAATCCGCGCTCAAATCGCCATGGTGCTGAACCTCGACAAGTGTATCGGGTGTCACACCTGCAGCGTCACCTGCAAGAACGTCTGGACCAGCCGCGAAGGCATGGAATACGCGTGGTTCAACAATGTCGAGACCAAGCCCGGCATCGGCTATCCGAAGGATTGGGAAAACCAGGCGCGCTGGAAGGGCGGCTGGAAGCGCAACCGCAGCGGCTCGATCCAGCCGCGCATCGGCGGCAAATGGAGGGTGCTGGCGAATATCTTTGCCAATCCGGATTTGCCCGAGATCGACGACTACTACGAGCCCTTCACGTTCGATTATGGGCACCTGCAGCAGGCGCCGGAAATGACGGCGATGCCGACGGCCCGTCCGCGTTCGCTGATCTCAGGCGAGCGGATCGAGAAGATCGAATGGGGCCCGAACTGGGAGGAAATTCTCGGCGGCGAGTTCGCCAAACGCTCGATGGATGTCAATTTCGAGGGCGTGCAGAAGGATATCTACGGCCAGTTCGAAAACACCTTCATGATGTACCTGCCGCGGCTGTGCGAGCATTGCCTCAATCCGGCTTGCGTCGCGGCGTGTCCATCGGGCGCCATCTACAAGCGCGAGGAAGACGGCATCGTGCTGATTGACCAGGACAAGTGCCGCGGCTGGCGGATGTGCGTGTCCGGCTGCCCCTACAAGAAGATCTATTACAACTGGTCGTCCGGCAAATCCGAAAAGTGCATCTTCTGCTATCCTCGCATCGAGGCCGGCCAGCCGACGGTGTGCTCGGAGACCTGCGTCGGCCGTATCCGCTATCTCGGTGTCGTGCTCTATGATGCCGATCGAATCGCGGAAGCCGCGAGCAAGCCGGACGAGCGTGATCTGTATCAGGCGCAGCTCGACATTTTCCTCAATCCGAACGATCCCGCTGTGATCGCTGAAGCCGAGCGGCAGGGTATCCCGCATGCGTGGCTAGAGGCAGCTAAGACTTCGCCGATCTGGAAAATGGCGATGGAATGGAAGGTCGCTTTCCCGCTGCATCCGGAATACCGCACTCTGCCGATGGTCTGGTACGTGCCGCCGCTGTCGCCGATCACATCGGCGGCGTCCGCCGGCAAGATCGGGCTCGACCGCGAAATGCCAGACGTCAAGTCGTTGCGCATTCCGATGAAGTATCTCGCCAACCTGTTGACGGCGGGCGACGAGAAGCCGGTCACGCTGGCGCTGGAGCGCATGCTGGCGATGCGCGCCTACATGCGGGCCAAGACCATTGACGGCGTCGTCGATGCGGCAATCGCCAAGCGCGTCGGCCTTGAACCGGCTCAGATCGACGAAATGTACCAGATCATGGCGATTGCCAATTACGAAGACCGGTTTGTGATTCCGACCGCGCACCGAGAACTCGGCGCCGATGCCTACGACATGCGCGGCTCCTGCGGCTTCACCTTCGGTAACGGCTGCTCCGGTGGCGAAAGCGAGACGAACCTGTTCGGCTCGCCGCGCAAGGCCAGAAACCCGATGGAGATCGCGTGATGCGAACGTTCAAGGTCCTTTCCGCACTCCTGAGCTATCCGACCGAGGTGTTGATCGCGGCAGCGCCGGAACTTGTGGCGGTGCTCGATGCTGAAAAACTTGTGCCGGCGGCAAGCCGTGGAGCGGTCGACCTGCTGATCGAGGAAATCGGAAGCGGTGACGTGTACGATCTGCAGGAACGCTACGGTTTGTTGTTCGACCGCAGCAAAACCCTGGCGCTCCATCTGTTCGAGCATGTTCATGGCGAAAGCCGCGACCGCGGCCAGGCCATGGTTGATCTGAAAGGCATGTATGAAAATGCCGGACTGATCATCGCCGCAAACGAACTGCCGGACTATGTGCCGCTGTTGCTCGAATTCCTGTCGACCCGGCCGCTCGCGGAGGCGCACGAACTGCTCGGACAGACCGCGCATATTCTCGCGGCGCTGGCCGAGCGCCTTGGCCGCCGGGAGTCGGGTTACAGGGCCGTGTTCGATGCCCTGGTCGCGATCGCGGCGGAGGCCCCGCGCAGTGAAATCGTCGAGGAACTGCTCAAGGCGCCGGATACCGACCCGATGGATCTGGTGGCGCTGGATGCCGCCTGGGAAGAGGAAGAGGTGCGGTTCGGACCCGGCGCCCAAGGGCAGGGCGCCTGCGGCCACGAAGGACTGATCGCCAAACTTCGTCACGCCCGGCGCGCGGTCGATCCCGCGCCGTCATCCCCGCAGTGAGGAGCGAAGCGATGGAAACGCTCAATTCAATCGTGTTCGGCTGGTATCCCTATCTCTGCCTGACGGTGTTCCTGTTTGGCAGCCTGTTCCGGTTCGATCGCGAGCAATACACCTGGCGCACCGGATCGAGCCAATTACTGCGGCGGCGACAATTGATCTGGGGCTCCAATCTGTTCCATGTCGGCATTCTCGTGATCTTCGTCGGCCATTTCGTCGGGCTTCTGACGCCGATCTGGGTGTTCGACATGCTCGGCGTCTCGCATGGCTTCAAGCAGATGCTTGCGATCGTTGCCGGCGGCCTGGCCGGCCTGATGTGCCTGGCCGGGATTTCGCTGTTGACTCACCGGCGGCTGCTCGATCCGCGCATCCGCTCCAATTCATCGTTTGGCGATACCGCGATTCTGCTGCTGCTGTTCGCGCAATTGCTGTTGGGCCTTGCGACGATCCCGGTCTCGCTGGGTCACCTTGATGGTCATGAAATGGTGAAATTCATGGGATGGGCGCAAGGTATCGTAACGCTGCAGCCCGGCGTTGCCGCCAATATCCTGGACGTTCATCCGATCTTCAAGGCGCATCTCGTGCTCGGCATGACGCTGTTCCTGTTGTTTCCGTTCACCCGGCTGGTTCACGTCTGGAGCGCGCCAGTCTGGTACCTTGGCCGGCGTGGCTACCAGATCGTCCGCAGCCGCGATGGCGCCACGCGTCCGATTCAGCCCGCGGAGTAGGTCATGGATTGTTCGATCACCAATACGCTGCCGAAGCCGAAGACCATCAGCGTCAACGGCACGGTGATCCCGCGCGAGGTCATCGCCCGGGAGGTGCAGAATCATCCGGCGGAAAAGCCGATCCTGGCGTGGCAGGCGGCGGCACGCGCGCTCGTCGTACGCGAATTGCTGTTGCAGGAATCACGGCGTCTGGGCATCGAGGCCGAGCCGCTGCGCGATCCGGAAGGACGCTCCGAGACCCCGGAAGAGGCCGCAATGCGCGCCTTGATCGAGCGCGAAGTCGTCACGCCGGAACCCGACGAGGCCGCATGTCTGCGGTTCTATGAACAGAACCGCCAGCGCTTCCGCTCTGGCGATCTCTACGAGGCTGCGCACATTCTGATCGCGGCGCCGGGCAGCGATCCAGCCAAGCGAACCGACGCGCGCGCCACCGCCGATACCATCTTGTCTGCGGTCACGGCCAAGCCCGCTTCGTTCGCGGATTTTGCGCGGAGCCATTCGGACTGCAAGACCTCGGCCGAAAACAGCGGCCATCTCGGTCAGCTGACGCGGGGCCAAACAGTTGCCGAATTCGAGACCGCGCTGCAGCGCATGCAGCCCGGAGAGTTCGCCATCGCCGAAACCCGCTATGGCTTTCATGTGGTCCGGCTCGACCAGCATGCACCCGGGCAAATGCTTCCGTTCGAACTCGCGCGCGGCCGTATCGCCGATTATCTCGCGACCAGCGTCCAGCATCGTGCGCTGGCGCAGTATGTGTCGATCCTGGCCGGCCGTGCTGAAATCACCGGCATTGCGCTCGCGGCGTCGGCATCGCCGCTCGTGCAATAGGAGAAACGTCATGCAGCTTGGCGAGATCATCCGCGGTTTCAGCGAGGAATCGCGGGCCAACGAGGCCCTGATAGCCTGCAACGACATCGTGCTGTTCGCACAGGTCGGGCAAGCTGCTGACCGTTACGAAGAGACTGTGGGCGAATATGCGGCGGGCGCGGTGCGTCGCTTTGCCAATCTAGCGGTGAGCGAGGATTGGCTCGGGCTGATGAATGTGATCGAGCTCGCGAGTGATCCCGGCATCGACTGCCTGACATACATCGTAAAATGGTCGCTGAAGCAGGACGAGGCGCCGCCGGCATCAGCGCATCAGGGTTGCACCTGCGGTGGAAATGGGGGTGCTCATGAGCAATGACCTCAACTCGGAGGGCGTTGCCGCGGAATCTCGAGGCTTGGCTCGAGTCGGCATCCTCGTGATCTCTGACCGTGCCAGCTGCGACGAATATGCCGACGAGAGCGGCAAGGCGATTAACAGCTTTCTCAACAAGGCCGTGCAATCCAACTGGATCGCCGTGATGAAGATCGTGCCGGACGGTATCGACAGTGTCGCAGAGGCATTGGTCGAAATGTCTGATCAGGAAGACTGCGACCTTGTCCTGACTACCGGTGGCACCGGGCCGTCGCCACGCGATTTGACGCCGGAGGGAACGCGGACGGTGATCACGCGGGAGCTCGAGGGGTTTGGCGAGTTGATGCGCCGCGTTAGCCTGGAGCAGGTGCCGACCGCCATTCTCTCGCGCCAGACCGCGGGCACCCGTGGGCATTGCCTGATCGTCAATCTGCCCGGGCATCCATCGGCGATCGACGTCTGTCTGAATGCCGTATTCCCGGCGATTCCATATTGTCTCGACCTGATAGGCGCCCGTCCAATTGAGGTGAACCCCGATGTCTGCCACGCCTTTCGCCCTGACGCATGAGCTTTCGCCCGGGCACGCCCTGCCGGTCGCCGCGATCGTCTACGCCGACGAGGTCTATCCCGACGCTGTGTTCAATCACCTCGTTCAGCAATGTCGCGCTCACGGGGTGATGCTCGCTGGCGTGTTGCAGCATCGTGCCTCACGGGATGGCGATCGCCGGTGCGACGTGGTTCTCCAGGATCTGGCTACGGGCTATCGCACGGCCTTGTTCGAGAACCGGGGCACCGGCGCGTGCGGATGCCGGCTGGACGAGGCGGTGCTTGCCGAAGCCAGCGCCAGGATCGAGGGAAGTCTGGAGCATGCGCCGCACCTCCTCATCCTCAACAAGTTCGGCAAGGTCGAGTGCGAAGGCGGCGGACTGCGCGATCTGATCGCGAGCGCCATCGACCGCGGAATTCCGGTCGTAATCGGCGTACCAAAGCGAAATATTGACGCCTGGCGAAGTTTCGCTGGTGAATTGGCGGTAGAGCTGGAAGATGACGCCCACGAGGTCGATCGGTGGCTACAAAGCCTAGTGTAGCAGAATTGTGCCTGCTTGAGGATCTAGCCGGCCAACCAGCTGTCAAGGCTTGGCGTATTGCTTGGTGGTCCTCAAATGAGTGTCGTAGCCAAGGTGGACGAATACGAACAACGCTCCTATCCGTCACGTGATCAAAATACAAAGCTTATCGGCTGTCTCGCGATATCCCATAATTTTTCAGTATACGAATGACCGTTGTTGGCCCCAATGCGGCCGTTTGTGAACAGGCTTACGATTTGCACGAGGGACCGAGCCATGCCAGATTTCATTTTCGAGGCGAACATCGCGTACTACAAGACGTTACCGGCGACCGAGATCGGCTCCAGGAAGGTCGCCATGCTCCACAAGCTGCTAGCCGAGGAAGAAGCCAAGCTGGCCGACTGGCACAGGAGAAATCCAAGATCAGGGGCGGCGGAGTAAGGCTGCCTCTTGGCCGGGTGCGAACGAACGGCAAGCCATACTTAGCGAGGGGTTTCGCTCTTCCACCGGCGCCAATGCGTTGGGTGCACGGCGACCGCTTCGGCAGTCAACCCGGATTTTATCCAGCCGAAGGAACTGCGGCGACAGGGGAACACAAGCGCATATGCGTCTGTCCCCTCAAGAACGGCGAGTTCCAGATCGAGGTCGAAGGGGGCGTCTTTGATAGCTTGCCACTCCATACCTCATGACTACACGCGGAACTCGCGCCGCTGTTGATCAGGATCAACGGTGCGATCTCGTTGGAGGTGTGTGCCCTTACGTTTCTTTCCGGACGGCGCCGGCGCTTCCATCAGCGCTTTTGCTCCTCACACTTCGCTTGTCGACGTAGGCCTTGTACCACGACAGCACCCAAGCTGCGGCGGACATCATCAAGATTCCGCACAGGCCGACCAAGACGTGAAGAAGAAGGCTGGCGGAAATCTCCGTCAGAATGAAGTAGCCGGTGAACGATAGTGCCACCCCGAGGCAGAAAATCTCCAGTGAGTTCTGCCCGCACAGAATCATTGGCCACAGCCAGCGCGATTGCAGGCCAGGCCATCCTGCGGGGACAAAGCGTATCGCGATGATCGCCAGCGCCAGAAAGTGGCCGAATCTGAGCACATCCAGATCGGTCTTGTCGATGGGATACATCCACAGTTCAATCTCTCGCGGCATCAGGTGCTTCAGTTGGGGGAAGTACCAGGTCAGCGTGACGAAAAACGCCGTGAAAAGGTAGAGGAACGAAACCGACAACGTGACTGGCGAGGACAGAAATCGTGATATCCTTCTGGCGCCGCCCAGCGCACACCAGGCTCCGAGGACGAACAACATTTGCCAGGCGAAGGGGTTGAAGGACCAGAAGCCGTTCGGATAGGTCGTCAAGTGCAGATCGTACCGCAAGGTAGCCACGTAAAGAGCGACCGACAGCGCTAACGTCATGTTGGCCGCCGACCTGATCATCAGCAGGACCAACGGCAGACCGGCCATGAGCACGATATAGAGCGGCAATACGTCCATATTCAGCGGCCGGTATCTCAGCAGCAGTGCCTGGACCACGGCAATACCAGGCTGTCTCAGGAAATCCGTGATCGCCATTTCCTCGGCATAGAACGGCTTGTTGAGGCTGACGGCAATGTAGGAGACCTCCGCCACCATGAAGACGAACAGCAGCACGTGCGCGGCGTAGATCTGCCAGACCCTTCGCAGAATGCGCGCGGTTGCAATCACAAACCCTGATTCCAGCATCGCTCGGCCGTAAACGAAGGCCGCTGTATAGCCGGATATGAAAATGAAAATCTCGGCAGCATCGCTAAATCCATAACTTCGGATCGTGAACCAGGCCAGGAGATCGGGCGATACATGATCGATGAAGATCAACCAGAGTGCCAAGCCGCGAAACAGATCGAGGCGCAATTCGCGTGCACCGCTCAAGGGCAACAAAACGGCTGGCTTCAGGACGGCCGTCTCGTGAGGCTCGTAGGTGGTGGCACTCACCGGGTAGCCGCTTCCGACGGACGGATCAGCGCCCGACGGTCCTTGACGTAGGCGATGATCACGCCAAGACGCTCGACGGTGGCGATGACCTTGCCGTCGAGGTCCTCGTCGCAATTCATGTGGGTCGGGGCAAGGAAGAAGTCCGATTCCTCCCACGAGGACCTGAAGTCCCAGTGGAGTTGTGGAAGCGTCACCGTCTTTTCGAAAGAATGACGGCCACCGCAAACCGCAACGGAATAGATCTGCCCGGGCTGGCTGGCGTCGGCGGGGGCGGCGCGGAGAAAGGTTTCGAGCTGGCCAAGCGCCTCGGGCATGCTGCCAAACCAATAGTCCATGTCATAGCGCCGTGACGCACCCTCGAGACCTCCAACTATCGAATTGTAGAACAGGTATTCATACGGGTGCAGCCGAACCAGTGTCACGGCGTTCCAGATGAGACATGCGCTCACGACCGCGAACCCGCTGTTGGCAACCAGACGACGACATGTCGCCAACGCGATCAGCGCTGAATCGAGGCCGATACCTGCAAGGATCGCCAGTGGTGGAATGATGAACAGGAAATGACGCAATCCGGTAAACGCCGGCCCGTGCAGGGCCGCCTGACACACCAGCGGAAAGGTCACCATCAGGAGTATCAAGGCGATATCCCTGCGGTGCTGTCGCCTCGCGCCGGGAATAGTCACAGGCAGCATGGCGAACAGGATCGCAAAGGCGGCGCCGAAGAGCGTGAGCAGCGGCGTGCGGACGAGTACGTAGATCGGTACATAAAGTCGCGGCACATTCGCCATATCGTGGACTTGACCGGCGAGCACCGTACGGATGGGGTAATGAAACTCGGAGAACTCAGCGAGGCCGCGTATCGGATTGAGGGGAGCCAGCGCCGCCCAGGGCCACGCCAGGACCATCACGACATAGGCAAGCAGCAGTCCCGGCAGCAATCGAAACGATGAGCAGGCGACGAACCACCATCGAGGCCGGCTACGGTCGAGCTGCGTGCGAGGCAGGTAAAGGATAATTGCCATGCCGGCGTAGATGATCAGCAGCAAACCGAGAACACGTATGCCAAGCGCGGCTCCGGTCAGCAGGCCAAACGCCGTTATGTCGAGGGTGCGCGGCGAGGGCAGGGACCGCGCGATGCGGATCAGGAAGAACGAAGCTCCCATCATTGCGGCAGCGAAGGGAATGTCCTTGGTGTGGTTGAACATCGCTCCGTACCACGTGCCGCAGGTGCTCAGCGTGATTGCGGTGATGATCGCCGCCCGAGGGCCGCCGATCAGCCGCGCTGTTGCTGCGGCTGCGCCGATCCCGCCGATACCGATTAGCGCACACAGGATGTGACGCAGATCGTAGGGATCGATCGGAATCAGATGGCTCAGGGCGATGGAAGCGACGTCGAAGAGGCCGCCATAGAGATACAGGTTTTCGAAGTTGAAGAGGCTCTGGTTTCTGAAGCCGCTGGTGTAATAGGCAACAATCAATTCGCCGTAGTGGTGCTGAACACCCTCGTCGTTGGAGATCGCGTAGTCCCGGAAGGTGCCGAGCGCAAGAATGACGAGTCCGGTAATGAGCGCAACGGTCGCGATATCGTGGATGTCGAAACGACTGATCCACCGCGTTGCCGTTCTCCAAGACAATATTTTGTCCTCGCGATCGAGAAGACGTGCCGCGGTGAGTTGCGTTTCGATTACCTTGTCCATTATATCGTGACAGTGGGATAGCCGCTGGATATCGGCACGAAATCACGCTTTACCGGCTTCGATCGCCGGTCTGCTTTCATCTAATTCGGTGACTTCGACGAACAGGTCGGGGACCTTCTGCGCCCGATCCAGAAGCCATGCGATCCCGATCATGATCAGTATGCCGCCGACGCTGACGAGCAGTTGCATCCATAGCGCGCGCGCGCCACCCTGGGCGTGCTGAACCAGAATCCAATGCGCGGCAAAGGACAGGAATACGCCGAAGCAGAAAATCGGGAGCGAATGCTGACCGCACAGGATTATCGGGCGCAGCCATTTCGATGCGAGTATCTCCGATTTGCGTGGAAAATATCGGACGACCAACAGGGCCAAGGCAAGGAAATGCGTGAGACGCAGCATATCGAGATCGGTCTTGTCGATCGGATAGAGCACCTTGACCAACCACTTCGGAATCAGCGATTCTAGGAATGAGCTGTGCCAGCTCATCACGATCAGCAGAGCAAACGCCATCCACGCGACCGCAGCTGCCTGCGCCACGCGGGAGCGGATCAGTCCCTGCAGCTTGGCGACGCCTCCAACGCCACACCATGCCGCAAAGAAGAACAGCAATTGCCAGGCGAACGGATTGAAGTACCAGTGCGTCCCGGGCGGATAGGATGCGAGATTCCAATCGAACACTCGTGCTCCGATGTACACGAGGATCGAGCCGAGCAGTGTCCAGTTCGGGCGGCGCACCAAGCACCACAGAACCAGCGGACAAATGGCGATCAGCGATATGTAAAGCGGCAGCACGTCAAGATCGACCGGCTTGTAGCGCAGTGTGAGTGCCTGCCCGATCAGGATATCGGGATGCTCGAGAAAAGCGTGAACATTGAATTCATCCGTGTACATCGGGTTGTCGAATCTTCGGACCGTGCGGGAAATCTGCGCTGTGAAGAGCAAAAACAACATGATGTGGGCGATGTACATCTGCCAAACGCGTGTCAGCAGTCGCTTGGTGGCAGCGATAAAATTTCCGGCGCGTATAATCGGACCGTAGATGAAGCCGGCGAGATAGCCGGAAATGAACACGAAGAACTCGGCAGCATCGCTGAAGCCGTAATTCTTGAGCGTCAACCAAGCGACGACGTCATCCGGAATGTGATCGAGGAAGATCATCCACAGCCCGATCCCGCGGAACAGATCGAGCCGCAGATCGCGCTCCACACGGTGCGAGAGAGAGGCTGTGTCCTGGTTGGGCATTAGCGGCTCCAATTCGTCGTGTTGGGTATTGTTCGCAAGAAGCAGGCCAACGCTGAGGCGGCTCCGCGACATCGAGAAAATAGTCGCAATATCATCATGTTAAAGACAGATGCGGATCGCTGGCAGCAGCAAGCGACTACGAATTGTCGTAGCTTCTCCGAAATGTCGGAGGCCGACGGGAGGCTCGCATGCCTCAACGTCGGTGTCCAATAATAGAGTGCGTACATCGCGAAATCGGTTCACCAGAACTACCATGAGATCGCTGCGACGCAGCGGCGGGCGGGGGCCGGCGGCGCTGGCGAAGCAGCCCTCTAGTCGGGGGCCGACGTTGGGACGCTCTGCTCAGTCCGATAGTCCCCCGGTCCCTTCTTCAACACAGCGCCGCCTTGCGTCCTTGCAATGGCCTTCTCCGTGTCGTCCTGCAGTTTAATCGCTATTGTCGAAATCTTGCCGGTGCAGAAATATGTAGCGTGGGCCATTTGGCGGGGCCCCCTTGAGAGGAGCCCCTCCGTTCATACCTCACCGCATGGTCATTACTTCATACAGTTGCGCACGAATCCGATGCGTTCGATGGGACCAAGCCCTTTCACGTCTGCCTGCTTGCGGCAATCTTCTCTCTGGTCGATCCGCATCTCGATCTTTTGGACCAAATCGAGATCCTCTCCAACCGGTCCGTCGCTCGCTGCCTGCATCGCTGCTTGCAGTTTCTTGATATCGTCGGGCGACAACTGCGGACGATCAACTTTGACCGTCAGCTTGATAAGCTTGGCGGTCAGCGGGAATGGCGGCTTGTAGTCGGCGTCATTGACGCCGGTCAGCGTATCCGAGCCGATATCGAAGCTCTCGTCCCATTGCAGAATCATCGGCAGTGTTTTCGGCATCCGCTTCGTATCAACCTGCTTGCCGTCGACCGACAACGTACCCGTGCCGGGCTGGGCGAGACCGCTGAAGCTGTTGTAAGCAAGCGTCCCGACACCGGTGCCTTCGTACTTGAAGTCGAACTCGACCGTATGCCGGCCAGGCGAAAGCGCTTCGGTCCCTTCCCACTTGATCCGCTGGAGGTCGAGCAGATTCCACAGGAACACGGGTTTGTTTTTCAGCAGATAGAATCCGTAGCCGGCAAAGCGTCCTCCTGACGTCAGGATCATGCCCTCCGCGCCGTCCGCCGGTACCTCGATGTCGGCGGTGATTGTGTATGAGGCATCCAGCAGCAGGGGAGAGTCGCCCTGCGGGAGGCCGGTCATTGGTCGCGTATAGACGAACTCTGAGCGGCCAGCGGTGATGTTCGGGCGCGGCGCGATCACCCGTGCAGCAACCGACGCGTCCATCGGGAAGACGTGGTACTTCCTGGCCTCGGCGACGAACATCTCCTTCAGCTCTTTAACCTTCTGCGGATTCTTCGCCGCAAGATCCTCGGTTTGGCTGAAATCCTGGGTCAGATTATAGAGCTGAAGCACCTGGTTGTTCAGCGGATCGGGGTTGGCCGGTCCGAAAGCCTCCCAAGGCGCGCGATTGACCTTGGTACTGAGGAACCAGCCCTCATTATACAGCGCCCACTGGCCCATCATCTCGAAGTATTGCGTCTTGTGCCGCGTCGGCACTTTGGCGTTTGCCTTGTCGAAGGTGTAGGCGAAACTTGTGCCCTCGATCGGTGCCTGCTTGATACCGTCCACCATCTCCGGTGCGCGGATGCCTGCGGCTTCGAGGATCGTGGGCACCACGTCGATCACGTGAATGAACTGCTCGCGCAGGCCGCCCTTGTCCTTGATGCGTGCCGGCCATGACACGACCATGTTCTGGTTGGTGCCGCCAAGCTGCGACGCATTCTGCTTGAACCAGGAGAACGGCGCATCGAAAGCCCACGACCAGCCGGCCGACATGTGATTGTAGGTCTGCTCGGTTCCCCACACGTCGTAATACTTGGCCAATTGGACATCGACGGGCACCGACACGCCGTTGAAGAAAGCCACCTCGTTCGGCGTGCCAAGCGGGCCGCCTTCGGCACTCGTGCCGTTGTCGCCGTTGATGTAGATGATCAGCGTGTTGTCAAGCTTGCCCAAGTCCTCGAAGGCCTGGATTACGCGCCCGATCTCATGGTCGCTATAGGCGGCGAAGGCGGCAAAGACCTCGGCCTGGCGGATATAGAGCTTCTTTTCGTCTGCTGTCAGTTGATCCCACTCCTTCAGGATATCCTTTGGCCAAGGCGACAGCTTGGTGTCCATCGGGATCACGCCGAGGCGCTTCTGGTTCTCGAAGATCCGATCGCGCACCTTGTTCCAGCCTTCGTCGAACAAGTGCAGCTTGCTGATCTTGTCCACCCACTCCTTCGTCGGATGATGCGGTGCATGCGTGGCGCCTGGCGCGTATTTGATGAGGACTGGCTTGCTCGGGTCGGTCTGGTGCACCCGCGTCATCCAGTCGATAGCATCGTCGGCCATCGCCGTGACGAGATTCCAGGTCCCCGGCTCCTTGCCCAGGAACGGGTAGATCTGCGTTGTGTTGCGGAAGAGGTTCGGCTCCCACTGATTGGCGTCACCGCCGACGAACCCATAGAAATACTCGAAGCCCATCCCGATCGGCCACTGATCGAACGGTCCGACCTGGCTCGCCGCGAAGGCCGGCGTGTTGTGGTCCTTGCCGAACCACGAGGTCGAGTAGCCATTGTCGAGCAGGATACGCCCGATCGTGGCCTTGTCCTTGGCTATGATGCTGTTGTACCCGGGAAAGCCGGTCGCCTGTTCCGAGACGACGCCAAAGCCGGCCGAATGGTGGTTGCGCCCGGTGATCAGCGCTGCTCGCGTCGGCGAGCATAGCGCGGTGGAGAAAACGCGGTTGTAGCGCAAGCCGCTGTTGGCGATGCGATCCATTGTCGGCGTGGGAATGACGCCGCCAAAGGTGGACGGTACGCCAAAGCCCGCATCGTCGGTGATGATCAACAACACGTTCGGCGCGCCTCGGGGTGGCGCGACGCGTGGCGGCCACCAAGGCTTGGATTGCAGCGCGCCGTCCTTGATTACGCCTCCGAATTTCGGATCGGGTGGCGGGAGCTGCTGGCCGGTGATGGTCGTCGTCGCACCTGGCGAGCCCAAGGTACCGTTGACCTGCTGAGCCGAAGCCGAAGCCAGCAAAGCCGCGCTTGAGACAATCAACGCTGACCAGTACGCTTTCATGGCGAACTCCCTGATCCCAAAAGGTCCAAACTGAAGCTGCTTGATGTCGGGCAACACGAGGCGCGCAAACTCATTCCGCGCCATAAAGTAAAATGATCACCTGTCGCGGCGGCTCGCGATTGATCCATATCAATGTTTGTCGGTGATCGCGGCTTTCAAATCCCAAACGTTGATCATCTCGCCACAGGCCGCTTCTCGTCGAAGTGCAAATTCGCAACGGGCCGTTCACAAGGAGCTTCCCAATGAAGATCGCGCTGCTATCGATGGCAATGATTGGAAGTCAATTCGTGACCCCCGTCGGTGATCGCGTGCCGCAACTCAACGTCGAAGCGACGTGCAAGGCCACGGTAGCAACCGACAAGGCGATGGGGCTGGACCTGGCCCAGAGCTTTGACGATTGCATGCGCGACGAGAGCGCCGCGCAGCAGCAACTCACCACTTTCTGGCTTGCGAATTCCACCGAGCTGAGAAACAGATGCGAAGGCGAGGCTACGGCGGGCGGAAACGACAGTTACGTCGACTTGCTCATCTGCATGCAGATGGCAGATTGGGTGAAATCGCCTTCTTCCGGGCCCAAGCTCAAAGGTGCCAGCAAGAGCCGCAACAATTAACTCCAGTCCCGGCTGCGACGTCCCAGCCCAGCCCTCATGCATGATCTGGGATTCGTAATCAACCGAGATGGTCATCGGGCCGGGCGCTTGGCCGCTTCCCGAAGCTCGTCAATAAGCTTCGTCAACCTCGGATCGCCCGGTGTGATGACGGCAAGGCGTTGCGCATAGGTCAGCGCGGCCGCGGCATTGCCGTCCGTACGGTTGAATGCAACGAGCGCGGAAAGGATGCTGCGATCGTTGGGATGGCTTTTCAGGGCCTCGGTCAGAACCGTCATGGCTTCCCCGGCGCGACCGCCCGAATGAAGTGCGACGGCATAGACATAGGCATATTGCGGGCTGGCCGGCTCCAGCTCGGTAGCCATCTGAAATGCGGCGAGGGCTTCGTCGGTGCGCTTCAGCCGTGTCAGGGTCAACCCGAGCGCGTGGTGAACTGCGGCGTCACGCGGAGCCACAGCGATCGCTGTGCGCAGCACGGTTTCACCGTCCTTGTCCCTGCCGAGTTGCCGATAGAGGTCGACAAGGTTGACAGCGGCGGTCGTGTACAGCGGGCTAAGCCGTAACGCAGCCTTGTATTCGGCCTCAGCCTCGGCCGGCTGTCCGCGCTGCGCCAGGAAGTTCGCGAGCGTGGTCCGCGCCTCGGGCCTCTCGGCGTTGGCGCGTTGCGCGGCGACAAAGTCGGCTGCCGCCAGATCGAAGTGCGCACGATCGCCTTGCGGCTGTCTCGCGACAGGAACGTTGGCAAGCAGCGCGACTGCCCTGATCCGGACGCCGCGCACGGGATCAGCCAGAAGGGGAGACACCAATGGCCAGATCTGGGACGCTGGTACGTTTGCCAGCATGTCGAGGGCTCCGATCCGCACCATGGGGTCGGGATCGGAGAGCCCGCTCCGGGCGAGATTGACATTTGCAGGCGAGACCCATGGGGCCAGTTCGCTCAGCGCGCTGGCGCGCGCGACCACTGGTGCATTTTTGTCCGCGGCAATGATGCCGAGAAGGGCTGCTGCATCGGCCTGGTCGGTGCGCGCGGCGTGGAAGGCAGGCCCAAATGTCTGGAAGCCCTCTCGTTTGGGGCCGAACCACCGCTCGACGGCCGAGGCGGCCCACTGGGCCGGCTTGTCGCGATGACAATCATTGCATGCGTTGGGCGTACCAAGCGTGAGCGAGATATCGGGACGCGGGACGCGGAAGGTATGGTCATGGCGCGGATCGACGACCATGTAGGTGCGGGTCTGCATGTGGCAGGAGATGCAGGTGGGCTGAGGTTCGATGCCACTATGGTGGCGATGCTTAACGTCAGCGTATTTCTCCGGCGTGTGACATTGCAGGCAGACGCCTTCGCCGGGTGCACGAAGCTTTGCGCTGTGCGGCTCGTGACAATCGCTGCAGGTCACGCCTGCGGCAAACATCTTGCCCTGTTTGAACGGCGCATAGTTATACGGTTCCTCGACGTCGCGGATCTGGCCATCCGGATGATACGTATTGCGCGTGAGCGGCTCGACCACATGGGTCTGCGAAAGCCACTGGCCGGGCATCCAGTCCTCGTGGAAGGAGGCGCGCCGTGCATGACACAGTCCGCAGGTCTCGACCTCCTTGCGTATGGTGGCCGGCGCGACGCTCCGCTTGCCGATCCCGGTTTGCGGATCGATCGGCCAGGTAACACCGCGACGCTCATCGAGCAGTGCGAGTAAACCCTTGCTCGGATCCTCGCGCTTGCCGAACGGCCACCAGCTTTGTTGTTCGCGCGCCCAGGCGGCGTGACGCGATCCCTGGCCGTGGCAGGCCTCACAGCCGACGCTGATCTCCGCCCAGCTTGTGGCGAAGTGATCGGCCTTGGCGTCGTAATTCTTGCGCACGCCCGTGGAGTGGCACTCCGCGCACATGAAATTCCAGTTCTGGTTCAGCTTGGTCCAGTGCAGGACATCGTCGTGTTTGATCTCCTCATTGGGATAAATGTGAAACCAGCGCTGGCCGCCTTTCTCTTGTGGGCGGCTGTCCCAGGCGATCGAGAGCGCCTGGATGCGGCCATCGGGGAACTCCACCAGATATTGCTGCAACGGATCGACGCCGAAGGTATATTTCACCTCGAAGACGGCTGGTTCGCCATCAGGCCCATCGGTCTCGACCAGAAATTTTCCGTCCTTACGGAAGAAGCGGGAGTGCACGCCGTAATGGTCGAAGCTGGCATCGTTGAAGTTGCCGAGCACCGTCTTGTCGGTGGCATGCTGCATCGCAATTTTGTGCTGCGAGACGTTCCAGAGCCTGGCTTCGGTCTGATGGCAGCCTGCGCAGGTTTCGCTGCCGACGAAGGTTGCGGCGGAATAGACCTGCGCAGTCGAGACTTGTCCGCCGGCTTTCAGCAGATGAAACGCCAGACCGGACACGAGGAGGATCGTCAACGCGACCGCGATCGTTATCGAGACTCTGCGCTTCGAGGAACGGGCTGCCTTCGATGGTGCGTCAGCAGAGCCTGGCAACGCCGTGGCCTGCGACCCTTCTCCGGCGGGGGCCTTTCGCGTTCCCTTGTTGGTGTCGGGCCTGGGTCGCTTGCGTGCCAATCATACCCTCAGCGGTTAAGATCGCGGCGTCACGATCAAGTATCATTGGCCGATGCTCTGCGAAGCGCAAGTCTGCCGATAACGAGAAGAAGCAGCCCGACGAGCCGGGGATGTGCCAGTTGGCAAGCTTGGATGACCAGCCGACGATGAAGAGCAGCAAGGGATCAACCAGCCTGTTCGCGCTAGACATGTCCGCAGACTGAGACAACAGGGGAAACTGGCTTGAAAGGCGTGGTTATTTCTCGATGTGCCACGAGCCATCCCAGTCCTGGGCCGGCGGGCTTGCCTTGAGGTCTTTGATGCGTTTGATCATGGTGATCGACGGTCCGTCGCCAGGCATTGCCTCGAGCGCGGCACTGAATTGTGCGACAGCATCATCCCATCGCTGTTCGCGGTAGGCCGCGAGCCCGTCCAGATAGCTGTTGCGCAACGCGAGTTGTTGTGGCTTGAGCGTACCCTTCGATCCAAGGAGTTCAAAAACGACCTCGAAACGGGTGTGACCCGCA
This sequence comes from Bradyrhizobium sp. 41S5, assembly GCF_011516665.3. Taxonomy (NCBI): domain Bacteria; kingdom Pseudomonadati; phylum Pseudomonadota; class Alphaproteobacteria; order Hyphomicrobiales; family Nitrobacteraceae; genus Bradyrhizobium; species Bradyrhizobium sp. 41S5. The sequence continues at coordinate 7,637,890 of NZ_CP083721.1, read as the reverse complement.
ACCACGACCCGATCGATCTCCCGGACCTCGACGTCGGCGGCCGCCGCGGCAATTGTTCTCTCAGAGACGAGATTGCGGGTGCCGTACGCCTTGTTGGCGCCCTCGAGCCGCGAGGCAAGATTCACGACATCTCCCATGACGGTATAGCTCATCATGACTTCGGAACCGATGCTGCCGACCAGCGCGTCGCCGGTCGCGACACCGATCCTCAGATCGCACGTTTCCATCGGGGTGCCGCGGACGCCCAGCAGTTCGGGGATTTCACGGCGCAGGGTCGCGATACAATCGATCATTTCAATGGCGGCAAGACACGCGAAGCGCGCGTGGTCCGCTTCGTCAACGAACGGAGGGCCCCAATAAGCCATGATGCCGTCGCCGATATACTTGTCGATGATCCCCCGGTTGGTCCGGATCGGTTCGGACATGATCGAGAGGTAGCGGTTCATGACCTTGACCAGACCTTGCGGGGTCATTCCCTCGCTGAGGCTCGTGAACCCCCTCAGATCGCAGAACAGCACCGTCATGACCCTGCGCTGGCCCTCTGCCGCTGTCAGGTTGGGCCGCTCGATCAGTCCCTCCACGACGCGGGGATCGACGTACTTTCCAAAGGTCTCCCTGACACGCTGGTTGGTACGCAGTTGCCCGACCATCCGATTGAACGCCGCCGCCAGTTGCCCGATTTCGTCGGTCGTCCGCACATCGATGGATTGCTCGAGGTGGCCTGCCTCGACTGCCCGCGTACCGTCGAGCAGTTTTCTGACCGAGCGAATGATGCCGCCGCTGACCAGGTTGGCAAAGATCAGTCCGATGATTGCGGTAAGCGCGGTCACGATCGCCGAGGTCTGCACGGCCCGGGTCTGCTCCGACCGGATCGTCGCGATTGCGCCATAGCTCACCTTGAGCATATCGGCGCGAATGGCCTCTACCTTCTCGTTGTATTCGTCGCGCATTGTGTCGGTCCTGCCAATGCTGCGCCGGGCCGCTGAAAAATCCCTTGCATCGAGCGCAGCGAGCAGGTCTCCCGACTCCTGCCTCAAAAGACGACGGAACTCGCCCACGAGGCTTTCAATACGGCTGTCGATGCGCGCCAGAGCGGTATTGTCAGAGGGGGTACTGCTGTCGTCGATCACGGCGCTGATGAGCTTGCGTGCGGCGTCAGCTTCTTTGTCGATATCCGCGTCCCTTGCCTCGTAAAACTGTTTGCGTGCCTTGTATCCCAGTTCGTCAGGCGGATCCTGCATCTTCGCGATCACCATGCGACGCAGCGCGAGCGCCCGCTCGAACGACAGGATGTTGATCCGTGTCAGATGAGTGTTGGCAGGGATGTATCTCTCGGTCAGTTCGTCCAGCAGATGGCCGACGCGCCCGACCATCACCATCGAGAGAACGGATGTCGCGACCATAAGGACTATCAGTCCGACGGCAATGGCAACGATGCGCCGCCTGATCGACTGCTTGATGATCGATCCTGGAAACGTCTTGATCTGCTGAAGTGTGAGTGTATTGGAAATAGCGCGCCCTCCCCATGCGTCTGCTGTCCGTGCGCAGGGCAAATCATCGACCGAGACGGTTTCCTTCCGGTTGACGTGCGTCAAACGGTGCGCCGGCAGATCATCTCCGCCCGTGCCAATTGACTCCGAGATTTCGGAGAGACTCCGACATTTCGGAGCATGGGCATCGAAGTAGCCTGCAAAGCGAGAAGCGCTGTCCTGCATTACTCTGATTCAAAGCGTGTTTTCGACCAAGCACGTAATTCGGACGTGTTGGCCCGCTTCTTGCGAACCCACGACGTGAGGATCACCGATGCCCGGATGCGACTGAAAGAAGCAGCCCTTGATTGTGTTTTCGCTGGAGATCATGGCGCCGGACCGGGTGCGGACCGCATTGCTGCGCACGCTCGGATCGGTCCTCGAACCGACGCGGGTGGCGCCCGGCTGTCGCTCCGTGCGTCTCTTTGCCGATCTTGATAGGCGCAAAGCCCTCGTTCTTGTCGAGGAATGGGAGTTGCGCGAGCAATTCGAGCGAAATCTCGATGCATCGAAGCTGAATGCGATTGTCGGAGCGATCGAACTGTCCGGCGAGCCACCGGTCGTTCGCATTGATACGGTCGAGCGGGAGGAGGGCGTCGATGTATTGGGACTTCACCGTTCTGCCGCGGACAGTCGAGTTCGATGATCGCAGCCTCGAAGACTCAAGTCTTGAGCGAACTGGAGAGAGACCTGGACGGTCCTGCCTCAAGCGGGGACTCGCGCCCATAAGACCAAGGAAAGGAACTTTCATGCGGCGTTCACTCATTGCAGCAGTTGCGCTCTTTGGCGCCTTCCCAGCGGCCGAAGCTCAAGTCGAGTTGAAGAATTATGCAGATCCAAACGGCTACATTGATGTCCAGCAGCTCACATGCGCGCAGCTGGCGGGCACATATCAGGAAGACGCTGACTTTCTGGGTGTCTGGTATAGCGGCTGGTACAACGGCCTGGCAAAAAAGCACGCGATCAACGTGCCGCGTACGAAGGCAGGAATTCACAATGTGATCGTCTACTGCAAGGCGAATCCGGGCAAAAAGGTGATTCAAGCGATCGATGTCATACTGAAGGAAGAAAAGAACCAATGAACTCTAATCGATCGCAACAATTGTGCTGGTTACGCTGCGCTGTCCCATAGTGAGGCCAGCGAGCGCACTTGCCGTCAACACTAGGTGACGGTGCACACGGAAACGACTCGAGGTAGGTAGACATGTTCAGATATCGGATCGCGCCGCTGCTCGGCGCTCTCGTCATGGCGTGGATTGCGCCGGCCGCGGCCGAGGCTCCGCAAGGCACGACTGCTGGCGTATTGAATTGCAAGTTGGCGCCTTCAATCGGTCTGATCATAGGATCGAGGCAGAGAATGGCCTGCCGTTTTACTCCCAACGGACCTTATCCGCCTGAAGCCTATGTCGGTGTCATGAACTCGATTGGTCTCGACCTCGGTGTCACCGCAGGCGGCGTCATGGCGTGGGGTGTCGTCGCACCCAATGCAGGCCCGATGCGCGGCAAGCTCGCCGGCAAGTATGTCGGCGCGAGCGGGGCCGTCGGTGTCGGCGTCGGCGTCGGCGCCAACGCGCTGTTCGGCGGGTCCAACCGTACGATCGCGCTGCAGCCGCTCTCGGTCGAGGGATCGGTTGGGGTCAACCTGTCTCTCGGAATCTCGGGACTAACACTTGCGCTGGCGCAATGAGCCCGCGACGCGACGCATTATCGACGTTCAAGGACAGAGCAGGTCATCAAAGGACGATCATGAATATCATAGCGCGTTCACTCGCCGGGCTCGGAGCCATTGCACTGCTGATCGCTCTATCGCCGGGCTCCGCATCAGCGCAGACCACCATCGGAAAGGCGATTGTCGATCAGTTGACCGCGACGGTGGCAAAGCTCGAGAACGCCTGCGCCGCCGACATCAGGAAATATTGCCGCGACGTTACGCCGGGCGAGGGGCGCATGATTTATTGCATGCAGGCCCACGAGGACAAGATCAGCGCGAAATGCGCGTACGAACTCGGTGAGACGGCCGAGAGAGCGCAAGCGGCGTCGGACGTCCTGAGAGACGGGGTCAACGCCTGCAGGGCCGAGATCACCGGCGTCTGCGGAAAGATCGTGCCGGGCCAGGGGCGAGTCGCCGCGTGCCTGATCGCGAACAAATCAACAGCCTCGAAGGATTGTGCAGAGGCGATTCAAAAGGTCGAGGCATTGGCAGCGCGATAGTGACCCGATCCAGGCTAGTCATTGCGTACACGGCGGCGTTCTTTTCGCTGGCATTATGTGGCTGCAGCAGCCGCCCAACGCAGGGCGTGCTTGTGCCGGTGGCTGACACGGTCGCCGGAACGTCCCGCGTTCCCGTGCTTGTAGCAACGACCCGCCAACGCTCCGCGGTCGACAAGGGAGAGATGTTCAGCGGAAATCGCGGTGACGCGGTCTCGTACGCGGCGATCACCGTATCGATACCGCCCGACTCCGTCCGCGAGATCGGCCAGATACAATGGCCGTCCTCAATTCCAGGCGATCCACACCGCGACTTCGTGACTTTGTCGGCCGACTATATTGACAAGCCGGCGTTTATGAACGCGATTACTGCCGAAGCGAAGCAACGCCGGCCCGGCAAAGCGCTCATTTTCGTCCACGGATTCAACAACAAGTTCGACGATGCGGTTTACCGATTTGCCCAGATCGTCCACGACTCCAGGGCGCCGGGCATTCCCGTGCTGTTCACGTGGCCATCGCGAGGCGAGCTTAAGCTGCGCGCATACACCTATGACCGCGAGAGTGCGAATTATTCTCGCGATGCTCTTGAGGAACTCATCGACAGTCTGGACCGCAATCCGAACGTGAGCGAAATCAATATACTTGCGCACTCGATGGGAAACTGGGTCGCGCTGGAAGCGCTGCGGTCGCGTTACATCCGTCCCGGTCGCTTCGTCGATAAGCTCAAAAATGTCATGCTGGTCGCGCCCGACGTCGACGTTGACGTATTTCGTACCCAGATCCGCAGGATGGGGACAAAGCGGCCGCGATTTGCGCTGTTTGTGTCTCAGGATGACGGCGCACTTGCCTTGTCGAAGACAATTTGGGGTGGAGTGACGCGACTCGGCGAGGTCAATCCTGAGCAAGACCCTTATCGGACCGAGTTGGCGCAGGATCAGATCGAGGTCTTTGACCTGACGACTCTCAAGAGAGCCGGAGACGACGCGCACGACCGGGCATTTTCGGATGTGACGTCCGTTGTCGGAATGATCAAGCAACGTCTGCAGGATGGTCAGCCGATGACGGATACCAAGTCGATGAGTATGGATCGGGGCGTTGACTGATCAACACGAACGAACGGCCTCCGAAAAAGGGATTCTCAGCAGAGTTGATCTGGATCAAGCAGCGCGGGCTGAATATGTAGATACTCAATTCCAAGTTTCGATTTCATTGGGCGCCGCCGGACCCATCAGCTCGGTGCAAGTGCCCCGCCCAGTATCCCCCTACTGGCGGGGACGTTTTTGTATTGGCCGCAAGCGGCTTTGGTCCATCGTACGCATTGACGCGCGTCGAGGTGGCGGCGGCTGAGACGGCCGGCTATTCCGCAATAACACGGTACGCCGTAGGTTTCCTGAGCCACCGGGGCCTTCATCCAATTGAACAATCTGGTTTTGTCCCGAGCGCGAAGGGGAGGCCGGCGCGGACGATTTGTTGACGTGGATCAACAGGTCGAAGCGCGAACTGCTATTGTGATCTGGGCGGAGCCAGCCAGCGGGTTGAGCTTGGCTCACAACCGTCGGCAGTAGCGCGCAAGCGTCAAGCCTTCGAATTGCAGATTGCCGATGTTTCAGTTCGTCCCTGATCGGGGTGGGAAAGAGTGTCAACGACGCACGCGGTGCCTGTTATCGAGCCCCACAAGGAGAGGGCAGGGATAGATGCATCGGCGGATGAACGTCTTGCATTCGAACGCCTGCTTGTCGATCTCTCCTCGCAGTTTGCCAATCTTGCAGGCGAGCAAATCGAGCGTGAGATTGAAAGGGCGCTCTCCCGAATTCGGGAGTTTCTCGGCTTCGATCGAGGGACCTTTGGCATCTTCCTGGAAGACGGATCAATCAACGTTCTGTCCTCGAGCGCAATTGCGGGCGTAGATCCGCAGCCGCTAGGAAAACTACCGCTGGAACTGTCATGGTATCACCGCAAGATGCTCGCTGGCGAGATGGTCGTCATTCAATCCTTGCCCAATGATCTGCCAGCCGAGGCGATCGCCGAAGCCGCGTATGTCCGGAGCATCAATCTCCAATCGCACGCAAGCATTCCGCTTCGGGTCAATGGACGACTGTTCGGAATGATTGCGTTTGCGGCCTTCCGCGAGACGCGCCGCTGGCCTGTCGATCTGATCGCCCGGATCAGACTGATCGGAGAAATTATTGCTCAGGCGTATGAGCGAAAGCACGCGGACGAAAATCTCAGGGCGGCCCTCGCCGAAGTAAAATCCCTCAAGGACCGCCTCGAGCAGGAGAACGCCTATCTCCGGCACGTCGTGCAGGAAAAGCTGCCGCATGGACTGACCAGCCGCTCGCCGCGCTTTCAGGCCGTGATCGAGGAAGTCGGGCAAGTCGCAGGAACGAACACGACGGTGCTTTTGCTTGGTGAAACCGGCAGCGGCAAGGAAGTCCTGGCGCAGGCCATACATGACGCAAGCGGCCGGAAGGACCGGTCCATGGTCAAGGTCAACTGCGCGGCGCTTCCTGCTGCCTTGATCGAATCGGAGCTGTTCGGCCGGGAAAAGGGGGCTTTTACCGGGGCGCTCGCGCGGCAGGCCGGTCGTTTCGAAATCGCCGACGGCTCGACCATCTTCCTCGACGAAATCGGTGAGCTGCCGCTCGAGCTGCAACCGAAGCTTCTGCGCGTGCTGCAGCAGGGAGAATTCGAAAGATTGGGCAGCGCGCGGACCATCAGGGTCGACGTGCGCATCATCGCAGCAACCAACCGGGATCTCGCGCAGGCGGTTCGAGAGGGCCGGTTTCGCGAGGATCTGTTCTATCGGCTGGACGTATTCCCGATCGAACTGCCGCCGCTGCGCGAACGCGCCGAGGACATACCGCTGTTGTCGTGGACCTTCGTCAGGGAGTTCAGCAACGCGATGGGCAAGCAGATCGAGAAGATATCGGCGGAGTCAATGAGCACGCTGATCGCGTATTCCTGGCCCGGCAACATCCGCGAGCTTCGCAACGTCATCGAGCGCGCGATGATTCTCGCGCAGGGACCAGTGCTGCACGTCAAGCTTGGCCACAAGCCAGTTCAACTGGACCCCGGCAAGGCGATGGACGGCACGCTCGACCAGGCCGAACGCGCGCACATCGTTCGTGCGCTGGAGCGGAGCGGCTGGCGCATCCGCGGCGCCAATGGCGCGGCCGAACAACTTGGCATCAAGCCGACGACGCTTGAATCCCGCATGAAGAAGCTCGGGATCGTGCAGGCACGGTAGCTTACGATATTTCGGAGGGCCTTCGATAGGTCCCGCCGTGTCTTTGCCGGTGGCGATCAGGGCGCGATTGGCGGGAGCGGCTGCTGTTCGCGCCGGAGGGTGCGAGCCATCCGCCAATGCCGGTCGATGCGAGCAAGTTATACACGCTGGCGGAGCCATATCGACCTCGTGCGCGCCCGCCTTGCAATGACTCCTGAAACAGCACACGGTTGAGCCAGCGTATGAATTGCAGGGCCCACTTCGCGTCATTCGCGCAGGCTATTGCATTTGATCGCCCGCTTGTCGGCTCCTCGTCTCTCATCGATTGCCAGTCCGGATGTGACAGACTCTGCTGCTTACGAACGACGAGGAGTGACATCGCAACCTACGGCCGGATGCCGGCCTTCTTGCAGCAAGATCATCGTGAGACTGGCAAAAAGCGTAAGCGCTCCAGGGGGCAATGAGGACGTGATGTCCTCCGAAATTTCGGAGGACGTCCGATATATCGGATGGATCTTGACGGTGGTAACCGCAGCGGTGGCCTGAGCGGTCCGATAAACCGCTGATCTCGCGGCAGCTTTGTTTCGTGGGCTGGGCCGCGCACACTGGCCCGCTTCTTGCGAGATGATGTCGCTGACGGCGTAGGCAATTGACTTGGCGCACGCAGCAGGCGTCGAGACGCGTCGTCGCTTGCTCGTGTGAGCAGCTCACGGAAGGCAGGAAGCATGACAAAGCTCAAATGGATATGGCTTGCGGCACTTGGCCTTGTGGCCGGTTCGGTGCAAGCAACGCCGGCCCAGGCCCAGGCGCAGGCGCCGACGAAACCTAACATCGTCATCATTTGGGGTGACGACATCGGTCAATCGAATGTGAGCGCTTATTCGCGCGGAATGATGGGCTATCAGACACCCAATATTGATCGGGTCGCTAGCGAAGGCGTGATGTTCACGGATTTTTACGCGGAGCAGAGTTGCACCGCTGGCCGGGCCTCGTTCATCACCGGCCAGTCGGGCCTGCGCACCGGCATGACCAAGGTGGGTCTGCCCGGCGCTACGCTCGGCTTGCAGAAGGAGGATCCCACGATCGCGGAACTTCTCAAGCCCCTCGGCTACGCGACCGGACAGTTCGGCAAGAATCATCTCGGCGACCGCAACGAATTCTTGCCTACCGTGCACGGCTTCGACGAATTCTTCGGCAATCTCTATCACCTGAACGCCGAGGAAGAGCCCGAACTGCCAGACTACCCGAAAGAGAAGGACTTCCCGAACTTCCGCAACAATTTCGGCCCGCGCGGCGTGATGGACTGCAAGGCATCGGACAAGGATGATCCCACGATCGATCCGCGCTTCGGCAAGGTCGGCAAGCAGGTCTGCAAGGACACCGGTCCGCTGACCAAGAAGCGGATGGAGACCATCGACGATGTCACTGCCGACCGGGCGGTGGATTTCATCAAGCGGCAGAACGCGGCCGGCAAGCCGGTGTTTGTTTGGGTAAACTTCACCCACATGCACTTCCGCACCCACACCAAGCCGGAGAGCGTCGGCCAGGCCGGGCGTTGGCAGAGCCCGTACCACGATGCCATGATCGACCACGACAAGAATGTCGGCACGGTCCTGAAGGCGCTGGATGACCTGAAGATCGCGGACAACACCTTCGTCATGTATTCGACCGACAACGGTCCGCACATGAACTCCTGGCCGGATGGCGCGATGACGCCGTTCCGCAACGAGAAGAACTCGAACTGGGAAGGCGCTTACCGTGTCCCCGCAATGTTCCGCTGGCCGGGCAAGATCAAGCCGGGGACGGTGTCCAACGACATCGTAGCCCATCTTGATATGTTGCCGACCCTCCTGGCGGTCGCCGGCGACACGGAAGTCAAGGACAAGCTCGCCAAGGGCTACAAGGTCGGCGACATGACCTATAAGGTCCATCTCGACGGCGACAACCTCGTGCCATATGTGACGGGGCAGGCCCCAAAGAGCCCGCGGGAATCCTTCCTGTACATCAACGACGATCAGCAGTTGACCGGGCTGCGCTACGACAATTGGAAGCTCGTTTTCATGGAACAGCGTGTTCAGGGGACGATGCGCATTTGGGCGGAGCCGTTTACCAATCTTCGGCTGCCGAAAATCTTCAACCTTCGCACCGATCCGTACGAGCGCGCGGATATCACCTCGAACACCTACTACGACTGGCTCATTGATCACGCCTTCCAGCTGGTTCCGGCACAGGCCTATGTCGGCCAGTTCCTGGCGACCTTCAAGGACTACCCGCAGCGGCAGAAGGCGGCCAGCTTCAATATGGATGAAGTGATGCAAAAGTTGAAAGAATCGGGAGGGAAGGACTGAGTCTCTCCTGCGGCAGGCCCTTTGTCAAAAGGGCCTGCCACTGTCTCTAAACCTGTAAAGCAGTCAGAAGGCGGACCAAGGCTATGAACGGAGCCCAGGCACTATTCAAGGCACTGACCGACGCGGGGCTCGACACCTGCTTCGCCAATCCCGGCACCTCCGAGATGCAGCTCGTCTATGAAATCGGGCAGACCAAAGGCGTCCGCCCCATTCTCTGTCTCGAAGAGAACGTCGTGACAGGCGCGGCCGACGGATACGGGCGCATGGCGGGTAGGCCCGCGTTTACTCTGCTGCACGTGGGCAGCGGCTTCGCTAATGGGATCGCAAATATTCACAATGCGGGGCGCGCCAACACAACGATGGTCAACGTGGTGGGTGCCAATGCGACGTACCACCAGCCCAACTTCGCCGAACATGAGTTCATCGGCGGTAAGATCGTTGACTTAGCACGTGTTGTCTCGCATTGGGCGCACGAAGCAAAGTCAGCCAGCGATCTAGGGGTGCTCGGTGCGATGGCGGCACGCTATTCCCGGATGGGGGCGGGCAAAATCTGCACCGTGGTTGCCCCGACAAACTGCCACTGGGACCCGGCAGTTGCCCCACCAGTACCAGCCGCGCCGCTGGAGACACCCAAGGTTTCGCCGCAGACCATTCAGGAAGTTGTTGCGCTGCTCACCAACGGCAAGAAAACCGCAATCGCGCTGGGCAGTCACGCGATGTATGGCGATGGGTTGGAATTGGCGGGACGCATTGCCGCGAAAAGCGGAGCCGATTTGTTGGTAGAAACCACCCCGTCACGCTTGGCAAGGGGAGAAGGCCGGGTTGCAGTCGAGAAAATTCCCTATCTACCCGAGGACGCGATCCCATTCTTCCAAAAATATGAGCAACTCATTCTAGTAGGCGCGCTTTTTCCGGTGACCACTTTCGCCTACAAGGGCAAGCCGGTCATTAAGGTCCCCGCGAGCTGCGAGGTGACTGCGTTCGCGACTGTCGACCATGACATCCTCTCTGCACTGGCCGATCTTGCCAAGGCAGTCGGCACTCCGTCGCAACCCGCCACACGCCGTGTACGATCAGAGCGCGCCCCTCCCTCAGGTGCGTTGACGGACGCGACTATTGGACAAACCATGGGGCTGCTGCTACCGCAGAACGCGATCTTAGTGAGCGATAGCGCGACGACGGAAGCAGCGCTCTATCTCGGAACCGAAGGAGCCCTAGCGCACGACTATCTCTTCGCAGATTGTGGCGGAGCCATAGGCGCTGGATTACCTGTTGCGTTGGGCGCGGCAGTGGCGTGCCCGGATCGGAAGACCATTGTTCTAGAGGGCGACGGTAGTGGTATGTACACACCCCAGTCGCTCTGGACCATGGCGCGTGAGAACGTCGATGTCACTGTCGTTGTGCTGAAGAACGACAACTACGGGATTCTGAATATCGAATTGGCTAGGGTTCGCGATGGCGACCCCAACGAAAAAATGCTGTCGATGCTTCACCTCAGCAATCCCTCACTAGACTGGGTGAAGCTCGCCGAGGCCCAAGGGGTGCCCGCCACGCGGGCGACGACTGCCGAGGAATTCCATCGGCAATTCGCGGCCGCAATGAGCACCAAGGGTCCCAAGCTGATCGAAGCCAAAATTGTCCAAAACCTGCAACCGGCAATCGACGCCGTTCACAAAGCAAGGGTGCCTTAGGCGGAAGATCGTTCAACGCGGGGCCGCGTCCATGGAATCGGTTGCGGCCCCGCAACTCGCAGCGCGCGATGCCGAAACACCAGTCATGTCCGGGTTTGGCCCGTCGCGTCATTTCGCTGCTTCGCAACAATTCAATCGCTTCTGGGGTGAAGGGGACATCGACGGCCGCGCGGTCTTGAAGGGGAGCGACGCGATTGACCCTAAACGGACAATCCATCCAATGCTTATTGACTTGAATCAAGACACGGCGGTCGTGCCTGTAGGAACCGAATGCGGCCGTAACCAGTCAGGAGTTGCCCATGGCTATGAACGGAGCGCAGGCGCTATTCAAGGCGCTGACCGACGCGGGCCTGAATACCTGTTTCGCCAATCCCGGAACCTCCGAGATGCAACTCGTCTACGAGATGGGGCGCACCGGCTACGTGCGACCAGTCCTCTGCCTCCAGGAGAACACGGTGACCGGCGCTGCCGACGGTTACGCGCGTATGGCGGGCAAGCCTGCCTTTACCCTGCTCCACGTGGGCAGCGGCTTCGCCAACGGGCTCGCGAATTTGCACAACGCGGGTCGGGCGAACACGACGATGGTCAACATTGTGGGTGCCAACGCGACCTATCACCAACCGAATTTCGCCGAGCACGAGTTCATCAACGGCAATATCGTCGATCTGGCCCGCGTCGTTTCACACTGGGCGCACCAGGCCAAGAATGCCAGCGATCTCGCGGTGCTCGGGGCTGAGGCTGCTCGCTATTCCCGCCTCGGCGCGGGCAAGATTTGCACCGTGGTGGCCCCCACCAACTGCAGCTGGGATCCGGCGGTCGCGCCGCCGATGCCGTGCGCGCCGATCGAGACACCGAAGGTGTCGCCGCAATGCATTCAGGATGTCGTTGCGCTGCTGACCAACGGCAAGAAGACAGGCATCCTGCTGGGCAGCCACACACTCTACGGCGAAGGATTGGAACTGGCGGGCCGCATCGCAGCGGCGACAGGCGCCACCTTGTTTGCCGAGACCTTCGCACCGCGATTCGCACGCGGTGAGGGTCGTGTCGCGGTCGATCTGCTCGGCTATCTCCCCGAGCAGTCAGTGCCGCAGCTGCAGTCGTATGCTCAACTCATTCTCGTAGGCGCGCTTTTCCCGGTGACGACCTTTGCCTACAAGGGCAAGTCGGTCTTCAAGGTGCCCGAAAGCTGCGCGGTGACCACGCTGGCAACCGTCGATCACGACCTGCTGGCTGCGCTCGGCGAACTCGCCAAGGCGGTCGGGACCCCATCACGCCCTGTCGCGCGCCGGGTACGTTCCGAAGCCGCGCCGCCGACCGGCGTTTTGAGCGCGAAGACGATTGCGCAGACACTAACCGCACTGATGCCCAAGGACGCGATCCTCGTGGACGAAGGCGCGACGAACGGGGGCCCAATCTGCGACCAGACGGAAGGTGCTCGAGCTCACGACCTGCTGATTGCCACGAACGGCGGCGCCATTGGCAACGGACTCCCCTTGGCGTTGGGTGCATCAGTTGCGTGCCCCGACCGGAAGACTGTCGTGATGCAGGGCGACGGGTGCGGGATGTATACGGAGCAGGCGCTCTGGTCCATGGCAAGGGAGAAGGCGGATGTGACGGTCGTCATGCTCAAGAACGACGACTACGCGATCCTCGAAATAGAACTGGCTCGAGTTCGCGAGGGTGACGCCAACGCGAAGATGGAGGCGCTGATGCACCTCGACGACCCGACGCTCAACTGGGTCAAGATTGCTGAAGGCCACGGCGTAACGGCAACGCAGGCCACGACGGCGGAGGAGTTCCACCGGCAATTCGAAGTGGCGATGCAGACAAAGGGGCCGCACCTGATCGAAGCGCAAATTGTCGAGAACCTCAAGCCGATGATCGATGCTGTCCATAAGGCGCGGGTGCCGTAAGCCATGACAAAGCGACGAGCCGGCAGCGCGAGCGGCCGGCTTGCACAGCGCCACTGCGATGAAACGCGCCGAGTTCAAGCCCTGATATCAAAGACACCTGGAACGGGGAATGCAGCGGCCAAGCAAGCATCCGCAAATTTTTGCCAGGCTTGAAGGAATCGTCACATGATCAAGCTCACGCTTCCGCGGATCCTGGTTGCCGTCGCGCTCGTCGGCACATTGGTGTTCGGTACGGTCCCTTGCCAGGCCGCCGACCCCTTGCCATCGTGGAATGACGGCCCGGCGAAGCAATCGATCATTTCCTTTGTCGAGAAGGTCACCAACCCCAACTCGCCGGATTTCGTTCCGGTGCCGGAACGCATCGCCACCTTCGACAACGATGGCACGCTCTGGAGTGAGCAACCGGTTCCGGTTCAATTTTACTTTGTGGCGGATCGAGTAAAGGCGCTTGCGCCGCAACATCCGGAGTGGAAGGACAAGGAGCCGTTTGCATCGCTGTTGAGGGACGATCTGAAGACCGCGCTGGAAGGCGGCGACCACGGCCTCATGGAGCTTTTCGTGGCCACGCATACCGGCATGACCACGGATGAGTTTGCGCGGATGGTGACGGACTGGATCGCCACTGCAAGGCATCCGCAGACCGGCAGACGCTTCCTCGACATGACCTACCAGCCGATGCTCGAGGTGCTCGCATATTTGCGCGCAAACGGCTTCAAGAATTTTATCGTCTCGGGTGGCGGCATCGAGTTCATGCGTCCGTGGGCCGAAGAGGCCTACGGAATTCCGCCGGAGCAGATTATCGGCAGCAGCATGAAGACAAAGTTTGAATTGCGCGACGGCAAGGCGGTTCTGGTGCGTCTGCCCGAACTGAACTTCAACGACGACAAGGCCGACAAGCCCGTCGGGATCAATCAGCATGTCGGTCGCCGACCGATTGCCGCATTCGGCAACTCGGTCGGCGACCAGCAGATGCTCGAATACACGCAGGGCAGCAGGGGAGCTTCGTTCGGGCTGCTCGTGCTGCACGACGACGCATCGCGCGAATTTGCCTACGGTCCGGCACGCGGATTGCCTGACGTCAAATACGGGTTCTTCACACCCGCGCTAGACGAGCTTTCAAAGAAGAACGGTTGGACCGTTGTCAGCATGAAGGACGACTGGAAACAGGTGTTCCCGGGCATGCAGAACTCGGTCACCGCGATCGACATCTTACTCGAGCCGGACGCGACGATGCTCCGGCATTCCGCAGCTGACAACGCGAGCCTGCTGAAGGTCTACCCGAAAGGCTTTGCTCTCGATGCGAGCCACAGCCCGCACATCACGATGCTGCAGTGCTTTGTGCACACCGCGGACCTCGACAAGGCCTATGCCGCGGTTGGCAAAGTGGTCGCGGGCACCAACGTGAAAGCCATGAAGCTGGAAGCTACCAAGCGCTATTATCTCCCGGCCGGCGAACTCGGCGTGGCCGGCATTGTCGCCAGGCCTACTGCCGAATTGCTCAAGCTGCAGGCCGACATCATTGCCGCCGTGGCGCCATTCACTGCGGCAACCGGCCCGATCGGCGCGTTCACCGCCGGACACGAGAATCCCGCGATGGACACGATGATGATCGACTACGTGTCGACCTTCGCGAAAGACGCTGCAGGCGAGAAATTCAATCCGCACGTCTCCACAGGCACCGCCCCGCTCGCCGATCTGGACAAGTTGCTTGCCGAGCCCTTTACGCCGTTCACGTTCTCGCCTGCTGGAGTAGCTGTCTATCAACTGGGCCCGTACGGCACGGCGGCGAAGCAGCTCAAGGAATGGAGCCCGGGGCCTTAAGGCTGATTCAGGTCGGGAGACCCAGGAGGGACAGGCGATCATGAATGACCTTCGGAACCTGCTGTCACGAAGCCGGCGAGTTGCCGATCATCCCGGTCGATGACCGGCGTACTTACGGCAATCAAGGTGGGATGAGTGCGAGAGTTGTGCCGGCAGGAGGTTGCCTTGGAAAGGCGGATGTCGAACGCCGGCGAGTTATCACAAATGGTTTGGGGGGCTTGCGATGACACGAAACGTACAGATACTTTGCGCGTTTGGCTTCGCTGCTGCGAGCGCCGTTCTCGCGCTCTCCCCTGATGTTTCAACTACATGGTCTATGCCGCTGGCGACATTCCAGTCGGCGACTACGATGCGGGCCGGTTGGCCAATGTCGGGATTGGTCATGGTGCGATCGATTTCGGCGGCGGATATACCTATCTGAACCCCGCGTCAGGCGTCGAATTCTCGGGCGTCGGCGGCTTCACTTACAACTGCAAGAACCCTACGACCCAATATCAGAGCGGCGTCGATTTTCACTTCGATTGGGCGTGTCGCAGTTCTTGTCGAAGCAGGTCTTCGTCGGCTACGCCTATCAGCAGATCACCGACGACTCCGGGCAGATCCCCGCTCTCGGCGGATTTCGCTCGCGCGTGTTGGGCGTCGGTCCCCAGATTGGATATATCTTCCCGATCGGAAACAATCAGGCCTTCCTGGGCCTGAAGGGGTATGGCGAGTTCGATGCCGCCAACCGGCCGTCCGGCTGGAACACCTGGCTGACGTTTGCTATCTCTGAAGCTCCGCCGGCCAGCACGGTAACGCCGACAAATCATATGGTGCGGAAATAGCCGTTCATGATTGCCCGTAAAAGGGAGCACTTGCCTTAGCGCGATCCGCCGGCACGTAAAGCCTCAAAGTACGCAACGATCGCCTCGATCTGGTAGTCCGCAAGTCTCGGATTTGGCATGGCCTGATCCGGTCCCAGCCTGCGATGTCCTGACATGAGATATTGTCGAAGACCATCGGCGGAAAACGATGCCCGCTTGCTGATTTCCACGAAGCGCGGGGCAGGGAAGCCAGACGCCGGTGTGTCTTTCGCCCCATCCGAGATAACGTGACAACCGCCGCAGGAGGCATTGGCGAGCGCGCGTCCGTCGGCCAACTGATCCGTGAACAGTTGGTCGGGAAATGGCGAGTTGACGGGGACCTGGATGGTGATCGAAGCGTAACCATTGGCGCGGTGGCAGCCGTTGCATTCGTTCGTGAGGGCCGAATAGGCCTTGGTGAATGCGGACACGTCCATCGATTGTATCGCTTCGCGGACCACCTGCAGTTTTTCGATGGCACGATTGGCGTCCGCGCCGCCGGGCGATGGCTTGCTCGTGTTTTTGAGGCTGGCGTCGATCTGTTGAGCCTCGTAGGTCGCAAGGCTCCAGTTGTTGAGGCGGCCTGCAAACCACAGCTTGATGTGCTGGAATTGAAGTCTGATCATAAGGTCTGATAACGCGGAAGGCTGGCTTCCGGCTGGCGCAACATCAGGCGGCGCCGCCTCGCTCGGCAACGAAAACGTTGCAAGGATCGTGGCCAATAGCAGCGTTCGCAGGATCTTGCCCGGTTTCTCGGTCATGATGGTGAGAATGGGGGTCCAATCGCCTGTCAACGTTGATCTCAATCAAGGCGTCGGTCAAAACTGGGTTGCGGCGCACGGTTTGGCGAAACACATGGTCTGCCGCGGATCTGCGCGACCATCCTCGGATCAGCGCATGACCGTCATATCTGTAAGGGTCATCGCTACCGGCTTCCCCGCTTTGATGACCGCGGTGATCCTGTCGGATGCAACGTCGGCTGTGATGTGCGAAGATATGGCGAGCGCAGCCAGCGAGATGGCGGCCGCCAGCGCCACGACCACGATCTTGAGGTGAGTGGCGCGATCAGCACTGCAAATCGAATGATTCATCTACGCCTCCGAAGACCTGTCCGTCGGCCTTTCCTAGACGAAATCTGCCTCGTCCAAAACTTCGCGCGTTCTCTTAAGGCGACTTCCTTAAGGAGTTCTCCGGAGATCAGCCATCCGTGTCCAACAGCTGAAAAGACCGCGGTCGGTTAGCCGAGCCGCAATTTACGGAACAGTTTGACCTCGAACTCGATCACGTCCGTCACCAGGAAGAAGCGGGCCAAGCCTAGATAGGCCCCAATGCCGAACATGCAGAGCAGCGTGGCGCGGAGCAGGATTGTCGCGAGGTGCATGTCAGGAAGCCAGGACAACAATTGTGTCCTGGCGATGAGGCCCAGCCCTGTCGCAATAGCGGCGGCCGCGGCCAGGCGGAGCACGGGGCCGAGCATCTCCTGGCTCCCCCGAAGGAGCCGGGTGCCTCTGGCTGCCGCCTCTTTCTCGAAGCGGCGGCGCTGCAGCCAGCCGAGCAGGATCACGTAGACCATGATTGACGTAGAGCTGGCGATGGCAAGGCCGACCGTGCCGTATTGTTGCCGCAGCACCACGTAGAGGGGCACCATAACGATGGCGACGGCAGTGCCGATGATGGTCGGCAACCATGTGCTCTCGAGAGCATAGAAGCCCCGACTGATCACCGTTTGCGCCGCCCAGGCACTGAGCCCGAGGCAGAGATAGGCGAGCACGGTTGCCGTTTGCTGCGCGTCAGCAACGGTGAAGCGGTCCGCGAACAGGCCCCAGATCAGATACACCGCCTCGAAACCCGCGATCGTCAGGCACACCTGCGCCGCGAAGGTGAGGAGCAGCATCAGGCGAACCGCGCGGCACAGCAGGCCGTAGGCTTCGACGATGCGCCCGGCGGCGACCAGGCCGCTGATGGTCGGATAGGCCGCCACCCCGGCCGCCATTCCGAACATGCCCATCGGGACCTTCATCAGTGTCCGGCCGTATTGCAGATACGACAGGCTCCCGGCTCCCAGATATGACGCCTGGTTCTTCACGATCCATTCGTCGACCACGACGATCGAGAATCCGATCATGATCGGCACCGACAGCCAGAGGTAGCGTCTGAGGTCCGGATTGCGGAAGGTGAAGAGGGCAGTCCAGCGCATCCTGGTTTTCATGCAGCCGTATAATGGCAACGCAAACGGGCCGGCTATGGAGCCGGCCAGCACGCCCCAGGCGAACCCTTCCGCCCCGAGTTGCGGATAGTGGGCTCCGATCAGACCGCCGATGATGATCCCGGCCGAATAGACCAGCGGAGCCATCGCCGGCAGGGCGTGGAGGTTCTGCGCCTGCAACGCGGCCGACAGCAAGCCTCCGATCACGTGGAAAAACTGAGCCGGCAAGATAATCCGCGTCAGCCGAACGAGGGTATCGACATCGCCGTCACTGCTGAACCCCGGGGCAACCAGAGTTGCCAGCGGACGGGCGAATATCATCAGCAGACCGATGCCAACGGTCCCGACCACGACGATGAAGTTCGCGATCACGCTGAAGGATTCCCAGCCGCGTTCGTGGTCGCCGCGCTCCAGATGCGCGAGAAAGATCGGGATGAACACGATCGACAGCGCGCCGGCCGCCAGCAGGTAGTTGAGGAAATCGGGCAACGTGAAGCTTGCAAAATAGAGATCGGCCATGCGGCTCGCACCCAGGGTGCGGCCGATGATCTGTTCGCGGACCAGCCCCATCACGCGGCTCAGGAAGATCGAGCTGGCCCAGATGATGGAGGCGATGCCGATGACGCGCGCCTGACCCGCGCGGTCCTGTTGTTCGGCCAAGCGCCAATCTCCTGCAAGAAACCGACAAAATCCACGATTGTCGCGCTGAGCGAGCGGTCATGCGTTGAAAGCCCACCTTGGGAGAGCCGGTCTGTTCTCTGCTTGATGCAGATCAATGAGGCCTGGTGTCCCGGAATTACCGTGTTTTTGAAATCCAGCTGCCCGGACGACAGGAAGAAGTGATTATGCCGACTTTCCGGCTGACCCTCGTCTCGCCTGAAAGCCTGTTGTTTTCTGATCGAGTCGACCAGGCTGACCTGCCCGGCGTCGAGGGTGATTTTGGTGTGCTTTCCGGCCATGCGGCGATCGTCGCAATGCTCAGACCGGGGATTGTGACCGTGATGGCTGGCAATACCACCAGGAAATTTGTGGCTTTGGGAGGGCTGGCCGAATTTTCCGGAGAGGAGCTCACGATCCTTGCGGAGTCGGCGTCCCCCGTTGAAGGGTTTAACCTGGCCGAATTTCACTCGATGATTGAGGAGTTGCAGCAAAGTCTGGAGAAGCAGCCGGTCGGCACTGAACTCGATCGAGCCATTGCGTTGCTCGACCACTACAAGTCTATCCGTACGAGCCTGGCGGCTGCGACCGCCTTCTAACAGCGTGCACAAATCCGGGTGGGATCAAAAATGACAACCTTCGACAAACGCGAACAAGGCTTCGAAGCCAAATTCATCCATGATGAAGAGCTGAGATTCAAGGTTGTGGCGAGGTGCAACAAGATGCTTGGCAACTGGGCCGCGGGGCAGCTCGGCCTGACTGGAGATGCTGCTGCCGACTATGCGAACGAGCTCGTCACGGCCAACCTCGCGAACCAGACCAGCGACGATACCTTGCGCAAGGTAGCGAACGACCTTGCATCCAAAAGCATTTCGAAGCAGCAGGTCGCCCTGAAGATGGACGAGTTTTTTCACGTTGCGCTGGCCCAGATCGAATCCGGCCACTAATCGGAATGCCGTTGTCAGTTTCTGGCAAAGTAGAGCGTCGTCCCGGTCGCCAATTGGCTGGGCCGCTTTGAGTTCGTGGTACGAGGCTTCCACTGGACGGCGATGCCTGGTTCGGAATGATGGCAGGGGCGCGAAAGTGCCCGAGCGATCGGCAAACCAAAAGGGGAAGGATGATGGTATCGACGAAACTGCCGCTCTGGGTCCGCTTTTTCCTGCTCCTCGGCCTCGCCGCGGTCGCGACTGGCGCAGGTCTCCTCGGGTATAAGTACTACAATCGTCCCGTAACGCTCACCGTGGCGGTCGGCTCGATCGACGGCGAGGCGAACAAGGCCATGTTGGCTCTTGCAAGCCGACTCGTCACGACGAATGCTCCCGTGCGGCTCAAGGTCATCGACAGCGGCTCCGCCCTTGGGGCAGCGGATGCATTTTCGAAGGGCCAGGTGGATCTCGCGGTGGTTCGGAGCGACGTCGGCGACCTGTCGCAGGCCCAAGCCGTTATCGTTGTCACCCATGCCATCGTGATGATCGTCGCGCCGTCGGGATCCTCCATCGACAGCGTCGAGAAGCTGAAGGGGCATACGGTTGGCGTGATCGGCGGAGAAGCCAACTCCAAAGTCGTCGATGTGCTGACGAAGGAATACAGCCTGGTTAACAAGGTTTCGTTCAAGAACATCGTTCCGGCGGATGCGCACCAGGCGATTCAATCCAAGTCGGTCAGCGCCCTGATTGTCGTGATACCTCTGACTCAGAAGTATCTGTCGCAGGTGCGCACGTGGTTTCCGTCGGGGCCAAAGGCGGCGCCGGTGCTGATTCCGATCGAAGCCGCCGGTGCGATTGCGGCAACCGAACGCGCCTTCGAAAGCTTCGACCTGCCGAAGGGCACGCTGCGGGTGTCCCCACCGGTGCCGGATGACGACGTGACGACCCTGCAAGCCACGTTGTATCTGGTTGCAAACAAGAAGCTCGGCACCGACCTGATGACGAGATTCACGCAGGCCATCCTGAGCGCGCGCAGGGATCTGATCGGCGAGCTGCCTGTCTTCGCGCAGATCACCGGGCCCAGCATGGACCAGGACGCCTTTCTCCCGCTGCATCCCGGAGCGGCGGCGTTCTACAACGGCACCCAGCAGAGCTTCATGGATGAATACGGCAACTGGATCTATCTGACGCCGATGGCGCTGGGCGGCGCGGCTACGTTGCTCGCCGCGGCGTGGAAGTTTCTCGGCTTAGGCAGCGGAAAGACAGAAGGCCCGCTGGATTCCCTCTATGCACTGGGGCGCCGCATCCGGAAGGCCGTCTCGGATGCCGAACTGGCCGCCATCGAGGGAGACATCGACGACATTCTGACGGCCGAACGTGCCAAAGCGGCGGACGGCGACGATGAGGCGGTCGATGCCGCGACCCTGAACGTCGTAGCCCATCGGCTGGAGGGGCTGATCCACGACCGGCGCGCGGCACTGGCGAAGAGACCGGGAGTCTTTACCGCAGCCTAAAGCATGATCCGGAAAAGTGCGAAGCGGTTTTCCGAAAAGATCATGCTCAAACAGAAGCTAAAGCGCGATGACGATTCAACCTGATCTCATCGCGCTTTGGGTGATAAATCACACGAGGGCGCTCGCAAAATTGTTCACCGGCTGACTTCTTTGAAAATCAGGCCGTAATTCAATCGCGCAGCTTTCGTCGCAGGGCGTCCGGTGCAAGTATCTTGATCCGGCGGTAGGCTAGGACAACGTGGCCTTCCACCTCAAGCTTGCGCAGGATGGCACCGGCCGTAGTACGGGCGACATTGGCCATGTGGGCGAGGTCCTCATGGCTGACGTCGACTTGGATCGGTTCGCCATTTTGAGGGCGAGTGTTTCCGAGGCGAAGCAGAACGGCAATGAAGCGCTTGAAATGGTCCCGGATCATCAAGGCGTCCGACCCCGCCACCGCAACCGCGAGATGATCGATCGTGATAAGGCCGAAATACCGCCACGCCACGGGGTCGCGACGGACAATGTCGTCTATCGCGCGTAACGACAGATGCAACAACTCGCTGTCGCGGCTGGCGATCAGGCCGACCCTCCGGGGCTGACGCGTAAAGGCGGCCGCCTCGCCAAACCAGGTCCCCGGCAACGCAAGATGGGCCAGATAGGGACCGCTTTCCCTGGGCGCGACTGAAACGCCGAGGCAACCCGACACGATGCCGAACATGCCGCCAGGCTCGTCTCCCACCGAATAGACAGGTGTACCCGCGGCAAATTGCTCCAGTCTGCAGCGCTCGAGCACCGCACGCTGGAAAGGCGGCGGCGTCCGGCGAAGCCAGCCGGCGTCAAGAGCGATTTGGTGCGCTGCATCCTTTTCCAGCATTGCTCGTCCAATTGACCGCACATGATCAATGTCAGCCAAGGTTGAGTGTTAGTGAAGAGACGCGCGTCGCGAATTGATCGAGATCAATCTTCAAGCGGTGAAATGGGGATCGAGTCGACCCCATTTGAGGATCGCTTTGCTCGCGCTCCGATTGCGATACTGAAAATATCAGAAGGGCAAAGCAATGACGGGGATCAGGTTGCAACCCAGCGCGGTGGCTGCAGCGTTCGTATTGTCTGGATGCTCGGTGGCGTCGAGCGCCGCGCCGGCAGCGTCAGCCGTCTCGGACGTCACGGACCTGTCTTCGATCAATCGCGGAGGTGGTGGCGCCCACCGCCCCCGCGGGTCACATCCGGTCCGATAGGCAGGGATGACAAATCTGTCCACCCTCGGCAGGCAGATTTGGTGTTTCGTCGCTGTTCGACCGCAAGCTCGCGAAGTCAAGCCGCGTTGAAGGCGGCGTGGCCGCCGAATCCTCACCGGAGCGACAACAATGGGTTTCACGCTGCAAGGAGCCGGGCCATTTCTGCACTGGCTCGCGCTCGGAATCCTTTGCGTCATGCCCGTTGTGATTGGGCTGGCGGTCTACAAGCTCGGCAGTCTGCCCGGCGATATCGCGCGAGCTCGCAACCATCCGCAGGCCGGTGCCATCAGGATCTGCGGCTGGATGGGTGTCCTTACGCTGATCATGTGGCCGGTTGCGATGGTGTGGGCTCACATGAACCCGTCGGTTGGACCGTCAGACAATGGCGGCCTTTCCGAGGCCGGGCAGGGCTCCGTGGTCGGCAGGCTGCAGCAGGCGTCGCAGCGACTCGCTGCGATTGAGACAAACTTGTCGAACACGACGGTTCACGGAGCATAGCGATGTTGTGGGCGATCGTCAGCTCGGTGTTCGTGATCTTCCTTTATCGTTCACTCAACGCGCCGGTGCACGATGCGACGGCCAGATCGACAACACCCGACAAAGCTGTCGACGCCGAACTGGCCAGGCTCAATGGCCGGATCGATGCCATCGAGAACAGGATCGCCGGAAACACGCGGAGGACGGCGCCATGATGGCGGCCATCTTCGGCACCTATATGCTCCTGATCTGGCTGATCTTCGCCAAGCTCAGGCTGATCCGGCTCAGTCTTCCGATCGCAATCGTTCTGGCCGCGATCGGTCCCGGGTTCGCCTTCTTCATCCTGCTGTCGATGAACAACTACCACCCCTCGTCATCCGACGCACGGGTGTTCCAGCACATCGTCCAGATCGTCCCGCATCTCACGACACCCGGTCGAGTCGCGGAAATCATTGCGCAGCCAAACGCGCCGATCAAGAAGGGCGATGTCATCTTCAGAATTGACCCGCAACCTTTTCAGTTTGAGGTCGACCGGCTGCAGGCAGCGCTAGCCGCCGCGCAGCAAAACGTTCCGCAGTTGAAATCCTCGCTCGATCAGGCGACCGCGGGCGTCGACAAGGCAACGGCGCAGCTCGCTCTGGCAGAGGCCGAGCTTGAGCGGCAAAAGGGACTGTTCGCGAAGCAGGTGATCGCACAGGCGATGCTCGATCGCTCGGTGCGCGATGCTGATACGGCGGAACAAAGCGTTGTCGAAGCCAGGGCGGCGGAAGATCGCGCGCGGCTCGCATATCAGTCCAACATCGGAAGCGACAATACGGCTGTGGCGCAGGTCCGTCAGCAACTCGCGGCGGCAAAGTACAATCTTGACGAGTCGATCGTGCGCGCGCCGTGCGATGGCTATGCGGTCAATCTGCAGCTTGTGCCGGGCGCCGTCGTCAGCGCCGCCGCGTCCGTGTTGCCGTTCGTTTGTGACCGCGACGAAGGGAACCTCGGCATGGTGGTGGCGAGCTTCATGCAGGGGCCTTACCTTCAGATCAAGCCGGGCGAGTACGCCGAGGTTGTGTTCCCGATGTATCCCGGCCGGGTGTTTCCCGGCAAGGTGGTCACGACCGTAGACGTGGCGAGCGAAGGACAACTGACGGCAACCGGCCTTTTTCCCGGAATCGGCAACCCCGGCAATTCCAGGTTTGCTGTGCGCATCAAGCTCGACGACGCGGAAAACTTGCGATTGCCTGCCGGCACGCAGGGCGACGCCGCAATCTACAGCGGCCACGTCCAGATCGCCGGCGTGATCCGGATGGCGCTGATGCGCATCACAAGCTGGACCAACTACCTCTATTTTACGTCTTAGACCGCGCGCGCCCCGTAGCGCCGAACGGATAAGGGAGCCAAGAGAATGAATTCGCAACGAAGGTCACTGACGATTGCACTCGGCCTGTCGCTGACCATACTGCTTTCGCCGATTGCGGGGGCCCAGCAGATCCTGCCATTCCCGCCCGTTCCATCGACCTCCACGCCGGGACTGACGATACAAGACTCCACGTACAAAAAGCGCGTCGAGCCGAAGCACCTTACCGACGGCGCGCCGAACATCCTGATCATCTTGATGGATGATCTTGGTCCGGCAACACCGTCGACCTATGGAGGCGAGATCAATACACCGACGCTCGATCGCATTGCGAAGATGGGCATCTCCTACAACCGGTTCCATTCGACCGCAATGTGCTCGCCGACGCGCGCCGCGCTGCTCACGGGGCGCAACGCAACGTTCGTCGGTAACGGCCAAATCGCCGCACTGGCCAACGATTTCGACGGCTTCACCGGCGTCGTCCCGAAATCCTCGGCGATGGTTGCGGAGGTGCTGAAGGACTACGGCTACAATACCGGGGCTTGGGGCAAGTGGCACAACACTCCCGAGGACCAGATCAGTTCCAAGGGACCGTTCGACTATTGGCCGACCGGTTATGGCTTCGAATATTTCTACGGCTTCCTCGCCGGCGAGGCCTCGCAATATGAACCTACACTGGTGCGCAATACCACCTTCGTCACCGAGGAGAAGCGCAAGGGCTATCACCTGACCGAAGACATTGCGGAGGATGCGATCAAATGGCTCCGTGAACAAAGGGCTTACGAGCCGGTCAAGCCGTTCTTCATGTATTGGGCGCCTGGAGCCGCACATGGCCCGCATCAGATCATGAAGCAATGGGCAGACAAGTATAAAGGCAGGTTCGACGACGGCTGGGATGCCTACCGCGAACGCGCTTTCAAGCGCGCCAAGGAGAAGGGATGGATTCCGCAGGATGCGCAATTGACGCCGCGACCTCAAACGCTGGCTTCATGGGCTTCAATCCCCGAAGATGAAAAGCCCTTCCAGCGGCGCCTCATGGAAATCTTCGCGGGGTTCGCGGAGCATGCCGACTACAACGCCGGGCGGGTCATCGATGAAATCCAGAAGGAAGGCAAGCTGGACAACACGCTGATCTTCTACATCTGGGGCGACAATGGTTCGTCGTCAGAGGGCCTCAACGGAACCATCAGCGAGCAACTGGCTCAGAACGGAATTCCAACCAAGATTTCGCAGCATATCGAAGCGTTGAAGGAACTTGGCGGCCTGGACGCGCTCGGTGGTCCAAAGACCGACAACATGTATCATGCTGGCTGGGCGTGGGCGGGCAGCACACCTTATCAAGGCACCAAGCTCAGCGGCGCGTATTTCGGCGGCACCCGCCAGCCGATGGCCGTTGCATGGCCCAGGGGCATCAAGCCCGATGCGACGCCGCGTGCGCAGTTCCATCATGTCATCGACATCGCGCCGACGATCTACGAAGTTACCAAGATCACGCCGCCACGTGTGGTCAACGGCTTCGAGCAGGACCCCATCGAAGGCGTGAGCATGCGGTACACGTTTGATGACGCCAGGGCGGAGGGACGACGCAAGACGCAGTTCTTCGACATCATGGCGAGCCGGGGCATCTACCACGACGGCTGGTTTGCGAGTGCGCGCGGCCTGCGTGAACCGTGGGTGGGCGGAATGCCGCCAGGAATCAAGCAGTGGTCCCCCCTGACTGACAAGTGGGAGCTCTACAACCTCGACAAGGACTGGAGCGAGGCGAACGATCTTGCCGCGTCCAACCCGCAGAAGCTCGAGGAGATGAAGCTTCTCTTTCTCGTCGAGTCCGCGAAGAACAAGAACCTTCCGATCGGCGGTGGCCTGTGGTCCACTGCGATCTACCATCCGGAGGACGCGCCCGCCACGTCCGTCACCGAATGGACTTTCGACGGTCCAATGGCCCGAATGCCGGAATCCGCGGCTCCCAAGCTCGGCAAGATCGATAGCCTGGTGAGCATGGACGTCGACGTACCAGCCAACGCCAACGGCGTGCTCTACGCACTTGCAGGCTTTTCGGGAGGCGTTACCTGCTACGTGAAGGATGGCGTCCTCAGTTACGAGTTCAATCTCTTCGAGATCACCCGCACCAAGATCGCGGCCAAGGACAAGCTGCCGGCCGGCAAGACCAGGATTGAGGTCGAATCGAGGCTGGTCGGTCCGATCGGTGGACCGATGAATGTCACCTTGAAGGTGAACGGCCAGATCGTGGCACAGGGGCAGGTGCCGGCAGCCATGTCGCTGCACTTCACATCCAACGCAACGTTCGACATCGGCAGCGACCTCGATTCACCAGTATCGCTCGACTACTTCGACAAGGCGCCGTTTGCGTTCAACGGCACCATCGGCACGACGAAGATCAAGTACTTGAAGGAATAGAAGGTGCCGACGTTCAGCCCGTCCATGTCAGGTTCATCGATGTGGAAGACTCGTGTGCCGAAGAACAACATCGTCGGATGCTGGCGGTGACGGCGCCTGATGGAGGCAGCAAAGGTTTGCCCATGATCAATCTCTGCGTAGCCTTTGTGTCAGCCATGAAGATGTGGACCTATCGAGGAGCCGTCACCCCGTGCGCAATCGATCGTCAAAACGCCGAGTAATCTCTGATCGAAAAGGAAAGGCGACTATGAGCTGGTTCCGTAACGTATCGAGGTACATTCTGATTGCCGGCGCAGCATTGCTCATCCTCATGGCGACAGCGTTTGCCCAAGGCGCGCCGAATGCCACTCCAGCCGACGGCTCAGTCCTTCCGTTTCCGCCAGTGCCCTCGGCAAGCATAGCCGAACCGAGGTTGCAGGACTCCAAGCACCAGCGACGGCCAGAGCAGGATCATTTGCGCAAGGATGCGCCCAACGTGCTCATTATCCTGATGGATGACGTCGGCTTCGGACAGGCCTCGACCTTCGGCGGAGAGATCAACACCCCAACGCTTAGCAAGCTTGCCGACCAGGGAATCAGCTTCAACAGCTTCCATACGACCTCGATCTGCTCTCCGACGCGCGCGGCGTTGTTAACCGGACGTAATCATCAGCGTGTTGGCAATGGCACGATCGCGGAACGCGCAGTGGACTGGGACGGCTATACCGGCATCATTCCGAAAACGTCGGCGACGATGGCGGAAGTCCTGCGCGATTACGGATACAAGACGGCAGCTATAGGCAAGTGGCACAACACTCCTGCCGATCAGACCACCTCGATGGGGCCGTTCGATCGTTGGCCGACCGGGCACGGCTTCGACTATTTCTACGGCTTCCTCGCCGGCGAGACATCTCAATGGGAGCCGCGGCTGGTCGAGAATACCAACCAGATTGAGCAACCCCACGACGAGAAGTACCATCTAACCGAGGATCTCGCACAGCACGGTATTGACTGGCTGCGCCACCATCAAGCGTTTGCGCCGGACAAGCCGTTCCTGCTGTATTGGGCGCCGGGCGCTGGACACGGGCCACATCAGATATTCAAAGAATGGGCTGACAAGTACAAGGGCAAGTTCGATGATGGTTGGGATGCTTATCGCGAGCGTGTGTTCGCGCGGCAGAAGCAGCTTGGCTGGATTCCAGTCGACACCAAACTGACGCCGCGCGCGGCGTCTATGCCTGGCTGGGACAGCATTCCGGAGGCACAGCGCCCGTTCCAGCGCAGACTGATGGAAGTCTTTGCCGGCTTTGTCGAGCATGCTGACGTGCAGGCCGGCCGGGTGGTGGACGAACTGGATCGTCTCGGCATTCGCGACAATACCATCGTGATCTATATTTTCGGCGACAACGGGGCCAGCGCGGAAGGCCAGAACGGAACCATCAGCGAATTGCTGGCGCAGAACGGAATTCCCAATACCGTTGAACAGCAGATTGCAGCGCTAGAGAAGATCGGTGGTCTCGACGCGTTGGGCGGCCCCAAGACCGACAGCATGTATCATGCTGGCTGGGCGTGGGCCGGCAACACACCTTTCCAATATACCAAGTTGATCGCCTCGCACTTCGGCGGAACACGCAACCCGATGGTGATCTCATGGCCGAAGGGCATCAAACCTGACCACACGCCGCGGCCTCAGTTCACTCACGTGAACGACGTCGCACCGACCCTCTACGAGATCATCGGCATTCAGCCGCCGAAAGTAGTCGACGGCTTTGCGCAGGATCCAATCGATGGCGTCAGCTTCGTGTACACCTTCAATGATCCAAAGGCTCCTTCACACAAGCAGGTCCAATATTTTGATAACAATGGCAGCCGTGCAATCTACCGGGAGGGCTGGATCGCGACGGCGTTTGGTCCGCTGGTGCCCTGGTTACCCGGCGCACCGGGCCTTGCGGAATGGGATTCGGCCAAGGATAAGTGGGAACTTTACCACATCACCAATGATTTCTCCGAAGCCGATGATCTAGCCGGCAAGGAGCCGGAGCGTCTGGCGGAGTTGCAGAAGGTGTTCGACGAGCAGGCAAGAGCCAACAAGGTCTACCCGCTCGGCGCCGGCATCTGGCTTCGGCTGCATCCCGAAGATCGTCTCAAGTCGCCGTACAGGAGTTGGCAGTTCGATACGACAACGACGCGCATGCCTGAGTTTTCGGCACCGGGCATCGGCCGCGAAAGCAATACCGTAACGATCGATGCCGAGGTCGGAGAAAACACGTCCGGCGTCCTATACGCGTTGGGCGGGGCGGGTGGCGGCATTACGCTGTATATGGACCGGGGATTTTTGGTCTATGAATACAACATGATGATCATCGAGCGTTACGTCGCTCGCTCCGCAGCAAAGATCGCACCTGGGAAACACCAAATCGAGGTCACGACGAGGTTTGCGAGCCCGAAGCCACTGTCTCCCGCCGACGTCGTACTAAAAGTTGATGGACAGGAGGTTGCGCGCACCACGGCCCAACGAACGGTGCCCGCCGCGTTCTCGGCGAGCGAAACCTTTGATGTGGGCGTGGACCTCGGTTCGACGGTCTCGTTGGACTATCTCGATCGTCGTCCCTTCAAGTTCGATGGCAAGATCGAGAGGGTCGGCGTCAAACTCGATTGAGGCAGCTGGCATGTCCGCCAAAAGGGAGCAAGCGCATGAAACGCGGAAGGTGAGCGTTCAATCTCCCACTATCTGAGAACCAGTGGCGGATACTTGTAGGATTCAGTCGGCGGCGTCAGCTCCTTGCCGCGAAGCGTGTCACCGGACCCGATCCCGATATGCTTCACGATCGACCCGGCTTGCATCATCGGGATGTTCAACGGTCTGATGCGCTCGGCGGGAAGGTAAGGCACACTGGAATCTTCGACCTGGGCGAGGCCTTCGCCCATGCCCTTCACCAGCTGGTATTGCGGGAGGCCGCCGAGAAACGAAGTTTCGAACCATCCGATGATGCACCTTCCAGCGCTTACCAGGAAGGTGCTGCTTTTGTGGTAGCTGACGAGCTTCCTGTTGACTTGTTTCGATGGCGTCTGCGCGTAGCCCCATCTTGCGGGCCATCTGCTCAATTCCCTCGTTCGGAATAACGAAATTCGCCGTGAACGCTCGTTCGCCCGATACCAACAAAAATGCCAACAAACTGGACGGCTACGTTGAACTTTTACGTGTGTTTTCAGCGTGCCGCGAAAATATTCCTGATGATCGGAAAGCCGGCTTTCGGCACAAGTCATTTTTGTTATTGATGTTTTCGGCTTGGTGCCCCTGGCCGACAACCGCCTAATACTATAACTGTCTGAATTCGCATAAATTTTGATAGTCGAATGTTGCCAATACCAACAGAAATACCAACAAGCAGACGGCCGTATCAGCTGGCAAAAAAAGAGCAGGCTCCCCCGGCAGCAGGGCTGGCACCATGCCGTTCCGGTCTTCAATGTCGCGACCGGAATCGAACCTGGCGATGAATCGAAATGCCGGTGGCTGGGACGACTTCGGGGCGACTCTATTGTCTGGGCGCGAGACCGACACCAAATGCGCTGATCGTGCGGCGCTGATCCGCGATGCTGGACTCCAATGACGATGGCCTGCCAATGTCCAACAACACACAGAACGCGGGGCTGCGGGCACGAACTGCGATACTGCCTCGGCGGCGACCATTGGGCGCACGGCTTCCACTCGACCGCGTCGCCCACTGCTCAACGAGGAGGGCGCGTTCGACGGCGATGTAGTGGAAGCCCAACTCGCCCACTACACTGAGAAAGTAGCGCTGGTGGCGCGATGAGGTGGTGCGGCGCCGCCTTGGCAGAGGCCGACAAGATCCTCGGCATCTATAACTGTGCTGCCTATTGGGCCGGACGCGTGCGTTTGATGCAGCGTTGCACTGATCGCCTCGACAGCCTGCGCGACGGTGCGCCTGCCGTTCCGCTGCGCAGATCGGCGGTCTAGCTTGCTCTCGCTTCGACCCTCGGCAGCGAAGCGTGATATTCATCCACGCTGTCGAGATCGATCATGGTCTTACCTCCCATCTTGTACGCTCTGATCCTCTCGTGGGCGATCAGCTCATAAGCCTTAGTCTTTCCGAATTTGCCATAGCGGCAACCATCCTTGAACTCGACGAGCCGGCGCCGCTTGTTGTTATCATTGTCAATCATGGTTTCTGTGTGTGCTTCGATGATTTCCGCCACAATCGGATCAAGTCCCGCTGAGCGAGATCGGCATAGGAATTTCCATGGCGCGACCTTGGTGTCGGCGCGGGCTTACCAGGAAGGCATTGCTTTTGTGGTAGCTGATGAGGTTCATGCTGACTTGATTCGACGCCAGCTGCGCGCAGCCCAATTGCCCGGATGCGTCGATCTATGTCGCCTACGGTGCCAAACAAAAGGCTCTCTGATGCCGCGACTAACTCCTGCGCGCTATAGCGTACAAATCGGACAGACCGGATGCGCTGTTGGCAAGTTCGTAACACGCCGTCCCCGTGCTCACTTGGCCCCGTGTGCAAAGAAAAGACGAAAGTCGGCGTGAAGGCGCGCGAGCGCCCGGCCCGGGGCCTTTTGAAACGTCTGGACGCCGCGCTCGTCGCGGATGAATTCTGCAGCACTGGTGGTCATACCCGCCGCTAGCAGCGCGTCAATGCGTGATTGAACCTCGGGCAGGGGCCGAATCTCTCCGGCATCAAATCGCCAGCAAACCTGACATCATGAGCGAGTTCACGCATCGGACCAGCCTATAGGGTCAACCGATGGAGAGTTGCGCCTCAATGCGGCTGTGCTAGTACGCCCGCTCTCGAATCGAGGAGCTAAAAGTGGCGAAGAAGGCAAAGAAGACGGCTACGAAGAAGAAACCTGTGCGTCGCGAATACACAAAGGCTGACGTAAAGGAGCTGCGCGCTCATTCGAAAGCCAAGACTCCGGTTGCAAAAATTGCGAAGCTCACAAAGCGCTCCGAAGGCTCACTCCGCCAAAAGGCGCTCAAGCTTGGAATCCGGCTTGGTCACCAGCGCTAGAAGGCGGCATCATGATGCTCTTCAATAGAGTGTTGCCGCATTGACGGCTCCCTCGATCGCAAGGCTTAGATAGGTGTCCGACTTCTCGTCCCATCGCTCAGCGTAGGCAAACGGACCGGGAAGCGTACCGCCCACGGCAGCCTGCACGGCCTTGACCAGAACCTCCTGGTTCTCTAGCCGCGGCAGGTAGACATAGCGATTGAGGTACTCGCGGAGGTCCTTAAGTGCAGGCGGGCAGAGGCTAAACCCCGGCCCAGACCGCGGAATGGTGCCCGAAGAACCTGCACCGTGGCTGCAGCTTACTATGTCGGCACGGCGGCTCTTCCTGGGTTGCGCCGCCTGAAGCCGATGCGGTAAAACAAACGCGGATTTCGAGATCAGCGATGGTACTCGTAATTCACGCTGACGCCGAAAGCGACGTGGGACGCTCAGCTCAGGGTCTCCGCTCAAGCCGAAGTTCACCAAAACCAAGCCCAAGTGGAGAAACCGAAGATGAAAGCACCCGTCAGCAAACCGCGCAATCACATCCGTAGCACGATGCGTTCGACGGTTCGAAAAGGTTTAGCAGCACTTACGGCACTGGGGACCCGAAAGGGTTGAGCGCTGTCACGCCAGCTTCTTGCTACGTGAAGTACCTGTTACCAAGCTGATACCCCACCAGTTTTAGGCCCCGGTCACCCGGGGCCTTTTGCTTTGTGGTCGTCAGTCTGCCTTGGGCCACTCGAAGTCGAGCTTTTTGGCCCATGACTCCAGGATGAGGTCGGAGAAGCCGCCGCCCTTCTTGAACCACATGGTCGGGCGACTGCGGACGCTGGTCAGCTCCACCTTGTAGTAGATGCTGTTCAGTTCGTGCGTGAAAAACTGGTTCAGGTTCTCGGCGTTTGCGCGGGTGTAGCAGGAGGCAAGATCCTTCAGTTTGTGTCTGAATACGGCGAGGAGTTCCTCGACGTCCTGGAGAATGATGACCGCGACATTGCGCTCTTGTACTGACATGTCGGCGATGAAGTACAGAGCCTCGTCGCCGTAGCCATCTGGCGCAACCGACGCCAGCTTGCGGTGGATCGTCTCCAGATCCCTGATGGCGTTATAGTCCTTCACGACAGCGGTGTGGCCGGTAAATGAACCGAAGGTATGGTCCCGGGTCTCGATCGCGTCCTTGCCTCGCCCTTTGAGCCGGCGGGTCCGTAGTAGTCCGACTCGTCCTCGGTCGACTCGTTGCGGATGATTTCGGTCAGGGTGCGCTGACCGCCGTGCGGATGCTTCATCCTGCGAAGCAGCTCATGGACTTGGGGGAGGCTGGTCCTAAACTTCCGATAGGCCCGCGTCGCCTCCAGGGCGACCGGCTTCAGCTTCTCCAAGATGGCCAACTTCGGAGCCACCAGCGGCAGGTTCGCGAGAAGGTAGTCCTCCTCGAACTTCCTCTTCTCCTCGAACTTCCATACCCTTGTCGGCCTCGGCCAAGACGTCGGCGTCGGCGCAGCAGTTGCCGATGAAGGCGCAGCACTGGAGGTCGGGAAACCAGACGAGAGTGCCGGTCAGAAAGCGGTTTGGTGCACACATCGGGCAGGGGCAGAGGTCGCCGTCCGGCCGCCTGGTCCCATTGACCGTGATGAGCTGCCAGAGCTTCCTGAACTTGGCATCCTTCGGGATGCTGTTTCGATACAGGGACTCGATCAGCTCCGGTTGGCCAGTCTCCGTGATCTGCGCCACCGTCTCCTCGATCCAGATACCTGACCGACGGTCCTTGAAGGTCCGCCAGGGTAACACTTTGACTTCAGAACCTTTCGTACCACGCGACTTACGACCGTCTTTGGTCACGAACGCCCCTATGAGAACGAACCCAAAAGATTCCTTTTGTTCTTTGTGCTGAGCCTGCCGGGTTCCAGGAACTCCCGATTCGCATGCCTACAATTAGTACGGTCGCAAGGCGTGAAGCTCAATATGCTGCGCGTATCTACCCCCGGTAGTCCCAGCATCCACAGGGTCAGGTCGCGTGTAGGGCCCCTGTTCGATGGCGGCCATAAGCTCGGCTCCTGTGGAACAGGTCGGTGGTTCGAGCCCACCCAACTGTACCACAACAGTTGAATTGCCCGCACTCTCGGCATCTTACTGATAGACCTAACGTATTTGCGCCGCCTAAAATACAAAAGGCGCTACAAATGGCATTGCGTATGGTCGGGTTTGTTCGAGCGAAGAATGGCGAGTGGTTTGCCCGTAAAGGCGTCCCGGCAGATGTGCGCGATGAGTACGAGCGGCTGTACGGCGTGCGCTGGGAAGCGCAGTTAAGACTGCCCGGCGACATTCCGAAGCACGAAGCAAAGAAGCAGCTTGCAGAGTGGACCGCAGACGTTGAGACGCGGATAGCCACGCTGCGCGCCCACAAGAAAGGTGAAGGCCAACCACTCACCAAGCTCAACGCCGTCGCATTGGCAGGCCGATGGTACACATGGTTCGTTGGCCAGCATGAGGAAGACCCGGGACCGCTCAAGCGCTGGTCGGAGATGGGCGAGCACTTCATCTGGAATGTGCTTCGTCCCGAGGCCCCTGAGGCGTACGAGAAGAACCCGAAGGCTGATCCGAGCTGGGAGTGGGCCAAGGAGCCTGAGGTCAGAGAGGCCGTCCGTCCCCAAATCGCTGAAATGGCACGCACGGCGTCCTTCTTGGCCAATGAGGGCATGGCACTGACGCCCGCGGCGCATGCGCTCTTTGTGGATGCCGTCAGCGACAACCTCTACCCCGCCATTTCGCTTTTGCAGCGCCGTGCGCGGGGCGATTACTCACCTGACGCAACGCCCGAAACGTTCCCTCCCTTTGTTCAAGGGGCCACACAGCGCGTCACCGGGTTGAGCTGCTGGCAGCTTTTCGAGGCCTTCGTAAAGGCGACCCAGCCTGCGGATACGACCGTCTCGCGATGGCGTGCCGTCTTCCTTCGGATGCAGGAGGATTTTGTACACAGCGCGGCCAACGGAATCACTGAGGATGCGGCACGCGCGTGGATCACTGGGCTCGTTACGGAAGAACGCACTGCCTACACCGTGCGCGAGGTCTGGCTATCCGCTTCGCGTCGCGTGTTTGGCTGGGCGACGCAACATAAGCAAATTAGCCGGAACCCCTTCGCCGAAATTCGCGTAGACGTGCCCCGGAAAATACGCACGCGCGAAACGAAGGCTTTCCGGCCAGACGAGGCCCGACTGATCTTGCAGGCAGCGCTGACTTACAGAGACCCGAAGACAGCGACGGAGCGCGCTCGTCGATGGGTACCGTGGCTGTGCGCATACTCTGGTGCGCGTCCGGGTGAGGTGACGCAGCTACGGGGGATGGACGTTCAGAAACGAGGCAACTTCTACGCCATGACGCTCACGCCCGACGCTGGCACGATCAAGACACGGAAGCCCCGCATTGTGCCGATCCATGAACACCTCGATGAGCAAGGTTTCCTCAAATTCGTGCGCCAGATGGGTAAGGGACCGCTCTTCTACAATCCGCGCGACAAGGAGCCGGAGGAGACTGATCCAGTCAATCCCCGTCGTTCGAGAGCTGCTACCACGCGTGCTCATCTGAGCACCTGGGTTCGCGAACTGGGCGTGACCGATCCAGAAGTGAAGCCAAATCACGCGTGGCGACACACGTTCAAACAGACCGCCGACCGCGTCGGTATCCCGGAGAAAGTGCACGACGAAATAACAGGCCATGAGCACGCGACGGAAGGCCGAAAATATGGAGCCCCTACGGTCGAAGACATGGCCGAGGCTCTCAAGAAGTTTCCCAGATACGGGCAGTAACGCCCATTATTGAAGCGTCTGCGAATGCTAACGTTGACTAATTCGATGAAGCCGAATGAAGACTTTCGGACACTTTGTCGCAGCAACGTAACGTCCTCGTGAGCCGGCTCTTTTTCGCCATACTTCGTCCAGGTACTGGCAGACGTGCAAGGTTCGGTACGTCCGAGGTATAATTTCATGGATTGGCCGCTCGCAAGCAAGGTCGTATCTTTCGTTTGTTTTGCGTCCACGATTGTCGGCCTCTTGCCGAGACAACCAATGTGGATGCTATGGCTATTCGGGACGGCGGGCATTCAGTTCGCCGACCAAATGTCCGGTCGGGATAGCGCATCGGCTCAATTTTTTGCCGCTTCTCAGCTTGATACTTTGACATTAGCTGTGAGTGCGTTGCTCCTCGCAGGATTGAAGGGCTCGCTCCGGTGGGCGACGTTTGCGGTTTCGTTCATCATAACGGTTTACGTCCGGAATGAATGGACGCTCCCTTTCTTCAAGTATGTCGACATCGCCACTTGTCTCTTAGCGGGTGTTTTTTGGGGCGTCGTTTTCGCGAGGTTTGCGTGGCATCGAGCGCCAATGCTCGCCGTGCTAGGAGGCGTGGGCGGATTTTCATGGGGAATGGCAACTCTTGCGCTCAATGCTCCTGAAGGCGCTCTTTTGTATGACCTCAGCGGCATCGGAATGGACGGTGGTGCGGTTGCAACTTTCGCCGCTGCGTCACTCTACAACTGGTTTTACGACACCCCCGACGAACTTGAGCAACGGAGGACTAGTCATGCATCTGCGTGAACGCGTAACCATCCGGTAAATTGTCGCCCTGTAAATGCAGGGCTAAGGGAAAAAACAGGCCGCGCCAGAGGAATCCCGACGGAAACCATTGGTGCGGCCTTTGTCTTGTTACGCGGCTTTCGCGAGGTAGCTTTTTGACCCGCGTCCGACGCCGGGGATGTACTTCACGCCCAAGCCCGTAAGTACCTGTGTTGTCGGATGCGTGCCGTCATTCAATGTCTCCCGCAGCTTCTTCACGCTGTGGAGCTGCAGGTCATGCTGGATGGTGGATAAGGACACCGTGCCGGGGCCAAGCCTCGACATGTATTCGATCAGTCGTGAGTGAGAACTGCCCGCGCGCGGCTTCTTCTCCTTTGCTGGATCAAGAGCGAAGTCCCACGGCTTCACGTCGATGCCCGGCATGTCCGCTTTGATGTTATCAAGCACCGCTTCACCAAGCGCGTCGGGTGGCAAAACGATGAAAATGTCGGCCGGAGGGCAGTGACCTTCAGCGTCGATCACATGACGGCAGCAAATGCGGTTGATGGCTTGGATCACCGAAACGGACATCTGCCGCTGTTCCATCTCCTTTCGCACGTTTTTGAACTGCTTCCACTCCGGCGACTCTAACGTAAGCGCGAATTTCTCCGCACCTTTTGCTTTTGAGAGTCCTGATGCATGAGGTGTCCACCAAAATAGGTGGACACCTTGTGATGAGCGACGATGATCAGAAACTGCGGGTCAGGCTTGTCGGCCGGAACGGTCGCCGGCGCTACGAGGCGGCATCGAAAGAGCGTCTTGTCGCGGCCTGCCTTGAGCCTGGGGTTTCGGTATCGAGGCTTGCACTCGAACATGGGGTCAACGCGAACCTCCTTCGGAAGTGGATCAAGAAGCACAGCGCGACCAGGTCGCTGCCGCCGTCCTCACGCCCGGCGTTCATCCCGGTTCAGCTTGAGGGGAAGTCCGAGCGGGACCTGTCGCGAAAAGACAGCGTGGCGACGGTTGATTTGCCGGCTTACGATGAAGTGCGTGGTTCGGAACCCAAAGGGACTCCAGCTTTTTGTTCTCCGGCCAAAGTGAGCGTGTCGCTGCCGAATGGCGTGAAGCTCGCGCTGGAATGCGGCGATGTGGATGCATTGACGGCGATCATCGGAGCGCTGGGCGATGTTTAGACTGGGCGATGACCTGCAGGTCTATCTGCACCGTGAGCCGATCGACTTCCGGGCTGGCATCAACAGCCTTGCGGTCCTGGTCCAGGAGACGATGGCGCTCGATCCATTCACTCCGGCGGTTTTTGCGTTCTGCAATCGCCGTTGCGACCGGATGAAGCTTCTGTTCTTCGATCGGTCCGGCTTTGTACTGGTCCTGAAGCGGCTGACCGAAGACAGGTTCCGATGGCCGCGCCGCCAGGAGGCGATCGTCACGCTGACGACGGAGCAATTGCACTGGATCCTTGACGGCATCGATATCGATGCGATGGTCCGCCATCCGGTGCGGCAATATCAGGTTGCCGGCTGAGCTCTCGAGTTGAGCGGTTGACGCGTCGGTACGGTTCAGATTCAAGAATTCGATGAATCGAACCGGCGATCCGAGTGTTGAAGTGCTGTTGGCACGCATTGCTGCGCTGCAGGCGGAGAACCATCAACTCGCCGACCGCGTCGCCAAGCTCGAGGAAGAACTGGCGCTGGCACGCCTGCATCGTTTTGCGCCGCGCAGCGAAAAGCATGTTGATCGTCTCTTCAATGAAGCCGAGCAGGCCTCCGATGAGGAGGACGCCGGCAGTGAAACGAACAATATTGTCATTCGGCCTGCAATATTGACCCCCTAAGCCGGGGGATCGGCGTCCAAAATTGACCCCCTACAGATTGGTCTGTTGCGCTGCCTGCTTTGGAACGAAGCAGGTGGTGGGGGATGCTGATCGTGGAGACGATTGCCCGGATCCGCCGCGAGCACTTCATCAAGGGCAAGACGATCAAGGAGATCGCCCGTGACCTGAAGGTGTCGCGGAACACGGTTCGGAAGGTGCTGAGGTCGGGAGAGACCTCCTTCGAGTACGAACGGCAGGTGCAGCCGCGGCCAAAGCTGGGACGATGGGCAGTAGAGCTTGACGGATTGCTGGCGGCGAACGCGGCTAAATCGGCTCGTGAACAACTGACGTTGATCCGGATCTTCGAAGAGCTGCGCGGCCGCGGCTATGACGGCGGTTACGATTCGGTGCGGCGTTACGCCAGGCGGTGGAGCAAAGAACGCGGGCAATCGACCGCGGCCGCTTATGTCCCGCTGAGCTTTGCCCCAGGCGAAGCCTATCAGTTCGACTGGAGCCACGAGGTGGTCTTGCTGAGCGGCACCACGGTGATGGTGAAGGCTGCCCATGTCCGGCTCTGTCACAGCCGCATGCTGTTCGTGCGGGCCTATCCGCGGGAGACGCAGGAGATGGTGTTCGACGCCCACGACCGGGCGTTCGCCCTGTTCAAAGGTACCTGCACCCGCGGCATCTACGACAACATGAAGACCGCCGTAGAGACGATCTTCGTCGGTAAAGGGCGTCTCTACAATCGCCGCTTCCTGCAGATGTGCAGCCACTATCTCGTCGATCCGGTCGCCTGTACGCCAGCGTCGGGCTGGGAGAAGGGGCAGGTCGAGAACCAGGTCGGGCTGGTCCGGGAACGCTTCTTCACGCCGCGGCTGCGGTTCAAAAACCTCGACGAGTTAAACGCCTGGCTGCTCGACAAATGCATCGCCTACGCCAAGGCTCATCGCCATCCGGAGCTGGTCGATCAGACAATCTGGGCAGTGTTCGAAGCCGAACGCCCCAAACTCGTTCCCTATGCCGGCCGCTTCGACGGCTTCCATGCGGTGACGGCATCGGTCTCGAAGACCTGCCTGGTGCGCTTCGACAACAACAAGTACTCGGTCGCAGCCAGCGCAGTCGGACGACCGGTCGAGGTTCAAGCCTATGCCGATCGCATCGTGATCCGTCAGGATGGACGCATCGTTGCCGAGCACCCGCGATCCTTTGGCCGCGGCGATACCGTCTACGACCCCTGGCATTATGTGCCGGTGCTCGCCCGCAAACCCGGCGCCTTGCGCAACGGTGCTCCCTTCAAAGACTGGGTGCTGCCGGCCGCGATCGAGCGGATCCGGCGCAAGCTTGCCAGCACCGACGATGGCAATCGGCAGATGGTCGACATCCTCAACGCGGTGCTGACTGACGGTCTGCCCGCGGTGGAAGTGGCCTGTGCCGAAGCGCTCAGTCACAGCGTCCATTCCGCCGATGTCGTGCTCAATATCTTGGCCCGTCAACGTGAACCCGCCCCACCGGCCAACATCATGACGCCGGCCGCACTGACGCTCCGTCATGCACCGATCGCCGATTGTGCCCGCTACGACAACCTCCGGAGGACCATCTGATGGAACGAGCCCTAATCTTCGACCTCATGGGTGAACTCAAGCTCTACGGCATGAAGGCTGCCTTCGACGAGATCATGGCAACTGCCGTCAAGCGCCAGCACGAACCTCAGCGCATTGTCGGCGACCTGCTCAACGCCGAGATCAACGAGAAGCAAGCCAGGTCGATCAAATACCAGCTCACCATTGCCAAGCTGCCGCTTGCCAAGGACATCGCCGACTTCCAGTTCGACGGCACGCCGATCAATCAGACTCTCGTCAATGATCTCGCAGGCGGCGGCTTCATCGCCCAACAACGCAACGTCGTGCTGGTTGGCGGTACCGGCACAGGCAAAACCCACCTGGCCATTGCCATCGCCAGAAGCTGCATCCGATCCGGTGCCCGCGGCCGCTTCTTCAACGTAGTCGACCTCGTCAATCGCCTCGAGACCGAGACCCGCAACGGACGGCAAGGACGGCTCGCCGAGCATCTGACCCGGATGGACTTCATCGTGCTGGATGAACTCGGCTATTTGCCCTTCGCCCAGTCCGGTGGCCAGCTTCTCTTCCACCTCGTCAGCCGGCTCTATGAGCGCGCCTCCGTCATCGTGACCACCAATCTCGCCTTCGGCGAATGGCCAAGCGTGTTCGGCGACGCCAAAATGACCACGGCGCTGCTCGACCGATTGACCCATCACTGCGACATTGTCGAGACCGGCAACGATAGCTGGCGATTCAAGAGCAGAGACGACGATCACGCCACTCGCGCTCGTCTCGCCTCCGCTATCCCGGCCAGCTCCGACGAGACGAGCGCTACCAGCAAAGCTCGTCGCGCAAAGGGGTCAAAATTGGACGCCG
This sequence comes from Bradyrhizobium sp. 41S5, assembly GCF_011516665.3. Lineage (NCBI taxonomy): Bacteria > Pseudomonadati > Pseudomonadota > Alphaproteobacteria > Hyphomicrobiales > Nitrobacteraceae > Bradyrhizobium > Bradyrhizobium sp. 41S5. The sequence goes on along the minus strand of NZ_CP083721.1, from coordinate 7,597,739 downwards.
ATGAGGGGTCAAATTTGCAAGCCGATTGACAGCTATCGCGCCCTACCGAGAGGGCGAACGCAAGGAGAGAGGAGAAATCACTCTGGATGAAGCCGCCGCAGCCTTGCAGGTCAGCCCATCGACGGTTCACCGTCTGATCGCGGAGCAGAGCTTACCTGCGCACCAGCTGTGCAAAGGCGCACCTTGGGTGATCAAAGCGCATGATCTGGAGCAACCCGAGGTCAAGAAGGCCGCGCAGGCGCGACGCTTCCGGCGGCCGCCGTCCGACGATCTGCGCCAAAGAGAGCTTGAACTATAACGGCATAGCGAGGTGAGCAGTATGAATCGGACTCGGGCGGCCCGAGCAACAGCACGTTCTCTCCGTTAGCGATCCAACGTGATGCGGCCAGGTCGCGGATCTGCTTGGGATCAATCGAGGGCTGCGCCTCGAAGTCGAAGCTTGCGAGCTCCTTCACGGCCGGGAAGTGTGCAAGCTTCAGCGCCATATCGATGCGGCGATGATCCTTGCGCGCGATCTCACGTTCGCACAGCAAGATTAGCGTCTCACGCGCCGACAGGTTCGCGCGCGCCGCCTCGTCGAGCAGGCTGTCGAGCTGATCGCGGATGCCGGAGAGCTGCAATCGCGCCAGCATGGCATCGAGCGGATCGGTCGGTGCTTCGGTTGCCTTCTTTGCGCGCGTCATCAGAAGCTTCCCCCGATCACGGCTTCATATTCGGTAAGCGGACGCAACAACGAATGCGGTGGAGACGATCCCGGCACCGCCGCTGCAGTCTCCGGCCGGCGGACCGCGCCATTGCGCCCGGCAACACCGTCGAGATGAACCGGATCGACGATCCGCAGCCGGCGCCCCTTCGATTTCTCGTGAACCGCGACCTGGTGCACGCCATGGCGGATCCGCACCTCGCCGGCTGCGATCGTTACCGCTACGCGCTCGCCAATAAGGCGCCACGGCACCGAGTAGCTGTTCGTATCAATCTCGACGGCGCAATCATTGCCGACGACGCGGGTCAGTTCACGCAAGGATCCGAACGACGGCTGCCCGCCGAGCGGCTTCAACCGATGTATTTCGTCACGCGCGAAGCGGATGATCGGCGCCTCGCCCGTCGTGCCGTGGATACGAACGTTCGCAACCTCACGCTCCCACCTGTCGAGATGCGCCTCGAATGCTTCCCAACTAAGGAATGACCGGCGATCGCGTTCTTCTTCACATAGCCGACGCCGTTCTCCGTCTTGCCCTTCGTGCGCGCCCGATATGGCGCGCAGGCGCGAGGACGGAAGCCCCAATGTTTTGCGAAGGCTATCAGCTTGTCGTTGAACTGAACCGACCGGCTCACCGCGTCGTGGCGCACGACAAGCGCGCGTGGATTGTCCATCAGCACTTCCTCCGGCACACCGCTGAAGGTCGTGAACGTGCTCTCGAGCCCGGCGAACCAATGCTCCTGCCTCTCGGCCCGGAACGCACGCGCATGGAGCCGTCGCGAGTGTCCAAGCGTTGCCACGAACACGAATGCCTTGACTTTCGCCCCTCCGATCTCGACCAGACGCTCCCCGAAGTCGATCTGCAGCTGCCGGCCCGGCGGCGTCTCAAACCGCGTCGTCGCCAGCGCCTCCGCCTTCAGCGCCTGGCGATAGGGCTGCACGGCGCGTTGCAGTGTCCGCCGGCTGACGGCCACGCCTCTCTCGGCCAACAGGTCCTCGCGCAACACGTCGGCATTGCCGCGATGCCGAATGAGCCTCTCGCGCAGCCAGCCCTCAAGGCCGTCGAGACGCTTCGGCCGCTCAGGCGACTTGAACGGCTTCAACCCGCCCGCCGCCACGTAGTCCTTCACCGTGTGATGGCTGCAGCCAAGCTGCCGCGCAATCCGCTTCACGCCCCACCCGCACGCTCTCAGGCGCATCATTTCCGCCACGTCATCCGGCGTCTTCATCACCTGCCCCCGGGGATCATTCCACGGCGAGCCTTCAGTGATTCGTTCCCGCTTGATTCACTCTCTCCTCAGCTATCCGAGGAGGGGGCAATTCCTCGTGACGCTGAGGGGGCAGTTTTCCATGGCGCGCGACAGCAGGGTGCAGGATTCACGGACAGTGCGAATAAGGGCATAAGGTCGGAATCGCAGTCGGCGCCCGTGATTCGCCTTGCTCCAAGCCTTCCGCTCACTGGTTTCCCCCGAGCTTTCGATTGTCCAGATCCTTCCCCGGACCGACAGGGTGGCGCTCGTGGCTCGCTGAAGTCAGCGGTCTTGCTGTGTCCCTGTTGCGTCTGCCAGACGAGTCGCGTCCACAGCCATTACGTGCGACGCTTTAGCCGATCTGCCGTGGCAAGGTTGGGTGGTCGAATTCCGGCTTCACGCGCGGCGGCGAAGGCTGCCTCCGTTCATGTCTCTGATATCGGCGCGAGCGATCTGGCGAGCCGATTAGAGGCGGCCTAGGCGCTTGCAATCGCCATTCCGGGTATCGTCGTGAACCACGACTTGCCCGATCGCCGTGTAGAGCGCCTGCCGCTCGCAACTCGACTTCACCTCGTAGATTTTGCGCAAGACGCCGCCGGTCTGGACCCCGAGATCAACATAGCTATCCTTGAAAAATGGTCTGAAGCGGTAGCTGCAATGACCCGTGCCTTGCCCGGGAATGTCCCCTCGCTGATAATGGCGCAATCAACAGAGTTGCCGAACGAAACGTTCTGCCCATAAAAAACGTGCCAAGGTGCTCGTTGCGGAAAATTCGTGTGTTGTTATCACCCTGTTCAAGAGTGCCATGACAGCCTCTTGCGAAACCAAGCCGAAGTCGGCCAAGGCGCAAGAAGCAAGCTGTGATGAAATTATGTCCGCACGAGCCGCAATCGCCTTTGGCAGTACAAGCGCGAAAGTCTCCTTTGCGTAACCGCGTGGAAATACGTCAGAGCCCAAGCGCTCACGCAAGTAAGAACGGAGGAGCTCCTTGCCCGAGCGAAGTGCAAACGGAAGCTTCGCTCCAAAATTGATCAATCTCGGATCGCCGAATGGGCGGACGGGCCAAAGTCCTCGCGTCGCGAGTGGGCGAGCATGACAAAGACTTGCGAGCAGAGTTGTGGATAGAGTGGCGCTGATGGGGGCGCTAAAAAGGAAGGATGAACGAGCGGCGTCAAGCCCGCGTTTCGTCAATAGGTCTTCTGCAAGCCCAAGTGCGATATCCAGGTCGGGTGAAGACGGAGATCTGGGTTCCTCCTCGTCGCTGCTGAAGCGAGCGCAAAGCTCGTCTCCTCCTATGCCGGTCCAGATTATTTCGCAGCCATCACCTCGGAACCGATCCCAGAGTGACCCGAACGCCTCAAGGTAATACTCTGAAATGAGTGGCAGGCGTCCTTTCAGGTCAAGATCTAGATCAATCGCCGGCATGTGGGCGTGCATGTCAACTTTGTGATCGCGACAATCCAGTGCGCTCAAAATGTTAGCTCGGCGGTCAATCTGCTTGGGGCTACTCCCGTCGCCCAATAGTATCCCGCCACATGCTAGCGATGCTACACTCTCGCTAACAGCAACTGCGACGGAAGCGGAGTCCATTCCTCCGCTCAGCTCCACAGCGTTTGCGCAGAAGGCCGTCGGCCGCGAACGAACAACCGCCTGAAGAGTATCAGAAAACTCAAGGACATAATTGCTCCCCTCTCGTCCAGAGAGCTCAGGGGCTGATGAAGTTGTCGCGCCGTACTCAAACGACGTTTGCGATCTGTCGACGTACAAGGTGGCGCCAGCAGTCAGCAGATTAACGCCAACGAGGGCCTGTCGCGCAGAGTAGAACGTTCTCATAGATAGATGATGGGCTACGATTTCTGTATCGATCGTTCCCGATTTATCCAAGAGATCTATGAAATCCCAGGAGAGCGTAACCGTACGAGTGCGCTCCTCCACGTGGAAGTAAATTGGGAGGCTGGCTATATAGCCTGCTCGTACACGCAACCGAGGGCCCCGTCGAGCCGCCTCGATCACGATAAAATCGAGCGGCCAGTGCATACATTTCTGGTAGTGCTGACGAAACTGATCCATAGACGCATGGGCTATTACGACCGAATGAACGCCAGCCCCGTCCGCCGCTACTTGACGCTCACGTATGACGAAGAACCATTGCTCAGTGTTCTTCACTAACGAACTCTCAAGACTCTTATGTTGGAACGGCCGGATGTAGCTTTCACCAACCTGTATCGAACTGCCTTTGGCAACAGGATCGTAGTTTTCCAAGTCGGCTATTTTCAGAGTGGCCTTGAGCATTTGTTCCTTAAACGTTGCCGCCTCTCGTGGGAGAGGCGGCAACGGAGTTAAGAATGATCTTAAAGGTAGCCGAAGTTACTGCTGTCGTTAGGGAAGGGGCCCTTCTCTCCCTGAATAGTGGGAGGTGGCAGTACCGGTAAGGGGAGGTCAGTTGTATCGGGCCGCGATGGCCGCTTAGGCGCGTCTGCAGTTGTGCTCTTCATGTCAATCTCCGGGTGGTCCGGCTTCTCGTCGTCTCAAATCTAGGCTTCAGTAAAAGCCAGAGAGAGAGTGGCGCGGCACCGTGTCGAGCCACAATGGAAGGTCTCTCATGTGAGAAGGCGGGCGACAACCTACCAATGTCGGCAGTTGGATGACGGTGCTGGACAGAAGAGCTATCGCCAAATTTTGGTGACGGCGCGGCCGGTCAGGCGGCGGCGGTTATGGGCTGACGGTCAGTCGGTTTGGCGATGAGCTCGATCCCGTCGTTGAATGTCACACCGAGAACGAGTTTTGGCAACTGGTTGTGGCCATCGAGACGACGCCGGCTTTTCTGCGCGGCCTCAAGCAGTTTGAAGACCATCGCGAGCGCCGTTCTGTTGGACAGGCAGCCCTTCGATCGGATCGTGCGGTGGCGCACGGTAGCGAAGGTGCTTTCAATGGGATTGGTGGTCCGCAGGTGTTTCCAGTGTTCGGCCGGGAAGTCGTAGAACGCCAGTAGCGTGTCCCGATCCTTGCTCAGGCAGTCGGCCGCCTTCTCGTATTTGGGCGTATAGCTCTCGATGAAGGCGTCGAACGCCAGCTCGGCGGCGGCCTTGGTTTCGGCCATCCAGCTCTCCTGCAACGCACGTTTGGCTTTAGGCTGCTGGCTCTTCGGCAACTTGGCGATCACGTTGGCGGTCTTGTGTACCCAGCAGCGCTGCTCGTGCGTTTTCGGCCAGACCTCGCCGGCGGCCTTCCAGAACCCGAGCGCGCCGTCGGCGATGGTGAGCCGCGGCGGCACGCCGAGCCCGCGCCGCTTCAGGTCGAGCAGCAGATCGCGCCAGTCCTGCGCGCTCTCGCGGGCGCCATCGGTGAAGCCGACCAGTTCCTTGCGGCCTTCCGGCGTCGCGCCGATCAGCACCAGGATGCACTGCTTTTCGTCTTCGAGGCGTGCTTGGAGATGGATGCCATCGGCCCAGATGTAGACGTAGCGCTTCGCCGACAGATCGCGCCTCTGCCACGCGGTGTGTTCGTCAAGCCAACCGTCCTTCAGACGGCCGATGGCGGATGCCGACAACCCGGCAGCATCCTTGCCGAGCAGCGCCGCCAGAGCCTCGGAGAAGTCGCCGGTGGAGATACCCTTCAGGTAAAGGATCGGCAGCAGCGTCTCGATCGATTTCGAGCGGCGCATGTAGGGCGGCAGGATCGACGGAGAGAACCGGATGCGGTCGGGATCGGTAGCCTCCGCCTCGCGATCGCGTACACGCGGCTGGCGGACGCCGACCGGACCGATACCGGTCATCACCTCGCGTTCCGGCAGGTGACCGTGGCGCACGAGCGCTGGTGGCCGTCCGCAGTCCTCAAATCGGCATGCTTGCCGAGAAAGTCCGCGACCTCGGCCTCGACCGCCTGGGCCAACAGAGCACGCGCCCCATTGCGCAAGATTTCGGTGAGTTGATCGTCGACGTTTCCTGGCTGAATCAACTTGATGATGTTATCTTTGGACACGGCATATCGCTCCTTCGGTGGAGAAGTGGAGGCGTCAAGCACCCCCACGATATGCCGCCTTCCCGATTCCCGCCGTCGCCAACTTTCAGCGATAGCTCCTCACCCGCCGAATGTGCCAATTGCTTCGCCGACGCCGGATATGGCCAAAACTAAAGTCATCACGCTCTAGGTTGTGACGAACCGAAGTTGCATCCCATGCAAAGACCGCCACGGGATATCGCCCCGAGCGATCAGACCTTGACGCCTTATGACCGGGAGCACGCCGAAGGCCGATTGCTACGACAATGCTCCGATGGAGAGCTTCTTCCATACCTTGAAGACTGAGCTCGTTCATCATTGCAACTACAAGACCCGCGCCGAGGCCCAGCGCGATATCTTCGCCTTCATCGAAGGCTTCTACAACCGAACAAGGCTCCATTCCGCCGTGGGATATCGCCCCGATCGAAATGGAGCTAAAAGCCGCTTAAACCAGTCCACTTTCTCGGGGGAAGATCAGACGCAGAGTGCGCAGACTGGCGAGAGGTAGCGGAGAGTATTGCGCATCAATCCTAAACGCGAGCCGCAGCGCGCCCGCCGAGCGTGACCTGCTCCCCGATTTGCCCTCGTTTATAAGGAGAGTCTGTTCTGGGTTTGGCCCCTGTTGGGGCGGGTTGCAAACTCGGTCGGTGTGAGCCCGTTGAGGCTCGTGTGCGGTCGGTTGGTGTTGTAGTCGATCCTCCACTCTTCGATGATCCGGCGAGCCTCGTTGAGATTGGCAAACAGGTACTCGTTCAGGCACTCGTCGCGCAGGCGGCCGTTGAAGCTTTCGACAAAGCCGTTCTGCATCGGCTTGCCGGGCGCAATGTAGTGCCACTCGATCCCGAGTTCTTCCTGCCAGGCCAGGATCGCATTTGAAGTGAACTCGGTGCCGTTGTCGCTCACGATCATGCGTGGGCAGCCCCGGCTTTCAATGATGTGGCCAAGCTCACGCACCACACGCAGGGCGGTGAGCGAGGTGTCGACGACCAGACCCGGGCATTCCCGGGTGAAGTCGTCGACCAGGGTCAGGACACGGAAGCGCCGGCCACTGACCAGCGTGTCCATCACGAAGTCGAGCGACCAGCGCAGGTTCTGATCCTGCGGGATCGTCATCGGCGCCCGGGTGCCCAGTGCCCGTTTGCGGCCACCACGCTTGCGCACGCTCAGCCGCTCCTCCTTGTAGAGCCGGTACAGCTTCTTCCGATTGATCCGGACCCCTTGCCGAGCCAATAGCAGCCCCAGGCGACGGTAGCCGAAGCGGCGACGTTGCGACGCCAATTCCTTCAGCCGGGCTCGCAACGGACCATCGTCCGGTCTCGTCGGGGCATAGCGATAGGTCTTCGGTTGCAGGCCAACCAGCCCGCAGGCCCGCCGCTGCGAGTAGCCCTTCTCATCGATCGCCCAGGTCACAGCGCGTCTCCGCAAGCTGGGCGTCAGAAGTTTTTTCCGAGCATCTCCTTCAGTGTCGATGCGTCTAGCATCGACTCCGCCAGCAGCTTCTTGAGCTTGCGGTTCTCCTCTTCCAGGGCCTTCAGCTTGCGGCCGTCGGAGATCTCCATCCCGCCATAGCGCGACCGCCACTTGTAGAAGGTCGCATCGCTGATGCCGTGCTTGCGGCACAGATCGCTCGCCGACATTCCGGCAGCGTGTTCCTTCAAGACCTTGATGATCTGCTCTTCCGTGAACCTGCCTTTACGCATCGTCTGTCTCCTCGGTGGAGAACAGAACCCTAACTCAAAACCGGGGGCGTTTCAGGGGAGCAGGTCAGTGGCGACCTTCCGTATATCGCATACGTCATTTTGATAGGACTAACCTCGCTCGCCATCGCCGCGGTCGTAATATTTATGCAATGAGGTGGCCGTCCTCGTGTTCAGCCGCGGTGTCCGATGCCTCGGGATCTTCAGAGGTTCGGCAGCTCAGGGCCCACGGAGCTCAACAAGATGGATGGTTGGATAGTAACAGCGGCAAGGAAGATGGCGACGATGACGAAGAATTCGGGCACATAACTTGCGTGGGGGCCGTCGCCGATCCGGCGGAAGTGGTGAGGATGACCATCGCGGAATGCGGCGCAAAGGCCGCAATGCTCAACTGCCCAATCGAAGAGGAGCAGTTGCGAAGACTTGGCGTGAAGCCCGGCGAGCTTCTCATCGTGCACGATGACGAGATCAGTCCGACTATTTCGCACGCTCGTCGTCATTAACGCGGCACGTCTGATGTCGCTCAGTTGCGTCCGGTTCGTGACATTGTCGTCCGGAAAGCACCGCTCGCGCGAGTAGTTAGTCTGCACAAGGTATGAAAGCGCGCCGTTTGCCTCTCTGCGCAATGTGGCCGTCTGGCCCATTGATTGCTGAGCCAAGTATGGCTTGGTCGCTTATTGATTGAGGGCCAAGTCCTCACACCGTAACTCGTGCGGGCGGTCGTCAGCACCGCCCGCACGCTTTTCATGGTGGTGCGCACTATTTCGCCTCTCTTGCATCTTGAATGGCCCGCGAGTTGCTGAGAGCCAATTGGGCTTGGCTCCTCATAATTCGCGCGACCTCTATGAGATGGCCAAGTCTGCGCGGGGGGGCTCTCCTCCGTGCATCTTTTCATGCCATCGGAGGCACGGTGTGGAGATCATGCATGCCTGCGTTCGACGCAGCTGTTCGCTCTGCCGATCCCGACAAGCTCGCCGCACTGCGGGAGGCCGTGACGCGTTCGCGAAGGCGAGCACAGAACTCTTACGTAAACACCCGCTTACGCTCTTTAGGCTGCTTACGATCATTTCCGTTGCGGCGCATGAGGAGCATGGACTATGAGCATCAAGCTAGCTTCTCGAAGTTACACTATTCTCATCGCAGACGCAGCTGTATCGGTCGTTGAGGTGGTTTGCGCAGCATGGCGCGGACAACATGCCTTCTCGGACAGCAGCGCGAGCAGCCTGCGATCTGCGTGTGAAAGCGTGTCCCTTGTTCCCTTACGTTTATCTAGCACGCGGACTGCTGAGCTATGTATAGCTTGGTCGCTTACTGAATCTCTTGAGGACCAAGCATCATGCGTAACGCAACTCGTGCGGGCGGTCTCTCAGCTACCGCCCGCGCGGTTCCATCGTGGCGCTAGCCGCCATGCTCTGTCGAGGTCAGGCTACGACGGGCGAAAAGACTGGCTCCGCTTATCTCTACACTTGAAGTTCGTGACCGTCTGGCACGCGAGTTGCTGAGAGCCTTTTGGCTTGGCTGTTTATTTCACGCAACCCCAGCAGCCAAGCTTGGCGTAGCAAACTTCGCGCGGGCGGCTCCTCCAGACGCCCGCGCCTCTTTTCCTGGGTTTTACCGGTCTTCTGCAACAGGCTCGCTGGGGAGATAGTTCACATGAGCCGTGAAGAGGCTTTGGAAGGAGCCATCGCGGCGCTCGGAGATTGGTCCGGGGGAACGACCGAAACGAGCGTAGTTCTCGCGACGATTGCGCAGCTCACGGCGACTGGGCCGCCCCCTAGCCGGCCTCAAAACCAAAAGCTCGTTTCCCCGACTGACACTCACGATGGCTTTGTGGAGCGTGCTGTAATGGACCGGCTCAAATTCATACCGGCCTTCGAGGCCGCTATTCGCTCTTCCGCCCCTGAGAAGCCATCTGCACTCCGAGAGGTCATCCGCCAGCGCGGAGGCCCTGATGAGTTCGCGGTGACGAGCACTTAGCTCTTTAGGCTGATCAAGATCATATTCTCGCGGCGTGCACGAAGAGTATCGCTCATGAATGGCAAGCTGCCGCCCGCTCGTGGTCGCTTGGCTAGGGGCGGCTCGCGAGCAATGAAAGACAGCACGGGGAGCATCACTGCGGATGTTGGACCGACATCGATCGGCCCTATCGGCATCTTAATGACAGCGGTCCAACTGGCCGCGCACTTCAAGACCACGCCTCGAACAATCGCTCGTTGGGCTGAAGAGCCAAATTTTCCGTGCGCGAGCACTTCAGCAGGTGAGGTAATGTTGCTGTTAACGGACGTACAGGAGTGGAATCGCCAACGCCGACGCACCGCGCCGCGCTACGCTCCAAAGAGAAGACCATCGAGAAGGTGGTGGAAAAAGCTGGCCGCCGCCAGCGCCTCATTGCGGTGTTTTCCCGGCGATATCCGCCGCAGATCCGGCGATCGGCAGTTCCGCCGCTTGGCGCGCCCCTCTCGCCCAAGATGATCGTTCAGGCCGATGGCTCGCTAGCCCCTGCGCCCACTGAAGAACAAGAATCGAATGTAGCCGATTTTCATCAGTGACAGAATCTTAGTGCTGCCGTGTTTCGCCAGGCTGTGAATGCACTGCCGGCGGCATTGATCGCGTCGATAACGCGCTTCTCAGGTGCACCCAGCGTGTCTTTCGGCACGTAGTCCCGGGCCACCTCAACGCGGAGATCGGCCAGCCTTTTTCAAGCGAGCTTGTTCGAGCGACCGCCGGATGCCGATTTGGCTCCCTCATCCGCGGTCACTTTGCATCCGTTATAAAGTTGGAAAGTTCATCCAGAATGTGAGGGCGCCTCCGATGGAGACCACGGCCCCGAGCAGCCGGTGCGCGGCAGGAGAGAGGACGCCGATGGCCCTTGTTTCCATCGAAAATCGCGCGGCGGTTCGTATCATCACCTACGCAAACGCCCCGTTCGGCACCATGGCCGCTGCCGGGACGGCCGAGATGTTCCATGCAGCCGCAGCAGATTAACTGATTAGCGCCAACGCAGGCCTGCCGCGCAGAATAGAACGTTCTCATAGATGGATGATGGGCTATGATTTCTGCATCAATCGTTCCCGAGTTATCCAAAAGATCCACGAAATCCCAGGAGAGCGTAACCGTACGAGTGCGCTCCTCCACATGGAAGTAAATTGGGAGGCTACCTATATGGCCTGCTCGTACACGCAACCGAGGACCCCGGCGAGCGGCCTCGATCACGATAAAATCGAGCGGGCCAGTACATGCATTTCTGGTAGTGCTGACGAAACTGATCCGTAGACGCAAGGGCTATTACGACCGAATGAACGCCATAGTTTTCCAAGTCGGCTATTTTCAGAGTGGCCTTGAGCATTTGTTCCTCGACTTAAACGTTACCGCCTCTCGTGTGAGAGGCGGTAACGGAGTGAAGAATGATCTTAAAGGTAGCCTTCGTTAGCGCTGTCGTTAGGGAGGGGCCCTTCGGCCCCACAATAGTGGGAGGTGGCAGCACCGGTAAGAGGAGGTCAGTTGTATCGGGCCGCGATGGCCGCTTAGACGTGTCTGCAGTTGCGCTCTTCATGTCTGTTCCTAGCGTGATCGGGCTTCTCGTCGTGTGGCGCGGCAGCGTGTCGGGCCACACTATAACTTCTCTCATGTGAGAACCCGGGCGACAACCTACCAAGATTTGGCGGGGTTGGATGACGGTGCTGGACAAAACTGGGTTGGAGTCTAGTAACGGTAAACGGCAGCAAATTCCACAGAGCCGCATCTTTACGTGAGATCGTATGGAATCCAGATCGCAAGGCCATGTCGGCTCTCTCAGTGTAAGCAAAGCCCCATTCCCTGGATCAACCGCAGATCAGGTCAACGACAGCGCATTGTCGCCGGTTTCCGAAATTCTGCATGCGTACTGGCGATCCGATCGGCGCTTGCTTCTCATCGTTGCCACAGTGGTGCTGATCTCCAGCGCGAGCAGCGTCGCAGCCCCCTATGTATTTTCGAGTCTCATTGATCGTCTCCCGCGGGGGGAAGGCATGTCGGCGCTTGCCTGGGGATTCGCCGGCTATGCGGTCCTGCTCGGCATAGCCTCCGCATTGCAGCGCATGCTGCAGTATCTTTCCTTCATGACAGCCGAGAACCTGGGCTTCATCGCTGCAACTCGCTTTTTCGATCGCATTCTGAGAAAAACCTCGGCCTTTTTTCTTGAGCACAATCCCGTGGAGATACAGAGTGCGGCCGCGCGCGGGTGCAGCGGGTTGACGACGTTGGTCCAGCTTGGAATTATGATATTCATCCCGGCTGCAGCGCAACTTCTGCTTACGCTCGCGACTCTCGGTGTGCTCGTCAATATCCAAGTCGCTGCAATCGTCCTCGCTTATGGGGCTGTCGCGATTACATTGGGGTGGAATTCCACGCGTCGGGCGCGCGTGTTTCTGGACCGGGCCATCGAAGCCGGACAGGAGAATGCGCGTTTCGTCGGCAACGTCATGAACTCCATGGACACGTTGCGCCATTTCGGCAGTCATTCCTGGATGAGTCAGCGCTTTACGATGAAGGCGCGGGAGGTGCGCGATAACTGGCGAGCCTACGTGTTTCAACGATTGGCCTACATAGCCGTGCTCGGCTTAGCCATCGCGCTACAATTTGCCGTCACACTTCTCCTTCTAATGCCTGAATACCGGGCCGGTGCGGTCACGATCGGCGATATTGTGCTATTCAACACGCTTCTACTCCAACTCAATACGCCCTTCGAGATGGTCGCGCGCGCGATCTCTGACGCGGCGCGGTCGCGAGCCGACCTCATTCCTCTCGCCAGACTGTGGGTCGCACCAGAAGAGCGGCGAACATCTCATGCTCATGATTTCACGCCCTCCGCTGGCCAGCTATCCTTCGAGGGCATTCGGTATGCCTACGACAACGGTCGTGGCGTTACGAATGTCTCGTTTCTGGCTAGGCGCGGCGCCATTACCTTCCTTGTCGGCGAATCCGGATCGGGGAAGTCGACAATATTCAAGCTCGTCCTGAAATCGATCGAGCCAGACTGCGGCCGTATTCTGGTCGATGGAACCGATATAGCGACCATCGATCACACGGATTGGTATGCCGCAGTTGCTATTGTGCCGCAGGACGTGATGTTGCTCAATGAGTCGGTAGCCGACAACATTCTGCTAGGACGGCCCCGCGACGAGGTGCGCCTTCGCGGTGCGTCGGAAAAAGCCGCAATTCTCCGCATTATCGAGGCTCTGCCGGAAGGATTTGAAACAACCGTTGGAGAACGCGGTTTGAAGCTTTCAGGCGGGGAGCGCCAGCGTGTTGCTATTGCCCGCGCGCTCTATGGCGAGCCGGCGATCCTTCTTCTCGACGAGGCCAGCTCCGCGCTTGACGAACGAACCGAGCGCGACATTTTGGACCGTATTCGCAGCCTGGCGGAAGATGTGACCGTGCTGGCAATCACTCATCACAAAGGCGTCATTTCTACAACCGACGTCGTGGTCGAGCTGACCGACTGCGGTTTGTCCTTGACCTAGGCGAAGGGGATAATCAGCCCGGCGCATTGATTGTCTGCACTGTAGGCGCATTGCTGGACGAGATGCCTTCGCAATTGCAAGAAGTGGCCCACGCAATTAAACGTGTCAATCGTGCATACGATGACGTAATTGCGGTCAGCGCCTGCGGCTCAAAACGTCAGCTATCTTCAAGCCTTCCCGCAAGCTCGCGAATCGGAGGGGACTATGAAGCAACCGCCAGCCTGTTGAGCTCGTCGGATAGCAGGAGAAGGTATTTTTCGAAGCGTTCGGCTCTTTGGTTGGGGACGAGCGCTGTCACCATTTCCTGGAGGTCCTGTCCGACGACGGGTACGATTGACAGCACCGATCGCGCTTCGGCGGTCGTGACATCGGCGGCTCGTTCCCAAGTCTGGTTTTTCTGAAACGCCCGGGTGTTCTGTCATGACGACGATACAACCCGAACGGGCGAGCGAACGCACCCCCGAAAGGAGATGGATTTTTAGGTGCAGGCTGACCGCGGGTTTAGGAACCCGGACCGAAACAGGCTGGCGATCGATCGGCGTCGATTGCTGCCGAAAGCGCGGTGAGCCTTGGCGGGCGCGCTGGACCCTCTGGTTTGGCAGAAGGCCAAAAGATTTCTTACGAAGTCAAAGTCGCCCCCAAGCGAGCAAAAGCAGCGCAGAAAACCTGCGGGTCTGATCACGTCCGCCTGTGATAGATCTCCGGCAACAATCGCTAAGACGAACAGGCTGCGTTCTTTTCAGAGAGGACGCAGCGAATTAGGAGTGCGGCACGTCTTTGGACTGACCATGTTCGCCGTCTTTTGCGTCTATATCCGCGTCGGGCTTTCGATCCTAAGTGCAGTAGGCCACGGCAGCACGGCTTGCAGGTTCGTTGTCCGCGCTTTCGGCAGGAGCTTGAGCAATTCGGGTTTGATAAAGCCGAGCGGCCGAGCGCAGCCGTGTGCACGAAAACCCAAGGAAGAGCGCGCGGTTTCGTCGCGCCCTGAGTAGGCAATGACTGTTGCAAACGTCTAGGTTGTATGCAACCGTAGACTTGGGTGTCAGAAACCCGAGATAGCATCAGTGGCCATCAATGGGCTAGCGTATAACAGCCCCGTTCGGTGGGACGGTGCGCCCATGTCGAAGGGGCACCCCAAAAGCACATTGGCCGTTCAGGATTACGGTTTCTGAACCGCCGGCAGCCAGTCCGCTACCGGCATCAGAGCTAAAAGCAAAATCCATGAACCATCAGCGAATCTCGCGCCGTGGCGATCGCTCGCGTCTGCAGTCTCAAAGTGTTGCACGACAACGAAACATCTCAGCAGAGAGCCGACCGGTTGCTGGTGCCGCACAAGCGGCGTAACGGCATCGTCAACTTAATCGACCGCCGAGCTGAAGGAGGCGCTTCTTAAAGATTCGAGATTCAGCCATTGTGCTTGTCGTCTCGCACCAAGTCGCAAAGGCTCGCTCGCGCGAAGCGACGGCAGTGACGGCTCCCCATGCGAGCCAACAAATAAGCCCGCTAGCCTCTCCGGATTTGTTAGCGATCTGTGGACGCTCACATTGCTGTCGGCCGCCAAAGACGATCTTGGCGGGGTTTCCTCGGCAAGGCGGTTGATACCTTGGTCCGGCGAGTGTCGCCCACGTGTGGATTCAGGATCACTCGCCGAGGAGCTTCGACAATACAACGCCGCTCGCTTGAAATGATTCGACCGGCGTTGGCTCCCAGCCCCGCGAAGGTGATGCAAAATCCCGACAAGGATGGGTCAGCACAAAGCGTGCCAAGGTTCATGTCTCAAACTGGAACTTTGTAGAACTGCGGGAGTCAATTCCTGGCTCTCAACCCCTTCACTACGCTCAACAGATGGAAAGCCCAACCAACTGAGCTGACGCCATTTAGTGTTCTTCGCGCTGGGACCCTCTGACTCGCGCGGAGCAGGGATTTCCTGTCTCTGGGGCTTCGGGTTCTGTCGCGTCCTTCCAGCAGTTGATGTCGCAATATGGTGCAGGCCCGGAACGTGTTGGAAGTTCAAACCAACCCGCCGGGGAGGGCGGCTGCGCTTCGGTGACAACGTCAACCGCCTGTCGACCCGTGCGGACTGGTTTTCGATCCGGCGCGTCTTTTTTCTTTGGCTGGGCCGACCTGACTCTTCTGGCAGGGGATTTGTGCCGGGCTTTGAAGATTATCTAGAAAGCGCCGGTCCGTAGCGGCTGTTGGTTCCAACCAACAGCAGGGATGAAGAGTGCTGATTCCGCTCGATGTCGCCCACCATTCCGGAATGATCTCGCCCACCGTTCCGATTTGATGTCGCCCACCATTCCGGGATGATGTCGCCCGGGGTGACGAGGCCTCTTCTGGCTCCGATACGGTCCCGCCTTTCGGCTTTGCGAAGGGGGACCTGGATGCCGACGGAGAGGTTTGCGATGCGCCGTGTGCGCGATGTGATCAGATTGAAGTCGGCCGGGATGCCGACCCGCGAGATTGCGCGGCGGGTCGGCACGGCCCCTTCGACGGTGCGGTTGACGATCCGCCGGTGCGAGGCGGCGGGGCTGACCTGGCCGTTGCCAGGCGACGTCACCGACACGGTGCTGGAGGCCCGGCTGTTCGCCAGCGCCGGAGGAGGTCCGGGCACCCGGCGGGGCCATCGGCGGCAGGCCGAGCCGGACTGGGCGGCGGTGCATCGCGAGCTCAAGCGCAAGCACGTGACGCTGTCGATTGTGTGGGAGGAGTACATCGCGGGCGAACCCAGCGGGTATCGCTATTCGCGGTTCTGCGAGCTCTACCGGGCCTGGGAAGGCCGGCTGTCGGTGACGATGCGCCAGTCGCACGCGGCCGGCGAGAAGCTGTTCGTCGACTATGCGGGCGACGGCGTGCCGGTGGTGATCGACCGGCTCACCGGCGAGCGGCGCGCCGCGCAGATTTTCGTCGCGGTGCTCGGCGCATCGAGCGTCACCTACGCGCAGGCGACCTGGACGCAGGGCCTCGCCGACTGGATCAGCGGGCACGTCGGCGCCTTCGAGGCGATCGGCGGCGTGCCGGCACTGCTGGTGCCGGACAACACCAAGGTCGCGGTGATCAAGGCCTGCCTCTACGATCCGCAGATCAACCGCAGCTACGCCGATATGGCGGCGCATCACGGCACCGCCATTCTGCCGGCCAGGCCACGACGGCCACGGGACAAGGCCAAGGTCGAGCAGGCGGTCCTCATGGTCGAGCGCTGGCTGCTCGGACGGCTGCGCCACCGGATCTTCCACAGCCTCGCCGAGGTCAACGCGGCGATCGCCGAGTTAATGACCCGGCTCAACGAGGAGCGGCCGATCCGGCGGCTCGGCGTCACCCGCCGCAAGATCGACCGGCCGGCACTGA
Organism: Bradyrhizobium sp. 41S5; assembly: GCF_011516665.3. Taxonomy (NCBI): domain Bacteria; kingdom Pseudomonadati; phylum Pseudomonadota; class Alphaproteobacteria; order Hyphomicrobiales; family Nitrobacteraceae; genus Bradyrhizobium; species Bradyrhizobium sp. 41S5. The sequence goes on along the minus strand of NZ_CP083721.1, from coordinate 7,581,244 downwards.
AGGTCTTGCCGGAGAGCCCTTACGTGTTCGCCGAGTGGCGGATCTGCCGGGTCAGCATCGACTATCACGTCGAGGTCGAGGCGCATTACTACAGCGTCCCGCATCGCTTCGTCCGCGCCGAGGTCGAGGTGCGCTTCACCGCCCGCACCGTGGAGACTTTCCACAAGGGCGAGCGGATCGCCGCGCATCAACGCGTGAGCGGCAACCACAAGCACACGACCGTGCCGGAGCACATGGCCTCCAGTCATCGGCGCTACGCCGGCTGGACCATCGAGCGCATCCGCAAGGATGCCGCCACGATCGGGCCGGCCACCGCGGCGCTGTGTGATCTGATCCTGGATGAACGCACACACCCCGAGCAGGGCTTCCGCGCCTGCCTCGGCATCATCCGGCTGGCCCGCTCCTACGGGCAAGAGCGGCTCGATGCCGCCGCCATGCGGGCGATCGATATCGGCGCGCGCACTTACGGTTCGGTCAAATCGATCCTCGCCAACAATCTTGATCGGCGTCCTTCACCCAAGCGCTCCGCGGACGACGCACCGATCCTCCATCCCAACATCCGCGGGCCGCGCTACTACAATTAGGAGATCACGCCTTGCTCACCCATCCGACCCTCGATCAGCTCCATCAACTCGGCCTTCACGGCATGGCCAAGGCCTTCGCCGACATCGAAGCCGGCGGCGAGGCCGCCAGCCTCGGTCACGCCGAATGGCTTGCGCTCTTGCTCGAACGTGAAGCGTCGCTGCGACGCGACAAGCGACTGTCGAAGCGGCTTCAATATGCCAAGCTGCGCCAGCAGGCCTGCATCGAGGACATCGACTATCGCACCCCGCGCGGCCTCGACCGCAGCCTCTTGACGATGCTGGTCGAAGGCCAATGGATCACGACCACGCCAATCTTTTGATCTGTGGCCCGTCCGGCGTCGGCAAGAGCTGGCTCGCCTCGGCGCTCGGCAACAAAGCCTGCCGCGACAATCGCTCCGTGCTCTATCAGCGCGTCCCGCGACTGTTCAGCGATCTGGCCTTGGCGCGCGGTGACGGCCGCCACCCCCGCCTGCTGCGCGCGCTCGGCCGCGTCGATCTCCTCATCCTCGACGACTGGGGTCTCGAGCCGCTCGACGCCGCGGCCCGCCACGACCTCCTGGAGATCCTCGAGGACCGCTACGGCCACCGCTCCACCATCGTCACCAGCCAGCTTCCCGTCGATAAATGGCACGCGCTGATCGGCGAGCCGATGACTTCATGATGCCTCCTTCTTCGAACGCTTGGTGCGTCGTACCCGATTGCGAAGCTGACGGATTTGGTCGTCTGAGAGCTCGATCTGCCATGGCTGGCCTTTGGCTAACTGACGACCTGCCAGCAATTCCCGCGCGAGATAATCGAACACCGTCTGCGGGGTCACTCCAAGCTCAGCCGCTGCGCCCTGAATTGAGAAGCTTCCATCGGGCCAGCGCATCGGATTCTTGTCCACGCCGTTGATTTTGACGGTGGGAATGCCCCAGCGGGTACGCAACAGCCAGACATTCTCGCCTTTGAAGGCGCAACCTCGAGCCGCGACGAAGCCTTCCTGATTGAGTATTGCCGCGATCTCGGCATCCATTTTGTGTTCAGCATTCAACTCGACGATCCGTTGCCGCAACCGATCAATGTCGATGTAATCACGGTATGTCTGAACGCGCCGTTGCACGTGATGCTCGCTGGTTGCACCGGTCTGCCAGACGATCTTGAGCCACACCTGACCTCGGGTCCGCTTCTGATCAAGAACGACTTCGCGGATCACAAATCGCAGAATGCGCTTGCGATCGGCTGCCGACGTGGTGGCCGCGTTCCAAATCCGCGGCAGGTTCTCGCCGAGCGCTTGTAGCCCTGCGCATTCCGCCGGGCCAATCAGAAGCGGCTCTTGCCCGCGCCAACGCGCATGCTCCTGCTCGACCGCCTCTGCGACACGCAGCCTCTCTTCCCAAGCCCGCTCAAGTGAGCGCGCCACAAGACGGTTCTCGGGCTCTACGGCGTCATACTGGCGCCGAGCGCGCTCGGCCTCGTAGCGGGCGCGCTCCACGCGAAGCGCCCACTGGCGCTCGAGCTGACGGCTCTCCTGCTCCAGTTGGCCCGCGGCTGCGAGTGCGATCTCAATCTGATCCGGCACCAGGGCGTCGAGGACTATCCGCTCGACCAGCGCGTCAACCGCCAAGGCCCGGACTTCCTGGCACATTGCACTGCCTTGCTGGTCCCGATCCGAGCGGCAGCAATAGACCGGATAGTCGGCATTCGGGCCCGTGTAGCGCATGCTCATGCGCCGTCCACAACGACCGCAGACCGCAATTCCTTGTAACAGGGCTGCCCCCTTGCGCGGTACGCCAGAGTGACCTGCCTCATAGCGGCAGACGTTATCTGCCAATCGCCCCTGGTTGGCCATGAACTCCTCCCAGCTGATATAGCCTGGGTGAGCGGCGTGGAGGCAAACCGCCCAATCCGCGATCGCTACCTTGACCGTTCCCGTCAGCGATCCCCGCCGGCATCGGCTCGGGTCCTTTTGCCGGCGGCCATAAACATACGCCCCAGCATAGGCCGGATTCTGAAGGATATTAAGGACGCGTGTGCTATCTGGCGCACGCCAGACGATCTCGTGTGGAGCAGGTCCAAGCAGCGGCCGAACCGGCAAGGACAATCCATTCCTGTCCAAGTAGCGCATCACACGGCGCGCACTTTGCAGTTCCCGGAATTTAGCAAATACGAGATGAAGACGGGCGCGCACCTCCTCATCCGGATTGAGAACAATTGTGCCCGCTCGATCGTAGGCGAGCCCGGCCGGCAGCGGCAGCCGCAGTTCGCCCCGCGCCGCCTTCTGCCGTTCCCCTTGGTGAAGGCGCATCCGAAGCTGATGCAGCTCCGCCTCGCTCATGATGCCGGACAGGCCCAACAGCAGGCGGTCGTGATAGGCGCGCGGATCGTAAAGCCGCTCGCCATCCGCAATCAGCACGCCAAATACCGAGCACAGTTCGAGAAGCTGATGCCAGTCCCGGTTATTGCGGGCCAAGCGCGAAGCGTCGAGACTCACCACGAGACCGGCGTTGCCAAGGCCGATCTCGGCAATGAGCTTCTGGAAACCATGACGGTCCACGCCGCCAGCACCGGATTTGCCCAGATCCTCGTCAATCACCTGGACGCGCTCGGGCGGCCAGCCCAGACCGATGGCGCGATCGACAAGGCGGTACTGCAGCTCGGTGCTCTCCTGATGCTGGCGCACCTGGTTCACGGATGACTGCCGCACGTAGACATAGGCCAACTTGGCTCGGTGAGCCGTCGTGAGCCGCTCGTCAGCGACGGTCGAGCTGATCAGCACGACCCAGTCCCCTTCCGGGCGTGCCGGGGATCGCTTGCATTCGCCGCATCAGCGCGGCGATCGTTTGAGCAATCTGGGTTTGCGTCGCGGTCGACAGATTCGGCCAGAGGCGCGGAATGTCGGCCATCGGACGGCCGGATGGATTTGCCAACGTTGGCAGGGGTCGATACGCAACGCGACCTGGGAGCGGTCGGTGGGTCATCGCGAATCACCTTCTCGTCGAGAAGGCTCAGACTCGCGCTCAAATGTTGCATCAATGGGATCAGCGTCCGTACACTGATGCGCGGCAGGTCGGCCGCGTTCGGGCGGAAAGCGATCGACGTCTCGGTAAGATCCGTCGACGCGATCCGAACCCCCCGCCGCCGTCCGTCCGGCAGCGCGACAACAACGTAGGCGGGACCGCGTCCCGACCGCTCCTTCAGCACCTCAAGCCGGTGCCCAAATAGGAAATGATGCGGGTCAGTGATCGTGACGTGAGACACGACCCGTTCAAGAATAGGGGTACTCTGCCGTGTTCGGCGACCCCACCTATGCCGACGCCGTTCTCGACCGCCTGGTCCATAACGCCCACCGGATCGATCTCAACGGCGAGAGCCCGCGGCGAACCCGTAAGCCTGGCCGAAAGGCCTGAGCCCGTGGCCCTGTGGACATGCCGCTGCGCTTGGACGACGCGAAGGGCGTTGCCCACATGCCCACAGCAGGAGCAGCAAAAAACAAGTCCTTCGAGCCGCGATTCAAGATTGACCACGCGGCTTCGCCGATGCCAGAAACCAGACAGCCAGAACGCCTCGCGCCCCGGGCGACATCAAATCGGAATGGTGGGCGAGATCATCTCGGAATCCTGGGCGAGATCAAATCGGTACACCCGGGCGAGATCATCGGAATCCGCAGAAGAGGCCGGTTTCATCGAGATCGTGCCAGCAGGAGCCACGATCGGAAGGAATAGTCATCAATGAACACGATCGTCATCAACAATAAAAAGTCGTCCGTTAACAAGCGGGATTGAGGGCGACTGGGGTTGCGAAGGCGCGCCAAAGGACGGTCAGGATGAAGCGCAAGAGCTTCCTGAGCCAGGCGAGGATACGGCGGAAGTTATAGCCGACGGCGGAGAGGATGACGTTGGCCGCATCGCCGGCACGGCCTTTGAGGTAGCAGCGGCCGAGGTAACCATCGACTTTCAGGTGTCCGATGATGGGTTCGATGGCGGAGCGGCGGCGCAGCTCGCGCTTGATGACACCGAAGACGCCGCGCTTCTGGCCAGAGATGAAGACGCGACGGGGATTTTGTGCGTCGTGGCCGCGATATCCCTTGTCGACATAGGCCCGCTCGATCGCGCAGCCGGTGAGTGTCTCGGTGCGGTCGATGACGTCCCGCAAGGTGTGACCGTCGTACGGGTTATCGGGTAGCGCCCTGGCGTGCAGCACGAACAGGCCACCGGGAGCCCGCCGGTTGTTGGTGACGATAGAGGCTTTGACACCGAACTCGTAAGGCGCGGCTGCTTTGCCCTTGCCGATGCATTCCACCTCCGGGGCGTGGAAGGAATAGAGCTTCCAGCCGCGCTGGCGCTGCTGCTGCGCGCGAATCTGCGTGGCCCGGCTGAGCGAGAGGGCGAACGCGTTCTCGAGCACAGCCTGACCTTCGATCTTGCAGCGGATATCGCGGATGATCCGGCCCAGCCGGCTGCGCAGCTGCCGATGATGCCGCTTGAATTGCTTGGCATGGGCGTAGCGTCCCGCCATCATTGCCGCGGTCTTGGCAATGCGAAGATAGGACTGCCGCAGCTTGACCCCGTGCTTCCTCGCCAGGCGGTTGAGCCCCTTGATCGCCGCGTGCAGCAGCTTGGCGTCGGTCGGGAAGGTGATCGCCTTCGGCTGCACGGTGGTATCGACCGTGACCCGCTTGAGGTCTTGGCTGCGTAACGCGCCGGCCTCGTGCGCCACCCGCAAGCTCTCGGCCAGCAACAGCTCCAGCTTGTCGCCGAGCCGCTTGCGCCAGTGGCTCAGGTCCGAGCGCTCGTGCGGGAACGCGTGCTGAAAGAACTCTTCGCCGGTGAAGTACTGGAAATACGGGTCGTGGACCCAACGCTCCCCCTCGTCGGACAGGCCGTAAATGTGCTTGAGCAGCAGCCCGATCATGAAGCGGGTCGCGATACCCGGCCGGCCGTTCTCGCTATAGAGCGGCGCGATCTCGCCGTCGATCCAGTCCCAATCAACCTTGCCGGCGAGCTGAACCAGCTCGTGCTTCATATTGATGATCTGGTCCAGCCTGGCCCGGAACAGATCGCCCGATCCCGTCGTCTTGTGCTTCTTCGGTCGCATCGCCACCTCCGATGCAACGACGGAATCATGACTGGCGATTCGACGGAATCCCGAAAATGAAACTGCAAGGTTCCGATGTCCGAAGCATCAAAACCCTGCAATCCTAACAATCCAAAACGACAAATGCGATTCCAGCTCAATCGCTTAGCCGCTCTTCACGGACGACTAAAAAGGGTGTCGGCAAGACGACGCTTGCTGTGCATCTGGCTTGGTTCATGGCGGAAGCTGGCCACCGGGGTCTGATGATCGATGTTGACGCGCAGGGCAGCGCGACCGACACGATCAAGCAGAATACAGGGGCGATCTCGCCGGCCGATCTCTTCAAGCCGGCGACCCGAGTCGCTGGTGAAAACAACGGTATCACGCTGGCGCCGGCCGACAGTGACTTTACGGATATCGATCGCGGCAACGCTGCTGCCGTCATGACCCTGACAGCAATCTCGCCGATGCCGCCGAGCGGTTCGATATCTGAATGATCGATACCCCGCCATCGCTTGGCTTCGCAGCGCCGCTTGCCTGGTCGCCGCCTCGCATGCGCTGGCGCCAATTTACCTGGAAGATTAAAGGCCTGATGCAGACCGTGATCGGTGTCCAACGACGGTGCGGTCGCCAGGACACGAGAATCTCGGCTTGCTACATTCGAATTTCAATACCAAGTCGCCTCGTCAACGGACGCACTTAGAGCAGCTCTTGCGCGAAGCGGGAAAGTACGCATTCCCAGGCCAGATTGTTGCACGAGACCGCTATGCCGAAGCCGTTGCGGAACGCGTGCCGGTATGGAGATTGAAGCGTCGCGGGGCGCAAAAAAAAGCATAGTTTCACAACCGAGGTCGGCAGCATCGTCGCTGGCAATAAGGGTTCGCTATCAGAACCGGACCGGAGAGCTTGTTGTCGATCAAACGCAAGCAGTCGCAGCACTCAACGCAGCAAGGGTGGAGACGGAAAAAGAGCTTGGGATCACGGTCATAATGGAAAAATGGATCGTCTCCCAATCCGTCATCAATCCAGCCTTCGACTCCAACGAGAGAGAGCGAGAAGATTGGCTAGCAGCTAGGCGACATCTCGCTCTCGATACTCGATCTCGCCGATTGAAGCCGCTACGTTCCAGCTCTCGTAATAAGGGAAGCGGCCAAGGCGCGGCAGTTGGTCTCCGCGGTCACAGCAAACAGGCCAGCCCTATCACTACAAGGCACTGCTCCTTGGGGGCCCACCAAAACGGTAGTTGAGGCGACCGCGGCAGATTTGTAAGCGTCGTTCTCGGGCCACAGCGTTGAGGTCTTGACGGCAATAGGCCCACGGAAGCAGCTGATCGATGTCGCTGTTTGGATGGCCGTTGACGATCCTGGTGAGGGCGCCGGGCAGGTAAGCGAGTGGATCGACGTCGTTCAGCTTACAGGTTTCGACCAGTGATGCGATGATGGCCCAGTGCTCGGCACCGCCGTCAGAGCCTGCAAACAGCACATTGTTCCGGTTCAGCGTGATCGGACGGATCGATCGTTCGACAGTGTTGTTGTCGAGCTCGATATGACCGTCGTCGATGAAGCGCGTCAGGCCCTCCCAGCGTGAGAGCGCATAGCGAATGGCGTCGGCCAACTTGCCCTTTTGGCTGATCAACGCGAGCTTTGCACGGAGCCATCGCTCGAAGGCTGCCGCCAGCGCCCGGATTGTCTGCTGCCGAACGAGACGGCGCTCCTCGGCGCCGCGACCACGGATGTCCCTTTCGATGCGTAGAACTCGCCGATAGAAGTTACGTCGCATGTGCGCCCAGCTTGCGTCAGGATAAGTCCTGGAAAGGAGGAAGAATGTGACCTGAAACCTTTCAACGTGACCCAGAGGGTTCGACGCCCTCGCGGCAAAGGCGGAGCCCGCCAGCCGGAAGCGAGTCTTGCATGGGTGACGGCAACGTCATTCGTGAAGCGTAGACAGCGGGTACTGAAGCCCTGTGGCAGCCTCGAAATCATGGTCGTGCTGAAGCCTTCGCCGTTTTGGATCCGGGGGCAGCACTGGGAAAGCCGCTATGGTCAGGCTTACCGGTTCGGCCGGGGTCTCAGAGCAGGGCAAAGGTACGGGATGGGCCACCAGGAAACCTGAGATGTCCCGTTTGTGTCCACATGAATCGGCCGGACAGGAGCACCGGCCTGAACAATGCTCCGGGCCCGATGACCGACTTGGCGAACATCGGGAGCGCAGACGCGAACACGAAACACCAAGGCATGTGGAATCCCGAGGCGAAGACATAAGCTGACGGACATGCGCGGCGGGAAGTCGTAGCGGCTTCGTAGTACCGAGGAAGGCGGGGAACTGGGCTCACCGGGACCCGCTGGAGGGAAGGGAGCCGTCACGCGTTAAGACCCATTGACGAGAAACACGGGAGGGAACCCTGAGTCCCGCAAACCTGTCCACGAAACGACAATGGATAGCCGATCTGGCGAGGCAACATCCCGAGCGGGTGCTGACCGCGCTGCATCACCTGATCGACCGTGAATGGATGCTCGAGGCTTATCGTCTGACGCGCAAGGATGGCGCGCCCGGCGTCGACGGCATGATGGCGACGGACTATGAGGCGAACTTGGAGGTCAATCTTGATGATCTCCTGGCGCGCATCAAATCCGGCCGTTACATCGCGCCGCCGGTGCGACGGCACTACATCCCCAAGGCGGATGGCACGGGACGGCCGCTGGGCATCCCGACACTGGAAGACAAGGTGGTGCAGCGGGCGATTCTCCTGCTGCTGGAGCCGATCTACGAGACGGACTTCTTGCCGTGCTCGTACGGGTTCCGATCGGGACGATCGGCCCATGACGCCCTGCAAGCTCTACGTACCGGGTTCATGGAACAAGGGCTGCGCTGGGTGGTGGACGTCGATATCTCGAAATACTTCGACACCATCGACCACGCACACTTGCGCCGATTCCTCGACCAGCGAGTCACGGACGGTGCCGTCCGGAGGATGATTGATAAATGGCTGAAGGCGGGGGTGCTCGAAAAGGGCATCCTGCGCCGCACGACTGTTGGAACGCCCCAAGGCGGCGTGATCTCGCCACTGCTTGCAAACATCTACCTGCATTATGTGCTGGACGAATGGTTCGAGCAGGTGGCGCGACCGCGGCTCAAGGGGCGGTGCAAACTGGTTCGATACGCTGATGATGCGGTGGCTGCCTTTGAGGACCACCTGTCCGGCAAGCGATTGCTGAACGTGTTGGCCAAGCGGCTTGATCGGTATGGGCTTCAACTCCATCCGACCAAGACTCGCTTCGTAGACTTCCGGTTCAAACGCCCAGGCGGGCGTCATCCTGCGACGGCGGGGACCACGTTCAACTTCCTTGGCTTCACCCACGTGTGGGGTCTGTCGAGGCAAGGCAAGAATGTCGTCCGTCAGATAACGGCAAAAGACCGTTACGCACGCGCGCTGGCTTCTGTGATGGAATGGTGTCGGCAAAACCTGCACTGTTCGTTCAGGGAGCAGCACGCCCATCTGTCACGGGTAATCCGGGGGCACTGCGCCTACTACGGCATCTCCGGAAACGGCCGACGCATCAGATGGTACCACCACCAAGTCACGCGGATATGGAGGAAGTGGCTCGCACGGCGTGGCCGCCACAGCAATCTGCCGTGGACGCGCTTCCGGGCCATGCTCGCGCGATACCCACTGCCAACAGCCAAGATCGTCCACCAATATGCCGTCTCGTGAGCGAAGCTTGCGCGTGAAGAACCGGATGCGGGTAATCCGCTCGTCCGGGTCTGTGAGGGGCGGGGATGGCAACACCCCCGCCTACTCGGCAGAATGCAAGTTGGACATCGCCACGCTCGGCGAGCTTGCCATAGCCGGCATAGCCATCGACCTGCAGGATCCCTTCGAAGCCTGCGAGATAGGCGATTAGCCGATCGGCTTTGCGATCGGGGGCACAGCCATGGCAACGCCCGGCGGATCGGCACCGCCCCACGGCCGGTCGTCCGCTGCATAGGCCCAGAGCTGACCGGTCTTGGTGCGCCCGCGGCCGGTATCGAGCACCGGCATCGTCGTCTCGTCGGCGAACAGCTTTGGCCGTTGCCTGAGCTTGCCGAGCAGACGGTCATGCAGCGGACGCAGGTGACCCCGTCCTCGCAAGCCCGGCAGGCGTATTTGGGACGCCGGGTCACGAGGATCCGGAACTGCGCCGGGACTAGGTCCAGCCGCTCGCTTCTATCCTCGCCGATCCGGTGCAACTCGCTCTGGCAGCAGGGACAGGTCTTGTCCTCGATGTGGAGGACGACCTCGATCCGCGGCAGGCGCCTCGGCAAGGCACCGCGGTTGCCGCGGCGCTTGCGAGCCCGCGCCTCACGGCCTTCAGGCGCGCTCACGTCCTGTGCCGTCTCGTTGTATGCGGCGACCTGCTCGACGTCTTCCAGGCCCAGCAGCATCTGATCTTCAGGCAGCGTCTCTGCCCGCCGGCCAAACCGATGTCGCTGCAATTCCTTGATGATCTGACGCAGCCGTTCGCTCTCGCATCGCTCGGCAAGCAGAATCGCTTTCAGCGTCTCGGGATCGTCAGGCAGGGCGTCGCTCACACCCAATTCAGAGCATATTCGCCGCCGTCTGACGACGCGTTCGACGCTCCTGATTCACTCCGCCGCAGCGCTGCCAACAATATCCGGCTTGCGTTGGCGCCGGCGTCTCTCGCGCCTCATGCACAAGCCGCCAGCCGAGCCCCTCCAGCAGCGCCGACAATTGCGCCGCCGACAGGCGCATCACGCCGTCCTCGATCGTCGGCCAGCGGAAGATCCCATCCTCGAGCCTCTTGGCGAACAGGCACAGACCCGTTCCGCCCAGAACACCAGCTTGATACGATCCGCACAGCTCGTTTCATTGTACGTCCCTTTGTCAGATACCGGGTAGGCGGATCATTCTATCATATTGATAATCAATGTAGTTTCTCGGCCGACGCTCGATCACGCGCTGCACCGCTATACGTACTGTTTCCGAGCTCAGCGCGTCGACAGGAACCAACCATTGCGAGCCCTTGATTGCTTGTGTGGCCGGCAAGATGTCCTTCAGCACCAAGCTCTTTGCTGATCCGACGCAAATTCCAAAGTGTGCCGCAGCCTTCGCAAGGCTGATCATTTTGCCGTCGGACGATGCGGGGTCGTATTCCGGCAAGCCCAGGCGTTCGCGCATTTCCCGCACGCGAACAGTCGTCCAGGTCTCGCCGTCGCCGGTCTTGCAGCGCATCCGATTGAGCGACACGGCGAGCTCTCGATCAGGCCAATGACCAGCGAGTTTACGAAGTGCGTCAACGGCAGTCGGTGCCATGTCGCCCGGATATCGGCCCGTCTTAACGCGAGCAACGCGAACCTCCGTGTGCCGGCCGCCGGTCCAGTGGATGAGCAGAACCGCCTCATTGGTGTTCCTATCGAGATCGCAAACAATCTCTCGGACCACAATGTGAACCAGCCGCTGCTTGGTGCGCGTGTCCGTGGACGGTGCATTCCAAACCCGCGGAAGATCATGCGCAAGTTGCAGAAGCAGGGCGCGGTCGATCTTGGGACTTTCCGCCGATGCGGTGCGCAGCTCCTTTACACGACCTTCAAGCTCGGCAACCCGCTCCAATGCGCCATTCCAGCGCGCCTCGAGTTCGCGGGCAACGTGGCGCTTGGCCGGATCCACAAGCTCGTATCGGCGTGCAGCAAGAGACGCTTCGTAGCGTACGACTTCAAGCTCCCGTTCGACGGCCGTGATGATCTCTTGTCTTGAGCGCTCAACCTGGTCGGACGCCAATATCGCTGCTTCAACAGCCCGATCGGAGACGGCCTCAAGGATTTGCAGCGCGACCGCACGATCGACCCGCACCCCGCCGATGCCGATACATAGGCCAGCGCCGACATGGGCGTCATCGCCGCGGCATTGATAACGATGGGCATTCCCCTTGGCCTGGCCGTAGAACACACGCATCATCCGCCCGCAATGGCCGCACCGCATCAATCCGGTCAGAAGTGCGCGTCCCCCGCGCGCCGATTTTCGCGAGCAGTTCTTCTTCATGTGGGCGTTTTCCAGCAGCAGCCTCTGATTGTCCTCATACTCCTGCCAGCTGACATAGCCGGGATGATTGTCGCGCAGGAGAACATTCCATTCCTCCCGCGGCTTTTTGAACCCGCTGACCTTGCGGGCGCGACCGTCCACGATCCGTGTCTTCTGGGCGATTCGGCCAAACGCATAGGCGCCAGCATAGAGCGGATTGTGCAGGATCTGCATCACCGTGTGATAGGCCGGCGCCTTCCAGCTGAGCTTGTAGATTTGAACGTTTTTTAGAACCACAGGCATTTTGATGTCGGCAGCACGCAGCCAAAGAAAGACCTGCCGGGCGCTACCGAGCTCGCGGAACTTCGTGAAGACGAGTCGAACCAATCCCGCCACATGTTCGTCGGGATCCATTTCGATCTTGCCGAGTTCACTCCAACAAAATCCAGGTGGAAGCATGAAGCGGTACTCGCCGCGCTTGGCCTTAGAGTCCCGAGCGGCGATTCCACGTTGGCGAAGCAGGCTCAGCTCATACTCCGACATCGTTCCCTTCAGTCCGAGAAGCAGGCGGTCGTTGACAAGCCGCGGATCATAGGCGCCGTCGGGATCAATGACCAACGCGCCCGCGAGGGCGCATAGGTCGATCAAGTGATGCCAGTCGCGTCCATTGCGCGCCAGCCGCGACGCCTCAATGCAATAAACGGCACCGACGTTACCCGAACAAACCATCGCCACAAGCCGCTCAAATCCGGGCCGTTGAGTGCTGCCAGAGCCTGAGCGGCCAAGATCATCGTCAATTACCGCCACCGACTTAAATCCGGCGGTTTCCGCGGCCTGCGCCAGGTCATATTGCCGCCGCTGGCTTTCGAGATTCCCCATAACTTGGGACATTGTCGATTGGCGAACATAGACGACGGCGGCGCGGTCGAGGTGATCACGTGTGATCTTGACACTCATGGTCACCTCCCGACATCTGAGCGGGTTCGACGCCAGCCGCTTCCAGCAACAGATCGGCGAGCGCCTCGATCAGACCTTTGGGATTGGCGCCCAGCGGGTTCTGGGGAATCCGAAGACGCAGATCCAGACCCAGTTGCATCGGCTCGCGATATTGGCTTTTTCTCCGCACGTCCTTTCTCCCTCTTCAAAGAAGGACGGGATTGTGCGCCCGACGCCTGAGTCGCGCCCAGAAGCTTCAGAACAGCAGCAAATTCGTTCAGCCCCTCAATACTGACCTGCGGCGGTCCTAGCGCCATGCCGGCGCAGTAGCTTTCGTCGAGCATCCAATTGGGAACTTCGCGGCTAAACCCACGCCGCTCCTCTGTGTAGATGCATTTCAGCTCCTTGCCGCGTCGGAACGGTGCCACCTGAAGCGTCCGCCCAAAAAGCGGATGCCACGGATACGCAATCTTCGCGCTTCGAAGACTGTATGCAGAATGTCGAGTGTTGGGCCCGCTTGGCCCGAAACACATAGACAGCTCCCGAGAATTGGTCTGCCCGCATGCTCTCGCGCACCAGGATCGCGAGCCCTTCCATCCCCTTGCGGAAGTCCACCGGTTTGGTCGCCACCATCACCCGGACCGCACCCGACGGGCCGATCACCGGCTCGCCTTCAGTGCCTGGACAATCGACGCAATCATCGTCGTATCCGCACCACGACCGGCCCGGATTGTGATGCCGTCGACTTCGATCTCGATGATCCCGGCATCGCAACGGCGAGCCCGGGTATCCGCCTTGGCCTTGCAGCGCACCGCTTTGCGCTCCCGATCAACAGCGGGCGCCGGCACCGCGGCATCCACCACCGCCGGCACAAACTTACTTCTTCTATTTCGGAATGACAGCCTGCTCCTTCTCGCAACTGACGTCGCCAGCCAAACAACTGCTGCGGTGACAATCCATGCCGTCGGGCCACCGAACAGACCGAGCCGCCGCTCGCCACGATCTCCGCAACGATCCGCACCTTGTCCTCATCGCTCCACTTCCGCCGGCGGCCGGCTCCGGTGAAGACCTCAAGCCGCCGCACCGGCTCCGTGATAGCACTATGCTCTGTGTCCATTCTAAGCCTAACGGTTCAAACAAACCGCAGACTCGCAGATCGCCCCGTGGTCCGGAAGGTGGCCGCTGAACGGCGCTTACCCAGATTTGCAGAGTACGACCCGTCTATCGATCACGGGGGCGATGCCGGAGCCAAGCTTTATGGAAAGCGTTCAGTACTTCGTCACGCGCCATGAAGGCCAGTGGAGGGTTGCGCTCATTGTGAGCACTCCGGCGCTTACGCCACTGAGGAAGAGGCGATCCGCGCCGCGGTCGACGCAGCCCACAAGGAGGGAAAGGCAGGACGCGACGCTCAGGTTCTAGTTCAGGGCCATGACCACAGGTTCAGAAACGAGTGGACATATGGCACCAAGACCTATACCCACCGTCCGGCTAATCGGGCTGGAGCCCCAGATACGCACCCACGCTCGATGCCGATCGAAAACGCCGATGGGTCATCGATGATATCGCGGAACGTCAAGGCGGTCACTACGAATTTCATTTCTCCGCAGGACTCATCGAAGCGCGGTGGCGTGTGTTTCCAATTCAGCGAATCTCGGAACGTCAGCTCAGGAGCACGAGCACTGTTCGCGCGACAAGGTTTTTTCGTGTGTCTCCAGCCGACCGGAGACCCACGAAACTGCTCGCCCCCTTTACGGCGCCCGAACTGGTCGCGGCTGCCAAGGTGATCGGCGAAGACAAGCACATAAGCTACCGCCCATTTCATTTACATAGCTATCGCCCATTTGATGTCTTGATGATGCCAGCCCCCTGGCACCGTGGCCGTGTCGTGCTATTGGGCGACGCGGCCCATTCGTTGACGCCGCAAATGACATCCGGCGGCGGTATGGCAATCGAGGATGCACTGGTTCTTGCCCAGGAACTGGATCGCAACGACGACTTGTAGACTTCGCTCGTGACCTATTGCCGTCGGCGCGAGCAAAGGGTCAGTCGCGTATACGACATCGCATGCGCCATTTGCCGGGAAGAGCGCAAATCGGAGCTGGCCGGGACCATTCGATGGGCCTTCTTCGTGAAGGCTACGCGTTTCTGGCTACGCCCGTCTGATCGGAAGCAGGCGAAGTCAGCTGGGAAGGGACGGACGTCGATTCCGCGGTGGCAGGGCCACGTCCGTGGACCGAACGCAAACTCCGTACTCACTTCGGCCCACAACAAGTATGTCACGAGAAGGGGAAATGTATGACAAGACAGGCGGGGTCGCTGCAGGGATGGATTTTGACATCTGCCCCATGGATGACGATTTTTGGAGTGGTTCTTTATCGCCAGTCCTGCCGTTTATGATGAAAGATCTTGCGGAGAACACGGAAGCGCTAGTATTGGTTCCGACGGTGCTTGCCGGGTCGGCGGTGATCATCGCGATCCTGTCGCCATTCGTAGGCGTTTTGGTCAAGCGCGTTGCACGCAAGAGTACTTTGATAGCGACGCGATCGCGGAATCGGCGCCGGTCTGGCTTAACGACATCTATCACATCATCGCGAGCCGGATGATCGTCGGCGCTGCCGAGGCAGTAGTGACGGCGGTCGCAACTCCGTAGCAATAAGCGAATGGCCAGATTTGATAGAGAACTTCCTGCACTGTCTTGTCCGCCAGCGATAGCTGCAACTCAATACCTTTGGTCCCGAGCACGGCAACAGACTTTATCTGTTCGTTTGTCACGGCCATTGATTATGCTCAGCATCTCGCTGATGATGATGTGATCGCGAAGCACCCCGGTTTCATCCTCAAAATAAGCTCTCACATCTTGGCGAGGCCGATAACGGGCGGACACGCTTTAACTCTCGATCAGCCTGCGCAGGATGGCTTCCGCGCGCATCCCGACGGCCGTGTGGTGCTGCGCCGCCTTGATGGACTTGAACCGCCCCGGATCATTCTGAGCGATGTCAGGATCAGCTAGGAGACGCTGGAAACGCGCCTTGCGTCACGCCTGTATGGGACGAAGGCGCGGGAGGATTGCCGGCCGCTCTTCAACACTGACCCGCTTCTCGCTCGGCATTTCCAGTCGCCTCCTCTTGGGGCTATGAGCCTAGCGCAACTCCCGGCTCGTGTGGAGGAGGTTCCCGGGACGATACGGATTAATCAAGACCGGCCGAATTCGACAACGAGGGATGGCTCGATTAGTATTCCGGACCAATCTCGCCTGCGCCTTTGTTGAGCCTCCGATATGAAACGACCGTTGATCGCCGCCGCGCTCCTCCTCCTGACCGATTCGTCTGTGAATGCCCAAAGCGCACTAACTGACGCGGAACGTGGAGCTATCCACAAAGCGCGCGAATTTTGTATCGAAGCTCTTGGCCGTGACCGCCGTCGAATATTTTTCGGAAACAGCGACACCGCCGACGCGTTTCACGCACAGGTTAATGAGTGCGCAATGCGCATCATGCCTCGTTACCTGCCTCCCGCGAGCCGTTGAGGCTAGTCTGGGTATGTTTCTTGTTTGCGTGCAGCCGCGCTCGGTTGACGGCATGCACGCCCGATGGCTCCGAATTTGCAGGATCATCGGTCCGAGCCGATTTCACATGACGAGGGCTGCTCCCGAGGGCAGCAAGGTGGATGGTTGGATAGTGACTGTCGCCATCTTCAAGAAAGACAGCGACGACGACGAAGACGTCGGGCATGTAACTTACGCGGTTGCGGTCACCGATCCGGCGGAAGCCGTGAAGCTGCCCCTGAAAGACTGCGGCGCAAAGGCCGCAATGCTAACTGGCCGATCGAAAAGGAGCAGTTGCAAAGGCTCGGCGTGGAGCCCGGCGAGCTGATAGCTATACACGATGACGAGGTTGATCCAATCATCCCGCGCCCCAGACGTGACTAAAAGCGCCGCACGTCTGATCTCGTTCAGTCGCGTCCGGTTCATGACATGTACGTCCGGAAGCTGCCACCACAGTGCAGGTAGTCAGTCTGCACGAGGTGTGAAAGCAAGCCGTTTTGCGTTTCTGCAGCGTGACCGTCTGGCACGCGAGTTGCTGAGCCCTGTTGGCTTGGTTGCTTATTGATGACCCTCGTGAGACGGCCAAGTCTCCACCAGCAACTCGTGCGGGCGGCTCCTTCCGCCGTCCGCACGCTTTTCATTGATCGCCCTAGCGCCGCGTTTCGTGTCGATCATGACCCGTGAAGAGGCTGTGCAGCTTTTCGCCTCCCTGACTGTCTGGCACGCGAGTTGCTGAGAGACGTTTGGATTTGGATTCTCATACTTTTGCACAACCCCCGTGAGATGGCCAAGTCCGCGCAGCCTTAACTAGCGCTAGCGGCTCCTCCAGCCGCTCGCGCGTCTTTCCGTAGCATCGGCCTAGCGGCGCGGCGTGGAGATCATGCTATGACCCGTGAAGAGGCGTTGAAGAACGTCATTGAGGCACTCACACAGTGGTCCCAAGGGACGGTCGCAACAGCTGTCGTGCTTGCCGCGATCCCGAAGCTCGAACTGACTACCGCCCAGACGGCCTCGAAAACGGAAAGTCACTTCCTACGCCAGCGCTCACGATCGCTGGAGGCTGGTGCAATGGACAGACCACATTTATACTGGCCTTCGAGGCTGCTATTCGTCTGCCGATGAGGGGAGGCGCACATGAGCATCAACCCAGCTTCTCGAAGCTATAGCATTCTCATCGCAGACGCGGCCGTATCTGTCGTTAATACGGCTTGCACAGCATGGCGGCTGCACGTCCGGACCGACAGAGAAGGCACAAGTGATCGGACCATAAGCGAAAGCGAAGAGATCGACCAAAACGAAAAGCCGGCGCAGTGGCCGGCCCCGCAAATCTTCAATAGCTTGATATGCTCAACGGAAGTACATCATAATCACTTCGATATCCGAAGTGATGCGGGGCTGACGGTCAGTCAAGTGAGCGTCCACAATGCGGCGCGCAACCAAGTGCGTAACGATATCTCCGAGATCGCGGGCGGCTGAGAGAATGGTCCATACCTCAGCTAGTAGCGCTTGGCGTTCTGGCGGGACGGACATGCCCCTGTCCTCCTCAAGCCGGAACGACACGTACGGGAGCATCGGATATCGTCGCCTCGTATTCACCAAAGAAGGGCCATCAATGGACGCTCCTATTTGCTTTTCGATGTATTGAACGAGGCCGGCACGAACCGCCTCAATGAACTCGGTCGCCGTCCGTCGAATGATCTCTTTGCTCTCCATCTCCCCCTGAGGTACGCCGAGATGCTTTGAAACGCCGCGCCCAGCGTGCCGCCGAGCGAGGAGACGATGGCGAGCGCGACCCCGGCGCGGAGGATCGAGTACTCGCTCGAGGTGACCCCGCGGGCAGGATCACGGCTTCCAGGTTCGGTATCCGCAGCGGAAGACGTTGCGCAAGACGATGGTGATCAAACGCGATCACTTCGCAGTCGTCGTCCGTCACTGGGTTGTCGTGCATGTGGTCGATAGCAGCGAGGTCGATGGCTTCACTGCTGCGGGCCGTCTCGGCGACGACCAACTCGATTTGCTCGCGCTTCAGCGCAGTGAGCCGCTGCGCCTCCGCAATCAACGTGCCAGCCGCTCGGTCATTTGCGGCCCTCCACGATACGCTCAATGAACTTGACGAAAGCGACCTGAACAGCCGGCTCCAGGTACACGACGTGATCGCCTTCAGGACGCGGTGCACGAAGCTGGATTTCATCTCGATCTCGATTACCCCGGAGAGCTTGGTTGTCGCCACACCGTGAGCAGCCCGCGGGCAACGCCATTGCGCCGCGCCACCTCGGAGATGTTCGCCCCCTCCTCGAAGCTCTCCGCTGCGATCCGGGCCTTCTCTTCGCCCGTCCATCGCCGCCGCTGTCCGGTGATCACCTCGACCCGACGATAGGAATCACCTTCCTGCCTGGCATCAAGCATGGTATTTGCCATCGTTGCACCTCCGCCGATCAGCTCATGCCAGGCTGTATCGCAGGCGAGCCTCACGATGGCGAGGTGGGGGCTTCATGCCGGTTACGTTGATCCAACCCGATCGGTCGGGGGGGCGAGGCCTTGGGCGACGTAACACGACCTGCGACGAAAATTCGTTGCGATCGAAGGTGCAGATGCGCTTGCGCCGCCCGCCCCTACGTCCCTATGTCCCCGCACGTACGATCTGGGGAACGGCGGCGCAAGAGGACTGGCCCTTGGGCGATGAGGCTGATGCTGATCAATTGTCGACGCCCTACACACAAAGATCCGGTACGATGATCGATCGTATCGTACCGCGCTTGTTGCGGAATCAGCAACAAGAGGTCTGCCCAACAACTCTTTGTGCTTTTCAGACGAGAGCTTGGCCAACGATTTCACGGTCCGAGACTTTGATACCCCGATGCGGTGAGACGCATGTTGCCCGGCAGCGCACGCCAATACCTAGCCAGGCCTCCAAAGCGATCGTCAGTCTCTGGAGACAAATCGGCGTGGGTCTGGTTCGCTACGGCAGGTTCTGCGATTAGTAAGGCTACCGATACACCGCTAGCCGGTGCCTTCTCCCAAGACTTGGTAGGTTGAACTTAGTTGGACAGCGCCCTCTAATGACCAATGATCAGGCGACCTGCAAGCCGAAAGGCGAGCCCAAGTTTGCCGGAGACGGCGTGGGGTTTCGGCGAACGTCTCTTCGGGCGATTTTGACAATGGAAGCGGTAGGCCACACGATGCTCCGTACTCTCATTCTAATTGCCTTAGCGTTTCGTCACGACAAGATCGAGCGCTCAGGGTACCGACGCCAACCCTATCTATGTTGACCAAGGTATGGATTGGACCGCGGCAGCGAGAGCGGATTTCTATTCGTGCGATCAGGGTTCGCGTTTGATTTCGTTATCTTGGATGCAGGCCCTGAAGCAAACGAACGGACAGCCGTTCCTCGCGGATGGCTTGTCACGGTACGGGTATCTACGGAATCCTGCAAACACGGCCAACCTTCCCGTCGGCTTTCACGCTTCTGGCCCTCCAAGACTTCCAGGTCGTCGGAATGACCTGCTCGGCATGTCACTCGCGCCAGATCGAAGTTGACGGCAAGGTGTATCGGGTGGATGGCGGTCCGGGGTTTGGAGACTTCTACGCACTGCTTGGCGATCTGGACAAGGCAGTCGGCGACGTGATCGCCAGCGACAGCTCGTTCGCTCCGTTTTCTGCAGCTGTTCTGCGGTCCGCAACGCCGGATGCGGCCGATGTTCCGGATCTTCGTCGACAGGTAGATGGGTGGTACTTGCGGTTTCACACGCTCATGGTGCGTGCGCTGCCCAAGAACGGCTGGGGAGTTGGCCGTCTGGATGCTGTAGGTATGATTTTCAAGCGCATATCCGGACTGGACATCGGCCCGCCACCCGACTTCATGATCCCGGAAAACATGAAAACCGCGGACGCTCCCGTGAGATACCCATTCCTTTGGAATTCGCCGCGACAGGACAAAAGACAATGGCCTGGATTCGCCAAAGATGGAAGTGACATCTTGGGGCTAGCTCGGAACGTTGGCGAGGTTCTGGGGGTATTCACTACGTTCGAGCCGATGCGTCAGGGCGCGATCATCAATTTCCTCGACAATAACTCCGCCAATTTCGACGGCCTGAGCGAGCTTGAAACTTGGTGAAGTGAATCGGCACTCCGAAATGGCCCTGGAAGATTGACGCTGCTACTGCCAGCACCTCCGAAGCAATCAAAAAGGCCAAGCGGCAGGGAGCAGCCGTGGGGCGCCTACGAGGCTCGTGTTCTGCAGGGTATTTGGGCCGCCGCACCTTATCTTCATAACGGCTCGGTCCCTACCCTGGCGGAATTGCTCAAGCCATCAGGGGATACGGAAACCGCAGTTCAGCGTTGGACGGAAATACGACATTGAAGACGTTGGTCTTGCTGCGACCCAGGAAGCCGCTGAGCGAAACTCTGTCTGTCACGGATTGTAGTAATGTCAATTCTGGAAATAGCCGATGCGGACACGAGTACGGGACCAGTTTAAGCGACCGAGACAAAAAGGCGTTGCTTGAATACCTCAAGACACTGTGACCCGCTCCGGTTTCCAGCATGCTGTCGGTCACAGTATGCTCGCTTATCGGCACGAGCCTTGAAACGGAGATTTGATCCAGCACAACTGCTCAAGGAAGCGCAAGTGATGGCTTACAAATTATCGCGTTTCGACCGTTAGCGTCGCTTGTGCATACGAAACGAGATTCCACATGACACCAATCTCAATACCACATCACAAAGAATGCCTTCGCTGTGGTTCTGGGTTAGTCACCAGCGAATGGCATGAACGCGTCAGTGCGAACGAAGTTCAGGTTCTTTGGCGCTGCTGGAGCTGCAAACACCAATTTATCTCCGTCGTCAACTCTCACGAAAGGGAGCCGTCAGTCGCTGAGATCACAAAACCATTCTTTACGAGCCTGCTCGTCTGACCAATGACGCCCGAGCTGGTCGACCTTATCAGGATATCGTTTGACGCGATGTGGCGGTCCGTCGCGACCTCGCTGACCTGTGTTACAACAGGTTCGTTGAACTAGCTCCTGATGCAAGAGATATGTTCGGCGGCGATATCGAGCAGCAGCGGATAAAGGCGCTGGATATGATCACCGCGCTGCCCGCCTCGCTCGACGAAAGACCGATGTTCCAATCGCTGATCACGCTTTCAGGTCACAAGCACGCCAGACTTTGCGTTCAGCCATCGCACTTCGTCGCAATGGGCGAGGCGTTGATGTGGAGCTTTGATTGCAAATTCGGCCCTTCTTTCACCCCCGAGCTGAGGGAATCGTGACGGATGCTTTACGCCACCGCCCAGAACGAGATGCTGCGCGCGGCCGGCCGGCAGAGTTCGTTTTGACAACGGCGGGCGAGAAGCCTAATTCGCGACCCGTTGATCAGGTCTCTTGTGCTTTCGAGGCGCCTGACGACCTAGTCTTACTGAGTCAGAAAGTCGCGGACGTTTTTGACGACGAATCGGCTACCCGAGGGACTCACGCGAGGGGGAGCTGGAATGGGTAGCCGAAGCGGTAACCAGGGTGAATCGCGATTTACGGCCTATGTCGAGGGTTTGGCGAGCGTGATCGGGCACGCGGATCGGACGAGACCGCTGAGGGACTACTGTGTTGGCCTGATGCTGCCCGGGGATCGCAAAAGCGTCGAGCCGATGGCGGCGATAACAGCCCCGGAGCGAACGGCGGCCCAGCATCAATCATTATTGCATTTCGTCGGCGCGGGCGGATGGTCGGACGAGAAGGTCTTGAGCAAGGTGCGAGAGATGGTCCAGCCCAAGATCGAGCGACACGGTCCGATCGAGGCCTGGATCATCGATGATACTGGCTTTCCCAAGAAAGGGCGGCATTCGGTTGGCGTGGCACGGCAATACTGCGGTCAGCTTGGTAAGCAGGACAATTGCCAAGTGGCGGTCTCGCTATCGATTGCCAATCATCATGCGAGTTTGCCGATCGCCTACCGTTTGTACCTGCCGGAAAGTTGGGCCGAGGATGAGGATCGCCGAGAGAAGGCGGGCGTACCAAAGGATGTCACCTTCAAGACCAAGCCTGAGATCGCGCTGGAGCAGATCCGGTCGGCGTGTGCAGCGGGCATTGCACGCGGTGTTGTGCTGATGGATGCGGGATATGGGGCCGATACCGCGCTGCGCGGGGAAGTGACGGCACTGGGGTTGCGCTATGTTGCCGGTATCTTGCCGCACACCTCTGTCTGGCCACCAGGCACGAGACCGCTGCCACCAAAGCGATGGTCTGGGAATGGGCGGCCGCCAAAGCTGATCCGGCGCGACGACAAAAATAAGCCCTGCTCAGTCAAGGCGCTCGCGCTGCCGAGAACGGCCTGGCGCAATGTCAGATGGCGCGAAGGCAGTGCTGATTGGCTGACCTCGCGCTTTGCACGCGTTCGGGTCCGTCCCGCTAATCGCGATTACTGGCTGAGCGAGCCCCGTGCGGAGGAATGGCTGTTGATCGAATGGCCTGACGGCGAGGCGGAGCCGACCAAATACTGGTTCTCGACACTGCCTGAAAACATCTCCTTCCGCGCCCTGGTCAACTTCGCCAAGCTCAGATGGCGCATCGAACGCGACTACCAAGAGCTCAAGCAGGAGGTCGGCCTGGGGCATTATGAAGGGCGTGGTTGGCGCGGCTTCCATCACCACGCCACGTTATGCATCGCCGCCTACGGCTTCCTGATCTCCGAAAGGGAGACGATTCCCCCCTCACGACCTCGTCGGCCCGCGTTCGTCAAAGAATTTGCGCTTCCCAAAAATCAAAAGCCGCGGGGCGCTACCGCTCAGAACCGAGCGTCATATTCCGAATTCGATCGCTACCATGCGGCGGCGCCTTACCAGCGCATTGGTTAGCCGGCTACGTAGATGTCCGTGCTGCGCAGTCCAAATCCAGGTCGATGCGCCGTCATGATTTGTGACGCAGTAAGACTAGCAGGCTGTTGAAGAACTCAGCCGCGTTCGCAAACGAAGGCTGAATCGTCGCCATTGTGCATGTAGAAGTGACCGACGAGCCTGCCCGCGGTGCCGATCATAGCCCATCGGGGACCGCAGGCGGGGTCATTCTTGTCGTGCCCTTCCCAAGAGAACTCCGCGCATGCCGAAC
Source organism: Bradyrhizobium sp. 41S5 (assembly GCF_011516665.3). Classification (NCBI taxonomy): domain Bacteria; kingdom Pseudomonadati; phylum Pseudomonadota; class Alphaproteobacteria; order Hyphomicrobiales; family Nitrobacteraceae; genus Bradyrhizobium; species Bradyrhizobium sp. 41S5. The sequence goes on along the minus strand of NZ_CP083721.1, from coordinate 7,558,012 downwards.
TGTCTCGCGCGCCGTAGCGGACACAGCGCCCGATTGCCGGTAGACCGCGAACTATCGCTCCTTGCCAAGTCATCGTGTTCACTGATCAAACTTAATGGAGCTGGCGGGGCCAGATCAGCCAATCATGCGTGTCGTCCCATAGGGAATAAATCCCGCCTTTCACCATGCCGAGATCATCCAGTTGCTGTAGACTGAGTTCAGAATTCGCCAAGGCCACCCAGCCGAGACCGGCATCCAATGAGAATCGGGAGGCGCCGACATCCAGTGAAGCCTTGATGGCTTCGGTGGCGTTAGCCACCGCGACCGCATACGTTACGTGCCGAAGTTGGCCGCTTTCTATGTAGCCAATTGAAACCATCCAACCTGCTGCCATGTGTGCAATCCGATTGTGCAATCCGATATGGCGACTGCCCCAGCTTACTCTGCGCCAAGCGCAAAGCGCACCTACTAATAGTGGGAGGTTGGAAGGGCCGGCTCCCTTAGGCTCGCAACCTCAAGAGGAGTGGCAGATTTGACGAGCGAGAAGCGGATCAGCGTTGAACGGCCGGCGATCCTGACGTGTCTCCGTCGGGTGCAGGCGTGGCGCAGGCACGGCTCCAGCGATCCCACATCGCCAGAATGATCCCGCGCGACACAAGTCCATCAAAGCCGCGCAGCACTACTTAGCCTTCTCGGCGCGCGCCAAAATCATTCCGATGGGGCTGACGGAACGCTAGGCATATGGTTCCGTGGGCTGGACCCGCTTGCGTAGCGATCTCACGTCGCGCCGAGAACGGCTCAGTCGCGGTCAGTGTAGGGATGCACGTTGTGAGCTGCTGCCGGTTTGATGGACACCCGGTTAAGCTAATCCCACCTTGCGCTCGAACTCAACCGGGCTGAGATAGCCGATGGTCGAGTGCCTGCGGGTCGTGTTGTAAAATCGTTCGATGTAGTCGAACACATCGGCGCGTGCCTCATCTCTGGTTCGATAAATCTTGTTGGCCGTACGCTCGGTCTTGAGCGAGGAGAAGAAGCTCTCCAGCTCATGCTGCAAACGATGCCGTGGTCGGCCATCAGGCGCTGGAACTGCTCGCTGGTGTACTGGCTGCCCTGGTCGGAGTGATGCAACAGTGCATCCGGCTTGCCGCGCCGCCAGACGGCCATCAACAATGCGTCCGTCACGAGCTGTGCCGTCATGGCGGCACTCATCGACCAGCCCACCACGCGGCGTGAGAACAGGTCGATCACCGCTGCGACATAGAGCCAGCCTTCGGCCGTCCAGAGATAGGTGAAGTCGGCGATCCACTTCTGGTTCGGCCGCTCGGCGGCGAACTGCCGGTCAAGGAGGTTCGCCGGTACGGTCTCGAGCTGTCGATCGCCGCTGTCCTTCGGCAAGCGCCGACGTCGCGGCCGCGCCCGCAAGCCTTGCAGGCGCATCAGCCGCTCAATCCGGTGCAGGCCCCAATCCGCCCCGTCGGCGAGCAGGTCACGCCACACCCGGCGTGCGTCATAGGTGCGGTCGCTGGCGGCGAAGCTGGCCTTGACCTTGCCGCCGAGCTCCTCGTCGCTGCGGGATCTGGTGCTGGGAGAGCGATTCAGCCAGGCATGGAAGCCCGACCGCGACACTCCCAGCGCATCGCATAGCCATGCCACCGGCCAGATCGTCCGGTGCTTCGCGACGAAGGCGAACTTCATGTCGCTTCCTTCGCGAAGTAGGCTGCGGCCTTTTTTAGGATATCCCGCTCGGCCTTCAGCTTGGCGACCTCACGGCGCAGCCGCTCGATCTCCTGCTGCTCCGGCTTCATCTGCCCGTGGCCGGGAAAGGCTTGCGCCGGGTCGGAGCCCAACTCCTTCACCCATTTGCGGAGAACATTCTCATGAACATCCAGGTCACGGCCGGCTTGCGCCACCGACACCCCACGGTCCCGCACCAGCAACGTACTATGTCGCTCGATCCGACTACGCGCCTTGGATAATGTGGGTTTATCGTGCCAGCCAGTATGGTAGTCGAACTCGCGGGTGGACTGTTCAGCAGTTCGTCCGCGAATCTCTTCGCGTCAGCCTCACTTGGAAAGGTTCTGGTTTCTCGAATGGGGTATCGATTTGGCCCCTTCGACTGGTTGAAGGAAACATACCAAGTGTGTTGTAGCCATATCCTTTTCGTGCTCAGAGCTATCGCTGAAAGTTGGCGACGGCGGGAATCGGGAAGGCGGCATATCGTGGGGGTGCTTGACGCCTCCACTTCTCCACCGAAGGAGCGATATGCCGTGTCCAAAGATAACATCATCAAGTTGATTCAGCCAGGAAACGTCGACGATCAACTCACCGAAATCTTGCGCAATGGGGCGCGTGCTCTGTTGGCCCAGGCGGTCGAGGCCGAGGTCGCGGACTTTCTCGGCAAGCATGCCGATTTGAGGACTGCGGACGGCCACCAGCGCTCGTGCGCCACGGTCACCTGCCGGAACGCGAGGTGATGACCGGTATCGGTCCGGTCGGCGTCCGCCAGCCGCGTGTACGCGATCGCGAGGCGGAGGCTACCGATCCCGACCGCATCCGGTTCTCTCCGTCGATCCTGCCGCCCTACATGCGCCGCTCGAAATCGATCGAGACGCTGCTGCCGATCCTTTACCTGAAGGGTATCTCCACCGGCGACTTCTCCGAGGCTCTGGCGGCGCTGCTCGGCAAGGATGCTGCCGGGTTGTCGGCATCCGCCATCGGCCGTCTGAAGGACGGTTGGCTTGACGAACACACCGCGTGGCAGAGGCGCGATCTGTCGGCGAAGCGCTACGTCTACATCTGGGCCGATGGCATCCATCTCCAAGCACGCCTCGAAGACGAAAAGCAGTGCATCGTGGTGCTGATCGGCGCGACGCCGGAAGGCCGCAAGGAACTGGTCGGCTTCACCGATGGCGCCCGCGAGAGCGCGCAGGACTGGCGCGATCTGCTGCTCGACCTGAAGCGGCGCGGGCTCGGCGTGCCGCCGCGGCTCACCATCGCCGACCGCCGACGGCGCGCTCGGGTTCTGGAAGGCCGCCGGCGAGGTCTGGCCGAAAACGCACGAGCAGCGCTGCTGGGTACACAAGACCGCCAACGTGATCGCCAAGTTGCCGAAGAGCCAGCAGCCTAAAGCCAAACGCGCGTTGCAGGAGAGCTGGATGGCCGAAACCAAGGCCGCCGCCGAGCTGGCGTTCGACGCCTTCATCGAGAGCTATACGCCCAAATACGAGAAGGCGGCCGACTGCCTGAGCAAGGATCGGGACACGCTACTGGCGTTCTACGACTTCCCGGCCGAACACTGGAAACACCTGCGGACCACCAATCCCATTGAAAGCACCTTCGCTACCGTGCGCCACCGCATGATCCGATCGAAGGGCTGCCTGTCCAACAGAACGGCGCTCGCGATGGTCTTCAAACTGCTTGAGGCCGCGCAGAAAAGCCGGCGTCGTCTCGATGGCCGCAACCAGTTGCCAAAACTCGTTCTCGGTGTGACATTCAACGACGGGATCGAGGTCATCGCCAAACCGACTGACCGTCAGCCCATAACCGCCGCCTGACCGGCCGCGCCGTCACCAAAATTTGGCGATAGCTCCCTAGGTAGTGGACTGCTCTCCTCGCCGGTCAAGATGACATTTCTAAACCCACCGGCTCCATTGTCCAACTTAACAATTGCGCTGCCGGTCTCAGAGCTCAGGGAGGTGACCGCTCTGAATAGTTCGTCTGGGGTCGTCGTGACGCGTCCGTTGGGCAACGGAAGGCCAACACACGTCGCCAATGCCGGGACCGAACGCGCTGTCGCCGTCGATCCGGAACGGCAGGCGCTCGATGAAGCCCATCGGGTGTACGGTATCGAGATGGCTCAGCGCCAAGACGCCCGGTGCCTCCTGGCCCCAGGACGAGCGTGCGATCAGATGATCCCCTCGGCCGTCGCGTCCCGCGACACGTTCCACATTTGCCGGCAAGTCGCCATAGCCTGCGGCGACGAGGTCGACGAGCTTGTTGACCTGATCCGGCCGCTCCGTTGGAGACTCGATCCCAACCCAACGTCAGATACCCTCGAGGATTGCCGTTGCTCGAAACGGATCGCTGGACGTCGCCTGACGCCTGTGAACTCGCCTCTCATCGCTCATACAAGATCAGGATAAGACCCACGCTAATTCTATCATGATCTCGCGCGAAGGTCTTAAGATGCGCAATTGTTGTGGGGCACCTGTGCCTTCTGAAGCCTGGTCTTGTGAAGCCGGTCTTGCCGCGGCAATGATGCTACGCGGCTATCGATAGTAACTGAGCTACCAGGGCTGGTAGGTGTCGGCGCAATTGTAGAAGCTCAGGAGCGCGCCCTGGTATGGGCCGTCCTCGCATTGCTGACCTGCCTTCTGTTGCGCAAAACCACGACATCAATCCAAGAACGTGCCGTGCCGCTCCCTGGCACGGCTTGGCTTCGGCGGGAGCGCAGAATGCACCTGTGGAGCCGGCCGCCCGCCTTCCTCGTTCAAGTGCACGTATTCGATGCGCTGCTCGTGGTCTTATTCCGGGAGGATGTGCTTGCCGGTGATCGGAGAAGCCGTGAGTGCCGGCTCGCACGCGCGCGTGCCGTGATAGCGCAGCGCTCTACAACACCCTGAGAGACAATCTTGTCGATCCTTGCTCGTTCCACGAGGTAGATGCACGCGCTTTGGTGTCTGGCCGCACGCATTCCTGCGTATGGCCGCGCGCATCGAAGAGGTGGAGGCACCCTCCTGCTCGGCCAGGAGGGTTTGCCGGAGGCCTCGCTGTTCCCCGGCTGCTCGGTTCGGCACATCGGGCTTTGTGAAGGCACATGTCCCGAAAATGCGCGGGTTCGCTTTTTGTCTGTTGACAGCTCTTGTTTGCAGCAGCGTTCGGTCGACGGCCGTGTTGGTGATGTCGGGCGTGCCGGCTTCGTCAATTCGCAGCGATATGGCAAAGACCAAGCAGTGTAGGAGATGTCCGGCAATGCGTGACGGCAATTCACTTCCGAACGAGGGAGCCGGTGCGTCATGGAACGCATGATCCGCAATGCGCAGGTGACAAGGCATCGGCGGCATCCCCTAGTCGGCCGGCGGCAGCAACCGTGGTTGTCCGGTATTGCACTCTCAATGAACCCAGGCGCTGCATGACGGGCAGCTTTTACCGACGTATGAATCGATCCGAGAAATCCCGTGTGCAGCTTGCTTTCGATCTTGTCGAGAGCAGCTTTGGCGGTAGTTGCCATAGCTTCCATAGAATCCCGAACGAGCCTTTTCGCTACGCCCGCTGTTTCGCGGGTCTGCACGAAATGCCGCCCCTGTACGCCGGCAATCCTGTAGGAGTTGTATGTCCCTACCGACGTCACAAGCTTCATCTGCATGCGTTGCGCCGATCGGCCAAAAGAGAATCTGCGCCCTCAGCAGAATCGCCTGGTCCTCGGAAGGGACATCGCTGTCTTTTTGGCAGATCAAGAAGCTCCACCCTGCCGGCCGCCGCGCCCGGATACTTGCGTAGCGGCAAGCAGACAGCGCCTGACAGCAGTCCTCCTGCGGTAGCCGGAACAAGCGGCCATCCTGGGTCCACCGCAAGGCGCTCGATCACCAGCGCCGTGGTTCTGCCGAAAGTGGCAATCTCGGCATGGCTCACCGGCAGGCCGAACGCGGCAGTCAGCCTAAGGCAATCGCCGACGGTTTGGCCGACGGCCGTGCGCGAGAACGGGCCTGAAGCTGGACCATCTCGATGGATATAATGTGCTTGGCTTTCTCTGTAGACCAATGAGCAATTGCTTGATCTTGTCGAGCTCAACCCTATCCCCGCTAGGCAGAAAGGGGCGGCCATGCTGATGGATTCCGTCGGCGCGATCGGTGCATGGCGGGAACGTCGCCGACTGGCCGTGCGGACAGGATCATGCCGATTGCAGTATTGGCGGGCGCTGGCCAGGGCAAATTGTTTCTCCTTATGCAGGGCATTGGCGCGCTTAATGTCCCCGTGAGAGAACACGCTTTTTTGCATCGATAAGATGCTCATCGAGTATTGCGTGCAGCGCGCCCCGCAGCTCCGGGGGGATCGAGCTGTCCGTATCAATCAATTCCCTAAACTTGCGAATGATGTGTTCTATCGTTGCGATGGATCCGAGTGCTTCCGTTTTTTGTGCGAACGTCATCGATCATCTCCTTTGGCCGGCAGCGTTAGCACCACGTAGCGGGCTCTGAAACCTCGGCAACGGTGCGCCGCAACAGGCTCTCGCCGACGACGAAGGTCGGCTCTTGCCACCTATTCGATGCCAACTGCGTTGATGCATGGGCAAGCGGCGCAAGCTCGCAAGCCTCGCAGGAGCAGCGAGCATTCGCGCTTGTGAACGTTGGCCTTGGCGGTCACAACTGAACAGGGCCCGACTCAGTTGTCATTCGTTGGAAGCCGCGATCAGGCGCTCCAGTCGGGTGGCTGCGGCGCCGCGATCAAGCGCTTCCTGGCCAAGTGCGACGCCTTCCTGTAGCGTGGAGGCCCGGCCGGCCACGATCAATGCCGCCGCCGCGTTCAAAAGGGCGGCATCGCGATATCGACTTGCTGCGCCACCGAGCACGCTTTGCAGCGCGACGGCATTGCCGTCCACATCGCCGCTCTCCAGCGCCTCGGTGTGGCGGGGGAGCCCAGCATCTTCTGGCGTCACCTCGAAGGTGCGGACTGCACCCGCCTCGAGCGCGGCAACAAAAGTCGGGCCGGCAAGGGTTATCTTATCGAGCCCGTCCGAGCCGTGCACCACCCACACCGATTCGGCGCCAAGGTTCTTCAACACTAGGGCCAGTGGCTGCACCCATTCACGAGAGAACACTCCGACCATCTGCCGCTTAACCCCCACGGGGTTGGACAGAAGTGTGATTAGATTAAAAATCGTGCGAGTCCCAAGTGCAGTTCGGATCTGGCGAATACGCTGCATGGCCGGATACTGGGCCGACGCAAACAGAAAGCCGATGCCGGCTTCCTGTAGACAACGAGCAACGGCTTCAGGCGTGAGATCGGTCTTCACGCCTAGGCGCGCCAAAATGTTCGCGGTGCTCGAGCTTGATGACGCTGCGCGGTCGGTGTGCTTGGCGACAGGAACGCCGGCCCCGGCGACGATAAAGGAGGCGCACGTCTCCACGTTGACTGAGCAAAACGGGGTATCATTCGTGCTAGCAATACCGATGGGATCGCATGGCGCATCGACCCGTGGCATTCTATTGCGGATCGCGGAGGCCGCGCCGGTGACCTCTTCGACGGTCTCGCCGCGGACCCGCATTCCCAGCAACAAGCCACCGATCTGTGAAGGGCTCGCTTGACCCGACATCATGCTGTCGAAGGCGAACTCACTTTCCTCACATGTCAGAGTGGTGCCGCTGGCAACTTTGCCAATGATCGATCTAAGCGCTTCCATCGAACTTCACACGTTACCAGTCTATCCTCGGGCTCCTCGTTCAATAGGGGACTTTTCGTCGACGAGGCGTGGCGTCAATTGCATTGATATTGTTGTGCGAGCACCCGCTCGCGGCAGACCGTCCTCGATGCTTGCGTATCTGCCGCTTAAATGCGATTCCTTCGTCAGGCTACAACCTGACGCTACGTGAGGGTCAAGCGCCCCAGGCTGAGCTGCCCGATAGAAGTAATCGGCGACCGTGTCCGTCAGTTCTAAGTTATCGACGTCGCTCTCGATTGCCCGTGCCTGTTGTCCCGCCATCGCGTGACGGCCTGCTGGTCACGGTCGGCAATCTCTGAGCCTGAGGCGAAGGAGCAGCCACCTGGTTCGCCATCCCCTCATTTCGGTTCGTTACTCTTCTTGCCAGCGTCACCAGCGGAAATCATGTAGCGACATTTCAGACGACTGAGCCTCATTGCTTGGATATGAGACAAGCGATGATGGCGACGCGATCAGGAATATGGCTGCTGCACAGGCGGAACACGTCCTCCATGCAGGCTTCTTTCTCCTCTACGGTCGGCGCGTGATCGCGCGCGTCTACTCGCTCTGGGATGAGGGCGGTCATTGCAAAAGCAAGGGGATGGCAGCCTTCAGGGGCGAAGCCAAACGAAGCCGCTGGTTTTGAATCATGGTGTTCCTTCGCGTCGGTTGGTTTGCGGCATGTTCTTCAGGCCTTCCGACCGAAGACATGCCGGATTGTTAGGTGGCGGTAAGCGCTGTTCCGAACACACGGGTTCGAGACGTGAGCTGACCTCTATGTTTTTCGTTTGTGGAGGGCTGCCAGCCGCTCCGCCTCAGCTAGTGCTGCAGTCTTGGTTTTAAATGGACCAACGTCGTGTTCTTGCGTGTCCGGTAGCCAAGCAGGCAAGAACTACCAACCGCCCGGGCGGTAACTCGTGCTGCTCCTGATCGATCCGATGTGTTCGGCCGTAAACCAACCGGGATCGACCCGTCCTGTTGCCACAAGATGTTCTTGTCGCTCACCGGCGCGCCTCAAGAATGTTGGTTCGTCGATTTTCTTCGCCCAGGCCGGATTCTAGCCGTTTCCGTAGTTCCATGGCAACAAACTGTCGAGCTGGCGGTTCGGGTGACCGTTGACGATTCTGGTGAGGACATCGGTGATATAGGCCAGCGGGTCAATGCGATTCAGCTTACAGGTTTCGATCAAGGAGGCGATAACGGCCCAGTGCTGGGCACCGCCGTCAGAGCCTGCGAACAGCGCATTTTTCCAGTTCAGCGTGATCGGACGGATCAAGCGCTCGACGGCGTTGTTGTCCAGCTCGATACGGCCATCATTGATGAAGCGCGTCAGGCCCTCCCAGCGTGAGTTCGACGCTCCTGATTCACTTCGCCGCAGCGCTGCCAACAATATCCGGCTTGCGTTGGCGCCGGCGTCTCTCGCGCCTCATGCACAAGCCGCCAGCCGAGCCCCTCCAGCAGCGCCGACAATTGCGCCGCCGACAGGCGCATCACGCCGTCCTCGATTGTCGGCCAGCGGAAGATCCCATCCTCGAGCCTCTTGGCGAACAGGCACAGACCCGTTCCGCCCAGAACACCAGCTTGATGCGATCCGCACAGCTCGTTTCATTGTACGTCCCTTTGTCAGATACCGGGTAGGCGGATCATTCTATCATATTGATAATCAATGTAGTTTCTCGGCCGACGCTCGATCACGCGCTGCACCGCTATACGTACTGTTTCCGAGCTCAGCGCGTCGACAGGAACCAACCATTGCGAGCCCTTGATTGCTTGTGTGGCCGGCAAGATGTCCTTCAGCACCAAGCTCTTTGCTGATCCGACGCAAATTCCAAAGTGTGCCGCAGCCTTCGCAAGGCTGATCATTTTGCCGTCGGACGATGCGGGGTCGTATTCCGGCAAGCCCAGGCGTTCGCGCATTTCCCGCACGCGAACAGTCGTCCAGGTCTCGCCGTCGCCGGTCTTGCAGCGCATCCGATTGAGCGACACGGCGAGCTCTCGATCAGGCCAATGACCAGCGAGTTTACGAAGTGCGTCAACGGCAGTCGGTGCCATGTCGCCCGGATATCGGCCCGTCTTAACGCGAGCAACGCGAACCTCCGTGTGCCGGCCGCCGGTCCAGTGGATGAGCAGAACCGCCTCATTGGTGTTCCTATCGAGATCGCAAACAATCTCTCGGACCACAATGTGAACCAGCCGCTGCTTGGTGCGCGTGTCCGTGGACGGTGCATTCCAAACCCGCGGAAGATCATGCGCAAGTTGCAGAAGCAGGGCGCGGTCGATCTTGGGACTTTCCGCCGATGCGGTGCGCAGCTCCTTTACACGACCTTCAAGCTCGGCAACCCGCTCCAATGCGCCATTCCAGCGCGCCTCGAGTTCGCGGGCAACGTGGCGCTTGGCCGGATCCACAAGCTCGTATCGGCGTGCAGCAAGAGACGCTTCGTAGCGTACGACTTCAAGCTCCCGTTCGACGGCCGTGATGATCTCTTGTCTTGAGCGCTCAACCTGGTCGGACGCCAATATCGCTGCTTCAACAGCCCGATCGGAGACGGCCTCAAGGATTTGCAGCGCGACCGCACGATCGACCCGCACCCCGCCGATGCCGATACATAGGCCAGCGCCGACATGGGCGTCATCGCCGCGGCATTGATAACGATGGGCATTCCCCTTGGCCTGGCCGTAGAACACACGCATCATCCGCCCGCAATGGCCGCACCGCATCAATCCGGTCAGAAGTGCGCGTCCCCCGCGCGCCGATTTTCGCGAGCAGTTCTTCTTCATGTGGGCGTTTTCCAGCAGCAGCCTCTGATTGTCCTCATACTCCTGCCAGCTGACATAGCCGGGATGATTGTCGCGCAGGAGAACATTCCATTCCTCCCGCGGCTTTTTGAACCCGCTGACCTTGCGGGCGCGACCGTCCACGATCCGTGTCTTCTGGGCGATTCGGCCAAACGCATAGGCGCCAGCATAGAGCGGATTGTGCAGGATCTGCATCACCGTGTGATAGGCCGGCGCCTTCCAGCTGAGCTTGTAGATTTGAACGTTTTTTAGAACCACAGGCATTTTGATGTCGGCAGCACGCAGCCAAAGAAAGACCTGCCGGGCGCTACCGAGCTCGCGGAACTTCGTGAAGACGAGTCGAACCAATCCCGCCACATGTTCGTCGGGATCCATTTCGATCTTGCCGAGTTCACTCCAACAAAATCCAGGTGGAAGCATGAAGCGGTACTCGCCGCGCTTGGCCTTAGAGTCCCGAGCGGCGATTCCACGTTGGCGAAGCAGGCTCAGCTCATACTCCGACATCGTTCCCTTCAGTCCGAGAAGCAGGCGGTCGTTGACAAGCCGCGGATCATAGGCGCCGTCGGGATCAATGACCAACGCGCCCGCGAGGGCGCATAGGTCGATCAAGTGATGCCAGTCGCGTCCATTGCGCGCCAGCCGCGACGCCTCAATGCAATAAACGGCACCGACGTTACCCGAACAAACCATCGCCACAAGCCGCTCAAATCCGGGCCGTTGAGTGCTGCCAGAGCCTGAGCGGCCAAGATCATCGTCAATTACCGCCACCGACTTAAATCCGGCGGTTTCCGCGGCCTGCGCCAGGTCATATTGCCGCCGCTGGCTTTCGAGATTCCCCATAACTTGGGACATTGTCGATTGGCGAACATAGACGACGGCGGCGCGGTCGAGGTGATCACGTGTGATCTTGACACTCATGGTCACCTCCCGACATCTGAGCGGGTTCGACGCCAGCCGCTTCCAGCAACAGATCGGCGAGCGCCTCGATCAGACCTTTGGGATTGGCGCCCAGCGGGTTCTGGGGAATCCGAAGACGCAGATCCAGACCCAGTTGCATCGGCTCGCGATATTGGCTTTTTCTCCGCACGTCCTTTCTCCCTCTTCAAAGAAGGACGGGATTGTGCGCCCGACGCCTGAGTCGCGCCCAGAAGCTTCAGAACAGCAGCAAATTCGTTCAGCCCCTCAATACTGACCTGCGGCGGTCCTAGCGCCATGCCGGCGCAGTAGCTTTCGTCGAGCATCCAATTGGGAACTTCGCGGCTAAACCCACGCCGCTCCTCTGTGTAGATGCATTTCAGCTCCTTGCCGCGTCGGAACGGTGCCACCTGAAGCGTCCGCCCAAAAAGCGGATGCCACGGATACGCAATCTTCGCGCTTCGAAGACTGTATGCAGAATGTCGAGTGTTGGGCCCGCTTGGCCCGAAACACATAGACAGCTCCCGAGAATTGGACTGCCCGCATGCTCTCGCGCACCAGGATCGCGAGCCCTTCCATCCCCTTGCGGAAGTCCACCGGTTTGGTCGCCACCATCACCCGGACCGCACCCGACGGGCCGATCACCGGCTCGCCTTCAGTGCCTGGACAATCGACGCAATCATCGTCGTATCCGCACCACGACCGGCCCGGATTGTGATGCCGTCGACTTCGATCTCGATGATCCCGGCATCGCAACGGCGAGCCCGGGTATCCGCCTTGGCCTTGCAGCGCACCGCTTTGCGCTCCCGATCAACAGCGGGCGCCGGCACCGCGGCATCCACCACCGCCGGCACAAACTTACTTCTTCTATTTCGGAATGACCGCCTGCTCCTTCTCGCAACTGACGTCGCCAGCCAAACAACTGCTGCGGTGACAATCCATGCCGTCGGGCCAACGAACAGACCGAGCCGCCGCTCGCCACGATCTCTGCAACGATCCGCACCTTGTCCTCATCGCTCCACTTCCGCCGGCGGCCGGCTCCGGTGAAGACCTCAAGCCGCCGCACCGGCTCCGGGATAGCACTATGCTCTGTGTCCATTCTAAGCCTAACGGTGAGCTATCGCTGAAAGTTGGCGACGGCGGGAATCGGGAAGGCGGCATATCGTGGGGGTGCTTGACGCCTCCACTTCTCCACCGAAGGAGCGATATGCCGTGTCCAAAGATAACATCATCAAGTTGATTCAGCCAGGAAACGTCGACGATCAACTCACCGAAATCTTGCGCAATGGGGCGCGTGCTCTGTTGGCCCAGGCGGTCGAGGCCGAGGTCGCGGACTTTCTCGGCAAGCATGCCGATTTGAGGACTGCGGACGGCCACCAGCGCTCGTGCGCCACGGTCACCTGCCGGAACGCGAGGTGATGACCGGTATCGGTCCGGTCGGCGTCCGCCAGCCGCGTGTACGCGATCGCGAGGCGGAGGCTACCGATCCCGACCGCATCCGGTTCTCTCCGTCGATCCTGCCGCCCTACATGCGCCGCTCGAAATCGATCGAGACGCTGCTGCCGATCCTTTACCTGAAGGGTATCTCCACCGGCGACTTCTCCGAGGCTCTGGCGGCGCTGCTCGGCAAGGATGCTGCCGGGTTGTCGGCATCCGCCATCGGCCGTCTGAAGGACGGTTGGCTTGACGAACACACCGCGTGGCAGAGGCGCGATCTGTCGGCGAAGCGCTACGTCTACATCTGGGCCGATGGCATCCATCTCCAAGCACGCCTCGAAGACGAAAAGCAGTGCATCCTGGTGCTGATCGGCGCGACGCCGGAAGGCCGCAAGGAACTGGTCGGCTTCACCGATGGCGCCCGCGAGAGCGCGCAGGACTGGCGCGATCTGCTGCTCGACCTGAAGCGGCGCGGGCTCGGCGTGCCGCCGCGGCTCACCATCGCCGACGGCGCGCTCGGGTTCTGGAAGGCCGCCGGCGAGGTCTGGCCGAAAACGCACGAGCAGCGCTGCTGGGTACACAAGACCGCCAACGTGATCGCCAAGTTGCCGAAGAGCCAGCAGCCTAAAGCCAAACGCGCGTTGCAGGAGAGCTGGATGGCCGAAACCAAGGCCGCCGCCGAGCTGGCGTTCGACGCCTTCATCGAGAGCTATACGCCCAAATACGAGAAGGCGGCCGACTGCCTGAGCAAGGATCGGGACACGCTACTGGCGTTCTACGACTTCCCGGCCGAACACTGGAAACACCTGCGGACCACCAATCCCATTGAAAGCACCTTCGCTACCGTGCGCCACCGCACGATCCGATCGAAGGGCTGCCTGTCCAACAGAACGGCGCTCGCGATGGTCTTCAAACTGCTTGAGGCCGCGCAGAAAAGCCGGCGTCGTCTCGATGGCCGCAACCAGTTGCCAAAACTCGTTCTCGGTGTGACATTCAACGACGGGATCGAGCTCATCGCCAAACCGACTGACCGTCAGCCCATAACCGCCGCCGCCTGACCGGCCGCGCCGTCACCAAAATTTGGCGATAGCTCTCGTGCTCATCGGCCGATGATGACTTTATGCCTCAACGCATGTGATGCAGCCGGATCGGCACAGTTTTCAGTGACGATCATTAACTAGGGTGGTCATGCCCCCATCAGCAGGTCTATTGCGAGCATTGGTAGTTGATCGCTTGCGGCAATTGTCGTCGATGAGGGGCTTGACTATTTGGCAGGCCGTCGGATCGACCCAGTCCAGAAGGGCGGCCAGAAGATCAGGTTACACCGGCAGACCTGACCACGTCCCGCGCCGCTGAAGCCTGGACAGGTCCAGGCCACGCCTGCTGATGTCCTCAAGCTGAAATATGCCCACCAGGATGCGGCGCAGCCGGCGGGAGCGAAGCAATGAGGTATCCGCTGTCTAACGCAGCCCCGATGCCTGGCTCGCTGGCGCCATGCGCGGCCCGCGCTCAGGAAAACACGCCGAGCCGATCCTGCGGGTGACGCTCGATCCGCCCTGCGTCGTGGTGAGACAGGCCGCCACGCAGCGGATCGAGGTGCTGGCGCCGAACTACAAGACGGCGCCGCCCAAGCTGCCAGAGTTCCAACCGTGCAATGTCCTGACGCGGCAGCTGCGCAGCCCCTATGAGAGCGAAGAGCGCGACGGCCTCACTGGCGGTGTCTGGTTCGAATTCGCGATCCATCCGCAGGAGCCGGGCAGTTATGCGATCTCTGGTCTGAGGATCGTCGCCAAATACGCGGTCGATCCGCCGGCCACACGCGAGGCAACGCTCACGCTCCCCCGGATCGCATTTCAGACCTTCATCCCGCATGTGGCATCCGATCTGCCCTTCCTCGCTGCAGGCAGTCTGTCGATCGCGCTGACCATCAATCGCTCGTCGGATCGGCTCGAGACCGGGAATGCCGTGACGCGAACCGTCACTATAGGACCGAGGGCATGCCTACGATGCTGTTGTCGCCGGCGAAATTTGCTGTCCTAGACGGGCTCATGCTCTACCCCGCTCAATCGTCGCTTCAGACGTCGGCGCGCAAAGAATCGACGTGACGCATTTCGATGCGGTGACCTGCATATCGAGGCAAACCCGTCAGCGAGCGGCGCATCGCCGGTTGGTACGTCCGGCGCAGGCCGATCGTGAGGCGTATTGCGCGACGTGCTCGCGCGCGACTGGCTGCAACAGTTCGAACCGGTCGCGCCACGCATGCGATCGAGGCATTGCGGCTCGCTGCCCACGATCCTGTACTCGACGCCGAGATCAGCGTGGTCGAGCGCGCGCTCTTCCGCGGCAGCCGTTCAAAGCGATTCTGGAGAAGGACAGCAGGGCGCTTGCCGCCAGCGGCGAGAAGGGCCTGGTGCAGATTAATGGCGGTGCCGTATGCCGGCATGACCACCGATGCGTTCGCAAGCTCAGTGCGCGGCTGGCTCGGACGGCTCAGTTGCGGTGCCAGTTTGGAGGCTACGACGGCAAGATCCAAAACAGCCTGCCGATCACCAAAGTCTGGAACTACACGGTTCGGCTCTACCGGGCGACGATGGCAATTGCCCGAGGCAAAACCGGCGGACTGAATACGCAAGGAGGGATGCGAAATGAAAGCGCTCATCTTTGAGGGGCCCGGTAAAAAGTCTCTCGCGCAGGGACCGAAACCGGCCATCCTGGAACCCGGAGACGCCATCGTGCGGATCGTGAAAACCACGATCTGCGGCACTGATCTCCACATCCTCAAGGGTGATGTAACGACCTGTCAGCCCGGCCGAATTCTAGTCCACGAGGACGTGGGCGTCGTTGACCAGGTTGGCGGTGGCGTGACCGCCTTTAAGGCGGGTGACCGCGTCCTCATCTCCTGCATTCGTCCTGCGGCAAATGCGACTTCTGCCGGAGAGTTATGTATTCGCACTATCGCACCGGCGGGTGGATCCTCGGCAACAAGATCGACGGCACGCAGGCCGAATATGTCCGGACGCCGCTGCCGACACCAGCCTCCACCATTTGCCTGATGGGGTCGATGAGGGAGCTCTCGTCATGCTCAGCGACATCCTTCCCACCGGATTCGAGTGCGGCGTGCTCAACGGCAAGATCTCGCCCGGCTCCGCCGTCACCATCGTCGGTGCCGGCCCCGTCGGCTTGGCTACGCTGCTGACCGCACAATTCTACTCGCCTGCCGAGATCATCATGATCGATGTCGATGACAAGGTCACCGGGCGGCGAGATGACGGCGCTCGAGATTGGCTGGAATCCGGCCTCTACCCGAAAGGCAACGCGCGGACGAGCTCGGCCCGTCCCGGATCCGGCCGCTCCTGGTCGTGAGCGCGATGGTCTATGGTAACCCTAGCTCTTCGGCCCTTTTGATTGGCTCTTGACGCCCTATTTTGATCGTAGCTTTTGCCGACGTGGCTTCCAAATTCCGGACAATGCGTTGACGGCGGCCTCGAGGGCCTTCCGGTCGATCTCGTTGGGATTGAACCGCTCCGGGGCCCCAGCGGCGCATATGTTCGTGCTCCGGATGGGTGGAGTCACCGATGGCATCGAGGTATTCGGCATAGCCTGGCGCACCGCCGACGTCTTCCGGAGGACAACGACCGGCGGCCTCGAGCAGGAAGGGCATGCCCTCCGTCGGTGTTGTCGAACCACTTTTCGAGCTTGATCACGTGATCCCAGCTGTCGCCGAAGTCATGGAGATAGTGGATCGTCTTGGCGCCGGTCTCTCGAACGATATCGCAAAGCCGCGCTTTACGGGCATCAATGGGCTGGTGGCCGTAATCATTGTCGGGGTCGGGAATCCCCCAATGTGCCTCACCAGCGAAGAACTCGAAGAGGTGACTGTTCGTCCAGCCGAATGCCTCCTGAAGCGTCAGATGCAACCGATCAAGGCGCAGGGTAACGGGTACGACAAGGCGACGCATCACCTCCGGCTTCACATCCTTGAGAGTTACCTTGATCCGGACCGCGGTCGTGTTCAGGCTCATGCCGCCAGCCTCGGATCGTGTGCATGCATCGTATATGTCGACGCCCAGGGAAGCAGCTCGTCCAGTCGCGCCGCTGGCCAGCCATTGACGAGCTTCGCGAGAACGTCAGCGAGCCAGTGCTCGGCACTGACGCCATTGAGCTTACAGGTCTCGATAAACGAAGCGAGAACTGCCCAATTCTCGGCGCCCTCGTCGCAACCGGCAAAAAGGGAGTTCTTGGCGTTGAGCTTGATCGGCCGCATCGCACGCTCGACAGCATTCGTGTCCATCTCGATGCACCCGTCATAAAGATGGAGCGTCAAGCCGTCCCAATGACGCAGCGCGTAACGCAGGGCCTTCGCCGTGTCGCTCTTCTGTGCAAGGTGATCAAGCTTGGCCTCAAACCACTGCTTCAAGGCTGTCGCCAGAGGTCAGGCATGCGCCTGCCTGCCAGCACGGCGCTCGACATCTGATCGGCCGCGGAGCGCTTTTTCGACTGCGTAAAGTTGGGCGATGCACTCAAGAGCCTCGCGGGCAACCGGAGCTGGCGCCGGAGCGGCCTCGCGCTCGATCTTCACAAACTGGCGCCTCACATGCGACCAGCGGAAGGCAAGCGTCCCGGACAAGGCGTCCGCACGCGTCTCTCGGGTCATAGTCTTGTAAGCCTGATAGCCGTCGCAGTGGATGATGCCGCGAAAGCCCTCAGGCAGCTGCAAGCCATGAACGGCCCCACGGCCCGGTGCATAGGCGTAAACCACGCCAGGTGGGTCAGGTCCGGCCCGGAGCCTGTCATCGCGTGACAGCGCCCAGAAGTAGCCGGTTTTGGTCCTGCCGCGCCCCGGATCCAACACCGGTGCGGGGGTCTCGTCGACACAGAGCTTCGAAGAGCCGAGCAGAAGCTGGCGCAGACGATGCCACAAGGGCTTCAATTCCTGGGCGGCATAGCCGACCCAGAAGGCGAGCGCAGAACGGTCGATGGCGATACCGTGCGTCGTCAGCATCTGCGCCTGGCGGTAGAGCGGCAAATGCCAATGATACTTGGCGTCGATCACATGCGCGACCAGCCGCTCGGTCGGCAGTCCTCCCCTGATCAATCGCTCGGGAGCAGCATGCTGGAGGACGACGCCGTGACAGACGCGGCAGGCCAGTTTGGGGCTGCGGGTGACGATGACGCGATACTGCGCCGGTACGACGTCCAGCATCTGGCTCTCATCGTGACCGATCTCAAAAAGGTCGCCTGCGCAGCACGGGCAGCAGGTTGCAGCGGGCATCAGGGTCTCGACGATGCGTGGCAAATGCTCCGGCAGCTTGCCACGATTGGCCCCGCGCTTGGAAGTTCTCTTCTCGCAGGTTCTTGGATTGGCGTGATTCTCGGCTGCTTCGAGAGCCGCGACGGCCTCTTCGATGTCCTCCAAACAAGCTGTAGCTGATCAGCGTCCAGCTTTTCCGACGATCGACCGAACTGCGCATCTTTTGCAAGCTTGAGCAACCGCTCGAGCCTGGCGCAGCGATCCAGCAGAGCCGCGGCAAAGACACGCAAGTCGCCTGGATCGCTCGGCAGCACATCAGGTAAATCACTCATTGGCCCGAGTCTGCCATGCTTCGCGCCACGATGCAGCGAAGATTTTATGTCCTACGCAAAGCGCTTTCGGCTGCGGGATTCGAGGCGCATGCATGCGTGTCCACTCAATGCCGGCCAGAAGCGCGGACAGCTGCGTGGCATTCACCCGCATGACGCCGGCCACGATGGGAGGACATGAAGCGGCCGCCATCGAGCCGTTTCCGGTACATCACAAGGCCGCTGCCATCCCAGACGACAATCTTCACCCGATCAGCGCGCTTCGCACGGAAGACCACCACACCCTTCATCGCGTCTTGGGTTGAAGCTTCCACGGGGTAAGATGAGGGCCGCCGGCTAAGTTGGGCACCTAAGCCCGGACGATCTAATCCAATCTGCCATGTGGGCAGTCACTTGATGCTCCCGCGCTTTGCGCAACATCGCGTCGCACTTTGGGCATGCCGGCATCTGGTCAACGCAGTTCCTTAAGCACGCCGCCTCTTCCAACAGACGGTCAGTAAGGGGCTTTGCTTGCTTGAAAAGCATTCGGTGTTTGATCATGCGCTTTATCTCTGCCGAGAGAAACCTATGATGGGTCGCTGGAAATACCATCGCGGGCCGCCCGCGCCAGTTCTGACTTTGACGATTTGGTGTCCCGCGACATCGGGGCCAAGCAACCAAGCCCAGCAACGAGCGTGCCAAACGACCGCACGCGGCCCGAGAGGCTCTGGTCAGCGGTGCCTTGAGAATTGGGGCGGCTCGATCCTAGCCGGTATCAGGACGCCACGTCCGTGAGATCAGCGGATCATTCCGATCATCATATATGGTCACAAGCTCGCCAGCTCTTACGCCGAGGCCCTTCAAGTCAGCTTCGCGTAGTTCGGAATTCGAGATCGCTGCTTCGCCCGCGCTGGCCGCCAACGAAGCCTTTACGGCTTCTGTCGCATCGGCCATTGCGACCGCATAGGTTACATATCGAAGCTTGCCGTCGGCTTTGGGAACGCCGATCGAAACCATCCATCCTGCTGCCATCTCACTCGTCCGATATTCAAGACAGGCGGTTACTCTACGCATCCACGCCTAGTAGCCACCTCCCAATAATGGGAGGATTGCAGATCCGTGGCGGCCTAGTCCGTAGGATCACGGGACCCTCTTCCATGCGTAGCGCGAGCTGCGCTAGGCTACGACTTGGAGGAAAGCCGCCGTGGCGAGCAAGTTTGAGCGGATCGACACTGTCGCGCGGCCGGCCATCCTGCCACGCCTCCGCCGTGTGCAGGCGTGGCGCAGGCGCGGTTCCAGCGCATCCTATCTGATCCAAACATCGCACAGAATGACCCGGGAAGGCTCAAGTCTATCAAAGCGGCACAGCACTACATGGCCGTCTCCGTGCGCGCCAAAGCCATCCTCGCCGGGATCATCGATCGCTAGGGGACGCCAGGGGCAGCGCAGCATATAGCCAAATCAAGCGTCGGGCCGTAGAGCCTGCCAGCTCCGATCAATAGTTCTTCCGCGACAATTTCGATAGCGCGCCAGCTTTCCGCCACGAGCGTCTTTGCTTTCGCCTCATAGTGCTCGCGCGGCTCCGGCAATTGCGTCATTGCGCTGGTGATGTTGGCTTCGTCATCGCAGCACAAGCAGCCGGCCGGTGAAGCGAGCTTGCGCGAATGGCCCTGCCATCGTGATCAAGTTTTCAGTCTTGGGGCTGGCCTTCTCGTGCCACACGTGCCCAATGCGACCCATAAAAGGAATGATGGCAACACACGCGACCTCTATGTCTAGTGCGCGAGCAATCACTGCATGCCCCGCCTCGTGATATGCAGCGATCTCGCGCTCTTCGAATACTTCGGTGTACTTCTGCTCGATATCCGGAGGATGGCAGCGCGACCCTAGGGGCCTGACATTGCTAGGGCGTAACTTTAACGCGCGCATCCGCGTTATGGAAGAGAGCTTCCGTTTTGGAGGCCGCCTAGGTGTCGGCCTACTCGCTTCGAGCTTCGCGATCGCGGCAAGCACGACGGCCGTTGCGACCTTCCCTTGAGACCATTGTGTGGGCGCCTCAATGGCGATCTTCAACGCCTCTTCACGGGTTATGGCATGATCTCCACAGCGTGCACTAGCACTACTTTGGCAGAAAGCTGATTTCGCCGCGATTTAGGATTGAACTAAGCCGCTGCCGCGGCGTAGGGGGCAAGGTGGCATAGATCGCCTCCTGGCTGAGAGGATGTGGGTGTTGGAGCCCACCCCCTCAGACAGGAGTATCGAGATGGCCGATTTGAGCCCTCTTCGCCGCCGCATGATCGAAGACATGACCGTCCGCAATCTGTCGCCGGCGACGCAAAGATCCTACATCAGCGCGGTTTCGAAGTTCAGCCGCTATTTTTGGCCGATCGCCTGACCGGTTAGAGCTGGAAGACGTCCGCGCCTTCCAGGTGCATTTGGTCTCGACCGGCATCTCATGGCCGGCGCTGAACCAGATCGTCTGTGCGCTACGGTTTTTCTACGGCGTCACGCTCGGCGAGGCGCTCATCCCAGAGCGCATTCCCTATGCGCGAAAACCGCGCAAGCTGCCGGTCGTTCTCAGCGCCGACGAAGTGGTTCAGTTTCTTGAAGCGGTATCGAGCCTGAAGAGCCGCGCCGCGCTCACCACCGCCTATGCGGCCGGGCTCAGGGCCTCGGAGGTTGCGGGACTGCGGATCGAAGACATCGACAGCGCCCGCGGCGTCATCCAGGTGCGCCACGGCAAGGGCGCGAAGGATCGCAACGTGATGCTGTCGCCCCAGCTGCTGGGCATCCTGCGCATCTACTGGCGGCTCGCCCGGCCGCGGCTTTATCTGTTCCCTGGTCGTGACGAAGATCATCCGATCGATCAGACCGTGCTGCATGCCGCCTGCCGGTCGGCGGTGAAGGCTGCGGGCCTGACCAAGCGCGTCACGCTGCACACGCTGCGCCACAGCTTCGCGACACATCTTCTCGAGAACGGAACCGATATCCGGATCATCCAGGTCTTGCTCGGGCACAATAATTTGTCGTCGACAGCGCGCTACACGCAGGTCGCCACCGATACGATCCGAGCGACGCAGAGCCCGCTCGATCGCCTGTCGCTGGAGGTGACGCCACCTGGATGACCCGCAGCGGGATGCGGGTCATGACCCGCTCCGACATCCGCTCCAACAGGCCCGCCATCGAGATTGCCGATATTCTGTGCCGGCATGGCGACGCCTATCGCCGTGTACATGCCGGTCATCTGGGGCGGGTCAAGCGGCGCGTGATGAGCGCGATCGTTGCGTGCCGGACCGAGGCGCTCGGCGGCCACATGCAGGCTTGCGACGACTGCGGCACGACACGCGTTGCCTATAATTCCTGCCGCAATCGGCACTGTCCGAAGTGTCAGGGGAGAGCCCGAGCCGCGTGGCTCGCCGCGCGTCAAGCCGACCTGCTTCCGGTTCCCTATTTCCACGTCGTCTTTACACTTCCCGCACCGATCGCCGCGATCGCTTTCCAGAACAAGGCCGTCGTCTATGCCATCCTGTTCAAGGCTGCCGCCGAGGCGATGACGACGCTCGCCGCCAATCCACGCCGGCTCGGCGGTGCGATCGGCGGCGTCGCCGTCCTCCACACCTGGGGACAGACGCTGATGCATCATCCCCACGTCCATTGCGTCGTTCCGGGTGGCGGCCTCTCGCCCGATGGCGCGCGCTGGACCGCTTGCCGACCGAACTTCTTCCTGGCCGTCAAACCGTTGTCCAGACTATTTCGCACACTTTTTCTCAAACGTCTGTCGGCAGCCTTCAACTCCGGTGCCTTGCGTTTCTTCGGCGATCTCGGAGCTCTGGCCGAGCCGGCTGCCTTTGCGGCCCACCTCGACGCCATGCGACGCATCAACTGGGTTGTTTACGCCAAGCGGCCCTTCGGCGGACCCGCACAGGTCCTGGCCTATCTCGGCCGCTACACCCATCGCGTCGCGATCGCCAACAGCCGGCTCGTCGCACTCGACGACGATCATGTCGCCTTCTCATGGAAGGACTATCGCCAAAACAGCGCGACAAAGATCATGAATCTCAAGCCCGATGAGTTCATTCGCCGTTTCCTGCTTCATACGCTGCCTGACGGCTTCCACCGCATCCGCCACTTCGGCTTCATGGCCAACCGCCATCGCGCTGCCAAGCTCGCCCTTTGCCGCGAACTTCTCGATCATGAGCGAACAGCCCCAAACGATGGCCAGCCGTCGCCTGTGGATTCGGAGGCTCAAACCTGGGCCGAGGTTCCTGCCTGTCCCGATTGTGGTGGCGTCATGCGCATCATTGAGCGCTTTCGACATAGCTTCAGACGCTCCAGCCCTCGAACATCACCGTTCCGATGCGACACATCGTGAGCCAAGTCATGTCGTGCACGACGATCATCATTCGTCATTTCGCTCCCAGCGTCTCGATCATCGCGGACGATGTCGAATCCGTGCTGTCACACTGCGCGACAACAACCGTCCGATGCAGCAAAAGGCCTATCGCGATCTCAGGCGAAGCGCGTCTGATCTCAACTCTTCCAGGATGCGCACTCCTGTGTCTCTGCCTCACGCGCCGAGCCAGCAGATCGGGCATGGCGATCTCGAACAATCCCCATAGCTGCAAAACCGCGAATAGCCTCCCGCGCCTTCGTTCAATCCGGCTTCAATGAGGTCGCGTCATAAGCGCCTGCCGCGCCCTCGCGTGAGCGCGACCTCACAGAACCCTCCAGATTCCCGAATCAATTTTTCAATGATTCATGGGTGGTCGGCTCTTGGAGGGCTGACCATGCCGGAATGGGAAGACGAGCTCGAACGCTGGCTGATGCCGTTCTTGGACCGGCTGGGTCATAAGACCCGACAGCGGATGTGTCCTCTGTATGTTGCGGGATTGATCGGTCCCGGCGATCGCAAGAGCGTTCAGCCGATGGCGGAACGCCTTGCCACGAGCAACTACGACCAGTTGCACCATTTCATTGCGGACGGTGTCTGGAACGCGACGCCGCTGGAGACAGAGCTGCTCAACCAGGCGGACCGACTTGTCGGCGGTAGGGATGCGGTGCTGGTTATTGATGACACCTCACTGCCAAAAAAGGGGGGGCGATCTGTCGGTGTTGCGGCTCAATACGCGTCGGCTCTCGGTAAAACTGCAAATTGCCAAACACTGGTGTCTTTAACGCTTGCGCGCGGCGAAGTGCCAGTGATGGTCGCGTTACGTCTCTTTCTGCCTGACAGCTGGACAAGCGACATATCTCGTTTGAAGCGCGCTCGCGTGCCAGTCGAATACCGAACGCCACGGTCCAAGCCGGAGATCGCTTTGGCCGAGATTGACCGCGCGATGGCAGCCAACATACGCTTTGGATGTGTGCTGGCGGATGCAGGATACGGCCTCAGCGCACCGTTTCGACAAGGGCTAACAGAGCGCGGGCTGGCCTGGGCGGTCGGTATCCCTCGGCACCAGAAAGTGTATCCGGTCGATGTAAAGCTCATTTGGCCGATCACCAAAGCCCGTGGCAAACCACGAAAGCACCACGTGCCCGATATCTTATCTATTGCGGCAGAACAAATGCTGGCCAGCGCCAAATGGAAAACCGTGAGTTGGCGTAGCGGGACGAAAGGTCGGCTCAAAGCCCGATTTGCTGCTCTTCGTGTCCGCACCGCCGACGGCCCTCCGCAGCGGATATGGGATAAAGGTCAGCAGCATCTCCCAGGCGACGAAGCCTGGCTCATTGGCGAGCAACGTGCCTCCGGGGAGAAGAAATACTATCTTGCCAATCTTCCGGCGACGACGGATCTGCGCACGCTGGCCGCCACCATCAAGGCACGGTGGATTTGTGAGCAGGCGCATCAACAGTTGAAGGAGGAGCTTGGACTTGATCACTTCGAAGGGCGATCATGGCAAGGTCTTCATCGCCACGCCCTTATGACAATGATTGCCTACGCCTTCCTGCAACATCGTCGCCTCGCAAACGCGGGGCGGAAAAAAAAGAATCAACGGGCTTCCCCCTCAACCAACTATGCCCGCCGTACGTCACGCTATCGTCGATCTCATCCTTCGGCCGCCGCCCCAGCAGTGCCCATATTGCCGAAAGCAAATCCTTGAAAAACAGCGGCGAAAATACTTTCTGCCAAAGTAGTGCTAGGCCGATGCTACCGAAAGAAGCGCGAGCGGCTGGAGGAGCCGCTCGCGCTAGCGCAAGGCTGCGCGGACTTCGCCATCTCATGGGGGTTGCGCGAAAGTATGAGAAGCCGAGTCCAAACGTCTCTCAGCAACTCTCATGCCAGACCGTCGCGACGCAAAAGAGGCGAAAAGCTGCGCAGCCTTTCCACAGGTCACGATCCACACGAAGCGCGGCGCTAAGGCCAGCACCGTGAAAGGGGTGCGGACGGCGGAAGGAGCCGCCCGCACGAGTTGCTGGTGGAGACTTGGCCGTCTCACGAGGTTCATCAGTAAGCAACCAAGCCATAAGGGGGTAGCAACCGGCGTGCCAAATAGTCGAAATGCAACTCTGCTTGAAGGAGAGGCAGAACGCATCGCTTCCAGCTTTGGCCCGAGGCTTCCAGCTTTGGCCCGAGCAATTTCTCGCAATTCAAATGGCGGCTTCCGGACACATGTCATCAATCGGACACGGGTGAGCGAGACCAGACGTGCGGCGCTTTTAGTGACTTTGGGGTCGCGAGATGATTGGATCGATCTAGTCATCGAGTATAGCGATCAGCTCGCCAGGCTCCACGCCGGGCCTTTGCAATTGCTTCTCTTCGATCGGGCAGTTTAGCATTGCGGCCTTTGCCCCCGCAGTCTTTCAGGGGCAGCTTCACGGCTGACCGCAAAGTTACATGCCTGTTCGTCGTCGTCGCTGTCTTCCTTGAGGATGGTGACCGTCACTATCCAACCATCCATCTTGCTGCACCTTGGAAAGAGTCCTGGCTATGTGAGGCCGGCTCGCACCGATAATCTTGCAAATCCGGAGCCGCCGGACTTATCAACGCCGCGCAGCACCGCACGGTCGTCTCTGCATGCCAAAGTCATTCTGTTGGGGCTGATAGGCGCTAGGCATATGCCGCGCGGAAAGGCGAAGGTCTTCTCAGCCCTATGGGCGAGACGCTAGGTCTTTGCGCTCTCTTAACCACTCATGCTGCGGATGTCAGGCAGAAAGGAGGTGACTGCCATGACACTCGACGAATTTGTCGCTGCCGATATCGCTCATCTTCGAAAGCCAATTGCGATCGGCGATAGCTGCCCGCCAATAGCGGACAAGAACAGGCACAGCGCGCTAATCGCAGAACTCGATGCATCGCTCAAGACGATTGATCAGCCGCAGAGCGCGGCCTGGTCAGGCTAGATGCGGTAAGGGGCCCTGCTCCGAGCAAGGGGGCATGATGGTGGCTGTCCCCTGATCAAACGGGGTCACGACTTGAGTCGGCCCAAGCATCCTGAGACGGAGGGTTGCCGTGGAGAACTAGGCCGGAATCGACGTGTCATTGGAACTGTCGAGCGTGTGCGTTGTGATGCCCAGGGTAAAATCCTGAAGGAAGCAAAGGTCGCGAGCGAACCCGACGCCTTACTCAACGGCGCGATGGTTTCCAGTGTCATGTAACGGGCACGCTGGACGGCCCATTCATCGTTCGGCTCGAGCAGGATCGAGCCGATGAGGCGGAGATGGCATCCTCGTTGGGGAAGATGCCAACCACCTCGGTGCGCCGCTTGATCTTGCCGTTGAGGCGCTCGATTGGGTTCGTGGAGTGCAGCTTGGTGCGATGTTGCGGCGGGAATTCATGTAGGCCAGCACATCGGTCTCCGCTTCGTCGAGGAAGTCGGCAAGCTTGGGCAGCTTGGGGCGGAGTTGATCGGCGACCTTGCGCCACTGCGCCGTTGCGGCTTCGGCATCGTCCTGGGCGAAGGCGGTGGCAATGAAGGCGGAGACGACGCGCCGCCCGCTCTTGCCGGCGCGCGCCAGCGCGTTGCGCATGAAGTGGACGCGGCACCGTTGCCAGCCGGCGTTGAGCACCTTGGCGACGGTGGCCTTGATGCCTCATGGGCGTCGGAGACGACCAACTTGACGCCACGCAAGCCCCGGCGAGCGAGCTTGCGCAGGAACGCCGTCCAGAACGTCTCGGCCTCGGAAGGGCCAATATCCATGCCGAGAACTTCGCGCCGGCCGTCGCTGTTGACGCCAACAGCGACGATCACTGCGACCGACACGATACGCCCCTGCTGGCGCACCTTCACGTAGGTGGCGTCGATCCACAGATACGGCCAGTCGCCCTCGATCGGCCGGGCGAGGAACGCCTTCACTTTGTCGTCGATTTCCGCGCAGAGCCGGCTCACCTGGCTCTTGGTGATGCCGCTCATCCCCATCGCCTGGACGAGATCGTCGATGAGCGGGTCGAGACGCCCTGCACATAGGCTTCCTGAACTACGGCGGTGAGCGCCTTCTCGGCCATCCGGCGCGGCTCCAGGAAACCCGGGTAGTAGGAGCCCTTGCGCAGCTTGGGGATGCGAAGCTCGACCGTGCCGGCCCGGGTCTCCCAGGTCCGGTCGCGGTAGCTGTTGCGCTGGGCCAGCCGTTCGGGGTTCTTCTCGCCGTAGGCCGCCCGGTGTGGCCCTCGACTTCCAGCTCCATCAGCCGCTGGGCGGAAAAGCCGATCATCTCGCGCAACAGATCGGCATCAGGGGTCTTCTCCACGAGCGTGCGCAGGTTCACATATCGTCGGTCATCGGTGGTTCCTCGGTTGCGTTGGCGTGTCGCAACCCGATCCTACCGGCGAATCGCCGGTGACCACCGCAAAGCCGCCCGCCCGCTACGGCGCTATTTGAGGCGCGCGTACGGGCGGCTTTGCTCTACCGAGCTACACCATCACTGGGACACGACCGGATTCTCATAGAGCAGTTTCTCGGTGGCTCGCGCATCATCCTCATGTACCGGAAAATGCGAGACGATGTAGCCAACGCTATTCAGGTTGACTGAGAAGCAAAGGGCGCGGTCTTAGAAGCTGCGTTCGGCCGTGGCACCGGCGAATGTCATATGAGAATGAAGCACCTTCTTGATGTGGTACATGCTGCGTCAGCGGGGTTGCGTGTGATCGATCCTCACGACAAGCACGAGTCGTACCAGCAAGGTCGTTGCCAGCACCAATGTCTGTCCCTCAACTGCTGTGACATCGGCCAATGAAACGCCTTCGAATGCCACGACATCATCTGATGAAACGTTCGCCCAGAATGGCCAGGAACGGAAGCTCGCCTTCGTCAGCGCATCCGTCGACCGCCGGACGACCAGTCCGGATCGCCTCGTGAGGCCAGCTTCGCCGTTTGTGGTGCAGGCCGGCACAGTCATTCCGGCCGCTCTCATCACGGGCATTCGATCCGATCTACCGGGGCAAATCACGGCGCAGGTGACGGAAGCTGTCTATGACAATCCAACGCGGCGAGCTCGAAGGCTGATCGGCACCTACGACAGCCAGGCGGCATTTGGCCAGTCGCGCGTACTGTTGGTTTGGACGCGGCTGATTATGCCGAACGGGCGTTCGATCGTCCTGGAACGGCAGCCTGGCGCAGATGCATCTAGATACGCCGGCCTCGAGGACGAGGTCGACAATCACTGGAAAGAGCTCTTGGGCGCAGCAGCGCTTTCGAGACTGCTCGCTGTTGGCACGGAGGTCAATTCGGGCGCGGACGCAGGCAACACCAACAGCGACCTCATTGCTGCGCTCCGGCGTGGAGCGGAGGATTCCGCAAATCAGACAGGACAGCAGCTGGTTTGCCGCAATCTCAACATCCAGCCAACGTTGACGATCCGCCAGGCATTTTCGGTGAGGGTGATCGTCAACCGCGACCTGGTGCTCGAACCATATAGGGGATAACGCGATGGCCAAGCTCAAGCTTGGAGCGATCGAAGACGACAAACCGATCAAAGTGGCGCACGAACTGCCGGCAATCGTCCACCGGGACCTCGCTGCCTACGCTGAAATCCTGCCCCAGGAAACGGGACAACCCGTTCAGGATCCAGCCAAGCTGATCGCACCTATGCTGGCGAGGTTCATGGCGGCGGACAGGAGCTTTCGCAAAGCTCGGCGCGCGCGTCAGCGTGCGAATGGAGGCGAGCGGTAGCGCTCTGACAGCAAGTTCAATGCGGCCAACTTGGGTTGTCGTTGTCCGCTCGCGAATATGCCCAAGAGTCGAGCCGGCCGCGGCCGGTTCCGTCGCGCAATTCGCGTAGAAGAGGCTCGCATACGATTCCTGCGTTCGTGCTAATCAGGCTCGCGGCGGCGGCTGACACCGTGGCGCTCGATTTTTGGCGCCTTCAGGCTAAACTGGCTTGGAAAACAAAAAATCCTCAAAGGCTTTTCGTCTCTCGTAGTTCTGCATCGTCACGCTATCGCCGTGGGTGCTGATGACGGACTATCGCTGGGCATGGCTGAAGAGGAATATTGGCGCGTTCCAACTCAATGATCGATCGCGGCTCAGCATCGACTTCAGATCGCGCTTATCAACTGTCGACTTCGGCGGAGTAGAACAACACATCCGCGATCATGATCATTTTGCGTCGTGATGCAAGCCGGTTGATCCGCATGCTGGCCAGCATGTACCGGGACTTACATGTTGAGGATCCAACCGGTCGCCGTGTGAGAAGAAGGCCGTTCACAGAGTACATTATTACCGAATGGCCTGGGCTGACGGACGGCCGGGATAGTCGCCGCGGACTCGTCGTGCAGGATTGCCTTCCCTTAAGCCCACTTGCCGGGGATGAGCTGGATCACTCTGGTGGCCTTTATTGCTCTGGCCGAGATACGCCCGGTACGCCAACTTAATGCCTTCCTCCAGTGAGGTCTGGGCACGCCAGCCGAGCCTGGCCAAATGGCTGACGTCGAGCAGCTTGCGCGGGGTGCCGTCCGGGCGCGACGTGTCGAAGCTGATCTCACCGCGATAGCCGACGGCCGCCGCCACCAAGAGTGCGAACTCGGCAATGGTGATGTCCTCGCCGGTGCCGATATTGACCAGCTCCGGTGAGGAATAGGTCTTCATCAGATGGATGCAGGCGTCGGCGAGGTCGTCGACATAGAGGAATTCGCGGCGCGGCGTGCCGGTGCCCCACACCACGACACTGCCGGCACCGGAGACCTTGGCCTCGTGGAAACGGCGGATCAGCGCGGCGACGACGTGACTGTATTCGGGATGATAATTGTCGCCGGGACCGTAGAGATTGGTCGGCATCACGCTGATGAAATCAGCGCCGTATTGGCTGCGATAGGCCTCGGCCATTTTGATGCCCGCGATCTTGGCGATGGCATAGGGCTCGTTGGTCGGCTCCAGCGGGCCGGTCAGCATCGAATCCTCGCGCAACGGCTGCGGCGCCAGCCGCGGATAGATGCAGGACGAGCCGAAGAACATCAGCTTCTCGCACCCATTAGCATGAGCCGCCTGGATCAAATTGCTCGAGATCGCCAGATTGTCGTACAGGAATTCGGCCCGGAGCGTGTTGTTGGCGACGATGCCGCCGACCTTGGCGGCGGCGAGGAACACGGCCTGCGGCCGCTTCGCGGCAAACCAGGCATTCACCGCGGCCTGGTCGCGCAGATCAACCTCGCCGCGCGACACCGTCAGCAGCTCGGCCCCTTCGCGCGCCAGCCGGCGCATCAGCGCCGAGCCGACCATGCCGCGATGGCCGGCGACGAAGACCGTCTTGCCCTTCAGTTCA
The DNA here is from genome assembly GCF_011516665.3 of Bradyrhizobium sp. 41S5. Classification (NCBI taxonomy): domain Bacteria; kingdom Pseudomonadati; phylum Pseudomonadota; class Alphaproteobacteria; order Hyphomicrobiales; family Nitrobacteraceae; genus Bradyrhizobium; species Bradyrhizobium sp. 41S5. The sequence goes on along the minus strand of NZ_CP083721.1, from coordinate 7,528,215 downwards.
AACGCCGTGCTTGCCATTGGCCGCATCCTGCCTGGCCTCGACGAGATCGCTGGCGACCATTTCATTCACCAGTTGCGCGAACGGCGTCTTCGGCGTCCAGCCGAGCTTGGCGCGCGCCTTGCTGGCGTCGCCGATCAGAAGATCGACCTCGGTCGGACGGAAATAGACCGGGTCGATCTGCACCAGGGTGTTGCCGGTCGCCTTGTCGACGCCGATCTCCTCGACGCCCTTGCCGCGCCATTCGACGCTGCGGCCGACTTCCGCAAATGCCAGCTCGACGAATTCGCGAACCGAGCGCGTCTCGCCGGTCGCGAGCACGAAGTCGCCGGGCTCGTCCACCTGCAGGATCTTGTGCATGCCCTCGACATAGTCGCGGGCGTGGCCCCAGTCGCGCTTGGCATCGAGATTGCCGAGAAAGAGCTTGTTCTCCAGGCCGACCTCGATGCGGGCGACGGCGCGGGTGATCTTGCGCGTCACGAAGGTCTCGCCGCGGATCGGGCTCTCATGGTTGAACAGGATGCCGTTGCTGGCGAACATGCCGTAGGCCTCACGGTAGTTCACCGTGATCCAGTAGCCGTAGAGCTTGGCGACGCCGTAGGGCGAGCGCGGATAGAACGGCGTGGTCTCCTTCTGCGGCACCTCCTGCACGAGGCCGTAGAGCTCTGAGGTCGAGGCCTGGTAGAACCGGGTCTCCTTTTCCATGCCGAGGATGCGGATCGCCTCCAGCAGGCGCAGCACGCCGATAGCGTCGGCGTTGGCGGTGTATTCCGGGCTCTCGAAACTGACCTGGACGTGGCTCTGGGCGGCGAGGTTGTAGATCTCGGTCGGCCGGATCTGCTGCACCAGCCGGATCAGATTGGTCGAATCGGTCATGTCGCCGTAGTGCATCAGGAACGGCACGTTGCCGGCGTGCGGATCCTGGTAGAGATGGTCGACGCGCGCGGTGTTGAACGAGGACGATCGACGCTTGATCCCGTGCACGGTATAGCCGAGGCCGAGCAGATATTCGGCGAGGTACGCGCCGTCCTGCCCGGTGATGCCGGTGATCAGCGCAACGCGCCGCTTTGAATTCTGAGCCGCCATGGTCTCTATTGGTTGCGCCGTAAAGAGCCCCCCTTAAGAACGCCAGTTGCGAAGCGGCTGCGAGAGATCTAGATGCTCAAGCGCGCTCCACCCGCAACTAGAGGAAAGCGATCGTCAGCTCCGATCATACACATCATATATACATGTACACTACATACATTGATTTATACCGATCCGGCAGTTGCTCCCAACATTAAAATCATTCGGACCTGGCTTATCGTGGCCGGATAAAGCGACGTGCTGAGGTTAGCCAGTTGAAAGTTAGGAGATCGGCATTGCATTGATAGAATCGCAGCATGCAGGCCGACACCCAGCCACAGCCTGTGCATAAAAAGTCGTCCGTTAACAAGCGGGATTGAGGGCGACTGGGGTTGCGAAGGCGCGCCAAAGGACGGTCAGGATGAAGCGCAAGAGCTTCCTGAGCCAGGCGAGGATACGGCGGAAGTTATAGCCGACGGCGGAGAGGATGACGTTGGCCGCATCGCCGGCACGGCCTTTGAGGTAGCAGCGGCCGAGGTAACCATCGACTTTCAGGTGTCCGATGATGGGTTCGATGGCGGAGCGGCGGCGCAGCTCGCGCTTGATGACACCGAAGACGCCGCGCTTCTGGCCAGAGATGAAGACGCGACGGGGATTTTGTGCGTCGTGGCCGCGATATCCCTTGTCGACATAGGCCCGCTCGATCGCGCAGCCGGTGAGTGTCTCGGTGCGGTCGATGACGTCCCGCAAGGTGTGACCGTCGTACGGGTTATCGGGTAGCGCCCTGGCGTGCAGCACGAACAGGCCACCGGGAGCCCGCCGGTTGTTGGTGACGATAGAGGCTTTGACACCGAACTCGTAAGGCGCGGCTGCTTTGCCCTTGCCGATGCATTCCACCTCCGGGGCGTGGAAGGAATAGAGCTTCCAGCCGCGCTGGCGCTGCTGCTGCGCGCGAATCTGCGTGGCCCGGCTGAGCGAGAGGGCGAACGCGTTCTCGAGCACAGCCTGACCTTCGATCTTGCAGCGGATATCGCGGATGATCCGGCCCAGCCGGCTGCGCAGCTGCCGATGATGCCGCTTGAATTGCTTGGCATGGGCGTAGCGTCCCGCCATCATTGCCGCGGTTCTTGGCAATGCGAAGATAGGACTGCCGCAGCTTGACCCCGTGCTTCCTCGCCAGGCGGTTGAGCCCCTTGATCGCCGCGTGCAGCAGCTTGGCGTCGGTCGGGAAGGTGATCGCCTTCGGCTGCACGGTGGTATCGACCGTGACCCGCTTGAGGTCTTGGCTGCGTAACGCGCCGGCCTCGTGCGCCACCCGCAAGCTCTCGGCCAGCAACAGCTCCAGCTTGTCGCCGAGCCGCTTGCGCCAGTGGCTCAGGTCCGAGCGCTCGTGCGGGAACGCGTGCTGAAAGAACTCTTCGCCGGTGAAGTACTGGAAATACGGGTCGTGGACCCAACGCTCCCCCTCGTCGGACAGGCCGTAAATGTGCTTGAGCAGCAGCAGCCCGATCATGAAGCGGGTCGCGATGCCCGGCCGGCCGTTCTCGCTATAGAGCGGCGCGATCTCGCCGTCGATCCAGTCCCAATCGACCTTGCCGGCGAGCTGAACCAGCTCGTGCTTCATATTGATGATCTGGTCCAGCCTGGCCCGGAACAGATCGCCCGATCCCGTCGTCATGTGCTTCTTCGGTCGCATCGCCACCTCCGATGCAACGACGGAATCATGACTGGCGATTCGACGGAATCCCGAAAATGAAACTGCAAGGTTCCGATGTCCGAAGCATCAAAACCCTGCAATCCTAACAATCCAAAACGACAAATGCGATTCCAGCTCAATCGCTTAGCCGCTCTTCACGGACGACTAGATATCGCAGCCCACAATGCGTGCCGCTCACTCAACTTCCAACAGAACACTCAGCCTAAGGCGCAGCAAGCTCATCGACCGTATCGATGACAATCGCTTCTGCTGGTGCAGGAAATACGGGGAGTTTGCAAACACTTGTATAGTTCTTCGAACGTTTCGACATCGAAAGTTTACCTTCGTACAATCGAGCTATCGATATTGATCGCTTAGTCTGATCTCGACAAGCGGAGCATGCATCTGTCCGAGTATCGCATGTTCGCCTGAACGAGCGCGACAAACATTTCCAGTAACAAATGGCAACACACGCTAGAGCAGCCCCGCAACTACGTCGACAGCAGACCATTTGGAAGCCGCGGCTTCGTGAACTTGGGGTGCATTGATCAGCATGTGTGGAATTGTCGGCATCCTGGGGCGTGGTCCGGTCGTTAGACAGTTGGTCGCTTCGCTCGAGCGGTTGGAGTATCGTGGCTACGACTCCGCAGGCGTTGCGACGCTCGAAGGTCTCCGTATCGAGCGCCGCCGCGCTGAAGGCAAATTGAGAAACCTTGACGAGCGGCTGCACCAGCATCCGCTATCGGGTCATATCGGTATTGGTCACACCCGATGGGCGACTCATGGAAGGCCTACCGAAAGAAATGCCCATCCGCATGCGACGGAAAATGTCGCGGTCGTTCATAATGGGATCATCGAGAATTTCCGCGAGTTGAGAGCCGAACTGGAACAGAATGGAGCTCATTTCAGTTCAGAGACCGACACCGAGGTGGTGGCGCATCTCGTTGAATCCTATCTCATGAATGGCTACTCGCCACAGCATGCGGTGCAGGCGTCGCTGCTGCGGCTGCACGGAGCCTTCGCGCTGGTATTCCTGTTCAAAGGCCACGACGATCTTTTGATCGGTGCGCGCAAGGGATCACCCCTTGCGATTGGGCATGGCAATGGCGAAACGTATCTAGGATCAGACGCGATCGCGCTCGCACCCTTGACCGATTCCATTGCCTATCTTGAAGATGGCGACTGGGCCGTACTTACCCGCACGACTTGTGTGATCCACGACGCGGACGGCACTATCGTCCACCGGGAAACATCAAAGTCAGGCGCGTCGTCACTCCTGGTAGATAAAGCGAATTACCGACACTTCATGGCCAAGGAAATCCACGAGCAGCCGATGGTGGCCGGGCAGACATTGGCTCATTATGTCGATATCGGCGCCGAGCGCGTAGCCCTGCCGCTGACTCTACCGTTCAACTTCAATTCGATTCAGCGAATCTCGATTACGGCCTGCGGCACGGCAAGCTATGCCGGTCACATCGCCAAATACTGGTTCGAGCGGTTAGCACGTCTGCCGGTCGAAATCGATGTAGCATCCGAGTTCCGTTACAGGGAGGCGCCTTTGCGTAAGGGCGATCTCGCGATCGTCATCTCGCAGTCGGGGGAGACTGCCGACACACTGGCTGCGCTGCGTTACGCCAAGAGCCAGGGTCTGCACACGATATCTGTAGTCAACGTCCAGACCTCGACGATTGCGCGTGAGAGCGAATCCGTGTTGCCCACGCTGGCGGGACCGGAAATCGGCGTCGCCTCCACCAAGGCGTTCATCTGCCAGCTAGTGGTAATGGCGGCGCTTGCCCTGGCAGCAGGCAAAGAGCGCGGTAAACTGCACGAGATCGATGAATCGAAGCTTGTCCGCGAGCTTATCGAAGTGCCGCGGCTGATTGCTGCGGCGCTGTTGATCGAGCCGCAGATCGAGAAACTCGCGCGTCATGTCGCCAAGTCGAGCGATGTGCTCTATCTCGGCCGCGGCACATCGGCCCCCCTGGCACTGGAGGGTGCGCTCAAGCTGAAGGAAATCTCGTATATCCATTCAGAAGGCTACGCCGCTGGCGAGCTCAAGCACGGACCGATTGCATTGATTGATGAGACGGTGCCCGTGGTGGTGATCGCGCCATACGACGCGGTCTTCGGAAAAACTGTCTCGAACATGCAAGAAGTCGCGGCTCGCGGCGGCAACATCATCTTGATCACTGATGCGAAGGGCGCTTCGGAAGCGACGGTGGATACGCTCATGACCATTGTGATGCCGGACATGGGTGGAAGCTTTACGCCCATGGTTTATGCCATCCCGGTTCAGCTTTTAGCCTATCATACTGCCGTCGTTATGGGGACGGATGTGGATCAGCCGCGCAATTTAGCAAAATCGGTCACCGTCGAATAGCCGGCCGCGGCAATGTCGAGGTGCTTCTCCGTTGTCTAGCCATCAGGCTGCGGTGGCTGCCCCATCTGGTGGATTCAAAATCCGGAAAGGCTGTAGTCTCGCGCTTATCCATGGTTGGTCATGGTTGGCGGATACTTGGTTGTCGCGAATTCTGGTAACTGTTAGCAGGCCGTGAGCTCCCCCGGACTTATCGAGACTGCAATCTGGGCATACGTCTAGCATGGCGCGCGGCATCAGAAGGAGAGCATTCGACGGCTGATTCAATTAAAAGAACTATCGATCGAACCCGCTCCTGATAGGCTGACATTGCGAGCCATGCTCGTAGCCTCACCAATCCCGGCAACGCCAATGCGACGTGCATTGGTGCCGCTTTAGGAAAGCTTGCCGAAAGGATGAGAGGGCATTCACGGTCTCGCGTCAGGTTCTGGTAAGGCAGTCAGCCTATCAACTCCGCCGAGTCTAACAAGCCTGAACCAAATGCGGAAGTGTATGCCCGTTGGGAGCACCAATCGCCATGTATAATCGGATCAATGGCTTGTCCGACTTCCAATCCTCACGCTTTGTCGAAGTTGACGAGCAATGGGATGCAAACAGCTTCGCGGATGCGTTCGCCAATATGCGCTTGGCCGCGCCAGGCCCCAGTGGCTGCTCATCGTCGGCAACAAGACCGTATTCGCTCGTTCAAAACCCTCCTGTGGTGCAATAGGCTCAGACCTATCACGGCGAAGAGATCAAGTACATCGCCGACAACCCGCAAGAGTACTCAGATTTCGTGTCCGCAAGAGCAAGGCGAACTGCGGAAATTGCTGAGGACTATGGAACAACTCGAGATTCCGATAATGCGCGATATTTCAGCTGCCAATTAGGAAACAAGAGTGTCGGGCTTCTAAGAATGGAAGGCGGCGACAGCATGACAGAGTTCGACGTCAAGCGATGGCGGGAGCTGTTTCCTGGGCGAACGGGGACTACCTCGAGTGTAGATCTTCAGGTCGTTCATCCGCTTGTCGAGAACGCTGGCGATATTCTGCTCGAGCATCGACTTCGAATGGACGGTAAGGCCGTTGCTCAATTTGCGTCCCGCTAATCCAGAAGCAGGAGCCGGTGCGGAGAAGTTGGGGTTTGTCGAGGTTGACGCCGACAAATGGTCCTCGACCCAGAGACGTCAGAAAATTGGATAAGGAACAGTGATGGTGAATGGCAGCGAAATGGCGCTGCCGCGCGATATCTTTCCGAAATTGGCAACTGTGAGAACGGTGATACCGAGATCGCAGAAGGCTCAGCGACCTACGATTGCGAGGATGATTTTATGTGACTAGAGTATAGTTGCGTGGAACGTATCTCGTCGTGCTCTTCGCGCCGTCTTTGCTGCGCTAGGCGGCCTTGGGGAAGGCTCACATTCAGAAGAGCTCCTGCGCGGAGAAGATGGTACGCAGACTGAGCCGGCCGGCGTAGTCTTCGCCGAGCTGCTAGTGCCTGGTGCGCTCTGTGACAGCATTGCACAAGCCGATAGATCGAATTGGCGGCGTCGTAATAACTTTACGAGGCGCGGCCAAGATCCGCCCGGCCGTCGAAAGGAGGCCGGGCATTTTGCACGCAGATTATGTGGGGTATCTGGAGGGCAAAGGTCTTCCGGGCGATCTGATGAGGCCCAAGAGTTCATGAGGAGCAAAGGAGCAGCCTGAGATAGGGCGTGAAGGAGCTACGGAGCGATTGCGGCCCCCCCAATAGACAAGGAGGCGCGGTGAACAGGAGCTCGTCCCACAGAGCTTTTCGCCCGACGACCAACATCGATGATGAACAAGACGCAAGCAATTGGTTCGAAAATGCTTTCCGGAGAGCTCCTGGGCTGAGCAGAGCTCTTTCGTTGTTGAAAATAGTATGCTTGCTGCAACGAGACCGAGCTAAGCAAGCGCGCGAACCTGTCGAATCCTGTCCGGGAGGAGGATCACCCTGAGCACCAGCCTACGGAGATTGAACGGAGCCGGGAGTGCCGAGTACCGCGAGCCTCGCGGCGGCAACGTTGGTCTTGATCAACGCGGCTAGCGAGCGGAGCACGTCAAAGGATCAATAAGCCAAAGTAAGAAATCGACCGCTGGTGATGCCGGCCGATTTCGGGGAGTTCATTCCAGTAGATCGTACGAGCTCGAGATAGGATTTCAACATGCAGGTCTTGAACCGTGCTTGAGCGAACTCGCGGGTGACGAGCCTAAAAAAGCGGACCAACCAATTAGACTGGAGCGCGCGGACTCGGCCTCTGGGAGTTCTAATTACAGGCGCAGCGTGCTCGGCGCCAAGAAGCTGATCGATGTCGTGTAGCGTGAGAAGTGCGCAGATTGGACATGAGGTTGGCGGTCTTCTGGATTAGGTGTGCCCCCCGTCGCGATTCTCCTGCAGTGCAGCATCGAGGCACTCGATCAGCGTATGCCCGGCGAAGGGCTTGGCCAGAAAGCCAATCGCTCCCGCGTCCAGGGCTGAGGCGCTCACGCGGTCGTTCGGGAACGCAGTAATGAAAATGAACGGCACACCGTGACCCCTCGCCCGCATTTCTGCCAACAGGTCCAAGCCGCTCATAACCGGCATCTGCAGATCCGAAATTACGCAGGAGGTTTCGTTCAATCGCGGTGACCTCAAGAAGTCCTCGGCCGACGCAAACGTTTGGACGATGTAGCCACGCGATTTCAGAAGGTTCTCTGTCGCCGCGCGGACCGACGCGTCGTCGTCAACCACAGATATTAAAGGCGTGCACAAGACGTGCCCTCCGGACGCGGGAATGGCGGCTGCCGCAGCATTAGCCACCCTCGGCGAAAAGTGGGCTTGAGTGTTGAAATTGTAAAATCATACTTAGGTTTGTTCGGGCCGATTTGCGCGGATGCTCAGCGTCTCAGTCATTCTGATCAAATCCGCGAGCGACCGGGCGCGCATCTTTTTCATTACGTGTCCACGGTAGATCTTGACCGTAATCTCGGCGAGCCCCAGCTCGGCGGCTATCTGCTTGTTCATCAGGCCGGTAGCGACCAGCCTCATCACCGCCTGCTCGCGCGGGCTTAAGGTGTTAAATAGAGCCTGCAGTTCCGCGACGGTCTGCTCAGCCTTCCGTCTTTTGCGATCACGTTCGGTCGCGGCGACCACGGCGTCAAGCAGCTCCTGATCGCGAAACGGTTTGGTCAGAAAATCGACGGCTCCGCCTTTCATGGCCCTGACGCTCATGGGAATGTCGCCATGGGCGGTGATGAAGATGATCGGAATATGAATGTTCAACCGCGCTAGGTCAGCCTGGAACTCAAGTCCACTCAGACCTGGCAGCCGGATATCAAGAACCAGGCAGCTAACAACATCGGGAAGCCCGCTCTGTGGCATTTCGCGGGCCGATCCGAATGCAACGACGTCCAGGCCGACCGATTGAAAAAGGTTCGTTAGCGACCGACGCATCGAGACGTCATCTTCGACAACGAAGACTGTCGCATTTGCCGACGCTTCAGCTTTGCTGCCTTCGCGCGGGGGGGAAGGGCGTTCGCTCACGGCACGAGCTCCTTGTGCAACGGCAGGTCAAACCGAAAGCTCGCTCCCGGCCCCTGCTTGCGAACGACTGAGAGGCGGCCTGCATGAGCTTCCACAATCGAGCGGCAGATCGAAAGGCCCATGCCAAGGCCACTCGACTTTGTCGTGAAGAAGGGGTCTAATACTCGGTCGGTATCATCTTCAGCGATCCCGACGCCGCAATCAGTCACGGTAACCTGCACATATCCCGTGTCGTCCTCCGACGACTGAATCACCAGTTCGCGCGTCCGGTCCGTAACTGCGTCCATGGCTTCGATCCCATTCATCACCAGATTGATAATCACCTGTTGCAGCTGAATCCGATCACCGAGGATCGCGGGCAGCGCTTCCGTCAACTTGGTCTTTAGCTTCACTCGGTGGTTAACCAGCTCACGTGCCACCAGAGCAATAACATCCTTAACGACATCATTGATATCGAGCGGTACCATCTCGATCTCGCCTTTCTTCGCAAGTGCGCGAATCCGACGGATCACCTCGCTTGCCCGGATTGCGTCTTCGATTATCCACTCAACCGAACAGCGAGCGGCGGAAAGGTCAGGTGTCTGGCGGCCCATCCAACCGAGGCACGCGTCGGCGTTGCTGATAATCGCGGCGAGTGGCTGGTTGATTTCGTGGGCGATGGAGGTTGTCAGCTCTCCTAGCGTCGTCACACGCGTCACATGCGCAAGCTCCGCCTGCGCCTTTCGGAGCTCTTGTTCGGTTTGATCTCCGCGAATCAAAGCGGTGATGTCGGTGCTGACTCCGCGGTAGCCGAGGAAATTGCCGTTTAAATCAAAAAAAGGCTTGCCGCTCGTCCGGACGTAGATCGGAGATCTCATACGGTTGACAGTGCGGTAGACCAGATCCCGAAACGGAAGATGCGCCTCCAGCGTCGCCCGATGTTGCCGCCACTTCTCAGGTTCTTCCTCGACGTCGCACGCGATGTCCCAGCGAGGCAGGCCTATCAATCCCGTCGCCAATATTCCCGCAGCGCTGGTGTGCTCGGATAAGTGGGTGACCTGATGATCTGGTCCCGTCTCCCAGAGCCAGTCGGAAGCTGTTTCGGCGTAATCGCGAAAGCGCTGCTCGCTTTCGCGCAGCGCGGCAAGTGTGTTTTCCAAGCGTTCCCTAGCGGCGTATTGGTCGGTGACATCCATGTGTGTTCCGATCAGTTCGCGCACATTGCCATCGCTGCCGACCACCACATGCGCGACGGAGTGTATGCGTCTTATCCCGCCATCTGCTAGAAGGATTCGAAAATCATACTCGAAGCGCTCTTCCTTGCCTTCGATAGCCTGGCGCTGCACTTCCTGAAGCGGCGGCAGGTCATCTGGATGAACGCGCGACCGAATGGTCTCGATCGATACAGTCTCTTGCGGTTCAAAGCCAAATAGACGGTCGACCTCAGCGGAGCGATACACAAAGTCGAGACTGTAGAGGTCCCAAGACCAGCTGCCCGTGTGACTGAGACGCTGGGCCTCGGCCAAATAGGCTTCGCTACGGCGTAGCTGCTGTTCTACTTGCCTTGCTGCCGTGATATCCGTCGCTGCGCCGACAAACTCGATGTCACCGGTGGCAGTTCTTGTTGCTCGCGCCCTCGCGTGGATGTGCTTCACCGAGCCGTCCGGCAGCAGCAACCGGTATTCGTGCTCGAAGTCCCTTGGGTCTCGCATCGCTCGATCGATGATCTCTTGGACCGAAGCTTTATCGTCTGGATGGGTACGCTCGACAACCAGTTCCGGCCCAGGAGCCGTCTGCGGGTCCAATTGGAAAATTCGAAAGCTCTCCTTTGACCAAAAGACCTCGCCGGTAGCAACGTTCCAGCCGAAGCTGCCTGTGTGGCTCAACTCCTGCGCCTGAGCCAAATGGGCTTCGCTCCGCTGCAGGGCAAGTTCGGTTCGCTTTCGCTCCGTGACATCTTCGCACGCTATTAGGACAATGGGCTGGTCATCGGCCCAGAGCATGGCTTTAGCGTTTTCACGTACCCACAGTACCGAGCCGTCTTTCCTGATTTTCTGGACATCCCAGGTGTGCGATTGGCCGATATTTTCAAGGCAGGTGCGAACGCATTCGTGAACGAACGCGCGATCTTCCTCGAGAAAGATTCCCAGCACGGATTGGCCGATCAGTTCGTCGCGAGCATACCCGAGTTGTGTTGCGCCGAAGGTATTGACGTTGAGGACCGTACCGGCTTCATCGAGCATGAAGTACATGGCCGGGTTGTGCTCAAAGATCGCGTGCCACCGTTTTTCGCGATCCTTCAAATCGGCCGCGCCGCGCCGCAGCTGGGCCGCAGCCTCATGCGCAGCCTCTCTTTCCTGGCGGATTCTTCCGATCAGGTGTGTTCCAACGATCGAGACCGTAAGAAATGCGACGACCACCGGAAGAGCTTGGGGGTCGTCAATCCGTAGACTGAACGCCGGCGGCACAAAGCAGTAGGCCAAAGCAGCGATGGCTAAGACGGAAAGCGCGCATGAAGCGACAAAGCTGCCGATCAGCGAAAACAGCAATATCACCAGCAGATAGACGAGCGCCATCGCGGCGAAATGCGCCTGAAGGTAAAAGGAAGCTAGCGTCACCACCGCCAGCGTTATGCTGCCGAAGGCAAACTGCGTGGCCGAACGTTTGAAATTGCTGATCTGATTATGCATTCTTCGACCATCCGGCCGTTATGCGGCAGGAGAGCTATAACATTCTAGGCAAAAGTAAGGCAATCCTTTCTGCCCCAGAGACGCTCACGAGCATTTCCGGGATCGATTGCTTACGGTTGAACTGAGCACGTACCGAAGGAAGGCGCATTACAAACGTACGTATAGTTGTCCTAAACCATCCAATATCGCGCGCTGACATGCGTACAACCGAGCCCGGGCTATCTGTTTTCCTTCGCTATTGAAACGGTCGCGGGCGCGTGAGGCTGCGGCCGAGTACAGCTGCGTGGCGCCAAGGCACATCAAGGTCAGGGTCACCGGCCACATCAATTCAGCTAAGCGCTGACGCTGAACAATGCGGCAGGCCTTCTGCCTATGCGGAGAGAGCAGCGAAAAGCTGTGAAGCGCCGTGACGTTACCCTCTGTGATCCATCTCATGCTGGTGAAGGGGGCGATCTGGTCCACCGTGATCACGTCCATCGCGGTCTCTTCCGCAATGCGCACCGGAACAAGCCAGATGATCGAGTTGCGCCAGCGAGGTCGCCGCCACATTGTCGGTCGGACATGGCGGGTTCAGCAGCCACGTACCAACCGTTTCATGGGCGGACCGGGTACCGTGGACCGTCACGCCGCACAGATTCTGTCATTAACCGTATGGTCTGGCTCGGCCAACCTTGCCCCGGCATTTGGATGGCCAGGAGCTGTACCTCAAAAGGCGCGCCTGGAGATGGCTGCCGAAAACAATGCTCTCTTTTCCCTTTATATGTGAGGATCTTTCTCAGAGCAGTTGCCTGGACCGCAGCGCAAAGCAGGCGGTCCGAGATCGCGTGAGAAAACGCTCCGGTTTGCTGTTCAGGTCGGCTGAGCCGATCTGAACTGCGAAGAATCACAAGTTTGGGCAACACTCGCGTTCGACGCGTCTTGTAATCACGGATAAAGTCCGGGGCCTACCTCCTTGTGCTTCTAACGTCGATGCTGGTGGAATCGGCGGGCTGGTTGAGGCGGGCGTGCAGCGTCCCGTGCTTGAGTTCGCCTTCCCACCAGGAGACGAACACAGCTGCGATGCCGTTGCCGGTGATATTGGTAAGGGCGCGTACCTCGCTCATGAACTTGTCGATCGAGAACACGATTGCCATGCCCGGCACTAGCGTTGGGTTGACCACCGACAACGTAGCAGCGAGCGTGATGAAGCCCGCGCCGGTGACGCCGCTTGCCCCCTTCGAGGCCAGCATTGCCACGAGCAAGATCGTGAGCTGCTGGCCAAGAGTGAGATCGACCCCGAGCGCCTGGGCAATGAACAAGGTCGCAAGCGTCATATAGATGTTGGTGCCGTCGAGGTTGAAGGAGTAGCCGGTTGGCACCACGAGGCCGACCACGGGCTTGGAGCAGCCCAGCCGCTCGAGCTTCTCCATCAATTGCGGCAGCGCGCTTTCCGAAGACGAGGTGCCGAGCACGATTAGAAGCTCATCCTTGATATAGGCAATGAACTTGAAGATCGAAAAGCCGACAAGGCGCGCGATTAGGCCGAGAACGACCACTACAAATATCGCGGCCGTCGCATAAAATAGCGCGATCAGACCGATCAGATTACCGAGCACCGCCGGCCCGAACTTGCCGATCGTGAAGGCCATTGCGCCGAACGCGCCGATCGGAGCCGCTTTCATGATGATAGCGATCACGCCGAACACCGCGTGCGCAACGTCGTCAATCATGCCGCGCAGCCGCGCTCCACGCTCTCCCAGCGCCATCAGCGAAAAGCCAAACAGGATCGCGAACAGGAGCACCTGCAGAACATCGCCGCGAGCCAGGGCGCCGACCACGGTATCGGGAATGATATTGAGAAAGAAATCGACGGTTTTCGAGGCTTCCGCCTGCTTGACGAAATTGGCGACTGCCGCAGCGTCGGGTTTGACGGCAACGCCACGGCCGACTTGAACCAGATTGCCCATGACAAGGCCCAACACCAAGGCAAAGCTGGAGACGATTTCGAAGTATACCAGCGCCTTGACGCCGACGCGCCCAACTTTCTTTGCGTCCTGAATATGCGCGATGCCGGATGCAACGGTGCAGAAGATGATCGGCGCGATCACCATCTTGATCAGCTTGATGAAGCCGTCACCGAGCGCCTTGACCCAGTCGTTGGTCGCGACCGATGGCCACTGCCATCCGACGATGGCGCCAATCACGATAGCGATCAACACTTGGACGTAGAGAATTTTATACCAGGTTTGTGACGCGCGCGCAGGCGCCGCAGTTGCCATGGTGGTCATGACGCTTCCTTCCCGAATTCCCTCGAATGTGAGCCGCCGCGTCGTGAGAGCCGACGGCATCATACGAGGCTGTCCTTTTGGCCGTAGCCTTGTCCGATTGAAGACGGTTCCGGGAGCCGGCGCGTCATTCCAAAGGCAGGCATTCAGTCACGTTATCTTTTTCGGCAAGCAAGATTTGCACCAGACGCTAATCTGCGGCCGATCAAACCAGGCATAAGCCGTCTATCTCTTGATGAGTTATCTGAATGCTCGGACCTGCGTTCGCATGTTCGAATGGAAGGCGTTGCGCTGGGTGACGTATCTCTTGCTCTGGCAGGGCACGTAAGCCGAGTCGCGTCTCGGCGTTGAAGCTTGGTGTGATCGGAATGTGTCGAGTGCCGAGTTGATGCAACAGTGCGTCGCATTGGTAAAATCGATTGTTTGGATCGCAGGTATCCGCGCGATGGAAGCTTGGCGACATCTGAGCGTCAGATCTAGATTCTTTTGGGCGCGTTATCTCCGTCTGGCGGGCCGCACGCTCAAGAAGCGCCGGACATATGGCGCAGGGCCAACGTATCGAAGAATTTGGCGGTCGCGTCATCTACGCACTGGATGAGCTGAAAGAGCTGAAAGCGCGGGCCGATCTCGCTGTCAGGGCGTCAAACTCCGATCCCGGTGAAGGCATCGTTACTGCCGGCCAAGAATCGCCCAAGGCTGCGCCCTATGCACGCCAGGAGTCACGGTGATCGCCGCACGAGAATAGCGACGATGCAGGACTGTGATGCAGCAGGATGTGCCGTCTGGCGATGTCCCGGGAGTTTGACTAGCTGATGCCTCTCCATCGCCGGCCGGGACATATAGGGTTGATAAAATCGAATTTTGTATACATGCAGCCATTACGACGACGGTCTGACCGCAAAGATTTCACCATAATGAGCATATTTCGCGCGAAATCTCGAATTGCTGTATACATTGACTATACAGAGAGCTGCCATTATTTCTGGGCATTCGTACGTAGTTACCGCTTAAGCGAACAGTGTCTGACCACCGAACCCCGCCAAGGCGTTTCCGGCATCTTCCGGGAGGATGAGGTTATTCTCGAGGCGCAACAGCGCGCCATCGACGAACATGCCGATCGCAATCGCTTCATCTGGCTGTGGATGGCCGATCTGGCGCTGGCTGACCCAGATTTGGTGCCGGACATGCACTGGAACGACGATCCTGCTTGGGTCGCTGATGGTGAGACCGTTCACCCCAAATGCGACTATCGTTTGGTCGTCGACAATCTCATGGACGTGACGCACGAGACCTTTGTGCACGGGGCCAGTATTGGCAACGACGCCATCGCGGAAGCGCCGCTTGACGTCACGCACGGCGAGAAGACTGCCACGGTAACGCGCTGGATGAAGGGGAATACCCCCGCCGCCGTTCTGGTCGAAACAGTTGCAAAAGCCTGGTCGGGTGGACCGCTGGCAAATCATTCGTTTCGAGGCGCTCTGTCTCACAGACGGTGCGTGCCCAGCTCAGTTTGCGCGATCTGATTCTGTCGGGTGATTTGCTGCCTGGCGAACGGATCTCCGAATTGCAGGCTGTGGAGGCGACCGGCGCCTCGCGCACTCCGGTGCGAATGGCGCTGGTTCGACTGCAGGAGGAAGGGCTTTTGGAAGCGATCTCTTCCGGTGGTTTCATGGTAAAGGCATTCTCCGAGTGTGATGTCGTGGACTCGATCGAACTACACGGCACGCTCCAGAAGCTGGCCGCACGCGTTGCCGCCGAGCGGGGTGTTTCATTGCGCGATCTCGAACCCTTGAAAGGTTGTCTTGACGAGACTGACGGTCTTGTGCGGCAGGATCCAATCTCCGTCCAGACTTTCTCCTCCTACGTCGCGCTCAACGCGCGCTTTCACGCGCTGCTGACGGAATTGTCGCGCATCCGCCCTTGATCAGGCAGGTCGATCGCGCGTCCGCATTACCGTTCGCCTCGCCTAGCGGCTTTGTGATGACACAATCGACACTGCCGGATGTGCACCACACACTCCTAATTGCGCAGGATCAACACCGCGTCGTAATCGACGCAATCGATAATCGAGAAGGCGCGCGCGCCGAAGCAATCTTGCGAGGGCACCCGCAAGTGGCGGCGCGCAATTTGCGCTTGGTGCTCAAGAACAAGACGCATTCCGACGAGCTATCGCTGAAAGTTGGCGACGGCGGGAATCGGGAAGGCGGCATATCGTGGGGGTGCTTGACGCCTCCACTTCTCCACCGAAGGAGCGATATGCCGTGTCCAAAGATAACATCATCAAGTTGATTCAGCCAGGAAACGTCGACGATCAACTCACCGAAATCTTGCGCAATGGGGCGCGTGCTCTGTTGGCCCAGGCGGTCGAGGCCGAGGTCGCGGACTTTCTCGGCAAGCATGCCGATTTGAGGACTGCGGACGGCCACCAGCGCTCGTGCGCCACGGTCACCTGCCGGAACGCGAGGTGATGACCGGTATCGGTCCGGTCGGCGTCCGCCAGCCGCGTGTACGCGATCGCGAGGCGGAGGCTACCGATCCCGACCGCATCCGGTTCTCTCCGTCGATCCTGCCGCCCTACATGCGCCGCTCGAAATCGATCGAGACGCTGCTGCCGATCCTTTACCTGAAGGGTATCTCCACCGGCGACTTCTCCGAGGCTCTGGCGGCGCTGCTCGGCAAGGATGCTGCCGGGTTGTCGGCATCCGCCATCGGCCGTCTGAAGGACGGTTGGCTTGACGAACACACCGCGTGGCAGAGGCGCGATCTGTCGGCGAAGCGCTACGTCTACATCTGGGCCGATGGCATCCATCTCCAAGCACGCCTCGAAGACGAAAAGCAGTGCATCCTGGTGCTGATCGGCGCGACGCCGGAAGGCCGCAAGGAACTGGTCGGCTTCACCGATGGCGCCCGCGAGAGCGCGCAGGACTGGCGCGATCTGCTGCTCGACCTGAAGCGGCGCGGGCTCGGCGTGCCGCCGCGGCTCACCATCGCCGACGGCGCGCTCGGGTTCTGGAAGGCCGCCGGCGAGGTCTGGCCGAAAACGCACGAGCAGCGCTGCTGGGTACACAAGACCGCCAACGTGATCGCCAAGTTGCCGAAGAGCCAGCAGCCTAAAGCCAAACGCGCGTTGCAGGAGAGCTGGATGGCCGAAACCAAGGCCGCCGCCGAGCTGGCGTTCGACGCCTTCATCGAGAGCTATACGCCCAAATACGAGAAGGCGGCCGACTGCCTGAGCAAGGATCGGGACACGCTACTGGCGTTCTACGACTTCCCGGCCGAACACTGGAAACACCTGCGGACCACCAATCCCATTGAAAGCACCTTCGCTACCGTGCGCCACCGCACGATCCGATCGAAGGGCTGCCTGTCCAACAGAACGGCGCTCGCGATGGTCTTCAAACTGCTTGAGGCCGCGCAGAAAAGCCGGCGTCGTCTCGATGGCCGCAACCAGTTGCCAAAACTCGTTCTCGGTGTGACATTCAACGACGGGATCGAGCTCATCGCCAAACCGACTGACCGTCAGCCCATAACCGCCGCCGCCTGACCGGCCGCGCCGTCACCAAAATTTGGCGATAGCTCCATTCCGACCAGCTGCCGGGACTGGCGCTCATTAGGATGGCAGGCGATTGAAGGGAGCTGCATGCGGTTCATTGAAAGCTGGATACCCGCAACCCTCGTTGCGACATGCGATCTGACGCCTTCGATCCGCGAGCTGCTGATCAAGCCGGACAACTTTGATGGCGCGGCCTATCCGGTGGGCAGCCATATCAATGTCGCCGTCACTGTCGATGGACACGGCCGGAGACGCGGTCCTACTCCTTGGTCGGCGAAGTCGACTGGGCGGGCTATGGCATTGCGGTGCGGCGCGTGGAGGACTCGCGCGGCGGCTCGCAGTACATGTGGTCGCTCGCGCCGGGCACGCGGCTGACCATTACATTGCCGGTCTCACTGCTGTCGATAGACTGGGCGCGCCGGCACTGCTGCCTAATCGCCGGGGCATCGATATTACACCACGAATAGGGGCTCAAGCGATAGCCCGCCGCGATAGCCAATTCACTTTACATTATGCCGTGCCTTCTTGTGATCAAGCCGTCTATCTGGATGTCCTCGCCCCCTTGCTGAACGAGAGACTTAATATCCATGCAAGCAACGAAGGGCGTCGGCTCGATTTCGATGACTTGTTCGCCTCGCTGCCGCCTAACGCCTTGACACTCTTGTGTGGTCCGACGCGGATGCTCGATACGGCCCGCCGGGCTTGGACCGGCGCAGGGCGCACACTAGCGGACCTACGCTACGAGACCTTCGGTTCGAGTGGCTCGCTGCCGACTGAAGGTTTCCGGGTGTGCCTTGCAGATCGTGCCATCGAGCCAACGATTCCGCGCGATCGCTCGTTGCTCGATGTACTCAATGCAGCGGGTTACGAGCTGATTGCGGATTGCCGGCGCGGGGAGTGCGGCGTCTGTGCGATCGATCTCGTCAACATCGACGGTGAGCTCGACCACCGCGACGTCTTCTTCAGCGAGCAGCAAAAGCGCGCGAACGCAAAGATCTGTGCATGCGATTCGCGCGCTCACGACACGATAACCCTCGATATACTACATCGCCTGGACACGATATAGGCTCGTTGCAGCGCTTGTTTCGGCAGTGGGTCTTAGTCCAGCGCTCGGAACAACTGGCGCATGACCACGCATGGGACTGTCGCGCGGTTGCCGGCCGTCATACCTGCTAGCGTTTAAGGAACGGCTAACCAATTCTTCGAAGCAGGAGATGCACGCGAGGATTTCCGTCGAGGAACGTTATGAGACCCCAAGGGCATTTCGCGCACGTCAACTCTGCGGTTTCAGTGTGCGGCGCTGTCCGCTCGAGGACAATGATGCCAGAAAGCTGACAGAGCGTTAGGTCCACTCCACAGCAATGCCCGCATCTATGCGCGTTTTTCCTCACGTTGAGCACGGAGTGCATCACATTTGGCAAGCGGCACAGACATTGCTGGACGACAAGACAGGAGCTGCTGTTGAAGCGGCCCTGTCACAGGAGTCTCCGATGAGTACTGCGATTTCCGCCCTCTTGCCCGCTCTCGCAGAAACGACGCGCGTCAATATGGTATCCCTCATCAAGTTCCGCATGCCGACGGATAGGCTTGCCGGATTGTCAAAGCGGGCGAGGTGGTCCGAAGCCATGTTGAATGTCATAGCGGGCACTGAGCTATACAGCCAGGCCACGCAAGCTCCAACATTTCTGGCGTTTCGCTCGGGCGACCGCGGTCGCCCGGCTCGGCTGCTTGAGGGCGGCCTTGCGCCGCTGGAAAGCCACTTCGCCTCTCTGGCGAGTTCGGCTTCGAACGTTGTGAATCGTGCGCGCAAGCCGTCGTCGTTCTCCGTGCCGTCGATCCGCAGGCGCGTCGTCGCCGCAAAAGGGACGAGTGGGCCGGACGCCGCAGATGCATTCGCAATGGGGAAGGCGGCGCGGCCGAAGCTAGTACAGTGTGCGTCGATCCCACAGATTTATCGATTGATTCAACCGGAGATTCTGAATCGCCGCTAAAAGGCAACGATGTGAGAATGCGCCGGCGGTTAGCAAAGGACCTTGTGAACCGACCTGGCAGGATGCTCGCTCTTGGAGGTTGGATCCGGCCAAAAGGCGCTGCATGCCAAATCCTTCAGCAAGCCGGACGTGCAGGCGATCGCTCTGCCGATATGGCAACGTGCTCTCACCGTGGAGCTGACGCACATGGATACCTTTTCGGCCGAGATCTGGCGATCCGTTGCGCTCACGATCGAGCTCGCCAGCCTGACGACGATGATCCTTTTGGTTGTTGGCGCGCCACTCGCATGGTGGCTGGCACGTTCAAAGACGGTTTTGAGCAAGGCGGTGGCGACGATCATCGCGCTGCCGCTGGTGCTGCCTCCGACGGCGCTTGGTTTCTGCGTACTCGTCCTGCTCGGCCCGAACAGACCGGGTGGCTTTCTCGCCTCTTTCTGGGGCGAGCACACGCTCGCCTTTACCTTTGCAGGAATTGTAGTCGGATCGGTCCTCTCAGCGCTCCCTTTGGTGGTGCAGCCGATCCATAATGCCTTTATTGCGATAGGCGGGGGACCGCTCGTCAATCAGCGTGCTTCTCCATTGTATGCCTTCATTACTATCGGTCTGCCGTTGGTGCGACTGGAGTTTCTCAAGGCTGCCTTGGTTGGCTTTGCTCATTCGATCGGCACCTTCGGCGTAGTGATGATGATCGGCGGCAACATTCCTGGGCGCACCAAGGTGTTGTCAGCTTATGTCATTGACTATGTGCAAGAATCGCGCTGGAGCGAGGCAAGTTGGATTGCCGGCGGTATGGTGATGTTTGCCTTTGCCGTCATTTTTATTCTAACCTTCATCGACAAACGCTGTGCCAGAAGAGGCACATGAGGGCACCAGCCCTGATTAAATCCGCTTCGGTATGACGGCCAGACATGTCCGATCGTGAGCGAGCAGCAGCATTGCAAGCCGGATCCGGCCATCCGTTATGGCCGCGGCTGGCGCTGGAATCGGCTTTAATTCGCCGCACGTCGCGCCTCTGCGGGAGGCTGGGGCTTGACGTCGGAGTTCCAAGAGCCGCCTTGCCAAACTGGAGGAGCTCTGCGCTCGATCGCTGGCAAGTGCGTGCCGGCGCGGGTTGCATCGCCTGAGGCGGCAAGCTCATCCACTAAAGGCATACGAGCAATTCGATCCCTGCGAAAGCAACATCGATGCGCTTCGAAGCGATATTCGCAGTCGCGTCCGTCGCCAAACCGATAATGGCGATTGCCTATTACGCTGAGGCAAGTTGCTTACCTCTGCAGGCCCAGATTACCGGGCACTACCTGGACTTCGCAAAAACAATAGAGGGGGTGCAGCCTGACGGTTGATCAAAAATTCGATCGCCGAGGGCGCCATAGATTAGCCTCACTTATGGCGCGCCCGGATAGCTCGGATCAAGCAGCGCGTCTTCATCCGAATTTCGTAGCTCCGCCGGTCAAGAGCGATGAACAGGCTTTCATCGAAGCCATACTAAGCTGCCGCTGCCCCATCTTCTCGACCGATGTGCTCGGGATTGTTGTCGAAAAGTCAGCGAATAGCGATTGTGACAGTATCCTGCGAACAGCACGTGGAGGCTGATCGAAACGCAAGATGCCACGTTCCATTTGTCGGGATCGCAACGCGAGCGCCCCGCGCGTCAATTTCTAGACGCCCCTCTGACATGAAAGCCACAGAACTCGAGCTCCTCGAAAGTCCGACGAAGTTTGACTGCGGGGGAGCTTGCGTATTTGTGACAGTCCATGACGCTGTGCGGTTTGGACAAATGCTGCTAAACGGCAGGATCTCGATGGCAACGCTATCGAGATCTCAAGACGGCGCATCACATAATCTCCAACGACTTTGCGGGATTGGGACTCGGAGCGGCTGTGCGCGCATGAAAGGGCTCCTCGGCGCTTCCAGGCAATTCAGGTGAGTTGACCTGGACTGGCGCCGCTGGATGTGAGCTTTGAAGGTCCAGACTCCGATTATAGATCCTGTGAAAGTGCTCGCGCAGCAAGCACCCACTGAATGAAAGATGCATCGGATCGATCCGCCCCGACGGATCATTAGCACGAATGGCGGACAACGCGTAGCTTGTGCCTCGCGAGCTCGGCTCGCTCATCCCTACCGATAATCGCGAAGCGGCGGTCGCGTATCTGCCGAGTGTGCTCCCATGCGGTGGCCTGTTTCTTGCTGTTGAGGTCAGCAATTGTTACGGCCGACAAGTCACTTGGAAGGGGCCATGGGCGGGGCATCGGAAACTTTCTACAGCGTGATCAGACGTCAGGGTATCACGCGTCGTAGTTTTCACAAATTCTGCAGTTTGATAACCGGGAGCTTCGGACTCGGTTCGCTCGCCGCAAGCGGTATTGCTTCCGCCTTGGAGATCAAGCCGCGTGTGCCGGTCATCTGGATGCACGGGCTCGAGTGCACCTGCTGCTCGGAAAGCTTTATCCGATCGTCTCATCCGTTGATTGAAGACCGCTGCTATCGATGATTTCGCTGACTATGACGACACTATCATGGCGGCGGCAGGACACCAAGCCGAAGCCATCCTGGAGGAAACCCGTGCCAAGTACAAGGGCAGGTATGTGCTTGTCGTGGAAGGCAATCCGCCGCTGAACGAAGGGGGCATGTTCTGCATAGACGGCGGCAAGCCGTTCGTTGAAAAGCTCAGGTCGATGGTGGAAGAGTCCATGGCGATCGTCGCTTGGGGCACGTGTGCGTCCTCGGGCTGCGTGCAAGCGGCCGAGCCCAATCCGACTGGGGCGGTGCCAATCGATAAGGTGATCACCAACAGGCCGATCATCAAGGTGCCCGGGTGCCCGCACATCGCAGAGGTCATGACCGGCCTGGTGACCTTCGTGACCGCGTTCGGAAAGCTGCCGCAGCTCGATCGCCTGGGACGCCCCAAGATGTTTTATTCCGAGCGCATTCACGACAAGTGCTATCGGCGTTCCCATTTCGACGCTGGCCAGTTTGTCGAGGAGTGGGACGATGAGGGCGCACGCAAGGGCTATTGCTTATACAACATGGGCTGCAAGGGGCCGACCACTTACAATGCCTGTTCGGCCGTTCGGGAACGGCGGCGTGTCATTCCCGATTCAATCTGGCCACTCGGCATTGAGAAGAACGCCGATCAGATTGGCATGGCCGCTGCCGGCGTTGTTGGGCTGACCGTCGCTGCGCATGCGGCGGTCACGGCTGTGAAGCGGTTGACCCACAAGCCGGATCGCGCAACTGACAAAAGTAAGCCGAGTTGAGGGGAAGGTGACGGTGGCTGTTCAGACACCAAATGGGTTCAATCTCGATCCTTCCGGCAAGCGAATTGTCATCGATCCGCTGACCCGCATCGAAGGCCACCTGCGCGTCGAGGCCAATGTCGATTCTGATAATGTGATCCGCAATGCGGTCTCGAGCGGGACGATGTGGCGTGGCATCGAAGTCATCCTGCGCGGGCGCGATCCGCGGGACGCCTGGGCCTTCACCGAGCGGATTTGCGGTGTCTGCACCGGCACCCATGCGCTCACCTCCGTGCGCGCCGTTGAAAGTGCGCTAGGGATCGCCATTCCGGAGAATGCCAACTCGATACGCAATATCATGCAACTGTGTCTGCTTGTGCCTGATCACCTGGTGCATTTCTACCACGTGCACGCGCTCGATTGGGTTGACGTGATGTCCGCGCTCAAGGCCAATCCCAAGTCGACGTCGGCGCTGGCGCAGTCTATCTCGCCCTGGCCGCTGTCGTGCCCTGGCTACTTTAACGATCTGCAGATCAGGCTCACTAAGTTCTTCGGATCCGGGCAACCCGGTCCGTTCAAGAATGGCTATTGGGGGCATCCGGCCTACAAGCTTCCACCGGAAGCGAATCTGATGGCCGTGGCGCATTATCTGGAGGCGCTCGATTTCCAGAAAGAAATCGTCAAGGTCCAAGCGGTCTATGGGGGCAAGAACCCGCATCCGAACTGGCTGGTCGGCGGCGTGCCCTGCGCGATCAATATCGACGGAACTGGCGCGGTGGGTGCGATCAATATGGAGCGGCTTAGCTTAGTATCCTCGATCATCGATCGTTCGATCGAGTTTGTCGAGCAGGTCTATCTGCCGGACATTGCAGCGATCGGCTCGTTCTACAAGGACTGGCTGCATGGCAGCGGGCTTTCGGGCAAAGGTGTGATGTCCTATGGCGACA
The DNA here is from genome assembly GCF_011516665.3 of Bradyrhizobium sp. 41S5. NCBI lineage: Bacteria > Pseudomonadati > Pseudomonadota > Alphaproteobacteria > Hyphomicrobiales > Nitrobacteraceae > Bradyrhizobium > Bradyrhizobium sp. 41S5. The sequence goes on along the minus strand of NZ_CP083721.1, from coordinate 7,504,898 downwards.
TCCCCGAAAATGCCAACGACTGTTCCGCGAAAAGTCTCAAGCTGCCGCGCGGCGTCATTCTTGATGGCGATCTCAGCGAGGTGTTGCCGATCGAACCATGGTGATCCAAAGCGCTGCCGCTGCTGCTGGCGGTCAGACGAGCGGCGCCGAGACGCAACTCTACAGACTCGCTAAACTCGACGATCTCGAACGCAAGCTGATTGCCGAGGTGCTCGGGGAGGGTGAGGTGGCCGGCGTCGTTGCACTGCCGGACGGCTCTCTGGCGCAAATCGGGGAGACCGTGCATGCGGGAATCTGGCGCCTGCGCATCGGGATGGAGCCGGCACATGAATATATTCAGGTCGGGGCGATCCCACAGATTGTGCAGCGCGCCGCGACTGAACTGACGTCCACCGATCTTGTGATAGGCCCGGCGCCGGACGGTACGATGAACGTGCTGCCGGTGCTCGCCGAAATACGCGGACGGGCTCGTGCCTGGCTGTCTGGCATGCACGCGCATGTCATCAATCCCACGCTGCTGCCGATGAGCGCTGTCGAGCTGGCGTTTCAGCGGTGAAGCGTGGGCAATGGTCCGGTCCGACTGATCTTCTGCGGCTACGGCGCATGCCGAGTGCAGGCGACCCGGATCCGGAACGTCTGGTCGGTGCAATACTTCAATTTTATGGACAACATCACTCTGGATACGCTGGAAGGTCGGCGGCGTGCCGATTGTTGCGTCGGCCGCCGACGAAGATCTCGAGGAATCCGCCGAACGCCTGCAGGAAATTATCGAGGCATACTTCACATGAAGTACTTGGAAATCAATCGGCATCCGGCGCGTTCGTCGCAGACGGCGCGCCGGCAACGCGACATTGGCTGGATCGCGTGTCGATTGAGTACGATGCTTGACCGTGAAATAAGCCCTCGCGGGAGCATGCAAAACGATATGTTCACATCGGTGGCGATGCTTGTGGTAGCCAATCGGCATATCGCCAATCGCAAGCGACGGACCTCGAGCGAACCGCCCAGGGTCGAGGCGAGCAAATTTCGCACGCATGAGCGCTCGCCCGTCGGCATGATTGCGCGTCGGGTCATGAAGGCGGTTGCATCTTGCGTAAGGCCACTTGCCAACCGCGTGCTGGCCACAAATGGTATCTACCCCCGCGGGCCGGATCTGGTTTCATCGAACTTATTGTCGGCGAGCTAGCGCCATTCGCCGTAATTGCCTGTTGCTCCCCTCTCAGCGATCTTTGCATGCAAAGCTATGCGATCCGCCCGCGCCAAAGCAGCGGTCCTTGCCGGCGTCTAGTCGGACAACCGCTCAGCGTCACATTGGAGCCACGCGTTGGATCTCAGTGCGTCTGGTCGCCGGCTTTTGTTGCGTGAGATGATGGAGGAGCGCCGCCCATGAGCCTCGCCTCCCGCAACAAGATTGATGTCACCGTATCGATTGCTGCCGACGTAATCGGCGCAGTCGAGATCGTGCCCCGAGCCCGGCCGCCGCTGGCATGGCTGTTCGCCGGCAAACAGGCATCGTCGGTGATTGAGGGGCTGCCGCGGCTCTTCGCGCTATGTGCCGCTGCGCAGCAGGCTGCCTTACTGGCCGCGATCGAGGCGGCGCGCAAGGAAGAGATCATCCTCGCGACAAAGCAGCATCGTATTACCTTGGTCGTTGCCGAGCGTATCGCGGAATTGCTGCGTGGCCTCTTTGTCGGTCATCTTACGCCGAACATCGGCAGTGCGGCAGCGGTTCGATCCGTGATGCACGGAACATCAGTGTCTATCGGCAGCGAACAGCCAATCCGCGGCCCTGCTCGACGCGAAGCAATAGCGCGAATTGGGGCCGCGATGGCCGCGTTCGGCATAACGAGAGAGGCTTGTGCGCTGAAGTCCGGCAGCCCGTTCGCGCTTCGCATTGCAGAGCTTGATGAGGTCGACTTGAAGTCAATCTCGATCGAGCACTCGTTCCTGTCCGTTGCCGACGACCGCAATATCGTTGAACGGTTACTCGCGGACGACGATACGTTCTGCTGTTGTCCGGATCTCGAGGGGCATGCGCCCGAAACGGGGCCGTTGGCGCGCCACATGACGCGTAATCGGCTTCCGCCGGGCCGGCCGGGTGCGGTTGCGCGGCTGATGGCCCGAATTACGGAGATGGTTCGGCTGTGCGCTTGGCTCGAGGCTCGTGCTCATATCGAGTCGGCGGAACATGGGATCATCGAAGGCTACAGGCTAGGTCCTGGCCGTGCAGCGGCAGCAGTCGAATGCGCCAGGGGGCGCCTCTATCACGCGGTTGAGCTTGATCCTCGGGGCCGGATATCCCGCGTCGAATTCCTAGCGCCGACGGAATGGAATTTCCTTCGGTGCGGACCACTTGTCCGGCGCCTTCAGGGCGCGGTGCTGACGGCGAGACCACATCAGGAAGCGGTTCGTGCGGTGATTGCATCGCTCAATCCTTGCGCCGGGTTCACGCTCAATTTTCGCGAGGTTGGCGATGCATGAAATGGCGCTTTGTCTGGCATCGTCGAAATTGTCGAGGAGGAGGCGCGTCGCCGATCGATTTCGCAGGTGCAGAGCATCTGTCTGGAGATCGGGGCCCTCAGCGATGTCGCGCCCGAAGCTATTAAGTTCTGCTTCACAGCTGTCGCAACACGGACCGTCGCCGACGGCGCGGTTCTTAAAATCATCGAAGTGCCTGGCATGTCCTGGTGCATGGCCTGTTCGAAGAGTGTCGAAATTGCTCTGCGCGCTGAGCGTTGTCCTTACTGCGGCAGTTATCAGTTGCAGATAACGACAGGCGAACAGATGCGCGCGAAAGAGCTGGAGGTCAATTGGTGTGACCGTATGCGGTTGCAGTGAAGGAATGTATTCGACCGGACGCGTCGAAGTTCATGATGCGCAAGACCACCGGCGCTATCATGCTCGTGTGCAGGACGGTGATCGCCACGGAGCGTATGTGCATGGTGATCAAAGCTTGCTGCATTCCTACCATGCTCGCCAAGACCATGCTCGCCATCATCATCCCGGCCATCCGCAGGCTCATGATGGGCAGGCCATTCAGACCTGCGGGGCCGGTGCGGCTACCTTGAAGGCAGCGGACACGAACCGCGAGCGGGTCATTCAGGTCGGACGTGACATACTTGGCAAGAACGATACGATCGCGGCGGATAATCGCGCACTCTTCGTGGCCGATGACCTGCTGGCGTTTAATCTTGTGTCCAGTCCCGGTGCAGGCAAAACGTCGCTGCTCGTCCGCGCCGTGTCCGAGCTCAAGCGCACTCGCCCGATCGGCGTCATCGAAGGCGACCAACAGACCTCGAATGATGCCGAACGCGTTCGCGCGGCTGGCGCGCCGGTTGTTCAAGTCAATACCGGCAGGGGGCCACCTCGATGCTTCAATGATCGGCGAGGCCGACCGCCGCGGCTCACGCGCGGTATTCTCTTCATCGAGAACGTCGGTAATCTGGTCTGTCCCGCAGCCTTCGACCTAGGCGAAGCCTGCAAGATCGTGATGCTATCGACCCCCGAAGGTGAAGACAAGCCGCTCAACTATCCGGATATGTTTGCCGCTTCGTCGCTCGTGCTGATTACAAGATTGATTTGACATCATTCCTTGAGTTCGATGTGAGCAAGATCATCGAGTATGCAAGGCGCGTCAATTCAAGGATCGAAGTGCTCACGGTCTCGGCGCGTACTGGCGAGGGGTTCGGCGCGCTCTATGCTTGGATCGACAATCAGGCGCATCAGAGACTCGCCGAGAGGGACACAAGGCGATGAGCGCCGCCCACCTGCGGCCAAACTCGGCTACGCGTGCGCGTGAGCGGAGCTGTGCAAGGGGGCGGATTTCGTCCTTACGTCTATGGCCTGGCCACGCGGTACGGATTGGCGGGGTTTGTCGTCAATGATCCAGAGGGCGTTACGATCGAGGTGGAGGGCAACCGTGCGTCGGAGTTTGTCGCCGCTTTGCCGCTTGAAGCACCACCACTGGCATGCATCGACCACATCTGCGTTCAGGAGACAGGAGCGCTCGCGGCGAAAGACTTTTCGATCGGCACCAGCGAAGGTGGCAAGTCCAACGCGGATCGTCGCCGATGCCGCGACCTGCCAGCAGTGCATCAGTGAGTAGTTCGATCCGAAAAGTCGCCATTACCGTTATCCCTTCATCAATTGCTCGCATTGCGGCCCGTCCCTCTCCGAACAGCTTCCCTACGATCGCCGAAACACGGTCATGAAGGCCTTTAGGCTGTGTGCCGCCTGCGTCAGCGAATATCTCGATCCGGCGATTCGCAGGTTCCATGCGGAGGCGATCGCATGTCCGACATGCGGCCCGCGGCTCAGCCATGGAAACAACGCTATTGTCGCGGCAATCGTCGACGGCCAAACCGTGGCGATAAGGGGGCTGGGCGGATACCAGCTGCTTTGCGACGCGCGCAACCAGGGCGCGGTGCAGCGTTTGCGCGGCAGAAAGCGGCGTCTTGAGACGCGAGTCGCCGTCATGGTCGGTTCCATAGAGCGGGTCAATGAGATCGCGGAAGCGAATGAGCCCGAGTTCGCGCTACTCGAATCCGTAGCTCGTCCCGTCGTCCTTCTACGTTCGCGCCATAATTTAGCACCCGCGATAGCTCCCGGCTTATCGCGGGTAGGTGCCATGCTGCCCGCAGCCCCGCTGCATCACTTCATCTTTCAGGTGCTTCGTTCGACCGGAGTATCGCTTATGGGGACTGGCCCCGTCATCGTTGCCACCAGTGCCAATTTTTGTGGCGAACCGCTGCTGATCGACAACGCACAGGCGCTGCGGCGGCTTGAGGGAATCGCCGACCTTGTCGTGACCCATGATCGCGAGATCCTAACGCGTGCGGATGACTCCGTCGTGTCGGTTGTGGCGGGCCGCGCCCAACGCATTCGTCGCGCCCGTGGCTATGTTCCAGAACCGATCCGGCTGGCAAGATCTGTGCCGTCCGTCCTGCTGTTGGCGCTGCGTTGAAGTCGACCATCACCGTCACGCGGAACAACGAAGCGTTCGTCTCCCAGCATATGGCGATCTCGATACGGCCGAAAGCATTCGTGTGTTTGAAGAGACGATTCGTCATCTCACATTGATTCTTGACGTCGATCCTGCCGTCATCGCCCATGATCTGCATCCCAATATGGCGTCCACGCGCTTTGCGGAGGCAAGCGGCCGCGCGCTGGTCGCTGTCCAGCATCACCACACGCATGCTGCCGCCGTCATCGCTGAGCACGGTCATGTGGGACCTACGCAATGTTGCAGTTGCTTGGCAAGGGAACCGAAATCGGCCATCGCTTTGCAGCGCAACGCCAGGCTGAGCGCGTGCGCGCATTGCTGGATCAGCAGGGCGGGACCATCACAACCCGCGCGGGCCGGTTGTTTGATGCGGCGGCGGCGCTGCTGGGCATTGCGAGTTTGCAGAGCTATGAGGGCGAGGCCGCAATGAAGCTCGAGGCGCTGGTGCGGCGGACTGAGATTCTCGATGCCGGCTGGACGATGGATGGCGGCGTGCTGTCGCTTCGTCCGCTTTTTGAGCACTTGATTACAGACAACGTAGGCGCCACGGACGGAGCCGGGCTGTTTCATGGCACTCTCGCCGCCGCTTGCATTGACTGGGTCACGCGCTTTGCGTGAACAACCGGTGTCAATGCCGTCGTCCTAAGCGGCGGCTGCTTTTTGAACGCGGTGCTGGCTGACCAAATTACGCGCGGGTGAAGTCATTGCTGCGAGCCAAGGCGCTAGGCGCTGACATTCGGATGGTTTTACTCGACGATCGACGCTATTCGGCTCGCCGAACAGGCACCGAGCCGGGACGTGGTCTTCTTTGCCACTGGATTTGAGACTACGACGCCACCGACGGCGGTGATGATCCGGATTGCCGAGAAGAAGCGGCTGAAGAGCCTCAGCGTGTTCTGCAACCACGTGCTTACACCGTCCGCCATGCACAGCATTCTCGAGAATCCGAAGATCCGCAATATCGGCGGGGGCGCAATTGATGGCTTCGTCGGGCCTGCACATGTCAGCACCATCATCGGTACGCGACCTTACGAACCTCTGGCAGAACAATTCGGTAAGCCGATCGTGATCGCGGGATTTGAACCGCTCGACGTCATGCAGGTGATCCTGATGCTGGTGCGGCAAGTGAACGAAGGCCGCTGCGGCGTGGAAAATCAATACAGCCGTGCGGTTACGCGCGAAGGCAATCCGCGCGCCAAGGACGAGGTCTCTCGCAGATATTCGGACTGCGTGAGCGGTTCGAATGGCATGGACGTGGACTCGTACCCAAAAGCGGACTGAAGCTGAAGCGGGCATGCGCGAGATTTGACGCCGAGGCGCGTTTTGCGGTGCACGAACTGCTTGTCGCTGACAATCCAGCGTGCGAGTGCTGCGCAATTCTGCGCGGAGCCACCGGCCGGTCGACTGCAAGCTGTTTGGAACTGCTTGCACGCCGGAAAATCCCATACGAGCCTGCATGGTCTCATCGGAAGGCGCTTGCGCCGCGTATTGGACGTATGGCCGAGTTCGCGATGATCAGCTGGGACGGTTCATGAGCGTAAAGGCCCATCAACGCAGACTTGATGTCGAGAACGGACGCATTGATCTTTCTCACGGGTCCGGGGGCCGTGCCATGGCGCACCTAATCTCGGACATTTTTCACCGAGCCTTCGGTAACGAATGGCTCGCCCGCTGCAATGATCAATCGGCGTTTGATGTTGCAACAGGCAGAATAGTGATGACGACGGACGGCTATGTGGTTTCACCGCTGTTCTTTCCTGGCGGCAATATCGGGTCACTCGCTGTGAACGGCACGATCAATAATGTCGCTATGGCCGGCGCGCGTCCGCTCTATCTATCGGCTAGCTTTATCATCGAGGAGGGGTTCCGATTTTCGGATCTGCAAACGATTGCGGATTCGATGGGCTTAGCGGCGCGCGACGCCGGCGTTTACATCATCACTGGGGACACCAAGGTCGTCGAGCGCGGCAAGGCGGACGGTCTGTTCATCTCCACGACCGGGCATTGGGGTCCTGGCCGATGCGCTCGATCTCTCGGCCGACAAGGCAAGGGTTGGCGACCGTGTCCTGATTTCCGGTAGCCTCGGCGATCATGGGGTGGCGATCATGTCAAGGCGCCAGAACGTCGCCTTTCAAATAGAGATCGCGCTCGGATTCAGCCGCGCTGCACGACCTCGTAGCCGCCATGGTTGCGGCCGGTGGCCGCGGTATCCGGGTGATGCGTGACCCCACGCGTGGCGGCCTTGCCGCCTCGCTCAACGAGATTGCGCATCAATCGGGCCTCGGCTTCCGTCTGCAGGAAGCCGCCATTCCTGTGAAGCCTGCGGTTGCGGCGACCTGCGAACTCCTTGGGCTTGATCCGATCCATGTCGCTAACGAGGGCAAGCTCGTTGCGATCGTCGCGCCTGATTCTGCCGATGCTGTGCTTGCAGCCATGAAGGCGCATCCGCTCGGGTGCGATGCAGCTGATATTGGAGAGGCGGTAGCTGACGATCACAAGTTTGTGCAGATGGCGACCAGTTTTGGTGGCGGACGAGTTGTCGATTGGCTGTCGGGCGAACAATTGCCTCGGATGTGTTGAACATGTCACGCCCAACTGCGGCGGGCATGAGGGGGCACGCATCAGCGGTTATTAGTCATTCAAAAAATGAGCTAAAGTCTACGACCTGCCCTGCTGGCGGACTGTGATGCTCGCTCTTCCAGAAATTCGGCAAGGCTGGATTTTCATTTGTGGCATTCCCAAGCCGCGAACCCGGTCCCAAGCGTTTTATTCATGCGCCATTCGTCGCTCACCCAAGGTCGTTGCCCCCACTTGACACTTCGAGGTTAAGGTGAGGCGAAAGGCGCTCTTACGAGGCTCTTTACAGCGCCTTGGCTCAAGTCGCGCCGCTTAGTTTGTAGACTAGTGTGGCACAAGAGCAGCTTAGAAATAAGAGATCCTCGATCTGCTCCCCTGAATCTCGGCGGCTTAGGAGAAGGCACTGACACCGAGGTCCGTGCATTCGCCGACCTCGTGCATAGCCAACGCGTGATTCGCAGGTAATGAGATGAGAATAGGTTTGGTCCAGAGCGGAAGGACCCTGTCATCGCGGCGAAGGCAGTTCTGTAGACGTTTTCAAGACGCCCACGGATCCGTTATATGATTTTTCTTCAGCGCGGGTGCCATTGCGGTCGAGAGCCTGTTCGCGTCGGCTGCGGAGGGCTCGATCGTTGAGCTCAGCGAGTATGGTTATCTTAGCCACTCAGCATCTTGCCGCATCTTGTTTGAAATCCTGCGCAGCTGGTCAAAGATCGCTGAATTGCTGCGCTATTGTGGCACTCGCGTCGCAATATCGTTACGCATTTCGGATTAGAAAGCCCCTCCAGGCAGGGAGTTTTCAAATGAAGGTCGGAGTCCTCAAGGAAATCAAGGCGCACGAATATCGCGTGGGCCTTACCCCTGGAGCTGTCCGCGAATACGTGGCGGCGCGCCACCGCGTGATGATCGAGACCGATGCTGGCGCGGGCATTGGGGCGGCGGATGAAGATTATCGCAACGCCGGCACAACGATTCTGGCGTCCGCAGTCGAGGTATTCGCGTCGAGCGAGATGATTGTAAAGGTTAAGGAGCCTCAGCCGTCCGAATGGAGCCAGCTGCGGGAGAGCCAGATCCTCTTCACTTATCTGCATCTGGCCCCGGACCCGGAGCAGGCCAAGGGGCTCCTAAAATCTGGGTGGACCGAGATCGCCTATGAGACCGTAACTGATGAGCAAGGTGGCCTTCCGTTGCTGGCGCCCATGAGCGAGGTCGCGGATAGGCTTGCGATTGAAGGGGCGGGTAGCGCCCTGAGGCGTACTGCTGGCGGACGAGGGCTGTTGATCGGTGGAGCGCCCGGTGTTCAGCCGGCCCGGATCGTGGTGATTGGAGGTCGCCTCGTTGGTACGCACGCGGCGCACATGGCGATCGATTTGGGTGCAGAGGTCACCATCATCGACCGCTCGATACCCCGGCTCGAACTGGACGAGCTTGCGCGTTCGGGCCAGAATCTCGACCATCGACGCGGTGGAGGAAGAGGTATTTGCGGCCGATGTTGTGATTGGTGCGGTACTTGTTCCAGGTGCGAGCGCGCCGAAGCTCGTTCGGCGGGGTATGCTGAGTTCGATGCGTAAGAGGGCGGTGATCGTGGACGTCGCTATCGATCAGGGCGGCTGCTTTGAGACATCGCACCCAACCACTCAGGCTGATCCAACCTGCGAAGTGGATGGCGTCATTCATTATTGCGTGGCCAATATGCCCGGCGCGGCGCCGCTGACCTCAAGCCAGGCACTGACTAACGCCACGCTGCCGTTTGGTTTGGCACTGGCCAACAAGGCGTTTGCCGCCGCGCTCGAAAATCCGCACCTGCGCGCGGGCCTCAATGTCCATCGGGGCCGGCTAACTTACAAGGCCGTGGCCGAGAGCCTAGGGTTGCCTTTCTCATCGATCGAACAGGCTGCGGCCTGATCCCGGAGACCCTTACGGGCGTTTCCTCCCTGACTTGGGCCACCCTTCGGGGTGGCTTTTTTCGGCTCGATCAATTTGCTAACCAGCGCGGGCGGATGTTTTGAAACGCGAAGCGAAGCCGGGGAACACCAGATGATCGCGCTTGGCTTTCAGTTGCCCCATGAAGCGAGGCAATGTGCCTTTGCTCGTACAGGCATATGGATGCAGGTTACCGGTCATCTTCGGGGCTTGAAAGCGGGTGCCGCGGCACCTAAACGCCGCGATCATCGGCGTGACTTTGTCTGGCGCGATCGCCGCGACAGTTTCTGGCTCTGCGGTGGAGATGTGCGTCGTTCCGGTGTGACCCCCGCCGGGTGTTCATCGTGGCGCTTTAGTCGAATCCGCCGCCATTCCGGTGAGCAGAACCAATAACATGGGGCCCGGCCGACCTGGCGGCGGAGCACTCGGGAAGAGGCGACCCGATCGCAGCCGCGTGACCGCGGCCATGGGAAGGATCGCGCCATAGGGCTGGCGGACGCAGTTCACGTGGTTGGCTGACCGCCGTCATTGATCGTGCGCCACGGCACCGAGATCAAGCCACTATGATTCCGAATGTAGAGTTTGCGACACGCCGTCGAGGCGGCGACATGCGCTCTGAAAGATAGCCGAGACAAATCAGCCCAGACTGATTGGCACGAGACTTGAAGGCAAGACGCGGTCCCGCACCTTCTGCTTATGGAACCGCAGTGATGGCCTACAAGATAATCGCGTCCCAGTGCACCGTCTGCGGTGCGTGTGAGTTCGAATGTCCCAACGCTGCGATTAGCCTGAAGAACGACATATATGTGATCGATCCGACCAAGTGCTCCCAATGCGAAGGAAATTCTGACGCGCCGCAGTGCGCCGTCGTTTGCCCGGTGCCCGAGACCTGTGTGCCGGCATAGGGAATTAGCTGATGAGTGGGGCCCCGACGCGAAACAGAATGAAGACACCACTGAGAGCGGCAGCCTACCGGCTTCGTCGACCGATTCTCTTACGCGCTGGCCCCGAGTTGGTCCTAACTTGTGGGATCAGTTCGGAGAGGGTGCGCCGGAACTGGTTGGAGTTGTCTTTGCGCGAGCGGAGCAGGCAATGGTAGCTGCAGAAGAGACGGTCGAGCGCGTCCGGCGCATCGACGTCGACCAGTATCGATATGGGTTTGAGACTCAGATCGAGTCCGACAAGGCCCCGAAGGGGCTGTCGGAAGATACCGTCCGCTTCATCTCCGCAAAGAAGAATGAACCGGCCTGGATGCTGGAATGGCGCCTCGAGGCGTATCGCCGCTGGCTGACCATGACCGAGCCGACCTGGGCGCGCGTCGACTATTCGAAGATCGACTACCAGGACATCTATTATTACTCGGCGCCGAAGCCGAAGAAGACGCTGTCCTCGATCGACGAGATCGATCCGGAAATCCTCAAGACCTACGAGAAGCTGGGCATTCCGCTGCGTGAGGTCGCAATCCTCGAAGGCGTCGAGCCGCCGCCCGGTGGACCGCCGTCGCCGAGCCGCAAGATCGCGGTCGATGCCGTGTTCGACTCGGTGTCGGTCGCGACCACCTTCCAGAAGGAGCTGAAGGCTGCCGGCGTGATCTTCATGCCGATCTCGGAGGCGATCCGCGAGCATCCCGAGCTGGTGCAGAAATATCTCGGCACCGTGGTGCCGACCTCGGACAACTACTTCGCAACGTTGAACTCGGCTGTATTCTCCGACGGCTCGTTCGTCTACGTGCCGCCGGGCGTGCGCTGCCCGATGGAGCTGTCGACCTATTTCCGCATCAACGAGCGTAACACCGGCCAGTTCGAGCGCACGCTGATCATCGCCGACAAGGGCTCCTACGTTTCCTATCTCGAAGGCTGCACCGCGCCGCAGCGCGACGAGAACCAGTTGCACGCCGCCGTGGTCGAGCTCGTCACGCTCGATGACGCCGAGATCAAGTATTCGACGGTGCAGAACTGGTACCCCGGCAATTCCGAGGGCAAGGGCGGCATCTACAATTTCGTCACCAAGCGTGGCGACTGCCGCGGCAAGAACTCCAAGATCTCCTGGACCCAGGTCGAGACGGGATCTGCGATCACCTGGAAGTATCCGAGCTGCATCCTGCGCGGCGACAATTCGAGCGGCGAGTTCTACTCGATCGCGATCTCGAACGGCTACCAGCAGGTCGATAGCGGCACCAAGATGATCCACCTCGGCAAGAACACGTCGAGCCGGATCATCTCCAAGGGCATCGCCGCCGGCAGGTCGCAGAACACCTATCGCGGCCTCGTCAGCGCGCATCGCAAGGCCACCAGCGCGCGCAATTACACCGCCTGCGACTCGCTCCTGATCGGCGACAAATGCGGTGCGCACACCGTGCCCTATGTCGAGGCCAAGAACTCGTCGGCGACGTTCGAGCATGAGGCGACGACGTCGAAGATTTCCGAGGACGTGCTGTTCTACTGCATCCAGCGCGGGCTCTCGCAGGAAGAAGCCGTCGGCCTCGTCGTCAACGGCTTCGTGAAGGACGTGCTGCAGCAACTGCCGATGGAGTTCGCGGTGGAAGCGCAGAAGCTGATCTCGATCTCGCTCGAAGGGGCCGTCGGATAGCCAACCGTCCCGCGGGACCTCCCGAGTGCGGCTCACCCGGGATGATGCATTTCAGGAGATAGATCAGAATGGCGCTACTCGAAGTTCGAGATTTGCATGCCGGCACGGACGAGCGCGAAATTCTTCGCGGATTCGATCTTGCGGTCAACGCGGGTGAGGTACACGCGATCATGGGGCCGAACGGCTCCGGAAAGACTACGCTCAGCCACGTTATTTCCGGCAAGCCCGGGTATCAAGTCAGTGCAGGCCAAATCTTGTTCAAGGATGAAGATCTTCTCGCGATGGAACCGGAGGAGCGCGCTGGCAAGGGAATATTTCTTGCATTTCAGTATCCGGTGGAAATTCCCGGCGTGACCACCATGAACTTCCTGCGTACGGCGTTGAACGCTCAGCGTAAAGCGCGCGGGCAAAAGGAATTCTCCACGCCCGATTTTCTGAAAAGGGCCGGCGAGATAGCCAAGTCGCTCAACATCCCACAAGGCATGCTGAAGCGCGGCTTCAATGTCGGATTTTCCGGCGGCGAGAAAAAGCGCAACGAGATTTTGCAGATGGCGCTATTCGAGTCGAGCCTGTGCATCTTGGATGAGATAGATTCCGGCCTCGATATCGACGCGCTGCGCATCGTCTCCAACAGTATCAACGCTCTGCGTTCGCCGGAACGGGCGATGATCGTGATCACCCACTATCGGCGGCTTCTCGACTATATAACGCCGGATTTTGTGCATGTGATGTCCAAAGGGCGGGTAAGGAAGCGCGGCGGCAGAGAACTCGCGCTGGAGCTCGAGGCTTGTGGCTACGCTCAATTCGAAGGTGCGGCCTGACATCTCAAGAGATTTCCTGATGAAGCAAGTTTTGGCAAGAGAAGCCGACGCCGGACGTGCAAAGAGCAATCTCTTCACCGCGGCGCACGGACGGCTGCCTGGCTGTGGGCCTGTCGCCCATATCCGTGCGAGGGCATTCGAGGCCTACGAGCGTGCCGGCCTCCCGCATCGGCGCATCGAGGCTTGGAAATATACAGATCTATGCGCCTTGATCGGCGAGGTACTGCCACTCGCTCCGCGACCAGATGCAGCTGCGCTGGTGCGCGCGAAGTCGTCGGTCATGCAAGCGGCTGCCGATCAAGCAGTCAAACTGGTTTTGGTGGATGGAATATTCGCACCCGAGCTATCCGACGTCGGTAGCCTCGAAAATGGGGTCGATGTGCGGTCGTTGCGAGAGATTCTGGAGAATCCGGCCAACAGTGCAATGGCCGGCCTGGTGCTTTCGACCACAACTGATGCGATGATCTCGCTCAATGCCGCGATGGCGACCGACGGCCTGGTGATTACGATCGCCGAGGGCCGCGCTATTAAGCGCTCCATTCAGATCGTTCACGTTGCAACCTCATTGTCGGTGTCCGATTTTACCCGTTCCTACCTGCAGCTAGGTAAGGGAGCGCACGCGGCTGTGGTGGAAACATTCGTCGCGGCTGATGGCGCGAGCCGATATCAAACCAACGATGCGATAATCGTCCTGGTTGGTGACGAGGCGAGCCTTTCGTATATCCGGGTGGCAGCTGATGCCGCTGACGCCGTGAACCTTTCGTCGGGAATCATCGTAGTCGGTACCAGAGCGAGCCTCAATCTCTTCAGCATGACCTGCAGCGGCTCCATCGGTCGCTATCAGGTATTCGTCACACTGGCCGGCGAGGGATCCAGGCTCTCGGCGAACGGGGTCAATCTCATCAGGGAAAAACAGCACGCCGACACAACAATCGTAGTCGACCACGCCGTGCCGCATTGCATGAGTCGGAATAAGTTCCACGCGGTCGTTGACGATTGCGGCCGCTCGGTGTTCCAGGGCCAAGTCGTCGTACGTCCCGCATCGCAGAAGACGGATGCCGCGCTGATGACGCGAGCGCTGCTCCTGTCCGACCAGGCCGAGGCGGACAATAAACCCGAACTCGAAATCCTTGCCGACGACGTGACTTGCGGGCACGGATCGACTTCAGGTGCGCTGGACACCAGTCTCATATTCTATCTGCGCGCTCGAGGTTTATCAGAGAAGGATGCGCAGGCGTTGTTGATTAGAGCATTCATTGGCGAGCCGATCGAGGAGATCCCCGCCGGCAATCTGCGCGAATTTGTGACCGCGCGAGCTGAACACTGGCTGCGGGCGCGATGAGTGTGCACCCCGCGATAGGCAACGGTAGTTACCAGGTCAGCCGTCTACGCGCGGACTTTCCTGCGCTGTCCATGACGGTGTACGACAAGCCGCTTGTGTACCTTGATAACGCCGCATCCGCGCAAAAGCCGAATGCGGTTCTTGACCGCATGATGCATGTATACTCCAATGAATACGCCAACGTACATCGCGGCCTGCACTATCTGGCGAATGCGGCGACGGAGGCGTATGAGGGCGCCCGTGCTAAGGTGGCGCGGTTTGTGAACGCACATCTGAACGAAGAGATCGTCTTCACCCGCAGCGCCACGGAGGCCATCAATCTGGTCGCCCAGACCTTCGGCCGTGAACGGGTCAGCGCCGGTGACGAGATCGTTCTGTCGATTATGGAACACCACTCCAACATTGTGCCGTGGCATTTTTTAAGAGAACGGCTCGGCGCAGTCATCAAGTGGGCGCCGGTTGATGATGACGGCAATTTCCTGCTCGATGCATTTGAGCGGCTCTTGACCCCGCGCACCAAGATGGTTGCGATCACTCAGATGTCGAACGTGCTGGGTACCGTTTTGCCAGTGAAAGACGTAGTGAGGATCGCACATGCACGGGGTATTCCCGTACTGGTCGACGGCTCGCAAGGATGTGTCCATTTGACCGTCGACGTCTGCGACATCGATTGCGATTTCTACGTAATGACAGGCCATAAACTCTATGGTCCGACAGGGATCGGCGTGCTTTACGGCAAGTCAGAGCATCTTTCGTCAATGCCGCCCTTCAATGGTGGCGGCGAGATGATCCGTCAGGTCTCGCGTGCCGGCGTCATCTATGGTGAACCGCCGCACCGGTTCGAGGCGGGGACGCCGCCGATTGTCGAGGCGATCGGTTTGGGGGCGGCTTTAGATTACATCAATTCGATAGGCAAAGAACAGATCCGCAAGCACGAGAACGCGCTGCTCGCTTACGCAAATGAGAAGCTAGGGGACATCAACGCCGTACGAATCATCGGGACGCCGGCCGAAAAGGGGCCGATCATCTCCTTTGATATGAAAGGCGCGCATGTACATGACATTGCCACGGTCGTCGACCGCGCCGGAGTTGCAGTGCGGGCGGGTGGACATTGCGCGATGCCGCTGCTCGAGCGCTTGGGTGTGCTGGCGACGTGCCGTGCGTCTTTCGCACTTTACAACACAAGTGAAGAGATTGATACGCTCGTGCGGGCACTTATCAAGGCGCGACAGCTGTTCTCGTGAGCCCGCGAGCTTGCGGCGTCTGGGCGGTGGAGCATCGAACTCGCGACGATGACGACGTCATAACCGTTGGCATCATCGTCGTCGCTGAAGGCAAGTATCTGTAGATCTCAACAGGCATGGATGGCGTAGGCAAACCCGGGCTCGATCAGCCGGCCTTTGCCGCTCGGTTCGCTTGTTCGGGCGCTCTCTCGAGCGCGGAGCATCGCGATCGGCAGCCGCACATCTGGAATCGTGCGGTGCTACTTCACATATCGCCGCCCCTGTTCCATTTCGAACAGGACCAAACAAAGGGTTCTCCGGGCAAAGCGCGATGTCGCGTTAGCCACAATACCCCGTGCTGCACCACCGAGCGCGCTAACTGATTTCAATCGTTCCGCTTTTTGTGCTCGCGCCGCACTGGCATGCTCATTGCAAAACTCTAGGGCACGAAGCCGCTCTCGCAACAGCTAACCCTCGAAGGACCTCAGCATGAGCCTCGCCTCGACCCAGAGCATCGCAGAAATCAGGGCTCGCAACAAAGAGCTGATTGAGAAGGTGCTGAAGGTCTATCCGGAGAAGACCGCAAAACGGCGCGCCAAGCATCTCAACGTGCACCAAGCCGGCAAATCGGACTGTGGGGTCAAGTCCAACATCAAATCCATCCCTGGTGTGATGACAATCAGAGGCTGCGCCTACGCAGGGTCCAAGGGCGTGGTCTGGGGGCCGATCAAGGACATGGTCCATATCAGCCATGGACCGGTGGGCTGCGGTCAGTACTCGTGGGGCTCGCGTCGTAACTATTACGTTGGCACGACCGGGATCGATAGCTTCGTGACCCTGCAATTAACCTCCGACTTCCAGGAAAAGGATATCGTATTCGGTGGCGACAAGAAACTGGTCAAAGTTCTTGACGAAATCCAGGAGCTTTTCCCACTCAACAACGGCATCACCATCCAGTCGGAATGCCCGATCGGATTGATTGGAGACGACATCGAGGCTGTGTCAAGAGCGAAATCCAAGGAGTATGGCGGCAAGACCATCGTGCCGGTCCGCTGCGAGGGCTTTCGCGGCGTCTCGCAGTCGCTCGGCCACCACATTGCCAACGACGCCGTGCGCGATTGGATTTTCGACAAGTTCGAGCCAGATGGTAAACCGAAGTTTGAGTCGACGCCGTACGATGTTGCGATCATCGGAGACTACAATATCGGTGGCGACGCCTGGTCATCGCGAATTCTTCTGGAGGAAATGGGCCTGCGGGTGATTGCGCAGTGGTCTGGTGACGGTTCACTCGCTGAGCTCGAGGCAACGCCGAAGGCAAAGCTCAACATTCTGCATTGTTACCGCTCCATGAACTACATCTCCCGCCACATGGAAGAGAAGTTCGGTATTCCGTGGTGCGAGTATAACTTCTTTGGACCTTCAAAGATCGCAGAGTCGCTGCGCAAGATCGCGGGCTACTTCGACGATAAGATCAAAGAAGGCGCTGAGCGGGTGATTGAAAAGTACCAGCCGCTGGTGAACGCCGTAATAGCAAGATATCGCCCGCGCCTGGAGGGCAAGACGGTGATGTTGTACGTCGGCGGTCTTCGCCCGCGTCATGTGATTGGCGCATACGAGGACCTCGGGATGGAAGTCGTGGGTACCGGATACGAGTTCGGCCACAACGACGACTATCAGCGCACCGCCCAGCACTACGTCAAGGACAGCACGCTCATCTACGACGACGTCAATGGCTACGAGTTCGAGAGTTTTGTCGAAAAGCTCCAGCCCGACCTAGTCGGATCGGGCATCAAGGAAAAATACGTTTTCCAAAAGATGGGTATACCGTTCCGGCAGATGCATTCCTGGGACTATTCAGGTCCATATCACGGCTATGACGGCTTTGCGATCTTCGCGCGCGACATGGACATGGCTGTCAACTCGCCGATCTGGAAGAAGATGAAAGCGCCTTGGAAAGAAGCTTCGAAGGCGAAGCTCTTGGCGGCAGAATAAAGCAA
This sequence comes from Bradyrhizobium sp. 41S5, assembly GCF_011516665.3. Lineage (NCBI taxonomy): Bacteria > Pseudomonadati > Pseudomonadota > Alphaproteobacteria > Hyphomicrobiales > Nitrobacteraceae > Bradyrhizobium > Bradyrhizobium sp. 41S5. The sequence goes on along the minus strand of NZ_CP083721.1, from coordinate 7,487,424 downwards.
TGTATCTGGCTCTTCGTGGAGAGTCGGGACGATACCAATTTCGATAGTGAAGGATCTCAAAAATGGCGCAGAGTGCAGAACACGTGCTCGATCATCTCGAACTGTTTCGCGGTCCAGAATACCAGCAGATGCTGGCTAACAAGAAGATGTTCGAGAATTCCCGCGATCCAGCCGAGGTTGAACGCATCAAGGAATGGACGAAAACGCCTGAATACCGCGAGAAGAATTTTGCGCGGCAGGCGCTGGCGGTAAATCCGGCCAAAGCCTGCCAGCCGCTTGGCGCCGTGTTCGCCTCGGTCGGTTTTGAGGGCACGCTGCCCTTCGTCCACGGCTCGCAAGGCTGCGTGGCCTACTACCGCAGCCATCTGTCGAGGCACTTCAAGGAGCCGAGTTCCTGCGTCTCTTCCTCGATGACGGAAGACGCCGCGGTGTTCGGCGGCTTGAACAACATGATCGATGGACTTGCCAACAGCTACAACATGTACAAGCCCAAGATGATTGCGGTTTCCACGACCTGCATGGCCGAGGTGATTGGCGATGATCTCAATGCGTTCATCAAGACATCGAAGGAAAAGGGCTCTGTTCCGGCGGAGTTCGACGTGCCGTTTGCACACACGCCGGCGTTCGTCGGTAGCCACGTCACCGGATATGACAACGCACTCAAGGGTGTTCTGGAGCATTTCTGGGACGGCAAGGCCGGAACAGCGCCGAAGCTGGAGCGCAAGCCAAACGAGTCGATCAACATCATTGGTGGGTTCGATGGCTACACCGTCGGAAACCTTCGTGAGATTAAGCGCATCTTGGCGCTGATGGGTATCCAATACACCATACTGGCCGATAACTCCGACGTCTTCGATACCCCGACTGATGGCGATTTCCGGATGTATGACGGCGGCACCACGCTGGAAGACGCAGCTAACGCGGTTCACGCCAAGGCGACAATCTCAATGCAGCAGTGGTGTACCGAAAAAACGCTGCGGCTCGTCTCTGAGCATGGCCAGGACGTCGTCTCTTTCAATTACCCGGTGGGCGTCTCCGCAACAGATGAATTTCTCCTGGCGCTATCACGCATCAGCGGCAAGCAGGTCCCGGAGCAACTCGCGCGAGAGCGGGGCCGCTTGGTTGATGCCATCGCTGACTCCAGCGCGCATATCCATGGCAAGAAGTTCGCAATCTATGGCGATCCGGATCTCTGCTATGGGTTGGCCGCCTTTCTGCTCGAACTCGGCGCCGAACCAACCCATGTGCTGTCCACCAACGGCAATAAGGCGTGGCAGGACAAAATGCAGGCGCTGTTTGCAAGCTCACCGTTTGGGCATGCCTGCCAGTCCTATCCGGGCCGAGACCTCTGGCACATGCGCTCGCTCTTGTTCACCGAGCCGGTCGATCTTCTGATTGGCAACACCTATGGCAAGTACCTGGAACGTGACACAGGAACGCCACTGATCCGCATGGGCTTTCCGGTGTTTGATCGGCATCATCATCACCGCTCCCCTGTGTGGGGCTATCAGGGCGGCCTGAATGTGCTGGTGAAGATTCTCGACAAGATATTCGACGAAATCGACCGGAAGACCAACGTTCTTGGCAAAACTGACTACAGCTTCGACATCATTCGTTGATGACGGACAATGCACGTGCCGTCGCCGAAAACACTGGCGATAGCACGAGCGCACGATGGCTCAACTTTCAATTAGTTCGGCTAAGAGGAGAACGGATGAGTTCGCTGTCAGCTACGGTCCAGAATATTTTCAACGAGCCGGGCTGCGCCAAGAACGGCAGTAAGTCGGAGGCTGAGCGCAAGAAGGGATGCACCAAGCTACTGCAGCCGGGTAGTGCGGCGGGCGGCTGCGCCTTCGACGGTGCTAAGATCGCGCTACAGCCGTTTACCGACGTCGCTCATTTGGTGCATGGTCCGATCGCTTGCGAAGGCAACTCCTGGGATAATCGCGGCGCGGCGTCTTCCGGTTCGAATCTATGGCGCACCGCATTCACAACCGATATGAACGAAACCGATATCGTATTTGGAGGTGAGAGGCGGCTCTGGAAGGCGATCAAGGAGATCGTCGACAAGCATGACCCGCCCGCCATTTTCGTCTATCAGACCTGTGTTCCCGCGATGATCGGCGACGACGTCAGCGCGGTCTGTAAGGCCGCCTCGCAAAGGTTCGGCAAACCGGTCATCCCGATCAATTCCCCGGGGTTCGTTGGCTCCAAGAACCTCGGCAACAAGCTCGCCGGCGAGGCTTTGCTGGAACATGTGATCGGAACGCGGGAGCCAGACCGCACCACACCTTACGACATCAATCTGATCGGAGAATACAATCTTTCGGGGGAGCTCTGGCAAGTCAAGCCTTCGCTCGATGAGCTTGGAATTCGGATTCTCTCATGCATCTCGGGCGATGCCAAATATCGTGAAGTCGCGTCATCCCATCGCGCGCGGGCGGCGATGTTGGTGTGCTCAAAGGGCATGATCAACGTCGCGCGCAAGATGGAGGAACGCTACGGAATCCCGTTCTTCGAAGGCTCGTTCTACGGTGTCCAGGATTCAAGTGATTCGCTGCGCCAGATTGCCCGCTTATTGGTTGAGCGCGGCGCACCGCAAGATCTGCTCGGGCGCACCGACGCGGTGATCGCGCGCGAGGAGGCACGGGCCTGGGCCGCGATCAAACCGTACAAGTCACGCTTCAAGGGAAAGAAGGCTTTGCTGATTACCGGCGGGGTCAAGTCATGGTCGGTCGTTGCGGCACTACAGGAGGCCGGGCTCGAATTGGTCGGAACCAGCGTGAAGAAATCGACAAGGGAGGACAAAGAGCGCATCAAGGAGCTCATGGGACAGGATGCGCACATGATCGAGGACATGTCGCCGCGTGAAATGTACGAGATGTTGAAGGGCGCAAAAGCGGACATCATGCTATCGGGCGGCAAATCGCAGTTCGTCGCGCTGAAAGCAGCGACGCCTTGGCTCGATATCAACCAGGAGCGATGCCATGCCTATATGGGCTATGTCGGAATGATCAAGTTAGTGGAGGAGATCGACAAGTCGCTCTCAAATCCGATGTGGGAGCAGGTACGTCGACCGGCACCATGGGAGGCCTTGGCCAGGGCGAAGCTGCATATGCAGTCGCCGGCGGCCGAGATCGCCTGCGAACCGGCGCTCGCCGAAACGGCGCGCCGCGCGAGGAAGATTTGCCACTGTAACACGGTCGATCTCGGCACGATCGAGGATGCGATCTACGGGCATGGTCTGAGAAGCGTCGAGGAAGTCAAAGAGCACACCGATGCGGTCGGTGGTTGCTGCAAGAGACGCATCGAGGACATCTTGGTGTCCTCGCCATCTGCCATGCTGCAGGCCGCAGAATAGGGGGAATGATGGCCCTCACCACGGTGCCAACAAAAGCCTGCGCGGTCAACCCGCTGAAGATGAGCCAGCCGATTGGCGGCGCATTCGCCTTCATGGGGCTGCGCGGGGCGATGCCGCTTCTGCATGGCTCGCAAGGATGCACTTCTTTCGGGCTCACGCTCTTTGTGCGGCATTTCAGGGAGGTGGTACCGCTGCAGACCACCGCGATGAGCGAGGTCGCGACCGTGCTCGGCGGCTATGAGAACCTCGAGCAGGCGATACTCAATATCTACAACCGAGCCAAGCCAAAGATCGTCGGAATCTGCTCGACCGGCATCACCGAGACTAACGGGGACGATGTGGAAGCTTACCTCAAGCTAATCCGAAACAAGCATCGGCAACTTGCGAAATTGCCGCTGGTCTATGTCTCGACACCCGATTTCAAGGGCGCGTTCCAGGACGGCTGGGAGAAGGCTGTGACGCGCATTGTGGAGTTGCTGGTGGATGGGCCCAACGTCAACGGCCTGCGCGATTCCTCGAGAGTGAACGTTCTTCCAGGATGTCACCTCACGCCGGGTGATCTTGACGAACTCCGTGCCATCCTGGAGGATTGTGGGTTGCGGCCATCCTTCCTGCCTGACCTGGCAGCGTCGCTCGATGGGCATATCCCCGACGAGTTTACGTCAACGACCATCGGCGGCATCGGCGTCGACGAGATCGCGAGCATGGGCCGCGCCGGGTGGACCATTGCAATCGGCGCGCAGATGCGCCGAGCGGCAGAGGTCATGCAGGCCAAAAGCGGCGTTCCATTTCGCCTCTTCGAGCGGCTGTGCGGCCTCGGTCCGTGCGACGAATTCATGACGTTTGTGAGTGAAATCAGCGGCCGTCCCGTGCCACCGAAATATCGGCGGCAGCGCGGCCAGCTCACGGATGCAATGCTGGACGCGCACTTCCATATTGGTGGTCGCAGACTTGCGATCGCCGCTGAGCCAGACCTCCTATATGATCTCTCCAGTATGCTGCACGAGATGGGGGCGCAGGTGCGTGCGGCCGTAACGACCACACAATCGGCGGTGATCGAGCGGATCAAGACCAACGAGGTGCTAATTGGTGATCTTGAGGATCTCGAAGAGCTTGCCAGAACCGAGAATTGCGACTTGCTGATCACGCATTCGCATGGCAGGCAAGCGGCTGCCCGGCTGAAAATTCCGTTCTATCGTGCGGGTTTTCCGATGTTCGATCGACTTGGCGCAGGGCACCAACTATCGATTGGTTATCGTGGTACCCGCGATCTGATCTTCGATATCGCCAATCTCGGGATCGCGGACCGCGAGGAGAACCATCAACCTACGCCCGATCGATGGCGGGCTCCGGTCGCGCTGCCATCAAGGTCCAGGCATCTCAGTTCCATCGGTGCAGCCGAGAGGTCGACTGCATGAAGGTCGCATTCGCCACTCAAGATCTAAGGCGCGTCGATGCTCATTTTGGTTGGGCAAAGAATATTGCTATCTACGAGGTCGCGCCAAGCGGACACGTGTTTCTCAAAGCGGTTGAGTTTGAGGGCGATCTCAAGGAAGACGGTAACGACGACAAGTTAGCGCCGAAGATCGAGGCGATTAAAGATTGCGCAATTCTTTACGTTGCTGCCATCGGCGGCGCCGGTGCTGCCCGGGTGGTCGCCAACAAGATCCATCCGATCAAGGTAAACAAGCCAGAAAACATTCTGGTGTTGCTCGAAAAGCTCGAGGACGTCCTAAGAGGCACACCACCTCCCTGGCTACGCAAGGCAATGGCAAAGGACCAGCGGAGCACATTCGAGTTCGACGAATGAGATGAAATGACAGCAGAAATAGGGCAGCAGGACAGCTCCGCCGATGCGCTGTTCATCACGGAGCTAGTAAAGATTTGGCGCGCTCAGGACACCACGGGAGCCTGGAAGGCCAGGAGCGATCTCGACCTTCTCGAGCCCTATGTCTTGGACAAGGAAAAGCGGCGTGCGTTGCCGATTGTCGGTGATCCTGGCCCCGATACGCTGTGGCGGTTGGAGCTGTTCTTCAACGCGGTCGCGCTCGCGGTCGAGAGGGAGGCCAGTGTGATGATCCAGCCGATCTTGAAGCTACATCATGAAGGATTTGGCCGTATCGTGCTGATCGGAGGCCGGCTGATCGCCGTGAACAAGCGGCTGCGTGATGTGCATCGCTTCGGGTTCGATAGCCTCGCAAAGCTCGCGCAAGAGGGAGGCAAATATGTCAGGGAGGGAATCGACCTGATACGGAAGTGTCCGGACGTGGCGAACTATTGAGGATACTGATGAGCGAACGTGGAACACTGAAGGCTGAAATAAAGAAGCTATCGGCCAAAGCGCTACAAGCCAAAATGGATCTGCACGACCTTTCGGAGGAATTGCCCATCAACTGGACCTCGATCATGGTGTTTGCGCAGAAGGCGCACGATGCCTATGCCGAACTTGAGCGCAGAAACCATGATTTGAAGGCGTTGGAAAATACTTAGGAGGGGCCGACTCATGTCACTTACAGCGCGCGATGGCCGCGACTGGACGCCAGACTACCTGACGTCGATTGACGCCAAAAAATGCATCGGCTGTGGCCGCTGTTTCAAGGTGTGTGGCCGAGGTGTCATGGCGTTGAAGGGAATCAGCGAGGACGGCGAACTTGTTGATCTTGACGATGACGATGAGATCGAAAAGAAGATCATGGTTCTGAATGATCAGGGCGCCTGCATCGGCTGCGGCGCGTGCGCCAGGGTGTGTCCGGCCAATTGCCAGGTCCATGTTTCAGCCCCAGCCGAAGCTGCCTGACCGGTGGCCTAGCCCGCTTGCAGCAGGCGCTATATTTGCAATGGAATAGATCCATTGTTGATCACTTGATCTGCGATGGAGATCAGACCCGCATGCTCTGACGGCTTCGGTTATTAAGACACAGCAGCGGAGACGTTGCAGCTAAGACTGTTTGATCGGCAAGGCAAGCGCATACCCTTGGGTGACAACACCGTCTCGAAGATCAGTCTCTTAGCAGTGGGGTCAGCGTTTCGTGCAGGTGTATTGCGATTCAGGTCATAACGCATTGCGCAATGCTGATCCAGATGAGGGAGCACGCTCCTCGGGTGAACGGTACCGTCTTTATTTGTTTGCCTGCTCCCTTGAGGATTGGAAGAGCCTAAATTGGTCGCCTATGCGTCAGGTTATGGTCAGCTAACCTGTATATCATCCTCCGCAGAGCTCGTGCGGCACGAGCTCATACAGCGTGCAATTGTGCCGAGAGGAGAGCGAATCTGATGTATGGCAGAATCGTCGGATCGTCCAGCCAGTCTGGAAGCGCCAGCCACGTTGATGAGTCTGGAGATGAGGGAGAGAGCCCGCGATTTGCGGACACAGTTGCCGGCATGGAGCCCGGTGCGTCGTCGTCGGTGACAACGACGCCATACTCTCTGGCTTCCGATCCGCCGATCATAGAGATCGATCGATCTTCCTTCACGGAGGGTGTGAGGAGATTTTTGGGCGGTGACATCAGGCACATCGCCAGTAACCCAGAAGAGTACTCGGATTTCGTGTCCGGGAAGGCTCGGCGCGCAGGAATGGTTGCTGGAAGCTACCTCCACACTTACGATGATCCAAGCAAGCCAGCACGATTCTACAGCTATCAGTTGGGTGACGAAACTGTCGGGCTTTTAAGAGCAGGTGGGCCGGCTCGAATCAAGGGGGAGCAGTTTCGGCAACAGTTTGGACGCAATGATATCACGTCCGTGGTTGACCTTCGGGTTACTCATCCGTTGGTCGAGAACGCGGGCGATATTCTGCTGGAGCATCAACTGCGACAGGACGGCGACCATCCCTTGGTCTTGTCACGTCCTGGCTTGGAGGGCATGGAACCTCGTCTGGCCGAAATGGGTTTTGTTCACATGGGGCGTAATTATTGGGCGCTTGATCCTAACCAGCACCCCGAAGTGTGGACGAAAAACGAGAGCAACGAGTGGCAGCGAGTAGACAAACCTACGAAGTATCTTACTAAGGTCGAGGATAGTGACACCGCTTCTGAAGCAAGTGTCGAAAGTGCCGAAGCGGCCTCTTCAGATGATGATCCGTCATTCTACTTGGAGCAAGCTCTCGAAGGATTGCGCATGGAGTAGAACCGCCGCAATAAAGAGACCTGGGCAGGAAATGACGGCTGTTTCGTGAATAGACGCGCCGCCGCGAAGGTCCTAGCGTTACACGAGGGGGGGGGGGCGTTCGTTAGCAGCGTGCGGCCCCATTCGCCTGCCTATCCTATTCAGAAAGTAATGATATTCTCGCGCTTGCGGGCCGTGCAGCTGGAATCGGTGCAACGAAGATCGAGTACGAATCCGCGCCCCAATCGTGTAGCCAATGCAACGGCGCGTCATGATATGAGCGGGTTGAGGGCGGTATATGCTCAAGGAAGCTTCGGATCAAACTATATGCCAAGGTGACGATCGCGACACAATTCGCCGCGTCATTTGGTCTAGTTGGCGCAAGTGGAAAGGCTGTGGCGATCAGTGAGCAACCACTGCGTTTAGTTCAGTAAGGTGTCGGAGAAGTTGGCGCGCGAAAGTTGCAGCTGCGAATGGGCAGGGAGTAGGCAATAATCCTCGATGCTCGCGCGGAGCCGACCCAATCGTGCACCTGCGCCAATCAGCTGCGCTGCACTGACGAAGCATTAAGGTCGGATCGTCAGAAAGCCGAGCGGTTCTGGCTCTTCTACGGTTCTTGCATGTTTGATCGTCCCACGAAATGAAGAGCGTCCTGCAATAAACGAGCAATGAATGCAGCCAGATGCAATCTATGCGATTTGTGGCATTAACGACATTCCAAGCCGCCGGGCCATGGGTTTCCATCTGATGGTCGTCGATGACGAGGGCGGTCACCGGCCGTGGTCTATCGTTGTAGTGCGGTGGGGCAAGCAGGTGTTTGGTTATGCCAATAAATGCCCGCACAACAGCGTCAATCTGGACTGGAACTGGAACGAATTCCTGGATCCATACGGCATCCGGCTGATGTGCGGCAAGCACGGATCGACCTTCGAGCTCGCCACGGGACGGTGCGTCGAAGGTCCATGTAAGGGGGGCGCGCTCACGCCGATCGCGTTGACGGTTCTGGATGGTGATATCTGTGTCGTCGGTATGCCTCTTGTCGAAGACGATGCGCTTCCCAACGAATGAAGGCTGCGTTCAGACCGGCCGGTTTTCGTTACGGTTTTTCACGGGTTCCATCCTCTTGAGCCCGTCTTCGTACGAGATCTCGTCATAGGATAGCTCAAGATCGGACAGCTCGATGTCGTTTGCCGCATCGAGCAGGTAATCAAGCTTGCCGCCCGCATCGAGCTTCTTGATGTCGTCCTTGCTGACTCCGACCAGGTCCATCATCTCCTTCCAAACGGTGGATTCATCACACGGTAAGACGTGGAAGGTAATATCACCGAGCTTGATTCGGTATTTCGCCAGCAAATCTATGTTGTTGCAGAATATGAAATAGCTGCCATTCGGGCTTAAGGCGCCGTCAAGGACGGCTGCGACGTCAGCCAGATACGCGAAGGAATGCAGATACCCTGCCAGCACCGGAATAGTGCCTTCCTGCGCGATCGTTAGAACCTGCTCGATGGAATAGTCCGGCGGTCGCTTCTCGTCGGCGACCTGGGTCTGGAATTTCAGTGCGACATCGCCGCGAAAGCCGAACCGGCCCGGCTTGGTGGTCCCGCCTTTGAGTACGGCATTGAGCAGGCGCCCCTCCTTCTCAAGTCTGCCGAGTGCGGTGTTTTCGATTGCAGTCATTAAAATCGTCCTCGATCTAAGCTCCTCACCGACGACTTGGCCGGTGCGAATGCAATGCAAAATGCTTGCCGTCGCATGCGTGGCGGCCTTCGGCGTATCTTAGATAAGAAAGGCGTAAGTGGGCTGCGATTGCCTCAAGTAGCTTTGAAAGAAACCCGACACGAGTTCAAAAGCCAACAGGTGCGATCCGGAAAGGTAAGCATCATCAAGCGTCCTCTCGCTGGCACATGACTTGCCCTTCAGCAGGCAAAGCTAAGCAGTTGAGAGAGGCCATGATCAAGCTAACGGATAGCGCAGTGAATGCGGTCAGGGGCGCAATGTCGTCATCGGCGCAGCCAGCAAGCGGGTTGCGCATTATGGTCGAGGCAGGCGGCTGCAACGGACTCAAATACATGATGGGTCTGGCCGAGGAGCCGAAGCCTGACGACACGGTGATCGAGTGTGACGGTGTGAAGGTGTTTGTCCACAACAAGAGCCATGACCATCTGGTCGGCACAACCATCGATTTCGTGATGGCGCTGGAGAGCCCAGGCTTCACTTTTAATAACCCAAACGCCACTTCGAGCTGCTCCTGCGGCAAATCGTTCAGCTGATAAGAAAAGGCGTCAAAACATGCTGGCGGAACCCGAACAACTGAGGCAATTGACGGCGATCTCGGCCGGCCGAGCGGGACGCATCCCCGCTGTAATTGAGGAGATCCGTGCGAATCTGCAACGCAGTGGCGCCGACTATCAGTTGATTGGAATTGATTGCAGCAAGATCATGGTAGGCGCAACCCGTGCCTGCGCGCTCTTTAAGCTCTTGAGGATGACGCTGGAAGGCGTTCAAGTGCAGCTGGCCGACAGGCTCGTCGAATTCGTCCGCCTGATCACGGTTGTTGTTGCAGGTAAGACGCGGGATTGAATGGGGATCAAATGCCGGTTTATCTAGACAACAATGCGACGACGCGGACCGATCCATCCGTCGTGCAAGCCATGTTGCCGTTCTTTACCGAGCAGTTCGGAAATGCCTCCTCGGCCCACGCCTTTGGCGGCGAGGCCGCGGCCGCGCTGAAGCAGGCGCGGCGTAGCTTGCAGGCTTTGCTAGGGAATGCCTACGATCATGAAATCGTTTTTACCTCCGGTGGAACCGAGGCCAATAATGCCGCCATTCTTTCTGCGCTTGCCACCCAAGATGGTCGCGACGAGATTGTCACGACCTCGGTTGAGCATTCCGCCGTGCTTGCGCTGGTCGAGCAACTGGCGACAAGAGGTGTCAAGACGCATATCATACCCGTAGATGCCCACGGCTGGCTTGACGTCGAGGCCTTTCGCTGCGCGCTCGGGCCACGCACAGCGATCGCCTCGATTATGTGGGCGAACAACGAGACCGGCACCATTTTTCCCGTGGAGTTTTTAGCCGGCTTGGCACGTGAGGCGGGCGCACTGTTCCATACCGATGCGGTCCAGGCCATAGGCAAGCTGCGCGTCGACCTAAGGGACAGTGCGATCGATATGTTGTCGCTGTCCGCACACAAATTGCACGGTCCCAAAGGAATGGGCGCGCTCTACCTGCGCAAAGGGACAAAATTCCGACCCCTGATCTGGGGCGGATCACAGGAAAGGCGGCGCCGCGGCGGAACGGAAAATATTCCCGGCATCGTCGGTCTTGGAAGGGCTGCGGAGCTTGCTGTGGAGCGGCTCGAGCCGGAGCGCGTTCGCATTGGTGCATTGCGCGACCGTCTGGAGCAGGGGATCTTACATAATGGCGAATGCTTTGCGCTCGGCGATGTCAACAACCGGTTAGCGAACACAGCCAATATCGCTTTCGATCATCTCGAAGGCGAAGCAGTCGTCCATCATCTCGATCGTGCGGGCATTGCCGTGTCGCTCGGATCAGCCTGCAGCTCCGGCTCAATGGTGCCGTCGCACGTTCTGCGCGCCATGCAGGTGCCGGCGTGGAGGATGCGCGGCGCGGTGCGCTTTTCTCTCTCGCGTGAAACCACCGTCGCGGAGGTTGACGAGGTCGTGTGCGCTCTGTCAGAAATTGTTGCTCGCTTGCGTGCCACCTCGCGGGAGTCTGGCGCTCCGCCCAGCTATGCGTCACAGTCGAGGGAGTTGAGCTTGTGAAAATCATGATCCGCCGCTCGTCAGACGCGGGCCTGTCGATCTACGTGCCAAAAAAGGATCTCGAAGAGCCGATCGTGGAATCTGAGTACGAGTCGCTCTGGGGCGGCTGGATCAAGATAGCTAATGGCTGGGTGCTCGATTTACCCGAGATGGCGAGCGACACACCATTGCCGATCACAATCAATGCCAAAAAACGGGGCGAGAACGGGAAAGATCCATGAACATGAGCCCAATCTTCTACATCGGCATTGGAGAGAATTGCTAATATCGTTTCGCTGACCTGCTTGGCCAGGAGGTCGATAGTATCGTTGCCGGGCTTCGGTGTCTCGATCTCGATTCCGATCAGTGCCTCGACATATTGCAGCCAGAGATCAGGAAGCTCTTGGCGGCTGCTCGCTATGGCAGCATCGTGGTTCAGTTGCCGGACGCCATCAAGGAAGGCGGACCGAACGGAGCTTTCTTGCTCTCGCTTCAACTATCGCTATTGCGAAGCAATGCGGCGAAGATCATCAGGCGCTCCTGCCGATACCACGATACAATCGTCGATCCGAGCGTCTTCTCAATGCAACGAGCGCCGTGTTCAGCTCAAGCAAGGCCTGACACCGATTTGGCTCGCTCGCGCGTTGGGGATAATGCTCATCAATTAACGGCGCTGTGACCGTCGGATCGCCAGAAGTATCGACCCATTTGTGGCCGGCAGCAGCGCGCAAAACCACGCAGATAGAGCAAGGATCCCGGCGCCTAGCGCGAGTATGAATGCACCATCCACGGATCTCTGTGTCTGAATCACGACGTGCCTGCCGCATTTCCAACATGCGCTTCGTTGCTATTCTAGTATCAATATCGATCATTACCGCTGACTGTTTAAGTAGGGCTGCAACGTCACCGTTTCCGCTATGGCATGTGAGTTGCTACTCCCCTCATGAGGCGTTCTCAGGATTGGTCTTGGAAGGCCGATGATGCCTGCACGGGGAGATGAAAATGAACGCGGTCGTTGGGCACGGCAGATATGTCGAAGGTTCATTGGACAAGATGATGCGGCCCACCGCCGAGCACAGGGGCTGCGGCACGTCGGTCAACACAGGCCAGGCGAGCTGCCGCTCACGGGCGGCCCACGGCGAACTGCCGGCCGAGATTTGGGAAAAGGTGAAGAAGCATCCCTGCTACAGCGAAGGGGCACATCATCACTACGCCCGTATGCATGTCGCGGTGGCTCCGGCCTGCAACATCCAGTGCAACTACTGCAACCGCAAATATGATTGCGCCAATGAATCGCGTCCGGGCGTGGTGAGCGAGAAGCTTACCCCCGAGCAGGCGGTGAAAAAAGTGCTCGCGGTCGCGACCATCATTCCGCAGACGACTGTGCTTGGCATCGCTGGTCCCGGCGATCCGTTGGCCAATCCAGAAAAAACATTCAAGACGTTCGACCTGGTCGCCAAGGCGGCTCCCGACATCAAGCTGTGTCTGTCGACCAACGGATTGGCCCTGCCGGACTATGTTGACACCATCGCCAAGTCCAAGATCGAGCACGTCACCATCACCATTAACACGATCGATCCCGAAATCGGCGCAAAGATCTATCCGTGGATCTTCTTCAGCCACAGGCGCTACGTTGGCATCGACGCGGCAAGGATACTCACCGATCGTCAGCTACAGGGTCTCGAGATGCTTAGCGAGCGGGGTATCCTATGCAAGGTCAACTCGGTAATGATCCCGCATATCAATGACCATCACCTTGTCGAGGTCAACAAGGCGGTGAAGTCGCGCGGAGCCTTCCTTCACAATATCATGCCGCTGATCTCGGCGCCCGAGTACGGCACAGTATTCGGCCTCAACGGTCAACGAGGTCCGACGGCTCAGGCACTGAAGGCACTGCAGGATGCTTGTGAGGGAGGGGTAAACATGATGCGGCATTGCCGTCAGTGCCGCGCCGATGCGGTGGGTCTGGTCGGAGCGGATCGCGGAAGCGAGTTCAACATCGACCGAGTCATGAAAATGGATGTCAAATATGACCCCGAGATGCGCAAAGCTTATCAAGAAAAGGTAGAGGCTGAGCGTGCCGCCAAAGTCGCGGCCAGCCGAGAGGGCCTAGCGGAGTTCGCCGGCGAGATGAGCGAAATCACCGTTCTGGTCGCGGTTGCAACCAAAGGCTCGGGGCTGATCAACGAGCACTTTGGACATGCAAAAGAGTTTCAGGTGTACGAAATTTCCACATCCGGCGCCAAATTCGTCGGCCACCGGCGCGTGGATGTCTACTGCCAGGGCGGCTATGGCGAGGGGGGTAGGCTTTCGACCATCATCCGAAGCGTAAATGACTGCCATGCGGTGTTCGTGGCCAAGATCGGCGGTTGCCCGAAGAGCAATCTGATCAGGGCCGGAATCGAACCGGTCGATCGATACGCGCATGAGTTCATAGAGAAGTCGGCGATCGCTTGGTTCAGGTCCTATCTCGAGAAGGTAAAACGCGGAGAAATCCAGCATGCCCAGCGAGGTGACGCCGACATTCGGTATGGGTCCCTGATCTCTGCGGGGTAAAGGGGGCGTATGTGCCATTCAAGATCATTGCCTCGCAGTGTACGAGCTGCTCAGCCTGCGAACCGTTGTGCCCGAATGTTGCGATCTCGGAGAGCGCGGGGCGCTTCGTCATTGAACCGGCGAAATGCACCGAATGCATCGGTCATTTCGATGAGCCGCAATGTGTCGCGGCTTGTCCCGTCGACGGCACCTGCGTCATTGACACCTCCTTGCCGCGTTACCAGGCGCCATCCTAAAGAATTAGCCCATGATCAAAATGCCAAGAGCTGCTGCTGAAAGCGTCCAGAGCGTCGTACTGCGCGTTAGCGGCGCCGTAGGCGCCGAGGTTCGGGCCTTTCTCAGAAACGGCGGCTGCTCTGAATTGGCCGCTGCCCGCGAGCAGAAAGAACGCTGTGGACAATTCGTCCCGTGCAGCGCTCCAACGACGTTTCTCGACGCCGGCAGCCGCCTTCCAGGCGGTGCTGTCATCGTCGATGTGGCTGCTGCTGCTGCGCACGCCAGTCCATCATTGGTTGGACCAGGCGCTTCGCGGCGGAGCGTGACGGCGCACACCCAGGAGCACAGCTGCCGATGAACTTAACAGCCAACCCGCCGTCCGGCAGCCAGAGAGCGCTGATCTTGTCCACGCCGACCGGCGATGATCTCCCCGGCGCGACCGAGGCTCGGCTGTCGCAGGCACGGCTGTTCGATCATCTTGACGAGGTTGCAAACCAACATGTAGTCGAAGCGCGTGCGCTCACCTCGGACCGCGCCGCCGCATTGATGATCGAGGCGCGCCGCATCGCGCCGCAGCTGCTCGGTCAGCTGATGAGTGATACGGACGTCGAGTTCTGCGACATGGCGGCGCGCGATGTTCCCTATCAGTGGTTGCCAGCCGTAGTGAACGGCCCAGATGCCTCAGTGGAGTTCGAGATCGCGCGATCGCCCTTGCCAGAGGCGCCAACTGCTCTACGGCACGGCCCTCGGCAGGTTTACCTAGAAGCGGCGAGCTGCATCTCAGATATTGATTTGACAAATCGCGCCGGAGGTGAGGGCGAAGTGATGCGGGACCTCGCCTGCGATGGCTCGGGCATGCCTGCATGTCCGCTTGGGAGAGACGCATGAGCAACATCGTTCGCGACAGCGACGTCGTCGAGCTCAGCGGGCCGCCTGTCTTCAGCTTTGGCGAAAAGGTACGAGCCAATCGCACCGTCCGCAATGATGGCACCTATCCCGGCAAGCAGGTTGGCGACATTCTGGTCACGAAGGGAGAGGTGGGTTACGTCGTCTCGATCGGCACGTTCCTGCAGCAATTCTTCATTTACGGGGTCGAGTTTCTGGAAACGGGCTACCGAGTTGGCATGAAGCGCAAAGAGCTCGAGTCGGTGCACACGTGCGAGGAGACCGATGATCTGCCATTGCCGGAAGAGGCTGTGTCATGAGTGAGTTCCGCTTTTCGAAGTGTCGCTGGGGCCAGCGCGTTAAAGCCGTCGTCGACCTCATCAACGACGGCTTTTTCCCAATACGGAGCCCGAGGAGTGCTTGCTCAGCGCCGGAGCGACTGGCGAGATCATCAGGGTGGCCATCCATAACCAAGCGAACGTGCCGATATCGATTTCGGTGAACGCCTGCTCATCGGCTGTCTGGAAGAAGAGATCACAGTGCTTTGAAGGGAGGAGTTCGCGATGAATGCCGCGCTGATGAGGAAGGTAAAGACGGGGCTGATTCCTCACCCTAACGAACTCGATCGCAAGCGGATCGAGCGCGGCTTGAGTTCGCGCAAGCGTTTTCTGTATGTTTCACCGAACGTGACGCCGGTGAGGGGTGGCTATCTCATCGAGAGCGCCTGTTGCTCGCGCAATATCGATAAGGATGGCGGTCTGATTGATGTTGCCTTGATTCTTTATGATGCCGTGGGTGGGATCTGGAAGCTGTTTTGCAAGAACCACGCAAAGGGAATCTGGGAATTCTACAGCCTTTACCACCGTCTGACTTCAGCAATCGACGAATTGAACACCGATCCGGAACGTTTGTTCTGGCAATGACGAACGAACTTGACGAGCCATAAGGAGCCACGATGGCGCTCAGTGCGGAGGAATTGATCGAAATCGAGCAGCTGCTTGCGGACGATGGCGCCGATACGGGCTCCTTTGTCGAGCTGCCGCGCCGCTTCCCGCAGCTTGCCTGGGTACGTTGCGATGCGTCGGATGTAGCGGACCAGCCGTTCCGGCAGTTTCCTCATTTCGACCTGCATTTGCTAGATGGCTCGGATCACTGCGTGCGGATTACGGCCGATCCGACACGGGCGACCGGCATTGTACTGGCGAAAAGGAATTGAGGGCGGTGAGCAGCATTAAACTCGCAGCGCACCCCCTTGATTGCGCGGATGGTGTTGAGGCAAATCCATCCTTTATTCCACTGTCCGATCCCGATATCACCTTAGCCGAGCTCTCTGCCGTGGAAACATTGCTATGTTCACCGCAAATCCCCAATGGGCGGACCACTGAGGCGTTCGAGCACGCTTTCGTAGCGTATCTTGGCCGCAAATATGCCGTTGCCGTATCAAGCGACACCATCGGGCTCCTGCTTGCGCTCAAGGCGCTCGGGATCGAATCAGGGCAGGAAGTCATCGCCTCGCCCTATTCTTTTCGCGAGACGGTCCATGCCATCAGTCTCGCAGGCGTAGGGGTGGTATTTTCCGACATCGACCATTGGTCGGCAACATTGGTCCCAGCAAAAGGCCGAGGAACGCATCACGGCAAACACGCGGGCGATTGTCGCCAGCAATTCCAACGGTCATCGGGCGCCATGGTCGGAATTGCGTGCGATTGCCCAACGCTATCGGCGGGGCGATTTCCCGGTTGCGGAAAAGATCGCCGATCGCGCCCTGGCGCTGCCGTTTCACACCCATCTCACGAACGACAAGGTCGAATTTTTCGCCGAAACCACGAAAGAGGCGTCGATCAATGTGGGCGCGGGTGCAGCGATCTACTAAGATGCTGGTCATCCACGACTGAAGGAACAATAGGTTGAGTTGCGATGAGCCGCTGCCATTGCGCTAGATCAGCAACGCGATGGCGGGCCGTCTGTGGCGGCATTTGCGCGCAGATCGCCACCCCGACGAATATGGAGGAGGGCCGGATTCCACATCTTCGTCCGAAATCCCGGAAGAGAAATGCTCTCCGACAGCGATCGTGCAAAACACTGGCAAAGTAGCGAAGGCGCCGTCTCCGACCAGAGGGTCCAGGCCCGCGCCAGGGCCTCGGAACCGAGCACGTCATAAATCCAGATCCTCAGTTTCGGTTCGGGTCTTTAGGTTGACCAGTAAGGAATTGCTGTGAACTCGCAACAGGTCATTGTTCACGTCCGCTTCGCTCCGAACGGGAGGGTGGTGCAAATCAGCGAGCGCCCGGCGAAGCTCACGCCGAACTAATGGTTTGAGGTCCTTAACGCCCGTGCCAGCTCAAGCTATCGCCCGATCGCTCGTGGTCGTGGTGTTTTTCGACTGACGCGGACCGCGATCGAAACCTTCAAGCAGGAAACCACGAGGCGGGAATGAGCGAAGGTATAATCGGCAACCTGCTGAGCGATCAGATCGAGGTATTCGCCGTATGTCCCGCTGATGCTATCGAGCGGACTGGCGCCAAGGGCTTTAGTCTGTCGCGCGCGGATCGATGCTAGCGGCGAGTGCCGGCCGCTTCTAATTATTGTGGTGCGCACTTTCGGGAACGATTATTTCGGGTATGTCAACCGTTGTCCGCATGACAGTGCCTGGCTCAACATCGGCTCCGGCGAGTTTTTCTCTCCAGTTCGCTCCATTCTCAGATGCGGACGGCATGGTGCGAGATTCGAGGTCGACACTGGGGTATGCATTCGATGGGCCCTGCAACGGACAAGCGCTAGAGCCGGTCGCACTCACCGTGATAGATGGTGACGTCTGCCTGTGCGGCGTCAAGCTGCTGGCGGATGATCGGCGTGCCGACCTACTCGAGGACAGCGGCGAAACCATTGATGTTATGATCCACCCCGATTAACAGCTGCATCGCTTAGCTATTGCTCGAGTTGCCTTAGGCGTTTGGCGCCGGATAAAGCCTTGTGAGCGTTGGCGCAGGTGCGTGTCGCCGCTTTTTGAACTTGTAAGAGCAGAACGTTTTGAACCCGCAAGTTCAGTGGCACGCATCCGGATCCCGGTCATGCACCCGGCGATCTCCGTGGCACGAAGGAAGGGCTCTGGCGCTAACTCACCAAATGGACCTGGCAAGAACCGCTTCTGGCTGCCGGTGGATGACAATAGGTTCGAGAAAGAAATGCCCTCGGCGGCTGCAAGCCCACCGAGGGCACCGTCTGGGCTGGAAGAATGGGGAGACCTAGACTGACAGGACCGTTTGAGCAGAGAAATGACGATCCTGTATCCGATGTTCGCGGGACACGCAGCGCGCAACGCACGCCGAACGATCGGATGTCCGCGGGCGCCGCCGGCGTTCGTGTCTGCGCTGCAATTGCAATGCCAACCCCCTGTACATCCGACGCCCATGGCGAATTTCGTCACCTTAATCCACTGACGGCATCGCTCCAGGTCAAATGCATTAACGAGCACGTGCGCGTGGTCATTCTCATCGTTCCGCAAGATGCGGCGAGCGAATCTCGAGTTGAAGCGCTCGAAACGGTTGAGGCAAGCCGACATCGTTGTGTGGGCGGCTTTGCCGCTGCTGCCAATCAGGATTGCGGCAGGCCAGTTCTGTCGCCTCAAACGTAAGCTCGGTGATCACCTGTGCCTCGCTCGAACCCCGTCGCAATTGGGCGCTATCTTTGACGAAAACGCGGGATGAGCAGCGGCACGTGCGCGGCGCTTAGGAAGTTCTTTGGTTCGCGGTCGAACGATGCAATTAGCCGACTCCGCTGGGCAGAGCGCTCTCTTCACTGGGCCGATCGCCATACGCGCTCCTCGATAGACGGGACGCAGATCACGACGATCGCGGCTCATTCCGCGAAATGACCGTGCAAGGTCTGAACAGACCGAGCGAGTATCTTCCGTCCAATCGCAGGAGCGGACTGCGGAAAGCTGAAGCTGAAGCGTTGAACATGATGCGACGTTTGTCATGTCCGGAACAGGAGAGAACGACATTGTCGTAACCGCGGCAATGAGTGTCAGTGGCGCCGGAGGCGGGCAAGGGATCGTTGCGGAAACGAGCGTTGCGCATTGGCGTGGAAGTTGCTTGAACATGTTGGATGGTTGAGCAAATGATGCGTGAGCAGAAACGGTCGCGATTTGGGAGAAGGCGTTGAAATTGATCAAGGAGGCCGGTCAGACGCGGAGGTATCTGCTCGCGGATTTTCCGATAACAAGCACGATTAACAAGCACGATGATGTCCGCTCGCTTCGGCTGCTTTCGCGAGCACGAGTCAGCTGCTTCAATTGATCGATCCGGCGTTCAACTGAAGAATAGATTGTGCGGCAAGTACTCCGGCGTTGCCGCTTTTCAGATGAACCCCTTGATTTCAGGATAGGCGCATGAACGCAGAAACCGAATTCGAGCTTCCTCAACTTTACAGGTATCATGTCTTTGCCTGCCATACGCAGCGTCCGCCGAATCATCCGCACGGCAGCTGCGGCGCCTCGGGCGCGCAAGCCCTGTGCGATAGGATGGGCAAGGCGATCGAATCGCAAGGTCTGAACGATGTCGGCTTCACGGTGGCGGGCTGCCTCGGCTTTTGTAACTCAGGCCCTTTGATGGTCGTCTATCCCGACGGAGTCTGGTACCGCGCGACCACGCCCGAGGACGTGGACGAAATCGTAAATTCTCATCTCGTACAAGGCAAACGTGTGGACCGTCTTGTGATGGTGCTCAAGCGAAGCTAATGTCCTGATTCACAAAGTTCGCAATCGTAGATTCGCAATAGATTCGCGTCGCCGTCCCAAGGATGGAGCTGTAGCAGCGACGGAGGATCTGATGGCGGTCCAGCAACTTGCGCCCCTGGCATTGAGCGATGAAGAGCATGCCGAACTGAAGTCGCCGACGATGCAGCGGAAGACAGCGCAGGCGCTGGCTCTGAGAGCCCGGATCGTGCTGACCTGCGCGGAGGGCGGTCAGAACAAGGACGTCGCGGCCAAGCTGTGCCTGGACCGATCGACGGTAGGCAAGTGGCGGCGGCGTTTTGTGGAGCGGCGCGTGGACGGGCTGCATGACGAGCCGCGCTCCGGGGCGCCAAGTACGGTTGACGATGCCCGCATCGAAGCCGTGATCGTGAGGACGTTGGAGAGTTGCCCCGAGAACGCCACCCATTGGAGTTCTCGCGACATGGCGAAGGCCAGCGGCCTATCAGTGTCGACGGTGCAACGCATCTGGCGGGCCTTTGGGCTCCAGCCGCACCGGATAGAGATGTTCAAGCTCTCGACCGATCCGAACTTCGTGGCCAAAGTGCGCGACGTTGTGGGCCTCTACGTCTCGCCACCGGAGCACGCCAACGTTCTATGTGTGCATGAGAAGTCCCAAATCCAGGCGGTGGACTGCAGTCAGCCGATGCTGCCGATGCGTCCCGGCCAGCCGGCCCGAAGAAGCCATGACTACACGAGGCACGGCACCACATCGCTGTTCGCCGCCCTCGACATTGCTAGCGGACGGGTCATCGGCAAGTGCTATGGACGCCACCGTGCTGCTGAGTTCCGCAAGTTCCTCGACGAGATCGAAGCTGCCGTGCCGCGTGAACCGGACGTCCATCTCGTCATGGACAATTACGCCACGCACAAGACCCCCTTGATCCGAAAATGGCTGGCTAAACGGCCGCGGTGGCACGTGCACCTGACCCCGACCAGTTCGTCATGGCTCAACCAGGTCGAGCGCTTCTTCGCGCTCCTCACCGATAAGAAGATCAGGCGCAGCATCTATCGCAGCGTCGCCGCTCTCAGGGCTGACATCACTTCGTTCATCGGCCGACACAACGTCGTTTCCGATGGACCAAATCTGTCGATGACATCCTTGCTTCCATCGAACGCTTCTGCCGGTACAATGCCCCCGGCAAAACACGACCCGATGTCGCGAACTTCTGGTTCAGGACACTAGAGGCTTCGCTTAGCGCCGCTTGGTCCGGGCTATCGGGAATGCACGGCTTTCTGTTCAAAGACTGGGGTCGTTGAGCTGTACGATCGTTCTTAAGGTGACTGGGTGCCCTCACGCCTCAAGGAGGTGCGCAACAGGAGGCCATTGACCTTGTCGCTGTGGCCTTGGATTCAAAAATGTTCGGTGAGAGACGGACCGGTCAGAGTAGTGCGCTTGATCGAGTCCGATGAGGCCCGAGCGTCACCCCTTTGTAGCGCGGTCTATCCCAGAGCGACAACCGATTTGAATTGCCGCCTTTGATAAGCGGCTGGCACTCTGCAGCGTGCAAGGAGGCAGGGAGCTGAATCTAGTCGATCACTATTAGTGATGCAGGCGTTCCGCCACTTCATGCCATCAATTCGTCGCTCACAGAGCGAGCATTGTTGCGCGTGCAGTCCGGCGCTGGCGAGACGGTGCACCTTAAACTCGCCGTCGCGCTCGCATCTGAACAAGCCGATCTCTTCCCTGGAGCTTGTGCTATCGTCATAACTTGTACGTGATTCCGCCGCTGACGAGCCATGGGTCGATATTGGCGCGGCCAGATGACGGCTATCGCATTGTTTACGGTCGCCGAGTAATCCGGCCGCAGCCACAACTTCTTCACGTCGAAGTTGAGGCCCCAGTGACGGTCAAGCATGTAATCGAAGCCGAATTGGACCGCGGCGCCAAACTGGTTGCTGATGCGTACATCCGCCACCGCAAGCCCCGCGAGCGGCGTATTGGCTGCTGATTGGTTGAAGAATGCGGTGTAGTTGATGCCCGCGCCGATATAGGGCTTGAGCGGCCCGAAATCGGTGAAGTGATATTGCAGCGTCAGTGTCGGAGGCAATAGCCAGGCCTTTCCAACATCGAGCCCGTTGAGCGTGCCGCTACCGCTGATGTGATGGCTGGCCACGCCGAGAATGAGTTCGGCGGCAATGTTTTTGTGAAGAAATAGGTGATGTCGAGCTCCGGTATCACTCGATCGCTGATCGACAGGCCGGAGCTTGGTGACGACAGCGGCGGGGCTCCCGCGACGCTGACCGAGCTGCCTGCGCTGTCCGGCAAGACGCCGAGCACGCGCAGGCGGATCATCCACGGATTGAAGGGGGCGATCGGGGGCGATTTGTAATAGACCGGTGCCGGCGCCAGATCTGCAGCCTGTACCGAGATGCTGACGGAACTGAACGAGGTCGCGAGCGTGAGCAGCGATGCCGTCGTCAGAAGGGTTCTTGCTTTCATCAAGTTCTCCATTCCAAGTCCGCGCGAAGAGTCGCGCGAGAACCTCTGTCACACATCGCGGATGGAGAAGGATTTGATGCCGATCAAAATGGCTACGGCCGTAGCGCAATTAAGCAGCCAAGTTGCGTAAGCACCACGGCCGTGAAGCGTCGTGGCGCCTGTTCATCGATATTCGACTCAATATTCTGTCTGAGCCGAACTCTACTAGGAACTGGTTATCATCTTATCGATCTGATCCAAGCCAGATGAGTCATGGGGCGATGGAGGCGGTCTAGCTGCAGCGGCCTCTTACACTCCGTGAGCGCGAAAGGGTTGTGTTAACACGGAGCGCAACATGGGCTCCGCTGTGTTACAGACGAGCCACTCACACTTGCTTGTCGGCGAAAAGCGTGTCGGCAGTCCCTGAGGAGTCGGAGGGCGACAACTTCGCTCTTCGCGTCAGTTTCCGCACGATAGCATTCATCATCTCATTACATCTGGAGACAGCCTGGGGCCTTTCCTTCGTGCGGACATCTCTCGAGATCATCTTGCGTCTTCTGGCCAAGCATCGACAATACGGGCTCGTCATCGAATCCGGCGTATCTTGCACCGTCGGCGTTGATCAGCGGGCGTCGGATCAGGAGCGGATCGCGCAGCATCAACGCGAGCGCGCTCGCCGCGTCGATTTCGTCGGGATTGATATCGCCCGACTTGATACGAGGCGCGACTCGGTTGAACCAGGATGCGATCGGCTTATTGCCGAAGAAGAGGCGTAAATCCTCGGCGGTCCATCGCTCCTTCAAGATGTTCTTGGCTATCACGTCATGGCCAGCGGCCTTCAGCGCCTGCATCTGACACGCATTGGTGTCGCAGCCGGGTTTTTGATAAAAGATAATTGTCGCCATGGCCTGCTCCTTATGTAGGTACGCTGCGCTGAACGATCGGGCCGGCGACCGCCGCGTTCCAGAGTGCATTCGACCTTTTTTGAGAACCATCTCCAAGGTCAGCGGCTTTACCACCTGCCGCGGCTCATGCCGCCGACCGACTTGGCCTCCTCGAGCGTTTGCAAACGACCAAGATCCGGACATTCTGAAATTGAGCCGCTAACTCATCGATGAGCTCCTTTCGGTCTCGGAAAGAAGGCACCGAGCAGGAGTGCATTTGGCGTCAACCCATGGGTGACGCTTAAAAGGCGTCTTGGGCGGTAAGCTCGTGCGCCCCGATCTGGTTCATGCTGCATTGAATTACAGGTCGCGCGGCAGATCGAACACCACCGGCGAAACACTACCTGCAAGGTTTCGCCGCCAACCTGTATCCTCACTCTCCTCCGATCGCCGACAAGGGGCTTGCAAGAAGAGTAGCAAGATCCGTTCCACACATGATGCATCGGACAAGCGCGCCAGGCCGGCTTTTCCGATTGATTGGTTCTGGCCACTTGTTGGCTTCCTGACAGCTGCGCAGATCCTGTCAGGTCCAAAACAGCCAGGATCACGCATCGGCTCGCTGGCGTTTTTCAAAACGTAATCAGAAGCTTAATGTGCGCGGACAGGCGTTGGCATGGTGGTTGCTAATGAGCGGTAGCAACACTGAGTGAGGGCTGAGTGCACGCCGACGCTTAAGACGAGCGATGCGCTCCTTCCCTTGAACCCGTGTGCCCCGTTTCTGAACGAGAACAAGCTGGCGCGTACGAAGCGCGGAACTTTGGCAAATCGGTTGATGGAGAGCAACATGTCTTCACTGAGACAAATCGCGTTCTACGGAAAGGGTGGTATCGGCAAGTCGACCACTTCACAGAACACGCTGGCGGCGCTGGCCGAGATGGGTCAGAAAATCTTGATCGTAGGGTGCGACCCGAAGGCGGATTCGACCCGCCTGATCCTGCATGCCAAGGCGCAGGACACGATTTTGAGCCTTGCAGCGAGCGCCGGCAGCGTGGAGGACCTCGAGCTCGAGGATGTGATGAAGGTCGGCTACAAGGACATCCGCTGCGTGGAGTCCGGCGGTCCTGAGCCAGGGGTCGGCTGCGCCGGCCGCGGCGTCATCACCTCGATCAACTTCCTGGAGGAAAACGGCGCCTATGAGAACATTGACTACGTCTCTTACGACGTGCTCGGGGACGTCGTTTGCGGAGGCTTTGCGATGCCAATCCGCGAGAACAAGGCCCAGGAGATCTACATCGTCATGTCCGGGGAAATGATGGCGATGTATGCCGCAAACAACATCTCCAAGGGCATCCTGAAATACGCCAATTCCGGCGGCGTGCGGCTGGGCGGCCTGATCTGCAACGAGCGGCAAACCGATAAGGAGCTGGCACTGGCGGAGGCTCTGGCCAAGAAGCTAGGCACTCAGCTGATCTACTTCGTGCCGCGCGACAATGTGGTGCAGCATGCCGAGTTACGCCGCATGACGGTGCTGGAGTATGCGCCCGAGTCGCAGCAGGCCGATCATTATCGCAATCTCGCGAAAAAGGTTCACAACAATGGCGGCAAGGGCATCATTCCGACCCCGATCTCCATGGACGAGCTCGAGGACATGCTGATGGAGCATGGTATTATGAAGCCTGTCGACGAATCCATCGTCGGCAAGACCGCCGCCGAGCTCGCGGCCTCGTAAAGGTTGCGAGTCGCGGCCTTGTGAAGGCGCGCGACGGATGCCGGTCTCCTCACCGACCCATCCGGGAGACCGGCATTCTGACGAACGACCGTGACCAAGATGAGGATGGGGCAGGGCAAACCAGATCGTGGAATCCATCGATTCATGTCCGAAGCGCACTTTCTTCCTTTTGTGGCTGCTTGTGCCGTTGATGCGAGCAGCCGGATGCACAGAGCAATTGCAACCTACCGTCTGCTCACCGGTGTGCCTCCTGAAGATGCCGACATTGCCACTGACAGTAATTTCGATTGCCATGTCCTGGCGTCTATTCTGGCGGTTGCCTCGATGGATGGTGGCCCTCTTCCCGAGAAGGCGGGCCTGTCCGGCCACGAGCTAGCGGCCTTGCTGGAGCGGTACTTTCCCTCGGTAGGGGTCAAGCTCGTGGAGCGGCTCCTGTCGGTCGAGTGCGATGAGAGCGACGAGATCGCAATGGTGCGCGATCTTTTGCTCAAGCAGCGCTCGACGGAAGGACATATCGGTCGCTGGCTGGCCGCGATGATCGCGCGCCGCGCCATTGAGCCGGACCACCTGTGGGAAGGCTTGGGATTACGCAATCGTGCCGAACTCTCTCGGCTGCTCAGCCGCCACTTCGCGCCGCTCGCCGCGCGCAATATCAACAATATGCGCTGGAAGCGCTTTTTCTACCGCACGCTGTGCGAGGATGAAGGCCTCGTAATGTGCACGACGCCCGTCTGTACGCAATGTAACGACTTTAGCCTCTGCTTCGGCGAGGAAAGCGGCGAGAGCCGGTTGGCCGAGCGCCGGCGCGACTTTCTGTTGCAGGCGGCTCGCCCGGTTGTCCGCGGCGACTGGCCCATCTGAGTTGCCACAGGAATCTTCGAGCGCCTCGTCCGGATTTGGCGGTTCGGAGAGGGGGGGGGCTGGCTAGCGCCACTACAACGCGAGCCCATCATGTATCCAAGGCGATGCCGCGCCCAAGCGCTCCGCGACAGGTCGTGTATCCCGGCGCTCTGCAGTCGAGTTCGAATTGGGCATGGCAACAAGCAAGGTGAGGCGTCTTTTCATCGGTGCTGAGTCGTCACCGGCGAGCCCGTGGGCCGCGGTATTGTGGACGCAGCTTTCCAGGGCCAGGCTTTGGCCGTGGAGAGCAGCCGCGCGAGCTAAGGCCTGCAGCAGGATCGTGGGTGCTGCCACAACTCGTCGAACGTCGACGAACTAACCCAAGGGAGATTTTTGCAATGAGCAACTCATGCTCGCCAGCCGGGATCCTGGATCGGCTCAGCAAGGCCTCGTCGGCGGAAGAGTTCTTTTCGCTGCTAGGCGTCGATTACGAGCCGAAAATCGTCAATGTTGCGCGCCTTCATATCCTAAAGCGCATGGGACAATATTTTGTCAAGGAGCAGTTCGCCGGTGCCGCAGAGCCGGAGATCAGAGCTCGGTGCAAAGCGATGCTGGAGCAAGCCTATGCCGATTTCGTGGCATCGTCACCGATCGAGCAGCGAGTGTTCAAGGTCTTAAAGGAAGCCGTCGCAGACCCTAACAAGTCGGTGGCGTTTGTCCCGTTGAGCGCGCTGAAGTGATTTCGTGCTCCACTGCGGCGTGGTTTGTCCCACCTGGCCGGGTGACGGTGTCTTGTACAGCCTTCGTCTTCATTCAAATCAACCCCTCTGCAGCCTGACGCGAGCCGCGCTGTCGTATTCCCGACCCATGTCTGAGCTGCTGCTCGTGCCCGTGGTGTCAGGGGCCATTTTAAGTGTCTTCCAAGACGTTGCTTTCGCGCGAAATTCCATGGTTCTTTCGACTGGTACGACACTTGCTGTTGTCCTGCCGATCCCGTCTTCGATGCCGACAGATGGTGGCCGTCCGAGATGAGATTTGAAGGAGGACCTATGACATCGCTTCTACTGTCCGCCGAGCGCTGCGGCATGATCTTATGGCTCACGCCAATGCCGTTCGAAATAGCCTTTGACGCGACCGAAGCCGGCATGGACCGCGAGATGGTGGTCAATGGGTAAGTCACCCGTCCACGCTACGCCCGGAGCGGGTATGCACATGGTCGTCCGCATCGCGCAGGCCTCCGGTCATGCGCAGATCCCCATCCGCTCCATGGCCGATGGCAAGATGCGTCAAGAAACGGGGCCAACGTCGGCTCTTATGAGTCGTCGGCGCCGGAGGCAGGGCTGGGATTGCGTGTCAGGAGCGGTGGCCAGATCCCTCTGGCCGTCACAGTCAACGCGGAGCGCGGGGCCGAAAGCGAGACGCCGGTATTGCGCGATCACCGGACTGACTGACCCAAGGCTGGCAGCCGCCGGTCAGATTGACCGCGGCGGCCTGGCCGCCGCGGTGGCGCTCGTCGAAGGGAGCGCGCAAGGAACCAAGGTCGAGCATCTCTACGAAGTCTGGCCCGTCCGCTACGTCTACCGCGGCGGCGCGTCTCACCGCGTGGTGGGGCGCGCCGAACGGACGAGACGGGCGAGCGGCCGGTCAGGCACTGACCAAAAGTGATCTTCCGTTGAGCGAAGTAGAAAGCAATCCCGTGGTGCGTGCGCGCGTTATTTTGAGAGGATCTAGAGCATGAGCAATGTCATAAAAACGAGCACGCTGGCGGCTGGCGGCCGAGCGGCAGCGAAAAAGGAACTGCCCGAGCACTTTAAAGCATATAGGCATGTCTGGGTCTTCGTCGAGCAGGAGCGCGGCCAAGTGCACCCGGTTTCCTGGGAGCTGATGGGTGCGGGGCGCAGGCTCGCCGACAGGCTGAAGGTGAATCTAGCTGCGGTCGTTATCGGCCCGGAGGGACAGCCCACGCGTAACGCCGCGCTTGAATCCTTTTGCTATGGCGCAGATCTGGCTTATCTCGTGAGTGACAATGTCCTGTCAGATTATCGCAACGAGTCCTATACCAAAGCGCTAACCGAACTCGTCAACACCTACAAGCCGGAGATTCTGCTATTGGGTGCGACGACACTCGGTCGCGATCTTGCAGGTTCCGTGGCGACGACCTTGTCGACAGGGCTCACTGCCGACTGTACCGCGCTCGACGTCGACACCGATGGTTCGCTTGCAGCAACGCGTCCGACCTTTGGCGGCTCGCTGCTCTGCACGATCTATACCTTGAATTATCGTCCGCAGATGGCAACCGTTCGCCCACGCGTCATGCCGATGCCAGAGCGTGTGGTACGCGATGCCGCTCGTATCATTATCCACCCACTTGGCCTCGTTGAAGACGATATCGTCACGAAAGTGCTCTCCTTCATCCCCGATCGCGATTCGGAAACGTCCAATTTGGCCTACGCCGATGTCGTGGTTGCCGGCGGCTTGGGGCTGGGGGCGCCTGACAATTTTCGGCTGGTGCGCGAGCTCGCAACTCTGCTTGGCGCCGAGTATGGCTGCTCGCGTCCTCTGGTGCAAAAAGGATGGGTTACGTCTGACCGGCAGATCGGCCAAACCGGCAAGACCATCCGGCCAAAGCTCTATATTGCTGCCGGAATTTCCGGCGCGATCCAGCACAGGGTCGGTGTGGAGGGGGCGGATCTGATCGTCGCCATCAATACCGACAAGAACGCGCCGATCTTCGACTTCGCCCATGTCGCGATCGTCAGTGACGCGCTGCATCTGCTACCGGCGCTGACAGCTGCGTTTCGGGCGCGGCTTTTGCCGAATTCCCGTGCTCGGATCGCAGTCTAAAGGAGACGATGATGATTGAGGAGAGGTTCGACGCGATCGTGGTCGGAGCGGGTATGGCAGGCAATGCAGCGGCCTTGACCATGGCCAAGTGCGGCCTGCAGGTGCTGCAGCTCGAGCGGGGCGAGTACCCCGGATCGAAGAATGTGCAGGGCGCGATCCTCTATGCGGATATGATGGAGAGGCTGATCCCCGACTTTCGCGAGGAAGCGCCGCTCGAACGTCATCTGGTCGAACAGCGGTTCTGGCTACTGGACGATCGCTCCCACGTCGGCATGCACTACCGCTCGGATGACTTCAACGAGGAGCGGCCGAACCGCTACACGATCATACGCGCGCCGTTTGACAAGTGGTTCTCGTCGAAGGTGCGGGAGGCCGGGGCGACCGTGTTGTGCGAGACGACAGTCACCGAGCTCGTGCGAGACGACCGTGAGAGGGTTGTGGGAGTTCGTACAGATCGCGGCGGCGGCGAAATACATGCCGACGTTGTCGTGCTGGCCGAAGGTGTCAATGGACTGCTCGGGACGCGCGCTGGCCTGCGCGCGCGGCCGACACCCGATAACGTCGCGCTCGCGGTGAAGGAAATGCACTTTTTGCCTCGCGAAACCATCGAGGCGCGTTTCAATCTTAAGGGCGATGAGGGCGTCGTGATCGAGGCGGCCGGAACCATTTCTCGCGGCATGACTGGAATGGGTTTCGTCTATGCCAACAAGGAATGCATTTCGGTCGGCATCGGCTGTCTCGTCGCCGATTTCCAGCGCACCGGCCAGACACCCTACGGCATGCTCGATCATTTCAAGCAGCATCCGTCCGTGGCACCGCTGATCGCAGGTTCTGAAATCAAGGAGTATGCGGCGCATCTCATTCCCGAAGGCGGCTACAAGGCAATCCCGCAGCTCTACGGTGATGGGTGGGTAGTGGTGGGGGACGCGGCGCAGCTCAACAACGCCATCCATCGTGAGGGTTCCAATCTTGCGATGACCTCAGGCCGCATCGCGGCGGAAGCAATCGCCGAGATGAAGTCGCGCCGCGAGCCCATGACGGCGAAAAATCTGTCGCTCTACAGGAAGATGCTAGCCGATTCCTTCGTGATCAAGGATCTCAAGAAGTACAAGGACTTGCCCATGCTGATGCACACCCATTCGCAAAACTTCTTTCTTACCTATCCGCAGCTCATCTCCAAGGCGATGCAGAACTTTGTGCGCGTCGATGGGACGCCGAAGCTTGAGAAGGAGAAGGCGACCCTGAAATCCTTTGTCAAGGCGCGGTCATGGAGGGGCCTGATCGGCGATGCGTCTCGCTTTGCCCGGGCCTGGCGCTGACCGCCAATAATGTGAGGTTCAGCAATGGAAGGTCAAAGCATGAATGTCGAGCCCTCGGTGCGCGTCGAAGACAAGCTGTATTACAACCGATATCTTGTCGACATCGGTCAGCCCCACGTCAAGGTACGCGCGCACACAACGCCGTCGGCGGAACTGCTTGCGCTCTTGAAAGTCTGCCCCGCACGATGCTACGAACTCAACGACAATGGACAGGTTGAGGTAACCGTCGACGGTTGCATCGAGTGCGGCACCTGCCGCGTGATCGCCGAGCCCACCGGCGACATCCAATGGAGCCATCCGCGCGGCGGATATGGGGTGTTGTTCAAGTTTGGCTGAAAGTGAACGAGCATAGCAGTATGATCGCCATGTAAAGGAGGATCTCGCCGTCACAGTTGCGCATTCCGCCTCTCTGCACGGGTTCAAGTTCGAACCGAGGCGCGCACCTCGAGAGGACACCCACAAGACAGACATTGCATCAGGATATCACGATCACTCGGGATGCGCGTAGGAATGGTTGTGGCGCCACTGAACTGCGCCACAACGGTGTCAAACCGGTGGAAAAGGAGGAATCAGCCGGTCGCCTAAGGGGGAGTAGACCCTGCGGCCTCGATAGCAACTGCCACTGACTGCACGATCGCGGCAAAGCGCACGGCGGTCTGGATGGCTTCGGAACTTACGCCAGCGGCCCGCAGCGTCTTCTCGTGGGCGTCAATACAGGCACCGCAGCCGTTTATAGCTGAGACCGCCAACGACCAGAGCTCGAAGTCGGACTTGTCCGCTCCGGGATTGCCGATCACGTTCATGCGCAGCCGTGGTTGCATGGTGTTGGAGACAAGGTGAACGAAGCGGTAGTAAACGTTGTTCATTGCCATCACAGAAGCGGCGGATTTCACGGCGGCGATTGCCTCAGGCGTCATCACGGCGGCCGCAGCCGATTCCATCGCGGCAAATAAGGGCCGCATTGCGGGTGGCAATCGCGGTCGCGAGGATCAAGCCATATTGTCGCTGCGGCGAGAGCGTCTCATCGGCCACCAAGGACGTCAGATTGAGCCTGACGTCCTTGGCACAATCGGGAATCTTCTCGTGCAATTGCTCGATCGACGACACGGGGCCTCATGCAACCTTCAGGGTTTTGCCGCCGACTTCGCGGTTGCAGGGACAGAGCTCGTCGGTTTGCAGCGCGTCCAGAACGCGGAGTGTGTCCTTGGGGCTGCGCCCGACATTGAGATTAGTCGCATAGACGTGTTGGATTGTGTTGTCGGGGTCAACGATAAAGGTGTAGCGATAGGCGACACCCTCGGGTGAACGCACGCCAAGGCCATCGACCAGGGCCCCCTTTGTGTCGGCAAACTGCCAGATCGGTAGGTTGTGAAGGTCGACATGTGAGCGTCGCCAGGCGAGCTTGCAGAACTCGTTGTCGGTTGAACCGCCCAGTACGATCGCATCGCGGTCGGCGAATTCCTTGGACAGCCGGCCAAACTCGGCGATTTCGGTTGGGCAGACGAACGTAAAGTCCTTGGGATAAAAGAAGATGATCTTCCACTTTTCTGGAAAGCTTGTTTCTGTCAGCGTCTCGAACGCACTCTGTCCTTCTTCTTCTTGCGCTTGAAAGCCGGGCTTCACGCCTGTGACTTCGAACGGCGGCAACTGGTTTCCAATTCCAAGCATGCTGTCCTCACGAGTTTGTTTTATGGTAATCGTGCCTCACCGGTGAAGCAAGCTATATGCCATCCGTTCTCAAGACCCGATTGCTGAGACGACGCCAACTAGTGACGTGGCTGCGTGCATTTGATCCATGTTTCGATTGAATCTCACACTCGCTTTCAATCATGCTTTGCGGATGCGCGATGTTCGCGTTGGAGTATCGGTTAGGGCCATGCTATGTGGCGATTGGGTTGCCGCGGTTCCGAAGATCCGCAGCCAGTGCACGGTCCGGGTTCGAGGACTGCGGCAAAGACGGCAATCGGACCTGAATCGACGATCCGTCTTCGATCGACAGGCACTGCAAAACCGACTGAGGGGGTGATGCTAGCGTCGACCGGGTAAAGCACGCGCGCAGCTTGTCGAAGTGCGGCTTCTTGCCGATCAGGGTCCGCAATCAGCACGTTCACAGAGCATCACGGTGGCTCACAATGTTGGGCGGACGCCGGAGCTAAGCTTGCTTTCGTTGTCGGCGAAGTAGCCCGACGGGTAATTTCGGGGTCAACATATCCGAACTACACACATACGTCATCAAGCTGTCCGGTATCATAGCGCCCAAATGGCCGCAGCCGCGACTAACGCCCGGGCGGCGCGCTGGCGGGATGGAGATATCGCGCCACCATTCCTCGACACTAGTAGCAACCTACCAATGTCCCCAGTGAAAGTTTGCCAATCAGCAAGACATGCTCTTGGAACGGCCGTCAAGAGTGGCACACCGCGGGTGATGGCCTCTGTGAATTTGGCGCGCTGGCCGTGGCCAACGGCTTCTTGTCTGGCAAAATGTGCTGATCACAAGGAGATCGACCTTGTCGCAAAGCGCCCGGGAAGCGACAGCTGCGGCTTCGGCAAGTCCAGTCGTATTGAGATTACCGGACGTAGCTCCGCTGCCGAGTGACTGATAAATCGAGATCTCTTGCCCCGTCGCAACGTCCACTGCAAGCATAGGTGCGTACCCTTTGTTGCCCAGAAGCGACGCTGGACGATGCCGTCGACGCGTACGGCTTGCCGCGCAAGATCCTGAACGAAATCGGCGAGCAACCTATCGACGTCGTCTTTCGGCCGGTAGAAAATCGCAGCCACAGCATTCGGATCGATTTCTTCAAGGTTGCCGATCATGGCCGTGGTCCGATTTCTGTTTGTTTCTCGCGTCGACACTTACGTGTCGAGCTTCTCCTGCCGGTGTGGAAGGCGTTATGAGCAACCGCTCGGGGAGCACGGCCGGCAAGGCTCGCGCGACCTCGGCGAATACGCCCGTTCCATTGCTAAGGCCTAGTTCATCAAAGGAGCGGCGTGTGATGCGGGCCAAAAGTGGCGCGCCCGAACGGCCAGTTTCGAGAGCCAGAACCAACGTGACCTCAGCTTCGTCGAACGGCAGAGAGGCCTTGATGCGTGCCGGAAAGATATTGAGCATGGAACTTGCGCGCGGGGCCTCGCGCGCGATGCTGACGTCGCTGGCTGCGATGCGCAGCCGGAGCTGCGCGCCTGGTCTCAAGGGCGGTCCAGGTATCAACAGACGCGCACCTTGGAGGCGGAGGATGATCAGCCCGTAGCGCCCGTCATAGCCGCCGACTACGGTGTCGATGCAGACCGCCGCTTCGCCGCGCACGGCAAGCGCTGGATTGCTCTGTATGGCATGCAGGGGACCGACCGCAGTCACAATGCCATTTTTCATCATGACGAGATGATCAGCAAAGCGCTCGATGTCAGCCATGTCATGGCTGATATAGATCATCGGCAACGTGAGCTGTTCACGTATGCGCTCGAGAAATGGCATAATCTCGCGCTTGGCGGGGCGGTCGAGCAAAATGAGCGGGTCATCCAGCAAAAGTAGCCGGGGTTGGGCCAACAGCGCGCTGCCAAGGGCAAGCCGCTGTCGCTCGGCGCCCGAAAGGTGTGATGGCGAACTGTCAAGCAGTGACGCCAAGTCGAGCAATTCGACAACACCATCAAAGTCGATCAGTGCTGGCTTGGATTGTTTCGCGTTATACAAAAGGGTACGCTTGACGGATAAATGGGAAAAAAGGACCGTTCGGTGGAATACATACGTGACGGGACGCAGATGGGGCGGCCGAAACGTGGTCTCGTCCTGCCAAATCTCGCCATCGATCGCGCAGAATCCGCTCGGTAGACGCTGAAAGCCGGCGATGCAGCGCGCGAGCGTGGTCTTGCCGCACCCAGGGGGACCGAAAACGGCCGTGACACCTTTAGCTGGTACGCTGAATTGTGCATCTAGGGGGACTGCTGCGAGAGAGCCGTTGAAGGCGACTTCGATATGGCCAGGTTTTGCGTATCTCACTTGCCTGCACCTCTGCTGTAGCGATCAATCACGGTCGCGGGCGGAATGGCCGCAAGGGAGATGATCACCATGCCGCCGACAATCCAGTCTGTTTGGTTCCAGCGCGCGGTCTCCGCCCCAGGGGAGGCCACTAGGTGGTCGCTGGATTGCAGATTGACGGTGTTACGACAGCCGGCATCTTATGCGTCTCCGCGCCATCGAACATCGCGGCAATCGAACGCTCCCGCGCGCGTTTGCCGATGACACAGGTAAGGTGGGGTTCCAGTGTCGCGCAATTCGTAGCCGGGTTGGCCGGACGGAGATTATCCAATCGTTGAAATGGCATGGCTTCCGTCGTTTCGCTGTGGAGGCGTGGGCTATCGCGCCAGTTCAATACGGCCTCGCGGCTGGCAATCCAATGGCGCCACAGTGTTGATAGCCGAAATTAAAATGTGCGCCGGCGCCGATATTGATGGCTTCCGCTTTTTGCGGAGCAAGCAGCATCAAACTCAGATCGACCAGGATCAATCGGATAAGCCTCATTGGAACTCCGAGGGTGGTTCGCCGCGAGGAGCTTTCGACGCGGCAGCCCCTTGCTCCTTGCCCAGCAATCCGCGTGCCGTTCAAAAATAGGGTGCGCGGCCTGCTCGGCTCATCGTGAACTCGCATAGGTCGGAGC
The DNA here is from genome assembly GCF_011516665.3 of Bradyrhizobium sp. 41S5. NCBI lineage: Bacteria > Pseudomonadati > Pseudomonadota > Alphaproteobacteria > Hyphomicrobiales > Nitrobacteraceae > Bradyrhizobium > Bradyrhizobium sp. 41S5. The sequence goes on along the minus strand of NZ_CP083721.1, from coordinate 7,453,092 downwards.
ACAGTGTGTGGAATGGCCGCATTGTATCGTTGGGTTTCAGACGTTCGCGTCGCCAACCGGCCATGCAGGGTAGACGAAATCAAAAGCTGAAGATGCTGCGGGCTTGCGTCGAGAAGTGGGCTGGTGACCGCACGGTCGTGACGATCGCTCTTGATGCAAAAGCTTAGATTATCCAATTTGTCGCCCGATCCGGTTAACGATCTATGATGATGGATATCCCCGGTTGCCTCCACAGCTGATCGGGTAAGTTCTCATCGGGTTGATCTATCGGATCCTACTGTCAGCGTAGTCCGCGCTTCCCGAAATCCGAAGGCGACTTGTTTGAGTGATTTGGCAACGGGCGCGACAAATACCTCCCATTCGCAATGACATTCCGGACATTGGTCGCTACAGCTGGCCGACACTGCATGCGTTTTGTGCTCCTCAGACTGGCGCCTTGTTTCAACAATGACCGATCTTGTCGGGTGACGATATCGTAGTCAAAAGAACGCGGAGGTACACTACTCGTTGGCATAGAGTCTGCACGCGATAAGTGGTGTGGAGGGAACACCGTAACGTCGGTGCTGCAGCAATCACAGGCGGATCGCGTGTTGGAGCTATCGCCAAATTTTGGTGACGGCGCGGCCGGTCAGGCGGCGGCGGTTATGGGCTGACGGTCAGTCGGTTTGGCGATGAGCTCGATCCCGTCGTTGAATGTCACACCGAGAACGAGTTTTGGCAACTGGTTGCGGCCATCGAGACGACGCCGGCTTTTCTGCGCGGCCTCAAGCAGTTTGAAGACCATCGCGAGCGCCGTTCTGTTGGACAGGCAGCCCTTCGATCGGATCGTGCGGTGGCGCACGGTAGCGAAGGTGCTTTCAATGGGATTGGTGGTCCGCAGGTGTTTCCAGTGTTCGGCCGGGAAGTCGTAGAACGCCAGTAGCGTGTCCCGATCCTTGCTCAGGCAGTCGGCCGCCTTCTCGTATTTGGGCGTATAGCTCTCGATGAAGGCGTCGAACGCCAGCTCGGCGGCGGCCTTGGTTTCGGCCATCCAGCTCTCCTGCAACGCGCGTTTGGCTTTAGGCTGCTGGCTCTTCGGCAACTTGGCGATCACGTTGGCGGTCTTGTGTACCCAGCAGCGCTGCTCGTGCGTTTTCGGCCAGACCTCGCCGGCGGCCTTCCAGAACCCGAGCGCGCCGTCGGCGATGGTGAGCCGCGGCGGCACGCCGAGCCCGCGCCGCTTCAGGTCGAGCAGCAGATCGCGCCAGTCCTGCGCGCTCTCGCGGGCGCCATCGGTGAAGCCGACCAGTTCCTTGCGGCCTTCCGGCGTCGCGCCGATCAGCACCAGGATGCACTGCTTTTCGTCTTCGAGGCGTGCTTGGAGATGGATGCCATCGGCCCAGATGTAGACGTAGCGCTTCGCCGACAGATCGCGCCTCTGCCACGCGGTGTGTTCGTCAAGCCAACCGTCCTTCAGACGGCCGATGGCGGATGCCGACAACCCGGCAGCATCCTTGCCGAGCAGCGCCGCCAGAGCCTCGGAGAAGTCGCCGGTGGAGATACCCTTCAGGTAAAGGATCGGCAGCAGCGTCTCGATCGATTTCGAGCGGCGCATGTAGGGCGGCAGGATCGACGGAGAGAACCGGATGCGGTCGGGATCGGTAGCCTCCGCCTCGCGATCGCGTACACGCGGCTGGCGGACGCCGACCGGACCGATACCGGTCATCACCTCGCGTTCCGGCAGGTGACCGTGGCGCACGAGCGCTGGTGGCCGTCCGCAGTCCTCAAATCGGCATGCTTGCCGAGAAAGTCCGCGACCTCGGCCTCGACCGCCTGGGCCAACAGAGCACGCGCCCCATTGCGCAAGATTTCGGTGAGTTGATCGTCGACGTTTCCTGGCTGAATCAACTTGATGATGTTATCTTTGGACACGGCATATCGCTCCTTCGGTGGAGAAGTGGAGGCGTCAAGCACCCCCACGATATGCCGCCTTCCCGATTCCCGCCGTCGCCAACTTTCAGCGATAGCTCGGTTCGTGCGGCGATATGCGATGTGGTGGATTGTTTGAGGCGCTTGCAGCTCTGGCGAGCCGCCAATGTCCATCAGAACGCCGAACGGTTCTGTTCTTACCAAAGGCTAGTGCAGGCGTCACTAAAGAATCAAGGGCACGACAAAGGACAGCTGTGTCCACCGGAAATGGCATATCAATCGGGAAGTCACTCAGATTGACTTCAGCCTACAATTAGGAGCGGTGAATAAGAATGTACAAAGTTCTTGCCGTGACGGTGGCGCTGTTCCCAGCAAGAATGCAAGGCAGCGCAGAGCTCCTGCCAGAGGACATCGTGAATGCGCCGCTTGCACAATCCGATTACAAGCGGGCGCTCAGAACGGAGGACCGCTATGCTCGTCTTACTGTCAATGTGCCTGACGTGCCGTTCTGGTTCGGCGAGGGCGACGCGCTCGTCTACCGCCGGACAACGCGAGGCAAGCAGCAGTTCACTCTCGTTGATGCCGGCATTGGGGTAAGGCAGCCGGCGTTTGATCAAGCGCCTCGCGACGGCACTGAACAGGGCGAGCCACAAGCACTATAGGCCAGAGAATCTTCCTTTCGACCATTTCGAGCTGGCCGACAAGGGTGCCAAGATTACCTTCAATATCGAGCATATGCGTTGGAGCTGCGATCTTGTCAGCGATGCCTGCACAGGTGCTGCAATGCAACCGGGCGACAGCCAGCGGAGCCCTATGACGACACGCCACTGGCAGAGAACGATCCCGACGGGACAAGCGCCTCGCCTGACGGAAAATGGCTGGCCTACATTCGCAACTATAACCTCTACCTGCGCAGCCAGGATGGCTTGCAGGACATCCAGTTGACCTGGGACGGGTCCCAAGCCGACTATTATGCTCTCTTCACGCTAAGCTGGTCTCCGGCCTCAACGCACCTGGCTGCCTACCGAGTCCGTCCGGGTCTCCAGCGGGAGGTCCATTACCTCGAACCCTCGCCGGCGGACCAGCTCGAACCCAAGCATTCCACGATGACGTATCCTAAGCCGGGCGATGCCATCACACTACTCCAGCCCGTGCTGTTTGACGTCGCGAGCCGACGCGCGATTGCAATCGATAACGCCGCATTCCAAAATCCGTACAGTCTTTCGGCGGTCCAGTGGTGGAAAGACGGTCGGGGATTCACCTTCGAGTTTAATCAGCGTGGGCACCAGCTCTATCGTCTGATAGAGGTCGACGCCGCCACAGGTCAAGTGCGCTCGCTGATTGATGAGGTGAGCAAGACATTCGTCGACTTCCAGCCATTGGTGATGGACCAGGTGAATACTGGAAAAACGTTCCGCTACGACATCGATGATGGGAAGGAGATCATCTGGGCCTCGGAGCGCGATGGTAACGAGCATCTCGATTTATTCAATGGCAGGACAGGCGAGCTCCAAAACCAGATCACCAGAGGTGATTGGGTGGTCCGCGCGGTGTATCATATTGATCCGATCAAGCATCAGATCTAGTTTAGCGCGAGCGGAATGCACCCCGGCGGCGATCCCTATTTCGTCCATGCCTATCGCATTGAGTTTGATGGGAAGGGACTCACGGCCTCACACCTGAGCCGGCAAATCATCACATCGAATTCTCGCCTAACGGTCGCTACTATGTCGACCTTTGGTCTCGCATTGATGTTCCGCCCCGCATGGTGCTGTACCGCGCAATGATAATACCGAATTGATGCAGGTTGAGAGCGCCGAGATTGCCGAGCTCATCGCCGCTGGCTGGCAGCCACCCGTCAGTTTCAACGCCAAGGGGCGCGACGGCGAGACGGACATATGGGGCGTCATTCATCTGCCCGTTGATTTCGATCGAAACAAAAGATACCGCGTGGTGGAGCATATCTATGCAGGTCCGACAGGTTCCTTTGTTCCCAAATCCTTCTCGGCATCGTTTGAGCCGCTCACGCAGCTCGGCTTTATCGTTGTTCAGATCGATGGCATGGGTACGAATCATCGCTCGCGCGCGTCCCATGATGTTGCTTGGAAAAATCTGAAAGACGCGGGCCTTCACGACCGGATCCTATGGTACAAGGCGGCGAGCGCGAAGTATTCTTGGTACGATGTCGCCAGCGTCGGCATTTTTGGCGGGGCCGCTGGCGGGCAGAACGCGGCTAGCGCGTTGCTTTTCCCTCCCGATTTCTACAAGGTCGCGGTCGCAAACAGTGGCTGCTGCGACAACCGGCTGGACAAGATCTGGTGGAACGAACAGTGGATGGGCTGGCCGGTCGGGATCGAATATTCGCAGTCCTCCGCCATCGATAATGCCCACAGGTTAGAGGGCAAGCTGCTGCTCATTGTCGGCGAAATGGACCGCAATGTTGATCCGTCCGCCACCTTCCAGCTTGCAGATCGGCTCATTAAGGCGGGAAAATACTTCGACATGCTTTATGTGCCCGGTGCAGATCATGGAGTTCCCGGCCGTTATGCGCAGCTCAAGCTCTTGCTTTTCTTCGTCCGCAACATTCTCGAGCAAGCACCGCCGAACTGGAACGCCAGCTCAATCGAGCGGCCGAAGAGCAAGTCAGGCCATGATGGCTGAAGACCTATCGCGAGTCCGTCTAACAGCGCTATACCCGGCAATACCTGCTTCAATCCGGATCGGCGCGCGGCACCTTTCTGACACCGACGATCGAGGACGGATTGACGAGGGCCGCATCAGTTGCGCTCCCCAATCAGGAGCACGAAGGCCGCTCGCGCGACGGCGAGCATCGCGAAGCTGCGCGACATCGTGCTTGGTCCTCGCGACAAATAACAGTCGAAAGGAACTGACGGGCGAGCTGTTCGCGACCCGGATCGTGTGCACCATAATCGGAGCAAAATCCGTCTTGTCGGCCTTGTATCAAACTGCAAGTTCGGTCACGATCAGCGATCGATGACGTTTCACCCATCGTAGGAACGATCGCCTGAAGCGCTTTGACGATCTGGTCACTCGCGCTTGCCAGGTCAGGCGAGGGGGGCTGATGGAAGGAGAGATATAAGAGCTCACGGCACGCTCGGGCAATGTTTGCTTCTATGGCAAAGCCGATGGCACCCGCAGGAACTCGGAGCCGGATTGCTTTTTGCTGTCCAGAGTGTGAGCGAGCTCCAGCTTGAGACCGTGCCTTTTCACTTCGCCGCAGCGAACCGCATTCCTGCGCGACAAGCGCCTGGTTCTGCTGCGGTGATGGCTCTATTTGTGCACGGAGGGCTTAGGCGTTGTGTCGGTACGCGTGGGCAATATCGGATAATCGATCTTAGGCAGCTGCCCGGTGAGTGAATTCAGAAATGCCACGATGTCATCTTTTTCTGTATCGCTAAGCTTCGCGCCGAGTTGACTCTCACTCATTACGCCAACCGCTTCTTTGAGGCTCCAAACCTGGCCGGAATGAAAGTAGGGGGGCCGCAATGCGACGTTGCGCAACGGCGCAGAGCGGAAAACATACTCGTCGCTGGGCATCTTGGTGACGGCGAAGCGGCCCTTGTCGTTTCTCGGCAGTAGGCTTGCGGCGGGCCGCTCCACCGCACCGAAAGCGAAGTAATCCTGCCCACCGACGTTGATACCATTGTGGCAAGACGAGCATCCCTTTTCGATAAACAACTTTAATCCCGCTTTCTGCCGATCGCTAAGGGCATACGCATCACCCTCGAGGTACTGATCAAAAGGGGCGGCGGGCGTGATCAAGGTGGCCTCGAAAGCCTCGATGGCCTTGGCGAAATTTTCAAAGGTAACCGGCGTTGCATCGCTGGGGAACGCCTTACTGAACATAACGATATACTCGGCCATTGAATTCAATGTGTCGACCACGTGAACGGGCGTCGCATTCATTTCGACGCTAGCCTGGACGGGACCTTCGGCCTGCGCTTTGAGGTCTGCCGCTCGACCATCCCAGAACTGCGCCACATTGAAGACGGCGTTGTAGACTGTTGGTGCGCGACGTGATCCCAGCTGCCAGCGATGCCCAACCGATGTCGGGCCAGCATCCACTCCGCCGGTTCCAAGGTTATGACATGTATTGCAGCTAATGACCTCGCTCGCAGATAACCTCGGATCGAAGAACAGAGTCTTGCCGAGTGTGACCTTTTCGTGGGTGATGGGGTTGTCCTTGACCGCGGGAACGATTGAGGGGATCGGCCTGAAAATCCGCCTCGCGGCGCTCATCAAATCATTATCGGCGCCTGCCGCCGACGAAGCCAGGACCCCCGCGGCCAAGACATATAGCGTGCCCACCATGTAAAGCTCGCGTACCGCTGATTTCCTCATACTAAGCCTCACTCTCGTCGCCTTTGCCGGTATTTCGAACATCGGGGTGGGGCATGCGTGCCTGCCCGTCTCGCCCGGCTCGTGTTGCGGCTAGACTGCATACCAGGACTCATCCGCCGTCGTCGGAGTAGCAACCGCCGTGCCAGGGGAGCTTAAGGTCTAAGCTGCTGATCGGTCCAAGCAATTGCAGACTAGCAATAGCAGAAGGCCGCTCGAATCTGCTGAATCGGGCGCCCGTCACAGACCAACAACCACTAGCCCCGACCAAAGGAGTTCTGGTCTACGCTTCGAGCCTGTGTGCTCAGGTCGTGCGCTGTCGGTCCGGCCTTCTTCGACCGTGCAGGTTTCAAGACATTGGTCAGACGCCGAACAAAACGAGCAGCTTTGACGCAATCGGGCGATCGATTCGATGGATCCGCTGTGCCCTTGCGACGCCTTCAATAATACGCTGCGCTATCAACGGTGGGCCGCGATCATCGGCCGACATCAAATGGCGTTTTCGTGCGCGCTGCCGCGTGGAGTGCGCATTACTCGCTCACGTCAAGCTATAAATATTCCAGCCAAGAACGTTGTGACAGTGGCTTCGACGATCAAAGTGCTTGAATCGACCGCAGCGTCAGGTTGTAGGTGTGGGCCTTGCTAAGGAGGATCGGACGCCTTTGCAGAACGGAACATTAGTAAGGAACATAACATCGCGAATGTCTCAAGATCCAGAATGGGCTGCGGGATCTGCAAATGCAGCCAATCTCTATTGTTCTGTGGCCCGCAACAATTCTATTGCGCGTGGTGCAACAATGACTCGCAAGTGTTGCAAGCCGGGTCCACAATAGCAGGAGCGCTGCTACCGTTGCAGTGGCCTTTTCCATATGTTGCGCGTGGCGCAAAGAACGATAGTGAAGGATATGCAGCTTAGGGAGTTCTTGTTGAATCGGGAGCCACTAACGAGTTGGGCTTACCGGGCGCTTCGCTATCTAGCCGGCCTTGCAGCGATTGCGATTGCGGCCACGTGGTGTACAGGGAACGCCCGCGCTCGGGATCTGAGGTCAGAGGAGGTCTTGACGTCTTGCAGACCAGATGTGATGCGCTTCTGTGATCACTTCACAGGACGTGGAGATATAGACGCGGCCATGTTTTGTCTGAAGGACAATTTCAAAAGCTTGCGTATCGAATGTCGCCGAGTGATGCCCACCGCGGCGAAGAGAAGCGGAAGATCGAAACCAGGCGTCAACAGCCAGCTGATCGTCCCGCATCGGGAATGATGCCGCCGGCGCGGCAATTTTGCAATATCAACCACAGTGACGTGCCAGAATTGATAGGGCGCCGGAGCTTTCGCCACGCAGGTTCTCGAAAGTCAATCGGGCTAAAAGCGTCGCCTAGCTGGTTGCATCTGATCTTCCAGCGGGTACGTGCGCGCTACGACGCCATAGGCGTCGCTAGGCAATCAAAGCGCAAGCATGTGCGAGGTTTTAATGTGATCTAAAGATGGTAATTGCGGTGCTGTTGCGCTCGTTATCAGCGCTGCAGTCAATTCGGCGGCGTGCGAGGCCGCAGTAAATAAGCCATCGGTTCGCACCAACTGGTCCGGGGGATCTATCGGATTGCATGTTTGGGTTAGGGTCGCGCGGTTCAACCCATGGCGGTCTTCAACTCAGAGCGCTCCGCGCTCGCCCTTCCCGTCAGCTTTGAAGGGGCTTCTCGAGCACGAGCAGCCGTTCATATCAGCTACCAATCGACATTCCGAAGCGGTCGGTCGATGCCATTGCGGCGCTCTCGATGGGCGCTTCAGTGGAGGCGATTTCGGTCGAATTAACTTCAGAGCATAAAGTCAAGGGAATTGCGACCTGCAAGAGCCGCTTAAAGTCAGAAAGTTGTTCAAGCAGACGCTTCTCAACGACTTCGCGCTCCGCACCGGGCAGCTCCGTTTCGAGCAACCTACGACAGCGCCAGATCTCGTTCCGTATCCACCTGAGCTCACTTAATCGATCGTCAATCGAAATCATCACGGATGTTCACCTGGCATTGGAGTATTAAGTGCACCGTCTGCAGTGCGCAGCCGCTCCATGGCCCCACATTCACGCCGATTGATTGCGTCTGAGAACTTGCGGCTTACTGCCATTCCCCGGCAAAATGTGGTGAGCGATTCAACGTATGCAAGGTTCTTATCAATCGCATATCATCTTACGACGTGCGTGGGACTAGAATTTGCAGCAGATTGCTGCGTTTTCCGGCGTTGAATCGTGTAGGTTGCATTATTTCTGCGTTCCATCTGTGTCCATAGAAGATTTAACAGTGAGGGGCGGCGCTTACCCCATCATGGGATTCGCATAGGGGTGATGTTTTCTCGCAAAGGGAATAAGATGAGCACCCGCAACTCGATCGAGTAAGCGGCACGCGCCGAGCTCGAGCTGCGAGCAGATCGTAAAATGGCATTTAAAATAGTGTTGAACGAGAGAAGATCGGCGGCTGACGCCGTCCGCGTCGCAATGCCGATTTAGCAGCTTGAATCTAGCGTTGCGTCAGGTTGTAACCTCGCAGAGGCGTAAAGACAAAGGCGCGCTTGGCAGGCGTCTACGATTTATTGGCGATAATGATCGGGCAGGATGGCTCACTATTTGCCGATGTTCTCGCTTGGGCGACGGGCAGGAAAATCGGCTGCATCCTCGGCGGGACGACGCCGTTCTGTTATTGTCGATCGGGGTGGAAAGAACGAAGTCGCGATATTGCGTGAGACGATAGAATGCTACGGACAGGAGTGACAACAGCTGCAACCGTGTGTCTCGTCGCAGCGACAGCGAGCTGAGTGAAGAGCCGGGAGCTTGCAAGGAGATGCTCCAATTGCATAGGTGGCATTGCCAGCCAGAGGCGATGATCGGTCACATTGAGCGCGTGGCCGCACGGTGCGCCGTGGTGAAAGCTCGGAGGTCGTATGTCCGCTGAAGCTAACCTGACGACGGCGCTAAGCGAAATTGATCGTGCTCGTGACATCGTTGAATTCTCAACCGTAGTGGTCGCGCGCGACAAGCAGCTCCGCAAGGAAGACCAACTGGTGTTTCTGCAGAAAGCGGCCGTTGAGTTTCAATCTAGATTCCTGCCAAGCTTCGAGGACAGCATCCGTGCCGAAAGATCGTGGGGCTATGCCACGACGTGCAACGCGGTGAGTCGAAAAGCCGGAGGTCAGCCGGGGCGGGACGCTTGCGAAAAGATCGCTTCTCGTGTGTCGCAGATTGACCATGCTCTGATGGCGAAAATCGGAATCAGGGCGCTATCTATCTTTGCAGCGTCATTCGGCCGGCACTCCAGAAGCTCGGAATGTCACTATGGAGCGATCCGAATAGCTAGGCTTTGTCGCGAGGAAAGCAGGTCGCTTCAAGAGCTGAACAATCTGAGCCTGGCAGCGCTGATAAACGGTTTCAGCAAATGGCCAGAAGAGGCCGACTGTCGCCAGGCCGCCGTCGCAATCGCGGGTGAGGTTATTCGCCGTGCGAACCGCCACCACCAGCTCTCTGGCTTTACACAGCAAGGGTTGGTGAGTCTGGTCAACGGTTTCAGCAAATGGCCGGAAGAAGTGACCTCGCGCCAAGCTGCGGCCGCGCTGGCACTTGAAATCGTGCGCCGTCCCGGTCGGCTCCGCGCTTTTGCGCAGCAGGGATTGGCCATCCTGGTGAACGGTTTCAGCAAGTGGCCAGATGAGCGGCCCTACGGTCAAGTTACAGTCGCGATCGCGGGTGAAGTCCTCGGACGTGCCGCCCGGTTTCGTGAGTTTAGCGAGCAGGATCTGGCGAATTTGGTGAATGGCTTCAGTAAATGGCCAGATGACGCGGTCTCTGGTCAGGCGACAGTCGCGATCGCAAGTGAACTCCTGCGCCGTGCCACCCAGCTTCCTCATTATACCCAACAAGGGCTGGCGAACCTGGTGAACGGATTTTGCAAATGGCCGGAAGATGCGGTCTGTCGTAAGGCTACAGTCGCGATCGCTGGGGAGGTTCTTCGCCGTGCTGCGCAACTCCGCGATCTTACGCAGCAGGGGTTGGCAAACCTGGTGAACGGTTTTAGCAAGTGGCCGGAGGAGCTGGCCGTTCGCCGCGCCGCGGTCGCACTCGCTCGTGAGGTCTTGCGCCGTGCTAGCCAGTTAGACGATTTTTCGCAGCAGGGGCTGGCGAATCTAGTGAACGGCTTCAGCAATTGGCCGGAGGAGCTGCCGTGCGCTCAAGTGACCGTTATGCTCGCGGGCGAGGTGCTTCGCCGCACCGAGCGCGGGACCGGGCTCTCAGATTTCTCTGCCCAGGACCTCAGGGGGATAGTGATCGGTTTCAACAGATGGCCGCGAGAGAGCGCCGCTCGCCAAGCCACGATCGCAGTCATCAATGAGGTCCTTGGCCGCGGTATCCGGCTCTTTGACTTTACCAAGCCGGATTCGGAGAATCTGCTGGATGGCTTCAGTAAATGGCCGCAAGACGCTGCCCGCCACGAGGCGATAGCGGAGATCATCAGGCAGCTGAAACTTACGCAAACTGGAGCAGCGCAGCTCCGTACTGAGGAGAAGTAGTCCCAGCAGCCGAGGTAACCGAGCAAAGAAATCTCCCGGTTGCGCTGTTCAATGCGTATCATGCAGCGACTCCGCGACACAACGAATCGACGCGGCGAGCTCCTAATGATGTGATCGGGAGCGTCACATCACACAGAAGTGAGTAAACAATCAGAAGGGACGCAATTGTTGATCGAGGCTGAAAAGGATGTCGTCGACCACATGCTCTCATCATTGACGACCAGCTTGTTGCAGAACCGTATCGTACCCTCCATCGAACAGGTCATGCATCATTTCGGGATCGCCTGCGAGAGTGCGGGACTGATCGCGACCGAAGAGGCGGCAATCCGGATATTGAAGCGCGTCTCACGCGAGATCAGCAACGCGCAGTCGGTGCTTGAGTTCATCGGTCGCGGTGCGGATCGACTGCAGTGACTGGACCTTAAGAAGCACCTATCGCATCGCTGCAGATGCTCAATTGTTGACCTGAACACGCGTGCGATCATGACTCGGGTCATGGGCGTTTGGCGGCCTCTATCTGTGACGCCATGAGCGATGTTGGAAGATCGATCCTCGCGGCTGATGCCAAGCGAGACGGCAGTTCATCATCCAAGAAGACATAGGATAGCTTTTGTTGATTACGTCGAGGGCAGGTGCCGCCTCGTGGTAGGGGTCAGCAACGTTACAGCGGATGAGCTTTGGGTTTTTCAAGAGCTGCGGCAGGTCGCTTCGGCATGCGGTTCCTGTCGCTAGAGCGTTTCACATTTTGACTGAAGCATAACCGGCGTTTGCGAAGCAGTTCGCGCATTCGCGAGGCTGGATGTCCTGAACGAGGTGACCGATTTGGCGCCAAGTGTCTTCGACGGTGCGCCTCTGAGCCTGCCGCATCCAGTGTTTGATCTTGGAGAAGGCCTGTTCGATCGGGTTGAGGTCGGGCGAGTATCGCGGCAGGTACCAGGGCCTGGCGCCAGCAGCCTGGATCATCTGCCTGACAGCTTTCGACTTGTGGCTTCCGAGCTTGTCGAGAATGACGATGTCGCCTTCGCGCAGGGTTGGCAGGAGAAGGTGCTTCACATAGGCGCAGAAGCATTCGCCGTTGACCGGGCCGTCGAAGACGCAGGGTGCCGTGAGTTGGTCATGGCGGAGCGCGCCGAGGAATGTGAGGGTACGCCAGTGACCGTGCGGGGCGAAGCCGCGCAGGCGTGCGCCCTTGGGGCCCTAGCCCCGCAAAGGGGCCATGTTGGTCTTGATCCAAGTCTCATCGATGAAGACGAGCCGGCCCGGATCAAGTCCGGCCTAGCTGTGAAGCACCACTTGATGGAAGAGCCGTCGATACGTCTGGCTCCTCGCAACGTCAGCTGGTCACTGATCTTTCCGAGAGCCGGCGTGTCCGGATCGGCCGTTCGGCGTAAGCGCTGCCGATCACGATAAAACGGAGTGCTCTCGACTCGGCGATCCCGGCAATGAATCTGGTAGTTGCATACGTTCATCTCTAATCGAAATGGACGGCGAGACAGAACCTCACGTGGCCCTTGTGCTCCTTAGGCTCGCGATGTTCGTCGCCCGAGATCGATAGGGGCCCCGCAGGATCATACTGGATTCCAGATCGCGAAACATAGTGTAATTTCCGCGGATCCACTGATGTAGTTCGGTAGACCAGTCCTTCTCGTTGCGCAGATACCCGGTGAATGAGAAGCTAAGTCGGTCGATATATCTCTTGAGAAACGGCGGCAGCGCGGCAATCCGAAGTACCCGCTCGCCATCCATCGCTCCAGGTAATTCTCCGCGGAGCACAAATTCATTGTGCACAGTGACTAGCGCCGGCGTCGGAATCCTTTGCCGCAGCATTTCATAACTTCGCATGGAGATGCGGTCAGTGCCAGCGACGAACAAGATGATAGGGGCGACATAGCAGCGCGCCGTCTCTTTGATGAAGCCAATCTCCTCGCACATCTTGAAGAACTCGTCGAAGGCATGAAAGCCGAGGTCGATCACCTTGGCTACCCGATCGTGGATGATCAGTGGGTCCATCAGCTGCATCTTGCCGTAAGTATCAATCACATCTGCGGTCTCCGTGATGTTGGGAAGGTAATCGAGCAATGACGGCTCCTTCAGATTGACATCAAACGACAACGCGGTGCCATGTTTCAGCAGCAAGAACTCGCTTACGAGGCGAGCGATGAGGGTTTTGCCGACCTGCGGGCTAGGAGAGCAGATGATGTAGAGTGGGGTCGCTAACATAGCCAGCAGATCAATGTTGTTTGGTACGTGGCTCAACCCGGAGCGCGCCGAGAATCGAATTACTTCTCGCCAGCCTGGGTGGCTGACCTGGCGCCGGCCAGCTCCGTCAAGTTGATACGGTCAAATTCCCTCCAGACATTTGCCAGCCAGTGCCGGACATAACCGCGCAGCACGAAGGAGTTGTTCGCTGGCTCATCGTTCCGCCCCTTGTTTGCGACGAAGTCCACGAATGGGACGGAAGCGACTTCGACCTGCTCATAGGCCATCTCGTTGAGTTTCGGTATGGTCAACTCGGTCGCATGCTTGATGCGGTGAAAATAGGAGTTGTAGGTCGATTGGTCCCACTGAAAGAACTGAGTGTCGTTGATGAAGTTCTTGACCAGATAGTACTTTGCGCCGCTCATGAAGGTCGCGGTCTCAGCGATCTCGTCCAGAGAAGCGATGGATGATCCCAAGATATGGAATACGGCAAAGGTGATCTGGCCGGACCGCGCCGAATCCAAAAAGCCGATGTCGCGCAAGGAGGCCAGTGCTGAGGACAATAAGCCGGCGCGAGCATCGATGACGGTGACGGATAGCCCTGCATTTAGGGTATCGAAAATCTTCATCTGGTCCGCGGTGGTCGTCATATCGACGATCTCGGTGATCTCGGGATAGAAGCGCTTCAGCGTTCCCCGCGGCGACTCCGTGTCGAATGCGCGTGTTTGCACCTTATTGACGCTGAAGTAGTCCAGAAGCGTTCGTGATACGGTCGTCTTTCCGACTCCTCCCTTGTCCGCACCCACCACGATCACAACTGGCTTCACCATGAAAATCTCCTGAGACACTCGCTGTTGCCGCGCGCGAAGTACGCGCTCGGCGAGCCTCTGCTTTGGACGCGAACATGGCAGAAAGAAGGGGCAATGGCATCTTTGATGCGGGAGCCGCGCAACTGATGAATATTCTGCAACAGCGAGCGGCAGAGGCCACTTGATTGCAGTGAGAATGTAGGTCGAGAACAGCAACTAATCACTCGTGATCGTACTCCACGAGAGGTTTGCGAGTAGCTGAAGGGAAGTTCTCGAGGAAACAACTGTGCGCGGGTGGTGATCATCGCGATTACCATTAGCTACTTGATGCTGCCGATTCTCGATCAGCATGAAATGACGGGAATCGCACGTGGCGTCAGATTCAAGCGTTGATCGAACTGATCGAGGCGGTGCTATGAGGTGGGCTTGCGTCGAGGCTGCGGAGCAGGACCGAACGCTGCCCAGAAAACTTTGATGAAAGTCGTCCTCTGTCTGCAGCTCGGCAGATTGGCAGTCGTTGCAAGGTGTGCCGTTCCGCAATTCGCAGGACTTCCCTAAGACGCGCCTTGTGGTTTTTCCTCATCCACCAAGTTGACAGGAACATGTCGCGATGCAGAGTAGGGCTAGGTCAGACGCATCCGCTGAACAGGCCGGCGCCGCCGCCTGCCGCAGCTTCAGCGATGACTGTTTCGGCGGATGTTATCCGGTCGGTGCCAGCCTTTCTTCGCGGGCCTGGACAGGAGGGCATCGGCCGAGCCACCTCAGCCGGGCTGGTCCGCAAGCCGCTGCTTGGGGGCTCGGCCCATTCCCCTGTGGGCTTCTCGGCCCAGTTGCCGTTCGTTAGCAGAGCTGGCGTCGCCGGCACGATGTGCGCAGCTCGACCCAGATGAATATTTGTCAGTGAGAGGCTTCATGGAGCTCAGCATCAAGCTGACTTTGGATTGTATGGTGTGCAGAGCCGCTCAGGCGGTGCGCGCCATCGAGTGGAGGGCACCAGGAGCGGCGCCTCGCACCTCGGTCGCCACGGAGCTCCATACTCAATGGCGATCGCCTTTCGTTACATCGGGGCCAAGTTCCGTCGCGCCAAGGAAGCCGACAAAGCGGGAGCCGCACACCGTTCGCAAGCAGCCGAGCAAAGCTGGACCGATTGCTCGACGGCTCTCGATGGGCGCACTGCGTGGTCAAGTGACTGCAAAACAAAACGCGGAGTTTGCCTTCTTGGCAGCGCGCTCAACCGTGAGAACGTCACGAACACGACATTGCAGGTGAAATGGACGTGAACTCGGCAGCAACTGAGCAAGCATGGCGACTTGCGGCGCACGGCGGATCGCAGGGCAATGAGAGCGACGGTTTAGCTTTTCAGGCTCGCTGTGAGATTGATTTGGATGCGGATCTGTGCAAAGAGCCTATGAGGCTGCGCCGTCCAATAAAGCTGTCCGGCTCAGGCCGTCGTGCACGGCTGCTCGATTGCTGCGCGGTGCCATGGGTCGTGGCCGATGGCTCCATCCACCTCTCTCTACACCGCGATTGGCTTGGCAACGTTGCTCATCACAGCGAGACGGGAGCTGGCAAACATCGCTCTATCGTACACTCCGCCGAAATAATCCAGGACGAAGGTTCTAGAATGATTCAGATTGTCGGTAACGCGCCTGATGAGGTTGTCGAGAATTGCGGCGACTTCGCCAATGCGGTCGCTGTATGAGCGCGAATAACGTCAACGGCGTTCATTGAGTGAACCGCCTCGTCGGCAATCACTTTCTCTGAGCCAATAATGGAACGTGTCGTTTCCAAGTCCATCATAGAACGACTTTTCGGCAGCATAGGCGGGGCAAGTGCACATCTCATCAAATGCGATCATAACCATCAAGGAGAATTCGTCATTCAGGTGTGCACCGATCGGATCAAAATCATGCGATCGAGTGTCTCGATAGCGCGCGTAGCGCGTTTTCGGATCCGTTAGCGACAAGTTCAATGATGCGGATGAACCCATCGGTGTGACGTTCTTCGTCGGCGCCCAACTTGAAAAAACGCCTCAGCGTCATCTAATGTCCAGATTTCGGACCTGTAATTCTTGCCTCTGATGCGTGGCGTCATATTCTGTGTACAGATCAGGCCACAATTTGTTCCAACGTGCGCGTACAACCGATGGTTCGGCGGTGAGCATTGTAGACCATGGAACAATTCGTCTGGATTCCAGTTTCGGCGAACCGGCATGATCATCCGAGTGCTCCTGTCGTGGGCGGTGCGAGCGTCCCGGCGTACGCATGGTCTATAGTCCGAAAACCCGCAAAGCCTACTTACTACACGCAGAATGCGGGCGTCGCCTCCTTGTTCTGGCGGGGTGCAACGTCAGGCTGCGGATCTTCGCAACTTGAGCAGTGTGGAGGTGCCTTCAGTGAAGCGTCAGGCCGCGGCGTCAAATGGCATGCCGTTCCTGGTGTGGTTTGAACTCCATGCCGCCACCGGGTCCATTCCCGCGCGGGATGCTTGGTGTCAGTGATCAAAGAGTACCACGCGTTGTCGCCTTTGAAGAGCTCGCTCATGAGGCCTCCGGGCTCGGTTCGAAGAAGTCCAACGCTTTTGTTGCCCAGCTGATAGCTGAAATATCGCGCCTGTTCCGATCCGGCTTTCCTGCCGAAGCGAAACGCGATATCCGCCGTGCGTTGGGCTTTTTGGGAGATTGGATCTGAGTACCGCTGCGGATGCGTAGCGATATGCCCGATATCGTCCCGTACTTTCTCGGTTCCGAGCCCCGGTGGTTGAGATCTCAAAGTCCACCTTCGAGAACGAGCTAGTTAGAGGAGTTTTATGGCGACCAGGCAGCATCGGCGCTTCGCTGCTGTTCGCCAACTCATCTCGAGCGGGCCAACGCCTGCCGGCCGTCCGTTAGCGGCCGTGGGTCTGTGTTCCCGCTCTCCGTCTTGCTTTCAAGTGCGAGCGAGATTTTGAGGTTGTTACGCAACATCGCATTTGCGGGAGCTGTTTCAAGAGCTTGGCGGTATAGCGCTTGTGCCTCGCGATGGCGGCCCTCGTGGTCGAGCACAACACCCTTGGCATTCAGCGCGCGCAGGTCGCCAGGTACGACCAGTAAGAGCGCGTCGAGCACCTCAAGCGCATCATCTGGGGATCTGCGTCCCAGCAGGGCCCGAGCAAGAGGAATCGCCGCATCGACGTTGTCCGGTTGTTGCCTCAACGTGTCGCGTAAAGTCTGCTCGTCAGCATTCCGATCGATGGCGCGAACAATGCGCTCACGCATGGCAGGATCAATCTCCACGGCGCCTGCTGGATCTGATGTGGATGTCTGCTGCGGGGAGAGCGCCGACCGCTCCGAGCCGGCACAAGCTGATAGCAGCAATATGGCGAGAAGAGCTGGGCACGAGCCCGGACCAAAGGAGCACAAGCGCCGCCCGACGCTGATCGCATATGGAGTCATGGGCCATCTCGGGATAAGCGGCTGCGTTCTGTTAAGTCGGCGCGGTAAGAAGCCCGCCACGCTCCGAGGAAGCGGCCTTATCCTTGGCAGCCGGAAGCTTGACGGACCCAATCGGCTGGACGGTGAAATCTGAAGCGAGGTCCTGATAGGACAGAACGGGCAAATCGATTCCGTTGCGGGTGAGAAAGCCTCGTACAAAACGACGGATATCCATCGAACCGAGAATAATGGGTTGGCTCTGACTTCGAGCGATGGTCGAATGGATCTGACGGAATTGTGCAAGCAGCTTCTCGCTCTGCCAATCGTCCAAAACGAGGTATGGACCGACAGCGGTTTCGCGCACCGCGCCGCGGACAATATCCTCGGTCTCGCGCTCGATGATAAAGGCGGCCACAACCCGATGGGCATTGGCATAGCGAAAACAGATCTGCCGTTTCAAGGTGGCACGAACATATTCGGTGAGCAGGACCGCATTTTGCTCGCGTTCACTCCATTCTGCCAGGGCTTCCAGCAGTAGGCGGGTGTTGCGAATTGGAATGCCCTCATCGAGTAGGCGGCGCAGGACCTCGGCGATCCGAGGAACGGTGGTCGTACGCAGCACTTCCTTGACCAGATCAGCGTATTCCTGCTCCATTCGGCCAAGCAATTGGCGGGTTTCTTGAATGCCTACCAAGCGCTGTGCATAGCGTGTCAATGTGAAGTGGAGACGCAAGGCAAGAATTTCGCTCGGACGATGATATCCGATTCCCGCGGCTTTGAGGGCGGCCGCATGACCTTCTTCGATCCAGACCCGATTCGTCTCCGGCTCTTGTCGAAAGGGGATGCCGCTCAATTCGATGTTCGCCACATCGTCGTTGAGCGCGAGTTGCGTCGGATCGATTACATCCCGTTCCACCGGCACGCTGTCGACATCTACCCTGAACTGCGACTTGGACAGATGCTGATCGACCTGAGCCGGGATACGCGGGACCGTTATGCCAAGATCCGCCGATACCAGCGTCGAAACGCGCGCGATGCACTGTTCCAGCTCGTTCTTGTCGATTAAATACGTCAGGTCCGGCGCGAGGAATAGCGCGATCGGAAGTGCCTCCGCATGAACAGCTTGTTCCTGGGTCTGTGCTAGAGCCCGAGCGGAAGCGGCGGCATCTGCACTTGTCTTACCTGCCGTCTTGTCGCTTTTCGCCCCAACCCTGACATAGCTCGCTGCAGCGAAGAGCCCAGCTAGAATGACGAACGGCGGCAAAGGGAAGCCGGGAACGAGTCCCATCAAGAGCAAGACGCAAGCGGCTAAGCGAAGGGCTTGTGTGCTTGCCGTGAGTTGGTTGACAATATCGGCACCAAGTCTGAGCTTGGAAGGCCCGTTCACACGCGTGACGATGGTTGCGGCCGTGATCGACAGCAGCAGCGCCGGGATCTGCGAGATGAGCGCATCCCCTATTGTCAGCAGCGTATATTGGTGCAGCGCCTCATCGAGCGACATACCCTTGGACAGCAGGCCGATACTGATCCCACCCAGCATGTTGATGCAGATGACGATCAGGCCAGCGATCGCGTCGCCCTTGACAAACTTCATGGCACCATCCATGGCGCCATGAAGTTGGCTCTCTTGCTCCAGTGCCGCGCGCCGGCGACGCGCTTCGTGTTGATCGATATGGTTATTGCGCAGCTCCGCGTCTATCGCCATCTGTTTGCCCGGCAGCGCGTCGAGCGTGAAGCGCGCAGAAACCTCTGCGACGCGCTCGGCGCCTTTCGCAAGAACCATGAACTGCACCATGGTCACGATCAGGAATATGACGACTCCGACAGCGATATTCCCTGATATTACGAAGTCGCCAAAGGTGTGGATAATGCTGCCTGCGTCACCCTCCGCAAGAATAAGCCGCGTGGTTGCGATGGTCAGCGAGAGACGAAATACCGTCGAGATAAGGATGACGCCCGGCAACGAGGAAAAATCAAGCGCTGTGCTGAGATAGAGGGCAACCATCAGCAGCAATATGGCAAAGCCAAGATTGAAGCCGATCAGCATGTCAATCACGATGATCGGGATCGGCATGATCATCATGCCGATCGCCAGGAGCAGCATCAACGCGACCATAAAATCCGGATGAGCCGGCGCGCGCAGGATGAATTTACGCAAGGCGTTGGCCATGAAGGTCCCTATTTCTGTTTGATGAGAGCGGTGCTGCCGCGCAATGACACATAGCGTCGGAAGACATCGCGGGCCTCGGTCATGCGGCCTGCCTCCCGCAGCGCTTGACTGCGCAGGAGCGTCAAAGGCACGCGTGAAGACGGGTGAGCATCAACGGCGTCCAGCTGATCGAGCACCTCAAGTGCTTCGTCACCAAGGCCCTCCGAGATGAGGGTGTAGGCCAGAATTCGGAGCAGATCGACATCCTGGGAATGTTCGCGGGCTGCGATTCGTAGCAGGGCCAGACTTTGTGCGCTCTGCCCGCACGCGAGGTGGACATAGGAGAGGGCGCAGAGCAGGTCACGCTCCGGCCCGGAGATCAGCAGGATATCGCCGGACTTGGAAACGTCCGGGGCCGAGGTGCGCGCATCCTGCACTCGATCCGATTCGATCATGGCTAGCCCTTGATCAAGCTGTTCTGATTTTGCCGGAGCAGAAGGAACCGCCGCAGTTCTTGCTGCAGGATCGCCAAGCATTCGCCGGCCGTCTTGTCGTCTGGCGTTGATTCCAGCGTTTGCGTTAAGCGCTCCAGAAGAGCACCATGCCTGTCTGCGCGCAGCACGTCCGGATGACGCAGGCGTGGAATGACGAAGGAGAGCAGGCCTTGTGACAGATTGTGGCCATAAAGTGACGCAAGTACAGCGCGGGGGTCGATTTCATTTGCGCCAGCAGCCCTCTCGAAGAGAGTGACGCGCGAGATTGCATCGATCGGGCCGACCTCGAGCGCGGCTTCGCTCGCAGGATCAATTGTCAGATCCTGAGCGGATGCGTCTCGCCACGACGCCTGTTTCGTGGCGCCATCTGCATGAGCGCCCTCGACTTCGATGTGGTCGGCTTTCGGGGGGGGCGGGCCGTTGACCGATGCATGCTCCCCCGCGTCATACCCCTGCGACAAGGGGCCGGACCCTACAGGGTGCTGGGGCAGTCGGGCCATAGGCTTCTCCTTTCTTCCTGCAGGGCGAAAACATTAATAGGGAAGTGCAGCGAAGCGGCCGTTCCGACTGAGCAGCACTCGTCCATCCTCGATTCGATCGACGGTCCATCCATTGCTCAGCAGCGCTCCCACGAAATACTTCTGGCCGCCGATAAGAAGATAACGTTCGCTTCCGCGCCAAACCGCTTGGACCGAGATTGAGGGCGGCGCCTTTTCGTCCTTGACGGTGACCGCGTTCACAAGGGCAGGAGTTCCGTTGGTTTGATGATCAAACCATTGCTGGATTTCCTGCCATTTTGCGCCAAGGGCTGGGGTCACGGTTCCTTCCGCGGTCACGACGCCGTGCCCCGAACCGACCTTGATATTAAGAAGGCCTCCTCGTTCAACCTCCTGCCGCAGCAATTCGGCAGTTGCATCAGCGGCCTTCGCATCCAGACGATTGATGGCTGGTTTGGCGGCAATGTCGGCCACAGGCGATGCGTCTGTGCTCGGCGGCACTGCGTTATCGTCAGGGGCGAATATGGGCGAGACGGCGCCGATCGCCATGGAGCTGAGCAAGACGAGGCTGAGCACTACGATCCAGATAAAAGAGCGGCTGCTTGAGCCACCTTGCGGCAAATCTTGCGTCGACCAGCGAATGGACATGGCGCCGACATGAACGACGGCAGGAAGAGGAACACTAACGCGCTCGCCTGGGGGCATATTCTCGCGGCCGTCCAGTCTGATATTGGCTGCAAGGGCCTCGATCTCGATCGAATTGGTATGCGGGGTGATGCGAAGGTGGCGCGGTTCGAGCCCTTGTTCAAAGAAGATCAGATCGGCATCGAGGCCGCTGCCGATGAGGCTGGCCCCAATAGCGGTTTTGCCCCTAAGCCCGGCATAGAGTCCCGATAAGACCTCAAACTCGAGAGAAATCGATTCGCTCACGGATCATCTCCTGAATAACGAGACAAGCCGTACGGCAGTTCGCCGTACGGCTCTTGCAGAGTTCGTCATTCACTGCGCGGACACGGTAGCGACTCGGTGAGCCAACCGCCTTGCAGATTTACTGGACGCGTTCGTCGGCGACCTTCTTCTCGGAAGAGAGCTCGGTCGTAATTCTGCGCATCGCCACGGCCTGGGCCTGAACTTTTTGGCTAACACGCTCGAACTCAGCCATCTGGTTCTGGAAACCGGCATCCTGGGTCTGCTGAGTAGCAGGAGCGGCACCGTTACCGCCAACACTATTAACCGCCATGTCTATTCACCTTTCTTTGTCGTGTGTCGTAGTTGTGGCCTGCTACGTCGGGCGGGCCGACGATACGATGGCAGGAATAGAAAGAAAGACGTGCTCGCCCCCCAGACTGCTCAGGCCCAGCTCTGCGTTCTTGCCGAGACCATCGGTCTTGGGCTGTACGTTGCTCGTTTCAGCGTTCTTGTTGTCGGCAGCTTTGTCGGGGTGACTATCTTCGGACCCCAGCTTGTGGATCACCTTTCCAAAGGCGTGATCAAGGGCCCCGCCCACGGCGGAACCAATCGCAGCTCCGGCAGGTCCGCCCAACCGTCCGCCGGCAGCGCTTCCGATCATTTCTCCAATCATCGACTTCTCCTATGCTCGTCTTGTTACGCTCAATAGGCGACTCCTCGCCTACAGTTCAGCGGCCTCATGCTAGGAGCGCTACCTTTCGAGAAGCTGACGAGTCTCGCGTTCCAGAACATTGGGGCGGCACTTTGCAGAAGCTCATCACCTGCTGACAGCTTGCAAGCTTCATTTGCCTCCCTGGCCGCGCGTATGATCAGCCTGACGCCGAGCCGATATCGGCGCGGCGAACGTCCCTGCGCGTCAGGCGCAATTCGTTGGTCTGGTGAAGCTTGCAGCGAAGCTCTGACGGGTGTGCGTGGTCCGGCGATCAGGCCCGGTCGCTGGGCCTACGGCCGGGTTGTTGCGTTTGTCGGTGAGAGCTGCTGCGGAGACTGGTGGTGTGATCGCCGGCACTTAGAGATTGCATCGATAGCGCCCAACGGGGGGGGGGGGGGGGGGGGGGGGGTCCTGGTCCGACGGGGCGACTGGCGGCTTCGCGGTGAGACCTCGTCGCTTATTGAGGCCTCGCAAGGAGCAGGGCCTACTCAGTGTAGCTGACATCGGACAGTCGATCGTCGGGTGCGAGACTGCATGTTACCGGTGATCGGCGAGCGTGGATATTCCCTAAAGGTGGTCTGTCGTGGAAGGCGGCTGCGAGCAATCATGCGATCCCCAGCCCGTGTCTGCTGACGAGGGCTGTGATGTTCAGTCGATGGTTTGTTGTCGTCAGCTTTTCGACAGGTACTGCTGGTACAGTCTTGGAACTTGGATGCGTGCGACATGCTCGTGCCAAACCGACGAGAGGAGGGGGGGGGCTCATCAGGGTTGCCGGCGCCGGCAGCGAGAAGCATCCATTCGCTCCCCATCGGGCAGGAGTGCGTTCTAAAATGGTTCCTAGTTGATTGAGCGCAACGCTCGCAATTTTACCGCTTTCTTCGATGCAACAGGAGTGAACTAAATGGCGTATCTTCCCGTGGCCGGTCTCCCCGTGGTCGGCGCACTCGATTCGACGGTGAATGGAGTGGGGTCTGACGGGGTGGTTGCCAGCCCCGCTTTCGGCGCGCTGTTGGGGCAGTATGCCCCAACAGGTGCCTACCAGTACCTGCCGGCAGGTGCTGCCGTCGTTGTCGCTCCGGTGGTCGTCACTCCAGTTGTGGCTGCTCCCATGTACATGATGGCGCCGCCGCCTCCTCCTTCCATGCTGTTGAGCCAGCAAAGTTCGGGTTTAGAGCCTTCCGTCGATCCGGTATGGACGCATGAGGTCAAGGATGGTAAGGCCACGATCAACCTCGGCGACAAATATACGATCACGGCCGATGAGAAGGATGGCACCTGGACCGTTCGCAACAACCAGACAGGCCATGTCACGAAGATCCATGGAGATCCCCATGTTGACGCGGACGGGGATGGCAAGGATGACTTCGACTTCAAGAAAGATATGACCTTCCAGCTCGACGATGGGACCAAGATTACCGTCAATAATGTCGACTACGGTAATGGTGAGACCATCTCCTCAAAGTTGACCATTACGAATGGTCACAACGCGATGGTTGTGGAGGGGCTCGGCGACGACAAGGATGGCAAAAACAATCTGAGGGTGACCCAGTCCAATGCCGGCATGACTCTTGATGAGCTGACACCCGATGGTGCCCAGGCGATCCATGAGAGCGGCCAAGGCTGGGTCGATGGCGCCGGCGGCGTGGTGAATCAGGCGAGTATCGATGCCGGCGAACAGGGTCGCGCGCCGGGCAGCTACCAGTCTGCAAGCGCAGCGCCTGCCACTGCAACACCCGTGTTCTTCGTTCCTCCTCCACCGCCACCTCTTGCGATGGTTCCGCTTGCCGTCGCTCAGGCGCCAGCGCCGTCATCTCAGCCAGCGCCAGTGTGGTCGCACGAGGTCAAGGACGGCAAGGCGACGATCAACCTTGGTGATAAGTATACGATCACAGCCGATGAGAAGGACGGCACCTGGACCGTTAGAAACAACCAGACCGGCCATGTCTCGAGGATCCACGGCGATCCTCACGTCGATGCTAATGGCGACGGCAAGGACGATTTCGACTTCAAGAAAGGTATGACCTTCCAGCTCGACGACGGCACGAAGATCACGGTGGACACGGTCGATTATGGCAAAGGAAAAACCATCTCCTCGAAGCTCACCATCACCAACGGCGACAATGCCATGGTTGTGGAGGGGCTCGGTGACGACAAGGATGGGAAGAACAATCTGAAGGTCACGCAGTCTAATGCTGGGCGGACGCTTGATCAGCTGACGTCCGATGGCGCTCAGACAATCCATGAGACAACTCAGGGGTGGGTTGACAACTCCGGACGCAAGGTGACGCAGGCGGTGATCAACCACAATGAGAACCCGGATGCGCCACCGGATTTCAAGACGATGATGCGCGAGAGCATGTTCCAGCGCATTTTCCATCGCCATGCACAGCCGGCATGAGGCCCGATCCCGGGGCGTGTCGGAAACTCGTGGAAGCGGGCGCTAGCGCCCGCCTTTCATTTTCGCCAAACGGCCGCGAGAAGGGCAGCTTGGCGATCTATCGATTCAGGATCGACGGTAACAGTCAGATTGTCTCGGCAATCGCAGCCTTCGCCCCGACAAACGGGCGGAGGGCCTCCAGGCCCGGCTACGCGGCCAGAATTGCTGTGGCGCGTTCCCGCCCGTTGTCGGCGATGGAGGCGCTGCACAGGAACGGTGCTCTCAGGTTTGTCTGCATGTCAAAGTCATGCCGACGCAAGCGTCGCAGTGAAAATCCCGTCAAGATCGCAAATTGGATTGAGGGCTGCCTCGACGGCGCGATCTACCGTCGGCTCAAAAGCACAAGCCCTGCCTCGCGTTGAGCTCTGCCTGTCTTTAGCCTCCGAAGCCGGGCGTGAACCCTTGCGCCCCCCGAACATCCATCAGCTTCTCAGGAAGCCGGAGGCGCTATGGGCTTTGAGCATCGCCATTCCCGTCAAAGTAAGCTGCTAGGGACGTTAAAAGGAAATCGCAGCAGCCCGCCGCCAAAAAGATCCCGGTGCATTCGGATTCGCGGGACCCGCTCGCAGCTCGGATCTGAGATCATTGAATGCGCATCTAACTGGTGGCACGTGCCAAGTTTCACTTGGTACGTCTTCGATTCGATCACTACGCGTGATCTGCTGCCGGTTTGATGGACACCCGGTTAAGCTAATCCCACCTTGCGCTCGAACTTAAGCGGGCTGAGATCGCCGATGGTCGAGTGCCTGCGGGTCGTGTTGTAAAATCGTTCGATGTAGTCGAACACATCGGCGCGTGCCTCATCTCTGGTTCGATAAATCTTGTTGGCCGTACGCTCGGTCTTGAGCGAGGAGAAGAAGCTCTCCAGCTCATGCTGCAAACGATGCCGTGGTCGGCCATCAGGCGCTGGAACTGCTCGCTGGTGTACTGGCTGCCCTGGTCGGAGTGATGCAACAGTGCATCCGGCTTGCCGCGCCGCCAGACGGCCATCAACAATGCGTCCGTCACGAGCTGTGCCGTCATGGCGGCACTCATCGACCAGCCCACCACGCGGCGTGAGAACAGGTCGATCACCGCTGCGACATAGAGCCAGCCTTCGGCCGTCCAGAGATAGGTGAAGTCGGCGATCCACTTCTGGTTCGGCCGCTCGGCGGCGAACTGCCGGTCAAGGAGGTTCGCCGGTACGGTCTCGAGCTGTCGATCGCCGCTGTCCTTCGGCAAGCGCCGACGTCGCGGCCGCGCCCGCAAGCCTTGCAGGCGCATCAGCCGCTCAATCCGGTGCAGGCCCCAATCCGCCCCGTCGGCGAGCAGGTCACGCCACACCCGGCGTGCGTCATAGGTGCGGTCGCTGGCGGCGAAGCTGGCCTTGACCTTGCCGCCGAGCTCCTCGTCGCTGCGGGATCTGGTGCTGGGAGAGCGATTCAGCCAGGCATGGAAGCCCGACCGCGACACTCCCAGCGCATCGCATAGCCATGCCACCGGCCAGATCGTCCGGTGCTTCGCGACGAAGGCGAACTTCATGTCGCTTCCTTCGCGAAGTAGGCTGCGGCCTTTTTTAGGATATCCCACTCGGCCTTCAGCTTGGCGACCTCACGGCGCAGCCGCTCGATCTCCTGCTGCTCCGGCTTCATCTGCCCGTAGCCGGGAAAGGCTTGCGCCGGGTCGGAGCCCAACTCCTTCACCCATTTGCGGAGAACATTCTCATGAACATCCAGGTCACGGCCGGCTTGCGCCACCGACACCCCACGGTCCCGCACCAGCTTGACCGCCTCGACCTTGAACTCGCGGCTGAACTTCCGTCTTTTCATCGCCACCTCCGGCTTCATGAAACACCTAATCTCGGTGTCCATCAAACCGGCAGCAGCTCAGCGGGCTGTATCTCTATGTGGCGCCGAGCATCGGCTCACCCATCATCAAGCTCGCTCATGGCCTCATCCATATCCGACTGGGAATCGCTTATGACTTGCGTGGCGACGGAAACGAGAGCCTTTTCGAATGCTCGGCGCAGTAGCGCTGCACGCGTGTCATCGCCGCCGCTCTCGGCGGTGTCGGAGGGGGCGCCAACCTGCGGCGCTGTTGCATTAATATCGGCTGCGTTCATGTCGTAACACCCGGATAGCGGCGTCGCCGCGAGATGACCTATCCGCTTCATGCTAGCAGGGACAGCTTGCGAAAAGCTGACTAAGATCGAGCCTCCTTGGCGGCTTCATCCATGACCACGCAAGTGAGGACAACCGTATGCCGGCACGGTCATTACTGCGATCGGAGCTCTGGTAAATCATGGCGCCAAAACACTTGGCCACGTCAGCAAGCGCGACGGCGACTGTTGCGCGTTGAAGGCTCAGTGGTACCATAAGCATTTGTGGAGCTATCGCGCTCGATCTGGCGCGCGCGGCAAGCCACCGAGATCGCACGATCATGGCAGGGACGCACCTCACGCCAGTTCCACAAGAAGAGCAACACCTTGCTGGCGCATCGCATTCTCGACCGCTTTGAATTGCAAGCCAAACGTTGCGCGTCATGAGATTATCCCTCGCCAGCATCGCCCGGAACCTTCGCCGAACGGATTCCTATCCAACGCGGACTCGCATAGGCACCCGTCATCGCGACGGAGCATCGAAATCAAAATGCTGCCACTCTTTTCACGGAATGGGCCGAAGCAGGGGGGCATTTGCTCGAACACAGCGTTGCGGGCCCAGACCCGGAGCGGACGTGGCGTCCTGCGTCTCGACTCCCCTGCCACAAGCCTTGACGAATCTCGACGCGCGGCGTCTGTATGTAGATCTGCCACGGTCTTCCATTCTGCATCTAGTAGGGTGGAAGCTAAGAGAGAACCCGGTGCGCCGGTAACGGCTATTCCGGGGCTGCCCCCGCAACTGTAAGCGGCGAGCGGTTGTCATAATGGTCACTGGCCGCGACAGCACCGGGAAGGCCGACAGCCGCAGCGACCCGCGAGCCAGGAGACCTGCCGCGACAGAATAGAACGTCCTCGGGCGGGGTGCCCCGTGCGTCGCTTGCAGCCTGGGACGTTTGACCCGTCTCCTCGCAAGTCGTGCGCGTGGCTTCCCCCCCTAACATCGCGGGGTTGCCGATGTCGTCGTCTTACGATTTCAATCAGCATGGTCATCTAATTGAGTGGCCGAGTGTGCGGCCGTGGCCGGCGCGGCCAAAGTCTGCCGCGCCTCAGCGGTGTGTTGTGCCGCCGCCGTCATCGCCTCCGCTGCCGCGGCCTCTCGCGCCATTGCCAAAGCCGTCCGATCTCACGCTCGATCGATCGCGCGACGGCCTGCTGACCGCGTTCGGCAAGCTAACGCTGACCGATCGTTATCTGCTCGTCGGCGAAAGCGTCCAGGACATGTTCGCGCGGGTGTCCTGTGCCTTCGCGGACGATGTTGCGCACGCCCAACGTCTCTATGACGCGATGTCTCGGCTGTGGTTCATGCCAGCCACGCCGGTGCTGTCCAATGGCGGCACCACGCGCGGCCTGCCAATCTCGTGCTTCCTTAACTCGGTGTCCGACTCGCTCGAAGGCATCGTTGGCACCTGGGACGAAAACGTGTGGCTTGCCTCCAACGGGGGCGGTATCGGCACGTACTGGGGCAATGTTCGCTCGATCGGAGAGAAGGTGAAGGGCGGCGTCAGCTCAGGCGTCATCCCGTTCATCCACGTCATGGACGGCCTGACGCTGGCGATCAGCCAGGGCTCGTTGCGGCGCGGCTCGGCGGCGGTCTATCTCGATATCCAGCATCCCGAGATCGAGGAGTTTCTCGAGATCCGCAAGGCGTCCGGCGACTTCAACCGCAAGAGCCTCAACCTGCATCACGGCATCAACCTCACCGACGAGTTCATGCGTGCCGTGGGCGCCGGCACCGCGTTCGCTCTGCGCAGCCCGAAGACGAACGAGGTCGTCCGCGAGATCGACGCGCGACAGCTATGGCAACGCATTCTTGAGAACCGGTTGCAGACAGGCGAGCCTTATCTCTTGTTCATCGACACTGTGAATCGCGCGCTTCCCAAGCACCAGCGCGAGCTCGGTCTCAAGGTCTCGACCTCCAACCTGTGCAGCGAGATTACGCTCCCGACCGGCATCGACCATCGCGGCGAGGAGCGCACCGCGGTGTGCTGTCTGTCATCGCTCAACCTCGAGACTTGGGACCAATGGAATGAGGAACCCGGCTTCATCGAGGACGTCATGCGCTTCCTCGACAACGTGCTCACCCACTTCATCACGACGGCGCCGGAGGGTATGAAGCGGGCCCGCTACGCCGCCCTGCGCGAGCGCTCCGTCGGACTTGGCGTCATGGGCTTCCACTCGTTCCTCCAGGCGAATGGCATTCCAATGGAGAGTGGCTTGGCGAAATCATTCAATCTAAAGATGTTTCGGAAGATCCGGGGTGATGCCGACGCGGCATCCGTCGCCCTTGCTCGCGAGCGTGGCCCGTGCCCGGACGCCCTGGAACGTGGCGTGATGGAGCGCTTCAGCCAGAAGATCGCGATCGCGCCGACTGCTTCGATCAGCATCATCTGCGGCGGCACCAGCGCATGCATCGAGCCGATCCCGGCCAACATCTACACCCACAAGACGTTGTCTGGTGCCATCTCGGTACGTAATCCTCATCTGACCAGGGTACTGATCGCCAAGGGCGCCGACACCCCGGTGACCTGGCAGTCGATCATTGCGCAGGAGGGTTCGGTCGCCCATCTCGACATTCTGTCGGAACACGAGAAAGCGGTGTTTCGCACCGCCTTCGAGGTCGACCAGCGCTGGATCGTCGAGCTTGCAGGCGACCGGGCCGCATTCATCTGCCAGAGTCAGTCAATCAACCTCTATCTGCCGGCCGAGGTCGATAAGTGGGATCTCCACATGCTGCACTGGACGGCGTGGAAGCGTGGGGTGAAGAGCCTTTATTACTGCCGTTCAAAATCGATCTCGCGCGCGGCGTTCGCCGGCAAGATCGTCGACGATGACGAGGCCGCGCCGCGGCAGCCGCCTGCGCAGCGCACCGATTATGAGGAGTGCCTCGCATGTCAATGATCGATCTCTCGTCTGTCGATCCGCGCACGCTGATCGGCAAGGGACGCGTTGGTCTCCTTGACTCGATGGGCAGCTATGACGTTGATCGCTACGCTTGGGCCTACGAGTTCTGGAAGCGTCAGCAGCAGACGCATTGGATGGCCGAGGAGGTGCCGCTCGGCAACGACCTCAAGGACTGGGCGTCGGACCGCGTCACCGCCAGCGAGCGCGCGCTGCTCACCCAGATCTTTCGCTTCTTTACTCAGTCCGACATCGAGGTCGGTGACAATTATCTCAAGCGATACATCCCGATTTTCCAGCCGCTCACCGTCCAGATGATGATGGCGGCCTTCACGAACATGGAGACGGTCCACATCGACGCCTATGCGCTGCTGCTCAAGACGCTCGGCATGCCCAAGACCGAGTTCGAGGCATTTCGCAGCTATGCGCAAATGCGCGCCAAGGCGGACTACATGCACGAGTTCGGCATTGACACCGTGGCCGATGTCGCGCGCACCCTGGCTATGTTCGGCGCCTTTACCGAAGGCATGGCGTTGTTCGCGAGCTTCGCTATGCTGCTCAATTTTCCGCGCCACAACAAGATGAACGGCATGGGACAGATCGTAAGCTGGTCGGTGCGCGACGAGAGTCTCCACTGCGAGGGCGTCATCAAGCTGTTTCACGAATGGCACCGCGAGACCGGCGCCGTGACGCGCTCGGTCCGTGACGACATCGTCGATGTCGCCAGAACGATGGTAAAGCTGGAGGAGAACTTCGTCGATCTCGCCTTTGGCCTGGGCAAGATCGAGGGCATGCGTCCTGAGCAGATCAACGCCTACGTCCGTTATGTCGCCGACTGGCGACTGACCCAACTCCGGATTGCCCCGGTTTTCGGCTTCTTCAAGGCCGAGGAGGATGGGTTCACGCAGCTCAAGCCGCATCCGCTGCCTTGGCTCGTCGAGATTCTCAATGGCGTCGAGCACGCCAATTTCTTCGAGCAGCGCGCCACGGAGTACTCCAAGGCGGCGAGCCGAGGCAGCTGGGACGGCGAGGCCGGGGTGTGGGCGGCTTTCGGCCGTATGTAGGCAGCCGGAACAGCATGCGTCCGTTCATACATCTTGGAGGTTCGCGGAAGTCCTCTGCTGCGGCTTCCGGCGGCACAGCGGACCTCAAGCGGCATCATCCACGCCGCTCGAAAATCATAATGGGGGAACACCCGCCCACGGGGCTGATGTACGAAAGTGAAGTCTGATCTTGTGCTGAGTTGCTTCGGTGCGGCAGACTTCGAAAAGGCGATCACAATCGTTGCAATTTGCAGACTGGCGAGACGTCCGTCCCGCATACGGAACTCGGAAAGTTCTGGCGGTACAACTTCGGAAGGCCCAGCCTGAGATGGTCCGGCGTGCGAAGGCCGGGCGTGAGAGGGGCCGGCGGAGGATGGCCGGCGTGCGAGGGATTTTTATCCATATCCTGCCATAGCAAATCTTGGTCGAAATCAGGATGAGCCTCGATCGTCTGCTGCGAGAGGTGATGCGGGGACGGTTCTGTGCTGGATCTGCACCGAGCGCAGCCGGCGCATGCGAATCATCCTCCCAACGCAAGCCTGGCGAATAGGGGTGCGCTATATCCGGGTACGGCGAATAAGGGTGCCGAGCATCCAAGTACGGCGAATAGTGACGGCCTGCGTCCAGATATGGCGAATAGGGCTCCCCCGGCAGCGCGGGCGAGGCGGTACGATTTGGCGCAGCACCACCCTGAGCGCCGTTGAGCTGCTGCTCAAAGCCGGTAGCGTCCGTGGGCGGTAGCGGTGAATTGGTGTCCGGGCTCGTGTTCGATGGTCCGAATTCGTTGAAATCCATCTGTCACTCCCGCATGATGGAGCAGCTCGAGCAATGCGAAGGCTCCTGTCCTGCGAGACCGAAGCAGCTGTTTCGGAGGTTCGCGTTGATCTTCAAGCTCTCCTGGATGCACACGTCTGGCGCGGTCGATGCGAGGCGCCGCCATCCAGACAGGCTCATCCTGGGTAAGGCGGCTTTCGAAAAGCTGACGATCAGATGGATTTAAGCGAATGCAGTTCGGATCCTCGGCTCGAGCTCTCTCGTATTGTTAAGTCACTTCTGGCCTGCAGCTTCGCGCGCGATGCCGTCCTGATGCTGCGCTTCTGAGGAATAGTGGCTTTCAGGTCGTCCGTCGCGAATGACCGTGCTCGAGGAGCCACGAAACAACATCAAAACCGACCCCAGTGGCGGCTTTTCGGCAGCGGTTGGATTCCGCCGCGCCTGCGCCTCCGCCACAAGGCCCTTGAGCGTTTGGTCCACGAGCGCGATGAAGCGCGGCGGGCCCGAAGCCAGGACGAGGCCATCTCCTGGAGCCGGCTTCACGATATAGCGCTCATCGGAGATGTTGAGCACATCGAGCGCGGTCCTGAACGCATCGAAGCTGATCGGGTTCAACACAATGAGACGGCTTTGCGCCTCTTGAGCCGCGGATATGTAAAGCACGAGACCGTCGTAATACCATTGAAGATTGTACAGATTGGTCAAGCGCTCGAGGAACTCTCGCGGTGGCTGGTCCGGCATTCGCCCACGAATCCGGCCCTTTACCTCGGCGCTGACATTGACCCTGATATTGTGATTGTTGCCGAACTCCTGCAGCGCGGCGGAAAGGTCCTGATCCAGAACCGTGTAGCTGTAAGGAGCCGACGGCAGTGAGAGGGATGCGCCGAGCGCGCTTACCGATCCCAGATAGACAAAAACTCCGACATGGAGAACTCTCCTCAAAATGTAGACCGTTGTGGATCGGATGAGCATTCCCGAAGGCCTTCCGCCTGAAAAAAAACCTAGAATTTCATTCCAACGTGAAGGCCAAACGTGATCTTTAGATGACGTAACCAGCGGCATCTTCGTCAGGTTTTCGTCAGCTCGCCAATCTACGCTCATGATCCGTTCGTCGTTCAACCATGCCTGATCTCATCACACGAGCACAATGACTCCTTATATTATGATGGTAGGCGCGACGCCGATCTCTCCCCATTCAGCTGACTGTGTTTCCAGTGCCTGCTCGCCGGCCGCCACTGGCGAGCAGGCCCACTTTGAGCAGTCCCTTGCGCAAGCGTCTTCCAATGAGGTCGTCGCCTCGTCAGTCTCAGCTAGAGCGGCAGTCGCTCCGCCGGTATCAGAGGTTCAGCGTGCGAGTGCGCTCGCAAGTCCGCCGGGCGATCGCGTCCTTCATGCACTTTCCACTATGTACCGGAGTCATGCCGTTTCTCCCGCAGTCAGCGGCGCGCCTGCTCCGAATGGCGTGCAGGGGGGGTCGGCTGCGCAGCTGCTTGTACAGGTGGATGATGTCGGCGCGCATGCGGCGGTTAAGCCGATAGGTTCGGATTTCGATTCGATGATGGTTGGTCTGCGCGATGTCTACAGAGACGTCGTTCAGGTTTCACTTGTCTCCAAGAGCACCAGCGCCGTCAGTTCGTCGCTGAACAAGCTGCTATCGGCCGGCTGAGCGAGGATGATGACTGACGTGGTCCAGAGGCGTGGCGGTGGCGGCCATCGATCGTGGCGGCGGCTTCGCATTTGTCTTGCCCTGCCGCTCCTTCTTGCTTTGATTGGCTGTAAGACCGATCTCTATACCAAGATTCAGGAGCGTGAGGCTAATGAGATGCTCGCGCTTCTTCTTGGTAAGGGTGTCGATGCGGTCCGTGTTGTCGCTAAGGATGGAACCAGCGCAATCCAGGTCGAGGAAAAGCAGCTTGCGTATTCGATTGACTTGCTGAATGTCGAGGGGCTGCCTCGCCAATCCTTTAAGAATCTTGGCGAGGTGTTCAAGGGGTCGGGGCTGGTTGCCTCACCGATCGAGGAGCGCGCTCGTTACATCTATGCGCTAAGCGAAGAATTATCCCGCACGATCAGCAACATCGATGGCGTCCTTTCAGCGCGTGTTCATGTCGTTCTGCCGAAGAACGATCTGTTGCGGCAGGATGCGACCCCATCCTCGGCGTCGGTCTTCATTCGACATGGCTCTAACGCGAAGCTCTCGGCGCTCTTACCGCAGATCAAGATGCTGGTCGCCAACAGCATCGAGGGGCTCTCCTACGACAAGGTGGCGGTCGTCTTTGTGCCGGTTGAGCGGGCGCCGCTTGAGTCGTCACGGGCAGTCAGTTCCCCTCAATCAGCAAAATTTGCTTCAACGCCGTTGCTTGCGTTCGGGGTGGGCGGTGCCGGCGCCGCATTCGGCATCGCCTCTTACGTGTTGTTGGGCGCGCGTATTCGTCAATTCGGACAATCGTCGCGTAAGCTGACCATGTTTGGCGGGGGTTCGAGCGTGCCGGCCGTCAGAGCTGCTGACAAGAAGACCACTCCTGATGCGACGTAGTCAGGACGCTTATGTCGGCATCGATGTCATTCACCGAATCCAATCGTTCGTCCATGTTGGCTTCCGATCGGCTGCGCGAGCTTGTTGCCTCCATCCATCCGAGCCGCTTTGCTGCGCGCCTTGATCCGCTGCTGTCGCCTCCCACGTTGCTGCGGCTACAGCAGAGTTCCAGACTGCAGCCAAAACTGGCCGGGCTGCTGCTTGGCGGCGAAGTCGATGTGAGCGGAGCCAACTGGAACGAAGACCTGCTGCTCGGGCATGATCCGCGTCGAGCTGCCCTGCTCGCAGGTAGTATCTGGCATGCGCGCTCGGTCCTGAAGCTGGTTTCAAGGCACGATCTATCAATTTTGGTCGAACTGATCGGTGCCGAAGCGCATGCTTTTGGGATCCGGCATTTATCAAGCGCGGTCGCAACGACGCCCATTGCCGACCCGGAGCAACTATCGCGACAGATTGAACATGATGGGCACGTCTGTCTCGGCGCCTGGCTCGACGAGGCTCCAGCGCTTGAGCGTACCCGCGTGCTTCTACGCTTGCCCGTTGGGACCGCCGCGGACAATCCGGCCGCCGACTACCGTTGTGCCGCAGGCCCGCTGCTTTCCTTGGTCATGGCTCATTTGAGGACGGAGGTTGCCAGGGGATGACCGCCGATGTCCCAGCATTGCCGGTGGCGCCGCGGATTCGCCCGCTCGGGCCCCTGATACGGGCAGCCGAACTCAAGGTTTGGCACGATGCCGTGCAAGCGCTCGCCGCTGCCGAGCGACATCTGCAGCGCGTTCGTAGCTGGGGACGCAAAGCTTTTGAGCTGGAACGGATGCGCGGCCATGCCGAGGGCAAAAAGACGGGAGCGGAGGAAATGACACGGCTGATCGCGCAGGCTGTTTGTGAACTGGCGCAGCGAAAGGCCGCTCTGGATCAGGAATTGCCGCAGTTGGTCATTGAGATCGTGAGCAATTTGCTGGGTGCCTTTGAGCCGAGCGAGATGCTGGTGCGGGCCGTTCGTCACGCCATCGAGCAAAAGTATAAGAACACGGAAGTGTGCCTTCACGTATCGCCCCTGAAAGCCGATCTGCTGGCCAGTGAGTTCGCGGCCTACGATGGACTTGACGACCGACCTAAGGTCAGGATTGAGCCGGATCCTGCGCTGACGGCGGACCAGTGCGTTTTGTGGAGCGAGTTTGGCAATGTCGACCTTGGACTTGCCGCGCAGGTCCGCGCGCTTCGTCTTGGCCTTGGTTTGTCCTCGCAGGAGAGCGAGCCGTGACCATGCAACGACCAGCCCATGAGGCTGCGGCAGGGGAAGGGAATGTTCACGCCGCGCTCTCGTCCTTAAGATCTTCCGCAAAGCATATCGACACCCGCGCCGTTCGTGGTCGGGTCACGCGGGCAATAGGCACGCTGCTCCACGCCGTTCTGCCGGAGGCCCGTGTTGGGGAATTGTGCCTCCTGCAAGATCCTCGCAGCGGATGGTCACTAGAGGCCGAGGTGATCGGTCTATTGCCGGACGGGGTGTTACTCACCCCGATCGGCGACATGGTCGGATTGTCCAGCCGTGCAGAAGTGGTCACGACCGGGCGAATGCAGGAAGTGCCAGTCGGTCCCAATTTGCTCGGCCGCGTAATCGACAGCTTCGGCCGTCCACTCGATGGCGGGGGCCCGATAAAGACTGGCGAAGTTCGCCCGCTGCGCGGCAGGGCGCCCAACCCCATGAAGCGACGCGGCATCGAACAGCCTTTTCCGCTTGGCGTTCGCGTCCTGGACGGGCTTCTGACATGTGGAGAAGGCCAGCGGATCGGAATCTATGGTGACGCTGGTTGCGGCAAGTCGACGCTGATGTCGCAGATCGTCAAAGGCGCGGCCGCCGATGTCACCATCGTCGCGCTGATCGGCGAACGTGGCCGGGAGGTGCGTGAATTCATCGAGCGCCATCTTTGCGAGGCCATGCACCGTTCGGTCGTCGTCGTTGAAACCTCCGACAGTTCGGCCATGGAGCGGGCGCAATGCGCCCATATGGCAACCGCGCTGGCCGAATATTTTCGTGATCAAGGATTGCGCGTCGTTCTGATGATGGATTCATTGACGCGCTTTAGCCGCGCCATGCGTGAAATCGGCCTTGCCGCAGGAGAGCCTCCGACTCGACGCGGATTTCCGCCCTCGGTTTTCGCGCTGTTGCCAGGCCTATTGGAGCGTGCTGGCATGGGCGAGCACGGTTCAATCACGGCTTTCTATACCGTGCTCGTCGAAGGTGACGGCACGGGCGATCCCATCGCCGAAGAATCGCGCGGCATTCTTGACGGCCATATCATTCTCTCACGCGCGCTTGCCTCGCGAGAGCAGTTTCCGGCCATCGACGTGTTGTCGAGCCGAAGCCGCGTCATGGACGCAATCGTGTCTGTGCCGCATCGCAAGTCGGCATCCTTCTTCCGTGATCTGCTCTCGCGTTACGCCGAGGCGGAGTTTTTGATCAAGGTCGGCGAATACAAGCAAGGCTCCGATCCGTTGACGGACCGGGCGATCGCCTCGATTGATGAGTTGCGGGCATTTTTGCGCCAGGGTCAGGACCAGGCATGCAGTTTTGAGGAGACGGTGGCATGGATGTCACGTCTGACCGCCTGAATGGCGTTCATGCGTCTAAACTGCGGCTCGTCAAGGACATGAGGGAGCGAAGCGCCCTTCGTGAACTGTCCAACATGGAAACCAGGCGCCACATCGCGGTTGATGCCGTCGAACAGGCTTCCAAGCATCTTGCAAATGCCGAACGACGCCGCGCAAGGGTTGAAGCCGAGCTTTATCGGGAAATGTTGTCGGCCGATGCGATATCGGTCGCCGACCTCGAGCGGCGCCACCATCTCATCATTGGGCGGCTCACAGAGGAGATCGCAGCGACGCAACGGGCGTTTGATGAGGCACGTTCCGCTCAAGACCAGGCCGAGGCTGCCGTTCTTGAGGCGCGGACCCTCTGGGCCAAACGTTCAACGGCGAGCCAAAAATGGCAAGAGATCGAGCGCGACGTTCAGCGCATGACCGACGCGCATTGCGAAGCTGCGGCCGAAATTGAAGCCGATGATGAGGTCGTGCTTCGGTACCGGAGGGGATCAGATCGCCAAGTGGGAGGCGAGCCGACCTGATGGCCACTTCTCCAACGCCAGGACGCCCTGATGTGGAAGGGAGGGGTGCGTCGCGATCGTCGGGGGAACCCGCACCGTTCAGACCAGCGCTGATCCTCTCTCATGCTGTGGTCTCATGGCTTAATGAAATCGCAGCGTTCCGCGTCGCTCTGCAAAGCCATCTAGGAGATAAACCGCTGTCGCTGGATCATAACCGGCTGGTCTGGCAGGCCGAGCCGGCTGAGGCATCGATGCTTGACTGCGTCTTTGACGCCGGCGGCGAAACGGTCGTCTTGTCCTTGCCCGGTTCGCTTGTGGAAGCGTTGATTGCGAACGTGCAGAGTGGTTTGACCTTACCTTCCGAGCCAAGTCGTTCGCTGATCCTTGAACTCGCGCTTGAACAATTGCTCGCTCCACTGGAGAGATTGATCCAACGGCCGTTGCAGCTTATCCGCACCCATAAAGCAGTGATGTCGGGTCCATATATTGAATTCGACGTCTCCTATGGTCCGCTTACAGCGAAGGCTCGCCTGCTTCTATTCCCGTCTCTCGACGGTCCCGTTCCACCTGCGTTCAGCGCCCTCGGCGAACTGCTTGGCCGATTGCCGCGACAGCGGCCCAAGCTTCGTTCTGAGCTGCCTGTCATCGTTGCAGGCCAGATTGGCTCGCTCCGCGTCACGATTGGGCTTGTTCGTCAAGCACAGCAAGGTGACGCGCTGCTGCCGGACGCAATTCCCCTCGCTTGCGGCCAGATCATCCTTGCCGCTGACCAATTATGGGCTCCTGCCGAGATTGCCCGCGACAGGCTGGTCCTGCGGGGGCCATTCCGCTTGCAATCCCACCCCCTGAAGAGTGGACATATGACGACACAACCAGAAGCGCAGCAGCTTCCCTCTGAAGCCGACATCGACAGCCTTGAGATCACACTTGTATTTGAATGCGGCCGCTGGCCGCTGCCGCTGGGAACCTTGCGAACTATCAACGAAGGTCATGTGTTCGAACTTGGCCGGCCGCTTGATGGTCCGGTCGATATCCTTGCCAACGGCCAACGCATTGGACGCGGCGACCTCGTGCGGATTGGCGAGAAACTTGCCGTCAGGTTACGCGGCAGGTTGGCGGTCAATGACTGAGATTCAACCCAGCATCCTCGCGCTTCTGGCGGTGACAGTCGGCCTCGGCCTGCTCGCGTTCGCCGTCGTCACAACCACCGCCTTCATAAAGGTCTCCGTTGTTCTCTTCCTGGTTCGCAATGCGCTCGGGACCCAATCGATACCGCCGAACATTGTCCTGTACGGCGCGGCACTGATTCTGACCGTCTTCATCAGCGCTCCGGTCTTTGAGCAGACCTACAACCGATTGACTGATCCCCAACTTCGCTACCAAACCTTCGATGACTGGATGACCGCCGCCAAGGAAGGACAGGAGCCGCTGCGCGCCCATCTGAAGAAATTCACCAATGAAGAGCAGCGCCGGTTTTTCTTGTCCTCGACTGAACATGTCTGGTCGGAAGAGATGCGCGGCAGCGCTACGGCCGATGATTTTGTGATTCTGGTTCCGTCCTTCCTGATCTCCGAACTCAAGCGTGGTTTCGAGATCGGGTTTCTTCTCTATCTTCCCTTTATTACCATCGACCTGATCGTCACGACGATTCTGATGGCCATGGGCATGTCGATGGTGTCCCCGACGGTGATATCTGTTCCCTTCAAGCTCTTTCTGTTCGTCACCATCGATGGCTGGTCACGTCTCATGCACGGGCTGGTATTGAGCTACACAACGCCGGGAGGCGGACAATGAATGAAGCCGGTATCCTCACGCATCTGAGCGAATCGCTCGTCCTGTTCATGATCTGGGTTCTGCCACCGCTCCTCGCAGCCTTGGTCTCCGGATTGATCATCGGCCTCATCCAGGCGGCGACGCAGCTCCAGGATCAAACCTTGCCCCTGACGGTGAAGCTTCTGGTCGTCGTCGCCGTCCTCGCTGGGTTTTCTCCGGTGCTCAGTGCTCCCCTCATCGAGCAGGCCGAGCGCATCTTCAGCGACTTTCCCGCACTCACCGGCAGATACTAGCAGAGCCTGGATGGCTGGACTGTCCCCCACAGATGCGCAAGCTCTGGTCCAGGGCGCGATCGAACTTGTCGCCGCAACGGGTCTTGGTGCGGCCCGTGCCTTGGGAATCATGCTGGTCCTTCCCGTCTTTACGAGGCCACGTATCAGTGGCTTGGTTCGAGGAAGCCTGACGATTGCGATCGGACTGCCGTGTCTGGCGCAGATCAAGCTCGGCTTGGAGGCGCTGGATCCAAACACGCGACTGGTCAGCGTCACCATGCTCGGTCTGAAAGAGGTGTTCGTCGGCCTTCTGCTCGGAATCCTGCTCAGTATCCCATTATGGAGTATCCAGGCGGTCGGCGACATCATCGATACTCAACGGGGAATTTCGAGCCAGGTGGCGGCGGAGGATCCCGCAACGCATAGCCAAGCGTCGGGAACCGGGCTTTTTCTCGGCATCACGGCGGTCACGATTTTCGTTCTGGTGGGCGGCCTGCAGACCATGGTGAGAAGCCTTTATGGCAGCTACCGGATCTGGCCCGTGTATCAGTTTCTGCCCGCGGTGACGGCGCAAGGGGCAATGCAATGTCTGAGCCTACTCGATCACATTATGCTGACGACGCTTCTGGTCGCCGGGCCGGTGCTGGTCCTGCTGCTGCTGATCGATGTATCGGTCATGATGCTGGGGCGCTTTGCATCGCAGCTCAAGTTGAACGATCTCTCTCCGACGATCAAGAATGTCGCCTTCGGTCTCATCATGGTCAGCTACACCGTCTATCTTCTTGAATACGCGGGAACTGAGATCCTCACGTCGGACAACGTGCTGGAATATCTGAAGAAGCTCTTGAAATGAGCGGCTCGAGCGAGGAGAAAAAGCTACCTCCAACTCCCAAGAAGCTGCGCGATGCGCGCAAGAAGGGGCAGAGCGCGCGCAGCTCCGATTTGGTGAGCGGTGTCAGCGCATGCGCCGGTTTCGGCTGTCTGTGGTGGAGAGCCGGGCCGATCGAAGACAAGTGGCACGAAACGGTCCGGCTGATCGACAAAGTGCAGGAGCAGCCGTTCACGAGCGCGGTCCCGCAAGCGCTCAGTGGCTTGCTGGAGCTTTCGCTGGCAGCCGTCGCGCCATTGCTCGCCTGTGCCGTGGCAGCGGCCCTGTTGGCGAATATCCTGGCCAATGGCGGCTTTATGTTTGCCTCGGAGCCGCTCAAGCCGAAGCTGGAGAAATTGGATCCCGTCAAGGGCCTGAAGCGGATCGCATCGAAACGTTCGTTGATCGAACTTGGCAAGACGCTGGTCAAGGTGGTGGTCCTCGGGACGAGTTTGTTCCTCACCGTGATGGCAAGCTGGAAGACGCTGGTGTACCTGCCGGTCTGCGGCATGGGCTGTCTTGGCTTCGTCTTCACCGAGGTCAAACTGCTAACCGGAATTGCCGCTGCGGCTTTTCTGGTCGGCGGATTGGCCGACCTTCTGATCCAGCGCTGGTTGTTTCTGCAGGACATGCGCATGACGGAAACCGAGGCCAAGCGCGAGAACAAGGAACAGCAAGGCAATCCGCAGATAAAGCGTGAGCACCGCCGTCTGCGGCAGGAGGCGGCGAACGAGGCTCCGCTCGGCGTCCATCGCGCCACTTTGATATTGAGGGGAGCGGCAACCTTGATTGGGTTGCGCTATGTTCGCGGCGAAACCGGCGTGCCGATCCTGGTCTGCCGTGGCGAAGGCGACGCTGCGTCACAGCTGCTTCATGAGGCGCGCGCGCTCCGCCTCCGTATTGTAGATGACGACATCCTGGCGCACCAGCTCCTCGGCAAAGCAAGGCTGGGCAACCCGGTTCCTACAGAGTATTTCGAGCCGGTCGCAAAAGCGCTTTACGCTGCCGGACTGGTCTAGGGTTTGTACTCAATAGGGATTCCATCTGGAATTGGACTGTGATTCAAGCTTCTCAGCGGAAGGGAGGCTTGAATGGCAAAGCAGGTCTACTGGCTCAGCGATGCGGAATGGCGGCGGATTGAGCCGCTGTTGCCACGAGGGCGCAAGGGAGCGCATCGGGTCGATGATAGACGCGTGATCAGCGGCATTGTGCACATGCTGAAATCTGGTTCGCGCTGGCGCGATTGCCCGGAAGTCTACGGCCCCTACACGACGGTCTACAACCGCTTCAACCGCTGGAGCCGACAGGGGATTTGGACGGATATTTTTTACGCCCTGACCGGATCGACCGGCATGTACGGATCGATGTCGGTGGATTCCAGTTACATCAAAGCACATCGCTCCGCGGCCGGCGCAAAAGGGGGGCCTTCAATAACGCGATCGGCCGCTCGCGCGGCGGGCAGACCTCCAAAATCCACGCGCTGACCGACGATATCGGCCGTCCGCTTGCCTTCCTGATCACCCCTGGCAACACCCACGACCTGGTCGGTGCACGCGGCTTGATCGGCATGGTTCGTACCCCGCGCCGTCTGCTGGCTGATCGAGCCTACGACGCCAGGAGCCTACGCAACGAACTAGCCGCACGCCGCATCAAGGCCGTGATCCCGCCAAATCCGACCCGCAAGCATCCG
Organism: Bradyrhizobium sp. 41S5; assembly: GCF_011516665.3. Classification (NCBI taxonomy): domain Bacteria; kingdom Pseudomonadati; phylum Pseudomonadota; class Alphaproteobacteria; order Hyphomicrobiales; family Nitrobacteraceae; genus Bradyrhizobium; species Bradyrhizobium sp. 41S5. The sequence continues at coordinate 7,411,560 of NZ_CP083721.1, read as the reverse complement.
CATCTCTACGATAAGGTCGCCTACAAAGGCCGCAACGTCATCGAGCGGATGTTCTGCCGTCTCAAGGACTTCCGCCGGATCGCAACCAGATACGACAAGCGCGCAGACATCTTCCTGTCTGCAATCCTGCTGGCCGCCGCGATCACTTGGTGGATCAATTGAGTCCGGATCCTAGATCGTTTTGACCGGGGGCTGCGATTGCGAAAGGCCGTCATCGAGGCGGCTGTATGTCCCTCGTTCCGCCCGCTGGGGCTTCCGGCGCTGCCCTGTTGGCTCCATCGTCGCCATTGCTCTTGTTGCGCGCGGTAAATGTCCCGTAGTTCGCAACGGGACCGGCGGCACGATCGCCATTGCTTGGCATAACCGATCGATTGTCCAGCAAATCGAGCGGATCGTTGACCATGGCTGCCAGATTGCTTCTGGTCGAGCAGCCGAGCGTCGGGTCAAACGAATTATCGTCAACTGCAGGCCCGACGATGGAAAGCGACGGACAGACAGGAGGATGGACTTGATAGGTGATTGCCTCGATCCTCACCCCGAAACGGGCAGGCAGATCGAGCGGGGAGGCCGACAGGCGGATGTTGTAAGGGGCAACGCCCATGGCACGGGCCTCGTGCGTCACCTGGGCGATGAGACGGGGCGAGCCGGTGACCTCGATATGAAGTGCATCCCGCCGGCCGCCACTCGCAGCTGCAATGAAACTGTGCAGCCGGCGCCTTTCGGAGCCGCGAAGGCTCTGCAGGACCAACACGCTGTTCTTCTGCTCCACCTCAATCGCTTGTTGAGCCGATCCAGAATGGGTCGAAGCATTGTTTGCGCATCCGCCTAATGCTGCCGCAACAGCGATCAAATGGCACAAATGTCGTAGGGGCATTTGACGATCCTCACTCGATGATAAAGCCGGCACTGCCAGTCAACCCTGGTGCGCTCGTGCGGGGCCCATCGCGATCTCGGGACGGCCGTGCCAGCGTGTTCGTCAGAACGCGGCCCGCATCTGAGGGCGGCGCGATGCGATCGTTCGGCGCACTCATCCGAGTCGGGTTCGATCCCGGCCGAACGATGTAGGGTGTGACGACAATGACGAGCTCGGTTTCGCGCTTTTGAAACGATGAGGAGCGAAAAAGCGCGCCAAGAATCGGCACGTCGCCGAGCCAAGGAAACTCGCCGATGTCAGTGTTGAAGTTGCGCCGGATGAGCCCCCCGATTGCAAAGCTCTGACCGCTGGCGAGCTCGACAACGGTGCTGGCACGCCGCGTCGAGAGGGCGGGCACGGCCATGCCATTGATTTTGACTTCACCTTCTGTGGACAATTCACTGACTTCGGGCTTCACGCGCACGTTGATCTGGTTGTTGCTGAGGACCGTGGGGACAAACTCCAGGCTCACGCCGAACTGGCGGAATTGGACCGAAACCTGCCGGTTATCCTGCATGACCGGAATGGGAAATTCGCCGCCGGCCAGGAAGCTCGCAGCTTCCCCGGACATCGCCGTCAAGTTGGGCTCAGCCAGGATTGAAGCGAGGTGCTCGCTGGCGAGCGCGTCGAGAACAGCGCTCAGGTTGATACTGCCGGCGCTAAATCCGATACCGACCGTGCCGCCGCCGCCCGCAGCGCCGGAACCTGCACTTTTTCCGGTGACAATGAAGGCGCCATTTTGGCCCGAGGCGGAGAGGTTGATATTGAGATCCTTGACGGCGCTGCGGGAGACTTCCGCCACGCGGACGCTGAGATTCACCTGCAAAGAGCCGGCGACCTGGATCTTGTTAACGACCAGCGCACCCGCACCGAGAAACTGCTCGGTCACCTTCTTGGCGGTCTCGACGACGTCTGCATTGGGCGCGGTCCCGCCAAGGATCGCTCCGCGCGGGGTATAGCTGACCTGAATCGGATAGTCGCCGACCTCGGCTCTCAGCGTGGCACGCAGATCCTCAATCGGCTGCGTGACCACAACACGCATCTCGGCGAGGGCCTCGCCGGCGTCGTTCAAGGCAAACAGGCTGGTCCGCCCAGGCTTTTTACCAAACACGAAGATCGTCGTGTTTGAGGGGGCCTGGTAATCGGCGATCGCCGGATCTGCAACAAAGATGCTGGCCGCAGGAGCGGTCAGATGAACTGTCTTGCCCTGTGAGGAGGACAGGTTAAGGGTGCCGGTCGCGCTGCCAGGCGCAGCTCGCGGCGGTTCTCCTTTGCCGTCCCGCTTTGTCTGAGCCGCGGCAGCAAATGGAAATAGCACTGCGAGCGCGCAGAGGGCGTAGCAGAGAAGCGGCAGACCGGCAAAGAGCGGCGCCGTGGAAACCATCGGCGACTTGTCAGCGCCGGCAGCATTGTTAATGACCTTCAAGGGATTGTGCTTTCAAGTTCGATCGATTAGGCGGCCGATGCCGCACTAACGAGCTCAAGGGTGTAACCAACGCCGCGCGCGGTCTTGATTCTTAAGGTTGCACCCGCCTGGCTCAAATGCGCGCGCAAGCGATAGATCCCAACTTCCAGCGCGTTGGTGGAGACCTCGTCGTCGAAGGCATACAGGCTATCCTCCAGTGACGACCGAGGCACGGTGCGGCCGGCGCGGCTCAGCAGATGCTCAAGAATGCACACTTCCCGGCGCGCAATCCTCAGTACTCGGCCGCTGACGGAGACTTGTCTTCCGATCGGGTCGAAATGCAGGTTGCCGAATGTCACGACCGGCGCCGTCATCTGCGTTGACCGTCGCAGTATAGCGCGCATGCGAGCGATGAGTTCGTCGATTGAGACGGGCTTGGCCAGGAAATCATCCGCACCCGCATTAAAGATCGCGATCCGCCGGGCGAGATCGTTCAAGTTGCTCATCATCATCGTAGGCATTGAACATCCGTCGCGCCGCAATTGCTTCAGCCAGTTCAAGCCGTCTCCATCCGGTAAAGCCGATTCGAGCAAGAGAATGTGGTAGCTGGCGCAATCCAGCGCTGCCGCCGCTTCATCCAGGGTGCGTGTCACGTCAACCGCGAACCCGCAACCGAGGAGCGCTTCCTTCACAGCGCGGGCAAAGTCCGCGTGATGATCAACCAAGAGAATTCGCATGTCATCGCCTCTCGTTCATCAACGCCGAGACCTGCGTACGTTACGGGTGACCAAGAGCGTCGGCCCAACTCACAGAGGCGCACTTTGAAAAAGCCCGAAAGCGACGAAGCAGATCGTGGTGGCGCGCCAGCAAGTCGAGCCATTCACTTGTCACCGAACACAAAAAAGCGGCGGTCTGCCATGGACTGGGAAGATCTCCGAAATCATTCACGAGGCCCAAAATAGAAGCAGCAGGCGGATGCCTAGGTGCGCTGATCGCGGCCAGGCGTGCACGCGCTGGGCCGCCTCGTTCGATATCGTTAGCGCCAGACGGCGCGATCGATACGCAAGCGCAGGAGACAGCTGGATCTGAACCGTCTAGCAAAATCGACATTTGGAAACTCCGCCACCTTGCTCAAGTCCCGCGGTCGGCACTGCTATGCTTGCGCCTATGGCGTCGCCAGGTCATGACAAAGCACGCTTTTCCGCTTGAAGAAGTTTACGCCCCGCAACCGACCGATGCTTCAGAAGCCGCGGCGCGTAACGATGCGATCGATGCTCCTACCGGCTAGCGACAGAGCCGTTCGGTAGCCGGTGATAGACATGCAGGACGCCAGCGATCCCGACTTTGAATCGCGTCCGATGTCCCGGACGCGGCATCCCCTCGACAGCAGTGCACGAGGCCGAAAAGGCGCGGCACGCGCAACGAGGCATCATCGGATTGAAGTCGTTGCGCCAGCTGTCTCTCATCGCTTGGGATGAACGACGGCTGAATGACCGATGCTCGACCTTAAAGTGCCTTTGTGTCGGCACGGAGCGAGATAAGCGGGGGCCGCATTCTACGCGCCTGCTACAGTCTGCTCCGGCTAAGGCTGTGCTGATTCGTCCGTCCTGCAGGTAGGCGGCGTTGAAAAGTCGCCTTCGAAAGGAGTGGTCGACCCGCGTGACGGGGCGGAGTGGGGCTGCATTAAGCTTTAAAGATGTTCGCAATTCTTGCTACCTATCAGGAAGTGTTCGCCCGAGTGGGGTTCTTTGTGGTGAGGCTGTCGGAAATCCTACAATCTCACGTACGGTGCGATTCAAGTGTCTTTAACGTTTGGTTTAGCGGAGTCCCGTCAAATGTGCGGGCGCCCTGGAGCGGCGTCGACACAGACGCGGCCATCTACATGCGAATCATGGTCGCTCTCACCTTCTTCAAGGTCGTATGCATTACCTTATGATGTCCAGCGTGAGCCGTAGCCGATGGCAGTGTGTTATGAGGCAGTCGTTCTCACTACGCGTCACCGCTGTCCACAGCGTCTGACCGGGCGGCTGGCTGATCGCCTCAGATGTGGCAATCAGCCAGACAAACTATGGCTAGTCGTGGGATGCTTGTACCTGCCGCGTCATTTACATGCTGGATGCAAACGCGCGATTGCCCAAGTCGAGTTGACCGGCAGGGGACTGAGAAGGATTGTCACACTACATTGTAGAATGCGGCCTCCCAAGATTGCTCCGCCGACTATGGGGTCTTCGCGTAAGATCGGCAAAATCGATTGTTTCGATGGAACGCATTCAGGAGACGAATGGACTCTGTCGCGATGCACCGCATGCCGCGGTTGATGCCGCTTTACTGCGCTTGGTGGTGCGATCGGTCTGACCGTCCCTTGATCGAACGCGCGTCCAGAATCAGGCTGAGACGGCCGTGAACAGAAGCCGGGCTTTCAGCGCTTCACGTCACCGGGCTCGATGACGAATGTGACCGCTAGCCATCGGATCGATGCGGGGATGCCAGATGCGCTTGGGGCGCCGCGCCAAGAACGCGTTAAAGAGCCATTCGGGCGGCTCCAGATGCCTGACCCGTTCGCAGGGCCCGTTCGAAGGCCGCATGCGGAGGCTGCTCGATACGTTGTTTGTAAAGCCTGCGCTCATGGCACATCCTCCGTTTCTTCCCTGGGGGACGTGCCTAGCGTTTCAGCATGAAGGCACTTACCGACAAAGGGCGCGCAGGAGGCCGTCTAATCATTGCCATCGCGCTTGTACGGATTTGGGTCGCCGGCGGTCCGGTAGTCGTCGAGATTGCCGCCCAGAAAAGGCGCTCGGTCTCTGGGGTTGGCGTTCTGCCCAGCGCGCACATGAGGTCCACATCCGCATCGATGTTGTGCTGATCCTCAGCATTCATTCCGAGCCCAATGCTGCTCAGCACGTCGTCGGGCGTCCAGACCGCGGACCTCGGTACGGTGTAGGTGTGCAGCGCGTTCGTACTTTGGGCGATCGCTCGTGCCCAGTGATCGCGCGAATCGACCAGTTTGGATGGATCCTCAACCAGCGACACGAAGGGGAATGCTGTTCGACCGCGCATATGCCATCCGGCTTGGCGCGCCCGGTCCATGGGATATCGCTCCAGAGGATCTCCCATGGAAGAATGATCCCGCGCCGTGTTGCGCACATGCGATATTGCGCTCGTGTTGTCTTCCACGCGCGGCCTGCAATCGCTGTCCTGGTGCTGGAAGCGCCGCAGCGTGACATATGACGATCCTACCACGTCATCGAAAACGCGCTCCCGATCGACACCGCCGTCGAAAGCGGCGGTCGATGGCGACCACCGTGCCAATTGCTGCACAGCCAATTCGATCTCATTTCTGAGCGCATCAAGGGGGGCGCCTGTCAGCGTTGCGGCAAGCTGAGCGCGCGCGCCCACAAATGATGCGGCTGGATAGCGAACGGTTTGCCGGGCCTCGTTCGGCCCAGTCGAGGACGTGGAAGTTGCGGAATTTGTTGCGGTAGGAACTGAATCCGACGTCGGGGGAGTCGGATGCAGGGCATCCAGCTGCTGCTCGAAGCTTGCTTGATCAGCGGACGGTTCTGCCCTTGAGCTGGTCTGTGCGTTCGACCCATCGAGCTGCCGGGGCACCCGGTACGGCTGCGGGAGGACATCGTGAACGCCAACCGGAGTTTCTGCAGCATTCCGCGGATCCAATATTTATTGGATGCCTTTCAAGTACTGCTCGTTCGTGTACATTTTCGTAGATGTAGCATTCAGGAAGCTGACGGACGGGGAAATAAGCGATATCCGCTGAGGGGGTGCCGGATGGATGAATTCAGTCCAGTAAGGCGAGCGGCCAGCCGAACGGAAGCCGCGCAAAGCGGTAGAGCAAAGTCGGCGCTGTTTTTCGCCGTCTGGCATTCCTGTTTGTTAAGGCCGAGATCAGACGCCCTGACTGGGCAAGGCTTATTCACGCCGCTGCGTTGGGCGCTTGTCGTCGTCGTCATTGTGGACGTATTGTTTAGGTGGCAGAGAGCCATGCAGGTATCACCGTAAACAACCTGGCAAGATGCGCCCTGGTCGAACTGTTGACCGGAAACCGCGCGCTTACACACATGTAAAAGCTCATCCGCTCAATCATGTCGACCTCCGTCGGAGGAGCTTTGCCGCTCGTGGTTTCCAAGTGGCCGCGTCTTTGATGAAGTCGGTCCGGCGATGTCGCCCGAGGAGAAGCGACTTCAGCAAACCTGACCTACGAGGTTGTGACGTCGGAATAGCCGCCACAACCACTTACGCCTGTTTACGACAGGTTGTTTTTTTCGCAAAGTGCGACCGCGCGTGATGCTCGAACTCGCCAAACGGCCTTGCGAGCACGAGATCCTGCAACGTTGCGCTTCTGCGATCTGTGGTTCTCACCGAGGAAAAACCTATGAAGTTTATTGGCAAAGGCCTGTCGATCCTACTGTCCTTGCTTTCGATCGCCTGCGTGAGCGCGATGGCCCGGGCCGATGAGCCCTCGCCGAAATACGTCGAGGTGCTGCCTTGCAGACGGGCGAGAGTGTGAAGCTTATACTGGATATGAGCCGCTGTACCGTCGCCGAGGGTGGAAAGGCCGGATCGGCGACGCAGGCCGGTTTGGTCATCAATGCCTTCAGGGTGACCACCCGGAACGGCATCAGCTTCGCCAATGCGGACCAAACCGTGGACAGCTCCGGGCATGCCGTGACCGAATACATTCGTCACAGCCTCAGCCGCGAAGGTAAACTCACGGTGCGGGCCTCCAAGCTTATCATCGGGACGACCGAACTCGTGAACCAGGGCGAGTTTGTCTGCGAACTGCCTGATCGCGCGAAGTTCATCTGGTGATCGAAGCGGCGACTGCGCCGCGGCGAGGAAGCGGCGTCGCTACCTTATTCTACGGAGGTTCTTCGTATCCTGACACGATAGCTCCGTGCCGACGGCCAGAATCAGTTCTGGCCGTCTTTTGCTCCCCTCTGGCCGAGTTGCACGAATTTGCGTCAGTTCGCCCAAGCCATCGTAACGGGGGGCGCCGGTGTTCAGCAGACCTCAATAATTCGGGCGCGAAAGGCGACGCTTCGCTCCTGTCATTTCGTCGCTTACAACTCATGGCGTTGGCATTTGCTGGCCTGCTCCTCAAACGGCGTGACCGGCACCGGTCATGCCTCCCGACGATTGCGGTTTGGCATATTCACATCTCCTGCAAAGCAGAAAGCCGTCCATTCCGTTCATGCGATCGATGATTTCGCGAAATATCGGTGTTTCGAAGAGATCCTCGGATTCGTCTCGCAGAAAATTGCCCAGGACATGATGCCGCTCAAAATCCATGCCGCACAGACTAATGTCGCCGTTCGGGAGGAGGACATTTCGATTTTGCCGTTCGCCAATGCAAGTTAGAGTGCCGACGAGAGGCCGCCGTGGTTTGATGATACTCGGATCAGTACGTCCTCGCCTGCTCGTCAGCGGCCGTAAGCGCGTTAACTGTTTGGCGGGAATGATGTCGGCGAGTTTGGGATGGACTTTGCCAAGAACGACGTATCGAATTGAGGGAATGTTCGCCTCGACCAGTCTCCGCAGGACATTGAGATAGGTCTTTCCGACAAGGCGGCTGTTCATGTAAGTGCCGTCATCGAGGACGTGCACGACGAAGCTCTTGAACTGCAGCATTTGCAAGCGTCGAACGTCACTCCTATTCATTCCGACAAGGGTCGTGAAAATGCGGATGCCATGGCCGCGTTTGTAAGCATACTCAAACATCGTCGTGCACTCCGGATGGAGCCAAGGCTCCGAGTAACCCGCAAAGCCGATATCGATAACCGCTGGTACGCGTGCCAGACATCGCTTGAGATCCTGAAGACCAAGGTGCTTCGCTTGGGACACGGGGCGTTGGCGTTCTGCGAACTTATCCTCGGACAATAGGAACATCGGACGATGCACCCTGCCGTCGTCGTAATCTGTAGTTCCCGGCGGCTGGGATTTAGCAGGTTGTTGAAGAAGTCTTTGAACGGCGCGCGATGAATGGAATGTTGTCGCCGTTGAGGAGGCAGATCTCCCCTTAGAGAGCCGTCCTCCTGCAGTTCGGCCCAGCCGTCGCCCTCGGCTGGCTCCATTTCGTCGTTTCCCTGCCAGCCGAACTCGACGGCATCGCCGTTGCAGGCTCCAGGAATGGAGCCCGTAAGGGAAGGCGAATTCGCCGCCGACCTCATTGAACAGGATGTAGGCGCTCGCCAAGGCCATGTCGTAGCCCGGTGTCTCGACGATCCGCCACCTATAACGCGACAATCAGGATGAGAGCGGCGCGTCAATCAAGATGAGACGAGGCGGCCGAGTCAGGAGATAATTGACGCTGGCCGCCGTCGAGTTCGTTGGGGGTAGTGTGAACAGGCGGCCGGCCTGGACCGCGTCTGCGATCGAGGGCAACTTTTCGACGGTAACTTTCGACGTTCATCTCGAGGATCGTGGCGTGGTGGACCAAACGATCGATGGCAGCCAACGTCATTGCCTGGTCGCCGAACACGGCAGAGTACCCCTATTCTTGAACGGGTCGTGTCTCACGTCACGATCACTGACCCGCATCATTTCCTATTTGGGCACCGGCTTGAGGTGCTGAAGGAGCGGTCGGGACGCGGTCCCGCCTACGTTGTTGTCGCGCTGCCGGACGGACGGCGGCGGGGGGTTCGGATCGCGTCGACGGATCTTACCGAGACGTCGATCGCTTTCCGCCCGAACGCGGCCGACCTGCCGCGCATCAGTGTACGGACGCTGATCCCATTGATGCAACATTTGAGCGCGAGTCTGAGCCTTCTCGACGAGAAGGTGATTCGCGATGACCCACCGACCGCTCCCAGGTCGCGTTGCGTATCGACCCCTGCCAACGTTGGCAAATCCATCCGGCCGTCCGATGGCCGACATTCCGCGCCTCTGGCCGAATCTGTCGACCGCGACGCAAACCCAGATTGCTCAAACGATCGCCGCGCTGATGCGGCGAATGCAAGCGATCCCCGGCACGCCCGGAAGGGGACTGGGTCGTGCTGATCAGCTCGACCGTCGCTGACGAGCGGCTCACGACGGCTCACCGAGCCAAGTTGGCCTATGTCTACGTGCGGCAGTCATCCGTGAACCAGGTGCGCCAGCATCAGGAGAGCACCGAGCTGCAGTACCGCCTTGTCGATCGCGCCATCGGTCTGGGCTGGCCGCCCGAGCGCGTCCAGGTGATTGACGAGGATCTGGGCAAATCCGGTGCTGGCGGCGTGGACCGTCATGGTTTCCAGAAGCTCATTGCCGAGATCGGCCTTGGCAACGCCGGTCTCGTGGTGAGTCTCGACGCTTCGCGCTTGGCCCGCAATAACCGGGACTGGCATCAGCTTCTCGAACTGTGCTCGGTATTTGGCGTGCTGATTGCGGATGGCGAGCGGCTTTACGATCCGCGCGCCTATCACGACCGCCTGCTGTTGGGCCTGTCCGGCATCATGAGCGAGGCGGAGCTGCATCAGCTTCGGATGCGCCTTCACCAAGGGGAACGGCAGAAGGCGGCGCGGGGCGAACTGCGGCTGCCGCTGCCGGCCGGGCTCGCCTACGATCGAGCGGGCACAATTGTTCTCAATCCGGATGAGGAGGTGCGCGCCCGTCTTCATCTCGTGTTTGCTAAATTCCGGGAACTGCAAAGTGCGCGCCGTGTGATGCGCTACTTGGACAGGAATGGATTGTCCTTGCCGGTTCGGCCGCTGCTTGGACCTTCTCCACACGAGATCGTCTGGCGTGCGCCAGATAGCACACGCGTCCTTAATATCCTTCAGAATCCGGCCTATGCTGGGGCGTATGTTTATGGCCGCCGGCAAAAGGACCCGAGCCGATGCCGGCGGGGATCGCTGACGGGAACGGTCAAGGTAGCGATCGCGGATTGGGCGGTTTGCCTCCACGCCGCTCACCCAGGCTATATCAGCTGGGAGGAGTTCATGGCCAACCAGGGGCGATTGGCAGATAACGTCTGCCGCTATGAGGCAGGTCACTCTGGCGTACCGCGCAAGGGGGCAGCCCTGTTACAAGGAATTGCGGTCTGCGGTCGTTGTGGACGGCGCATGAGCATGCGCTACACGGGCCCGAATGCCGACTATCCGGTCTATTGCTGCCGCTCGGATCGGGACCAGCAAGGCAGTGCAATGTGCCAGGAAGTCCGGGCCTTGGCGGTTGACGCGCTGGTCGAGCGGATAGTCCTCGACGCCCTGGTGCCGGATCAGATTGAGATCGCACTCGCAGCCGCGGGCCAACTGGAGCAGGAGAGCCGTCAGCTCGAGCGCCAGTGGGCGCTTCGCGTGGAGCGCGCCCGCTACGAGGCCGAGCGCGCTCGGCGCCAGTATGACGCCGTAGAGCCCGAGAACCGTCTTGTGGCGCGCTCACTTGAGCGGGCTTGGGAAGAGAGGCTGCGTGTCGCAGAGGCGGTCGAGCAGGAGCATGCGCGTTGGCGCGGGCAAGAGCCGCTTCTGATTGGCCCGGCGGAATGCGCAGGGCTACAAGCGCTCGGCGAGAACCTGCCGCGGATTTGGAACGCGGCCACCACGTCGGCAGCCGATCGCAAGCGCATTCTGCGATTTGTGATCCGCGAAGTCGTTCTTGATCAGAAGCGGACCCGAGGTCAGGTGTGGCTCAAGATCGTCTGGCAGACCGGTGCAACCAGCGAGCATCACGTGCAACGGCGCGTTCAGACATACCGTGATTACATCGACATTGATCGGTTGCGGCAACGGATCGTCGAGTTGAATGCTGAACACAAAATGGATGCCGAGATCGCGGCAATACTCAATCAGGAAGGCTTCGTCGCGGCTCGAGGCTGCCGCCTTCAAAGGCGAGAATGTCTGGCTGTTGCGTACCCGCTGGGGCATTCCCACCGTCAAAATCAACGGCGTGGACAAGAATCCGATGCGCTGGCCCGATGGAAGCTTCTCAATTCAGGGCGCAGCGGCTGAGCTTGGAGTGACCCCGCAGACGGTGTTCGATTATCTCGCGCGGGAATTGCTGGCAGGTCGTCAGTTAGCCAAAGGCCAGCCATGGCAGATCGAGCTCTCAGACGACCAAATCCGTCAGCTTCGCAATCGGGTACGACGCACCAAGCGTTCGAAGAAGGAGGCATCATGAAGTCATCGGCTCGCCGATCAGCGCGTGCCATTGATCGACGGGAAGCTGGCTGGTGACGATGGTGGAGCGGTGGCCGTAGCGGTCCTCGAGGATCTCCAGGAGGTCGTGGCGGGCCGCGGCGTCGAGCGGCTCGAGACCCCAGTCGTCGAGGATGAGGAGATCGACGCGGCCGAGCGCGCGCAGCAGGCGGGGGTGGCGGCCGTCACCGCGCGCCAAGGCCAGATCGCTGAACAGTAGCGGGACGCGCTGATAGAGCACGGAGCGATTGTCGCGGCAGGCTTTGTTGCCGAGCGCCGAGGCGAGCCAGCTCTTGCCGACGCCGGACGGGCCACAGATCAAAAGATTGGCGTGGTCGTCGATCCATTGGCCTTCGACCAGCATCGTCAAGAGGCTGCGGTCGAGGCCGCGCGGGGTGCGATAGTCGATGTCCTCGATGCAGGCCTGCTGGCGCAGCTTGGCATATTGAAGCCGCTTCGACAGTCGCTTGTCGCGTCGCAGCGACGCTTCACGTTCGAGCAAGAGCGCAAGCCATTCGGCGTGACCGAGGCTGGCGGCCTCGCCGCCGGCTTCGATGTCGGCGAAGGCCTTGGCCATGCCGTGAAGGCCGAGTTGATGGAGCTGATCGAGGGTTGGATGGGTGAGCAAGGCGTGATCTCCTAATTGTAGTAGCGCGGCCCGCGGATGTTGGGATGGAGGATCGGCGCGTCGTCCGCGGAGCGCTTGGGTGAAGGACGCCGATCAAGATTGTTGGCGAGGATCGATTTGACCGAACCGTAAGTGCGCGCGCCGATATCGATCGCCCGCATGGCGGCGGCATCGAGCCGCTCTTGCCCGTAGGAGCGGGCCAGCCGGATGATGCCGAGGCAGGCGCGGAAGCCCTGCTCGGGGTGTGTGCGTTCATCCAGGATCAGATCACACAGCGCCGCGGTGGCCGGTCCGATCGTGGCTGCATCCTTGCGGATGCGCTCGATGGTCCAGCCGGCGTAGCGCCGATGACTGGAGGCCATGTGCTCCGGTACGGTCGTGTGCTTGTGGTTGCCGCTCACGCGTTGATGCGCGGCGATCCGCTCGCCCTTGTGGAAAATCTTCACGGTGCGGGCGGTGAAGCGCACCTCGACCTCGGCTCGGACGAAGCGATGCGGGACGCTGTAGTAATGCGCCTCGACCTCGACGTGATAGTCGATGCTGACCCGGCAGATCCGCCACTCGGCGAACACGTAAGGGCTCTCCGGCAAGACCTTCAGTGCCGGCCGGTCGATCTCCTCCAATAGCTTGCGGCGGGTGACGCCGAGCCGCTGGATCGGCCGCTCCTCGTTGAGACGGGTCATTAACTCGGCGATCGCCGCGTTGACCTCGGCGAGGCTGTGGAAGATCCGGTGGCGCAGCCGTCCGAGCAGCCAGCGCTCGACCATGAGGACCGCCTGCTCGACCTTGGCCTTGTCCCGTGGCCGTCGTGGCCTGGCCGGCAGAATGGCGGTGCCGTAATGCGCCGCCATATCGGCGTAGCTGCGGTTGATCTGCGGATCGTAGAGGCAGGCCTTGATCACCGCGACCTTGGTGTTGTCCGGCACCAGCAGTGCCGGCACGCCGCCGATCGCCTCGAAGGCGCCGACGTGCCCGCTGATCCAGTCGGCGAGGCCCTGCGTCCAGGTCGCCTGCGCGTAGGTGAAGCTCGATGCGCCGAGCACCGCGACGAAAATCTGCGCGGCGCGCCGCTCGCCGGTGAGCCGGTCGATCACCACCGGCACGCCGTCGCCCGCATAGTCGACGAACAGCTTCTCGCCAGCCGCGTGCGACTGGCGCATCGTCACCGACAGCCGGCCTTCCCAGGCCCGGTAGAGCTCGCAGAACCGCGAATAGCGATACCCGCCGGGTTCGCCCGCGATGTACTCCTCCCACACAATCGACAGCGTCACGTGCTTGCGCTTGAGCTCGCGATGCACCGCCGCCCAGTCCGGCTCGGCCTGCCGCCGATGGCCCCGCCGGGTGCCCGGACCGGCTCCGGCGCTGGCGAACAACCGGGCCTCCAGCACCGTGTCGGTGACGTCGTCTGGCAACGGCCAGGTCAGCCCCGCCGCCTCGAACCGGCGGATCGTCAACCGCACCGTCGAAGGGGCCGTGCCGACCCGCCGCGCAATCTCGCGGGTCGGCATCCCGGCCGACTTCAATCTGATCACATCGCGCACATGGCGCATCGCAAACCTCTCCGTCGGCATCCAGGTCCCCCTTCGCAAAGCCGAAAGGCGGGACCGTATCGGAGCCAGAAGAGGCCTCGTCACCCCGGGCGACATCATCCCGGAATGGTGGGCGAGATCATCTCGGAATGGTGGGCAAGATCAAATCGGAACGGTGGGCGAGATCATTCCGGAATGGTGGGCGACATCGAGCGGAATCAGCACGCACTCGACACCGCGCCGCTCCCGGCGCCCCTAGCGATCGATGATCCCGGTAAGGATGGCTTTGACGCGCACGGAGACGGCCATGCAATTTTGTGCGGCTTTGATGGACTTGAGCCTTCCCGGATCATTCTGTGCGATGTTGGGATCAGATAGGAGGCGCTGCAGCCGGACGCGGCGCCATGCCTGCACATGGCGGAGGCGCGGCAGGATCGCAGGCCGTGCGAAAGCGTCGATCCGCTCAAAGCTGGTCGCCACGGCCTGTTCCCTCCAGGTCGCAGACTAGCGCAATCCGCCGCACGGATGGAAGAGGAGCCTGTGATTTTACGGACTGACCGCTCCGGTCGCCGCCAATTGCAACCTTCCGTTGTTGGGAGGTCACATCAGGCAAGGGACGTGAAGTCCGCCTGTCGTGAATTCGGACAAACTGATGGCGGCAGGACGGATACTTTGGCGTCGTCAAAGACGACAGCGGGCTTCGATATGTGACCTACGTGGTCGCGAGGGCCGATACGGCCGAAGCCGTAAAGGCTTCGTCGGCAGCCGGCGCAGGCGAAGCAGCGACCTCGAATCTCGAACTCCGCGAAGCCGACTGGAAGCGGCCTTGGCCATGGCGAGCTTGTGGCGATAGAACGATGACCGGAATAATCCGCTGGCGCACCGAACAGGCAGGTTCAATACAGGTGGTGTCGGGGACCCTCGGCCGCGAACGTGTTCACCTTGAAGCGCCGGCTGCCAAGCGGCTTCAGACCGAGATAAAGGCGTTTCTGGACTGGTTCAACACCGAGCAAGGCCAGGCCCCTGTTATCACGGCTGCACTTGCGCATCTGCGGTTTGTGACCATCCATTCCTTCGAGGACGGCACCGGACGAATAGGGCGTGCGATCGCCGATTTGGCACTCGTGCGTTCCGAACAAAGCACGCGGCGCTTCTACAGCATGTCCAGGCAAATCCGGAAGGAGCGCAAGTCTACTACGACATCCTTGAGCGAACCCGACGTAGCACGCTCGACATCATCAATTGGCTCGACTGGTTTCTCGGTTGCCTGGGTCGGGCTTTCGACGGCGCTGAGACGATCATCGGTAGCGTCTTGCAGAAGGCAGCGTTCTGGGAAAAGCATGCCACGAGCGACCTCAGCGATCGCCAGCAACGGATGCTAAATCGGCTGCTCGACGGACTTCCAGGGAAAGCTCACTTCGTCGAAGTAGGAAAAATTGCCAAGCTCTCGCAGCCGACCGCAACGCGCGACATTAATGACTTAATCAAGCGGCATTCAAAAGACGCCGCAGGCGGTCGCAGCACCAGTTACTCCCTTGGACTTAGCGATGCAGATCAAACTGATCAGCCTACCTAGCCGCGCCTGGGTCGCGGCCAATCACCCCCTCATCGCCGGCATCGATCACGTCGAGCATTCTTCAAGATTGATGCACGATCGAGGCTTACCTAAGCTGTAAGAACAGCCTTGGTATCGAAGGGGATTTTCATGTGATACATTTCGCGTGCAAGCTCAGTCTTCAAGGAAGTGCCCGGGCCGTTAGGAAATATAGGCAATGCCATCAAGGTCGGATGGCTTCTCCACCGTCGACTTCATAAGCGCAGCCACATTGGCTGCCCCAAACTTCCCGATAACGAAGCCGAGTTCGAACACGACATTCTGCCGCGCCCGCGATCGAAGGCCTGCTTCCGTATCCACAATACCGCTCGCGACCAACGATCCAAGGCCTGTTTGACAGTATACAGTTGCGGCTACCCATCTGATGCTCTGCTAGAATCCCCCGCAAGGGACGTATGCAAAAGGAAAGCGCCCCGCCCTTTCGGACGGGGCGCTACGGCGGCGCGGACTTGGGGTCAAGGCCAGATCTGGCCGCCGAATCGTTGCTCCGGATATCATACCGTAGCCAGGCTCCCTGCGGGCGCGAGATGTTATTTTGATGCTGATTAGGCGATGCTGAACAGATTTTCGCGGTGGCCGCATCCGGGGGCCATAGCCCACCCAAGTGCATCGGCCGGATCAAGATCTACCTCTTGGACAACGGATCTGGCCCTAATCAACACGTCGTTCGCCGAGCGTCAGAACCTTACCAAGCGCATATTCACCCCGCCTGACGCGTCCCTAAGAAGTTGAAAACCATTGTCACGCATTCTGGCCATTTTTGTTCTAAAATTTTTTGCCGGACTGATAAGACGCTTGTCGCTACCGCGGCGAAGGCTTCTGGCTTGGCTGGGAGGATGTGCTGACGCGGATCGACAAGTGGACCGTCCGGGGTTGCGTCGCGTGTGCAAGAAGCAGGTAGGAAGCCAGACAATCTCAAACTGAGGCACAGGCGCTTGCCGAATTTTCCCGGAATCAGCCTTGGCGACGCCTCGACCAATACGGCGCTAGTTTTCATCCAGAGATAATTTTCAGCTTTGGTGCACCTCTTCGACAACTGGCGCTGCAAACAACAAACTTGTCCAGCCGACCAGACGTTTGGATTAAATGCCAGGGAGTGAATAGCCGACTAGGAGCCAGACATCGCCTGCTCGAGCGACCGGCTATCAAGACTTCTCGGAGAAAAACACCACGGATAAGGCGCTGGTTGATTACGGCAATCTGAGTCCTGACCTATGGCCCCGAGAGCCAGACGCTGAAATCATTGCCATACCAGCCACGCTGCGGCATAATCGCGAGGGTACCGTCGAGCGCCGCACCTCCGTTCACCACGAGGCGGCTGAACGCACCAGTATCGTTCACTGCGAGCTGCAAGCGCCCGGTGGACGTTTGCAGATAGCCCCCATTCACCGTTATGTTGTTGTCACGACCATCGATGAGCGGCGCGACAGCCCCGCTATTGGTGAAGCGGCCATCGGTATTGAGCAGATAACTGCCGTTACCGGACAGGGTTGCGTGTTGCGCGACAGTTGCGTCGTACACTTCGTGATTGCCAGTAAACAACGCGACGCCGCCGAACAACTGCAGCGACAGGTTGTTGCGTCCAATGATGTTACCTTCATAGCGGGTCGCAAAGCTTGCGTCGGGCTGTCCCGTTGTGTGACCATTCGTGTCAGGCGTCATACCGAACGTCAATTTGGTCAGGCGCGGCGAACCCTTCTCGTCAAGTTGGGCGTAATCAGACAGGATGTCCCCTGACAGCGTTGCGCCACGCATCACGTTGATCTCGCCCACATAACCACTGTTCGACACGTACATCGCGGCGTAACTGCCAGCCAGGCGCCCGGTCAGATCGAATGTGTTGACGAGCGGACCGTCGATTTCGTTCAGCATCGGGGCCGCGCTATTGCCAATCGTGCGAATATACGAGCCACGATATTCACGGTGATTGCCCATCGTATTGTTGCCAAAGTCGAAGCTTGCTGCGATGCCATGCTCGCCGAGCGCCTGCACGTCGCCACGCTGAGTAAGCGAGTGACCCTTGCCATAGGCGAACATCGCCGTCCGCATGGACGCGGGTCCCCGGCGGGATTGTTATCCGATTGGCTTCGCCATCGACGCGGATGCCAGCGCCCCCCGGTCCTTCCGAAAGCAGGCCGGCGCGCTGGACCACAGTGTTGTCGCGGCCATAGACATGCAGCCCCAGTCCGAGCATCGCCGTGTTGTATGTATTTGGGCGATACGCGGTTCCTTCAGTGTTGCGAGCGAAGAAGGGGTTATCGCTAATCAGACTCTGACCGTTGCCGCAGATGGAGTAACCGAACAACTTGCGCCGATCGATGGTATAGCCGATATCCTGCAACGCGGCCAAACTCCGCCTCCATGAAGGGTGTGTAATTCCGGTATCGCTGGTGGCTCATTAAGCTGTTCTTGAGCTCGCTATGCGAGACGAAGGCTGCATCCGGCGACGCGTCCTCATGCATCGCCTGCACCGGAATACCGGGCATGGCGCCGGCCAGCACTTCACTCATATGCTTCCCGGCGAAATAGCCCGCGGCGCAGGTCGAAAACGTTGTCAGCTCGCAGGTTGGCGCAGCCGGAGCAATAGATCGCTTGTCCCGGCTTGGCTTGTTTGCCATTGTCATCGTGCAAATGGTCCGTCCAGCCATTTATCGCTTCGGGCGAAATGCGGCGATGCTTCGTAGCCGTCAATAGTACTGGCGATTCCCATCTGATGGGCGATTTCATGAATCGTAACGGGTGCGAGACCTATCTTTCGCGTCATCGGCAATTGCGAAGGGATGTATGCTTCGGCTGAAAACCCCATCTGTCCGATCGCAACCATGCCAAGCGCCCCGTAGGTCAGCGAGCCGCCTCGTGAGTGCGCCTGCACCTTGTTGCCGCCATCGGGTGACGATTGGATAGAGGCCCATGCGTTGTCAATGGCAATCCCGGCGACGTTGACGATGGCCGGCGATTGACCCGGTATGACCTTAATGATTTCAGCCCAATACTGAATCGCAGCCAGTGAATGATCTATTTCCCATTGCGGCAAATTCCGCAGTGCGCGCTGCTCGTCACCTGGGCCACAACAAAAAGGGCCATCTCCGACACCGAATATCCGCGCCCGTATGAATGGCACGCCGTTCGAATCGGTGACATCGTAGGTTTCAACGGCCGCGCTGGGCGATGAAATGGACCCGCGGAGCGGGGCCGCTTGAGCCGGTTTGTTAGTTGGAAACTGACCGCTCCTGATTACTTCCTATCACGCTGCCAGAGACACTGTCTGCTGCTGTTGCTGTGGGCATGTGGTCAACGCGTCAGCGTTGTCCACCATTCCACAGCCTTCGCGGCCTGCAACCGTTTGCGCCAGACCGCCATCGGCGTGCGATAGCCGAGCGCCTGATGAAGGCGACGATCGTTGTAGAAGGCGATCCAGCTCGCGATCCCTGCCTTGGCCTCGCGGCCGTCGGCATAGCCCTTGAGATAGATGTCCTTATGCTTGAGCGACCGCCACAGCCGCTCGATGAAGACGTTGTCCATCCAACGACCGCGGCCATCCATGGAGATCTTGATCCCTGCGCCCGCCAACGCGCCGGTGAAGGCCGCGCTGGTGAACTGGCTGCCTTGGTCGGTATTGAAAATCTCCGGCCTGCCGTACTTCGCCTGCGCCCCTTCCGGAGCCGCCACGCAGAACGAGACGTCGATCGTGTTCGATAATCGCCACGCCAGAACCGCACGGCTCGCCCAGTCGATGATGGCGACGAGATAAAGAAAAGCCACGGCCGATGGGCAGATACGTGATGTCGGCGGCCCACACCTGGTTCGGTCGGTCGATCGTCATGTTGCGCAACAGATAAGGATAGATCTTGTGGCCCGGCGCCGGCTTCGTCGTGTTCGGCTTCGGTCCCAGCGCCGCGATGCCCATCTTGCGCATCAACCGCTGCACGCGCTTGCGATTGACCTGAAGCCCCTCAGCCTTCAGCATTGCGGTCATTCGCCGCGAGCCCAGGAACGGCCAGGCGATGAACAGCTCGTCGATCCGCCGCATCAGGGCAAGGTCGTTGTCGTTGGCCGGCCGGTAGACCCCGGAGCGCGCGATGCCAAGCAACAGGCATTGCCGACGGGATCGACAGCGCCTTGTCGGCGCGATCGAGCATTCCTCGACGGTCCGGCGTGCTCATCTTCCGGACCTCCGCGCTAAAAAATCGCGCTCGACCGTCAGTTGTCCAATCTTGGCGTGCAGCTTCTCGATCTCGCGTTCGCGCGTTTCCTCGCTCTCGCGCCCGACACCCGCATCAAAGGCCCGCGCCGCATGGTCCAGCAGTTGCTTCTTCCAGGCATAGATCTGGTTCGGGTGAACCTCATAGCGCTGGGCCAGATCGGCCACCGTCGCCTGCTCCCGCACGGCTTCCAGCGCAATCTTTGCCTTCAGTGCCGCGTCGATCTTGCGTCTCGTCTTCGTCGTCATCAAGAGCTGGTCCCGGTTGTTTGGACAGGGCCCCGCGAAAATTAAGTGGATTCCTGCCGGGTTATGCTGAACGCGGGGCTTTACGATTTTGCTGTGGCGTCGGGAGGGCGTAAGCCCGACCAGATCCGCAGCAAAATCGTTGGCGACGATCATGCGGCCGTCACCATCGTTTGCGCGCCGAAGTAAGCCTCGTCGGGCGTGCGTTCGTCAAGGCTCGAGTGAGGACGTCCTCGATTGTAGAACGCCAGATATTTGGAAATCGATGCTCGCGCCTCGAGCACGCTGTCGTAAGCACGCAGATAGACTTCTTCGTATTTGACAGTGCGCCACAGCCGCTCGACGAACACGTTGTCGCGCCAGGCACCCTTGCCGTCCATGCTGATGGCGATGTTCGCGTCCAGCAGCACGCCGGTGAAGTCGAGGCTGGTGAACTGGCTACCCTGATCCGTGTTGAAGATCTCGGGCCTGCCGTGCTTCGCCAACGCCTCCTGGAGCGCTTCGACGCAGAATATCGTCTCCATCGTGATCGATACGCGATGGACCAATACCCTTCGGCTGAACACATCGACGACCGCGGCGAGGTAAACGAATCCACGTCGCATCGGAATGTAGCTGATGTCCATTGCCCAGACCTGGTTCGGCCGCTCGATCTTCAATCCGCGCAATAGGTACGGGTAGATCTTCTGGCCCGGTGCGGGCTTGCTCGTGTTCGGACGGCGATAGATCGCCTCGATCCCCATGCGCTTCATCAGCGTCGCGACGTGGCGGCGGCCAACCTGCATGCCCTCACGCTGCAACAGCGATCGCAGCATGCGCCCCCCTGCGAAGGGATAATCGAGGTGCAGCTCATCGAGCCGGCGCATCAAGACAAGTCCTCGGCCGAAACCGGCCGAGGTTCATAGTAAACCGTACTGCGGGCAAGGTTCAGGACCTTCGCCTGGCGCACGACAGACAGATCATGGTCGCGGTCGATCATCGCTTTGCGCTCAGCAGGCCCGCCTTGGTGAGCGCGCCGGACAAAAAATCGTTCTCCAGCGCAAGCTCGCCGATCTTGGCATGTAACGCTTCAAATCGACCGGCGCCTCGGCCGGTCCGTTGTCCTGCCCAAACACTCCGGCGGCGCCTTCCAGGAGTTGGGACTTCCAGGTCGTGATCTGGTTCGGATGGACATCAAACAGTTGCGCCAGCTCGGCCAACGTCTTCTCCCCCTTCACGGCCGCCAAAACCACCTTTGCCTTGAATGCCGGAGAATGCGTCCGGCGACTCCTCTTCGTCATCTTCGCTCCTGTTTCGCGGCAAGAATCCTCGCCGCTCTCAGGCAGAAAATCCACTCAAGCTACTGTCCGAATTTGCGGAGCCAGCTCTTCATGCCCTCCGTTTATCAAACGGAGCGGCCCTTTTCCAACTTAACCTCTGGTCCCAAAATCGGGGTCCATTTCAGTAATGAATTGAGGGGGCGGTCCCGAGCCGCCGAAGATAGCGAGGTTAGCCGTTTTCAAAGAAGGATCACATTGCGTCCTTTTCGATAGCTCGAGCAGTAATGCGGCTGCCATGACGCGACGCCTGTCTACCAGTGATAGTTTCTCATCGATCCACTGGAACAGATTGATTTAGAGAGTCAATGCGATCCTGACTGCCAATAATGGTAGGGGGTGGTTGCGTAAACTTTGCGATACCGTGTCGAACGACAACCCCCAACAAGACGCTACGGCAGCTCGAAACCTGAAATCGCTAAATGGATCCGTGAGCTCTCGAGCGAGCAAGATCTGCGGAGACGGTCATGGAAACTCGATTGGCAGACGTTGGAGCCGACGATGCTTGCAATATCCCGCTGAGCAATCTGGACGTAAGCGAAGCAAAGCGTTTTCAAGATAATAGGATATGGAGCTGCTTCGAGCGGCTGCGAAGGGAGGATCCCGTTCATTACTGCCAAGACAGTCCTTATGGTCCCTATTGGTCCCTAACGAAATACCGAGATATCCTGGCGGTAGATGCAAATCATAAGGTATTTTCGTCAGAGCGAGGAGTCACGATTATCGATGTGCCTGATGAGCACTGGACTCAGAGTTTCATCAAGATAGGTCCTCCCAAACATCGCGAGCAGCGCGATACAGTAAGTCCGATAGTTGCACCGGAAAATCTGACAAAACTCGAAGGCTTAATTCGCTGTCGGGTCAGGACGATTCTGGACGGCTTGCCGCGCAATGATGCGTTCAATTGGGTGGACATGGTCTCCATTGAGTTGACGACGCAGATGCTCGCCACACTATTCGACTTTCCATTTGAGGATCGACGGCTCTTGACCTATTGGTCGGACATAGGTGCTACAATTCCGAAAAAAGGTCATGCTGTCGATAGCTGGGACAAGCGAAGCAAAATCCTGTTCGAGTGCCTGGACTATTTTACCCGTCTTTGGAATGAGCGCATCAATGCCGAGCCTCGCCTCGACTTGATTTCCATGATGGCGCATTCTCCTGCGACGCGCCATATGGATCCGATGGAGTTTCTCGGGAATCTGATTCTGCTGATCGTGGGAGGCAATGACACTACGCGCAATTCGATCACCGGGGGGCTCCTGTTCATGAACCGGTATCCCTCCGAGTTGCGAAAACTACGCAATAATCCCAAGCTGGTGTCGAGCGCTGTGTCCGAGATTATTCGATATCAGACACCCATCGCACATATGCGCCGGAACGCCGTGGTCGATACCATCGTGGGTGGGAAACGAATCAGGCAAGGGGACAAGGTCGTCATGTGGTACATCTCTGGTAACCGCGACGAAGAGGTCATCGAGAATGCGAGTAGCTTCGTGATCGACCGCAAGAACGTGCGGCAGCATCTTTCGTTCGGTTTCGGCATCCATCGTTGCGTTGGTCGACATCTTGCGGAACTGCAGCTGAGAATCCTGTGGGAGGAAATGTTGAATGCGGGGCTAGAGGTCAAGGTTGTCGGCGAGCCCGAGCGGATTGCGTCAAATTTTGTGCACGGTTATTCCGTGCTTCCCGTGCGGATCGCAGCTTAGGCCGTGATGCTCTGGATTGGGAGCTGACACCCGCATCACGGTTGCGTTCTTTTTGGCCAGTCTCGCTGCTCCATTGGTACCTAATCGGCGTCGATCGGTACTAAGGAGCTGCTCATGGGCACGGAGCTCCGTGAGCGCTGGTGCCTGGCCAAGCCCTTTGCGATGCCGGCGCCTTTAAGGAACGTCTTCGATACGTTAGACGATGAGCTCAATATTGAAGATTGCAGCGGTGGGAGCGCTTTTGCTTGGAGAAGCGCTTTCGATAATCGCGGAGTTGATTGCCTCAAAGCAGTTTGGAAAGGCGGGCATCTGACAGCGCTCCTGCCGATGTTCCTGCTGATATCCCTCGGCGGTATCCTGCTCGTCTGCGGATACGCACTAGGTGTTTAGTCCCGGGCTTTGATGGTGCATTCTTGTCGCACGATTCGAAGGATGCGCTATGGGACAAGTTTTACACGGCTGCGCCACCACGACGGAGGCAGTCCGTCGAGCAATACAAAATAGTCAAGAGAGCCTGAGAGCACTCGCCAAGCGCTACGGGATCAACCAGAAGACTGTCGCGAAGTGGAAGCAGCGCGAGACGTCGCCGATCGTTCGACAGGCCCCAAGGAAGCCAACTCGACAGTCCTTTCCATCGAGGAGGAGGCGGTCATCGTCGCTTTCCGGCGGCATACACTGCTGCCGCTCGACGGTTGCCTCTATGCCCTGCAGCCGACCATCCCGCATCTGACGCGGTCGTCCCTGCATCGCTGCCTCCAACGCCACGGCATCAGCCGATTGCCGTAGGTTGAAGGCGGCAAGCCTTCGAAGAAAAAGTTCAAGGCTTATCCGATCGGCTATTTCCACATCGACATCGCTGAGCTCCAGACCGCCGAAGGCAAGCTCTACCTCTACGTCGCAATCGGTCGCACCAGCAAGTTCGCCTTCGTACAACTGGCTAGGAAGACGGGAAGGACCTCCGCCTCGGCCTTCCTCGAAGCTCTGATCGCGGCTGTCCCCTACAAGATCCATACGGTTCTCACCGACAATGGGATCCAGTTCACCTTCTTGCCGCGCTACGCGGACGGCCCGACGGCAAGATACGTGACACATATGTTCGATATGCGCTGCCAAGAGAATGGCATCGAACATCGGCTGACCAAGATCAAGCATCCCTGGACCAATGGCCATGTCGAGCGCATGAACCGCACGATCAAGGAAGTGACCGTCCAACGCTACCATTACGATCGACACGATCAGCTCGAAGCTCACCTTGCCGACTTCATCACCGCCTACAACTACGCTCGGCGGCTGAAGACCCTGAAGGGCCTCACACCCTACCAATACATCTGCAAATGCTGGACTTCCCAGCCAGAACGATTCAAACTCAATCCGCTCCAGCAAATGCCGGGACTAAAAACCTAGGCTACATGCATCTGAAGAATATTTGGATAATCATCTCCATCTCGGTGGGAGCAAGTTTAGTGGTGGAACCGAGTCTCACGCTTCTGCTCTTTCGAGATGTGCCGACGGCTGGTTCGCTGATCGGGCTGGTGCTTGGCGCGCTTGGTACGCTCGCAGCGCTATTCCTATGACCGTATTCTGAGAAGGCGTAAGATGGGCGGCAGTTCAGCATGAGTCAACTTTGAAAACGTTGCGCAAGATAGGTTTTGCTCAATTCGAACGCGAGAAAGAAAATATGTTTTAACGGACGTTCTGCATCTAGTTGGGACTGGCGCATGATCGTTGGCTCCGCTCCTCTGCAGGAGCAGACTTGCGTGTCATTCCCAAAGAGCGGGGCTTATGCGGCAGCCAAAGGTCTCTCAATCGATATATCTCGGGTCGTTTTCCCTCACCACAACAATTCAGTCCGATCTGAGAGACTGTAAGCGGCAAAGAGACTGAAAGAGACCTCGTCTGGTGGAGTGGGTGGGTTACCCTTACGCTTCAAGCACATTACCAACGGCTGGCAAAACAGGATGAGACACTTATGCCATGGAACCACGCCGCCTGAACGGCCTCAGTTTGCCGCTTACCGCTGGGCTTCGCTGCGCATAAAGACGATCGCCCACTGGACGCCGCCGTGTCGGCTATTGGCGCCTCCATATTTGCTCGCGCGGGTGGGCTCCGGATCGACTAAAAAAGCTGTTCCGCCGTTGCCGGGAGAGCCCGCAAGTGCGCTTGAGCAACAGCAGCCCGATCATGAAGTGCGTCGCGAAATCCGGCCAACATTCTCGCGATAAGCGGCACGACTCGCTGTCGATCCAATCCCATCGATCTGGCCGGCGAGCAGAACCAATTCGCGCTTTGCTGATCCGGTCCAGCCTGGCCCAGAACAGATCGCCTGATCCCATCGTTGGGTACATCTTCGGCGCATCCCTCCTCGGACGTGGATAGGGAGACATGCTTCATCCGCGAAGGGCGTTTGGAAAGCGGAATTGCGAGGTTCTGAGGCTCAAAGCCTCAGACCCTCGCATTCTCAAAGCAGCCTGCAACAAGAATTGCCGCTCTAACCCGGTTGCTTAGCTCTGGCGACCATGTAACAGGCAGGACGCTAGCCACGGGCTGGTTCAGTCATCGTCTGCAATCTCACCCTTGCCGCGTAAGTCTGACGAACCCTCCTTCGATTAATTCGGCTTTGTGCAGCTTGCCGTCGAGCGCGATGGTTGTTGGGTGGTTAGGGGTAGGCATGTAACCCGCCTCGCGCAGCTTCTCGATCAGGGCCAGCGGGGCCCACTGCTCCGGCAGCGGGACGTTGCGACGGCAGGTCTCCCGGAAGAATGCTCCGAAATCCGGTACGCCCTGCGGCCCCTCGCCCATCCTCTGGTCCTCCGGAGGATTGTGGATGAGACGAGTGCCGCTGGTCGGGTCCTGCGTGGCCGTATAGCGGTGACCCCGGATCTCGTAGGACATCGTCGGCTGGTCCGCGTCCGGCAAAAGACCGTGGTGGGACAGTCTCTCGATCATTCGTTGCGGGGCGGGTTGAGAACCATGGGAAAATCTCTCGGGAACCGCCCATGAGACATCATATGTTTCCTCAGGGGCAGCCGATGATGGCCCCGCCTCGTTCGTCCTTGCTTCATCCAGGAACTGACGAAGGTAATCTTCATCCTCTTGATTCCAGGCGTACTCCTCTGGGGACCTTGACGGCCCGGCACCGCCGATTCGGTTGAAGTCCATGCTGCTCTCCTTGTTGCCTTTGGGAACATGGTCTCTTGCAGGTCCGCCCAATGGATAGCTCAGCGTCAGCAGTTCCTTCGGCGAGAGACCCGATTGCTATGGTAGGAGAGTCGGCTGTCCAGAAGCTGACGAGCTGCCAGGAAAGCAGCTATGTCAACTCGCATGCTGTGGCCTGCCGCACCTAGGCACTGACGCTGATATCCGTCATATCGGATGTAGGAGAGGCGGCGGCTCTGCCGCGTTCGCGAGGTTCTCCCTCGACTTCGCTTGTCTGGCCTCGAGCCGCTTCATATCATCGATGATGGCTTTGATCTTCCCGCCGGCTTTGATGGCAGGCAACAGCTTTCCAAAGTTCCACACTTGATGCGCGTGGGCGGAAGCTTATCCTATCGAAAGTTACCATCTCTGTTGAATGGTCAGAGTTGCGTCAGCGGTGAATAGCGATCGCAGCGCGAGAGGTTTCCATGTACCCGCGGCGGGGAATGTTGTGGCCTTCCGCAGATAAAGGCGCCTGCATAGCTGCCGGTTCTCAAGGATTGCCGTCACGGCGGATGCCGGCGCGGGCTGCAAGCATATCGTTATGGCGGCCGCGGTCATGATGCGGTTGACTATCCCGCACCTGTCGATTTGGATTTCCTTGTGAATCCGAGAGAACGCTTTTCGTCAGCCAGGCGGCCCATCTAGTAGGCTGCACATTCTCACTGATCGGAGATGGAATATGACCGGCATTGGCCGACCAGATAAATCGCCCGTTGGGCCTACAGGAGCGGACAGCACGTGGAGATCGAGCGGTTCGCGCTCGCAGTACGATCTCGCCCCAGGGGAAGGTGGCCAATCGTTCGACTCCGTCGTCGAGCGTATGCGCTCCGGGCCTCAAGATAGAACGGCGCCGCTCGCCGGCCAACCGCGAACTTCGGGTGGCGCAGTCCCCATTTCCTCGAGTGGCGACGATGTCAATGCAGCAGAGCGAATGGATAGCCTGCTTAAGGAACTTGATGCTTGCCGCCATGCGGCTATGCAATGTCGGAACTCGTCTGAGGCGCAAGACTTGATCGATCAGCTCGTCAAGGCCGGCTCAACTGTCCTGGACTACTACGCATTGTCGCGCCCAGCGGAGCCCTTCTGGTCGGGGCGACCTATAATCAGCGGCGCCAGTTCCCAAGCAGCGTCGCTCAATGCCAAACGGTCCATCACACCCAAGACTGCCTCCCCAAAAGCAGCCTTGAATCTGATTTGCGCCTAAAAGGGAATCCCTAGAGTCCACACCACCTAGTCTTACTGCGTCATAAGCGTAGGCGACGATTGACGTTTTGCTGTCGGCGTCGACAACACGGGCATCGTTGCAAGGTCTTGATGATTGCGTCGGCCAGCCGCCTGCGCATGGTTGCGATCGAATTTGGAATGTGACGCTCAGGCCGCAATGGCGGATCCTCTGGGTCTGTAACCGTCGGGAACGGCAAGTTGCGAGAAGAGAGCGGTGCAGCGAGGTGCTGAGGGGGGAATCGTCTCTCGTTCGGAGATCAGGAATCCGTAGGCTGCGATGCAGAGCGTTGCGTGATGATGGAGGCCGCGCCAGCCGCGCCCCTCAAAGTGCCCGAGCCCGACCTCCTGCTTCAGCTCCTGATAATCGCGTCGATGCGCCAGCGCAGTTTGGCCAGATCGACGAGACGGGCGAAGCCAATATTCTCCGGCAGAGTTGAGAGCCAGTATTTTGTCGGCTCCTGTTCTCCCTTCGGCCATTCGATCAACAGCCATTCTTCCGGCCAAGGTTCGCTGCGGTTGAAGTCGCGATGGGCAATGCGAATGCGCAGCCGCGCAAAACGCGACTTGAGGAGCACATTGCTTCCCTCGCGCCAAGTGATCGTCCGCCACGCCTTGGCCGGAAGGCTAAGGCAAAATCCTTGACCTTGACCGGTTGGTGCTTGGCATCACGGCGTAGCTGTTTGGTCGGCCGGCCGCGGCCCCGGACGTAAGGTTTGGGCGGCAAAGGCCCGGTGCCGGGCGCCCACACGGTGGTGTTCGACAGGATGCCAGCGACGTAGGGCAGCCCCAGCGCCGTGACGGCTGTGCGCAGATCGATGTGCGCGCCATAGCCCGCATCCATCAGCACGACGCGCGCGGCAAGCCCGCCGCACAGGCCGCGCGGATCTGATCGAGCGCGATCTCCGGCTTGGTCTGAAAGCCGATCTTCTCGGGCACGCCTGCCTTCTGGCGGCGGGCAGTGTCAGAGGCCCAGCTCTCCGGCAAATACAAGCGATAGGCCACCGGCAGGCTCGCATGAGCATTGGCCAGCGACAGCGACACCGCGACCTGGCAATTGTCCTGCTTGCCGAGCTGGCCGCAATACTGCCGGGCCACGCCCACCGAAAGCGTGCCCTTCTTGGGAAAGCCCGTGTCGTCGATGATCCAGGCCTCGATCGGCCCATGCCGCTCGATCGCCGGCAGAACCATCTGGCGAACTTTGGCCAGCACCCGCTCGTCCGACCAGCGCCCCTCACCGACAAAATGCAACAGAGACCGGTGCTGCGCCGCCGTTCGCTCTGGTGCCGTCACCGCAGCCATCGGCTCCACGCTCTTGCGCTCGCACGGCAGCATCAGGCCTTGACGGTAATCCCGCAATGGCTTGGCCCGGTCGGCGTGACCGATTGAAATGGACCCGCGGAGCGGGGCCGCTTGAGCCGGTTTGTTAGTTGGAAACTGACCGCTCCTGATTACTTCCTATCACGCCGCCAGAGACACTGTCTGCTGCTGTTGCTGTGGGCATGTGGTCAACGCGTCAGCGTTGTCCACCATTCCACAGCCTTCGCGGCCTGCATCCGTTCGCGCCAGACCGCCATCGGCGTGCGATAGCCGAGCGCCTGATGAAGGCGACGATCGTTATAGAAGGCGATCCAGCTCGCGATCCCTGCCTTGGCCTCGCGGCCGTCGGCATAGCCCTTGAGATAGATGTCCTCATGCTTGAGCGACCGCCACAGCCGCTCGATGAAGACGTTGTCCATCCAACGACCGCGGCCATCCATGGAGATCTTGATCCCTGCGCCCGCCAACGCGCCGGTGAAGGCCGCGCTGGTGAACTGGCTGCCTTGGTCGGTATTGAAAATCTCCGGCCTGCCGTACTTCGCCAGCGCCTCTTCCAGAGCCGCCACGCAGAACGAGACGTCGATCGTGTTCGATAACCGCCACGCCAGAACCGCACGGCTCGCCCAGTCGATGATGGCGACGAGATAAAGAAAAGCCACGGCCGATGGGCAGATACGTGATGTCGGCGGCCCACACCTGGTTCGGCCGGTCGATCGTCATGTTGCGCAGCAGATAAGGATAGATCTTGTGGCCCGGCGCCGGCTTCGTCGTGTTCGGCTTCGGTCCCAGCGCCGCGATGCCCATCTTGCGCATCAACCGCTGCACGCGCTTGCGAACGGCCAGGCGATGAACAGCTCGTCGATCCGCCGCATCAGGGCAAGGTCGTTGTCGTTGGCCGGCCGGGGCGGCCGGTAGACCCCGGAGCGCGCGATGCCAAGCAACAGGCATTGCCGACGGGATCGACAGCGCCTTGTCGGCGCGATCGAGCATTCCTCGACGGTCCGGCGTGCTCATCTTCCGGACCTCCGCGCTAAAAAATCGCGCTCGGCCGTCAGTTGTCCAATCTTGGCGTGCAGCTTCTCGATCTCGCGTTCGCGCGTTTCCTCGCTCTCGCGCCCGACACCCGCATCAAAGGCCCGCGCCGCCTGGTCCAGCAGTTGCTTCTTCCAGGCATAGATCTGGTTCGGGTGAACCTCATAGCGCTGGGCCAGATCGGCCACCGTCGCCTGCTCCCGCACGGCTTCCAGCGCAATCTTTGCCTTCAGTGCCGCGTCGATCTTGCGTCTCGTCTTCGTCGTCATCATGCCCTCCGTCTATCAAACGGAGCGGCCCTTTTCCAACTTAACCTCTGGTCCCAAAATCGGGGTCCATTTCAGCGAACCGACTTTTGATTGCAGGCGTGCTTTGCCATCGAGCTTCGAGCGTGTGCGCACGCAGATGCGTGAGCGGAGCGCGACCGCTATTGGTTACAGAGGCCGCACGCCTTTGCGGCCATAACCTGACGGCAGCGTCGCAATATGAAAGGAAGGCTATAATCCTAGGACGACATTGATGAATCCAATCCACCCACAGAGGCGCGTCGCCATCGCTGATGCCTTTGACTCCACTTTTCGGGGCTCAATTCTGGCGCATCACGCTTGTCATTTGCTCATTTGCGGCCAGCTGAGCTGCGGCTCGCCATGACCGGATATCACCGCCTGATGCCTGCGGCGGCCGGCGCGATGTCGGCCGTTTTCAAGGTGCCATCAACAATGCAAGCTCCCATTACGTTTGATCGCACGAAGATCTTATTCTGCAGGGAACAATCTCGACAAAGCATGCAGTTTCGCGCAACTACCACGTGGTGGAGCAAAGAGCCGGGCCAATCGCCTGACACTTCCGCGCACGCGCAGCCAGCTGAACGCAGCATGCACGCATGGCGGCCCTTCTGTGTGAAAGCAGGCCTTCTGTTCGGTGGCTGCCAATGTTGTCGCAAACTCGCCATCGCGCAGGACCACAACGACTGCCCGCGCCCGATGGCTGCACCGGTTTCCTTTATTCATTTTTGCGGGCGATTGCCGCGATCAGTGCAAGGCTTGAATCGGGCTGCACGAAGCAGGCATCTTTATTGCAGGCGTTACGATGGGCTTCGTCGTGACATGCTACATCCACATCTGGGGAATCGGCGCGCGACCCGGCCGCCTCAAGATAGACGGCGTGTAGGTTAGATGGAGAGCAACGCGCGCAACCTGGCTGGCCGAAGCCTTCGGCCAGATCGCGACCGAGATGGATCGGGGATGGCCAGTCAATTCGCTCCGGAGCATCGAAAGCCGATTCTCGTTGCGCCGGACGAAAGCCTGACCGGCAGCGTCGTGTTGGGCGCAACGATCGGCAATATTCTCGAATTTTACGACTTCGGGACCTATACCTTTTTCGCAATCCAGATAGGTCAGGCGTTCTTCCCGGCGAGCGACCCGTTTGCCAGCCTCATGCTGTCGCTCGGGACGTTTGGCGCGGGTTTTGTAACCAGACCGATAGGGGCCATCGTGCTCGGCTCGTACTCGGATCGGGTCGGGCGCCGGCCCGCGATGACTGCCAGCTTTGCCATGATGAGCGCCGCGATCCTCGCGTTAGCTGTTACGCCATCGTACGAGACGATAGGAATTGGCGCTCCGTTGCTGGCCATTTTCGCACGTTTGGTGCAGGGCTTCGCTCTGGGAGGTGAGGTCGGTCCGACTACTGCCTATTTGATGGAAGCGGCCCCGGCCGAAGCCCGCGGTCTTGCTGTCTCGTTTCAGCCTGCCAGCCAACAGATAGCTGCAACCGCCGGAGCGCTGGTTGGAGAAATGCTCTCCCTCGCGATGACAAGTGAGGCACTGGACGCGTACGGTTGGCGGATCGCGTTCTTGCTCGGCGCCGGCACGCTGCCGTTGGGACTTTGGCTGCGGAGCGCCCTGCCGGAGACATTACACCGCCCGGAGGCTTCGGCTCCCGTCGTCGAGAGTGCGAAGAGATTGCGTGCCGTCCGCCGTATGATGAGCTTGGGACTCGTCATTTTGGCCAGTTGCACAATTTTTACCTACATCACGGAATATATGACCACCTATGCGCTGAATACCTTGCAAGTTTCTGCGCCTCTCGCCTTCGCCACCACGCTCGTCAGCAATGCAGTAGGAATTGGCGCCGCACTGCTGGGCGGTTGGCTCGCGGATCGTGCAGGACGCCGGCACATCATGATATGGCCGCAGGTCACCGCGCTGCTGATGACCTATCCGGTATTCTGGTGGATCGTAGAGAGCCGCAGTGCCATCGCACTTCTCGGAGGCCTCGGCGCGCTCACCTTCATCGGAACGGTCCCGTATAGCGCCTTCTATGTGAGCATGGCCGAAGGTTTGCCCAAGAACATCCGCGGCGGCGCCTTCGCGACGATTTACGCTTTTGCGATAGCGATCTTCGGTGGCACAGCTCAACCCATCGTCACCTGGTTGATCCACGTTACCGGGAACGCACTGGCTCCCGCCTGGTACATGCTTGTCGCTAGCGCGGCCGGATTCTGTGCCATGCTGATGATGCCCGAGACGGCACCGCCGAGAATTCAGAGCGCTGCGCATAAGCGAAGCCCGTCGTAGCGCTGGACAACGTGATCACGGGTCCCTTCCGCTCATATCGCGCTCCCCGTCAAATCTTTGGGGAAGAAAGTAGATCGGCCCGAGAGATAGGAATTGTCTTGATGAACCATTCGATTTTTGCAGGAGGGGCCGGTGTTGGGGCCGCGCCTTCTTGTTGGGGTCGGGTAGGCTTTC
Source organism: Bradyrhizobium sp. 41S5 (assembly GCF_011516665.3). Taxonomy (NCBI): domain Bacteria; kingdom Pseudomonadati; phylum Pseudomonadota; class Alphaproteobacteria; order Hyphomicrobiales; family Nitrobacteraceae; genus Bradyrhizobium; species Bradyrhizobium sp. 41S5. The sequence continues at coordinate 7,379,349 of NZ_CP083721.1, read as the reverse complement.
GAGTTTTTCGCTTTTTCCTACTGGATGGTCATCGGCATTGGAACAAGCGATGGGCAATCCGCGTGATGATCGCTGCAACACGGCGGGTTTCTTGCTGCGCAGCGCTAGAGGCCCCCTTGCTAGCCAGAATAGGCTGCCTGTGCCCGACCAGTATCGAATCCATAGCTATGTTAATGAGATAGGCTTCAGACGCCCAGCCAGTTCCGACCCGCTCGCCTACGGGACGCAGACTGCAGCAAACCAGCGCTCGTCTGTTCTGCCGGCAAGACAAGCCCGAGCAAATCATTCCCTTCCAGAGCCAATGAAACAAGGCGGCACCACCACTGTTCGTCATCGGGAGTGCATGAATTCTCCCAGACAGGCAAGCATGCGAGTTGCGCTGCCGTGGATGTCCGGCAATTCACCCTGGCAGAGGCCAATAGCTACCGCCCCTTTCTGATCGGTCGGCAACAATACCGAGCCTGTCGGAGCAGAGAATGACGCGGACCGCGCCACCAATTGTAGCCAACCAGCGCGATCAAGTCACCGCGGTCGGCGATCAGCGTCCCCTGCTTTAGCACCAATTCGGCGAAGCTCAATTGATTGTGAGCGTCATCACTTGGCCAAGTGGGCATCAACAGCCCCGGCGTGTTCCAACTCAGCGGTGTTCTTGACGTGGACAGCATTCGCACCGGCGCGGTGATCGGACGCAATCGCGACATAGAGCGCCGGTAGCACGAAGAGCGTGAACAACGTTCCGATGGACATGCCCGCGACGAGCACGAGCCCAATCGAGAAGCGGCTCGCGGCGCCAGCGCCCGTTGCGGTCAACAAAGGTAAGAGACCAGTGACCATCGCCGCCGTGGTCATCAAGATCGGACGAAGTCGAACGCGCGCCGCCATCTCGATAGCCGAGCGGCGGTCGAGCCTCTCCTTGAGCTGCAGCTCATTGGCAAACTCAACCATTAAGATACCGTGCTTGGAAATCAGCCCGACCAGTGTCAACAGCCCAACCTGAGTGTAGATGTTCATCGTCGACAAGCCAAAGAATAGCGGGATCAAGGCCCCGACGACCGCCATCGGAACGCTGATCATGACGATGAGGGGATCGCGCAGGCTTTCGAACTGCGCCGCAAGCACCAGAAAAATGATGATGAGTGCAAACGCAAAGGTGATGGCGAGTTGATTACCCTCGCGCACATATTGGCGAGCGTCGGCAAGGAAGTCGTGGCTAAAGCCTGCGGGCAGCATCTTTGCCTCCTCGTCCAGGTAGTCCACAGCCTGACCGATCGTGACACCAGGCATCGGTACAGCCTGGAAGGTCGCGGAGTTGAGCTGGTTGTAGTGGGTGAGCGTGTTCGGATCGGTCGCAGTCTCGATGGAAACCACGGTCGACAGCGGCAGCATCGAGCCTCTCGCAGTCTTCACATAATAGCTTCCAAGTGATTCCGGCGTCAGGCGGTTTTCGCGCGCCAGTTGCGGGATCACCTGGTAGGAGCGCCCCTGCAAGTTGAAGCGGTTCACGTAGTTGCCGCCGAGCAGGGTCGCAAGCGCGCCACCGACGTTCTCCATGGTGATGCCGAGATCGCTTGCCTTGGATCGATCCACCTTGATTTGCACCACGGGCTGATTGAACTCAAGGTCAGAGTCACTGACCGCGAACAGACCGCTCTTGCGAGCGGCATCCTTCAGCTTCGACATCTGCTCATAGACGGACTGGAAACCTAGGGTCGAACTGATCACCATTTGCACCGGCAGGCCGCCCGAACCGCCCGGAAGAGGCGGCAAACCAAACGCAAATGCGTTGATGCCTTCGATTTTGGACAGCTCGGCCTGAACGGACCACTTGAGCGCGATCGATGATCTCTTACGCTCGTCCCAAGGCTTTAGCAACATGCCGGCCATGCCGCCCTGCGGCCCGCTGCTGCCGTTGAGCACGAAGCGCAAATCGGTCTCGGGAAACTTCTGGAACGCTTTGTCGAGCTTGGCGCCGTAATAATCGAAGTAATCGATATTGGCGTATTTCGGCGCTTTAGTCAGCGCGAATATGATGCCCTGATCCTCCTCAGGTGCAAGTTCCTTGGACGTATGCATGTAGAGAAAGCCCGCAAGGCCCAGCATGGTCAGCGCAAACAGCCCGGTAATCGGACTATAGTCGAGCGAGCGGTCGAGGTTGCGGCCGTACCAGCGGGTCGTGGCGCCGAACGCGCGGTTCACAACCCTTGCAAACCGCCCCTCCTCAGAGTTCTTCAGGAAGACCGAACACATCATCGGCGACAGCGTCAACGCAATTGCGCCCGAAACGATGACCGAGCCCGCCAGCGTGAACGCAAATTCGCGGAACAGCGCGCCAGTGAGGCCGCCGATAAAGCCGATTGGCGCGTACACGGCGGCCAGCGTGATCGTCATGGAGACGACGGGACCGACGATTTCGCGCGCCCCCTGGGTCGCGGCCAGCGCGGGCGGCGCGCCTTGTTCCAGATGGCGATGAATATTCTCCACGACGACGATTGCATCGTCGACCACGAGACCAATCGCAAGCACCATCGCGAGAAGGGTCAGAAGATTGAATGAAAACCCCAGCGCCAGCATCATGCTGCAGACGCCAACAAGCGACAGCGGAATGGTAACTACGGGAATGATGACCGACCGAAACGAAGCCAGGAACAGGAAGATCACGACCACCACGATCAAGACGGCCTCGACCAGCGTCTTCTCCACCTCATCGATCGATGATTGAATGAACTTCGTGGAGTCGTAGGCCACTTTCATCTTCAGCGAAGGCGGCAAGTTGCGCTCCATGTCTGGAAATAGCGTCCGTACGCCTCGTACGATGTTCAGTGGATTGCCTTGAGGGCTCGCCTGCACGCCGATGAAGACCGCGTGCTCGCCGTTCATGGAGACGCTGGCGTCTGCGGTCTGCGCGGCAAGCTCGACCGTCGCAATGTCCTCCATGCGCACAAATCCGCCGTCATTGGCCTTGACGATCATGCGCTTGAAGTCATCGACACCGCGCAGATCAGTGTTGGCCGTGATGTCGGAGATGGTGAGATAGCCCTTGACCTGACCGGCCGCGGCCTGGAAGTTGTTGGCGGCAATTGCAGCCGAAGCGTCCGCCGGCGACACGCCATGCCCCGTCATTTTCACAGGATCGAGCCATAGCCGCATCGCAAAACTCTGGCCGCCCAGGATGTCCGCCGCTGCGACCCCCTCTACAGTCGACATAACCGGCTGCACCACGCGTGAAAGATAGTCGGAGATCGCGCTGGCCGTCAGTTCCTCGCTGGAGAAAGCGATATACATGACAGCCGTGGTCTGACCGGCTGACTTGGTGACGACCGGATCGTTTGATTCCTTCGGAATTTGAGACTTGACCGAGTTGACCTTGGAGAGCACTTCGGTAAGCGCCTCGTTGGGATCAAAATTGAGCTTGATGTAGACCTGGATCGTCGAGCTACCGAGCACCGATGAGGACGTGATGTAGTCGACGCCCTCGGCGGACGCCACTGCCTGCTCCAGGGGGGCCGTGATGAACCCCTGGATCATGTCGGCGGAGGCACCCGGGTAGGAGGTTGTGATATTGACGACCGTGTTTGACAGCTTCGGATACTGCCGGATCGGCAGAACGGCGGCCGCGCGAAGGCCGATCAATAGGATCAGCAGACTGATGACGACTGATAACACGGGACGTTTGAGGAAAAGATCGGCAAATGCCATCGAGGCTCTCGCATTCAGGAGGGTGACGCAAATTCGCTGGCACTGGCAAGTCGCGCTCCAGTTACGGTCATCAGCGCGGCTGACAGTGGCAAAGACCCGAGAAGGAAGCGGAATCGGCTGCTCTAACGGCTAGTTCCTAGGCAGAGGATCCGATCCTCCACTTCTTCATCACCATTCCTTGGTTGAATCTTTGCCCTTTTGATCGCTGATCGCAAGTATGGACACACCTCTTCAGGATAAAGACCCATGTCATTCTGTGCGCAATCGGCCCGAGGTCCGACTCAGAATACGGAAGCGGGCTCACGCATTTCCATTCCGCTTCATCCTCACGCCTCAAGCAACGCCTTGCAGCAAGCGGATCAGTCGGCACTAACGGCTTCCGCGCCACTATCGAATGATCCAGCGGCGACGTCGAAAGTACAAACAACTAGACGAGTGACTCAACTCTACAAAGGCAAGCGCGCGATATAGAATGGGTTGCCAAACCTATACCAAGGTTTGTCGGCGCCTTACGCTGGCATGAGCCGCGCGAGACTTGCGACGCGCCCCCGGGGCCAAGATGGACCGGCGCACAAATGGATTCTAGAGATGCCCATGTTGGTCGCCGTGACGTCGGGCGGTTCCGGGTCGATGCGAACCTCGTCAATCTCCGGCGAATATGGGGTCGCCCGCTTGCAGGCGATAACGCTCGGGCACGATGCGACCGGATGGAAGACGGCAAAGGCGGGCGACACGCACAGCGTCGGTCCTGCTTCGAGGCCAACCTGGATCGGTTTCCAGAAATTCGCGCCGAGTGCTGCCAGCTTCCGTACAGCATTGCGTTGGGCTTGATGCCGATATAAGAACGCCACGTTGCAGCGTCACGATTGCGGCCACCATGATTCGTCACATCGCCTTCTTCACCGCCAACGATCAAGCCGGTATCGACCAGATCGTCGAAGGTCTGTCAGTTCTCACCGCAATCCCGTATGCACGCCGGCTCGGGATTGCGCGCAACCGCAAGAGCGATCAACTCGGCAATGAAGTCGACGTCGTGGTGTACGGTGAGTTCGACAGCGAGATGGATCTCGCTGCGTACAAAACGCACGATTTGTATCAAGAAGCGATCCGGTGCGTCCGGCCACTTCGGAACTGCGGTTTGCCGCTGACTACGAACTGTCAGCAGATGTCTATTTCGCTGGAACGTCGGGGTTGAGCCAAGTTGATCGACGCCCCCGACGAGCTAGTCGCAGCTAAGCATGATGATGATCAGCCTCGAGGCTTTGTACGTGTCGGACGGAAATTGCGCTTGTTCGCGCCAGGACAACGATCAGAGCCGGCTTTACGGCCTGCCGATCATCGGTAACCGATAGCCCTATGCACGTCCGCGAGTTGCAGTGGATCGAGCCTGTCAAGGCGATGCCTTGCGCAGCGCCCGCAGCTTACCTTTCTCGATAGCGCGGCAGGGCATGAACTTCTCGGGCGGTACTCATATTTGACCTGCGAACCGTTTGGCACCTATTGGTCGCCGATGGACAGGCAAGCTGGAATGCAGAGGCCGTTGCGGGCGATCCATGAGTGGTCCTGCGAAGCCTTCTCGCCAGATACCGAGCAGCACATCGCCCCGATCTCCCGCCGTTCCAGGGTGGCGCCGCCGCTCCTTGCTTACGACATGAACCGGACACTGGAGCGACTGCCGGCCCCGTCCCTTCCCGGCCTCCGCTTACCTCAATCAATTCTACATTTCGATGACGTGGTGGTCAGTTTCGATCAGCGCGACCAGAGGTGCTGGATCGTCTCTACGGGATGGCCGGAGCAGGAGCCCGCTCGACGAAACGAGCGTGCGCGTCGTCGCGCTGATGAGTTTGCAGCACTGCTTGCCAGGCCAGGGTTACCTCGACTCACAACCCCTAGCAGGGCGGGCCCGTGGCATTCGAACTTTAGCCGCGAAGGCTTCATGTCGGCGGTCCAACGCGTCATGGAGTTGATTCTGGCCGGGCATATATTTCAGGCGAACATCGCGCAACGTTTCAGTGCCAGGGTGGCGCCGCTATTCGATCCACTGACCTTCTATTGCCAGCTCCGCTCATCGAACCCGGCCCCGTTTGGAGCGCTCTTGCGCTACGGAAAGCTAACGATCGCATCGAGCTCTCCGGAACGATTTCTGAAACTTGACGGACAGCAGGTCGAAACACGCCCCATCAAGGGGACAATCGCGCGTTCCGCCGACGGCGAGGAAGATCGGCGCCGCGCCAAAGTGCTCCTTGCGTCCGAAAAGGATCGCGCCGAGAACGTCATGATTGTCGACCTGCTGCGCAACGATCTGTCACGCGTCTGTACAGACAATTCGGTCGATGTCATGGCACTGTGCAACCTGGAATCCTATGCCTCAGTGCATCACCTCGTCTCGTCAGCGGCACTCTGGCTGCGGGCCAAGAAGCGGTTAGCTGTGGAATCTCAACAGGTCGTCCATCGGAAGGCCGAGGCGGCTGATGGGCGGTTTGGCTTGCAGACTACCGTGGGGGCGATGCCAGTTGTAGTGATGAAGCCAGATTGGCAGGTTTTTGGCCCGCAGGTCTGAGGTGTCGTAGGCGCGAACGTAGGCCCACTCGCGGAGCGCGGTCTGGATGAAGCGTTCAGCCTTGCCGTTGGTTTGCGGTCTGTAGGGTCTGGTGAAGATGTGCTTGAGGCCGAGCTTCCTGCACGCTCTGGCGAAGGCCTTGGCGCGGTAGCAGGAGCCGTTGTCGGTCATGATGCCGGTGACCTTCATGCCGAGGCTGCGGTAGTAGGTGACAGTCTCCTTGAGGAAGGCGATGGCACTCTCCTTTTTTTGATCCCGCCGGATCTGGGAGAAGGCCAAGCGCGATGTATCGTCGATCGCTACGTGGACGAACTCGTGGCCGGCGCCGCGGCTTTCGCCCTTCTGGCGATCGTGGGTGATGCGGTGGCCTGGTCTTACGAACCTGCCGAGCTTCTTAATGTCGATATGGATGAGCTCGCCGGGCTGCTCGCGCTCATACCGGCGCACCGGCTCCGCAGGCTCCAGATCGCGTAGCCGGCTTAATCCCAAGCGACGAAGGATGCGGCTGACAGTGGCCGGCGACACCGCGACCTCGGCTGCGATCTGCTTGCCGGTGTGGCGCCGCCGGCGCAACGTCTCGACGGCGGCGCGCGTGGCAGGCGGGGTTTGGCTTGGCGATGAATGAGGTCGCGACGAGCGGTCGCGCAAACCATCGACACCTTCTGCGCGGAACCGCTTGACCCATTTGGCCACCGTTTTCGGTGTCGTGTTAAACTGATCCGCCGCGACGGCCTGGCTCAACCCGCCCTCGACCACGCCCCGCACCATCGCCTCTCGACCTTTGGGCGTCAAAGGCGCATTCTTGTGGACGTTCATCTGGTCTCTCCTTGAAACGCTGAAGCTTCGCAACCTCAGCTTCCTCGGTTCAGACCAGATGGACAACCTCCTGAGACACCAAAGCTAGCCTGCTTCGCGCCTGCTTTCCGGGCGGCTCCGTGACTGGTGTTCCAAAGGTGCGATCGATAGAAATCATTGCGGACCTCGAGAAAGTGGCGCGAGAGGTCTATTGCGGGGCGATCGGCTTCGTTGGATTCAGTGGACAGATTGACACGAACATTGCGATTCGTACTGTGACGATCGACGGCGACCTGACTATGTTTCATGCAGGGGGCGGAATAACGGCGACGTCAACTCCTGAAGCCGAATATGAGAAGACGCTTGCCAAGGCACAGCGCCTCTTTGGTGCTTTTGATTCCGAGATACCCGGTGCATTTTGATTTTCATCATCGATAATTACGATTCCTTCGTATTCAATATTGCACGTTATCTTCGCATGCTGGGTGCAGAGACAGAAGTCGTCCGAAATGACGCGATCAGCATCACCGATCTCGTTGCGCTCAAGCCGCGCGCAATCATCATTTCTCCCTGCCCCCGCACGCCAATGGAAGCCGGCATTTCCACTGCCGTCGTCCGCGAGCTTTCGGGGCGCGTCGCCATTCTTGGCATCTGTCTTGGACACCAGTGTATTGGCAGCGTTTTCGGAGGGCGCGTGGTCCGTGCCCGTTGTCCCACGCACGGGCGAGCCTCACCAATAACGCATGACGGTCGGGGATTGTTCAAGCAGCTTTCGTCTCCACTTCCTGCCGGACGCTACCACTCTCTGGCGGTCGAATTCGATGAGTACGCGCCGCAGCTCATGGTGACAGCTCGTTCAAGTGAAGGCGAGATCATGGCTCTAGCACACCGGCATCAACCAACCTATCGTGCAGTTTCACCCTGATTCAGTACTTACTCAAGAAGTTCGCACGTTGCTTATGAATTTTTTGCAACTGGCAGCGAGTTTCCGAGCGTGACATCGGAAGTCACGCGCGCGGTAGCTTGGCCCGCGGCAGATCATGGCACACTGCGCACTTGATCTCGCTTGCCTAACGTTGTGCGGTAAGCACCGACCAGTCGAAGATGTAACGAGAAAGCGCGAAAGAGCTCAATTGGCACGATGCGTACGCAACTTTATCTTTTCGTTCGGTCTAAATTGAATTACTTGGGGTGCACAATACGTGGACCTCTTCGCATTGCCTCCATTCGATGAACAGGCGGACTATCCTCCAGCCTGGTCTCAAAAATGCTTATTCGAGATCCGCCAAGAAGTTGGCGGTGCCTTGCGGTAGCCTTCACTACCGCTGCCCTAGTCTTACTGAGTCAGAAAGCCGCAGAGCTTTGGCGCGGGTTCTCGCGTAGCGTGAGATGATTCGTTTTTCAGCATGCGAGAGCTGAGATGAATCTTCAAGAGCAGACCAGCGAGGCGCGGTTTTCGGCGTATATGTCGAAGAACTTGTGAGCGTGATCGTGAAATGGACCCCGATTTTGGGACCAGAGGTTAGTTGGAAAAGGGCCGCTCCGTTTGATAGACGGAGGGCATGATGACGACGAAGACGAGACGCAAGATCGACGCGGCACTGAAGGCAAAGATTGCGCTGGAAGCCGTGCGGGAGCAGGCGACGGTGGCCGATCTGGCCCAGCGCTATGAGGTTCACCCGAACCAGATCTATGCCTGGAAGAAGCAACTGCTGGACCAGGCGGCGCGGGCCTTTGATGCGGGTGTCGGGCGCGAGAGCGAGGAAACGCGCGAACGCGAGATCGAGAAGCTGCACGCCAAGATTGGACAACTGACGGTCGAGCGCGATTTTTTAGCGCGGAGGTCCGGAAGATGAGCACGCCGGACCGTCGAGGAATGCTCGATCGCGCCGACAAGGCGCTGTCGATCCCGTCGGCAATGCCTGTTGCTTGGCATCGCGCGCTCCGGGGTCTACCGGCCGCCCCGGCCGGCCAACGACAACGACCTTGCCCTGATGCGGCGGATCGACGAGCTGTTCATCGCCTGGCCGTTCCTGGGCTCGCGGCGAATGACCGCAATGCTGAAGGCTGAGGGGCTTCAGGTCAATCGCAAGCGCGTGCAGCGGTTGATGCGCAAGATGGGCATCGCGGCGCTGGGACCGAAGCCGAACACGACGAAGCCGGCGCCGGGCCACAAGATCTATCCTTATCTGTTGCGCAACATGACGATCGACCGGCCGAACCAGGTGTGGGCCGCCGACATCACGTATCTGCCCATCGGCCGTGGCTTTTCTTTATCTCGTCGCCATCATCGACTGGGCGAGCCGTGCGGTTCTGGCGTGGCGGTTATCGAACACGATCGACGTCTCGTTCTGCGTGGCGGCTCTGGAAGAGGCGCTGGCGAAGTACGGCAGGCCGGAGATTTTCAATACCGACCAAGGCAGCCAGTTCACCAGCGCGGCCTTCACCGGCGCGTTGGCGGGCGCAGGGATCAAGATCTCCATGGATGGCCGCGGTCGTTGGATGGACAACGTCTTCATCGAGCGGCTGTGGCGGTCGCTCAAGCATGAGGACATCTATCTCAAGGGCTATGCCGACGGCCGCGAGGCCAAGGCAGGGATCGCGAGCTGATCGCCTTCTACAACGATCGTCGCCTTCATCAGGCGCTCGGCTATCGCACGCCGATGGCGGTCTGGCGCGAACGGATGCAGGCCGCGAAGGCTGTGGAATGGTGGACAACGCTGACGCGTTGACCACATGCCCACAGCAACAGCAGCAGACAGTGTCTCTGGCGGCGTGATAGGAAGTAATCAGGAGCGGTCAGTTTCCAACTAACAAACCGGCTCAAGCGGCCCCGCTCCGCGGGTCCATTTCATTACTTCGTTGGCCGCAGGATCGTGGGCGACAACTGACAAAGTGATCGTCGCCGCCGAAATCAATTACCGTTCCGCCGAGAGAAGCCAATTTGTACTTCAATACGGCGACTAGCCTGCGAGCGTCCATCATCCTGAGGAGCAACTTGCCATTTAGGCAGGGCAGGACGTTTTAGCGAACGATCGGCATCGAGTTCGCGATGCGCGATCGCCTGCTGCATCGCATGCATATCCTCCAGACCGGCCGCGTTGGTTGCCGCCCGCGCGAACAAGAAACGAGGGTCCGGCACCCGACCTGATCGGAGTAAAATAGGATGTCCTGCTGGGCGGGTCGCATGCAGGTTCCGCATCGCCACTTTGCGAAGCATTTCGCATCCGCTGCGGTTTGGTGGCGTCGCCCCGCTGCGGACGCCGCGCTGCTTGCAATTCCTTGCGCCGGGACCTGAAAGGATCAGACGAATTATAGCACACCTCATGGCGTTACAAGACCTAACAGGCTGTTGAAGAAGTCGGTAGCGAAGCGTTTCGTATCGTGATTCTCTGGGACCAGGATTTAACCGGGGCGCGATGCGGGGAAGTGACGACCGGACCGGCTCGCTTTTCAGTTATGGGGGCCTGGAGGCTCGGGTTCGCGTCGACCATCCGCTACGGGTGATCCGGGACTTGGCAAATGCGGCGCTGGGTGACCTTTCTGGGGAGTTCGGCAAGCTCTGTACGGACTTCGGTCGCCCCTCGATCGTACCGAAGAAGTTGCTTCGGGCGATGCTCCTCCAGGCGTTTTACGGCGTTCGCTCGGAACGGCATCTGATGGAACGCATGGAGTTCGATCTTCTGTTCCGCTGGTTTGTTGGGCTTGGAGTGGACTATGTGGTTTGGGACCATTCGACCTTCTCGAAGAACCGCGACCGGCTGCTTGAGGGCGAGATTGCGGCCAAGTTCCTGAACGCGCTTTTGGCGCAGCCGAAGGTCAAGCGCCTGCTATCGAGCGATCACTTCTCGGTGGATGGTACGCTGATCGAAGCCTGGGCCTCGATCAAGAGCTTCCGGAAGAAGGATGGCAGCGACAAAGACGAGGATGGTCCGAGACGCAATGCCGAGCGCGGCTTTACAAGAAGGGTGACGGCCAGCCGGCCAAGCTGAGCTATATGGGCCATGCGCTGATGGAGAACCGCAATGGTTTAGCGGTTTTGGGCGGAGTGAGCCAAGCGACAGGCACCGCCGAACGAGAGATTGCGCTTGCCATGATCGACAGGCGCGGGTGCGCGAAGCGGATCACTCTGGGGGCGGACAAGGCCTATGATGTCACGCAGTTCGTCCACGACCTGAGGGATAGATCGGTTACTCCGCACATCGCGATTGATGGACATCTGAGTAAAACCGGCAAGCGGCGCAAGACGGCGATCGACGCACGTACCACATGTCACAGCGACTACGGCATCAGCCAGCGTTGCCGCAAACGCATCGAAGAAGTCTTCCGGCCTGGCTTGGCCAAGGTCAAGCGGCGAGGTCGCGACCGGGTGGATGCCGTCTTTGTCCTTGCGCTTGCGGCCTACAATCTGATCCGGCTGCCCAAGCTTCTGGCGGCACCGGCATGAGCATTCGGGGCAGGTGGCTGCGCGGCGGTGATCAGGGTGAGACTCCAGCGACAATCAAGGTGAGACTGCGTCGATGGGGACGGACCGAAGGGAGGGCGCAGCCCGACCGGAGGACCGTCCCCATCGGCGTCGCGCGTTTTGGACCCGTCTGGCGGCCGGGTGCGGCTGGTGCAAGCTGTTGATTCGTCTCGACAAGAGGGAATCGATGCCTTGCCTGGCCTCCACATCACCGACCACCAGATGAGGCTGTACATGACCTACCGACTGACACTGTCCCCCGAGGCCGCCGCGGCCAAGGCGGGGTTCTCGAAGGCAAGCGCGGATCGAATCGAGGGCGATTGTCGCCCGCCATCGCAGAAGAAGACGCCGAGGGGCCGGCGCCTGTCCGATCCGCTCGGGCAGTATTGGGACGCCGAGATCGTTCCGATCCTGAAGGCTGCGCCCGGCATCCGCGTGATCGGCGGCTGGACGAGTTGCACCGACGGCATCATGACTTGAACCCGAACATCCGCCGCACGCTGGAGCGGCGCATCAACGCCTGGCGGGCGCTCAACGGCCCCGAACAGGACGTGATCTTCCGCCAGCAGCACGAGCCCGGCCGCCTGGTCTGTCCGACTTCACCGACGTGAGCGCGCTCGGTATTACCATCGCGGGTGAGCCGCTCGATCACCGGCTCTATCACTTCCGGTTGGCGTTCTCCGGCTTCGAGCATGCCCATGTCGTGCTCGGCGGCGAAAGCTTCGTCGCCCTGGCGGTGGGCTTGCAGAACGCGCTGTGGGCGCTTGGCGGCGTGCCGCGGGAGCATCGCAGCGACAGCCTGTCGGCAGCATTCCGCAATCTGGCCGCCGACGCACGGGAGGATCTGACGCAGCGCTATGCCGGGCTGATGGGCCACTATGGCATGGCGCCAACGCGCAACAATGCGGGCATCGCACACGAGAACGGCTCGATCGAGAGCGCGCACGGCCATCTCAAGCGGGCACTGGAAGATGCGCTGTTGCTGCGGGGGACGCGCGACGCGCGACTTCGCCAGTCTCGATGCGTACCGGGCTTTTGTCGACGAGATTGTCGGCCGGCGCAACGCCAACCTCGCCAAGCCGATCGCGCTCGAGAAGGAGGCCTTGGCGCCGCTGCCAAAAGGCCGCACGACCGACTTCGAGGAGAAAGTGATCCCGGTGACGTCGTCAGGCGGCTTCATCCTGCGGCGCGTGTTCTACACCGTGCCTTCAAGATTGATCGGCCATCGCCTGCGTGTGCGCATCTTCGACGATCGGCTCGAATGCTTCCTTGGCGTCACGCCGGTCGTGACGCTGCGGCGCGGTCGGCCTATGTCCGAGAGCCAGGGCGGTCATGTCGTGGATTACCGGCACGTCATCCATGCCCTGCGGCGCAAGCCGATGGCGCTCCTCAATCTCGTTTATCGCGACCAACTCTTCCCGCGTACAGCTTACAAACGTCTGTTCGAGACCTTGCGGGAGCATGGTGATGACCGGCGCGCCTGCAAGGTGACGGTCGAGCTTCTGGCGCTGGCTCACGAGCGCGCCTGCGAAGCAGAACTCGCCGAGGTGATCGCGATGGATCTGGACGCGATCTTGCCGCGCTGCGCGGCCGCTTCCGACCCGAGGCGGCCTCGATCCCACGTGTCGCCGTGTCGCCGTCCAGCTGGTGCCGCTCGACGTCTACGATGAACTCGCCTCCGTCAGCGTCATGTTGGGCCGCTCGAACCTGGGAGAGGCAGCATGACCGGTATCGCTACCTCCGTCGATGCCGCCCGTGTCGAGCTGCTTCTCAATGAGCTCCGCCTGCCGGGCGTCAAGGCGATCTGGCCGAAGCTCGCCGCACAGTCGGACAAGGAAGGGTGGCCTGCCGCCCGCTTCCTCGCCGCCCTTGCCGAGCACGAGGCGGCCGATCGCACCCGCCGTCGGATCGAGCGACACATGGTGGAAGCGCGTTTGCCCGCCGGCAAGACGCTCGCCCCCTTCGACTTCGAAAGCGTGCCGATGCTATCAAAGGCACAGGCGATGGCGCTCGCCGCTGGCGACGCCTGGTTGAAGGCCGGCGCCAATTTGCTCTTGTTCGGTCCATCGGGCGGCGGCAAGACCCATCTCGGCACGGCGATCGGCCTGGCTCTCGTCGAGAACGGTTGGCGCGTTCTCTTCGCGCGCACCACCGATCTGGTGCAACGGCTGCAGGTCGCGCGGCGCGAGCTGGCGCTGGAGTCCGCGATCGCCAAACTCGATCGCTATGACCTCCTGATCCTCGACGACATCACATATGTGAGCAAGGATCAGCCGGAAACCAGTGTGCTGTTCGAGTTGATCGCCGCCCGCTACGAACGACGCTCGCTGCTGATCACGGCCAATCAGCCATTTGGCGAATGGGGGCGTATCTTCCCGGAGCCGATGACTTCATGATGCCTCCTTCTTCGAACGCTTGGTGCGTCGTACCCGATTGCGAAGCTGACGGATTTGGTCGTCTGAGAGCTCGATCTGCCATGGCTGGCCTTTGGCTAACTGACGACCTGCCAGCAATTCCCGCGCGAGATAATCGAACACCGTCTGCGGGGTCACTCCAAGCTCAGCCGCTGCGCCCTGAATTGAGAAGCTTCCATCGGGCCAGCGCATCGGATTCTTGTCCACGCCGTTGATTTTGACGGTGGGAATGCCCCAGCGGGTACGCAACAGCCAGACATTCTCGCCTTTGAAGGCGGCAGCCTCGAGCCGCGACGAAGCCTTCCTGATTGAGTATTGCCGCGATCTCGGCATCCATTTTGTGTTCAGCATTCAACTCGACGATCCGTTGCCGCAACCGATCAATGTCGATGTAATCACGGTATGTCTGAACGCGCCGTTGCACGTGATGCTCGCTGGTTGCACCGGTCTGCCAGACGATCTTGAGCCACACCTGACCTCGGGTCCGCTTCTGATCAAGAACGACTTCGCGGATCACAAATCGCAGAATGCGCTTGCGATCGGCTGCCGACGTGGTGGCCGCGTTCCAAATCCGCGGCAGGTTCTCGCCGAGCGCTTGTAGCCCTGCGCATTCCGCCGGGCCAATCAGAAGCGGCTCTTGCCCGCGCCAACGCGCATGCTCCTGCTCGACCGCCTCTGCGACACGCAGCCTCTCTTCCCAAGCCCGCTCAAGTGAGCGCGCCACAAGACGGTTCTCGGGCTCTACGGCGTCATACTGGCGCCGAGCGCGCTCGGCCTCGTAGCGGGCGCGCTCCACGCGAAGCGCCCACTGGCGCTCGAGCTGACGGCTCTCCTGCTCCAGTTGGCCCGCGTGTCAATCGGCTTGCAAATTTGACCCCTCATCGGCGTCCAATTTTGACCCCTTTGCGCGGCGGGGTTTGCTGGTAGCGCTCGTCTCGTCGGAGCTGGCCGGGATAGCGGAGGCGAGACGAGCGCGGGTGGCGTGATCATCGTCTCTGCTTTTGAACCGCCAGCTATCGTTGCCGGTCTCGACGATGTCGCAGTGATGGGTCAATCGGTCGAGCAGCGCGGTGGTCATCTTGGCGTCGCCGAACACGCTCGGCCATTCGCCGAAGGCGAGATTGGTGGTTACGATGACGGACGCGCGCTCATAGAGCCGGCTGACGAGGTGGAAGAGAAGCTGGCCACCGGACTGGGGGAAGGGCAAATAGCCGAGCTCATCCAGCACGATGAAGTCCATCCGGGTCAGATGCTCGGCGAGCCGTCCTTGCCGTCCGTTGCGGGTCTCGGTCTCGAGGCGATTGACGAGGTCGACTACGTTGAAGAAGCGGCCGCGGGCACCGGATCGGATGCAGCTTCTGGCGATGGCAATGGCCAGGTGGGTCTTGCCTGTGCCGGTGCCACCAACCAGCACGACGTTGCGTTGTTGGGCGATGAAGCCGCCGCCAGCGAGATCATTGACGAGCGTCTGATTGATCGGCGTGCCGTCGAACTGGAAGTCCGCGATGTCCTTGGCGAGCGGCAGCTTGGCGATGGTGAGCTGGTATTTGATCGACCTGGCTTGCTTCTCGTTGATCTCGGCGTTGAGCAGGTCGCCGACAATGCGCTGAGGCTCGTGCTGGCGCTTAACGGCAGTTGCCATGATCTCGTCGAAGGCAGCCTTCATGCCGTAGAGCTTGAGTTCGCCCATGAGGTCGAAGATTTGGGTTCGTTCCATCAGATGGTCCTCCGGAGGTTGTCGTAGCGGGCACAATCGGCGATCGGTGCATGACGGAGCGTCAGTGCGGCCGGCGTCATGATGTTGGCCGGTGGGGCAGGTTCACGTTGACGGGCCAGGATATTGAGCACGACATCGGCGGAATGGACGCTGTGACTGAGCGCTTCGGCACAGGCCGCCTCCACCGCAGGCAGACCGTCGGTCAGCACCGCGTTGAGGATGTCGACCATCTGCCGATTGCCATCGTCGGTGCTGGCAAGCTTGCGCCGGATCCGCTCGATCGCGGCTGGCAGCACCCAGTCTTTGAAGGGAGCACCGTTGCGCAAGGCGCCGGGTTTGCGCGCCAGCACCGGTACATAATGCCAGGGATCGTAGATGGTCTCGCCGCGACCGAAGCATCGTGGATGCTCCGCAGCGATGCGCCCGTCCTGACGGATGACGATGCGATCGGCATAGGCTCGAACCTCGACCGGTCGTCCTACTGCGCTGGCTGCGACCGAGTACTTGTTGTTGTCGAAGCGCACCAGGCAGGTCTTCGAGACCGATGCCGTCACCGCATGGAAGCCGTCGAAGCGGCCGGCATAGGGAACGAGTTTGGGGCGTTCGGCTTCGAACACGTCCCAGATCGTCTGATCGGTCAGCTCCGGATGGCGATGAGCCTTGGCGTAGGCGATGCATTTGTCGAGCAGCCAGGCGTTTAACTCGTCGAGGTTTTTGAACCGCAGCCGCGGCGTGAAGAAGCGTTCCCGGACCAGCCCGACCTGGTTCTCGACCTGCCCCTTCTCCCAGCCCGACGCTGGCGTACAGGCGACCGGATCGACCAGATAGTGGCTGCACATCTGCAGGAAGCGGCGATTGTAGAGACGGCCTTTACCGACAAAGATCGTCTCCACCGCGGTCTTCATGTTGTCGTAGATGCCGCGGGTGCAGGTGCCTTTGAACAGGGCGAATGCCCGGTCGTGGGCGTCGAACACCATCTCCTGCGTCTCGCGCGGATAGGCCCGCACGAACAGCATGCGGCTGTGACAGAGCCGGACATGAGCGGCCTTCACCATCACCGTGGTGCCGCTCAACAACACCACCTCGTGGCTCCAGTCGAACTGGTAGGCTTCGCCTGGGGCAAAGCTCAGCGGGACATAAGCCGCCGCGGTCGATTGCCCGCGTTCTTTGCTCCACCGCCTGGCGTAACGCCGCACGGCATCGTAACCGCCGTCGTAGCCGCGGCCGCGCAGCTCTTCGAAGATCCGGATCAACGTCAGCTGTTCACGAGCCGATTTGGCCGCGTTCGCCGCCAGCAATCCATCAAGCTCTACTGCCCATCGTCCCAGCTTTGGCCGCGGCTGCACCTGCCGCTCGTACTCGAAGGAGGTCTCTCCCGACCTCAGCACCTTCCGGACCGTGTTCCGCGACACCTTCAGGTCACGGGCGATCTCCTTGATCGTCTTGCCCTTGATGAAGTGCTCGCGCCGGATCCGGGCAATCGTCTCCACGATCAGCATCCCCCACCACCTGCTTCGTTCCAAAGCAGGCAGCGCAACAGACCAATCTGTAGGGGGTCAATTTTGGACGCCGATCCCCCGGCTTAGGGGGTCAATATTGCAGGCCGAATGACAGTTAGCGGCGCGTGATATCGACGAGGGACAGTGCCTGTGCATGACTCACGCGGGCACCTGCGTCACGTCGCCGCTAACTTCTGTCCGCCGCCAACAGCGCATCAATGGTTGGTCCGCTTAGCATGGACGTGTCGATAAGAAGGCACCCGCGATTCGCACAGAGCATTCCGCACATTCTCGACACCTCGCGCGTCATAACGGATGACCCTCGCGTTCCTCTTCGACGTCTGGAAGACGCTGCACCGCCATTGATCAACGGAACGGGTCGACGACTATGGGACGTGTGAACGACAAGGTCATTCTGGTGACCGGCGGGGCTCGCGGAATGGGGGCAGCTAATGCGCGCCTGCTGGTGGCTGAGGGGGCCAGGGTCGTGATCACTGATATTCTTCATACAGAAGGAGAGGCTCTCGCGGCTCAACTTGGCAATTCGACCATCTATATGCCTCAGGACGTTACCCAGCCGAAGCAGTGGGCCGAGGCGGTCGCAAGCGCCGAAGGGCGCTTCGGCGCGCTCCACGGGCTGGTCAACAACGCCGCGATCGCCAACATAGCCCCTATTGAGCAGTTCTCGCTCGATCAGTGGAACAAGACCCTTGCCGTCAATCTAACCGGCGTATTCCTCGGAATGCAGGCAGCCCTACCGGCCATCCGGCGCGCGGGCGGAGGTTCGATCGTCAACGTCTCGTCCGTCGAGGGGCTGCGGGGCAGTGCCGGACTCCACGCCTATGTCGCTTCGAAGTTCGGCGTGCGGGGCATAACCAAGTCCGCTGCACTGGAAGCCGCGGCCTCGGGAGTCCGCATCAACTCGATCCATCCCGGCTTCATTGCCACCCCGATGACCGAGAGCTTCGAGTCATCCCTTTTCCCCGTTCCACTCGGGCGGGCAGCCGAGCCGCAGGAAGTATCGCAGGTCGTCTTGTTCCTCCTCAGCGACGAGTCCAGCTACCTTACCGGTTCGGAGGTCGTCATCGATGGAGGTCTGACGGTCGGCGTCCCGCGCAAATGCCTGGCGCCCGAGAACCTCTTTTGATTAACCTGACTGAATGTCCAATCTAGTCGGATAGAATGTTGCGATGTACTACGGTAGCGGAAATTACGAAGCCTTTGCCCGCCCTCGCAAACCCGAAGGTGTGGACAATAAGACTGCGTGGTTCGTCGGTGCGGGCCTGGCGGCGCTTTCCGGTGCGGCCTTCCTGATCCGCGATGGCCATATGCGTGGCGACCGGATCACCATCCTCGAACGGCTGAAGATACCGGGTGGGGCTCTCGACGGTAACCAACACCTAGGAAGGGGCTTCGTGGTCCGGGGAGGTCGACGAATTCTACTGGTTGAGCAAGGATGATCCGAACTACTCGCTGCAACGGTCGACGGTGAACCAGGGACAGGATGCGCACACCGACGGCCTTTTCACTCTGAGCGAAAAGGCGGAAAAGGAATTGATCGCCGTCTTTCTTGCCTCCCGTGAGGAGATGGAGGACAGTCGTATCGACGAAGTGTTCGGGAAAGAGTTTTTCAGCAGCAATTTTTGGCTCTATTGGTGGACGATGTTCGCCTTTGCGAAGTGGCATTCTGCCCTGGAGATGAAGCTTTATCTGGATCGGTTCATCCATCATATCGGGGGCCTGCCGGATTTCAGCGCGCTGAAGTTTACCAGGTACAATCAGTATGAATCGCTGGTTCTACCGTTGTGCAAATGGCTGTTGGAGCAGGGCGTCAACTTCCGCTACGACGTCGAAGTCACTGATGTCGATTTCGACATAAAGGCGGGATGCAAGCAGGCCACGGCTATCCACTGGCTGGAGGGCGGCGTCGCCGGCGGCATCGGCCTTGGCGCCGACGATCTTGTATTCATGACGATCGGGTCGCTCACCGAAAACTCGGACAAGGCAGACCATCACACGCCCTCCAGGCTCGACGAAGGCCCGGCGCCTGCTTGGGATCTGTGGCGGCGTATTGCGGCCAAGGACGCGGCGTTCGGCCGCCCGGATGTCTTCGGCGGCAATATTCCTGCAACCAAATGGCAATCGGCGACGATCACGACTCTAGATGCGCGCATTCCAGCCTATATCCGCAAGATCGCCAAACGCGATCCGTTCAGCGGCAAGGTCGTCACGGGAGGGATCGTCACGGCGAAGGATTCGAACTGGCTGCTCAGTTGGACTGTAAACCGTCAACCGCATTTCAAGTACCAGCCCAGTAATCAGATCGTCGTCTGGGTCTACTCACTTTTCGTCGACGAGCCTGGCGACTACGTGAACAAGCCGATGCAAGATTGCACGGGCGAGGAAATCACGCAGGAATGGTTGCATAACCTCGGCGTGCCGGTCGAGGACATACCGGGACTCGCCGCGATGGCCGCAAAAACTGTGCCGGTGATGATGCCCTACGTCACCTCTCTCTTCATGCCGCGGCAGGCGGGTGATCGACCAAATGTTGTGCCCAAAGGCGCTATCAATTTTGCCTTCATCGGCCAGTTCGCTGAGTCGGCGGAGCGCGATTGCGTCTTCACGACCGAATATCAGTGCGCACGGCGATGGAGGCCGTCTACACGCTCCTCAACGTCGAACGTGGTGTGCCAGAGGTGTTCAATTCGACCTATGATATCCGCAAGCTGCTTGCGGCAATCGGCAGATTGCGCGACGGCAAGGAAATCCGAATTCCCGGACCGGCGCTCTTGCGCGACCTAATGCTGAAGAATATCGGCGCTACCGAACCCGGCAAGACTGCTCAGTGAGGGCTTTGTGCGTTCGCCTGTCTTGTGCAGCTGGAGAGCTCGTTCTCCACGGCCCGTACGAGTGTGAATTGCAAGGGGCAAGCCCTTCGTCGAGTGTCGAAGGCGACACACGCGAAGGCGGAACTGTTCTCGGGCCGCAATTCATAACATGGCTGGTAATGGAAGCCGCAACAATCGTGCCCGCACATAATGCTGGCGCCGACCGTCTGCTTGACACTCGCGTTCGATGTGCCACCTGAGCTCCAAATCGACCAGGTGGCGGAAGGAGGTTTTCTCAGGACGCGCCGAGATGCAGTATCCATAACGTCGCCGGTCGGGGACGTGCAGCCCCGGCTGCGGATAAAGCAGAGTGCGGTCGGGGCCTCATTTCTCAAGCTTAGTGGGTTCCTTGCCTTACCGCAGAGGATGGCGATGGTTTGAGATGATCCAATATTTTCGAGCCTTCGCTGAACGACTTCGACCAGAATTTCTCCGCGAGGTCCAGATGGCACTTCAGTAGCTCTGAGGGAGTTTTAGAGTCGGCAAGATTTCTCAGAAAGCTTGCTTGTTCGTGCAGAGAGGAAGCAGCCAAACTTAATCCATCCTTTAATGCCGCGGCGTACAGGTGCCTTGTCGATTCGATCGATTTTTGCCATTCCGGAAAAATTGACGGAATGCGTGATGCCACTGCTGCAGGTTCTCCAGCGCCATCGGCTGCGGCGCCGGTCAGTTGGGTCAGTCCGGGCTCTGGACGTGGCCGCCGTTCGCGTTTCTCGTCTTCGGTTGTATTCGCGTTCATTCGACGTCTCCTAGCCTAAAAGAGGATTTGTAACACCTGAGTTGTTCGCTGCTCAGTTCCGATCATCAACCTTCAGAAGGTACCACACCCTCCAACATGTCATACCTACCTCTTTTGGTACGGCGTGATCGCGCCGCAAATTGCGCATTCTAGGCGCCACTTGCTGGAATGTTCACCCATCCCCGGTTCAGAGGCTGAGAATCGCGGCAACCTCGTTGAGGACGAGCGCTGACTGCGTAGATCGACGGTGCCGCCAAAGGTGGTGCGGTCGCACGTCGATGCGCTTTGCCGTGATTGCGGCTGGCATTGGCCGCCATCACGCTCGCATCCATCGCGATGGCGCGGGAACGATAACCTGCCGTTTGGGCGGGGCGGCTCACGGGTATGGCGCGGACGCTTGGTTGATGTTGGGGGCGACGCCCGGCCGTTCAATCCGAACGACGCCGTCCATGTCGATATCCTGGATTCTCGAAGTCGGGATCGAGCAGGCGAAGCCCCGTGGCGAGGTCATCAACGTCCGTCTCCCCATCCGGCTCTCGGAATCGGCCATCTGCATATTCCGTTTCGCGATTGCGCATGCATTCGGTTTGCCTGTCGCGAGCGCGCGGCGCTTTTGCCTGCCACTTTCTCCTTTGGAGCGTCACGATGTGTAGCAGGCTATACTAACAGCTTAGTCCAGTCTCGTAAAACCGCCGCTCGACCCGCGCCGCAGGAAATTGAGGCTTTTCCGGCGAGGTGTGTTGTGGGCATGGCGAGATACTCCTTTGTCAGTGAGCTAAGAACGGTCTGAACTGGGCGCTCATCGTACCCCGTAGGTCAAGGTGCACACCGCGCAAAGATCGGCGCAGGCAGCGATGCCGTCGGCTGTGCTGCCGATCGATAGTGATGCTGTGGCTGATGAAGGGGCGCGCACAGCTTGGGTCCGCCAGGTAGGCCCATACTGGCCCGCGGCGTTGCGGCCGGAGAGCAATATCAGCTACGCTGACGCCCGAGGCCTTTCACGTCTTGAGGCAAACGGGCTCGCGCGTTGACCTCGACGCCCCGCGGCGAGGTAAATCTGGGCCGTCGCGCTCGCGGTTAGTCAATATAGTTGAGGTTAACCGCGCTATGATATTGACGTTGCGCCCCTATGCTTGATCCATTGCACCGGAAACTGCACACCCGGCCCACCGGAGAGGTGGAAGTGTCCTTCCAGCTGACCGTCCTGAAAGTGCTGGCCGGCCAATCTGCCGGGCTGGCCTCCGTTGCCGACATAAGGCACGCCGTTGAAATCCTGATGAGCAGCGGCCGTGACTGGACCGATCGCATGAAGCGGCTGGCCGAACGCGCACCTGACCTGAATATCTTCTCGGCCGGGTTTGTCTTTCGCGATACTCTTGGCTGGGAAATCACGGAAGAGGGCCGGCAATTCCTCTCCGCGCTCGAAAAGGCCGTCGCCGATCAGAGCGAGCGGCCTCGATCAACCATCGATCCCCCATCCAGCGAAGTCACCGCGCAACCGGTCATGGATGCGGCAAAATCACTTATTCCTCCCCATAGTCACCGTCAAAGGTCGCGGCGTCGCCGCGGGAAAGGCGGGTCTAATCGACGTAGAGCATGACGCGGCGCAGCTTTAACTTGTCACGCGGCCTCTGGCCGAACCGCGTGCCGATATTTTGCAGCGAAGTTTCTAAGAGTGTGTCGTGTCAACTTCCTGACAGTGGTCTCAAGCTGACAATAGAACCTGCTACGCACAATTCGAGCAACTTGCTGTGAACAGTGCCTCAAGTCGTTCTGGCAAAGGTCCACCTGCGCCGGAGATCGACAGTCCGAGGCTTTGAGGATTGTAGTCATCTGCAGATCGGAGACCGTACGTAAATGACCATTGAGCCGATCGAGGATAATTGGCGGCTTGAAGAGGAATCGAGGCGACGAGACGAGATCAAAGTCAAGCTCCTTCGCGCGCGATCGGATGTGGCCAGGTACCAAGCAGAATTGACAGAGCTCGAGCAAACGCCGAAGCGTGAAGACGGCTCATCGATCTGCTCTGGGACACTTCAGCGCACGTGCGCAGGAGGTCGGAGAGCATAACGTGCGACCACGTCAATTGGAGCCTGTCTTGGATCCCGCTAACCTGCGAGCGGATGCTGGGGGCAGCGTCCGACCGAGCGACAGCTGGAAGTAGGCTGCCAACCGGGTCTTCGCAACAGGGGCTTGGCTTGGTGCAATGGCTGAGCGGTGTAGAGCGCAAGAATTCGCGCACAAGTGCAAGTGGCGAGAAGCCAAGCCACGAACGCTCACGCGCGTGACAAGTGTTGGGATCAGCCGTTTTGACCGGCTCATCTTTGTTCGCTCACAAGCAAGGTGCTGTCGCCGGGTTGCAAGGTTCACGCCTCCTCTGCGTCTTATAAATGTCATCTTGCCCATGCCAGTGAGCCGCGCTACGGCCGATCCAGCCAGCGCTCAGCTTCACACAAAGCATGCTGCAAGGATGCGGGCGGCAAAGCTCGAGGTAGTCGATGACAAAGCGTTTCCGCAACTGGGGCTTATTGTCCTTCGTTGCTTTCATGGCTTTCTGCCCTGTGGCCAAGGCGCAGGACCGCCGCATTGTTGCCGAACCTGTTGCACCTCACACGGTCTGCGACCGCCCGGTGCCGTCTGGCACAAACGATACGGCCAGGTTGCAAGACGCCATCGACCATTGCCCCGCCGGCGCGGCGGTCTATCTGGGCCGTGGCCAGTACTTCTCGGGCCCGCTCGGGATGAAATCAGGCGTCACCTTATGGATCGGACGTGGCGCCACGCTTGTCGCCATAGCCGAACCAGCTCTCTATGACAAAGGCCGGCGCCATTGTGGACGGATCGCAGGCAAGGGCGATGGTTGCCGTCCGTTCATCAGCTTTTCCGAGACGCGTGGCGGCGGCATTTATGGCGACGGCACCATCGATGGCCAGGGTGGAGCAGCCATGGCCGGCAGCACCGAAACTTGGTGGCAGTTGGCCCGCCGCGCCCAGACTGAGAGCGGCAATCAGAACGCCCCGCGTTTGATCCAGATCGATCAGGCGCAGGACATCACGTTCTATGGTGTCACGCTACGCAATGCGCCCAATTTCCACGTCGTGATGAACAGGGTCGAAGGTGCCACCTTTTGGGGGCTCACGATCGATGCGCCGGCCGAGGCCCGCAACACCGACGGCATCGACCCTGGCGCCAGCCAGGATGTGACCATCACCCGCAGCTTTATCCGCACTGGAGACGATAACGTGGCCATCAAAGCCGGCGACAATGGCCCAAGCCGTCATATCTCCATCATCGACAATTACTTCGGCTGGGGACATGGAATGTCGATCGGCAGCGAAGTGAACTCCGGCGCCAGCGACATATTGGTGCGCGACCTGACGCTGGATGGCACGACATCCGGCCTGCGCATCAAGAGCGATGTCAGTCGAGGCGGCTTGGTGGAGCGAGTGACTTATGAGAACGTGTGTCTGCGCGGCAACCGATGGCCGATCGCCTTCGATACAAAGTACAATCCACACGCACAAGGCTTCAACATTCCAGTCTATCGCCAGATCGCTCTCCGCCATGTGCGCGGCGACAACGGTACGCTGCTGATGCGCGGTGTAGACGGCAAGCATGCACTTGACGTGACGCTGGAGGATGTTCGGTTTGCCGAGTCTGCGACTTGGCGGCTGGAAAACGCCAATGTAACCGCCGATCATTCTGAAGTGTCGCCGCCGCTGCCCGGCTGGGCTGGAGAGAGGGGGCCGGGCGGGTGGGAGCAATGTGCAAAGGCCTTCCGGAACTAGTTAATGCGTAACCACAACAACTTCGTGTCCGGCGGGTCAGGTTTCGTGTCAATGCGGTTGAGATTGAGTGGCGTTGCGCCCCGGGTCGTTTCATAGCGCTCACGTTCTTGCCAAGCTTTCCGACAAGCCTTGTCGCGGTCAGCCGCTCTGGAAATCGCGCCCGGCGGCATACTCGCTGCGTTGGCAAGGTTCGGCTGCTGTTGCGCTGCGGCTGTTTGTATCGATCATCGAGCGCGCAGCGGATCGGATGGAGAAGGTCACATGCGAAGGATCGCGCTATCCGCTGCGGCTCTCGCGGAATGTTGCTCTATCTCGGCAGCCGATACTCAGTTGCTTTTTGTGTCGCACGCCGGAGAGACGGCCTATCACTCCGTGCAGGCAGCCATTGACGCACTGCCACCGCAAGGCGGGGATATCCAGATCGAGCCTGGCATCTATCGCGAAAAGGTCAAAGTCCTCAAACCTGGTGTTCATCTCAAAGGTACCGGCAAAAAGCCGGATGATACGATCATCGTGTACGGCGATGGCGCAATCAACGTGGGAGGGACGGCCCGTTCTGCGACGCTCAACGCCTCGGGCGATGACTTCCGGCTCGACAATCTGACGGTCCAAAACGACTATTCCCTCAAGGGGGACAATCCAGCTTCGCAGGCCGTGGCTCTATCGGTGACCGGCGACCGGGACGCAATCATCCATGTTCGCCTGCTTGGCGCCCAGGATACATTGTTCGCCGGTAAGGGCCCTAACGGTCGAATGTCGCGGCAGTACTTCTCTGATTGCTACATCGAGGGGCATGTCGACTTCGTTTTTGGCAATGCGAAGGCCTATTTCAGGCGCTGTGAGTTGCACGGCATCGCAAATCAAGCGGTTGTGTATACGGCGCAGAGCAAAAGAGCGCCGGGCGAGGACAGTGCCTTTGTGTTCGATCAGTGCAGGCTGACTGCCGAGCCTGGTGCGCGCTATGTTGCGCTTGGCCGCGCTTGGCGCCCCTATGCCACAGTGATCTTCCTGTCGACGAAGATCGATGCGCCGGTCATTGCGGAAGGCTGGCGCGAATGGGCCCCCGGCAAGACGGATACGTTCAGGACGGCCTACTATGCCGAATACAAATCCTCCAGCATCGGGGCCAATCCCGCAGGCCGCGAGCCTCATTCTCATCAATTGACTGACAGCGAAGCCGCGAAATGGTCGCTGAAAGCGTTCTTCGGGGGCGCGACAGATTGGCTGTCCAGCGAACCTTCAAGATAAAAATTAGACGAACGCTCGGGAAGTGGAGGGTTTTCAAACCCTTTGACCCGAGCCTCGTTGCGCTCGGGCGGCTCGTCCACAGCAACTCGCATTCGGGCAGGGGCGGCCATCGTAGCGCGCCAGATTCTTGTTGCCTCCTTTAAGAAGGAAAGCAAAGCGATCGACATTGCCGGCTGCGAATTCCTAATTCTTGTCAGCTTTCGAAAGCTGATTCCCGTATTCTCCAGAATCCAACGGCCGCCGAACGGCTGCCGCTTGCGGCCTTGTAAGGCGTGCGGATTGCGCAAGCCCTGTACCATCGCAAGGAGAACGGATGGATCCAACCGACCCCTTCTTCAATTCGGGCGCTTGAATCGAGGAGTACGCCGCGCAACAGGCGCGAGCAGGCAACGCAAGCCAGCAAAGCAACTTTGAGCGGCGGATGGAGGATTTGCAGGTTGATTCGACGGAGGGGACCCCCGCAAGCTCGCCTTCGCCGGATCGGGCTGTCGCAGAGGGCCGTGGACGGATCAGCCGAGGCGATATCGGCGGTTCGATGCGGATGCCGCCACACCTTGGTTCTAGAGGCGGCGCGCTCAGCGGTGGGCGGGCGAGCGTGGACATTCCCCGCTTTCAGCTTGAAGCTTCGCCCTAGCGCCGCAGTCCAGTTTGCGGGATGACCCGTTCAGCAGCGAACGCTACAGCTTGCCGGACTCAGACGCTGCGGTTCACGCCAAGAGCGGAAAAATCCGCGGACTGTGGTCACGCATCAGATCGGGGGCGGCAAAGCCCTTGGCGGGAGCAGGAGTAAAAAACCCTCGCGAGACGCGGGGCTGTCAGAGGTTTCTTCAACGAAGCTTCGCATTCATTACGCGATGCAGCCGGCCGGACGCGCGGGGTCGACGCGGCGGACGAGGCGCTCATCAAAGAGTTAGCGGCAGGCAATCTCAGCGAAGGCAACATCAAAAATGCGGCGACCGACCCGCGCCATTTGAGCGAGCGCGTGCGTGAGAACGGCAGGCGCGATTGGCTCGCTTTTCGAATTCGTCTGGCGCAGGAGGCGCAGCGCTGCCAGGAACGCGGGAGAACCATCGTCAGCAGCTGGATCGCGACCGTGGATTTACGGATACCATGGACCTACCAGCCATGCCCCTGCCGTCGACGGCTTCGCCTGTCTGTCCCATCATCCACGGCACGAGGTGCGTACGGCCGGCGACGACATAGAAAAAGATGCCGATCGGCGGCAGCCTGAGGCCAATCCTCAAATCCTGACCGAAACCGCCGCGCGACAGGTAGAGCGGGAAGGTCTGGCAGACCAGAATCGAGTCCAAGCTTACTCGACACATAAATTCCCACCCAATTGCTTGATTCACGATGATCGTAGCCGAGTCTCGCGCCGATTGAAGCCGGTGCCCGGATCTCGTTGAGAGATCATAACTATGCTCGTGCGAACGCGAGCATGCTTGTGACCTAGTTCGCGGTGGTCATGGTTACTTCATAATCGCTTCGGCCTCTGCACGAAACGCGTGGCGCGAGCCATCTCGTGAATAGAACATGTGACCGCCTGGAAAGACGACGAGTTTGACGCGCGGTGCTGAGGCAAATGGCGGCAATTGGTCGAGCACGATCTGTGATCCGAGATAAGGCGTGACGAGGGCAAACAGCCGTGCCCGACTAGCAATTGCATCTTCGGGTCCGTTGCGAGAATCTGGCGCAGCTCCGACAGCGACTCCGGAGGCCCGCCGGCCGAAATCCCAAGCCTGCCCGACCGCGCCGTTGACTAGCTCATAGGAGCCGTCCGGCCGCCAGTTTAGCTTGCGCGTAAGGAGATCGACAGTGGCGCTGCTGAGAGGTGCGAGCAGCGTGTCGCTGGAGGGATCGCCGGAAAGATGGAAATCCGAGTCCGGATACGGATCGAGCCCACGCACTGAGGCGTCATAATTGCCGATTAACTTGCCGTTCTTACGATCGAACTCACGGCGAAGCTCGGCGAGCTCAAACCGGCCCGCGAGCCTGCGACTCACCGCCTGATCGATGCCGGTCAGCGCCGCGACCTTGTCGGCCAGACGCGTGGTCGCTTCCTTGTCCGCCTTTGATGAGGTCGACCAGAAAACTCTCCGCGTGCATAAGCTTCCACGTCGGCGAGATCGGCTCGCTTTACCGGACCCTCGGCTTCACGCAGGGGCGCGAGCAGGGTCGCGACATAGCTCGGCAGTGTTGCGATGTATTGCAGCAGGCAAGTGCGGGCATACTGGCCGTAGTCGAAGAGTGGCGAGACCATTATAAGGCCCTTGACGCCTATGCCCTGCCGCATCTGCAACTGGTGCACAACCTTTGGCCCGAGAATACCCCCATAGCTTTCACCCACGATGTATTTCGGCGACAACAGCCGGTCATGCTTTTCGAGCCAGCGGCGGACCACCAGCGCGAGCGCGTTGACGTCGCCGTCAACGGAAAAGAGCCGCTTGCGCACATCATCGCCGGTCCCCACGAAACGGCTATAGCTTGTGCCCACGGGGTCGAGAAACACCAAATCGGTGAAATCTAGCCAAGTCTCCGCGTTTGGCCTCACCTCCGGAAAAGTGGATGGCGTGACCTCGTCAGCATTGATCGGTAGCCGCCACGGTCCGGCATTGCCAAGCTGCAGCCAGGCCGATGATGAGCCCGGTCCGCCGTTGAAGAAGAACGTTACCGGGCGCGTGCCGCGATCGGCGCCGTCAAGCTGATAGGACGTATAGGCGATGTCGGCCTCCGGTTCACCCTTCTCGTCGAACAGGCGGATGGAGCCGCCCGTCGCGATGAAAGAGAGCGTCCGCCTAGGGAGATCAAGCGTTTGCCTGGTGCTGGAGTCCGGCGGCAGGCGATGCTGCTCGGCCGCCGACGGCGTACTTCGGCGCTTGGCCGGCGTGTTCGCCGGGGCCGCCCTTCTGGCCGGCCGGCGTCGTGGCATTAGCGCGCGGTGGCAGATCGTCTGCCCGCACGCTCCCCATGATCCCGCAAGCAAACAGGATCAACGCAAGAGAGGTGCTGCGCAGTGCGGTCGACGACATAGAGGTTCTCCTGTGCAAGGCTTGCTCTGTTGGTGCGCGAGGCGTGTCTGTCAAAAACGGTCTAGTCACTAGCTCATGCGTGGGAACAACAAACCTACCAGAGTCAGCAGTTGCCACCGTCGGCGGGTGCAGATCGTATGCCCGACCATCGCCAATCGCCCGGTTGGCGGTTCGACCCCTGATCAGCTCAACGCGCTCGGCCTTCACGGCATGGCCAACGCCCTTCGTCGACATCGCCAAGCTGCGGCAGCAGGCCGCCGTCGAGGACATCGACTATCGCACTCCGCGCGGTCTGGACCGCAGCCTTCAGGCAATGCTGGTCGAAGGCGGCTGGACCGCCCACCACGCCAACCTGCCGATCTGCGGCCCCCCGGCGTCGAGAGCCTGCGGCGAACCCGCAAGCCCGGCCGAAAGGCCTGAGCGAGTGGCTCCGTGGACATGCCGCCGCGCGTGGACAACGCGAAGGGCGTTGCCCACCTGCCCACAGCAGGAGCAGCAAAAAAACCAAATCCTTCGAGCCGCGATTCTAGATTGACCTCGCGGCTTCGCCGATACCACAAACCAAACAGCCAGAACGCCTCGCGCCCCGGGCGATGGGCGAGATCATCTCGGAATCCTGGGCGAGATCAAATCGGTACAGCCAGGCGAAATCATCGGAATCGCAATCGAGAAGCTCGCTGTCGCATGCTCCATGAAAAGGTAGGAGCAAAACGAGGCTTGCGATGATCTAGAAGAATATCAACGTGGACACCAATAGGTCGAGGGCGTGCTCCGTTTGGGGCGTGTGTGTGATGCTCGTCGGGTTATGGATGTATGACAGGCCGATGCTCGCATATATTCCGGGCGCGAGATACGCAGTGTATGTTCCCGTGATTGCTGTTGTATCGCGATGCACGAGCTCGCCCTTGGCGAAAGCAGCATCCACCGCAAACTTGCTCCAGACGGTGTTGGTGGCAACGAGAGCCATCAGATCACTGGGCCGACTATCAAAAGGTCCCTTCGCATAAAGGCGAAGCTCGTAGTACTGGCTGATTCTGTTGAGGTCGGGCGGTGCTCCCATGAGAGAGAATCCGCCATAGATACCACGAGATGGTGCCCCCTGGACGTCACTCTGCCAGAGCTGCCGGTCCGCGGCGATGTAGTGAAAACTATTGCCGCTATGCCTTTGCCGGTCCGGGTCCGCTACATTCTTGTAGCGGCTGTTGCTGAAACCAGCGCCTGCCCGCAACCACGTGTCAGGCACGCCGGGAGCGGCCTTACTCTTGTAGCCAATCTCGTCGATGAAAAGAATGCCCGCGTTTGCTGTGCTCCAGTTCACGCCGCTGGGATTCTCGGTTACATGCGCATAGGGTCCATCTGGACTGATTGAGCGCTGCACGGAGACTTTGTTGTACCAGCGATCATCGAAATTGTACTTCAGGTTGAGGGCGGGGGTCGGCGCCGCGTTGGTGCTCATCCCTGCTTGGAAAAGGGCGAACATGTTTGATCCTGAAATTCCTCCGAACAATGTGCCGGTGAATTCGTTCTGATTTCTAAGATAGCCAAACTTGAGTTCGAGTGTCCTGTCGAGGAAAGTTTGGTAGTAAGCGAGCGTGTTGAGTCCTACTCGATCAGGCCCCGGGCGCTTCCATGTCCAGTATTGCTGCTCGGCCCCCACGGCAATTTGACCATCAGCAATACCGAAGCGGCTGAGATCGTAGGTGACGATCATGAAGTTCGCCGTGGCAAATGTCGGATTCTGTCCCATATAGAGCTGGTTTGCGAAGCTGCTTCTGGCTGCATTCGGCAGCTGGTTGTCTGCAAAGCTGTTGTGCGTCCAGCCGATATACCCGATGCCGATGTCCGCCAGCGCCGATCTGGCGCCGCCCTTGTCCTGATCTATCGTATCGGAAGGCCCAGGTATGGCGAGCCACAACCCCTTTTCTCGTAGATTTTCGAAACGCGCGAAAGGGTCGATCGCCGCTTGTGTTCTCGTCTGGGTAGCCCGATCGGCACTGCCGCTCGTTTTGAGAGGCATGCTGGGACCATTTGCCGGCGCCGCGGCACGGGGTCCGGATGCCTTACTGATCAAGCGGATGGAGAGCCTTGTCTTCCGATCGGGAGCGGTGCTGCGGCTTCTTTTGGTGACCTGATCTGCAGTATCTCTGTTGAGATCAAGCTCGTTAGCGGCTTTTGCCAGAACTGAATTGCCGACCAGACAAGCCGCCAGCGGAAGTGCGACAACCCGGCCCCGTCGCTTCGAGCTGTATGCAAGTGCCGCCGTAGCCGAAGATGTTCGAGACGTTATCGCCGAAACAATGCGATCGCGCATAATGTACTTCGCGTCCCTATCTGCGAGCCGTGAATGGATCGAGCTTCGGCCTGATTGCCCGAGAAGCGGACTTCCCAGCCTTTGGAGTCTGAAGGCTATGGTGACCTCTAAAAGCAAAAGGTGTCGTATGTCCCCAGCGGGACCGGCTTTAACCGTCCCGAACCTCGTCACCCGGGGAGGGCTGATCTGGCCTGCACGTAACTTGTGCATCATGCGTGGCGCGAGCGCGAGCGGCGTGCTGGCTCGATGAGGTGATGATGACGAACGAGCTTCAGCTGTCCTTGCCAGCAAGACATCGCGAGCGACCGTGCTCCGTGATGCCGCAGAGGAGTCTTATGGTGCCGAACATCGTGCTTGAAGACGTCATTCTCGACGAAATGGTAGTCACCGAAAAGCAACCCCGCCGGTGACGAGGGCAGGCATCATGAAGCTTTGTTGGCAGCTCGGTCACCGAAAGACGAGGCAATCGACGGGCGCGAGGTCTGGAAAATGTTGCCGTCTGTGCCCCCGGCGATCGTGGCAGAGTGTTCTGCGAGCTGGCGCAGGAGAACGGAGAAAATAGCATTCGAGCAGCTTTGATCGCTGCCGCAGGGCAGTTGGCGAATCCGTCAGCTCCATTAGCGCGGCCAGATCTATGGTGCATTCCGAGTTCCTTGAAAAATGACCCGTGGGGCGTTCGATGGCCACGCTTGCCAGCTGTCCATCGTCTCGATCAACCTGCCGAGATTGGTAGTTGCAATGGCTGCCGGTCCAATGGCATGGCGCCCAGTGCTGAGGTGGCTAGCTGGCAGGGCTGAGTTTCCGTCACAACGCACTCCGGCGAGTTGGCGCGGTTCGTATTCGGCCGCAGCAGGGTGAGAAAATCTGCAAGGATCTTGTGAATCGTGAGAAAATGGTGCCCCGTTGCTCGCAAAGACGCGAAGCAGTACGCCGCTGCCGACGGTAGGATGCAGGAGATCCCCGCTAGGGGGTCTTTTGCGCTGAAAAAGAGCCCACATTGGAGCCGAAGGGCAAACAATCAGAGGTTGCGAAGAATGATGGTGCCCGGGGGGCGCGGGCGGCTGCAGCCCGTCAGCATCGCAGGCTATTGCAGCAACGAGCGGCCTATTGGGTCGGGGAAGTCGCGCGTGGAACCATGGAGATGACAGATCAAGCTGCCGCCTCGGACTTGCGGCCGCTCTTGCACAGCTCGTTAGGGCGCATTCGCTGGGGTTTGATGTTTCTTGTTATCTTCGTCGGCCTGGGTGCGGCGGCAGCCCATTTTGCATCGAGCCTCGCAGAGTTCGTCGAAACGCCTGCCGCTGGGCAAGTCGGTTCAACGATGGTTCTGTCACCGGAGGACAGGGCATCCCTGACCGAGACACAGGGGACGCAGCAGAAGCTGAGCGATGACATCGCAGAGCTCACCCGCCACATCGAGGCCCAGCGGGGCGACCTCCAAGCGATCTTGGATCAGCTCACCACACTGACTTCGCGAATCGACACCTTGCAGATTCCGGCGCCTGGTCCATCTGCTCCTTCCGCTGCTACTTTGCCGCCAGACAAAGCGGTCTTGAGCTCCGTCAAGAAACGCATCGGACGCTCAAAACCACAGGGTCCTGTTTCGGTCGGAGGCGCGCCTTTGATCGCAGGACCGATCGGCGAGCGCTGACACCACAGACCGGTCGCCTCCTTATCGCGGTCTCACCGCCTCGCCACCGCCGGGGCGGGGCCCGCGCCGAGCGCCGCGTCAAGCTGGCTCGCGCCGCCTCGACCCAAACCGGATATGGATTGGCCCCGTCCATCACATGTCTCGTCAGTGCAGCCGGATCTTCGCGATCACAGCGAGAAGATCCGCTACGGACGGCCTCCGCCGTAAGTCCGAACCGAAACGCCTGTCGATCTGAATGATGGGCCCGAGCAACGCCGAACCTGGACTATCCTAGTGGCTCTGCACAGTGATTTTGACTGGTTAGCACCGTGGGGGTCCAACGGACTTTCAGCGGAAGCTAAGAGCGCTAAGGATGCCGGGGTCATCTCACGGGCCAGGCAACTCGCAGGGCAGCCCGTCGCCGGCCGGGGCGCGGACGCGTCTCCCGCGGGCTCGCGTGAATCTTCCGTATAGAGAGTCCGCGTTGCACGACGATCCTGGCCTTGCGCGCGACCCATCGCAGCACAGCCTGTCGGTGGAGATCACCGCTGCGTCTGGGTCCAAAGGTTGGCATCGACGCCGTGTAGCCGCATGGCTTTGCGCGCCGCGTATAAGCGTCGCGCTGAGCGTCGGAATGGAAGCGATCCAACGCGCCACGCTGAGACCATGGCGTTTAAGTTGAAGTCCTGCTCCCAGTTCATGGCTCATAGAAGGGATTGTTGCCGGGCAGTAGGTAGTTCGAGCGAGCAATCGTCGCGTTACGACCAACATTGCCTACGATGTCAAGCCGCTATCCCTGGACGGAGCGGCCGTTGCGAGTCCATCGGGAGCCATTGTCCGTTGCAAGAAGGTTCTACGATTAAATTCTTCAGACAATTGAAGCGTCTTCGCACTGAGCGAGTATGCCGCGCGGTTGGCACAATCGCCAAGATCGGGGATTTCGGGTCAGTTGGTCGCAAACTTGTCAGAGAGACGCGAGCTCACGACGAACATCAGTTGGCGATCGTGACAGCGGTGATCGCTCACCATCCCCCGCGTAGCGCTCATGGCTCATCAAGACGTCGAGGGGAGCCTCAGAGGGCTGGTAGGTCAAATTTGGCTTGAAGCTGACGTAAGGTCATATTGTAGCGTCGCCAGCGAAACATGACCAAAGCAGGCTCGATCCGATAATGCAATTTAGATTTACAGACTTCGACGACGTGCGCGCCGCAAACAGAGCATATAGCAAGGCTTCGGGAGTAGGTTATCATCGCAGTAGACTGCGCGGGACGCCACATCTCGAGCAGCAGGCAGCTTCAGCTCTTGACATATGGACTTGGTGTCTATCGCCTCAAGAGAGGATCAATTACATCCGAAAACATCGTTCCCAATTCCGGTTTGACAGCTACGGCCAGATGATCGGTGTCGTCCGCGGTCGTTGCTTCAATGGTTACGCATCCGAGCTCATCAAATGGCGAAATCGATTCAGGGCCAACACGTGGCGTGCTGCCGTGTTGTTTTGCGCTGGGACTTGGGCAATCCTCATTTATGCTGTCCTCCGAGTGCTAGATATTGTTCGCAATTGACTGGAGTTCCCATAGTAAGGCCGTTCACCGCCGCGTGAATTGAAAGTCTTTAGTATGCGTGTGAACGGTTGCAAGCTGACTCGTGTCTGCAGCCGTAGCTCGGACTCGTCCCATCTTCGGCGCGTTACGGATTTGGTTCACGTGCCATCGGATAGTCATGAGATTGCCGCCCACGAACAGGGCCCCGTCTCGGTTGGTCGTCGGATGATCCAATCTTGGTCCGAAACCCCTGCCGGGGCTAATCTGACCGCCGGACCCAACTTATCAAAATCACTGTGCAGAGCCACTAGGCGAGCGTGATATCCGGCTTCGCTGTCACCGCCTCCAGAATCAATTGCGAATGCGCTTCGATTTGCGGTCACCGCCCTGGCGTTTAGGAACGATGTCGCCAACTTCCTTGAGGCGACCGCGCCGGCGGATCGCGCTGACACCAAAGCGCTCGGCAGCCTGTCGACAGGACATGCCACCGTCAATCGCTGCTACCACCCTTTGGCGAAGATCAACCGAAAACGCCCTGGCCATACATGCTGGCCTCCCTCGCCAGCATGTGGCTTGAATCTGACTCGCGCCGTTTTGGGAATCCCCACCCGATTCGTTCCGGTCGGAAAATGCTCTAGTATGACCGTACGGGCCGCGGCCCGCGACCTCATTTGATGCTTCAAGAACTGTGCGCATATGGGTGGTCTTCGTTAATATGGTGCGCGGTCGAGATAAGCGTCGAATGCCGCAGCAACGGCGCGGATGACAAAACGGTGCTCCTGCTTGACGCGGAGGATACCCTTTTCGATCTCCACTATCCCGTCCTCGGTGAGCATCTCCAAGCGATCAGCTGAATCAAGAAAAGCTACCGGATCAAATCCGTGGTTGGCGCAGATTGCTGGAACATCGGCCTGTAAGTCGCACATCACGCGTTCGATGATTTCGGCCCGAAGCCGGTCTTCCTCGGTGAGACGGTAGCCCTTTGAAGTCGGGAAGCAGCCAGCTTTGATATGCTGATGATAGGAAGCGGTTGCGAGCTCATTCTGGACGTAGCCGTCAGGAAGGCGGCCAATGGCGGACGGACCGAAGCCGATCACGGTTTGACAGGTATCAGCCGAATAACCCAGGGAGTTGCGGCAAAGGCGACCGGCCTTCTGCGCCAGCGCGAGCTCGTCGGATGGCAAGGCGAAATGGTCGAGCCCAATTTGTCGGTAGCCCGCCGCGACCAGAGTTTCAGCCACCGCCGCGGCTTGCTCGGCGCGAGCGACATTGTCTGGCAGCGCCGCCTCATCGATCTGGCGCTGACGTTTCATATAGGAGGGAACATGGGCGTAGCCGAAAACCGCAAGCCGGTCCGGCCGCATAGCTACCGCGATTCTGGCGGAGTCAACGCAGGACTGCACCGACTGGTGTGGCAATCCGAACAGGAGGTCGAAGTTGATGCGGCTTATTCCATGCTGGCGCAGACTTTCGACGGCAAGAGCTATCTGTGTCTCGCTCTGGACGCGGTTCACTGCCCGCTGCACCAGGGGATCAAAACTTTGCGCGCCAATGCTGGCGCGGCTGACGCCGGCTGAGCCTAATGTTTCGGCCATCTCGGTCGTGAACGCTCTGGGATCGATCTCGACGGCAACGGTGGTCGACTTGCTGAATGTGAAGCGGTCGCGCAGGAGCTCCATCAGGCCCAAGAAGTCGGCAGGCGAGATGATGGTCGGCGTCCCGCCGCCGAAATGCACGTCGCTGACGGACAAGGCGCGGGGCGCCTGCGCTGCGACCAAATCAATCTCCTCGCGGAGCACCGCGAGATATTTGCGGATCGGTCGCTCGCTGTGAGTGAGGCTTGTCGGGAAGCCGCAATACCAGCAAATCGAGCGACAGAACGGAACGTGGAGATAGATGGATACCGGTTCATCGCGCGGCAGCCGCCTCAACCATCTCCCATAAGTGTTGGCGCCCACCATCGCGGAGAAATCAGGTACGGTCGGATAAATAGTGTACCAAGGCAGGCGGGAATCGCAATATTTGTTCAGCAACGAGGTCTGCACGTCTTATCTATCCATGCTCACACAACATGAAGTTGACCCATCTCCTCTTCGGTGTCTTTGCTTCATGTCAATGTGCCCGCTTTGGTCTCGATCTTTGTCTGGACGTAGTGGCAATCCGTCCTCCGAAGGTGTGTCGCTTCTGGCTCTCACACGTTTATGAAGAAGCAATGATCTCAAACCATCAGCTCGCGGCGGATGTGGTAAAGCGCGCCGACGGCTGGCGGGATCAAATTCGCTCTGGCAGTCTGGCAGCATAGGATCAATAGGGCAGGAGGGTTCATGAACTGATGGTCATACGTTCAAATCCGGTTCCGCAACGACCGATGTTTGCGATAGCAAGCCATCCAGAGCCCAGGCCTCCGAGAGGAAGTCGGGGTTCTTCTTGTCCGCCGCAAATCGCAGGATCGCGGCCAAGTCACCGCGCAGCACGATGGCGAGCTGTTCCCCGTCGAGCACGAGCGTGACCTGATCGATCAACGTACGGAACCGCCGCCTCGGCTTTCTCCTCTTCGCACTGCAGGCTTTCATACAGTGCAGAGATGCGCTGCCGATAGACTCCGCATGTTCGGGTGCAAGAGCGGCGGGGGCCTCAGCGCTCGCGAGCAGATCGGTCAACTTCGACTTGCAAGCTTCGAGCGCATCCATCTCAGCCTTCATCGACGGTTCATACATGCCATCTTGATCGCAGTGATAATGCCTCGAATCTGCTTTTTGACTCTTTCCAGCTCGCTTTGCCAAGCATCCTGATCGGTTCGACGTTCGATCCGCATTCGGTTCACTTCTTGGGTGAATTCCTCGCAAAACTGCTTGAACAATTCGGGCTTTATTAAGTGCGTCCGGAGGCCGTTCAATACGGATGGCGCCAGCGCATCGTGCCGGATGTTCACGCGATTATTGCACGTCCCCTTGTTCCCGCGCCGCCGCGCAGCCGAGCAGGTCCTTCGAGATCATCGTGTACCCACCGCCGACGCCGGCGGCCCAGGCATCTCTTCGCCGGCCTAGTGAGATGCGGTTGTTGCGTGGCGGTCGAGCTTGTCGCGGGCGTAGATGGCCTCCTGGCGGTAAAGCGGCTCGCCATCGGCATATTTGGCAACGGCAATCTGGGCCAGAAGCGCTTCCGTCGTCAAAGCAAGTGCCGGTAACGAGAGACGCGGAAGCCAACTCCAGCGTCGCCGACCGCCTCGCAGTGTTCCAGTTCAACGTCCTCTCGGCCTAATCCTCCGTAGAAATCACCCGGCCTCGGCGAGCCGAGGGGCATCAGCAGCTATCGGATTGCACGTCTCTCCACCATACTGTGTATGTGAAGGACAGGACTTGGCGGCAATCAAATACCTGAACGTGACCGCTGACGATTTTCACTGAGAAGAAGGACGATGTGTCGTCCTCGTAGCCGATGCATATCTCCGAGGTCCCAGGGCTCAATATCCAACGCGATTTCGCCCCGTGGTGACATAGGTTCGGTAACAAACCGCTGACGTGGCATTCACTGTCGTAGTCGTATCCGTCCACTTGTTTTCCGCATACGGCGACACTAATCTCGTTGCGCGTTTTGGTTTCGCGTTCGTACACGCTGAGGACTTCGCAGCGGCGATGGTAAGCGAACGCGACCGCAGCTGACGCCACTCGGACATGCTGTTTCATATCACCTACCTAATGCCGGACGGACGAAGGGCGGGATGCGCCGAGTGCGCCCCCGTGTCGTCAATGGCCGGCAACGATCGCCGAGGGTAAGGGAGTCCAAATAAAAGACGCCGCTCCTCTTCGTCCTAACTCCCCACCGCGGGTTCTTTCTTTAGGCCCGCAAGGGTGACGACCCGGATTCTGATCGCCGAATCACTGCGCTTTAGCTCACTCGCGATCTCTTGCGCAGCTCGCGCGGCTTCCCGCAGTTCGAATACCCGCTGGTCGTCCAGCTTAGTCCATCGGGTAAATCGCTTACCTAGCAACCCCACCTAAAAGCAGTCATTTATCTGGGTTCTCCCCGACTAAATTCGTGTCCTACCGCTGTGCGACGTCAGTGCTTTGCCTGACAAGCTCGCGAACTCTTACGCGATAAGGTCTCGTCTGAGAATGCTAACCCGTTTGTTCAGTGCTCGGCGCAACGCATTGCCCTCATCTGTCGTCATCCTGCCAGCGGACCGCTCGGACACACAATCCATCATGACCCGTTGAATCTGGACCAGTTTCATACTTTCGATCTGGGCAATGCGCTTCTTAACTTCGGCGTGCAAGCAGGCAGTCTTTCTAGACATCGTCAGATCCTGATGCTCCACGGAGTCCAGCCCGAAAGGCTAACCACGTTTGACGGTACAGCATCAACATTGGATCGGGCTCCTACCTTTTCTGGGGGGCCCGTCGCTCCCTGGCCACTCATCCTCTATTCATCCTCGGGGCGGCCCGGGCTTAAAGAAGGGCACTGCCCGTCGTCACCCAGCGCTCAATCTAGCGGATTGCGGTCGAGGCGCCGAGACCGAGCACCCGCGCCGTTTCCGTCTGCTCTCGCCGTCTTCGACTAGGTCGTGTGGACACTTACCGCATCCAAAGGACGATGGCTGCGAGAGTGACGACGGCGCGATAATTTCGGGCGGTCTTTTCGAAGCGGGTTGCGACGCGGCGGAACTGCTTGAGCTTTGAGAAGCAGCATTCGACGAGGTGACGCTGGGCATAGAGGTGCTTGTCCAGCGGGTATTTGAGTGCGCGTGACGGGTTGTTGGGGATGACGGCGAGCGCGCCCTTGGCGGCGATGGCTTGGCGCAAATGATCGGCGTCATAGGCCGTATCGGCCATGACGACCTCGGCAGGTAGTCCCTCGATCAATGCGGCAGCTTGCGGTGCATCGCCCTGCTGGCCTGCGGTCAGCGCGAACCGTACGGGACATCCCAAGCCACGAACGGCCATATGTATCTTGGTGCTCAGCCCCCCGCGCGAGCGGCCGATCGCCTGATCTTCAGACCCCCTTTTTTGGCGCCGGCGGCGTGCTGATGCGCCCGGACGATGGTGGAATCGACGATCAGATATTCGAAGTCCGGATCATCGGACATCGCCTCGAAGATCCGCCACCAGACGCCCTTGATGCTCCATCGACTGAAGCGCCGGAACACGCTGTTCCAATCCCCGAACGCCTCCGGGAGATCACGCCAGGGAGAGCCCGTGCGAACAATCCAAAGTACACCTTCCACGAACATCCGATTGTCGCGCCCAGTGGAGCCCTTCTGGTCGGGGCGACCTATGATCAGCGGCGCCATCCGCTCCCAAGCCGCGTCGCTCAATACCAAACGGTCCATCACACCCAAGACTGCCTCCCCAAAAGCAGTCTTGAATCTGATTTGCGCCTAAAAGGGAATCCTTAGAGTCCACACCACCTAGCGCGACCGCCCGCGCCCTGAGATCCTTCGAATATCCCCGAGCCATCGCGACCTCGCCATTGCTTGTCAAAGCAACCCGAATCTGATTAGCGCGCCTCAGGGACCGCCCTTATTTGTTCCGATTCACATCAACCGAAAACCGCTCTAGCCTGAAGGAGCTTGAGTTTCCTGAGCTTCCACTTGGCCATTGGACCATGGTTGCGTGTGAACCTCCTCCGAATGAGTGGACACCTGTAGTAGGCTCAATGAGCCCGGAGGTCTCGAATGTAACGTCAACGTCGGTCGTTTACCGAGGATTACAAGCGCCAGGCGGTCGAACTGGTGGTGTCGAGCGGTCGCTCGATCGGGTCGGTTTCCAAAGAGCTGGGTCTGCGCGACTCGGTGCTGCGGCGCTGGGTAGATAAGCTCCGGCAGGAGCCGGCATCGGCGGCGTGGCGCCCCACCACGCAGGCGACGCCGATGTCGGCGGACCAGGCTTCAGAGATCGCCCGGTTGCGTCAGGAGAACGAACGGCTGCGCATGGAGCGCGACATTTTAAAAAAGTCGATCGCGATCTTTGCCGGAACCCGGACATGAGCTTTCGCTTCATCGAGGACCACCGCGAGACCTATCCGATACGCTTGATGTGTGCCGTGCTCGAGGTCTCGCCGGCGGG
Source organism: Bradyrhizobium sp. 41S5 (assembly GCF_011516665.3). Lineage (NCBI taxonomy): Bacteria > Pseudomonadati > Pseudomonadota > Alphaproteobacteria > Hyphomicrobiales > Nitrobacteraceae > Bradyrhizobium > Bradyrhizobium sp. 41S5. The sequence continues at coordinate 7,338,958 of NZ_CP083721.1, read as the reverse complement.
CTATTACGCATGGCGCGAGCGCCCGGTGAGCGCGCGTGCGGGCTCCAATTCCACGCTCCTGGCCGAGATCCGGCAGGTCCATCACGACAGCGGTCAGCGCTATGGCAGCCCGCGGGTCTATGCCGCTCTGCGGACCCAGGGACGGGGCGCCAGCCGCGGCCGGATCGAACGGCTGATGCGTCGATATGGCATTTGAGCGCTCATGGCGCGACCCCGTCGGGTTCGTCACCACCGACAGTCGTCACGATCTGCCGATCGCGCCGAACCTGATCGCGCGTGACTTTACCGCCGCAGCGCCAAACCGGGTCTGGCTCGCCGATATCAGCTACATCCCGACCGCGGAGGGCTGGTTATACCTGGCGGCCGTCATGGACATGTTCAGCCGAAAGATCGTCGGGTGGGCGATGCGGGATCACATGCAGGTCGAACTGCCATCCGCGGCTCTGGCAATGGCCATCAAGCAGCAACGCCCGCAGCACGGGTTGATCCACCACTCCGATCGCGGAGTGCAGTATGCCTCACGCGCCCATCGCGACGCTTTCACGGGCGCCGGCATCACCGCATCGATGAGCCGCAAGGCCGATTGCTACGACAACGCCCCGATGGAGAGCTTCTTTCATACGTTGAAAACCGAGCTCGTCCATCATCGCGACTACAACACCCGCGCCGAAGCCCAGCGCGATATCTTCGCCTTCATCGAGGGCTTCTACAACCGCACCAGGCTCCATTCCGCCATCGGATATATCGCCCCGATCAAAACGGAGCTAAAAGCCGCTTAAACCCGTCCACTTTTTCGGGGGAAGATCAGTGTTAGCCGTGCACCGCGCCCTTATCTTTGGCGATGCCATTCGCGAACGAGCCAATGAGGCTCCGCTTGGATTCATCTATCCAAGGTTCGAACTCGATCTCGCCCCTCTTTCTGATCATCGCGTGGAAGCGGCCAACGAGAGCGTGGGCATCGGCCAGCATAGGAACGCTTTATTCAATACCGGCATCCGTTACGGTCTCGGCCTTGCTTAGGTGGTCGCGCTTCGTCGTCAACAACTGCGCGATTGTCCTGGCGGCGGGGACCTTCTGCAATTGTTGACGGCTGATAGTCTCGGCGCGTCGCCGTCGCGTGGCCCATTCCGCCACCGCGCGCAGTGATCCCTTAAAGCCTTGCCCTCTCAAACGGCGCTAGAGTTCGGCACCGTTGCGACAGCCGCCTGGTTCCTAGAGAGGCTACGAGAGACCGTTAACTATGGCAATCACGAGTTTCGGCAGAGAGTGGCTGATGATCTGCGGCAGGCGGCGGCCAATCCGAGATTGCGCGAGCAGTTTTTTGCACAGGCTTCCGAGGCCAACGCGAGCTGCGAGGATCGAGTTACCTTGCACTGGAACGGTATGCAGACCGCGCGCCTCAACGCTGATGTCGAGGGCGGCGTCTATGACGATCGTCTTGGCGAACTGATCCAGCGCGGCCGTGTTGCGTTCCGCTTGGAGGCGCTTGACGAGATCGCGCGCGACAGGGTCAACTCGCTCCTCAGCCTCGACCCAGACATAGACGACGTGGAAGTCTACTTGGCCTATCAACATCGGCTGCGCGAGCCGCTGGAGCTCAGTCACGTCGCCCCTGACATGCGCTTCCTGGCGGTCTCTCGCGTAAGCGAGGATGATGCGACGGAGGCGCTGGACCTGGTCCGGGAGCGGGAAGCGAACCAATTCACCGACTATATGGCCACCCGCTGGCAACCTTGGGAGACGGTGCTGAGGCGCATCGCACCGGACGAACATGCAGCGATGCAGGACCGGCTTGTCGAAGCCATGGGCGAAGAGTTTCAAAGCCGTCTGGATCTGCGACTGGCCGAACATGGTCTGGTAGGCGACGTCGATGCCGAGCGGGTGCTCGGAGCCCAAGTCCGAAACCAAATCGCAGCCGAGATAAAAGGCGAGGTCATGCACCGGCTGCTCGCAGAGCGTGGCCTAGAACAATGAGACTTCCCCTCTTGGAAGCCGACATGAAGCTTTGCCACGCCGAGCTGGCCGAAGAGAATCAGCTCCTTTTTCTGGTCCTGGCATCGACAGGCGTGAGCCTGTCAGAGGCATTAGAAATCAACAAAGAATTCGAAGAACGAACTTGTAGGTACACCTTTGTTGGAATGAAGTCCTTGACCTCCAAAAGGCGCACTCCTTTCCGAAAGTCCTGCGTCTCCGCCAGCCGAAACAAATACGACGGAACCTATTGACAGGTCGCATCCCGGAGGCGTTGAAGAGGCTGAACAGGTTTCTGGACAATTGCTGAATCGATGATTCGATAAGGTCATCCAAGTGGATCGACCGGATGGGCTATGGGCGAAAGTTGGTGACAGCATGAAGAGGTAAGGCGGCGTATCGTGGTGGTGTTCGAAGCCTCCAGTTTCCATCGAAGGAAGATACGCCGTGACCGACACTAACGGTTTTCAATTTTCCCAGCCAGGAAGTTTCGCGGACCCGCTTACCGAGGTTTTTCGCAACGGCGCGCGAGCGCTGCTGATGGAGGCCGTGGAGGCCGAAGTGGCGGCTTTGCTCGGCAGGCACGCCGCAGGTTACCGATGATGGCCGCCAACGGCTGGTGCGCCACGGCCATCTGCCCGAGCGAGAGATCATAACTGGCATCGGCTCGGTAGCGGTGCGCTGCTCGCGGATATCTGTCGTACTCACAGTTACGCAGGAGAGTGACCGTCGACGCGTGGTCGATGAAGGCTCCGCACGTCCAGCTCAAATTGTCTTCAGGTCTTTCACTCCGTGGTTGACGCTTGCTCTTCAGGAGCGATTCGATGCGCCTCATGCGGCGGCACCGGCCGAAATCAAGTCGAAGTGTCCTGCAAACCTACAACTCAATAGGGTCCGAGTTCAGGACGGTGATGCGTCTGGGCAACTGTTGTCGACTAACTCAGAAATGTCACGCCAAGTCGGCGCGCATCACGCCAAACTACCTGGCATATCGTATCGACGTCCGCGCTTAGAACGCGCAGCCCAAAGGTTGCGGGCATGAAACGCGCGTCAGGCGTCTGAACGATTGCGGAGGATGCCGTGAGGTGGCGGACCTTGCAGCGCATTGGACTGCCATCAACCAAGATCTGTCCTGCGCAGACAATGCTTTTCCGCTCATTCGACATATTCCGCCTTTCCCAATATAGCACCTGCACTTTTGACCGGCGACTTCCGCCTCAAATAAGGCCAGACCATGGTGTCACGCTACTCTCGGCGTCTCTTTTTCAATCCCAGCCAACTTTGCCAACCTCCCATCGTGTGTCCACAATTCTCCACCCGGCGTGCTTCGTGTCGCCGCTGCTGTTCCAAGCTGCAACCTACTCGACCATGACGCGCTCCACATTCCGTAAACCGCGCAGCGCGCCCTCATCATGCCGCTCTTCGCCCCGCCAGTAGCAGATTTGCAGCGTCTTGGACAACGGCCCGCCTCCCTTCTTCTCGCAGGCCCTCCAAGCTCCAAACAGCGCGCTTCCGCCTTGCGCGGTACACCCATAGAAGCTTCGACGCTCGGCGCGGCTTGGACTCTTGACAACCGTTTCTGCCGCGGCCCGGCGTGGCGAGCGCAAGCTCCGGCAAAGCCGGCCGGGCCAATCGGCCGTGAAACCGTTGGAGCACAGTATCTTGGCACACCCGGGGACGTTGATCTGCTTACAAGGATGCCGCGGAACTGGATCGACGAGGCGTTGAAGTCGCCGTGACGGCGTCACGACTGCCGCTTTCACATGTCGATTGGACCGCTTATCAACTGAGGTGTATTCCCCTTCGATGCCTCTGCGCGATCTCGATTGAACAGGCTTTCTTGTGCTGCTCGAACGAAAGGCTCTCCACACCCGCCTCGATCAACCCCTGCTCACCCTAGCACCCACTTTTCGTGGAACGAGAGTCGTGATTCAAGCGAGATAATACCCGAAGCAAGAGAAGTGCGCTTTTCGAGGAAAGATCGCAAGTGCCTGAAACCTGTTGCCCCTCACCGGTGACATTGCAGCGTGATTTGAAGCGAGCGCGGATACTGCTGTTGGCGGCGGCCGGACGCGGCCCCCGGTCGATCGCCAAGGAAGTTGGGGTCTAGCCGCGGATTGTCAGCCTTTGGCGGCATCGCTATGCTGAGCAACGTCTTGAAGGGCTGCAAGACAAGCCGCGGCCCGGCAAGCTGCGATCTATACGAAGACGACCGACAAGCGGATTCTCAAGCTGCTGGATAAGGCGCCCCGCGCAAGGGTTTGCGCGCTGGACCACCCGCCCTCTGCTGGCCGAGGCGCTGGGCGATGTTGATGTCCAATATGTCTGGCGGCCCCTGCACAACCACAAGATTGACCTCGCGGCTCGCCAGTCTGGTGGGAGAGCAATGACCCGAACGTTGCGGCCAAAGCCGCCGATGTAGTCGGCCTTTACGTCGCCCCGCCAGCGAAGGCGCTATGCGTGGACGAGAAGCGCTCAGATCCACGCCTTGGAGCATCCGAAGTTGCTCAACGGCCGCGCCTTGCGCGGCTAGAGCCACGATTAGAAGCGGCATAGTTGCGCCTGAGCTCAGTCCCTGGCCGGCTCGCGCCAAATATTCCAATCCTTTAGTGTCCGTGTCGTACATGGCCGCCTGGGGCGCGGTCCCTTCGCCTGGCACAATGCTTGCTGTGGATCATTCACTGGCTGGGACGAGGAAGCGACGACCAGACGTGGGAGATATGTCACGATGAGTGCAACACCTTTGATCGATGATGTCATTCCGCGCGGCAACGTTGTGAAACGGGCAGCGCGCATCGGCGCCGAAATCAAAGATCTGAGGCTCACGGGCGATTTGCCGACCCAGATCATCACTGCGATCAGTGGTCTGTTACTCGAGCACAAGGTGATCTTCTTCCGTAACCAGAGCCATCTTGATGATGCTGGGCAGGAGCGCTTTGCAGCTCGGTTCGGAAAGCTGGTACCGCACCCGATGCTGGGTGCTGCCAACGGAACTGCGTCGCTCCTTGAGCTCGACTCCACCCGCGGCGGAGGTCGCGCTGACATATGGCACGCAGATGGGACCTTTGCCGACGCATATCCGAAGATTCTGGTTCTACGAGCCGTTGTAATCCCATCGTTCGGCGGCGATACGCTGTGGTCGAATACAGCAGCCGCGTATCTCGATCTGCCGCCTCCGCTACAACGGCTTGCCGACGGCCTCTGGGCCGTTCACAGCAACCTCTTCGATTACGCCGGAATGGCCCGTGTCCGCGAAGTCGACAAGAAGCATTTTGACGATGTCTTCACCAGAACCATCTTTGAGACCGAGCATCCTCTCGTCCGCGTCCACCCCGAGACCAGTGAACGCACGCTATTGCTCGGCGCGTTGGTACAGCGTTTTGTCGACATTCCCAAATATGACGGTCAGAAACTGTTCGACTTATTCCAATATCATATCACTGCAGCCGAGAACACCGTGCGTTGGAACTGGACGGAGGGCGACGTCGCGATATGGGACAACTGCGCAACGTTGCACTACGCGGTCAACGATTATGGCGATCAGCATCGCGTCATGCGCCGGGCCACGATCGATGGCGACGTGCCCGTAAGCGTCGACGGCAGGCGCAGCATAACGCGGCTCAAGATCACCAAGCAGCCGCCCTCGATACCGCCCATCGTGCTCCAAGCTGGACAATCGAGCGAGCCTGGCTGAACGGAGCTGTTCCCGCTGAGTCCCACTGGTTGACTGCTCCCGCTGAAATCGTCTGAGGTCCAGCGCACGCGCCCCATACGTCGTTGTTCCCAGAGTAGTCACCGTGAAAAGTTGCCGTATGGATCGCTCGAGCTCCAAATCGGAGCCTTTGCCGGTACAGTTGGAGCAGATGATGACCCGACTTACACCATTGCGTCGATGACGCACGTGTTGTGCCGGCGGCCTTTGCAGCTGGCCCGCTTGCGCGCGTCAGCTCAATCTTCGCTTTCATCTCCGCATGGTTTGTTCTGGTGGCGCTCACGGCCTGCTTGAATAGAGTTTTGTCCCCCTCTCTGCCGGCGTACTCCGTTGGAATTCCTGGCGAGCCAGCACCGCTTATCCAACTGAAGACCATAAAGCTCTCGCCGGTAGCCTATTTGCGGAGCGGACATCCCAGATTCGCGACGTTCGGTTATAGGCAGCATCGACCTCTTGAGCCGAGGTTCGAATGGTAAGAAGGTTCGCTTTCGAGGAGCTGACGAACTGGAACAGAATGGCCGATCGAACAGCCGGAAACGTGCGGTTGGTGATGCCGATCGCCGATACGCTCGGGCCCGCGGGCTTGCAAGGCGCTGTGCATCCTGACAAGGATCCGAGGTCAAGCCGACATCACGAACCATTGGAGCAGCATGGAGCTTACGCTAGGTGCTTTGCGGAAGTCTAGCGGAAGTATGGCAGGTTTTCTCGCTTGCATCACCGACGATCGAAGCCCGCAATGCAGCATCTTCTTCGATTCCCGGAATGCCTGAACCGATCGCGCACGAGAGCGCGAGATATGGGTTCATGTCCGCGCCTATTGGACAGGCTGGAACCCAGCAGCCGGGCACCAACCGCTTGTAGCTATTGAAGTTCGGCGCGGCGAGCACACAGAAATCACTCATGTATTTCAGCTGTCTGCCAATGAATTGACTCATCTGTTTTGAGATACTGCGGAACCTGTCGCGGTCGTGGAACGCATTGTCACCGTCGGACGCAACTGAGATGTGAATATGTCCGGACCGGCCGGGCCATTTCTCAGAAACCTTGGCCATGAAAGTGGCCATCATGCCCCGCGTTTGCGCCCACGCCTTTATCATCGATTTGAATGCGACTGCTCGATCCGCGGCCTCCAGCATCACAATAATGAAGTGACGCTTCAATGACGCCAGGCCCCGTTTCAAAATGCAGCGCGATAAGAGGTATTCTGGCCTTGTCACAAAGCACCAAGATCTCACCGAACAGCTCCTGGTGTGCGACAGAGCGCGCAATCGAGTAACCGAATGGACCACGCGTTAACGGAACCCATTTGTCAAAGGGCTTCTCTTCTATCGTGTCTGCGTTCTCCTTGAACAGCATAAATTCAAACTCGAACCCGGCAGCGCAGCTGTATACACGACCTGCCTGATCGATCGCACGCCTGCAGCGCCCAGCGCGTCAGCCAAACGCGCTTTGTCACGTCGGGCGGCTGACAGCGCCGTCCCATTTGAAGGTAACCCTAGCCGCTCCGACAGCAAGTTGGCGAGCTCAACACCGGTTTCGCACCCCGCGATAACAAACTCCAGCTTCCTGCCGCGGAGGACCTGAGCATGAAATTCAACGATCTCCTCATTAGACATTTGCTCGGGCGGACGAGTGACTTCATCATACAGATCTGCATTGAAATGCGGTTGAAAGATCGCAGGAATTTGCGCAGCAGACATCACGCGCACCGTTCCAATTTCATAACATTCAAACTCCTCCGGTAGGTCATCGACCGGTCGAGTATGCGTCCACGATTACGCAACTGCGTTCCTTCATGCGGATCTCCGATACTGCAAGTAGATGTTGCCCGAGGCGACAGCCGTAATGAGCACGTTTCCAACGAACGTATGTGAGGAAGGCACGATGCGAGAATCGAAGTACTGGAACAGAAAGGTGATGATAGGAGGCGTGGACAGGACCATGTTGACTGTGAACGGCTCTACGCGGCGAATGCCCGCTTGGATCAAGAGCAAAGGAACGATGATCGTCGACAGCCCAATCGTTGCGATTGCAAGCCAATGCTGCGAGATCTCAAGCACGAGAGAGGAATAGTCAGCCAGTCCCAGCAGCAGCAGAATGGTTGCGTAAAACCGATGGGCCAGCACTTGCCGTACAAAAAACCCACGGTCGAAGAGCAACTTGACGAGAATATTTGTGAGGGCCAGCGAGAGACCGGCCACGATTGCCAAGACGATGCCAAAGGACGATCGAGTCCCCCACTCCATGCCCGCGTTGCCGCTAGCCGAGATCCAAATCATGTAGCATCCAATCGCCGCGATCGTAACGCTCACGACAACATCGGATGCTGGAGGGACGCCCTGTCGCCTGATCAGTGCATTTAACCACACTGTTGCTGTGGGCCCTAACGCCACCATGAACGCGACGACGATCGCCGGTTCTGCATATTTGAGACCGATGAACAAGCCGATCCAGCTTATCGCGGTCACGACATTGAGCGAGACAAGCACCGGGAGCGAGCGCTTCGTCAGCCGCGCCTCGCCTCCCTCGTGGCGAGCTAGGAGATTGAACATTAGACAAACCGCAGCAAAGGACAGCAGCAGAGCGACGAACACGTCTGCTTGCTGAAAATACGACGCGGCACAAACCTCCCCTGCGGCGCTCACGACGACATAAAGCGCCACAAAGAGAACTCCTAGGTGGTGTGGACTCTAAGGATTCCCTTTTAGGCGCAAATCAGATTCAAGACTGCTTTTGGGGAGGCAGTCTTGGGTGTGATGGACCGTTTGGTATTGAGCGACGCGGCTTGGGAGCGGATGGCGCCGCTGATCATAGGTCGCCCCGACCAGAAGGGCTCCACTGGGCGCGACAATCGGATGTTCGTGGAAGGTGTACTTTGGATTGTTCGCACGGGCTCTCCCTGGCGTGATCTCCCGGAGGCGTTCGGGGATTGGAACAGCGTGTTCCGGCGCTTCAGTCGATGGAGCATCAAGGGCGTCTGGTGGCGGATCTTCGAGGCGATGTCCGATGATCCGGACTTCGAATATCTGATCGTCGATTCCACCATCGTCCGGGCGCATCAGCACGCCGCCGGCGCCAAAAAAGGGGGTCTGAAGATCAGGCGATCGGCCGCTCGCGCGGGGGGCTGAGCACCAAGATACATATGGCCGTTCGTGGCTTGGGATGTCCCGTACGGTTCGCGCTGACCGCAGGCCAGCAGGGCGATGCACCGCAAGCTGCCGCATTGATCGAGGGACTACCTGCCGAGGTCGTCATGGCCGATACGGCCTATGACGCCGATCATTTGCGCCAAGCCATCGCCGCCAAGGGCGCGCTCGCCGTCATCCCCAACAACCCGTCACGCGCACTCAAATACCCGCTGGACAAGCACCTCTATGCCCAGCGTCACCTCGTCGAATGCTGCTTCTCAAAGCTCAAGCAGTTCCGCCGCGTCGCAACCCGCTTCGAAAAGACCGCCCGAAATTATCGCGCCGTCGTCACTCTCGCAGCCATCGTCCTTTGGATGCGGTAAGTGTCCACACGACCTAGAGCGAAGCGACTTGCCGATCGCCCGCCTGCCATGCATCTTCCACGGCCCGTTTCGGCCAGGCGAATCGGGATTTGCTGGGACGGCAGCCGTCGCGCGGCCCGCGCGTTGCACGACGCGATGCCGCTGCTGCGCGAAGCTGACGTCCTCACCATTGTCGCGATCGCCGCTCCAAACAGGCTTCCGGCGGAAAATTCTACGGAGCATTTGGGGCAATACAAAGTCGGCCTTGCTGCAAAAGGTCGTTTCACTCCCGGCATCCCGGTCAGCGGGGTGCACCCTCCTGTCGCTCGCGGCGCACCAAAGCTTCGACCTGCTGGTGATGGGCGGATCCGGCACCTTCGTCCACGGCCGATTTCGGCTCTCCGCCTTAGGATGACCTGGCCAATAATCCTTCTCCAGCCACCGGCCGGCCGCCGCTGTGACAACGCGCATATTGGCGGCTCCCCTCATCGGTTACGCCAGGTCCACCTGGACGACGAGCTTGGTATGATCGGATACGCGCGCACGCGTGAGCCCGAGAACTTGGCTCGGGTGACATATTGATCCGGCTCAACGGCTGGCCTTGCCGCTCTCCGGTGATTTTGGTGGCAAGACTGTCCGTGAGCAGCTCCTCCAGCAGCTCGATCGATATCGACCTGCCACATTCTAAGGCATTGCGCTTCCGCCTGGCCGCACCTTCTCGCGAGATCAGCCGACATCCGACTAGCGTCTTGCGCAGGCAGCCGCATGGTTGTGGTCCGTTTGGTATGATTGCGGCACCGATGCGGTTCACTCGCAACAGCGAGATCTACGGCGAGGATGAGGCAGCTGAATACCTGTATCAGGTGGTGTCAGGTGCTGTGCGAACCTACAAGATTCTGGAGGACGGACGCCGTCAGATCGGTGCATTTTATCTGCCCGGTGACATCTTCGGCTTCGAGGCCAGAGAAAGCCATATCTCTTCGGCCGAGGCGATCTGTGAGACGCATCTGCTGATGGTGAAGCGCTCCGCCGTCATTGTTCGCGCCAGTCACGAGAGGGAGCTCACGCGACAGCTGTGGGACGGTATGGCGCTGGAGCTCCGCCTCTTTCAAGCAACATTCAATGCTCCTGATCGGCAGCGCAGAAGATCGGGTGATGGCCTTTCTGCTCGATATGTCTCGCCGCGCTACCAAGAACGCTGCGATCGAACTTCCCATGTCACGGCAGGATGTTGCCGATTACCTTGGTTTGACCATCGAGACGGTGTCGTACGCCTTTACCCAACTTGAGCAGAATGGCGTTATTGCCCTACCAACCTCACGCCGAGTCGAGTTGCGTGACGGCAGATTATCCAGCCGCTATGCGCAGAACTTGGGTTAAGTCGCAAGCCGCGGCGAAAATGCGAATTCTGCAAGAACAGCGCGAACAATTGCGGCGCCGTGAAGGACACGGACCCTTAGCTCGAGCGACCTGCTACCTTGTTCCTCCATGGAGCCTACAATGACCATCGATCTGTTGCTTCGAGAGCATCGCAATATTGATCTTCTTCTGACTTTCCTCCAACGCGAATTGGAGGTTTTCGAGCATGGGACCCGTCCGGACTATGAGGTCATTCGCGCGATCCTCAGTTACTTCGAGGTTTACCCGGCGATGTACCATCATCCTCAAGAAGACTTGATTTTCTCAAAGCTCGAGACTCGCGATCCGGATGCGATCGTCGGCAATCTCGCACATGAACACCAGGAAGTCGTCGACCGTCTGCACCACGCCGTTCAAGCTATTGATGGGTCCTCGCGGATCGTGAACTCGTTCGGCAAGACGTCGGCAATACCGTACGCGACTTTATCGTACGCGAGCGGCACCACATGATGTTGGAAGAACGAGATTTATTTCCCGCCGCCGTTCTGGCTCTATCCCCTCAGGATTGGTCCGACATCGCTTCTGCACTCACCGATCATGGTGATCCCCTATTCAGCGAAGCAGCAAGGGCGACCTCCGATGCGCTAAGAGCGCATATCCTAGAATTGGAGCAAGAAGCTGAAGCCGAACGGAGTTCGGTCGCTCTTTCCTCCGGAATGGCCGGCAGCCCGCTACATGGCCTCACGAGGGACGGCTAGTATCCTTCGGGAGAGGAATACTTTCTCCCTTCGCTCATGCAATTGGATCAAAACGAGAACTGGCTTGCATGCCGCCCATTGCTGCGGCATCACCGCTCATCGCGATCCAGGGACGACATACGCCGTGGGCATGCCCTACCAATTTGGCTTCAGACTCGCCACTGCCATCAGCCACCATTAAACTGACGCAGCGCAAAAACCTATCCGGCGTAAAAAACCTATCCGGCGTATCTGCGATTTGGACCCAGAGAAGAAGAATGCGACCCGACTTGGCAAAATCCTACGGGCAGCACTCCCTGCCACGCTACACCAGCTATCCGACGGCTCCCTATTTCTCGGCGTCAGTTAGCGAATCCGACTATCAAGCGTGGCTCAAGTCGTTAGGCGGCCAGCAGTCCGCCTCGATTTACGTGCACGTGCCATTTTGCCAAAGCATGTGCTGGTACTGCGGCTGCCACACATCTGTCATGAAACGCCAGGAGCCGCTCGCGACCTATGCAACCGCACTGCGAACTGAAGCCTACCTCATTGGAGAAACCATCGGTCGACGACAACCGGTCTCCCATGTCCACTTCGGCGGCGGCACGCCGACGATCATGACACCTGAAACGTTTGCTGATCTGGTCGCCTCGTTGCGCTATTCGTTCGCAATTTTGCCTGATGCCGAGATCGCCGTAGAGATCGATCCACGCATATTGACCGAGCCGATGGCCGAGGCGCTAGGCTATTGCGGGGTCAACAGGGCGAGCCTAGGTGTCCAAAGCCTCGATCCGGTTGTTCAACGGGCCATTGGCCGTCTGCAGAGCTTCGAACAGACCGCAGTATCGGTCGATCTTCTACACCGCGCCGGCATCGGCCGGATTAATTTCGACCTGCTCTATGGGCTGCCCCAGCAGACCGTCGTTTCCTGCCTCGACACTCTCTCCAAATGCCTCGCACTGCATCCGGATCGGTTCTCGGTGTTTGGCTACGCGCACGTTCCTTTCTTTAAGAAGCATCAACGCAAGATCGATGGATCCACTCTGCCCGACAGCGTCGAGCGACACCTCCAATCGGAAACGATCGCGCAAGCTTTGGTCGACGCTGGATATGTACGCATCGGCATCGATCACTTCGCCCTGCCGGACGACAATCTCGCCCTGGCACGGCAGGAAGGCAGGTTGAGGCGCAACTTTCAAGGTTATATGGATGATTCGGCGGACACCCTCCTTGGACTCGGCGCCAGCGCCATTGGCCAGATGCAACAAGGGTTCGTCGCGAACGCTGTGTCGATAAAGGACTACCTTGCTCGCATCGCCGAGGAACGGCTGGCCACGATGAAGGGCTATTTGCTGGCCGACGACGATCGCTTCCGCGCCGAAATCATCGAGCGACTCATGTGCGGCATGGCAGTCGATCTTTGCGAGACATGCCGTCGTTACGGCAAGGATCCGAGCCTGGCCGTCGTCGATCGTTCTCGACTCGCCAACCTGATCGCAGATGGAGTTGCCGTACTGGACGACGGTCGACTTTCCGTGGTCGATGGCGCAGAGTTTCTCGTCCGGAGCGTCGCATCTTCGTTCGACGCGCACCTCCCTGGGTCGAGGGCTACGCACGGTCGGGCGGTTTGAACCGAAGCCAACCCGATCCGGTTCCGATCGGAGATCAACATCACCAAATCGGCTTCTGGTTAGGAGTATCGCGGGGCTGATAGCACACCGATTTGGCATCCGGTCCCGAGCTATCTACAAGCGTCGTCACACCCACTACGTCGAGCCGTACGTAGATTTCAAACACTCGTTGGAACCGAGGATTCCAATCGGGCGACAACGGTTTGACCAACGACCCACCGAATCTGGCCTAACTCAAGCTGCTCATTTCATTGGTGATGATGAGGTCCTTGCGAGCGCGATTTTGATATGTCTCGGTGATTGAGCGTATTGTTTGCGGGCAGGAGAGCGCACCACGTTTTGCGGCTCGTTGCCTTCCATGGCGATCGCTCCACATCATCGCCCACCCATGCTCGACTCAGCGAGTCGTTGAGACAGTCCTCATCAGCAACAACCTTGGTGTAGTCTTCTAATCCTTGGCTATATTGGGCGCATACCAGGGCATAATTGAGTTACGATCACCTGTGCCTTAACTGGGACTTAGATTTTCGGCGAATGTCCTCGCCGAGATCGAGCCGTCGGCCGTGCTCCCTCTGCCGATGGAAGTGGCCGCGATGCCTAGCAGCGTCGCTCCTCCCAGACTCGACTTCCGCCCGGCCGCTAAACGCGGCCGGGCCTTTTGTATTCACCAAGGCTCTCCCGGGACTATCGAGATCTCCTTAAGCCGATCAGCTCGACGAAAGACCTGACCAAGGATCAATGGCCTATTGGAGCGGATGCAGCGCGCAGTTCGCGGGCCGCAGCGACCATGTTGACAAGTGCCGGGCGAACCTCCTCCCATTTGCGTGTCTTCAAGCCACAATCCGGATTGACCCAGAGCTGCGACCGCTGCAGCCGCTTCAGAGCCAAGGCCATGAGCTCCTTCATCTCGCCGGTCTCGGGAACGCGTGGGGAATGAATGTCGTACACGCCTGGCCCAATTTGGTTCGGATAGTTGTAGTTCCTGAACGCGTCGAGCAGTTCCATCTTCGAGCGCGAAGTCTCAATCGAGATGACATCTGCGTCCATTGCAGCAATCGCATGGATGATGTCGTTGAATTCTGAGTAACACACGTGGGTATGAATCTGAGTTTGTTCGGCGACGCCCGATGAGCAGATGCGGAAGCAATCTCCAGCCCACTCGAGGTAAACGGTCCACTGCGCACTACGCAATGGCAAGCCTTCGCGTAGTGCACCCTCATCGATCTGGATCATGGAAGCACCCGCATTCTCGCGATCGCCGACTTCATCTCGAATTGCGAGCGCAATCTGACGGCAGACTTCGCTTCGGGGAATATCCTCGCGAACAAACGACCAGTTCAAGATCGTTACTGGTCCGGTCAACAGTAAGCGTCGTTCTCAGGCCACAGCTTTGAGGTCTTGACGACAATAGGCCCACTGAAGCAGCTGATCGATGTCGCTGTTTGGATGGCCGTTGACGATCCTGGTGAGGGCGTCGGTCAGGTAAGCGAGCGGATCGACGTCGTTCAGCTTACAGGTTTCGACCAGGGAGGCGATGGTGGCCCAGTGCTCGGCGCCGCCGTCGGAGCCTGCGAACAGCGCATTTTTCCGATTCAGCGTGATCGGACGGATCGAGCGCTCGACGACGTTGTTGTCGAGCTCGATGCGGCCGTCATTGATGAAGCGCGTCAGGCCCTCCCAGCGTGAGAGCGCATAGCGAATGGCGTCGGCCAACTTGCCCTTTTGGCTGATCAACGCGAGCTTTGCGCGGAGCCATCGCTCGAAGGCTTCCGCCAGCGGCCGGATTTTCTGCTGCCGAACGAGACGGCGCTCCTCGGCGCCGCGACCACGGATGTCCCTTTTGATGGCGTAGAACTCGGCGATATGCTTGAGCGCCTCGCTGGCAATGGGCGCGGGACCGGGTGTGGCAAGTTCGTAGAAGTTACGTCGCATGTGCGACCAGCAGAATGCAAGTTGGACATCGCCACGCTCGGCGAGCTTGCCATAGCCGGCATAGCCATCGACCTGCAGGATCCCTTCGAAGCCTGCGAGATGGGCGATCGGCCGATCGGCTTTGCGATCGGGGGCATAGACATAGGCAACGCCCGGCGGATCGGCACCGCCCCACGGCCGGTCGTCCGCTGCATAGGCCCAGAGCTGACCGGTCTTGGTGCGTCCGCGGCCGGGATCGAGCACCGGCATCGTCGTCTCGTCGGCGAACAGCTTTGGCCGTTGCCTGAGCTTGCCGAGCAGACGGTCATGCAGCGGACGCAGGTGGAAGGCAGCTTGTCCTACCCAGTCCGCCAGCGTCGAACGATCGAGCTCAATGCCCTGGCGGGCGTAAATCTGCGCCTGCCGGTAGAGCGGCAGGTGATCGGCATATTTGGAGACCAGGACGTGGGCGACGGTGGCCTCGGTCGGCAATCCGCCATCGATCAGCCTAATCGGGGCCGGCGCCTGCATGACCCCGTCCTCGCAAGCCCGGCAGGCGTATTTGGGACGCCTGGTCACGAGGATCCGGAACTGCGCCGGGACCAGGTCCAGCCGCTCGCTTCTATCCTCGCCGATCCGGTGCAACTCGCCCTGGCAACAGGGACAGGTCTTGCCCTCGATGTCGACGACGACCTCGATCCGCGGCAGGTGCATCGGCAAGGCGCCACGGTTGCCGCGGCGCGTGCGAGCCCGCGCCTCACGGCCTTCAGGTGCGCTCACGTCCTGTGCCGTCTCGTTGTATGCGGCAACCTGCTCGACGTCTTCCAAGCCCAGCAGCATCTGATCTTCAGGCAGCGTCTCTGCCCGCCGGCCAAACCGATGCCGCTGCAATTCCTTGATGATCTGACGCAGCCGTTCGCTCTCGCATCGTTCGGCAAGCAGCATCGCTTTCAGCGTCTCGGGATCGTCAGGCAGGGCGTCGCTCACACCCAATTCAGAGCATATTCGCCGCCATCTGGCGACGCGTCCGACGCTCCTGATTCATTTCGCCGCAGCGCTGCCAACAGCTATCCGGCCTGCGTTGGCGTCGACGTCTCCCGCGCCTCATGCACAAGCCGCCAGTCGAGCCCTTCCAGCAGCGCCGACAATTGCGCCGCCGACAGGCGCATCACGCCGTCCTCGATCTTCGGCCAGCGGAAGATCCCATCCTCGAGCCTCTTGGCGAACAGGCACAGACCCGTTCCGTCCCAGAACACCAGCTTGATCCGATCCGCCCAACACTCGACATTCTGCATACAGTCTTCGAAGCGCGAAGATTGCGTATCCGTGGCATCCGCTTTTTGGGCGGACGCTTCAGGTGGCACCGTTCCGACGCGGCAAGGAGCTGAAATGCATCTACACAGAGGAGCGGCGTGGGTTTAGCCGCGAAGTTCCCAATTGGATGCTCGACGAAAGCTACTGCGCCGGCATGGCGCTAGGACCGCCGCAGGTCAGTATTGAGGGGCTGAACGAATTTGCTGCTGTTCTGAAGCTTCTGGGCGCGACTCAGGCGTCGGGCGCACAATCCCGTCCTTCTTTGAAGAGGGAGAAAGGACGTGCGGAGAAAAAGCCAATATCGCGAGCCGATGCAACTGGGTCTGGATCTGCGTCTTCGGATTCCCCAGAACCCGCTGGGCGCCAATCCCAAAGGTCTGATCGAGGCGCTCGCCGATCTGTTGCTGGAAGCGGCTGGCGTCGAACCCGCTCAGATGTCGGGAGGTGACCATGAGTGTCAAGATCACACGTGATCACCTCGACCGCGCCGCCGTCGTCTATGTTCGCCAATCGACAATGTCCCAAGTTATGGGGAATCTCGAAAGCCAGCGGCGGCAATATGACCTGGCGCAGGCCGCGGAAACCGCCGGATTTAAGTCGGTGGCGGTAATTGACGATGATCTTGGCCGCTCAGGCTCTGGCAGCACTCAACGGCCCGGATTTGAGCGGCTTGTGGCGATGGTTTGTTCGGGTAACGTCGGTGCCGTTTATTGCATTGAGGCGTCGCGGCTGGCGCGCAATGGACGCGACTGGCATCACTTGATCGACCTATGCGCCCTCGCGGGCGCGTTGGTCATTGATCCCGACGGCGCCTATGATCCGCGGCTTGTCAACGACCGCCTGCTTCTCGGACTGAAGGGAACGATGTCGGAGTATGAGCTGAGCCTGCTTCGCCAACGTGGAATCGCCGCTCGGGACTCTAAGGCCAAGCGCGGCGAGTACCGCTTCATGCTTCCACCTGGATTTTGTTGGAGTGAACTCGGCAAGATCGAAATGGATCCCGACGAACATGTGGCGGGATTGGTTCGACTCGTCTTCACGAAGTTCCGCGAGCTCGGTAGCGCCCGGCAGGTCTTTCTTTGGCTGCGTGCTGCCGACATCAAAATGCCTGTGGTTCTAAAAAACGTTCAAATCTACAAGCTCAGCTGGAAGGCGCCGGCCTATCACACGGTGATGCAGATCCTGCACAATCCGCTCTATGCTGGCGCCTATGCGTTTGGCCGAATCGCCCAGAAGACACGGATCGTGGACGGTCGCGCCCGCAAGGTCAGCGGGTTCAAAAAGCCGCGGGAGGAATGGAATGTTCTCCTGCGCGACAATCATCCCGGCTATGTCAGCTGGCAGGAGTATGAGGACAATCAGAGGCTGCTGCTGGAAAACGCCCACATGAAGAAGAACTGCTCGCGAAAATCGGCGCGCGGGGGACGCGCACTTCTGACCGGATTGATGCGGTGCGGCCATTGCGGGCGGATGATGCGTGTGTTCTACGGCCAGGCCAAGGGGAATGCCCATCGTTATCAATGCCGCGGCGATGACGCCCATGTCGGCGCTGGCCTATGTATCGGCATCGGCGGGGTGCGGGTCGATCGTGCGGTCGCGCTGCAAATCCTTGAGGCCGTCTCCGATCGGGCTGTTGAAGCAGCGATATTGGCGTCCGACCAGGTTGAGCGCTCAAGACAAGAGATCATCACGGCCGTCGAACGGGAGCTTGAAGTCGTACGCTACGAAGCGTCTCTTGCTGCACGCCGATACGAGCTTGTGGATCCGGCCAAGCGCCACGTTGCCCGCGAACTCGAGGCGCGCTGGAATGGCGCATTGGAGCGGGTTGCCGAGCTTGAAGGTCGTGTAAAGGAGCTGCGCACCGCATCGGCGGAAAGTCCCAAGATCGACCGCGCCCTGCTTCTGCAACTTGCGCATGATCTTCCGCGGGTTTGGAATGCACCGTCCACGGACACGCGCACCAAGCAGCGGCTGGTTCACATTGTGGTCCGAGAGATTGTTTGCGATCTCGATAGGAACACCAATGAGGCGGTTCTGCTCATCCACTGGACCGGCGGCCGGCACACGGAGGTTCGCGTTGCTCGCGTTAAGACGGGCCGATATCCGGGCGACATGGCACCGACTGCCGTTGACGCACTTCGTAAACTCGCTGGTCATTGGCCTGATCGAGAGCTCGCCGTGTCGCTCAATCGGATGCGCTGCAAGACCGGCGACGGCGAGACCTGGACGACTGTTCGCGTGCGGGAAATGCGCGAACGCCTGGGCTTGCCGGAATACGACCCCGCATCGTCCGACGGCAAAATGATCAGCCTTGCGAAGGCTGCGGCACACTTTGGAATTTGCGTCGGATCAGCAAAGAGCTTGGTGCTGAAGGACATCTTGCCGGCCACACAAGCAATCAAGGGCTCGCAATGGTTGGTTCCTGTCGACGCGCTGAGCTCGGAAACAGTACGTATAGCGGTGCAGCGCGTGATCGAGCGTCGGCCGAGAAACTACATTGATTATCAATATGATAGAATGATCCGCCTACCCGGTATCTGACAAAGGGACGTACAATGAAACGAGCTGTGCCCGCTTGGCCCGGAACACATAGACAGCTCCCGAGAATGGATCTGCCCGCATGCTCTCGCGCACCAGGGTCGCGAGCCCTTCCATCCCCTTACGGAAGTCCACCGGCTTGGTCGCCACCATCACCCGGACCGCACCCGACGGACCGATCACCGGCTCGCCTTCAGCGCCTGGACAATCGACGCAACCATCGTCGCATCCGCACCACGACCGGCCCGGATCATGATGCCGTCGACTTCGATCTCGATATTCCCGGCATCGCAACGGCGAGCCCGGGTATCCGCTTTGGCCTTGCAGCGCACCGCTTTGCGCTCCCGGTCAACAGCGGGCGCCGGCACCGCGGCATCCACCACCGCCGGCACAAACTGTACTTCTTCTATTGCGGAATGACCGCCTGCTGCTTCTCGCAACTGACGTCGCCAGCCAAACAACTGCTGCGGTGACAATCCATGCCGTCGGGCTACCGAACAGACCGAGTCGCCGCTCGCCACGATCTCCGCAACGATCCGCGCCTTGTCCCCATCGCTCCACTTCCGCCGACGGCCGGCTCCGGTGAAGACTTCAAGCCGCCGCACCGGCTCCGTGATAGCACTATGCTCTGTGTCCATTCTAAGCCTAACGGTCCAAACCGAACCGCAGACTCGCAGATCACCCCGTCATCCGGAAGGTGGCCGCTGAACAGCGCTCTGATGTCCGCTGTCAAGGATTAGAACGCAGAGCACCGCCCCGATCGTCGTCGATCGGCTATTCATAGAGATGGTCGTGCATAGGTGGAGGCGGAACCGAAGGACGTCGGTGATCAAGCTCTGATGCGCGGGTTGGCTACCGCATTCCCGATTGTGCGTCCGAGGTCTGCTCCTATCTTACTGCGGGCGTCGGCGCTCTTGCCGGCCACAAAGCGTCTGACGGGCATTCCCTCTGCCGTGGTCCCGCCTCCGCCCATGCACGATGATAAGGGCGCTCGATCAGGCTGTCTGCACTTGCCTGGCAACCGCCCACATGAACCCCACCAGTTCACGGGCGATAGCGGTGCAGACCACCGTCGTTCGTTTGCCGCGCGCCGCCAGCTTCCGGTACCGGGCCGTCAAGCGGCTCTGCGCCTTCCAAGCAATCTCTCGCACTGCTGGCGACGTCTGTTCGAGCCGGTATAGTTTTGTCTTGCCGATCTTCGGCGGGTGTCGATATGTCCAGGCGCTTTCGACCAACATGTGGCGAACACGGCCGTTGCCGGCCTTGGTGATGCCGCCACGTCTGACAGCCTCTCCCGTCGATCGCTCGCTTGGCACCAGACCGAGGTAACCCATAAGTTGACGTGGGCCCTCAAAACGGCTCACGTCACCGACCTCGGTTGCGAATGTCACTGCGACGACCAGATCGACGCCGCGCAATGTTTGAAGCGCCCGCACGAGCGGCTCCAGAGACCAGGTCGAGACGAACTCTTCGATCGTGCGCTCGAGCCGGTCGACCCGGTCCCTGGCGACGCGAACTGCTTCGACCATTTCTTGTAGCGCGATCTGATGTGCGGGGTGGTCGAACTGTTGTTCCTGGAGCCAACGCAAATAGCGCATCGTCCAGCCCTTTTTGCGGGGATAGGTGCGGCCATGCTTGAGCATGAAGGCGCTCACCTGCTGCCGGTGGATGCGCAGCGTCTCAACCGCTGCCGATCGAGCGCGAACGAGGTCGCGCATCGCTTCGTGACCTTCATCGGGAACCCATACCGCCGTCAGCTCGCCGGCGCGTAGCAGCCGCGCGAGAGAAACGGCGTCCCGGCGGTTCGTCTTCACACGATCACCCGGCTTCCTTGGGATCAGCGACGGCGCCACCACCGTGCATTGGTGGCCGAGCGACCGGATCAGGCGATAAAGACCATAGCCAGTCGGGCCGGCTTCGTAACAGAAGTGGACGCGGTCAAACCGGTTGGCGATCCGCCCTAAGACGCGGCGCATGTTGGTGGCCGAAGCATCAACCTCGCCGAAGAACCGAACCTCCCCCTCCCGGCCTGCATCCGCAATCGCGACGGCATTTCTCAGCTTGGCCACATCGATTCCGACGAATGCTTCCCTATAATCTGCCACGGCTCGTCCTCCTGTGATGAGGATCGGCTCGGTTCGCCCGAGCAACCCTCGGACGCGCAGTGTAGGGCGAGCCACCTCATCGGTAGAGGCGGACATACGGTCTTACGGTCAACATCGCCTTCATCGGCCTTTTGGTTAGCGACTGCGCATAGCGCCACCAGTCCACCGTGATCGGCTTCGGCCGCGAGACATCTCCAAACAGGATCGGCGGCCGGACACAGCGCGAGCCATAGGATTGCACCCAACCGTTTTTGGTAAATGCGAAGCCGGAGAGTTGCTCGCCGAAGCATCAAGATCATGGTTGCAGGCAAGGTTCGTCGAATTGACCCCAATTTGCCCCGCGTTTGGCCAATTCCTTCAAAAGCTCAATATAGACCGGTATCAGGTCATCTAGCAGTGACAGTGGCTGGAACGCAGGATCGGCACTCTTGCCAAGCTTCAAGAATGTAACCGGCCCGATCAGGACAGGGCGCGTCTGAAAGCCAAGGGCCTTGGCTTCCTCGTACTCCTCGATTGGTTTGCGAGAGGATAGTCTGAAAGTCTGCCCCGGGTGAAATTCCGGGACCATGTAATGGTAGTTGGTGTCGAACCATTTGGTATCTCCTGCGCGGGTGCGCCATATCCACGCGACGGGTGACCGCAACTCCCATCCTGACCGTCGCATTGTGCCCCGCGTGCCATGGCGAAGTATGTCTTGAGCGAAATGGATCCGGCATTCGGCTCGTAGACTGCTGGGATGGCACCAACCATGACACTGGTGTCGAGCACCTGGTCGTACAGTGAGAAATCGTTCGATGGGATCACGGTGACACCGAGAGACCTCTGGCGAGCCCAATTTGCGGCACGTAGGCCAGCTGCATCCTCGAGCAACTGCTGTTCGGCGATTTTTCCGGCCCAGTAACTTTCGAGCGCAACCTTGAGCTCTCGCCTTGGACCGATGGGTGGCGTTCCGAGTGTGGCAACCGGAAGAGAGAGAAGAGACATAGCGTTAACCCCATATTGGTGGCAAAGGCCATGGCGGACGCAGGCAGAAGAAGCCGCGCGAGCGACCGTTGCTTGGCGCACCACCGGGACACCCGCCGGTGGACGAAGATAGTGGCGGGGCAGGTCTCCTGGCTCGCGGCTCAGCGCTGCTGTCCGGTCTTCCCGAAACCGTCAGGCTTCAGTGCCTTCGTTGGACAGCTCGCTACTCACAGTTGCGGGGACAGCGCCGGAATTGACACCGGCTTCCCTCTTAGCTCCGGCCTAATGAGACCGGAGAACCTCGACACCTTCAATTATCGGCAAAAGGGATATTCCGTCAACCTCGCGTCATGTTGCGATCTGCTAATGTGCCTAGCGGCATGCCCGCCGTTCATACTCGATGCAGAAGTCGCTCTACAATCACGGACATCGGATGACATCCCGAATGTCCCTCCGCGTGGGCAGCGACAAATCCGAATACGCCGCCTTTGCACCGAGGACCACTTGGTCGAACAGACGGCTTTCATGCAAGCTGGCCCCGGTTCATCAAGCACGGCGCGCTGCGCTGCCTTCTCCAAGCAATCAACGATCCACCGAATAAGATAGCATACGCGGCGCGAGGTGGTTCTGTGATGCCAGCCATTTCTGGTAGGCGTCACTCGGACACTTTTTGGCGATACTGCCCAGGCAAGCATATCAACCAAACCAAGGAGACCGGCTCGCAATGAAAATGGCTGTTTGGAGTGCCCTCGGTGTCTTTGCTGTTGCCGTCTCGGCGGTCGGCCTGTTCGGGTTGATGGTAAGACCGCTCTTGAGTAACACCGCTCGACAGTTTCTCTCGAAACTATTGATCGGCTCAAGCCGAGGCTAGCACGGCTCGGCGCCTCTACCTGCTTGCGGAGGACAGGACTTGCGTCGAGGCCGCATCTTCCGGTCGATTGAAGAGCACGATATGCGTCGGCCGACACGAGCGATCGCGCATGCCAGCGAGTGAATGCTACCATCTTGCCCGCCTGCTTAAAGCGTGCACTTCGGCGGCGTCTGTTCCAAACGCCCGGCGCTGATGGGCGGTTTCGTATCGTTGTGGGCCCTTGAGTGCCAAGCACATCTGCCTGGCGCTGCAACTAGAGCATTTCATTGCTTAACTGAATCGGAGGGGATTCCGGTTTTTGGCGGTTTATGATTCAAGATGCTGACTGGATTGGAGGCCAGCATCGCATGACCCGACCTCTTTCCCTGGATCTTCGCGAGCGTGTGGTGGCGTCGGTTTTAGCGGGCGAGAGCTGCCGATCTGTGGCGGAACGGTTTGGTGTTGCGCTCTCGTCGGTTGTGAAGTGGTCACAGCGGCAGCGGGCGACCGGCTCGGTTGCGCTTGGCAACATCGGCGGTCACCGCAAGCCCGTGCTTGATCTGGATGGCGGGGACACATCCCGACCTCCCTTGGTGTCGGTATGCCGACGACGGACTGGTGCACTGCCGGACCGAGCAAGAAGCAGAGGCCATTAGGGCGGAGCTTCAAGCGAGGTTGGAGGTGTGCGGACTTCAGATGCACCCGACAAAGACGCAGATCGTCTATTGCATGGACAACAGGCGTCGGCGAACGTATCAGAGGGTCAAGTTTGACTTTCTCGGATATCAGTTCAGGCCGCGGCAGGTGGCAACGTCACAGCGGAAGGAATTCTTTTGTGGATACACCCCGGCGGTCAGTCCGACAGCTTTGAAGACCATGCGAGCAACGATCCGAAGCTTGCACATTCCCCGGCAAACGCCGGGGACGCTGGCTGAGATTGCCCAACAGATCAATCCGCTCCTCCGGGGGTGGATAGGTTATTATGGTCGGTTCAGCCGTTCAGCGCTGTTCTCTCTGGTCGACTACGTCAATCAGAAGCTGAAGGCGTGGACCATGCGAAAGTACAAGCGCTTCCGGCTCCACAAAACCGGTGCTTCGCTGTTCTTGCGAAAGCTGGCTCGGAATAACGCGGAGCTGTTCGTACACTGGCAGTTCTTCGGAACGACCACGTTCACCTGACGGGAGCGGTGTGAACCGAGAGGTTCACGCACCGTTCTGCGAGAGGCCGGGGGTGAAAATCCCCCGGCCTACTCACCCTTGGATCAAGACCAACATGGCCCCTTTGCGGGGCTGGGGCCCCATGGGCGCACGCCTGCGCGGCTTCGCCCCGCACGGTCACTGGCGATACCCTCACATTCCTCGGCGCGCTCCGCCATGACCAACTCACGGCACCCTGCGTCTTCGGCGGCCCGGTCAACGGCGAATGCTTCTGCGCTTATGTGAAGCACCTTCTCCTGCCAACCCTGCGCGAAGGCGACATCGTCATTCTCGACAACCTCGGAAGCCACAAGTCGAAAGCTGTCAGGCAGATGATCCAGGCTGCTGGCGCCAGGCTCTGGTACCTGCCGCCATACTCGCCCGACCTCAACCCGATCGAACAGGCCTTCTCCAAGATCAAACACTGGATGCGGCAGGCTCAGAGGCGCACCGTCGAAGACACTTGGCGCCAAATCGGTCACCTCGTTCAGGACATCCAGCCTCGCGAATGCCAAACTACTTCGCAAACGCCGGTTATGCTTCAGTCAAAATGTGAAACGCTCTAGGGTGTTGTGGCGATGGGACAATGTTATGGCCAGCTCAGCCTTGAAGAGCGCGTTGAGATTTACCGCCTGCCTGCAGGCGGTAAATCTCAAAACGATATTGCGTCTGCGCTTGACCGCGCGACGTCGACGATAAGTCGGGAGCTGGAGCGCAACTCGCGGCCTACCAAGGTCTGGAGGGGCGGTTACGAACCTGTCCGGGCTCAACAATTGGCCGAACGTCGGCGACGGCAGGATGGCCGCTTCAAGCTGGCGCGCCAGCCGGCCCTGCGGGACTGCGTCGGCAAAAGCCTTGCGATGGGACATTCGCCGGAGCAGATCGCTGGTCGACTGGCGCGAGAGCATGGTCGCGTCATGATCAGCCACGAGTCAATCTATCGTTTCATCTATCATCGTACGGCCCAGAAGGATTACTGGCACCGCCTGCTGCCGTGCCATAAACTCAGACGAGGGCGCCGGCGACGCCCAGGCGGCAGCCCTGCCAGCTTCATTAAACAACGGCGCTCGATCGATGAACGACCCTCCGAGGTCGAAGGCCGCGGGACGCCGGGTCATTGGGAAGCCGACTTCATGCTGTTCGCGCGATATGGCCAAGGATTGCTGGTTCTCCACGGGCGACAAGCCCGCTTCAGCATCGTGCTGCATCCACGCGATCGGAAAGCTGTCCTCACCCCTCGGACCATCGCCCGTCAACTTGGCAAGCTTCCACAGGCGATCCGTAAAACCATCAGCTTCGACAACGGAACCGAGTTCGCCGAGCATCACAGGCTTCACAACGCCCTCGGCGTCCAAACCTTCTTCTGCGATCCCCATAGTCCCTGGCAAAAAGGCGGCGTGGAAAACTCCATCGGGCGCTTACGACGCTCTCTACCACGCAAAACCGACCTCAGGTACATTACGGCAGCCGCCCTCAGGCGGCTCGATACCCCACGCAAATGCCTGGACTTCAAGACACCCGCCGAGGCATTCTCCAAACTCAAATCAATCGTTGCACTTCAAACGTGACTCCATCCCCGCGCCCATTGCCAGCGAGGCGCTCAAGCATATCGCCGAGTTCTACGCCATCGAAAGGGACATCCGTGGCCGCGGCGCCGAGGAGCGCCGTCTCGTTCGGCAGCAGACAATCCGGGCGCTGGCGGAAGCCTTCGAGCGATGGCTCCGCGCAAAGCTCGCGTTGATCAGCCAAAAGGGCAAGTTGGCCGACGCCATCCGCTATGCGCTCACACGCTGGGATGGCCTGACGCGCTTCATCGATGATGGCCGTATCGAGCTTGACAACAACGTCGTCGAGCGCTCGATCCGTCCGATCACGCTGAATCGGAAAAATGCGCTGTTCGCAGGCTCCGACGGCGGCGCCGAGCACTGGGCCGCCATCGCCTGTCAATCGGCTTGCAAATTTGACCCCTCATCGGCGTCCAATTTTGACCCCTTTGCGCGGCGGGGTTTGCTGGTAGCGCTCGTCTCGTCGGAGCTGGCCGGGATAGCGGAGGCGAGACGAGCGCGGGTGGCGTGATCATCGTCTCTGCTTTTGAACCGCCAGCTATCGTTGCCGGTCTCGACGATGTCGCAGTGATGGGTCAATCGGTCGAGCAGCGCGGTGGTCATCTTGGCGTCGCCGAACACGCTCGGCCATTCGCCGAAGGCGAGATTGGTGGTTACGATGACGGACGCGCGCTCATAGAGCCGGCTGACGAGGTGGAAGAGAAGCTGGCCACCGGACTGGGGGAAGGGCAAATAGCCGAGCTCATCCAGCACGATGAAGTCCATCCGGGTCAGATGCTCGGCGAGCCGTCCTTGCCGTCCGTTGCGGGTCTCGGTCTCGAGGCGATTGACGAGGTCGACTACGTTGAAGAAGCGGCCGCGGGCACCGGATCGGATGCAGCTTCTGGCGATGGCAATGGCCAGGTGGGTCTTGCCTGTGCCGGTGCCACCAACCAGCACGACGTTGCGTTGTTGGGCGATGAAGCCGCCGCCAGCGAGATCATTGACGAGCGTCTGATTGATCGGCGTGCCGTCGAACTGGAAGTCCGCGATGTCCTTGGCGAGCGGCAGCTTGGCGATGGTGAGCTGGTATTTGATCGACCTGGCTTGCTTCTCGTTGATCTCGGCGTTGAGCAGGTCGCCGACAATGCGCTGAGGCTCGTGCTGGCGCTTAACGGCAGTTGCCATGATCTCGTCGAAGGCAGCCTTCATGCCGTAGAGCTTGAGTTCGCCCATGAGGTCGAAGATTTGGGTTCGTTCCATCAGATGGTCCTCCGGAGGTTGTCGTAGCGGGCACAATCGGCGATCGGTGCATGACGGAGCGTCAGTGCGGCCGGCGTCATGATGTTGGCCGGTGGGGCAGGTTCACGTTGACGGGCCAGGATATTGAGCACGACATCGGCGGAATGGACGCTGTGACTGAGCGCTTCGGCACAGGCCGCCTCCACCGCAGGCAGACCGTCGGTCAGCACCGCGTTGAGGATGTCGACCATCTGCCGATTGCCATCGTCGGTGCTGGCAAGCTTGCGCCGGATCCGCTCGATCGCGGCTGGCAGCACCCAGTCTTTGAAGGGAGCACCGTTGCGCAAGGCGCCGGGTTTGCGCGCCAGCACCGGTACATAATGCCAGGGATCGTAGATGGTCTCGCCGCGACCGAAGCATCGTGGATGCTCCGCAGCGATGCGCCCGTCCTGACGGATGACGATGCGATCGGCATAGGCTCGAACCTCGACCGGTCGTCCTACTGCGCTGGCTGCGACCGAGTACTTGTTGTTGTCGAAGCGCACCAGGCAGGTCTTCGAGACCGATGCCGTCACCGCATGGAAGCCGTCGAAGCGGCCGGCATAGGGAACGAGTTTGGGGCGTTCGGCTTCGAACACGTCCCAGATCGTCTGATCGGTCAGCTCCGGATGGCGATGAGCCTTGGCGTAGGCGATGCATTTGTCGAGCAGCCAGGCGTTTAACTCGTCGAGGTTTTTGAACCGCAGCCGCGGCGTGAAGAAGCGTTCCCGGACCAGCCCGACCTGGTTCTCGACCTGCCCCTTCTCCCAGCCCGACGCTGGCGTACAGGCGACCGGATCGACCAGATAGTGGCTGCACATCTGCAGGAAGCGGCGATTGTAGAGACGGCCTTTACCGACAAAGATCGTCTCCACCGCGGTCTTCATGTTGTCGTAGATGCCGCGGGTGCAGGTGCCTTTGAACAGGGCGAATGCCCGGTCGTGGGCGTCGAACACCATCTCCTGCGTCTCGCGCGGATAGGCCCGCACGAACAGCATGCGGCTGTGACAGAGCCGGACATGAGCGGCCTTCACCATCACCGTGGTGCCGCTCAACAACACCACCTCGTGGCTCCAGTCGAACTGGTAGGCTTCGCCTGGGGCAAAGCTCAGCGGGACATAAGCCGCCGCGGTCGATTGCCCGCGTTCTTTGCTCCACCGCCTGGCGTAACGCCGCACGGCATCGTAACCGCCGTCGTAGCCGCGGCCGCGCAGCTCTTCGAAGATCCGGATCAACGTCAGCTGTTCACGAGCCGATTTGGCCGCGTTCGCCGCCAGCAATCCATCAAGCTCTACTGCCCATCGTCCCAGCTTTGGCCGCGGCTGCACCTGCCGCTCGTACTCGAAGGAGGTCTCTCCCGACCTCAGCACCTTCCGGACCGTGTTCCGCGACACCTTCAGGTCACGGGCGATCTCCTTGATCGTCTTGCCCTTGATGAAGTGCTCGCGCCGGATCCGGGCAATCGTCTCCACGATCAGCATCCCCCACCACCTGCTTCGTTCCAAAGCAGGCAGCGCAACAGACCAATCTGTAGGGGGTCAATTTTGGACGCCGATCCCCCGGCTTAGGGGGTCAATATTGCAGGCCGAATGACAAGAGCGGACCGCGCGTCGTCTCCGCCTTCATCGCCACCGCCTTTGCCCAGGACGATGCCGAGACCGCCCAAGCGCAGTGGGCGGAAGGTCGCCGACCCCAAGCTGCTCAAGCTTGCTGGCTTCCTCGACGAGGCCGAGACCGATGTGCTCGCCTACATGACGTTCCTGCCCCAGCATCGAACCAACCTGCACTCGACCAACCCGATCGAGCGCCTCAACGCGCCACACCACGCCCGTGGACCCGATCCGGCGCACTCTGGATCAATTCAAGGCCCGATCGGCGCTGGCGTTTTTCATCCTCTTCTAACATGTTCGGCTTGTACGGGGCTTAGATCCATAATGCGAGCAAGATAATGCCCCGAGACATGTCACAACACCAACAACACTTGTCCGGAATATACCGGGCTTGATCGGAAGCCGACATCTCAGAAAACGACCAGGCTGTTCGCTTGAGATCTGCAAATGGTGGACGACCCCGACCGCCATGGTCGTGTTGAAGCTGCGACTGGCGCGAGCGAAGTTTGATCGCCTGAAGCAACGCCTTGCACCGTTAGCGGACCTCAAGCGGTACCGCTAGAGACGCTTGTACTGCGTTGTTAGCTTCACTCGCTCCGAGATCAATTCCAATTGATCGACATTACGACGCTCGGTCATCCGAACTTCAACAAGCATCTATATGATGTCCATTATGGCGCCGAGCGTAGCTCGATGCGCGAGCAAGATCGCAAACCGATTTGAGCGCTAGCCACATGCTCTCGGTTTCGTTTGGGGCAAACTGATTTGTCTTTGAAGGGCGTTGCAGTGGAGTTTGAGATGGATCACGACTTATCCCAGCAGGTCCGGGCGCCAGAGGCTCTCGTGAGTGTGGCGTTTGATAAGGCGTGGCGCTTTGTCGAGAGTGATCCGATCCTAGCGCACAATCTGAAGTCCGTCCTTCATCGCCGATTGCGCGATTTACTAGCGAGCTCGGTAAGGAACGGCGAACGCAATGCACTCCATCTTGCAAACGAGGCGATACGCAATTTGCGCGCCGAGCTTGCGCATGCGACCACGCAATAGGCTTCCTCGCACATCCACTGGCAAGAGAGATCCGGTTCGCCGGGTTTGCCCCGTCATTCAGCCAAGAACGAACGCCGACGCCGATGGTGACCGATCTGACCTTCCTCCACTCATATCGTTCGCCGCGCTGAAGGCGCCGCAACGCCGCGCGCGTTGTGATCGCACGTGCCCTGCGATCGGGTGATCCTCAACGGCTTGATAAAGCGCGGCCCGCCTGAGAGCACTCGCCAAGCAGCTCATCACGCACCGGCAGGACTTACGCAGCTCGGCTCTCGCGCTGGTTCTTGACGGGGAGCTTACACCCCATATCACGGCGCACCGCGATGCGAAACCGCAGTCCCAAGGAGCACGCTGCACCATAATGCCTCACGTCTTCCAACGTTGACTGATCCGATTTTCCATTGGCGTATTTTGCGTGTGAGCTCCAGCGAGATTCGGCCATTTCGCTGACGGGTGCGCGTGACGTCCTTGCACGCTCCACAATCTGACGCTGCGTGCGGTTCGACGCATTTCTCCCGAAGGATTGTTGTCCTGCAGTTACAGCAATCGGCGTCGATGTTGTTAAGACGCACAGCGCCGGGGGGCACCGAAAGGAACGACACTCGAAATGAAGAGTTTTCTGATTCTGACTGCAAGCATTGTCGCGCTCAGTGCAGCGGCACCGGCGCTTGGCGCGGACTTCGCCGTGCAGCCCGTCAATATAAAGGCGCCGCCGATGCCCATCGCGGCCCCGATCACTGACTGGACCGGCTACTATATCGGTATCAATGGCGGCTGGGGGGCTGGCCATAATTGCTGGAACTTCAATGGCGCCACTCCCGAGGGCTGTCATAATTCGACAGGTGGTTCGATCGGCGGCCAGATTGGCTATCGTTGGCAGATCTTCAATATGGTTTACGGCATCGAGGGCCAGGGCAATTGGGCCGACTTCAGCGGCTCCAATGTCAGCACCGCCTTCCCGGCCGACACCCTCCGCACCAAGACGGATGCGTTCGGGTTGCTTGCTGGCCAGATTGGCTACGCATTCAATGCCGTGCTGCTTTACGCCAAGGGCGGTGCCGCCGTGACCAGCAACACCTACCACATCGACTCAGTGGCGACTGGTACGGAGATTGCCAAAAGCAGCAATGTGCGTTGGGGTGGCGCGCTGGGCGCCGGTGTCGAAGTCAGTCTTACGCCGAGCTGGTCCGCCGGCGTCGAGTATGACCGTTTGTTCATGCAGGGCACCAATGTAGCCTTCCCAGGTGCCGGCGTGGATCGCGTCCACCAGGACGTCGATCTGATCACAGCGCGGCTCAATTACAAGCTCAGCCCAGTGCTTGGCAAATAATGATCTCTACGCACTAGCGCGGTGAATCGAGAGCCTCGACTTGGGTCGGGGCTCTTTCTTCAGGAGGCGCTCTCTGCAGCGGCCCGGCCGCGGCCGAATTTTCCTGAATCCCGAGCTCGGTCTCTCGACGGACTGCGCGACGTCACTCAAATGGCAGCTAACATCAAATGGTGTACGTGGCGCCACCAAATTTATGAGCCAGATGCCGGGATGATCACCGGTTTTCGCCGACTGAGCGCAAGCAGCTCCAGACGACGTAGGCCACTGGCGCGGCCACCTTGCCCTAGGTGTTTAGTCCCGGGCTTTGATGGTGCATTCTTGTCGCACGATTCGAAGGATGCGCTATGGGACAAGTTTTACACGGCTGCGCCACCACGACGGAGGCAGTCCGTCGAGCAATACAAAATAGTCAAGAGAGCCTGAGAGCACTCGCCAAGCGCTACGGGATCAACCAGAAGACTGTCGCGAAGTGGAAGCAGCGCGAGACGTCGCCGATCGTTCGACAGGCCCCAAGGAAGCCAACTCGACAGTCCTTTCCATCGAGGAGGAGGCGGTCATCGTCGCTTTCCGGCGGCATACACTGCTGCCGCTCGACGGTTGCCTCTATGCCCTGCAGCCGACCATCCCGCATCTGACGCGGTCGTCCCTGCATCGCTGCCTCCAACGCCACGGCATCAGCCGATTGCCGTAGGTTGAAGGCGGCAAGCCTTCGAAGAAAAAGTTCAAGGCTTATCCGATCGGCTATTTCCACATCGACATCGCTGAGCTCCAGACCGCCGAAGGCAAGCTCTACCTCTACGTCGCAATCGGTCGCACCAGCAAGTTCGCCTTCGTACAACTGGCTAGGAAGACGGGAAGGACCTCCGCCTCGGCCTTCCTCGAAGCTCTGATCGCGGCTGTCCCCTACAAGATCCATACGGTTCTCACCGACAATGGGATCCAGTTCACCTTCTTGCCGCGCTACGCGGACGGCCCGACGGCAAGATACGTGACACATATGTTCGATATGCGCTGCCAAGAGAATGGCATCGAACATCGGCTGACCAAGATCAAGCATCCCTGGACCAATGGGCAGGTCGAGCGCATGAACCGCACGATCAAGGAAGCGACCGTCCAACGCTATCATTACGATCGACACGATCAGCTCGAAGCTCACCTTACCGACTTCATCACCGCCTACAACTAGGCTCGGCGGCTGAAGACCCTGAAGGGCCTCACGCCCTACGAATATATCTGCAAAGCCTGGACAAAAGAGCCCGAACGATTCACCCTCAATCCGCTCCAGCAAATGCCGGGACTAAAAACCTAGGCGATCTCATTGGAGTGATGCATCGAGCGACACGTTGTTGTTGGGGGCGTCGGCATCACGACCAATACGATGCGGCGATGTCTCAAAGGCGGAGCGTTGGACGAGCCGCTTCTGTACTCGCCCCGCGGGTCTGGGGATCTCATCAGTTCCGCACGCATTACCTTTTCAAGGGCCTTTTCATCCGACATATTGGCAACGTAGCGGATCCGAAGTTGACGCAGCGTCAGATTTCAATGCGCTTTTTCCCGATCGATCGTTGCGCGGCAGTTTCGGTGGCAAGCGCCATATTGAAAGTTGTGAAACAGCCGGCGTTTGCTCTCAGCCGGTATCAAAGGACATTAAGTCGAACGGCCATGATGGCGGCCTGGATCCGACTCGTCGCGCCCAGCTTTCGCATCACATTCTTAATATGAAAGTTCACAGTATTCTCGCTGATTTGCAAGATCATTCCGATTTCCCACGACGATTTACCCTCGGCCACCCATCGTATGCAGCTGGTTTCCCGCTGTGACAGCGCAACTTTCTTGTCGCAGTCAGCATCCGCGCGGCGCGCGATTTCACCATAGGCAGTGTGAAATTGCCAAGCCAGAGCGTTGAGGTGACTGATGCAATGCTGAGGATCAATATTCTCTGATGGAGACGCAAACGAGGCGACAGATACCCGGCCCAGCGGACCAAACAATGGCACGCTCATACCATGCTTCAGACCTGCCTCTCTAGCCTCGTCAAGCACCCGTCTTTCGTCCGGCTGAAGTTGATATTGTTGGCCGAGCTGATCCCATAGATAAGGCCGCGAAAGCAGCGGAGTGCGCCGGACCACCGGATCGATGGTATGGTACTTGCGTTTAAAATAGCGGTCGCACCAGTCTATTGGCCATTTCACGGCTACGGTCGGGGGTGGGTAGTCCGCCAGCCGAAGTGGCTCGACGAAGTTGAGAGATCCATAGGAAACTTCAGTAAAACCCTCCTGGCTCGCACAGCTTACAAGAAGGTCGAACAGGGCTCTGAGAGAATGTGTCCGGTTTGCGCATTCAGTGAAGCTAAAAAGATCCATAGGCGCCTCAGGACGCCCATCACCATCGGTGTTGGTGTGTTCGATTGCGCTTGTTTCAGGCGGAGCCAAGTTTCATTCCATGACCTGAACTCTTGGGTTGCTCTTCGTCAAGGCCGGAGCGCTCGGATGCTGCGCCAGATCTGCCATTGCCGAACTTGTCACCCTCCCGTCCGCTGTGGTCGCGTGACGCATCCTTCAAACATTGCGAGGTGCCGCCGCTATTCTTGATCAAAGGTTGAACCGCATGCGGCAACCGCCGCGCCGATGCCCCCTCAATATGTTCTGTCCGGCTCATCTGGTGAAGCATGGGCACACTGACGATTGCCCAGCTCGCCCTGGGTTGAGGGGGCAGGCCCGCGGCTAAAACGTCGGCTCTGCTCAGACTGGGCCGTATGAAAGCGATGTCCTGCCGAATGAAGCTTCGCCGCGCGATCCAGGCGAGAT
This sequence comes from Bradyrhizobium sp. 41S5, assembly GCF_011516665.3. Classification (NCBI taxonomy): domain Bacteria; kingdom Pseudomonadati; phylum Pseudomonadota; class Alphaproteobacteria; order Hyphomicrobiales; family Nitrobacteraceae; genus Bradyrhizobium; species Bradyrhizobium sp. 41S5. Next base: position 7,305,564 of record NZ_CP083721.1, on the reverse strand, counting down.
AGAGCACACCGATCGGTTTGGCGGCGCCAGGATCGAACGTCGCGGTGTTGCCATCGATCTTCTGCGTGCCAGTGACAACGACAGCAACCTTATTCTTTCTCCCAATCCAGCGAACTGGCGCCCTTAGCCCGTGACTGGTCCTCTCCTTTCGACGGCCTCGAAGAGGTGATCCATGAGCTTTACGGGGTACTACCCGAGGCAGAAGGTAGCCGCCTAGTATCAGTGCCCCGTGCCGGACGGGGAAGGTCGGGCAGGTCCTGCGCGAAGGGGTTGTGCCCGCAAATGTTGGCCGCGACGGCGGCGCAACTTTGCATGCGCGGAGGCGCGAGGCTCGCTTGATGCAGACGACACTTTGCATACAGATCTCCAGAAAGGAGAGGACGTGGCATCTGAACAGCAAGCGTCGGACCAATTGCCGGCCACGCGAAACCATCCGTCTAATCAATGGCTTGAAAGACGGACGACGCGTTCGCGCGCCTTAGGCACATTGAAGCGATCGCGACATCGGGAGGAAACGCGACAATGGCGCAGCACGAATCAATCGAGATCAGTCAGCCCAATTGCAGCTCTCTGCGCTGGAGCGAGCTGCTCGCGCTGCTGCTCACGCATTATACGCTTGAACGGCCTCCATCGCATCCAGCATCCGCGAGGAACACCACCCGCTTGTCTTGAAGGGCGCGAAACTCATGCGCGATTGGCTCGAAGGTCCTCATTGTACCTATGCAGAGCCATCGATCTGCTCGAGTTTGGCGAAATCGATCCTGTCGATAGTTCAAAGTGATCGGGGGCACGGCGACAGCTCGCAATTCGCGCCGCAACATAGAGGGACTCGACAGATCATTCTGCCCGAATTCGGCGAGGGCGAGACGCCGTCGAACCAAGGCGCCCCGACGCACTTTGCCGGGGTTGGAAGTGCGCCGGGTCCGCCCCAACATCATCAGTACATCCGTGATGATGCTTGTGGCAATGAGACAAGCAGCGTGGCGGAATTGAGGCTCGTCGATTGCTTTGACCTCCAGTCCGAATTGTTTTCATGCGCGCTCGCAGAAACTTGTATCAGACGTAGCGTCGGGTTGTACAATTCTCTATTGGGGTCTTCGTCGCACAAGCAGCTTCTTGTTCATGGCTCGCCAGACGTCGAACGAAACGCATGCTGGGCATCTTGAGGTGAGATGCCGAGCATGGTGAGCATAAGCGGCGAGAGGCAACTCGCCTCGCCAAGTTGCACTTCCAGATTCCCGCCGCTGGCTACCGCGTGGACATTGTGGTTAAAAAGATATACGTTCAGCCCTTCTCTCTAGGAGGAGCTCCTATTCGGCACTCCCAAAAGCCCAGATTGGCTTGCCGGCCGGCAGCTCGCTCATCGACACATTCAGACTAGGTGGCGTGGACACTTGTCGCATCCATAGAACGATGGCTGCGAGAGTGACGACGGCAAGCTAATTTCGGGCGGTCTTTTCGAAGCGGGTTGCGACGCGACGGAACTGCTTGAGTTTGCTGAAGCAGCATTCCACGAGGTGGCGCTGGGCATAGAGATGCTTGTCGAGCGGATGTTAGAGTGCCCGCGACGGGTTGTTGGGGATGACGGCGAGTGCCCCTTTGGCTGCGATGGCTTGGCGCAAATGATCGGCGGCCGTATCAGCTATAACGACCTCGGCAGGCAATCCTTCGATCAGTTCGGCAGCTTGCGGCGCGTCGCCCTTCTGGCCTGCGGTCAGCGTGAATCGCACCGGGCATCCCAGGCCTCGGACGGCCAGAGTATCTTGGTGCTCAGGCCGCCGCGCGAGCGTCCGAGCGCTTGATCTTCAGACCCCTTTTTTCGCTCCGGCGGCGTGCTGATGCGCCCGGACGATGGTGGAGTCGACGATCAGATATTCGAAGTCCGGATCGTCCGACATCGCCTCGAAAATCCGTGCCCAAACTCGCTTGATGCTCCACCGGCTAAAGCGCCGGAACACGCTGTTCCAGTCGCCGAACGCCTCCGGAAGGTCACGCCAGGGAGAGCCTGTGCGCACGATCCAAAGTACGCCCTCCACAAACATCCGGTTGTCGCGTCCCGTTGAGCCCTTCTGGTCAAGCCGACCGATGATTAGCGGCGCCCATCCGCTCCCACGCCGCATCGCTCAAAACCAACCACTGCATCACACCAAAGATTGCCTCCCAAAAGCAGCTTTGAATCTGATTTGCTCCTTAAAAGGAATCCCTAGAGTCCACACCGCCTAGGGTTGCACGTTCAAAAACAAGACGCGATGAAAACATCGTGCGGCACCTTTCCGCGCGATGAAGTCTTAGCGGTTCCGACGCTTGTCATCGAATTCCATCACCGCTCAGGAAGAGTATCCCTTGCAGATATCGGGAATGAACTCTTCCGCGCGGAAGCCCGGAGTGGCGCTGAACTGACGCTTGGGGCCGGCTTTCCGGATCGACATCACCGGATCGGGTGACTTCGCTTGACCCGCCGCAAACACCACCAGCATTTGCATGCTGAAGCCGCGGCAGCGGAGCCGCATTCGCACCGGCATCTCCACGCGCCGCTTCGCCACAAGCATTCGCACTATCCAGATTTGCATTATCGACATCAACACTGTTGCGACTACGCTCTCCGCAGACAACGGCTGCTTCGCGACGGCTCGGGTCCGAATCGGACGAAGGCGATACATCGCATCACCTTCGCAGATAGCGGCTGAACCGAAAACGCTGCGTGTTGACCGCTGGGGGTAACATGATCGTGCCGCTTGGAATCGACCAGGTCGAACTCGGGTCCGAGCGCGGAGGGCGGCAGCGCAATGGGACGCAGAAAATTAGGTCCACGCCTTCCGGGATCGCAGACCTCGTCAGCTTCTCGAAAGTTTGCCCGATTAGGCTGTTTAGCCGGTCCTATTCGTGAGAGTGCGTTTTTAGTCCGATTGATGTGGCCGCACATCTGCTCTGACGAGGCGCGCGGGATTGTCTTCGGCTTTTCACCGCCTGACGACCGGTACTTTGCAACGCGCTTGAGGTGTAGGTTGGGCGAACGGGGGCGGACGACTCGCCGGTCAAGGACCGAGCGGCAGCAGCGCGCCTGGCAAGCCGCGGATCAGGTCGGCTTCGGGACATGCCGCGGCAAACGCAAGGCGAATGCGGCTCGTGGTCTCGACGACACGGGCAGCGAGTTTCAAGAGACGAAGACGCAGCGTCGCGAACTCGGCTGTGGCCAATTCCCGGGCTTTGGGAATCGCGTCGCGCACGGTCAGCATCAGCCAATAAGCGGCGGTGTGGAGAACGAGGCGGACTTGATTGGCGAGCGCCGAACGGCAGCTGGTGCGATCGGAGGCGAGCTGCGTCTTATGCAGCTTGTTCAGATTCTCGGCTTGGCCGCGCGCGCAATACAGGCTGTCGTAGATCCACTCGGCCGAGCCGACATCGAGGCTGGTGACGACGAAACGGATGTCGAGGCCGAGCATCGTTGCCTCAATACGGGCGACGGTACGTCGTTCGCGATCCCAGGACTTTGCCTTGTGGCGCGTCTCGGTATAGCCACGCAGAACCGGCAGGTTCTCGATGGCGCGTCGCGTGCGGATGCCGTCGGCGGCCTCGTCGACTTTTCTGGCGAGCGGCTTGGTGCCGGACAGACCGAAGATGTAGTCGATGCCGTTGGTCTCGCACCACGCCATTGCCTCCGGCCGGGCATAGCGCCCGTCGCCACGGAACGTAATTCGCGTGTTGTGCCACCGCGTCCGGATATGCCGTATCAGGCGGCGCAGATGGGCACGCACCTCGACGCCGCCCGGCGTCTTGCCGGGCCGCAGCACGACCGCCACGGGCCGGCTCTTCTCCGTGTCGTAGACGTGGATCGGCAGGAAGCAGCGTTCGTCATAATGAGCGTTGAACAGCGAGAGCTGCTGATGGCCGTGGACGACATCGCAGGTATCATCGATGTCGAGCGTGACGGATGCCGGCTCGCGCGGGTAGCTATCCATCCATGCGTCGAAGGCGCGGAGCATTCTCCAGCCGCGACAGCGTCGGTTGGGAACACAGATCGCGACCCGTGTCCGGCAGCCGTCCGCAGGCCAGCTTGAATGCGGGATCGGACCGCAGATGATCGAGGTCGTCGGCGTCCTCGTAGCCGCAGCAGATCGCGAACATGCGCGCGCGGAACATATCGACAAGGCTGTGCACGACCCGCGTCGGATCGCGCCGATCCGGGAACACGCGGGCCAAATTGTCGGCCAAGCCGAGACGCCGCTCGGCCATCGCCAGAAGCATCACGCCCCCGTTCGAGGTCAGCCGACCGCCATCGAAGGCAGCTGTGACTTTCTTGGCGTGAACGGCTGGAAACGAGAAGGGCAGAATCGTATCATCGGTCATGGCGGGCGTGGTGTTCGCGGCTGAAGGTGATGGGGTTGGCTTTGCAACCGAATCCTACGCCGCATCAGCGCTTTACACCACGCTCGCCAGCCTCTCAGGCGCCCTCTGACGAATAAGACGGGCTTTAGAGGCCTTGACCGCGAGGGCCGGCCGTCAAGCAGTCGACGCGAGTGATCCTTCCAGCGAAGCCATCACCGAACGCGTACAGAACGTCCGCGACATTTCATCAGAGGCTGGTGCGGCGGGAATGTGTCCATTACGGCCGCGAGCGAGACGGTAAGCGCAAGCTAGGCCGTCAGCCAGCGTGGCTCATTGGCATAAGCGCAGCTCACCTTGCCGCCCGCACACGGATCTTCACTTCGAGGTCACAGACCAGTTGTTGAAATTGAAGTTCTTTCCCCCCGGGGACGAGGTAATCTCGACGCCGTATTGGACGCTACCGACGTTTATGTCGCCAAAGTACCCCTTCGATTTGATCCACTGCAGGATACTCTTGATGTCCACTGTCCCGCTGTTGGTCTTCGAAGTGCGCAGCAATGAGATGACCTTGTGACCGTCGGGGCCTTCACCTTCAAACACGTTCCAAGTCGCTCCGCCTACATTGACATTGCTGTAGACCGGAATCGCCGCACCGGAAGGGGCATAATGATATGAAATGGGCTTAACGTTGCCGCTCCCGTCCGAGTTTCCGGTGTAGTTTGTCCAGAGCATTACCTCATGCTGGTTTGAGCTGTCCCAGATATCGTAGGCGACATCCCAGGCGCCGCCAGTAGGAACCTCCTGATTGAAGCTCGAGCTCAGAGTGTTGATTGAACTGAGCGGTTTCCCGATACTAAAAGCCTCGTGCGGATAGCTCTTGATGCCCGGCGTATTAGGCTGGTTCGACCATACGCTCCACCGGTTGACGCCACTCACCGAAATCGTCTGAGGCCCAGGGCGCGGACCCCATACGTCGTTGTTCCAAGAGTAGCCATCGCGTGAAAAGCTTCCGTATGGAGCGCTCGAACTCCAAATCGGAGCCTGCGCCGATACAAGCGCGGCAGATGATAATGACCCGGCTTCATTCGCGGCCTGCCTAAATAGATCATGATCCTCCTGTGTCCGGACGTACCCCGGTGGGGACCCTTGCGCGCCGCCACCGCTTATCCGATTGGAATCCATAAAGCTCTCCTTTCGATTATAATAACAAAGTCTCCTGCAGATCCGCCCAGCGGGGACCCTAGTTCAGCATAGGCGGCATTGGCATCTAGAGACCGGGTGCGAATGCTAGGAAGGTTGGCTTTCGAGAAGCTGACGAGCTCAAGGAGAAAGGCGGAGCCACGCCCGGGTTTGCCGTCTTTCGGATGACAACAGCCTGCTGAGACAGTGGCAACGATCCACTGGATGACGAGCCTAGTTCGAACATACTTAGAGCGAACGTCCAACAAAGAGTGTGGTGCTCTCGTTCGACTTACCGAAGTTCGCAAATTTATGGGTAATGCCGTGACTCCTTCTAAAGGTCGGATTCGTCTGGTTCGTTCATGGGGGGACTCTTATATCTCATAGCCAGACGGTCTAACCAGCGCTGGCGCGCAGTCAGTTGTTCGTCCGTGGCGGGCGACGGCTTTCGTCTACGCTGCCTCTACCCTGAATGCGAACTGACCGAAAGTACGCGGCAAGGTGAGGCCGTCAGGCGGCCGCGTTCCATGGCATAAGCGCATCGATTTCGCTGCTCGGCCAGCCGTTTGGCAAGCGCACGGTCGAACGGATCTGAGCCGGCATCGCGCACAAGCGCAACAAGGCCATTGATACCCTTGCGGAAGTCGACTGGATGGCTGGCGAGGAACACCTTCACACCAGAGGGGATCATGCCGAACGGGCCGCGCGGATCACCCGCTGCAAGTACGCTTCGTCGATATCCACGCCGGCACGCACGACTACCTCGCCTTTGGCAATCTCGATCACTGCGCCTTCCACAGACGCCACCACAACCTCGCAACTCGAGTGCCGCGAGCGATAATGCCGCTCGGCCCGAGCGTCAACGCGCCAGGTGTCCGCGACAATCTGCGCCTTCAAATCATCTGGCCACTGTTTCCGGCCGCCGCCGGCGTACACTTCTATGCGCGGTGACAACGGTCGTCTTATGTCGTCCGAATGGTCGTCCATTGTGAGCACCCTTGCAGAAGATGACTCTTCTAACGGCGCTCACAGGTCTACGCACAAACAATCTGATGGGGCCTCGCAGCCCCGCTTACTGCGTATCTCTTGCCCTAGGTAGGAGCTATCGCTGAAAGTTGGTGACGGCGGGAATCGGGAAGGCGGCATATCGTGGGGGTGCTTGACGCCTCCACTTCTCCACCGAAGGAGCGATATGCCGTGTCCAAAGATAACATCATCAAGTTGATTCAGCCAGGAAACGTCGACGATCAACTCACCGAAATCTTGCGCAATGGGGCGCGTGCTCTGTTGGCCCAGGCGGTCGAGGCCGAGGTCGCGGACTTTCTCGGCAAGCATGCCGATTTGAGGACTGCGGACGGCCACCAGCGCGTCGTGCGCCACGGTCACCTGCCGGAACGCGAGGTGATGGATGGTATCGGTCCGGTCGGCGTCCGCCAGCCGCGTGTACGCGATCGCGAGGCGGAGGCTACCGATCCTGACCGCATCCGGTTCTCTCCGTCGATCCTGCCGCCCTACATGCGCCGCTCGAAATCGATCGAGACGCTGCTGCCGATCCTTTACCTGAAGGGTATCTCCACCGGCGACTTCTCCGAGGCTCTGGCGGCGCTGCTCGGCAAGGATGCTGCCGGGTTGTCGGCATCGGCCGTCTGAAGGACGGTTGGCTTGACGAACACACCGCGTGGCAGAGGCGCGATCTGTCGGCGAAGCGCTACGTCTACATCTGGGCCGATGGCATCCATCTCCAAGCACGCCTCGAAGACGAAAAGCGTAAGCGCGATTTTCTTCGCACGCCGGCGGTTTTGATGGATTGCCCTGGTATCGGGCGATACCGAGCCGTTCAGGCAGTGGCGGCTTTGTGGAAGTTGAAGGGCAGCAGGTCTGTAATATCGGCGTCGCCGGCGCGCTGAGGCAATTCGGTGAGGACGTGGCGCAACCACGCTAACGGCTCGACACGTGAGGCGCGGCAGGTCAGCATCAGGCTATAGACGACGGCACTGGCCTTGGCTCCGTCCACGGTATCGCTGAACAACCAACTCTTCCTGCCAGTTGCAAAAACCCTGATGTCGCGCTCCAGAAGATTGTTGTCAATCGGCATGCTGCCGTCCCCGGTGTAGCGCGTCAGATATTCCCATTGGTTTCGGGTGTAGGATACGGCGTCGCCGAGCTTGCTGTCAGGCAAGACCTTCGGGGCCATGTCATCGAGCCATACTTTGAGAGCATTGAGGATGGGGACACTATGTTGCTGGCGGAAGCGGCGAATGCAGTAGGCCTGTGTTTCACCCTTCTCCGGTATTCCGTCCCACGCCCGCCTTTCAACCCGGTAGAGCTGTTCAAAGAACCGCAGCGCTTGCTCGGGCGGACCGCCGCCCTTCTTCCTGGCTTTGAGGGCATCGACAAAGCGCCGCCGGGAGTGGGCCATGCATCCAATGTGGGTGGCCCCTTCCAGCGTGCGCCATGCGGTATAGCCGTCACTCATTACAATGCCACGGTAATCGCCGAGGAAGGCTTGCGGGTGGATTTGGCCGCGGCCCGGCTGATAATCCAGAAGAACGATCGGCTCGTGGCTGCCCTTGCCGCTGCGATAAGCCCACATGTACGATGTGCTGGTGGCCCGTTTGTCCTTCTCCTTGAGGACCTGAACCGTTGTCTCGTCGCCATGGATGAGAGGTTGTGATCTGAGCCGCAGCTTCAGGGCGTCGTAGATGCGATGCAGATGCTTCTCGCTCGAGCCAATCACCCAGTGGCCCAAAGCGCCGCGGCTGACAGGAACACCTGCACGTTCGAAGGCCTGCGCCAGGCGGTAGAGCGGCGTGCCATCGACATATTTGTGAACCAGCGCGAACGCCAGCGTCGAGGGCGTGGCAACGCTGCCCGGCAATGGTTGCGGCGGCATCGGCGCGGTCACGACAGGGGCGTGGATCCCGGTGCGATCGCAATGGCGGCACGCATATTTGAAGCGCACATTCTGTAAAACCTTCGCCTTCACCTCGATATGAAGTTGCTCGGTGACAGCCTCGCCCATGCGATGCATCTGGCCACGGCAGCAAGGACACGCCTTCTGATCGTCGGACAGGTCATACTCGACGCGCTCACGAGGTAGGTTCCCCGGCAGCGGCTTGCGGCCGCGCTTCTTTCCCATTGTGTTTTCGACGGGTGGCAAGCCCGTGTCCGGAAGTTCGGCGATATTGTTCGTTTCACTGCCGGCGTCCTCCTCATCGGAGGCCTGCTCGGCTTCATTGAAGAGACGATCAACATGCTTTTCGCTGCGCGGCGCAAAACGATGCAGGCGTGCCAGCGCCAGTTCTTCCTCGAGCTTGGCGACGCGGTCGGCGAGTTGATGGTTCTCCGCCTGCAGCGCAGCAATGCGTGCCAACAGCACTTCAACACTCGGATCGCCGGTTCGATTCATCGAATTCTTGAATCTGAACCGTACCGACGCGTCAACCGCTCAACTCGAGAGCTCAGCCGGCAACCTGATATTGCCGCACCGGATGGCGGACCATCGCATCGATATCGATGCCGTCAAGGATCCAGTGCAATTGCTCCGTCGTCAGCGTGACGATCGCCTCCTGGCGGCGCGGCCATCGGAACCTGTCTTCGGTCAGCCGCTTCAGGACCAGTACAAAGCCGGACCGATCGAAGAACAGAAGCTTCATCCGGTCGCAACGGCGATTGCAGAACGCAAAAACCGCCGGAGTGAATGGATCGAGCGCCATCGTCTCCTGGACCAGGACCGCAAGGCTGTTGATGCCAGCCCGGAAGTCGATCGGCTCACGGTGCAGATAGACCTGCAGGTCATCGCCCAGTCTAAACATCGCCCAGCGCTCCGATGATCGCCGTCAATGCATCCACATCGCCGCATTCCAGCGCGAGCTTCACGCCATTCGGCAGCGACACGCTCACTTTGGCCGGAGAACAAAAAGCTGGAGTCCCTTTGGGTTCCGAACCACGCACTTCATCGTAAGCCGGCAAATCAACCGTCGCCACGCTGTCTTTTCGCGACAGGTCCCGCTCGGACTTCCCCTCAAGCTGAACCGGGATGAACGCCGGGCGTGAGGACGGCGGCAGCGACCTGGTCGCGCTGTGCTTCTTGATCCACTTCCGAAGGAGGTTCGCGTTGACCCCATGTTCGAGTGCAAGCCTCGATACCGAAACCCCAGGCTCAAGGCAGGCCGCGACAAGACGCTCTTTCGATGCCGCCTCGTAGCGCCGGCGACCGTTCCGGCCGACAAGCCTGACCCGCAGTTTCTGATCATCGTCGCTCATCACAAGGTGTCCACCTATTTTGGTGGACACCTCATGCATCAGGACTCTCAAAAGCAAAAGGTGCGGAGAAATTCGCGCTTACCGAAAAGCAGTGCATCGTGGTGCTGATCGGCGCGACGCCGGAAGGCTGCAAGGAACTGGTCGGCTTCACCGATGGCGCCCGCGAGAGCGCGCAGGACTGGCGCGATCTGCTGCTCGACCTGAAGCGGCGCGGGCTCGGCGTGCCGCCGCGGCTCACCATCGCCGACCGCCGACGGCGCGCTCGGGTTCTGGAAGGCCGCCGGCGAGGTCTGGCCGAAAACGCGCGAGCAGCGCTGCTGGGTACACAAGACCGCCAACGTGATCGCCAAGTTGCCGAAGAGCCAGCAGCCTAAAGCCAAACGCGCGTTGCAGGAGAGCTGGATGGCCGAAACCAAGGCCGCCGCCGAGCTGGCGTTCGACGCCTTCATCGAGAGCTATACGCCCAAATACGAGAAGGCGGCCGACTGCCTGAGCAAGGATCGGGACACGCTACTGGCGTTCTACGACTTCCCGGCCGAACACTGGAAACACCTGCGGACCACCAATCCCATTGAAAGCACCTTCGCTACCGTGCGCCACCGCACGATCCGATCGAAGGGCTGCCTCTCCAACAGAACGGCGCTCGCGATGGTCTTCAAACTGCTTGAGGCCGCGCAGAAAAGCCGGCGTCGTCTCGATGGCCACAACCAGTTGCCAAAACTCGTTCTCGGTGTGACATTCAACGACGGGATCGAGGTCATCGCCAAACCGACTGACCGTCAGCCCATAACCGCCGCCGCCTGACCGGCCGCGCCGTCACCAAAATTTGGCGATAGCTCCCTAGGTAGTGGACTGCTCTCCTCGCCGGTCAAGATGACATTTCTAAACCCACCGGTTCCATTGTCCAACTTAACAATTACGCTGCCGGTCTCAGAGCTCAGGGAGGTGACCGCTCTGAATAGTTCGTCTGGGTTCGTCGTGACGCGTCCGTTGGGCAACAGAAGGCCAACACACGTCGCCAATTGTCGGAAGTGGCTCTTGCGATTCAATAGATCAGGACCGCGCTGCAGAGCGAAGTCGTCTCCCGGCTGCGCGACACATAGCACATCCGCCAAGCGTGCAAACCTTCACTGAAGTAGCAGGGATAGATTCTCCAAGAGGATTTCTGACGAATGCGGAGTTGCTAATTCGCTTTACGAGCGCTTCGGACAGCAGAGTGCAATCATCAAGGACCGGTGCTTTGCGAGCGCCTCCAGGCACAAGCTGCGACAGGCTCGAGGCGTCGATATTGAGCGTCGCGCCGATGAAGGATAGCAGATCGGCTGGGATAGCTACCGGGGAAACTAGAGGTCTCCCTCCTGAGCAAACCACGCTGAACGGCAAGCCGGGTTGGCGGCGAGCGAAAGTTGAGCTGCTGTCAGATCAGCGCCCGACATTTGAGCCGTCCCAGCATTCATGATTAGGATCCGAGGCACCAACGTTCTTCCGGCCGGAGATGGGTCAGTTCTTCTTGCGGTCATGGACTTAAAAATCATCTAATCTGCCTCGCGGCGTCTAATGTCACCGGTGCGATCAAACAACTGGATAGAGCCACGCACGTCGCTTATTGATAGGCTCATTATTTTGCAGACGAGGTGCATCTCCGTGTGGTTCGGTCGGCGCATGCGCGTGTCCCGATGCAGTTCAGTGGGAGGTCGGAAACGTCTAACCCTCGATGACATGCTTCGCGTGGCCTTTGCGGGTATGATCATGCGGACTCAGCAGGACAACGCTATTCTCGATGGTTGTCATGGAGTGGGAACAATGGATATTGCCTGAGAGATCTCAGGCACGCGATCACCTGCTCGGTTCTGCTCGACAGCGCTTGCGTGCATCTGGCGGTGGTGATAGGCGCACCACGATGACGGTTTCCTGCCCGGTCTTTGGTATACGGGCTCGCCGCACATAAAGGCCGCTCTAGGTGTTTAGTCCCAAGCTTTGATGGTGCATTCTTGTCGCACGATTCGAAGGATGCGCTATGGGACAAGTTTTACACGGCTGCGCCACCACGACGGAGGCAGTCCGTCGAGCAATACAAAATAGTCAAGAGAGCCTGAGAGCACTCGCCAAGCGCTACGGGATCAACCAGAAGACTGTCGCGAAGTGGAAGCAGCGCGAGACGTCGCCGATCGTTCGACAGGCCCCAAGGAAGCCAACTCGACAGTCCTTTCCATCGAGGAGGAGGCGGTCATCGTCGCTTTCCGGCGGCATACACTGCTGCCGCTCGACGGTTGCCTCTATGCCCTGCAGCCGACCATCCCGCATCTGACGCGGTCGTCCCTGCATCGCTGCCTCCAACGCCACGGCATCAGCCGATTGCCGTAGGTTGAAGGCGGCAAGCCTTCGAAGAAAAAGTTCAAGGCTTATCCGATCGGCTATTTCCACATCGACATCGCTGAGCTCCAGACCGCCGAAGGCAAGCTCTACCTCTACGTCGCAATCGGTCGCACCAGCAAGTTCGCCTTCGTACAACTGGCTAGGAAGACGGGAAGGACCTCCGCCTCGGCCTTCCTCGAAGCTCTGATCGCGGCTGTCCCCTACAAGATCCATACGGTTCTCACCGACAATGGGATCCAGTTCACCTTCTTGCCGCGCTACGCGGACGGCCCGACGGCAAGATACGTGACACATATGTTCGATATGCGCTGCCAAGAGAATGGCATCGAACATCGGCTGACCAAGATCAAGCATCCCTGGACCAATGGGCAGGTCGAGCGCATGAACCGCACGATCAAGGAAGCGACCGTCCAACGCTATCATTACGATCGACACGATCAGCTCGAAGCTCACCTTACCGACTTCATCACCGCCTACAACTAGGCTCGGCGGCTGAAGACCCTGAAGGGCCTCACGCCCTACGAATATATCTGCAAAGCCTGGACAAAAGAGCCCGAACGATTCACCCTCAATCCGCTCCAGCAAATGCCGGGACTAAACACCTAGGGTCTTCATCTTTGAAGCCGATAAAGGCCCGGCATTGGCCTTCAATGTGGTCGACTAGCTTTGGTGTCTCAGGAGGTTGTCCATCTGGTCTGAACCGAGGAAGCTGAGGTTGCGAAGCTTCAGCGTTTCAAGGAGAGACCGGATGAACGTCCACAAGAATGCGCCTTTGACGCCCAAAGGTCGAGAGGCGATGGTGCGGGGCGTGGTCGAGGGCGGGTTGAGCCAGGCCGCCGCGGTGGATCAGTTTAACACGACACCGAAAACGGTGGCCAAGTGGGTCAAGCGGTTCCGCGCAGAAGGTGTCGATGGTTTGCGCGACCGCTCGTCGCGACCTCATTCATCGCCAAGCCAAACCCCGCCTGCCACGCGCGCCGCCGTCGAGACGTTGCGCCGGCGGCGCCACACCGGCAAGCAGATCGCAGCCGAGGTCGCGGTGTCGCCGGCCACTGTCAGCCGCATCCTTCGTCGCTTGGGATTAAGCCGGCTACGCGATCTGGAGCCTGCGGAGCCGGTGCGCCGGTATGAGCGCGAGCAGCCCGGCGAGCTCATCCATATCGACATTAAGAAGCTCGGCAGGTTCGTAAGACCAGGCCACCGCATCACCCACGATCGCCAGAAGGGCGAAAGCCGCGGCGCCGGCCACGAGTTCGTCCACGTAGCGATCGACGATACATCGCGCTTGGCCTTCTCCCAGATCCGGCGGGATCAGAAAAAGGAGAGTGCCATCGCCTTCCTCAAGGAGGCTGTCACCTACTACCGCAGCCTCGGCATGAAGGTCACCGGCATCATGACCGACAACGGCTCCTGCTACCGCGCCAAGGCCTTCGCCAGAGCGTGCAGGAAGCTCGGCCTCAAGCACATCTTCACCAGACCCTACAGACCGCAAACCAACGGCAAGGCTGAACGCTTCATCCAGACCGCGCTCCGCGAGTGGGCCTACGTTCGCGCCTACGACACCTCAGACCTGCGGGCCAAAAACCTGCCAATCTGGCTTCATCACTACAACTGGCATCGCCCCCACGGTAGTCTGCAAGCCAAACCGCCCATCAGCCGCCTCGGCCTTCCGATGGACGACCTGTTGAGATTCCACAACTAACAGAACCTTTTGACGTCATCGGGCTCGTTCAACTTGCTGCTCCTGAATGCCAGGCTATCTCTTCTGATGTCGCGCCGGTTACACCGAGCGAGGCGTTGCAACGCAAGAGCTTTGCAGGTCGCCGTAGTCGCGCGCACTGTCGCACGCTTGCGCGCTGGGACCGCCCAAAAGCGCTGTAGGCGGTGCGAGAAGCTGGCTCGCCGCTTTGATTGTCTTTGAAGCGAGGTCTAAGTTGATCTTCTCTGATCTCGGCCACTCTGCGGTGATGCGGCTTAGGACAGCTGAACGGTATCGCTGTGGGATGGCAGCCCCTTCACAACCGCCTGCTAGCCGCGGCGCCGCGATCAACACGCAACGCATAGACATCTCGAGCGGTCGGCTGTCGCGGACCAGGATCTCGCCCAAGCATTGCGGCGTGGCTATGCCCATGTGAGACATTCGAAATCCTTCACAGTCCGGACGGCAGATGAAGACCCGTGCCTTCCTAAGATTGTACAATTTAACGCTACGTCCGGTTCAAGTTCTCTTGGCAGCCTGTATGCACGTGCCTAAGCGCCAAGGTCTGCTCGCAAAACGCCGCGTACAGTGTTGTTGCTGAATCATTCTGTGTCTCGATGTGCGTCACAATGCCACCCCAGTTGACAACAAGGTTCGGGCGGACGAGCTCCGGCCGGAAAGGTTCGTGCCTGCGCGGCAGCTACCCGCTCTAGTCGCAGTCAATTTCGCGGCCGGACATCCGGCCGTGCGGTAGTCATGAAATCAGTCGGATGGGCACCGAAGCCTCAGTGCCCAATGCGAGATCCGGATGGTGTTCGATCAGGTCGGCCTGACAGGAAGGGATTTATGTGACCCATTGCGCCATTCGAGGCGTGCCGCGCGAATATCGGAGCGTGTCCCCGATCCGGCGTACGCCGCGGTCGCGGCCGGCGGCTGGTCGAAATTATTGCAGTGGCTGATAAGGCGATAGAGGAGTCGGGCGCGCGGCTCAATCGAGGAGATGTAGAGTTGGTAATGGGTATGCGCGCCCTTGCCGTCGACGCCGTCGAGGGTCGCGGTATGCGGCGCTGTGAAATTGCCGTCGGAGCCGCCGCCGGTGAATACATCGAGCAGCTCGAAGCCGAGTTCGGCGGCAAGCTCCCCGGCGTGTTCGTAAAGTGCTGCGCCGGCGTTGCTCTTCTCGTAGGGCGGACGGTTCAGTTCGCCGGTCACCTTCACGGTGACGCCCTCGGTGCGCGCGGTGATTCCGAGCATCTTCGGCACCAGCTCGTCGGCGTCGGCGATGGTCGGCACGCGCAGATCGACTTCCGCATAGGCCTCCTCGGCGATCACGTTCGGCTTGGTGCCGCCGCGGACGACGCCGACATTGACGGTGATGCCGCGCTTGAGATCGTTCATCGCCTCCAGCGCCAGGATCACATGGCCGAGTTCCCGGATCGCGCCGCGGCCGTGCTCGGGGCGCGTGCTGGCATGCGCCGGTGCGCCCTTGATATGCAAGTCGAAGCGCGCGACGCCCTTGCGTCCGGTGACGATCTTGCCGCCGTCGCGCGCCGGCTCGTTCACCAGCACACCTTGCGGCCCTCGGCCTCGATCAGCGCCCGCGAGGTCGGGCTGCCGATCTCCTCGTCCGATGAGTAGAGAGGGGTGATGCCGAGCGGCGAGCGCGCATCATCGGCGCAGATCCGCCGGAAGGCATCATACGCAAGATACGCGCCGCCCTTCATGTCGTAGATGCCGGGACCGAACGCGCTGTCGCCGTCGATCCGGAACGGCAGGCGCTCGATGAAGCCCATCGGGTGTACGGTATCGAGATGGCTCAGCGCCAGAACACCCGGTGCCTCCTGGCCCCAGGACGAGCGTGCGATCAGGTGATCCCCTCGGCCGTCGCGTCCCGCGACACGTTCCACAGTTGCCGGCAAGTCGCCATAGCCTGCGGCGACGAGGTCGACGAGCTTGTTGACCTGATCCGGCCGCTCCGTTGGAGACTCGATCTCAACCCAACGTCAGATACCCTCGAGGATTGCCGTTGCTCGAAACGGATCGCTGGACGTCGCCTGACGCCTGTGAACTCGCCTCTCATCGCTCATACAAGATCAGGATAAGACCCACGGTAATTCTATCATGATCTCGCGCGAAGGTCTTAAGATGCGCAATTGTTGTGGGGCACCTGTGCCTTCTGAAGCCTGGTCTTGTGAAGCCGGTCTTGCCGCGGCAATGATGCTACGCGGCTATCGATAGTAACTGAGCTACCAGGGCTGGTAGGTGTCGGCGCAATTGTAGAAGCTCAGGAGCGCGCCCTGGTATGGGCCGTCCTCGCATTGCTGACCTGCCTTCTGTTGCGCAAAACCACGACATCAATCCAAGAACGTGCCGTGCCGCTCCCTGGCACGGCTTGGCTTCGGCGGGAGCGCAGAATGCACCTGTGGAGCCGGCCGCCCGCCTTCCTCGTTCAAGTGCACGTATTCGATGCGCTGCTCGTGGTCTTATTCCGGGAGGATGTGCTTGCCGGTGATCGGAGAAGCCGTGAGTGCCGGCTCGCACGCGCGCGTGCCGTGATAGCGCAGCGCTCTACAACACCCTGAGAGACAATCTTGTCGATCCTTGCTCGTTCCACGAGGTAGATGCACGCGCTTTGGTGTCTGGCCGCACGCATTCCTGCGTATGGCCGCGCGCATCGAAGAGGTGGAGGCACCCTCCTGCTCGGCCAGGAGGGTTTGCCGGAGGCCTCGCTGTTCCCCGGCTGCTCGGTTCGGCACATCGGGCTTTGTGAAGGCACATGTCCCGAAAATGCGCGGGTTCGCTTTTTGTCTGTTGACAGCTCTTGTTTGCAGCAGCGTTCGGTCGACGGCCGTGTTGGTGATGTCGGGCGTGCCGGCTTCGTCAATTCGCAGCGATATGGCAAAGACCAAGCAGTGTAGGAGATGTCCGGCAATGCGTGACGGCAATTCACTTCCGAACGAGGGAGCCGGTGCGTCATGGAACGCATGATCCGCAATGCGCAGGTGACAAGGCATCGGCGGCATCCCCTAGTCGGCCGGCGGCAGCAACCGTGGTTGTCCGGTATTGCACTCTCAATGAACCCAGGCGCTGCATGACGGGCAGCTTTTACCGACGTATGAATCGATCCGAGAAATCCCGTGTGCAGCTTGCTTTCGATCTTGTCGAGAGCAGCTTTGGCGGTAGTTGCCATAGCTTCCATAGAATCCCGAACGAGCCTTTTCGCTACGCCCGCTGTTTCGCGGGTCTGCACGAAATGCCGCCCCTGTACGCCGGCAATCCTGTAGGAGTTGTATGTCCCTACCGACGTCACAAGCTTCATCTGCATGCGTTGCGCCGATCGGCCAAAAGAGAATCTGCGCCCTCAGCAGAATCGCCTGGTCCTCGGAAGGGACATCGCTGTCTTTTTGGCAGATCAAGAAGCTCCACCCTGCCGGCCGCCGCGCCCGGATACTTGCGTAGCGGCAAGCAGACAGCGCCTGACAGCAGTCCTCCTGCGGTAGCCGGAACAAGCGGCCATCCTGGGTCCACCGCAAGGCGCTCGATCACCAGCGCCGTGGTTCTGCCGAAAGTGGCAATCTCGGCATGGCTCACCGGCAGGCCGAACGCGGCAGTCAGCCTAAGGCAATCGCCGACGGTTTGGCCGACGGCCGTGCGCGAGAACGGGCCTGAAGCTGGACCATCTCGATGGATATAATGTGCTTGGCTTTCTCTGTAGACCAATGAGCAATTGCTTGATCTTGTCGAGCTCAACCCTATCCCCGCTAGGCAGAAAGGGGCGGCCATGCTGATGGATTCCGTCGGCGCGATCGGTGCATGGCGGGAACGTCGCCGACTGGCCGTGCGGACAGGATCATGCCGATTGCAGTATTGGCGGGCGCTGGCCAGGGCAAATTGTTTCTCCTTATGCAGGGCATTGGCGCGCTTAATGTCCCCGTGAGAGAACACGCTTTTTTGCATCGATAAGATGCTCATCGAGTATTGCGTGCAGCGCGCCCCGCAGCTCCGGGGGGATCGAGCTGTCCGTATCAATCAATTCCCTAAACTTGCGAATGATGTGTTCTATCGTTGCGATGGATCCGAGTGCTTCCGTTTTTTGTGCGAACGTCATCGATCATCTCCTTTGGCCGGCAGCGTTAGCACCACGTAGCGGGCTCTGAAACCTCGGCAACGGTGCGCCGCAACAGGCTCTCGCCGACGACGAAGGTCGGCTCTTGCCACCTATTCGATGCCAACTGCGTTGATGCATGGGCAAGCGGCGCAAGCTCGCAAGCCTCGCAGGAGCAGCGAGCATTCGCGCTTGTGAACGTTGGCCTTGGCGGTCACAACTGAACAGGGCCCGACTCAGTTGTCATTCGTTGGAAGCCGCGATCAGGCGCTCCAGTCGGGTGGCTGCGGCGCCGCGATCAAGCGCTTCCTGGCCAAGTGCGACGCCTTCCTGTAGCGTGGAGGCCCGGCCGGCCACGATCAATGCCGCCGCCGCGTTCAAAAGGGCGGCATCGCGATATCGACTTGCTGCGCCACCGAGCACGCTTTGCAGCGCGACGGCATTGCCGTCCACATCGCCGCTCTCCAGCGCCTCGGTGTGGCGGGGGAGCCCAGCATCTTCTGGCGTCACCTCGAAGGTGCGGACTGCACCCGCCTCGAGCGCGGCAACAAAAGTCGGGCCGGCAAGGGTTATCTTATCGAGCCCGTCCGAGCCGTGCACCACCCACACCGATTCGGCGCCAAGGTTCTTCAACACTAGGGCCAGTGGCTGCACCCATTCACGAGAGAACACTCCGACCATCTGCCGCTTAACCCCCACGGGGTTGGACAGAAGTGTGATTAGATTAAAAATCGTGCGAGTCCCAAGTGCAGTTCGGATCTGGCGAATACGCTGCATGGCCGGATACTGGGCCGACGCAAACAGAAAGCCGATGCCGGCTTCCTGTAGACAACGAGCAACGGCTTCAGGCGTGAGATCGGTCTTCACGCCTAGGCGCGCCAAAATGTTCGCGGTGCTCGAGCTTGATGACGCTGCGCGGTCGGTGTGCTTGGCGACAGGAACGCCGGCCCCGGCGACGATAAAGGAGGCGCACGTCTCCACGTTGACTGAGCAAAACGGGGTATCATTCGTGCTAGCAATACCGATGGGATCGCATGGCGCATCGACCCGTGGCATTCTATTGCGGATCGCGGAGGCCGCGCCGGTGACCTCTTCGACGGTCTCGCCGCGGACCCGCATTCCCAGCAACAAGCCACCGATCTGTGAAGGGCTCGCTTGACCCGACATCATGCTGTCGAAGGCGAACTCACTTTCCTCACATGTCAGAGTGGTGCCGCTGGCAACTTTGCCAATGATCGATCTAAGCGCTTCCATCGAACTTCACACGTTACCAGTCTATCCTCGGGCTCCTCGTTCAATAGGGGACTTTTCGTCGACGAGGCGTGGCGTCAATTGCATTGATATTGTTGTGCGAGCACCCGCTCGCGGCAGACCGTCCTCGATGCTTGCGTATCTGCCGCTTAAATGCGATTCCTTCGTCAGGCTACAACCTGACGCTACGTGAGGGTCAAGCGCCCCAGGCTGAGCTGCCCGATAGAAGTAATCGGCGACCGTGTCCGTCAGTTCTAAGTTATCGACGTCGCTCTCGATTGCCCGTGCCTGTTGTCCCGCCATCGCGTGACGGCCTGCTGGTCACGGTCGGCAATCTCTGAGCCTGAGGCGAAGGAGCAGCCACCTGGTTCGCCATCCCCTCATTTCGGTTCGTTACTCTTCTTGCCAGCGTCACCAGCGGAAATCATGTAGCGACATTTCAGACGACTGAGCCTCATTGCTTGGATATGAGACAAGCGATGATGGCGACGCGATCAGGAATATGGCTGCTGCACAGGCGGAACACGTCCTCCATGCAGGCTTCTTTCTCCTCTACGGTCGGCGCGTGATCGCGCGCGTCTACTCGCTCTGGGATGAGGGCGGTCATTGCAAAAGCAAGGGGATGGCAGCCTTCAGGGGCGAAGCCAAACGAAGCCGCTGGTTTTGAATCATGGTGTTCCTTCGCGTCGGTTGGTTTGCGGCATGTTCTTCAGGCCTTCCGACCGAAGACATGCCGGATTGTTAGGTGGCGGTAAGCGCTGTTCCGAACACACGGGTTCGAGACGTGAGCTGACCTCTATGTTTTTCGTTTGTGGAGGGCTGCCAGCCGCTCCGCCTCAGCTAGTGCTGCAGTCTTGGTTTTAAATGGACCAACGTCGTGTTCTTGCGTGTCCGGTAGCCAAGCAGGCAAGAACTACCAACCGCCCGGGCGGTAACTCGTGCTGCTCCTGATCGATCCGATGTGTTCGGCCGTAAACCAACCGGGATCGACCCGTCCTGTTGCCACAAGATGTTCTTGTCGCTCACCGGCGCGCCTCAAGAATGTTGGTTCGTCGATTTTCTTCGCCCAGGCCGGATTCTAGCCGTTTCCGTAGTTCCATGGCAACAAACTGTCGAGCTGGCGGTTCGGGTGACCGTTGACGATTCTGGTGAGGACATCGGTGATATAGGCCAGCGGGTCAATGCGATTCAGCTTACAGGTTTCGATCAAGGAGGCGATGACGGCCCAGTGCTGGGCACCGCCGTCGGAGCCTGCGAACAGCGCATTTTTCCGGTTCAGCGTGATCGGACGGATCAAGCGCTCGACGGCGTTGTTGTCCAGCTCGATACGGCCATCATTGATGAAGCGCGTCAGGCCCTCCCAGCGTGAGAGCGCATAGCGGATGGCGTCGGCTAACTTGCCCTTTTGACTGATCAACGCGAGCTTTGCGCGGAGCCACCGCTCGAAGGCTTCCGCCAGCGGCTGGCCTTTCTGTTGCCGAACGAGACGGCGCTCCTCGGCGCTGCAGCCACGGATGTCCTTCTCGATGGCATAGAACTCGGCGATATGCTTGAGCGCCTCGCTCGCAATGGGCGCAGGACCGGGTGTGGCAAGTTCGTAGAAGTTACGTCGCATGTGCGACCAGCTTGCGTCAGGATAAGTCCTGGAAAGGAGGAAGAATGTGACCTGAAACCTTTCAACGCGACCCAGAGGGTTCGACGCCCTCGCGGCAAAGGCGGAGCCCGCCAGCCGGAAGCGAGTCTTGCATGGGTGACGGCAACGTCATTCGTGAAGCGTAGACAGCGGGTACTGAAGCCCTGTGGCAGCCTCGAAATCATGGTCGTGCTGAAGCCTTCGCCGTTTTGGATCCGGGGGCAGCACTGGGAAAGCCGCTATGGTCAGGCTTACCGGTTCGGCCGGGGTCTCAGAGCAGGGCAAAGGTACGGGATGGGCCACCAGGAAACCTGAGATGTCCCGTTTGTGTCCACATGAATCGGCCGGACAGGAGCACCGGCCTGAACAATGCTCCGGGCCCGATGACCGACTTGGCGAACATCGGGAGCGCAGACGCGAACACGAAACACCAAGGCATGTGGAATCCCGAGGCGAAGACATAAGCTGACGGACATGCGCGGCGGGAAGTCGTAGCGGCTTCGTAGTACCGAGGAAGGCGGGGAACTGGGCTCACCGGGACCCGCTGGAGGGAAGGGAGCCGTCACGCGTTAAGACCCATTGACGAGAAACACGGGAGGGAACCCTGAGTCCCGCAAACCTGTCCACGAAACGACAATGGATAGCCGATCTGGCGAGGCAACATCCCGAGCGGGTGCTGACCGCGCTGCATCACCTGATCGACCGTGAATGGATGCTCGAGGCTTATCGTCTGACGCGCAAGGATGGCGCGCCCGGCGTCGACGGCATGATGGCGACGGACTATGAGGCGAACTTGGAGGTCAATCTTGATGATCTCCTGGGCGCATCAAATCCGGCCGTTACATCGCGCCGCCGGTGCGACGGCACTACATCCCCAAGGCGGATGGCACGGGACGGCCGCTGGGCATCCCGACACTGGAAGACAAGGTGGTGCAGCGGGCGATTCTCCTGCTGCTGGAGCCGATCTACGAGACGGACTTCTTGCCGTGCTCGTACGGGTTCCGATCGGGACGATCGGCCCATGACGCCCTGCACGCTCTACGTACCGGGTTCATGGAACAAGGGCTGCGCTGGGTGGTGGACGTCGATATCTCGAAATACTTCGACACCATCGACCACGCACACTTGCGCCGATTCCTCGACCAGCGAGTCACGGACGGTGTCGTCCGGAGGATGATTGATAAATGGCTGAAGGCGGGGGTGCTCGAAAAGGGCATCCTGCGCCGCACGACTGGTGGAACGCCCCAAGGCGGCGTGATCTCGCCACTGCTTGCAAACATCTACCTGCATTATGTGCTGGACGAATGGTTCGAGCAGGTGGCGCGACCGCGGCTCAAGGGGCGGTGCAAACTGGTTCGATACGCTGATGATGCGGTGGCTGCCTTTGAGGACCACCTGTCCGGCAAGCGATTGCTGAACGTGTTGGCCAAGCGGCTTGATCGGTATGGGCTTCAACTCCATCCGACCAAGACTCGCTTCGTAGACTTCCGGTTCAAACGCCCAGGCGGGCGTCATCCTGCGACGGCGGGGACCACGTTCAACTTCCTTGGCTTCACCCACGTGTGGGGTCTGTCGAGGCGAGGCAAGAATGTCGTCCGTCAGATAACGGCAAAAGACCGTTACGCACGCGCGCTGGCTTCTGTGATGGAATGGTGTCGGCAAAACCTGCACTGTTCGTTCAGGGAGCAGCACACCCATCTGTCACGGGTAATCCGGGGGCACTGCGCCTACTACGGCATCTCCGGAAACGGCCGACGCATCAGGTGGTACCACCACCAAGTCACGCGGATATGGAGGAAATGGCTCGCACGGCGTGGCCGCCACAGCAATCTGCCGTGGACGCGCTTCCGGGCCATGCTCGCGCGATACCCACTGCCAACAGCCAAGATCGTCCACCAATATGCCGTCTCGTGAGCGAAGCTTGCGCGTGAAGAACCGGATGCGGGTAATCCGCTCGTCCGGGTCTGTGAGGGGCGGGGATGGCAACACCCCCGCCTACTCGGCAGAATGCAAGTTGGACATCGCCACGCTCGGCGAGCTTGCCATAGCCGGCATAGCCATCGACCTGCAGGATCCCTTCGAAGCCTGCGAGATAGGCGATTAGCCGATCGGCTTTGCGATCGGGGGCACAGCCATGGCAACGCCCGGCGGATCGGCGCCGCCCCATGGCTGGTCGTCCGCTGCATAGGCCCAGAGCTGACCGGTCTTGGTGCGCCCGCGGCCGGGATCGAGCACCGGCATCGTCGTCTCGTCGGCGAACAGCTTTGGCCGTCGCCTGAGCTTGCCGAGGAGGCGCTCATGCAACGGACGCAGGTGGAAGGCTGCTTGTCCCACCCAGTCCGCCAGCGTCGAACGATCGAGCTCAATGCCCTGGCGGGCGTAAATCTGAGCCTGCCGATAGAGCGGCAGGTGATCGGCATATTTGGACACCAGAACCTGGGCGACGGTTGCTTCGGTCGGCAGTCCGCCCTCGATCAACCGGGCCGGGGCCGGCGCCTGCATGACACCGTCCTCGCAAGCGCGGCAGGCGTATTTGGGACGCCGGGTCACGAGGATCCGGAACTGCGCCGGGACCAGGTCCAGCCGCTCGCTTCTATCCTCGCCGATCCGATGTAACTCGCCCTGGCAGCAGGGACAGGTCTTGTCCTCGATGTCGACGACGACTTCGATCCGCGGCAGGTGCGCCGGCAAGGCGCCACGGTTGACGCGGCGCCTACCGGCTTGCACCTCACGGCCTTCAGGTGCGCTCACGTCCTGCGCCGTCTCGTTGTATGCGGCGACCTGCTCGACGTCTTCCAGGCCCAGCAGCATCTGATCTTCAGGCAGCGTCTCTGCCCGCCGGCCAAACCGATGTCGCTGCAATTCCTTGATGATCTGACGCAGCCGTTCGCTCTCGCATCGCTCGGCAAGCAGAATCGCTTTCAGCGTCTCGGGATCGTCAGGCAGGGCGTCGCTCACACCCAATTCAGAGCATATTCGCCGCCGTCTGACGACGCGTTCGACGCTCCTGATTCACTTCGCCGCAGCGCTGCCAACAATATCCGGCTTGCGTTGGCGCCGGCGTCTCTCGCGCCTCATGCACAAGCCGCCAGCCGAGCCCCTCCAGCAGCGCCGACAATTGCGCCGCCGACAGGCGCATCACGCCGTCCTCGATCGTCGGCCAGCGGAAGATCCCATCCTCGAGCCTCTTGGCGAACAGGCACAGACCCGTTCCGTCCCAGAACACCAGCTTGATCCGATCCGCCCAACACTCGACATTCTGCATACAGTCTTCGAAGCGCGAAGATTGCGTATCCGTGGCATCCGCTTTTTGGGCGGACGCTTCAGGTGGCACCGTTCCGACGCGGCAAGGAGCTGAAATGCATCTACACAGAGGAGCGGCGTGGGTTTAGCCGCGAAGTTCCCAATTGGATGCTCGACGAAAGCTACTGCGCCGGCATGGCGCTAGGACCGCCGCAGGTCAGTATTGAGGGGCTGAACGAATTTGCTGCTGTTCTGAAGCTTCTGGGCGCGACTCAGGCGTCGGGCGCACAATCCCGTCCTTCTTTGAAGAGGGAGAAAGGACGTGCGGAGAAAAAGCCAATATCGCGAGCCGATGCAACTGGGTCTGGATCTGCGTCTTCGGATTCCCCAGAACCCGCTGGGCGCCAATCCCAAAGGTCTGATCGAGGCGCTCGCCGATCTGTTGCTGGAAGCGGCTGGCGTCGAACCCGCTCAGATGTCGGGAGGTGACCATGAGTGTCAAGATCACACGTGATCACCTCGACCGCGCCGCCGTCGTCTATGTTCGCCAATCGACAATGTCCCAAGTTATGGGGAATCTCGAAAGCCAGCGGCGGCAATATGACCTGGCGCAGGCCGCGGAAACCGCCGGATTTAAGTCGGTGGCGGTAATTGACGATGATCTTGGCCGCTCAGGCTCTGGCAGCACTCAACGGCCCGGATTTGAGCGGCTTGTGGCGATGGTTTGTTCGGGTAACGTCGGTGCCGTTTATTGCATTGAGGCGTCGCGGCTGGCGCGCAATGGACGCGACTGGCATCACTTGATCGACCTATGCGCCCTCGCGGGCGCGTTGGTCATTGATCCCGACGGCGCCTATGATCCGCGGCTTGTCAACGACCGCCTGCTTCTCGGACTGAAGGGAACGATGTCGGAGTATGAGCTGAGCCTGCTTCGCCAACGTGGAATCGCCGCTCGGGACTCTAAGGCCAAGCGCGGCGAGTACCGCTTCATGCTTCCACCTGGATTTTGTTGGAGTGAACTCGGCAAGATCGAAATGGATCCCGACGAACATGTGGCGGGATTGGTTCGACTCGTCTTCACGAAGTTCCGCGAGCTCGGTAGCGCCCGGCAGGTCTTTCTTTGGCTGCGTGCTGCCGACATCAAAATGCCTGTGGTTCTAAAAAACGTTCAAATCTACAAGCTCAGCTGGAAGGCGCCGGCCTATCACACGGTGATGCAGATCCTGCACAATCCGCTCTATGCTGGCGCCTATGCGTTTGGCCGAATCGCCCAGAAGACACGGATCGTGGACGGTCGCGCCCGCAAGGTCAGCGGGTTCAAAAAGCCGCGGGAGGAATGGAATGTTCTCCTGCGCGACAATCATCCCGGCTATGTCAGCTGGCAGGAGTATGAGGACAATCAGAGGCTGCTGCTGGAAAACGCCCACATGAAGAAGAACTGCTCGCGAAAATCGGCGCGCGGGGGACGCGCACTTCTGACCGGATTGATGCGGTGCGGCCATTGCGGGCGGATGATGCGTGTGTTCTACGGCCAGGCCAAGGGGAATGCCCATCGTTATCAATGCCGCGGCGATGACGCCCATGTCGGCGCTGGCCTATGTATCGGCATCGGCGGGGTGCGGGTCGATCGTGCGGTCGCGCTGCAAATCCTTGAGGCCGTCTCCGATCGGGCTGTTGAAGCAGCGATATTGGCGTCCGACCAGGTTGAGCGCTCAAGACAAGAGATCATCACGGCCGTCGAACGGGAGCTTGAAGTCGTACGCTACGAAGCGTCTCTTGCTGCACGCCGATACGAGCTTGTGGATCCGGCCAAGCGCCACGTTGCCCGCGAACTCGAGGCGCGCTGGAATGGCGCATTGGAGCGGGTTGCCGAGCTTGAAGGTCGTGTAAAGGAGCTGCGCACCGCATCGGCGGAAAGTCCCAAGATCGACCGCGCCCTGCTTCTGCAACTTGCGCATGATCTTCCGCGGGTTTGGAATGCACCGTCCACGGACACGCGCACCAAGCAGCGGCTGGTTCACATTGTGGTCCGAGAGATTGTTTGCGATCTCGATAGGAACACCAATGAGGCGGTTCTGCTCATCCACTGGACCGGCGGCCGGCACACGGAGGTTCGCGTTGCTCGCGTTAAGACGGGCCGATATCCGGGCGACATGGCACCGACTGCCGTTGA
The DNA here is from genome assembly GCF_011516665.3 of Bradyrhizobium sp. 41S5. NCBI lineage: Bacteria > Pseudomonadati > Pseudomonadota > Alphaproteobacteria > Hyphomicrobiales > Nitrobacteraceae > Bradyrhizobium > Bradyrhizobium sp. 41S5. The sequence continues at coordinate 7,279,313 of NZ_CP083721.1, read as the reverse complement.
CGCACTTCGTAAACTCGCTGGTCATTGGCCTGATCGAGAGCTCGCCGTGTCGCTCAATCGGATGCGCTGCAAGACCGGCGACGGCGAGACCTGGACGACTGTTCGCGTGCGGGAAATGCGCGAACGCCTGGGCTTGCCGGAATACGACCCCGCATCGTCCGACGGCAAAATGATCAGCCTTGCGAAGGCTGCGGCACACTTTGGAATTTGCGTCGGATCAGCAAAGAGCTTGGTGCTGAAGGACATCTTGCCGGCCACACAAGCAATCAAGGGCTCGCAATGGTTGGTTCCTGTCGACGCGCTGAGCTCGGAAACAGTACGTATAGCGGTGCAGCGCGTGATCGAGCGTCGGCCGAGAAACTACATTGATTATCAATATGATAGAATGATCCGCCTACCCGGTATCTGACAAAGGGACGTACAATGAAACGAGCTGTGCCCGCTTGGCCCGAAACACATAGACAGCTCCCGAGAATGGGTCTGCCCGCATGCTCTCGCGCACCAGGATCGCGAGCCCTTCCATCCCCTTGCGGAAGTCCACCGGTTTGGTCGCCACCATCACCCGGACCGCACCCGACGGGCCGATCACCGGCTCGCCTTCAGTGCCTGGACAATCGACGCAATCATCGTCGTATCCGCACCACGACCGGCCCGGATTGTGATGCCGTCGACTTCGATCTCGATGATCCCGGCATCGCAACGGCGAGCCCGGGTATCCGCCTTGGCCTTGCAGCGCACCGCTTTGCGCTCCCGATCAACAGCGGACGCCGGCACCGCGGCATCCACCACCGCCGGCACAAACTGTACTTCTTCCACTTCGGAATGACCGCCCGCAGCTTCTCGCAACTGACGGCGCCAGCCAAACAACTGCTGCGGCGACAATCCATGCCGTCGCGCTACCGAACAGACCGAGCCGCCGCTCGCCACGATCTCCGCAACGATCCGCACCTTGTCCTCATCGCTCCACTTCCGCCGGCGGCCGGCTCCGGTGAAGACCTCAAGCCGCCGCACCGGCTCCGTGATAGCACTATGCTCTGTGTCCATTCTAAGCCTAACGGTGAGCTATCGCTGAAAGTTGGTGACGGCGGGAATCGGGAAGGCGGCATATCGTGGGGGTGCTTGACGCCTCCACTTCTCCACCGAAGGAGCGATATGCCGTGTCCAAAGATAACATCATCAAGTTGATTCAGCCAGGAAACGTCGACGATCAACTCACCGAAATCTTGCGCAATGGGGCGCGTGCTCTGTTGGCCCAGGCGGTCGAGGCCGAGGTCGCGGACTTTCTCGGCAAGCATGCCGATTTGAGGACTGCGGACGGCCACCAGCGCTCGTGCGCCACGGTCACCTGCCGGAACGCGAGGTGATGACCGGTATCGGTCCGGTCGGCGTCCGCCAGCCGCGTGTACGCGATCGCGAGGCGGAGGCTACCGATCCCGACCGCATCCGGTTCTCTCCGTCGATCCTGCCGCCCTACATGCGCCGCTCGAAATCGATCGAGACGCTGCTGCCGATCCTTTACCTGAAGGGTATCTCCACCGGCGACTTCTCCGAGGCTCTGGCGGCGCTGCTCGGCAAGGATGCTGCCGGGTTGTCGGCATCCGCCATCGGCCGTCTGAAGGACGGTTGGCTTGACGAACACACCGCGTGGCAGAGGCGCGATCTGTCGGCGAAGCGCTACGTCTACATCTGGGCCGATGGCATCCATCTCCAAGCACGCCTCGAAGACGAAAAGCAGTGCATCGTGGTGCTGATCGGCGCGACGCCGGAAGGCCGCAAGGAACTGGTCGGCTTCACCGATGGCGCCCGCGAGAGCGCGCAGGACTGGCGCGATCTGCTGCTCGACCTGAAGCGGCGCGGGCTCGGCGTGCCGCCGCGGCTCACCATCGCCGACCGCCGACGGCGCGCTCGGGTTCTGGAAGGCCGCCGGCGAGGTCTGGCCGAAAACGCGCGAGCAGCGCTGCTGGGTACACAAGACCGCCAACGTGATCGCCAAGTTGCCGAAGAGCCAGCAGCCTAAAGCCAAACGCGCGTTGCAGGAGAGCTGGATGGCCGAAACCAAGGCCGCCGCCGAGCTGGCGTTCGACGCCTTCATCGAGAGCTATACGCCCAAATACGAGAAGGCGGCCGACTGCCTGAGCAAGGATCGGGACACGCTACTGGCGTTCTACGACTTCCCGGCCGAACACTGGAAACACCTGCGGACCACCAATCCCATTGAAAGCACCTTCGCTACCGTGCGCCACCGCACGATCCGATCGAAGGGCTGCCTGTCCAACAGAACGGCGCTCGCGATGGTCTTCAAACTGCTTGAGGCCGCGCAGAAAAGCCGGCGTCGTCTCGATGGCCACAACCAGTTGCCAAAACTCGTTCTCGGTGTGACATTCAACGACGGGATCGAGGTCATCGCCAAACCGACTGACCGTCAGCCCATAACCGCCGCCGCCTGACCGGCCGCGCCGTCACCAAAATTTGGCGATAGCTCCTAACGGTTCAAACAAACCGCAGACTCGCAGATCGCCCGTGGTCCGGAAGGTGGCCGCTGAACGGCGCTTACGGTGGGCGCCTGCGAGACCGTTTTTTTCTCTTGCGAAACCATCCGGGCCGGGAGTCGGTATTTTCGCGGCGACTTGTCAGCATCTGTCGTTGCCGGCGCCGAGCTGCACTGACCGAACAATTTGATCACGGTTAAGCTTTCGGTGATCGTGCGGTGGCCGCGGTCATGCCCCGATCTCGTGAGGCATTGGGAGGCTTTTGCATGAGTCTAAAGTGCGGCCGCAGCCTAATGACGAGTCAACCGACGGAGGAGGCCATCGTAGTCCCGACGCAGGGATCGAACAGGACTTGTGACCGCGGGCCAGGAAAGGCGGCGAGGAGCGCCCAAGGCAGGGCTGCTCAATCCATTGACAAATGATGCACTCGACTGCGCAGGCAAAGCTGTCATCGCGCGTGTCCCTGTCACGCGCGGCGCGGTCCCGCAACGTGCGTGCCACTTCATTTGACGCAAGAGCGGGGGCAATCGAGTTGGCGTCAGTACCGGGCGTCCGTTCCCCTGCGCATGCCATGATCGAAAGGGGCCGTCCATGTCTCGAAGAGCGCAATTGTTTCTACCTCTCATTGGACCAGCCACCAATAAGGTGCAGACAAGTGTGCTTTGAATCTCGCGGGTTGAGCTTGGGGTGTTTGAAACATTCGCAGTTCTGGGGATTTGGCGGGAAACGCCCGGATTGTTCGAAACAGTCTTCACTCGTCTAGGATCGTGCAATCTGACGCCACGTGCGATTCAAGCCCTGTCGTCTGAATACGTCTTGGGATCTACAGGGTCCGTCAGAAGGACGAGTGTGCTCCGGCGAAACCTCGCGCTGAGTGTTTGTAAACCGCGGCGTCTCTATGACCACGCTCAGGGCAAGTGTGAGTTTGCGCGCACCGTTGGTGTCTACTCGCTGATAACCCAGGGCCACAAGCGTCACTGCTACGTAATCGTACGGAGCGCCACTGTCACATTTGTTTGATCTGCAAATTGCATGTTCATCGCTATGAATCCGAAGAGTAAACTCTACGATCCCGACCTTTGGCGCGGCCGTGCGGAAGCAACGCGAGAGAAAGCGGAAGCGCTGGCGTACGGCAAAGCCAGAGATAGGCTTCTCAAGATAGCCAAGGAATACGACGAGCTCGCTCGGCGCGCCCTAGAGTGGCAGACGCACAAGTGAAATGGACCCGCGGAGCGGGGCCGCTTGAGCCGGTTTGTTAGTTGGAAACTGACCGCTCCTGATTACTTCCTATCACGCTGCCAGAGACACTGTCTGCTGCTGCTGCTGCTGCTGTTGCTGTTGCTGTTGCTGCTGCTGCTGCTGCTGTTGCTGCTGTTGCTGTTGTTGCTGTGGGCATGTGGTCAACGCGTCAGCGTTGTCCACCATTCCACAGCCTTCGCGGCCTGCATCCGTTCGCGCCAGACCGCCATCGGCGTGCGATAGCCGAGCGCCTGATGAAGGCGACGATCGTTATAGAAGGCGATCCAGCTCGCGATCCCTGCCTTGGCCTCGCGGCCGTCGGCATAGCCCTTGAGATAGATGTCCTCATGCTTGAGCGACCGCCACAGCCGCTCGATGAAGACGTTGTCCATCCAACGACCGCGGCCATCCATGGAGATCTTGATCCCTGCGCCCGCCAACGCGCCGGTGAAGGCCGCGCTGGTGAACTGGCTGCCTTGGTCGGTATTGAAAATCTCCGGCCTGCCGTACTTCGCCAGCGCCTCTTCCAGAGCCGCCACGCAGAACGAGACGTCGATCGTGTTCGATAACCGCCACGCCAGAACCGCACGGCTCGCCCAGTCGACGATGGCGACGAGATAAAGAAAAGCCACGGCCGATGGGCAGATACGTGATGTCGGCGGCCCACACCTGGTTCGGCCGGTCGATCGTCATGTTGCGCAGCAGATAAGGATAGATCTTGTGGCCCGGCGCCGGCTTCGTCGTGTTCGGCTTCGGTCCCAGCGCCGCGATGCCCATCTTGCGCATCAACCGCTGCACGCGCTTGCGAACGGCCAGGCGATGAACAGCTCGTCGATCCGCCGCATCAGGGCAAGGTCGTTGTCGTTGGCCGGCCGGGGCGGCCGGTAGACCCCGGAGCGCGCGATGCCAAGCAACAGGCATTGCCGACGGGATCGACAGCGCCTTGTCGGCGCGATCGAGCATTCCTCGACGGTCCGGCGTGCTCATCTTCCGGACCTCCGCGCTAAAAAATCGCGCTCGGCCGTCAGTTGTCCAATCTTGGCGTGCAGCTTCTCGATCTCGCGTTCGCGCGTTTCCTCGCTCTCGCGCCCGACACCCGCATCAAAGGCCCGCGCCGCCTGGTCCAGCAGTTGCTTCTTCCAGGCATAGATCTGGTTCGGGTGAACCTCATAGCGCTGGGCCAGATCGGCCACCGTCGCCTGCTCCCGCACGGCTTCCAGCGCAATCTTTGCCTTCAGTGCCGCGTCGATCTTGCGTCTCGTCTTCGTCGTCATCATGCCCTCCGTCTATCAAACGGAGCGGCCCTTTTCCAACTTAACCTCTGGTCCCAAAATCGGGGTCCATTTTCACAAGAACGAGCGGGGCACTTGGTCCGGCCAAGAGTCGTAGCGTCTCGCATGTCGATGGAACCTCCATCGGCAGATCGCCACGAATGCCAACGGCGAGCAACAATCTGGCTCGGTACTCGGGTGGGCGATTCATTGCAGAGGCTGCCGTGCCGAGAATCTCCAGACGGTCCTCTCTCGCACAAATCGTTCCAATCGAATCCCAGTCAGCATGCCGCCTCAGCGCAGCGAGCCGCTTTAACGACCTACAAGGGATTGTATAGGCGCAAGAGTGCTCTTTTCGTCAGCTTCTCGAAAGCTAATCCGCCTACTATCGAGCCGGCGCGCCGATCTTAGTCCCGTTCTTGCGCGAGAAACGTAAAGCACTTGTCGGGCGTAGTGCCGAATACCGGATGGGAAAATAGCTGCCGTCAGGTCAAGTCAAGCTTGCAGGCATATAAGTCCGATAATCCGCGATATCCAACACTTCTTCACCTGCCTGTCTGACCTCGGAGGTTTCCATATCTAGCCACTCAACAATTGCAAGACCGCGGCCGCGGTATACGACGGCATCGAAAAGCCCTCCTATACCAGCACCCATCCACTGAGATCTCCTCTGGCTCATCGTTTCGCTCATAAGGACGCTGCGATGATCCAACATATACTGGCCCAAAGCAGCGCATGAAAGAGAAGCCCGGCCAGCGGCGACAGGTTCCATCTCCTCTGCGTCTGCCAAGAGCGGCGGTCAGCAGCGTAATGCTTCACCATGGACTGCTTTGGTGCGCGCCAGTGCGTCATTCCTCGCATGCTCCACTGGTCCAGGGAAAAAGGTTAGCGTCCGGACGCCTCGTGTTATCCATCAGTTGGTCTTCCAAAGCTCGGAGTGTCAGAATTCGGCTTGTTGCACGTGAGGTATGCGGCCTGTCGACTTGGTCGCGTATTATCGATCAGGGAGATGCCGTGCAAGTCCGAAACGTGCTTTGGCAATGCATAAGTCAAAACCAAACACCAAACAACGAGTCCAATGCAAATTGATGTCGGGATAGCGTGTCCTTCCTGTTTCGACACTACAGCAATCAGTATGCCAGTAATCGAGAAGTGCCCGCACCGCTCGACAAGGGTTAGATGCGTGCCTCTAGAGTGCGGCGCTGTGGACCAATCGACGATTGTTGGAGCCGCGACCATCGATGTCCGAAAGCCGACGCCAGCAATGTGAGGCAAGCGTGAATGTTTGCTGACGTCATACCTGCAACGATGTGCCAGCTGTTGCATTGTATCGACGCGCCTGAAGATCCGCGGATGGTCGCAGTGATGGTCTGTCCAAAGGACTAACTCGTCATGTCGGATCATCCTCGCGAGGAGCCGTAGGATGCTATCAACTCGATCCGAAACACATTGTGCCAAACATTCACGAGCTAGACGCGCCCGTTCGAATTTTTGGTCCGACAAGTTCTTCATGGTCACATAGATGACGTATTGGCATTGTTTCAGGCTCCGCTAGCGGCGAGAGCTGCGAATGATTCAAGTGCTGCCACGTCACAAGGCCGCATCGGGCCAAAGCCGATATTGCTTTTGCGTCGCGTCAGTCCGTGCGGCGTGACGTCGTTTCGGCGAGCCATAATCGAGTGCACAAACGGATATCGGATGCGACATCAGAACAGGAGGGATGAAGTGATACGCGTCGATTGACAAATTTCATATTGCCGAGATGCATCCTCGAGACTTGAACGGAAAGGCTAATGAACACTCGTTTTGCAAGTGCGGGAAATCGAGCGCGGATCTTACCTTGCTGAAGCGCACTCTGTCCGGCGCCGGGTGATCAGCGCCCGCGGGCATGGGTAAGTAAGATGTGTCGCCAAAAGCGCGCTTCGTGACCGAGTTGTCTGGCGGGGCTGGTTACCCCATCGGGTGTTCGTGAGTGTGGAGGTCAATTCCGCGGATGAATCGGATCGAGCACTTCGTGCATCGCCGGCCTTTCATGCAATCGGGGAGTGCAGTGAAGGCGTTCGTCGGGTGCTTGAAGAGGATGTGAGCTGCCGAGAACTAAGTAATGGGAGAACAAGTGATGATGGACATCTGCGGCTTTCTCAGCAGATGGTTCGCTGGAGAGTGGTGCTCGACCGCTACGCTGCTGACGGAGCTTGCGCCGGCTCATGAGTTGCCAAACAACGTCATCTGCGTCGACTTCAAAGCGAACCGTAAAGCAAAGGAGGGTGCGTGCGAGCGCAGATCATAGAGAAGCTGGAAGCCGGCCGCGTACGATCCGGCAAGTTCGCCAGCGTACCAGGATCAGGCCCCGGTGGGCTGTTCTTGGTGCAGGGCCCTTGCGGGAGTGAACTGAAAATCAGTGGCTTTGTCCGTCCGGGCTGGGAGCAGGTCGCCGTTTCGACGCCGCGGCGTTGTCCGAACTGGCAAGAGATGTGCTTTGTCAAAGACTTGTTCTGGGATGAGGAGGAATGCGTCATGCAATTGCATCCGCCGCATTCGCAGTATGTCAATAACAGCCGGTACTGCCTTCACCTCTGGAGACCCACTGATCGGCACATCCCAAGGCCGCCGCCGAGCTTTGTAGGTATTGTTGGGCTAGGACCATCCGAAGCGGCAATGTTGTCTGCTAAGATTCGCGCGACGGTATGATGGTTTAGAGGACGAGGCAGAGCGGGTGCAGAAAGATCGGTTCGGCGTCGCCGGAAGGCCGTGCAACCAGCTCACGTCGCAAGTGTTCTTCTGTGTGCGACGGACGGGAGGTCAACCCGGGATCACTGCCGCCAAGCGAGAGGCGGCAGTGGAGAGGATGTCTCACGCGGCTGGCCTCAGGGGGAGCTTCGACGACTTCTTGGCGATAATTCGCGCCGTCGGAGTGATTATCAGGTCCGCAAGTCGGTCATTGCGCATCTCTCGTAGTCAGCCTGACCACCCGCTTCGCGGGGCAAGCGCATCATGATCTATTCGCAAACGATATCGCGCGGCGAGCGGCCGCATTAGTGCTTCAGCCCTTGGTTCAGCACTTTGAGACCGATTCTGTGCCCGCGGCAGCCGACTTCAGCTTCCCAAGCGGAAGCTGAGAGCGGAGCTTTGGCTAACCCGTCCTATTCGTGAGAGTGCTTTTTTAGTCCGCTTGATGTGGCCACACATCTGCTCTGACGAGGCGCGCGGGATTGCCTTCGGCTTTTCACCGCCTGACGACCGGTACTTTGCAACGCGCTTGAGGTGTAGGTTGGGCGAACGGGGGCGGACGACTCGCCGGTCAAGGACCGAGCGGCAGCAGCGCGCCTGGCAAGCCGCGGATCAGGTCGGCTTCGGGACATGCCGCGGCAAACGCAAGGCGAATGCGGCTCGTGGTCTCGACGACACGGGCAGCGAGTTTCAAGAGACGAAGACGCAGCGTCGCGAACTCGGCTGTGGCCAATTCCCGGGCTTTGGGAATCGCGTCGCGCACGGTCAGCATCAGCCAATAAGCGGCGGTGTGGAGAACGAGGCGGACTTGATTGGCGAGCGCCGAACGGCAGCTGGTGCGATCGGAGGCGAGCTGCGTCTTATGCAGCTTGTTCAGATTCTCGGCTTGGCCGCGCGCGCAATACAGGCTGTCGTAGATCCACTCGGCCGAGCCGACATCGAGGCTGGTGACGACGAAACGGATGTCGAGGCCGAGCATCGTTGCCTCAATACGGGCGACGGTACGTCGTTCGCGATCCCAGGACTTTGCCTTGTGGCGCGTCTCGGTATAGCCACGCAGAACCGGCAGGTTCTCGATGGCGCGTCGCGTGCGGATGCCGTCGGCGGCCTCGTCGACTTTTCTGGCGAGCGGCTTGGTGCCGGACAGACCGAAGATGTAGTCGATGCCGTTGGTCTCGCACCACGCCATTGCCTCCGGCCGGGCATAGCGCCCGTCGCCACGGAACGTAATTCGCGTGTTGTGCCACCGCGTCCGGATATGCCGTATCAGGCGGCGCAGATGGGCACGCACCTCGACGCCGCCCGGCGTCTTGCCGGGCCGCAGCACGACCGCCACGGGCCGGCTCTTCTCCGTGTCGTAGACGTGGATCGGCAGGAAGCAGCGTTCGTCATAATGAGCGTTGAACAGCGAGAGCTGCTGATGGCCGTGGACGACATCGCAGGTATCATCGATGTCGAGCGTGACGGATGCCGGCTCGCGCGGGTAGCTATCCATCCATGCGTCGAAGGCGCGGAGCATTCTCCAGCCGCGACAGCGTCGGTTGGGAACACAGATCGCGACCCGTGTCCGGCAGCCGTCCGCAGGCCAGCTTGAATGCGGGATCGGACCGCAGATGATCGAGGTCGTCGGCGTCCTCGTAGCCGCAGCAGATCGCGAACATGCGCGCGCGGAACATATCGACAAGGCTGTGCACGACCCGCGTCGGATCGCGCCGATCCGGGAACACGCGGGCCAAATTGTCGGCCAAGCCGAGACGCCGCTCGGCCATCGCCAGAAGCATCACGCCCCCGTTCGAGGTCAGCCGACCGCCATCGAAGGCAGCTGTGACTTTCTTGGCGTGAACGGCTGGAAACGAGAAGGGCAGAATCGTATCATCGGTCATGGCGGGCGTGGTGTTCGCGGCTGAAGGTGATGGGGTTGGCTTTGCAACCGAATCCTACGCCGCATCAGCGCTTTACACCACGCTCGCCAGCCTCTCAGGCGCCCTCTGACGGATAAGACGGGCTAAGCGCGTTTGTTTCTTTGCCCCACTTCGTTCATTTGCTTGCACGTGATGACGGGCATGTCCGAAAGCTGATACTGATTGACCGCGAGAAGCCTCCGGGCGCTGTGAAAGCACATCGTTTTCCCGCGAACATCCAATGACCGTCTGGCACGCAAGTTGCTGAGATATCGACGGCTTGGGTGCTTCTACGTTAGTGACGCTTACGAGACAATCAAGCCCCTTTCGTAGCGCCAACTCGCACGGGCGGCGATCCACCCCACCGTCCGTGCGTCTTTACTGTTGATCGGTCTCAGCCATCCATCACAGGGGATCATGCCGTGACCCGCGAAGAGGCTCTGACAAAGGCGATAGCGGCGCTTAAAGAATGGTCGGAGGGGAATATCTCGATTAGCGACGTGCTCGACGCGATTGTAGAGCTTCACAAGACTGTTCCGCCACCCGAGCCCCCAAAGCCACCAAAACAGAAAGGCCTTTCATAGCATTCCGCTCTCTATTGCCTGCGTGCGTACAAGGGCGAGATGCAGCCGTGATGGCGCGCTCGTGCGTGCGGTTGTCGAAGAGCTATTCCATTGAACCTGAACTCGCGACGTCCATCTTTATTTTGAGGATAGCCAAAGTACGTGGTCTTGAATGCCGTGATCGAGAACAGCGCAAGCGTTGCTCGAGTAGCCTCTTCCCAGAGCACAACGCAGCCGTGGCATGTCATTTGCTTAGATCACAACGAAGGCTCAAACGCCCAGCCCCCTCTGCGTGCTGGATAGGACTCGCCTTCGCAAGCTTAGCAAACCAACAGGAGGAAAATATGGGTCTTTACCTTATCGAGTACAAACAAGACCGAAACTTCGTGCTCGGCGTGAAGGATCAGCAAGACGGTGCGGCGGTCGTGCTGCGGAAGAAAGATACGCCTCTCCGTTACGTTCTCTGGGACCTCAACTTCGATACTGGAGCGATTACACTGAACTCGAGCGGGGGCAATCTCGCGGTCGGCACCGATCGCGTCGCGCCGGAGGCTCTCCTCTCGCTCAAAGTGTATAACCCAGCCATCCAAAGTCAGCGGTGGGAATTTCTCAAGAGCCCCGGCTTCATCCTTAGCCTCCCGGATAACAGTCTGTGTATCGATAATAAGACTCGTGGCACGAGTGACGGCAACCCGGTTTGGCTGTTCAAGTTCAACGGCTCGCCCGCGCAGCAATGGAACTTCGTTCCCTTGATGAACCTGCGGGCCTTGGAAGTTGCGGAGAATGCGGCCTGACGCCGTTCGGCCGCTCGGCTCCTCAATGGCGACGGGTAGCGGTACGCGACAATGCGGCGGCGAGCATTCCGGTTGTGAATATTCGCCGCCACAGAACCGGACGTTGCGCAGCCGTGCAACTCAACCGTAAGGTCGGCCGTTCGCTTGGTCACCAATTGTGTCGGTCTGCGCTCACCAACTCATTGACCTATTCTCCGCCCGGGCTCAGGTCGGAGTCCCTTGACTGACGAGGCTTCTGGATAAAGTTGGCTTCTTGTGCTGCCATCGGCGGCGCGTTCAGTGGTTTGGTGGCACACCACACCTCTCGATTGGACTAATGTCCCCGAGCTCTTTCCATCTGCGAGGCGCTCCAAACCCTCAAAGCCCGGGGTGTGAGGCTTGCACTGACCAGTTCCCCGAGCCGACATCGAGGCTGGTGACGACGAAACGGATGTCGAGGCCGAGCATCGTCGCCTCAATATGGGCGACGGTACGTTGCCAGATCCACAAGGCACGCAACATCATGGAACGCCTGCCGAAAGAGCATCATGCGGCCACCCGTCGGGTGCTGCGCCAGGCCTGGGAGCTCAATGACGCCGACAAGGCTGAAAAATTGATCCGCAATCTCGCCCGTCGACTCGACCAGCAATGGCCCGGTGTAGCGGCGAGCATCCTCGAAGGCCTCGACGAAATCCTGACTGTCGTCCGGCTGAAGCTGCCGAAGGAGCTTCGTCGATCGCTCGCCTGTACCAACATCGCCGAGAACATGATGGGCACCATTCGCGGCGTCACGCGCAACATCAAACGCTGGCGCGATGCCGGTATGGCCTTGCGATGGGTCGCGGCCGGCATGATCGAGGCCAACAAGGGCTTCCGACGATTGAAGGCGCATAAGCAATTGTCGGTTCTGCGTGCGGCCCTTCAAGCTCGCCACGATCGCATGACGATCAAGCCCGTTGCCCACGTCTCGAGGGCCGCGTAACATTCATTCCGGCAACGTCGGCCCGACGTAGTTCAACACTGATCGGGACATCCCGGACGTGACCCAAGACCTTTTCGACGGGCCAAGGCGGCCAATGAGAAACCGTTCGAGCATCACTTATTTTGAATGAGCAAGCGCTTCGGGGGCGTGAGGTATCGATATTTGCCGGTAAGCGTTCCATTGACGAACTGGAGGCCGTGATCGCCATAGATCATATCCTCACGCACGTAGCCGTCCGCTATGGCCACTTGATTGTTGCCGCCAACTGTCTTCCGGGTAGTCTTCAACCCATGGCTGGCTGGCGGCGAGCCGAGCATTTCAACTATGGCATCGCGTGGTGTGCCCAATTTCAAGGTATCAAATTGTTTGACAGGAATCATCCCGGCTACCTTGATGGGCTCGGCTCTCATTCGCGGGAGATCTTCAGATCCAATTGGCTTACGAACCACAACTTTCTCGAGGCAGTGTGAATGGATTGGAATGCCAGGGTGCGAGTCCCATTTGATGTAATGATCGGAGCGCAAGATCGCCCAGCCCGCTTCTGTATAGATGGCCTCGAGCTCGCCGCGCTGGAACGAGTTTTTGTGACCAGATGCCAAAGCCTCCTTCGAAATAGGATGGTCTGGTTGATCGAGCGTGTTTGTGAAGCAATGAAATCCACCAGGCCGCGTTCGATTCATTAAGGCCGTGACGAGCGGCTTCCAGACTCCCCGTTCCGTGAAATGCAATACGCAATGCGCTATAAAGACGTCCAGGCAAGCAGGCGGCCGGAAGTCTTCAACGCGAGCGACCCCACTCGCTATGTTCACGCCAAGATCACCTGCGAGCCGGTTCAGCTTGGAGATAGCGGTTTCGGAGATGTCGGTCGCGATCACCTGATGATCAAAATGGGCCAAATAGAGGGCATTGCGGCCTTCCCCGCAACCCAGCTCCACAACCACGCTCTTCGTGCGGAGAGCTGGTGCTATCTCGAAGATTTCGGGACTGGGACCACCCATACACGATACGTTGGCTTCGGCGTAGCCAGAGTTCCACCAGAATGGTGAATGCTTCGCGACCTCTTGCATACTGCACCTCACGCTACCTTATATTGCTCTTCGAGAGCCACGATCGTGTCCGAGTAAAACGCTCTCGCCACGATGCTAGAATATTTGAATCCCGCGTGAGTCAGTTGATAAGTATCACCGTCGGCCAAGTCGACGAGTTGCAGACATTCGAGCGCTTTGAGCTCTTCGCTGAAATCGACCGTCAGTTCGCGACCGAATACTGAAGGTACGCATCCGGCGGGCCTTACGATTACCCACATCTTTTGAGGTGCGCTGAGCCGAAAAACTTGAGTCGCCAGAATCGCTTGTGATTCTTTGATGGGCACCTGATTCGAGAAGAGGTGCTCTATGGGACACACTTCACGCGCCCGGGATGAGAAGGCGCATCGGTTGGCGTCTGACGTTGTGACTTGGTTTGACCGTGAAGCTGCGCTTTGCGAATTCCAGGACGCTCGACTTGGCGAGAGATTTCGTATGCTGCTGAAGCAGATTGGTGGAGACATCGGACAGAGCATCCCGATGGTTTGCCAAGACTGGGCGAATACCAAGGCGGCCTATCGTTTCTTCTCCAATGAACGAGTAGGCGAGGCCGATATCCTGTCTGGTCATTTTAAAGCGACGCGGGAACGTATCGCGGCTGCGAAGGGGCCTGTTCTTGTCCTGCATGATACGACCGAATTCACCTATCAAAGGGAGCGCCCGGATCTGATCGGGATGATTAAGCGCATCCCCAAAAGCAACTCTCGAAGATTGGACGGGAAACCCCAAACGTACACGACATGCGGAATATTGATGCATTCGAGCCTTGCGGTGACCCTCGAGGGGCTTCCACTGGGGCTCAGCGCTGTGAAGTTCTGGACCAGAAAGAAATTCAGAGGGGTCGCTGCGCTCAGGCGCGAGGTCAACCTGACACGGATCCCCATTGGCCGCGCGTATTGGATTGATCGAGATCGACCTCGGTAACCGGCGACGGATCCGAGTGGATTCGCACGTCGATCCAGAAGCGCTGGCGCGGGTCCTCGAGGTACTTGAGCGCCGATGATTGCCATACCGGGTAATGTGCGGGTGTGGCTTGCGACCGGCCACACCGATATGCGCCGCGGCTTCCCGAGCCTCGCGCGTCTGGTCCAGGAGAGTTTGAAGCGTGATCCGCATGCCGGTGATCTCTATGTTGTTAGAGGCCGCCGCGGCCAACACTCGACATTCTGCATACAGTCTTCGAAGCGCGAAGATTGCGTATCCGTGGCATCCGCTTTTTGGGCGGACGCTTCAGGTGGCACCGTTCCGACGCGGCAAGGAGCTGAAATGCATCTACACAGAGGAGCGGCGTGGGTTTAGCCGCGAAGTTCCCAATTGGATGCTCGACGAAAGCTACTGCGCCGGCATGGCGCTAGGACCGCCGCAGGTCAGTATTGAGGGGCTGAACGAATTTGCTGCTGTTCTGAAGCTTCTGGGCGCGACTCAGGCGTCGGGCGCACAATCCCGTCCTTCTTTGAAGAGGGAGAAAGGACGTGCGGAGAAAAAGCCAATATCGCGAGCCGATGCAACTGGGTCTGGATCTGCGTCTTCGGATTCCCCAGAACCCGCTGGGCGCCAATCCCAAAGGTCTGATCGAGGCGCTCGCCGATCTGTTGCTGGAAGCGGCTGGCGTCGAACCCGCTCAGATGTCGGGAGGTGACCATGAGTGTCAAGATCACACGTGATCACCTCGACCGCGCCGCCGTCGTCTATGTTCGCCAATCGACAATGTCCCAAGTTATGGGGAATCTCGAAAGCCAGCGGCGGCAATATGACCTGGCGCAGGCCGCGGAAACCGCCGGATTTAAGTCGGTGGCGGTAATTGACGATGATCTTGGCCGCTCAGGCTCTGGCAGCACTCAACGGCCCGGATTTGAGCGGCTTGTGGCGATGGTTTGTTCGGGTAACGTCGGTGCCGTTTATTGCATTGAGGCGTCGCGGCTGGCGCGCAATGGACGCGACTGGCATCACTTGATCGACCTATGCGCCCTCGCGGGCGCGTTGGTCATTGATCCCGACGGCGCCTATGATCCGCGGCTTGTCAACGACCGCCTGCTTCTCGGACTGAAGGGAACGATGTCGGAGTATGAGCTGAGCCTGCTTCGCCAACGTGGAATCGCCGCTCGGGACTCTAAGGCCAAGCGCGGCGAGTACCGCTTCATGCTTCCACCTGGATTTTGTTGGAGTGAACTCGGCAAGATCGAAATGGATCCCGACGAACATGTGGCGGGATTGGTTCGACTCGTCTTCACGAAGTTCCGCGAGCTCGGTAGCGCCCGGCAGGTCTTTCTTTGGCTGCGTGCTGCCGACATCAAAATGCCTGTGGTTCTAAAAAACGTTCAAATCTACAAGCTCAGCTGGAAGGCGCCGGCCTATCACACGGTGATGCAGATCCTGCACAATCCGCTCTATGCTGGCGCCTATGCGTTTGGCCGAATCGCCCAGAAGACACGGATCGTGGACGGTCGCGCCCGCAAGGTCAGCGGGTTCAAAAAGCCGCGGGAGGAATGGAATGTTCTCCTGCGCGACAATCATCCCGGCTATGTCAGCTGGCAGGAGTATGAGGACAATCAGAGGCTGCTGCTGGAAAACGCCCACATGAAGAAGAACTGCTCGCGAAAATCGGCGCGCGGGGGACGCGCACTTCTGACCGGATTGATGCGGTGCGGCCATTGCGGGCGGATGATGCGTGTGTTCTACGGCCAGGCCAAGGGGAATGCCCATCGTTATCAATGCCGCGGCGATGACGCCCATGTCGGCGCTGGCCTATGTATCGGCATCGGCGGGGTGCGGGTCGATCGTGCGGTCGCGCTGCAAATCCTTGAGGCCGTCTCCGATCGGGCTGTTGAAGCAGCGATATTGGCGTCCGACCAGGTTGAGCGCTCAAGACAAGAGATCATCACGGCCGTCGAACGGGAGCTTGAAGTCGTACGCTACGAAGCGTCTCTTGCTGCACGCCGATACGAGCTTGTGGATCCGGCCAAGCGCCACGTTGCCCGCGAACTCGAGGCGCGCTGGAATGGCGCATTGGAGCGGGTTGCCGAGCTTGAAGGTCGTGTAAAGGAGCTGCGCACCGCATCGGCGGAAAGTCCCAAGATCGACCGCGCCCTGCTTCTGCAACTTGCGCATGATCTTCCGCGGGTTTGGAATGCACCGTCCACGGACACGCGCACCAAGCAGCGGCTGGTTCACATTGTGGTCCGAGAGATTGTTTGCGATCTCGATAGGAACACCAATGAGGCGGTTCTGCTCATCCACTGGACCGGCGGCCGGCACACGGAGGTTCGCGTTGCTCGCGTTAAGACGGGCCGATATCCGGGCGACATGGCACCGACTGCCGTTGACGCACTTCGTAAACTCGCTGGTCATTGGCCTGATCGAGAGCTCGCCGTGTCGCTCAATCGGATGCGCTGCAAGACCGGCGACGGCGAGACCTGGACGACTGTTCGCGTGCGGGAAATGCGCGAACGCCTGGGCTTGCCGGAATACGACCCCGCATCGTCCGACGGCAAAATGATCAGCCTTGCGAAGGCTGCGGCACACTTTGGAATTTGCGTCGGATCAGCAAAGAGCTTGGTGCTGAAGGACATCTTGCCGGCCACACAAGCAATCAAGGGCTCGCAATGGTTGGTTCCTGTCGACGCGCTGAGCTCGGAAACAGTACGTATAGCGGTGCAGCGCGTGATCGAGCGTCGGCCGAGAAACTACATTGATTATCAATATGATAGAATGATCCGCCTACCCGGTATCTGACAAAGGGACGTACAATGAAACGAGCTGTGCCGACCTGATCAAGATCATCTGGCATGATGGCCAAGGCGCGTGTCTGTTCACGAAGCGGCTGGAGCGAGGCCGCTTTTTGTGGCCATCAATGGCGGACGGCGTTGTGACGATCAGCGTTGCGCAGCTATCCTATCTCCTCTCCGGAATTGATTGGCGGATGCCGCAGGCAACCTGGCGTCCACAGGCTTCCGGTTAAATCGAGCGGGATTTTTTGCGACGAATATGGTTGATTCGTCCTCGTGACGACGCCCGCCGATCCGCTTCCCACCGACCTTGCCGCAGCACACGCGATGATCATTGCGCAGCGCGAGCAGCTGACGCTGGCGAAGAGCGAGGTGACCGTCGGCCGGCTGGAGATCGAGCGGCTGAAGCTGATGCTGGCCAAGGCACGGCGAGAACAGTTCGGGCAATCTTCTGAGCGCGGCAAGCTGCTGGTCGAGCAGCTCGAACTCGCCATCGAGGATCTTGAAGAGACCCAGGCTGAGCAGGAAACCAAGGCCGAGCTCGCAGCGCCGGAAGCCGCCAAACAGCAGCGCGTGCAAAATCCACGGCCGCCGCGACGTCCGTTGCCGGACAATCTGCCGATCGAACGCATCGTCGAACCCGCTCCTTGCGTATGTGGCAAGTGCGGCAGCGAGCGACTGCACAAGCTCGGCGAGGTGGTATCGAAGACCCTGGAATGTGAGCCGCGGCGCTGGAAGATTATCGAGCATGTCCGCGAAAAGTTCTCCTGCCGGGATTGTGAGGCAATCACCGAGGCGCCGGCGCCCTCCCATCCGATCCCGCGAGGCTTTGCCGGGCCGAGCCTGCTGGCGATGGTGCTGGTCAACAAGTTCCTGCTGCACCAGCCGTTGAACCGACAGAGCAAGACCTATGCCCGCGAAGGGATCGAGATCGAAGTCTCGACCCTGGCGGATCGGATCGGCGCCTGCGTGGTCGCACTCGATCCCATCATTGAGGCGATCCGGATCCACGTCATGAGCGCGGAACGCATCCACGCCGACGATAGTGTGCTGCAGAAGCACACAGAAAGGATGATCGAAATGATCTGAAAATCTGTGCGCACAAGCTGTGGCAGCGATGAGGGTAGGCCCCTCGGGATCGACTTTCAGGAGTAGGTCTCAAATCACTTCAAGCGGCTTCGCTTAAGAGGCGCGGTCGTGAGCGTTGAAGTTAACGGTCGGGGGAGACCCGAACGGATACGCGTCCGAGAGACGAATGAAAATGAACCCACCGATGAACCGTCGTAACGTGGAAATCGTCGTCAAAACCAGAGGTGTGTCGTCCCTCTGGGATGAGCCCGCCGGAAGCCTGATGACCGGGCGGGTGGCGACCGGCGTTGAGGGGGCGTGAATCGGATGCAGGCGCTGTCGTGGAACTGCAGGAACCAGTCGCTCCGATGGAAAGGGAGAAGCACAAGCGGAGAAGACCGTGAGGCGAGATTACCGACGCGGAGCACTGGGACGGACCGGTCCGTATTAGCGACGAAGGCTCGTAATGGGGCCGGAGCAAAGGGATCGGATCAGGTGGGTTGGCCATCGTCGCAACTGGCAACAGGAGGACGTCGATGAACCAGCCGAGCAAGCCGTTCAACATCGACAAGAGAGAGGTGTACGAAGCATATCTGCAGGTGCGATCCAATGGTGGCGCAGCTGGTGTCGACGGAGTGACGATTGAGCGATTCGAGTCCGACTTGAAGGGAAATCTCTACAAGATTTGGAATCGGATGAGCTCAGGCGCTTACTCGCCACCTGTTCGGGCCGTCTCCATTCCAAAGAAGAGTGGAGGCCAAAGGATCCTCGGGGTGCCCACCGTGGCAGACCGCGTGGCACAGACAGTTGTTAAACATCTGATTGAGCCGGCTCTTGACGCAATCTTTCTGGCGGATTCCTATGGCTACAGACCCGGAAAATCGGCTCTCGATGCCGTAGGCGTCACGCGACAGCGGTGCTGGAAGTATGATTGGGTTCTAGAGTTCGACATCAAAGGATTGTTCGACAATATCGACCACGAGCTCTTGCTACGGGCGATCCGGAAACATGTAACGTGCGCATGGGCGCTGCTCTACATCGAACGATGGCTGACGGCGCCGATGGTGCAAGAGGATGGAACGATAATCGAGCGAAGCCGCGGCACCCCGCAAGGGGGCGTGGTGAGCCCGATCCTCGCCAACCTCTTCATGCACTATGCATTTGATCTCTGGATGGCGCGGACGTTCCCCGATCTCAGGTGGTGTCGGTATGCGGATGACGGGTTGGTACATTGTCGGAATGAGATGGAGGCGCAAAGCGTACGCGAAGCGCTCCAGGCTCGGCTGGCGGAGTGCCACCTGGAATTGCATCCTATGAAGACGAGGATCGTCTACTGCAAGGATGATCGGCGCCGAGGTAAAAGCGAGACGGTCATGTTTGACTTTCTCGGTTATTGCTTCCGGCCACGATCGGTCCTGGGGCCGCATTCGCAGAAGATGTTCTGTGGGTTCACCCCGGCGGTCAGCAAACCAGCGCTGAACGCCATGAGGGCGACGGTCCGAGGCTTGAAACTTCGCAGGCGAACCGAGGTGACGCTGGACGATATTGCTCGCGAGCTGAACCCGATAGTTAGGGGGTGGATCGCTTATTATGGGCAATACACCCGCTCAGCGCTTTATCCGCTGGCGCGCTACATCAACCAGACGTTAGGTATTTGGTTGAAGCGAAAGTACAAGCGCTTCCATCACCGTTTAGGACGCGCGCGTCTCTTCCTGGAGAAGATCGCGCGTGAGAACCGCAGGCTCTTTGTGCATTGGCAACTCGGCGATGGCGGCAAGCTTGCCTGATGGGAGCCGGGTGAGGCGAGAGTCTCACGCCCGGTTCTGCGAGAGGCTGGAGGTGAAATCCCTCCGGCCTACTCACCCGACGGTGCCGGTGCTGGCCAAGCTCAAGACGGTTACCGGCCGGATCTGGACCTATCTATGGACGGTCCCCGCCTTGCAAGGCCATTTGCTTTGTTTCGGCTAACGATCGTTTGCAGCTATCTATCCGGCTTTATGGCAATGCCACGAGCCTTGATGAGATCCGCGGATCGGCGCCCAATTACGTTGGCGAGCTCTGAAGCTCGATAGGTCCAACGGGCTTAGCCGACCCCGGTCCGACCGGTTGCCATCACTCTGCTTTTGCCCTCGCAAACGGAACCACGCCCGATTTATACTTGCGGGCGGTACTCTTCACCATTGGCCATGATGGCCCAAGCGATCCGTGCAGTTTTGTGAGCAAGCGCTACCGTCACGACATTGAAGGGACGCCTGTCGAGCAGCTCTCTTATCCAAGTATTGGGGACCTGATGGATACGGACGCGATGAACGGCCGCTCGGGCGCCATGTATCAGCAACTTACGAATGTAGCCGTCGCCGCGCTTGCTGATACCACCCAACCGCTCTTTTCCCCCGGTCGAATGCTGCTTTGGTACTAGTCCAAGCCAGGCAGCGAAATGCCTTGCCGACGCGAACTGTTGTGGATGGTCGACAGACGCCGCTAGGGCAGTGGCGGCAAATGGGCCGATGCCCGCCACCTTCATGAGACGCCGACAGACTTCATTGTCTTTGGCAGTTGCAAGGATCATCTTTTCGTAGCTTTCAATGTGTAGCTCAAGGTCTTCGATCTGATCGACAAGGATTGAAAGGGCGCTACGCGCGCTCTGTGGAATACGCTCGTCAACGTCCACGAGTGCCATGAGCTCTCTCGCGTTTGCTTTTCCCTTTCCGGTCACGATCCCTAACTCGCCCAAATGACCGCGCAGAGCATTTATCGCGCCTGTGCGTTGTCGAATAAGCAAATCGCGCGTGCGATGTAGCATTAAAATTCCATGCTGCTCGACGGTTTTTACAGGGACAAAGCGCATGCCAGGTCGTTGGACGGCCTCCCAGCACGCCTCCGCATCAGCAGCATCATGCTTGTTTGTCTTCACGTAGGCTCGTACGTAGCGGGCCGGCATAAGACGTGCTTTGTGTCCAAGCTTCATCAGTTCACGAGCCCAATGATGTGCGCTGCCGCAAGCCTCAAGACCAACGAGACAACTTGGAAGCCGTGAAAAGAAATCGAGAACCTTCCCGCGGGCGAGCTTCTTGCGGACGATTTCTCCATCCGCCGTAATCCAATGGATTTGAAACCAGCTCTTCGAGATATCGAGCCCAATTGTCATCATAGCCATAGCTTGTCCTCCTTCTGGGTGCTCTTTCGAGCTTATCAGGGCGGGGACCGTCCATCTCATTACGTTCGCGATGACCGGCCGTTTGGCGGCACGGATCCGCCGGCGGCCCTGTTCTACTACTCACGCAACCGGGCTGGAGAACACCCGCAAAGCCATCTTGCCGGCTATGTCGGCCTCATGCAGGCCGATGCCTTCGATGGGTATAACCAGCTCTACAAGGCCCAAAGGAAGCCAGCTCCGATCCTTGAAGCGGCCTGTTGGAGCCACGGCCGCAGAAAGTTCTTCGACCTGGCGAAATCTGGAGAGGCGCCGATTGCCAGCGAGGCCGTGCGACGCATCGATATCCTGTTCGAGATCGAGCGCACCATCAACGGCAAAACGCCGGAACAGCGGCTTGCGGTACGTCGTGATAAGTCGAGGCCGATCGTCGCCGATCTCGAAATCTGGATGCGTCAGCAGCGAACCTTGCTCTCATCAGGCAACGATACTGCAAAGGCGATCAACTACCTGCTCAACCGTTGGGCGGCGTTCACCCGCTTCCTGGACGATGGTCGCGTCTGCCTCTCGAACAACGCTGCCGAACGAGCCTTACGCGGTGTGGCTGTCGGAAGACGAAATTGGACCTTCGCCGGTTCTGATGCCGGCGGCCATCGCGCCGCCGCCGTCTATACCCTGATCGAAACCTGCAAGATGAACGACGTTGATCCGCAAGCTTGGCTCGCGGATGTGTTGGCCAGGCTTCCAGATCACCCCGTCAACAAAGTCGCCGACCTGCTCCCGTGGAATTGGAAGGCGACCCAACAGTCCAGAGCGGCTGCCGCCTGACCGCCACGGCTGACTGGCGCGCCTGCCCGGGGTGCTGACCGGATGCGTACTACTGAAGCGTAGCTCCTTCTGCTCAGGGCTGACAACGTGAGGCCAAGCAGGACGTAGCGACGCGCAAGATCGTTCGGCGTCAGTGTGATCCCGTGCGATGCTATCGCCTCAGGAACGAAGGAGCGGGCCGAGAAAGCGTGGATGATTGACGAAGCCGCACTCGAATCGACGGCATAGTCCGAGCCGTAGTGATATTGCCCGAAATAGCTTCTGGCGCCAGCTCCTAATCCTAGCAGGGGCGTTCCCTCGAAATCCGAGTTCTCCTGCCGGTAGGCTCGATCGCCAGCGATCTTGGTGAAACGCGTAAAGGATTCCTAGCGGTAACCCTTGGACGCCATCAGAGCAACATTCTGGTCGTAGACCTCATAGTACGCATCCGGTCAGCACCCCGGGCAGGCGCGCCGGTCAGCCGTGGCGCTCAGGCGGCAGCCGCTCTGGACTGTTGGGTTGCCTTCCAATTCCACGGGAGCAGGTCGGCGACTTTGTTGACGGGGTGATCTGGAAGCCTGGCCAACACATCCGCGAGCCAGGCTTGCGGATCAACGTCGTTCATCTTGCAGGTTTCGATCAGGGTATAGATGGCGGCGGCGCGATGGCCGCCGGCATCTGAACCGGCGAAGGTCCAATTTCGTCTTCCGACAGCCACACCGCGTAACGCTCGTTCGGCAGCGTTGTTCGAGAGGCAGACGCGACCATCGTCCAGGAAGCGGGTGAACGCCGCCCAACGGTTGAGCAGGTAGTTGATCGCCTTTGCAGTATCGTTGCCTGATGAGAGCAAGGTTCGCTGCTGACGCATCCAGATTTCGAGATCGGCGACGATCGGCCTCGACTTATCACGACGTACCGCAAGCCGCTGTTCCGGCGTTTTGCCGTTGATGGTGCGCTCGATCTCGAACAGGATATCGATGCGTCGCACGGCCTCGCTGGCAATCGGCGCCTCTCCAGATTTCGCCAGGTCGAAGAACTTTCTGCGGCCGTGGCTCCAACAGGCCGCTTCAAGGATCGGAGCTGGCTTCCTTTGGGCCTTGTAGAGCTGGTTATACCCATCGAAGGCATCGGCCTGCATGAGGCCGACATAGCCGGCAAGATGGCTTTGCGGGTGTTCTCCAGCCCGGTTGCGTGAGTAGTAGAACAGGGCCGCCGGCGGATCCGTGCCGCCAAACGGCCGGTCATCGCGAACATAGGTCCAGATCCGGCCGGTAACCGTCTTGAGCTTGGCCAGCACCGGCACCGTCGTATCGTCGGCGTGGATGCGTTCCGCGCTCATGACGTGGATCCGGATCGCCTCAATGATGGGATCGAGTGCCACCACGCAGGCGCCGATCCGATCCGCCAGGGTCGAGACGTCGATCTCGATCCCTTCGCGGGCATAGGTCTTGCTCTGTCGGTTCAACGGCTGGTGCAGCAGGAACTTGTTGACCAGCACCATCGCCAGCAGGCTCGGCCCGGCAAAGCCTCGCGGGATCGGATGGGAGGGCGCCGGCGCCTCGGTGATTGCCTCACAATCCCGGCAGGAGAACTTTTCGCGGACATGCTCGATAATCTTCCAGCGCCGCGGCTCACATTCCAGGGTCTTCGATACCACCTCGCCGAGCTTGTGCAGTCGCTCGCTGCCGCACTTGCCACATACGCAAGGAGCGGGTTCGACGATGCGTTCGATCGGCAGATTGTCCGGCAACGGACGTCGCGGCGGCCGTGGATTTTGCACGCGCTGCTGTTTGGCGGCTTCCGGCGCTGCGAGCTCGGCCTTGGTTTCCTGCTCAGCCTGGGTCTCTTCAAGATCCTCGATGGCGAGTTCGAGCTGCTCGACCAGCAGCTTGCCGCGCTCAGAAGATTGCCCGAACTGTTCTCGCCGTGCCTTGGCCAGCATCAGCTTCAGCCGCTCGATCTCCAACCGGCCGACGGTCACCTCGCTCTTCGCCAGCGTCAGCTGCTCGCGCTGCGCAATGATCATCGCGTGTGCTGCGGCAAGGTCGGTGGGAAGCGGATCGGCGGGCGTCGTCACGAGGACGAATCAACCATATTCGTCGCAAAAAATCCCGCTCGATTTAACCGGAAGCCTGTGGACGCCAGGTTGCCTGCGGCATCCGCCAATCAATTCCGGAGAGGAGATAGGATAGCTGCGCAACGCTGATCGTCACAACGCCGTCCGCCATTGATGGCCACAAAAAGCGGCCTCGCTCCAGCCGCTTCGTGAACAGACACGCGCCTTGGCCATCATGCCAGATGATCTTGATCAGGTCGGCACAGCTCGTTTCATTGTACGTCCCTTTGTCAGATACCGGGTAGGCGGATCATTCTATCATATTGATAATCAATGTAGTTTCTCGGCCGACGCTCGATCACGCGCTGCACCGCTATACGTACTGTTTCCGAGCTCAGCGCGTCGACAGGAACCAACCATTGCGAGCCCTTGATTGCTTGTGTGGCCGGCAAGATGTCCTTCAGCACCAAGCTCTTTGCTGATCCGACGCAAATTCCAAAGTGTGCCGCAGCCTTCGCAAGGCTGATCATTTTGCCGTCGGACGATGCGGGGTCGTATTCCGGCAAGCCCAGGCGTTCGCGCATTTCCCGCACGCGAACAGTCGTCCAGGTCTCGCCGTCGCCGGTCTTGCAGCGCATCCGATTGAGCGACACGGCGAGCTCTCGATCAGGCCAATGACCAGCGAGTTTACGAAGTGCGTCAACGGCAGTCGGTGCCATGTCGCCCGGATATCGGCCCGTCTTAACGCGAGCAACGCGAACCTCCGTGTGCCGGCCGCCGGTCCAGTGGATGAGCAGAACCGCCTCATTGGTGTTCCTATCGAGATCGCAAACAATCTCTCGGACCACAATGTGAACCAGCCGCTGCTTGGTGCGCGTGTCCGTGGACGGTGCATTCCAAACCCGCGGAAGATCATGCGCAAGTTGCAGAAGCAGGGCGCGGTCGATCTTGGGACTTTCCGCCGATGCGGTGCGCAGCTCCTTTACACGACCTTCAAGCTCGGCAACCCGCTCCAATGCGCCATTCCAGCGCGCCTCGAGTTCGCGGGCAACGTGGCGCTTGGCCGGATCCACAAGCTCGTATCGGCGTGCAGCAAGAGACGCTTCGTAGCGTACGACTTCAAGCTCCCGTTCGACGGCCGTGATGATCTCTTGTCTTGAGCGCTCAACCTGGTCGGACGCCAATATCGCTGCTTCAACAGCCCGATCGGAGACGGCCTCAAGGATTTGCAGCGCGACCGCACGATCGACCCGCACCCCGCCGATGCCGATACATAGGCCAGCGCCGACATGGGCGTCATCGCCGCGGCATTGATAACGATGGGCATTCCCCTTGGCCTGGCCGTAGAACACACGCATCATCCGCCCGCAATGGCCGCACCGCATCAATCCGGTCAGAAGTGCGCGTCCCCCGCGCGCCGATTTTCGCGAGCAGTTCTTCTTCATGTGGGCGTTTTCCAGCAGCAGCCTCTGATTGTCCTCATACTCCTGCCAGCTGACATAGCCGGGATGATTGTCGCGCAGGAGAACATTCCATTCCTCCCGCGGCTTTTTGAACCCGCTGACCTTGCGGGCGCGACCGTCCACGATCCGTGTCTTCTGGGCGATTCGGCCAAACGCATAGGCGCCAGCATAGAGCGGATTGTGCAGGATCTGCATCACCGTGTGATAGGCCGGCGCCTTCCAGCTGAGCTTGTAGATTTGAACGTTTTTTAGAACCACAGGCATTTTGATGTCGGCAGCACGCAGCCAAAGAAAGACCTGCCGGGCGCTACCGAGCTCGCGGAACTTCGTGAAGACGAGTCGAACCAATCCCGCCACATGTTCGTCGGGATCCATTTCGATCTTGCCGAGTTCACTCCAACAAAATCCAGGTGGAAGCATGAAGCGGTACTCGCCGCGCTTGGCCTTAGAGTCCCGAGCGGCGATTCCACGTTGGCGAAGCAGGCTCAGCTCATACTCCGACATCGTTCCCTTCAGTCCGAGAAGCAGGCGGTCGTTGACAAGCCGCGGATCATAGGCGCCGTCGGGATCAATGACCAACGCGCCCGCGAGGGCGCATAGGTCGATCAAGTGATGCCAGTCGCGTCCATTGCGCGCCAGCCGCGACGCCTCAATGCAATAAACGGCACCGACGTTACCCGAACAAACCATCGCCACAAGCCGCTCAAATCCGGGCCGTTGAGTGCTGCCAGAGCCTGAGCGGCCAAGATCATCGTCAATTACCGCCACCGACTTAAATCCGGCGGTTTCCGCGGCCTGCGCCAGGTCATATTGCCGCCGCTGGCTTTCGAGATTCCCCATAACTTGGGACATTGTCGATTGGCGAACATAGACGACGGCGGCGCGGTCGAGGTGATCACGTGTGATCTTGACACTCATGGTCACCTCCCGACATCTGAGCGGGTTCGACGCCAGCCGCTTCCAGCAACAGATCGGCGAGCGCCTCGATCAGACCTTTGGGATTGGCGCCCAGCGGGTTCTGGGGAATCCGAAGACGCAGATCCAGACCCAGTTGCATCGGCTCGCGATATTGGCTTTTTCTCCGCACGTCCTTTCTCCCTCTTCAAAGAAGGACGGGATTGTGCGCCCGACGCCTGAGTCGCGCCCAGAAGCTTCAGAACAGCAGCAAATTCGTTCAGCCCCTCAATACTGACCTGCGGCGGTCCTAGCGCCATGCCGGCGCAGTAGCTTTCGTCGAGCATCCAATTGGGAACTTCGCGGCTAAACCCACGCCGCTCCTCTGTGTAGATGCATTTCAGCTCCTTGCCGCGTCGGAACGGTGCCACCTGAAGCGTCCGCCCAAAAAGCGGATGCCACGGATACGCAATCTTCGCGCTTCGAAGACTGTATGCAGAATGTCGAGTGTTGGGCGCGGCGGCCTCTAAAAACATAGAGATCACCGGCATGCGGATCACGCTTCAAACTCTCCTGGACCAGACGCGCGAGGCTCGGGAAGCCGCGGCGCATATCGGTGTGGCCGGTCGCAAGCCACACCCGCACATTACCCGGTATGGCAATCATCGGCGCTCAAGTACCTCGAGGACCCGCGCCAGCGCTTCTGGATCGACGTGCGAATCCACTCGGATCCGTCGCCGGTTACCGAGGTCGATCTCGATCAATCCAATACGCGCGGCCACTACAGACCGCCCTCGGCTATCACCCGCAGGTAAGAGCTTCGGAGTTTCCTCTGCCTCCGTGGCGGCGATCTGCACCGGCGCAAAAGACGGTGCGACCTGCTCGGATGTCCGCGCTTGACGACGCCAGGTGAACACCAGGCTGGCCGCTACTCCGTTGCGACGTGCAACCGCTGTCACCTTTGCGCCCGGCGCCAACGTCTCCTCGACAATCCGTGCCTTGTCATCCTGCGACCAACGCCGCCGACGCTCCAGCCCGCCCAAAACCTCGACCCGCATCGCCTGATGACCTTAAAGCTAGACTTAAGGTCACACGCTTGGCGAATTACAGCGTGTCAGACAAGACGGCGCCCGCCGGATGCGTACACCTCATACTTATCCGCATCAGAGAAGAATAATTCGGGGGCGTGCGCCTTTGAGGTCATGATGTTTGTCATCGGACGAACAACAACGGGGTAAAGGGAGAGTGTCTGCGACTCGTAGTCGAGCGCGCGGCCAAGCGAAAAGTTCCAGGAGTCGCGAGTTTGACCACGCAGGCCGTAGATCAGATCAAGATTGACGTGGGAAAACCGTTCCGTCAGCGCTTTGATTCCCGCTTCTGCAGTCTCGACCGAATATGGTCTACCTGAGTGCGCAAGCTCGCCGGGTACCATGGTCTGGATGCCCATGCTCATTCGGTTGACGCCAAAGGCCTTCAGGCAATCCAGAAGGTTGTTGTCGAAAGTGTCTGGCGCGCTCTCGACCGTAATCTCACGTTTCCGGCTTCGTTTTGGAAATGCAGCCTCAAGGGCGGCGAAAAGCTCGCGGAATTGATGCTGAGTCAGCAGAGTTGGCGTGCCGCTGCCGAAATAGATACTTACAACCTCTCGATCTCCGAAGTATTCTCCATATCGCGCGATGTGCTCCGCCAATCGAGCAACATAAGACTCCCCCGTCGCCGGGTTTTGACGCGTTGTCAGGAAGAGCGTGCAGTAGGTGCACCGGTAGCGGCAGAACGGTATATGGATATAGATGTTGATGTGCTTAGAACGGCTAGCCTGCTCAACGACATCAGTTATGCGAAGTGGCTGCGGAAAAACCCGATAAGCTCGCTTGGAAGGATAGCCATAGACGTAGGTCGGCAGCTCCTTTTTCGCTATGCTCGTCCGAAGAAAGTCCAGACAATTCATGACCTAACCTATTGATTGCCAAACCCGGTGAATGCCTGAACGCCGTCGTTCGCCGAAGCCCACAAGTTCATGGCTTGTGGTGATTAGCAGCTTCCATGGAAGCTGCTAATCTGTAGTCCGTACGGCGTTTTCGTCACTTGTGTTCATCGGGTCTAGCCGTGCGGCTTACGTGTAAGAGACCAGTCTAGCCGTACGGCTTATATTTAGGAAACCAGACGCCCGCAGATATAACTACACCGGCTGCACCCCGAGAATTCCGCCCACTGCTCCTATGAGGAGCCAAAACCGGCCTCCTGAAGTTGCAGATGCTTCTTCAGCAGTTAATTTTGGTCACACCTTAAGCTGACATATCGATCTTCATTGTTGCTTCCCTTCTCAATGAGAGGAAGAATCAGTGATGGCCGTCGGCAACTCGTGCCGCCGGGCAACGAGAGACACTCAAGAGTCGTGCCAACTGTGGGGGAAGAGACCCCGAAAAGCCGTCGTTCATTCTATTCAACAACTTGACTGCGAGCGCAGCACCCCGTCGGTCGAGCATCATGTGTCGCAGACGCGATAGCCGAGCAACTGAAAGCAGCGCAAGTCACGTCGGGAGAGCTGCAACCGGAAGCGGTGGGGGCGTTGGAAGACCAACGGCGTCGAACAGCAGGCCGCATGCTGTGACGCCGATGATCATGTAGTGGTCCTCATGTCCCGCGAAAAACCCCGGAACTTCTCGATGCCAGCTACCATGTGATCCTCTCCAAGAGATGTTCTTGCCGCCATGGAGACACGTTCGTCACGGTGAACCTATGCGTGCCGCTCATCCACATCATCGATGTGACCGGAGCAGCTCTCGTCACTGCGAGCATCAAGCGGGCGCTGTTGCTGGCCACGCTCTACACAATGGAGCAGCCGTTCCATTGTGACCGACTGCGTGAGCGGTTCGATCTTTCGCCGATCGTGCCCGACGAGAAGGATCGGAGCCGGATCCACAATGTTGTTTTCAATGAACTTTGCGGCGGTTGTCATTTCGGATCAGCAGGACTTTATTGAAATCATCGCGCGCGGTCGCGCAAGAGGCGCCGATGCGGTCATCCTCGGCTGCACCGAGATCGGCCTGCTGATCGGGCCGGAGCATACACAGCTGTCGCTGTTCGATTCGGCCAAGCTGCACGCCAAGGCGGCAGCTGACTTCGCCGACGGCAAGCCGCCTGCCGGCGCCGTTTTCAGTTGAGCCGCACAGAGGCTGTCCCACGATGACAGCTGATCGAGCGCCACGATATTCGCTCAGCTCTCATTTGCAAAGTTGCGCCGAGGTAGAATAGCATTGATCCGAGATCTGCGCACTCGATGGTGTGTGCTTGGTAAGTCCGCCCAGACCACTTGCAGTATGAGCCATTTCAGCCCAGTGATCGAAGACGTCGGTTGTCCGAAGCCCGACGTCGGTATCCAGACAGCGCGCCGAGAGGTGCCGCGATTCGTCAAAAACGGCGGTCGGCGTCACTGGCACGTCGGTTGCTCGATGTGCCGAGCATCCGCTGCGGCGACTATTGCGATCTCGCGGCACCTGATCTGTGAGTCAGATGAAACTTGCTCGTTCATTTCAAGCGGTCAGCGAGCTGCATCGGAGACGCAGCCTCGCCTGGCAAGCTCTCTATCTTCCGGTGCGGCTTCGGTCCTGCGCCGAGGATGAGATTGCTCTGTACGGTATCGACGAATGGTGATCCTAAACGTGCTACGCACAATTCGAGCAACTTGCTGTGAACAGTGCCTCAAGTCGTTCTGGCAAAGGTCCACCTGCGCCGGAGATCGACAGTCCGAGGCTTTGAGGATTGTAGTCATCTGCAGATCGGAGACCGTACGTAAATGACCATTGAGCCGATCGAGGATAATTGGCGGCTTGAAGAGGAATCGAGGCGACGAGACGAGATCAAAGTCAAGCTCCTTCGCGCGCGATCGGATGTGGCCAGGTACCAAGCAGAATTGACAGAGCTCGAGCAAACGCCGAAGCGTGAAGACGGCTCATCGATCTGCTCTGGGACACTTCAGCGCACGTGCGCAGGAGGTCGGAGAGCATAACGTGCGACCACGTCAATTGGAGCCTGTCTTGGATCCCGCTAACCTGCGAGCGGATGCTGGGGGCAGCGTCCGACCGAGCGACAGCTGGAAGTAGGCTGCCAACCGGGTCTTCGCAACAGGGGCTTGGCTTGGTGCAATGGCTGAGCGGTGTAGAGCGCAAGAATTCGCGCACAAGTGCAAGTGGCGAGAAGCCAAGCCACGAACGCTCACGCGCGTGACAAGTGTTGGGATCAGCCGTTTTGACCGGCTCATCTTTGTTCGCTCACAAGCAAGGTGCTGTCGCCGGGTTGCAAGGTTCACGCCTCGCGCCGCCGCGCTCAGACTGAGAGCGGCAATCAGAACGCCCCGCGTTTGATCCAGATCGATCAGGCGCAGAACATCACGTTCTATGGTGTCACGCTACGCAATGCGCCCAATTTCCACGTCGGGATGAACAGGGTCGGAGGTGCCACCTTTTGGGGGGGCTCACGATCGGTGCGCCGGCCGAGGCCCGCAACACCGACGGCATCGACCCTGGCGCAGGCCCATAGGCGCTAAAATAGGATTGCGTGTTGAATTTGTATGTGATTCCAAGAAGGGATGAGACACGAATCGCTTGTGAACGAAGACTTTGCGCGTGTTGTTGCTCGGCTTGGTGGGGCTGAGGCTCTAGGTGGTTTGGACTCTAGGGATTTCCTTTTAGGCGCAAATCAGATTCAAGACTGCTTTTGGGGAGGCAGTCTTGGGTGTGATGGACCGTTTGGTATTGAGCGACGCGGCTTGGGAGCGGATGGCACCGCTGATTATAGGTCGCCCCGACCAGAAGGGCTCCACTGGGCGCGACAATCGGATGTTCGTGGAAGGTGTACTTTGGATTGTTCGCACGGGCTCTCCCTGGCGTGATCTCCCGGAGGCGTTCGGGGGATTGGAACAGCGTGTTCCGGCGCTTCAGTCGATGGAGCATCAAGGGCGTCTGGTGGCGGATCTTCGAGGCGATGTCCGATGATCCGGACTTCGAATATCTGATCGTCGATTCGACCATCGTCCGGGCGCATCAGCACGCCGCCGGCGCCAAAAAAGGGGGGCTGAAGATCAGGCGATCGGCCGCTCGCGCGGGGGGCTGAGCACCAAGATACATATGGCCGTTCGTGGCTTGGGATGTCCCGTACGGTTCGCGCTGACCGCAGGCCAGAAGGGCGATGCACCGCAAGCTGCCGCATTGATCGAGGGACTACCTGCCGAGGTCGTCATGGCCGATACGGCCTATGACGCCGATCATTTGCGCCAAGCCATCGCCGCCAAGGGCGCGCTCGCCGTCATCCCCAACAACCCGTCACGCGCACTCAAATACCCGCTGGACAAGCACCTCTATGCCCAGCGTCACCTCGTCGAATGCTGCTTCTCAAAGCTCAAGCAGTTCCGCCGCGTCGCAACCCGCTTCGAAAAGACCGCCCGAAATTACCTAGCCGTCGTCACTCTCGCAGCCATCGTTCTTTGGATGCGGTAAGTGTCCACACGACCTAGAGGTTGGCGCGCGCGAGACGAAGGCGTTTGTTCGTCCGCGCGAGATCACCAATGGGGTTGATTTGCTGCGGCTGATACTTGCGTATTGTCTGGGCACGCGGGGTCTGCGGCTGACGGCGGCGTGGGCGACGTCGGTGGGCCTTGTCGGCATCTCCAACGTGGCTTTGTTGTATCGCTTGCGTCAGTCCGGAGATTGGCTGGCGCAACTGATAGGTCAGGCACTTGCGAGTGGTGCGCCGAAGGCAAGCCGCGGTCGGCTGATCCGCATCGTTGATGCCACGACGGTCCCCAAAGCGGGACCGAGGGCGGGCAAAACAACGCAGTGTGGCGTATCCACAGTGCGTCGATGCCGGCGCGGACTTCGTGATCCGCGCGGGCTGGAAGAGCGCGCGTTGGCTGGATCGCAACGGCAACCTTGTCGGTCTCATCGCAGAGCTGCGCAAGGCCTTGGCAGGCGGCATGATCGATCGACCGATCTGGATAGAGCGCAAGTCCGGCGCGCAACCGCTTGCTGTGCGCTTGGTCGCGGTCAAAAAGCCGGCGCATGCGGCCGCGGAGGCGCGACGCAAGGCACGCAAGACAGCCCAGAAGGGAGGCCATCAACTCTCCAGGCAAACGCTTGAGGCCGCTGATTGGGTAATCCTGGCGACCTCGCTCAAGGGCTAGGACTTCACGGCTGCTGACGTCATTGCCCTCTACCGGTTGCGATGGCGGATTGAGCGACATCAGCCCCCGAGTCGGTTCTGCAGCGCCTGCCGATTGGCAACGAGGCTGCTGAGGTTCAGCAGGTGTGGTGCTCGTCCTTGCTCCAATTGCCTAACCAGCGCCCGCGTGCCGTCGACCACGAAGACGCCGCAATCGTAAGTGTTCAGCTGCTGGGTCATGCCGCGTGACTCCAGGCGGGCGCCCAGCCTTGCTGCGAGCTCTGCTGCGGGCGTGTTGTTGTATTCCCCCATGGAGTCGTAGCGATAGGCAACCGGCCTTTCGCGGTCGCGGCGATCAACAAACAGCAACGACCAATGGGTGCCGGGGAGATTCGTAGCACGGGCATTGTTCACTGGCAGGAACAGGAAGTCGGCTGTGTCGTCACCATTCTGATCATGGACGATGCGCTGGAATGCGCGTAGCATTTCGCTCTCGGTGCCCAAGCGCAGGCTAACAAGGGTTATGAGAGGATCCACGAACCGCGTCCGGGCGGCGAGATTCGGATTGTCCCCCCCCAACTCTTGCGCCAGGAGCTGGTAATCTCTCAGGACATGCTCGTCGCCCAGCCATTCCGTGTCCTCGAGCACCAGCCCGCGGCCGTGAGGCGAGGCTGTCGGACCTAAAGCCCCGATCTGAGCATCGTAGGAGGTGCTCGGAAACGCCGGCACAGAATTAACATCGCCGCGTGATTCAGACGGCGTGGCCGCAGTCAGATCAACCAATGGAGGACCGCCGTAGGTGCTTGAGCGAGCCCCGGCAGCCTGCGCTGGCTCAAAGTGAGCATCGTCGCGCAACTCGGACGGTGTCGGCGCATTCAGAGCAAGAAATGGCTCAAGACCAGCGTAGATGTCTGAGGGAGCCCTGGTAGAGTGCGCTGGCGCAAAGTGAGCGTCGTCGCCCAACTCGGACGGTGTCGGCGCATTCAGAGCAAGAAATGGCTCAAGACCAGCGTAGGTGCTTGAACGAGCCCTGGCAGCCTGCGCTGGCGATGCTTCCAGCATCGGCCACATACTCCAATCAAAGTTGAGCGGCATCTGCGGCGACCAGGTTGAGGCGGACCAGGCAGGTTCCTGCTGTCCAGCTTGGACTATGTCCTGCGCCTGCTCCGGGGGAACCCCGGGCCACGGTGGGCCGTCTTCCACCATCAAACGCAGATCCTGATTATAACCTTCCGGGAGGACCAATGGCCGACTGACAGCTCGCTGCAGCGCCGTGGCATCTTGGTACCCACTCCCCTGCATCGTCGGCTGCGCCTGCCATGGCGATGCACCCAGTTGATGGGTGGGGGCCGACGTCAGCAGGCGACCGCCTGAAGCGACGATCTCGCTCAGTTGCCGCTCAATGGCAACGCCGTGCAGATTGTCTAGGGTCCTCGGCCTCTTCGCTGGCCTCAATTCAGCTGTGTCATGCTCATCGTTGATGACGACCTCCTCGCTTGGCAGGAGGTTGCTCTTGGCAAGTGCACCGATCGGCTCGTCCGGGAACTGCTGGCGGTCGGAGCCCCAATTCAAGGGACGAATGGACTCTCCGGGATCCGATGACTGGTCATGGCGCGCGGCTGGCTCAAGAAGAGATGACGACGGGCCGGGTTCGTCCATCAGCTCCCAAAGCAAATCCTGATCGTAGCCTTCTACAGGAAGCAGCTCCTTTGGCCAACTGCCCGCGTCCTGCGACGCGCTGTGCTGCGCAGCGGCGCCGCCGACGGGCATCGGCTCCATCAGTGCCGCGTCTTCGGGATCAGGAACGGGGGAAATATGGCGCTCGCGCTCCATCGCTTTAGCGCCAGCCTGCGATTTTCGGAGATCAGCCAGTGCGGCACCGATATTCCGATTACCCCCGGCGTCCTTCCTATAGCTCTCGACATCTCCATCCAACGCCTTGCCGGAAAGCCGAGCCGCAATGCCCTTCTTGTTGTTTTCACGCAGGTAGTCACTGAAACTGTTAAGAACAACTGCATAGGTACGTACGGTACCTGTCGCAGCTTTGTTTTTGTACTCTTTGATGAGAGCCACGTCCTGGGGATAAGGATTCAGCTTAGCGCGGCCTGCGATCGGCACGATCCCGCCCGTCGACTGCGAGGTCCGGAGATGATCTATTGCCGCAAGGAGTTTCGCGGGATCACCCTTTCCGATGAACTCGCGCGCATCAATGGTCAACGACTCGTCGTCGAGCCGAGCAGCAATGCCCTTTTTGTCATTTTCGAAGAGCCAGCGGCCAAACCTGCGAAGAGAACCTGCATAATCCTTGGTGGTGGCTTCAGCGGCCCCGCCCTTGATGAGGGCCTCCTCAAGCTCCGAAATAAGGGGAGCGTCCTCGGAATAAAGAGGCTGCTTCCTGCGAACCCCAGTTGATCGAGCCGGCTGCAGCGCCGAGGACGGCGGGCCGGGTTCGTCCATCAGCCCCCAAAGCAAATCCTGATCGTGGGCTTCCGCAGGAAGCAGCTCCTCTGGCCAACTGCCAGCTTCCTGCGACGCGCGGTGCTCCGCAGCGGCGTCGCCGACCCGCCTCGGCTCCGTCAGGGCCGCGTCTTCGGGATCAGGAAAGGGGGAAATATGGCGCTCGAGCTCCATCGCCTTAGCGCCGGCCGACGATTTTCGGAGATGGGTCAGTGCGGCACCGATATTCCGATTACCCCCGGCGGCGTCTTTCCTATAGCTCTCGACATCTCCATCCAACGCCTTGCCGGAAAGCCGAGCAGCAATGCCCTTCTTGTTGTTTTCACGCAGGTAGTCACTGAAACTGTTAAGAACAACTGCATAGGTACTGGCGGTACCTGTCGTTGCTTCGTTTTTGTACTCTTTGATGAGAGCCGCGTCCTTGGGATACGGATTCAGCTTAGCGCGGTCTGCGATCGGCACGATTCCGCCCGTCGACTGCGAGGTCCGGAGATGATCTATTGCCTTAAGGAGTCTCGTGGGATTACCCTTTCCGAAGAACTCGCGCGCATCAATGGTCAACGACTCGTCGTCGAGCCGAGCAGCAATGGACTCTTTGTTATTTGCGACAAGCCAGCGGCCAAAGCTGCGAAGAGAATATACATTGGCCTTGGCGCTGATTTCGGTGGCCCCGCTCTTGATGAGGGCCTTCTCAAGCCCCGAAATAAGGGGACCATCCTCGGAATAAAGTGGCTGCTTCCTCTGCCTTCTCAAAACTCCAGTTGACTGAGCCGGCTGCAGCGCCGAGTGCGACGGACCGGGTTCGTCCATCAGCCCCAAAACCAAATCCTGATCGTAGCCTTCTGCAGGAAGCTTCTCTGGCCAACTGCCAGCTTCCTGCGACGCGCGGTGCTCCGCAGCGGCGTCGCTGACCCGCCTCGGCTCCATCAGGGCCGCGCGTTCGGGATCAGGACCGGGAGAAATATGGCGCTCGAGCTCCATCGCTTTAGCGCCGGCCCGCGATTTTCGGAGATGAGCCAGTGCGGCACCGATCCGCCTATTACCACCGACGTCCTTCTTATAGTCTCCGACATCTCCATCCAACGCCTTGCCGGAAAGCCGAGCAGCAATGCCCTTCTTGTTGTTTTTACGCAGGTAGTCACTGAAACTGCTAAGGGTAAATGCATAGGTACTGACGGTACCTGTCGTTGCTTCGTTTTTGTACTCTTCGATGAGAGCCGCGTCCTGGGGATAAGGATTCAGCTTAGCGCGGTCTGCGATCGGCACGATTCCGCCCGTCGACTGCGAGGTCCGGAGATGACCTATTGCCGTAAGGAGTCTCGTGGGATTACCCTTTCCGAAGAACTCGCACGCATCAACGGTCAACGACTCGTCGTCGAGCCGAGCAGCAATGGCCTGCTTTTTGTTTTCAAAGAGCCAGCGGCCCAATCTGAGAAGATGACCTACATTCTCCTTGGCAGTGCGTTTGACAGCCCCCCCTTTGATGAGGGCCTCCTCAAGCCCCAAAATAAGGTCAGCATCTTGGGAATAAAGAGGACGCCTGCGGGTACCGTAAACCTCTGCTGACTGGCCAGGCTGCAGCGCCGAGGCGCCTGGCATTGGCCCGCCGCCTCCATCCTGCGACGCTGGAGGGCATTCGTGCCCGCTCGCCTGCATGATGGGCTGCGCCTCCGATGGCGATGCGGCGACTTGATGGGGGGGGGCCTGCATCAGCACACCATCACCTGGACGGGTGATCTCGCTTAGCTGCCGCTCAAAGGCCGCCGCGTCTGTCGACGGGGACACCGGTGCAGTCTCTTGCTGGGCGGCGCTGTTCGATTGTTGCTGCAGTCGGCTAGTTGAGGTGAAATCCATCCGTTCTCACTTTCGAAGATGTAGGCGAATCAGAGCTCGGTTTGGATCTCATGCGCGGGGCAATCGAGACGGCAGCGCGGCGACCAAATCCGCGGCACAGAATGAGCTCTCAACGTTGGATCCAGCAACAAACCACCGTGGGTCCGAACCGTCCGCGCCGCAGGCAGTCGGCCACTCGGATGTTCTTCCCCACAATTTTTGCTATGAGAGGAAGCTGTCGAGTACCTGACGAGCGCTGTCGGGCGACGTAAAAATTGGCTCTGACTCACTTTTGTTGCAGTCTGAACCGCCCCGGGTTTGCCGGAGGCTCCAACTCCCGAGAGGATGGAGCCATGACGAGCAAGACGACGAACAAGTTTTCACCCGAGGTTCGGGCCCGTGCGGTTCGGATGGTTCCGGATCACGCCAGCGAGCACCCTTCGCGGTGGGCGGCGGTGAGATCGATTGCCGCCAAGATTGGCTGCACACCGCAGACGCTACATGACTGGGTCAAGAAGGTCGAGATCGACAGCGGACAGCGGACGGCGTTCCGACGGAGATGGCCGAGAAGCTGAAGGCCCTGGAACGGGAGAACCGTGAGCTTCGACAGGCCAACGAGATCCTGCGCAAGGCGAGCGCTTATTTTGCGATGGCGGAGCTCGACCGCCGGTCCAAGCCATGATCGCCTTCATTGACGATCATCGTGGGGCGCATGGGGTCGAGCCGATCTGTCGGGTGTTGCCTGATCGCCCCCTCGACCTACCACGCCCATGGGGCCAAACGGCGCGATCCCGCCAGGCTGTCGACGTGCGCCAAGCCGGACGCCGCACTGAAGATCGAGGTTCGGCGCGCCTTCGATCAAAACTTTTCCCTCTACGGCGTGCGCAAGGTCTGGTGCCAGCTCAAGCGCGAAGGCTTCGATGTTGCCCGTTGCACGGTGTCGCGACTTATGCGGAACATGGGTTTGCAAGGGTGATCCACGGCAAACCCATCAAGACCACGATCAGCGACAAGGCTGCGCCATGCCTGCTGGATCACGTCAATCGCCCGTTCAAGGCGCCAAGGCCGAACGTTCTCTGGCTCTCCGACTTCACGTATGTCGCGACCTGGACGGGTTTTGTCTACGTCGCCTTTGTCATCGACGCCTATGCCCGCAGGATTGTGGTTGCGGAGACGGCGCGGGCGCGGCTGATACATGCTCTACTGGCACGAGATCTCCACGACAAGCGCTATCGCCGAATCTCGAACCTTAGCCACGAGCCGGGATCTCGCGACAGTATCGCGCGGATCCTCTGACTTTCCTCGCTCTTGACTTTGACCTCTCGATACCAGCCAACCCGCACCAGCTCGGCCAGACCTCGAGCATCATTCTGATCGCTCTTGTTCATGCGTACCGACAAAGCCGCGTGGGCATGCCGAGCGTCGATGCAAACCACCGGAAGATCGACCCTGCGAAGTCCATGCCACAGCCAACTCGCCATTGCGCCGGTCTCAAAGCCGATGCGCTCCGCCTGTGGCGCCCGCTTGCGAAGCAGTGCCGTGAGCGCCCCCGGGTCGGGCTTGGCTTTCCCCTCGAACAAGACCTCGCCCGCTTCATTGACCACGCATACTGAAGTTTCTTTTTGCGAGACATCGAGTCCGACATATTGCTTCATGACAGCTTCTCCGAATCGGTTGATTGCGAGAGCTCGATTCTAATGGAGCTTTCGTGTCACGAGCGCTGACCGCAATTACGTCATCGTCTGCAATATTGGTCCCCGTATTGCCGCATCTGCGAATGTTACCCTGATGGCGCCATTGCCGATGACGATCCGATGTCGATTAATCGGTCGCGCCAGATGGCTTTCCCGGTTTGCTCGACGAGAGGGGCTGTGGGCGGGTCGGGCCCTACATAGCCCGAGCCGTCCAGAACCCCGGGCAATGGGGCAGCGGTTGTGGCGTCGTCGAGCGGGCCCTGGGCGACCAACCGTTCGGCAGCCCTCCGTCTGAGCGCCCTCAGCAGACGTTGCACAATCGAATGCTGTCTCTTTCCGAACTCCTCAGGGTATTTCTCGCGCAGCTGGCCGACAATTGCGAGCGCCGTCGGCTGCGGCTGCTCTGCGAGCCACGCTTCGATCGCGGCAATATGCGGGTCTAGCTTGGACGGCATTCGAACTCTGGTCTTATAGGGCCGACGAGTTCGCCGGTGCCTGGCACGCGGCTCGTCGACCGTCGCGGTCTTGCCGAGCGTCTTCGCGAACGTCGCCGCGGTCGCCGGCAGGATGCTAGTGTGAGCGGGTTGCAAGCCGCGCGCCTGTCCGGCACGACGATCGACACGAATGCCTAATTCCTCTTGGGTTGCGCGAATCTCC
The DNA here is from genome assembly GCF_011516665.3 of Bradyrhizobium sp. 41S5. Classification (NCBI taxonomy): domain Bacteria; kingdom Pseudomonadati; phylum Pseudomonadota; class Alphaproteobacteria; order Hyphomicrobiales; family Nitrobacteraceae; genus Bradyrhizobium; species Bradyrhizobium sp. 41S5. The sequence continues at coordinate 7,240,316 of NZ_CP083721.1, read as the reverse complement.
GCCAACAGCGCGACCGGATCGAGCGAGCGATACTGATCGCGTAGCCGTTTCTTCACGGCCGCGGTCACCTTGGGATGCGCCAAGGCACGCTCATAGGGCGTCGATGGGAGATGATAGCGCTTAATCACTTTAGCCCCTTCGCGACGCTTCTTCTTCAGCTTGAACGACGGCTGGAAGAAGTTGACGTAGAGCCGTGCCGCCGCATAGAGGCGGCCCATCATACGCGCCGTCTCGACGCCATCGAAGCGGCCATAGCCCATGAGGCGGCGGACGACGGCACCATTCGTCTGCTCGACAAACGCCTGATCGTTCATCTTATAGGCGCGCGAGCGAGTGACTTCGAGCTTCGCGACACCATGGCACGACGACATCGTTCATGAAGGCGCTGTCGTTGTCGAAGTCCACGCCGCGCAACAGCCAGGGGAACAGGCTCTGTGCGCGGTTGATCGCCTCGACGACGAGTGAACCTTCCCGCGTCAGCAACGGCAGGCACTCTGTCCAGCCGGTGGCGACATCGACCATCGTGAGAGTTTGGATGAACGAACCTGCCACCGACGTGCCGCCATGGGCGACCATGTCAACCTCGCAGAAGCCGGGCACCGGGCTGTTCCAGTCATTGAACGTGCGGATCAGGACTTCGCGCCGGATTGCCGAATAGAATCCGGCACGGCGCCGCCTGCCGCGGCTCGCCGCGATCTTCACATCGACGACCAGGCGATCGATGGTTGCGGGGCTGATCGAGAGAACACAGTCACGATCCGCCTGGCCAAGCTGCAATCGACCATGTTGCTCGAGGGCCGGCAGCAAGGTCGGGATCATCACTTTGAGCCGCTTGCCGCACACCCGATCCGACGCCTCCCACAGCGCCGTCAGCGCGTCCTTGATCGTCGCGCCATATCTGCGTCTTCGCTTTCTTGTTGCCTCGACCTGGCCCGGTCCAACCGTCTCGCGTCGCCGGAGCGCCCGCACCTCATACTTGCGATGCCAGCCCGTCGTCGCGCACAATGTGTTTTCAACGAGAAGCCTTAAGTACCATGAGTGAGGCTACCGTGGCGCCGTCCTCTCCCCGCCGGGACGCAAGCTGAGGCGCTCAGCGTTTTCTTCGAGCGGGCTTTCGGACGCCAAGCGTTCGCTGAGGAGAGCGAGCGTGAATCGGGACGTTCACAATGCCAGCAGTTATAAGACGGGCCTCCTCGCTCCCCTTGTTAGCTACGGGATCAGACATACTGCTCCAGCTTGAGGTAATCGCTCGTGAGGACAGGTGAGCGGATAGAAGAAGCTGCGTCTTGAAGGAAGGTATCCAGTGTCCGACTAGCGCGAACGCGGCCTTCGAAAGATAGCCGTGCCGGTGCGCGAGTACGGAGAGTTGCTAGTTCGGAACCAACAAGGTCAGCCGCGGCAGCGGCGCAATCTGAGGCGGAGAAGCAACCAGCAGACATGACTGCTTGTGCAAGTCCTAATGTGGTGAGCCAACCGGCATAGATGAGCACGGTACCATCTGTCTCATTGAGCCCAGAGAGTTCCTCAATTGCAGCAGCATGGACCGGCGCCGCACCAAGAGACAGAAAAAGATCGGCTATCTCATCACGCGTGGCCCTAGAGAGAAGGCAGCGGCCGAGATGTGATAGGAGCGTCTCTGTCGGACCTTCGAAGATGCGGAGAATGCGAGCGTCTCGATAGATTTTAGCTACAGGCGTTCCCTCATCGTAACCACGGCCCCCCAACAGCTGGAGGCATTGATCAGCGACGAGGCCGCACCACTCCGACGACAAAACCTTCGTTGCCGACGCAAGGTGGACATTGGGCGCGCCCTTCGCTGAGATAAGTCGGCAGGATGCAGCTAGCATTGCCTTCACTACTTCCCGCCGGAGCACCATTTGCCCGAATAGCTGCTCGATATAGCTGTTCTCAATCATGCGCAGCTTACCTAGTCGACGATGTCTTGCATATGAGGCTGCGACCTGGATAGCGCGCTCAAGGGCTCCAAGGCCCATCGCAGCCACACCGATGCGCCCGCGGTTCATACTGGATGCTGCTGTTCCCCAGCCGTCTTGATCGCGAGAAAGAACGTAAGCGCTCGGCACCTCGACATCCTTGAACTCCAAAGTATTCTGGATAATGCCACGTAGACCGAGTGTGCGATGCTCGTGTGTGACCATTAAGCCCGGAGCCTGCCTATCAACTAGTACACCAACGAGCCGACCTTTCACGTCGGGACCAGAGGCTCGTGCAAAGCAAACGATCCAGCGAGCCCAGTCAGCGAGGCCAATCCAAATTTTGCGGCCAGAGATGCGAACTCTATCCTCGTGCATGAAAGCCGAAGTCTCTATGTGCCGCGGGGCAGAGCCAGCCCCAGGCTCTGTCAAAGCGAAAGCGCAAAGGTCTCCGCGTGTTGCACCCCACATGACATGCCTTTGTTCAGGGATGCGCGGTGCTGCTTCGATGCAGGGCAAGGCCAGAAAGTTATGGATAACGAGGGTAGAGGCGGCCGAGATATCGAAGGATGCAGTGGCAGAGATGAGGTCGATGGCCTCTTGCAAGGGAAGAGCTAGTCCGCCGTGCTCTGTTCGTGTAGTGAGCCCGAACAGTCCGTGCCTTGCTAATATGCTGTGTAGGGTCGGAGGAAATGCCCGACGGTCATCCGCATCAGCGAAATTCAGCTGACTCAGGTCATCGATCAAACTGGTATATAGGGTAGGTACAGCACCTTCAGCTGTGCGTTCCTGCGCCTCCCCGAATGGAGAGTAAACTTGAGAGTACATAGCCATTAGTGCATAATGGATGAGCCCGCGCTTCGTGACAATCATCCCCGGGGCTAGCTCGATCACACAATGGTATATGTGGGTGGGAGCGTAGCATGAGCAGGCTGCTCTAGCAGGCTGTTGAAAAAGGTGCTCGCCGCCGACCAGCGACCGTGATTCATTGGCTCCGACGAGATTCGGAGATGGTGCGTGCGCGGCGGCGACAATCGAACGGGCGAGCTGTTCAGCTACGTTGATCTGGAGGCGGGTGCGGCGTGACCATCCGCTGCGAGCGATCCGGACGATCGCGAACGAGGCGCTGTCGACGCTGGAGCGCGAGTTTGCCGCGCTCTCTTCGCCGATTTGGCGGCCGTCGATCCAGCCGGAGAAGTTGCTGCGGGCGATGCTGTTGCAAGCGATCCGCTCGGAGCGGCTTTTGATCGAACGGCTGGAATACGACCTGCTGTTCCGCTGGTTCGTCGGAATTGGCGTCGACGACGGAGCCTGGGACCATTCGGTGTTCTCGAAAAACCGCGACCGGTTGCCGGAAGGCGACATCGCGGCCAAGTTCCTCGCGGCGGTGCTGGCGCAGCCCAAGGTGAAGAAGCTGCTGTCGAGCGATCACTTCTCGGTCGATGGCACGCTGATCGAGGCCTGGGCCTCGATGAAGAGCGTGAAGCCGAAGGATGGCTCTGGCGCGCCGCCGGCGCAAGGCGGCGGGCGCAACGCCGAAGCGGACTTCCATGGCCAGAAGCGCTCGAACGGCACCCATGCTTCGACCACCGATCGGGATGCCTGGCTTTACCGCAAGGGAAAGGGCAACGAAACGAAGCTGTGCTTCATCGGGCATGGGCTGATGGAGAACCGCCACGGCCTGCTGGTCGACGCCTGCCTGACGCGGGCCGACGGGCATGCCGAACGGGTGGCCGCGCTGCACCTGATCGAGCCGCGTCCCGGGGCGGAATGCAAACTCACGGCAAGGAAGAAGCCTTGCTGGTGGCGACAGCCTGCGCCAGTCCCCCAAAGGGCCGTGCCCGCTGGACGCTAAAGCTGCTGGCGGCTGCGATGGTCAAGCTCACCGAACACAAGAGCCTGTCGCACGAGACGGTTCGGCGGCGCCTGGCCGAGAATGGCCTCAAGCCCTGGCGCAAAGACATGTGGTGCATTCCGCAGGTCGGCGGCGAATACGTCGCCCGCATGGAGGATGTGCTCGACCTCTATGCCGAGGTGCCCGACTCCAGACGGCCAGTGGTGTGCTTCGACGAAAGCCCGGTGCAACTCATCGGCGAGGTGCGTCAGCCCATTCCGGCCAAGCCCGGCCACCTCGAACGTTACGATTATGAGTATCGTCGCAATGGCACGGTCAATCTCTTCGTTCTCTTCGACGTGCATCGCCCCTGGCGCAAGGTCAAGGTCACCGAGCGGCACGAGATTACGCCCAATGCATGCGTGATCTCGTCGACATCCATTATCCCGACGCCGAGATCATCCGGGTCGTCCAGGACAATTTATCGACCCACTCCGCCGGCGCCCTCTATCAGGCGTTCCCGCCCGCCGAAGCCAGGCGGATTTTGCGACGGCTCGAGTTCCACTACACCCCAAAGCACGCAAGTTGGCTCAACATGGTCGAGATCGAAATCGGCGTCCTGCGAGGCCAGTGCCTGGATCGCAGGATTGACGACCCCAAGCGACTGCGCCGCGAAATCACCGCCTGGGAACGACAACGAAATGCCGCCCGCTCCCGCATCAAATGGGTGTTCACAACAGACAAGGCTCGCGCCAAAATGGCAGGCGCCTATCCCGCCACTTCCAAAGAGTCATAATCACTGTGACGAGGTACTAGACGCAGATCTCACGCGGGCCCACGCCAAGCGCAGCGCGTGCCGCAACACGCAGTGCCCATCGAGACGACACGGAGTCGTCGTCAATATTCCGGCGGCACCACCGGCGGACGATCCTGATGGTCTAGGAGCCCAACCTGTTCCAGCACCGAGTGAATAAAATGCGGGGCGCCCGCCTCATGGGGAGACAGCCCATAGAATTCCTGCGCCGCCATCGAGACAAACTGCTCCTGCTGTTCCCGCGGAATCTGCTCTAGGGCTTCCCTCGCTTTTGCGGCGAACTCGGCCGACACTACCTGAGTTTCCAAAAAGCGATCATGTTGGGTGGGATTTCGGCGCAAATGCTCCAGCCAATTCGCTGTGTGTTCGTCTTCGTCCGGGTGGACGAGAGGTATCAGTTGTTCGACGCGATCTTTCAACCACAGGGCGCCGTCCTTGTCGGTACTCAGGTCCTCTCTCTCCACCTGGACGTGCGCCCACGCGCTGTCTTTCAGCCGCACCGCCGGGCCGTTCGACCAGCCGTCCTGCACGATGGTCGTCTCTCCATCGCGTTCGTTGCCGCGGCGTAGCTCGTTCCATGCGTGTCCAGTTCGCGTGGCCGAGATGGTGTGATCGGCGTTCAGTTCCATAATTTCCACCTCGCCGCCTGCATTCACGACCGATTCACCATCGCGCAAATGCGGCGCGTGCGAGACTGCAGCGAGGCGCGCGAATTGATCGCAAAAGCCTGCGCCCAGCGCGCCCGCCAATGCCATCTGGTTGTTGCGATCGAGTCCGCGGTAGGCCAGACGTGAGGCTACGACGTTGTGCCCGTGGGACGGCTCGCCATCCGCATGAACGTTGCCGCGTCCGTGCCTGAGCAGCAGGCGAACGTCGTGCACTGTCTGACCGGCCGCGGTGATCCGAGCGGGGCTTCTGACCGGATCGCCAGTCATCATGGCCGCAATGAGGTAGGCGAGTTGCTGCATCTCATGTCGCTGTAGTGCCACACCGCGTCGTTGTTGCAACGTGTTCGGCGACGTTCCCAGAGCGACTCGGGGAGCCATCGGGGCCGGTCCCGATGCCGTCGAAATTAGCGCGGACCATTGGCGATCGCTGGCGCTGCGGGCCGTTGAGTGCGATGCGCCGTCGGCGCTCGAACTATCATAAGGCGAGGCCACTACTGAAGGCTTTGAACAACAAATTCCCACAAGCAATCTCCTTTATGCTGATGAAATTTCACTGCACCAATGCTCCTACAGAGGAGCTCAGGCGGCACCGTTAAGCCAACGGATTGGAGCGGCTGGGATATCCCCTTCGCGCCCGGCACGCGGAAAACGGAACATGATAGCCTTCATGCACATTCCCGTTAGTCTATCTAGACTCTCATTCCGCCGGTCCTCCGCGGAAATTGAGCGCCCGCGCCACGTACCAAGAAAGATCATCGTCGGACGACTCTGACTCGACACATCCTTCGTCTTCGTCGCTACTTCGTTCAGCGGGATCCTCGCTCTCGGCTTGAAGATACAGCCGGGGCTTGTCTGCCCGCTGCCATTCACCCTGGTTGTTCATCGTCCACTTATCGGACCGTCGAGGGTCAAGCACGAACTGGTTCTACCCCACGTCAACAAAGCCCATCTGCTCCAGACGGGGCTTCGCCGCATCGTTGTGGGTTGGCTGGATGAACATGTGATTCTGCTATCCACGCGATTCGCTCTTATCGACTGATCTGCGCTGTAGTCAATATCGGTCTTCTTAGGACTTGCTAGCAGGGTAAGCGAGCAATCTGACAACAAGCTGACGCACAGAAGAGTGCAGAGCCGGCCCCGGAATTCTGCACAGGGCGATAAGTGGAGTTTCTGCCTGACAGCGGGCACGCTGTGCCTGCGAATCAGGAGCGACAATGAGCAGAAGAACACGCCGGAACCACACACCGGCCTTCAAGGCGAAGGTGGCGCTCGCCGCCGTGAAGGGCGATCGAACGCTGGCTCAGCTTGCCGAGCAGTTCGACGTCCACCCCAATCAGATCACGGCGTGGAAGGCTCAGCTTGAAAGCAAGGCCGCCGATGCGTTCGGTCCCGGCGGCGGCTCCGGAGCGGAACAAGCAGCCATCGATGTGAAGTCGCTGCACGCCAAGATCGGCGAACTGACGCTGGAGAACGATTCCTAAGAAACGGCAGCATCTACTTTTCGGCTCCAAGGGATGGAGAACAAAGCCGAATGGCTTGGACGCCGATGCAAATTGTTGACCACTCGCGTCCGGTAACGCGTCTCGTAGGACGAGGCTTTGGGATCGACATAGTCCATTCCTTATCGCACAGCATTGTAGAACAGAACTGCGATCTTCCGGGCCGTGGCGGTCACGGCCTTGGCCTTGCCGATGCGCACTGAGAGCCGTCTATAAAAGGCGCCGAGCGCAGTGTCTGTACGCCCCACGGTCACGGCAGCAAGGCGCAGAAGTGCCGCCGCTCGGCCGCCGGATCGGCGCGTTCGGGACGAGAGCATTTTGCCGCCGGAGACCTTGTTGCTCGGCGCCAGTCCCAGCCAGGAGGTAAAAGGGATGTTCGCTGTTATCCATCACATCATCCCGGTACGTCGATGTGGGCAACTGAGCCATTCGTACACGAAAGCTGCCGGCAACGGAAAAGCATCCCAATTGCCAGTCAGCGCCAGGGAAAGGTCGGGGCTTCCACAACATAGCCCGCCTTGGTCGTCACCCGCATGAGTTCGGCATAGCCCATTTCGGCCATTCTGAGCGGCGGATTCTTCCTCGGATCCTGCTCGGCCTCAACAACGAACCAGCCCTCATAGCCATAGCCAGCGAGCTTCTGCACGATTGCGCCGAAATCCAGCGAGCCGTCGCCGGGAACAGTGAAGGCGCCCAGCGCGACGGCGTCGAGGAAAGATTGCGTCCTCCAATCGAGCGCTTTGATGACGGGGCCGCGGATATCCTTCACATGCACGTGGTTGATGCGCTTGTGGTGGTTGTCGATGACGCGCAGCACGTCGCCGCCCGCGAAGGCCAAGTGGCCAGCGTCGAACAGCAACGGGATGCCTTCTCCCGAACACTTCATAAAGGTATCAAGTTCGTGCTCGAACTGCACAACCGCGGCCATGTGATGATGGTAGGAGAGCGGCATGCCCTGCCCAGCGCACCATTCACCAAACTCGGTCATCCTCCTGGCATAGGCCTTCATGTCGGCGTCGCTCAGCACTGGCTTGGTCGCTAGAGGCCTTGAGCGATCGCTCTGGATCGAATGGCCAACTTCACCATAGACGATGCAGGGTGCGTTCACGGCCTTGAACAGATCAATCATTGGCTGGATGCGATGCTTGTTGGTCGCGATGTCTTCGTTGACGAGCGTGCCAGAGAACCAGCCGCCGCACAGCGCAACGTTAACCATCTTTAGAATCGACGACATGACCGTCGGATCGTCGGGGAAGCGGCGGCCCTTCTCGATGCCGGTGAAGCCGGCCGAGCGAGATTGGCGTAAACATTCTTCAAGCGAAACATCGTCGCTCAATTCGGGAAGATCGTCATTCCACCACGCGATGGGGGATATGCCCAGTTTGGCCTTCACGTGATACTCCTATCAGCCTAGGAGAGCCCTGAGCCAATTCTCATCTCTGCGTCGCAGTTCGCTGGTTCTCGGCTTGCCGAAGGGCGGGACTGTCCGGCGGACCAGCGGCGATGCTTCTGCAACCCGCGACATCGTCGAGCGATGGATGGATGGGAATTCGCGCAAAGGTGCATTGCCACTTCTAATTCCCGACGCGTTGTTGCTTCACTGCTTGCTCATAGGCCTTGCGCGCTTCCTGCACCTGCTCGCGCGAGCTGACTTCCGGAACCACGACATCCCACCAGTGTCCGCCAGCCTCGGTCGTGACGAGAGGATCCGTATCGATCACGATGACGGTGGTGCGGTCGTTCACTTTCGATTTCTCCAGAGCTGCTTCCAGCTCGGCGATCGATGCTACATGTTCCGAGAATGCGCCCATGCTCGCGGCATGTGCAGCAAAGTCAATCTTCGGCAGCGTATCGTGCTGGCTGTCCTTCAACAGATTATTAAAGTTAGCGCCGCCGGTTGCCATCTGGAGCCGGTTGATGCAGCTGAACCCGCCGTTGTCGAGTACGACGATGGTGAGCTTCAGGCCCAGCATGACGGAGGTGGCGATCTCAGAATTCAGCATCAGATACGAACCGTCGCCGACCGGGATTACGATCTGCTCGTTGGGCCGCGCCAGCTTGACGCCAAGGCCCGCCGCGATCTCATAACCCATAGTCGAGAAGCCATAATCGACGTGATAGGAGCCGGGACGGCTCGCCTTCCACAATTTGTGCAACTCGCCGGGGAGACTGCCTGCAGCCTGCACCAGCACGACGTACGATCCAAAAACGCGATCGAGTGCGCCAATGACCTGTGCGTCAGACGGAAACTGTGCATTCGTGCTGGCTCGCGCGGTGTCTGCTTCCACCTGCCAAGTGGTCTTGCCCTTCTCCGCCTTGCCGGTCCAGCGCACGGGTGCTTTGTAGCCCTTCAACGCGGCCAGAAGCTCGTCCAGTCCTCCGCGCGCATCCGTCACGAGTGGCAGCGCGCGATGCTTGTGGGCGTCGAACGGTTGTACGTTGAGGCCGACGATGGTTTTCCCGTCGTTCTTGAACAATGCCCACGACCCCGTGGTGAAATCCTGCAGGCGCGTACCGACCGCCAGGATCAGGTCGGCCTCCTCGGCAAGGCGGTTGGACGCCGATGTACCGGTGACGCCGATGGCGCCCATGTTCAAGGGATGGTCATCCGGCAACGACGACTTGCCGGCTTGGGTTTCGCAGACAGGAATTCCCGTTGCCTCGGCGAAGTTTGTCAGCGCGGCGGACGCCTCGGAATAGAGCACGCCCCCGCCGGCGATGATCAACGGCTTCTCCGCAGCCATCAGCGCCTCGGCTGCTACTGTGAGCTCGCCCAAATCGGCGCGCGGACGTCTTGGCATCCACATCCGCTCCTCGAAAAAGCTCTCGGGGTAGTCGTAGGCTTCCGCCTGCACGTCCTGGCACAATGCCAGCGTCACCGGCCCGCATTCGGCCGGGTCGGTCAACACCTGCATAGCCCGGTTCAACGCCGGAATGATCTGTTCAGGTCGAACGATACGGTCAAAATAGCGAGACACCGGCCTGAAGCAGTCGTTCACGGTCGCCGTGCCGTCGGTGAAATTCTCGGCTTGCTGCAAAACCGGGTCCGGGATGCGGTTAGCGAAGGCGTCGCCGGGCAACAGCAGGACAGGCAAGCGGTTGACGTATGCCATGCCTGCGGCGGTCAACAGATTGAGTGCGCCTGGTCCGATCGAGGTCGTCACTGCCATGAAACGGCGGCGGAAATTCGCCTTGCCGTAGGCGATCGCCGCATGCGCCATCGCTTGTTCATTGTGAGCACGGAAAGTCGGCTGTTTGTAACGCACGGCATAAAGTGCTTCGCCCAGACCGGCGACGTTGCCGTGACCGAAGATCGCCCAGACGCCGCCGAAGATCGGTACCACCCTGCCATCAATTTTGGTCCGCTGGCACGTCATGAAACGTATGAGGGCTTGTGCCATCGTCAAGCGGGTCGTCTTGGGCATGAAATTGCTCCAGCAGAAGTTTATGCCGCCTTGCGCTCGCGGGAGGCTAGCCATGCTTGGCTCAGTCGCTCGAAACGAGCGGCCATGTTGGCGATCGCCTCCTCATCTGACATCTTGCCCGCCAACCACTCTTCGGCGGCATGGGCGATGATCGTGCGCCCGACGGCGAAGCCCTTGATGATCGGAACGTGCGCCGTCGCCACAAACGCTGCCTCGAGCTGGTCCTGCGGTGCTTCCAGTCCGAGCAGCATAACGCCCCTGCACCAAGAGGCGTGCTTGACGATGGTCGCTTCGATCCGTACCCAGGCGGTGGCGGAAACCTGCGGTTCAAGCTTCCACCACTCCGGCTTGATGCCCAGCGCGTAGAGTTCGTCGAGTGCGCGCGGGATCGTGTCGTCCTGCAGCGTGCCGTGCTTGCCGGCGATAATCTCGATGAGGAACTCGCGGCCGACCTTGTGCGATGCGTCGAAGAGCGCGCGAAGCTTTTCCTGCTGTTCCTTCTTCAGTGGCGCGGGATCGTCGGCATGACAGAAGCACAAGCACTTGATGCAGTGATCGAGCGGCCAGCCGATCAACTGAGATCCGATGTCCTGTGAGAACTCGAAACGCAGCGGCCGCGAACCTGGCAGCTCGACCGGCCGGCCGAGCCAGGAGAACGGATGGCGCGCGAATTCGAACAACGCTTCGCGGCCGAAGCGCTCGTCGATCAGCATACCGTAGTCGTCGCGTCCGGCAGCCACTCGGACTGCTGCCTTTACCGCCAACACCTTGAAGGCATTGATGCGCGAGGGCTCTGCGTCCACCCTCACGGCGACCTCCTCGAGCTGGCTGCGGTGATCGCACGCCAGCGCCATGACCGAGGGGATCTCGCGCCGTCGCGTCGTGGCCCAATGGATGTGGTTGATCGTCTCGTCCTTGCGCAGCGCGGTGAACGGGCTGCCGTGCTCGAGGAAATATCGTAGCTCCTCGAACGTTGGATACTCGGGCGCGCATAGCAGCCGCGACACGGCAAATGCGCCGCAGGCATTCGCCAGGTCGCTGCCGTGGCGAGGCTTTCACCGCCCAGCCAGCCGCGCAGGAAGCCCGACATGAAGGCGTCGCCGGAGCCGAGCACGCTGAAGACTTCGATAGGGAAGCCCTCGCCGAAAATGCCATCCTCGAGATTGTCGCTGATGTTGCCATCATAGACGACACAGCCCATGGCGCCCCGCTTCAGCACGATGGTCGCATCGGAAAGCGCCCGTATCGCCTTCAAAGAGCCAACAACGTCATCCTCTCCGGTGGCTATTCGAATTTCCTCCTCGGTCCCAACGATTAGGTCGCAGTCGGCGAGCACGGCACGAAGCTTGTTGGAAACGGCATCCGATTTCACATAGCGTTCGGCCGCATACCCGGCAAGGCCCCACAGGTTCGGCCGGCAATCGATGTCAAACACCACCTTGCCACCCGACGCCTTGATCGCCTTGAGCTGGGCGGCTTCCGGAGCGGAGAAGTGCGTACCGGTCACCACGATTGATCGCGCGGAGGCAATGAAGCTCCGATCGACGTCCTCAGGCGAGAGCGCCATGTCGGCGCGATCCGGGCGGACGAAAATCATCGGCGAAACGCCTTCGTCCTCGACGGCGAGCAGGACCAGCGCACTCAGTCGGTCCGGATCGCTCTTCAGCGCCTCGACATTCACACCCTGACGTATCAGTTGCTCGCGGATGAAGGATCCCATTTGCTCGCCGCCGACGCGGCTCAGCAGCGCCGAAGGCAGGCCGAGCTGCGCCGTGCCGACCGCTATGTTAGCCGGACACCCGCCAACCGATTTGGCAAAGGAGGCGACGTCTTCGAGCCGCGAGCCAATCTGCAGGCCGTAAAGGTCCACAGAAGCCCGACCGATGGTGACAACATCGAGCTGCCTAGCTCTGGCGATCTCAACCAAAGCGACCTCCTAGCTATGAAATGGCCCTTTCGTATTTGAAACACTGGTCTTTTTTGGTCAAGATGAAATGTTTATAGCATAAATGTCGGGCCCTACTTTTGATGACGGATCTCCGCGACGCGAATAGCCAGCGCGGCCACCAGGGACGTGCTGGCAGCCAGGGAGGGCAATCCTCCAAAATCTGACTCCGCCACCTCGAACCGCACATTCGAAAGGTCCGAAAGCGGTGAGAATGCACTGTCGCTGATCCCGACTGTGGGGACTCCCCGAACTGCAAGAGTGGCGGCGTAGGATGGTCTCCTGGGGGTGAAAAACTTATGGCTATGGCGGCGGCGTGCGGCGTTGCGAAAGAAATGGTCTCGGGATCAAGTCCCGACGATGAATCGATCAGAACATTCCTGGCCTTTAGTAGCTTCCCCAATATGTAGGCAAGATAGCTTGCGACGGGGAACGATCATCGTTTGGCAAGTACATATATTACATTAGCACCAGATAGAATTTTTGTTGCCTGGTCAAAGCGGTCTCTCTCAATCGAATCGGCAAGCGTATCTATCGATTGTATCGATGCATGCATCAGGCCTTTCAGGACGTGGACGCCTTCACCTTCTGCTCCAATCATTTTCAGCGAGGTAAGGCGCTAATCACAGGAGATGTTACGGTCGCGAAGCCGTTCGCGGTATACCGATTGAAGCTTGGTGACTCCCTCAAATCCAAAGTGTTTCGCGAAACGAACCAAGGTCGATGCCTGAACGCCGGCTGAAGCGGCAATGCTGGCGGCGGTACCGAGGGCGACGTCGTTTGGATTGTCCAACGAATATGCGGCGACCTGCCTGATCCATTTGGCATTCTTGTGCGTTGGTCGAGGATACGCTGCCGCAGCTCTTCAAAACCCGCTGGCGGCCCACGGCGGGTTTCGTCTGTCAAATTCACGTTCACCTACACACCAGATATTCCATTTCGGCTGTAACACGGCACCAGTGCCATGGGCATGTGGTCAACGCGTCAGCGTTGTCCACCATGTTAGCGTCGATTGGTCGTCCGGCTCGGTCGTCGGCTTCTCGGCGATGGTGGCCGCGAGCTTAGCTCAGCCTCGACGTGGGGCAAAGTCGTTTATCCCGACCTCACGCACCTGCCGGCGGTCGTCCCGGTCCTGATCGGTATGGGCTGTTTGCCGGTGCCATCAACGGCGCGCTCATTGTCTACACCAAGATCCCGCCGTTCATTGCCACGCTTGGTATTATGGTGTCTGCCCGCGGATTGGCGAAGTGGTATACTAAGGGGCAGCCGATTTCGGGTCTGATGGCTTCACCTTCTTTGGTAGTGGCATAGCACCAGTTATCATCTTCCTGGTGATCGCGGTGATCTTCCAGGTTGTCTTCGCTATTGGGCTGGCAAGTTCACCTACGCCATAGACGCGAATGCGCAGGCGGCCCGTGTGTCCGGCATCAACATCGAGCGTCATTTGATCAAGGTGTACGCCATCGCCGGCACGTTGGCCGGTCTGGCGGGTATCGTGACCGCAGCCCGCGCCCAGACGGCACAGGCAGGCATGGGCACGATGAACGAACTGGACGCGATCCCGGCAGCAGTTATCGGCGGCACCCTAGCTCACAGGCGGCTCCGGAAGGATCGCCGGAACGATCATCCTCGGCACGATGATGTCTGGCTCCACGTTCCTGTATGTCAACATATTGCCAGGCGATCATCAAAGGCGTTATCATCGTCGCCGCGTGTCGTGACCGACACGTACCATCAGCGCAACAGGAAGCGCCGACACTTTAGCGACCATTTCCGGCACAAGTAAGGGTGGACGTGTCGGGGACGCGTCCACCCTTCAGCTTGAAAGAGGAAGGAATGACAGTTCGCTTCGGGTTGCTTGGTGCAGGGCGCATTGGGAGAGTTCATGCCCAAGGGGTCGCTGCAACCCGCAAAGCTAAACTAGTGGCTGTGGCTGACTCGTACCAAAATGCCGCGCAAGATATTTCGTCTGCCTATGGCGCCGAGGTCCGGAGCGTTGAGGAGATCGAAATCTCGCACGACATCGACGCTGTCATCATCTGTACACCGACCGACACGCATGCCGTTTTGATCGAACGGTTCGCGATGGCCGGTAAGGCGATCTTCTGCGAGAAGCCGATTGATCTCAGTATCGAGCGCGTCGAACGATGTCTCGCCTTAGTCGAGAAAACCGGCCAGGCACTGATGCTGGGTTTCAATCGCCGCTTCGACCCGCACTTCGTTGCGGTACGGAAGGCGATCGACGAAGGGGCCATTGGTGATGTCGAGATGGTCACGATCGTGTCGCGCGATCCCGGCCCGCCGCCGCTTAGCTATATCAAGCGTTCGGGCGGAATCTTCCGCGATATGACTATCCATGATTTCGACATGGCGCGCTTCCTGCTCGGCGAAGAGCCGGTCAGCGTTAGCGCCGAAGCGTCCGTGCTCGTCGACAAAATGATCGGAGAAGCCGGTGATTACGATTCAGTGAGCGTTATCCTGAAAACCGCCTCCGGCAAGCACTGTACTATCTCAAATTCGCGTCGTGCCACCTATGGCTACGACCAGCGTATCGAGGTGTTGGGATCAAGAGGGATGGTGGCGGCCGAAAACCAGAGGCCGGTATCGATCGAACTTGCGAGCGGCTCCGGCTACACCCGCCCGCCGCTGCACGACTTCTTCATGAATCGCTATGTCGACGCCTATGCCAACGAGATCTCCGCCTTCATCGCCGCCATAGTCGAAAATCGCGCTATGTCGCCGAGTGGCGCCGATGGTCTCGCGGCGCTTCGGCTGGCCGGCGCTGCGCTCAAATCGGCAGAGACCGGCCGGGTCGTACGGCTCGAGACGTAATTGTTTGGCGCATGAACAACAGCATGGCGGCGCGCCGCTGCCCCATGACGTCGGAGAACGCGATGATTGAGCCATCTTTTGCCATCAATCATATTCTGGCGCCATCGCTGCGGCAGGATGCCTTTTTTGAGCTGTGCCGCAGAGTTGGCGCGTCCGGAGCTGAAATCCGCAACGACCTCGACGGGAACGCGATTCTGGACGGAACGCCGGCTGAGGAGGTGAAAGCTGCGGCCGAAGCAGCGGGTATCCGCATCCTCACCATCAATAGCTTGCAGCGCTTCAACCAGTGGAATGCGGCCCGGGAAGCCGAAGCGATAGAGCTTGCCGACTATGCGCAGGCGGTCGGTGCAGGAGCCATCGCGCTGGTGCCGCTCAACGACGGCAGCGGTCGGGAAGGCGGGGTACGCCAGCGCAATCTTGTCGCCGCGCTCAGGGCTCTCAGGCCGATCCTCGCCGATCGGGGCCTTCGCGGCTATCTCGAACCGCTCGGCTTCGAGATATGCTCTCTGCGCCTGAAGAGCGAGGCGGTTGATGCGGTCCGCGAAATCGATGGGGTTGACACATTCCGTTTAGTTCACGACACCTTCCATCACCATCTCGCCGGCGAAACGAAGCTCTTTCCCGAAGTGACCGGGATCGTCCATGTTTCTGGGGTTACGGATCCGAAACTCGCGATCTCCGGCATGCGCGATGAGCATCGCGTGTTGGTGGATGCGGACGATCGGCTCGGGAACATGGCGCAATTGCGCACATTGCTGGCCGTTGGGCTTGACATGCCGCTTTCGTTCGAGCCGTTTTCTCCGGAGGTTCAGACGCTCGCCGATCCGGCAGGGCCGCTGTCTACCAGCATTGCATTTGTTCGATCGAGCCTTTAAATGAGAGCCATATGTCTGCCTTTCGCGGTGAGATGGTTCGCCTCCCGGAAAATCCCATCAGTAGCGTTCCTAAGACCAGTGATGTAGTCGTCGGTTAAGAAGCCGATTTGAGTGGTGAGTGGTGGCTGGTGACTGAGAAGAAGGCAGCCAGGAAGAGGTACCAAAGAGCCCTTAGCCAAGCGAGGATGCGGCGGAAGTTGTAACCGACGGCGGAGAGGATGACGTTGGCGGCATCGTCGGCGCGGCCTTTGAGGTAGCAGCGGCCGAGGTGTCCTTCAGCCTTCAAATGGCCGATCACGGGCTCGATAGCGGAGCGGCGCCGCAGCTGGCGCTTGATAGTGCCGAAGACGCCGCGCTTCTGGCCGGAGATGAAGACGCGGCGCGGGTTCTGTGCGTCATGGCCGCGGTATCCCTTGTCGACAAAGGCGCGCTCGATCGCGCAGCCGGTGAGTGTCTCGGTTCGGTCGATGACGTCCCGCAGGGTGTGACCGTCGTATCCGCTTGATGGGCGCGGACCTGCATGAGCACGGGAGAGGACGGGACAGCGACCTCGCTCAGCTGCCTGTGAAAGGCCGCCGCCTCTGCCGACGAGTCGGCCGGAGAGGCATCTTGCGCGTCCACGCTATCCGTTTGTTGACGCACGCGATTCATTGAGACGAAGTTCATCTGTACTCACTTTCGAAGATGAAGGGCCAGGAGCGCTGATCGTATGCGTCTGGACTTGAGCGCCGGCATTTGACGGTTCAGCCGCCAAGCGAAAGGAAGTCGTGGTCACGACGCTCCCGATCGAATTTCAATCGGACCCCGCTGTCGATCTGTTCGAGGAGTTCGTGCCGGCTTCGAGCTCATCGAGGATTTCCTCTCGGTGATAACGGCCACTTGATCGTGTCACCACAGCGGCGCTCCGGCGCGAGACAAACCACCTGTCTACATCCCCAGGCGCGCCATCTGGGTCGACATGTGCTCCGTCTCGGGAAGGGGATACCACGGATGGCCACCAACTGCGGTGCTCATCAAGGACCTACAGAACGCCGGCGTGAGCTTCCCGCGGTGGATCACGACGTTCTCGCGCCCCGTCGCAGCTCGAGCGCTCTGCCAGTCCTGATTGTAGCCGCGTTGGTCATTGGACTTCACGTGGCAAGCGGCGAACTCGGCATCGCTCAGCGTTGCCAACTGCCTGGCATGTACCGGCCGATTGGTATGGATGTGCACCCACATCGGGCTCGGCATCGCGCCATTGCGCAGGGCCTTGGGCTGCAGCTTGATCTCGAACAGTGTCCCCGGATCATCCTTCAAGGCGCGCGGTGGATTCACAGACGCCAGCTCCCCGGCCGCCCGCAACTGTTCAAGATACTTCTGGGACGGAAACGCGTAGGTCTTCATGCAATCGATCGTGATCGCCGCCTTTCGCGCCTTCAAAGAGTTCGCCTGTCCCTGCACCTCGGACAACATCGCCTTGAGCCGGGTTATTTTGTCATGCACTTCCGGCACTTGCGCAGGCGTGAGTAGGACACGTCGGCGAGGCTCCTCCAGCGCGACTACACTGGCCTCAATCTCGGAGGCCTGCGTCTGCAGTCGCTTAACGACGAGATCCACGACGTGATCGGCGTCCTCGGGCTTCATCTGGCGCGCTTGCGAGACGGTGCTTTGCTGAGCGGGCAGATCGAACTGCAAAAGTTCGTCCAATCGCTCGATTAATCCGGTCAGTGCTTTCCTGGAGGGCGGAGCCTGCAATATCTCCAGGTGCCCAGTCGCCGACGATGACACCCTCGCGTCTGCCTCCTCCGCGCTCGCGAGTTTCTTTGTACCCAAATCCGAGAGTACGATCACCTTGCCTGTTGGGGCCGTGGCAGCGTCGGGCGTGGCGAGCTGCGGCTCGCGCAGCCCGGCCGCCGAACTTCGCTCGCCTGCGGCCGGGGCGCGCTTGCCTTTCCCCTTCCTCCGCGCCGCGCCCCCTTCAACCACTACGGCAGTCCGGGCCAGCGGCTCAATCATGGCGGGCGTCTTTGGCTGCACGACCAAAAGACGCGTGACGTCGTCCGCGGTGACCCATGCACCTTCCGCGATCTGCCCCAACAGTTCCAACGGAAGGTCGGCATCCGTTCCGGCGCCCCTTAGTCGGGTAACGATGCCGTGCACCCCTGAGGCAAATTCCGAAAGCCGTTCCATGACTCCTTCCAGAACGGTGCAGTGGTCTGCGTCGAGCGCCGCTCCCTCCAGAACGGCGTGGGAAGTCGAGTTGAATGCCGGAAAAAAATCCGCGATAAAGGTCCCAAGCAGTCGCACCCGCCCATCCTCACCCATGAGGGCGTCGTTCACGGCTGGGCCGAACGTGGCCGCCTTCGACTCGATCAAGAGTCGCGCGAGAGCGATGCGCGATTCCAGGTACATGCACTTCGTATACAGTGCCCAGCCGGTATGCTGGCGTAGCGCGGCCTCTTCCTCCTCCCGCATCTTGGACGTGGTGCTGGGCAAGCTGGCGGTGTCCGTATAGACGGACCGCATCCGCTCCGAGCGCAACACCTTCTTTCCCCACCAATCCAAGCAGGCTTCGTAATGCTTCGCCACGCTGGATACCGCCCGGCCCAGCTGGTCGGACGGAGCGCCGGCATCTCGCATCCGCTCGAACACGGCTGCTGCTTTGCTCCTGTTCTTATCCAGCTTGTCGCCAATCTGGATGGCCACAGCGTTGCCGTTGTTCCCCGAGGCGAGAGTCTCGTCGCGGAGTTGACGAACCTGACTGTCGGAAAGAAGCCTGCGCGCCATGTCCGAGGGGAGGCTCGCGTAATACTCCAGAACTTCCGAGCCTGCCTTGACGCCTTGATCAATCAGGTCTTGCGTCTCCGATAGGCTCCGAGCTTGCATAACCGCAGCTTGGGCAGCAATAAAGTTCCCAAGCAGACTGCGCATTTTTTTCTGCGCTGATTTTCCGTCGCCACTTGAGGAACTCGGGATTGGCGCACCCGAAGCTGGTGGTAGGCCTGCGAGCGGCGCCGTTCCATCCTGAGGCCCGAGGCGCATCCCCACCACGACGGAGTCGAAAGCTTGCCTGCCTTCGCCGAGGGCGGCCCCGGGCTCCGGGCTCGAACTGCTCGATCCCCATGTGCTGCGGGCTTCCGCAGGCCCAATGTGCGAATTGCCAGTTCGGCCAATGCCCGTCATATCTCCCCCATCAAGTCGAGAATGCGCAGCCTGTCCGGTAGACCAGCTGGCTGACGAGTAGCTGACGCAGGGCGTTTTTCCGAGGTGCACGGTAACGCCCGGATCGCCGCGGGCATCAATTCCCGGAAGCTGGCGTGCTGCTGGAGGCAGCGGGTAACCTCCGCGACCTCTGCGCACGAGTCCACACTGGTCGTTATCGGCCACAGCCGGTGCGACGAGTCTACATCCCCAAAGCCGACGGCGGTAAGCGGCCTCTCGGTGTGCCGGCGCTAGAGGACAAGATTGTCCAAAGCGCGGTAGCCGAGGTGCTGAGCGCCGTCTACGAGGCCGACTTCCTCGGGTTCTCTACGGCTGTCGGCCGGGGCGGAATCCTCATATGGCGCTTGACGCCTTGCACACGGCGATCATGAGCCAGCGCGTCAACTGGGTGCTCGATGCCGACATACGCAGCTTCTTCGACTCGGTCGACCACGAGTGGCTGTTGCGGATGGTGGCGCACAGGATCACCGATCCTCGCATCTTACGGCTCATCGAGCTGTGGCTGCGAACTGGCGTTCTTGAGAGCGGCGAGAAGCAAGATACAGACAGGGGTACGCCGCAAGGCGGCGGGCATTAGCCCGCTCCTTGCCAACATCTTCCTGCACTACATCCTCGATCTCTGGTCCACCAATGGCGTCGTCGCCATGCACGCGGTCGCGTCGTGACTGTGCGTTATGCGGACGACTCATGGGCTTCGAGAACAAGGCAGATGCGCAGGAAATGCTCTTTGCCCTCAAGACGCGGCTGACCGGCTTCAGCCTAACGCTCCATGAGGACAAGACGCGGCTGATCGAGTTTGGCCGGTTCGCGGCCCTCTCGCGTCAGCGGCGCGGCGAGCGGCGGCCAGAAACCTTCGCCTTCCTCGGCTTCACCCACTACTGCGGGCGGACCAGGGACGGCGGGTTTATCGTGAAGCACAAGACGGAAGGGAAACGCCTGACGCGCAAGCTGACGGCGTTGCGCCACGAGGCCTGGCGGCTCATGCACGCGCCACTGCCTCGCAGCACGAGTGGTTCGCCGCTGTGCTGCGTGGACACTACGGCTACTACGGCAGGCCGCACAATTATCCAGCGCTCAACGGCTTCTACCGCGAAGTGCGTCGGATTTGGATGCGCTGTCTGAGACGGCGCAGCCAGAAAAGTCGGCGCATGGGTTGGTCCGAGTTCGAGACCCTGACGGCACGCTTCCGTCTGCCCGTTCCACGCATCACTCGCACTTGGGCACAGGCGCGGATATGACGCGGGTTACCCTCGAGAAGAGCCGGGTGCGGGAAAGCCGCCTGCCCGGATCTGCGAGGGCAAAGCCAAATGGCCGAGCTACTCGACCACGACCGTGCGCCGCCGCCCCCAGAAGGGTTCGAGTGAAGTTCGTCGTCAGCAAATAAGGGGATATTGCCGCAACAACGGCCTAACCACTATACACGAAACGAAGGTTAGGCCGAGTTGGCAGTCATTGTGAGTGTCTCGCACCCGGGCGGCCTGTGCTTTCTCGTTATCCGGCTTCCGCACGGCGGTAGCAGAGCCATGAGGTCCCGAAGCAAGAGCAAAAGTTGAACTAAGGGGCGAAATCAAACTGGGTTGTTGCAGTGCAAATGCGTGATTGTCCGACGTACCCGACCCGACCGCGATAGCTAATGAATCAGTCGCAGACGGCGTAATGGAGGCGGCGCCCGCATGCCAGGTTAGCTCGTTGGATGCTGCGCTTCGCTATGATACTCTGTTCGTACCATCGCAGCCGGCGTTGTTCGGCCAGGAAAAGCGCTCTCCACATCAAACCGTCAACGAAATCTCACTCCGTGGCACGCGAGAAAATGAGTTTCGCGATCTTCATCCGGTTGGCCGGAGTTCGCAGGTTTGCCGGCAAGGCATCGACGGCTTGATCGAACAGGCGTCCCAAAACGAGAAGGTCTTCCGGGTAATAAGCGCCGCGGTCCCCGGACATGTGCGTGGTGCGAGCGCCGCCGTCATGATTGCTTGTTCTTGTCTCGCCGAGCTGGCCGAGCTCCAGCTCCGCCGTGATCATTTCATTTGTGAGTGCGTTGAGCAGTCGGATCGCGTCAAGCGCGTCACCATCCTCGCCTACGAGAGTGGCGAGGATGGTCAGTTGCAGGTCGATCCGATCCTTAAGATTCTGTACGCGGGAATTGGAGGGGGCAAGTTCCACGATGTGCTCCTGGTGGTGAAGTGAATGTAAAGTACCTGATGGTTTGTGTTGCGTTTCGCGGTCCGCGAGAGCCGGCAGGTGCGGCGCGACAAGGAATGTCTCCGTCCCAGCTGCGTGTCCATTGAGGCGATCGTCGCGCTCGCTCGACGCCGTACAATGGCAGGGCCTGCGGGCCATGACTGCGACTGACGACTGAAGCCGAGCAGCCCGCGGATGTGCGTGAGACGCCGCCCGGCATAGCCGCCGAGAGCCAATTGGGGCTCATCGGGGATTGCAGAGCGATCTTCCGCCACAATCGTCTGGGCTGCCACGCTCAGATCGTTAAATGCTCGGCACAGTGAGCGTGCGGCCAGGCGGGGAAAAGGAGCCCGCGAACAGATGGGAGCTCGGCAGCTCGCCCAGCTGCGCCAATTGCTTAGATGATGGTGTGATGCTTGCCGGAAACTCAAAGAGCGCTCGCCCCCGTCGAAAGTTGATCGACAACAGCGGATAAAGCCGGATGAGCATCGTGCAGGTTTGTAGAGCGTAGATCTGGCCTTCGCCGACCGAGCTGGGCTCAGCAAGCGAGCGCAGTGAGGATTTACGGTCACACGACGTTGCAGAGTGGACGGCAAGTTGGCGAAGTTGATCTGTCCATGTCGTCGCAGATCGGGTCCTCGTCCGGGCCGTCGGACACGTATCTTGCAATCGGGGCAGGTACAGACCTGCCAGCACGGCCTCGCTTGCAGCCGCCAGATTGACGGCGCTGCCGACCTGGTCAGGGCGAAAAGTCCAAGCTCCGGCGAGGAGGACGGTTCACCTGGCCGAATCCTAAACGACGTACGCATTTACCGAGGCCACTGGAAGTGCGCTAACGCCGATCGTCTGAAACGCCTTTGGGGGAATGGCCATGGTATAAGCGAGGACGCGGTTGATGACTACGCGCCGGACGCGGCGATCAGGGGACAGACTAAAAATGGTCCGCACGTGCGTCGATTTGGACGAATCGAACGTATCTTTGTGGATCCAGGTCGGGGTGGCTTGAACTGACCTGCGACTGTGCTGAAGGCAAAAGGGGTCCATGGCCACACGACATTCGTGAAAGGTGCTTTCCGGAAATCGCGATCGACTTATGGGGTATTTGGCTAAATCCGGTAAAATCGAAAGTTTTGATGGGATCCATCCAGTTCGCGGATAGCCCGGGCGAGGAGTCATTGACCTTTCTGGATGGCGCTGGATTCTCGCGCGGTCCACGAGCCGATGAGACGGGCCGCGGGGCTGACCCGGTGCTGCTCCAGGTGCTCGAGCATGCTCTATTGGTCCGGGGCAAGGCAGCGAGCGTGATGGCAGGCGGATATCGGCGTTGTCGGCAGGGCGGCCGATCATGGCACACAGCGTTGCGGCGCTGAACGCAGGTAGCAAAATCGGATCGAACGTTTCAGCCAAAGCCAGGCATGATCTCGGATTGGATTGTGGTTGCTGTGTACAGCGAAACCTCCAACGGAAGGTTCCCGAATGCAAGCTGGCATAGTAGATATTAGTTGGCGCCCGCCTCCTCGCTCTGGTTAAGGAGGAGCTGTCGGATGGAAGCTGGCGTTCCGACAACGCACAGTTCGCTTCAAGCGCTGCATCGAAGGTCAGCTGCAAGTTAGGCGGCGTCGGAGTGGCACTCAATTCGTGAGGGAATCTAAAGCTCCTTAGCCATCGTTGATAAGCGGCTTCCGCGGCCGCGCGGGCATCTTTGTCAGACTGCGCAACTACGACCATGCGCAGCAAGCCGAGAAATGGCATCCGATCGTCCGCGGCGGTCTTATGCGCCAGATGAGAGCGGAACGCATCTGTCATGTTTCGGACAGCAGAGGAGTGGCCTGCGCACGCCAGATCGGCGCCGTTTGCAGCAGCCCACGCCGCTGGCTCCGGGCGATTGCTCGCGATCCAGGTCGGCTGATGTGGGCGCTGATGAGGCCTCTGTTCACAGTGTCTCTTTTGAATTTGCCTCTCTGGCGCGCGAGGCGCCTGACACCAAGCGGCCGGGAGATGGTCGCTTCGCTACTTTGAAAGCAGTTCGCGAAGCTCCGCGACATCGAGCATGTGCTTGACCAGAAGCATCTTTAGCATCGCGTTCTCCTGCTCCAAGACCTTCAATCGCTTGGCCGCAGGAACGTCCATGCCGCCAAACCTGGCGTTCCAATTCTGGATGGCCGCTTCTGAGGTCCCGTGTTTGCGAGCCAGGTCAGTTGCCTTCGCCCCAGCCTGATGCTCCCTCAAGATCGCGACGATCTGCTCTTCCGTGAATCGTGGCCGCTTCATTTGACAGCCCCTGTTAGGGGGGAGCTTGCATTCCAGCCGGAGGAAGCGCGGAATGATTGGCCATCTGCCGAGCGCGGGTTGGAGGGGGCCGCAGACGATCCGACTGGGGCCAAATGGGCTTCATCGATCTGCCCTAGAGGCCCGTTAGGCGAACCCTTGTCGTCGATAGCTGAAGGATGCGTCAGGATCCCGTCGCCGACGTTGAAGGTATCCCGGATCTTGCCAAAGCACTCGATTGGCGCGTCAACATGCTCGGCTTGATGAGTGCGTGCCACATGGTGAAGTCTTGATCTGTATGTGTGCCTTGCGATTTGAGCGCAGCGCTGGGTGAGTTGTGCGTTGCGGCGCTCGGCAGCGAGAAGGGGTTTCCATTGACGTCGAAGTTGTAATTCGCGCAGAAAACTGTCTGGCGGAAGGGCATAACGAGAAACTTGCGCAGCTCGAATTAGCGCGAGAGGACGTAAACGACGCAGCGTCTGGCGCCCTGGAAGCTGTGCAGGGCAGGGGCACTTGTCAGCACGGGAACTCCATAGGCTGGAATGTTGCCGAAAATCGATTTTCGCGGCTTCGGCGATTGAAAGGATAACGGCCAGCACCTCCCGACAGCGCCAATCAAATGCTGCAGGGTGAATGGAGGGCTCATATGGCCAACAAGCCCATCGATCAGGGTAGCCAACCATTAAGCGATCAGGCCGTTGCTTAAAAGACTCGCAAACAATGAGGGTTGGCACGGTACTACTTGTCTATCATCGGACGTAGCTCGTTATCGAGCGTGTCGACATCGGGGAGCTCTGCGAGCGCTGCAGCAAACGCAAGAAGTGTTCCGAGAGCCGCCAGTACAAGGGCGGACGCAACTATTGCAGCTGCCAGGTCTTGAGAAGGTCTCATGTCATTCGCTGTTTAGGGAAACGATGCGTTCGCGCCGGTCAGTTCTGCTCGACGGCTTCAACACACCCGTCGCGTAGCGATAGACCAGAAGGGCGGGAGCCGCGTTGTTGCCATCGAACCGGAGCGGCCCGATCAGGTTATCGGTCGCCCCTGAACGAAGTGCCACGACAACTCGCGAGGCGTTGAAGGAACCGGCCCGCCCCACCGCCTGTCCGCTTCGGCGTGGACTTCGGAGCCTGGGATCGACGAGAGGGAACAAAAGTGGCCGACGACTGACTGGACTCGGTCCATTGTGAGCCTATTGGCAACTGCGGCCGCTTGCTTCGGATCGCTGGCGTCGTCTGCGACGCTCAACATCACTTTGGTATCTGGTATTGGGCCCGAGGCGTTCAATGCCTCGACGGAGGCCACCGCACCATCGCGCATTGGCGCGCAAAAACGCAGCGCTGTTCCCGCTCATCGGGCCAGCCACGGCAATATTGACGTCGGAAGCTTGCGCAGTCGAGGCGATGGCGCAGAAGACGAGCGCTGCTCTTGCAGCCGAAGCGTAGCGCCCATTTAGCATTGTAGAACTCCCAATCTCAAATGAAGTGAACGGCCAGCGCCGCGGTCAGCCAGCTGCAGCTCGATGCGGTTGCTTCCGGCAAGCGAATCCATGCGCGGCAGTTCGCCAGACCTCAATCTCGCTAGAGCCTACAATTTGACGTTACGTGCGGTTCAAGCCCCATTCGGGGTTCATGCCGCCAGTTGCAGCAAGTGGCCGTGCGTTAGGCGGGCGGATCGCCAAAGACGCGCTACGCAGACAGGCCCAGTGAGGCCGCAGAACGGCAGGCACGAATCAGAACCAGCAGATCAACCGGCGCTTTAACGCGCTTTGATGTTGACCGGGCCGTCCGACAATCCGCCCGTTGGCGCCGCAATCAGTACGGCTGATCTTCCAATCCAGCAAGGGCGAGATCGAGATACTGCATGAGGTGGGGATCCCAACCGGCCAGAGTGCGAGGTGCGCTTAACCGTGCAAGCACCTTCAGGATCGTCGAAACGCGCGAATCGGCGCCGGCTATTTCGCCGATCAGCGAGCGTGCTGCGATCGCGACGGCCTTTGCCCGCTCGCCGCAGGGATGCTCAGCCCTATCCATGCATTCGCGCAGCTCATCGCGGATCCGCCGCCACCGCTCCTCGTGATCTGCAGCCAACTTGCAAGTGCATCGGGAGGGCTGCCTACGCGTCTCGACCCGCGACATGGCATCCAAGGTGGCGGGTAGCTCATCAACACTTACCTGGATTTCACTGTCCGTCGTCATGTTGCGTAAGCGATCTCGCAACAGGGTTGCACGAGCGACTTGAAGCTCTATCTGCTCCAAATGCTTGCGCATGAGGTCCGTAAGTGAAGTCGTACGCTCCATAGCCTTACCGATCTCGAAAAGGGAGAAACCAAGCTCACGCAGCGCTCGAATCTGATGAACCCGTTGAACGCTTTCGCGGTCGTACATCCTGTGGCCGCCGTCGGTGCGTTCGGAGGCAGCTAAGAGCCCCGTGTGTTCATAGTGATGCAGCGTGCGTACCGTCACTCCGGTCGCCTCTGCAAGTTCGCCAATGCGCCATCGACGCCTTCGTGGTGTAGCTTTGCTCATGTTGTTCAATTTCAAAGCCTACAACCTGACGTCACGTATGATTCAAGCTATTTCAAAGCTCTAGCTGGATCGTCTTCCATTCCAGCGCAAGAGATGGTGACTATCCTTAGAATGGCGGGCAATCAACCCTGAGGGGAAATGGTAACCAGTAAGTTCATCAGGTATGCCAGTCGAGCCTCGCTCGCTGCTGTCCGCTCCAAAATGAGTTTTGCGATCGCCGTTCGATTATCGGGAGTTCGCATCGATGGCGGCGACGCGGTGATTGCACTATCAAAAAGACTTCCCAAGCCGGAAAGTTCTTCCGGATCAAATACGCCGCTGTATTGCTCCAACGCTCAGCTCCTGTTTTTCATCGCGCTAGGGTCGCGCACGTCGTCGAGACGTTTGGCCGCGGTAGGGCCAAAAGAAGTCGGACCGGCGGCGCGGAGCGACGAAGATGCGATGCGCTTGAAGGTGATGCGATACGGCAACACGGCTGCGCGATGCTGCGTCGAAATTGCGGGGATGTACCTCATCTGCACAATCGATCAGCACAGCGCTCACTGTGGGTGATGATGTGACGCCGGCTAATCCGAATCGAGCTCTTGCCTGGGAGCTACTGATTCTGAGAGTGGACGGCGCGTGGTCCGAAGCTGATTCCAAGTTGTGCATCGAGCCTGGTGCGCCAAAGAGAGAGGCCGGGTGCAGCGTAAGACCCCAGCTGGAGCGGCGGCGGGCGCGTCGTGCTTCGTCTTTGAGGGTTAAGTTGCAAACAACGCAATCGACCGCATTGCGTCGCAGTTCGCGCGCCGGTCGGATGATAGAATGCGAGCGGCACAGCGGCTGATAGCCATCGGCCGAAACTGACGAAGTTTATCTGCCAATAACCGGTGTCATTGGAACAAGCGTGAATTGGCCGCGTCGAGACATGCGTTCGGATAGAGGTTACGCACTGCGGACGTCCTTACGACAACGGCGAGCTAGACTCTGCGAAGTCTGCGCCAGTGTCCGCTTGGTCCGAAGCGTTGATGATGAAGCGCTCTTCACGTGTAGATGCCATGCGGGCCGCCTCCTGCAGCAGTATTTCTCGCATCCAGACGCTTTCCGGATCGCTGTTGTGACGGACAGTCCATTGGACCGCCTCGGTAAATGTGGGGAATGGCTGCGGGAGTTCGGCAATCCGAAGGGGTATCAATCTTTGGAAATGCTTAACGAGCCTTGATGGCATGGTCCCTATGCGAGTCGTGCCTGCCAGCAGGGGCGGAATCATGCTGAAGCTCTGCACGAGAATGTCGATGCGCCGGTTGAGGCCAAGGTCGAGTAAAAAGTATTCCTCGGTGGGGGTCTTGCGCGCACCTCCGAGTTTCACCGCAACGTGCCCCATGGACATATATCGATCAAATGTTAGCCGTCGGAGCAACTGGCTGTTCGCGCCGCAGCCTACGCAAACGAGTCTCTCCTCAAACAGGCTCATCTTAGGATGCGCTCACGACATGAATAGTTCCGGCAAGATGATGAAATCGGCCTCACCGCGCCGGAGAATCTCATCGTGATCATCAGCAAGCGCCGCCAGTTCGAAGCTGACGGCGGGAGCTTCTCGCGCAACGCGCTCTACGACGTTTCGGAAGAATGCGACTGTTATGAAATCGGAAAGGCCGATCCTGAATCGGCGCTTTGATTGAGCGGGATCGAACACGTTCCGAGCGATAATGGAGAGCTGAATGTGCGTCAGCGCCTCGCGAACGGGAGCTGCCAGCGCTTCGGCGCGTGAGGTCGGGACAAGTTCCCGGCCTCTCATTGCAAACAGATCATCGTGGAAATAGGAGCGCAGCCGGGCAATGGCCGCGCTCATGGCTGGCTGACTAAGGTTGATCCTGCGTGCTGCTGCAGTGAGGTTGCGCTCAGTCATCAGAGCGTCAAGCGCGACGAGAAGATTTAGATCCAAGCCCTTGAAGCGCATATTGAGCTGCTGCCGGTTTGATGGACACCCGGTTAAGCTAATCCCACCTTGCGCTCGAACTCAACCGGGCTGAGATAGCCGATGGTCGAGTGCCTGCGGGTCGTGTTGTAAAATCGTTCGATGTAGTCGAACACATCGGCGCGTGCCTCATCTCTGGTTCGATAAATCTTGTTGGCCGTACGCTCGGTCTTGAGCGAGGAGAAGAAGCTCTCCATCGCCGCGTTGTCCCAGACGTTGCCGGAGCGGCTCATGCTGCAAACGATGCCGTGGTCGGCCATCAGGCGCTGGAACTGCTCGCTGGTGTACTGGCTGCCCTGGTCGGAGTGATGCAACAGTGCATCCGGCTTGCCGCGCCGCCAGACGGCCATCAACAATGCGTCCGTCACGAGCTGTGCCGTCATGGCGGCACTCATCGACCAGCCCACCACGCGGCGTGAGAACAGGTCGATCACCGCTGCGACATAGAGCCAGCCTTCGGCCGTCCAGAGATAGGTGAAGTCGGCGATCCACTTCTGGTTCGGCCGCTCGGCGGCGAACTGCCGGTCAAGGAGGTTCGCCGGTACGGTCTCGAGCTGTCGATCGCCGCTGTCCTTCGGCAAGCGCCGACGTCGCGGCCGCGCCCGCAAGCCTTGCAGGCGCATCAGCCGCTCAATCCGGTGCAGGCCGCAATCCGCCCCGTCGGCGAGCAGGTCACGCCACACCCGGCGTGCGCCATAGGTGCGGTCGCTGGCGGCGAAGCTGGCCTTGACCTTGCCGCCGAGCTCCTCGTCGCTGCGGGATCTGGTGCTGGGAGAGCGATTCAGCCAGGCATGGAAGCCCGACCGCGACACTCCCAGCGCATCGCATAGCCATGCCACCGGCCAGATCGTCCGGTGCTTCGCGACGAAGGCGAACTTCATGTCGCTTCCTTCGCGAAGTAGGCTGCGGCCTTTTTTAGGATATCCCGCTCGGCCTTCAGCTTGGCGACCTCACGGCGCAGCCGCTCGATCTCCTGCTGCTCCGGCTTCATCTGCCCGTGGCCGGGAAAGGCTTGCGCCGGGTCGGAGCCCAACTCCTTCACCCATTTGCGGAGAACATTCTCATGAACATCCAGGTCACGGCCGGCTTGCGCCACCGACACCCCACGGTCCCGCACCAGCTTGACCGCCTCGACCTTGAACTCGCGGCTGAACTTCCGTCTTTTCATCGCCACCTCCGGCTTCATGAAACACCTAATCTCGGTGTCCATCAAACCGGCAGCAGCTCATATCGTCTTATCCTGCGCGAGTGTCGTTGCGGTACATTAGAGTAGCGAAAGCGGCTCTGAAGCGCTCTCATCGGATCGCCTGAAACGAATCCGTTCCCATCCTGCGATCGCGAAAGAAGCTCGCGGAAGCCATCGTAAGGAGGGCGCGGAGGGCGGTCGGCGAACGACCGGCGACTGGAGTGTATCGGGAGCCGCGGAGCTGATCGATTTCGACACTCCGGCAACCCCGCAACACGACCTGGTCAATTTACGGCTGGCGCTGGCCCTGGTGCTATGGCCAGAGCCGTAAGTTCGCCGATGCCCCTGTCGATGGCCGCGCAACGCGTCCCAGCAGCGTGCCTACAACCTGACGCAGCGTGGGGTTCAAGACATTGATTGGACGAATCAAACATTATTGAGAAGTTGCCGCGATGGTGAGCGCTGTGCTTTCACGCAAGCTCACCGAGTCACATTTTGCGGCATCTACGGTCAGCGCCTGCCAGGCGTTTGCGACTGACCGACGGCTGAGTGGCCTCTTAAGGAGGGCGCCGCCCGACACGGCGAAATGAGAAAGCGGCCGAATACGACCAAAGGCCGAACACGGTATTTGCAGCGTGCGGAGAGCGGCTCGTGGCCCCGACCTAGCAGCGCCTGCGAGCTGGGCTCTTCTGATTCGCAGACGTCATGTGGGATCCCTCCTCCAACAGTATCCGCCGCATCCAAATGCTTGCCGGGTCCGTGTTGTGGAAGGCTGGCCACTGAACGGCCTCGGTGAACTGGGGCAGCGGCAGCGGTGGCTCGACGATCCGCAGAGGCGTCCGCTTTTCGAAGTGTCTGGCGAGCCGTAAGGGCATTGTCCCTATGCGGCTCGTGTCGAACAGTATAGGCGGAATGAGGCTGAAGCCCTGCACAACGACCTCAATGCGTCTCTTAAGGCCGTGCTCAAGCAAAAACCATTCCTCGAGGTTGGGCCTTAGCGCCCGCCCGAACTTGGCCGCAACATGTCCCATCGAATTGTATTTATCAAACGTAAGCTGCCCTGACAGCTGCCTGTTCGAGCGGCATCCCACGCATACGAGAGTCTCTTCAAATAACGTCGCCTTCGGATGCGCGCTCGACATGAACAATTCCGGCAGAATGAGAAAATCGACCTCGCCGCGGCGGAGTAGCTCATCGGGCTCATCGGAATATGGTAGCAATTCGAAGCGTACTGCCGGAGCTTCCTGTGCGATACGATCCACAATCCGCCGAAAAAAGACGATTGTCATGAAGTCGGAGAGAATGATCCTGAACCGTCGGTTCGACTGACTTGGGTCAAACGCGTCCCTTGAGATGATCGAGAGTTGAATATGCAGCAGGGCCTCGCGGACAGGGCTCGCAAGCGCCTCCGCGCCGGGCGTTGGGACGAGCTCGCGACCTCTCATCGTGAACAATTCATCGCGAAAATAGATGCGCAGCCGCGCGATCGCAGCACTCATCGCGGGCTGGCTCAGATTGATTTTCCGTGCCGCCGCAGTGAGGTTTCGCTCGGTCATCAGAGCATCGAGCGCAACCAGAAGGTTTAGATCAAGTCCCTTGAACCGCATGTTGTGAGTCTATCCATCGTGTTGATGAGTTCTATCGAAACAACGGAATGTTGGATAGCAAACATCAGTTTGGAAACTGATTAGGCGTACCACGATGGCTGCTTGCCATTACGCGAGTTCCGAAACGGACTGCTAGGGTGTGCGGGCACCTGCCGAATCCGTTTAGGGGCGGGTGTCGGCGCGCTATCCGAGCAACGTCTGTTCTTCTCGGTGCGACGAGCGGCCTGACACGGCGCTCGCTCGTACTGCCGATAAACGTTCGTATGTGTCTTCCATCCCTTTCCATATTTGTGGTTTACCCGCGTACACTAGAGATGGCTTACGCCTCACCCTAGTGTCGGAACCGAGAGGCAGGCGCACATTGCGGATGCCAAACGTCACCCGCGACCAGCCAAATAGTTGCTTGTCCATCACATTCAGAGCGTGTCGAAGATGCATATGACCCAAGTTGATCTGGGGCCGATCGGGAGCGCTTGCGGTGAGATCTCGTTCATCGATGGGGCGCCATCAGACCGCACAGCATCGATAGCAATCCTGGACCGGACCGAACCTCTTGATAATGCGGGTAGGTGCCGGACAATCCACGCGCCACGTCGGCATGTCTGGCAGATCTCGGACATGACATTGACTGGGATGACCAGCGCCGACTGCACGATCGCCTCTTCTCTGGCCAAGGCGCCACTCCAAGGGGGCCGTTCTGCCGCGCCGCTGGCGAACTGAGCCGGGCGCCGGCGCCCCACGTCAGTGCATTCGAGTATTGATCAGCGATTCAGCCGATAGCGAGTTGTTCACGTGACCACCTCCGCTCTTAACGTCACTGGTGCAGGGAAGCCCGTCATGAATATTCCCGGATCTCGGTCGGCGGAAAGTCGTTCCGCGCGCCCTCAAGTGCAGTGGAGCCTGCATTGGGAAAGCGAGCTGCGGCTGGGCGACCATACCGAGCTCGCTGAGTTTTTCCGCGAAAGCTATGGGCCGACCGGTGCTTTTAATGCGCAGCCATTTGAGGGGAGTCGAAGTTGGGCCGGTGCAAGGCCGGAGGTCCGCGTAATTGGTTACGACGCGCACGGCGTAGCTGCTCACATCGGCGCCCTACGCCGCTTCATCAAGATTGACGGGGGCGATCTACTCGTGGCCGAACTGGGACTATATGCGGTGCGTCCGGATCTCGAGGGGCTTGGAATCAGCCACTCAATGCGCGTGATGTATCCTGCGCTGCAGGAGCTCGGGGTTCCGTTCGGCTTTGGTACGGTTCGGCCCGCGCTTGAGAAGCACCTTACCAGACTGATTGGAAGGCAGGGGCTGGCAACCCTCATGTCCGGCATTCGCGTCCGGTCCACCCACGCAGATGTGTATCCCAATTTGCCGCCGGTCCGGATCGAGGACGTTCTCGTGGTGGTGTTCCCGCTCGGACGCCCGATCAGCGAGTGGCCGGCCGGGACGATCATCGACCGGAACGGGCCTGAGCTGTGAAAGGGCTCGTCCCCCTGTCTGCGGTGCGTCGCGACTACGCCGACGTCAGCGCAAGTCGCTGTGTCTATTTGACCTTTGATGATGGGCCAAATCCATTTTGCACGCCCGACGTGCTCGATGTGCTGACGCAACATCGGGTGCCGGCGACGTTCTTCGTTATCGGCACGTACGTGACCGATCAGCCTGAACTCATTCGACGAATGATTGCGCAAGGACACGAGGTTGCAAACCACACGATGACGCATCCGGATCTCTCCAGATGTGAACCAGCGGTGGTTCACGATGAAGTGCTAACGACGAGCAAGGCGATCCGTTCGGCATGCCCGCAGGCTTCGCCCAGGCACATGCGAGCACCCTACGGCTTATGGACCCAAGCGGTGCTCGCTACGACAGCGAGCGCTGGCCTCACAGCTCTGCACTGGTCGGTCGATCCGAGAGATTGGTCGCGCCCAGGCGTCGATAGGATTGTGAATTCAGTGCTGGCGGCCGTTCGTCCAGGCGCAATTGTACTTCTGCACGACGGGTATCCTCCTGGTGAGGAAAGACTCTGCAGCGATGCCACTCTGCGTGATCAGACGGTGATGGCGCTGTCACATCTGATACCGGTTCTGCAACAGCGCGGGTTTGCAATCCGTCCGCTTCCTCAACTTCACTAAACAAAACTGGCCCCAAAATGGACCTGCTCGCTACAACCAGCGCTGTCGCCGTTTCGTCTTATGCGCTGCTCTCAACTGTCTACAAGAGCGCGCAAGCGCTCTATGCTCAGCCGGCGAATACCTCGTCGCTGCAGACCGATCTGGGCCAATCCGAGGTAGCTCTGCCCAGCGTGGACGTCATCGTGCCTTGCTTCAACGAGGACCCGAACACGCTCTCCAAATGTCTCGAGTCGATTGCAGGTCAAGACTACGGTGGAAGACTGCAAGTCTATGTGGTCGACGACGGATCTGCAAATCGCGATGTCGTGGGGCCTGTACACGACCTCTATGCGAACGATCCGAGATTCAGCATCATCCTGCTGGCCAAGAACGTTGGAAAGCGCAAGGCGCAGATCGCCGCTATACGTAGCTCGTCCGGGAACCTGGTGCTCAACGTCGACTCGGATACGATACTAGCCGCTGACGTGGTCAAGAAGCTTGCATTGAAGATGCAGGAGCCGGAAGTCGGCGCCGCCATGGGCCAGTTGATAGCGAGCAACCGCAGCCAAACCTGGCTAACCAAGCTAATCGATATGGAATACTGGCTAGCGTGCAACGAAGAGCGCGCGGCACAGGCTCGCTTCGGTGCAGTCATGTGCTGCTGCGGCCCCTGCGCGATGTATCGTCGCTCCGCCCTCGCTTTGCTGCTTGATCAATACGAAACGCAATTCTTTCGCGGAAAGCCGAGCGATTTTGGCGAGGATCGCCACCTAACTATCCTCATGCTCAAAGCGGGATTTCGAACCGAGTATGTCCCGGATGCCATCGCGGCAACAGTCGTACCCGACAGCCTTGGGCCGTATCTGCGTCAGCAACTCCGTTGGGCACGGAGTACCTTTCGGGACACGTTTCTTGCATTGCGCCTGCTGCCCGAACTCGATGGCTATCTCACGCTAGACGTTGTCGGACAAAATCTCGGCCCTTTACTCCTCGTATTGTCATCACTGGCTGCGCTTGCACAGCTCGCAATCGGCGGTTCGGTGCCCTGGTGGACGGGATTGACAATTGCTGCAATGACAATAATCCGGTGCAGTGTCGCGGCGTTTCGTGCCCGCGAATTGCGCTTTATCGGCTTCTCGCTCCATACGCCCATCAATATATTTATCCTGCTTCCTTTGAAGGCTTATGCGCTTTGTACATTGAGCAATAGCGATTGGTTGTCGCGTAAGCTCGTCAATGTGCCAAGCGCAGGGGACAAGAAGGCCACTATCCCGGCTACTAACACCGGATCGAGCGCTGCAGCTACTGCAGAAATTGTTGAAGCAATTCGCAAGCGGAGGTCGCGCGGTTCCTCGGGCGAGCCGGCGACTGACAATATGTGCGGTGGCGATTGATCGAGCCAATAACAACAGGTTAATCGACCCATGAGACTGGACAAGAACTATCATCTGTTCGAGCGTGATCTTGCTGTTGGTGATCAGTGGCGCCTCGACAGTAACCCGTTGGAACAGGAGCGTTACGCGCAAATGTTTCGGATGTCGCGTTCCAATGGGGATGTTACGCGTGCCCTTGAAGTCGGAGGTGCAGCCTTCGCATTCACGGAAATGCTGGGACCCCACTGCCAGCGAATTACCGTGCAGGATGTCATGCCGCAGGATTAAGCGCGCACGGCAAAGAACGGAGAGGCGGTCATGGTGAGCATGCTTGCGCCAAATGGCGCTCTGGTCTTCGGATTCGCGCGTGATGCTTGTCGACGCTGGGGCCATGCTGCTGAGACGGCGATTGCTCTCTTGAATGAGAGTTTATCCGAATCGAGCGTCAGCACTGCCAGACTGGTTCGGTCGACCAAGATTGCCTGCTCGTTCTGTTCCGGAAGTCGAATAGCTCGTCGAAACAATCAAATTGCGGTCGTTGGGCCGAGGGGCGTATGCGCATCTGCGGCATCAAGTTGACACATGACGGGGCAATTGCTGTCGTCGAGGATAGGCGGCTTGTCTTTTGCACCGAGCAAGAGAAGCGCGGCAATAATCCTCGCTATCAATCCATCGATAATCTCGATGCAGTTGTACTTGCATTGGCGGAGCATGGCCTGGATCCGCGTGATATTGATCAGTTCGTCATCGACGGCGGGGATGGCGAGCGCGAGTCGCAATTCCTGGTCCTCAGTGGGGCCGTGCCGATCGCGCTGAAAGGGGCGCCATATGTCGAGCGCCGTGCTGAGGGCCTTCTTGATTGTGTCGACGGTTTTGGCTTGATCCTTGCCAGCAAGGTGTTTCCCTACAAGAGTTACCCGCACGTCACCGGCCACGTTGCCTCAGCATATAGCACCAGCCCCTTTGCCGTCTCGGGTAGACCCGCGTTCTGTCTGGTATGGGACGGCTGGATCTCTCCACGTCTTTACTATGTTGAACCACAGGGGGGGCGGCTCGTTGGATGCCTGTTTCCGATGATTGGCCACGCCTATGCTGTCGCCGGCCTTCACTTCGGGCCTTACAGGCGGCCGAATCGCACCAATTCGGACTTGGGCATCGCCGGCAAATTGATGGCCTACGTCGCGCTTGGTTCTGCCAACGAAAGCATTGTGGCGGTGTTTCAGGAGCTCTACGACAGGCGCTTCGCGGCGGACACGCAGCAGGCTCGTCGCTATCGCGCGGACATCAACAATGCCGAAGCGTCACTCGCAGCTATGCACGACTTTTTCGAGGCGAGCAGACTGCGCCTCATGGCCGAGCGAGCGGAGGACGTCCTTGCGTCGTTTCATGTGTTCCTGGAACGTCTCCTTATCCGGGAAATCGCAATGGTGTTGCTGCGGCATTCGTCGCTTCCGGGAGCGCGGAATCTATGTATAGCCGGCGGCTGCGGTCTTAACATCAAGTGGAATAGTGCGCTTCGCGCGACGGGACTGTTCGATGACGTCTGGGTGCCGCCATTTCCGAATGACAGCGGCTCGGCAATCGGTGCAGCTTGCAGTGCGCTGGCGGCGCAAGATGGGTTCGTGCCACTGGAATGGTCAGTCTACAGTGGTCCTGCCCTGCAAGCCAGCGAGGTTCCGCCAGAATGGGAGGCCGCGCCGTGCAGTCTGCGCGATCTTGCGGCCATTCTCGCCGACAACGAGCCGGTGATCTTCCTTTCCGGGTGCGCGGAGCTTGGGCCGCGGGCGTTGGGCGGCAGAAGCATTCTTGCGGCCGCGACCTCGCCGGCAATGAAGGATCGTCTCAACGACATCAAGCGCCGCGAATACTTCCGACCGGTGGCGCCGATTTGCCTAGAGGATCGGGCGCCAGAGATATTCAACCCTGGTACGCCGGATCCGTACATGCTGTTCGATCACCAGACTAGGGCGGAATGGCGCGACAAGGTCGCCGCCGTCGTCCATTTGGACGGCTCTGCGCGACTGCAGACAATCTCCCGCAACTCTTCACACAAGATTGCCGAGCTCCTCGTCGAATTTGAGAAACTCACCGGCATTCCGCTGCTCTGCAATACGAGCGCCAATGTTCACGGCCGTGGCGTCTTCCCGGATGTTGCCGCGGCTTGCCAATGGGGACGCGTTGAACATGTGTGGTGTGACGGCCTGCTCTGGACCAAGACGGTCGTAGAGACGCCATCGTCGGCTCAACGACTTCTGCCAACCTAAGGTGAACATGTCCACCGTAGCCATCGACATTGCCGGCGTAAAAAAGTCCTTTGGCGGCAAGATCATCGTCAATGAACTGTCGTTCTCGGTTGCACGCGGAGAGTGCTTTGGCCTGCTCGGGCCTAATGGAGCTGGCAAGAGCACCATTGCGCGTATGCTTCTCGGCATGATTGCGCCGGATGAAGGCAAGGTTACCGTCCTTGATGAGCCCGTGCCTGCACGCGCTCGAGTGGCACGTGTGCGCATCGGCGTGGTGCCGCAGTTCGACAACCTTGAACTCGGGTTTACCGTACGAGAAAACCTGGTGGTATTTGGCAGATACTTCGGCATGAGCGCTCGAAAGATCGAGGCGCTCCTGCCGTCGTTGCTAGAGTTTGCGCGGCTCGAAAGCAAGGTGGATGTGCGCGTCGCCGAGCTGTCAGGTGGCATGAAGCGGCGGCTGACGCTGGCGCGTGCATTGATCAATGACCCGCATCTGCTGGTAATGGACGAGCCGACGACGGGTCTGGATCCGCACGCGCGCCACTTGATCTGGGAACGTCTGCGAGTTTTGTTGGCCCGTGGCAAGACGATCCTACTGACCACTCACTTCATGGAAGAGGCCGAACGTCTATGCGATCGGCTGTGTGTGCTGGAGGATGGACGCAAGATCGCCGAAGGCAAACCGCAAGCGTTGATCGACGAAAAGGTCGGATGCAACGTGATTGAGATCTATGGCGGTCATCCGCAAGAGCTGCGCGAGATACTGAAGCCCTATGTACGTCACCTGGAAGTGAGCGGAGAGACGCTGTTTTGCTATGCGCAATATCCCGAGCAGGTGCGCATCCAGCTGCGCGGGCGAGCGGGTCTGCGCATTCTGCAGCGTCCGGCAAATCTCGAGGACGTGTTCATGCGCCTGACCGGACGCGAGATGGAGAAATGAGTGATGAGTGAAGGTTATGCGGGGGTCCTGCCCGCTAACGCCTACAACTGGGTCGCGGTATGGCGTCGAAATTGCCTGGCATGGAGGAAAGTTGCGCTTGCGTCGGTTCTCGGCAACCTCGCAGATCCTATAACCCATCTTTTTGGCCTTGGCTTCGGCCTCGGTCTCATCGTCGGGCCCGTTGAGGGAACTTCCTACATCGCATTTTTGGCTGCGGGCATGGTTGCGACCAGCGCCATGACTGCCGCAACGTTTGAAACCATGTATGCAACCTTTGCTCGCATGGATGCCAATCGTACCTGGGAAGCAATCCTGTCCACACAGCTTACGCTTGGCGATATCGTTTTAGGCGAATTGGTTTGGGCGGCCAGCAAATCCGTTCTTGCCGGGACGGCAATCGGGCTTGTCGCTGCCACGCTTGGCTATGCGTCTTGGCTTTCCATTTTCTATGCGATGCCGACCGTCGCGCTTACTGGGCTTGTATTCGCCAGCCTGGCAATGGTCGTCATATCTCTTGCGCCAAGTTACGACTACTTCGTGTTTTACCAGACGCTTGTCCTTACCCCTATGGTGTTTCTGTGTGGCGCGGTGTTTCCGATGAGCCAACTGCCTGGCTCATTTCAGCACTTCGCCGACTTGTTGCCGCTAGCGCATTCGGTCGACCTCATTCGCCCGGCGATGCTAGAGCGCGAGGCTGGCGGCGCTTTGTTTCATGTAGGTGCGCTTTGCATATACGCGGTGTTGCCCTTCTTCGTATCGACCGCACTGTTGCGGCGCCGGCTGCTGCGTTGAGGGAAAGAACTAAGATAACCGGGAGAATCCAGCTGATGCAGTCGCACCGTGCTCTCTGATGAGTCGGACAAGGCCCGACCTGCGATGGCAGCAGTTGCAATGCCTGTAAGAGGACGCGATCAAGCCAGGTCCACATCAGCCTGTTCAGTTGATCGATGCGGGGCTCCGGCACTTCAACGGGCTGAGCGCCGTGTCTGGGCGGCGCTGGGAGAACCTTGGGTTGTGCTACGGCCCCGCGCGGCCGACGGAGCGCGATAATACGAAGCAGCTGGAACGGCCATTGGTCGTCCCGTCATGATCAAATGGAGAACGAGATGTTGTGTCTGGGAATATGTGGCGGTCTGGACAGAATTCATGAAAGCTCGCCCGAGCTGCCGAATACCTTCTTGCACGATGGCGCTGCGGTTCTTGTACAGGATGGCCGCGTGATCGCTGCCGTCGAAGAGGAGCGCCTCAATCGAGTTAAGCACTCCAACAAGTTCCCAAGCAACGCGATGCGATACTGTCTTTCGGCTGCGGGAGTCGAGCTTCACCAGATCGATCGCATTGCGTTCTACGCGACTGAGGCGTACTGCAACACTATGCTCGAGCGCCTAGCTGTTTCTCAGCCGCTTCCGCTGGACGCCAAACTGTTGCTGCGACAGCTACTGGCACGGGAGTTCGGTACCGAGGTCGATGCGTCGCGGGTTTCATTCGTAAATCACCATGAAGCGCATGCGGTCAGCGCGTTTGCCATGTCTGGATTCGAGCAAAGCCTCATTTTTTCGGTTGACGGCGGTGGCGATTTTCTCTCGGGCCTATTGGCGGTAGGGTCGGGCACCGGAATGACACAACTTGCACGCTTCCCAGAAAGCAACTCTCTGGGATTGTTCTATCTCGAAACGATCCGTTACCTCGGCTACGGGTTGTTCGACGAGTACAAGGTGATGGGGCTTGCTCCCTACGGGGACCCCACTCCTTATCGCGAGCTGTTCGGACAGCTCTACGAGTTATTGGACAATGGAGACTATCGCGTCCACCTTGACCGCATCGGTCCGGCGCTGCTCCGAAACATCCAGGTCCGACGAAAGGGAATGCCGTTTACCCAGCAGCATCGGGATGTCAGCGCATCGCTGCAGGAAGCTCTGGAGCGGATCGTGTTTCACGTCCTGCTACACTATCGCGAAACGACAGGCATCACGCGTTTGTGCCTAGCTGGAGGGGTAGCCCATAACTGCACCGTCAACGGTAAGCTACTCTATTCCGGCCTTTTCGAAGACATCTTCGTCCAACCCGCGGCCCACGACGCCGGATGCGCGCTTGGCGCCGCATTGATGATGTCGAGCGAGCTGGGCAGGC
Organism: Bradyrhizobium sp. 41S5; assembly: GCF_011516665.3. Lineage (NCBI taxonomy): Bacteria > Pseudomonadati > Pseudomonadota > Alphaproteobacteria > Hyphomicrobiales > Nitrobacteraceae > Bradyrhizobium > Bradyrhizobium sp. 41S5. The sequence goes on along the minus strand of NZ_CP083721.1, from coordinate 7,200,771 downwards.
CAACGCCGCGCGAGCGGCTGTCAGACGTATATTGGGGGCCCGGCCTCGGAAACGAGCAAGCCGTGGAACAGGAGCTCAATGCATGGTCCGGTCATCTCGACATTCAACGATGTGACGACATAGCAGCAAGTGCGGCCGACTGGATGGCAGATGGCGCCGTGATCGGCTGGGTTCAGGGCCGCTCTGAGTTCGGGCCGCGTGCGCTCGGCAACCGGAGCATTCTTGCGGACCCGCGGCCGCCGGAAAACAAGGACCGGATCAACGCAATGGTCAAAAAACGCGAGGGCTATCGTCCGTTTGCGCCATCTGTGCTGGAGGAGAATGCGAACGAGTTCTTCGAGCTCCCTGACGGCAAGCAGGACTTTCCCTTCATGAATTTCGTGGTCCGGGTGCGCGAAGCCCAGCGTAAGGTGCTCGGCGCAATCACGCACGTCGATGGTACCGCTCGGCTGCAAACAGTATCGCGCAAGACAAACCCCGCCTATTGGGATGTTATCAATGCGTTTAAAAAGCGTACTGGCATCCCAGTGCTTCTGAATACGTCATTCAACAACAATGCCGAGCCGATCGTGGATTCGGTTGCAGACGCTATCACGACATTTTTGACGACCGACCTAGACGGACTTGTTGCGGGGCCGTTCCTCGTCAAGAAGCGAGCGGCAAGGCTGCAGGATTGGGGTGCGCTAAGCGTTTCATTGCCGCCTTATGCGTCCCTTCATCGCGTTCGCTCCTACACCGCGGCAGATCGCCAGGAAACGGTCTGCGAGATCCGTACGGGACCTTCGGGCCGCGACAGCATACGCATTTCACATGAGTTATTCGAGCTGCTGATGCGGATCGAGGGCGAGGCGCCGCTTGGCTGGCTTCTAGACACGACCATGGCCGATCACGACAAGCGTGAAGATATCGTGAAGGAACTGCGGCTCGCGTGGGAGCAGCGCTGTGTTCGGCTGCGTCCACCGCGTGCGGCCTGCGACTGCAATAAAAGGAAAAGTGAAGCGCAGGCTGAGCTCACGAATGACCCTGGCAATGCATGCGTGGCGGGACCGGGATAGGGCGAAACGGTATCGGACCGAAATCGGGTACGTCGGCGCAGCGTCTCTGAATGGAAGTGCAATCGGAAAGCATTCAGAGAACATCTTCCATCAGAGGCACGCCGCCATGAAATTCTACCGACGCAGCTCGCCGGCATCACGAGTGCCTCCGATGACAACGGATGCGATCACACGAGATGCATCTATAATGACGTCTTATGTCCACCCAGGAGCCCGGAACGAGGCAATGCGTATGGTTAGCGGTTTAAAGAGCGGTCGGTTCGTTGTTTCCAGGCGAAGGACCGGGTTCGGCGACTGCCTGTGGTCGCTGGCGGCAGCTTGGCGCTTTGCACAGCGGACCGATCGGACGCTGGCAATCGATTGGCGCGGATCCTGTTATCTCGATCAGCCATTCACCAATGCCTTCCCAGTCTTTTTCGAACCAGTTCACGATATTGCTGGGGTACCGATCATCTGCGACGACCAGATCAACCACCGCTCATTCCCGGGGCCGTTCTTCCCGGGATGGTGGAACAAGCCATCCATCGACTGCGTCTATCGGCCGGATCAGCAAATTTTCCGCGAGCGCGACGAGCTCGATCAACTGTTCCAAAATGAGGAAGATAGTGACGCTAACACGGTTGTGTGTGACGCCTGTCTGATGTGGCGCTGCGATCAGGAGGCCGAACGAGAGATCTTTCGCAACATTAAACCGCGATCTGAAATTCTGGCACGGATTGAGGCCATTTACCGCAAGCAGTTTGAGCCGTACAGCATCATCGGCGTTCATGTTCGACACGGCAACGGCGAGGATATTATGGGGCATGCTCCCTATTGGGCCGATCCGGAGCGCGCCCTGCGGCAGGTCTGTCGTGCCATCGAAAGGGCCAGGGGGTTGCCGTACGCCAAGCCTGCGAGGGTGTTCCTGTGTACGGACAGTGCGCTCGTTCTTGAGAAGGTTTCGGCCTTATTTCCTGATGTTTTCACGATTCCAAAACGTTTCCAGGCCCTTCAGGCTGGGCCTCTGCACAGCGCCGCGCTCGGAGCCGAGGGCGGGTTTTCAGCCCTTATCGAGATGTATCTCCTTGCGCGCTGCGACACTGTAATTCGCTTTCCCCCGACGAGCGCCTTCACGCGCTATGCGCGTCTCTTTGTGCCACGTGTGATAGAGTTCGACCTGAACGATCCGGGCCGATTGATCTTAACCGATGAAACCTCGCAAGAGCTCGTGGGTTTGTGAAAATCATAGCCCGTCTCATCGACCAGATGGCCGCGTTTTGCATCCGGCAGTACTGGCACTATTTCTCCAGACGGCAATTCATAGCCCAACCTGAGGATCCGACGCGACTTTTCATTGAAGAGGAGAAGAAAAGCGCTGGCTCGCCACCATCCGGTGAAGCGCAACTTGGATGAGAGAGCGCTTGTAGTGCTGCCACCGTGCCTACAGGTGGAACACGCCGGTGTCTTCGTCTCGCACCCGTAGAGTGGAAGCTGTCGCTGCTGCCCGATCGCAGGTCAAGCTGTCTGTCGAGCGGCGCGTTCGCCGCGGCGGTCGTCCTCTCGCTCGAGCGCGCTGGCGCACTCAGAGTCGATTATGTGGAACGTCTCGCTAGGCGTTCAGTCCCCGGCTCGCGGTCCCGACATCAATTGACGCGCTGCTGCTGTACAGGATGGTGATCAAATCAGCGCTAGAGCATTTCATTGCTTAACTGAATCGGAGGGGATTCCGGTTTTTGGCGGTTTATGATTCAAGATGCTGACTGGATTGGAGGCCAGCATCGCATGACCCGACCTCTTTCCCTGGATCTTCGCGAGCGTGTGGTGGCGTCGGTTTTAGCGGACGAGAGCTGCCGATCTGTGGCGGAACGGTTTGGTGTTGCGGTCTCGTCGGTTGTGAAGTGGTCACAGCGGCAGCGGGCGACCGGCTCGGTTGCACCTGGCAAGATGGGCGGTCACCGCAAGCCCGTGCTTGATCCGCATCGTGCCTTCATTGTCGAGCGGATCACTCAGACGCCGCACCTGACGCTGCATGGTCTGAAGGCGGAACTGGCAGCTCGGGGGGGCAAGGTCTCACACAACGCGGTCTGGCTGTTCCTGCGCCGGGAAGGACTGCGGTTCAAAAAAACACTGTTCGCCCTCGAACAAGCGCGCGCCGACGTCTCTCGTAGGCGCCAGCGTTGGCAATCCTGGCAGGCCGGACTTGATCCGGGCCGGCTGGTGTTTATCGATGAGAGTGTGCTGCAGACAGCGGAAGGAGTTCAACATGAACTAAAACCGATTGTGAAGCTGCGGGAAAGATGGGGGCTGGCCCTCCGAGATCGGCTTTCAGGAGCGGGTCTCAAACCAGTCCGAGCTGCTGCGGTAAATAGCCGTGGTGGCGAGTGTCGGATCAAAAGTTCGGATCAAACCGAGCAGGTGAGTGTCCGAAAGACGAATGAAAGTGAACCCTTCGAGGACGCGTCGTTATGAATCCAAGCGTCGTCAAAACCAGGATCGTTTCGTCATCCTGGACAAGTCCGCCAGATGCCTGATGACCGGGCGGACGGCGACCGGCGTAGAGGGGGCGTGAGTCGGACACAGGCTTTCGCGCGGAACTGCAGGAACCAGGCTCTTGATGCCAAGGGAGAAGCGCAAGCGGAGCCAACCGTGAGGCGAGAGTACCGATGCAAGAGACTGGGGCGGACCGACCCGTAGGAGCGTTGAGGGCCCTGTAATGGGGCCGGAGCAAAGGGATCGGGTCAGGTAGTCGTACTCTTGAACCAGCTGGAAACAGGATGACTTCGAACGGTGCGATAAATAAGCCGTTCTCGATCGAGAAGCGGCGAGTGTACGAAGCGTACAAGGCGGTCAAATCCAATCGCGGTGCGGCCGGAGTGGACGGACAGACCTTGGAGATGTTCGAGACAGATCTGGCAGGGAATCTCTACAAGATCTGGAATCGGATGTCGTCAGGGACCTACTTTCCACCTCCAGTGCGCGCCGTCTCCATTCCAAAGAAGACGGGCGGCGAAAGGATTTTAGGTGTGCCCACTATCAGCGATCGGATCGCGCAGATGGTGGTCAAACAGATGATTGAGCCGGAACTGGAATCCATCTTCCTGCAGGACTCTTACGGATACAGGCCGGGAAAATCGGCTCTGGACGCCGTGGGCGTCACGCGTCAGCGGTGCTGGAAGTATGATTGGGGTCCTGGAGTTCGACATCAAAGGATTGTTTGACAATCTTCCGCATGATCTTCTGCTGACGGCGGTCCGGAGACACGTGCAATGCAAATGGGCGCTGCTCTAATCGAAAGATGGCTGACGGCGTCGATGGAAAAGGACGGGAAGCTTGTTGAGCGGAGCCGCGGAACCCCGCAAGGGGGCGTGATCAGCCCAATACTGGCCAATCTGTTCCTGCATTATACGTTCGATCTATGGATGGCGCGGACACATCCCGACCTCCCTTGGTGTCGGTATGCCGACGACGGACTGGTGCACTGCCGGACCGAGCAAGAAGCAGAGGCCATTAGGGCGGAGCTTCAAGCGAGGTTGGAGGTGTGCGGACTTCAGATGCACCCGACAAAGACGCAGATCGTCTATTGCATGGACAACAGGCGTCGGCGAACGTATCAGAGGGTCAAGTTTGACTTTCTCGGATATCAGTTCAGGCCGCGGCAGGTGGCAACGTCACAGCGGAAGGAATTCTTTTGTGGATACACCCCGGCGGTCAGTCCGACAGCTTTGAAGGCCATGCGAGCAACGATCCGAAGCGTGCACATTCCCCGGCAAACGCCGGGGACGCTGGCTGAGATTGCCCAACAGATCAATCCACTCCTCCGGGGGTGGATAGGTTATTATGGTCGGTTCAGCCGTTCAGCGCTGTTCTCTCTGGTCGACTACGTCAATCAGAAGCTGAAGGCGTGGATCATGCGAAAGTACAAGCGCTTCCGGCTCCACAAAACCGGTGCTTCGCTGTTCTTGCGAAGGCTGGCTCGGAATAACGCGGAGCTGTTCGTGCACTGGCAGTTCTTCGGAACGACCACGTTCACCTGACGGGAGCGGTGTGAACCGAGAGGTTCACGCACCGTTCTGCGAGAGGCCGGGGGTGAAAATCCCCCGGCCTACTCACCCTTGGATCAAGACCAACATGGCCCCTTTGCGGGGCTGGCGCCGCAAGGGCGCACGCCTGCGCGGCTTCGCCCCGCACGGTCACTGGCGTACCCTCACATTCCTCGACGCGCTCCGCCATGACCAACTCACGGCACCCTGCGTCTTCGGCGGCCCCGTCAACGGCGAATGCTTCTGCGCTTATGTGAAGCACCTTCTCCTGCCAACCCTGCGCGAAGGCGACATCGTCATTCTCGACAACCTCGGAAGCCACAAGTCGAAAGCTGTCGGGCAGATGATCCAGGCTGCTGGCGCCAGGCCCTGGTACCTGCCGCGATACTCGCCCGACCTCAACCCGATCGAACAGGCCTTCTCCAAGATCAAACACTGGATGCGGCAGGCTCAGAGGCGCACCGTCGAAGACACTTGGCGCCAAATCGGTCACCTCGTTCAGGACATCCAGCCTCGCGAATGCGCAAACTACTTCGCAAACGCCGGTTATGCTTCAGTCAAAATGTGAAACGCTCTAGCACTTCAGGACTGTCGCATAGTCGCGAAGGAGTGCCAATCGCGTGTGGATGGAGCCACGACGTTCAAAACTGAACGACGGGTTCGATGGTAGACAATCTGCTCTAGGTGGTTTGGACTCTAGGGATTTCCTTTTAGGCGCAAATCAGATTCTAGGCTGCTTTTGGGGAGGCAGTCTTGGGTGTGATGGACCGCTTGGTATTGAGCGACGCGGCTTGGGAGCGAATGGCGCCGCTGATTATAGGTCGCCCCGACCAGAAGGGCTCCACTTGGCGCGACAATCGGATGTTCGTGGAAGGTGTACTTTGGATTGTTCGCACGGGCTCTCCCTGGCGTGATCTCCCGGAGGCGTTCGGGGATTGGAACAGCGTGTTCCGGCGCTTCAGTCGATGGAGCATCAAGGGCTGATCGTCGATTCAACCATCGTCCGGGCGCATCAGCACGCCGCCGGGGCCAAAAAAGGGGGTCTGAAGATCAGGCGATCGGCCGCTCGCGCGGGGGGCTGAGCACCAAGATACATATGGCCGTTCGTGGCTTGGGATGTCCCGTACGGTTCGCGCTGACCGCAGGCCAGAAGGGCGATGCACCGCAAGCTGCCGCATTGATCGAGGGACTACCTGCCGAGGTCGTCATGGCCGACACGGCCTATGACGCCGATCATTTGCGCCAAGCCATCGCCGCCAAGGGCGCGCTCGCCGTCATCCCCAACAACCCGTCACGCGCACTCAAATACCCGCTGGACAAGCACCTCTTCGAATGCTGCTTCTCAAAGCTCAAGCAGTTCCGCCGCGTCGCAACCCGCTTCGAAAAGACCGCCCGAAATTACCTAGCCGTCGTCACTCTCGCAGCCATCGTTCTTTGGATGCGGTAAGTGTCCACACGACCTAACCCGTCTTATTCGTCAGAGGGCGCCTGAGAGGCTGGCGAGCGTGGTGTAAAGCGCTGAAGCGGCGTAGGATTCGGTTGCAAAGCCAACCCCATCACCTTCAGCCGCGAACAGCACGGCCGCCATGACCGATGATACGATCCTGCCCTTCTCGTTTCCAGCCGTTCACGCCAAGAAAGTCACAGCTGCCTTCGATGGCGGTCGGCTGACCTCGAACGGGGGCGTGATGCTTCTGGCGATGGCCGAGCGGCGCCTCGGCTTGGCCGACAATTTGGCCCGCGTGTTCCCGGATCGGCGCGATCCGACGCGGGTCGTGCACAGCCTTGTCGATATGTTCCGCGCGCGCATGTTCGCGATCTGCTGCGGCTACGAGGACGCCGACGACCTCGATCATCTGCGGTCCGATCCCGCATTCAAGCTGGCCTGCGGACGGCTGCCGGACACGGGTCGCGATCTGTGTTCCCAACCGACGCTGTCGCGGCTGGAGAATGCTCCGCGCCTTCGACGCATGGATGGATAGCTACCCGCGCGAGCCGGCATCCGTCACGCTCGACATCGATGATACCTGCGATGTCGTCCACGGCCATCAGCAGCTCTCGCTGTTCAACGCTCATTATGACGAACGCTGCTTCCTGCCGATCCACGTCTACGACACGGAGAAGAGCCGGCCCGTGGCGGTCGTGCTGCGGCCCGGCAAGACGCCGGGCGGCGTCGAGGTGCGTGCCCATCTGCGCCGCCTGATACGGCATATCCGGACGCGGTGGCACAACACGCGAATTACGTTCCGTGGCGACGGGCGCTATGCCCGGCCGGAGGCAATGGCGTGGTGCGAGACCAACGGCATCGACTACATCTTCGGTCTGTCCGGCACCAAGCCGCTCGCCAGAAAAGTCGACGAGGCCGCCGACGGCATTCGCACGCGACGCGCCATCGAGAACCTGCCGGTTCTGCGTGGCTATACCGAGACGCGCCACAAGGCAAAGTCCTGGGATCGCGAACGACGTACCGTCGCCCGTATTGAGGCGACGATGCTCGGCCTCGACATCCGTTTCGTCGTCACCAGCCTCGATGTCGGCTCGGCCGAGTGGATCTACGACAGCCTGTATTGCGCGCGCGGCCAAGCCGAGAATCTGATCAAGCTGCATAAGACGCAGCTCGCCTCCGATCGCACCAGCTGCCGTTCGGCGCTCGCCAATCAAGTCCGCCTCGTTCTCGACACCGCCGCTTATTGGCTGATGCTGACCGTGCGCGACGCGATTCCCAAAGCCCGGGAATTGGCCACAGCCGAGTTCGCGACGCTGCGTCTTCGTCTCTTGAAACTCGCTGCCCGTGTCGTCGAGACCACGAGCCGCGTTTGCCGCGGCATGTCCCGAAGCCGACCTGATCCGCGGCTTGCCAGGCGCGCTGCTGCCGCTCGGTCCTTGACCGGCGAGGCGTCCGCCCCCGTTCGCCCAACCTACACCTCAAGCGCGTTGCAAAGTACCGGTCGTCAGGCGATGAAAAGCCGAAGGCAATCCCGCGCGCCTCGTCAGAGCAGATGTGCGGCCACATCAATCGGACCAAAAAAACGCACTCTCACGAATAGGACGGGCTAGACTGTCGTCAGATACCTCGCCGCAAGTCGATCACCTGCGCCATCGGAGATTAAGCGCGTGATCAAGCGCGTGCCATGAATTCTGCAGGTCGAGGCGGACTGAAGGGACGCATTGCAACGTACGCAGGTCGGAAAGTCGACAAAGGCGACACAATTATAGTGCAAACGGCCGCCTATTAGCTGGCACGAAGAATGCAGGCACTCGGTAGCCCAGGCTTCTCCTCCTGGGTAGGTTCAGCATTGCAAGTTGAGGCTGTGGCTAGCCACCGAAGTTAGCGGCGCGTGACACAAAGGGGACTACGCCTGCTCGCGCGGGACACCAGCGGGCGCCCCCGTCACGTCGCCGCTAACTTCATGCGATCGCACATAGCGCGTTGAAGTTACCCGCCTCGGAATTGATGTGTGTGGATGAAAGCCAGACGAGCCGACAACTATGAAGCGTAAAACGGTTGGAAGACATGTGCTTTGGTTCTGGCTCATTCGATCGCTGATCTGCCACGCCGAGCTGGCCACGACGAGCAACAGTGTTCGCGCCAACGACAACGCCCTTGTCGAACGGGTCAGGTCAACATGGCGAGCGCAGGACGGCGAGACCATAGAACAAATTACCTCCAAAGTCTCGAAGGTGGCGCAGTTCGTCACTCAAACGTGGGGGGTCGCTGAAGGAGTTGACCGAACTGAATACGTGTATCTGTCGTGGACAAGGCACCACGAGCGTGCATCAGACGAAGTGTACGTTATCACCTGGAAGGTCGCATCTGACGGAGGCATTGAAGTGGCGTCGACATATGCAAAGCCCATTGAACTGGGCTGGCACGCCTTTGCGCTCTCGCTGATCGCGGGTGAAATCGCAGATGGCGAAAGGACCGCTAATCTTCACTTTCTGCATGATCCGGCCAACTTCAACTTCGTGACGACGGCGCAAGGCAAGCTGGGCAATCTTCTGCGGCGCGGCCGCTGCAGCATCATAGAACCCGTTGTAGTGGATTACGTGCCGAAGCCGAATGAGAATGCGACCGATAAGGGTGACATGTGGCGTGTCCTGCTTTTGGTGAACTGTAACATTCCAGGGCCGCGCTATTTTACCCGCAACGGGGTCATCACCTTCGAGAAGCGGGCGCGACGAGATTGGGAGCCGCAATCCTTCTTTGCCAAGCGCATCGCGGCATTCCCTCCGGGCTCTTGGTTCGATCGCATAGAGCCAGATGAACATGACGCATTGGAGAAGGCGCGAAAGGCCTCGGCAAATGGCCCCACAAATCATGATCCCAGCATAACTCCTTGATACTGAGCGTCACGGAGCAGCCATGCGGTCTGCACTTAGCACATTCTGTTACTCACGCGGACGTAGATGGCCTCCTGCCGGTAGAGCGGTTGGCCATCGGCATATTTGGCGACGGCGATCTGGGCTAAAAGCGCTTCGGTCGGAATGCCTCCTTCAATGATATGGACCGGGGCCGGGAGCTATCGCCAAATTTTGGTGACGGCGCGGCCGGTCAGGCGGCGGCGGTTATGGGCTGACGGTCAGTCGGTTTGGCGATGAGCTCGATCCCGTCGTTGAATGTCACACCGAGAACGAGTTTTGGCAACTGGTTGTGGCCATCGAGACGACGCCGGCTTTTCTGCGCGGCCTCAAGCAGTTTGAAGACCATCGCGAGCGCCGTTCTGTTGGACAGGCAGCCCTTCGATCGGATCGTGCGGTGGCGCACGGTAGCGAAGGTGCTTTCAATGGGATTGGTGGTCCGCAGGTGTTTCCAGTGTTCGGCCGGGAAGTCGTAGAACGCCAGTAGCGTGTCCCGATCCTTGCTCAGGCAGTCGGCCGCCTTCTCGTATTTGGGCGTATAGCTCTCGATGAAGGCGTCGAACGCCAGCTCGGCGGCGGCCTTGGTTTCGGCCATCCAGCTCTCCTGCAACGCGCGTTTGGCTTTAGGCTGCTGGCTCTTCGGCAACTTGGCGATCACGTTGGCGGTCTTGTGTACCCAGCAGCGCTGCTCGTGCGTTTTCGGCCAGACCTCGCCGGCGGCCTTCCAGAACCCGAGCGCGCCGTCGGCGATGGTGAGCCGCGGCGGCACGCCGAGCCCGCGCCGCTTCAGGTCGAGCAGCAGATCGCGCCAGTCCTGCGCGCTCTCGCGGGCGCCATCGGTGAAGCCGACCAGTTCCTTGCGGCCTTCCGGCGTCGCGCCGATCAGCACCAGGATGCACTGCTTTTCGTCTTCGAGGCGTGCTTGGAGATGGATGCCATCGGCCCAGATGTAGACGTAGCGCTTCGCCGACAGATCGCGCCTCTGCCACGCGGTGTGTTCGTCAAGCCAACCGTCCTTCAGACGGCCGATGGCGGATGCCGACAACCCGGCAGCATCCTTGCCGAGCAGCGCCGCCAGAGCCTCGGAGAAGTCGCCGGTGGAGATACCCTTCAGGTAAAGGATCGGCAGCAGCGTCTCGATCGATTTCGAGCGGCGCATGTAGGGCGGCAGGATCGACGGAGAGAACCGGATGCGGTCGGGATCGGTAGCCTCCGCCTCGCGATCGCGTACACGCGGCTGGCGGACGCCGACCGGACCGATACCGGTCATCACCTCGCGTTCCGGCAGGTGACCGTGGCGCACGAGCGCTGGTGGCCGTCCGCAGTCCTCAAATCGGCATGCTTGCCGAGAAAGTCCGCGACCTCGGCCTCGACCGCCTGGGCCAACAGAGCACGCGCCCCATTGCGCAAGATTTCGGTGAGTTGATCGTCGACGTTTCCTGGCTGAATCAACTTGATGATGTTATCTTTGGACACGGCATATCGCTCCTTCGGTGGAGAAGTGGAGGCGTCAAGCACCCCCACGATATGCCGCCTTCCCGATTCCCGCCGTCACCAACTTTCAGCGATAGCTCGGGCCGGGCCTGGATCACGCCGTCCTCCTTCTTGAAGGCACGTAGCGATCACACGGAACTTCACCGGCACCACATCCAGACGCTCTGACACGTTCTCGCCGATCAGCACCTTCTGCTTGACGGCATGCTCAGCCAGCTCTTCCGGCTCAATGACCGTTTCGATCCGTTCCAGATAGGGCGCAAAGCCCTGGCGCCGACGCGGTACGCTTGTCATCCGCTTGCTCACGGCCCTCGTTGACCTGGGCCTTGATCGCACCGATGCCGGTCTCGATTTCCTCGAAGACAAAGGTCTGCTGTTCATCGTCACCGTTCGCAGAGCCGAGCTTTTCCGGTTCGTCGGCCGAACCGGGCGCGGTCGAGGGACCTTCAGGATCTGCGTCAGCCGCTCGATACGCGCATCGGCATAGGCGTTGCGCGCCCTGATCGTAAACGGGGCTGCGAGGCCCATCAGATTGTTTGTGCGTAGACCTGTGAGCGCCGTTAGAAGAGTCATCTTCTGCAAGGGTGCTCACAATGGACGACCATTCGGACGACATAAGACGACCGTTGTTACCGCGCATGGAAGTGTACGCCGGCGGCGGCCGGAAACAGTGGCCAGATGATTTGAAGGCGCAGATTGTCGCGGACAGTCTCGAGCCGGGCGCGATCGTAACAGATGTCGCACGTCGCCATGGCTGCCGGCCCCAGCAGGTGCATGACTGACGGCGCCGGGCGCGTTCAGGTCAATCTGGTGCTGCCAGTGGCGGGTGCACTGTCGTTTGTGCCGTTGGTGTCGGAATCGTCGCCATCGGCGGCTGCAGCTCCCTCCGGGTCGCCGGAAGCAGCCGTTGTGACGGTTGAGCTCCATGGGGTACGAGTTGAGGTGCGGGGGACGCCTGGCCTTGCCGTGTTGAGTGATGTGTTTGTTGCGTTGCGCCGGACACGTTCATGCTGACGGCTCCCGCTGGCCTCATGATTTACGTTGCGACCCGACCTGTAGACTTCAGGAAGGGCGCGGATGGCCTGGCGCTGTTGGCGAAGGAGACGCTGGGCCACGATCCGATGAAGGGTGTGGTGGTCTTCCGTGCGAAGCGCGCTGATCGGGTGAAGATTGTCGTCTGGGATGGCAGCGGCCTTGTGATGTACCGGAAACGGCTCGATGGCGGCCGCTTCATGTCCTCCCATCGTGGCCGGCGTCATGCGGGTGAATGCCACGCAGCTGTCCGCGCTTCTGGCCGGCATTGAGTGGACACGCATGCATGCGCCTCGAATCCCGCAGCCGAAAGCGCTTTGCGTAGGACATAAAATCTTCGCTGCATCGTGGCGCGAAGCATGGCAGACTCGGGCCAATGAGTGATTTACCTGATGTGCTGCCGAGCGATCCAGGCGACTTGCGTGTCTTTGCCGCGGCTCTGCTGGATCGCTGCGCCAGGCTCGAGCGGTTGCTCAAGCTTGCAAAAGATGCGCAGTTCGGTCGATCGTCGGAAAAGCTGGACGCTGATCAGCTACAGCTTGTTTGGAGGACATCGAAGAGGCCGTCGCGGCTCTCGAAGCAGCCGAGAATCACGCCAATCCAAGAACCTGCGAGAAGAGAACTTCCAAGCGCGGGGCCAATCGTGGCAAGCTGCCGGAGCATTTGCCACGCATCGTCGAGACCCTGATGCCCGCTGCAACCTGCTGCCCGTGCTGCGCAGGCGACCTTTTTGAGATCGGTCACGATGAGAGCCAGATGCTGGACGTCGTACCGGCGCAGTATCGCGTCATCGTCACCCGCAGCCCCAAACTGGCCTGCCGCGTCTGTCACGGCGTCGTCCTCCAGCATGCTGCTCCCGAGCGATTGATCAGGGGAGGACTGCCGACCGAGCGGCTGGTCGCGCATGTGATCGACGCCAAGTATCATTGGCATTTGCCGCTCTACCGCCAGGCGCAGATGCTGACGACGCACGGTATCGCCATCGACCGTTCTGCGCTCGCCTTCTGGGTCGGCTATGCCGCCCAGGAATTGAAGCCCTTGTGGCATCGTCTGCGCCAGCTTCTGCTCGGCTCTTCGAAGCTCTGTGTCGACGAGACCCCCGCACCGGTGTTGGATCCGGGGCGCGGCAGGACCAAAACCGGCTACTTCTGGGCGCTGTCACGCGATGACAGGCTCCGGGCCGGACCTGACCCACCTGGCGTGGTTTACGCCTATGCACCGGGCCGTGGGGCCGTTCATGGCTTGCAGCTGCCTGAGGGCTTTCGCGGCATCATCCACTGCGACGGCTATCAGGCTTACAAGACTATGACCCGAGAGACGCGTGCGGACGCCTTGTCCGGGACGCTTGCCTTCCGCTGGTCGCATGTGAGGCGCCAGTTTGTGAAGATCGAGCGCGAGGCCGCTCCGGCGCCAGCTCCGGTTGCCCGCGAGGCTCTTGAGTGCATCGCCCAACTTTACGCAGTCGAAAAAGCGCTCCGCGGCCGATCAGATGTCGAGCGCCGTGCTGGCAGGCAGGCGCATGCCTGACCTCTGGCGACAGCCTTGAAGCAGTGGTTTGAGGCCAAGCTTGATCACCTTGCACAGAAGAGCGACACGGCGAAGGCCCTGCGTTACGCGCTGCGTCATTGGGACGGCTTGACGCTCCATCTTTATGACGGGTGCATCGAGATGGACACGAATGCTGTCGAGCGTGCGATGCGGCCGATCAAGCTCAACGCCAAGAACTCCCTTTTTGCCGGTTGCGACGAGGGCGCCGAGAATTGGGCAGTTCTCGCTTCGTTTATCGAGACCTGTAAGCTCAATGGCGTCAGTGCCGAGCACTGGCTCGCTGACGTTCTCGCGAAGCTCGTCAATGGCTGGCCAGCGGCGCGACTGGACGAGCTGCTTCCCTGGGCGTCGACATATACGATGCATGCACACGATCCGAGGCTGGCGGCATGAGCCTGAACACGACCGCGGTCCGGATCAAGGTAACTCTCAAGGATGTGAAGCCGGAGGTGATGCGTCGCCTTGTCGTACCCGTTACCCTGCGCCTTGATCGGTTGCATCTGACGCTTCAGGAGGCATTCGGCTGGACGAACAGTCACCTCTTCGAGTTCTTCGCTGGTGAGGCACATTGGGGGATTCCCGACCCCGACAATGATTACGGCCACCAGCCCATTGATGCCCGTAAAGCGCGGCTTTGCGATATCGTTCGAGAGACCGGCGCCAAGACGATCCACTATCTCCATGACTTCGGCGACAGCTGGGATCACGTGATCAAGCTCGAAAAGTGGTTCGACAACACCGACGGAGGGCATGCCCTTCCTGCTCGAGGCCGCCGGTCGTTGTCCTCCGGAAGACGTCGGCGGTGCGCCAGGCTATGCCGAATACCTCGATGCCATCGGTGACTCCACCCATCCGGAGCACGAACATATGCGCCGCTGGGGCCCCGGAGCGGTTCAATCCCAACGAGATCGACCGGAAGGCCCTCGAGGCCGCCGTCAACGCATTGTCCGGAATTTGGAAGCCACGTCGGCAAAAGCTACGATCAAAATAGGGCGTCAAGAGCCAATCAAAAGGGCCGAAGAGCTAGGGTTACGATCCAATGCCTGGCCGGCAAAGTACGTATCAGCCGCGCTCGCGTTGTCTCCGCAACCCTGACCAACTCCGACGGCGCGAGCACTACCACCGTGCCATGGGCGAATTCAGAAATGTAAAGCTTGACAACAAACCGCCATTAAAGGGCCGAATGACAGGCAGAGCTTCTGTGTGGGCGGCTCGCTGCCACTCAAAGTCAGCTTGGCCTCACCCGCAGCTTTCTTGGCCGCGGTGGTAAGCCCAGAAATCAAGTCATCTGCAGGAACCTCTTCGAGCACGCGTATGCGCCGGTCCGTGTCGTTAAGGTTGGTGAGATTCCAATCCGAGGTTGGTACGACCGTCATCGTTAGGCTGCCACGCCGGAAAAAGGCACTCGATGTCCGAACACTACCATTCGAGGCGCCCGCGAGATTGTTGAGGCGGCTCGTGGCAAGTTTCAGATACTCTGGCTGTCCTCTCGCGAAGTCGGCCTTCGTCAGTTCATCGGCCGCTTACGGACGCGCCCATCCTTCCATGATGCGCCTGCGCGTCTGCCCGTCCCATGAGACCCGTCCCATCGGACACCAGGCAAAGCTTCTGCCTGTGGCGCCGCTGGTTGCTTGCTGCAGGTCCTCTGCTGGTTCCGATCGAGATATACGCCAGGGAGCAGAGCAGCTCGCAATCTTCGAAAAGAGTGGTGTAACCATTCGGCGAAAACAGATAGTCGCCGGTCCAGGATTGGAAGACATCGTGCAGATGATCGCTGAGGGGCGTCTTGCGCTTTTCAAGCCCCGGCAAGAATTGCCAGGCGTTGTTTTCGCCACCCGCACATGACGTGAGAAATAAGTGACTCACCACGGTTGTAGTGAAATGGACCCGCGGAGCGGGGCCGCTTGAGCCGGTTTGTTAGTTGGAAACTGACCGCTCCTGATTACTTCCTATCACGCTGCCAGAGACACTGTCTGCTGCTGTTGCTGTGGGCATGTGGTCAACGCGTCAGCGTTGTCCACCATTCCACAGCCTTCGCGGCCTGCAACCGTTTGCGCCAGACCGCCATCGGCGTGCGATAGCCGAGCGCCTGATGAAGGCGACGATCGTTGTAGAAGGCGATCCAGCTCGCGATCCCTGCCTTGGCCTCGCGGCCGTCGGCATAGCCCTTGAGATAGATGTCCTTATGCTTGAGCGACCGCCACAGCCGCTCGATGAAGACGTTGTCCATCCAACGACCGCGGCTATCCATGGAGATCTTGATCCCTGCGCCCGCCAACGCGCCGGTGAAGGCCGCGCTGGTGAACTGGCTGCCTTGGTCGGTATTGAAAATCTCCGGCCTGCCGTACTTCGCCTGCGCCCCTTCCGGAGCCGCCACGCAGAACGAGACGTCGATCGTGTTCGATAATCGCCACGCCAGAACCGCACGGCTCGCCCAGTCGATGATGGCGACGAGATAAAGAAAAGCCACGGCCGATGGGCAGATACGTGATGTCGGCGGCCCACACCTGGTTCGGTCGGTCGATCGTCATGTTGCGCAACAGATAAGGATAGATCTTGTGGCCCGGCGCCGGCTTCGTCGTGTTCGGCTTCGGTCCCAGCGCCGCGATGCCCATCTTGCGCATCAACCGCTGCACGCGCTTGCGATTGACCTGAAGCCCCTCAGCCTTCAGCATTGCGGTCATTCGCCGCGAGCCCAGGAACGGCCAGGCGATGAACAGCTCGTCGATCCGCCGCATCAGGGCAAGGTCGTTGTCGTTGGCCGGCCGGTAGACCCCGGAGCGCGCGATGCCAAGCAACAGGCATTGCCGACGGGATCGACAGCGCCTTGTCGGCGCGATCGAGCATTCCTCGACGGTCCGGCGTGCTCATCTTCCGGACCTCCGCGCTAAAAAATCGCGCTCGACCGTCAGTTGTCCAATCTTGGCGTGCAGCTTCTCGATCTCGCGTTCGCGCGTTTCCTCGCTCTCGCGCCCGACACCCGCATCAAAGGCCCGCGCCGCATGGTCCAGCAGTTGCTTCTTCCAGGCATAGATCTGGTTCGGGTGAACCTCATAGCGCTGGGCCAGATCGGCCACCGTCGCCTGCTCCCGCACGGCTTCCAGCGCAATCTTTGCCTTCAGTGCCGCGTCGATCTTGCGTCTCGTCTTCGTCGTCATCATGCCCTCCGTCTATCAAACGGAGCGGCCCTTTTCCAACTAACCTCTGGTCCCAAAATCGGGGTCCATTTCAGTAGTGTTGTCGCGCTCGGTCACGATGGTAACGCTGAGGAATTTGAGAAGATCAGTATATCGCCGGGCAGCAAGCAATGCGAGGCCATACGCGTAAAGGAGGAGAACGGCCGGGTAGGTGCGCAGATCAAGGTGCCCAACCAGCCGATACTTTCCCTGACGCCGAATTCGATCCGCAAGTCGAGCACTTAGCGAAACTCTGATCCGGTGCCCCAACGCCGGAGAACACCCACAATGCGCGCGACCGACTCCGTTGCACTCTCTGCTCGCGCCACCTTCTGCATGATCAGGTCATTGGAGAAAGGCGCCGATCAGTGCGAAATCCGGGCCGTTTAGCGTCCTTTCCAGCTTTCGCGCTTCTTCACTAATAAGATCACCCAGCTGAATGCGGAATTCAGGCTTTGCCAAAAAGCGCTTGTCGCTGGCCACCATCAACCAACGCTCTGTGGGTTTTGCCTTTTGATGTCAGCCTGGCTGCTCACCAAGCGTTCCAAGCTTTCGTGTCCGCGCTATCAATGCGAATGTTCCTGCCGGCCCGCTGTCTAATCAGGTCCGTGGCGATCTTGGAAGGTTCACCTCGCGCCGCCCAGTACACTGGATATCCCCGCGTCGGGGCCCGCGTGAGTGCCGCTCTCAACGCGGGGTCCCAATCGGCGGACCAGCCGCTCACGATCAGCCGTGCTCATCGATGATGCGGTCGAGAACCTTGTTCAGATGCGTCACGTCACCCCCCGACAGCGTGACGACACGCACACCGCCGAAAGCCATATGCTTGAACAGTCCAGCGATATCATCCTGATCGCGGCTCAGGCGATCCATCGCCTCTGCGAGCACGGCGACGAATTTGCCGCGCGTCGCATCGCCGATCAGTTCCTGATGCCGCGACGCAACAGCGACGCACCGGAGATTGCGCGATCGGTATAGCTGTCGACGACTGTCCAGCCTTGTTTCTCGGCGTGCAGAGCCGCAACTGATCCTCGATTGAAGCGTCTCGCTGATTGTCTGATGAGTAGCGGGCGCAGGCGCGACCTTCAGGAGGCGACTCCTTACATCGCAAGGCAGTCTCGTATCCCCCTATCTGTTTCGGCTCGAACGAAGTCCCGTGCGGCCTGTCGCGCCAGCAGTCGGACCAGATTGACGAGGCGCGGATTTGAAAATCCATGGCTTGCCTCGGGTACCGACGTGGTGGCGAGGCAGGGTCGAGCGTCGTCGCAGCAATAATTTTGTTGTGATCGCTCCTCTTGGAAGACGGGCGTCTCGTCATCGGCACACGTCCGATCGACGACGAGCTGGACGAGCGCACCGTCATTCAATGCGTCAATCGTGGCAAGCGAAGACGGAGAAGGGATCTGGCCGCGGCGGGGAACGCGGTGATCGGCAAACCTGACGCCTTCAAGTTCGTATGCCGCGGCAGTGTCTCGGCCCAACGTCGCGACCAGGTTCGATCGGCCGCCGTGAAACGGGGCGTCCCTACCGTGGTGATCTGGTCCGGCGCGGGTTCGAGGAGCATCTCCGGCTTCGGGCCGAATTTCTGCTGCGGCGCCTCGTCGACAGAGTTCCGTTCCCCGACAGTGAAGTCGACCTGCGCAATTTCGTCGATACGTTTCAGGACGTTGATGAGGGGCAGGCCGTTGCAATGTTCGCCCGGGCATTCGATGGCCCAGCGCTTCGGACGCCATTTCAGCAGGAGAGCAATCTCCACGCGTTCCAACGGGCCATCGACGACACTATCAGAGTGCTCAGCACAGGCATATCTCGCAACGCGAGAAGGTGTCGAAATCCACCGACTTCCCTCGTTACGCCACATCCGCGATGCGAGCATCCGCAGCGCTCTGGAGCTGACGGCCGTGAATTGGATCAGCTTCGCCGCCGATTGCGCTGCTGTCCTCCGGAGAAATCAGGCCCTGCGGCTGCGGCAATCCCACTTGCCCCACCTTCTTGCTTTCCGACGACCGTTCCTTCCTTCAATGTCGTCCTGGAATGACGCCGCCCAGCGCAAAGATAGCACGTCGTTTGGCGACCAGATAACAACCTCGCGGAGGCGATCGCGGAACAGATTGCCGAGCAGCGCCAGGCCGTCACGAAACAGGGAATACCGATGGTCGCCCGCTTCGCAGCTCACTGTGAGGCCCTCACTGACGGACAGCCGAACCCGATCGGTTAAAGGTCGGTAGTTGAAGCGTTGGCGGTATTGCCCGCTCACCGCCGCGAATGATTCCGGTGAGCGCACTCAGGAATTCGGCGCCAGCCTCACCGCTACTATCCTGGCAAACAGCGTTGCGGAGGAATTGTCCGTCCCCACGATAGCGCTGCTCAAGGCCACCTACCGGATATGCGCGGGAGGATCTAACACAGCGCTACGCCGCACCGTATCAGACATTGTCAGAACTTCGCCAAAGGAACGATTCTAAGCTGGACAACAGCTGCCCGTCAGCTTGGCTGGGTATCCTCGCAGCAGGGCCTAAGCATCCCGAATCGATCCGTGGAAACTAGCGCAGCACAGAAAGGTGAATCGTCATGTACGATCGAATCAGTAGCTCATCGACACGCACTAGCCAAGCTGACGAACTGAGTCAGTCGGTGGATAGCGGCAGCTTTACGGAAACACTAGCACATCTCTCGCCTCAGTGGAACTCACAACCGGGGGAGTTGCCCGACAAGAGGGGGGCCTGCTGCAGCAAGCCACATACCTCGGATGAAAACGACGTTCGAACTTCCAGTGCCTCCGACCCCAGTACATCCGCTCCAGAGAGTCCGGCCACCTCCTTGTTTGATTACAGAACGGCCGATCTGCGTGATGCGAATGTGGACGGCATCTGCGTTGGGCTGACTGCGGAGTGGTTCCGCAATCTTAACAACAGCCCACCAACCCGAATGCGTGCGCTCACACCTGGGTCGCAAACGCACGCCTCAGCGGCTGAACGGCAGCAGCAATATCAAAATCTCAAGGATCAGTTGCGAAGCAGGGGAGCAGACTCTTCTCACGCCGACCTTCGGGCACAGAATGCCATTTTGGAGGAAGCTGGCTTGGAACCGGCTGGAGAGGAGAAGAGATTCGCATTCGGCAAGTCTTCGAACGTCGAGCGCATGGTGAACGAAATCAACAAAGACCGATCGAACCATTTGCTCAGCTTGTATTTCGCCGAAGGCGGCGCACACACAGTGGCGACGTCGGCCTCCAATGGAACGACCACGCTTTTCGACCCTAACTTTGGAGAATTTACTGTTCGATCAGATCCGAACCAGATGGCTTCATTGTTACAAAGCCTCGCCGATCGTTACAGGAATCCCAACGGGCAACATTTGTCGACAATCACGACGCAAAGGATGCAGTGAGTTGGGCCTGCAGGCCGGTGGTGATTGACGCCTTCTGTGAAGGCGCGGATGCGTCGGCCAGCGCTTGCGTCGGCCGCGGCGTCGGGAGCCAGCTCTGCGGCAGATGGAGGAATTTCCTTCCAAGAGCTTGGCAGCGGTGAATGAGGCCGCAATGGCAATGATCGTCGCGTATAAGAGCGCCACGACGAGAACAGTCACCCAGTTGGATTGTGAACCTTGAGCAACGTGTCGCTCCGGCGAACTCTGACTTGACGATGTCGCAGCAGAAGGCCAATGCATTGATTTCATCGGGGCGCTGGAGCATTAAGGCGTGATCGAAAGGCAGATTTATCTGTGCTCTTCCATAGCAAGCCTCAGACCTTGGGATGCGCTGCGCTTTTCCGCCTGAGATAAACGAGACCCGTCCCCGCGCCGAGACCAAGAGATCGTCCCCGCGCCTGCACTCCTGCGGCAAGCCAACCGAAGTGCCTCTCACCTCTTGCGGGACCGTGACAATGTCATGAAGGCCGTCCAAGAACGCCGGTTTTAGAGAATCGATTGTCGTCGAACGGACAACGAAGGCGAAGCCCGGCGCATCGTTCCGCGTTTCCTCGAGCCGCCCTTGCTGATTGGTGCCGAGCGGGCGCAAGTAATTCGTTCTGCCGCGCTCTATGAAACGGAGAAAATTCGTATGATAAACAATCTGGCAGGGCGTCGATATCTTAAAGTAGACTCGCACCTGCATGTACCGCCGTCCGTCTCGAATTTCGCCGTCAAGAGAGACTGTCACAGCGCGGTTCCCCTTATTGCGCGTATAGGGACCAATTGTCTTGCACCGAGGGGGCTGGGCGAGCGCTAGAATCCTTTGCTTGGCTCCTCCTGACGCCGGCGGCATCGACGCGGTCGTCGATTGGAAGAGCGACGTGGCTCCGGATGCCTCGAGCACCCGCCACTACGGGCAGCAGATCGCCGGCTATAGAAGCAGAGCAACGCCAATCCACCGGTCAGGTCGGCGAACTCGCTTAGCAAGCAACGCTGCTGATGGTGAGGCGCTTCGAAGCGACGACAGAGCTTAGTCGCGGCTGAGACTTAATCTCGAAGCCAGCCTTAGCGCGGCGAAGCGCTCAAGCACCGCCGGATGAAGGACTGCCTAGCTCTGCACTTGACGTAACCCTTCGGTCCACTTGACTTGCCCCCGCAAGTGACCCGGGTTCGCGCTCGTCGTGCTACGGACCAAGCGGATCCGGATTCAGCTTCAGGACTCTATCGTCTACCTTGATGCCGGAGCCGTCGGGCGTCTTGCCGTCGGGAAGGTCTCGGCCGCATGCGCCATTCAACCCAGCGAGGGAGAGGCGGGCTTCGTTTTCCGGATAGCTACCGCCGACATCGGAGTGGCTTCCGGCGAACCACACCTGCTGCAGCCAATTCGAATGCTTAAATATCGCGCAAGGGCTGCCCCGCACATTCAGCGCGAGAGCAGGCCTTTGTCGGGCACTTGCCGCGCCGGTTGTCGGCATTGAGACTCAATGCCGACAACCTGACACTACGCGCCGCTACGAAGTGCCTGTTGAGCCTGCGAATTCAGTTCGGCACGCGATTTGCTCTGTTCGCGGCATCATCACCAATTGCAGTGCGATGGTCTTCGGGGCGGACACGGCGCGCGTCGCTGTTCGCGTCTGGTTCGTTCCGACGGTTTGCTGTGGCAATGACTTGGCGTTCGATTGCGGACCGAGAAAATGCAGGAAAGGGGAATGTTGGATGCGATCTAGAGTTCTTCTTTTGGGAGCCACAACAATTGCGCTCGTCGCGAGAAGCGGCAGACCTTGAGCCAGGAGTCAAGCTTGCCGTCGGCGGTGTCGAACTGGGCCGGAGGCTATGTTGGCGGACACGTCGGTGGCGGGTGCGGTCGAGCCTCCTTCACCAATCCCTGCGGTCAGTCGATCTTTGGCGATGCGGACAGGTTCGATGTCACCCGGCGGGACAACCCGCGCCTGTCGGCCCGGGGGGGGGCATTTCTGCCTGGGTGCTGCGCTGGTGCACCTGGAATTGCGATGCGCCTTCCCCGGGTTGTTCGTGCGGCTGGGGGATCTGCCGCTGACCGTCGCCGCGGAGGAGGTCGTCGACGTGCCATCTTACGTCATTCGCTGCCCGCAGCGCCTGCCGGTCACCTTCCGCCCTTCCATCGCTTAGAGAGTGAAGTGCCACCATGTCCGAACACCCCTTGCCGACGCTACCGATGTGGCGCGTCGATCACATCGAGCCCTCGCCCGAGATGTTGGCGCTACGCGCCAACGGTCCGATCCACCGCGTGCGCTTCCCGTCCGGGCACGAAGGCTGGTGGGTGACGGGCTACGACGAAGCCAAGGCGGTGTTGTCCGACACGGCGTTCCGGCCTGCGGGAATGCCGCCGGCGGCATTCACCCCGGATTCGGTGATTCTCGGTTCGCCGGGGTGGCTGGTCTCGCACGAGGGGGCCGAACATGCCCGGTTACGCACGATCGTGGCGCCGGCGTTCAGCGACCACAGGGTGAAGCTGCTCGCGCAGCGGGTAGAGGCGATCGCCGCGCAGTTGTTCGAGACGCTGGCGGCCCAGCCCCAGCCCGCTGACCTGCGGCGCCATCTCTCCTTTCCGCTTCCGGCTATGGTCATCAGCGCGCTGATGGGTGTGCTCTACGAGGATCACGCCTTTTTCGCCGAGCTGTCCGACGAGGTGATGACGCACCAGCATGAAAGCGGCCCGCGCACCGCGTCGCGCCTGGCCTGGGAAGAGCTGCGCGCCTACATTCGCGGCAAGATGCGGGACAAGCGCCAGGATCCGGGCGACAACCTGCTGACGGATCTGCTTGCGGCGGTCGACCTGGGCAAGGCGACCGAGGAAGAGGCGATGGGCCTGGCGGCGGGCATGCTGGTGGCCGGGCACGAGAGCACCGTCGCGCAAATCGAATTCGGCCTGCTGGCCATGCTCCGCCACCCGCAGCAGCGCGAACGCCTGGTCGGCGATCCATCCCTGGTGGACAAGGCGGTGGAGGAAATCCTGCGCATGTACCCGCCGGGCGCGGGGTGGGACGGCATCATGCGCTATCCGAGGACCGACGTGACCATCGCGGGCGTTCATATTCCCGCGGAGAGCAAGGTGTTGGTCGGCCTGCCGGCGACGTCGTTCGATCCGCGCCATTTCGACGAACCGGAAATCTTCGACGTCGGGCGCGACGGAAAGCCGCACATGGCGTTCTCCTTCGGGCCGCACTACTGCATTGGCGTGGCGCTGGCCAGGCTGGAACTCAAGGTGGTGTTCGGTTCGATCTTCCAGCGCTTTCCCGCGCTGCGCCTGGCCGTGGCGCCGGAAGAACTGAAGTTGCGCAAGGAGATCATCACTGGCGGGTTCGAGGAGTTCCCGGTGTTCTGGTGATGCGCGGACGCCGCCGGGGATCGCGATCTTCTCCGCAATTTGCCGGCGCGCCTCGCGCGCCGGTTAGATCAGGTAGCCAACAGGTAGCCAAGATGGACATGCAAGAAACCACGGCAGCATGCCGGGACGCCTTCGCCGAACTAGCGTCGGCGGCGTGCACCCACGACCCGTATCCGTTCATGCGGTGGTTGCGCGAGCACGATCCGGTGCATCGCGCGGCGTCGGGGCTCTTTCTGTTGAGCCGCCACGCCGACATCTATTGGGCGTTCAAGGCCACGGGCGATGCGTTTCGGGCGCCGGCGCCGGGCGAACTGGCGCGCTATTTCCCGCGTGTGGCGACCAGCCTATCGCTCAATCTGCTGGCGTCCACGCTAGCGATGAAGGATCCACCGACGCATACGCGTCTGCGCCGGCTGATCTCGCGCGATTTCACCATGCGCCAGATCGACAACCTGCGGCCGAGCATCGCACGCATCGTCGCTGCGCGCCTGGACGGCATGGCGCCCGCGCTGGAGCGCGGGGAGGCGGTGGACCTGCATCGGGAATTCGCGCTGGCCTTGCCCGTGTTGGTCTCCGCTGAACTGTTCGGCATGCCCCCGGACGACATGTTCGGGCTCGCCGCCGGCATCGGCGCCATTCTGGAAGGCCTGCGCCCGCACGCCAGCGATCCCCAGCTCGCCGCGGCGGACGCGGCCAGCGCCAGGGTGCTGGCCTACTTCGGCGACCTCATACCGCGCAAGCGCGCCGATCCCCGCCACGACATCGTGTCGATGCTGGTCGGCGCACAAGACGCCGATGCCGACACGCTATCGGATGCGGAGTTGATCAGCATGTTGTGGGGCATGCTGCTGGGCGGCTTCGCCACCACTGCTGCGGCCATCGACCATGCGGTCCTGGCGATGCTGGCGTATCCCAAACAGCGGCACTGGCTGCAGGGAGACGCCGTGGGGGTGAAAGCATTCGTCGAAGAAGTCCTGCGCTGCGACGCGCCCGTTATGTTCAGCTCCATTCCGCGTATCGCCCAGCGCGACATCGAACTGGGCGGCGCGGTGATCCCGAAGAACGCGGACGTGCGCGTGCTGGTCGCGGCCGGCAATCGCGACCCGGACGCCTTCGCCGATCCCGACCGCTTCGATCCCGCGCGGTTCTACGGCACGAGTCCTGGCATGTCGACCGACGGGAAGATCATGCTGAGCTTCGGCCACGGCATCCACTTCTGCCTCGGTGCGCAACTGGCCCGGGTGCAGTTGGCCGAGAGCCTGCCGCGGATCCAGGCGCGCTTCCCCACACTGGCATTGGCCGAGCAGCCGACCCGGGAGCCGTCCGCGTTCCTTAGGACGTTCCGCGCGCTGTCGGTGCGGCTGCAAGCGCGGGGGGGCTGAGATGCGCGTCGTGGTCGACCAGGATCTGTGCGGAACCACCGGGCAGTGCGTGCTGACGCTGCCGGGCACCTTTCGCCAGCGCGATCCGGACGGCGTGGCCGAAGTGTGCGTAGCGACGGTCCCGCAGGCGCTGCACGCCGCCGTGCGGCGCGCGGCCAGCCAGTGCCCGGTCGCCGCCATTCGGGTCATCGAAAGCGACGCTGGCGATGACCAGCGACCCTGCGCCGACCCTGCGCCTTCTCCGGCGGAGGCCGAGCGGCATGCCGCGAAAGACCAACGCAATCCAGGAGGACACGATGGGGCGGTTTGAAGGCAAGGTGGCCGTGGGCGGCAGAGTGGTGGTACCTGCCGCCGAAGCGGCGCCGCGCTGCTGATGGACATGCTGCTCAACCCGCTGGACCGTCGGCACCGGCTGCGGTACGATATCCCGGTCGTGCCGGGCGCTTTCCCCTTGGTCGGGCATCTTCCCGCCATCGTCTGCGACTTGCCGCGCCTGCTGCTGCGCGCGGAACGGACGCTGGGCAGCTGCTTCTGGCTGGATTTCGGCCCTGCCGGACACCAGATGACCTGCGTGGATCCGGATGCGTTCGCATTGCTCCGGCACAAGGACGTGTCCTCGGCGCTGATCGAAGAGATCGCGCCCGAATTGCTTGGCGGAACGTTGGTCGCCCAGGACGGCGGCGCGCACCGGCAGGCGCGCGATGCGATCAAAGCGGCGTTCCTGCCCAAGGGGCTGACCGAGGCCGGCATCGGCGACCTATTCGCGCCCGTCATCCGGGCGCGGGTGCAGGCGTGGCGCGACCGCGGCGACGTAACCATCCTGCGCGAAACCAGCGACCTGTCACTCAGGCTCATCTTCAGACTCATGGGAATCCCCGCGCAGGACCTGCCGGGATGGCATCGCAAGTACCGGCAACTGCTGCAGTTGATCGTCGCGCCCCGGGTCGACCTGCCCGGACTGCCCTTGCGGCGCGGCCGCGCCGCCCGCGACTGGATCGACGCGCAGCTGCGCCAGTTCGTCCGCGACGCCCGCGCGGATACCGCGCGCACCGGGTTGATCAACGACATGGTGAGCGCCTTCGATCGCAGCGACGATGCGCTCTCCGATGACGTGCTGGTCGCCAATATCCGCTTGCTGCTGCTTGGCGGTCACGACACCACCGCCTCGACGATGGCCTGGATGGTGATCGAGTTGGCGCGGCAGCCTGTGCTGTGGGATGCCCTGGTCGAGGAGGCGAAACGCGTGGGCGCGGTGCCGACCCGGCACGCGGACCTGGCGCAGTGTCCGGTCGCCGAGGCGCTGTTCCGCGAGACGCTGCGCGTGCATCCGGCGACCACGCTCCTGCCGCGTCGCGCGCTGCAGGA
This sequence comes from Bradyrhizobium sp. 41S5, assembly GCF_011516665.3. NCBI lineage: Bacteria > Pseudomonadati > Pseudomonadota > Alphaproteobacteria > Hyphomicrobiales > Nitrobacteraceae > Bradyrhizobium > Bradyrhizobium sp. 41S5. The sequence continues at coordinate 7,174,563 of NZ_CP083721.1, read as the reverse complement.
ATTGCAACTCGGCCAACGGCGCATTCCCGCGGGCACCCATCTGTGCATCCCGCTGCTGCATTTCTCGACATCGGCGCTGCTGCACGAGGCGCCTGATCAGTTCCGCCTGGCGCGGTGGCTGCAACGCACGGAGCCGATCCGGCCGGTGGACATGCTGCAGTTCGGTACCGGCCCACACGTCTGCATCGGCTATCACTTGGTATGGCTGGAACTGGTGCAGTGCTGCATCGCCTTGGCGCTGACCATGCACAAGGCCGGGGTGCGGCCGCGGTTGCTGAGCGGCGTCGAAAAAGGCCGGCGCTATTACCCGACCGCACATCCGTCCATGACAATCCGCATCGGATTCTCATGAGCTGGGATCGCATGCCCCGTGTGGCGAGGCAGCGGCGCCGGCGACGCGCGGCATTGCTGCACTCGGTGCGACGCCGGCAACACCGCGGCGGCTCGGGGCTCGCCGTGGCCGTTTCAGGTACCAAGGAGATGAACAACATGCAGACTGGTTCCACGCTACACGACGACCGAACTGGCGTTTCCGCGCTCGGCGGATTGGGCGCGCATGCACCCGGCAGGCTGCTGCCGGAGATCTGGATGCAGGACGGCGCAAAGCGGGTCGAACAGGCGATGGCGCGTCTTCTCTGCGCCGAACACGACGGTGAGACCGAGCTGATGGCGGCGATGCGCTACGCCACCTTGCATGGCGGGAAGCGCACCCGCGCCTTGCTCTGTCTGGCTGCCGGCGCACTGGCCGATACGCCGGTGCACATGCTCGACGACGTCGGCGCCGCCATCGAAATGATGCACGCCTGTACCCTGGTCCACGACGACCTGCCCGCGATGGACGACGACGTGCTTCGCCGCGACCTTCCGACCGTGCACGTCAAGTTCGGCGAAGCCACTGCGATCCTGGTCGGCGATGCGCTGCAGGCGCACGCCTTCCTGACCCTGGCGAGCCTGGATGCGCCGGGCGACAACCGTATCGCGCTCGTACGCGAACTGGCGCAGGCGGTGTCCGCCGAGGGTGCCGCAGGCGGCCAGGCCATGGATCTGTCGCTGGTCGGAAAGCACGTCGAGCTGGACAGGATCGTGGCGATGCACCGGATGAAGAGCGGAGCGCTAGTGCGCGCGTCCGTTCGCATGGGCGCGCTATGCGCCATCGCGGAGGATGCCGCGCACGCTGCGCTGTACTGTGCGCTCGATCGCTACACCGCCTGTTTCGGCCTGGCGTTGCAGGTGGTCGACGACATTCTCGACGCGACAGCAGATACCGCGACGCTGGGCAAGACCCCCGGCAAGGACGCGGCGGCGCAGAAGCCGACCTGCGCGTCGATCATGGGGCTGCAGGCAGCTCGACACTTCGCGCTGGATTTGTTGCGCGACGCCGGGGAGGCCATCGCCCCGTTGGGGCCGCGTGCGGAACGGTTGGCGCAGATGCTGCAGCGGGCCAACGCGTATCTGTTCAAGCACGCGCCATGCGCGTGAGCGCGCCCGTCCGCATGGAGTCGCGCCTGTGCCGCTGCGATCGGCCGGCGGCTGCATGCTGCACTGTGTCCGAGTCCGCGGCGCCGATCGCAGCGGTTGCCCAGCACGCCGTGGCGCGCTGCGCGCAAGCCTATGCGGCGGACCGACATCGGGGCGCGTCGCCACGCCGGAGCAGGGCGGCCGTCCGGCGCTGCCCATGCGCCGGGCCTGCGGTGACGTGCGCGGCGTCTGCCCGATCCTGGTTCTCGTCAACCGTCTGCAGAAGGAACATCCCGCGTGAACTCGCTGTCCGAACAGATCCTTTCCGAATTGCGCCACCTGCTGAGCGAGATGAGCGACGGCGGCAGCGTCGGTCCGTCCGTTTACGACACGGCGCGAGCTCTGCAGTTCCACGGCAACGCCGCTGGTCGGCAGGACGCATACGCGTGGCTTATCGCACAGCAACAGGCCGATGGCGGATGGGGAAGCGCGGACTTCCCGCTGTTCCGCCATGCGCCCACGTGGGCGGCGTTGCTGGCATTGCAGCGTGCCGATCCTCTTCCCGGCGCTGCCGACGCAGTCCAGGCTGCAATCCGGTTCCTCGAGCGCCAGCCCGATCCCTACGCGCATGCGGTGCCGGAAGACGCGCCGATCGGCGCGGAGTTGATCCTGCCGCAGTTGTGCGGCGAGGCCGCATCCTTGCTGGGCGGCGTGGCGTTTCCGCGCCACCCGGCGCTCTTGCCGTTGCGGCAAGCGTGCCTGGTCAAGCTGAGGGCGGTGGCGACGTTCCCGAGCGGCCATCCGTTGCTGCACTCTTGGGAAGCCTGGGGGACGTCGCCGACCACCGCATGCCCGGATGATGACGGCAGCATCGGCATCAGTCCGGCGGCCACCGCCGCGTGGCGTGCGCACGCCGTGACACAGGGGAGCACGCCGCAGGTCGGGCGTGCCGACGCGTATCTGCAGGCGGCATCGCGGGCGACGCGCAGCGGCATCGAAGGTGTCGTTCCCAACGTCTGGCCGATCAATGTGTTCGAGCTATGCTGGTCGCTGTACACCCTGCATCTGGCTGGACTGTTCGCGCATCCCGCGCTCGCCGAGGCGGTGCGCGTGATCGTCGCGCAGCTCGACGCTCGCCTGGGCGTGCGCGGTCTAGGCCCGGCCTTGCACTTCGCGGCAGATGCGGACGACACCGCCGTTGCGTTGTGCGTCCTGCGCCTTGCAGGCCGCGACCCGGCGGTCGATGCGTTGCGCCATTTCGAAATCGGCGAGCTGTTCGTCACCTTCCCCGACGAGCGCAATGCCTCGGTGTCGACCAACATCCACGCCCTGCATGCGTTGCGACTGTTGGGAAAGCCCGCCACCGGCACCAGCGCCTACGTCGAGGCCAATCGCAACGCGCACGGTTTATGGGACAACGAAAAATGGCACGTTTCGTGGCTGTATCCCACCGCGCATGCGGTCGCTGCGCTGGCGCAAGGCAAGCCCCAGTGGCGCGACGACCGCGCGCTGGCGGCGCTGCTGCAGGCGCAGCGCGACGACGGTGGCTGGGGCGCCGGTCGCGCGTCTACATTCGAGGAAACCGCCTATGCGCTGTTCGCGTTGTACGTGATGGACGGGAGCGAAGAGCCGACAGCGCGCAGGCGCATCGCGCAGGCGGTGGCGCATGCGCTGAAGTGGATGCTCGCCCGCCATGCGCATGCATTGCCGCAGACGCCGCTGTGGATCGGCAAGGAACTGTATTGCCCCACCCGGGTCGTGCGCGTGGCCGAACTCGCCGGGTTGTGGCTGGCGCTCCGTTGGGGGCGGCGCGTCCTGGCCGAGGGAGCAGGAGCGGCGCCATGATCCAGACCGAACGCGCGCTGCAGCAGGTGCTGGAGTGGGGGCATTCCCTGACCGGGTTCGCCGACGAGCATGCCGTGGAAGCGGTCAGGGGCGGCCAGTACATCCTGCAGCGCATCCACACGAGCCTGCGCGACACCAGCGCCCGCATCGGCCGCGATCCGCAGGACGAAACGCTGATCGTGGCGTTCTATCGCGAACTGGCGCTGCTGTTCTGGCTCGACGATTGCAACGACCTTGGCCTGATCGCGCCGGAACAGCTCGCCGCGGTGGAGCAGGCGCTGGGGCAGGGCGAGCCCTGCGCGCTCCCCGGATTCGAGGGCTGCGCTGTGCTGCGCGCTTCGCTGGCCGCGCTCGCCTACGATCGCCGCGACTATGCTCAGCTTCTCGACGATACCCGGTGCTACTGCGCGGCGCTGCGCGCCGGACACGCGCAGGCGGCAGGGGCGGAACGCTGGTCCTACGCCGAGTACCTGCACAACGGCATCAATTCAATCGCCTACACGAACGTATTCTGTTGCCTGTCGTTGCTGTGGGGGCTGGACATGGCGACCTTGCGTGCGCGTCCGGCGTTTCGCCAGGTCCTGCGGCTCATCTCCGCGATAGGGCGCCTGCAGAACGATCTGCATGGACGCGACAAGGACAGGTCGGCCGGCGAGGCCGACAACGCGGTAATCCTGCTGCTGCAGCGCTATCCGGCTATGCCTGTGGTGGAGTTCCTCAACGACGAGCTGACCGGCCATACGCGCATGCTGCATCGGGTGATGGCGGAAGAACGCTTTCCCGCGCCGTGGGGACCGTTGATCGAGACCATGGCGGCCATCCGCGCGCAGTACTACCAGACCTCGACCAGCCGCTACCGCAGCGACGCTGCGGGGGGAGGCCAGCGTGCGTCGGCCTGAACGCGCGGGAGGGCGGCGGCGTGCGCGCGCTGCCGTCGGTCCGATCCGACGCAACGCCGTCGCCCGATGCGACGGATGGAGCGAGCATGAGCGACGCCGCCCTGAGCCAGCGCAAGGACGACCATGTGGACATCGTGCTGGATCGGCGAACGGCGCCGGCCACGGTCGCCGCCGGCTGGGACTACATCCGTTTCGAACCTGCGCATTGCCCGGGTTGGACCTTACGCAGATCGACCTGCGCGCCTCGCTACTGGGCAAGACCATGCGCGCGCCGCTGCTGATCAGCTCCATGACCGGCGGCATGCCACGCGTCGAGGCCATCAACCGGCATCTGAGCGAGACAGCGCAAGCCTTGGGGATCGCCATGTGCGTCGGTTCGCAGCGCGTGAGCCTGCAATCCCGCAACTCCCAGGGGCTGACGCGCGCGCTGCGCCGCCTGGCCCCAGACGTTCCCCTTGCTGGCCAATATCGGCGCCGCGCAACTGCGCGAGGCCGACAGCCTGGACCTGGCGCGCCGGGCGGTGGATGCCGATGGACTCATCGTCCATCTCAATCCGCTGCAGGAAGCCGTACAGCCGGAGGGCGACCGCGACAGGCGCGGCGTCCTGGCGCAGATCGCTCGCGCAGCGTGGGCGTGCCGATCGTGGCCAAGGAAGTGGGGTCGGGCCTCTCCGCCTCGGTGGCCTGTGCGCTCGTCGAGGCGGGCGTGGCGGTGATCGATGTCGCCGGCGCCGGCGGCACCAGTTGGGCCGTGGTGGAGGGCCAGCGCGCCCGCGATGCCGCCGACGGTGGCGATGGCGTTCGCCGATTGGGGGATTCCGACCCCGGCCAGCGTGCAGGCGGTACGTCGGGCCAACGGTGAAGCTGATCGCGGGCGGGATCCGCGGCGGCGTCGACGTGGCCAAGGCCATCCGCCTGCGCGGACATCGCCGGGCAGGCGGCCGGCGTGCTGCGCGCGGCTAACGGTTTCCACTGAGGCGGTTGTCGCGCATTTCGAGATCGTCATCCGCCAGTTGGCCGTCGCCTGCTTCTGCACCGGCCGGCTGATCTGGCGCGTTGCGTCAGGCGCGCTTGTTGCCCGCGGTGCATCTGCCCGCCGGTTGATGCCGGCGTCGCCCGCACGTGGCGGCGGGCGCCTAGAGCATTTCATTGCTTAACTGAATCGGAGGGGATTCCGGTTTTGGCGGTTTATGATTCAAGGTGCTGACTGGATTGGAGGCCAGCATCGCATGACCCGACCTCTTTCCCTGGATCTTCGCGAGCGTGTGGTGGCGTCGGTTTTAGCGGGCGAGAGCTGCCGATCTGTGGCGGAACGGTTTGGTGTTGCGGTCTCGTCGGTTGTGAAGTGGTCACAGCGGCAGCGGGCGACCGGCTCGGTTGCGCCTGGCAAGATGGGCGGTCACCGCAAGCCCGTGCTTGATCCGCATCGTGCCTTCATTGTCGAGCGGATCACTCAGACGCCGCACCTGACGCTGCATGGTCTGAAGGCGGAACTGGCAGCTCGGGGGGGGGGCAAGGTCTCACACAACGCGGTCTGGCTGTTCCTGCGCCGGGAAGGACTGCGGTTCAAAAAAACACTGTTCGCCCTCGAACAAGCGCGCGCCGACGTCTCTCGTAGGCGCCAGCGTTGGCAATCCTGGCAGGCCGGACTTGATCCGGGCCGGCTGGAAGGCCATGCGAGCAACGATCCGAAGCTTGCACATTCCCCGGCAAACGCCGGGGACGCTGGCTGAGCTTCCCCAACAGATCAATCCGCTCCTCCGGGGTGGATAGGTTATTATGGTCGGTTCAGCCGTTCAGCGCTGTTCTCTCTGGTCGACTACGTCAATCAGAAGCTGAAGGCGTGGATCATGCGAAAGTACAAGCGCTTCCGGCTCCACAAAACCGGTGCTTCGCTGTTCTTGCGAAAGCTGGCTCGGAATCCTGAACACCTTTCTCAAGCAAATATTGAGTTTGAATATCGGCGAGTTCTTCATCGATAGTTACGCGCCCCATCTGCGTGTTGTCGGCGCGCCATCCGCAAAAATCACAGTTAGACGCACATCGGTTAGTAACCTCCACGGGGGAAATCGTGACAACGGAGCGACCATATTTCCGCACTCTAATTTTGGAGGAACAGTCAAGGACCATCGCCTTAATCTTCTCAAAATCAGGCGTGTTGATCGTCCCAATGAACTCGCCAACTTCCCTAGGGGACAGAGGGCGATGTTGCGTTTCCTCGAGGATGTAAGCTGCGTCCTTGAGAGTTGCTCCGACAGCCGCCGCGGACGTTGCGCGTAATTCATCAACTGGCACTTGGTACATTTATCTGGCCCTAATCGTTGCAGAATCGAATTCGACGGCAACAGAGCTGGTCCCGGTTGTTTGGATAGCGCCTCGCGAAAATTAAGTGGATTCCTGCCGGGTTATGCTGAAGGCGGGGCTTTACGATCTTGCTGTGGCGTTTTGCGGAGCCAGCTCTAACCTTCAATTTTCTTTCAGCCGTCCACTGTTGGCCTCCCGGGACCAAGTTCCTTGGCCACCGATCTGATCGAGCGGCCACCCGATGCAACCAGATCAACCGCTCGCAAGTTGGCAGTCTTTTTAGACATCGTCAGATCTTGATGCTGCACGGAGTCCAGCCCGAAAGGCTAGCGACATTTGACGGTACAACATCAACATTGGATCGGGCTCCTACCTATTCTGGGCGCGACCGGATCAAGTCAGAGGGACAGGCGAGGGCTCTATCGCGCCGAGCAGGATGACAACCGACGCGACGGCTCACGCCGTTCGAGGAGCAATCTGTTGCGTGGTTTGAGCCTTGGCGATGTCGTCCGCCAACGTCGTCGCCCAGGCTCTCACGGCTGATCCTCGCCTCATTTTTTCTGGGACAGATCCAGAGTCCGGCCGGGGGTCCTTCGTCTCCCGCGCTTATGTGAAGCACCTTCTCCTGCCAACCCTGCGCGAAGGCGACATCGTCATTCTCGACAACCTCGGAAGTCACAAGTCGAAAGCTGTCAGGCAGATGACCCAGGCTGCTGGCGCCAGGCTCTGGTGCCTGCCGCGATACTCGCCCGACCTCAACCCGATCGAATAGGCCTTCTCCAAGATCAAACACTGGATGCGGCAGGCTCAGAGGCGCACCGTCGAAGACACTTGGCGCCACATCGGTCACCTCGTTCAGGACATCCAGCCTCGCGAATGCGCAAACTACTTCGCAAACGCCGGTTATGCTTCAGTCAAAATGTGAAACGCTCTAGTGACGGGCGAACCTGACGTATGAAGCTGGTTACGTCATGTTCTGTACAAGTTGATGCGGCCGTACATTGCAAAAGCGATCCTGACCGATAGTTGCTCGGACGAGAGACGCTGTCCATCCACTCGCTGGTCAGGCTACGAGCCAGCAAGGCGGGGCGTGCTTTACGCCCTGATCGCGTAGCGCGGGCGAGTGCGCGCGGCATTTTGTAGTTGATAAGCCGTCGCTGTCGCAATGCATACGCGCCTTGTCGCTAAGCCTCCAGCTGTTACGCGAGCGCGACATTAGGACGCAAAAGCGGGGCGCGTTTGCGTGCATAGCGATGGCCCAAATCCTGCTACGTGTCCGCCAACGGTGCTACAGGATGGGAGGCTGGCGTGGGTCTCGATCTGCCAAATGACGATATGGTCGGAGGTCTGTTGTCTGCAACACAGTCGGGTTGTCCCGTGCATGCCTGCCACGCCGGCGTCCACCGGGGAGAAAAGAAGGCGATGTTGCTGACCGGCGCCTCACGCGGGATCGGTCACGCCACTGCCAAGCTGTTTTCGCAGGCGGGCTGGCGGATCATTTCTTGCGCGCGCCAACCGTTCGATCGCGAGCGGTGCCCGTGGGAGTCAGGGAACGAGGATCATGTCCAAGTCGATCTTGGCAATCATCGAATGCTGCCGCGCGTGATCACCGAGGTCAAGAAACGGTTGGCGGGCGCACCGTTGCACGCGCTGGTAAACAATGCCGGCGTCTCGCCGAAATCCTCCAATGGTGGCCGGCTGACGTCGTTGACGACCTCATCCGAAACCTGGATGAGGGTGTTCCATCTCAATCTGGTGGCTCCGATAATGCTGGTGCAAGGGTTGTTTGAGGAGCTGAGAGCTGCGTCAGGATCGATCGTCAACGTGACGTCCATCGCGGGCTCGCGTGTGCACCCATTTGCCGGTAGTGCGTATGCGACGTCGAAAGCTGCGCTTGCAACTCTGACATGAGAAATGGCCCACGATTATGCGCCGCATGGCATTCGCGTGAATGCGATCGCACCCGGCGAAATACAGACGAGTATGTTGTCGCTCGACACGGAAGCGCGTCTCGTGCCAGCATTCCGCTGCGCAGAGTGGGAACACCCGATGAAGTGGCCAAGGTCATCTTTTTCCTATGTTCGGATGCTGCAAGTTATGTCACCGGCGCCGAGGTGCCGATCAATGGTGGGCAACATCTTTGAAACGGCGAGGCCCAGCAAGGTAGCTGATTTGAACCGAAGTAGTGGAACTTGCGTTCACGCCGACGTTACGCACCCATTCCGCAAAAGCTGAGATCGAGGCCCTGTGAGTTACCCTCGTGCCATGAAAAGGTGTTACCCTTCTATGTCATCTCGTCAACACTTGGCGCTAGATCGAGCATGACATGCAAAGAAACGCTCGCAAACCCGAACAAGGTGCCAGGGGAGGCCGATCAGAACAACGGAGACCTCGTTATGCTGCATATCGCATCCACACGCGAAAGACCTAACTCACAGTCAGAGACGGAGCGCGAGGTCTCGGTCGAACCGCTGTGCGAGAGCGCCCTGACAGGCATCTTCGAAATATCAAGGGCGCTCACTGCACCTTGCCGGCTCGAAGTGACGTTGGCCAAAGTGGTCGATCTTCTGCAATCGTTTGTGCAGATGCGACACGGCATCGTTTCACTCTTCGACGATGAAGGGATGCCGGACATCGCCGTGGGGGCCGGCTGGAGCGAGGGTAGTGACGAGCGCTACCGGATGCACTTGCCGCGGAAGGCGATCGATCAGATCGTCGCGACGGACACACCCCTGATCGCCGAGAATGTGGCAGTCGAGCCGGCGTTCAGCGCTGCGGACCTGCAGGTGCTCGGCGCCACAGACAGTATGCTGGTGTCATTCATCGGGGTTCCAATTCGTATTGATCCGAAAGTCGTGGGTACGCTGACGGTTGATCGTATTCGGGACGACAGGTCGAGCCAACAACTTGACTACGACGCGCGGCTGCTCGGCATGATCGCCAACCTGGTCGGGCAGACAGTTAAGCTGCATCGCCTGTTCGCCTGTGACCGCAAACGACTGATGGTGGAGAAAGACCGGCTGCATAAGCAACTGTCAGAGCAGCCCGCAAGGGAGCGCAAGAAGGTGCCGATCCACGGGATCATCGGCGACAGCCCGGCGCTGCGCGGGCTGCTCGAGAAGATCGCGGTCGTCGCTAAATCGAACAGCACCGTTTTGCTTCGCGGTGAATCCGGTACTGGGAAGGAACTCGTAGCCAAGGCCATTCACGAGTTGTCGTTGCGTGCCAAGCGGCCCTTCATCAAGCTGAATTGCGCGGCGCTCCCTGAGACAGTTCTGGAGTCCGAATTGTTCGGTCACGAGAAGGGTGCCTTTACCGGCGCGTTCAGCGCGCGCAAAGGGCGCTTCGAGCTTGCCGACAAGGGCACGCTGTTTCTTGACGAGATCGGTGAAATTTCGGCCCCGTTCCAGGCGAAGTTGCTGCGCGTTCTGCAAGAGCAGGAGTTCGAGCGCGTCGGCAGTAACCAGACCATCAAGGTGGATGTTCGTGTCATAGCTGCGACCAATAGGAATCTTGAAGAGGCTGTGGCGAGGAGCGAGTTCCGCGCAGACCTGTATTATCGCATCAGCGTAGTTCCCTTGATGCTGCCAGCACTGCGCGAAAGGCGAAGTGATATTCCGTTGCTTGCCAGCGAGTTTCTGAAAAATTTCAACAGCGAGAACCGCCGTACGCTGAGCTTTGAGGCGAGTGCGATCGATGTGCTGATGAACTGCGGATTTCCAGGAAATGTCCGCGAACTCGAAAATTGCATCCAGCGAACAGCGACCCTGGCCGCCGGGCCCTCGATCATGAGAAATGACTTTGCATGTTGCCATGGCCAGTGCCTTTCCGCGATGCTCTGGAAAAGTACATCGGATGAGATGACAGTCCAGCCTGCACCAACCATGCCAATGCCGGCGAGTCCTGTCACACCCGTGACTAAGGCGGACGCGCCGCTGCCGCCTGTTGGCAGCGAGTTGGCCTCACTGGGACCTCCCGGCACAGTCCTCGTGAGCGGCGCGAAGATTGCCGATCGCGAACGAGTCATTGCCGCCATGGAAAAATCCGGTTGGGTTCAAGCAAAGGCAGCGCGCTTGCTCGGACTTACTCCGCGCCAGATCGGCTACGCGTTGAGGAAATACGGAATCGAGATCAAGCGATTTTGAGAAGGACACAGGAGCGGGAGCTGCGATCATCACATTGAGGCAAATAGCCGTGGCAGGTTAATCGTCGATGGTTTCGGGGGGGGGGGGCTGGTCTACCCCTCCTCTGAGGACGGTCCTATCCACGGCAGGTTTTCATCATGGATAGAGACCCGGACCGGACTGGAGAGCTGTGAGCATGAGCTCGCTCGACCGGGATAGAGGTCGGCTTGCGCTCGACGTGCAGAACACCACCGAGCGTCGATACGTTCGGTCGTCGTGGCGAGCGGCTTGGTTGATCCATAGTTCAACCGAGATATCAAGCCAACGCCGGCTCGGACGAACTGTATCCGTATCTTGATCGTCTGGAGCAAAACCCACCTCGTTGAGGAGGAACTCTCCCGGGCCGGCTCAATTGCCGATCACGTCGCTCGAACAGCCCTGTCGCATTCGCGACGAGTGTCGACATTGCTTCGTCGGGAGCGTCGGGCGATATCGCCTGGCTCGCCTAAGCTTTTGTATTGTTGAGCTGATTCCGAAATCATGCGCGCTGGTACAACACTTGCTGTTCTTCTTCGCAGCTTGGCAATTTATGGAACTGAACTGTGCACAATGTCGTCTGCATTAAACAAGTTCCCGATTCTGCACAGATCCGCGTGCACCCGGTCACCAATACGATCATGCGCCAGGGCGTGCCGACGATCATCAACCCATATGACCTTTTCGCGCTCGAGGCCGCACTGGAGCTGCGCGATCGGTTCGGCGGCAAAATAACCGTGCTTACAATGGGGCCGCCGTCGGCGGAAGACTCGCTCCGAAAAGCGCTGACCTTTGGCGCCGATCGCGCGGTACTGCTAACCGATCGTTGCTTTGCGGGCTCCGATACCCTGGCCACAACGTACGCACTGGCAACAGCCATTCGACAGATCGACAAGGAATATGGCCGGCCAGATCTTATCTTTACCGGCAAGCAAACCATCGACGGCGATACTGCGCAGGTCGGGCCCGGCATCGCAAAGCGGCTAGGCGTGCTTCAACTAACCTACGTCGCCAAGGTCAGGTCGCTTGATCTCGCCGCACGCACAATTGAGGCAGAGCGGCGCTCCGAAGGTGGGGTCCAGGTTCTGCACACCAGGCTGCCGTGCCTGATCACCATGCTGGAGGCGACCAACCAGATTCGTCGTGGCGCCATGGCGGATGCCTTGCGCGCTGCGCGCGCCCCGATCGTGAAATGGAGCGCCCAGGATGTCGGCGTCGAGGACATCTCAAAATGCGGTCTTAGGGGCTCGCCGACTGTCGTCAAGCGGGTGTTCGCTCCGTCCGCCCGCGTTGAGAAGGCGGCACTGGTTGAAGCGGCCGAGCAACCAGCGCAAGCGCTGATCGACGCCATCTTCAAGCATCAACCGAAGCTAGAAGCCGAACTCGCGGCGTTAGCCCGCAATGCTTGATCTCAACTGCGTTACTGCCTTCGAGTGACGCGTCGAGTCTGCCGGGCGCATCGTCGCCGCCATCATCAAATGGACATGTTTCCATCGATGCGATCATCAATAGGACCGAGCTCGTCATGCCGCAGTCTGTTGCCGTGAAGGTGCCGGCCCAGGGGAGTTTCACATGCATGGTCAACGCCATCATAGACCGCCTTCCCAACGAAATCGTTGATCAGTTGCGTCACCTTAATAGCTAGAGATCAAATGACGTCTTTTCGCGCATCTGAATTTGCACTGGATCAGCCTCCTCAGATCTCGGTCCATGAGTATTTGACACAGAAAGCGCGGGCGTGTTCGGCCCCCATCCGTTCGCTGCGGCGATGTCAAAGGACCAGATTGTCAGCCTGATTCCTGAATACTTGGCGATGTCACAGGCATTCCCATATCTGCGGGCAGGGTCCCAAAAGGACCTTGTATTCGCTGCGATGCATACCAATCGCGACCTTCCGAGGCATGTTGAACTGACCAGCGTGGTCGCAAATTTCATCTGTTGGGATGAGACGGGTGGTCATAGCCGAGTTCTCCGGGCCGGCAACGCGGCGTTACCCGATATTCTGGCCACCGAACAGTTCCACTCGAACCTATTTAGAAAAGATGAATCGCGACTACTCGGTGGGGCAGTAAAACCAAACTATAGCTCCACAACAAAGCGATATCTGCATTCTCTGTATGCCGGGCTGTCATCGAAAGACCCGTGGTGCGTTGCGCCTACATGGTCGCATTCGAACTGCATGCTGCGGAGATGACCCCCTGCTATCGGCCACTGTGGTCGAGACCTTTGATGTGGAGGCAGACGATCTTGAGTACTTTCGGGTCCATGTCGGCGGCGAGGATCCAGCGGAAAAATATCACGCGGAGATGACAAGCCGCCTCATTGGCGAAATTGTCCCGGCTGACAGCAGTAGCCGTTTTTTCGATGAGTTTGATCGAGCCTATCGGCACAGCTTGGAGTGGTGCCGGGATCTGCTCGCAGGGTTTTCCCTCGAAGGCGATGGTGCCGAGATCCGCCACCATGGCCGCTGTCATTGTGGTTCTGTGAAATTCTGCGTTCGAGCGCCGCGAGTGCTTTCCGCAGTGCGATGCAACTGCTCAACTTGCCAAATGTCGAAATTTTTACATTTGCTCGTGCCTGGCGACAAAGTGGGCATTGAGTGCGGCTAAGAATTTCTCACTTCGTACCAGTTTAATAAGAACGTCGCTCGGCACACGTTTTGCCGGATCTGCGGCGTAAAGCCATTCTACAGGCCTCGATCCAGTCCTTCAGGATTCAGCGTAAATATTGTATGCTTGGATAAACGAACGATCGAAAGCGTATGAATAAAGGATTTTGATGGCGAGCGTTGGGAGCAGGCCATCCACTCGATGCAAGGCGATAGCGAAGGATCCTTAAGTCCGAACTTGGAGTAAACGCGAATGGCACGCGCAGTAAATGATAAATCCCGTCTGCTTGCAGAAGAGGCTCTCACAAAATACCGCATAGAGCTGTTGGTTAAGGGGACGGTCTTGATCGCCCCCCAGACCTTGTTCACCGATGATGACTTGGCAAGGGTCGATCAGCTGCAGACCGAGATTCCCGAAGAGGAGGTGCGGGAAGGGGATGCCGGCGATTCACACAGTGTCTTTGTGAAACGCGTCAGGGTAGATCTGCCCGGCCGCCCTCCTAGCAATGCGCATGGTACAGCTCCAGCTCAAATCATCGAGTTACTCGAAAGGAAACACCGTCGCCTCACGTTGAAAAAGATCTTAGGTGGATGGTCTGATTATGTGATTCGCCGCTGCCAAATACATCGTATGCCGACCGGATCCTTTGTTGGCATCCATTTGGATGCTGAGAGCGACCCTGATTTCGAGTACGCCGTGATTGTTCAACTCACTAGAGAATTTGAGGGGGGTGAGTTTGTGATATATCCTAGTGCGTACGAACAATACGTGTTTCAACCACCATTTGGAAGCGTACTTGTTACTACATGCAGGAACCGGCATGAGGTGAAGCCTGTGCACGCTGGGGAGCGTCGTTCACTGGTTTATTTCTGTTCAAAACGCAGCGGCGCGAACCGCCGGATCATCGAGAGCTCTACTAGTTAGCCGATGACAAGAGGTAGCTGGAGGGATCTGTGGATGCATTAAGTAACGGGCAGCTTGCCGGACGAGATCGGCAGAGCATCTCTTCGGGCAGATGTCCGTGAGCTCGTCATTGCTGTGCGCTACAGTGGCAGTGGCCAGATGGAGCCGGAAACCATGACGTTGGCGCCGTTCGCGAGTCGATACGCGTGGACTGAGAATCGTCCAATCGCCGGTCGGCCTAAATCAGGCTCAAGGCAATCGTGGTTCGGGACGAGCTCAATGGAACGGTCCTCGCTCACAGCGGCGCCCCGTGCGGTAGGCTGGAAAGCCGATAGCGCCGATGACATTCTCCGCTTGGATCCGCGAATATGGTCTTCACAACCAATCTCCCACCAGAAGCCGCGCGTCTTAAAGAGCTGTATCACCTCGTGGGGCGTCCTGAAGACCTAGCTAGGTGGTTTGGACTCTAGGGATTTCCTTTTAGGCGCAAATCAGATTCTAGGCTGCTTTTGGGGAGGCAGTCTTGGGTGTGATGGACCGCTTGGTATTGAGCGACGCGGCTTGGGAGCGAATGGCGCCGCTGATTATAGGTCGCCCCGACCAGAAGGGCTCCACTTGGCGCGACAATCGGATGTTCGTGGAAGGTGTACTTTGGATTGTTCGCACGGGCTCTCCCTGGCGTGATCTCCCGGAGGCGTTCGGGGATTGGAACAGCGTGTTCCGGCGCTTCAGTCGATGGAGCATCAAGGGCTGATCGTCGATTCAACCATCGTCCGGGCGCATCAGCACGCCGCCGGGGCCAAAAAAGGGGGTCTGAAGATCAGGCGATCGGCCGCTCGCGCGGGGGGGCTGAGCACCAAGATACATATGGCCGTTCGTGGCTTGGGATGTCCCGTACGGTTCGCGCTGACCGCAGGCCAGAAGGGCGATGCACCGCAAGCTGCCGCATTGATCGAGGGACTACCTGCCGAGGTCGTCATGGCCGACACGGCCTATGACGCCGATCATTTGCGCCAAGCCATCGCCGCCAAGGGCGCGCTCGCCGTCATCCCCAACAACCCGTCACGCGCACTCAAATACCCGCTGGACAAGCACCTCTTCGAATGCTGCTTCTCAAAGCTCAAGCAGTTCCGCCGCGTCGCAACCCGCTTCGAAAAGACCGCCCGAAATTACCTAGCCGTCGTCACTCTCGCAGCCATCGTTCTTTGGATGCGGTAAGTGTCCACACGACCTAACCCGTCCTATTCGTGAGAGTGCGTTTTTTTTGGTCCGATTGATGTGGCCGCACATCTGCTCTGACGAGGCGCGCGGGATTGCCTTCGGCTTTTCATCGCCTGACGACCGGTACTTTGCAACGCGCTTGAGGTGTAGGTTGGGCGAACGGGGGCGGACGCCTCGCCGGTCAAGGACCGAGCGGCAGCAGCGCGCCTGGCAAGCCGCGGATCAGGTCGGCTTCGGGACATGCCGCGGCAAACGCGGCTCGTGGTCTCGACGACACGGGCAGCGAGTTTCAAGAGACGAAGACGCAGCGTCGCGAACTCGGCTGTGGCCAATTCCCGGGCTTTGGGAATCGCGTCGCGCACGGTCAGCATCAGCCAATAAGCGGCGGTGTCGAGAACGAGGCGGACTTGATTGGCGAGCGCCGAACGGCAGCTGGTGCGATCGGAGGCGAGCTGCGTCTTATGCAGCTTGATCAGATTCTCGGCTTGGCCGCGCGCGCAATACAGGCTGTCGTAGATCCACTCGGCCGAGCCGACATCGAGGCTGGTGACGACGAAACGGATGTCGAGGCCGAGCATCGTCGCCTCAATACGGGCGACGGTACGTCGTTCGCGATCCCAGGACTTTGCCTTGTGGCGCGTCTCGGTATAGCCACGCAGAACCGGCAGGTTCTCGATGGCGCGTCGCGTGCGGATGCCGTCGGCGGCCTCGTCGACTTTTCTGGCGAGCGGCTTGGTGCCGGACAGACCGAAGATGTAGTCGATGCCGTTGGTCTCGCACCACGCCATTGCCTCCGGCCGGGCATAGCGCCCGTCGCCACGGAACGTAATTCGCGTGTTGTGCCACCGCGTCCGGATATGCCGTATCAGGCGGCGCAGATGGGCACGCACCTCGACGCCGCCCGGCGTCTTGCCGGGCCGCAGCACGACCGCCACGGGCCGGCTCTTCTCCGTGTCGTAGACGTGGATCGGCAGGAAGCAGCGTTCGTCATAATGAGCGTTGAACAGCGAGAGCTGCTGATGGCCGTGGACGACATCGCAGGTATCATCGATGTCGGGCGTGACGGATGCCGGCTCGCGCGGGTAGCTATCCATCCATGCGTCGAAGGCGCGGAGCATTCTCCAGCTGCGACAGCGTCGGTTGGGAACACAGATCGCGACCCGTGTCCGGCAGCCGTCCGCAGGCCAGCTTGAATGCGGGATCGGACCGCAGATGATCGAGGCCGTCGGCGTCCTCGTAGCCGCAGCAGATCGCGAACATGCGCGCGCGGAACATATCGACAAGGCTGTGCACGACCCGCGTCGGATCGCGCAGCGACTCAAAAGCGTCCCCAATTGATCTTGAGTATCTCGGCGCAAGCTGCCGATCCAGTTCGAAGCCTCGCAAGGGCTGAGGATCATTGCAAGCCCGACCGAAGGCGCAAGAACCCCGGCATTGCTGCCAGGGTTCTGCCAGTCATGGCTGCCGAGAGAGGCTGGATCAGAAGTCCATGCCGCCCATGCCCCCGCCCGGGGGCATTGCGGGCCCGGCCGCAGCCTTCTTCGGCAGCTCGGCGACCATCGCTTCCGTGGTAATCAGGAGTGCAGCAACCGAGGCGGCGTTCTGAACTGCGATGCGCACGACCTTGGTCGGGTCGATGATGCCCTTGGAGACAAGATTGCTGTATTCGCCGGTCTGCGCATCGAAGCCGAAAGAATATTGATCCTTCTCAAGCACTTTGCCGACCACGACCGAGCCGTCTTCGCCAGCATTGATCGCGATCTGGCGGGCAGGCCAGGACAGCGCCTTGCGCACGATCTCGACGCCGGTCTTCTGGTCGTCGTTCTTGGTGCTCAGGCCCTTGAGTTGCCCGGACGCTCGGAGCAGGGCGACGCCCCCGCCAGGCAAAATACCTTCCTCGACGGCCGCACGGGTCGCATGCATCGCGTCATCAACGCGATCCTTGCGCTCCTTCACCTCGACCTCGGTCGCGCCGCCGACGCGGATCACCGCGACGCCGCCTGCGAGCTTGGCGAGACGCTCCTGCAGCTTCTCACGGTCGTAGTCCGAGGTGGTCTCCTCGATCTGCGCCTTGATCTGGGCAACGCGGGCGTCGATGTCGGCCTTCTTGCCGGCGCCGTTGACGATCGTGGTGTTTTCCTTGTCGATCATCATCTTCTTGGCGCGACCGAGCATCTGCAGCGTGACGTTCTCGAGCTTGATGCCGAGGTCTTCCGAGATGGCCTGGCCGCCGGTCAGGATCGCGATGTCCTGCAGCATGGCCTTGCGGCGATCGCCGAAGCCCGGAGCCTTGACGGCCGCGACCTTCAGGCCGCCACGCAGGCGGTTGACGACGAGGGTGGCGAGGGCTTCGCCTTCGACGTCTTCAGCGACGATCACCAGCGGCTTGCCGGTCTGCACCACGGCCTCGAGCAGCGGCAGCAGCTCGTTCAGCGAGGAGAGCTTCTTCTCGTTGATGAGGATGTAGGCGTCGTCCATCTCAACGCGCATCTTGTCGGCGTTGGTGACGAAGTAGGGCGAGATGTAGCCGCGATCAAACTGCATGCCCTCGACGACGTCGAGCTCGGTCTCGAGCGACTTGGCTTCCTCGACCGTGATCACGCCCTCGTTGCCGACCTTCTTCATGGCGTCGGCGAGGAACTTGCCGATCTCGGCATCGCCGTTGGCCGAAATGGTGCCGACCTGGGCGATCTCCTCGTTCGAGGTGACCTTCTTCGAGTTCTTCTGGAGGTCCGCAACGACGGCTTCGACCGCGAGGTCGATACCGCGCTTCAGGTCCATCGGGTTCATGCCGGCCGCAACCGACTTGGCGCCTTCTCGCACGATGGCAGCCGCAAGCACGGTCGCGGTCGTGGTGCCATCTCCGGCCGCGTCAGCGGCTTTGGCGGCGACCTCGCGCACCATCTGGGCGCCCATATTCTCGAACTTTTCCTCCAGCTCCACCTCCTTGACGACCGCGACCCCATCCTTGGTGATGCGCGGAGCGCCGAACGATTTGTCGAGCACCACGTTGCGGCCCTTCGGACCGAGCGTGACCTGAACGGCGTTCGCGAGGATATCGATACCCCGAAGCATGCGATCGCGCGCTTCTACGCCGAATTTGACCTCTTTGGCTGACATAATGATTCCTTCAGTTGTATTTCGACCTTCGGGGCGCCCGGCCGGCACTCTTCGGGGATAAGCAGTGTGAACGACGAACTAGGCGGCCTTCTTTCTTGAGAACACGTCGGTAAGAACGCCCATGACATCGCTTTCCTTCATGATCAATAGCTCTTGGCTGTCGATCTTGACCTCGGTGCCCGACCACTTGCCGAACAGCACGCGGTCGCCGACCTGCACGTCGATCGGGATCAGCTTGCCGGTCTCGTCACGGCCACCCGGGCCAACGGCGATAACTTCGCCTTGCGAGGGCTTTTCCTTGGCTGTGTCGGGAATGATGATACCGCCAGCGGTCTTCTCTTCTGCGTCGATGCGTTTGACCACGACGCGATCGTGAAGCGGACGGAAATTCATGCAGGCCTCCTGAGCATTTGAACGGGTTGGAGATAGGCACATTGCGAACAGCGCCGTTATAGCAAGAGGCAGGCCAAAGATGAGCTGATTGATCCTGCCTGCAGTTCTGCTAAATCGTACACTTGCGCGTATGTTCGTCCGGAAGCAAACGCGCTGGCGTACTCAGCCCGTCAAGCTGTCGTGAAAGTGACATTGCATCTCGTCAAAGCACCAGCATCGATCGTCACGCCTTGGCCTAAATCATGCAGGCTTGGGTCGCGGCAAGTCAGGCTGGTCAGAGGAGTCCGATGCATGCGGGCTCACGATTGGCAGTGCACTCGAGTGCCAACCCTCGTGATCCGCGGCTTCTCCGCGGCTCTGCGCTGTTGGGCTTTGGCATCGAAACCGCTTGGACGGATTTGGAAGGAGCAATCATGCAGTCCGCGTCAAAAGAGAACGGGTCTATCAAGATCGTCGGCCCTGCCGACCGTCCGAAGGTCATTGCCGTTCTGACGACAGCCTTTACGACCTGTGACCTGCTCCCCGATTTGCCCTCGTTTATAAGGAGAGTCTGTTCTGGGTTTGGCCCCTGTTGGGGCGGGTTGCAAACTCGGTCGGTGAGCCCGTTGAGGCTCGTGTGCGGTCGGTTGGTGTTGTAGTCGATCCTCCACTCTTCGATGATCCGGCGAGCCTCGTTGAGATTGGCAAACAGGTGCTCGCTCAGGCACTCGTCGCGCAGGCGGCCGTTGAAGCTTTCGACAAAGCCGTTCTGCATCGGCTTGCCGGGCGCAATGTAGTGCCACTCGATCCCGAGTTCTTCCTGCCAGGCCAGGATCGCATTTGAAGTGAACTCGGTGCCGTTGTCGCTCACGATCATGCGTGGGCAGCCCCGGCTTTCAATGATGTGGCCAAGCTCACGCACCACACGCAGGGCGGTGAGCGAGGTGTCGACGACCAGACCCGGGCATTCCCGGGTGAAGTCGTCGACCAGGGTCAGGACACGGAAGCGCCGGCCACTGACCAGCGTGTCCATCACGAAGTCGAGCGACCAGCGCAGGTTCTGATCCTGCGGGATCGTCATCGGCGCCCGGGTGCCCAGTGCCCGTTTGCGGCCACCACGCTTGCGCACGCTCAGCCGCTCCTCCTTGTAGAGCCGGTACAGCTTCTTCCGATTGATCCGGACCCCTTGCCGAGCCAATAGCAGCCCCAGGCGACGGTAGCCGAAGCGGCGACGTTGCGACGCCAATTCCTTCAGCCGGGCTCGCAACGGACCATCGTCCGGTCTCGTCGGGGCATAGCGATAGGTCTTCGGTTGCAGGCCAACCAGCCCGCAGGCCCGCCGCTGCGAGTAGCCCTTCTCATCGATCGCCCAGGTCACAGCGCGTCTCCGCAAGCTGGGCGTCAGAAGTTTTTTCCGAGCATCTCCTTCAGTGTCGATGCGTCTAGCATCGACTCCGCCAGCAGCTTCTTGAGCTTGCGGTTCTCCTCTTCCAGGGCCTTCAGCTTGCGGCCGTCGGAGATCTCCATCCCGCCATAGCGCGACCGCCACTTGTAGAAGGTCGCATCGCTGATGCCGTGCTTGCGGCACAGATCGCTCGCCGACATTCCGGCAGCGTGTTCCTTCAAGACCTTGATGATCTGCTCTTCCGTGAACCTGCCTTTACGCATCGTCTGTCTCCTCGGTGGAGAACAGAACCCTAACTCAAAACCGGGGGCGTTTCAGGGGAGCAGGTCAGCGGACCTCTCTTTGTCCAAGGAAGTGCCTCGATCGCCTGCGCGCCCGCCGGCAAGCCGACCGTAGCTGGCTGAGCAAGCTCGTCGCTCGAGAATCAACAAAGCGATCGGGCGTGCGAGCCGAGCTGGTCTGACGCCCTACCGCTCCCCGCTTGAACGATCTGATTACGTATTGGAAGGGCAG
Source organism: Bradyrhizobium sp. 41S5 (assembly GCF_011516665.3). NCBI lineage: Bacteria > Pseudomonadati > Pseudomonadota > Alphaproteobacteria > Hyphomicrobiales > Nitrobacteraceae > Bradyrhizobium > Bradyrhizobium sp. 41S5. The sequence goes on along the minus strand of NZ_CP083721.1, from coordinate 7,153,754 downwards.
GGCTCAAGCGAGGGGCCGGGTTTGGTCGTGGAAAAACCTGCTCGCCCGTTGATCCCGCCAGAACCATGAAACTTGACAGAACGGATGCCCGCCTTCTTGACTTACTGCAAAGAAACAACCGTCTGAGCAGTGAAATACTCGGCGCGAAGGTCGGGTTGTCGGCCTCTGGCGTTCAGCGCCGACTGAAGCGCCTGCGAGCACTGCGCGGAATCGAAGCGGACGTCTCAATCATTTCTCCGAAAGCAATCGGACGAAACGTGACCCTGCTGGTTCTCGTGAGCTATCGCCAAATTTTGGTGACGGCGCGGCCGGTCAGGCGGCGGCGGTTATGGGCTGACGGTCAGTCGGTTTGGCGATGAGCTCGATCCCGTCGTTGAATGTCACACCGAGAACGAGTTTTGGCAACTGGTTGTGGCCATCGAGACGACGCCGGCTTTTCTGCGCGGCCTCAAGCAGTTTGAAGACCATCGCGAGCGCCGTTCTGTTGGACAGGCAGCCCTTCGATCGGATCGTGCGGTGGCGCACGGTAGCGAAGGTGCTTTCAATGGGATTGGTGGTCCGCAGGTGTTTCCAGTGTTCGGCCGGGAAGTCGTAGAACGCCAGTAGCGTGTCCCGATCCTTGCTCAGGCAGTCGGCCGCCTTCTCGTATTTGGGCGTATAGCTCTCGATGAAGGCGTCGAACGCCAGCTCGGCGGCGGCCTTGGTTTCGGCCATCCAGCTCTCCTGCAACGCGCGTTTGGCTTTAGGCTGCTGGCTCTTCGGCAACTTGGCGATCACGTTGGCGGTCTTGTGTACCCAGCAGCGCTGCTCGCGCGTTTTCGGCCAGACCTCGCCGGCGGCCTTCCAGAACCCGAGCGCGCCGTCGGCGGTCGGCGATGGTGAGCCGCGGCGGCACGCCGAGCCCGCGCCGCTTCAGGTCGAGCAGCAGATCGCGCCAGTCCTGCGCGCTCTCGCGGGCGCCATCGGTGAAGCCGACCAGTTCCTTGCGGCCTTCCGGCGTCGCGCCGATCAGCACCACGATGCACTGCTTTTCGTCTTCGAGGCGTGCTTGGAGATGGATGCCATCGGCCCAGATGTAGACGTAGCGCTTCGCCGACAGATCGCGCCTCTGCCACGCGGTGTGTTCGTCAAGCCAACCGTCCTTCAGACGGCCGATGGCGGATGCCGACAACCCGGCAGCATCCTTGCCGAGCAGCGCCGCCAGAGCCTCGGAGAAGTCGCCGGTGGAGATACCCTTCAGGTAAAGGATCGGCAGCAGCGTCTCGATCGATTTCGAGCGGCGCATGTAGGGCGGCAGGATCGACGGAGAGAACCGGATGCGGTCGGGATCGGTAGCCTCCGCCTCGCGATCGCGTACACGCGGCTGGCGGACGCCGACCGGACCGATACCGGTCATCACCTCGCGTTCCGGCAGGTGACCGTGGCGCACGAGCGCTGGTGGCCGTCCGCAGTCCTCAAATCGGCATGCTTGCCGAGAAAGTCCGCGACCTCGGCCTCGACCGCCTGGGCCAACAGAGCACGCGCCCCATTGCGCAAGATTTCGGTGAGTTGATCGTCGACGTTTCCTGGCTGAATCAACTTGATGATGTTATCTTTGGACACGGCATATCGCTCCTTCGGTGGAGAAGTGGAGGCGTCAAGCACCCCCACGATATGCCGCCTTCCCGATTCCCGCCGTCACCAACTTTCAGCGATAGCTCGGTTCTCGTCTCACTTCACCGGAATCGAGCCGACATCGTTGATCGCTTCAAGCGCACAATCTGCAAAATGACTGAGGTGATGAGCGGATTCTATGTCACCGGTCAGCCCCACTTCGTCCTGCTCGTTACCGCAGATAATCTGGAGGAGTACGAGAAATTTACCCGCCGCCTCTCTCATGAAGATCCGGACATAGAGCGCTTCGAAACCATGGTGGTTATGGATAGGGTCAAGGCAGGCTTTACCTTGCCAATTTTTCGATCGCATGCTGGTGATCGCCCGATACCGTTCGAACGGAGGCCGGCGCTCGTTCAGTTCATCACAATTATCATCTATGCGGAGTGAACGTCGATCAGTAGCCTTTCCTGGAGCGGGCGCAGTCGCCCGTGGCCGCTCCCGGTACCTGGTGCCCGAAGGTGGTACCAAGACTGGTGACAATCAGACCACAATCCGTTCGGCGCGGGTCTTTATCGCCTTGCGAAGCCAGATCGCGATGCAGTGGTCAAAGGGCCACTCGCAAATCACCTATGTTACCGCGAAGATCGCATTCCAGATGGCGCCCTCGAGAGCACGCCGCGGCCCGCTTCGCAAGACAAGCCGGCAGTGGCGGCAGCATCATCCCTCGCCACGCTCGAGCGAAAGAGAGCGCCATCCGCGACCGCTCGCGCGCCGGCATATGAATTATATACGTTGATATACGTTGTGCTGGGATGTCGGACGTGTGATTGCGCGTCTAGGACAAAGTGTCAACGGAGTTCCAATGGAAAAACAACCCGTGTCTTCTGTGGACGTACATCAGCATATTCTGTCACTTCTTGGGATGTCCAATCCAGTGATCTTGGATATCGGCTGCAATGACGGAACCGATACGGCACATTTTCTTACCCTGTGCCCACAAGCTCAGCTTTACTGCTTTGAGCCGGATCCCCGAGCGATCGCGCGTTTCAAGAAGAAGCTCGGTCCAAATCTCGATAAGGTGAAGCTGCTTGAAATTGCGATCAGCGAACGAAACGGGACGATCGACTTCCATCCAAGCAATGCAGATGGAGATGCAAAGGAATGGGACCTCTCTGGCTCAATACGCCGCCCGAAGAACCATCTTACCGAGTATGATTGGGTTCGCTTCGACGGTCCCGTCTCGGTTGAAACTCGACGGCTCGACGATTGGTGCAGCGAAGCTGGACTGAACACGGTCGATTTCATCTGGATGGACGTTCAAGGTGCCGAGGCCGATGTCATCGCCGGTGGCGTGCAGACGTTAAGCAACACGCGCTTCATCTACACGGAATATAGCGATCGCGAGCTCTACGAGGGGCAGCTGTCCCTGCAAGCCATTCTCGACCTATTACCATCATTCGAAGTGGCGGCTCATTATCCCCGCGAAGTGGAGGGTGACGTATTGCTGAAAAATACGCAATTCTAGCTGCCATATCCGGCAGCCCCGTTCGTCGGTGAAAGAGCTTGCCCCAGATTTATGTAGCACATTGTTGTGTAACAGCGATCGATCGGGCAAGCGGGCTCGTTGCCTCGCTCGCGGCATGTCCTTTGACGTTCTCGGTTGTTGCCGTTGCACGGGCTTAGGGACGGGAGATGCATAAGACTCCCGTGATAATTGCTATTTTGATATATCGGCGCGGTGAGTGACGTCCCGGATAGCCGCGCGAGCCGTTTCAGATGCTTGAATCAGCTCCATCAGCCGGCGCTCATACTGTTTAAGCGTCTGAACGGTTGCTGCATGCTCTGGGCCTCTAGGAAGCTGCTGCACTGATTCGAACAACTGCCAAAGCAGCTGCATCATGTCGCGTAGTTCCTTGAGCCTCGCCAGTTTTGTCACCCGGTCAACCTTGCTCTAATTGCTCCAACGCGAAGACGGGCTGAAGCATCGGCGTTCGATCCGATCAACACCGCAGATAGGAAGACGTGAGATCGGTAAAAAGGGTCGTTTTTCCCCGCCGGATGCAGTTGGTCGCACGATCGTCTCCGTTGGTTAGTTTCTTTCTCGCGGTTTTTCAGTCCTGCCGTCTCGCTCATGATCCTGGCGGGAACCATTCAGTCTTCTGTACAGAGGCAAATGTTGCGTGAGGGTTTTGCAACGACCGTGCCATCAGCTCGATCTAGCCTACGGATCTGAGAATACTAGGTTCGTGGTTGTTGCGGATCCGACATCGCCTCGGCGCCCGGCCTGTCAGTGTCCATACAGCATCAATGGATTCCAAGCACCGGCTTTGGCTCTGAGCGTTGTGTTGCGACGCGTGCAATACGCGCTGTGGTCCTTGGCGCCGGAAAGCTCGCTTACAGCTGCTCTAGCACTACTTTGGCAGAAAGTATTTTCGCCGCTGTTTTTCAAGGATTTGCTTTCGGCAATATGGGCACTGCTGGGGCGGCGGCCGAAGGATGAGATCGACGATAGCGTGACGTACGGCGGGCATAGTTGGTTGAGGGGGAAGCCCGTTGATTCTTTTTTTTCCGCCCCGCGTTTGCGAGGCGACGATGTTGCAGGAAGGCGTAGGCAATCATTGTCATAAGGGCGTGGCGATGAAGACCTTGCCATGATCGCCCTTCGAAGTGATCAAGTCCAAGCTCCTCCTTCAACTGTTGATGCGCCTGCTCACAAATCCACCGTGCCTTGATGGTGGCGGCCAGCGTGCGCAGATCCGTCGTCGCCGGAAGATTGGCAAGATAGTATTTCTTCTCCCCGGAGGCACGTTGCTCGCCAATGAGCCAGGCTTCGTCGCCTGGGAGATGCTGCTGACCTTTATCCCATATCCGCTGCGGAGGGCCGTCGGCGGTGCGGACACGAAGAGCAGCAAATCGGGCTTTGAGCCGACCTTTCGTCCCGCTACGCCAACTCACGGTTTTCCATTTGGCGCTGGCCAGCATTTGTTCTGCCGCAATAGATAAGATATCGGGCACGTGGTGCTTTCGTGGTTTGCCACGGGCTTTGGTGATCGGCCAAATGAGCTTTACATCGACCGGATACACTTTCTGGTGCCGAGGGATACCGACCGCCCAGGCCAGCCCGCGCTCTGTTAGCCCTTGTCGAAACGGTGCGCTGAGGCCGTATCCTGCATCCGCCAGCACACATCCAAAGCGTATGTTGGCTGCCATCGCGCGGTCAATCTCGGCCAAAGCGATCTCCGGCTTGGACCGTGGCGTTCGGTATTCGACTGGCACGCGAGCGCGCTTCAAACGAGATATGTCGCTTGTCCAGCTGTCAGGCAGAAAGAGACGTAACGCGACCATCACTGGCACTTCGCCGCGCGCAAGCGTTAAAGACACCAGTGTTTGGCAATTTGCAGTTTTACCGAGAGCCGACGCGTATTGAGCCGCAACACCGACAGATCGCCCCCCCTTTTTGGCAGTGAGGTGTCATCAATAACCAGCACCGCATCCCTACCGCGCCGACCACACCACCAAGCGCGCCGATTCCGAGCACGACGCTGACGATCCGGCTGTCGAACTCGAGATCCTTGGTCAGATGCAACAGAAAGGCTGCAGAATAAGCGCTATGGCAAAAGATGAACGTGGCGGTGGCTAAAGTGACCGCCCTCAAGATCGGATTGCCGAACACGCCCGCCAGCCCCTCAGCCACTTGGCAGAGTACCGCGCACGAGGCGGCTGTTGAGCGCCCAGCGGACCGCGTCGGCAACGGAATCGTCGCCAGTGTTGCCGCCACCGGCTCCGAGCCAAGCGCAAGAGCGGCCTCATCAAGTCGCCCGCCGCTGACGGCCCTCCGGTCGGCTCCGCCTCCCTCCGTCCCGTCAGCGGCGGAGCCAACCTTCAACCGAGATCATAATCCCGATGGTGGGGGCAGTTCTTTATGACGCAAAGGGGGCAGTTCCGGATGGCGACACATGGTGACGTTGGAGCCCAGCAGCGAAATGGTCTGGCCGACCAGCAGCGCAAGATAGCTGCGCGGCAACCCGCCAATCGCGGCGGAACAGTTCCGGCGACTCACGCGTCGCCAGACGGGCTTGCAAGCGGTAAATAGCGGAGGCGGACCAGCTCACTTCCGGCGATCTGCTCGAACAACGGGATCACTCTGCCAAGCGCATAGACGAACTGCTGGCTTGGGAGTGGCAGCCTCAAAGCATCGCTCAGGCCGCTTAAGCACGATCAACGGAGAATTTGTATCGATGGCATAGCGGATCGCCAGCGTCGAGAAAATTCTGCTGGGCTCGCTGGTGCGGAGGCTGAGCTCAAATCCCAGCGCGATCTTCCGCTCGAGCCAACTCTGTGAGCCAGGACGAACTAACGAGACATCCAGGTTGTCGGCCGGGCCAAGAATCTCTCTTGTTGCTGGCCGCGTGTCGCCAGAATAAGTACAAGGATTACAACGAGAATTAAGAGCCCGCGCATACCTGAGCTATCCGAAGCTGTACGAGAATTGTTGACGATATCCAGGGCACTTGCGGCGGCGGATGAATGAGCGAATGTCGTCCGAGGTCGCTGTTGAGCCAGTTAGGACGAGGCCGCCGCGCATGGCGGCCGCCATCCATTAGCTCAGCAGATCGACTCTGCCCGTATCAAGCCTGTAAAGGCCCCCGACAACCATCAGTCTGTTCTGCTCAACTGCCCGGTTTAGAACCGGTCCCGCCAATCTGAATTTATTGACGTTATCGATTACATTTTGCCGGGTCGCATTGGCGAACGTGTCGCCGCCTTGCTGCCGAGATTCCTTAACCACAGGTGCAAGTGCGGCGACGAGCGATGGAATATGTCCCAGCGGCGGCTTGTCGTCGTTGAGCGCCTTGATCGTGGCGTCTACTGCGCCGCAATGATCGTGACCAAGTACCACAATTAATGGCGTGTTCAGCACGGCCACGGCATACTCCATGCTGGCGAGCGTGTCCTCGTTGACGAAATTTCCTGCGAGTCGGCAGACGAACAGATCACCAAGTCCGCTGTCGAAGGCCAGTTCTGGCGCAATACGAGAATCAGCGCAGCCCAGAACCGCGGCATATGGATTTTGCCCACCGACCAAAACCCGGCGCTCGCGTTTGAAATCGTGGCCTTGGGAAGCGCCCTGGACGTAGCGATCATTACCTTCCATTAGCCGCTTCAGCGCAGCACCTGGAGAGAGCAGATTATCCGGCTTCGGCCGCAGTTTTGATTCCTTCGCCTCGACGATATGGTCGGCAAGCAGCATGCCGACAGCCGACATAGTGAACAGCAACAGAGAACGGCGCGAAGGTTCGATCGAATGGCTCATGCTCGAAGAATCTGCTTGCATGTGTGGTGGCACCCTATCGCGCGGCTTTACGCCATCCCAGGGCGGTCGCTTCCGATTCGCTGCAAAGCCAACGTTCACCTAAGTTCTTCGTCATATCGATTTGTTCGTAACTGTTTTGCCCGGGCAAGTGGTAAATGCGCTCGCCCTTACGGCCCACGGTGCCCTTTATCAGACACTCCTGTGAGGGCGGGTCGGTCAGCAAAGCGGATCCGAGCAGGAGTTCTTGAACGTCTGAGGGCACCGAGCTTGCGCCAATAATGATCGTCGACTGGTTGCGATGGCGCCAATCCCAAGGTGCAATGAACGCCCCGGACCAGATGCCCGCATAGGCATTGCTCGCAACAACCTCATAGATGGCATAGCTTGCTGCGGAGCGTGCCGATAATAGCGCCCATCCCGAGCGTACCATCCACGCGTTCACATCCTCGCCTGCGATGAAGCAGTTGCCAAGCGACCTCCTGTACACATCTACCCCTGTGGTATGGCAATCCCAGGTTCGCCCGTTCGAATGCTTGATGAGCTCATCGCGAGCAGCTATGCCACAAGCCCATTTCTGGCCATGGGCGTCGAGGCAGATCTGATCAGTCTCTGGCGCCTCGATGCCCGAGAGCCGGATTTTGGTCTGCTCGATTTCGATCGTGTTGCCGTCGAGAATGCGGGGAGCGCCGCTGAGTGTCGCCGCGCAAACCGGAGATGCGATGATAGCGAGCAATGCGGCCATCATCATGCGTTGTTTCATATCTGACAACCTTTCGTTCTTGGTCCATGGGCCCAGACACACGTACAATCGGTCACCGCTACATTCGACCGCTTGATCACACATCTTTGCCATCTGGCCTGTGCATCGTCCGAGGTTTGCTTTGTCGTTCGTGATTCTCACCCTACGTCCTGACGCAACGTGAGGTTCAAGCAATTTCGTCTGGTGTGGGCGTTGCTGCTCGTGACCTGGCTCACCCCGTCAAGCCTCGGCCGCAACGGTGATGCTCGGGCTTCAAACGTCTCGTTGGATATTCAACAGCTGATCCAGCCTCTGCTCAGGCCGATCAGATGAGCTGCCAAAATTGCAGCGGGAACAGCGGCTTCCTGCCGTGCGGCATACTGCCGATCGCGAATAGCGCCATTGCGGGGTCTGCGACTTAGTCCCGATTTGACCAGCGCGTTGGGAGGCCACTGGATAACCTCCAGTTCGAGCGGCGCGCTGCCTGGTTCATTCGAGCGCCGTTATCGATGCGAGCCAAAGGCGCTCGGTTGGGAGTCAGGAAAGCGCCCTGGAGTATTAATGCGATCTGGAGTTCGTTTTTTGGGAGCCACGGCAGTTGCGCTTGTCCCAATTGGTAAGACGATTCGGCAGAACTTGAGCCGGCGGTGCAGCGGTGCTGGTCTGGAGGGTGCATTGGCGAACACGTCGGCGGTAATTGCTGCGGACATGCTGAAACAATTCCTATAGTCCGTCGATCCGGCGACGCCGGCATATCCCTGTGTTCGCGGCGGTTTGCCACATCGGCTACTCATCACGGCAGGTCCGGCGTGTTGTCCTACTTTGTCACGGATGATTTCAGCGTCGGCGTACGCGGTCGCTATTGGCGATGCGGACCAAAAAGGACAGCGACTTGACACGCACAGGCCGTGGTGGCCGGGGAAGCAACGTTTTCGAAGCATGAGACCCTGGCGGGCGGTTAGAGCTGGCTCCACAAATTCGGACAGTAGCTTGAGTGGATTTTCTGCCTGAGAGCGGCGAGGCTTCTTGCCGCGAAACAGGAGCGAAGATGACGAAGAGGAGTCGCCGGACGCATTCTCCGGCATTCAAGGCAAAGGTGGCTTTGGCGGCCGTGAAGGGGGAGAAGACATTGGCCGAGCTGGCGCAACTGTTTGATGTCCATCCGAACCAGATCACGACCTGCAAGTCCCAACTCCTGGAAGGCGCCGCCGGAGTGTTTGGGCAGGACAACGGACCGGCCGAGGCGCCGGTCGATTTGAAGCGTTACATGGCAAGATCGGCGAGCTTGCGTTGGAGAACGATTTTTTGTCCGGCGCGCTCACCAAGGCGGCCCTGCTGAGCGCAAAGCGATGATCGACCGCGACCATGATCTGTCTGTCGTGCGCCAGGCGAAGGCCCTGAACCTTGCCCGCAGTACGGTTTACTACGAACCTCGGCCGGTTTCGGCCGAGGACTCGTCTTGATGCGCCGGCTCGATGAGCTGTACCTCGATTATCCCTTCGCAGGGGGGCGCATGCTGCGATCGCTGTTGCAGCGTGAGGGCATGCAGGTTGGCCGCCGCCACGTCGCGACGCTGATGAAGCGCATGGGGATCGAGGCGATCTATCGCCGTCCGAACACGAGCAAGCCCGCACCGGGCCACAAGATCTACCCGTACCTATTGCGCGGATTGAAGATCGAGCGGCCGAACCAGGTCTGGGCAATGGACATCAGCTACATTCCGATGCGACGTGGATTCGTTTACCTCGCCGCGGTCGTCGATGTGTTCAGCCGAAGGGTATTGGTCCATCGCGTATCGATCACGATGGAGACGATATTCTGCGTCGAAGCGCTCCAGGAGGCGTTGGCGAAGCACGGCAGGCCCGAGATCTTCTTCAACACGGATCAGGGTAGCCAGTTCACCAGCCTCGACTTCACCGGCGTGCTGCTGGACGCGAACATCGCCATCAGCATGGACGGCAAGGGTGCCTGGCGCGACAACGTGTTCGTCGAGCGGCTGTGGCGCACTGTCAAATACGAGGAAGTCTATCTGCGTGCTTACGACAGCGTGCTCGAGGCGCGAGCATCGATTTCCAAATATCTGGCGTTCTACAATCGAGGACGTCCTCACTCGAGCCTTGACGAACGCACGCCCGACGAGGCTTACTTCGGCGCGCAAACGATGGTGACGGCCGCATGATCGTCGCCAACGATTTTGCTGCGGCTCTGGTCGGGCTTGCGCCCTCCCGACGCCACAGCAAAATCGTAAAGCCCCGCGTTCAGCATAACCCGGCAGGAATCCACTTAATTTTCGCGGGGCCCTGTCCAAACAACCGAGACCAGCTCTAACCTCCACGATTCGAAATCCCTGTCCCATGTCTTCCTGAATGGCGTGACGATCATGAACTCGGCGTTTCTGGATGCCGATCTTGATCAATGTGAATTCGGCGATACCATCACGCTCGAACAGGTCTGCCTAGTAAGTGGCGCGCGTCCCACGCGGGTATTCGATCTCGTGCGCGCGATCGAAGTAGAATGCGCAAATTTCAGCGGTCGGTTGAAAAAAACTGCGACTCGAATTCATTTCCAACATTGTGCGTTTGATGGCATCGGAGCGAACCATAGCACCAAGCTCCCTTGTCTACATTGAGGGTGTTCTTTCAGCGCTGGGCTCAACGCTCCTCGAGGACGGTGACCCGCAGGCAATCCTTTCGGCTTTTATTACCGTGCGCAACGCCCTGTTCGACCGGGTGAACGAGATATTGCTGGCCAAGTCCAGCTCGGTCGGCGCCACCGAGAAGATTGTGCTTGATAAGGCGACAGACCAGCCATCTCAACCTTGCAATGTTCCGCTCGCCAATTCATGCAAGCTGCTACGGCGCTTACCTGTGGCCGGACACGCAGCAGAAATTGTCCGTTGGTGCCGGCGCCGCGTTCTTCAACCAACAGCGCGGAGTTTCACCTTGCCAGCCACTGCGGGCGAAGGTCCACGCCGCGCAGCCCGAATTGGCCCAGCACGCACCCTGGCAGTTCTCAGGAACGCTGTTCGGCGGCAGAGAGAAGCTGCTGATATCGGAGCCTAACCGGTCCTTCCCATACTCGATGGACTGGGCGAGGGCCGTAGCGCTAAGGAGAGCTAGCGCCAAAGCGACGAGGGGAGCTTTCATCTCATTAATCCTCCTAGCAGATCGCCATGATGGCGACATAAGCAATCGGTAGCCGCATATGCTCACTCTCCCTCATAGTCCGGGATATCTTGGATCTGGCCATTGTGGCGGTTCAGTCCCTGCCACGCGCCGCTAACTTCAGCGGTCGGTCTTAATGTCCTGCAAGCAAAACTGACCGGTTGGCTCCGGAAAGCCCGAGATAATGGAGAATTATATCTCGAAAGGTCTCACGCCCGCACCTACCAAGACTGGTTGGCTTCATGGACCCTGGACCAACGTCGCGTGGATCAGTCGCCTCAGCCTTGGCCGCAAAGCAGCTAGCCCTCGCAGGCCGAACGCGACCGGCGCGATCGGGCAGCTGCGCGGACGCGACTCGGCGCTGGGAAACATGCGAACCGCCGCTGTCCCTATCACGCGCAGTTAACTTCAGTGACCAGCTTTACTGTCATGAGTGTTGGCTGCTCTTTAAAAATTGGCATCGCTTTATTCGGGAGAAAGGCCAACCGTACGGAACGAGGGGATGTCCCGATCGGTGTTGAACTACGTCGGGCCGACGTTGCCAGAATGAATGTTACGCTGCCCTCGTGACGCGGGCAACGGGCTTGGTCGTCATGCGATCGCGGTGAGCTTGAAGGGCCGCACGCAGAACCGACAATTGCTTATGCGCCTTCAATCGTCGGAAGCCCTTGTTGGCCTCGATCATGCCGGCCGCGACCCATCGCAAAGGCCATACCGGCATCGCGCCAGCGTTTGATGTTGCGCGTGACGCGGCGAATGGTGCCCATCATGTTCTCGGCGATCTTGGTCCAGGCGAGCGAGCGACCAAGCTCCTTCGGCAGCTTCAACCGGACGACAGTCAGGATTTCGTCGAGGCCTTCGAGGATGCTCGCCGCTACACCGGGCCATTGCTGGTCGAGTCGACGCGCGAGATTGCGGATCAATTTTTCAGCCTTGTCGGCGTCATCGAGCTGCCGGGCCTGGCGCAGCACCCGACGGGTGGCCGCATGATGCTCTTTCGGCAGGCGTTCCATGATGTTGCGTGCCTTGTGGATCTGGCAGCGCTGGATCGCAGTGGCCGAATCGAGGGTGCGGCGGATCGCCTTCGACAACGCCTTTCGTGCGGTCGGCGATGAACAGTCCTGGCACCGTCGGGTCGAGCCCGCGCGAGACCAGGTTGTCCAGCAGGGCCTGAACCGTTACGGCATTCTCGGTCGCCCCTTCCACCAGCGCCAGCGGATGCTTGCTGCCTTCGCCGTCAACTCCGATCGCGGCGACCAGCACGAGATCGTCGCCGAGATGCAGCCCGTCGATTTGGACCACCAGAAGGTCGAGCGTGGACAGATCGGCGGCCATGAAGTCAGCCAGCCGCGCCGCCGACAGCGCTACGAACCTCCGCGAGGCCGCCGACTTCGAAACCCCGATCCGGGCGGTGCCGGCACGTCACCCTCGGGCAGCCGGACGGCGCGGCCGAACCGGCGCGTCGACACATTGATCAGCATCAGGTTCATCGCCCCGCGACCGAGCCAATCCTCCTGCGCCACCGTTTCCCAGCTCGGGATCGTGACCTCGCCGCCATCCACGCCCCGGACCCGCGGGCGCTAACCTCGATCTTGCCGCCGTGGAAGCCGATCCGTCCCCGCGTTCGGCCCAAGGTGCGTCCGCCGCGCCGCCTGGCGCGGCCCGCCACAACATCCGCCTCCATCATCGTGCCGAGCGCCTCGATCCCTGCCGCAAGGCAGAACCGATCGAAGCTCGCCCGCACTTCTGCAAACGCTTCGTCCACCGCCCCGGTCGCCGGCCAACCAGCCGGTGTGATATCTCTTGTCATGGCGTTGCTCTTCTTTGTGGAATCAGCACCCCGAGCCTACCGGCTCAAGGTGGGCAACGCCGACCTCTTCAGAAATTCAACAGAACCCGGGACATCCCCCGGAACGACCCGAAAGCCGTTAATTCCAGAATGCCGGCGGGTTAACGTAGCCGTTAAGGGAACGTTGAGCGCGCCCGGCGTCCGCGAAGTGCTCGGCGCCGTCCATCGTCGGCGCGTGCGCGTGGGAACTGAGGCCGAAACCTTTCGGCCAAAGCGAAACCGCGCCGGCCGGATCACTGAAGCGGATAACGTGGGGCATTAGCGTCCCTTTCGCGTTGCGCACAATCGCGCGTGTTCAGAAATCGAGCGGCGACGAGCGAAAATGCCCAATTGCAACCCTTCTCCACTGTAGCAGGTGTTCTGACGCGTGATCGTTTATGATGGCGCAATCAACAGAGTTGTCGAACGGAACGTTCCGCCCATAAAAGGCGAGCCAAGGTGCTTGTTGCGGACAATTCATGTGTTGTGATCACCCTGTTCAAGAGCGCCCTGACAGCCTTTTGCGAAACCAAGCCGAAGTCGGCCAAGGCGCAAGAAGCAAGCTGTGATGAAATTATGTCCGCACGAGCCGCAATCGCCTTTGGCAGTACAAGCGCGAGTCTCCTTTGCGTAACCGTGTGGAAATACGTCAGAGCCTGAGCTGGCTCCGGTTGTCTGAACAGATTTTCCGCGTCGATAAGTGGAGCCTCTGCCATGGTTAGGCTGCCAAGCGGAGTGGCAGCGGGTTGAAGTAGGCTTGATCGGGGGTGACGCCGTCAAGGCTCGAATGCGGGCGCCGACCGTTGTAGAAGTCGAGGTATCGGCCGATCGACGCGAGGGCCTCGCTGACGCTGTCATAGGCCCGCAGATACACCTCCTCGTATTTGACGCTGCGCCATAGCCGTTCGACAAACACGTTGTCTCGCCAGGCTCCCTTGCCGTCCATGCTGATCGCAATGCCGTTGTCGGCGAGCACGCCGGTAAAGGCCTGTCCGGTGAACTGCGAGCCCTGATCCGTATTGAAGACGTCCGGCTTGCCGTGACGAGCCAGGGCATCCTGAAGCGTCTCGACACAGGACGTCGCCTCCATGGTGATCGATACGCGCCACGACAGCACGCGGCAGCTGAACCAGTCGAGCACAACCGCCAGATAAACGAAGCCGCGGGCCATCGGGATGTAGGTGATGTCCATCGCCCACACCTGGTTCGGCCGCGTGATCTCCATTCCGCGCAGCAGGTACGGCTAGATCTTGTGGCCCGGCTCGGGCTTTGTCGTGCGTGGACGGCGATAGAGCGCTTCTATCCCCATCCGCCGCATCAACGTCTTCACATGCCGACGGCCGATCTTGCACCCATCGGCAGCCAGCAGCCCTCGCAACATGCGAGAGCCGGCAAAAGGGAACTCCAGATGCAGCCGGTCGAGGCGCTGCATGATCGCAAGGTCGGCGTCCGGCACCGGCCGCGGCAGGTAGTACACGCTGCCGCGGCCGATGTTCAAAGCCTCCGCTTGCCTGGTGATCGACAGCTCGTGCTCACGGTCGATCATCGCTTTGCGCTCAGCAATCCCGCCGCTCCTTCTAAAAAACTATGCGCGGCGCTGCGCTCCCCCTGTGGGATAGAAACGGACCGGCGCTAGATTGCCGACCGGGAGGGAGCGGCCGATACGATTTTGGTGGCACGTGACCCCGTTAAAAAACCTGGTCCATGGGTTGTCGCGCACTTGAGAGTGGTGACGCCATCCGGCGATCCCGTTTAGGAATCTGACGGATAGCGCAGCCCAGCCTTCCGCCGCCGTCAGCAGGAGGATTAGAGATGAACCCCAAAAGATCGAAGTCGAGGAACTGAGCTGCTGCCGGTTTGATGGAGATGAATCTTCAGCTGCACCACGTCGTCACCGACATCACCGGCGTGACCGGCCTGCGTATCATACGAGCGATCCTTGCCGGCGAGCGCGATCCTGAGGCGCTGGCGTGCTTGCGCCATTATAGTTGCCGCTCCAGCGCCGAGACGATCGCGAAGGTGCTCACCGGAAGCTACCGCGCCGAGCATCTGTTTGCGCTCGAGCAGGCACTTGCGCTTTACGACGCCTACCACGAGAAGGCATCTGCCTGCGACGCCCGAATTGAAGCCGTGTTGAAGGAACTGAGCTTCCATCGCGGTCATGGCCACGGATCAGCGCCGCAGGTCTCGCGGCGTCGGAATCGAATCGATCAGGCGAACGCTCCAGCTTTCGACGTCCGCGAGGCGCTGTTCGCGTTGCTCGGAAAGGACCTCACCGCGATCGACGGCCTCGGTCCTTTACCTCTCGCTGAAGCTGATCGCTGAATGCGGCGACGACCTCTCCTCGTGGCCAAGTGCAAAGCATTTTACCTCCTGGCTGGGACTGGCGCCGGCGGCAAAATGCTCTCGTCCCGAACGCGCCGATCCGGCGGCCGAGCGGCGGCACTTCTGCGCCTTGCTGCCGTGACCGTGGGGCGTACAGACACTGCGCTCGGCGCCTTTTATAGACAGCTCTCAGTGCGCATCGGCAGGGCCAAGGCCGTGACCGCCACGGCCCGGAAGATCGCAGTTCTGTTCTACAATGCTGTGCGATACGGCATGGACTATGTCGATCCCAAGGCCTCGTCCTACGAGACGCGTTACCGGACGCGAGTGGTCAACAATTTGCATCGGCGTGCCAAGCCATTCGGCTTTGTTCTCCATCCCTTGGAGCCGAAAAGTAGATGCTGCCGTTTCTTAGGAATCGTTCTCCAGCGTCAGTTCGCCGATCTTGGCGTGCAGCGACTTCACATCGATGGCTGCTTGTTCCGCTCCGGAGCCGCCGCCGGGACCGAACGCATCGGCGGCCTTGCTTTCAAGCTGAGCCTTCCACGCCGTGATCTGATTGGGGTGGACGTCGAACTGCTCGGCAAGCTGAGCCAGCGTTCGATCGCCCTTCACGGCGGCGAGCGCCACCTTCGCCTTGAAGGCCGGTGTGTGGTTCCGGCGTGTTCTTCTGCTCATTGTCGCTCCTGATTCGCAGGCACAGCGTGCCCGCTGTCAGGCCGAAACTCCACTTATCGCCCTGTGCAGAATTCCGGGGCCGGCTCCGTTGACTCTGAGTACGTGATCGACTGCGGGCGCACCTTCCCAAGCGTGAACTCTGCAAGCAGCCGCTTGGCTTCCGTCCGAGCTTGGGAGAGGGAAATCGTGGGGAAACGGCCGATCGTAATGAGCGAGTTCTTGCGGTTGAGGACGAATGTCTTGGAGCCGCCCTGCGACACACGAAAGCCAAAGGTCGGAAGCTTATCGTCCCAATAGCAAATCTGGCCCTTGGGAGGCGGCGATATGCTCCGGAGGCCAACATCAGAAAACGCCATCTTAGCCATCGGCTAGCTATTACCAACGAGGGGAATGGAGCGGCAATCTATGATGCACCAAGGCGGTAATTCTTCAATAGAATTAAAAAAGGTAGCGGTCGCTATGGCGCAGTATGTTTTAGGATGTAGATGCGAAAATTAGGAATCATAATCCTGGGGTCGGGGGACCAATCCCATTGAAAGCACCTTCGCCACCGTGCGCCACCACACGATCCGATCGAAGGGCTGCCTGTCCAACACGACCGCGCTAGCCCGTCCTATTCGTGAGAGTGCGTTTTTTTGGTCCGATTGATGTGGCCGCACATCTGCTCTGACGAGGCGCGCGGGATTGCCTTCGGCCTTTCACCGCCTGACGACCGGTACTTTGCAACGCGCTTGAGGTGTAGGTTGGGCGAACGGGGGGCGGACGCCCCGCCGGTCAAGGACCGAGCGGCAGCAGCGCGCCTGGCAAGCCGCGGATCAGGTCGGCTTCGGGACATGCCGCGGCAAACGCGGCTCGTGGTCTCGACGACACGGGCAGCGAGTTTCAAGAGACGAAGACGCAGCGTCGCGAACTCGGCTGTGGCCAATTCCCGGGCTTTGGGAATCGCGTCGCGCACGGTCAGCATCAGCCAATAAGCGGCGGTGTTGAGAACGAGGCGGACTTGATTGGCGAGCGCCGAACGGCAGCTGGTGCGATCGGAGGCGAGCTGCGTCTTATGCAGCTTGATCAGATTCTCGGCTTGGCCGCGCGCGCAATACAGGCTGTCGTAGATCCACTCGGCCGAGCCGACATCGAGGCTGGTGACGACGAAACGGATGTCGAGGCCGAGCATCGTCGCCTCAATACGGGCGACGGTACGTCGTTCGCGATCCCAGGACTTTGCCTTGTGGCGCGTCTCGGTATAGCCACGCAGAACCGGCAGGTTCTCGATGGCGCGTCGCGTGCGGATGCCGTTGGCGGCCTCGTCGACTTTTCTGGCGAGCGGCTTGGTGCCGGACAGACCGAAGATGTAGTCGATGCCGTTGGTTACACCACGCTCGCCAGCCTCTCAGGCGCCCTCTGACGAATAAGACGGGCTAGGTGCCAATTGATACACACACCGTTCGGACCCGGCTGCCAGGCCCTTAGCCGACATGACCAAACGCGCCTCTTTTGTCCGCTTCTGACGGTAATGCTGACGTCGTTCGGCGGGCAGAGTTATGGGTACACGGACCCGCTAGCGGCCGGCATCGTATCCGTGAGGGACAAACGCCATGGCTAAGAAGAACGAGATACTCCTCAGTATCGCGCTTGAGGGCGACGCGGAGGTCAAGGCCAAGCTCGAGGCCATCGGCGACGCCGGCAAGAAATCGCTCGGCGACATCCAAAAAAAATTGGCGATGCCGGTAAGACATTCGGCAAGGCGGCCGAAAGCGGGCGGCGGTGGCCTGAAGGAAGCCGTTGCGCCACTGCTGGAGAAATCTGGTCTCCAGGGTGCATTTGCCACGCCAGGCGCCTTCGCTGGCGTCGCGCGCGGGGCTTCATTGAGCGCGGCAAAAAGATTGTAGTGGCGGACGTACACAGCGCGACCGCTGTCGGTTCTGTGACTCCACTTCAAGGCTTGCCAACGGTCCGGACCGCCCCCGTGTGACCACGACTTCAAGTCACATTACGACACGCCGGGTCACGAGCAATCCTGAAGACTCAGAAGATTGTCGGGAAGAAAACGATCGTTCTCGGTCTTGAGGTACTCGCGACCATCGTGTTCTTCGACGATCACATTGACCGTCTTGCCCTGCTCAGTGACCTCATAAGCGCTTTTGTCGCGTTTGACGTTTGCAATGGCTCTTTCTTCCGAGTCTTGCCATCCTGAACCACCGACTGCTTGAATACGCCGATGGCGGTCTTGATGGGTAGGCAGCTTGATAATGCAGGTAATCCGGCGAGTCATGGCTCACTCCTATTCGTCTCCAGCGGCAGAACGGCATCACAGCAAATCCCGAATCAACCAAGTGAGGATACGGGGAGCAGCCTTACGGCCCAACGTGCGTCACTATTATCCCGACCAGCAGGACGGCGCTTAAGACCGCAAGGCCAATACAAACGCGAGTCGGGGTTGAATAAGAACGAGAAGTGTGGTTGTTCGAACATGCCGCGCACCTCTTGTCCTTGACGCGAGCGGGGTACCGCTCCTGTATTTGTGTCTCCATGCCGGCGAGTTCTTTCTTTGGGCGTCGCTGCTTCGGGATCGCGGCCTCTCACTGCGCTTAGCTCTCCCGCGTCTCGGCAAGGTCTCGTCCGAGAATACCGACCCGTTTGTTCAGCGCGTGGCGCAACGCATTGCCCTCACACGCCGTCATCCTGCCAGCAGATCGCTCGGACATACAGTCCATCATGACCCGTTGAATCTCGACTAGTGTCATACCTTCGATCTGGGCAATGCGCCTCTTAACTGCGGCGCGCAAGTGAGTAGTAGTTTTTCCAGACATCGACAGATTCCTGATGCTCCACGGGAGCCCAGCCCGAAAGGCTAACGGCGGCTGACGTTACTGCATCAACATTGGATCGGGCTCCTACCTACTTTAGGGGGCAGCCAGGCAGAGGGCAGGACGACAACCGACGCGACGGCTCACGCTATTCAAGGGGCAATCCGTTGTGTGGTGAGCCTTGGTGATGTCGTCCGGCAACGTCGTCGCCAAGGCTCTCACGTAGCTTCCGTCAATCGGCGCGGAAGCGGAAGGCGTCGTAAGCGTGGAGTGGGCCGCCTCAGGCGACGGCCTTGGCCTTGCCGCAAGGCGCCTAGGTAAGCTTACGCCGTTCGCTCTCAGCCCTATTTGCCGCCTTGAGCTGGCCTGCGATGTAGTCGGAGATATCGCCGATCTCAGCCTGCAAGTCCGCTTCCGGGATACCTTGTTCCTTAGCAGCATCGATGAGGCGGCGGGTCAGTTCGGTGACATCCTGCGACGCGCCGACAGTCCGATACTGTTCGATAGCGTGAACGCTATTCTCGATCCAGAAATCGACAAACTCGCGCGCCTTGCTCATCGTGCATCCTCTCCGCAAATCCCAAGACCAGCGTTAGCGCCGGTGAGCAAACGCAGCAAGGGCTACTCGAAGCTTCGGACGAGCCGACGTTCGGCAGTCAGCCGGAGACGCGCCTTTGGCGAAATTGATCACTTCGCACAGTCTGCGGCGGGCGGGGCTCGATCATTTAGCCCGTCTTATTCATCAGCGGCTTGTTGAGAGGCTGGCGAGCGTGGCGTAAGCCGCTGAGATGGCGTAGGATTCGGTTGCTGACACCCACCCTCCGCGCATCCGGGCCGCCACACTCGCCATGACCGATGATACGAGTCTGCCGTTCTCATTTCCAGCCGTTTCCCGCAAGAAGATCACAGCCTCGTTCGACGGCGGCAAGCTGACGTCGGATGGCGGCGTCATGCTTCTGGCCATGGCGGACCGGCGCCTCGGCTTGGCCGTGAAGTTGTCCTGCGTATTCCCCGAGCGGCGCGATCCGGGACGCATCGTGCACAGCCTTGCGGATATGATCCGCGCCCGCATCTTCGCCATCGCGTGTGGTTACGAGGATGGCAATGATCTCGATCGTTTACGCGGCGATCCGGCGTTCAAGCTGGCTTGCGGCCGACTGCCGGACACTGGCCGGGATCTGTGTTCGCAGCCGACCCTATCGCGCCTGGAGAATGCACCACACCTGCGCGAGGTGATCCGGCTGAGCTCTGTGCTGGTTGACCTATGGATGGACAGCTACGCGCGAGCGCCGAGCGCAATCACGCTCGACATCGACGACACGGTCGACGTGGTGCATGGCCGTCAGCAACTCTCGCTGTTCAACGCCCATTATGATGAACACTGCTTCCTGCCGATCCACGTCTACGACACCGAGCACAGCCGGCCTGTTGCGGTCATCCTGCGCCCCGGCAAGACGCCGAGCGGCCGCGAGGTGCGGGCACACCTGCGCCGCCTGGTTCGGCGCATTCGCCGGCGCTGGCCCGATACGCGTATCACCTTCCGCGGCGACAGCCATTACGCCGGCCCCGAGGCGATGACTTTTTGCGAGCAAAACGGCGTCGATTACATCTTCGCGCCAGCCGGCACGAAGCCGCTCGCCAGAAAGGTCGACGAGGTCTGTGATGCATTTCGAACCGAACGTGCGATCGAGAACAAGATCGTGGTTCGCGGCTACACCGAGACCCGCCACGCGGCCGGCTCCTGGCATCGTGAGCGCCGTGTCGTCGCCCGCATCGAGGCAACCCAACAAGGGCTCGACGTCCGCTACGTCGTCACCAGCCTGGATATCAGCTCGGCTGAGTGGATCTATGACAGCCTCTATTGCGCTCGCGGACAGGCCGAGAACCTGATCAAGCTGCACAAGACCCAGCTCGCCTCCGATCGCACCAGTTGCCGCTCGGCGCTCGCCAACGAGGTCCGCCTCGTCTTCCACACCGCCGCCTATTGGCTCATCCTCGCCGTGCGCGATGCCATCCCAAAGCCGCGCGATCTGGCAACGGCCGAGTTCAACACGATCAGGCTCAGGCTTCTCAAGATCGCAGCCCGCGTCATCGAGACCGCCACCCGCGTCCGTCTCGCCTTCGCTGCGGCGTGCCCCGACGCCGACCTGTTCCGCGACTTGGCAAACGCTCTGGTCCCGCAAGCACCCTGACGCGCGGGGCATGAGCCCCCGGTCACCCCGCTGCCGTCCTCCAACGCGTTCACGAAGTCGGGTCGAAAAGCGGCGAAAAAGCCGAAGCGTTCGCGCGCGCCTTCACCCCGACCGGAAATGTTCCAGCTGCCCCGCCCGGCAATCATGAATAAGACGGGCTAGCTTCTTCAAATTGCTTGAGGGCGCACAGAAAAGCTGGCGACGGCTCGACGGACACAACCAGTTGCCAAAACTCGTTCTCGGTGTGACATTCAACGACGAGATCGAGGTCATCGCCAAGCCGACCGACCGTCAGCCCGCAACCGCCGCCGCCTGACCGGCCCGGTCGTCTCCAAAAATTGGCGATAGCTCATTGCGGGCTTCTGCTAGCGTGGCGCCCGAAACCCTCAGAAGTTACTGAACATCAAGGCTGCGGTGAGATGTTTCCTCACCAACGACGCGCACGCGGCAGATAACTGCATTGTCCGGCTCGGCTACGGCCCTTTGGCCATGTCAGGTTCTCGAAAGCTTGCTCGAGTAGGAGGCCTGCTCAAGGTGATCAGACATGAGGTTAGCGTGGACCGTCAAAATTTTGACCCATTTAATCTACCGGCTTGGTTACAGGTGGAGCACGCTGTCTCGGAAGAGCCCCAGACGGACCAGGCCGGGCAAGACGGCTTTGAGCAACACTTGGCCGAGGCAAACCAGACCGATTCTGCTCCCGTCGCCAGTGAGGGACGAGACAACCAGTTTTACCCCCATCTGTCTGAAGAAGACCGGGACATTATCGATAGGGCGATTACTCAGTATGCGACTCAGAAAAATCCACAACCGAGCACGATTAAGTTTTATACTCAGGCACTTCGTCGATTGGGGAATGATCTCCGCGCTCGTGGCCAAACGACTGATCTAAGGGACCACCGGTCCCTGCTCGATCACGTAAATAGCTACTTTCCGAGAGACGTAAACATGAAGACAGGGGTGGGCGTCCTTCGCGCGTATCACGATTCCGGCCATATCGTTTCTCGCGGGCGGCCGCGCACGATCCCCTCAGCGAAAGACGCGTCTAGCGAAGGCCAGCCGTTCTGGGACGAGCCGATGGTTGCACTCGCCAGGAGCAACGTCCTGCCAAGCGAGGAGGTCCTCATCAACTTTGAGCAGGAGGCAGCTCAGTCGAGAGCAGCGAAGAGGCCGAGGAAGCTAAATAACTCGCAAACGGTTGTAATTGAGCGGCAGCCGACCGAGATCGCGACTTCAGGAGAGGGGGGTGGAGCAATGCCAGCGGCCTCGGCGCTGCAGCCGGCTGAGTCAACGGGAATTGTCGGGCAGAGGGACGAGCAGCCTCTTTATCCGGAGGATGCTCCAGATATCTTGAGGCTTAAGGACGCCCTCATCGAAGGCGGGATGACCTCCGCCGCGGCGAAGCAATATGTAAGCTGTCTTCTTGGCTTTAGCCGTTGGCTGTTCGCAAAAAACAGACCGAGCATCGTTGCTCGGATGGACAGCAAGTCGCTGAGCGACGGCGGTGACATACACGAGTTCGCCGGAGAGGGTACGAGGAAGAAACTCCTTGCAGCATTAGGGCATCTCCGCACCCTTCGGTCAACTGGTGCGCCGATCGTACGCCCAGGGCGCGCTCGCGCCAACCACAATCCTCCTCCCCCGAACGTGGTCCTCACTAATCCCGAAAGCACGGCACTGGTTGGTCCGAGGCGCCTCGACGATGCCGCCGCGCAGCGCAACGCGCCGCACGAAGCTGATAGTCGGCTAGAAGAGCTGCAGGAACAACAGGATGATCAACCCGCGCCGTCGGTTTTCGGCCAAGAGCTCGCCGCATTTGATCCAGAGCAGCTTCCTCAGGAGCAGCTTCGGCGAGTGCTGGATCATCTGGATGATAAACGCATTCCTTCGCCACTCTCCGTCGTTCCAGAGGAGCTTCAGCGACTGGAAAAGGACCTCCACGAGGAGCTTCACGGACGACGGGACAACCATCCCGCGCCTTCGTTCTCAGTTGATCCTGAAGAGTTCACTTTCAATCCAGAGCTGTTCGCCCCAGGGGAGCTTTGGCGACTGCTTGGTGATGAATCCGCCTCGGAGCTTGAGGGAGGGCGTGATGATCAATCGGCTCACCCGTCGGTTTTCGTCCAGAGGCAGGTCGCGCTCGATCCAGAGCAGCTTACTCCGGAGCAGCTTCGGCGAGTGCTGGATCATCTGGATGATCAACCCATTCCTTCGCCAGTCTCCGTCGCTCCAGAGGAGCTTCAGCGACTGGAAAAGGACCTCCATGAGGAGCTTCACGGACGACGGGACAACCACCCCGCGCCTTCGTTCTCAATTGATCCAGAAGAGTTTACTTTCAATCCAGAGCTATTCTCTTCAGGGGAGCTTTGGCGACGATGAATCCGCAGAGCAGGAAGGGTGAGATGATCACCTCGCCCCGTCCGCTTTGGTCCAGGGGGATGTCGCATTCGATGCAGAGCAGAGCTCTCAGGAGGGAGCTAGGGCAAGTGCTGGATCATCTGGATGACCATCCCCCTCGCCAGTCTCCGTCCTCTCAAAGCGGCTTCCCGGTCGCATCGTCCCCGGGGAACCAAAGGCGGCGTCCCGTTTCGGGATCACTTCCAGTCGGCGCGCCGTCAAATCCGACGCGAGCGTGGTATCGCTCCAGCGTAGGCCGCCTTGCGCGGTGTGGTGCTTAGCCCGTCCTATT
Source organism: Bradyrhizobium sp. 41S5 (assembly GCF_011516665.3). Lineage (NCBI taxonomy): Bacteria > Pseudomonadati > Pseudomonadota > Alphaproteobacteria > Hyphomicrobiales > Nitrobacteraceae > Bradyrhizobium > Bradyrhizobium sp. 41S5. Next base: position 7,130,425 of record NZ_CP083721.1, on the reverse strand, counting down.
CGTGAGAGTGCGTTTTTTTTGGTCCGATTGATGTGGCCGCACATCTACTCTGACGAGGCGCGCGGGATTGCCTTCGGCTTTTCATCGCCTGACGACCGGTACTTTGCAACGCGCTTGAGGTGTAGGTTGGGCGAACGGGGGCGGACGCCTCGCCGGTCAAGGACCGAGCGGCAGCAGCGCGCCTGGCAAGCCGCGGATCAGGTCGGCTTCGGGACATGCCGCGGCAAACGCGGCTCGTGGTCTCGACGACACGGGCAGCGAGTTTCAAGAGACGAAGACGCAGCGTCGCGAACTCGGCTGTGGCCAATTCCCGGGCTTTGGGAATCGCGTCGCGCACGGTCAGCATCAGCCAATAAGCGGCGGTGTCGAGAACGAGGCGGACTTGATTGGCGAGCGCCGAACGGCAGCTGGTGCGATCGGAGGCGAGCTGCGTCTTATGCAGCTTGATCAGATTCTCGGCTTGGCCGCGCGCGCAATACAGGCTGTCGTAGATCCACTCGGCCGAGCCGACATCGAGGCTGGTGACGACGAAACGGATGTCGAGGCCGAGCATCGTCGCCTCAATACGGGCGACGGTACGTCGTTCGCGATCCCAGGACTTTGCCTTGTGGCGCGTCTCGGTATAGCCACGCAGAACCGGCAGGTTCTCGATGGCGCGTCGCGTGCGGATGCCGTCGGCGGCCTCGTCGACTTTTCTGGCGAGCGGCTTGGTGCCGGACAGACCGAAGATGTAGTCGATGCCGTTGGTCTCGCACCACGCCATTGCCTCCGGCCGGGCATAGCGCCCGTCGCCACGGAACGTAATTCGCGTGTTGTGCCACCGCGTCCGGATATGCCGTATCAGGCGGCGCAGATGGGCACGCACCTCGACGCCGCCCGGCGTCTTGCCGGGCCGCAGCACGACCGCCACGGGCCGGCTCTTCTCCGTGTCGTAGACGTGGATCGGCAGGAAGCAGCGTTCGTCATAATGAGCGTTGAACAGCGAGAGCTGCTGATGGCCGTGGACGACATCGCAGGTATCATCGATGTCGGGCGTGACGGATGCCGGCTCGCGCGGGTAGCTATCCATCCATGCGTCGAAGGCGCGGAGCATTCTCCAGCTGCGACAGCGTCGGTTGGGAACACAGATCGCGACCCGTGTCCGGCAGCCGTCCGCAGGCCAGCTTGAATGCGGGATCGGACCGCGGATGATCGAGGTCGTCGGCGTCCTCGCCCACATCGCCGACCTTCCGCATCGCGTCTGCACGAACTGCTGCCCTAGGAATGGAAGCTCCAGCACCAAGCCGACAAGCCCGGCGATCAGCAGGCTGCCTGACCTTCACACGCTATCATAGAGCTCGCCGTGCCCGCGCGCATGCGTTGATCAGGCGGCCTTCGTCGTTTTACGATTACCCACATCTTTTGCGGTGCACTGAGCCGAAAACTTGAGTCGCCAGAATCGCTAGTGATTCTTTGATGTACCAACCGCTGGTACATGCCGATTCCGAGGCCCAGAAAATTGGAACTATGCCTCATGATATTTGGATTCATGGCATGATAATTGGAACCATGTCGGCAGCGCCTTTGAGGTAGGCGATCGAGGGGTAGGCCTTTCCCTTGACCGGCGCTCCAGTCACCGGCACGCCCCTTCTGCGGGGGCATCCCACAACGCTCCGAGAGTGTGGGCGCGGATGGGCCTTTTCGTGACGGGTTGAAGGCTGGGAGAAAGCCTCCCGGCGCCGTCGCGGAGCCCCCTGCGATGTCCAGCGAAACCATACGGCCTCGACAACGCCAACCGGACGAGCCTTTAGCCTGCCCTGTTCTCCCTCTCTTCGAGGCATCTGAGAGCCCGTTGGTATTCAAATTCGCACCATGCAAGCTCGAAAGGTTCCATCAGTGTCTCTACCCACGCCTCGGCAAAGGCTGCCATTCCGACGAAAAACAGAATCCGCGACCTCCTGACTGACTATCGTTGACGTCGCCGGCGAAGTCGAATGAGATGTCCGCCACGGCCAGCGACATATGCAGCTAAGAGGATCGCCATCAGCGCTTCAATTGGACCTTGGTAAGCGTTAGGCAACTCAAGGAAGGCTCGGAACGATACGAAGGTTTATGGCGATCCGTTCGCCTGGCACTTGCCGCTTACGGGGAACAGGTTGCATTCGGGGCGAGGATAGCGAAAACTGTAGCCCTGATAAGAAGGCGGTGGCGCAGCACAATGCGGAATTGCCCGGCTAGTCTTACTGCGTCACAAATCATGACGGCGCATCGACCTGGATTTGGACTGCGCAGCACGGACATCTACGTAGCCGGCTAACCAATGCGCTGGTAAGGCGCCGCCGCATGGTAGCGATCGAATTCGGAATATGACGCTCGGTTCTGAGCGGTAGCGCCCCGCGGCTTTTGATTTTTGGGAAGCGCAAATTCTTTGACGAACGCGGGCCGACGAGGTCGTGAGGGGGGAATCGTCTCCCTTTCGGAGATCAGGAAGCCGTAGGCGGCGATGCATAACGTGGCGTGGTGATGGAAGCCGCGCCAACCACGCCCTTCATAATGCCCCAGGCCGACCTCCTGCTTGAGCTCTTGGTAGTCGCGTTCGATGCGCCATCTGAGCTTGGCGAAGTTGACCAGGGCGCGGAAGGAGATGTTTTCAGGCAGTGTCGAGAACCAGTATTTGGTCGGCTCCGCCTCGCCGTCAGGCCATTCGATCAACAGCCATTCCTCCGCACGGGGCTCGCTCAGCCAGTAATCGCGATTAGCGGGACGGACCCGAACGCGTGCAAAGCGCGAGGTCAGCCAATCAGCACTGCCTTCGCGCCATCTGACATTGCGCCAGGCCGTTCTCGGCAGCGCGAGCGCCTTGACTGAGCAGGGCTTATTTTTGTCGTCGCGCCGGATCAGCTTTGGCGGCCGCCCATTCCCAGACCATCGCTTTGGTGGCAGCGGTCTCGTGCCTGGTGGCCAGACAGAGGTGTGCGGCAAGATACCGGCAACATAGCGCAACCCCAGTGCCGTCACTTCCCCGCGCAGCGCGGTATCGGCCCCATATCCCGCATCCATCAGCACAACACCGCGTGCAATGCCCGCTGCACACGCCGACCGGATCTGCTCCAGCGCGATCTCAGGCTTGGTCTTGAAGGTGACATCCTTTGGTACGCCCGCCTTCTCTCGGCGATCCTCATCCTCGGCCCAACTTTCCGGCAGGTACAAACGGTAGGCGATCGGCAAACTCGCATGATGATTGGCAATCGATAGCGAGACCGCCACTTGGCAATTGTCCTGCTTACCAAGCTGACCGCAGTATTGCCGTGCCACGCCAACCGAATGCCGCCCTTTCTTGGGAAAGCCAGTATCATCGATGATCCAGGCCTCGATCGGACCGTGTCGCTCGATCTTGGGCTGGACCATCTCTCGCACCTTGCTCAAGACCTTCTCGTCCGACCATCCGCCCGCGCCGACGAAATGCAATAATGATTGATGCTGGGCCGCCGTTCGCTCCGGGGCTGTTATCGCCGCCATCGGCTCGACGCTTTTGCGATCCCCGGGCAGCATCAGGCCAACACAGTAGTCCCTCAGCGGTCTCGTCCGATCCGCGTGCCCGATCACGCTCGCCAAACCCTCGACATAGGCCGTAAATCGCGATTCACCCTGGTTACCGCTTCGGCTACCCATTCCAGCTCCCCCTCGCGTGAGTCCCTCGGGTAGCCGATTCGTCGTCAAAAACGTCCGCGACTTTCTGACTCAGTAAGACTAGGTGGTTGCGGCGTAAGCGCGACTTTCTCGTCACATTGAATCTCGCATAGAATCAGTCGGCCCCTACGAGAGCCAGTGGATTCGCTGCTGGACGAGAGATTATGTTATATCAGGCCGGGTTTTCGGCGCTGCGGCTTTTGGGGAAGTTGAGAGGGAGTAGATCTTCAATATCGTCGTCGTCGCGGCGCTGGGGCAATTCGGTGAGGACATGTCGCAACCATGCGAAGGGCTCAACGCTACAGGCGCGACAGGTCAGCACCAGGCTATAGACAACGGCACTGGCGCTGGCTCCATCAACGGTATCGCTGAAGAGCCAATTTTTCCTGCCACAGGCGAAGATTCTGATGTCGCGCTCAAGAAGGTTGTTGTGGATCGGCATCTCGCCGTCCTCGTTGTAGCGCGTCAGATATTCCCACTGATTGAGCGTATAGGAGACAGCATCGCCGAGCTTGGTGTCGGGCACGACCTTTGCGGCGATTGCTTCGAGCCATGCCTTGAGAGTGTTCAGGACAGGAATGCTGTGTTGCTGGCGGAAGCGGCGCCTGTAATTGGCCCGCGTTTCGCCGTCATCCGGTTTTTCTTCACGCACCTGTCTTTCAATCCGGTAGAGTTGGTCGAAGAACTTGAGGGCTTGCGCCGGCAGCCCGCCGGGTTTCTTCCTCGCTTTGAGGGCGTCGACAAAGCGCCGCCTGGCGTGGGCCACGCATCCGATATGCGTGGCGCCTTTCAACGTGCGCCAGGCCGAGTAACCGTCACTCATCAAGATGCCGCGGTAGTCCCCAAGGAAGGTCTGCGGGTGTTCCTGCCCACGACCAGGCTGATAATCGAACAGCACAATCGGCAGCTCACTGTCCTCGCCGCTGCAATAGGCCCACATGTACGAGGTGCTGGAGGCTTCCTTGTCCTTTTCCTTAATACCTGAACCGTTGTTTCGTCGCCGTGGATGAGGGCCTGGCACGCTCGGGTGCACAACCGTCACCCGCAGCTTCTGTCCTTCTTCCATCACGTAGTGTCCACCTCACATTTGGTGGCCACCTCGTGCATCAGCTCTCTCAACATAAAAGGTACGCGAATGAGGAAGCTAAAGTCCTCGCATTTTAAATCGCCGTCCAAGGAAACGGTAGTGAAGCGATCGATTACGATGTGATGGCTGCCGCCTATCGGGCTGACAATGAGCACGGCGCTTGGAACACGCTATACGAAATGTGCGCCATTCTCACCTTATTCGGCGCTTGCCTATACCCAACGATCGAGACGATGGCAATCGACAGGATCGAACGACGGAGCGCATCGCTCTGTGCTCACTCCGGCCATCATCGTGCCATCAACGTGTGGTCATCGCGATCGCTGTCGATCGACAGCGTTTGCTCCATCGTCTCATACGTACTATCAGCCCCTCTACTTCATGAAGCGCGATTGAAAAAGACGAACGATGGGGTTTATGCGTCGGCCAATCTCTGCGACAAGGCACCGAGTCGCCTGAAGGCACAGCCGTCGGCTGGTTTGCAAAATGAATAGGAGGCATCGGGTTGCTAATAGATTTTCCGCGCATCAATCGGTCTAAGGCTGTCTTCGATGATATTTATGCTTCGGATGATCCCAGGGCATATTTCACCGTGCTGGGAGACCTGGATTATATGATCCCGGACGTGGCTGAGCCGGTTGTGCGCCAGATTCTCGCGGCGAACGCATCGGCAACTGGCGTTAAGCCGACCGTGCTTGACATTGGCTGTTCATACGGCATCAACGCTGCTGTGCATCGGTTTCCACTGACGTTCGGGGGCTTGCGTCATCGCTACGCTCGGCGCGAGATGAGGGCAATCAGCTCTGATACACTGGTGCGTCTTGATCGCAGTTTCTATGCGTCTTGGCCGGATGTCGGACTGGCACGATTTATCGGTCTCGATGTATCGGCACCGGCGATCAGCTATGCAACAGGTGTCGGTCTCCTTGAGCAGGGTATTGTCGCTGATCTTGAAAAGGATCCGCTATCGACGGACAGCGCGCACATCATCCGCCCCACTGACGTTATCATGTCGACGGGGTGCATCGGCTACGTTACCGAGAAGACGTTCAGCAAAATTCTCGATGCGACAGAGAAGCGTCCATGGATTATCTCATTCGTGCTACGAATGTTCCCATTTGATTCTCTGGCTGCAACGCTCGCGAAGCGTGGCCTTGTAACGGAACGTCTTACCGGCGCGACATTTATCCAGCGTCGCTTTCGCGATGCTGAAGAGTTTGAAAGTTGTTTGGCCACCTTGGCGGCTCTTGGCGTCGATACTACCGGTCTTGAGTCGGAAGGGCTGTTTCACGCCGATTTGCTCTTGTCCCGCCCTGAGATGGATGCGCGCGCCACCCCTCTCGAAAACATTGTCACCGTCGCCAGCGGCAGGGGTCGGCCTATCGGGCCCCGTTATGTGCATATTGGAGGCAACGCGGGCTTGCAGGTTGCGTTGGAGCCGTGACGGGTTCCTTTTCCGAGGATAGTTGTGGGTATGCCCCAAGGAACTGTACACCGAAGTGGATCATACCCTGACTTCCTGAATGATTACTTTCTATCAGGTCGGTAGTCTTACAGAGAAGCCTTGGTTATGACTACTTCGCCGATTGCGAATCCATGTGTTGCCGTGCCGTATGATCGAGGTCGCCGCTGCGTCAGATTTCTACGATCGAGTGCGGCGTATTGCCGTTTCCAACGTATCGTTCGAAGTGCGGCAAGCGAAGAAGGTCGCACTGCGGCCGACGCCAAGGCCAGGGCGAAATCGATAGCAAAGGTCAGCACGAGCCAGCCGATTAGCGCGCCAGCCAGAGCCTGTTCCAGGCCAGCCAGATCACGCCCGCAATCGCGGCCCAGAAATGGAAGCCGGTCGCGTACGAAGACGAATTTGTCGGCCGCCGCAAGAGCCGCGCCGTTGGCCGCGGGGCATGCACTGTATAGACCGGCTTCGAACGCTCCGCCGAGGATGGACTCTTACTTACAGCATGATCTCCCGGAAAACCGGCACGACCTTTTCCGGATCATGCACCCGGAGATCAGCCGCCGAGCTGCCCCTTGGTTGAGACGCCAGCATGCATTCGCTGTGGTCTTCCATGCGAGCCTGCAGGAAGACGCCGTCTTGAGGTCTGAGGTCGAATACCCGAGCGGGTCTCGCATCGGACCCGCCTGACGACAGGAGGGGGGCGCTCCGATTCTGTCGGCACTCGACACCGCCGCATATTGGCTGATGCTGACCGTGCGCGACGCGATTCCCAAAGCCCGGGAATTGGCCACAGCCGAGTTCGCGACGCTGCGTCTTCGTCTCTTGAAACTCGCTGCCCGTGTCGTCGAGACCACGAGCCGCATTAGCCTTGCGTTTGCCGCGGCATGTCCCGAAGCCGACCTGATCCGCGGCTTGCCAGGCGCGCTGCTGCCGCTCGGTCCTTGACCGGCGGGGCGTCCGCCCCCCGTTCGCCCAACCTACACCTCAAGCGCGTTGCAAAGTACCGGTCGTCAGGCGGTGAAAGGCCGAAGGCAATCCCGCGCGCCTCGTCAGAGCAGATGTGCGGCCACATCAATGGGACCAAAAAAAACGCACTCTCACGAATAGGACGGGCTAAAGGGTAGTTTGTTGCTGATTCCCAGCGTGTCAAATTCGAGCCCGGCTTCGAAGGCCTATATTTTGAAAGTGAGAACGGATGGATTTCCCCTCGACGAAGTGGGTGAGCACGGGCCCGCAAGAGAGTTCACCCGCGGCGCCGTCCGCAGATACGGCGACCTTTGAGCGGCAGCTGAGCGAGATCGCCAATTCAGGTGGAGGTGGTGGAGCAATGCCGGCCGCCTCGGCGCTGCAGCCGGCTCAGTCAGCTGGGGTTTTGAAAGGGCACAGGAAGCAGCCTCTTTATTCCGAGGATGCTCGCCTTATTTCGGGGCTTGAGGAGGCCCTCCGCAACGGCAACGCCGCCAACCACACCGCCAGGGATTATGCAGGTTCTCTTCTCAGCCTTGGCCGCTGGCTCTTCGCAAATAACAAAGATCCGATCGCTGCTCGGCTCGACGACCAGTCGCTAACCGATGATGCGCGCGAGGCCATCAAAAAGGGTCCTAACAGGAGACGACTCCTTCTGGCAATAGACCATCTCCGGACCTTCCAGTCGACGGGCGTCGTGCCGATCACAGGCCGGGCTGAGCTAAATCCTCACCCTCAGGACGTAGCTCTCATCAAAGAGTACAAAAACGAAGCAGCGACAGGGACCGGCAGAGGGTATGCAACTGTTCTTCGCAGTTTCAGTGACTACCTGCGTGAAAACAACAAGAAGGGCATTGCTGCTCGGCTTTCCGGCAAGGCGTTGGATGGAGATGTCGAGAGCTATAGGAAAGACGCCGGGGGTAATCGGAATATCGGTGCCGCACTGGCTGATCTCCGAAAATCGCAGGCTGGCGCTAAAGCGATGGAGCGCGAGCGCCATATTTCCCCCGTTCCTGATCCCGAAGACGCAGCACTGATGGAGCCGATGCCCGTCGGCGGCGCCGCTGCGCAGCACAGCGCGTCGCAGGACGCGGGCAGTTGGCCAAAGGAGCTGCTTCCTGTAGAAGGCTACGATCAGGATTTGCTTTGGGAGCTGATGGACGAACCCGGCCCGTCGTCATCTCTTCTTGAGCCAGCCGCGCGCCATGACCAGTCATCGGATCCCGGAGAGTCCATTCGTCCCTTGAATTGGGGCTCCGACCGCCAGCAGTTCCCGGACGAGCCGATCGGTGCACTTGCCAAGAGCAACCTCCTGCCAAGCAAGGAGGTCCTCATCAACGATGAGCATGACACAGCTGAATTGAGGCCAGCGAAGAGGCCGAGGACCCTAGACAATCTGCACGGCGTTGCCATTGAGCGGCAACTGAGCGAGCGTGGTGGAGCAATGCCGGCCGTCTCGGCGCTGCAGCCTGCTCAGTCAGCTGGGGTTTTGATAGGGCGGAGCAAGCAGCCTCTTTATTCCGAGGACGCTCGTCTTATTTCGGGGCTTGAGGAGGCCCTCCGCAATGGCAACGCCGCCAACCACACCGCCAGGGATTATGCAGGTTCTCTTCTCAGCCTTGGCCGCTGGCTCTTCGCAAATAACAAAGATCCGATCGCTGCTCGGCTCGACGACCAGTCGCTAACCGATGATGCGCGCGAGGCCATCGAAAAGGGTCATCACAGGAGACTCCGTCCGGCAATAGACCATCTCCGGACCTTCCAGTCGACGGGCGGAGTCGTGCCGATCACAGGCCGCGCTGAGCTAAATCCTCATCCCCAGGACGTGGCTCTGATCAAAGAGTACAAAAACGAAGCAGCGACAGGGACCGGCAGGGGGTATGCAGCTGTTCTTCGCAGTTTCAGTGACTATCTGCGTGAAAACAACAAGCCGAGCATTGCTGCTCGGCTTTCCGGCAAGTTCCTGGATGGAGATGTCGAGAGCTATAGGAAAGACGCCGGGGGTAAGAATATCGGTGCCGCGCTGGCTGATCTCCGAAAATCGCAGGCCGGCGCTAAAGCGATGGAGCTCGAGCGCCATATTCTCCCCGGTCCTGATCCCGAAAACGCGGTACAATTGGAGCCGATGCCCGGCGGCGGCGCCGCTGCGCAGCATGCGTCGCAGGACGCGGGCAGTTGGCCAAAGGAGGTGCTTCGTCCCTTGAACTGGGACTACGACCGCCAGCAGTTCCCGGACGAGTCGATCGGTGCACTTGCCAGGAGCAACCTCCTGCCAAGCGAGGAGGTCGTCATCAACGATGAGCATGACACAGCTGAGTTGAGGCCCGCGAAAAGGCCGAGGACCCTAGACAATTTGCACGGCCTTGCCATTGAGCGGCAGCTGAGCGAGATCGCCAATTCAGGTGGAGGTGGTGGAGCAATGCCGACCGCCTCGGCGCTGCAGCCGGCTCAGTCAGCTGGGGTTTTGAAAGGGCACAGGAAGCAGCCTCTTTATTCCGAGGATGCTCGCCTTATTTCGGGGCTTGAGGAGGCCCTCCGCAACGGCAACGCCGCCAACCACACCGCCAGGGATTATGCAGGTTCTCTTCTCAGCCTTGGCCGCTGGCTCTTCGCAAATAACAAAGATCCGATCGCTGCTCGGCTCGACGACCAGTCGCTAACCAATGATGCGCGCGAGGCCATCAAAAAGGGTCTTAACAGGAGACGACTCCTTCTAGCAATAGATCATCTCCGGACCTCGCAGTCGACGGGCGGGATCGTGCCGATCGCAGGCCGCGCTAAGCTGAATCCTTATCCCCAGGACGTGGCTCTCATCAAAGAGTACAAAAACAAAGCTGCGACAGGTACCGTACGTACCTATGCAGTTGTTCTTAACAGTTTCAGTGACTACCTGCGTGAAAATAACAAGAAGGGCATTGCTGCTCGGCTTTCCGGCAAGGCGTTGGATGGAGATGTCGAGAGCTATAGGAAGGACGCCGGGGGTAATCGGAATATCGGTGCCGCACTGGCTGATCTCCGAAAATCGCAGGCTGGCGCTAAAGCGATGGAGCGCGAGCGCCATATTTCCCCCGGTCCTGATCCCGAAAACGCGGTACTGATGGAGCCGATGCCCGCCGGCGGCGCCGCTGCGCAGCACAGCGCGTCGCAGGACGCGGGCAGTTGGCCAAAGGAGCTGCTTCCTGTAGAAGGCTACGATCAGGATTTGCTTTGGGAGCTGATGGACGAACCCGGCCCGTCGTCATCTCTTCTTGAGCCAGCCGCGCGCCATGACCAGTCATCGGATCCCGGAGAGTCCATTCGTCCCTTGAATTGGGGCTCCGACCGCCAGCAGTTCCCGGACGAGCCGATCGGTGCACTTGCCAAGAGCAACCTCCTGCCAAGCAAGGAGGTCCTCATCAACGATGAGCATGACACAGCTGAATTGAGGCCAGCGAAGAGGCCGAGGACCCTAGACAATCTGCACGGCGTTGCCATTGAGCGGCAACTGAGCGAGATCGTCGCTTCAGGCGGTCGCCTGCTGACGTCGGCCCCCACCCATCAACTGGGTGCATCGCCATGGCAGGCGCAGCCGACGATGCAGGGGAGTGGGTACCAAGATGCCACGGCGCTGCAGCGAGCTGTCAGTCGGCCATTGGTCCTCCCGGAAGGTTATAATCAGGATCTGCGTTTGATGGTGGAAGACGGCCCACCGTGGCCCGGGGTTCCCCCGGAGCAGGCGCAGGACATAGTCCAAGCTGGACAGCAGGAACCTGCCTGGTCCGCCTCAACCTGGTCGCCGCAGATGCCGCTCAACTTTGATTGGAGTATGTGGCCGATGCTGGAAGCATCGCCAGCGCAGGCTGCCAGGGCTCGCTCAAGCACCTACGGCGGTCTTGAGCCATTTCTTGCTCTGAATGCGCCGACACCGTCCGAGTTGGGCGACGACGCTCACTTTGCGCCAGCGCACTCTACCAGGGCTCCCTCAGACATCTACGCTGGTCTTGAGCCATTTCTTGCTCTGAATGCGCCGACACCGTCCGAGTTGCGCGACGATGCTCACTTTGAGCCAGCGCAGGCTGCCGGGGCTCGCTCAAGCACCTACGGCGGTCCTCCATTGGTTGATCTGACTGCGGCCACGCCGTCTGAATCACGCGACGATGTTAATTCTGTGCCGGCGTTTCCGAGCACCTCCTACGATGCTCAGATCGGGGCTTTAGGTCCGACAGCCTCGCCTCACGGCCGCGGGCTGGTGCTCGAGGACACGGAATGGCTGGGCGACGAGCATGTCCTGAGAGATTACCAGCTCCTGGCGCAAGAGTTGGGGGGGAACAATCCGAATCTCGCCGCCCGGACGCGGTTCGTGGATCCTCTCATAACCCTTGTTAGCCTGCGCTTGGGCACCGAGAGCGAAATGCTACGCGCATTCCAGCGCATCGTCCATGATCAGAATGGTGACGACACAGCCGACTTCCTGTTCCTGCCAGTGAACAATGCCCGTGCTACGAATCTCCCCGGCACCCATTGGTCGTTGCTGTTTGTTGATCGCCGCGACCGCGAAAGGCCGGTTGCCTATCGCTACGACTCCATGGGGGAATACAACAACACGCCCGCAGCAGAGCTCGCAGCAAGGCTGGGCGCCCGCCTGGAGTCACGCGGCATGACCCAGCAGCTGAACACTTATGATTGCGGCGTCTTCGTGGTGGACGGCACGCGGGCGCTGGTTAGGCAATTGGAGCAAGGACGAGCACCACACCTGCTGAACCTCAGCAGCCTCGTTGCCAATCGGCAGGCGCTGCAGAACCGACTCAGGGGCTGATGTCGTACGCATACGACGAAGCTTTCAATTACCCATAATTTCGCCGACTCGCGCTGATCCGCGAAATCTTGAATCGAAAGTATCACTTGTGATTCCTTGGGAGCACTTGATTCGCGAGGGGGCGCTCTATGGGGCTGACATTAAGGGATCAATCCGCAAAAGGCTGTTTGCGGTCCTGGAAAGGCGAATGTTGGATTGATCGAGAGAGTAGTGGATGCGAGTTTAGGGACGCGGGCTCGGCGACAGATTCCGCAAACTGCTCACGCAGATTGGAAGCGCCATGGGACAAAGCATCCAGCTCGTCTGCCAGGATTGGGCGAATACCAAGGCAGCCTACCGCTTCTTCTCCAATGACCGGGTCAGCGAAGCGGACATTCTGACCGGCCATTTCCAATCGACACGTGATCGTGTCGTCGCCGCTGAAGGTTTGGTTCTTGTGCTGCACGGTACAACCGAGTTCAGCTATCAACGCGAGAAGTCAGAAGTGATCGGCATCACCAAGAGCATAAACAGTGGACGGGATAAGGCGGGAATTGCGTCAAATTCCGCTTACGAAGCTTCTCGCCGAGAGCGTTGACGAGCTTCGCGAGGAGCTATCGCTGAAAGTTGGCGACGGCGGGAATCGGGAAGGCGGCATATCGTGGGGGTGCTTGACGCCTCCACTTCTCCACCGAAGGAGCGATATGCCGTGTCCAAAGATAACATCATCAAGTTGATTCAGCCAGGAAACGTCGACGATCAACTCACCGAAATCTTGCGCAATGGGGCGCGTGCTCTGTTGGCCCAGGCGGTCGAGGCCGAGGTCGCGGACTTTCTCGGCAAGCATGCCGATTTGAGGACTGCGGACGGCCACCAGCGCTCGTGCGCCACGGTCACCTGCCGGAACGCGAGGTGATGACCGGTATCGGTCCGGTCGGCGTCCGCCAGCCGCGTGTACGCGATCGCGAGGCGGAGGCTACCGATCCCGACCGCATCCGGTTCTCTCCGTCGATCCTGCCGCCCTACATGCGCCGCTCGAAATCGATCGAGACGCTGCTGCCGATCCTTTACCTGAAGGGTATCTCCACCGGCGACTTCTCCGAGGCTCTGGCGGCGCTGCTCGGCAAGGATGCTGCCGGGTTGTCGGCATCCGCCATCGGCCGTCTGAAGGACGGTTGGCTTGACGAACACACCGCGTGGCAGAGGCGCGATCTGTCGGCGAAGCGCTACGTCTACATCTGGGCCGATGGCATCCATCTCCAAGCACGCCTCGAAGACGAAAAGCAGTGCATCCTGGTGCTGATCGGCGGTAAGCGCGATTTTCTTCGCACGCCGGCGGTTTTGATGGATTGCCCTGGTATCGGGCGATACCGAGCCGTTCAGGCAGTGGCGGCTTTGTGGAAGTTGAAGGGCAGCAGGTCTGTAATATCGGCGTCGCCGGCGCGCTGAGGCAATTCGGTGAGGACGTGGCGCAACCACGCTAACGGCTCGACACGTGAGGCGCGGCAGGTCAGCATCAGGCTATAGACGACGGCACTGGCCTTGGCTCCGTCCACGGTATCGCTGAACAACCAACTCTTCCTGCCAGTTGCAAAAACCCTGATGTCGCGCTCCAGAAGATTGTTGTCAATCGGCATGCTGCCGTCCCCGGTGTAGCGCGTCAGATATTCCCATTGGTTTCGGGTGTAGGATACGGCGTCGCCGAGCTTGCTGTCAGGCAAGACCTTCGGGGCCATGTCATCGAGCCATACTTTGAGAGCATTGAGGATGGGGACACTATGTTGCTGGCGGAAGCGGCGAATGCAGTAGGCCTGTGTTTCACCCTTCTCCGGTATTCCGTCCCACGCCCGCCTTTCAACCCGGTAGAGCTGTTCAAAGAACCGCAGCGCTTGCTCGGGCGGACCGCCGCCCTTCTTCCTGGCTTTGAGGGCATCGACAAAGCGCCGCCGGGAGTGGGCCATGCATCCAATGTGGGTGGCCCCTTCCAGCGTGCGCCATGCGGTATAGCCGTCACTCATTACAATGCCACGGTAATCGCCGAGGAAGGCTTGCGGGTGGATTTGGCCGCGGCCCGGCTGATAATCCAGAAGAACGATCGGCTCGTGGCTGCCCTTGCCGCTGCGATAAGCCCACATGTACGATGTGCTGGTGGCCCGTTTGTCCTTCTCCTTGAGGACCTGAACCGTTGTCTCGTCGCCATGGATGAGAGGTTGTGATCTGAGCCGCAGCTTCAGGGCGTCGTAGATGCGATGCAGATGCTTCTCGCTCGAGCCAATCACCCAGTGGCCCAAAGCGCCGCGGCTGACAGGAACACCTGCACGTTCGAAGGCCTGCGCCAGGCGGTAGAGCGGCGTGCCATCGACATATTTGTGAACCAGCGCGAACGCCAGCGTCGAGGGCGTGGCAACGCTGCCCGGCAATGGTTGCGGCGGCATCGGCGCGGTCACGACAGGGGCGTGGATCCCGGTGCGATCGCAATGGCGGCACGCATATTTGAAGCGCACATTCTGTAAAACCTTCGCCTTCACCTCGATATGAAGTTGCTCGGTGACAGCCTCGCCCATGCGATGCATCTGGCCACGGCAGCAAGGACACGCCTTCTGATCGTCGGACAGGTCATACTCGACGCGCTCACGAGGTAGGTTCCCCGGCAGCGGCTTGCGGCCGCGCTTCTTTCCCATTGTGTTTTCGACGGGTGGCAAGCCCGTGTCCGGAAGTTCGGCGATATTGTTCGTTTCACTGCCGGCGTCCTCCTCATCGGAGGCCTGCTCGGCTTCATTGAAGAGACGATCAACATGCTTTTCGCTGCGCGGCGCAAAACGATGCAGGCGTGCCAGCGCCAGTTCTTCCTCGAGCTTGGCGACGCGGTCGGCGAGTTGATGGTTCTCCGCCTGCAGCGCAGCAATGCGTGCCAACAGCACTTCAACACTCGGATCGCCGGTTCGATTCATCGAATTCTTGAATCTGAACCGTACCGACGCGTCAACCGCTCAACTCGAGAGCTCAGCCGGCAACCTGATATTGCCGCACCGGATGGCGGACCATCGCATCGATATCGATGCCGTCAAGGATCCAGTGCAATTGCTCCGTCGTCAGCGTGACGATCGCCTCCTGGCGGCGCGGCCATCGGAACCTGTCTTCGGTCAGCCGCTTCAGGACCAGTACAAAGCCGGACCGATCGAAGAACAGAAGCTTCATCCGGTCGCAACGGCGATTGCAGAACGCAAAAACCGCCGGAGTGAATGGATCGAGCGCCATCGTCTCCTGGACCAGGACCGCAAGGCTGTTGATGCCAGCCCGGAAGTCGATCGGCTCACGGTGCAGATAGACCTGCAGGTCATCGCCCAGTCTAAACATCGCCCAGCGCTCCGATGATCGCCGTCAATGCATCCACATCGCCGCATTCCAGCGCGAGCTTCACGCCATTCGGCAGCGACACGCTCACTTTGGCCGGAGAACAAAAAGCTGGAGTCCCTTTGGGTTCCGAACCACGCACTTCATCGTAAGCCGGCAAATCAACCGTCGCCACGCTGTCTTTTCGCGACAGGTCCCGCTCGGACTTCCCCTCAAGCTGAACCGGGATGAACGCCGGGCGTGAGGACGGCGGCAGCGACCTGGTCGCGCTGTGCTTCTTGATCCACTTCCGAAGGAGGTTCGCGTTGACCCCATGTTCGAGTGCAAGCCTCGATACCGAAACCCCAGGCTCAAGGCAGGCCGCGACAAGACGCTCTTTCGATGCCGCCTCGTAGCGCCGGCGACCGTTCCGGCCGACAAGCCTGACCCGCAGTTTCTGATCATCGTCGCTCATCACAAGGTGTCCACCTATTTTGGTGGACACCTCATGCATCAGGACTCTCAAAAGCAAAAGGTGCGGAGAAATTCGCGCTTACGATCGGCGCGACGCCGGAAGGCCGCAAGGAACTGGTCGGCTTCACCGATGGCGCCCGCGAGAGCGCGCAGGACTGGCGCGATCTGCTGCTCGACCTGAAGCGGCGCGGGCTCGGCGTGCCGCCGCGGCTCACCATCGCCGACGGCGCGCTCGGGTTCTGGAAGGCCGCCGGCGAGGTCTGGCCGAAAACGCACGAGCAGCGCTGCTGGGTACACAAGACCGCCAACGTGATCGCCAAGTTGCCGAAGAGCCAGCAGCCTAAAGCCAAACGCGCGTTGCAGGAGAGCTGGATGGCCGAAACCAAGGCCGCCGCCGAGCTGGCGTTCGACGCCTTCATCGAGAGCTATACGCCCAAATACGAGAAGGCGGCCGACTGCCTGAGCAAGGATCGGGACACGCTACTGGCGTTCTACGACTTCCCGGCCGAACACTGGAAACACCTGCGGACCACCAATCCCATTGAAAGCACCTTCGCTACCGTGCGCCACCGCACGATCCGATCGAAGGGCTGCCTGTCCAACAGAACGGCGCTCGCGATGGTCTTCAAACTGCTTGAGGCCGCGCAGAAAAGCCGGCGTCGTCTCGATGGCCGCAACCAGTTGCCAAAACTCGTTCTCGGTGTGACATTCAACGACGGGATCGAGCTCATCGCCAAACCGACTGACCGTCAGCCCATAACCGCCGCCGCCTGACCGGCCGCGCCGTCACCAAAATTTGGCGATAGCTCCTTCGCGAGGACGTCGGAGAGCCAGTGCTCGGCGCTGACGCTATTGAGCTTACAGGTCTCGATCAACGAAGCTAACTAATCTCAAACCTTTGAGAAGCGCTCCTTCGGCTCCCGGTCGATTAAGTTGACGATGCCCCGCTACCTCCAGCAGCACCCCAGACGCCATAGAATTGCAACCCATGGTGAGCTGGGTTTTCCTGTGCATCCGGGGAAAACGCTCTTGGTCAGCTTCTCGTCAGCCGAGCTGTCTATCCAAACAGGCTGCGCATTATGGACCTGATTGGAGGTGGAAGATGGCGGGCATTATTGGGCCTTCAGGAGCCGACAGCGCATGGGGATCGAGCAGTTCGAGCCCGGAGCCCAGTCCCGCCCCTGGGGAAGGCGGGCAATCTTTCGACAGGGAATTGGAGCGGATGCGCTCCGGAGGAACCGCGCTCATGAGTGAGCCACCCGCGTCCGGTGTGGCAGTCCGGATGCCCTCGAGTGTCGACGGAATCAAGGCAGCGAAGCAAAAAATGCGCAGCCTGCTTGAGGGCCTTGATAGTTCTCGAAATGCAGCCACACAAGCCCGGAATCCGTCGGAGACGCAAGAGCTGATCGATCAAATCGTCAAGGCGGGCTCGGAAGTTCTGGAGTATTACGCGAGCCTCCCCTCGGACATGGCGCGCAGGCTTCTTTCCGACAGTCAGGCTCGTCAAGTCCGCGCCGAAACTATCGCTGCGGGAGACGAATGCAACATCGCGGCCACCTGGATTGTCAACAACCTGGAGGCGAACAGGAGCAAAGCAGCAGCCGTGCTCGGTCGGATGCGAGATGCCGGCGCTCCGTCCGACCAGCTGGGCCGGGCGGTATCCAGCGTGGCGAAGCATTACGAAGCCTGCTTGGATTGGTGGGGAAAGAAGGTGTTGCGCTCGGAGCGGATGCGGTCCGTTTATACGGACACCGCCAACTTGCCCAGCACCACGTCCAAGATGCGGGAGGAAGAAGAGGCCGCGCTACGCCAGCATACCGGCTGGGCACTGTATACGAAGTGCATGTACCTGGAATCGCGCATCGCTCTCGCGCGACTCTTGATCGAGTCGAAGGCGGCCACGTTCGGCCCAGCCGTGAACGACGCCCTCATGGGTGAGGATGGGCGGGTGCGACTGCTTGGGACCTTTATCGCGGATTTTTTTCCGGCATTCAACTCGACTTCCCACGCCGTTCTGGAGGGAGCGGCGCTCGACGCAGACCACTGCACCGTTCTGGAAGGAGTCATGGAACGGCTTTCGGAATTTGCCTCAGGGGTGCACGGCATCGTTACCCGACTAAGGGGCGCCGGAACGGATGCCGACCTTCCGTTGGAACTGTTGGGCCAGATCGCGGAAGGTGCATGGGTCACCGCGGACGACGTCACGCGTCTTTTGGTCGTGCAGCCAAAGACGCCCGCCATGATTGAGCCGCTGGCCCGGACTGCCGTAGTGGTTGAAGGGGGCGCGGCGCGGAGGAAGGGGAAAGGCAAGCGCGCCCCGGCCGCAGGCGAGCGAAGTTCGGCGGCCGGGCTGCGCGAGCCGCAGCTCGCCACGCCCGACGCTGCCACGGCCCCAACAGGCAAGGTGATCGTACTCTCGGATTTGGGTACAAAGAAACTCGCGAGCGCGGAGGAGGCAGACGCGAGGGTGTCATCGTCGGCGACTGGGCACCTGGAGATATTGCAGGCTCCGCCCTCCAGGAAAGCACTGACCGGATTAATCGAGCGATTGGACGAACTTTTGCAGTTCGATCTGCCCGCTCAGCAAAGCACCGTCTCGCAAGCGCGCCAGATGAAGCCCGAGGACGCCGATCACGTCGTGGATCTCGTCGTTAAGCGACTGCAGACGCAGGCCTCCGAGATTGAGGCCAGTGTAGTCGCGCTGGAGGAGCCTCGCCGACGTGTCCTACTCACGCCTGCGCAAGTGCCGGAAGTGCATGACAAAATAACCCGGCTCAAGGCGATGTTGTCCGAGGTGCAGGGACAGGCGAGCTCTTTGAAGGCGCGAAAGGTGGCGATCACGATCGATTGCATGAAGACCTACGCGTTTCCGTCCCAGAAGTATCTTGAACAGTTGCGGGCGGCCGGGGAGCTGGCGTCTGTGAATCCACCGCGCGCCTTGAAGGATGATCCGGGGACACTGTTCGAGATCAAGCTGCAGCCCAAGGCCCTGCGCAATGGCGCGATGCCAAGCCCAATGTGGGTGCACATCCATACCAAGCGGCCGGTACATGCCTGGCAGTTGGCAACGCTGAGCGATGCCGAGTTCGCCGCTTGCCACGTGAAGTCCAATGACCAACGCGGCTACAATCAGGACTGGCAGAGCGCTCGAGCTGCGACGGGGCGCGAGAACGTCGTGATCCACCGCGGGAAGCTCACGCCGGCGTTCTGTAGGTCCTTGATGAGCACCGCAGTTGGTGGCCATCCGTGGTATCCCCTTCCCGAGACGGAGCACATGTCGACCCAGATGGCGCGCCTGGGGATGTAGCTACAGGTGGTTTGTCTCGCGCCGGAGCGCCGCTGTGGTGACACGATCAAGTGGCCGTTATCACCGAGAGGAAATCCTCGATGAGCTCGAAGTCGGCACGAACTCCTCGAACAGATCGACAGCGGGGTCCGATTGAAATTCGATCGGGAGCGTCGTGACCACGGACTTCCTTTCGCTTGGCGGCTGAACCGTCAAATGCCGGCGCTCAAGTCCAGACGCATACGATCAGCGCTCCTGGCCCTTCATCTTCGAAAGTGAGTACAGATGAACTTCGTCTTAATGAATCGCGTGCGTCAACAAACGGATAGCGTGGACGCGCAAGATGCCTCTCCGGCCGACTCGTCGGCAGAGGCGGCGGCCTTTCACCGGCAGCTGAGCGAGGTCGCTGTCCCGTCCTCTCCCGTGCTCATGCAGGTCCGCGCCCATCAAGCGGATACATCGCGATCTGAGGCGCGGCCCATCATGCGGGCGAGCGGGCAACCATATACGCCGGCTACGCACGGTGAATACGGTGGAGCGATGCTGAATGCGTCGGCGCTGCCGCTCGGCCATGCAAATTTGGCCTTCGCAGGTAGCAGCATGGATCCTGTTTATTCCGAAGATGCGTCTCTTATTGAGGGGCTCGGGCCGGCACTCTTCAAGGCTGGGGCCTCCGAGCGCACCGTCAGGCGCAATGTACGTTGTCTTCTCGGATTGGGGCATTGGCTCGTAAAGAACGGAAAGCCGGGCATTGCTGCCCGGCTTTCCGAAGAGTCGCTGGACAAGGATGCCCAGGAGTTCGGCAAGCAGGAGGGGCAGGCCATCGCTACGCCACTGGATCATCTTCGAGCCGCCCAATCGCCGGGCGGCATCGCGCCGATTGCAAGCCGGGTTGAGCTGAATCCCTATCCCCAAGATGCGGATCTCATCAAAAGGTACAAGGAAGATGCAGCGTCAGGCACCGCCAACACCGTCAGGACCTATGCAGCTCTTCTTATCGATTTCAGTGATTACCTCCGTGAAAACGATAAGCCCGGCATTGCTGCTCGACTTGGCGACGGCTCGCTGGATAATGATGTCAGCCAGTATAAGGAGGCGGACCCCCGTGGCCGCAGAAAAGCCGGGGCCGCACTGGCTCATCTCCTGAGGTCGCCGGCGGGTGCTAGAGCGATCGAGCTCCGGCCTCATATTCGCCCCGTTCCTGATCTCGAAGACGCGGTTCGCGCCGAGCCGAGGCGGACCCGGGCCGCGACTGCACAGCACAGCGGCTCGAATGGAGCTATCAGCTGGCCGGAGACTCTGCCTGCGAACCAGCAGGATCTGCTTTTGGAGACGATGGACGGACCCAGCTCCTCGCCGCCTCTCGAGACAATCGCGCACCATCAACAAGCAGCGGATGCAGGAGGGTCTTTTCGTGACTTGAACTTGCCCCGCGACGACCATGGGGTTCCACCGCGGCATAGCCTGGCATTGGATCCTGCAGAATCCCTTCGCCCCTTGAACTGGCGCCACCATGATCACGAACTGTCGGATGAACGTCACAGGAACACCCTCGTGCCAGGCGAGCAGGTTCTCATCAGCGATGAGCATGATACAGGGGAGTTGAGATCAGCGAAGAGGCAGAAGACGCTAAGCAACCCCCAGGGCGTCGCCGTTGAGCGGCACCTGGTGCAGACCCCATCCCATCAACTGGCGGCGTCACCATCGCAGAGGCAAGCGCCGATGCCGTCGCGTGCGCACGAATACGCCCCAGCGGCACATTCAGTAGCGAGGCATGTCCGAGACACCGCTAGGCGGCACGACGCATCGCGTGACGCCGTCAGGAATCAGCTTTCGGTGATGGTGGAAGGCGGCCCATCATGGTCCGTCTTGGTCCCGCCTGAGCGGCTCCAGGGGGCAGAACAAGCCGGACCGCAGGAACCCGCCGGGTCCACCTCAACTTGGTCACCGCAGATGCCGCTCGACTTTGATTGGAGCATGTGGCCGAGCTCGGAAACTGCGTCATCCTTGCCTGTCCCAGCTCAGCTTCCATCCAGATCGTACCAGTTGCGTGATGATGCTACCTTTCGGAACACACTGAACACGTTTGCGCCCGAAAGCCTGCGGTCGTCGGACGGACTAATCGGCGAGCAGCTCCCGGGCGAAGACGAGGAGCTCTTGGCGAAGTTTCGTGTAGACGCCGAGCGGCGCAAGCTCACCCCAGGAGCCATCAAGAACAGTGTTTCCGGGCTTGGGATATTTGTTCGCTGGGTCAACGCAAGTCATAGGGGGCCCGTAGCTTCTCGGCTGCGAGGCGGTTCATCGCTGGATGAGGAAATTGCGGCGTACAGGAGCTTGGGGCGGGACCGTCAGAACAGCATCAAATCGAATCTGAATGTTCTCCGGCGGCTCTTGCGTGGGAGTGAAGAAGCCGAAGCCCCCGAACCCCGAGTCCTTGGTCGCCCCCGTCGCGTGGTTCCTCATCCCGAAGACGCCACCTTCATCGAGGGAGCGCTCGGCCAAGCCTTGAACGATCTTAGAACCACGATTGCGGCGCAGAGGCAGTCTGCGCAGAAGCGGGCTACACGTCTTCGTGCGCTGAGTGCGTGGCTTAAAGAAAACGGCAGGGGGAGCATAACTGGGCGACTTAACGGCTCTAGCAAGGAGCAGTTAACGCTGGACAACGATGTGCTAGCGTTCCAGCGGACTGGAAGCAGAATACACGGTCCCGATTTGTCGCATCTTCGCAGCTACTTAAAACTCATCGAGGCGAACCGAGGGCTGGGGTTGCCAGGCCCTGAGCAGCCGAGCTCGCCGGCCGTGCAGTGCGATCGGCATTCCGGCTCGGCGCAGGATCTTCCCTCAACGCCAGCCAGCGCGGGAGCTTGGGCTTGGTTGGGTGAACAGCTGCAAGAATCAGCATCACCATCCAGGCCCCCGTCACATGCTAAGGGCAGGCTTGAGCCATCTGTTGATCTGAATGCGCCGACGCCGTCCGAGTTGCGCGACGATGCTCACCTTGAGCCAGCGCAGGCTGCCAGGGCTCGTTCAAGCACCTACGCTGGTCTTGAGCCATTTCTTGCTCTGAA
The DNA here is from genome assembly GCF_011516665.3 of Bradyrhizobium sp. 41S5. Taxonomy (NCBI): domain Bacteria; kingdom Pseudomonadati; phylum Pseudomonadota; class Alphaproteobacteria; order Hyphomicrobiales; family Nitrobacteraceae; genus Bradyrhizobium; species Bradyrhizobium sp. 41S5. Next base: position 7,108,309 of record NZ_CP083721.1, on the reverse strand, counting down.
TGCGCCGACACCGTCCGAGTTGCGCGACGACGCTCACTTTGCGCCAGCGCACTCTACCAGGGCTCCCTCAGACATCTACGCTGGTCTTGAGCCATTTCTTGCTCTGAATGCGCCGACACCGTCCGAGTTGCGCGACGACGCTCACTCTGCGCCAGCGCAGGCTGCCAGGGCTCGCTCAAGCACCTACGGCGGTCTTGAGCCATTTCTTGCTCTGAATGCGCCGACACCGTCCGAGTTGGGCGACGACGCTCACTTTGCGCCAGCGCACTCTACCAGGGCTCCCTCAGACATCTACGCTGGTCTTGAGCCATTTCTTGCTCTGAATGCGCCGACACCGTCCGAGTTGCGCGACGATGCTCACTTTGAGCCAGCGCAGGCTGCCGGGGCTCGCTCAAGCACCTACGGCGGTCCTCCATTGGTTGATCTGACTGCGGCCACGCCGTCTGAATCACGCGACGATGTTAATTCTGTGCCGGCGTTTCCGAGCACCTCCTACGATGCTCAGATCGGGGCTTTAGGTCCGACAGCCTCGCCTCACGGCCGCGGGCTGGTGCTCGAGGACACGGAATGGCTGGGCGACGAGCATGTCCTGAGAGATTACCAGCTCCTGGCGCAAGAGTTGGGGGGGAACAATCCGAATCTCGCCGCCCGGACGCGGTTCGTGGATCCTCTCATAACCCTTGTTAGCCTGCGCTTGGGCACCGAGAGCGAAATGCTACGCGCATTCCAGCGCATCGTCCATGATCAGAATGGTGACGACACAGCCGACTTCCTGTTCCTGCCAGTGAACAATGCCCGTGCTACGAATCTCCCCGGCACCCATTGGTCGTTGCTGTTTGTTGATCGCCGCGACCGCGAAAGGCCGGTTGCCTATCGCTACGACTCCATGGGGGAATACAACAACACGCCCGCAGCAGAGCTCGCAGCAAGGCTGGGCGCCCGCCTGGAGTCACGCGGCATGACCCAGCAGCTGAACACTTATGATTGCGGCGTCTTCGTGGTGGACGGCACGCGGGCGCTGGTTAGGCAATTGGAGCAAGGACGAGCACCACACCTGCTGAACCTCAGCAGCCTCGTTGCCAATCGGCAGGCGCTGCAGAACCGACTCAGGGGCTGATGTCGTACGCATACGACGAAGACCGCCTGATTGAAGCGTGCGCGCGGGCACGACGAACTCTATGATGGTTTGCGTGAAGGTCAGGCGGCTTGCTGACCGGCGGGCTCGGCGCAGGAGCTTCCATTCCCAGGGCAGCAGTTCGTGCAGATGCGATGCGGGAAGATCGGCGATACGGGCGAGGACGTCGGCGAGTCAGGCCTTGGGATCGACTTTGTTGAGGCGACAGGTCGTGATGATCGTCAGCATGATGGCGGCACGGTCGGCGCCACGCTGGCTGCCGGCGAAGGTCCAGTTGCGCCTTCCCAAGGCGATGCCTCTCAATGCACGCTCAGCACAATTGTTGGTCAAGCAGATCCTGCCTGTCATTCGGCCCAAACAGGGCTCTGCGTCGAGGGTAGAGGGGGATGTCCCGATCGGTGTTGAACTACGTCGGGCCGACGTTGCCGGAATGAATGTTACGCTGCCCTCGTGACGCGGGCAACGGGCTTGGTCGTCATGCGATCGCGGTGAGCTTGAAGGGCCGCACGCAGAACCGACAATTGCTTATGCGCCTTCAATCGTCGGAAGCCCTTGTTGGCCTCGATCATGCCGGCCGCGACCCATCGCAAGGCCATACCGGCATCGCGCCAGCGTTTGATGTTGCGCGTGACGCCGCGAATGGTGCCCATCATGTTCTCGGCGATGTTGGTACAGGCGAGCGATCGACGAAGCTCCTTCGGCAGCTTCAGCCGGACGACAGTCAGGATTTCGTCGAGGCCTTCGAGGATGCTCGCCGCTACACCGGGCCATTGCTGGTCGAGTCGACGCGCGAGATTGCGGATCAATTTTTCAGCCTTGTCGGCGTCATTGAGCTCCCAGGCCTGGCGCAGCACCGACGGGTGGCCGCATGATGCTCTTTCGGCAGGCGTTCCATGATGTTGCGCGCCTTGTGGATCTGGTAGCGCTGGATCGCAGCGGCCGAATCGAGGGTGCGGCGGATCGCCTTCGACAACGCCTTTCGTGCGGTCGGCGATGAACAGTCCTGGCACCGTCGGGTCGAGCCCGCGCGAGACCAGGTTGTCCAGCAGGGCCTGAACCGTTACGGCATTCTCGGTCGCCCCTTCCACCAGCGCCAGCGGATGCTTGTTGCCTTCGCCGTCAACTCCGATCGCGGCGACCAGCACGAGATCGTCGCCGAGATGCAGCCCGTCGATTTGGACCACCAGAAGGTCGAGCGTGGACAGATCGGCGGCCATGAAGTCAGCCAGCCGCGCCGCCGACAGCGCTACGAACCTCCGCGAGGCCGCCGACTTCGAAACCCCGATCCGGGCGGTGCCGGCACGTCACCCTCGGGCAGCACGGCCGAACCGGAGCGTCGACACATTGATCAGCATCAGGTTCATCGCCCAGCGACCCAGCCAGACCCTCCTGCGCCGCCGTTTCCCAGTTCGGGATCGTGACCTCGCCGCCATCCACGCCCCGGACCCGCGGACGCTCGACCTCGATCTTGCCGCCGTGGAAACCAATCCGTCCCCGCGTTCGACCCCAACGGTGCGCCCGCCGCGCCGCGTCGCGACCGTGGCGCGGCCCGCAGGCCGCCACAACATCCGCCTCCATCGTCGTGCCGAGCGCCTCCATCCCTGCCGCAAGGCAGAACCGATCGAAGCTCGCCCGCACTTCTGCAAACGCTTCGTCCACCGCCGCGGTCGCCGACGAACCAGCCGGTTTGATATCTCTCGTCATGGCGTTGCTCTCCTTTATGGAATCAGCACCCCGAGCCTACCGGCTCAAGGTGGGCAACGCCGACCTCTTCAGAAATTCAACAGAACCCGGGACATCCCCCCGAACTCTCCCCGCGCAGAGCTTTGTGCGGATCGGCACGTAGGCCCACAGCATCGTCCGATATTACGGGAGTGGATGTCTGCGTATGCGAGTTGTTCGGTGCCCGTGACATCCTGGAAGCGATGTAGAACCGACCAGCTTGCGCAAGAAGCGACTTAGAATGGAGGACAATTTTGAGGTGAGCCCTGAATTGAGGGCAGAGGCGTTCAGTGATGGTAGCGGCCGGTCAGGAGACCTGGTTCGCAAACTGCCCCTTTATTCGTTCGGCCTCTTCCCTCGACAGTTTCTCGGCCCTGTCCCCGTTTCTTAAAAGAGCCGGCCCCTTGCGTTCTCGATCGTAAACCATCCAACCTTTGGTGCCCTGACGAACGATGAACCGTTGTGCTGCCAATTCCCAGGCGGCCTCCAGTTGTACCTAGAAAAGAAGCTTCGACACCGGCAAAATGCCTAGGGCGAGGCGTTGGGCTGCCGAGAGCCAGAAATCAACTCAAGACCCGATCATGACCTGTGCAAAGCTGCAGTGGAGCTGGCGGCTTTATGAGGATATCGAGCGTGGCGCGCTTCTCCGGTAAATGCGACGATCGCGGGGATGCTGCTGATCAGATCCGCGCTTAATTCCTTGGGGGTGCCGGGTCGGCGAGCTCTAGTCGAAGCCTATCCGCGCGCTTCCGCCGTGCTCGGTTCCGGCGCGGTACGAAGTATTCGAGGCGCCAAAGATTGGAGGCATCGGAAATCGTTCGTCCCGTCGTTAACGGCCGAGCAGACGCCGTTGAGGCAGTGGTGTTCCGACTTAGCGACGAGTCGTCTTACATTGCATTACCGGTTCAGAGATGGTCGTGGATGGTAGTCTCACGATCGGCGTCCCACAGAAATCTGAAGCGCCCGAGACAATTTTCTGATTGCTATCGACTGAATGACGCGAACACACCGTTTTCGTGCGCGGTTGTCAATTATGTCAGTTGCGGCCACGTATCCAAAGTATTATGTCGCTCGATCCAATTACGCGCCTTGGATAATGTGGGTTTATCGTGCCAGCCAGCATGGTAGTCGAATTCGCGGATGGACTGTTCAGCAGTTCGTCTGCGAATCTCTTCGCGTCAGCCTCGCTTGGAAAGGTTCTGGTTTCTCGAATGGGGTATCGATTTGGCCCCTTCGACTGGTTGAAGGAAACATACCAAGTGTGTTGTAGCCATATCCTTTTCGTGCTCATCGGCCGATGATGGTGGTCATACCTCCATCAGCAGTCAATTGCGAGTATTGGTAGTTGATCGTTTGCGGCAATTGTCGTCGATGAAGGGGCTTGACTATTTGGCAGGTCGTCGGATCCACCCAGCGCAGAAGGTCGGCAAGAAGATCAGGTTACACCGGCAGACTTGACCACGCCTCGCGCCGCGGAAGCCTGAACAGGTTCAGGCCACGCCTGCTGATGTCCTCAAGCTGAAATGTGCCCACCAGGATGCGACGCAGCCGGCGGCAGCGAAGGAGGGTGTCATAAGGAATGTGTAAGCAGGTTTCTGTGAGTTTACCCTACCGAGGAGACTCACATGACGACGATAACACCTGAACTGCTTGATCAACTGCTTGCTAACTATGAGAAGCCCGAGGACCTGACCGGAGACAACGGGCTGTTCAAGCAGCTGAAGAAGGCGTTGATCGAGCGCGCGCTCGCCGCCGAGTTGAGCGAACATCTCGGCTATGAGAAGGGCGATCCGGGCGGTCGAGGGACGGGCAACAGCCGCAATGGCACCAGCAGCAAGACGATCCTGACCGAGGACGGCGAGATCGAGATTGCCATACCGCGCGACCGCGCCGGCAGTTTCGAACCGCAGCTCGTCGCCAAGGGCCAGGACGCGGTTCGATGGCTTCGACGACAAGATTCTGGGCCTGTATGCCCGCGGCATGACGGTGCGCGAGATCCAGGGCCACCTGGCCGAGGTCTCACCCGATCTCATCAGCCGGGTCACCGATGCCGTCCTCGATGAGGTGCGGGAGTGGCAAAATGGCCTTCGTGTCCCGGAAGGACCGCAAGGCGATCCTGCCCGCGATCAAGGCGATCTACCGGGCCGAGCACGCCGATATTGCGCTTGTCCGCCTCGAGGAGTTCGAGGCCGAGTGGGGCAAGCGCTATCCAGCGATCGGAGCGGCCTAGCGGAGCGCCTGGGATTACGTCGTGCCATTCTTCGCCTTCGCACCGGGCACCCGCAAGATGATCTACACCACCAACGCTGTGGAGGCGCTGCATCGCTCGTTGCGCAAGATCATCAAAACGCGCGGCAGCTTTCCAAACGATGACGCGGCGTCGAAGCTGCTCTATCTCGCAATCAAGAATGCCGGCCTGCGCTGGCGACGCCCGGTCGAATGGACCTCCGCGATGGGCCAGTTTGCCATCCGGTTCGGCGAGCGCTTTCCGGGAACGACGCGATGACGAACGGCATCACGGCAACGGTCATGATGGCTCGGCACGCCCCTTCGTCAAGTTCCTCGCCTGCGGCGCGCCGCTCCGCGGCTTCGGGACTTGAACGCTCGGTGCGGCCAAGCAAACTCATCCACCATGCCGCTGATGCCTTGTTCTTGATGCCGGGAGACAAATTCACCCTTCACAGAAACCCCTGACACAAAAGTTCTGACAATCCCAGCGCCAGCGCGGCTCTGGCTCGTCTGCTGCTTTAAAAGTACGGCTTCTTGCTTCTTCTCTTCATACCGCAACTCGTGCGGGCGGTCGTCAGCAGCCGCTCGCACGCTTTTCCGAGGGCGCGACTAGTCAACCGCGCGCGTCCTGTTCTTCCCTCTCTCTTTTCGTCGTGCCCGTTTGGTACGCGAGTTGCTGAGAAACGTGCGGGCTTGGCTTCTCAAACATTCACACTCGCGACCCCATGAGATGGCCAAATCTGCTCAGCCCAGACTTGCGCTTGGGCGGTTTCTCCAAGGCAGCGCCCGCGTCATTTGTAGCCACCGCAGCAACATACTCAGGAGGCCAAATTCCCCGATCATTCTCGATCCAAATTGCTGAGCTTGAAAGTTGGCTTTGGGCGAGCAACTGAGTTTCTTGATCCGAGACCCCGCGCCGCACAGTTCCCCTATTCATTGGAGGATACCGGAGTCCTACGGATAGCGACGGCGTGCGCCCTCCTCCATATTCTATGCAAGCTAGGATTTTGCATTTCCTTCCTGGGGCTAGAGCCAACGCCGCCCGCATGCATTTTGAGCGGGCGGCGTTGTGCTTTCTACAAACAAACGTCGCAGTTCAGGGCGTTGCCTCGAGGGTCGGCGTCGCGTCTCGCGTCGCAAGCGCACAGGCAGGAAGCTTCAGTGCTTCGCATCACGCAAATTCACTCGCACGTAGGCCTGCTCGTTGCAGATTGATTGCGCGCTTACGCGCGACTGCAACCCTGACACACTGCAAAACTCGAATCGGAATTTAAGTTGTGCATCTATCGAACCACAATGTCGGCTTCTAACCAATCTGGAGGAGCGATCATGGATTCACGAATGGACCTGCCACTGAACTTTCATCCAGCGGCATTAGAGTGTCGGGATCTTGGACGCCAAGTGGCGCGGTTGGAGCAACGAACGATCGGCGAAGCTGGTCGGGGTTGCGTAGCCGATCGTCCGTTGCGGTGAGGTGGGCTGCATAGGCCGCGGGGGATGACATACTACAGCGACGAGTGAGGCTGCCGGAGATTGTCATCGTCGACCCAGTTGGCGATCTTGGCGCGGGCGCCGCCAAGATCGAAGAACAGGGTCTCGTTGAGCAGCTCATCGCGCATCCGGCCATTGATGGGGAAGACGGCCCCGCTCCCTCGGCGCCGGCGATATGCTGGCGATGGACGAACCCGCTAACAGCCAGCAGTTCACCAATGGAAGTCGCGACAATTGGGTTGGACGTTTCGGAGCACGTATTTCACATCCATGCCGTTGATGGCCAAGGCCAAGTGGCCTGTCGCCAACGCCTCCGGCCAGGCGAGATCGTGTCGTTCTTCTCCTCGCTCGTACCTTGCCTAGTCGGCATTGAGGCCTGCGCGACTGCTCACAACCGGGCGCGGGAGATTCGCCAGTTGGACACGATGTGAGATTGATCCCGCCAGCCTATGTTAAACCCTACCTACGAAGAGGAGCCAAGCATGACGCCGTTGACGCGGCTGCAATCTGCGAAGGGGTCACCCGTCCCAATATGCGGTTCGTTCCAATCAAGAGCGTCGAGAACCATGGCTTCTTGATGCTTCATCGTGCAAGAGGCTTTGTTGGTCCGCCAACGGGCCACGACAGCCTGCGCCACTCGGGCTCATTTTGCTGAGTTCGGAATCATTGCCGGGCAAGGCCGGCAACGGGCGGACAGTCTGGTGGGCTTGTTGGATGACGAGGAACTGATGCTACCGGCCCACGCCCGAATTGCACTAGCCGTCCTTGTGAACCAACTGAAGGAATTGGACCGGCAGGTCGAGGCCATCGAGCGCGAGCTAGCTCAGATCCAGCGAATAAATCCGATGGCGAAGTTGCTGTCCTCGATTCCAGGGATCGGTCACATAACGGCCACGGCTCTCGCCGCGACCGTGCCGGATGCGACAATGTTCCGCTCCGGGCGCGAGTTCGCGGCCTGGCTTGGCCTGACGCCTAAGCAGAATTTCACCGGCGGGAAGGATCGGCTCGGCCGGATTACGAACAGGGCGATTCCTATCTCAGGCACTTGCTTGTCATCGGAGCACGTAACGTCGTTCGGTGCCCAAAGGCACGCTCCCGGGTTGGAGGCGGCTGGATCAAAGTCCTGCTTGAACGGCGTCGGACATGGTCGTCGTCGCCATCGCCAACAAGTCTGGCCCGGATCGTCTGGGCGATGACTCTCTCTGGAGGAAATAATCAGTGGCAGGCAGCGAACTTGATTGCACAACATTCGACCGATCTTGATCTGAGACCGACAACATGCATGAATTAGATTCCCTTGTTAATAGAAGCACGTCCGCTGCGCAACCTTCGCCAATAGAGACTTTCGATGGAAGCTCGTCCCATCCAATAATTGAACTCTTCAAAGGCATCGAACAGATGTTGGCGCCTCTATTTCAACGTTCTTACGAATGGGGCTCGAAGGAGTGGAAAGTCCTATGGGATGCAATCTTGGAGCAGTACGAGCACAATCAAGATGCGGTACTGGCTTCGATTTCACAGGCGCAATTGTCACGGCGCCCAGCACGATCAGCCGGCTTCGCTCCGGGCCCTTATCAGCGCAATTATGGGCCATGCAGGAGCGGCCCCAAGGTCAGCGTCTTCTTCGTCCAGAGCTCGGACGAAGTTGCCGGGCAGTCCTCTCAGGGGGCCTCAGTTAAATCGGACGCCAAATGCCCACGCTGCTTTGCTTTACATTTCTGGATCTGAAATGCGGGTCAGCATCTTCACGTGCGGTCCCGCCCGCTTGAAGATCGGCTCCCAAAAGGCATAGGCCGTCTCGGCGAAACTCGCGCTTATGCTGAACTTCGTGAGCGCAGCCCGATATGCGGCCTGTCGCCCGCAGCCTTGCCTCTCGACAAGGTGCCAGATGAATTGACCGACCTGGCGCGCATACGTGCTCGGACGAGCTCGGTGGTTGGGTACGATCTCAAGCCGCATGGTCCCGGTGTCGCGCGTCTCCGGTTCGATGAGATTGGCAAGCCAAATGAAGATTGATGGATCAATGCTCGCAGCATAGCCGTCGCGCTTGAGCTGCTGATTGATCATAGAGAACGCGCTAGCGGCTTCTCTGAAGCATTCGCTCAGGATGAAGTTCGCCTGATTCTCCAGCTTGCCGCTCTGAAGATCGTCCAGCAATCTGACCGCCTCGTCAGTGAGCCGCCGCATGTATCGCAGTTGCGGCTGCCCCGCGCCGTCGGCAGGTTCCTTCTGCACGATCAACTCGGCCGCATCCGCGCGGAACTCTGTTGCGGCTTCTTTGAGAGCGGTCAAAAAGTCGCCTTCAAGACCGGAGCGGCCGATGTCTTTCGGTGCCGCTTCCCTCCCCACCCGTGTCTCTACGAGATTGGCAATCTTCACCATCATCTCAGTCGTAGCGTCGGAATCTAGAAGTTCGTCCTTGCGCGGCGCCGCCGCATTCCGAGATTCAAGCACCGCAACGGCACCCGGAGCCGTCGCTTGCCTCGCAAGCATTGTTTGATCAGGCGTCTTCTCTCCTGTGTGCTCCGATCGCGGATTGGAAGCGGCAATCCCGCTGGACAACACAAACAGGCCATCGTCAACGGCTCGGCTCGCCGCCGCGGTAAGCTCCACCAGCGAGCGTCGCGCACAGCGCGTATGGCTAGCACGACGCCTTTTTTTCGTGTGGCTCATGATCTAACGACCCCTCGACAAGCATTTTCAAGACCCAGCGCCAAAGCTCACGAACTTCCTCCGAGGCTCTTCCCTCTTGTGCAAACTCGGTTACGCCTAATCCGGCCCCAAGCGCGTCCTGGTGGACATTGCGCTGTCCGACATAGGGATGCGCAAGCACCCCGAGCGAATTGAGGGACGTTGCAGCTTCACTCAAGCGGCAGCCCCGCGGTGGCGTCTGATTGAGGACGAAAGCGAATCGGCGGTTGAGCCTACGAATAGCAATCAGTGTCGGTATCGCAGCTTCGATGTCGGCCAGACTCGGACGCACTGGGATCAGGCAAAGATCGCCCCTCGCGATGGCGAGCACGGCCAGTGCATTGTTCGTGGCGGCGGTATCGATGACCGTAAGCCAGATTCCCTCAGCTTCAAGGCTGACGAGAGCCACTTCTAGTTCGGCGGGATCGGAGATCCGAACGACCCGCGGATAGGGATGGCAACGCCGCTCTTTCCATTTTGAAATCGTGCCTTGTGGATCCGCCTCGACAATTGCGACGCGCTCCCCGTTCCCCATCGCCGCGACCGCAATGCCAACCGCCAGCGTGCTTTTGCCGCTTCCGCCTTTTTGGGTGACCAGAACAAGGACATGCATATCCTGCGCTTCCCGGATGACAACGAGATGAGACGCATGAGTCGTCGGCTGCATGGGCGTCAGTCAACTACCAACCTTGGGAATTGATGGAGAGGACGGGCACATGGCAATCTTCGTCCTATACCCGTCAGGGACGGTCGATACGAAGCTGGGTTTAGAGAATGAAAAAGGTCCTGCTGGGCACGGTAGCCCTGATCGCGTTGGTTGCCCCTTCCTCTGCCGCTGATCTGGCCGCGGGGCCCTACGTCAAAGCGCTCCCAGCGGTCATTCCAATCTATGATTGGAGCGGCTTCTACGTCGGCATAAATGGCGGCGGCGGCTCCGCGCATCAATGCTGGGACGTGGTCAACGCCGGAGGCGCGATTGTCGCTCCGCCCGTCGGCATAGGGTTGCCATAATGCGACGGGAGGCACGGTCGGCGGTCAAATCGACTATCGCTGGCAAATAGCCAACTCGCTGTTTGGCCTGGAGGCGTAGGGCGACTGGGCCGATTTCAAGGGCTCCAACGCCAACCTCGCTTTTGCAGGCGTCCAGGATGAATCCAAGCTTGATGCATTCGGCCTGTTCATGGGCCAAGTCGGCTATGCCTGGAATAACATGCTGCTCTATGTGAAGGGTGGCGCTGCGGTTGTCCGCGACAAATACCGGGTCTTCGATTTTGCGACTGGGCTGACTATCGACAACGGCAGCGAAACTTGTTGGGGCGGCACGGTAGGGGCGCGCCTTGAATTTGGCTTCGCTCCGAACTGGTCCATCGGCGTTGAGTACGACCACCTGTTCATGGGTCATCGGGACGTGGACTTCTTTTTTCACCTGGACTCGTGGGTGGTCCGGCGGCCGCTTTCGCGGGGACTGCCCGTATCAGTCAGGACGTCGATATCGGTCTGGTCCGCCTGAATTACCGCTGGGGTGGCGCGCTCGCCACGACATATTGATCTTCGCCGGAACGGAAGCGTTCGATCACACGGAGCGCTAGAGACAATCCTTGACGCGCGTTGCTCCTCTCTCAAGGTAGTCATCTGGAACGCAAGTTCGCCACATAAATCGGCGCTGGGACCTCTGAAGCAGAGCGCTTGTCGCAAATGCAGGTGTGAGAGGCCGGCCGATCGCGCCGTTGGTGCTAAGTCAGCAGGAGCGGACGTACTTGGAGAGGCACGTTCGTCGTCACCACGTTGCCCGCTCGCTATCTGAGCGGTACCGCGCGATCCTGTGGTGTGCGGACGGCTTGCCTTAGCAAGTCCGTGGCTGCCAACTCGGCCTCCATGAACACACCGTTGCCAAATGGCGCCATCGCGTTTTGAAGGATCGCTGTGATGGTCTGCTTGAAGAGGCGCGCCATGGCTGACCTCGCACCATCAACGCCGATCAGGTTGCCGCGGTGATCGAACGAACGTTGCGGCTGACGCCAGCCGACGCGAGGCCCAGTCGATCCGCTCGATGGCGGCGGAAACTGGCTTTTTCCACACCACGATCCGCCGCATGTGGGCGGCGTTCGGCTTGCCGCACCGTAGCCAGACATTCAAGCTGTCGAGCGATCCGCTGTTCGTCGTCAAGGTGGGCAATATCATCGGCCTTTACCTATCCCAAACCGAGCCCTTGTCCTCAGCATCGATGAGAAAAGCCACATTCAGGCACTCGATCACGAGCATGGACGGCTTGCGGGCAAGCAAGCGCGCAAGCCAAGGATTTGCGGTCGAGCCTTTACGCATTGCCCAGCGCACGGCTGCGCTCGCACCGATGATTAATAGTCGGCGCAGAGTTCGTTCGCCCATGCGGGATGTCTCGCCGAGCTTCTGCTTTCCGCCCGTGGAGCGCTGCAGCGGGGTGAGCCCCAGCCAGGCCGCAAAGTCGCGTCCTCTCCTATTTGCCCGAGTCGTCGGCGCCAGGGCCAACGAGCGACCGTCGCTGTGATGGGCCCGATTCATGCCGCTTGGTCGCGATTCAGGTCAACATGGTTACTTTTGTATATTGACCTCGATCCTGGCAGCCGTTTGGCGTTGCTCCTTCAGCGAGCCTCTTGACCGGCTCGGGCAGCGTCCATGCCAGGCGCCGGACAGCGGCCAGTGGCAACTTGTAGGCGATGGTCTCGAAGCGCCCGAATGTATTGATCTTGATGAACTCGTTTTCCCCTGTCGAATGAGCATAGCTATCGCGTTTGCCGCAAACAGGCTTAATGCCTTCCAAGCTCGAAACCTTGTCGCTGCAGCTCCCCAATACTGTTATGCGTTTGCATTTGCTCGTTCGTCTGTTCGAGGTGGGCGCCGTTCGCTTTGAAATCCGGATCATTCTCCGACCGCTTACCTAACATGTTCGGGCGCCTGCGTCTCAATTGCAAGCGGAGAACGAACTGTATACCGAGACAGCCGTGCCATTCCTCCTCCACCGGTTCGATGTCTAAACGGCGATCCGACTCAAAACTTGGCCTGAAGAGGGGCGCGGGTAACGCTGGCAGCCCTTTCTGGCTGCGGTGGTGCTCAAAATGAGGAGATGTTTGGGTCCTCACGAATGTTGTCAGCTTTGACCCAACATCAACAAGCGCCGCTCTGTCCAACAGAGAATGTAGTGCTTGCAGAAGGACTTTCAGTTCGGCACGTCGCTTGCTTTGCTCAGAACACCATCACACCGCGACGAGAGGACGATGCGGAGAATGCTGTGCTGCGATAGTGCGCGACTGCCGCCTGCTGCTTCCGGTCTTCGTACCGTTCTTCGCCGCAGCGCTTCTCACAGCCCCACGCGCTCGCGACCTTTCTGCTGCTCGAGCAGTTATTCGCGGCGTGCTCTTCGCGGAAGCACCGTTGGCGCTCTATGGCACTGCGATGGCGGCGGTGCTCGCCCGCGATTGCGGGAGCGAGGCGGCATTTCGCCGTTCGGCGCAGGCGGGTCGAGCGCCGCTCACTCTCCGACTATGGTAACGACTCTGGTCGATGGCGCGGCGCTCCCTTATCGATGGCTGCGGCACGGCGGATGATTCTTGTGCTCCTGCTGCGGCTGCAGCGTGTCCACAAAGGGCGGAGCTTAAATGTGCGGTGGCGCGGCAGATTAATAGCGCGCGTTGGACAGCGGAAGACGGGGTGAGGAATGCGTGTTTGCGAAGTCGCCGTTGTCGGCCTCGGGCTGATAGGAAGCTCTGCGTTCCATTCGCTGCTGCGTCGTGGGACCGACGTGCTCGGCTTCGACCCTCTTGTCTTGGGCGAGGCTCGCGGCTCGTCGCATGGCTCATGCCGAGTGTACCGACGCTTCAATTTCGAGAGCGCGGCCTACACGGAGCTAAGCGATGCTGCCTTCAAGGGATGGCGGATGCTGGAGGCCGCCAGTGGACGGACAATCCTGATGCCGACTCGTGTACTCGAAGCAGGACCTCCCGGATCGAAGATGGTGGCCGACTCCCGCGCTGCCGCGCTGAAGGACGCCGTCCCCGGTCCAGCCACGGGAGCGGAAGCAAACGCCGCATTTCCCGCCTTCCGGCTTCCCGAACACTGGGATGTGGTCGTCCAGGAAAGCGGCGGGATCCTATTGGCCGAAGCTGCGATCCGCGCATTTCGCGAAGGAGCCGAGCACCGCATCATTCTGGCTCCGGCCCGAATACGGCCGGTGGCCGCCGGCATCCGTATTTCAATGCCCCAAGAGGTAATCTTGGCCGAGAGGGCCATCATCGCGGCTGGACCGTGGATTGCCGGGCTAGTCCCGGGACTTGCACGACACTTAAAGATCACCCGACAAACGGTCGGTTGGTTCAAGCCGGCCAAACCGGAATTGGTGCGTTACGGTGAGTTTCCGGCGTTCATTGTCGAAGGGGAGAAAGGAGTGGTATACGGCTTTCCCGATTTTGAGGGACGAGGCGTGAAGGCTGCACAGCATGACCATGGGCCGGTCGTGGGGGCAGACGCCTGGCACCCGCAGCCGACCGACGCAGAACTGGAGACTGTTGGATTGACGCTCGCCGAATTGGTCCCCGGAGCGGCGGGCCCAATCGCCGAGCGCGATATCTGCCTCTACACGAACACGCTCCGAGCAGACCTGCGACCGGACGAGGGCAACGAATTCATCATTGACCGACTTCCGGCCGATCCCCGCATCATCGTCGCCTCGCCTTGCTCCGGTCACGGTGCCAAGTTCGCCAGCGCGATCGGTACGATGCTCGCGGATTTGGCGCTCGATGCGAAGCTGATAGCGCCGAAGGCATTCCAATTAGACCGGTTCAGCGGCGTCGAGCCGCCAAGCTCCTGACAGGTCAATGGCGTCCAATTCTGGTATTGCAGACAATGGCGTAATTGCGGTCGTGGGCTCGGGAACCAATGGAGCTCCCGCAAACAACCGAGTCGCCCGCAGCTCTTGCTGGCCGATTCTAGCGGTTGATTTTGAGAGCAGCACGAGATGATGCAGGTTGCTTACAGTCCAGCGCAACTCTTTGCTCGGCGTAAGACGTCCGTTCGCAGGACGTTCGCGGCCTCGAACAGATAGGTCCGAACCTGGTGGTTGCCGCGCTTGGAGATGCCGCCAGCGCGATCGATCCCGCCGATTGATAACGTGCCGGTGTCAGGCCGGGGCGGACCTGTTTCAAGGATTCGAAGTACGAGCGCCAATCCTTCGTTCCGTTGCAAGCCATCTGGAGCCGGGCCGCAGCAATCTTCGCGCCAATGGTCCGAACCGGTCGTCGGTGGCCCTCAGGATCTGGTCCTTGAGCGCGGTTCCGGCGCGCCGACCGTCCGCGATGGCCGGACGCCTTCGGCGCCCCGGTCGGTCAAACCGCGGCTGGCGATCTCGATCTCGCGTTGAAGCGCCTCGATCGTGCGAGTGTGCCTGGCCTCTTCCTCGCGGCGGGCGTTCCGTTCCGACTCGAGAAGGATCTTCAACACCCGTATCTCGCGGCGCTCGACCGGCAGCATCCGCGCGACCTGTTCGATGTCCGCGATCTGCTCGCCAACGAAGGCATCACGGACGATCTCCGCGAGGCATTCATCATCTACCTCATCAGCCATGACAGGCCGATTTCCGAGGTCGTGGTTCCTCGTCGCAAGGATATCGAGCACGAGTTCACGCACGGCTTCGAGGGCATGAGCGCCGATGAAGTAAGTCTGGACGAGTTGCTCGAAGCCCGAGAAACGCTGATCGCCGAGATCGCGGGAAAAATGCCGCAAGCTCATAAGGATTTCCTCATAGGGTTTAAGCGCGGCGAGCCGGATTGGAGCCTGCTGGGCGTCCCTGGCGCGGCGGAGCTGCCGGCGGTGTGCTGGAAGCAGATCAATCTGGACAAGCTTCCTGCCGAGCACTGGGCGAAGCTCGTCGCGCAACTCGAGGAAGTCTTGCGTAATGCCTGAGGTCGGAGGAGGGGGATCTCCGTCGAGCACGCGCGTGGCAACTCGTTCAGACGACATGTCCAGGGAGCACTCCGCCGCCCAGCAGGACTGGAGATTGCGGCTTCAGCTCAGCCGGCGCGAGCCTGACTGCGACGGTCTCATTGCCCGCATGAAAGTTCTGAATCGCTGGCCCGGATTGATTCATTTATTTAATTGGACGGTCGATTCGGTAATTGCGATTCTGGCGCATGTCCGAACTCATGGTGCAATATCTCGTGCTCGAGCGTCGCGATCCGGCCCGCAACATGGCGCGGTTCTATGTGCTCACGATCGAACCGAGGCTGTTTGGCGATACGGCATTGGTGCGTGAATGGGGTCCTCTCGGTGGGCGCGGGCGACGGCGGCTCGATCTGTTCAAGGGGCGCGTGCAGCTGTAAAGGCCCTCGAGTCTTGGCTCAGGCGCAAGACCCGCCGTGGTTATCTCCAGCGAGAATTTCCGCGTTTGGAGCCAGCGTGCGACATACCGCAAGCTGGCTGATTGGCCCGCATGCCTTTGATCGCGCTTCGCGTCCCCGATGAAGTCGCGGTGGAATTCTCAATTCTTGCCGCGACCCAGGGCGGCAAGTGCGCGCTACTGCGGCGATTTTGGAGAGTGTAGCTATCCACCCCGGGGCCGACATCTCGTTCTGTGAAACCGTCTTGTGGGCAATCGACGATCACGCCAAACCACTCCGCGACAGAGTCTCATGGTCCTCTATGAGGAGCGTCCGCCTTTCAGAAGCCACTGCCGTACCCGAAATAACTGCTATGTCCGATCCAGATGAAAACGCGCCGTATTGTACGCGCTCCGCGCCTACGAGACGGAGCGGCAAAAGCAATTCGCGGCTGAAGTTGACGCGATCCAGTTCGACGTTTCGGATTTGCGCTGCGCCATGGGCCAGCTTGTGCGAGGACATGGAAAAACTCGTCGCCGAACTTGGCGGGGCCTTCCTTTCGGCCGATTTCAACCTCACACCAGAGGTGAGGGAAGTGCACGCCGCCTATATCGGATCGTGGATTAAGACCTCGAAGAACGTTAAAAGGGGCCTCTTCACCACTTGCTCGTACGCCCAAAAGGCAGCCGAATATCTGCGCAGCTTGCAGCCCATCTGCGGCGAGGCGCCTGCGGCTTCACCGCAGGACCGGGGTCTGCAACTGGTCGGGTAAATCCCGCCGCCAGCTTCGATCTGGTGCGCCCACTGGCGATCGGCAGGCGCGGTCGTGCGTCCATAAGGACTAAACCTTTGGGTGATCTGGCAAAAGAAGGGCTTGCGGTCCCCCAAACCTAGCGCCACTCTATTTTCAAAGGGGGCGGGTGCCATGGCGGCGGCGCAGGGGCTACAGACCAAGATCTTGCGGCGAGCGAAATCGTACCAGCATTATACCGTCTATCGGGCCGCGCTTGAGTGGGGGCTGACCGATCCAATCGTGATCGAAAGCCGCGACGATTTCAAATCCGAGTTCCGTTGGAAGGGCCGACTTGAGCCCTTCCACCACCAGGTACAAAACCTCATCACATTTTGCCGACGTTTGCCGGTGACCCTACTCGCAGACGATGTCGGTCTCGGCAAAACGATATCCGCTGGGCTTGTGGCAAGCGAGCTCATGGCCCGAAATCGGGTGGCGAAGATTCTGATCGTTGCGCCCAAACTGCTTGGCCCACAATGGAAGGACGAGCTCGGGACAAAGTTCGATATCCCGGGCGAGGTCGTTACCGGAAGCAAACTTGTTTCAGCCGACCCTGATGAAATGGGCGCGGTCATTACGACCTATCATTCCGCGCGCGTCCATCTCGACAAGATTCCCGATGACCGTTTCGACATGCTTGTGCTCGACGAAGCTCACAAGCTTCGTAACCTCTATGGCGTTGATCCCACGCCGCAGGTCGCGAAGGTATTTCACAGGGCGCTGCAGCGACGCCGCTTCCGCTACGTGCTGATGCTGACCGCGACACCAATCCAAAATCGGCTATGGGATCTTTATTCCTTGGTCGAACTCCTCACGGTTGCGCGCGGACACGAAAATCTATTCGGCAACGAAGGCGTCTTTGCCCGCCGCTTCATGGACGATAAGCGCGAAAATGCGCGCGTCCTCAAGCCAGAGGCGCGAGAGGAGTTTCGTAAGATCGTCTATGGCTATATGTCGCGCGTTAGACGGGGCGACGCCAATCTGGATTTTCCCGAACGGAAGATCCAGTTGCACAAAGTCACCCCATCGGAGGAGGAGCTTGCGCTCATCAATGCCATAGCCAAACCGATCCAAAAGCTCAATCGGCTCGCCCAGATCAGCATTCTGCAAGCGTTGACGAGCAGTCTACACGCGCTCATGGCGCAACTCCAGACGATGGCCCGTAACGAGATGGTGCCACGCGAACTAGCGGAAACCGTCAAAGCGATCGTCACGCCCATGAGAACGAGCGCGAAGCTCGAAGGGCTTCGTCAACTCGTTTCGATGCTCAAGCAGCAAACTCCGACCGGCTGGCGAATGGTCGTCTTCACCGGGCGGCGCGAAACGCAGACCACAATTCAGGCATTAGAACTCGGGCTCAAGGTTGGCATTATCAACGGCTCATCGGGCCAGCGGAACCAAGAGACCATCGCGCGGTTTCGTGCCGACCCGCCCGAAATACGCGCCATCGTCTCAACCGAAGACGCCGCGCTTCTGGCCGGCAGATGAAGACGCGGCGCGGGTTCTGTGCGTCATGGCCGCGAAGCGTGGCCTTGTAACGGAACGTCTTACCGGCGCGACATTTATCCAGCGTTGCTTTCGCGATGCTGAAGAGTTTGAAAGTTGTTTGGCCACCTTGGCGGCTCTTGGCGTCGATACTACCGGTCTTGAGTCGGAAGGGCTGTTTCACGCCGATTTGCTCTTGTCCCGCCCTGAGATGGATGCGCGCGCCACCCGTCTCGAAAACATTGTCACCGTCGCCAGCGGCAGGGGTCGGCCTATCGGGCCCCGTTATGTGCATATTGGAGGCAACGCGGGCTTGCAGGTTGCGTTGGAGCCGTGACGGGTTCCTTTTCCGAGGATAGTTGTGGGTATCCCCCAAGGAACTGTACACCGAAGTGGATCATACCCTGACTTCCTGAATGATTACTTTCTATTAGGTCGGTAGTCTTACAGAGAAGCCTTGGTTATGACTACTTCGCCGATTGCGAATCCATGTGTTGCCGTGCCGTATGATCGAGGTCGCCGCTGCGTCAGATTTCTACGATCGAGTGCGGCGTATTGCCGCTTCCAACGTATCGTTCGAAGTGCGGCAAGCGAAGAAGGTCGCACTGCGGCCGACGCCAAGGCCAGGGCGAAATCGATAGCAAAGGTCAGCACGAGCCAGCCGATTAGCGCGCCAGCCAGAGCCTGTTCCAGGCCAGCCAGATCACGCCCGCAATCGCGGCCCAGAAATGGAAGCCGGTCGCGTACGAAGACGAATTTGTCGGCCGCCGCAAGAGCCGCGCCGTTGGCCGCGGGGGCATGCACTGTATAGACCGGCTTCGAACGCTCCGCCGAGGATGGACTCTTACTTACAGCATGATCTTCCGGAAAACCGGCACGACCTTTTCCGGATCATGCACCCGGAGATCAGCCGCCGAGCTGCCCCTTGGTTGAGACGCCAGTATGCATTCGCTGTGGTCTTCCATGCGAGCCTGCAGGAAGACGCCGTCTTGAGGTCTGAGGTCGCATACCCGAGCGGGCCTCGCATCGGACCCGCCTGACGACAGGAGGGGGGCGCTCCGATTCTGTCGGCACCTCTTCACCGGCCTTCGGTTTGAGCCGACGAAATTCATCGACCGACATCATAATCGATCTGGTTTGCCGTGGTTCATGATTGCGACGCGGCCGGATACGGCAGCCCGCTGCATCTCCCCGGATTGCTGCTGCAAATCCTGAGAGGAGAAGGTTCGAATAAGCGCTCAAGGATCTTCACGTATTTATGTATTTTTCTCGAGTAGGTGCGCGGCGCCGTTCGAGCGCCTTGCGATCCCCATTCAAGATGCGGCAGGAAGAGTACTACCACTCTGCTTTTTGTTGGGTCGCCAAGCCGAAGAATCCGTCATTGGAGGGATCCTTCGTCGGCGAAGTCTTCTGAGCAGTTTCGAACCGGCTGCACGCCGACCATTTCACGCTGCCGCACATCGGGCGATCTTCACGGCGGTAGATGCGTGCGGCCCTCAACGGGCCGCGCCTCAGCCTCTGGCTCGAGCGCCAATCGTCAGCTCAAGGATGATGCCGATTGCGGGAATCCATCTTGAAGCAGCCCCATAGAGCAATGAAAATATCCCTGCGGGACTCTTGAGTCTCATTGTTCTAGGCCACGCTCTGCGAGCAGCCGGTGCATGACCTCGCCTTTTATCTCGGCTGCGATTTGGTTTCGGACTTGGGCTCCGAGCACCCGCTCGGCATCGACGTCGCCTACCAGACCATGTTCGGCCAGTCGCAGATCCAGACGGCTTTGAAACTCTTCGCCCATGGCTTCGACAAGCCGGTCCTGCATCGCTGCATGTTCGTCCGGTGCGATGCGCCTCAGCACCGTCTCCCAAGGTTGCCAGCGGGTGGCCATATAGTCGGTGAATTGGTTCGCTTCCCGCTCCCGGACCAGGTCCAGCGCCTCCGTCGCATCATCCTCGCTTACGCGAGAGACCGCCAGGAAGCGCATGTCAGGGGCGACGTGACTGAGCTCCAGCGGCTCGCGCAGCCGATGTTGATAGGCCAAGTAGACTTCCACGTCGTCTATGTCTGGGTCGAGGCTGAGGAGCGAGTTGACCCTGTCGCGCGCGATCTCGTCAAGCGCCTCCAAGCGGAACGCAACACGGCCGCGCTGGATCAGTTCGCCAAGACGATCGTCATAGACGCCGCCCTCGACATCAGCGTTGAGGCGCGCGGTCTGCATACCGTTCCAGTGCAAGGTAACTCGATCCTCGCAGCTCGCGTTGGCCTCGGAAGCCTGTGCAAAAAACTGCTCGCGCAATCTCGGATTGGCCGCCGCCTGCCGCAGATCATCAGCCACTCTCTGCCGAAACTCGTGATTGCCATAATTAACGGTCTCTCGTAGCCTCTCTAGGAACCGTGCGTAGTCCTGCGCGCCGGGCTCATCCGCAAAGTGCTGCCATTCGGCCAGTGCCGAGGGGGCGTCTCCCAGCCAGTGCGCGGCAGCCTCATACAGAGATTGCTGCGCAAGCTGAGGTGGCGCTTCAGCCGCCGCCAGATTAGCGAGGACGTCGTCCGGCAGCGGGTTATCCCCGAACTCGAGGTTCTCCAAATGCGGATAGCTAAAACTCGATAAAAGACCCTCAGGTAGGCTGGTCAGCCGGTTACCGCTGAGATTGAGCGATTGGAGCGTGCTCGGAAGAGGGGCGGGGAGGTTGGCCAATTGATTGCTGCTGACATCGAGTTCAATGAGCCCCGATGGGAGGGAGTCGGGGAGGTCGGTCAGCTGATTGCCACTAACCGCGAGCGAGGTGAGCCTGCTCGGGAGAGCGTCCGGCAGGCTAGTTAGTCGGTTGTCGCTTGCGTTCAGGATCTCGAGCCGAGCCGGAAGGTTGGCCGGCAGACTGGTCAAGCTGTTATCGGCCACCTCCAGCCGAGAGAGGGTCGCCGGAAGAGCGTCCGGCAAACTGATCAACCGGTTATGGCTAATGAGAAGATGCTGAAGACCGGGTGGGAAGCTAGCGGGCAGGCTGCTTAGCTCGTTGTGCCTGGCGCGCAGTTCAAGCAATCTTGGCGGCAGGGCGGCGGGCAAAGCGGTCAGGGAGAGGGAGGACAAATCCAGCAAGTGCGAGCCCGCGTTGTCCGAAACCCTAATTCGTGTGCGCCCCTGTCGCCGATTCTCGGCTTCGCCCTGCCCCTCTTCGGCAACCCAGTTGTCCAGGATCTGCGCGCGCGCGGAGGCCGGGGTCCGATATCCTGTCATGGCTTCGACCAAATCCGCCACGGCTCGGCTGAAGCCGCTGAGGTAACTTTCCTGCTCCCCCTCTTCAGAAGCGTCCGAGGAAGAACCTGCACTCCGCTGTGCCTGTCCTGTGTTCATCAATTTCTCCATCGTCAGAACAAGAATGCCCCCGCTTCTCAAGGTCGCGAAACAGGCTGGTTGTCATGATCATTCGAGAGCCAGCGCACGTGCGCTGCGGCTCCCGCGCGACTCGAGCCGGTACAGGTTCACATGAGCCCAAATGCGGCAAATGGATCGCTACTGCTGCGAGGCTTCCTGCCATTTCGTTGACCAGATTAAGTCCCGGAGGACCGTCAACGTGGCAGCGTTCTGCCCTTAGCAGGCCTACCTGTCGATCAGCTGACGAGTGTCGCTGCAGAACCCCGGGTCGCTCGGTTGCCAGCGGTGACAGAAGTAAGCCCGCCTCTTTATTCCGAGGATGCTCGCCTTATTTCGGGGCTTGAGGAGGTCCTCCGCAATGGAAGCAGCGCCGGCGCCCGCTGCCAGGGCTCGCTCAGACACCTACGGCGGTTTTCCATTGGTTGATCTGACTGCGCCCACGCCGTCTGAATCACGCGACGATGCTAATTCTGTACGGCCGTTTCCGAGCACCTCCGCTGATGCTCAGATCGGGGCTTTAGGTCCGACAGCCTCGTCCCACGGCCGCGGGCTGGTGCTCGAGGACGGAATGGCTGGGCGACGAGCATATCGACAGGGATCACCGGCTCCAGGAGCAGGATTTGCAGAGGTACCATCCAAATCTCGCCGCCCGGACGCGGTTCGTGAATCCCCTCATCGTCCTGCTGAACCTCAGCAACCTCGTTGTCAATCGGCAGGCACTGCAGAACCGACTCAGGGGCTGATGTCGCCGTGGGCGGATAGCTCGTCGACGATGCCGCCAACGTCATCCTCTCCGCCGTCGGTTACAATTTCCGCCGCGTCCTCGCCTGGCTAAGGGCTCTTTGGTACCTCTTCCTGGCTGCCTTCTTCTCAGTCACCAGCCACCGCACGCCACTCAAATCGGCTTCTTAACCGACGCGCCGCGACGACGACGATACTGAAGATCTACTCCCTCTCAACTTCCCCAAAAGCCGCAGCGCCGAAAACCCGGCCTGATATAACATAATCTCTCATCCAGCAGCGAATCCACTGGCTCTCGTAGGGGCCGACTGATTCTATGCGAGATTCAATGTGACGAGAAAGTCGCGCTTACGTTCAAGCGGCACCAGCGGCAGTTGCGCATCGTGCGCAGCCGCCTGGGCCGGATCATCCGCGACATCCGCCGCAAGATCGAAGGCCAGGATGCGCTCGAAGAGGCGTTCGCACTCCCGTTGAGCCGGGCCACGCAGATCCGCTCGCAGCAGCAGCGCCAGCGCGGCTGGAAGCTGTATTCCTTCCATGCCCCCGAGGTGGAGTGCATCGGCAAGGGTAAGGCCAGCGCGCCTTACGAGTTCGGCGTGAAGGCTTCCATAGTCACCAACAACCGGCCTGCTCCCGGCGGCCAGTTCGTGCTGCACGCCAAGCGCTGCCCGATAACCCTTACGACGGTCACACCCTGCGGGACGTCATCGACCGAACCGAGACACTCACCGGGTGCGCGATCGAGCGCGCCTTTGTCGACAAGGGATACCGCGGCCATGACGCACAGAACCCGCGCCGCGTCTTCATCTCCGGCCAGAAGCGCGGCGTCTTCGGCACTATCAAGCGCTAGCTGCGGCGCCGTTCCGCTATCGAGCCCGTGATCGGCCATTTGAAGGCTGAAGGACGCCTCGGCCGCTGCTACCTCAAAGGCCGCGCCCGCTGGGGCAATTCGGTGAGGACATGTCGCAACCATGCGAAGGGCTCAACGCTACAGGCGCGACAGGTCAGCACCAGGCTATAGACAACGGCACTGGCGCTGGCTCCATCAACGGTATCGCTGAAGAGCCAATTTTTCCTGCCACAGGCGAAGATTCTGATGTCGCGCTCAAGAAGGTTGTTGTGGATCGGCATCTCGCCGTCCTCGTTGTAGCGCGTCAGATATTCCCACTGATTGAGCGTATAGGAGACAGCATCGCCGAGCTTGGTGTCGGGCACGACCTTTGCGGCGATTGCTTCGAGCCATGCCTTGAGAGTGTTCAGGACAGGAATGCTGTGTTGCTGGCGGAAGCGGCGCCTGTAATTGGCCCGCGTTTCGCCGTCATCCGGTTTTTCTTCACGCACCTGTCTTTCAATCCGGTAGAGTTGGTCGAAGAACTTGAGGGCTTGCGCCGGCAGCCCGCCGGGTTTCTTCCTCGCTTTGAGGGCGTCGACAAAGCGCCGCCTGGCGTGGGCCACGCATCCGATATGCGTGGCGCCTTTCAACGTGCGCCAGGCCGAGTAACCGTCACTCATCAAGATGCCGCGGTAGTCGCCAAGGAAGGTCTGCGGGTGTTCCTGCCCACGACCAGGCTGATAATCGAACAGCACAATCGGCTGCTCACTGTCCTCGCCGCTGCAATAGGCCCACATGTACGAGGTGCTGGAGGCTTCCTTGTCCTTTTCCTTCAATACCTGAACCGTTGTTTCGTCGCCGTGGATGAGGGCCTGGCACCTGAGCCGCAGTTTCAGTACGTCGTAGATGCGCACATTGATCAGCATCAGGTTCATCGCCCCGCGACCGAGCCAATCCTCCTGCGCCGCCGTTTCCCAGCTCGGGATCGTGACCTCGCCGCCATCCACGCCCCGGACCCGCGGGCGCTCGACCTCGATCTTGCCGCCGTGGAAGCCGATCCGTCCCCGCGTTCGGCCCAAGGTGCGTCCGCCGCGCCGCCTCGCGATCGTGGCGCGGCCCGCCACAACATCCGCCTCCATCATCGTGCCGAGCGCCTCGATCCCTGCCGCAAGGCAGAACCGATCGAAGCTCGCCCGCACTTCTGCAAACGCTTCGTCCACCGCCCCGGTCGCCGGCCAACCAGCCGGTGTGATATCTCTTGTCATGGCGTTGCTCTTCTTTGTGGAATCAGCACCCCGAGCCTACCGGCTCAAGGTGGGCAACGCCGACCTCTTCAGAAATTCAACAGAACCCGGGACATCCCCAGTTCTTGTTCTAAATGGGCGATCTTCTCATCCAGGGACTGCAACTGGTCGACAGCAATCGTAGGATCGATTGGGCCATCGCGGGGGTATCTGCTATCCTATTCAGGAGTTTGGCCAGATTGATCCATCATTCCGATCGCGGCGCCCAGGGCGAACTCCGTCGGAACACCTGTTCTCACTCATGACAGCAACTTGTCCAGCACCTCTGCCGGTTGGCAACATGATAAGGGTCCCAGAGCGGTCGGATCGAAACCGGATCAAGTAGTCCTATCCACGTGGTCCACTTCAGATTTCCACCAGATCGGTCGTGTGTGTTGCAGGCGCGCGAATTCTTGAGCGTCGAAAAAGGTGCTTGATCACAGTCTGCAACCAAATTCCAATTTGCCACCGCTTGGGTCACCAGACTTCCTATTTTGTCTTGCCCAGCTGAGGCGCCCGCGCGCCGGTTTTTGCCCGACGCGGCTGCCATTGCGACACGAATCGTAGCTTTGATCGGCCTGGGCGGCAATCAACATCTCGCAGTCGCGCAGCGCCTTGATGTTGCAGGCATAGGCTGGTCCACGGCGGTTACCTTTCTGTTGGGGATGTCCGGCTTGAAGTTGCATCGCGCGGGTCTTGTTGGCGACCAGCGCCGGGTGCGCCCACAGGTAATCCTCGCTCTTCGTCAGCAAATGCCAGCAGAGCACAGTAAGCTTGCGAGCCACGGCGACCGCGGCGATCTGATGGCCGCGCCGGGTGCGGATGCGCACGAAAAAAGCACGCAGTGGACCGGGCGCCTTGGCCGCTGCCCAGGCCGCCTCGACCAGCATGGCGCGCGCGTGACTGCGCCCGATCTCGCTGATGCGACGTGATGGGCGGCTCCCAGTCCCGACTGCCGCACCCGCGGGTTCAGCCCGAAATAGCTCGCTAGGGGGCGCCGGCCGTCCGGATCGCGGTCGGCACCAGGCGCATACTCCTCCATCCTTCAAGTCAGAGGGACAAGCAGGACTCGATCGCGCCGGGGCGGGATGACAACCGAAGGACGGCTCACGCCATTTAAGGGGCAATCCGTTCTGCGGGTGAGCCTTGGTGTATGTCGTCCGGCAACGTCGTCGCCAAGAATAGGCGTCTCTCCCGCAGGACCCTGGGGGCTTGGGGCAGCTCAAAAATACCGCAACCCCGTAGGATCCCGCATTGCCAAGCCGCCAATAGAGCAGCATGTTTCCTCTGGAATTGGAGGGAGAACCGTAGTGATCTTCGCAAGCGGACGTCGGAGCGGTCGGTCATTCAGCCGTGCCGGACGATTGAGGAAGCAGAGGCCGTTGCCGCGGAAATGAACGGCGCCGGGTTTAAGAATGTTGCGATCGGGAACACAAGCCGGCCCGCGAAATGAACAATCGGTGAGCAGTCTTCTCTAGTATGGAAATGCTGCTCGGATAGCTTGGGCACCTTGCCCACCGGCGCGCGGTGAACTCATCCACTGATAGGACCGATCCCTCGGGATCACCGAGCGCACGGCCGATGAAGGAGCAAAGCTTGCAGCCGTCTGGCGCTCTCCGCTTCTGTTGCCGTCTGCCGACCAGGGTGATCTGGTTGCTCTCGCTGTGGGTACGGTTTCGCTGTGGGGGACGGTCTGGAGCACGACACGGGATACCGCGCGCAATTCGGGCGCGTGCGAACTGTCGATGATCTGTTGGTAGGTGAGGAGTTCGAGCGCCGCCAGACAGAGTGCGACCTACTCGATCTGGTGCGAAACAACTACGGCTTAAAGAAAGGAGTAGCCACATGCTGTTCTTTGTCGATCTCGCCCTCGCGCCTCTGCAGTTCATGGCCTCGTTTTGCGACGAGATGGTGAGGCCGCTGACGCGGTCGGTGCGCCCTGCCATCGCGGGCCCGGCCCAGATAATCCATATCACCCCAGAGCGTCGGGCGCGCCGAAAGCGGAAGATTCTGCGTCGCCTGCAGCTCGGCTATTGAGGAGGCTGCGCTGATGACCGTGGGGATGTCCCGATCGGTGTTGAACTACGTCGGGCCGACGGGAGTGAATGTTACGCGGGCCTCGAGACGTGGGCAATGGGCTTGATCGTCATGCGATCGTGGCGAGCTTGTGGGCCGCACGCAGAACCGACAATTGCGGGCAGCCGGGCGGCGCGGCTGGCTGACTTCATGGCTGCCGATCTGTCCGCGCTCGACCATCTGGTGGTCCAAATCGACGGGCTGCATCTCGGCGACGATCTCGTGCTGGTCGCCGCAATCGGAGTTGGCGGCGAAGGCAACAAGCGTAAGCGCGAAGCCGA
Organism: Bradyrhizobium sp. 41S5; assembly: GCF_011516665.3. NCBI lineage: Bacteria > Pseudomonadati > Pseudomonadota > Alphaproteobacteria > Hyphomicrobiales > Nitrobacteraceae > Bradyrhizobium > Bradyrhizobium sp. 41S5. The sequence goes on along the minus strand of NZ_CP083721.1, from coordinate 7,081,833 downwards.
TACCCTGGCTTCAGAGTTAGAATGAATGTGCGAAGAAGCCTCCGGCTTGGAACGGAGGTTTGGATGGGATTGGACAGCAAAAAGGACGTCCATTTGGGCGGCTCACCGGTAGGGCTGGTGAGCCGGCTGGAGGTCCTCGAAGGACCGTCGGGGCGCCGTGTGTGTTCGGAGGCTGAGAGAGCCCGGATCGTCGCCGAGAGTCTGCTACCTGGTGCCCAGGTGTCCGAGGTGGCGCGCAAGCACGGAGCGACGCGCTGGCATATTTACGATTGGCGACGCCGCTTTCGACAGCGAGGCATGTTGGCGCCGTGCGAGGCATCGCAGTCGACATTCGCAGCGCTGGTCGTGGAAAGCGCGTTGGAGGAGCGTCAGGTTCCGGCGATCAAGCTTGAGATCGCGATCGGCGATGTTGTGCTGCGGACGGACACAGCCATAGATGGCGAGCAGCTGTCCCGGGTGATCCGCGCAGTCCGAGCGTCACGATGATCGCGGCCGGTGCCGATCTGAAGATTTACATCGCGACGCGGCCGATCGACTTCCGCTGTGGCCACGATGGGCTTGCGGCGAAGGTGCAGGAGATGCTTCGTCTCGACCCGTTCAGCGGCGCAGCCTTCGTGTTCCGATCGAAACGAGCACAGCTCGTTTCATTGTACGTCCCTTTGTCAGAAGAGCTGGCTCCGCAAATTCAGACAGTAGCTTGAGTGGATTTTCTGCCTGAGAGCGGCGAGGATTCTTGCCGCGAAACAGGAGCGAAGATGACGAAGAGGAGTCGCCGGACGCATTCTCCGGCATTCAAGGCAAAGGTGGCTTTGGCGGCCGTGAAGGGGGAGAAGACATTGGCCGAGCTGGCGCAACTGTTTGATGTCCATCCGAACCAGATCACGACCTGGAAGTCCCAACTCCTGGAAGGCGCCGCCGGAGTGTTTGGGCAGGACAACGGACCGGCCGAGGCGCCGGTCGATTTGAAGCGTTACATGGCAAGATCGGCGAGCTTGCGTTGGAGAACGATTTTTTGTCCGGCGCGCTCACCAAGGCGGCCCTGCTGAGCGCAAAGCGATGATCGACCGCGACCATGATCTGTCTGTCGTGCGCCAGGCGAAGGTCCTGAACCTTGCCCGCAGTACGGTTTACTATGAACCTCGGCCGGTTTCGGCCGAGGACTTGTCTTGATGCGCCGGCTCGATGAGCTGCACCTCGATTATCCCTTCGCAGGGGGGCGCATGCTGCGATCGCTGTTGCAGCGTGAGGGCATGCAGGTTGGCCGCCGCCACGTCGCGACGCTGATGAAGCGCATGGGGATCGAGGCGATCTATCGCCGTCCGAACACGAGCAAGCCCGCACCGGGCCAGAAGATCTACCCGTACCTATTGCGCGGATTGAAGATCGAGCGGCCGAACCAGGTCTGGGCAATGGACATCAGCTACATTCCGATGCGACGTGGATTCGTTTACCTCGCCGCGGTCGTCGATGTGTTCAGCTGAAGGGTATTGGTCCATCGCGTATCGATCACGATGGAGACGATATTCTGCGTCGAAGCGCTCCAGGAGGCGTTGGCGAAGCACGGCAGGCCCGAGATCTTCTTCAACACGGATCAGGGTAGCCAGTTCACCAGCCTCGACTTCACCGGCGTGCTGCTGGACGCGAACATCGCCATCAGCATGGACGGCAAGGGTGCCTGGCGCGACAACGTGTTCGTCGAGCGGCTGTGGCGCACTGTCAAATACGAGGAAGTCTATCTGCGTGCTTACGACAGCGTGCTCGAGGCGCGAGCATCGATTTCCAAATATCTGGCGTTCTACAATCGAGGACGTCCTCACTCGAGCCTTGACGAACGCACGCCCGACGAGGCTTACTTCGGCGCGCAAACGATGGTGACGGCCGCATGATCGTCGCCAACGATTTTGCTGCGGCTCTGGTCGGGCTTGCGCCCTCCCGACGCCACAGCAAAATCGTAAAGCCCCGCGTTCAGCATAACCCGGCAGGAATCCACTTAATTTTCGCGGGGCCCTGTCCAAACAACCGGGACCAGCTCTGTTCTCTCAGGCCTGCTTTGGGTTCAAATAGAAAGGGGAACTGTGGTCAACCTCCAACCTTCAGAGCGGCGACCGTACGACTGACTTGCGCAGTATCGGGGATAGGGGCGCGGAGGCTCAAGACGACTGCGTTATTTCCACCACGCATCATTGCCACCACGCATCGCTCGTCGAGGATCCGTCCCTTCTCCGCTCGTGTGGCCGACCGGTAACGCTCCGTTACCGCCGACACCACCTCGCGCCGCGCGCGCATGCTGATCTTTCCCGCATAGACGCCACCGAACCAATTCGATGGCACCGCCCCAATCATCGGCGAAAAGTTGTCCAGTAACATTCTGGGTGAGGCAATGCGGGGGTCAAATTTGCAAACGATGACGTAATTGCGGTCGGCGCCCGCGGCTCGAAAGGTCCGCTATCTTCAAGCCTTCCCGCAATCTCGCGAATCGGAGGGGGCTATGAAGCAATATGTTGGGCTGGATGTCTCGCAAAGAGAAACGTCAGTATGTGTGGTCGACGAAGTGGGTCAGGTCTTGTTCGAGGGAAAGGCCAAGTCCGACCCGGGGGCGCTCACGGCACTGCTTCGCAAGCGGGCGCCACAGGCGGAGCGCATCGGATTTGAGACCGGGGCGATGGCGAGTTGGCTATGGCATGAACTTCGTAGGGTTGATCTTCCGGTGGTCTGCATCGACGCGCGGCATGCCCACGCGGCTTTGTCCGTACGCATGAACAAGAGCGATCGGAATGATGCTCGAGGTCTGGCCGAATTGGTGCGGGTTGGCTGGTATCGAGAAGTCAAAGTCAAGAGTGAGGAAAGTCAGAAGATCCGCGCGATACTCATCGCGAGATCTCGGCTCGTGGCCATTCGTCGAGATATCGAGAACCAGGTCCGCAGTCTAATCAAAGAATAGGGCTTGCTCTTCCCACGCGCGATCGGACTGAAGTTTCGCAATCAGGTCTGCGAGCTATTGGGCGAAGATCATCAACTCCTCGGTGTGATCGCGCCGCTTCTGTCGATCCATGAGCAGATCTGCAAGCAGCAAAGCAAGTTCGACGACGAAGTCCGCCAGTTGGCGAAGTCGGATGAGACGACGCGCCGCCTGATGACGGTTCCTGGTGTCGGCGTCGTGACCGCCTTGGCCTTCCGCCATACGATCGACGACCCATCGCGCTTCCGATCGGCATCAAGCGTCGGCGCCTATCTGGGTCTTACGCCCCGACGAAACCAGTCTGGTGAAACTGACATCAACGGCAAGATATCACGATGGGGCGACCGTCTTCTCCGAACGTACCTGTACGGGGCGGCGACCGTCCTGCTTTATCGAACGAAGAAATGGTCCTCTCTCAAGGCTTGGGGCATGAAGCTCGCCAATCGGATTGGCATGCGAAAGGCAAAGGTCGCCATCGCGCGCAAAATCGCCATCGTTCTTCACTGTATCTGGGTCGACGGCGGATTCTCGCCTTTGACGGCCTTACTGCCGGAGAAGGCTTCTAGCCGGTCGAAGAAGCTCGAGTCGTCCGCGGTGACTGTGAACGATTCCCATTTGGACTGACCGATCTTGGAAGCGAAGGCGGCGGGGTAGCCGAAATCCGGACTCTTGGCAGCCAGGCGCTCCCAAAGTTTCCACGTCCTCCAGTTCGCTCCGTATTCCGCACGGGAACCGTGTCCATCGAACCGTAGCTCGTATCGGATGTCATTGACCCGTTGGTCACGAACACAAGATCCCGTTCGGCCAGATCGATGGCGCGATCTTCGCCGCAATGCCGATAGCGCAAGCGCGTCGCGGTCTTCGTCCCGCCTTCGGCGACAATGTCAACATCGGTCACTTCCGTCCCCATCTCCAGCCGCACGCCCCGCGCCGTCAACCATGCGACGGTCGGACGGACCATGGCGTCGAACTGGTTGAGCTGGGTGCGGTAGATCCCCGCGAAAGTGTCGATCGTCGAGAACAGATGCAGGAAGCGCAGACAGTATCGCTTGAACTCGACGGCACTGTGCCATGGCGCAAATGCAAAGGTTGTAGACCAGATGAGCCAGAACTTGCTGCGGAAAAGTGGGGTTCGAACCAGTTCTGGATCGTCCTGGCGTCGAGCACCGATTCTGGAGCCGCGCAAGGCGCGATCAGGTCGAGCCGATCTTTCTCAGTTCGTCCTTCGCCGATTTGGTCTCGTCGGCAATCGAGGGAATGAAGGATAACAAGTCGTAGGTACAGTTGAACTTTTCCTCGAACATGCGCCCGCCGCGCATGACATATCCGTCCTTCGGATCGCCATGTGCGTCGAGGCTTCCGCCGAACTGCTCCATTTGCTCGAACAGGACGACATTCGGGCCGGATAGCCCGCCCTCCTTGACGAGGTAAGCCGCTGCGGCCAGGGCGGCGATGCCTGTTCCGACCAAATAGGCCTTGCGAGGAGCCGCCTGCTTCGGTGGATTAAGGCGAGAAACGAGAGAAGCAGAGGACATAAAGTTCGCCAGCATCTAGCGGTTGGAATGTCTATGCAATCGGCGCGCCGATGGCGCCGTGCAAAACAATATGATCGCGAAGCACAGCTCCCGGACTGCATCATAATCAACAAGCGCCAGAAGCCCTTCGGGGTGCACAGCCACATGCAGTCGCCGTCGAGCGCCTGACCATAAGCAGCAACGGCGCCGCGATCATCGAATTGGATCAAGCCATACCAGCAGCGGCTGCGCGGCGCGCAAAAGCTGATTGCGGGCTTTGCTCGAAGACGGAATAGGAGCGCCGTCATGTCGGGCTTACAACCATCTCCGTCTTCAACCAGACAAGACAGAAAGCAACCGGACAAGACGGAAATTGAGACGGTGCCAGTTGTCGCCTTTGCCGAAGTCGACCATACGTCAGTACGAAGATGCCCAAGGCGACCTTACAAGGTGCTTGGCCAGCGGCCGGGTTGAGTTCGAGCGCAAGCACGTACCCGGTCCTTTGCGCATCGCGAAAGTCTTTCGGGATGGCGCCGCACTTCTGAATCAGGGTCCGTGCTACCTCCTATCTCATCTGTGAGGCGCTCCATACCCTGAGAGCCCGGGCTGTGAGGCTGGCGTTCGCCAGTTCTCTCCAGGACTTCCGTACTTCCATCCAACGGATTTTTCGAGCGGGCAAGGTATCAAGCAGTTTTCGGGCAATTGGTACAAACCGCACAGCTTCCGAGTTCGGGTCGCGCTTGGCATCTTCGAGAATTTTGAGAGCGGCCGCTTCGGACCGTCTCCAGCCCGACTCGGTGAACCTGCTCTCCGCGAAATACTCAAAACAGGTCCGGAACCTCAAAGCGCGGCCGATGATCGTATGGGCTGGCAATCCCGCCTCGCTCAGCCACCTCCGAAGATGGTCACACCACCCTTTGCTGCTGCATTCGAGAAGACCACCACCTTCCAAGACCAGAAGCGCTGCCATGCCAGCGATCTCGCATCGTACCTCCTCATTCTGGCCTTCGAACCAGTTCCGGACTGCATGCAGTGGCGTCACCGGCCGATTCACAATCGATACCTGTGCCGCGCCGGCGCGATAGAACGGAACCACGTTTTTCAGCGATGGCAGGCGCGGCCACGGCCTCCCTTCTGCGTCCCACAAGACCCAACGCTCAGCGATCCTCTTTGCCTCGTCGGGCGACCTGCTTCGCCAAAGCTCTTTGAGCGCCTCATTGACGTAATATGAGACGTCAGCTTTCAGACCGCATGTACGTGCTATTGCTGCGAGGCGACCGGCGTCAATGAGCCGCGCCGCGAAGTTGTTCTCCGCGTTCATTTGCCGACGTGCTTGGTTCGCTGCTCAGTTCCGATCATCAACCTTCAGAAGGTACCACAATCTCCAACTTGTCATACCCACCTCATTCGGTACGGCGTGGACGTATGCAAAGCCAATGGAAGTGGGCTGGCTGGGCCGTCGCGCTCTTATTGATTTTCGGAGAAGTCACTGACGGCGAAAAGGACAATCCACTTTCAGGCTAAGAAGTGCCACTTGGACTTTGCCAAGAAATCCTGGTCGAGGTCGTTCCGCGAGGGATCGAAGATGCTGGATCGTCGCAAAACACAGCCCCCCTCTGCGGTGAGGTAAGCTATTCACGCATCGCCGCACGAAGGGGACGATTCCGTGCAAAGACCTCGCTGCTGTCCCGCTCAGAACTGAACGCCATGCCGAATTCGGTTGCTATGATACAGCGCCGCCTCAGGAGCGCGTTGGTTGGGCGTATAGCTAGGACGACTCCACATTCATTGAAGCCAAAAGCAGATTGCGGCGAGATGGACAAACGCGAGGAAGTTCGGCCCGTCGGTCGAATCGCGTAGCGAAGCGGCGGAAGTGTTTTGAGCTTGTTGAGCAGCGCTCGATGCGGTTTCTCAGCTTGTAGATCGTTTCGTCGTGGGGGATCGGGACCTTGCGAGAGCGGCTGAGGAATTCTGCTTGGGAGTTCCTGTCTGCGATGGTTTTGCGCAGATGTCGTTGTAGTCATAGGCCCTGTCGGCTAGCACGGCCTCGGCCTCAAAGCCTTCGAGCAGGGCTTTCGTAGTGAGATTGCCGTGTCGTTGACCGGCCATGAGACGACCGAGGCCGTTGCAGAGCATCTGGATCTTGGTCGTCAAACAGCCTCCGGAGCGCCCGAGTTCTTGAGTTTTGGCCCCCTTCTCCGCTCGCGGCCTGCTGGTGGACGCGAACCAGAGTGGTGTCGAGCATCAGGTATTTATTGTCGCGATCCCGGATCAGTTCGGCAAACACTTTCTCCCACACGCCGCTTTGGCCAGCGGGAAACCGCGCAGGCACGCTGTTCCACTTGCCATAGCGCTCCGGCAGGTGCAGGTGCTGCCAGTAGGCGCCGGACCGCGGAACCCACAACCCCGTTCACGAACAGACGGTTGTCGACACCGCTGCGGTCGCGATCACCCACCTTGCCCGCCAGCATCTGCCCGAGGATCGATAGAACGCGCTGTCCAGGCGCAGGATCACGCAATTGATGAATGGGCGATTGCGGCCGACGTCATGATTCTTCTTCGACTCTTCCTCGACCGGCTGCGCGACTCCCGAGAACCGTCCCAGTTAAGCCGCGCTCCACTAGAAGGTGCCGGCATAGTCGCTTGCCTGGGTTAGTGCGGTATGGGCGATTCCGGCAACTGGATTTTCCCGAGCTTTTTGAGCAACGAAGAATGCGGCGCGCCTGCTCGACCAGCTTCAGCGCGAACTTTCTGACCGAGAAGCCATTGCCCTGCTCCGGACTCATTCCGAAAAACTTTCTCGCTTTCGCGATGGTCGACGAAGAGAAATTGGTAAGTGGAGCTTCGGATCTGACCTGGAGAATGACAGCGAAAATGAGCGCCACGGCGCGGAGCGCCTGAGGCTAAGCGCGCGAATAAATGAAGCTTACGCGGCAATCACACGATTGCGACCTTCATGTTTTGCGCGATAGAGCCGCTGATCGGCGACGTTCAGCAATCCGTCAAGCGTGTCTCCATCGCGCCCGAACTCCGACACCCCAACGCTGATGGTGACGCCGACCGACGGCTGAGCTTCGACGTCGAATGCAGTGCCTTCAATCGTCGATCGAAGGCGTTCGGCTACCGCGTAAGCCGTGTCGAGCGTCGCCCCGGGCAGCAAGACCATGAATTCTTCACCGCCCACGCGTGCGACAGAGTCATAAGGGCGAATTGCCTCCAGACACTTTCGCACAAATGCGCGGAGCACCCCATCGCCGACGCTGTGACCACGTGAGTCATTGATATCCTTGAAATGGTCGAGATCGAGCGACAGCAGAGATAATGGAGCACCGGTTCGTTTGGCCCGCGCGATCTCGGCGCCGATATGGTCGAGGAAGTGTCGCCGATTTCCGGCACCGGTCAGTGGGTCGGTGGCGGCAAGGCGTTCTAACCTTTGATTGCTCACCTGCACTTGCTGTAGCGCCCTTTGAGTGTGGGCCATCGAATCGGCCAGGCGGGCCATCATTTCTTCCTGGCTATAGATGGTCGAGAAGGATTGCGTCGTTCGGAAAGCCTGGACAACGCCATAGCTGAGCAGGAAGAACCCGCCAGCAAAGATCGCGTGGGCGAGCCACCACATATGATTCCACGGTGCCGCCAAAATGAATGCGAGCGACGATAACGCAAACCACGCGACCGAGATGCCGAAAACAAGCATGAGCGGCGAGTGAATCCCTCGCATGAGCATGACCGCGACGTTCAGCGCGCTGAACACCAGTGCACCGCCCTCCATGGACAAGCGTACCGCCGGGTGTCCCGCATAGGGGGAGTAGGCGATCAATGCGACAGCTATATCCACGGTCAGGAACAGGCTGGTCCACATCAGCCATGTGCGCGCATCCGAACGCTTCTCGACCTCGTCTGATGGCTGGTTATAGCTGAGCAGCCCAACGAAGAGAAGAATCGACATCGCGAGACGCGACGCCGGTCCATAGAGCAGAAACAGCCAGATGTTGCGGTGTGCCATCCTGGTGAAGGCGCCGTGCAGTAAATAGATCAATACGAAGCCGAGAAAACCCAGCGTCAACCAACGCAACAGAGGTTCGCCGGAAGACCGGTAGCAGCGACACGTCACGTAGGTGACGAACAGCCCTTCGAGGGTGGCGAGGGCAATCGCGAATTCATGGAATGGGTGATTTTCGAATTTTAGCGTGGGATCCTGCTGGAAATACAGGTAGGCAATGAACTGGGCAGGCATCAAGGCGAAGGCGATGAGGAGAAGGCTCATATACGCCTGTGTGATCAGCCGGAGCGTATTAGGCGGCTCGGGTACCGCACGATTGGTGCTCATATGCAATACCGTCTCCCATGATGACGTCAGATCGTTTCGTGGACACTTGAGCGTCTCCGAAGGATACTGTCCCAGAGCACCTTCGGTCCTTGTGTACTAGCCAGTTGAAGGAACCAGGATGCGTCGCGGCCGGAGGCCGTTCAACAACTCGGAGCCCGCGATCACCGCTGCGACGGAGGCATGAGCTTGACCTTTCCGTCCTGCGGCACCCCATCGAGCAGGCGGCGGCGCGGATAGGGTCGGCCTTGTCGTCCAGCAGCGGCCAGCTCCCGCCGCCGCCGGGATCAGCAGCGCCGCGGACTGCGTTTATGTATTCGAGCCCACCGCGTTCAGGCCGCCCGCTCCGCTGGGTCAACGTGTCGTGTGTTCAGCAGATTATTCCGGCCCCTCCCGCGAGTTGTCACGGTCTGCGAGGCGCTCGAAAACCTCCATCGAAAGACAAGGAAATCACGATCCCGTTGGAAAGGAGTCTGCGTATTACCGTACTCAATGGTCTGCCTACCGCCCCCCGGTAGTGCCGCCGCCACAATCGGTCCGTTACCGGTTCGGCTCCGAGTCAACACGCGTAATGAGCAAAACCGTAAGCGTCAGCCCGCTTTGATTGGCGAGTTTCTTGTAGGCCATCTGCGATCTCCTTCGTCTGGGATGTCCCCGCACTGCGCGACCGTGGCCGTAGGATACCTAAGCTGGTTGAGTTAGCCGCCTGCCAAACCTTGTAGGTTCCCTAACGCAACCTGTGAGATTGGCTTACGGCAAGGACGAGTTACTCGATCCGTCATGGATCACGCACGAGGATATATCCGCGAGAAGATAATCGCCGGTTGGCTCTATCGAATGCTTGGGCGGGGCGGGCAAGTGCTTCGGCCGAGCGAATCTACGCGCACTGGGCGTTCAACATCTACGACTATGACGATAAAGGTACGCTCGAGATCGGTTTCGTGCCGTGCCCGCTGCATTTGCCGGAAGAGAGGCTCATCGCTGGCGACGCGTCGGTCCGTATCCTGATGGACCGCGTCGAAGCCCATCGACCGTGAGGTCGGCATGCCAATTGGTTGGTTCTTCTTGATAATTCATGGTCATCAGGCTAAGCGAGAGGTTGGCCAAGCGATCGCCAAGGGGCTGCGTAATCTTTGACAGTCACTTCGGAGGAAGGCTCCTTGCTGGTCTATGCATGGATCTGGATCTTCCTCGAGGCCTTCTGCGATTCCAGGCCTGAGAGTGGCAAGCGGGAGCTGCGCCGCCGCTCCGCCATTCTTCCGATTTCGCGTCTGCTCTCCTGACGGCCCAATCGAGCGGTGCAAAGGTCGTCGCTTTGCCCGATTCGGGGGCAGACTTCGCCAATGCCCTGAAGCGGGCTGAGGAGTTCGGGCTCACGCAGAAGCAGCAGCTAGCTCCGCTGGGATTGATGATCAATCAGACGCACAGCATCGGCCTGCAGCCGCTGCAGAATGTACGTCTGACCACCACGTTTTACCGGGATAGGACGGACGAGACGCGCGCCTTCGCGAAGCGCTACGAGGCAGCATTCGATGGGCGGATCCCGAACGAGGCGCACGCGAGCACCTACAGTGCAATTATACACTATCTCAAGGCGATTGCCGCGGCGCAGACGGACGAAGGCGAGGCGGTGGTGCGACAGATGAAGAACACCCCGGCTAATGATTTCGAGATGAAGAATGTCAGGATCCGCGCCGACGGTCAGGTGATGCGACCGCTCTATGCCGCGCGCATAAAGGCGTCGAACGAGTCAAAATATCCTGATGACTACTACGAGATCACGCGGACCATTCCGGCCGAAGAGCTTGGCGCCCGGCCGCGGACAGCGCCTGCAATCTCGTGAAGACGCAGTAAGTCGGACGGGCGGGCCAGCCCGATCTGTCTCGATCGGGCTACAGACAGTCAATCCGCCAACAACAATAGTTCTGCCCGACAACAGGGCGCTGGATAGACAACGTGTTCATCGAACGCCTGTGGCGCGCTAAAATATGAGGACATCTCAAGGGTTATTCGGATGGCCATGAGGCTGTAGATATGACGCTTCTCGCAAGCGAGACGCTTGGACAACGCTGCGCGTTGCCTACATCCCCAGGGCCACAACAGCAGCAAGCAAGAGTAGCGTAAGGCTATTGAGAAGAACGAACGGCAGCGGCTCCACTTAAGAAACCGGACCCAGCGGTCCTCAGTGTAGGGTCCATTTCAGTTATCCGAGCTAACCGGGCGAGCGGCGTAAGCGCGGCCGCTGATCCGCTGCAAACTACCGTTTCTCATAGGCTTTGCAGGTCACCGAATGTGGTCGAATGGGTATGGCGGAACGCACCATCGCCGGAGACCACCGATGTATTTCCACCTCTGTCAGGACGACAAGCGAGAGTGGTGTTGGTCGCTGCACGGCGGGAATCACCATAAGACTGCCAGCTCCGGTGAAGGCTACCATCGCAAGACCTGATGCTGTCCCTGCCCTTGGACTAGTCCAAGGGACGAACGAACGGTAAAGGACTGAAGACTGCGAATTGACCATCGTCGGAGACTTACGATGCATTTCGAATTGTACCGAGACGAGCACCAGGAATGGCGTTGGAAGCTTCACGCGCGGAATGGTCTCTATATCGTCACCTCCGGCGAAAGCTACCACAAAAAGGATGATGCTATTCGCGCCATCAGGCTCGTCCAAGCCACGACTGACGAAACTCCGATCCGTATATCCACTACCTAGCGTCGGTAGCGTTGATAGGGAAATCGACACATGTAACCGTAACTCATCGGCGATCATCAATGCTGCCGATCAAAATCAGGAGAGACGCCTATGCCGATCCATATTAGCTACGCTGAGAAAGAGCTAACCAACGAACGGCGCGCGTCGCAGCCGGCGAACGCCGCGCTAGCTCAAGCAACCCAATACTCGCTGTTGCTCAAGAATCGATCCGCTCAGCCCTGGATATTTTTCGTTTATCAGAGGTTGCCGCGCCTGCACGCGGGATATCTTCTCCTTGGCTTGGTTCTGCTCCCCCTATCAGATCCAAGTCGGCGATCAGATCAGGTTCACGTGGGAAATCGACTAAGTGCGGGGTCAATGTTCAGCGTCGATTCACAATCGAGGTCTCCGGCCTCGACCTCCCCGGCCTGCTCTACCAGCTGACCACCGCGACCTCGAAGCTCAACCTCAACATCGCCTCGGCGCATGTCGCGACCTTCGGCGAGCGCGCCCGCGACGTGTTCTATATCACCGACCTGCTCGGCGCCCAGATCACCGCGCCGACCCGGCAGGCCGCGATCAAGAGCTGCTGCATCTGTTGTCGACCGAGGACCAGGCGGCGAAGCCGGCGGCCTGACGCGTCGCCTCTCTCCACTCGTCATTCCCCGATGCGCAATTGCGCATCGGGGAATGACGACGGATGGGACTGCTGCAGGCCCACCTCATTCATGCCGCTCTAGCCGAACAGCCGCATCAGCAGGGCCTTGCCGACCGGCGCTGCGCGGACACTGCGGAAGGCGCGGACATATTCGCCGGCATAGAATGCGCGCACGACATTGATCCGCGTCGCAACCGCGTCCTCGAAACGGACGCCGAAGCCATCGCGGGTGCGGCGGACCACGAGCGCGGCCACGTTCTGTCCGTAGACATTGCACTTGATCGAGGCGCCGATCGCCGGCGGCACCGGATCGATGAAGCGCGCGCCCGATATCGAAATGTCGACCATCCGGACCAGCCGCGGCTCCGTACCATCGTGAATCAGGATCGGCTCGTCACGCTCGAAGCGCTCGGCCTTGCGACGCCGCGGCTGCTCGATGCAAATGAAGCACACGATCGCGAGCGCGACGCAATTATAGAGGCTCCAGGCCAGCGCCAGCCCGCCATAGGCGATGCTGTCGCCGCGCAGATGCAGGATGAATGCGTAGGCGATCGCCAGCAGCGTGATGAGCAAGGCGCTGCCATAGAGCCGCAGCAGCGGCCACTCGATGAAGCGGCGATTGCGGTCGCCGCCCTTGGCCGTCACCTTGAACTTGTGGCCTTGCGGCTTGGCGAGGCCGGTCACGACCGCCTTCAAGACCGCGGGGGCTGCGATGTATTGCGACACGTCGGTCATGATCGCGAGCGAGCGACCGCGCGAGATCCAGGCCATGGTGAAGGCGTGCCAGACATAGAACGGCATGAAGTACTTCAGAAGCTCGAACAGGTCGGCGTGAACCGCCTTGATGTCGAACAGCAGATAGAGCCACGGCACGACGAGGCCGAAAACCTTGGTGCCATAGACCGCCGCCCAGCTCATGAAGGCGTCGACCAGCGACAGCCGGTCCATGAAGGCGAGCTTCGATTGCCGCGAGAACGGCCCGCTGCGACCCCTGAAGATCTGCATGAAGCCGAGACACCAGCGCCCGCGCTGCGTGATGTACTCCTTCAGTCCCTCCGGGGCGAGACCGATGGTCAGGCGCTCGTTGAGATAGACCGTCCGCAGTCCCTTCTCCTTCAGCCGCAGCGTGACGAGGTAATCCTCGGTCACCGAGTCGGTCGGGAAGCCGCCGATCTGCATCAGGCCGGAATAGCGGATCAGCGATGAGGTGCCGCAGCAGAACGCGGTGCCCCAGGCATCCTTGGCCGGCATCAGGATGTCGAAGAAGAAGCGCTGCTCGTCGGGCCAGACGTCGGTCGCCGCGAGGTTGGTCTGGATCGGATCCGGGTTGATGAAGTGCTGCGGCGTCTGCACGACGCCGACAGTGCCATCCTGCATCAGGCTCATCGCCCGGGTCAGAAAGTCCGGCATCGGGACAAAGTCGGCGTCCAGGATCGACACGAACTCCGGCCTCTCCATGGAGGTGGATATGTACTGAAGCGCATGGTTGATGTTGCCGGCCTTGGCGTGGCGGTTGTCCGGACGGGTCAGATAGTTGCAGCCGAGCTCCTGGGCGAGCCGCCGCAGCCAGAGCCTGCGCCCGTCGTCGAGCACCCAGACGCGATAATGGGGATAGTTCAGCCCGGTCGCGCCGATGATGGTGCGCTCCAGGATCGCCTTCTCTTCATTGTAGGTGCAGATGAAGACGTCGATGAGCGGTGCATCTGTGGGTGCCTTGGACCGGCGCAGGATCGCATTGACCTCGGGCGAGCGGTCGATGGTCCGGCTGAGGAACAAGAGCGACAGGCAGACCGCGATCAGCGATGCGACCTCGGCCACCACGAAGGGATAGCCGACCAGCGCATCGGCGGTGAGCCCCGGAGGCGGCAAGGTCTGGGTCACCCGCCAGATGAAGTAGTGCAGCAGCAGGACGAACGACATGCCGGTCATCATGACGCGCGCCAGCGTGTGCTCGCGCCGGAGCAGCGGCAGGATCGCAAGGCAGGCGCCGAAGGCGACCAGCCCGGGCGCGAATGCGGCCATCATGGCTTGGCCGCGTCCGCGTTGAACACCACCCGCCCGGTGCGGCCGACGGCGCATTCCTTGCCCGTAGAGTCGAGCGCCGGCATCGAGACCGTCACCCGGTACGGCTCCTTGTTGAGCGCATCCGGATTGATCGCAAGGTTGGCGGGCGCGCCCGACGCGCCGGTGAGGTTGACGATCTCGCCCTGGATCGCGGCGCTGCCGTCGTTCGGCTCGAAACTCGCCGGCTCGCCGAGCCTGAGACGGTTGTAGACACCTTCGGTGACGTTCGCGGTGACCACCGCGCCGCTGCAATCAAGCAGCTTGAGCAGGGGCTGCCCGGCCCTGACGTCCTCGCCCGGCGACGTCATCATCTCCCAGATGCGTCCGCCGACCGGCGCCTTGATGTCGGCTTCCGCCCGGTTGATGTAGTGCAATTGCTCCGAGGCAATCTCGTGGGTGAGCCAGTCGATCTCCGCATCGGAATGCACCAGATCGGCGCGCAGATCGCTGACGCGCTGGCGCATCTCCTCTTCGCGTTGCACGGAACTCGGCCGGTCATTGTAGCTGTCGCCAAGATAGGTGCCGTTCCTTGCCGCGGTGAGTTCGACCTTGGCGGCGTCGAGCCGGCGCTGCGCGCCTATCTCGGTCTGATGGGCGATCGCCTGCTCGCGCGTCAGCCGGGCCATTTCGACCGTCGAGACGCTGCCCGACTTGATCAGCGACGAGGCGCGTTCAACCGCCGCCGTCGCTTCTTCCCGTCGCGCGGCCGCGGCCTCGATCGCGGTCTGAATTTCGGCGATGCGCGCCTCGAGCTGGAGGATGCGGCCGTCGCGGAACTGGGCCGCCTGGCGCGCGAGGTCCTGTTGCGACGTCTCGGCGGCCGCAAGCTTTGCGGCGAGACTCGGGCGCTCATTCTCCATCCGGGACATCTGCCGCCGGAGATCGTCGAGCCGCACCCGATCGCCGCGCGCGTTGACGACATGAAGGATCGTATCGCCTTCGTGGACCACACTGAGCTGCGTGGAGCTCTGCGGCTTCGCACTCACGGTGCCGTCGATCGGCGAGCGCAGGGTCACGATCCTGGCATTGACCACAGCCTCGACGCTCGAGGTCTGCAGCACGGCCTTCAGCGGCAGCCATCCGAACACCGCGACAATGGCAAGACCGATGCCGACCTTGATCAGGCGGCGAACCCACCGGCCCGAGCCTGCAGGCGCTTCGGGATGGGGGGGGCTATCATTGACAGGCTCGCTGACCGGCTCGTCGTCCGCCGGACGCAAGCGGTCCTGCAAGTCGCGCTGCAATCCCCGCGCGCCCGCTTCCTCGTCCTTGATGACGGGAATATCGCCTTCAGGAAGCGGCTTCTGCGGCTGTGCCTGATCCATGATGACCGGACCTGAAATGTCAGTGCGCGCGGGGTTCAGAAACCATAATCCTGAACGGCCAATGTGCTTTTGGGGTGCCCCTTAGACATAGGCGCACCGTCCCACCGAACGGGGCCGTTATACGCTGGCCCATTGATGGCCACTGATGCTATCTTAGGTTTCTGAGGCCCAAGCCGAGGGTTGCAAACAACCTAGACGTTTGCAACAGTTAGTTTCTACTTAGGGTGCGGCGAAACCGCGCGCTCTCGTAAAGCGGTTGCAAGGCTCGACGCTGACGGAAGCCCCTGTGAATCGGCGTGGAATCCGGACGCCGATCGGCGTCCCAAGTGCTTGATTGACTTCGCGCGTGCGGAGTCACACCTGTGAGCGTGCCGCGCTCGATGCCACTAGCAGCGGCCGTTCTCGATTACGTCAAAGCACCCTGGATGGGCACCTGCCGTTCCTGGACGCGCAGTGGTCGTGCGTAGTCCTGCGCGCCGGGCTCATCCGCAAAGTGCTGCCATTCGGCCAGTGCCGAGGGGGCGTCTCCCAGCCAGTGCGCGGCAGCCTCATACAGAGATTGCTGCGCAAGCTGAGGTGGCGCTTCAGCCGCCGCCAGATTAGCGAGGACGTCGTCCGGCAGCGGGTTATCCCCGAACTCGAGGTTCTCCAAATGCGGATAGCTAAAACTCGATAAAAGACCCTCAGGTAGGCTGGTCAGCCGGTTACCGCTGAGATTGAGCGATTGGAGCGTGCTCGGAAGAGGGGCGGGGAGGTTGGCCAATTGATTGCTGCTGACATCGAGTTCAATGAGCCCCGATGGGAGGGAGTCGGGGAGGTCGGTCAGCTGATTGCCACTAACCGCGAGCGAGGTGAGCCTGCTCGGGAGAGCGTCCGGTAGGCTAGTTAGTCGGTTGTCGCTTGCGTTCAGGATCTCGAGCCGAGCCGGAAGGTTGGCCGGCAGACTGGTCAAGCTGTTATCGGCCACCTCCAGCCGAGAGAGGGTCGCCGGAAGAGCGTCCGGCAAACTGATCAACCGGTTATGGCTAATGAGAAGATGCTGAAGACCGGGTGGGAAGCTAGCGGGCAGGCTGCTTAGCTCGTTGTGCCTGGCGCGCAGTTCAAGCAATCTTGGCGGCAGGGCGGCGGGCAAAGCGGTCAGGGAGAGGGAGGACAAATCCAGCAAGTGCGAGCCCGCGTTGTCCGAAACCCAGTTGTCCAGGATCTGCGCGCGCGCGGAGGCCGGGGTCCGATATCCCGGAGGACCGTCAACGTGGCAGCGTTCTGCCCTTAGCAGGCCTACCTGTCGATCAGCTGACGAGTGTCGCTGCAGAACCCCGGGTCGCTCGGTTGCCAAGCGGTGACAGAAGTAAGCCCAGTTTGAGGTTGAACCGGTCAATCCTCTCAACCTTCGAGGAGGGAGCGCTCTTTTTTGAGGTCGCGCGCGTGCTATCTACGTAGCCCAGTCGGCCGCAAAAAGCCGTCACGCGGTTTCGAATTCAAGACATCGGAGGCTCCCGACCGCCGTGAAGCGGTCGTGATTTGCCGACCATACTCGCCCAGCAGCGGCTGGAGATGCTGTCCGCGAGTGAGTGCCCCGACGGGGCACTCATAAGCGCGGCAGGAGCTTTGGTTGGCCCTACGGGGCGAACGTCGCCGAGGTTCCCTGCTTATCGATGCAAGTTGTCCCTATCTTCGGGCCACCGATTGGACCAACCTGATATTCGCCAAGCACGTTGATTGCAGCAGCATGGCTTAGATTCTGCACCAGGATGGGAGGATTGAAATTGCCGTCAGCAACATAGCCGGTGGAGATAGTTGCAGTCCCAGCTTCGTTCAGCACCTCGGCATTTGTCGCGGTTGTACCTTCGACAAGCCTTCCGCGTCCATCAGCGGCGCGTACGACGGCAAAAGGCTTGATTGTCCACGTACCGTCAGCGTTGTATACGACGCTGAAGCTTGAATAGCCCGGCGTCGCATCGCAAACGGCGGCAGTGGCCGAAGATGCCGTGAAGTTCATCACCGTACCAGCGGTGTAATTGCCGGTCTGGACATAGAAGATGCGAATGGGCTGACAATCCAGATTGGTATTCGGCTGGGCTGTCACGAAATTGGATAATGTGACGCCACCGGTAAGAGTCTGCAGGGCCGATCCTGCATTGTAGTTCTCCAGGGTAGGGTTGTAGACCGGCGTTATAATCCGGAAAGAGCCGGCTTGCGGTCCGGACGTGGAAACCGGCGACGAGAGCCCGAGCGATGGAGTTACGGTCATCGTCGTCGTATTCTTGGTTGGTGTTCCGCCGGCCGCCGGCGTTACGTTGATCGCCTGCGTGGCCGAAAGTTGACCTGAGGGTTTACCGACCGTTGGGGGGGTAACCTGCTGTTGAACACCTGCGTAATCCTGCAGAATTAGTGAAAAGGTCAGGATCGCGCCGGATGTCGCATAGGGTAGGAGCGCTTGAGAATACAGACTATTCGTATACACCTCAGGCCCGCCCGTGTAGATAGCCGGCTGCTGGAAGAAGAAGAAGTTCTGAAGCGAGGGGCTGTTGTTTTGCACGTTGATTGTGATTGTCGTAGCCATGACGTTCCTCTCAATTCCGATGTGTTAAGTTTCTGAGACCGGCCATCAAGCATGTGAGCAGGGATCGTCCTCACACCCTGGCTCTGAGTTGGCTCATCTGAGCTTCAGCCCGCAATTGTGAGGCCGAAATGGTCGCACGAATCGGGTCCCTGCGCTTGATCAGCAAGCAGTGTGCCATTGCGGATACTGAGATTCTGTATTTGAAGAGAAGGGAAAGCATGTGCTTAGCTCTACGCTGCCGAAGCGCGTGCTCCGCCAAGTTGGACTTGTGCCATCAAGGTATTAAATCGGACAGGGTAGATTGCGACATGGTCCAAGCGCCAAGGGCGCGCGCCCATCGGAATTGGCGTGCGCATACCGGTCGAGAAGTCTAGCTGAGAAGGTCGTTGTGCCGATCAACTCGACGTGCTCGAGATCGAAGCAAATCCTCGGGCGCGACGGCCTTGCTACTTCACTGCCAGAATCATTACTCAGGTGATGCGGCCGTTAATGTCGGTTCGGCTCATCAATTTCATGTCGTTAAAGAAGAGGGAGGTCTGTTGACCATCTGCCCATTGGATAACAACGCCAAAACGGCCCACGCTCCTTACGACGCCAAGGCCCGCCTCGGCAGTCCCTAGCCCTCAAACATAGTCGCCCCGCTTCAATTGCCTTGCCTCGTCTCCCGTCATAAGGCATTGACCGCAGAAGTATTGGGTAAAAAAGCACCGGCTAAAGCTGTTGGATGGGCGGACGTCCTCGCCCCGCATCGCCGATCTTCCCGCATCGCGTCTGCTCACGAACTATGCTGCCCTGGGAATGGAAGCTCCTGCGCAAAGCCGACAAACCCGCCGATCAGCAGGCGGCCTGACCTTCACGCAACAAGCCATCATAGAGCTCGACGCTCTCACGTGCATGTGCCAATCTGGCGGTCTTCGTCGTATGCGTACTCTTGATGTGAGCGGCGTAGAATTTCTCAATCATCATGGTCAAGCGCTGGCTGCCCGGACTGTGGGCTTTGAAGGCGCGCGCGATTGCATGTATGCGATCGATCGCAAGGCATTTGAATGGCAAATCACGTCGCTGCTGGACGGCGAAGAATACGATTTGCCCAAGCCGCGAAACGGACGTGCCATAACGGCTGTCGCCTATCCGGCATGTCCGCCTCACTAGGTCTATGGTTCGATTACCGTTTTTCGCAGGATTGAAGGGCCCGGCTTTGGTCTAGGTCGAGACGGATGCGCGCCACAATCGGATACAGCGGTCCATCGACCCTTTCGCGTGCGCGCCGGGTCTTCTTTGCGTTCGCTCTCTCAAAGGCGCCGTCGGGCTCTTCCTGCCCCGGGCGGCTTGGCCGCCGACGCGGACACTGTTCTGCATCAACATCCCGAACTGCCGTCCGATCACCCGCATGTACGTGGAGAAGCATCCGGACATGCGCACGCTTATCTGATCGATGACCTGCACCACCGATGGCCTTAGCCAGACCACAGATTAGCCTTGTACGCCAGAAGGCCAAGCGCGACCGTCATCATACGGAGCGGCCCTTTTCCAACTTAACCTCTGGCCCCAAAATCGGGGTCCATTTCAGATGCCCAATGCGGTACCTGCACCAGAGATTTAGTTGCGGCTGTTCTACGCCAGCGCTTGGCCGGCCTTCCAATCCATGACGCCCGGCACAAGCCTTAACTATAGATGAACTGGTTTCTCTCAGCGGGCCCGGCCGGCCCTGCCCCCTGAGGTATGCTAGCGCTCCATCTCGCCCATAAGGATTTCATCTGATGCGTATCGTGGATTGGAAATGAGAGTCCGCATTTCCGCATTCTTGTCCTCGTCCGTAAACCGGAATCCCTTCTTGTAGAAAAATTCTGAAGCTCCCTCATCTTGAGAGAGAAGGGATAGCGTGGAAAGTCCCGCGGACTCCCTAATGTGATCGGCGACTTCGATCATAGCCGTCCCGACCCCCTTGTACCTCGACCGGCCAACATTCTCTATGGTAAGAATTCGCAAACTGTCGCGCACCGGCGCCACGGTCATAGTCCCCACCTTATTGTGTTGACTGGCATCAGAAAACAAAGAAAGATTTTGGACGTTGCCGAAATTGCTACTTGCTCTGTGTAGCCTGACTGACTCACCTGTCCTCTTCTCAACAGCAAAAGAGGTCGGCCCTTCAGCAGCTAAAGCGGCCGTAAAAGCAGTCATATCTGCGCCAGAAGTGCCGGCCAACGCATCGCGCTGCTGGTCCATACTTTGCCCGTAGGCATTGTTGTAATTGGTTCTCATCGCAACGAGTTGTTATGTAGACAAGCTGACAAAAAGCTGACAAAGTCGATATTTCTTGCCAATGCGCAGGCGTCGCCTGACACGCTCGCTTTGCGTCGTCCAAAGCAGTACTCAGCGCTCTAGGTGGTGTGGACTCTAGGTCGTGTGGACTCTAGGTCGTGTGGACTCTAGGTCGTGTGGACTCTAGGGATTCCCTTTTAGGAGCAAATCAGATTCAAGGCTGCCTTTGGGGAGGCAGTCTTGGGTGTGCTGGACCGTTTGGTTTTGAGCGATGCGGCATGGGAACGAATGGCGCCTCTGATTATAGGTCGGCCTGACCAGAAAGGCTCGACCGGGCGCGACAATCGGATGTTCGTGGAAGGCGTGCTTTGGATCGTTCGTACGGGCGCTCCCTGGCGTGATCTGCCTGAAGCATTCGGGGACTGGAACAGCGTCTTCCGTCGCTTCAGTCGTTGGAGCCTCAAGGGAGTTTGGTGGCGGATCTTCGAGGTGATGTCCGATGATCCGGACTTCGAATATCTGATCGTCGATTCCACCATCGTCCGAGCCCACCAGCACGCTGCCGGGGCCAAAAAAGGGGGTCTGAAGATCAGGCGATCGGCCGCTCGCGCGGTGGTCTGAGCACCAAGATTCACATGGCCGTTCGGGGCTTGGGATGTCCCGTACGGTTCACGCTGAGCGCAGGTCAGAAGGGCGATGCGCCACAAGCGGCTGCTTTGCTCGAGGGATTACCAGCCGAGGTCGTCATGGCCGATACAGCCTATGACGCCGATCATTTGCGCCAAGCCATCGCCGCCAAGGGAGCACTCGCCGTCATCCCCAACAATCCGTCACGGGCACTCAAATATCCGCTCGACAAGCATCTCTATGCCCAGCGTCATCTCGTGGAGTGCTGCTTCTCAAAACTCAAGCAATTCCGCCGCGTCGCAACCCGCTTCGAAAAGACCGCCCGAAATTACCTTGCCGTCGTTACCATCGCAGCCACCGTCCTATGGATGCGGTAAGTGTCCACACGACCTAAGGATTCCCTTTTAGGCGCAAATCAGATTCAAGACTGCTTTTGGGTAGGCAGTCTTGGGTGTGCCGCTGCATTGCCTCATTATTCAGTGGGCGCGCTTGAAGACCCGATGGAATCCGACGAGATCAAAGGGGGGCTTTGCGGGCTTAAGCCATACAGGGATTTCTGTCGCCATCAAAAAGTACGGCCCCCCAGAGTGGGTAGGGTCCCGATCCCCTGCTGATGCAGTACCGTCAGTCCTCGTTAGCCTTTTCGAGCTGACTCCGTGGGGCTTACCAGCGGGCAATGGGAAGGCCGAGCAAATTATGACAAGCGAAAGCGCGCCTTCAAGGCCGATTGAAGCCGCGTGGGAGGCGGTGACACTCGGAGAGGCGGCCAACGTCGCGCTAGCCATCTGGGCCGCAATAGTCGCGGCCCACATCACCGCAGCGTCGGTGTATTTTTGGCGGGAGCAGCGCAGCCCAGCATGGTTGGCCGCTCTTGCGATTTTGGCATACTGGCCGATCTTGGTGCTGATCACATGTCTCAGCCTTGCTTTTAAACATCTAATCCGGCCTCTGATTGAGCAAGTCAAACGAAGAAGGCCCGGTACCAAAAGCCGCCCATTAGTAAGGGCGCCTCAGTTGGCGGCCTCTTCGTCATCATCGATGTCGTCGCCGTATTCAAATGATGGCTGAGTTGGTTCAGTAATCGTGGATGCAATCGATCAAGCTTTGCTTTGAAGGCCGTTTCGATTCGGCGCGGGTCATGGACAAACAACCGATACCCATCGGTGAACAGATCATCACCATCGTCTTGCTGGTGATCTTCGCGCTCGTGATTTGGTACGGCACCATGATCTGAGACTTCTTTCTTTGGAGTGGGCCTTGTCTAGCCAGAGACGCCTTTGGCGAAATTGATCACAGAGCTGGTCTCGGTTGTTTGGACAGGGCCCCGCGAAAATTAATGGATTCCTGCCGGGTTATGCTGAACGCGGGGCTTTACGATTTTGCTGTGGCGTCGGGAGGGCGCAAGCCCGACCAGAGTTGCAGCAAAATCGTTGGCGACGATCATGCGGCCGTCACCATCGTTTGCGCGCCGAAGTAAGCCTCGTCGGGCGTGCGTTCGTCAAGGCTCGAGTGAGGACGTCCTCGATTGTGGAACGCCAGATATTTGGAAATCGATGCTCGCGCCTCGAGCACGCTGTCGTAAGCACGCAGATAGACTTCAGCACGCAGATAGACTTCCTCGTATTTGACAGTGCGCCACAGCCGCTCGACGAACACGTTGTCGCGCCAGGCACCCTTGCCGTCCATGCTGATGGCGATGTTCGCGTCCAGCAGCACGCCGGTGAAGTCGAGGCTGGTGAACTGGCTACCCTGATCCGTGTTGAAGAAGATCTCGGGCCTGCCGTGCTTCGCCAACGCCTCCTGGAGCGCTTCGACGCAGAATATCGTCTCCATCGTGATCGATACGCGATGGACCAATACCCTTCAGCTGAACACATCGACGACCGCGGCGAGGTAAACGAATCCACGTCGCATCGGAATGTAGCTGATGTCCATTGCCCAGACCTGGTTCGGCCGCTCGATCTTCAATCCGCGCAATAGGTACGGGTAGATCTTCTGGCCCGGTGCGGGCTTGCTCGTGTTCGGACGGCGATAGATCGCCTCGATCCCCATGCGCTTCATCAGCGTCGCGACGTGGCGGCGGCCAACCTGCATGCCCTCACGCTGCAACAGCGATCGCAGCATGCGCCCCCCTGCGAAGGGATAATCGAGGTGCAGCTCATCGAGCCGGCGCATCAAGACAAGTCCTCGGCCGAAACCGGCCGAGGTTCATAGTAAACCGTACTGCGGGCAAGGTTCAGGACCTTCGCCTGGCGCACGACAGACAGATCATGGTCGCGGTCGATCATCGCTTTGCGCTCAGCAGGGCCGCCTTGGTGAGCGCGCCGGACAAAAAATCGTTCTCCAACGCAAGCTCGCCGATCTTGCCATGTAACGCTTCAAATCGACCGGCGCCTCGGCCGGTCCGTTGTCCTGCCCAAACACTCCGGCGGCGCCTTCCAGGAGTTGGGACTTCCAGGTCGTGATCTGGTTCGGATGGACATCAAACAGTTGCGCCAGCTCGGCCAATGTCTTCTCCCCCTTCACGGCCGCCAAAGCCACCTTTGCCTTGAATGCCGGAGAATGCGTCCGGCGACTCCTCTTCGTCATCTTCGCTCCTGTTTCGCGGCAAGAATCCTCGCCGCTCTCAGGCAGAAAATCCACTCAAGCTACTGTCCGAATTTGCGGAGCCAGCTCTCTGCGTGTGTGTCGCTCTCGCAACGTCACACTTGTCCGCTTGAGTGCAACCTGCCTAAGGCAGGAGACCAGAAACGTCCCGATTACGTCCGTGGTGCTCTTAGCCGTCGCGGGTTTATGCAGCGCAGTTAGGAGACGTTACGCATGTTAACGAGCGATGACATTTATGGAAGTCAGCGCTCGCTGACATTTTCAATTGTCGTCGAACGCGGACATATGGTAATGTAAGCGAACGACAACGTTTTGAATTGCCATGCTCATACGCACATCGGCCGATCTCGGGGCCATCATTCGGGATACCCGCAAACGGCACAAGCTTGATCAGTCCAGCCTCGCCAAGCGCATTGGCGTCAGCCGTCAGTGGGTCATCGAGATCGAGCGCGGCCACGCGCGCGCCGAACTCGGCCTCGTACTCCGCGCTCTTGACGCTCTCGGCATCCATCTAGACGCAGGCAGCGAACAACCACATGGCCGCGGTTCAGAAAAGTCAGCCGTCGATATCAATGCAATCGTGTCAAAAGCCAAAAGAAGCAGGCCATGACCAGCGAACTCGTCGCGCTCCTGGACGGCAGGGAAGTCGGCCGCGTGCACAACGACGCTCGTGGCCGCCTCACCTTCGTCTATGACAGCGATTGGCGTCAAACGAGGGGCGCGTACCCCATTTCGCTCTCCATGCCACTCGCGGCCGAGGAACACGGTCCCGCCGCTGTTCAGGCCTTTCTATGGGGCCTGCTCCCGGACAATGAACGCGTTCTCGATCGTTGGGCGAAGAAGTTTCAGGTCTCGGCTCGCAACGTCTTTGCCCTGATTTCCCACGTCGGCGAAGATTGCGCCGGCGCCATTCAATTCGTCACGCGCGATCGTTTGGAGGAATTGCGAAGCGGTACGAATGACAAGGTTGAGTGGCTTGACGAAACCGCCGTCGCAAAACGTCTGCAAGCATTGAGAGAAGATCATGCCGCGTGGCGGTTGCCGCGTGACACGGGGCAATTCAGTCTTGCCGGCGCCCAGCCGAAAACCGCGCTGCTTCTGCAAAAGGCGCGATGGGGGATACCGTCTGGAGGCATTCCGACAACCCATATCCTTAAGCCGCCGACCGGCCATTTCGATGGCCATGCCGAGAACGAGCACATCTGCCTCAATCTCGCGCGCAATCTCGGCTTGCCCGTCGCCGGAACCAAAGTCGTGCGGTTTGAGAAAGAGATCGCCATTGTCGTCGAACGCTACGATCGGCAGTTCAGTGGCAATGACGTCATTCGCGTCCATCAAGAGGACGCGTGCCAGGCACGCGGCATCATGCCAACCAAGAAATATCAAAGCGAGGGCGGCCCGTCCGCTGCGGATATTATCGAACTTTTACGCACCTACTCCACCGACAGTGTTGATGATCTCGATACATTCATCGATGCCCTCGGCTTAAATTGGCTCATCGGAGGCACCGATGCACACGCTAAGAACTACTCACTACTCCTAGCCAGCGGCCCCACGGTGCGACTTGCGCCACTCTACGATGTTGCCAGCATCCTTCCCTACGACGATGTCGACTTGCAGAAGATGAAGCTCGCTATGAAGGTCGGCGGGGAATACAGGCTAGCCCAGATAGGTGCGCGCGAATGGCAGAAATTCGCCCGCGAGACCCGTTTCGATGCGGAAAAAGTGATTGCTGGATTGAACTCGCTGGCCGAACTGCTCCCCGACAACGTGAGCGACGTGTGCGCTGCCGCGCAAGCGGAAGGGCTAGATAACGTCATTATCGAGCGCCTTTCCGCCAAGTTGATCGAGCGAGCCAAAGAATGCCAACGCCTTCTGAAAAGGTGAAATGGACCCGCGGAGCGGGGCCGCTTGAGCCGGTTTGTTAGTTGGAAACTGACCGCTCCTGATTACTTCCTATCACGCTGCCAGAGACACTGTCTGCTGCTGTTGCTGTGGGCATGTGGTCAACGCGTCAGCGTTGTCCACCATTCCACAGCCTTCGCGGCCTGCATCCGTTCGCGCCAGACCGCCATCGGCGTGCGATAGCCGAGCGCCTGATGAAGGCGACGATCGTTGTAGAAGGAGATCCAGCTCGCGATCCCTGCCTTGGCCTCGCGGCCGTCGGCATAGCCCTTGAGATAGATGTCCTCATGCTTGAGCGACCGCCACAGCCGCTCGATGAAGACGTTGTCCATCCAACGACCGCGGCCATCCATGGAGATCTTGATCCCTGCGCCCGCCAACGCGCCGGTGAAGGCCGCGCTGGTGAACTGGCTGCCTTGGTCGGTATTGAAAATCTCCGGCCTGCCGTACTTCGCCAGCGCCTCCTCCAGAGCCGCCACGCAGAACGAGACGTCGATCGTGTTCGATAATCGCCACGCCAGAACCGCACGGCTCGCCCAGTCGATGATGGCGACGAGATAAAGAAAAGCCACGGCCGATGGGCAGATACGTGATGTCGGCGGCCCACACCTGGTTCGGCCGGTCGATCGTCATGTTGCGCAGCAGATAAGGATAGATCTTGTGGCCCGGCGCCGGCTTCGTCGTGTTCGGCTTCGGTCCCAGCGCCGCGATGCCCATCTTGCGCATCAACCGCTGCACGCGCTTGCGATTGACCTGAAGCCCCTCAGCCTTCAGCATTGCGGTCATTCGCCGCGAGCCCAGGAACGGCCAGGCGATGAAGAGCTCGTCGATCCGCCGCATCAGGGCAAGGTCGTTGTCGTTGGCCGGCCGGTAGACCCCGGAGCGCGCGATGCCAAGCAACAGGCATTGCCAACGGATCGACAGCGCCTTGTCCGCGCGATCGAGCATTCCTCGACGGTCCGGCGTGCTCATCTTCCGGACCTCCGCGCTAAAAAATCGCGCTCGACCGTCAGTTGTCCAATCCTGGCGTGCAGCTTCTCGATCTCGCGTTCGCGCGTTTCCTCGCTCTCGCGCCCGACACCCGCATCAAAGGCCCGCGCCGCATGGTCCAGCAGTTGCTTCTTCCAGGCATAGATCTGGTTCGGGTGAACCCCATAGCGCTGGGCCAGATCGGCCACCGTCGCCTGCTCCCGCACGGCTTCCAGCGCAATCTTTGCCTTCAGTGCCGCGTCGATCTTGCGTCTCGTCTTCGTCGTCATCATGCCCTCCGTCTATCAAACGGAGCGGCCCTTTTCCAACTAACCTCTGGTCCCAAAATCGGGGTCCATTTCACTCGCGCCCCGTTCGCCCAACCCATCCCTCAAGCGCGTTGCAAAGTACCGGTCGTCAGGCGGTGAAAAGCCGAAGGCACCCGCGCGCCTCGTCAGAGCAGATGTGCGGCCCATCAATCGGACTAAAAAAACGCACTCTCACGAATAGGACGGGTTAGTCCCGGCATCTGCTGGAGCGGGTTGAGTGTGAATCGTTCTGGCTGGCAAGTCCAGCATTTGCAGATGTGTTCGTAAGGCGTGAGGCCGTTCAGGGTCTTCAAGCGCCGAGCGTAGTTGTAGGCGGTGATGAAAGGTGAGCTTCGAGCTGATCGTGTCGATCATAGTGGTAGCGTTGGACGGTCGCTTCCTTGATCGTGCGGTTCATGCGCTCGACCTGGCCATTGGTCCAGGGATGCTTGATCTTGGTCAGCCGATGTTCGATCCCGTTTTCTTGGCATCGCATATCGAACATATGCGTCACGTATATTGCTGTCGGGCCGTCCGCATAGCGGGGCGGGAAGGTGAACTGGATCCCATTGTAAGTGAGCACTGTTTGGATCTTGTAGAAATAAGCGATCGGATAAGCCTTGAACTTTTTCTTCGAAGGCTTGCCGCCTTCAACCTCCGGCAATCGGCTGATGCCGTGGCGCTGGAGGCAGCGATGCAGGGTGACCGCGTCAGATGCGGGATGGTCAGCTGCAAATTCCGTTTGCTATCCTACCCCAGCTCGTTGAGCCGGAGTATCGCCGAAACCTCGTCCAGCTCCAGCGTGACCTCCCTCCGCGGATCTTCGAACCGCAGAGGACCTGAACTGATTCGCTGCATAAACCCCGTTCTGACCGTGTCGCGAGGGGATCAATTCCTCGTCTCGTCAGGGAGCAATTTTCCACGTCGCCCGACAGCGCTCGTCAGGTACTCGACAGCTTCCTCTCATAGCAAAAATTGTGGGGAAGAACATCCGAGTGTCCGACTGCCTGCGGCGCGGACGGTTCGGACCCACGCTGGTTTGTTGCTGGATCCAACGTTGAGAGCACATTCTGTGCTGTGGATTTGGTCGCCGCGCTGCCGTCTCGATTGCCCCGCGCACGAGATCCAAACCGAGCTCTGATGCGCCTATATCTTCGAAAGTGAGAACGGATGGATTTCACCTCAACTAGCCGACTGCAGCAACAATCGAACAGCGCCGCCCAGCAAGAGACTGCACCGGTGTCCCCGTCGACAGACGCGGCGGCCTTTGAGCGGCAGCTAAGCGAGATCACCCGTCCAGGTGATCGTGTGCTGATGCAGACCCCGCCCCATCAAGTCGCCGCATCGCCATCGGAGGCGCAGCCCATCATGCAGGCGAGCGGGCGCGAATGCCCTCCAGCGTCGCAGGGTGAAGGCGGCGGGCCGATGCCAGGCGCCTCGGCGCTGCAGTCTGGCCAGTCAACAGAGGTTTACATAGGTATCAGCAGGCGTCCTCTTTATTCCCAAGATGCTGACCTTATTTTGGGGCTTGAGGAGGCCCTCATCAAAGGGGGGGCTGCCGAGCGCACGGCCAAGAACAATGTGAGTAATCTTCTCACTCTCGACCGCTGGCTCTTTGAAAACAAAAAGCAGGCCATTGCTGCTCGGCTTAACGACGAGTCGCTGACCAATGATGTCCAGGAGTTCATAAGAAAGGGCGGTACCAAGAAGGTCCGTACAGCACTAGATCATCTCCGGACCTCGCAGTCGACGGGCGGAATCGTGCCGATCGCAGGCCTCACTGAGTTGAATCCTTATCCCAAGGACGCGGCTCTCATCAAAGAGTGCAAAAACGAAACACCAACACATATCGTCCAGAACTATGCAACTGCTCTTCGCAGTTTCAGTGACTACCTGCGTGAAAATAACAAGAAGGGCATTGCTGCTCGGCTTTCCGACAAGTCGTTGGATAAAGATGTCGACGGCTATAAGAAAACGCCCGGTCGAGACCCGAAGATCGGGGCCGCTCTAACTTATCTCCGAGGCTCGCGAGCGGGCGCCCGAGCGATGGAACTCGTGCGCGTTATCTCACCCGTTCCTGATTCTGAAGACGCGGTCCTCATGGAGCCGACGCGAGTCAGGGACGCCGCCGCGCCGCGCAGCGCGTGGGAGAGATCTGGCAGCTGGCCAGAGGTCCTCCCCGTGGAAGGTCACGATCAAGATTTGCCTTTGGGGATGATGGACGAAACCCGCCCGTCGTCGCCTCCCGGACCAACCGCGCAAGTCGGTGCATCGCCATCGGAGGCGCAGCCCATTATGCGGGCGAGCGGGCACGAATACCCTCCAGCGTTGCGGGGTGGAGACGGCGGGCCGATGCCAGGCACCTCGGCGCTGCAGCCGGGCAAGTCACCTGGGGTTTTGGTAGGTCGCAGCAAGCGCCCTCTTTATCTCGAAGATAAGCCCCTTATTTTGGGGCTTAGCAAGGCACTCACCGGGGTCGCCGAGCGCACCGCCCAGGACAATGTAGGTCATCTTCTCAGATTGGGCCGCTGGCTCTTTGAAAACAAAAAGCAGGCCATTGCTGCTCGGCTTAACGACGAGTCGCTGACCAACGACGTTCGGGAGTCGATAGGAAAGGGTGATCCCAAGAGAGTCCGTAAGGCACTAGATCATCTCCGGACCTCGCTGTCGACGGGCGGAATCGTCCCGATCGGAGGCCGCGCTAAGCTGAATCCGCACCCCGGGGACGAGGCCCTCATCAAAGAGTACAAAAACGAAGCAACGACAGGTACCGGCATTACCTATACGGTTGCTCTTGGCAGTTTCAGTGACTACCTGCGCGAAAACAACAAGCCGGGCATTGCTGGTCGGCTTCCCAGCACGTCGTTGGATGGAGATGTCGAGGACTATAAGAAGGACGCCGGTGGTTACCGCAACATCAGTGCCGCACTGGCCCATCTCCGAAAATCGTCGGCCGGCGCTAAGGCGATGGAGCTCGAGCGCCATATTTCTCATCCTGATCCCGAAGACGCGGCCCTGATGGAGCCGAGGCGGGTCGGCGACGCCGCTGCGGAGCACAGCGCGTCGCAGGAAGCTGGCAGTTGGCCAGAGGAGCTTCCTGCGGAAGCCCACGATCAGGATTTGCTTTGGGGGCTGATGGACGAACCCGGCCCGTCGTCCTCGGCGCTGCAGCCGGCTCGATCAACTGGGGTTCGCAGGAAGCAGCCTCTTTATTCCGAGGACGCTCGCCTTATTTCGGAGCTTGAGAAGGCCCTCATCAAGGGCGGGGCTACCGAAATCACCGCCAAGGCCAATGTGTGGCCCCTTCGCAGCTTTGGCCGCTGGCTTGTCGCAAATAAAAGAAAGTCCATTGCTGCTCGGCTCGACGACAAGTCGCTGACCGATGATGCTGAGTTCTTTGGAAAGGGTAATCCCACGAGACTCCTTACGGCAATTGGTCATCTCCGGACCTCGCAGTCGACGGGCGGGATCGTGCCGATCGCAGGCCGCGCTAAGCTGAATCCTTATCCCCAGGACGTGGCTCTCATCAAAGAGTACAAAAACAAAGCTGCGACAGGTACCGTACGTACCTATGCAGTTGTTCTTAACAGTTTCAGTGACTACCTGCGTGAAAATAACAAGAAGGGCATTGCTGCTCGGCTTTCCGGCAAGGCGTTGGATGGAGATGTCGAGGATTATAAGGACGCTGGTGGTAATCGGAAGATCGGTGCCGCACTGGCCCATCTCCGAAAATCGCCGGCCGGTAAGGCGATGGAGCTCGATCGCCATATTTCCCCCATTCCTGATCCCGAAGACGCGGCTCTGATGGAGTCGAGGCGGGTCGGCGACGCCGCTGCGCGGCACAGCGCGTCGCAGCAAGCTTTCAGCAGGCGAGAGGAGCTTCCTGCGGAAGGCTACGATCAGGATTTGGTTTTGGGGCTGATGGACGCCCCCGGCCCGTCGTCGTCTCTTGAGCCAGCCGCGTGCCATGACCAGGCACCGGATCCCGGAGAGTCCGACCGCCAGCAGTTCCCGGACGAGCCGATCGGTGCACTTGCCAAGAGCAACCTCCTGCCAAGCGAGGAGGTCGTCATCAACGATGAGCATGACACAGCTGAATTGAGGCCAGCGAAGAGGCCGAGGACCCTAGACAATCTGCACGGCGTTGCCATTGAGCGGCAACTGAGCGAGATCGCCAATTCAGGCGGTCGCCTGCTGACGTCGGCCCCCACCCATCAACTGGGTGCATCGCCATGGCAGGCGCAGCCGACGATGCAGGGGAGTGGGTACCAAGATGCCACGGCGCTGCAGCGAGCTGTCAGTCGGCCATTGGTCCTCCCGGAAGGTTATAATCAGGATCTGCGTTTGATGGTGGAAGACGGCCCACCGTGGCCCGGGGTTCCCCCGGAGCAGGCGCAGGACATAGTCCAAGCTGGACAGCAGGAACCTGCCTGGTCCGCCTCAACCTGGTCGCCGCAGATGCCGCTCAACTTTGATTGGAGTATGTGGCCGGTCCTGGAAGCATCGCCAGCGCACTCTGCCAGGGTTCACTCAGACACCTATGGCGGTCTTGAAGCAGCGGTTAATCCGAATTCGCCCGCATCATTTGAGTTGCGTGACAACGCTTGGAGCCCGCCGCCCGACTTTGCGCCGCCGTTTGCCAGGGCGGTACTGGGTCATCACCATGGCGCTCGACAGCTCGGCTCGCCGCAGCGGCTTTCTCCGATGCCAGCCTCCTCGGACGATGAAGCTTTGGCGTGGTTGAGCGAGGAGTTGTCGCGGCGGAAGATGCAAGCACCGGCGTCACCATCAACTGCCAGGGTTCAGCATCTCGCACTGGTGAATCCGAATCCGTCCGAGTTGCGCGACGATGCTCACTTTGAGCCAGCGCAGGCTGCCAGGGCTCGCTCAAGCACCTACGGCGGTCCTCCATTGGTTGATCTGACTGCGGCCACGCCGTCTGAATCACGCGACGATGTTAATTCTGTGCCGGCGTTTCCGAGCACCTCCTACGATGCTCAGATCGGGGCTTTAGGTCCGACAGCCTCGCCTCACGGCCGCGGGCTGGTGCTCGAGGACACGGAATGGCTGGGCGACGAGCATGTCCTGAGAGATTACCAGCTCCTGGCGCAAGAGTTGGGGGGGGACAATCCGGATCTCGCCGCCCGGACGCGGTTCGTGGATCCTCTCATAACCCTTGTTAGCCTGCGCTTGGGCACCGAGAGCGAAATGCTACGCGCATTCCAGCGCATCGTCCATGATCAGAATGGTGACGACACAGCCGACTTCCTGTTCCTGCCAGTGAACAATGCCCGTGCTACGAATCTCCCCGGCACCCATTGGTCGTTGCTGTTTGTTGATCGCCGCGACCGCGAAAGGCCGGTTGCCTATCGCTACGACTCCATGGGGGAATACAACAACACGCCCGCAGCAGAGCTCGCAGCAAGGCTGGGCGCCCGCCTGGAGTCACGCGGCATGACCCAGCAGCTGAACACTTATGATTGCGGCGTCTTCGTGGTGGACGGCACGCGGGCGCTGGTTAGGCAATTGGAGCAAGGACGAGCACCACACCTGCTGAACCTCAGCAGCCTCGTTGCCAATCGGCAGGCGCTGCAGAACCGACTCAGGGGCTGATGTCGTACGCATACGACGAAGACCGCCTGATTGAAGCGTGCGCGCGGGCACGACGAACTCTATGATGGTTTGCGTGAAGGTCAGGCGGCTTGCTGACCGGCGGGCTCGGCGCAGGAGCTTCCATTCCCAGGGCAGCAGTTCGTGCAGATGCGATGCGGGAAGATCGGCGATACGGGCGAGGACGTCGGCGAGTCAGGCCTTGGGATCGACTTTGTTGAGGCGACAGGTCGTGATGATCGTCAGCATGATGGCGGCACGGTCGGCGCCACGCTGGCTGCCGGCGAAGGTCCAGTTGCGCCTTCCCAAGGCGATGCCTCTCAATGCGCGCTCAGCACAATTGTTGGTCAAGCAGATCCTGCCTGTCATTCGGCCCAAACAGGGCTCTGCGTCGAGGGTAGAGGGTACCGCCGCGCTACCGGACAGGGCTGGTATCGGTAGGGTCACGAGATCGGGACGAAGCGCGAAATTGGTTTGCATTTGCACGCCGCCAAGCCGCACCGATCGCGTCCAAGACAAGCCGCCCGAGATCGTATCGCCCCAAGATTGCGCGGCGGCGATCAGGGTGAGACTCCAGCGACAATCAAGGTGAGACTGCGTCGATGGGGACGGACCGAAGGGAGGGCGCAGCCCGACCGGAGGACCGTCCCCATCGGCGTCGCGTTTTTGGACCCGTCTGGCGGCCGGGTGCGGCTGGTGCAAGCTGTTGATTCGTCTCGACAAGAGGGAATCGATGCCTTGCCTGGCCTCCACATCACCGACCACCAGATGAGGCTGTACATGACCTACCGACTGACACTGTCCCCCGAGGCCGCCGCGGCCAAGGCGGGGTTCTCGAAGGCAAGCGCGGATCGATCGAGGGCGATTGTCGCCCGCCATCGCAGAAGAAGACGCCGAGGGGCCGGCGCCGGTCCGATCCGCTCGGGCAGTATTGGGACGCCGAGATCGTTCCGATCCTGAAGGCTGCGCCCGGCATCCGCGTGATCGGCGGCTGGACGAGCTGCGCCGACGGCATCATGATTTGAACCCGAACATCCGCCGCACGCTGGAGCGGCGCATCAACGCCTGGCGCGCGCTCAACGGTCCCGAACAGGACGTGATCTTCCGCCAGCAGCACGAGCCCGGCCGCCTGGTCTGTCCGACTTCACCGACGTGAGCGCGCTCGGTATTACCATCGCGGGTGAGCCGCTCGATCACCGGCTCTATCACTTCCGGTTGGCGTTCTCCGGCTTCGAGCATGCCCATGTCGTGCTCGGCGGCGAAAGCTTCGTCGCCCTGGCGGTGGGCTTGCAGAACGCGCTGTGGGCGCTCGGCGGCGTGCCGCGGGAGCATCGCAGCGACAGCCTGTCGGCAGCATTCCGCAATCTGGCCGCCGACGCACGGGCGGATCTGACGCAGCGCTACGCCGGGCTGATGGGCCACTATGGCATGGCGCCAACGCGCAACAAATGCGGGCATCGTACATGAGAACGGCCCGATCGAGAGCGCGCACGGCCATCTCAAGCGGGCACTGGAAGATGCGCTGTTGCTGCGGGGGACGCGCGACTTCGCCAGTCTCGATGCGTACCGGGCTTTTGTCGACGAGATTGTCGGCCGGCGCAACGCCAACCTCGCCAAGCCGATCGCGCTCGAGAAGGAGGCCTTGGCGCCGCTGCCAAAAGGCCGCACGACCGACTTCGAGGAGAAAGTGATCCCGGTGACGTAGTCAGGCGGCTTCATCCTGCGGCGCGTGTTCTACACCGTGCCTTCAAGATTGATCGGCCATCGCCTGCGTGTGCGCATCTTCGACGACCGGCTCGAATGCTTCCTTGGCGTCACGCCGGTCGTGACGCTGCGGCGCGGTCGGCCTATGTCCGAGAGCCAGGGCGGTCATGTCGTGGATTACCGGCACGTCATCCATGCCCTGCGGCGCAAGCCGATGGCGCTCCTCAATCTCGTTTATCGCGACCAACTCTTCCCGCGTACAGCTTACAAACGTCTGTTCGAGACCTTGCGGGAGCATGGTGATGACCGGCGCGCCTGCAAGGTGACGGTCGAGCTTCTGGCGCTGGCTCACGAGCGCGCCTGCGAAGCAGAACTCGCCGAGGTGATCGCGATGGATCTGGACGCGATCTTGCCGCGCTGCGCGGCCGCTTCCGACCCGAGGCGGCCTCGATCCCACGTGTCGCCGTGTCGCCGTCCAGCTGGTGCCGCTCGACGTCTACGATGAACTCGCCTCCGTCAGCGTCATGTTGGGCCGCTCGAACATGGGAGAGGCAGCATGACCGGTATCGCTACCTCCGTCGATGCCGCCCGTGTCGAGCTGCTTCTCAATGAGCTCCGCCTGCCGGGCGTCAAGGCGATCTGGCCGAAGCTCGCCGCACAGTCGGACAAGGAAGGGTGGCCTGCCGCCCGCTTCCTCGCCGCCCTTGCCGAGCACGAGGCGGCCGATCGCACCCGCCGTCGGATCGAGCGACACATGGTGGAAGCGCGTTTGCCCGCCGGCAAGACGCTCGCCCCCTTCGACTTCGAAAGCGTGCCGATGCTATCAAAGGCACAGGCGATGGCGCTCGCCGCTGGCGACGCCTGGTTGAAGGCCGGCGCCAATTTGCTCTTGTTCGGTCCACCCGAGTCCGATTCATACTGCTCACCTCGCTATGCCGTTATAGTTCAAGCTCTCTTTGGCGCAGATCGTCGGACGGCGGCCGCCGGAAGCGTCGCGCCTGCGCGGCCTTCTTGACCTCGGGTTGCTCCAGATCAAGCGCTTTGATCACCCAAGGTGCGCCTTTGCACAGCTGGTGCGCAGGTAAGCTCTGCTCCGCGATCAGACGGTGAACCGTCGATGGGCTGACCTGCAAGGCTGCGGCGGCTTCATCCAGAGTGATTTCTCCTCTCTCCTTGCGTTCGCCCTCTCGGTAGGGCGCGATAGCCTGCTGGTTGCGCAAGTGGCAAACGCGGGCGCGGGTCCAATTGTTACCCCGCCCCGTCGACTTGCCGGCCCGGTTGAGGACTGCCGCGATCGTGTTGTCGGGCATCTGCCGTGCCAGAACACGCACGAGATCGATGGCATCCGCGGACGTCCTCCAGCGGTGTTGACCCGTACGGTTCTTCCTGGTCTTCAGTGCTGTATGATCGCCGCCCTGCCAGTGGATGACAAGCTCGATCGCCTCATCGTGGACGCGCACAACGATCTCGCGGATCACAGTTCGGATGATCCGCTTGCGCGTCGCAGGCGTCGCCCCAGGGCTGTTCCAGGCTCGCTCCAAATCGGAGCCAAGCGCGAGTAACCGCTCGCGATCCGCCTCGCTCAGAGTCGTCTCCGGCTTGGCTAAAAACGCCCCGCGCTCATCCTCGAGCGCGCGGACAGCCAGCAGGCGTTCATTCCAACGCCGCTCCAACTCGCCAGCTACCAAGCGATGGTCGGGATCGACGGCCTCATAGTGCCGACGAGCACGAGTGGCCTCATAGCGCGCTTGCTCCAGAGCCAGTTCAAGTTGGCGCAGCTTCTCGGCGTGCTCACGGCCGCGAGCCTCCATGGCAGCCAGCGCAGCCTTGACACCGAGCGGCTGCAAACGTGCGATGACTTCCGCGCTGATTGCGCGATCCACGCGCAGGCCGCCGAATGAGATGCACGGATCTCCGCCATGGTTGATCTGGCTACCGCGGCAATGATAACGCCCAACAGTGCCGTGCGTGCCACTGTAGGCAACGTGAAGTTTGCGACCGCAGTGACCGCAACGAAGGAGCCCTGCAAGAAGGGCCTCGCCGCAGCGGACCGAGCCACGACTCATGAAGCTCTTCCCATTGGCGTTATCGGTGATCAAGCGCTGATTCCTCTCGAACTCCGCCCACGTAATGTAGCCCTCATGGTGATCCTTGATCAAAACTTCCCAGTCGCTGCGCTCCCGCCGGAAGCCCCGCACGATCCTCTTGCGGCCGGCCTCGATCGTCACCCGACTGCCCGAGCGCCCGAAGGCGTAGGCGCCAGCATAGATGGGATTGGTAAGGATGTGATAGATCGTATTGTAGACTGGTAACTTCCACTCGACGTGGCGACCCTCGGGGCCATGGCTGACCGCGGGCAAAGTGATTCGTTCTTGCCGTAACCACAGGTGGACCTGGCGAAGTGTCTGCATCTCAGCAAACCTGGTGAACACGAGTGCGAGCGCCTCCTGAATGCGCCGATCAGGGTCCTTCTCGATCCGATCGTGGGAGACTTTGAGATAACCGATTGCAACGTTGAGGAAGAGCTCCCCCCTGCGGGCCTTCTGCTTCAAGGCTTCAAGCGAGCGCTGCCGAAAGATAGACAGCTCCATCTCGCTCATTGTGCCCTTCATGCCGAGCAGAAGGCGATCATTGGGGTGGCGCGGATCATAGACGCCGTCCTCATCGGCGATCAGTGTTCCGACGAGCCCGCAGAACTCCAGGAGCGTATGCCAATCCCTGCCGTTGCGGGCCAGCCGAGAGGCCTCAATCGAGACCACAGCGCCAACTCGCCCTTCGCAAATGGCGGCAAGCAGCTTCTCGAACCCGGGACGCGTGGTGCCGCCACCAGAGCGACCGAGATCATCGTCGATCACGACCACCTCGCTCCAGCCCAGCTGCCGCGCACGGTCGGCCAAGCCGTACTGGCGGCGCTGGCTCTCTCGGTTGTTGATAACCTGGTCGGCCGTCGACTGACGAACGTACACGACGGCCTGGCGAGCAAGGTGCTCAGGCGTGATCTTGCTCACCGCTGTCCTCCCGGTTCACGTCGTTTGCGTCGACCGCGCTGTCGGTGAGTGCTTCGGTCAGAAGCTCCTTCAACAGCTCCAACATTTGCTGGTGGGCTTCGATTGGAATGCTGCTGTATTTTGGAGGGCTCCCGAAAAGATCCCCTGACGACGTGATGCGTCCGCCATGACCGCCTCCTCGCGATTGGGACGATTCCCTGGGAGAGGAGGCTAAGACCGCGTCGGCAAGAACGCGCGCCTCCAGCAGACGATCCACCGGAAGCCGCGGATCAGCCGTCAGTCGGAAGGAAGCGGCGGCGGGGGCCGTCATCCATGCCGGCAGAAGCGTTAACGTCGCATCAGGTTGTCTGATAACAAAATGCGTCTCACTCCCGAGCCGCTTGCGGGCGACAACGACGACTAACGCTCCACATCGCGGATGAAATGGGTAGAGGATCTCAACCTCAGATCCCAGACACCCGGCATTATGACGCTGGCCCGCCTGGCGGCGGCAAGACCCATCTCGGCACGGCGATCGGCCTGGCTCTCGTCGAGAACGGTTGGCGCGTTCTCTTCGCGCGCACCACCGATCTGGTGCAACGGCTGCAGGTCGCGCGGCGCGAGCTGGCGCTGGAGTCCGCGATCGCCAAACTCGATCGCTATGACCTCCTGATCCTCGACGACATCACATATGTGAGCAAGGATCAGCCGGAAACCAGTGTGCTGTTCGAGTTGATCGCCGCCCGCTACGAACGACGCTCGCTGCTGATCACGGCCAATCAGCCATTTGGCGAATGGGGGCGTATCTTCCCGGACCAGGCAATGACGTTGGCTGCCATCGATCGTTTGGTCCACCACGCCACGATCCTCGAGATGAACGTCGAAAGTTACCATCGAAAAGTTGCCCTCGATCGCAGACGCGGTCCAGGCCGGCCGCCTGTTCACACTACCCCCAACGAACTCGACGGCGGCCAGCGTCAATTATCTCCTGACTCGGCCGCCTCGTCTCATCTTGATTGACGCGCCGCTCCCATCCTGATTGTCGCGTTATAAACGATAGGCGCTCGGTATCCGAATACGCCCACGTGGAGGCGAGGCGCGTCAGACCGCCAAACTCCTGTGATACAAAACCGCCCCGGGTTTGCCGGAGGCCATTTAGTTTAAGTTCTGCCGCCATGGCGGATTGTTCCAGCATGGCGTAGTAGCGTTTCTCGGCTTCGGCCGGCGGTATGTTGCCGATGGGCTCGAGGAGCCGTCGGTTGTTGAACCAATCCACCCATTCCAGGTCGCATGTCGCAATCTCGACGGCCTCGAAGCTGCGCCATGGGCCGCGCGGGATCACCTCGGCCTTGTAGAGACCGTTGATGGTTTCGGTGAGAGCATTGTCATAGGAATCTCCGAGGCTGCCGACAGAAGGCCCCACACCAGCTTCAGCCAAGCGCTCGATGTACTTAATGGATACGTATTGGCTGCCTCTGTCGCTGTGGTGCACGAGCCCGCCACGATGGACCGGCCGTCGATCTTGCAGTGCCTGCTCCAGCGCATCGAGCACGAAGCTGCATGCGCCGCGCGCGAGGCTCGCCAGCCCACAATCCTGCGGGCATAGGCGTCGATGACAAAGGCGACGTAGACAAAACCCGTCCAGGTCGCGACATAGGTGAAGTCGGAGAGCCAGAGAACGTTCGGCCTTGGCGCCTTGAACGGGCGATTGACGTGATCCAGCAGGCGTGGCGCAGCCTTGTCGCTGATCGTGGTCTTGATGGGTTTGCCGTGGATCACCCTTGCAAACCCATGTTCCGCATAAGTCGCGACACTGTGCAACGGGCAACATCGAAGCCTTCGCGCTTGAGCTGGCGCCAGACCTTGCGCACGCCGTAGAGGGAAAAGTTTTGATCGAAGGCGCGCCGAACCTCGATCTTCAGGGCGGCGTCCGGCTTGGCGCACGTCGACAGCCTGGCGGGATCGCGCCGTTTGGCCACATGGGCGTGGTAGGTCGAGGGGGCGATCAGGCAACACCTGACAGATCGGCTCGACCCCATGCGCCCCACGATGATCGTCAATGAAGGCGATCATGGCTTGGACCGGCGGTCGAGCTCCGCCATCGCAAGATAAGCGCTCGCCTTGCGCAGGATCTCGTTGGCCTGTCGAAGCTCACGGTTCTCCCGTTCCAGGGCCCTCAGCTTCTCGGCCATCTCCGTCGGAACGCCGGTCCGCTGCCCGCTGTCGATCTCGACCTTCTTGACCCAGTCATGTAGCGTCTGCGGTGTGCAGCCAATCTTGGCGGCAATCGATCTCACCGCCGCCCACCGCGAAGGGTGCTCGCTGGCGTGATCCGGAACCATCCGAACCGCACGGGCCCGAACCTCGGGTGAAAACTTGTTCGTCGTCTTGCTCGTCATGGCTCCATCCTCTCGGGAGTTGGAGCCTCCGGCAAACCCGGGGCGGTTCAGACTGCAACAAAAGTGAGTCAGAGCCAATTTTTTACGTCGTCCCACAGCGCTCGTCAGGTACTCGACAGCTTCCTCTCATAGCAAAAATTGTGGGGAAGAACATCCGAGTGTCCGACTGCCTGCGGCGCGGACGGTTCGGATCCACGCTGGTTTGTTGCTGGATCCAACGTTGAGAGCACATTCTGTGCTGTGGATTTGGTCGCCGCGCTGCCGTCTCGATTGCCCCGCGCATGAGATCCAAACCGAGCTCTGATGCGCCTATATCTTCGAAAGTGAGAACGGATGGATTTCACCTCAACTAGCCGATTGCAGCAACAATCGAACAGCGCCGCCCAGCAAGAGACTGCACCGGTGTCCCCGTCGACAGACGCGGCGGCCTTTGAGCGGCAGCTAAGCGAGATCACCCGTCCAGGTGATCGTGTGCTGATGCAGACCCCCCCCCATCAAGTCGCCGCATCGCCATCGGAGGCGCAGCCCATCATGCAGGCGAGCGGGCGCGAATGCCCTCCAGCGTCGCAGGGTAAAGGCGGCGGGCCGATGCCAGGCGCCTCGGCGCTGCAGCCTGGCCAGTCAACAGAGGTTTACGGTACCCGTAGGCGTCCTCTTTATTCCCAAGATGCTGACCTTATTTTGGAGCTTGAGGAGGCCTTCATCAAAGGGGGGGCTGCCGAACGCACTGCCAAGGAGAATGTAGGTCATCTTCTCAGATTGGGCCGCTGGCTCTTTGAAAACAAAAAGCAGGCCATTGCTGCTCGGCTCGACGACGAGTCGTTGACCGTTGATGCGTGCGAGTTCTTCGGAAAGGGTAATCCCACGAGACTCCTTACGGCAATAGGTCATCTCCGGACCTCGCAGTCGACGGGCGGAATCGTGCCGATCGCAGACCGCGCTAAGCTGAATCCTTATCCCCAGGACGCGGCTCTCATCAAAGAGTACAAAAACGAAGCAACGACAGGTACCGCCAGTACCTATGCATTTGCCCTTAGCAGTTTCAGTGACTACCTGCGTGAAAACAACAAGAAGGGCATTGCTGCTCGGCTTTCCGGCAAGGCGTTGGATGGAGATGTCGGAGACTATAAGAAGGACGCCGGTGGTAATAGGCGGATCGGTGCCGCACTGACCCATCTCCGAAAATCGTCGGCCGGCGCTAAGGCGATGGAGCTTGAGCGCCATATTTCCCCCTTTCCTGATCCCGAACGCGCGGCCCTGATGGAGCCGAGGCGGGTCAGCGACGCCGCTGCGGAGCACAGCGCGTCGCAGCGAGCTTTCAGTCGGCCAGAGGAGCTTCCTGCAGAAGGCTACGATCAGGATTTGGTTTTGGGGCTGATGGACGAACCCGGTCCGTCGCACTCGGCGCTGCAGCCGGCTCGATCAACTGGGGTTCGCAGGAAGCAGCCTCTTTATTCCGAGGACGGTCCCCTTATTTCGGGGCTTGAGAAGGCCCTCATCAAGGGCGGGGCCACCGAAATCACCGCCAAGGCCAATGTATGGCCCCTTCGCAGCTTTGGCCGCTGGCTTGTCGCAAATAACAAAGAGTCCATTGCTGCTCGGCTTAACGACGAGTCGTTGACCGTTGATGCGCGCGAGTTCTTCGGAAAGGGTAACCCCACGAGACTCCTTACGGCAATAGGTCATCTCCGGACCTCGCAGTCGACAGGCGGAATCGTGCCGATCGCAGACCGCGCTAAGCTGAATCCTTATCCCCAGGACGCGGCTCTCATCAAAGAGTACAAAAACGAAGCAGCGACAGGTACCGCCATTACCTATGCATTTACCCTTAGCAGTTTCAGTGACTACCTGCGTGAAAACAACAAGCCGGGCATTGCTGTTCGGCTTTCCGGCAAGGCGTTGGATGGAGATGTCGAGGATTATAAGAAGGACGCCGGTGGTAATAGGCGGATCGGTGCCGCGCTGGCCTATCTCCGAAAATCGTCGGCCGGCGCTAAGGCGATGGAGCTCGAGCGCCATATTTCCCCCTTTCCTGATCCCGAAGACGCGGCCCTGATGGAGACGAGGCGGGTCGGCGACGCCGCTGCGCGGCACAACGCGTCGCAGCGAGCTTTCAGTTGGCCAGAGAAGCTTCCTGCGGAAGCCCACGATCAGGATTTGGTTTTGGGGCTGATGGACGAACCCGGCCCGTCGTCCTCGGCGCTGCAGCCGGCTCGATCAACTGGGGTTCGCAGGAAGCAGTCTCTTTATTCCGAGGACGCTCCCCTTATTTCGGGGCTTGAGGAGGCCCTCATCAAGGGCGGGGCCACCGAAACCACTGCCAAGTACAATGTAAATCGCCTTCTCAGCTTTGGCCGCTGGCTCTTCGCAAATAACAAAAAGTCCATTGCTGCTCGGCTCGACGACGAGTCGTTGACTGTTGATGCGCGCGAGTTCTTCGGAAAGGGTAATCCCACGAGACTCCTTACGGCAATAGATCATCTCCGGACCTCGCAGTCGACGGGCGGAATCGTGCCGATCGCAGACCGCGCTAAGCTGAATTCTTATCCCCAGGACGCGGCTCTCATCAAGGAGTACAAAAACGAAGCAACGACAGGTACCGCCAGTACCTATGCATTTGCCCTTAGCAGTTTCAGTGACTACCTGCGTGAAAACAACAAGAAGGGCATTGCTGCTCGGCTTTCCGGCAAGGCGTTGGATGGAGATGTCGAGGACTATAAGGACGCCGGTGGTAATAGGCGGATCGGTGCCGCACTGACCCATCTCCGAAAATCGCAGGCCGGCGCTAAAGCGATGGAGCTCGAGCGCCATATTTCCCCCGGTCCTGATCCCGAAGACGCGGCACTGATGGAGCCGATGCCCGCCGGCGGCGCCGCTGCGCAGCACAGCGCGTCGCAGGACGCGGGCAGTTGGCCAAAGGAGCTGCTTCCTGTAGAAGGCTACGATCAGGATTTGCTTTGGGAGCTGATGGACGAACCCGGCCCGTCGTCATCTCTTCTTGAGCCAGCCGCGCGCCATGACCAGTCATCGGATCCCGGAGAGTCCATTCTTCCCTTGAATTGGGGCTCCGACCGCCAGCAGTTCCCGGACGAGCCGATCGGTGCACTTGCCAAGAGCAACCTCCTGCCAAGCAAGGAGGTCCTCATCAACGATGAGCATGACACAGCTGAATTGAGGCCAGCGAAGAGGCCGAGGACCCTAGACAATCTGCACGGCGTTGCCATTGAGCGGCAACTGAGCGAGATCGTCGCTTCAGGCGGTCGCCTGCTGACGTCGGCCCCCACCCATCAACTGGGTGCATCGCCATGGCAGGCGCAGCCGACGATGCAGGGGAGTGGGTACCAAGATGCCACGGCGCTGCAGCGAGCTGTCAGTCGGCCATTGGTCCTCCCGGAAGGTTATAATCAGGATCTGCGTTTGATGGTGGAAGACGGCCCACCGTGGCCCGGGGTTCCCCCGGAGCAGGCGCAGGACATAGTCCAAGCTGGACAGCAGGAACCTGCCTGGTCCGCCTCAACCTGGTCGCCGCAGATGCCGCTCAACTTTGATTGGAGTATGTGGCCGATGCTGGAAGCATCGCCAGCGCAGG
The DNA here is from genome assembly GCF_011516665.3 of Bradyrhizobium sp. 41S5. Classification (NCBI taxonomy): domain Bacteria; kingdom Pseudomonadati; phylum Pseudomonadota; class Alphaproteobacteria; order Hyphomicrobiales; family Nitrobacteraceae; genus Bradyrhizobium; species Bradyrhizobium sp. 41S5. The sequence continues at coordinate 7,038,761 of NZ_CP083721.1, read as the reverse complement.
CTGCCAGGGCTCGTTCAAGCACCTACGCTGGTCTTGAGCCATTTCTTGCTCTGAATGCGCCGACACCGTCCGAGTTGGGCGACGACGCTCACTTTGCGCCAGCGCACTCTACCAGGGCTCCCTCAGACATCTACGCTGGTCTTGAGCCATTTCTTGCTCTGAATGCGCCGACACCGTCCGAGTTGCGCGACGATGCTCACTTTGAGCCAGCGCAGGCTGCCGGGGCTCGCTCAAGCACCTACGGCGGTCCTCCATTGGTTGATCTGACTGCGGCCACGCCGTCTGAATCACGCGACGATGTTAATTCTGTGCCGGCGTTTCCGAGCACCTCCTACGATGCTCAGATCGGGGCTTTAGGTCCGACAGCCTCGCCTCACGGCCGCGGGCTGGTGCTCGAGGACACGGAATGGCTGGGCGACGAGCATGTCCTGAGAGATTACCAGCTCCTGGCGCAAGAGTTGGGGGGGAACAATCCGAATCTCGCCGCCCGGACGCGGTTCGTGGATCCTCTCATAACCCTTGTTAGCCTGCGCTTGGGCACCGAGAGCGAAATGCTACGCGCATTCCAGCGCATCGTCCATGATCAGAATGGTGACGACACAGCCGACTTCCTGTTCCTGCCAGTGAACAATGCCCGTGCTACGAATCTCCCCGGCACCCATTGGTCGTTGCTGTTTGTTGATCGCCGCGACCGCGAAAGGCCGGTTGCCTATCGCTACGACTCCATGGGGGAATACAACAACACGCCCGCAGCAGAGCTCGCAGCAAGGCTGGGCGCCCGCCTGGAGTCACGCGGCATGACCCAGCAGCTGAACACTTATGATTGCGGCGTCTTCGTGGTGGACGGCACGCGGGCGCTGGTTAGGCAATTGGAGCAAGGACGAGCACCACACCTGCTGAACCTCAGCAGCCTCGTTGCCAATCGGCAGGCGCTGCAGAACCGACTCAGGGGCTGATGTCGTACGCATACGACGAAGCTTTCAATTACCCATAATTTCGCCGACTCGCGCTGATCCGCGAAATCTTGAATCGAAAGTATCACTTGTGATTCGGGGATGTCCCGGGTTCTGTTGAATTTCTGAAGAGGTCGGCGTTGCCCACCTTGAGCCGGTAGGCTCGGGGTGCTGATTCCACAAAGAAGAGCAACGCCATGATAGAGATATCACACCGGCTGGTTGGCCGGCGACCGGGGCGGTGGACGAAGCGTTTGCAGAAGTGCGGGCGAGCTTCGATCGGTTCTGCCTTGCGGCAGGGATCGAGGCGCTCGGCACGATGATGGAGGCGGATGTTGTGGCGGGCCGCGCCACGATCGCGAGGCGGCGCGGCGGACGCACCTTGGGCCGAACGCGGGGACGGATCGGCTTCCACGGCGGCAAGATCGAGGTCGAGCGCCCGCGGGTCCGGGGCGTGGATGGCGGCGAGGTCACGATCCCGAGCTGGGAAACGGCGGCGCAGGAGGATTGGCTCGGTCGCGGGGCGATGAACCTGATGCTGATCAATGTGTCGACGCGCCGGTTCGGCCGCGCCGTCCGGCTGCCCGAGGGTGACGTGCCGGTACCGCCCGGATCGGGGGTTTCGAAGTCGGCGGCCTCGCGGAGGTTCGTAGCGCTGTCGGCGGTGCGGCTGGCTGACTTCATGGCTGCCGATCTGTCCACGCTCGACCTTCTGGTGGTCCAAATCGACGGGCTGCATCTCGGTGCGGATTCCGATGATCTCGCCCGGGTGTACCGATTTGATCTCGCCCAGGATTCCGAGATGATCTCGCCCACCATTCCGATTTGATGTCGCCCGGGGGCGCGAGTGAAATGGACCCCGATTTTGGGACCAGAGGTCAGTTGGAAAAGGGCCGCTCCGTTTGATACACGGAGGGCATGATGACGACGAAGACGAGACGCAAGATCGACGCGGCACTGAAGGCAAAGATTGCGCTGGAAGCCGTGCGGGAGCAGGCGACGGTGGCCGATCTGGCCCAGCGCTATGAGGTTCACCCGAACCAGATCTATGCCTGGAAGAAGCAACTGCTGGACCAGGCGGCGCGGACTTTGATGTGGGTGCCGGGCGCGAGAGCGAGGAAACGCGCGAACGCGAGATCGAGAAGCTGCACGCCAAGATTGGACAACTGACGGTCGAGCGCGATTTTTAGCGCGGAGGTTCGGAAGATGAGCACGCCGGACCGTCGAGGAATGCTCGATCGCGCGGACAAGGCGCTGTCGATCCCGTCGGCAATGCCTGTTGCTTGGCATCGCGCGCTCCGGGGTCTACCGGCCGCCCCTGTCTTCGGCAGGCTTGATGCCGCCTACAACAATGCCGGCGTCCAGAATGTCGCGGTGGAAGCTGCCGAGTCCACACGGGAGGATTTTGACCGAGTGATTTCGATCAATCTGCGCGGCGTATGGAGTTGCATGAAATTCGAGCTCCGACAGATGCTCAAGCAGGCTAACGGTGCAATCGTCAACTGCTCTTCCATCGGCGGCTTGGTCGCCGGCCCCAAACGCGGAACATACCAGGCCTCGAAGCACGGGGTGTTGGGGCTCACGAAAAGCGCAGCGCTCGACTACGCCGCAAGGGGCATTCGCATCAATGCGGTATGCCCGGGTATCATCCATACGGCAATGTTAGACAAGATGATGGCCACTCAGGCAGACGCCCTCAACGCGATGCTGCAGAACGTTCCCATCGGCCGGCTTGGCCGCCCCGAAGAGATCGCAAGCGCCGTGCTCTGGTTGTGCAGCTCAGAAGCAAGTTTCATGGTCGGTCACGCGCTCGCCGTGGATGGCGGCTATACCATACGTTGAACTGTGGGATCGCCCACATCAGGGACGATGCCGGAGCGCCTCTACCAACAGCGCAAAGGCCGCAGAGGGTTGGCGCCGGCTGGGATAGTACAGATGGTAGCCCGGATACGGAGGGCACCAGTCGTCAAGCACCCGTTTAAGCCGGCCCTTGTTGATGTGTGGTTGCACCAGACCCTCCGGCAGATAGGCCAATCCCAAACCTGCGAGCGCGGCGTGGAACATCTGGGTCGTGGTGCTGAAGAACAGTTGGCCTTCGACGCGAACTTTCAGTGCGCGTGAGCCCTTGCCGAACTCCCAGGCGTATAAGCCACCATGGGTGGGCAGACGCAGATTGATGCAATTGTGCTCAACCAAGTCTTGCGGCTTCTTCGGTACGGGCTGATTTTTGAAATAGGACGGAGCGCCGACCACGGCCATGCGTGCATCCGGTCCGATGCGAACGGCGATCATGTCCTTCGCCACCTGCTCGCCGTCCCGCACCCCGGCATCGAAGCGCTGCGCGACGATATCCGTCAGCCCGTAATCGCTGACGATCTCGACCTTGATGTCCGAATTTTCGCGAAGCAGCTTCGCGAGCTTCGGCAGGAGTACGGCGTCGGTGGCATATTCGGTGGCCGTGATGCGGATCGTGCCCGAGGGTTTTTCCCGAAGGTCGCTCAGGGCCGCGAGCTCCCCTTCGATCTCCTCTATCCTCGGGCTGACGTTTCGCAGAAGGCGCTCGCCGGCAGCCGTGGGCGACACGCTCCGCGTAGTCCGCGTCAGCAGGCGCAGCTTGAGACGGGCTTCGAGCTCCTTGATGGTGTAGCTGAGCGCCGACTGCGACACGCCTAGTTTCGCCGCTGCCTTTGTGAAACTCCCCTCCTGGGCGACGACGAGAAAGACCGAGAGATCGTCGAGATTGCCACGCCGCATTTATCGATCCTGTTGATAGGTCCATCCCGATTATAGCGTCTAATCCCTATAGATGCGCGCGCTAAATTAGGAGCAGCGATTACCGAAGCGGCCCCCCCCCCCGCGACGCGACGGAGTTCGTCCGATGGACAGGGCGCACACGCTCTTACGGCTTTGCGGAAGCGCCCCGACGCCGGCGCAGCATGCCTTCACCCGAAGGAGCGTTCTCTGGGCCGGTGCCGCATTGGCGACGCTGATACCAACGCCTGCGGCCTTTGCACGCGCTGCGACAGTCAACAATGGAAGGTATGGAACGATGGACATCAAACGCAACGGCTCGCGGCCGTCCGGCAAAGGTCCCGAAGCATGGTTCAGCGGTAGCGTCCGGGTGGATCCGCTGTTTCAGGTGGGCGACCCGACACGCATCAGCGGCGGTCAAGTGACCTTTGAGGCAGGTGCCCGAACCATGTGGCACACCCACCCGCTCGGCCAGACTCTCATCGTCACGACCGGACTTGGCTGGGTGCAGAGCGAGGGTAGCCCGGTCGAGGAAATCCGCCCCGGCGATGTCGTCTGGTTTCCGCCTGGCGAGAAGCATTGGCATGGCGCGACACCGACGAATGCGATGACGCACATCGCCATCACGGAATCGCTCGACGGCAAGAATGTCGAGTGGATGGAAAAGGTCAGCGACGAGCAATACCACAAGTGACCCTGTGCGCGGACACCTCGCTGCGTCGACGCGTCCGAGCGAATCGGCCGCGGGCCGCGGGGGCGACCGTCAAACAAGGAGATTTAGCATGCAAACGCGCAAGCTTGGCGATCTTACCGTCTCGGCCATCGGCCTGGGCTGCATGGGCCTCAACTACCATCGGGGTCCCGCTCCGAACCGCGCCGACATGATCGCGCTCGTCCGGGCCGCTGTCGAGCGCGGCGTCACCTTCTTCGACACCGCCGAGGTCTACGGCCCGTTCACGAACGAGGAACTCGTAGGCGAGGCGCTGGAGCCGTTCCGGAGGGACGTCGTCATCGCCACCAAGTTCGGCCACGACCTTGATACCGACGGGCTCGACAGTCGCCCCGAACGCATACGACAGGCCGTCGAAGGCTCGTTGAAGCGGCTGCGGGTCGAGGCGATCGACCTGCTGTACCAGCATCGGGTCGATCCCGACGTTCCGATCGAGGACGTCGCCGGCGCGGTGAGGGATCTCATCGCCCAAGGCAAGGTCAAGCACTTCGGCCTGAGCGAGGCTGGCGCCTCGACCATCCGCCGCGCCCATGCCGTGCAGCGGGTCGCGGCGGTCCAGAGCGAATATTCGCTCTGGTGGCGCCAGCCCGAGAAGGAGGTGCTGCCGGTCTGCGGCGAGCTGGGGATCGGCTTCGTCCCCTTCAGTCCCCTCGGACGGGGATTTCTGACAGGCAAGATCGACGAGACCACCTCGTTCGGTGGCAACGATAACCGCGCGAGCCTGCCGCGCTTCACTCCCGAGGCGCGCAAGGCTAACCGTGCTGTGGTCGATTTGCTGGAACGGATCGGCGCGCAGAAGCGCGCCACGCCTGCGCAGATCGCGCTGGCCTGGCTGCTGGCGCAGAAGCCGTGGATCGTCCCGATCCCCGGCACGACCAAGCTCGGCCGCCTCGATGAGAACATCGGCGCGGCCGCGATCGAGCTTACGCGCGAGGACATCCGCAACATGGATGCCGCCGCCGCGAAGATCAAAATCGTAGGCGACCGCTACCCGCCGGCAGAAGCCGAGCGCGCGCAGCGCTGACTGCACGCGTGCCGGAACGACGAACATACAGGAGAGCTACCATGAAGATCTCATTCGAAGGAAAGGTCGCGCTAGTGACGGGCGCGGCGTCCGGTTTGGGCCACGCCACGGCAAAGGCTTTCGCGGAATCGGGAGCCTCCGTCGCGCTCGCCGACTGGAACGAGAGGGCAACGCACGCTGCGGTCGACGAACTGATCGCGCAGGGCCATAAGGCCATAGGTATTCGGTGCGACGTCTCGGATGACGCGCAGGTCGAAGCCATGGTCGCGGAGACGGTCGCAGCCTTCGGAAGGCTCGACGCGGCCTATAACAACGCGGGAGTCCAGAACGTTCTGGCCGAGACGGCCGACACGACCCGCGAGGATTACGACCGCGTCATGGGCATCAATCTTCGTGGCGAATGGAGCTGCATGAAGTTCGAGTTGCGTCGGATGCGCGAACAGGGAAGCGGGGCCATAGTCAATTGCTCATCGCTTGGTGGACTCATCGGCGGCGCCGAGCGCGGCATCTACCACGCCGCAAAACATGGGGTAGTCGGATTCACCAAGAGCGCGGCTCTGGAATATGCGGCTCGGGGCATCCGTATCAACGCCGTTTGCCCCGGACTTATCCGGACGCCGATGTCCGATCAAATGGTTGCGGCCGGACAAGGCGACGAGCTCAAGGCCATGGAAAAGAGCATTCCGATGGGACGGGTCGGCCGGCCCGAGGAGATTGCAAATGCGGTCCTCTGGCTCTGCAGCGACGCCGCCAGCTACGTCACCGGCCAGTCGATCTCCGTGGACGGCGGCTTCATAATGCGCTGACAAAGTCGCTGAGAGTCATTTTCGAGGGATTCAGCAGGCGATCTGCAGGTTGCCATCCGCTTCTGCCCGTAATGCCCGACCGGCGCCGGCCCAGAAGCGTTGCGGACGGCCAGGCCACTGTGATTCAAGTTCCCAAACTGGGGGCTCGAATCATGCGCTACGAACTCGCCGACTAGGAATGGGCTGCCATCAAGCCGCGTGGCGTTCCTCGGGTAAATGACCGTCGTGTCCTCAATGGCATCTTCTGGGTCTTGCGATCGGGAGCGCCCTGGCGTGACCTGCCGGAGGCGTTTGGCCCATACACGACTTGCTACAACCGTTTCATCCGCTGGCGGCGGGCCGGTGTCTGGGGCCGCATCATTGACGCACTTGCCTCTGCCCATGATGCCACTGTCCAGATGATCGACACCTCCATTGTCCGCGTGCATCAGATGGAGCCTGCATCACAAAGAACAAGCGCCAATTGACAGGAAGGTCACGCGGCGGCTTGACGAGCAAGATTCATGCGGTGGTCGATAGCAATGGTCTGCCAGTACGGCTGGCGCTGAGCCCCGGTGAGGCCCACGACGTTAGACTTGCCGGAAGGCTGCTGTCTCGCCTGAAATCCGGGTCGATGCTTGCCGACCGCGGCTACGATGCCGACTGGATCAGAGAACTCGCCATGAAGAAAGGCGCATGGGCCAACATCCCGCCGAAAAGTAATCGCAGCGACCCGATCTGCTTCAGCCCCTATCTCTACCGCGCTCGCAACCGGGTCGAGCGGTTCTTCAACAGGATCAAACAATGTCGTCGGGTCGCAACGCGCTACGACAGGCTTGCTGCCAACTACCTTGCCTTCGTTCAACTCGCGTCAATCAGGCTATGGCTGCGCCTTAATGAGTCCGCGTCCTAGGAGTGGATCCCGACAGCCTCGTGGAGACATCTAAGATCAGAGAGCGCGGCGCCCGCTATCACATTGTCAACATGTGCCGGCTTTTGGGCCAACAAGGCCGTAACGTGTTCCGCCCAGCGCTGAAGCGCCTTGCGCATTTCGGTTGCATACCGAGCGCGGTTATATACCCCGGCGACGCCGGCCCTGTGGCCGCTGACATGGTTTAGGATTGCTTCCACGACGTGCGGCAACACGCCAAGCCGGTCGGCCATCACCGTGGACGCCGATCTCCGGAGATCGTGAACCGTCCAATGGGGCAGGGGTTCGCCTAGGGCCTCGGCGATGCGCTCGTCAAGCGCGGCCTTCGACTTTGACCAGCCGGAGAACCCACGGTGTGGGTCACCGCTGCGTCGGGGTCCGTCACCGAAGAGGAAGTCTCGGCCGGTTCGGCGGGGCGGGAGTAGGGCCAAGGCGGCGGGAACCAGCGGGAGGGAGTGCTCGCGATGGTTCTTGGTCCGGGCGCTTGGCAGCGTCCAGATCCCCGAAGAGGTATTAAGTTCGGCCCATTGCATGCTGCCCACTTCATCGCGGCGTTGGGCTGTGACCAGCAACAAACGCACAATGCGCCCGTAATCGTCATCGCCACAGGCGTGCCAGATGACTGATAGCTCCGTCTCCGTGAGGACCCGTTCGCGGCTTCCCGGTTGCGCAGGTCGGTTAGTGCCGAGAACCGGGTTCGCGGCGATATCGAGGCCCTCGCGTATTGCCCAGTTGAACATTGAGGACAGGGCTGTACGGGCGCGGGCCGCTGAGACCTTTCCATGACGTGATGCGATGTCAGCGATACGAGCCGAGATATGACCCCGGGTGATCTGGAAGACCGAGACAGGATGCAAAGGTTTCCAACTGACCAACAGGTACCGTTCTATTCCCGCATAGGTCCCGGGCCTCAACCTTTGTTTGGCGTTCCGGAGATATTGATTTGCGATCACCCGGAGGGTGTCGGCCGCCTGCATGCGGGCCTTGGCCTTCTCGTCCGCCGGGTCTTCGCCATCGGCAACCAGGCCCAAAAGCCGCTTGGCTTCCCTGCGTGCAAGCTCGGGCGTCCAGGGGGCGCCATGAGGACCGATGGTAACAAAGCGCTGCCGGCCGAACATTCGGTACTTGAGGACGTAGGTCGCCTGGTCACGTTGACGCCGAACGCCAAAACCCCGCACCGCTTGGCGGTGGTCTGCGTCCCAAATAGCTTCGCCTGACTTGAGCGCTTGTACTGCGCGAATCGTTATACTTGAGACCGCCATCGATCGCCTCTGTAGCTACCATATAGCTACCACCATAACCCCAATTGGAGCGCAGTTAAGGCGAGGCGCGGCGGGCTTAACTATTGATAATAATGAGATTTTCGCGAAAACGGCGGGAATATCGTAATGCCGGCGGAGCTCTTGTTTTGTCTGAGCATCTCAAGGTAACCCAGCGCGCGGACAACGAAACCTTGTCATATTCATGCAGAATTCTGGCCTTAACGGGTCAGGAAGCTGGATTGGCCGGTCAGATCAGTTTCCGCTCGAAGCGAGTGGGTGCCTATTGGACGCTCCGTTTCGGACTGGGTTTCGACGAGGCAACGCCGCACGATTTCATCGAAGTCGATCGCGACCTCAATACCCTGACCGGCACCGGAATGGCGAACCCGGCAACCCGTTTTCATCTATGGGTCTACGACGCCCGCCCTGACGTCAATTCGATCATTCATACGCATTCTCCGTGGGCATCGGCCTTGGCGGCTGCAAGACAGCCCTTGGTTGTCTCGCAAATGGACATGACGCCGCTACACGACGATTGTGCATTCTTGAGTGATTGGCCGGGCGTCCCCATTGCGGACGATGAGGGCGTCATCATCTCGGAAGCGTTAGGCGATAAGCGCGCGATCATCTTGGCACATCACGGCTATCTGACGGTAGGAAAGACAATCGAAGAGGCGACCTATCTGTCCGTCTACCTCGAGCGTGCCGCCAGAATGCAGATCCGCGCGCGAGTTTTCGGGCCATTGGTGCAGGTAGATCCTGTCCTTGCCAAGGAGGCGCACGACTACTTGCTTAAGCCGTCCATCGTGAACGCCACCTTCGACTATTGGTGTCGGCAGGCCGACAGAGGAGCCGTAGACATGCGCCGAAATTCGGACCGGCTAACTGGCTGTTCGGAGGAATGCTTTTCGAGCAGCTCGGAGTAGCCGATGAACTCCGATGGCTGGGCCGAGCGACGGATTCAGCTTCGCGGGTTGCTCCGATCCTTCAGGGTGAAAGCCGGCGCTGCGGCGACTCCCGGGTCTGTTGGATGAAGTTTCTGACCGCCGGAGACGTCTCGTTGGCCCGGAATACTGCAGCCACCTCGGACAATATTGGCTCTCCCGCGATAGGACGGAAAACGACATTCGGCAGGTGAACGACGTTCCGCACGATGCTGGGGACGACCGAAACCCCGGTGCCGAAGGAGACCTGCGTCAGCACGGCGAGCAAGCTGCCCGGCGCCGAGACGATGCGTGGCGTGAACCGGCCCCGCCGCGCGACCTCGTAGGTACCAGCTTCCTGTTCAGGCGCAACGAACGGCTCTCCCGCGAGCTGACCGGAGCGCACGGTATCCGTCCACTCTGCCTGGTTATGCCCGGCTGGGAGCGCCAGACAGAAATAGTCCCACAGCAGGGTATGGAGGCGCAACGAATGCGGAAGCGTCATCGGCAAACGAACGAACCCGATGTCTACCTGACCTTCGCCGATCAACTGGGGCAGATCCTCCATTGGAAATTCGCGCGCATTGAGATGCACGCCCGGCCAGGCGCGGGAAAATCGGCTTGTCTGATCCTGAAGCACTCCCGCGTACGCGGCCGATCCGACGTAGCCGATCTCCACGCGGCCGATCTCGCCCCGGCCGGCCCTTCGCCCGACGCTCTCGGCCTTGGCGAACTGCTCGAGGACGTTCCTCGCCTCGCTCAGGAAGATTGCGCCTGCCGGAGTCAGCGCCACCGAGCGTTTCGTGCGGACGAAAAGACGGGCCGACAACGTCCGTTCAATCTCCTGGATCTGCACCGTCAGTGTCGGAGGAGCGATGTTCAGCCGTTCCGCGGCGCGGGCGAAATGAAGTTCTTCGGCGAGCGCGACGAAGTAGCGAAGGTGCCTCAACTCCATAACTGAATTCACTCCCAGGAAAATTAGGTACTTCCTAATAATAGGCAAAAATATCGCGAATGAAAGAAGTTCAAAAATCCGGTTGAACGGTGGCTATCGGTTACCGGACGGAGAATGAATATGTCCCCTCGATCCGCCGCGCTTGCTCTTTTGGCCATTGCGATCGCCGCATCGCTCTTAGCCAGCCCCGCGCTCGCCGTCGAACTACCGAGCCGTCCTGCCCTGTCACTGGAAGCGGCCCGGACCGCTGTTATTGCGGCAGAGGCCAAGGCCAACGCCGGAGGTTGGCCCTGCGTGATCTCCGTCGTCGACAACAAAGGGCTGCCTATCCTCCTCGAGTACATGGACGATGCCGTCGTCCTCGATGGCGTCGAGCTTGCCCCTGCCAAGGCGCGTATCGCGGCGCTCTTCCGCGAAAGCGGTGCGCTCGTGGACGCGATCAACGGCAGGCGCCTCGCCGAACTAACCGCACGCGCATCGTCCTGATGCGAGGTGTCCTGCCATTTGTGGTCGGTGGCCATTTCGCGGGCGCCATCGGCGTGTCGGCTGACACGCTCGACCACGACGAGCAGATCGCAAAAGCCGGCGTTGCCGCGCTTAACAAATGACCAGCGAAGAGCGCCGCAGCGTCAGCCCCTTCTTCGTTCTGCTCACCGCCTCAACCGGATGCGCGATGACGGTGCTCGATACCAACGTCGTCGCGATCGTCCTACCGACAGTTGCGCGCGATTTCCGTGCGAGTTTCGCCGACGTTGAGTGGGTGATCAGCACCTATGTTCTGTGCTTCGCCTCGCTGTTGCTGCCGGCCGGCGCGATCGCCGATCGGTTCGGCCGGCGACGCATCTTTCTGATCGGTACCGGCGCCTTCGCCGTCACATCCCTGCTTTGCGGCCTGGCACCATCCGCGACGGCGCTCTACCTCGCCCGCGCTCTCCAAGGCGCTAGCGCAGCGTTCCTGCTTGCTTCGGCGCTGGCGATCATCGGACACAGCTTCCACGGCGAGGCTGAACGCAACCGTGCTTGGGCAATCTGGGGCGCCATGATGGGCCTGACTATGGTCCTCGCACCGATCAGTGGTGGCGTGATCGCCTCTGCGCTCGGATGGCACTGGGCATTCCACATCAACGTGCCAATCTGTGCGTTGTCTGCGATTGCTGCTGCCGTGTTCGTCGCGGAATCCAGCGATGCCGACGCGAGGCGACTCGACCCACCCGGGATCCTGGCCTTCACGGCTTCCATGTTGGGACTGACCTGGGCGCTCATCAGCGGTCAGGCGCACGGCTGGGCCTCTCCGAGTGCGATGACGGGCTTCATTGGCGGAGGCCTGGCGCTCGTCGCCTTCATCATCGCCGAGCGCGTCCAGGAACGGCCCATGCTCGATCTCCAGCTGTTTCGGAATGTCCGGTTCGTCGGCGCTGTCTGGGCGATGTTCGCATATGCTGCCTGCTCGCAGGTTATGGCGTCGATGCTGCCGCTTTTCCTTCAGAACGGTTTGGGGCGGACCGCGTTGGAAGCCGGCTTCGCTATGCTCCCCTTCGCGCTTGCCATGCTGGCGTTCCCGTATGTCGGCAGACTCCTCGGCCGTCATCTCACCTCGACCGGCATCCTCGCCATTGGTCTGATCATCGTCGGCGTCGGCAATGCCTTGACGGGCTGGGGAGCGCATCTCGGCGCGTGGCCGATCGTCACATGCGGAATGCTGGTGCTTGGAAGTGGCGGAGGCCTGCTCAACGGCGAGACGCAGAAAGCGATCATGAGCGTCGTTCCCCGCGAACGCGCCGGCATGGCCTCCGGTATCAGCACGACCTCGCGCTTCGCGGGCATCCTCCTGGGCTTCGCCATGCTCAGCGGCGTTATGGCGACCGTCGTGCGGAGCACATTGACCGCGGACTGGTGCCGGGAGTCTTGTCATCAAGCCTCAGGGTTCGCTGACGCTGTCGTCGCTGGCGATCTGCCGTATGCCGTTGCCGGATTGACGGGCGCCGCGCGGGACGTTGCGATCGAACAGGCGCGGAACGCCCTCTCGGACGGCTTCTCGGCGGCTCTGTTGACCGCGAGCCTCATCGCTCTGCTTTCGGCCTTGGCTGTCCATCGGCTGATGCGGAACGCGTAACTGATGCTCGGGGTCGCCCAAGTTCCTGCAGGTAAAGTCGCGGGCAAGATTCCGCGTGGTGTCATCACCCCGGGTGTCACCGGCTCGTTGCGTCTACTGAAGAAAGGCCGAGAGTTCGGCAACAAGGTCGTCCGGGCACCCAATCCATACATTGTGCCGCCCGAGGGCAGGTTCATGCACCGCGCCCCCTCGATCAGACCGGCCAGTTCTCTTGCCATCTTCGATGGAAGGCGCTCTTCGGGACTTGCGAAGATGAGCGCCGGCGCCTGGACTTTCGAAACAACATCACGCGCATCGTGCGCCATGCAGGCGACGATCTCACAAGCGAAGTCCTCCGCGGATTGCGAACCGTAAGAGCGACACGACGCGCGCGCCTCTCCTGGCGAACAACTGATGAGCCTGGGCAGCGGCAGCCCTATTCAGTCGCCGCGCTGCGTCGATGGTCTCCCGCCGTGACAGGACAAGCGATCGTTGATGGACGCAGGCTCACAGCCTGCGTCCACATGGAACGAATCACGTAGCAACTTCCCGCAGGCGCGCTTCGGCGAAGTCGGTTGCGGTGTAGTTCAAGCTGAAGATGAAACGCCCGGTACAGACCCCGCTCAGCGCGAGCCCTTTGGCGCGCAGATAGAATTGCAGCATCCAGTTGTAGCGGGACGATTCGGCATATTGCGCCATCCAGATCGATGACAGGTTGCCGACAGGCGCATCCGGGGCGACTTTACCGGAGCCGCGGTTTGAGTGACCGTATGGTCTCAACAAGTGCGCTCAACAATATACTTTCCCTGCTGGAGTTACGCCAAACACACCAGCTTTCTGACAAGATGGTCGAGCTTCCGATAGGCTTAAATACGGCGCCGGTCAGCCCACAATCGGCCAAGCTGCGGGGAACCAGCGCGACCCCCATCCCATGTGCAACGAGAGACACAACGCCGAGCCAATGACGAACCTCGTAGGTGATGCGCGGAAGAAATCCTGCCTCTGCGCAGAGCGCCACGATCGAGCTGTAGTAGTCAGGCGAGACCTCGCGCGAGAACAGGACGAAATCTTGGTGGCGCAATTTATGAAGCGTCAGTCGGCTTGCCATCCTCGGATGGTCGGCAGGAATGCAGGCGACAAAGGGCTCCGAAAGAAAAAGAAGGGATGCGAGATCCGTGGGCGGTCCGCGAGAGTGAATAAAGCCAAAGTCGATCTCGTCGCGGCCAAGCGCATGGATTTGTTCGGCTGAGTTCATTTCAGAAAGCGCGATCTCGATGTTCGGATTGGTGGTCCGAAAAGCCTTGAGAATTTCTGGTAGCGAGCGGTAGAGCATCGAGCCGGCAAAGCCGATTCGCAGGCGTCCGCGCTTTCCCGCCGCGATGGCTTGAACGTGCGCCCTTGTATCGTGGGTTCGCTGCAGGATGGCCCTCGCTTCTTCCTGCAACGCAGCTCCTGCGGGCGTTAGGCTCACATGCCGGCTGGTTCGCTCAAACAATGCGGCGCCAAGCTCAGCCTCAAGCTGCTGGATGGCGTGACTGAGAGGCGGTTGGGACAGCGCCAGCCGCTTTGCCGCGCGGCCGAAGTGCAGTTCCTCCGCCAGAACGGTGAAGTATCGCAGTTGTCGCAGATCCATTCGGGATTCCAGTTCGGCAGGTTGCCGGAAGACGTTCGGGCCAAATCTAGATCAATACATTTGGTGTATAGATAAGGCTAAAATCAATATTGGACTGTATCAATTTCAAATGCCACTAGTTCCGCGTAAATCGGGGAAACAGTCGTGCAGCAAACTCCAATCAAGGCCGCAATTCCTGATTCGCGAGGCACCAACCTCTACCGGGCAGATCGCGACGCGGCTGCCCTTTTCGCGTATTACCTTCCGGACGACCTGTTCAGCCACCTTGCCCCTCATTTCGACCGTTTGGGCGCGCTGGCCGGCGACCATCTGGACCGGCTGGCAGATATTGCCGACAAGAACCCGCCGACGCTGTCGACGCGGCACCGCACCGGCGAAGACTGTGACGTCGTCGAAAAGCACCCGGCCTATGTGGAGTTGGAACGGATCGCCTATTCGGAATTCGGTCTGGCCGCCCTGTCGCACAGGGGAGGGGTGCTCGGCTGGCCCGAACCGATGCCGGCGGCCGCGAAATATGCGCTGACCTATCTGTTCGTACAGGCCGAGTTCGGGCTGTGCTGCCCGGTCTCGATGACGGATTCGCTGACGCGCACGCTCAACAAATTCGGCGAGCCCGGCCTGGTCGCGCGCTTCTTCGACAGGCTCACCTCGCTCGACTTCGACGAATTGTTCCAGGGCGCCATGTTCATGACCGAGCAGGCCGCCGGATCCGACGTCAGCGCGACAACCACGCGCGCCGAACTCCAGCCAAACGGAAGCTGGCGTCTGTTCGGCGACAAATGGTTCTGCTCCAACGCTGGCGCTGACCTCGCGATGGTGCTGGCGCGAAGCGAGACAGCGCCGGGCCTGAAGGGCATATCGCTCTTCCTTCTTCCGAAGACGCGTAGCGACGGGCTGCCCAACGATTTTCGAATCCTCCGCTTGAAGGACAAGCTCGGGACGCGTTCGATGGCGAGCGGCGAGGTCTGCCTCGGCGGGGCCGAGGCCTATCTGGTCGGCGAACGCGGGCGCGGCTTCAAGCATATGGCCGACATGATCAACAACTCGCGCCTGTCCAACGGCATGCGCGCGGCCGGACTCATGCGCCGCGCGACGACGGAGGCGCTCTTCATTGCCGGTCGCCGCGAGGCTTTCGGACGCCGGCTCATCGAGCTGCCGCTGATGCGTCGCCAGCTTGCCAAGATGCTGGTGTGGACCGAACAGGCCCGCACCATGATGTTCCTGACGGCCGACGCCCTGCATCGGGCCAACGGTGGCAACGCTGCCGGCGCGCAGCTCGCGCGGATCCTGACTCCGCTGATCAAGTTCCGCGCCTGCCGCGACGCGCGGCGGGTGACGGGCGATGCGATGGAGGTCCGTGGCGGATGCGGCTACATCGAAGAATGGTCCGATCCGCGTCTGGTTCGCGACTCCCATCTCGGCTCGATATGGGAAGGGACATCGAACATCGTGGCGCTCGACGTTATGAGGGCCATATCGCGCGACGGCGCACTCGCTCCGCTGCATGATCACCTGCTCGAGATGCTCGGCGAGATCGGTCTCGATGTGGCTGGCCAGGCGCCGTTCGAGCGTTGCATCGAGGCAGCCACCGGCTTGGCGCGCGAAGTCGCCGCGACCGACAATGCGACCTTGGCTCGGCAGGCCGCGTCCGGGCTCTATCACATCACGACCGCGATCGGGCTCGCCCGCGAAGCTGCAAAGGCAAAGCTGCCGCACCGGCTGGCTCTGGCCTGCCTCGTCCTGCAGCACCGTCTGCAGCCGCGCGACCCGCTGGCTGCGCAGTGCGACAACGACCTGATCGACATCGTTCTGAAATCGGCCGCGATCAACTGAAGTACAAAAATTGATTCTGGGAGGCACTCCAATGACGAAGTTTCTGAATCGCCGTGCGGTTCTCGCGGGCAGCGCCGCCGCGCTGTCGGCTTCGATGTTGCCGCACCGCGTTCGCGCGGCTTTCGCGCCGATCAAGATCGGCGTCTTGACCGACATGGCGGGACCCTATGCGGATGACAGCGGGGAGGGCTCGGTTGTCGCGGCGCAGCTGGCGGTCGAGGAATTTGCCAAAATGAATCCTGGCATCCCGGTCGAGCTGATCTCGGGCGATATGCAGGGCAAGCCCGACGTCGCCTCAGAGATTGCGTCCAAGTGGTATGACCGCGAAGGCGTTGACGCCATTATCGACGTGCCGGTTTCCTCTGCCGCGCTTGCGGTCGCCTTTGTCGCGCGGCAGAAGAACAAGGTGGCGCTGCTGAATCCGGGCACTTCGGACCTTTCAGGCAAGGCCTGCAGCCCAAATCACGTCCATTGGGCCTTCGACACCTATGCCCTTGCGGCCTCGACGGGACAGGCGGTGCTGGCCGAGGGCGGCAAGACCTGGTTTTTTGTGCAGGCCGATTATGCTTTCGGAGCGGCGCTTGTCGCCGATACCACCAGCATCATTGAAGCCCATGGCGGCAAGTCGCTCGGGTCGGTGCGTTACCCGTTTCCCGGGACCACGGATTTTGCCTCGTTCCTCCTGCAAGCGCAGGCATCGCGCGCCGAGGTGATAGCCTTCGCGAATGCGGGTGCGGACGCTTCCAACGCGATCAAGCAGGCTGGCGAATTCGGCATCGCGAATGGCAAAGTGAAGCTCGCGGCTCTTCTTTGCTTCATCCCGCAAATCAAAGCGCTAGGACTCGACGTCGCTCAGGGCCTGATGTTGACTGAAGGCTTCTATTGGGACCTGAATGATCGGACCCGGCGGTTATCGACGCGTTACGCGGCCCAGATGAAGGGCGCGGTGCCCTGCACCATTCAGGTCGGTTGCTACTCTGCCGTGCTGCATTACCTCAAGGCCGTCGCGATCACCGGGGTGGACGTCGCCAAGGCTAGCGGCGGCGCGCTCGTCGCCAAGATGAAAGAAATTCCTACCGACGACGACGCCTTCGGACCCGGCCGCATCCGCGAGGACGGCCGCAAGATTCACGACATGCACCTCTTTCAAGTGAAGAATAAGGCTGAATCGACCAGCCCCTGGGACCTGTATCGGCTGGTCCGGACGACGCCCGGCGAGCAGGCCTTCCGCCCAATTTCCGCGGAACTCTGCCCCCTCATGCATTTATAGAATTGGAGAGCAAGGTAGGGAACCTTTGATCAAATTGGTGGGACACGGCCCGCGTCCGCTTCCTTGGTAGGCGCTAGGTGGGTTGCGGAAATCATCCACCGTTCATTCAACGCTTGGCTGTAGCTTGAATCTGCGATGCGTCGGGTATTTATCCGTTTGGAAAGTTACTTCGACTGGCAGAGCTATGCTGTCGCCTTGAGAGAGGGCAGTTCGCTCAGGAAGCAATTAAACACCACAATCCTGGACGCGACGCGGAGCGATTGGTGGGACCAACTGTTGTTCCGATACGCGAGACGACACTCACTTTCGACATCCCCCAGCGACCAAACTATGATCTCCGAGGCGCCTTGCGAACGAACTCGCGGACAAATTCTGTAGCATCTTCAACTTGGACGCGCCGAGTCGTCGGGCGCGTCCCTCAGCCGTACCGCGGTGTGTACTCACGCCTTCGGGGGCATCGAAAATATCGCATTTTCAGTTGCATATGAGTTCGTCAAACGGTTTTGTTGGGCGAGAGATATCGAGTAGGCGAGCGAACTGTGAAGCACGCGACCCGTCGTATCGTCGCTTGGACCTACACCCACGGACGCTTTTGCAGTGATAACCGTCGCGCATGCCATCCACAAGGCGAGCAAGTCCGGCGGCGGACGAGCTTTACAGGACAGATCATCACAACGTGGCAGATAGCCTGACAACGTTGCCGCGAGATTATGCTGGGATTCCCCGCGACGCGCCCCGGCTTGGGCCACCATTGCCTGGGGATTTGGGGCGTCCCATCGTTAGGGCGGAAGGCTCATCAATACCGATTGGTCTTGACGCCGAACGACAACGCGCCAACCAGGAAACCGAGGCGGCACGGACCAGCAAAGTATTGGCGTCGACAACTTCGCCCGTTCCGCCATGAGCGCGCGCCTCAGGCCGCGTCGGATCCGTCCGCAGGCAGGAGAACCTCGATCATGCCGTCCACAATCCGTGTTTCGTAGATGCGCAGGTCGCAGTCGAGCGGGTCGCACAGGGCCTTGCCCGTCTTGACGTTGAACTGTCCCCCGTGGAGGGGGCATTCCACCACGTCGTCGTCGAGCCAGCCGTCGGATAGAAGAGCGTAGGCATGGGTGCAGACATTGTCGGTGGCGAAAATCGCGCCATCGATGTTGTATACGACGAACTGGCTCGTTCCTGCTTCCTTCGCGGCCATTTCGCCAGGCGCGATGCTTCCGAGTGCGCCCGCGGGGTGCCAGGTACCAGCCAAATCCGTCATCGTCTCCATATCCCGCTATCCTGTCCGTTTCTGGGGCGTTCGTGGTGCCGGGTGCGATTACGCTGGCGCCCGCGCGCGAATGCGCGTGATGTCATCCTTATTGCGCGCTGCCCGCTTCAGCATCGATGCATCGCGGCCGCGGTTGACGGCTATACCACCTAATACGGTTCCGCTCTCGTCGAGACTGACAAGCGTCCATGCGTGCGACGCAGGGTCGCCAAGAACTTCGTGTTGTGCGGCGAGCTCCGGCAGGCCGATCGCCTGGATGTTGCTGTCGAACTGGTCGGACCAGAGCCACGGAATCGCGTCGAACGCAACAGGGCTGCCGGTCATCGCCCGCGCCGCGGCCACGCCTTGGTCTGCCGAATTCTTCCAGGATTCGATCCGCCGGTGGGCGCCGAGGGAAGGGTGAAACGTCACTTCGCCGGCGCCGAAAATATGAGGGTCCGACGTGCGGCAAAACTGGTCCACAACCAGCCCGTCGTCCACGTCGAGCCCGGCCGCGGTAGCGAGCTGGACGTTTGGCTCGATTCCGACGCCGGCAACAACGACGTCCGCATGCATCTCCCAGTCCGGGCCGGCCAGGATCACGCCGGCGCGGTCGGCCTGTATGGTCTCGATCGTCGTCGACAGCTTGAACGACACCCCCTGGCCAGCATGCAGGCGGTGCACCCACTGACTGACGATCCCGGGAAGGCCGCGCGCGAGGACGCGGTCTCGGGCTTCCAGTACGGTCACGCGGCATCCCCGGCTGGTCGCCGCCGCCGCGACCTCCAGCCCGATGAACCCGCCGCCGATGACCACGACGTGCTGTCCAGCCGCCAGATCCTTCCGCAGGCGGAGAGAGTCCTGGAGTGTCCGCAGATAGTTGATCCGCGCCTGGCCGACGATCTCGGTTGGGAGTTTGCGGGGACGCGACCCGGTGGCAAGTAGCAGGCCGTCATACGGGAATTGTTCTCCGCTCGCCGTCACGACGAACCGGCTTTGCGCATTGATGCCAATGCAGCGGGTCTCCGGCACGTACAGAATGCCGTTCTCGCGATAGGATCCGGTCCCGCTGAGGGCGATATCCTCGGCCTCCTTGCGACCGATCAGGATGTCTTTCGACAGCGGCGGGCGATCATAGGGCAGGCCGGGTTCATCGCTGATCAGTTGGATCGAGGCGGCGGGTGCCTGCTTGCGAAGCTCGCATGCGGCCCGATGGCCGGCAATTCCGCCCCCGACGACGACAAAGCGCTGCATTCACCCTCCAGACACATGATGAAACGAGCCCGGTCGCTGCCCGCCCCGATGGGACGCGGCGCAGCGATCGGACGAACCACCTCGACTGATCGCCATCTTGAGGGGGCGCAATCTGTTCTGATAGAGACAATCGCCGTTGATGGCGATCAGTACAATAGATTGGGGATTCCATGCGTCGGTATGAGCAGGTCGTATCCTACATCTGCAAGCGGATCGAGGTTGGCACGCTCAAGCTGAACGAGCGGTTGCCGTCGGTCCGCGAGATGAGCAAACGCACCGGCTTCAGCATGGTTACGGTGCATCACGCCTATGCGCTGCTGGAGAGCGAGGGGATCGTCAAGGCGAAGCCGCGTGCGGGCTTCTACGTAGCGCGCATGCCGGTGTCGCTGGGAACGTTTTCCGACGGGCCGTCGGTCAAGGCCAAACCCAAAAGTGCCCCCGTGGCCTCCGATAGCCTGAACTTCAAGGTGATGGCCTCCTGGCACAACAAGGAGCTGGAAGCTTTCGGCGCGGTCTATCCCAGCGATGACCTGTTCCCGCGCCGCAAGATTAATCAGATCCTGCGTCAGGTCCTGCTGCGCGACCCGAAGCGCTCGCCGGAAACGGATGCGCCGGAAGGTGACCCGCTGCTGCGCGAGATCATCGCCCGGCGCGCGACCCAACGCGGGATCATCGTGCGGCCGAGCGACGTGCTCGTGACCGGAGGTGGCCTGCAGGGGCTGGACATCTGTGTCGGCGCAATGACCAAGCCCGGCGACACCGTGCTGGTTGAGACGCCGACGTTCTTCCCCCTGCTCGACGCCCTGAAGCGGCGCCATCTGCTGGCGCTCGAAATCTACTCTCATCCCATATCCGGGATCGACCCGGACCAGTTTAGTCATCTGCTGAACCGCAACCAGGTTGCTGCCTGTCTTCTCATGCCAGTGAACCACTGCCCGACGGGCGTGACTTACAGCGACGACGCCATGCGGGCGATCATCAGGGTCGCGACCAGCAAGAAAGTGCCGATCATCGAGAACGATATTTTCGGCGGCCTGTCGTATCAGCAGGAAGCCGAGGTCTCGCTGAAGTCCTTCGACAGCGAAGGCTATGTGGTTCAATTCTCAAGTCTGCCCGGACTTGCGCCCTCCGGTTACGGAATCAGCTGGATTATCAGCGAGCGGTTTCATACCGCGCTGCTGGAGCAGAAGTTCTTCACGAACTTATTCGGCGGTGACGGGCTAATGCAGCGCTCGGCGGCCGAATACATGAGCACCGGGAACTACGATCGCGCCTTGCGGAACCTTCGCGACACATTGCGGCTTCGTATGCAGCGGGGGCTTGGCCTGATCGCGGAGCACCTGCCCAAGGGCTGCGCCGTATCGCGGCCGTCCGGGGGATTTACCTGCTGGGTGCGAGGCCCGCAGGGGTTCGATGCGATATCCGCCTCGCAGCGCGCATTGCAGACCAATATCAGCCTGGCGCCGGGGCCGATGTTTTCGCCGACCGCCTCGTTCCGCAATTTCCTGGCACTGAACTTTTCCTTCGAGTGGACCGCTCAGCGCATCGACAAACTCCGTGCCATCGCCTCGCTGGTGCGGCCGGCCGATGCGGTGTTCCTCGAGGCGTGATCGGGCAACTGTACTGATCCCGATCCGCGTGGACTGCTACTGGTAGAACACACCCGCCGCGGTATTCCTGACAACGCGCGCCCCTTAGTAGACCGAGCACGCCGGGGCGTGGACGGCTTTCGAAGGCGGCCGGAGAGCACGCGCTTAGAATGCTCTGGCTGGGAGGGAATCTATGTTGGACCATCGGGAAATCGCTCCCGTTGATTGCGATCTTCACGTGACGCTGCCCGGGACCTCGGTCCTTGTGCCGTTTCTCGAGGACTACTGGCGCGAACAGGTTCTGACGCGGGGAATCGACAAGCTTGAGTTGACCGGCGATCCCTTGACGATGCCGGCTTCGAAGCGTCCGGACTGGGCGACCGGTGGGCTGGCGGCGCTGCAGGCGCAAGCGCTGGATCCTTTCAAGACCCGCATCGCCATTTGCAATTGCGTTTATGGCGCGCAGGCGGTCTACAATCAGGATCTCGCGGCGGCGCTATGCCGGGCCATGAACGATTGGCTCGCGGCCGAGTGGCTCGCCAAGGATGACCGGTTGCGGGCGTCCATTGTGGTGCCGTGGCAGAGCCCCGAACTTGCGGCCGAGGAAATCGACCGTCGCGCTGCCGACCGTCGTTTCGTTCAGGTTCTGCTGCTGGTCATGGGCGAGATTCCCCTGGGGCGTCGAGCCATGTGGCCGATCTATGCGGATGCCGAGCGCCACAACCTGCCGGTCGGAATCCACGCCGGCAGCATCTATCGATCCGCGCCCTGGACCAACGGCTGGCCTTCGTATCACGTCGAGGATCAGGCGTCGCAGAGCGTCGGGTTCCAGACGCAACTACTCAGCCTGCTGTCCGAAGGCGTCTTCGAGAAATTTCCCCGGCTGAAGGTCGTATTGATGGAATCCGGCGTGTCGTGGGTGCCGGGGTTCTTCTGGCGGATCGACAAGCTTTGGCGTGGCCTGCGCATGGAGATTCCATGGATCTCGCGGCCGCCGAGTGAAATTCTTCGCGAGCACGTGCGCCTCACCGTGCAGCCGTTCGACGCTCCGGACGATGCGGAAATCGTGCAGGAGATCATCGGGCAGATCGGGTCGGACGATATGCTGCTGTTTTCGACGAACTATCCTAACTGGCACTTCGACGGCGTGGACGCGCTCCCGAAAGGTTTCAACCCGGATCTCGCGCGCCGGCTGATGACCGAGAATCCGCTGCGCACCTATCAGCGGCTGCAGGAGAGCTGACATGAGCGTGACAGAGGTGGTTCGCGAGCAGGCCGATGCCATTCGCAAGACTGGCATCATCGACTGCGATATTCATCCGCTGCCCCGCGGACCTAAAAGCCTGCATCCCTATCTGTCGTGGCGCTGGCAGGCGCATCACGATTCCTTCGGCGGCCACTTGCGGCAGCCGTTCGCCCACACGACGCCGTATCCACGGACGGCGCCCCTGATCTGCCGGCGCGACGCCTGGCCGCCGAGCGGCGGACCTCCGGGATCGGATCTCGACTTCATGCGCGCCCAGCATCTCGATCCGTTCGATATCGCCATCGGTGTGCTGGTCCCGCTGTTCGGGAATGCGGCGGCCGAGCGCAACGTAGACTACGGCGCAGCGCTTGCGCGCGCCCAGAACGACTGGCAGGTCGTCGAATGGTTGGATCGGGAGCCGCGGTTGCGGGGAACGATCGTCGTGGCCCAGGACGACCCGCGGACTGCAGTTGCAGAAATGGAGCGATGCGCCACGGACCGTCGCTTTGTGCAAGTGATGCTGGCGCCGCGCAGCAGCGAACCGCTCGGCCGCAAACGCTACTGGCCGATCTTCGAGGCGGCGCAGGCGCTGGGGTTGCCGATTGGAATCCACTCCTACGGCATTGGCGGACACCCGTCGACCGGTGGGGGCTGGCCGTCGTTCTATATGGAAGAGCACTATGCCACCACCATGGGCGGTCCGGCGGTTGCGACAAGCATGGTGATGGAAGGCGTGTTCGAGCAGTTTCCGGCACTGAAGGTGGTGCTGATCGAGATCGGCTTCGCCTGGGCGACGAGCCTGATGTGGCGTCTCGATCGGCTCTGGTCGCATATGCGGGGCGAGGTCCCGCACCTGAAGCGGCCGCCGTCCGATTATATGCGGCAGCATTTCTGGTACACGACCCAGCGATGGAAGAACCCGCCAATCCGGCCCATCTGCGACGCTGCTTCGATTGGCTTGGATGGGATCGCCTGTTGTTCTCGACCGACTATCCGCATTGGGATCAGGATGATCCCTCCTACGCCTTCCCGATGAAGCTGACGCCGGCGGAGCGTGGAAGGATTTGTCGCGGCAACGCTGAACAGGTTTATCGGTTCTGATCATGGTCAAGGAACGTGTAGGGCTCGTCAAAGACATTCCGCCCGGCAAGAACAAGGTCGTGACCGTTCGCGGACGTGAGATCGTCGTATTCAACGTTCACGGCGACTTCTTCGCTTTTCTCAATCGCTGTCCGCACGAGGGCGCGAAGCTCTGTCATGGCGTCGTGGTCGGGCTGCCCGAATCCGACGCGCCTGGATCCTATCAACTGGTCCGCAAGGGTGAGATTCTCCGCTGTCCCTGGCATGGCTGGGAGTTCGATCTCCGCACTGGAAAATCCAAGTGCGCGCCGCAGCAACTGTTCACCAAACGCTATCAGGTCACCATCGAGACGGCATCCGACAACAAGGACGAGCTGTTGACGGCAGAGACCTTCCCGGTCTCCGTCGAGGATGCGGTCATCTTCGTTGAAGTCTAGACCCGGGTACATGGGTCAAAAAACAATCAGGAACGGCCTTCGGCCGCAGGGAGTTGATGTGATCATGACCGCTCAGGTGTTGTCTGGCCGTGCCAGAACCATACGGCGTATTTCCGTGGGGCTACTCGTCCTGAGCGGCATCGTCAACTTCATGGACCGGTTTGCGCTGTCGGTCGCCAATCCGCTGATCCGGCAGGATCTTGGTCTCTCGATCTCCTCGATGGGGATCCTGTTGTCGGCGTTTCTCTGGGCCTACGCGCTGGCGCAGCTTCCTGTCGGGGCGCTGGTCGATCGCTACGGCCCGCGACGTCTGCTGGCAGTGGGAATCGTGATCTGGTCGCTGGCGCAAGCGGCCGGTGGCGTCGTGTCAAATCTTGGCCAGTTCTTCGCCTCTCGTTTCATGCTGGGTGTCGGCGAGGCGCCGCAGTTCACGGTAGGCGTCCGCGTGGTGCGTGACTGGTTTCACTTCCGCGAGCGCGGCCTGCCGACCGGAATCTTCCTCTGTTCGACGGCACTCGGCACGGCGATCTCGGCTCCGGTGCTGACGTGGTTGATGCTTAGCTTCGGCTGGCGCGCGATGTTCCTTATCATGGGCGTGGCGGGTGTGGTTCTGGCGATGTTGTGGTCTGCGATCTATCGTAACCCGGCCGATGTCGGATTGCCCGCCTCCGATCACGCCTACTTGCAGGACGGCAACACAGCGGCCGACAATCACAAGGTCCGTTTCAGCGAATGGCGCGAGCTGTTCGCGTTGCGCAACACCTGGGGCATGATCGCGGGCTATTTCGGGCTGCTCTATCTGCTCTGGATCTACAACGCATGGCTGCCGAGCTATTTCGAGATCGAACGCCACATGAGCATTGCTCGGACAGGCATCGTCAGTGCCTTCCCTTTCATCTTCGGCGTGGGCGGCAGTGTGCTCGGCGGCTGGATTCCAGATCGCCTGGTGGCCATGGGCATATCGCCCATGAATAGCCGCAAGTTTCCATTTGTCTTGGCGCTGGCGACGTTCGCGATCTTGACCCTTGTCGCCACCCAGGTGGAAAATGACGCAGTGTCCGTCGCCGTCTTGTCCATCGCCAGCCTGTTCGGCTTTGTGGCCAATGGATCGGCCTGGGCTATGGCGTCGGTGGCAGCGCCCCACAATCGCGTGGCGTCGCTCGCCTCGATGCAGAATTTTGGCGGCTATATCGGCGCGGCGCTGGCTCCGACCATTACCGGTTTCATCGTGGAAGAAGCCGGCTCGTTCAATCCAGCGCTATTCGTCGGTGTGACGATCGGACTGGCTTCGTCACTGATCTACTTGGTCACCGTGCGGGATGATGCCACGGAACGGTCGCTGATCAAGGACGAGCAGCCGCTCGGGTCGCTGCGTTGATGCCAAGCCTAAGCAGGTAGCGACCAGCGTCAACCGTATCATTGTATGATGCGCAGATGGGAGGCGCGGCCCTTCTCCTGGCCGGGGAGATCGATCGAATACGTCTTCGCCACCTCGGTCTCGTTCATCATCAGAACTTTCGACAGGTCGGCGACCGAATAGCCCATGTCGTTTATGTGCAACGAGACGAGGTCCGAGAGCGTACGCGGCTCCTCCACCGGGAAGTCGAGCTCCGGCGGCTCGCGCAGCCTTATCTTTTGGATGTTGAATTGCTTCCAGATGTATTGGGCCTGGGTCTCGTTCAGGAAGCCCGCGCGCTTGGCGGCGAACACCAGCGAGCCCATCGAAACCTTCCACTCTGGTTTCAGGGCCGCGAGCAGGCGCAAGTCAACACGGCGTTCGGCGAAGTACGGCTTGACGTCCTCGGTGGGAACCAGGAAGCACGAAGCGAAGGTGTCGGCCTCTTCCTCCATGTTCGGCGTCGGATACCCGTGCATGATCACGTGGCCGAGTTCGTGGCACAGAGTGAATCGCATGCGGTCCGCAGGCTGCTGCCGGTTGAGCACGATGATGTGCGGCATGCCCGGCACGGAGAAGCGCACGCCCGAGACGGTCGAGCCGCCCAGGTCGGAATGCGCCACCAGGATGCCGGCTTCCTCGACCAGCGCGGTGAGGTCCTGGATGGGGCCATCGGGGACCTGCCAGAAGCGACGGAGCAGGCCGGCGATCTTCTCGGCGTCGTTGTCGTATTCGTCGGCGTCGAACCTCGGCAGCTTGTTCACCGGATCGAGGTCAGTCGCCTCTAGCAGCTTGCGCAAGTGCATGACGCGCACGTTAAGCTCGGCGACGATGCGGTGGAGCTCGGTCGCAGACACATTCGACTTTTTGCGCCACATCGGCGCATGCACGCTGATCGGCGCGCCGTAGATGGCGTCGGTCTGGCCGAAGAACTCCACCGGCACCGAGAAGATCTCGGCCGCTGTCTCGAGCAGTTGCGCGGTCGGCTCCTTCAATCCGTTCTCGATGCGCGACAGTTCAGTGTTCGGCAGGCGGAGGCATTCCGCCGCCTCGTTCTGCGGGAATCCGCGTAGCTGCCGCGCGAGGCGCAGCATGGTTCCAGCCTTCGACATTTCGCAGTCCTCACCCTAGCAGTCGGCGACGATTCTCGTTTACGTCCGGTTAACCGCCTCGGGCGGGTCAGGACGCTTCGCCGCCGTTCTTTTTCTTGGTCTTGGCCGTGTCCTTGAGCTTCGCCACGCTGCGGCGGCGGGGCTGCGGGACGGCGGTCTTCTGCGGGAACTCAATGATGCCCTGCTGGCCGCCGGGCAGTTCGTAGCTCCAGAGCTGGCCATCCCCGTTGCGCGCCGTCACGTGGACCGACTTGTAGCCGGTGCCGAGCTCGTTCACCTTCCAGCAGACCTCGACCTTCATCGCCTGCGGCGCGTCCGCGAACGGGATGCCGGGATCCAGAAAGTTGTCGTTGGCGCCGGTGGAGATGTTGCTGCCCTTGCCGCGGCGGACCGCCTTCTTGAACCGCACCAGCACCCGGCGGCCGAACAGGAAGCGCGCCGTCGCGCCGGTCGGGAAGGCCACCACGTCCGGCTTGCCGTTGAACTCCGCGATCGCGGCGCGGATGACGCTGTCGAACACGTCGGCCGAGTCAGTCCGCTTGTACATATTGCCGGCGCCGCGCTTGGCGAGGAAGTCCTTGAACGCCTTATCGAGGACCTTGCGGATCCGCTTGTTGAACGGCTCAAGGATCTCGCGGACTTCCGTCTCGACGGGCAACGACATGCACGGTGGTCTCCGGTGAATCGGTAGCAGGAACCTTGTCAGGAAAACGCTAAATCAAAAGATTATTTTTCATATTTGTTGCTGATATCTAATAAGCATATGATATTACGTTACTTTATATGTTGTTTAATTTCATCATATTTTCACTTAGCGGTCAAGCCGGTCAGCGTGTTCTGTAACGCACCAAACCCGGTTCTCGGCCCAAACGATCGAAGGCAGCGTACTCGCCGCCGAGATGTCGGGATTCGTCGCGCTCCAGCACTGGAATCATAATGCTGGGTCGGGGGCTCTTGAACTAGGAATGGACCCCGGCAGCCCCGTGGGAGAAACCAGGATGAGAGAGGCCGGCGCCCGCAATAGCAATGTCAACCTGTCCCGTTTTTGGGGCTGGCAAGGCCACAACGTGCTGTGCCCAGTGCTGAAGTGCCTCGCGCATCTCGGTCGCATACCGAGCGCGGTTATATACGCCGGCAACGCCAGCCCGGTGGCCGCTGACGTGGTTTAGGATCGCCTCCACGATGTGATCGCCATTGGCGTGTCATCTCGCCCGCTTGCACTTCCGCGTGCCTTCACCCACACTCTCCGAAACGACGCCTTAACGACGCCTTAGTGACACCTTTTGGGGGGGATGCATGGGGACCGCCGGTTCAAGGAGTTTTTCGTTTGCGTTGATATCAGCGGTCACCTTTACCGCGCTGCTGCTCCCGGGCCGGGGTGAGGCCTACACGCCGGACCAGCAGCAGGCTTGTACGCCGGACGCGTTCCGGCTTTGTGGCCCCGAGATTCCCGATGTCGATCGCATCACGGCCTGCATGATCAGGAACAGGGCGCAGCTGTCGCCGCCCTGCCGCGTGTTCTTCCGCGCAGATCCCGAGCCGCGCGAGGCGAGCGAGCGGCGGCCTGCGAAGCGGAAGGTCTCCAAGCCGCACAAGGCGAAGAAGTCCACCCACTGATCTGTTCCCATCGCGCGCACGCGACAGCCGCGAGCCCGGTGCGTTGTCTTGACGCGAACCGGTGTGCGCTTCGCGCGTGCTGATCGCTCGTCGGCTATTTCAAGACAGTCATGCGCGACAGACTGACGCCTTGTGACGCTGTCACGCAGCATCATCTCTGGGGCTGGTGCTGTTTGCAGAATCCGTTTCGCGACGGAACGGATGGAGTGAGGCGCGTGAGCGAAGACGACAAGCAAGAGATCGATCGGCACTTCGCCTGGTTCGAAGCCAAGCTTCCGGAAAGGCCGGCGCGCTTCGTGGCGTGGCTGCGCAAGCCGTCGTCGCGCTATGTGCGGATTCCGCTCGCGATCCTCCTGATCATCGGCGGCATCTTCAGCTTCCTGCCGGTGCTCGGCCTCTGGATGCTGCCGCTCGGACTCCTTTTGTTCGCGCAGGATGTCCCGTTCTTGCAGAAGCCGACAGCGCAATTGCTCGGCTGGATCGAGCGCAAGTGGATCGCGCGTCAGCCTGCCAAGACTGCCGAAAAGCGCTAGGCGTGAGTCTTATCAAGCGCATGGCGCTTCCATTTTCGGTTGTGTCATAAGTTGAGTGTGACTCAAAAAGCAGGATGCACCGGTAATCTTGGCCACTTTGCGGATTGCAAGAAGTTTCTTCTTTCGCGAATCAGCGTGCTGATTCATTTTCGCCTCCTGGGGTCAATCTGGAGGCCAACGTATGAACGTGATTGTTTTCGCTTCGCGTAAGGGGGGCTCGGGGAAAAGTACCCTGGCTGCTCACCTCGCCGCGCAAGTGCACAAGGCAACGAAGCCCTGTCTGCTGATCGACGCCGATCCGCAGGGCTCGCTGACGCTCTGGCATAAATTGCGCGGCACCAACGAGCCGGCGATCAAGACGGCGGTGAACTCGGTCAGTGGGATCATTGCCCAAGCCAAGCGCGACGGCATCGAGTGGGTGTTCATCGACACGCCGCCGAATTTGTCGGCCGTGGTCGACGACTCCATCAAGAACGCCACGATGGTGATCATTCCGGCGCGGCCCGGCGTGTTCGACGTCAACGCGGTGCAGGAAACGATTCAGACCTGCCGCTCGATGCGCAAGCCCTATGCCGTCGTGATCAACGGCGCTCCTGCGCAGCGTGACGGCGCCGAAAGCCGCATCGTCGCGATCGCGCGTGAGGCGCTGGCGAAATTCCGCGCACCGGTGTGGAGTGGCCAGATCACCAACCGCGCCGACCTTCTGATGGCGCTCGGCCAGGGTGAAGGCGCGCGCGAATATTATGCGGAAGGCCGCGCCGCTGCCGAGATCAATCGGCTGTGGGCCGCGATCGAACGCTCGATCAAGGCAATTCGCGGCACGGCGTCGGCGTCCGGCGCGATGCACAAGCAGGCGGCGTAACAACGCCGCTTTGGTTCGAACTGAAAAGAAACGCGCGGCACTCGCGCGTTTTTTGCGTGCTGATGCGACGAGGCAATCGCAGATTGCCTCGCTGACTTTGGCGATCACGCGATGGATGGCGTTACGCCACCATCAGCAGATAAAAAACGATCACCGGCGCCAGGGTCAGGATCACCGACCAGATGCCGACAGCCCATAGAATATCCTCGGTCGTAAAGCCCGGCTGACCCGGCCTCACGGCAATAAAACCATTCCTCGAATTCACGACGCCCCCGCGTTGGTCTTAAGCGCAATGCGGAGACTGATACGCGAGCGGTTTTAAGATCCCGCTCGGAATTTCGCTGGCATTTGCGCGCGGGTGCTACTTCGGATTAACCACAGCCGGGGCGGCAGGCCGCATCCGGCGGGAGGCCCAAAGCCTCAGTGCATGCCCCCGTCGCGATCGCGGATCGCGCCGAGATGCTCGTTGATCCGGAACACGATCAGGATGAACTCGGCGGCGATGCGCGACAACACGATGCCGACGAAGATGCTGGCGATCGACGCGAGCAACTGGATGAAGCCGACGAACGGGCTGATCGCCATCGCGGTGAGGCTCCACAGGATGCCGGAGATCCCGAACAGCACGATGACCGCGATCACCAGCCAGTAGAACGTCTTGATGATCGTGGGCGTGATGAAGCGGTCCCACTGAAACAGATCCTGGAAATCGAACATCATGGTTCTCCCGGCCAGCCGAAATATGATTCGCGTCTCGTTCATCCTACTGCGTCACCCCCGGCGTGATCACTTCGTCCCGGCAGCCTGCGCAGCAGGCGTTCGTCAGGACGAGGCGTTTCGCCGGGCCAATGGTTCGGGGCGGCGCCAAGGCGCCTCCGCACCCAAAGGGATAGATATCGCAGAAGCCCAATCAGTCTCGCCAAAGCCAGGCCCGGGACCGGGCGCCGGCAGTCCAGGAGCGAGCTATGCGAGTGGGCTGGTTGTGATTGCTGCAAATAACGGCCACAATCAGGCTTCCCTCCAGCATATCCTCACCCAATGACCACGCTGACCTTCGAAGACTTCAAGCCCGGCCGTTTCGGCACGTTCGGCCCGCGCCATGTTTCGCGCGAGGAAATCCTCGCCTTTGCCGCCGAATTCGACCCGCAGCCGATGCATCTCGACGAGGAGGCGGCGAAGAAATCCATGCTCCGCGGCCTGTCGGGCTCGGGCTGGCATCTCGGCTCGCTGATGATGCGGATGCTGTTCGACGGCTTCATCGGCCGCACCGCATCGCTCGGCGCGCCCGGGGTCAACGAGATGCGCTGGGTGGCGCCGCTGCGCCCGGGCGACGATTTGACGCTGGATGTCGATGTCATTGAAGCGCGCGTCTCGAAGAGCCGCCCCGAGACCGGCATCGTGACCTTCAAGAGCACGATCCGCAACGCGCGCGGCGAGATGCTGTGCGAGATGGAGGCGCCGATCATGATCAGCCGCCGTGACGCTGCGAGCGCATAGGAGACATCATGCGCTTTTTTGAAGACATCGAGATCGGCGCACGGCGCGAGTTCGGCTCATTCACCTTTACCACCGAGGACATCAAGCGGTTTGCCGCGCAGTTCGATCCGCAGCGCTTCCATCTCGACGAGGAGGAGGGGCGCAAGTCGCTGTTCGGCGGGCTCGCCGCATCGGGCTGGCACGTCGCGAGCGTGTGCATGAAGCTGCTCGTCGCCGACGGCAAGCGGCTCGCCGCGGAAGCCGCCGCCCGCGGCGAGACGGTCGCGGTCTGGGGACCCTCGCCGGGCTTCCGTGAGCTGCGCTGGATCCGCCCGGTGCTGGCCGGCGACACCATCAGCTTCACCAACCAGATCGAGACCAAGCGCACCTCCGAGAAGCGGCCGGAATGGGGCATCCTTCAGGCGCGCAACACCGGCGTCAATCAGCGCAATGAGGTGGTGTTCTCGTTCCTCGCGACCGCCTTCGTGCCGCGCCGGAATCCTGGTTCCTGATGTTGCCCCAGCGCCTCTGATGTTGCACGGACGCCATGGTTGGCAGCTACTTCTGCTGCCGACGTAGTTGTGCGTTGCGTGGAACTCATTTTTTGCTAACGCATTTTGAACCTTTGTCCCTGCCTTATGGCTGGGGGGCACGAGCACTTGGGCCGAACACCTGGGGACCACTATGGCAGATCGCAGCGCGCTGAAACTCGTCGGCATTATCTTTGCGACGGTGACGGTTGTCGTGATGCTGGCCACCGGAATGGTCGTGAAGGGCTTTGCCGACGGCAATTATTCTTTCGAGACCACCGCGAGCATCGACCGCTGATCGACCGTCTGTAACCCTCGGCGCTCGAGCGAGTGCTGTAGCGCGCATTCGCGCTTTTCAATGTGACCCGTCGGCGGGCTGCGTCACACTTTTCCCGATCCCGAAATTCAACGATTCCAGATCAGCACCATCACGACGGTCGCGGCTGCCAGGATGCCGAGGAACCGGATCATGATCGTGCCGATGCCCTGCTGCGGCTGGCGCAGCGGAATCGGATCGGCGGCGTTATCCGGCCGGACGCTCTGCATGAATTCTCTCCAAATGGATGCCACGCTCAGCCGCGGTCCGGACGCCAATTCCGGATTGGACGCGGGCTCGGCATCTCAAGTTAAAATCGGCTTCTGCAAGAATTGACGCCGCGGAGTTTACACCGGGCTGAATAACGAATCGTTCTGCGCTGAATCGGCCGTGCAAAACCAAGCCGCCGCCCCCTGTTCGGGAGGCGGCGGCCATCAGTCTGGAAAACTGATCGGGATCAGCTGTTGCGCAGGCCGTCGGCGGCGCGCTTCCACTGCGAGACGTTGTCGGCGATCATGCGCGTCGACTTCATCGCGGCCTGGCTCAGCTGGGCATAGCCGGAGATCTCGCGCTGGACGCGCTGGCCCTCGGCATGCAGCAGGTCGCGCAGGCTCTCGAGCTCGCCGATCAGCTTCTCGATCTCGGCGAGCGAGGTGCCGGCGACGCGCTGGATCAGCGAGTTGACGTTGCTGACGGTGGCATCGGTATTGGCGTCGGTCGGCGCAGTCTCCGGGCTCGCCACCGGCCGGCGCAGATAGGCGATGTCATTGCGCACGAAGTCACGGATGCCGGCTTCGACTTCCGAGACCGCAGCAAGGTTGGAATCGACCTCGGAAGTCGTTTCAGCGGCTTCCTCGGTACGGTTGGTGGCGTTCATCGGCTTTCCCCTGGTTCGCAATAGCGAAGCGCGGCTTGTCCCCCGCACGACGAATTGATGAAGTTACGGACCTATCAGTGCCGCCGAATTTGACCGCATCTGGGCCAAGTTGGGGCAATGCCTGATCATTAGCGCGACAGGGCTAACAGATCGTTCACCATGAGCGCTTGTAGCCGGCGCCGATGCTCTTGTTGATCGTGCCCTGGGCGGTCTCGCCGCCCGAGCCGGAGACGGTGACGCCGTCGAACAGCTTCTGCTCGGCGCCGACCTTGCGGAGCCATCTGTCCTCGGCAGTCGACAGCGTCTGGCCGGCGGTGACGCTGGTGCCGGTGTCGGTAACGGACAGGCGCGCCGACTGATCGGTATCGTAGCTGCGCGACGGGCGGCCGTCGACGCCGGGCACCGGCACTACGCCCTGCTGGATCAAATTGTAGCCGCTCTGCAGCGTCAGCGAATACTGCTCCGACAGCGGCACCGATTTGCTGAGCGAGGTGCCGACCTTGCTCTGGTCGGCGCCCGGATCGACGCGCGCCTCGACCGAGGTCTTGTCCCAGATCGAAGCCACGCCACCCGTCGAGATCGAAGCCCAGGCCGAGCCGCCGGATTGCGGCAGGCTGCCGCCATTGGCGAGCCGCTCCGACAATTGCTCCGACGTCGTCATCGTGCCCTGTTTGGCGACCGTCATGTCGGCGCCGATGCGGGTATCGAGGAACGGCGAGATCGACTGCTTGACCGACACCGCCGACGAGCCGTTGGCGTTGTTGTTGGTCGACCAGGACGGATCGTTGCCGGCGATGCTGCTGGGTTTGGCCGCACTCTTCGGCGCCAGCGTGGGCAGGCTGGTGGAGTCGGTATCGAGCTGGCTCCAGTCGAGCTTGCTCTGGTCGATGTCCTTCAGGATGTCGGCGTCATTGGCGTCGGCCGCCGGCGGCGCCTGGTCGGCCGCAGCCTCGGCGTCATCAGCGGAGGCGCCTTTCACGCTGTCTTTCGCGCTGTCCTGGGCGGCGGGAGTGATCGCCCAGGGTGAGGTCTGCGCCGGGGCCGAAAGCGCTATTGCCACGCTGAAGCCGGCCGCCAGCACCGGCAGCCTTGTCCAGCCAAATCGTGATGTAGAAGTCATTCCCAGCCCGCAAATTCCAGCGCCGCAACATGCGGTTTTCGTGGCGCGAAATTGTGGCAACGGCGCTGCGAAGGCAACTGATCAACGCGTGATCGTCATGTCCGGGACAAACGCTAAGCGCGTTGGCGCATCGCGTCGCCCGGGCGCGGCCGTTCGGGGCTGGCAAAACAGGCCGCGGCTGCCGGGGCGCCTTGACGCGAAGGCGCGGCCCCGGACATGACGAAGGCGTGAAATCGCAGGTCCGTCAGACCGCGATGCGCGGCAGATGGATCGGGTAACCGACGGTCTGCTCGACCAGGTCGAAACTGTCGACCAGCACGCGGAAGCTCGTGAGCTTGCCGGCCTTGAACTGCGCGAAATGCGCGATCCTGAGAGAGATCGGCTTGTTGGAGTCCAATGCCGTCAGCGAATAGCGCAGCATCGAGGCAGCGGAATCCGCGCCCAGCATGATGGACTCCCGATCGAAGCGGTGAACCCTCAGGTTCTCGCCGATCTGCCTGATCACCTCGAGCACGGCGGCCTTGCCGCGGCGCGAGCCGAAAAAGGAAAACAGGTCGATCGGCCCGTAGATGGCCCATTCGACCTCGTCATCGAGCAACGGCTCGATGTCTGCAAGCTGGCGTTCGTTGATCGCGCGATGCAATGCGCGCGAAAAACGCCAGAGGCTGTGCTCTGTCATTTTGGTCTCGTCCTGAAACTGGATTTTCAAAGCAAACGAACGGCAGGCGGTCAGCGTCGACGCCCTGCCAGGTTGCTGCACGTCACTATTACGGCCTCAAATAGGGCCGAACGGCGAAAACGCAAATGACTTTTTTGCAATGCACAATTGCGCCGGTTTTGACCGGAATGTGACCGCCCGTCCGCTTGTCACCGCAATTCAGCGGTCGCGCCGCCGCAGCGGCTGCCGCTCGATCACGATCTCGGCGTCGCGGATCGCCACCACCGCGAACAGCAGCGCGCCGCCGATGCCGCCGATCGCGGCGCCGAGCGGCATGAAGGTGAAAAACACCAGCGTTCCGCTGTCGAGACCTGAGGTTTTGGCCAGTCCGATCCAGGTGAGCCCGGCTCCGATGCCGAGAGCGGCGCCGCCAAGGGCGCCCAGTGCAAGGCCAAGCACAGCGAGCAATGCGACTTTCATGGTGATTTCAGCCCCGACCGCAACAAGCCCAGTGATAGGTCAGCGCCGGGCCTTCGAGGTTCGACGCCGGCGGGGACGAATTTGCGGGGCGGGGGCGCCGGCGTGGGTTGCCCCGTTTTCCGGGAGCTAGCCCGCGTTCTGCCCGGTCAGCGCCGCTGCGACATCACGCTCCAGCACCTGCTGGACGAGGTCGAAGGTGTCGATGATCTCGCGGATCTCGGTGATCTTGCCGTCGCGCAGCGTGTAGAACACCGCAACGTCGAACTGCACGACGCGGGCGTTGTTGCGCTTGCGGAAGAACACCCGCAGCTGGGCTGCGACCTTGTCGCCTTCGGCCACCACCAGCGGCGCCTCGTAGCGCATGTCGGAATAGCGCTCGTGGATCGTGGTCCACATCTGGCGCAGCGCGGCCTTGCCGCGGTGCTGGCCCATATGCGGAAGAATGTCGATCGGGGCGTTGGCGAGAAACGCGACGTCGTCGCTGCAGCGATCGAGCGCGCCCTCGATGCCGCCGGCATAATAGACGTCGAGGAAGTTCAGGACGCGCTGCCGGTTCAAATCCTCGCCCATGTTCGACTCCGCCGGTTCGGTCCGCCTCGCCTTTGACAGGCCCTTGCCCGCATTGTGAACCGAAGCTTTCCACTCTCGAACATATGTTTTGACGCACAACACTCGATTAGGTTCGACAACCGGAACGTGCATTGGGGCGCAAAATCCACGCGGTACGCCTGGTCGCCATTCCGACATGGCAGGAGACTGCCCCGATTCGTTGAACCGATCGCGTCTCGAACCCGTGAAGTGCGCGGGGCAGATGACCGCGAATTAATGAAACCTCCCCGCGCGCGTCCCGGTTGATCCTGCACGGGCGACGCATTCGCGATCAGGAGAACTCCATGAAAAATACCATACCGCTTGCCGTCGCCGCGCTGCTGGCGCTGTCTGGCGTGAGCGCCGCAGCCGCCAGAGACACGATGTCCAGCCACGCCGGCAGCAAGATGTCCGGCGCAAGCGATACGTTACAGCTCACCGATGCCCAGCAGAAATCGATCTGGAACGATGTCAGCCGTCACGCCTCGAACCAGACCGCGCCGACGGGCTTCGATGCGACGGTCGGCACCGCTGTGCCCTCGGCCGTGAGCACCTATCCATTGCCGCGCCAGGCGCGTCGCGACGTGCCGGCGGTGCGGCCCTATCGCTATGCCATGATGCAGGACAAGCTGCTGATCGTGAATCCGTCGGATCACAAGATCGCCGACGTGGTCTCCAAATAACCGATCACAAGCGTGCGCCGCGCGACGGTGAGCCGGTGCCGGTCGAGGCCGAGGCCTTGAGCTCCTCCGGGGCCGGCCAGTGCGATCGCGCCGGCTCGCTGCCGCGGCGCCTGGTATCAACTCGAGCGTAATGAAGTCAGGTTGAACTGATCTTGCCGCAGACTGCGTGCACCTCTCCCGCTTGCGGGGAGGGAGCAGGCTGCCTTCGTCGATCGAACCGCGTTACGTTCTAACTAGTCCGTTGGCGCGGCCTCGCCGGTCACGAGATCGATCGTGAACCCGCGAAGCGGCGGGAACCGGCGGGGCGGCTCAGCCGTTGATGCCTTGAGAATTCCATTGGAGCCGTATCATGAAATCCCTTCTTCTCGCTTCCGCCATTGCCGTCAGTGCGTTTGCGGCCATCTCGCCCGCCGACGCTAAGGGCTGCATCAAGGGCGCTGTCGTCGGCGGTGTCGCCGGTCATTATGCCGGCCATCACGGTATGCTCGGCGCCGCCGCCGGATGCCTCTACGGCCGCCACCACGCCAACGAGCAGGCACGCCAGCGCCAGCAGCAACAGGCGCAGCCCTCGCAGCAGGACAAGCTGTAACGCCCGACCGGTTGTGTAGTCTCATTTCCGGGAACGCCGCCCGCACGGGCGGCGTTGTCTCGTTGCGTACCGGAGACGATGATGACGAAGCCACTGAACAAGACCATCCAGCCCGTTCCCGACGACAACAAAAGCCACAAGGGCGTCGGCAGCGCCCCCGGCGTTCCCCTCGACACCACCAAGGGCCATCGTGACGACGAGAAGCACAACATCCGCGAGCAGGCCGCGCACGGCAATCTGATTCAGAACACCAGCAACAGGCGGTCGGGGTAGGGGGCGAGGCGGCGCGGCATATTCCGCCGTCGTCCCGGCGAACGCCGGGACCCATAACCACAGGGTTACGTTGTTGAAGCATGCTGGGGCCACTGCGCGGGACAACAATTCCTGCCTGTGGTTATGGGTCCCGGGTCGCGCTGCGCTTGCCCGGGACGACGTGGGTGAGATTCCGCTTCGCAGATCAAACAGACCCGTAGGTAACGATCCCGTTTCCGGCGTGACCTGCATCACGCCGCAGGCGAGGCCGCGCGGCTAGCGTGGCGGCATCGGATTACCCGATTGAGAAGGGATCGCCGCCATGAATGCCATCGCTGCACCGAAATCTTCCGCGCAGGACCGGCTCGAAGGCTTTGCGCTCACCGCCATCCTGCAGGGGCTGCCGACCTTCGCCGTCGCCGTGCTGGCGCTGAAGATCCTCGGTGCCCGTGAGATCGTCGGCGAACGCTATGGCGCCGCGATCTTTGTCGTGCTGGCCTCGCTCTTCTCTGCCGCGATCTCGCCATTGCTTGCGGCAAAGTTTCCAAAGCGGTTCGCGCACGCCTACGCGCCGATGTTCTTCGACGCCAGCCTGTCGTTGTCCGAGAAGATCGCGCAGTGGCGCGCGCAGCCCAGCGTCTCGCGGCAACTTGTGACGACGATGATCATGATGTCGCTGCTGGCGGTCGCGGTGGTCAGCGTGCGGTGATGCGCCGCCTTGCGCCGCTCCGCCGATCAGCCTTAACCTGCCGGAATGCAGATCAGAGATGAACGTGACGAAGACGCCGCGGCGATCAGCCGCGTCACGGCCGCCGCATTCGCGAACGCACCTCACAGCAGCGGCACCGAAGCCCGCATCGTCGCGGCGCTGCGCCAGGCCGGCGCGCTGACGATCTCGCTGGCGGCTGTATCCGATGACGCCAGCATCGTCGGCCACGTCGCCTTCTCGCCGGTGCAGATCGATCGCGCCGCCGGGCGCTGGTACGGCCTCGGCCCGGTCTCGGTCGTACCGGACATGCAACGCCAGGGCATCGGCGGTGCGCTGATCCGCGAGGGCCTTGCACGCCTCGCGGCACTGAACGCCGACGGCTGCGTCCTGCTCGGCGACCCCTCCTATTACAGCCGCTTCGGCTTCGTCAGCGATCCCGCGCTGACCTATGGCGGTGCGCCGAGCCCGTACTTTCAGCGGCTTGTGCTGAAGGGCGAGCCGCCGAAAGGGGATGTTAGCTATCATCCGGCGTTCGATGTCGCGTGATCTGGTGCCGTTGCGGCGGCCTCCGTTTCCATGACAACCCCTGTCGTGATAGCAAGCTGTGTCGGCAGGAGCCTGCGGCTTCAGCGAAAGCCAGCCCGAGGCGAGGATGTCATTCGCGGATCTGCACCTTCTGAAGCTGTTCTGGGGCAAGATCTTCGCAGCGATCTTTATCGGTCTTGTCCTGTTGTTCGCGAAGAACGCAATCTTTGCGCGCGGCATCAAGTACAACTGGTTTGCCGTCGTGGCGTCGTTTCTGGCGATCGGCCTCGCGCTCTATGTGATGTTCTTCGTCCAGCCGTAGCGCTCGCCGGCTATGCGGCAGGCTGATCAACGGAGCTGCATCTCCTCGATCCGCGCCGGCACCGCGCCAAAATCGCTGAACCTCACCGAGCGCGGCCTCACGCGGACATAGCTGATGTTCGGCCAGGCCTCCCGCTGCGGGCCGTCGGGCCACGTCGCGAAATACACCTGCTTGCACACAGCCAATTCCGCACCGGTCGGCAAGTCGGCGATGCCCTCGAGCTGCGCAGTCTGCTCGGCGTCCCAGCCGATCACCAGCGCGGCACGAGGATCGGCGCGGAGGTTCTGGTATCGCCGTCGTGGACCGTGCTGACCACAGCGAGCCGATGCATTCGCAGGAAGGCGAGAAGCTCGGCACGCGTCATGGTCTACCGCTTCTTCCACCCGCCGCGCTTGCCGGGCGCTCCCCCGCTGCTCCGCGGCGCCGGCCCGAACTCCGGCCCTGATTGTCGCGAGTCGTTCGGCTGGATGATGCGGCTCGTCGTGCCGAACGGTTTGGCCGGCAGCGCGCCGCTCGGGCGGAAGGGCAGCGATTCCGGGCCGTGCATCTCGTCGAGGTCGGGCTTGTGCACCCGTGAGCCGGACTTGCCGCCGCGGCTCGCCTTGAGCGAGGTCTGCGCGGTCTTGTTCTTCAGCGCGGCGACCGGCAGGTTGGCGGCGTCTCCGTATTTCCGGGTGCCGGCATAGGCGCCGGCCTGCTTCTGCACGTTGCGCTGCTTGGCGGTCGGATCATCGACCACGGCCATCTCGGTGGCGCGCAGCCGTTTGACCTCGTCGCGGAGCCGGGCAGCTTCCTCGAAGTTCAGATCGGCAGCGGCCTCGCGCATCCGTGTTTCGAGGTCGCTCAGGACGGCCTCGAAATTGTGCCCGATCGAGATCACGTCGTCGGCCCACGAATTCCCCTTGCCGCCGTCACCGATCTCGACCAGCACATGGTCGCGCTCGTAGACCGAGTTGAGGATGTCGCCGATCGACTTCTTCACGCTCTCCGGCGTGATGCCATGTTCAGTATTGTACTCGACCTGCTTCTCGCGGCGGCGGTTGGTCTCGGCGATGGCGCGCTCCATCGAGCCGGTCATCTGGTCGGCATAGAGGATCACCTTGCCGTCGACGTTGCGCGCGGCGCGGCCGATGGTCTGGATCAAGGATGTCTCGCTGCGCAAAAACCCTTCCTTGTCGGCGTCGAGGATCGCGACCAGCGCGCATTCGGGAATGTCGAGGCCCTCGCGCAGCAAATTGATGCCAACCAGCGCGTCGAACGCGCCGAGCCTGAGATCCCGGATAATCTCGATGCGCTCGATGGTGTCGATATCCGAGTGCATGTAGCGGACGCGGATGCCCTGTTCATGCAGATATTCAGTGAGGTCCTCCGCCATGCGCTTCGTGAGCACCGTGATCAGCGAGCGGTAGCCGGCCTGCGCGGTGGCGCGGACCTCGCCGACGAGATCGTCGACCTGGGTGCGGGCGGGGCGGATATTGACCGGAGGATCAATCAGCCCGGTCGGGCGGATCACCTGCTCGACGAACACACCACCGCTTTCATTGAGCTCCCAGCCGCTCGGCGTCGCCGACACCGCGACCGTCTGCGGCCGCATCATGTCCCATTCCTCGAAGCGGAGCGGGCGGTTGTCCATGCAGGAGGGCAGGCGGAAGCCGTATTCGGCCAATGTCGCCTTGCGGCGGAAGTCGCCGCGGAACATGCCGCCGATCTGCGGCACGGTGACGTGGCTCTCGTCGGCGAAAACCAGCGCGTTGTCGGGCACGTATTCGAACAGCGTCGGCGGCGGCTCGCCGGGGCGGCGGCCGGTGAGGTAGCGCGAATAGTTCTCGATGCCGGCGCAGCTTCCGGTCGCCTCCATCATCTCGAGATCGAAGGTGGTGCGCTGCTCCAGCCGCTGCGCCTCCAGCAGCCGGCCCTGGTCGTTGAGCTGGTCGAGCCGCATCTTCAATTCTGATTTGATCGACTTGATCGCCTGCACCAGCGTCGGGCGCGGCGTCACATAGTGCGAATTGGCGTACATCTTGATGAATTCGAGCTCGTCCTGCTTGTGGCCGGTGAGCGGATCGAACTCCTCGATAGTCTCGATGGTATCGCCGAACAGGTTCACGCGCCAGGCGCGGTCCTCATAGTGCGCCGGGAAGATATCGATGACGTCGCCGCGGACGCGGAAGGTGCCGCGGGTAAAGTCGGCCTGGGTGCGCTTGTACTGAAGCGCGACCAGGTCGGCGATCAGCTGCCGCTGGTCGATACGCTCGCCCTTCTTCAGCGCGAAGGTCATCGCGGTGTAGGTTTCGACCGAGCCGATACCGTAGATGCAGGACACCGAGGCAACGATGATGACGTCGTCGCGCTCGAGCAGCGCGCGCGTCGCCGAATGGCGCATGCGGTCGATCTGCTCGTTGATCGAGGAATCCTTTTCGATGTAGGTGTCGGTGCGCGGAACGTAGGCTTCCGGCTGGTAGTAGTCGTAATAGCTGACGAAATACTCGACCGCGTTGTCGGGGAAGAAGCTCTTGAACTCGCCATAGAGCTGCGCAGCCAGGGTCTTGTTCGGCGCCAGGATCAGCGCCGGGCGCTGCGTCGCCTCGATCACCTTGGCCATGGTGTAGGTCTTGCCCGAGCCGGTGACGCCGAGCAGCACCTGGGTGCGGTCGTTGCGGTTGATGCCCTCGACCAACTCCGCGATCGCGGTGGGCTGGTCGCCCTTCGGTTCGTAGGCGGACTTGATCTCGAACCGCACGCCGCCTTCGGATTTCTCCGGGCGCGGCGGCCGGTGCGGGGTCCACACCCGCATCGAGCCGTCGTCCCTGCGGAATTCCGGGCGGCCTTCGCGGATCAGGTTCTCGAGCGCGTCGGCGGTCGCCTTGACGCCGAGCGCCTCCATCTTGCTGCGCGGCGGACGGGCGAGCGCCTCGTCATCGTCCTCGGCGGTCGGCAGGCCGAGCTGCCGCGCCAGTTCCGGATCGAGGGTCGGTATGGTGGCCGAGGTGCCGTAATTGGCCTGCGGGGCTTCCTCGAGGCCGGACGCGTCACGCCTGGCGACGTCCTCGCTGGTCTCGCGCGTCGACGCCCGCGCGCGATGCGCGGCGGCCTCGCCGCCGGCGCGGCGGTCCCAGGAATTGTCCGGCGGCGGCTGCAGGCCGGTGCCCGAACCCATGCCGGCATCGCCGCGGTTGATCGCGGGATTGAGCAGTTCGGCAAGCGCCGGTCCGATCGGTTGGACCTCAGGCCGGTGTGCCTTGGATTTGGGGGATTTGCCGGGCTTTTTCGGAGTGTTCGGTGTCTTCGCCATATCAGGAATATGGGACGAGTCCGGCAGCGAGAAAAGGGCAATCGACGGCTGGATTGGCGCCCAGGCGCGGCTGCTGACAGCAGGGTGTCAGCAGGCAGCGCGTTCGCGGCCGTCAGGCCCGGGGCAGGTCGACGATGTCGAGATGGATCCCGCCGCAGCCGTCGCAGCGCATGGTCCAGTATTCGGCGGCGCGGCCGGGAATCACGCGCAGCAGCGAGAGCCGGGCGGCGCATTCCGGGCAGCTGGTGCTGACCTGCGCCGGCCAGACCGGATCCGGCTGGCATTGTGGGACGATCGCGACCACGACGTTGCCGGTCACGCCGACGGCATTGTCATGCCATACCGATGTGGGAACCGGTCGATAGTCCGCTTCGCGTCGTCGATCGCCGCATCCGGATCGGACCACGCAAAGCCGATGTCGAGCGTCGGAAACGGCATGCCATCGATGACGACCGGCCTTTGATCGACCCGTTGAATCCTGGCGTGCCATTGCCCCTTCCCCATTTCGAACGACTTGATCTCAAAACCGCTGTAAATCATGGCGACCTCGGGATGCCCCTTCTCATAGGAAGCATGGGCGCGCGGCGCCCAATGTGAACCAGATCACAAGTCGCGCGGTTTATTTCCGACGGGCCAAGGAGTTCCAGCTCTTTGTTTTGACGCGGTTTCTTCAGGCGAACCGCACCAACGCGCTAGCTGCGAGCCGCGATGTGATCGGCGAGCACAGCCGCGTCGTCGCCGACGCCCGACAGGAACGAGGATTTCATCTTCGACAGCCATTGCAGGCCGAGAAAATACAGGCCCGGCACGTCGGAGACGCCGTGGCGATGTCGTGGTGCTCCATCGGCGTCCAGCACCGGCATGTCGATCCAGTCCAGATCGAGCCCATAGCCGGTGGCCCAAATCACGCTGCTGATCCGCTCCGTGCGCAGGTCGATCGTGCGCAGCGGCGCAGTGAGGCACGGCGGATCGGGCAGGCGGAGGCGCGCCAAGGGATCGTCGGGATGATCGAGGCCGCGTGCCGCGATGAAGTCGTCGACGATTCCGAGGAATGTCGCGTAGTAGGCGTCGCCATTGGGGATGTTGGTGGTGAGATCGGGCGCGATCTCGAGCACGCCGTCGCGCGCCGCCGTCACGCGGCCGAGCAGCGTCACGCCGTCGGCGGCGAAGCGGCGGAAATCGATGGTGTGGCCGCCATGGGCGCCCGTAATCACCGGCAGCAGGCGCGACGGGCCGCGCTGCTCGACCGGCGTCTCGTCGACGCCCATCTCGGCCAGCCACCAGAACAGGTCGCGGCCGCGATAGCGGCGCGGCAGGCGGTTGTGACGCCCGACCGAGAGGAAGACGCGGCGGCCGGCGCGCACCAGCTCGTCGGTGATCTGCGCGCCCGAGGCGCCGGCGCCGATCACCAGCACCGCACCGTCGGGCAATTGCGCGGGATTCTTGTAACCGCTGGCGTGGACCTGAAACAGCCCGGGATGACCGTCCAGCACGCCGGGCCGCAGCGGCCGCTGATAGGGGCCGGTGGCGATGACGACGTTGCGGGCGGCGATGCTGCCGCCGGCAATCTCGGCGAGGAAGCCATCGGCGTCGCGGCGCAGCCTGGTGACCTCGACGCCGCAGCGGATCGGCGGCGCGACGAAGGCGGCGTAGTCCTCGATGAAGGCGATGATGGAGGCGGTGTCCGAGAAGCCGTCGGGATCGCTGTGCGGAAACGCAAACTCCGGCAGCCGCACCGACCAGTTCGGAAACTGGAACATGAGGCCGTCCCAGCGTTCGCTGCGCCAGCGTTCTGCGATCCGCCGCCGCTCCAGCACCAGATGGGCGATGCCGCGCTGCTTCAGCCGATGGCTCATGGTGAGCCCGGCCTGGCCGCCGCCGATCACCAGCGTGTCGATCCTCTCGTCAGGCATTGCGCGCTCCCTTGCGGCGCGCGGCGGGTTCCGCGGCGGCGCGGATGATCCAGCGTCGGAACGCGGCGAAATCGCGCTGTTCGGCGTGGAAGCCGCGATAGACGAGATACCAGCGCATCCCCTTCGGCACGCTGAGTGCAAACGGCGCCACCAGCCGGCCAGCGGCGAGATCGTCATCGATATAGGGCCGGATGCCCATCGCGATCCCGAGCCCGTCGCTCGCTGCCTGCAGCGCCTGGCCGTAGAACTGGAATTCCGGACCGCGCGCCGTCACCCGCGGCACGCCCGCGGCCTTCAGCCAGGACGGCCAGTCGTCGGGCGAATGCGCGACGCGGATCAGGCTCGGCCCCTTCAGGTCGCCGGGACGCTTGAGGATGTTGGCAAGCCGCGCGGTGCACACCGGCATCAGGTCGGCGACGAGCCCCGGCCACTGGCCGTCGCCGAGCTGGATGCCGCAGCTCCAGTCGTCGGCGAACGGCACCGCCATGCCGCCGGTCGTGATCCGCACCTCGATGTCGGGCTCCGCTTTGCGGAACTCGGCGAGGTGCGGGATCATCCATTTCAGCGCAAACGTCGGGCCGACGCCGACGGTCAGCACGCGCGCGCTCGCCGACGCCGTGACCTGCGCGGTGAGGCTCGCCA
The DNA here is from genome assembly GCF_011516665.3 of Bradyrhizobium sp. 41S5. Lineage (NCBI taxonomy): Bacteria > Pseudomonadati > Pseudomonadota > Alphaproteobacteria > Hyphomicrobiales > Nitrobacteraceae > Bradyrhizobium > Bradyrhizobium sp. 41S5. Next base: position 6,994,275 of record NZ_CP083721.1, on the reverse strand, counting down.
ATGCGTCGAAGATTGGCGTCAGCCCGCCCTGATAGGCGCGGCCGGCCTGTGTCGTAACGAGGCGATTGGCCTTGCGCTCGAACAGTGCGACGCCGAGCCGCTCCTCCAGGAGATGCACCATCCGGCTGATCGCGGCGGCCGAGACGTTGAGCTCGCTGCCTGCGGCGGCGAAGCTGCCGGTCCGCGCCGCGGCCTCGAATGCCTTGATGCCGTTGAGAAAGAGCAGCCGCCGCATGAACCCTCAGGAAAACTGATGCAAGGGCAAGATAACTCAGTTTGCCGGCAGAGGCCAAGCAGCGCAGAAATACCGGAGTCGATTTTGAATCCCTGCTGACCCCGGCGAGGAGCAAATGAGTGAGACCACAGACGCCCTGGTGCTCGATCTCGTGGAATGGGTCGCGCGCGAGCCGCGGCCCTATGCCGAGGTGCTCGAGGTCTGGCGCACCTCATGCCCGCGGCTGACGATCTGGGAAGACGCCTTCGACCGCGGCTATGTCGCGCGCCGTCCCTCGGTCGAGGGCATGCGGGTGATGGTGACTGAAACCGGCGAGACCTTCTTGCGCGCGCATGGGCGGATGCATTGATGGCCTATCCGCGAACTCCCTTCACCTCTCCCGCAAGCGGGAGGGGTGGGCGGTCCCGTCGCGGCACTAGCGCGCCGGCTCGGCGAGCCGCGGCCGGATGATCTCGACCATGCGGTCGGCCGATGTGCCCGGCGGAAAGAAGCCGAGATAATTGCCGTCGCGGTCCATCAAATAGATGTAGGCGGTATGGTCGACGGTGTAGTCGCCGGCGTCCTTGAGCGGCACGCGGGCGTAGTAGACCTTGTAGGCATCGGCGACCTTGCGGATCGCCTCACCACTGCCGGTCAGCCCGATCAGCCGAGGGTGAAACATCGGCACGTATTCGGCGAGATGCGCTGCGGTGTCGCGCTCGGGATCGACCGTGATGAAGATCGGCTGCACCTGATCGCCGTCAGGACCGAGCTTGTCGAGCGCGAGCCCGATCGCCTGCAGATCGGTCGGGCAGACGTCGGGGCAATAGGTGAAGCCGAAATAGACCAGCATCAGTTTGCCGCGGAACTCCTTGTCGGTGCGCGCATGGCCGGCCTGATCGGTCAGTGCGAACGGGCCGCCGACCGGCTCCCTGTTCCACATCAGGATGTCCATGATCTCGGCGGCCCAGCGCGCCGATGGCGCCGGCGCATCGCCGGCCAGCGCCGGCGCCAGCCACAGGCCGGCGCAAGCCAGGGCCGCGCCAGCGCATGCAATGACGCGCAGGATCGGTCGGATCATATGCCGAAGGAGAGCCGGCTGCCGGTGGTGGTGACCAGCACCTTGTCGCCCATCTGCGCAGTCGCCTCCTGCACAAAATTGAGCCCGGAACAGTGCATCGGGACCACCACGTCGGGGTCGAGCTTCTTGATCTCGGCGACCACCTCGGTGAGGTAGTCCTTCGGCGCCGGTCCGAGATGGAAGCCGCCGACTATCGCGTGCACCTTCTGGATGCCGGAGACTTCCTGCGCCTGCTTCACCGAATTGACGATGCCGACATGGCCGCAGGACGAGATCACGACGAGGCCGAAGTCCCGCACGTTGAAGCAGGTGGCGTGCTCGTGGATGTGCTCGTCGGGCACGATCTTGCCCTCGAGCTCGGCCGGCAGATAGTGGCTGGCATTGCAGCCGAGCCCGTCCTTCATGCTGAACTCGACCCAGGTGTTGGGCAGCACGCGCTCGATGCTGCGGCGGTTGATCTTGCCGGTGGTGAAGGCGTGACCGGCGATCACGGTCGGAGATTCGCACAGCACCGTCGTGATGCGTTGCGCCGCGAGTTGGCGCCGATCCAGCGTGCCGAAATCGGTGAACTGGCCCTTGGTCGGCGTTGCGCTGACCCGGTGGCAGAAATTGTCCTCGCCGCCGGCATAGAGCTTCACGTCGGCCGGCAGCTTGTCGCGGAATTTGTCTAGGAAGCCGTTGAGGCCGCCGAAATGGTCGTAATGCCCGTGGCTCACGATCAGCGCGTCGATCTTCGCCGGATCGACGCCGACCAGCGCCATGTTGTTGAGCAGCACGTCCGGCGTATAGCCATAGTCGAGCATCAGCGTACGCTGCGCGCCCTTGGCTTCCGACTCCAGCCACAGCGACAGGCCCCATTCATTGTGCAGCGACTTCTGGTAGTCGGCTCCGCGCGGCGGCGGCGCGATCGTGACACCGCCCGACTGTTTCGGCTTGAAGAACAAATCGTAGCTGGAATCCACCAGCACGCGGATCGAGAGCTTGTCGACGGTCGGCACCTCGATCGGTGCCGCGCTCGCGATCTCGACGCAGGAGAATGCACCCGCTGCCGCGGCGCCGGCGATCGCCGCCGAGCCCTTCAGAAATTCACGTCGTGCCAAATCCCGTGTCATCATAATCCCCTATGTTTTGAAATTTTTTTTAATACCAACCACGCCAGCCTAGGAGCAATCGGGGCGCAGCTCAATCGGTCGCTTGCGTTGATTGCAGATCACATTCGCGCGCGGCGCAATGGCGCGCCATTGACTTGGGTGCGGTTATGTCGCCAACTCCATGCATTCGCATCTTTCTCGCCGATGCGTCAGCAATCCCAGCAAATGCAGGATCACGCCCATGATCGATCTCCACTATTGGTCCACGCCGAACGGTCACAAGATCACGATGTTCCTCGAGGAGACCGGCCTCGAATACAAGATCTTCCCGGTGAACATCGGCAAGGGCGATCAGTTCAAGCCGGACTTCCTGCAGGTCGCGCCGAACAACCGTATTCCGGCGATCGTCGATCACGCGCCGAAGGGCGGCGGCAAGCCGATCTCTCTGTTCGAATCCGGCGCGATCCTGCTCTACCTTGCCGAGAAGACCGGAAAATTCCTGGCCGCAGATCTCTACGGCCGCTATGACGCGATCCAGTGGACGTTCTGGCAAATGGGTGGGCTCGGGCCGATGGCCGGGCAGAACCATCACTTCCGTAACTACGCGGTCGAGAAGCTGCCTTACGCGATCGATCGCTATGTCAACGAGACCAACCGGCTGTACGGCGTGCTCAACAAGCGGCTCGCCGACCGCGAATTCATCGCCGGCGACTATTCGATCGCCGACATGGCAAGCTATCCCTGGGTCGTGCCTTACAAGAACCAGGGCCAGGAGATCGACGACTTCCCGCATCTGAAGCGCTGGCTGGAGACGATCGGCAAGCGCCCGGCGACCGAGCGCGCCTATGCAAAGGCGAAGGAGGTCAACCCGAACTTCGGCCAGCCCGCGATCCGCACCGAGGAAGAGCGCAAGCTGCTGTTCGGGCAGACCGCGGCGGTGGTGCGGTAGGGCGCAGGTCTCCTTCGCCGTCATTGCGAGGAGCGAAGCGACGAAGCAATCCATGTTTCCCCGCGTGGGGACAGGGATTGCTTCGCTTCGCTCGCAATGACGGATGTGGTACCAGCGGCGCTCACGCCCCGACATACTTCGCCGACCGCCGTTCCTTCCACGCCGCGAGCCCCTCGGCGAGGTCGCGGCTCGGCACCAGCGCGGCGAACTGCTCGCTCTCGACCAGCAGGCCCTCGGCAATCGGCATGTTGAGCCCGCGCGTCACCGCGGTGATGGTGCCGGCGACGGCATCGGGCGAATGCCTGACGATGCGGCCGGCGAGCTCGCGCGCGGCGGCCAGCAATTGATCGTGCGGCACGATCCGGTTGATCAGCCCGATCTCGCGTGCGTGCTCGGGCGGGAACGGATCGCCGGCCAGCAGCAGTTCCAGGGCGCGCTTGCGTCCCGCCAGCCGCGGCAACCGCTGCGTGCCGCCGAAGGTCGGGGGCATGCCGAGCTTGATCTCGGGTTTTGCGAACAGCGCACGGTCGCTGGCAATGGCGAGATGCACCGCCTCGGTGATCTCGCAGCCGCCGCCGAAGGCGAGCCCGTTGACCGCGGCGATGACAGGTTTCTTCAACGCTTCGAGCCGCGCGGTCATGGCCTGGCCGCGGCGGACGAAGTCGCGCACCGCGACCGCGGCACTCTGCTTGGCGCTCTCCGAAAATTCCTTGATGTCGGCGCCCGCCGAGAAGGCGCGTTCGCCGGCGCCGGTCAGGATCACGGCGCGCACGCCGGCGTCGCCCTCGATGCGGTCGAGCGCCGCCATCAGCTGATCGATCAGCTGGTAATTGAGCGCGTTGAGCTGCGCGGGGCGGTTCAGTGTGATCAGGGCGATCCCGTCGTCGATTGCGAGCAGGATGGGGTCGGGCATGGCGCAGTCTCCGGCATGGGTGTTCGTGGCGCCGAACTTAAAGGCTGCCAGAATTTGTGTATATTCACTGGTGAGTATACATACGACGGATGCCCAGACCCTCCGAGCCCACCCGCGCGCGCATCGTCCAGGCGGCGAATGCGCTGTTCTACAGTGAAGGCATCCGCCGCGTCAGTCTCGACGAGGTGGCCGCCAAGGCCGGCCTCACCAAGCGCACGCTGTATTATCACTTCAAGAGCAAGGACGACCTCGTCGCCGCCTATCTCGCCGCGCGCGACCAGCCCAATCTCGCGCTGTTCCGGACATGGTTTGCCGAGGCCGAGGGCGGGCTGCCGGTGAAGGTCGAGGCGATCTTCAAGAACCTTGCGCGCTCGGCGCGGCATCCGAAATGGAAGGGCTGCGGCTTCCTGCGCACCTCCGCCGAGCTCGCCAACATGCCCGGCCATCCCGCGATCCGGATCGGCGCCGCGCACAAGAAGAAGTTCGAGGACTGGCTGCGCGCGACCTTCGCTGAGCAGGGCATCGCCGACCCGCTGAAACTGGCGCGGCAGATCCTGCTGCTGCTGGACGGATCGTTCGCCGTCGTGCTGCTGCACCGCGACGCAAGCTACATGGAGACCGCCGGCGAGGCCGCGCGTACGTTGATCGAGACGGCGCTGGCGAAGCCGGTGCGTAAGCGGGGTTAGAGCGTGTGCCCATATAGCCAGTCGCGCCTGTCACGCTCTCAAGAGGCGGCATAGAATCCGGACCGAATGGAAGATGCCGTCGTCGGCGAATACACAGCTTTCTTGAGGGATGGCTGGTGGAAATCCGGCGGTGCATCCTGTCTCGAAGGCCCCCACGCATACGCCTCTTCCGGACCGGCGAATGGTCGGATGAACGGTTCAGAGAAGCCCAGCACCTCATAACAGCGATCGCTACCGACGAAGGAGAAAGCCGTGGTTTCCGACCAACTGGATCAATAGCGGTATACGCATTCAGCAAGGCGGAGTTTTCGGCCTCCTTGACATAAACACCTCCATCATACACTCCCGCTCTGTCCCCATGATCAGCCGCCGAATATATCATTTCATCGAAACCCGCATAAATTTCGCAGTCGATTTCGATGCCATAAGCGCGACGACCAGGATTCGGTGCCAGGACGATGAGGTAGAGAACGCCGCGCCAAAGTCCTTGGTCGAAAACATAAGGTGGGCGTTCGATGCCGTCGATAATCGACGGATATGGCCGCCATGTGAGGGTGGGATCGGGGAACAAGCTGCCTCCACGCTACAGTCCAATGTTTGCATGATAGCGGATCGTGAGAGGTTCGCTATGGGTCAAGGGCGGCTGATGACGCTCGAGCAAACCGGCATCCGCTTGCATCCTCAGAAGCGGACCGCGCCTGGCCGATCGGCCTCCGCCATTGCGAGTAGCGAAGCGACGAAGCAATCCATCGCTCCGCATATGCGGGAAGATGGATTGCTTCGCTTCGCTCGCACTGACGACTAAAGCGCGGATCGTTCTTGCAGCAGCGCCGGCACCGCGTTGAGGTCGGGCAGCGCGGCCGCGCGGGGTGATCAAGACGGCACTGCCGAAGCCGAGACGCGGGCGCATTGAAGGCGAAGGGGCACTTACACGATTTCGGAATATTGGAAATATATCCCTGATTTGCCCGACGGGTCAAGTTGCCGTGTCGGATGCGGGCAGCCGCCGACTCCTTTGCATGGGGTTGTTTTCGATCTTTTTGCGACGCGCCTGCGGGCGGCGAGTCCCTCCACCGTCACCGCAGATATGCCGGCAAGCCACGGTGCGGCATCTGGGGTAGCGGGCATCGTTCGCCGGGAGGGCGCAGCGCGAGTGCTATTCGACCTGATCTCATCTGCGTCGCGACGCGAGCTACACGAAACCGCCGGCGAGGCCGCGCGTACGCTGATCGAGACGGCGCTGGCAAAGCCGCGGCGAAAACGGGGGTAGGGCCCGAGTTGCATTCGGGCAACATCATTCGGAAAGATGGGGCGTTAACCTTCATTCGCCATTGCGCGACCACGCCCTGAGCAGACAATCCGCATCGTCACATGCTTGCAATCTTGGCTCCCGAGGAGCCCGTGGAGGCTGGGATGATGAACTCGCGGCGGGTGCGGGCGGCGGCGTTGGGCGGGACGGTCGTTCTGTCGGGCTGCATTGTCTCGTGGTTTGCGGCGTCCGGTTCGGCTGGCATCGAGAAGATCGGTGCGTCAGTCACCGATGCGTCAGTCACCGGTGCATCAGTTGATGAGCCCCGCGCACCCGCTGTCGTCGCCGATGACGTATCGGCGATATCGCCGGCAACGGCCACGTCGAATGCTGCCGTCGATGGCTCTCATGCCGTGACCATGAGCGAACAGGAAGCGGTGGCGACCGCCCATGCTGTGCCGACCGCGCACGAGACGGAACCTGTCGTCGAGGCCGCGTTGACCGATCCGGCGCTGCCGCCGGACATCCCACCGCTGCAGGCGCCGGCAGCGAACACGCCGGATCCGGAGCCTCGCGTGGTCAAGCCGGCGGTGGACTCCGTCGAAATCCTCGACGAGTGCTGGGACGTCAATGCCTGCATCGATCGCTATCTGTGGGCGCTCTACCAAAGGACGCCCAAGGAAGACACCATCAAGGTGCCGGAGCAGAGGGAGGTGACGGTCAAGAGAAAGAAGAAGATGGTGACGGTCACCAGAACCTTCACCAGACTAGTCGATGAGGATTTCGCCTGGAAGGACACCAAGGCGGCCGAAAGAGCCAGCATGCCCATGATGGACTACGTCATGGGAGGCGTCGATCGGAGCTTCAAGCTGAAGCTCTTCCGTGCACTTCTCGCGGCGGAACAGGCCGGCCTGTCGCCCGGTATCACCAGCGCGTTCCGCGATGACTACCGCCAGTCGATTGCAAGCGGGCTGAAGGCGGCCAGCAACAGGTCGTATCACGGCGGCAGCCTCCGTGGCGGCTACGGCCATGGTCTCGCCGCCGACATCGTCAGCATCGACGGCGCGACGCGTGACGACCGTTGGAGATCGTCGGAAAAGCTCTGGAAATGGGTCGACGCGCACGGCAAGGAGTTTGGCGTCGCGCGCCCCTATCTCGATTTTGATCCCCCGCATCTGGCGCCTATCGATGGCCAGGAATATGCCGCTCATCGCGGCGGCGCCAAAACGCGGCACGCGGCGCTGGACGCGAAGACGCACAGCCGTCACGCGGCGCACGATAATTACGTCGCAGTGAAACGCGCAAAGACAGCGAAGTCATCGAAAGTGCGAACGATCTAAGCGGGATCACGGTGCTCCGTACGGTGGGTTAGCCCACCGGGTCTGTGCAAAAAGCACGGTCCGATGACGGCTCCGGCGTAACCCGCCAGCGTGGCACCCGAAGTGCTCGGAACGGCTAAAGCGCGCCGCGCTCCTGCAGCAGTGCCAGCACCGCATTGAGGTCCGGCAGCACCGCCGCGCAATTCGCGCGCGTCGCTTCGGTCGGCGGTGCCATGTCCGGCACCATCAGCGTGATCGCGCCGGCGGCGTGGGCGGCGGTTACGCCGTGGTTGGAGTCTTCCACGGCGATGCAGGCCGCCGGTGCCACACCGAGCCGCGCGGCGGCCTTGAGATAGAGTTCCGGATCCGGCTTACCCTGTGCGACGTCGTCGAGCGTCAGCAGCGTCTCGAAGCGACTGCGGATGCCGGCAAGCGTCAGGTTGCGCTCGGCCGAGCGGCGCGACGACGAGGTGACGATGGCCATCGGTCGCTCCGCGGCGGCGATGGCGTCGAGCAGATCGAGCGTGCCTGATTTGAGCGGCAGGCCCGAGCGCATCATCCGATCGCGGTGTTCGAGGAAGGCCCGGTTGACGGCCTCGAGCGGAAACGCCGCGCCGTAATGATCGCGCAGCATCGCTTCGCAGACCGGGCCGGGGAGCCCGACCATGGCATGGCACAGCGTGACGACGCCATCGGTGTAGCCGCATGCATTCAGCGCCGCGACCAGGCTGTCGAAGTAGACCTTCTCGGTGTCGAGCAGCGTGCCGTCCATGTCGAGCAGGACGGCGTCGACGGTCCAGGGTGCGTTCACGTGGTGCTCGCTGCTGTCTGCTGTTCCGCCAGCTTCCGCAAGCATGCGGGGCAGAGGCAGTCGCTGCTGTCGGTCGGCATCGGCAGGCGAAAGCTTTCGTCGGAGCACCAGCACGATCCCGTGAGCGAGCAGGAGAATTCGCTGCCGCATGCCTTGCAGGCAAGCCGGCGCGGAGCAGCTGCTTCGGAACGATCGTGTGACGTGAGGTCCATTCTAACCGCGATTTAATGCGCGAATTAATCTCGGGTTCATCCCGGACCGCGCTATGATGCCGGGCAACTGATATAGCCGGGATAGGCCGTTAAGGGAATTCTGATGGCCCGTGATTCGCAAGCCGCGCTGATTGCTCTCAACCGATTTGGATTTGGCGCCCGCGGCGGGGCGGCCGGCGACTTCATCAACGCGGCCTCCGATCCGCGCGGTTTCGTGCTGGCGGAACTGGCGCGTCCGAACGGCGCGCTGCTCGAAGTGCCGAGCCTGCTTTCGACGCCGGAGCTCGGCAAGCAGGTGTTCGACTATCAGTTCGAGATCCAGCAGGCGCGCAATGCCGCGAAGGCCGCGCAGCAAGGCGCGAGCGAGACGCCGCCGCAGGGGCCGGACGCGAAGCCGCCGCAGCGGCGGAATCTGTCGCTGTCCTCGGCCGCCAAGGAGATCGCCGGGAAGGATCCGACGATGCAGCCGCAGGCGGCCGACAGCGCCAATGCAGCGATGATGCCGTCTGCGACGATGCAGCCTCCGACGATGCAGCCGCCGGCTGGTCCACCCAAGCCGGCGGCGCAGCCGCTCAACATCATCCAGAAGACGTTCCGCGCCGAGGCGCTGGCGCGGCTGCAACGCGGCGTGGTCGCCGATTGCGGTTTCGTCGAGCGGCTGGTGGCGTTCTGGTCCAACCACTTCTGCATCTCGGCCAACAAGGGCGCGCTGGCGCGGATGTGGGCCGGCTCGTTCGAACGCGAGGCGATCCGCCCGCACGTGCTCGGCCGTTTCTCGGACATGCTGAAGGCGGTCGAGCAGCATCCGGCGATGCTGTTCTTTCTCGACAACCAGCAATCGCTGGGTCCGGAGTCGCGTGCCGGCATCAATCGCAACCGCGGCCTGAACGAGAATCTGGCGCGCGAGATCATGGAGCTGCATACGCTCGGCGTCGGCGGCGGCTATACCCAGGACGACGTGACCGCGCTGGCGCGCGTCATCACCGGCTGGACCTTTGCCGGCCGCCGCGGCCAGCTCGGCACCCCCGGAAGCTTCGTGTTCAACGCCAATGCGCATCAGCCCGGGCCGCAGCAGGTGCTGGGCAAAACCTATGCGCAAACCGGCCTCGCGCAGGGCGAGGCGGTGCTATCGGATATCGCGCGGCATCCCTCGACAGCGAAGTTCATCGCGACCAAGTTCGCCCGTCATTTCGTGGCCGACGATCCGCCGCCGGCGCTGGTGGCGAAGCTGCAGGACACCTTCACCAGAACCGACGGCGATCTCAGGGCGCTGGCCACCGCGCTCGTTCAGTCGAGCGAGGCGTGGCAGGCGCCACTCACAAAGATGCGCTCACCTTACGAATTCCTGCTCGCCTCCGGCCGTCTGCTGGCGCGCAATCCGGAGGACCCGGGCCGTTATCTCAACGGCCTCAACGTGCTCGGCCAGCCGCTGTGGTCGCCGGCCGGGCCGAACGGTTTCCCGGATACCGCGGCGGCCTGGGCCGCGCCTGAAGGCATCAAGCTCAGGCTCGACATCTCGGCGCAGCTTGCCTCCCAGCTCGCCGACCGGTTCGACCCGCGCGACCTGCTCGAGTTGATTGCGGCGGATGCCGCGTCGGTCGAGACGCGGCGCACCATCGAGCGCGCGGAATCGCGGCAGCAGGCGCTGGCGCTGCTGCTGATGTCGCCGGAATTCCAGAGGAGATGACCATGGATTGCTCCGAGAGCTTGATGCTGCAGGCGACGTCGCGGCGTGCGCTGCTGCTCGGCGGCGCCTCCTTCGCGGCCTGGGCCTATCTGCCGAAATTCGCGCGCGCCGCCGATGGCCGCGATCCGCGCTTCGTCACCATCATCCTGCGCGGCGCGCTCGATGGCCTTGCCACCGTGGCGCCGGTCGGCGACCCGGATTATGCCGGCCTGCACGGCGCGATCGCGCTGAAGGCTGACGGACCGAACGCGGCGGTGATGCTCGATCCCTTCTTCGGCCTGCATCCGGCGATGCCGGAATTCGCGCGGATGTATCGCGCCAAGCAGGCCGCGGTGGTTCATGCGGTTGCGACCTCCTATCGCGATCGCTCGCATTTCGACGGCCAGGATGTGCTGGAGAGCGGCTTCCCTGGTCCCGGCCGCGTGCAGTCCGGCTGGCTCAACCGCGCGCTCGAAGCATTGCCGAAGGGCGAGCGGGTGACGAGCGCGCTTGCGGTCGGCCCGACCACGCCGCTGGTGTTGCGCGGCGCAGCGCCGACCGTCGGCTGGGCGCCGACTGCGCTGCCGCAGGCCGCCGACGACACCGCGATCCGGCTGCTCGATCTCTACCAGCATCGCGATCCGACGCTGGCGAGCGCGCTGACCCAGGGCTTGCAGCTCGAGAAGCAGGCGCAGGGCAACGAGATGAAGCCGCAGCCTGGCGCAGGCGGCGTGGCGGCGATGCGGCTGGTGGCACGCGGCGCCGCCAAGCTGATGGCGGCGGATGACGGTCCGCGGATCGGCGCGCTGGCGTTCGACGGCTGGGATACGCATGCCAACGAAGGCGGGCCGGTCGGCCGGCTCGCGCAGCTGCTCGGCGGTCTCGACGGCGCGCTGGCGGAATTTCAGAGCGGCTTAGGTGCGCGCTGGCGCGACACCGTGATCGTGGTCGCCACCGAGTTCGGCCGCACCGCGCGCATCAACGGCACCGAGGGCACCGACCACGGCACCGGCACCATCGCGCTGCTCGCCGGCGGTGCGGTGAACGGCGGCCGGATGATCACCGACTGGCCGGGCCTGAAGCCCGCCAATCTCTACCAGGCCCGCGACCTCGCCCCGACCACCGATCTGCGCGCCGTGATCAAGGGCGTGCTGCACGACCAGTTCGGCCTCGGCGAGCGCGTGCTGGCCGATGCGGTGTTTCCGGATAGCGCCCCGGTGAAACCGATGAAGGGGCTGGTTACTTAAAGCGAGTGTCCCAACCACGCTGTCGTCCCGGCCAAGCGAAGCGCGAGCCGGGACCCATAACCACCGTTGGTGCTGTTGGAGCACGCTGTGGCCCCAGTGCGGCGTAATCACAGGCATTTGTGGTTATGGGTTCCTGCTTTCGCAGGGACGACAATTGTGACTGCAGCTCAAGCGGGCCTAACCCTTCGTAATCCGATCGATCTCCGCCATCTCCTCCGCGCTCAGCTTCCAGCTGATCGCCTTGACGTTCTGCTCGACCTGTTCGACGCGCGTCGCGCCGGCGATGACGCTTGCGACTTGCGGGCGGGCGGCGAGCCAGGAGAAGGCGAGCTCGAGCATGGTGTGGCCGCGCTCCTGTGCAAAGGCCTGCAGCTTCTCGACGATATCCTCGTTGCGCGGTGTGACGTAGCGGTCCTTCAAGGCCGGCGCCTTGGCGAAGCGGGTGTCGGCGGGGGCAGCGGCGCCGCGCTGGTATTTTCCGGTCAACAGGCCGCTGGCGAGTGGGAAGAACGGCAGCAGGCCGAGATTGTATTGCTGCGCGGCGGGCAAGAGATCCTTCTCGATGCCGCGCACCACGAGGCTGTATTCGTCCTGGCAGGATACGAAGCGGTTCACGTTCAGCTCGCGCGCGACATATTCGGCCTCCGCGATCCGCCATGCCGGGAAGTTGGAGTTGCCGATGTAGCGCACCTTGCCCTGGCGCACGAGATCGTCGAGTGCGCGCAGCGTCTCGTCGATCGGGGTCAGCGGATCATAATCGTGCTGCTGGTAGAGATCGATATAGTCGGTCTTCAGGCGGGTGAGGCTCGCTTCGACCGCCGACATGATGTAGCGCCGGGAGGCGCCCTGCTTGGTGCCGTCGGTCGCCATCGGCTTGGAGAATTTCGTGGCGAGGACGATGTCCTTGCGGCGATCGCCCAGCACGGTGCCGAGCACGGTCTCCGAGCCGCCCATGCCCGCATAGATGTCGGCGGTGTCGAACAGGGTGATGCCGAGATCGATCGCCTTGTGGATCACCTTGCGCGAGGTTTCCAGATCGGTGCGCTGGCCGAAATTGTTGCAGCCGATGCCGACCGCTGACACGCGCAGGCCGGAGCCGCCGAGATTACGAATTTCCATGAGACAATCCTGTGGGATAGGCGAGGGATGCCGTGCATTGTGACAAGCACGCCGAGGGGCGGCAAGGTGCCGCCCTACCGCCGATCACGCATTGCACCTATCACGGACGGCAATGTCACAAAAAAAGCGGTCCCGGTCAGACGCGGCGACTGACGGGGACCGCTCGGGGCGAAGATCTGAGACGGGGGGCCTGATCTTGCGCAAGCGGAAGCCTAGCCGGGCTTTGTAACGCGCCGGTGACATCTCCATTCCATCCACAGGCGGCGCAGGCGCGCTCAGATGATCTTGCGATAGATAACGAAGCCGGGCTTGTCCGCGACCCTGTCATAAAGCTGCATCGCGGTGTGGTTGGTCTCATGCGTTTGCCAGTAGACGCGCGGCGATCCGGCGAGTTTCGCCTGCGCGTAGACGCCGTTGATCAAGGCGCGGCCGACGCCCTTGCCGCGCGCGGCCTGGCTGGTGAAGAGATCCTGCAGATAGCAGGTTGGCGCGATCGCCGTGGTCGAGCGGTGAAACAGATAGTGCGTCAGGCCGAGCAGCTTGCCGCCGGCGTCGGCGACCAGCGCATGCACCGGCTCGTAGGCATCGAAGAAGCGCTGCCACGTCATCGCGGTGATCTCGGGCGCGAGCGCGGTCGGTCCTGACCGTTCATAGAAGGCGTTGTAGCCGTCCCACAGAGGAAGCCACTGGGCGTAATCGTCGCGCGTGACGAAGCGGATGGTGACGTCGTCGGACATGAACGAACCTTGGATGATCCCGCGTTGCACGATGCCTGCGCATCGCTCGCGAAAGTTCTACCGTCGCTATCGCGTGGGATCAATTGCCGACGAAGTTGCGCCTCATTCGGCGGCGCGCAGCAGCCGCGCCAGATGGCGTTCGCGCCCGGCGCGCTGCGCGCGATATTCGCCGGCCCTGGCCGGATCGTCGGTGTGGCGCACAAGGTCGGTCACCGGCGTATAGCTCAGCATGCGGCCGCCGTCGGGCAGCGCGGTGCAGCTGAAGCGCAGCACCTGGCCGTCGGCGAGATTGAGGTTGATCGGCGTGGAATCGCCTGATCGCATCATCGCGATGCGCTCGGCGATGAACGCGCTCAGCTCGTCTTCCGGCAATTCGTAGGCGCCGGTGTCGCGGCCATGATACATCAGTGCGACGAACGGCGGCTTGCTGTCGGCCTGCGCGTCGGAGAGCGCGAAATATTCCCGGAAGGCGCGGTTGATGAATTCGGCGCGGGTGTCGGCGTCGAGCAGCACGATGCCGATGTCGACTTGGTCGAGCGCGGCGGCGAGCCGCTCCGAGGTGGCGTGATGCTGCTGGTCCGCGGCAAAGGCGTCGATCCATTTCTGCCGCAGCATTCCGGTGATGAGAGCGGTGCCGGCCGCGGTCGCGGCCAGCATCAACATCCGCGCGACGTCGGCGGCGTCGTAGCCGGGCAGCGCGCGATGATCGAGAAAAAACAGCGCCGAGCCGGCCACCGCAATCGCGGCGGAGACCACTCCGGAGGTGATGCCGCTGATCGAGCTCGCCAGCGCAACGATGCAGACGAACAGCGGCGCGGGATTGGGGACCGCGACGACGAGACGATCGATCAGGAAGGCGGCAAGCGCCGTGATCGCCGTCAGCGCCGGACCTGAAATTCCACGCCAATCGAACCGCATGCGCGTTCTCGTTGTCTGTCGAACACACGATAAAGCCGCAGTTTGACGACAGTGCCGCAACGGCGCCGGCATTTCGGTCCCGACCGTTAAGCCGGCCTTGCGACGGCCGAACCAGCTTTCGCTGCTTTCAAATCAAATGATATGCAGATCGGCATGCAGCCCGGTTCCGGGCCTGCGGGTTACCGCGTGCTTTGCTTGAAAGAGGACATCGATGCCCGCCATTTCGCCTTCGCTGCTGCCGATCCTGATGCTGTTTGCCTCGAACGTCTTCATGACCTTCGCCTGGTACGGCCATCTCAAGTTCAAGGATCATTCGCTCCCCATCGTCATCATGGTGAGCTGGGCCATCGCCTTCTTCGAATACTGGCTGGCGGTGCCGGCCAATCGCTGGGGCAGCGAGATCTATAGCGCGGCGCAGCTCAAGACCATGCAGGAGGTGATCACGCTGGTCGTGTTCGCCGGCTTCTCGGTGTTGTATCTGAAGGAGCCGCTGGGCTGGAATCACGCGCTCGGATTTGCCTTCATCGCCGCCGGCGCGTTCTTCATCTTCCACAAATGGAGCTAGCGCGCTTGCGCTAGTCTAGCGGTGCGGGGCCGGTTTGGCGGCAGGCGTCGTGACGTGCGCCGGGTGCGCGCGGTCTTCGCCCTGCGTGCCGGTCACGATCAGGAGCGAGGCCGCAAACAGGATCGCCGCCGACAGCGTCACGGTCACAAGTCCGACGGGGGTCTTCATCATGTCGCGCCGCTGTCTCTCCCGCGCCTTGCCGCGGATCAGGTGCCAAATGGAAATTGCTGGATTACGCCGGGATCGATGTCGCCATGCTGATGTTGCTCGCCAGTAGCGTCACGGCGACGACGAGGCACAGCGTCAGTGCGCCAAGCGCGAGCGACGCGGCGATCGCGTTGGTCAGGCGGGATGATGCCACTGGGGCAGGGCGGCCATGGAAGCCTGCCGTGCCGGACCACCGTTTCATGGTGTAAATCCCTCAGGCCGCGAGCGAATCACTCGCGACATCCGAGCGAATCTGCCCAGCGTCACCGGCAACATTGCGGCGGCGAGGCCCGCCGAAAACGGCGAAAATGCGGCCTCGGCGAGGGTTTTGCCCGTTATTTGGGCAATTTCCCCGCTACTCCCGGAATTCAGACCCTGGTGTTCAAACGCCTGCCACTAGGCGCGCCTGGGGCTCGGCCGCGGCACCGGGCCGCCAATCCATCGAGACAAATCCGGGGGTCTGCTCGACCCGTTTGAGCCAGGCGCGGATCGACGGAAAGGTCGCCAGGTCGAAGTCGCAGCGGTCGGCGGCGTGGGTGTAGCCGTAGAGCGCGATGTCGGCGACCGTGAACTGCTCGGCCGCGAAAAACGCGTGCCCCTTGAGGTGATTCTCCATCACCTGCAGCGCCGCATAACCGCGCTCCATCCAGTCCTCCAGCGCGTGCGTCTGCAGGTCGCGCCCGCCCTTGACCAGCGACAGCCAGAAATAGGCGGCGCCGATATTCGGCTCCAGCGCGTGCTGCTCGAAGAACATCCATTGCAGCGCCTCGGCGCGCTCGATCCGCGACTCCGGCGCCAGCGGCGTGCCGATCGCGACGTACCAGAGGATAGCGTTGGACTCGGCGAGATGACGGCCTTCGGCAACCTCGAGCAACGGCACCTGGCCGCTCGGATTCTTGGCCAGGAAGTCCGGGGTGCGGCTCTCGCCGCGCAGGATGTCGATTTCGATCGCCTCGTATGGCGTGTTCAGCACCGCAAGCGCCAGCCGGACCTTGTAGCTGTTGCCGGAGCGCTGCATCGAATAGAGCTTGTACATTGCGTCGGGGTTCACTCGGTGCGTCAGGTTGACTTGGTCTGAGACGGTACGCTTGAAAATTGCGCGGCCTGTCACACCGCAATGCCGCTAAACAATGATGCCGACAGGGGTGCGTCGCAAGCCCTGGAACGTGGAAAAAGTCGAAACGCCTACCGCACTGCACGCGTGCAGAACGATTCCATCAACACGGCAGAACAACTCGGATCACGGCTGCGCGACGCTGTGCACGGTGCCGGTCCGTGCCATCGATGCCGTGGTCGATACCTTGGGCCGACGCGCGGCAATTCACAAACGTTAACGCGCCATCCCTATCGCGCGATGTGCCCGTCGGCGGCTGCACGGACCACCTGGCGTCGGCACCACCTGGCAAGCACCGCACGGCAATTGTCCTCGGAGCAATCCGCGCCGGCACACGCGGCCGCAGGCCTTGCCGGCAAGGCTGGAGCGGCCATCGGCGGACTTGCCGGATACCGGATATGAGTCATTCGGGGCCGGAACTTGCGGAATATTGCGCATGTTGCGAGCCATGCGGGAAAGTTTTCGTGCTTTACCGCCAAGCTTCTTGCGATGCAGCGGCGACAGGCCTAGGGTGCCGCGATCCCATTCAAATCAAGTCGTGGCCCAACGGCTTACGACGTTTGCCAGGAGATGATAATGGCCTTCCTGTCCGCTGCGCTCGACCGTGTGAAGCCGTCCGCGACGATCGCGGTCACGGATAAAGCACGCGCGCTGAAAGCCGCGGGCCGCAACGTCATCGGCCTCGGCGCCGGCGAGCCTGACTTCGACACGCCTGCCAACATCAAGCTGGCTGCGATCCACGCGATCGAGGCCGGCAAGACCAAGTACACCGATGTCGGCGGCATTCCGGAGCTCAAGGAAGCCATCATCAACAAGTTCTCGCGCGAGAACGGCCTGAGCTACAAGCCGAACCAGATCATCGTCGGCACCGGCGGCAAGCAGGTGCTCTACAATGCGCTGATGGCGACCATCAATCCGGGCGACGAGGTAATTATCCCGGCGCCGTATTGGGTCAGCTATCCCGAGATGGTCGCGCTCGCCGGCGGCGAGTCGGTGCCGGTGGTTTGCCCGGCCTCGACCGGCTTCAAGCTGCGCCCGGAAGATCTCGAGAAGGCGATCACGCCGAAGACCAAGTGGGTGATCCTGTGCTCGCCGTCGAACCCGACCGGCTCGGCCTATACTCGGAGCGAGCTCAAGGCGATCACCGACGTGCTGGTCAGGCATCCGCATGTCTGGGTGATGACCGACGACATGTACGAGCACCTCGTCTATGACGACTTCGTCTTCACCACCGCGGCGCAGGTCGAGCCGCGCCTTTACGAGCGCACGCTGACCGTGAACGGCGTGTCGAAGGCCTATTGCATGACCGGCTGGCGCATCGGCTATGCCGGCGGCCCGGCGCAGCTGATCAAGGCGATGGCGACGATCCAGTCGCAGTCGACCTCGAACCCGTCGTCGATTGCGCAGTGGGCGTCGGTCGAGGCGCTCAACGGTCCGCAAGACTTCATCGCCGCGAACAACAAGGTGTTCAAGGAGCGTCGCGACCTCGTGGTGTCGATGCTCAACCAGGCGAACGGCATCGAGTGCCCGCGGCCGGAAGGCGCATTCTACGTCTATCCGTCCTGCGCCGGCACGATCGGCAAGAAGGCGCCCTCGGGCAAGGTGATCGACAACGACGAGGCGTTCGTCACCGAGCTGCTCGAGAGCGAAGGTGTCGCGGTCGTGCAGGGGTCGGCGTTCGGCCTCGGACCCGCGTTCCGCATCTCCTACGCCACCAAGACCTCGGATCTCGAGGATGCCTGCAAGCGCATCCAGCGCTTCTGCGGTAATCTGCGGTAATCGGTTCTGAACTGAGAAACCAAGAAACGCTCCCGCACCTGGTGCGGGAGCGTTTCTGTTTGTGCAGTGACGTCGCGTAGCCGGTAAAATCGCGGAGTCAAATCACAACGTGCTCATCTCATGCGTGTGTGCGCGAACATCGATGCCACACGCTGGAAGTTTTTACGGCCTCTTTGCGAACTGCCTTGTTTTGGACACGACCCTTGCATTCTGTCCGCCGCACAAATTCAGTTCACCTTGCGGAGACAGACCAATGCGACTTTCGACTCTCACCCTTGCAGCGCTTGCGTTGCTGGCGCCGTTCGCCACCGCCAACGCGGCACCTCAGCAGGTTCAGGCCGGGGTACTGCAATGCCAGGGCGGCGAGAATGTCGGCTTCGTCGTCGGCTCTGTTGCCCGCCTCGAGTGCGCGTTCCAGAGCGGCGGCCGCCGTCCCGAACCCTACGTTGCGACCGTGAAGCGGATCGGCGTCGACCTCGGCGTCACCGCGACGACCCAGCTCGCCTGGGCCGTCAGCGCGCCGACCACGCAGCTTCCGCGCGGTGCGCTTGCCGGCAGCTACGGCGGCGTCGGCGTCAACGCTTCGGTCGGCCTCGGTGCCGGCGGTAACTTCCTGTTCGGCGGCCCGAACAACGCCTATGCGCTGCAGCCGATCAGCGTGCAGGGCCAGACCGGCCTCAACGTTGCGGCCGGCATCGCGGGGATCGATCTCGAGCCGGTCCGCACCGCTGGTCCGCGCCGGCATCATCGTCACCACCGTCATCATCACCACCACTAAGTCGGTCGGTGTTCGATCAAGGAGGCCCGCGAAAGCGGGCCTCTTTTTTTGCCGTCTGTCGTTTGTTGTCTGTTGCGTGACGGCTTCTGCCGGGCGGCGCGGGGCAAGCATTAGCGCCACATCCTGCAACAATTGGTGGCCGAGCACCGCAAATTCTGGCTGGACAATCGATGTTGTGGCATAGGATGCGAAAGGCGCCACAGACACGGTGCTGTTCTGCTCTCTGCTCGCGTCATGCCTCTCAGCCGGAGACTCCCCAACATGCGTCGCTTCACACTCCTCGCAGGTGCCATCGCCGCGCTGACCGCAATCGTTGGCGCCAACGCCCAACAGCCGAGCCAGCGTGTTCAGGTCGGCGTCCTGGAATGCCGCGGTGGCGCGAGTGTCGGCTTCATCGTCGGCTCCGTGACCCATCTCGGTTGCGTGCTGCGGGCCAACGGCCTGCCTGAGGATCGCTACATCGCGACCATCCAGAAGGTCGGCATCGATCTCGGCATCACCCAGGAATCGGCGCTGACCTGGGGCGTCTATGCGCCGGTGGAGCGGCTCGGGCCGGGTGCGCTCTCCGGCAACTACGCCGGCGCGCAGGGCAGCGCGACGCTCGGCGTCGGCGTCGGCGGCAATGTGCTGGTCGGCGGCTCCGACAACACGATCGCCCTGCAGCCGCTCAGCGTGCAGGGCCAGGTCGGCGTCAACATCGCCGCCGGTCTCGAGAGCCTGGAACTGCGTCCCGGCCGCTAAAGCGCGCGTGCACCGGTCCCTAATCGGCCGAAGAAGCCGCGGGCTTCTTCGGCAACGATCCCGGGCGCCTCGGCGTGAACATAATGCCCGGTGTCGACAAACCTGATCGAAGGTTCGCTCCAGTAGTCCCTCAGCCGGTCCGACCATTCCGGCGAGATCAACGGATCACGGCGGCCCCAGAGAAAACGCGAAGGGATTTCGATGCGCGGCTGCGCCGGCAATCTGCCTTCCAGCCAGAGCCGGCGATTGGGCGCGGACGAGAGATACCAGTCGAAGCCGCCCTGGATGTTGCCCGGCTTCATGAAGTTGTCGACATAGGCTTCGAGCAGGTCGCCGAATACCGCGGGATCGTCGCCCGACCAATGGTCGAGGAAATGGCGGAAGTAGAGCCGGCATGACTCGCGCGAGCTTCCGACCAGTTGCGCGGCCCATGGCAGCTGCTGGAAGTATTGATACCAAACCTCGATCAGGTGGCCGGGCTCGCCGTAGCGTTGGCCGAGGCCCGGATAGGGCGTGCAGAGATAGAGCGTGCCGGTCAGCCGCCGCGGCTCGCGATGCGACATCGCCTGCATGACATAGGCGCCGAGATCGCCGCCGATCACACCGAAGCGGTCATGACCGAGCGCGTCCATGAGCGCGAACATATCCTGCGCATGTCGATCGGCGGTGGCGGACGCGTCAGGTCCCGGCACCGGCTTGCCGGTGTCGCCACAGCCGCGCAGGTCCGGCGCGATCAGCTCAAAACTGTCGCCGAGGCGCAGCATCAGCGGGCGCCACACCAGCCAGAACTCCGGCCAGCCGTGGAGCAGGAGCAGCGGCGGCCCCTTGCCGAAACGCGCGACGTTGACGGATAGGCCGCCGATGTCGATCTGCTGTTGCGTGATGCCGGCCGTGGCTGCGTCAGCGAAAGCTTTCTCCAGTGCCGTCATGGCGACCTCCTGTGGTTTGCCGCAGGCTGTCCGCGTTCGCGCGTCCGATCCAATATCCGTTCGATACGGTAGCATAGCTATTGCGTATGGCTGCCGACGCCGGCCGCCGTGCTATATCGCCGGCATGGAATTGCGACACCTGAGATATTTCGTGGCGCTCGGCGAGGAATTGAATTTCACCCGTGCGGCCGAGCGGCTGCACATCGCGCAGCCGCCGCTGAGCCAGCAGATCCGCCAGCTCGAGGACGAACTCGGCGTGACGCTGCTGCAGCGGAATAGTCGTCCTGTCAGGCTCACCGAGGCCGGCGAGCTGTTTCTGGCGCGCGCACGCGCGCTGCTCGCAAGTTTCGAGAGCGCGGTTGCCGACACCCGGCGCGTCGGGCGCGGTCAGGCCGGCAAGCTCGCAATCGGATTCGTCGGCTCCGCCATGTTTGCCGGCCTGCCCGATATCATCGGCGCCTATCGCGACGCCTGTCCCGATGTCGAGCTCGTGCTCGACGAGATGCTGGCGGCCGAGATTGCCGAGGCATTGCGGCGGCGCCGGATCGACGTCGGCTTCGCACGCCCGGCGCTGTTGCCCGAAGCGGGTCTCGCGCAGCGCCTGATCCTCGATGAGCCCTATGTCGCGGCGCTGCCGCGCGTGCATCCCCTCGCGGCGCGCGGCGACATTGCGCTCGCCGAACTGTCCGACGATGCCTTCGTGCTCTATCCGGCGCAGCCGGAGCCTTCGGTTACCCGCCTGATCGTCGCGGCATGCCAGGCCGCCGGCTTCACGCCGCGGCTCGCGCAGGAAGTTCTGCATCTGCAAACCGCGATCGGCCTGATCGCCGCCGGTGTCGGCGTGTCCCTCGTTCCGGAAGGTGCGGCGCGCGCACAGACCGGTCGCGGCGTGACCTATGTGCGGCTTGCCGCGCCGGCGGTGACGGCTCCGCTTACGATTGCGTGGCGCGACGAAGATGTGTCGCCTGCCGCGCAGCGCCTGCTCGACCTTGCGACGCGCTGGCGCGAGATTGCGCCGGGACTTGCGCCAACGAACTGACGCATCGGATGCAATCGTCCGGCGAATGGCGGCGCGCAGCTCCGCCATCGCAAACTTCCGCGACGCCGCACCGCAGCGACGTTTTCCCGCTTGCCAAACGCCAAACGCAGGCAGACCATAAACGGTCGCCGACCCAATCATGGGCCGAGCTCCAACACGAGGAGGCGGCAATGGGACAAGACGTCAGAAGTCCCCGAGGTCCACGGTGCATCGCGCTGGTGGGCCCTTTCCAAAGCGGTAAAACCACACTTCTGGAAGCGATCCTGGCGCGCACTGGCGCCATCAAAACTGCCGGCAGCGTCGATGCCGGAACCTCCGTCGGCGATGCCAGCCCCGAGGCGCGCCAACACAAGATGGGCGTAGGCCTCACTGCCGCCACCACCACCTTTATGGGGGACAGCTACACCTTTATCGATTGCCCCGGCTCGATCGAGTTCGCGCACGACATGCGTGCCGCGTTGCCGGCAGTCGATGCCGCGGTCGTGGTCTGCGAAGCTGACGAGAAGAAGTTGCCGCAGCTGCAGATCATCCTGCGCGAGCTCGAGGAGCTCGGCATTCCCCGTTTTCTGTTCCTGAACAAGATCGACCGTGCCAACAAGCGCGTCCGCGAGACACTTGCGACGCTGCAGCCGGCGTCGCGCGTGCCGCTGGTGCTGCGCCAGATCCCGATCTGGAACGGCGATCTGATCGAAGGCTTCGTCGATCTCGCGCTTGAGCGCGCTTTCGTTTATCGCGAGCACAAGCCGTCGGAGGTGATGGCGCTGGAAGGCGGCAATCTCGATCGCGAGAAGGAAGCGCGCTTCTCGATGCTGGAGAAGCTCGCCGATCACGACGATGCGTTGATGGAGCAGTTGCTGGAGGATATCCAGCCGCCGCGCGATGCCGTATTCGACGATCTCGCGCGCGAACTGCGCGAAGGGCTGATCTGTCCGGTGCTGCTCGGTGCCGCGAGCCGCGAGAACGGCGTGCTCCGCCTGATGAAGGCGTTGCGTCACGAGGCGCCCGGCGTCACTGAGACCGCCAGCCGGCTCGGCGTCAAGGACCAGAAGGATGCGCTGGCCTATGTGTTCAAGACCGTGCATCTGCAGCACGGCGGCAAGCTGTCGCTGGCGCGCGTGCTCGCAGGCCGGCTCGACGATGGCGCGACGCTGCAATCATCGTCCGGCGAAAGCGGACGCGTCTCCGGCATCCTCGCGGTCTCGGGCACACATGACAGCAAGCGACCGCACGCCGAAGCCGGCGACGCGGTCGCGCTCGGCAAGCTCGACGCGATCAAGACCGGCGATACGGTCTCGAGCGGCAAGACCGCCCCGGCCTCGCTGGTCAAGGTCGAGCCCGCCGCGGCGGTGCTGTCGATCTCGATCGCCGCGACCGACCGCAAGGACGACGTCAAGCTCGGCCAGGCGCTGCTGCGGCTGAACGAGGAGGATCCGTCGCTGACGATGATCCAGAACCCGCGCACCCACGACACCGTGCTGTGGGGGCAGGGCGAGATGCATCTGCGCGTCGCGCAGGAGCGGCTGAAGGACCGCTACGGCGTCAACGTCAAGTCGCATCCGCCGGCGATCGGCTATCAGGAGACCATCCGCAAGGCGGTCACCCAGCGCGGCCGGCACAAGAAGCAGTCCGGCGGCCACGGCCAGTTCGGCGATGTCGTGCTCGACATCAAGCCGAAGCCGCGCGGAAGCGGCTTCGAATTCCACGAGAAGGTGGTCGGCGGCGCGGTGCCGCGCAACTATATCGGCGCGGTGGAGGAAGGGGTGGTCGACGCGCTCGCGCGCGGCCCGCTCGGCTTCCCTGTGATCGACGTCGACGTCACGCTGACCGACGGCTCCTATCACAGCGTTGACTCCTCCGACCTTGCGTTCCGCACCGCGGCGCGGGTCGGCGTCAGCGAGGCATTGCCGCAGTGCCAGCCGGTGCTGCTGGAGCCGATCCATATGGTCGAGATCGTCTGTCCGACCGACGCGACCGCCAAGATCAACGCGATCCTGTCGGCGCGCCGCGGCCAGATCCTCGGCTTCGACACCCGCGAGGGCTGGAGCGGTTGGGACTGCGTCCGTGCCACGATGCCGGAATCCGAGATCGGCGACCTCATCGTCGAGCTGCGCTCGGCCACCGCCGGCGCCGGCACCTTCACCCGCCAGTTCGACCGCATGGCCGAAGTGACCGGCCGCGCCGCCGACCAGATCATCGCCGCGCATCGCGACGCGGCGTGAGACTGCTGCCGCGATCACGCCCCGCGTGGGCGTGATCGTTGGCAGGATGGCCGGAGGCCGCTAGCTTGTGTCCCTGTGGGGACGCAACGACATCATGATTGAATCCCGCCGTAACCTGGCGCTGGCCTGCGCGCTCAGCGCGCTGGCCGGCTATGTCGACGGCATCGGCTATCTGCATCTCGGCGGGCTGTTCGTGTCCTTCATGAGCGGCAACTCGACGCGGCTCGGCGTGACGCTGGCCGAGGGCCATTGGCAGCACGCTCTGGATGCGCTGGAACTGATCGTGCTGTTCGTCGCCGGCGCCGCGGCCGGCAGCCTCATCGTGCTCGGCCGCTTCGCGTATCGCCAGCCGCTGATCCTGCTGGTCGAGGCGCTGCTGCTGATGGCGGCGGCGTTGGCTTATGCGTATGGCTTGCCGAATACGGCGGTCGCCGCCATCGTGCTGGCGATGGGGCTCGAGAACGCCGTGTTCCAGCTCGAAGGCGGGGCCAGGCTTGGCCTGACCTATGTCACGGGAGCGCTGGTGAAGGCGGGGCAGCTGATAGCCGCCGCGCTGACAGGCGGTGCGCCCTGGGCCTGGCTGCCGAACCTATTGCTGTGGACGGCGCTGGTCGCAGGCGCGCTCGCTGGCGCCTTGGCCTACCGCTCGATCAATCTCGGTGCGATCTGATTTGCCGCGGGCACCGCGTTTGCCCTCAGCGCGCTGGTTGCCGCAACCGCGAAGCGGACGGATTGACAGCGCGGCTGCCTTGGTCGATGTCACGACCATGACATCCCAAGGCAACACCGAAAGCAATACCCAAGCCCAAACCCGCGCCGCGTGCCTGATCGGCTGGCCGGCGGCGCATTCCCGCTCGCCGCTGATCCATCACTACTGGCTGCGCACGCTCGGCATCGAGGGCGGCTATGTGATCGAGGCGGTGCCGCCGGAGGATTTCAAGGATTTCCTGTTCCGCCTGTCGCTGCGCGGCTTCGTCGGCGCCAACGTCACCCTTCCACACAAGGAGCGCGCTCTGGCGCTGTCGACACCGGACGAGCGCGCCCGCGCCGTCGGTGCCGCCAACACGTTGTGGTTCGCCGACGGCGAGCTGCGCTCGACCAACACCGATGTCGAAGGCTTCATCAACAATCTCGACGCCTGCGCGCCCGGCTGGGACAAGACGGAGGACGCGCTGGTGCTCGGCGCCGGCGGCGCGGCGCGTGCCGTGGTGTTCGGCCTGATCGAGCGCGGGATTGCGCGCGTGCATCTGGTCAACCGCACCATCGACCGCGCACGCGCGTTGGCCGATCAGTTCGGCGCGCGCGTTCATCCTGCGACGTGGGACACGGTCGGTGAGCTGCTGCCGCGCGCGGGCCTGCTCGTGAACACGACGTCCCTCGGCATGCATGGCCAGCCCGCGCTCGAGATCGATGTGGGGCTGTTGCCGCAGAGCGCGGTTGTTTCCGATCTTGTCTATGTGCCGCTGGTGACGCCGTTGCTTGCGGCGGCAGCGGCGCGGGGGCTGAAGACCGCCGACGGGCTCGGCATGCTGCTGCACCAGGCGGTTCGCGGTTTCGAGCTGTGGTTCGGGCAGCGCCCGCACGTCACGCCGGAGCTGCGTGCGCTTGTCGAGGCCGATCTCACAAAACCTTGAGGCCTGGAATAGCGTCTCCGGCACGGTGTCTCGTGTTAGTCCCCCGCGTTCCCTCCCGGAGATCACCATGCCTGCCAGCCGTTCCCATGTCACTCGTCCGTTCATTGCGCTTGCGATGGTGACGGCATCCACGCTCTACGCACTTGCCCAGCAGCCGCCGACGCCGACGCGGGTGCGTGGAACCGTCGAGAGCGTCGATGGCGATACGCTGGCGGTGAAGTCGCGCGGCGGCGAGGACGTTAGGCTGCACATGGCGGGCAATATGGTGGTGCTTGGCCTCACCAAGATCGCGCTGTCCGACATCAAGGTCGGTTCCTTCATCGGTACGACCACGGTGCCGGGCCCCGACGGCGTGCCGAAGGCGGTCGAGGTGCATGTCTTCCCCGAAAACATGCGCGGCACCGGCGAAGGCTCGCGGCCGTATGATCTGAAGCCGAACAGCAGCATGACCAACGCCACCGTCGCGGAATCCGTCGCCGGCAATGACGGTCATACATTGCTGGTCAAGTACAAGGACGGCGAGAAGAAGGTGCAGGTCACGCCCGACACGCCTGTCGTGACCTATGTTCCCGGAGACAAGGCGGACCTGAAGGCTGGCGCCAAGGTGATCGCCTTCATGAAGAAGTTGCCCGACGGCTCGTTTGAGACCGACCGCGTCAGCGTTGGCCGCGATGGCCTCACCCCGCCGATGTGAGGCGAACGGCAGTCTCTCAACATGTGTCGTCCCGGCCTAGTGCGCAATTGCGCACGGGAGCCGGACCCATAACCACCAATGATAATTGTTGAGAAGAGCTGGGGCCACAGCGTGCAAAATCTCGCAGGGTCGTGGTTGGGTCCCGAGTCGCGCTTCGCTTGCCCGGGACGACGAAGACTATTCCGGCCACGGGCCGTGCAGCGCTCAGGCATATCACCTGTCCGTTATCGCAGGTAACGGCATCCTCATCCGGTCCGTAGTTGTCGTGCGTGTCGCCTTCCCGCGACGGGGAGGTAGCCGCACGGAATACCTGCAACTCCCCGGTGTTCCTTTATCCGCCAGCCAAACCCATGAGGGACACCATGCCGAAATCGACACTGTTCGCCGCATTGCTTCTCGTTGCCTTCACCTCGGCCGCATCCGCACAGCAGCCGCCGACGGTGCGCATCCGCGGCACCATCGAGGCCGTCGATGGCGCGATGCTGTCGATCAAGTCGCGCGACGGCGACGACATGAAGGTACGCACGACCGATAACGTCGCGGTGTTCGGCGTCGCCAAGACCGATCTGTCGGAGATCAAGGCCGGTTCCTATATCGGCGTTACCGCGATGCCCGAGCCGGACGGAACGCAGAAGGCGATCGCGGTTCACATCTTCCCGGAAAACCAGCGCGGCGCCGCCGAAGGTTTTCGTCCCTGGGACCTGCGCGCCAACTCGACCATGACCAACGCCACCGTCGCCGAGACGGTGAAGGGCACCGACGGCGAGAACATCCTGGTGAAATACAAGGACGGTGAGAAGAAGGTCGTGGTGCCGCCGGGAACCCCGGTCGTCACCTTCGTCTCCGGCGACAAGTCGGAGCTGAAGCCGGGCGCCAAGATCATCATCTTCGGCGCGGTGAAGAAGGACGACGGCACGCTGGAAGCCAACCGCGTCAATGTCGGACGCGACGGAATTGCACCGCCGATGTGACGCGAAGCGGCAGCCTCTCAATACGTCGTCCCGGCCCAGTGCACAATTGCGCACGGAGCTGGGACCCGTAACCACCGATCATTGTTGTTGAGTACGCTGTAGCCACAGCCGTACCAAATCTCGCACGGCTGTGGTTATGGATCCCGGGTCGCGCTTCGCTTGCCCGGGACGACGAATAATGTGCGGCTAGCGCGCTAGACCGCGAGCACCTTGTCGTCGATCTCAGCGATGGTGTTGACGCCGCACAGCCCCATCGTGGTGGTGAGCTCCTTGCCCAGGATGTCGAGCGCCTTGGCGACGCCGGACTGGCCGCCGGCGCCGAGGCCGTAGGCGTAGGCGCGGCCGATCATGCAGGACTTCGCGCCGAGTGCGAGCGCGCGCATGATGTCCATGCCGGTGCGGATGCCGCCGTCGAACATGATCTCGAGCTTCGAGCCGACCTCGTCGACGATCTCCGGCAGCACCTCGATCGAGGACGGCGCGCCGTCGAGCTGGCGGCCGCCATGGTTGGACACCACGATCGCCTGCGCGCCGGTCTTGGCGGCGAGCTCGGCGTCCTCGACGTCGAGGATCCCTTTAAGGATCAGCTTGCCCGGCCAGATGCTGCGGATCCAGTCGATGTCCTTCCAGTTCAGCGAGGTGTCGAACTGCGAGGCGGTCCATTCCGACAGCTTGGTCAGGTCCTCGGTGCCTTTGACGTGACCGGCGATGTTGCCGAAGGTGCGGCGCTTGCCTTGCAGCACGCCGGACACCCAGGCCGGCTTGGTCGCGAAGTCAATCAGCTTCGACAGCGACCATTCCGGCGGCACCGTCATGCCGTTCTTGATGTCCTGGTGGCGCTGACCGATCACCTGCAGGTCGACGGTCAACACCAGCGCCGAGCATTTCGCCGCGATCGCACGCTCGATCAGCGACTTGATGAAGCCGCGGTCCTTCATGACGTAGAGCTGGAACCAGAACGGCTTGTCGACGGCGGCCGCGATGTCCTCGATCGAGCAGATCGACATCGTGCTCTGGGTGAACGGGATGCCGGCTGCTTGCGCCGCGCGGCAGGCGTAGATCTCGCCGTCGCCATGCTGCATGCCGAGCAGGCCGACCGGCGCCAGGATCAGCGGCATCGCGGAGGGCTCGCCGAGGATCGTGGTCGCCAGGCTGCGCTTGGACACATCGACCAGGATGCGCTGGCGGAACTTGATCTGCTGCAGGTCCTCGGAGTTGGCGCGCAGCGTGTCCTCGGTGTAGGAGCCGCGGTCCGCATAATCGAAAAACGCCTTCGGCACCCTGCGCTTGTGCAGCTGGCGCAGATCTTCGATGCAGGTAATGTGCTTCATGGACGTTCCCGGCCCTTCTTCTCGGTCGCAAGTTCGATGCAGACGTCTTGCGGGTGTTCGGTCTTGCCGTCATCTAGCATGGTTGGGTGGCCCGCCAAATCTGAAGACGGATAGGAGAGCACAATGACGCAATCAGGCTCCAAGCCGAAGCCAGACGACAATGCCGAAAAGCGCCGGCTCGACGAGGCCCTGGAAGAGGGCCTGGAGGAGACGTTTCCCGGTTCCGACCCCGTCAATGTCACGCAGCCGGCCCCCAGCAAGGGTGACCAGCACGTCAAGCGAGGCGGCAAGAGGTAGGGGACAGCACTCGTTCCCGGGGATTGCCTGAAGGGGCATAATGCTATATTTTTCAGCGCCTTAATGCCGAAAAACGCGGTTCGGTCGCGGTAATGATTCATCATATTTTTTGAAGTCATTTTAGCGCCTGGCAGTCTATAAGGCCGATGCACGCTACACTGGTAGGCGTTCAGGACTCTCTCGCCGGGTGGTTCGAGAGGTCCGTGTTGGGGGTATCATGAGCCGCAAATATTTCGGGACCGATGGAATTCGGGGCCGCGCCAATGGGCTGATCACGCCGGAGCTCGCGCTCAAGGTGGGGCAGGCCGCAGGGTTGGTGTTTCAGCGTGGCGACCATCGCCATCGCGTCGTGATCGGCAAGGACACGCGGCTGTCCGGCTACATGATCGAATACGCCATGGTCGCAGGCTTCACCTCGGTCGGTATGGACGTGCTGCTGGTCGGCCCGATGCCGACGCCGGCGATCGCGATGCTGACCAAGTCGATGCGCGCCGATCTCGGCGTCATGATCTCGGCGTCGCATAATCTCTTCGAGGACAACGGCATCAAGCTGTTCGGCCCGCAGGGCTTCAAGCTCTCCGACGATGTCGAGAAGCAGATCGAGCAGTTGCTCGACGAATCGCTCGACCGCCGCCTGGCGCAGAGCGCGAGCCTCGGCCGCGCCCGCCGCATCGACGGCGTCCACGACCGCTACATCGAATTCGCCAAGCGCACCCTGCCGCGCGACCTCTCGCTCGACGGCCTGCGCGTCGTGGTCGATTGCGCCAACGGCGCCGCCTACAAGGTGGTGCCGGAAGCGCTGTGGGAACTCGGCGCCGATGTGGTGCCGATCGGGGTCGAACCCGACGGCTTCAACATCAACAAGGAATGCGGCTCGACCTCGCCGGAAGCGCTGTCGCGGAAGGTGCGCGAGATGCGCGCCGACATCGGGATAGCGCTCGATGGCGACGCCGATCGCGTCATCCTGGTCGACGAGCGCGGCCACATCGTCGACGGCGACCAGCTGCTCGCGGTAATCGCGCAGAGCTGGAAGGAAGAGGGGCGTCTCGCCAAGCCCGGCATCGTCACGACCGTGATGTCCAATCTCGGACTGGAGCGCTTCCTGCAGGGCCACGGTATTTCGATGGTCCGCACGCCGGTCGGCGACCGCTACGTGCTCGAGCAGATGCTGAGCGGCGGCTACAATCTCGGCGGCGAGCCGTCCGGCCATATCATCATGTCGGACTATTCGACCACCGGCGACGGCTTCGTCGCCGCGTTGCAGGTGCTGGCCGTGGTGCAGAAGCTACGCCGCCCGGTGTCGGAGATCTGCCGGCGTTTTGATCCATTGCCACAAATCCTGAAGAACGTGCGCTATCGCAGCGGCAAGCCGCTCGACGACGCCGAGGTCAAGTCCGCGATCACCGACGGCGAGAAGCGCCTCAACGGCCATGGCCGCCTGTTGATCCGTCCCTCCGGCACCGAGCCGGTGATCCGCGTGATGGGCGAGGGTGACGATCGCATCCTGGTGGAAGAGGTCGTCGACAACATCGTCAGCGCACTCGGCCACGCCGCCGCGGCTTAGGGCGGCTGATTCCAATCTCGCATCTGCCGGTCCCGTCATCCCCGCGCAAAGGCTTCGCCTTTGTCGCTGGAGGAGCGCGCTCTTGCGCGCGTCTCGAAGGATGCACGGCCGGCCGGTGGCCGATTCATCCTTCGAGACGCGGCCAACCGGCCGCTCCTCAGGATGACGGGTCGTCGATGAGAACTCCACAGCGCATCGCTGCCATTAGCTAATGCAATTGGTTTGCCCTACCGCCGCGTCGTACGGCACGGGGCATTTTCGCTTCGGGCGTCGCCTTCGGCATCGGTGGTCTCGGCGCCGCGGTGCTTGGCAAGCTCGCGGACCACACCTCGATCGCCTTCGTCTATCAGCGGTGCGCATTCCTGCCGGTGATCGGCCTGCTCGCGGTGTTCCTGCCGAAGATGCCGAAGGCCGTTCGCTGAACGTCCGCGGCGTGGGCGCCGCCCTTCATTAAGCATTCGCTAACGCTCAGCGCTCGCGCGCGTTGCAAACCGCGCGCGTGCGTCAACGCTTTATTAGCACCTGTGGCGAGATCGCCATCATTCACCGCCGCACGCGCACTTCTATGGACCCATAAGCAACAGCCGCAGCAAAAGGTGAGAGAAAATCAACCTTAAAAATTAGGGTTAAGTGCCGCTTAAACATTTGCTGCCATCGTCCGCCCGTGAGTTTCAGACGTGGGGCCTTTCGTATCGCCTCACTTGGGCCAAAAGGACGAAGCCAATGCGTAGCGTAAAGACCCTGATCGCCGCCGGAGCGGCATCCCTGTTGTCCTCGGCGGCGTTCGCTGCCGACATGCCTATCATGCCGCCGCCCCCGATGGCGTATGCTCCTCCGCCGGTCCAGGATTTCGGCGGCTGGTATCTGCGCGGCGACATCGGCATGACCAACACCCAGGCCAAGCTGCACGCCAATGGCTACGACACGCTGCCGCCCGGCACCGCGTTCAGTCAGTTCGGCACCGGCTTCGACAGCGGCATGCTGTTCGGCGTCGGCGTCGGCTATCAGTTCAACAGCTGGTTCCGCGCCGACATCACTGGTGAGTATCGCTCGAAAGTGAGCTTCAACGGCACCGACTTCTTCACGTTCCCCGGACCGAGCTCGCTGGGCGACACCTATCATGGCGGTGTCCAGAGCTGGGTGGGCCTCGTGAACGTCTACGCCGATCTCGGCACCTGGGGTTGCTTGACCCCGTTCATCGGCGCCGGTGTCGGTGCCGCGACGATCAAGACCTCGGCCTTCTCCGACGTCGCCACGTTCCCGAGCGGGTCCGGCCTGACCAGCTCCTACGTTGCCGACGGCGCCACCAAGACCAACTTCGCCTGGGCGTTGCATGCCGGTGTCGCCTACAAGGTCACCAACAACTTCACGGTTGAACTGGCCTATCGCTACCTCGACATGGGCACCGCCGGCCACGGCCAGGGTCACTTCTTCGACGGCACGCCGGCCGGTCCCTCGACCTTCCAGTACCGCGACATGACCTCGCAAGACGTGAAGCTCGGCGTCCGCTTCGCCTTGCCTTGCTGCGACGTGCTGCCCCCTCCGCCGCCGCCCCCGCTGATCCGCAAGGGTTAATTTCGAGCCTTCTCGGTTAACGATTGAAACGGCGCGGGATCATCCCGCGCCGTTTTTTCTTTGTCGTGTCATGTCGCGACCTTCTGCAACTTGGGTGGTCGAAAGTCGTCGGCGACAACGTTTGGTTAAGGTTAACAGGCGATGATCAACGCGCATTCGGTGAGTGGGATGGAGCGTTGCAATGCGTAGGTTCTTGCTGGCGGCGATGATGTTCGGGGCGGTGACCGGCGCACAGGCGGCCGACATGCCTGATTTCCTTCGCGGCAGTCTTCCCGCTTCCAGCGCGCCAACCAGAAACTGGGACGGCTGGTATGCCGGCGGTCAGGTCGGCCAGACATGGATTAACACCGACTTCGGGGGCAGCGTTGCTTCCCTGACCAATTCCATCTTTCGCAACACCACGCTTCAGGATCCGACGTCGCAATTCAATCTGTTGGGTCGGGTCAATGCGCAAAGCTCGGGCTTCGGAGCATTTGTCGGGCGCAATTATCAATTTGACGACGTCGTGGTGGGTGTCGAGGCGAACTATACCTATTGGTCCGGCCTGACGACAACGACCTCCGGAAGTCTGGGTCCGATTCAAGTCGCTCAGCCAACCCTGGTCCTGCCGGCCGGCGCCACTGCCGCCGACGGCGTGACGTTGAATGGAAGCGCTTCGCTGAAGCTCAAGGATGAGATGACATTCCGCGGCCGCGCAGGTTGGGCAACCGGTGACTTTCTGCCCTACGCATTCGGCGGCCTCGCGGTCGGCCGAATGGACGTTTCGCGCACGGTCACAAGCTCCGTGAACCGAACGATCAACTTTGCTGACGGAAGTTCGACCACCTTTGCGCTTCCGCAGTTTGCCCAAACCGCGACGGATGCGAAAACGGACGCCTACGTTGCCGGCTGGACCGCTGGTCTCGGCCTGGAATACATGCTGTGGAATTGTGTTTTCGTGCGCGGCGAGTGGGAATACGTCAAGTTCATGCCGGTCAAGAACACGTCGGTCACGCAGAACAGCGTACGTGCCGCCATTGGCTACAAGTTCTGATGCGCGCTGCGTCGCTTGACACCGCGATTTGCGGCTGATCGGATGTTGCTCCGCAAGCGGAGCGACCTCAGATGAAAATCTACGGCGACGCCAATTCGGGCAATTGCCTGAAGGTGAAGTGGGTGTGCGACAAACTGGCGCTGCCTTACACATGGGTCGAGATCGACACCATGAAGGGCGGCAGCCGGACAGCGGAATTCCTCAAGCTGAACGGCTGGGGCCAGGTGCCGACGGTCGAGCTGGATGACGGCCGCACGCTCGCGCAATCCAATGCCATCATCCGTTACCTCGCGCGCGGCAGCGATCTGATCCCCGGCGATCCCTATCGCGCGGCGCAGATGGATGCCTGGATGTTCTGGGAGCAGAACAGCCATGAGCCCTATGTCGCCGTCTGCCGCTTTCAGACCGTGTATCTCGGCAAGGCGGTGTCGGAGATCGATCCGAACCTCATCAAGCGCGGCTATGTGGCGCTCGATCATCTGGAGCGGCATTTTGCCGGCGCGCAGTTCCTGGTCGGCGATGCGTTCTCGCTCGCCGACGTCTCGCTGCTTGCCTATACGCGCGTTGCGGAGGATGGCGGCCTCGCGCTCGCGCGCTATCCCATGACCCGCCGCTGGATCGCCGATGCCGAGCATGTGCTCGCTCTGCCGCCGGTCCGCTGATCTCGGGTAAGCCTCGCCATGCGTGAAGCTTCATCGATCACGATCCGCCGTGCTCGCCGCGAGGATGTCGCCGCCATCGTCGGCATGCTGGCGGACGATCCGCTCGGCAGTGCGCGCGAGCGGATCGAGGATCCGCTGCCGCAAAGCTATTACGACGCCTTCGCGCGGGTCGAGCGCGATCCCAACCTGCAGCTTGTCGTCGCCGTCGACGGGGAGGACGCCGTCGTCGGCTGCCTGCAGCTTGCGGTGCTGCCGGGTATCAGCTCGCAGGGCAGCTCGCGCGGCCTGCTCGAGGACGTCCGCGTCGCAACACACTGCCGCAGCCGCGGCATCGGCGAGCAGCTCGTGCAGTGGGCGGTCGCGGAGGCGCGCGCGCAAGGCTGCATGCTCGTCGAGCTGCTGACGCATCACACGCGCATCGATGCGCAGCGCTTCTATGAGCGGCTCGGATTCGCGCGCAGCCATGTCGGCATGACGCTCCGCTTTTGACGTGCGCTCACGAAGTTGTGCCGCACACACGGCAATGCTTGCGGTAGCCGCAGCTGCGCTATCCGGTTAACAGCCAATAAACTAAGCCGGTCTCCGTGAATTTACCGGTCGGAACGAGTCCGGTATGTCGGGCGTCTCCCACGGGGCGGCGGGCAACTGGGGATTTGGATGTCGGATTATTCGATCGTGCGGGTCGGCAACGAGTACATCGTGCAGGCCGGCGATAAGAGCATTTTGAAAATATCGAGCCGGCGCAGGGCAGTTAAGATCATGACTCTCGCGGCAGATTTGCTCGATCAGGAGTCGATGCAGCAGGTCGAGGACGCTCCATCAATCAGCCGTGATCTCCCGACTGTCCCGGAAAAGTCGGAACTTCCTTGACGTTTTGGTGCCCTTCCACTATTTCCGACGGCGGGAAACCTCTCCCCACCGAGAGGCAGCTATCTGGAAGGGTAGATTATGACTGCAGCGAAGCCCGCTTCGCGGCCCAATGTGCCGCATTTCTCCTCCGGCCCCTGCGCCAAGCGCCCCGGCTGGAACCCCAACAATCTCAAGGACGCCGCCCTCGGCCGCTCGCATCGTGCGAAGGTCGGCAAGGCCAAGCTCAAGCTCGCGATCGAACTGACGCGTGAAGTGCTCGAGGTGCCTGCGGACTACAAGATCGGCATCGTGCCGGCGTCGGACACCGGCGCGGTCGAGATGGCGCTGTGGTCGCTGCTCGGCGCGCGGCCCGTCACCACGCTCGCCTGGGAATCCTTCGGCGAGGGCTGGGTCAGCGACATCGTCAAGGAATTGAAGCTGAAGGACGTCACCAAGCTGAACGCGGCTTACGGTGAAATCCCCGATCTCGCCAAGGTCGATCCCGCGTCCGACGTCGTCTTCACCTGGAACGGCACTACTTCCGGCGTGCGCGTGCCGAACGCCGACTGGATCAGCGCAACCCGTGAAGGCCTCACGATTTGCGACGCGACCTCGGCCGCCTTCGC
The DNA here is from genome assembly GCF_011516665.3 of Bradyrhizobium sp. 41S5. Classification (NCBI taxonomy): domain Bacteria; kingdom Pseudomonadati; phylum Pseudomonadota; class Alphaproteobacteria; order Hyphomicrobiales; family Nitrobacteraceae; genus Bradyrhizobium; species Bradyrhizobium sp. 41S5. The sequence goes on along the minus strand of NZ_CP083721.1, from coordinate 6,959,456 downwards.
GCAGCCGCTCGATTTCGCCAAGCTCGACGTCGTCACCTTCTCCTGGCAGAAGGCGCTCGGCGGTGAAGCCGCGCACGGCATGCTGATCCTGTCGCCGCGCGCGGTGGAACGGCTCGAGACCTACAAGCCGGCCTGGCCGCTGCCGAAGATCTTCCGCCTCACCAAGGGCGGCAAGCTCAACCAGGGCATCTTCGAGGGCGAGACCATCAACACGCCGTCGATGCTCTGCGTCGAGGACTATCTCGATGCGCTGAACTGGGCGAAGTCGATCGGTGGCCTGAAGGCGCTGATCGCGCGCGCCGATGCCAACACCAAGGCGCTCGCCGACTGGAAGGCGCGGACGCCCTGGATCGACTTCCTCGCCAGGGATCCCGCGATCCGCTCCAATACCTCGGTGTGCCTGAAGTTCACCGATCCCGCGATCACCTCGCTTCCATCAGACGCTCAGGCCGACTTCTGCAAGAAGCTGGTCGCGCTGGTCGAGAAGGAGAACGCCGGGTTCGACTTCGCGTATTACCGCGATGCGCCGGCCGGCCTGCGGATCTGGTGCGGCGCCACTGTCGAGGCCAAGGATGTCGAGCTGCTGACGCAGTGGATCGACTGGGCCTTCGCCGAAACCAAGGCAGCGCTGCCCAAGGCGGCCTAAGCTTTCTCTTGTCACCTCTCCCCGTTCTTGCGGGGAGAGGTCGGATTGCGCAGCGATCCGGGTGAGGGGCCCTTCTCGGCTTGTTTCTCGCCCGTGGCTGCCCTCACCCCAACCCTCTTCCCGTAAGAACGGGGAGAGGGAGAAGTGATCAGAGACTTCACCACATTGGTCCAAGAGACCCGCCCGCTGCAGGGCAGAGGAACAGTCACATGACAAAACCCAGGGTTCTGATTTCCGACGCGCTGTCTCCCGCCGCCGTGCAGATCTTCAAGGATCGCGGCATCGAGGTCGACTTCCAGCCCAACCTCGGCAAGGACAAGGACAAGCTCGCCGAGATCATCGGCAACTATGATGGCCTTGCGATCCGCTCGGCCACCAAGGCGACCGCCAAGATCATCGAGAAGGCGACGAAGCTGAAGGTGATCGGCCGCGCCGGCATCGGGGTCGACAATGTCGAGATTCCGGCCGCCACCGCCAAGGGCATCATCGTGATGAACACGCCGTTCGGCAATTCGATCACGACCGCCGAGCATGCCATCACCTTGATGCTGGCGCTGGCGCGCGAGATCCCGCAGGCCGACGCCTCGACCCAGGCCGGCAAGTGGGAGAAGAACCGCTTCATGGGCGTCGAGATCACCGCCAAGACGCTCGGGGTGATCGGCTGCGGCAATATCGGCTCGATCGTCGCCGATCGCGCACTCGGCCTGCGCATGAAGGTGATCGCGTTCGATCCGTTCCTGTCGCCGGAGCGCGCCAAGGACATCGGCGTCGAGAAGGTCGAGCTCGACGACTTGCTCAAGCGCGCCGATTTCATCACGCTGCACACGCCGCTGACCGAGAAGACCCGCAACGTCATCGACGCGGCCGCGATCGCCAAGATGAAGAAGGGCGTGCGCATCATCAACTGCGCGCGCGGCGGCCTGGTCGACGAGCAGGCGCTGGTCGATGCGCTGAATTCAAAGCATGTCGCGGGCGCTGCCTTCGACGTGTTCGTCGAGGAGCCGGCGACGTCGAACGTGCTGTTCGGCCATCCCAACGTGATCTGCACCCCGCATCTCGGCGCCTCCACCACCGAGGCGCAGGAGAACGTCGCGCTGCAGGTCGCCGAGCAGATGTCGGACTATCTGCTGTCGGGCGCGATCTCGAACGCGGTCAACTTCCCCTCGATAACAGCGGAAGAGGCGCCGAAGCTGAAGCCGTTCATCGAGCTCGCCGAGAAGCTCGGCTCGTTCGCCGGCCAGCTCACCGAGAGCGGCATCCTCAAGACCACGATTACCTATGAAGGCCACGTCGCCGAGATGAAGATCAAGGCGATCACCTCGGCGGTGCTGTCGGGCCTGCTGCGGCCGATGCTGGGCGAGGTCAACGTGGTTTCGGCGCCTGTCGTTGCCAAGGAGCGCGGCATGGTGGTGGACGAGGTCGTCCGCGCCGCGCAGAGCGACTACGAAAGCCTGATCACGGTCACCGTCGCCACCGAGCGCCAGGAGCGTTCGGTGTCCGGCACCGTCTACGCTGACGGCAAGCCGCGCCTCGTCGACATCAAGGGCATCCGCGTCGACGCCGAGTTCGGCAAGTCGATGATCTACGTGACCAACGAGGACAAGCCGGGCTTCATCGGCGCGTTCGCGAGCCTGCTCGGCGATGCCAAGATCAACATCGCGACCTTCCATCTCGGCCGCGTCAAGCAGGGCGGCGACGCCATCGCGCTGGTCGAGGTCGACGGTGCGGTGCCAGCGGATCTGCTCGCCAAGGTGCAGTCGCTGCCGCAAGTGAAGCAGGCCAAGGCGCTGACGTTCTAACTGCTCTCTCCATCGTCATGGCCGGGCTTGACCCGGCCATGCCGTCTTACCGTCGCGTGGCGCAAAGACGTGGATGCCCGGGTCAAGCCCGGGCATGACGAGCGGCGATAGCGTTCGAGCACACCCAAATTCCGATCTGCGGAACATGACGCCGTCTCCGGCCCCGGAGGCGGCGTTTGCCGTTCCGGGGCGTCTGGTATTCCTGTTGCAGCGTCCAAAATATGTGTACGAAGGCGTCAAGACGCGCCACTATCCGGCGATCTCAGAGGGAGAAAACAATGCGTGAAGCCGTAATCGTTTCCTACGCGCGCACTGGCCTGGCGAAGTCCGGCCGTGGCGGATTCAACATCACCCCGCCGATGTCGCTGGCCGGGCACGCCATCAAGCACGCGGTCGAGCGCGCCGGCGTCGACAAGGACTATGTCGAGGATTGCTATCTCGGCAATTGCGCGCATGGCGCGCCGAACATCGGCCGCCAGGCGGCGCTGCTCGCCGGCCTGCCGAAGTCGACCGCGGGTGTCTCGGTGAACCGGTTCTGCTCGTCGGGCCTGCAGACCATCGCGATGGCTGCGAACTCGATCCGTTCCGACGGCTCCGATTGCATCGTCGCCGGCGGCGTCGAGAGCATCTCGATTCCCGGCGGCGGCTCGCCGAAGGAATCGATCGATCCGGACCTGCTCAAGACCGCGCCCGCCATCTTCATGGCGATGATCGACACCGCCGACATCGTCGCCGAGCGCTACAAGGTCAGCCGTGAATACCAGGACGAGTATTCGCTGGAGTCGCAGCGCCGCATGGCGGCCGCGCAGCAGGCCAACAAGTTCAAGGACGAAATCGTCCCCATGAAGACCAAGATGAAGGTGGTCGACAAGGCGACCAAGGCCGAGTCGATCGTCGATTACGTCGTCGACCGCGACGAGTGCAACCGCCCCGAGACCACGCTGGAAGGCCTTGCCAAGCTCGAGCCGGTCAAGGGTCCGGGCAAGTTCGTCACCGCCGGTAATGCCAGCCAGCTGTCCGACGGCGCCGCAGCGGTGGTGCTGATGGAAGCCAAGGATGCCGAGAAGCGCGGCCTCAACCCGATGGGGCGCTTCGTCGCCTGGGCCTCGGCCGGCTGCGAGCCCGACGAGATGGGCATCGGTCCGGTGTTCGCCGTGCCGAAGCTCTTGAAGCGCCACGGCCTGAAGATCGACGACATCGATCTCTGGGAGCTCAACGAGGCCTTCGCCAGCCAGTGCCTCTATTCGCGTGACCAGCTCGGCATCGATCCCGAGAAGTACAACGTCAACGGCGGCTCGATCGCGATCGGCCATCCCTTCGGCATGACCGGCGCCCGGCTCACCGGCCACCTGCTGCAGGAAGGCCGCCGCCGCAAGGCGAAGTGGGGCGTCGTGACCATGTGCATCGGCGGTGGTCAGGGCGGCGCAGGCCTGTTCGAGATTTACAGCTAAGCGCGATCGATCCTGATCGTGTCAGAACGAGTGGCCCGGCAGCAACGCCGGGCCACTTCCGTTTGAAGCCGGTTATGTTGCCGGCAAATCCGCCGCGCGTTCGCCGAACTCGAGCGTGGAAATCAGTTCGAGCGTCTGCCTCAGATCCGCCGCCTGTTTCGTGCCAAAGGCGGTCTCGAAGCGCTCCTGCGCCTCACGCCAGGCGGCCTGCGACTCGTCAAGCCGGGCTTCGCCGCGTTTGGTCAGCCGAACCAGGCGGCTGCGCCGGTCATTCTTGTCGACGGTGATGGTCAAAAGGCCGTCGCGCTCCAGCGGCTTGAGGTTGTGGTTGAGCGCGGTGCGGTCGAGCACCAGCGCAGCGGCCAGCTCGCCAATCGTCGGCGCGCCCGAACGTCTGATGTGGACCAGAATGGCGCGTTGCGTGCCGCGCAGGCCGGATGTCGCCAGGACCTGATCGTAGAGCTGCGACACGCGCCGCGTCGCCTTGCGCAACGCCGTGAGATTGCACCGGCTGGGTTCCGTTTTCACCATCGCTGCCTCCAAACTAGGCTTGACAGATACATGCATATGCACCTAATGGCAATAGATGCATATGCACATAATTGGAGGATGTGATGCCGGAGATCGAGGCGGAGACGATCGGGCTGGCTATCGGAACTGACGCGCGGCCGCGGTCCCGCGTAGCAACGTCGCGCCAGGTGCTCGCGATCGTATCGGTGGGCATCTGCCTCGCAAACCTCGACCTGTTCATCGTCAATGTCGGGTTGCCGAACATCGCGCAGGAATTCCGCGGCGCCTCGCTCGAGGATTTGTCCTGGATCCTCAATGGCTACGCGATCGTCTATGCGGCGCTGCTGGTGTTTTTCGGCCGGCTCGCCGAACGCCACAGCCGCAATCTGAGCTTCCTGCTCGGCGTTGCGCTGTTCACGGCCGCGTCGGCGGCCTGTGCGCTCGCGCCCAACGTCGAATTGCTGGTCGTCGCCCGCATCGCGCAAGCCGCCGGCGCGGCATTGATGACCCCGACCTCGATCGGCCTGCTGCTGGCGTCGTTCCCGCCCGAGCAGCGTCCCGGCGCGGTGCGGACCTGGACGGCGATCGGCGGCCTTGCCGCCGCGCTCGGGCCACTGGCGGGCGGCGTGCTCGTCACCTTCGACTGGCGCTGGATCTTCATCGTCAATGTCCCGATCGGCATCGTCGCACTGATCATCGGATGGTTGAAACTGCCGGAAGTGCCCGGCCATGACGTGCCGCGTCCGAGTTCATGGGCGGCGCTACTGGTCACCTGCGGCATCGGTGCGCTCACCCTTGCGATCGTGAAGGCCAATGACTGGGGATGGGGTTCGCGCGGCGTCGTGCTTGGCTTTGCCATCGCAGCCGTCTCGCTCGCTGCCTTTACGTGGCACTGCCTCAACTCGAAGAATCCCTTCGTCGATCCTGCGTTGTTCAAGGTGCGGCCGTTCACCGGGGCGACGTTGGTGATGGCGCCATACTCGGCGGCCTTCGGCGCGATGCTGCTGTCGGTGGCGTTGTGGGAGCAAACGGTGTGGGGCTGGTCGGCGCTGAAGACCGGCCTTGCGATCGCGCCCGGTCCGCTGCTTGTCCCGTTCACCTCGCTGTTGTTTGCCCGCCGCCTGATCGCGCGATTTGGCGCCGCGGCCGTCGTGTCCGCCGGGATCGCGTCGTTCGCGGGCGGTCTTGCGATCTGGGCAACGTTGCTTGGGGTTGACCCCGACATGCCTGCCTTTGTGGTCGGAATGATGTTCACTGGCATCGGCGTCGGGCTGACCTTTCCGACCCTGATGGGCGTCGGCGCCGGTTCGCTGCCGCCGTCGTCGTTCGCAACCGGCTCCGGTGTCATCAACATGATCCGGCAGGCCGCGCTTGCGATCGGCGTCGCGATCTTTATCGCGATCCTGGCAACGCCGGCCTCAATGACTGAGCGGATCGCGGCGTTTCAGCGCGGCTGGTGGATCATGATCGCCATCACCATTGCCGGCTTCGTGCCGAATTACCTGTTGATCCGGCGCAGGGCGGATCGCTGACGCCCGAAAGACATCGCCACGCCATCCGGCAGCCGCGACGGCGCCACGGTGGTGCCGCAGGGAAACCTCAATCGAACCAGTCCTTTCCTCGCTGCGTCTCACCACGAGAAACGGCGCGCTCTGAGCCCAGCGCACCGTTGGTCTCGCGCGATGCGATGTTTCCTGGAGGGATGTGATGCGAAAGATTGCGAATTGTCTTGTGACCACCAGCCTGGTGCTGGCGGGGGCGCTGGTTGCCGGGCCGCTCCATGCGGCCAGTCTCGATGCGGCGTCGCAGGTCGACGCCGTGACCGTCTATCCCGATGGCGCCAGCGTCACCCGCGTCATCACGCTCGATCTGCCCGCCGGCGACAACACGCTCGTCGCCAAGGATTTCCCGATGGGCCTCGATCCGTCCTCGCTCCGCGTGGAGGGCGAGGCGGGCGGTAAGCTGACGATCGGCGCCATCGACGCGCGGCCGCCGCGCCCGGTGGAGCCGGCGAACCTGCCCGAGATCGACAAGCGGATCGAGGCGTTGCGGGATCAGCGTGAGGATCTGCAGGGGATCATCACCTCGGCCGAGGCGCGGCGGAAATTCGCCGAGCATTTCGCGGAGGCCTCGCCGGTCGGGATCGGCGAGAAGGGCGAGGCGCGTCCGGTCAGCGAGTGGCGCGTCGCGTTCTCTGCAGTCGGGGACGAAGTCGCAACCGCCGACACCGCGATCCGCGACGCCGCGCGCAAGCAGCGCGACATCGATCGCGAGATCGCGCGCCTTGAAGCCGACCGCGCCGCCAAGCCGCCGAGTAAGCTCGAGGTGCGGATCGAGCTTGCCTCCGCTGCCGCCACCCGCGCGACATTGCGGGTGACCTATGCGGTGCGCAACGCCCGCTGGATGCCGATTTACGACGCCCGTCTCGACACCGGCGCCAAGGACCGCAAGCCGGCGATCGAGCTGGTGCGCCGCGCCGAGATCACCCAGGCGACCGGCGAGGACTGGTCGAACGTAGCGCTCGCCGTCTCTACCGTGCGCGTCGCCCGCGGCGGCAACGCGCCCGATCTCCATTCGCTGATCGTGCAGTATCCGCAGCCGCCGCGGCCGGTGGCGGCCGCTGGCAAAGTGCTTGACAGCGTGCAACAGCGCGCGGCTTTGGCGCCCGCACCAGCGGCCGACGCACTCAGGGAATTCCGTTTTGGCGCAGGGGCGCTCATAGCGGAACAAGAAGCCACCGCTGACGTCGGCGCATTCCAGGCCACCTTCAAGATTCCCGGCCGCGTCAGCGTCTCCGCCAACGAGGGCGCCAAGAGCCTGCGCATCTCGACGGCGACGATCACCCCCGATCTCGCAATCCGCGCCGTCCCGGTGATCGATCCGACCGCGTTCCTGGAGGCGAGCTTCGTGCAGGCCGACGAGGCGCCGCTGCTGCCGGGGCAAGTCTCGATCTATCGCGACGGCATCTTTGTCGGCCGCAGCCGGATGGCCACCGCCGCCAAGGACGAGACCGTGCGGCTCGGCTTCGGCGCCGACGACAAAGTCAAGATCGAGCGCACGGTGGTGAAGCGCAATGAAGGTTCCGCCGGCCTGATCGTGACGACGTCGAAGACCGACGAGCGCGCCTTCAAGACCACGGTGCGCAACGGCCACGACTTCCCGATCAAGGTCGCGATCCAGGATCAGCTCCCGGTCAGCGAGAACGACGATATCGTGGTCGAGATGCTGCCGTCGTCGACGCCGGCGACGACAACCAATCTGCGCGACAGGCGCGGGGTGCTGGAATGGGCGTTCGAGGCGAAGGCCGGCGAGGTCCGTGACATCAACTTCGCCTGGCGGATGCGCTGGCCCAAGGACAAGGGCGTCGTGATGGTGCCGGCGGGCTGATCTGCACCGGCAGCCGATGACTTCCCTCCCGATCTCGGGCATCACTTTGCCAACGGCAAAAAGCCGAGATCGGGAGGATCCATGAGCTACCAGCACATCATCGTCGATGATCCGCGTCCGCGCGTCCGCCGTATCACGCTGAACCGGCCCGAGAAGCGCAATGCGCTGAACAACCGCCTGCGCGGCGAGATTTTCGAGGTGCTGGAGCAGGCCGATCGCGACCCGGACATTTCGATCTCGATCCTGCGCGGCGCGGGTCCGTGCTTCTCGGCAGGCTATGATCTCTCCGCCGACAACCGCGTCGACCAGCCTTATCATTCGGCGCCCGGCCCCGGCCAGTGGTCGCGCCACGTCGTCGAGGGCTGGTTCTCGATCTGGGATCTGGCAAAGCCGGTGATCGCGCAGGTGCACGGCTATTGCCTCGCCGGCGGCACCGAGCTCGCGACCGCCTGCGACGTGGTCTATGTCGCCGACGATGCCCAGATCGGCTATCCGCCGGTGCGGCTGATGAGCCCGCCCGACATGCAGTACCACCCCTGGCTGGTCGGCATGCGTCGCGCCATGGAATTGATGCTGACGGGCGATGCGATGTCCGGCCGCGAGGCCGCCCAGTGGGGCTATGCGACCCGCTCGTTCCCGCTTGCCGAGCTCGAGAGCAAGACGCTGGACTTCGCCGAGCGCGCGGCGAAGGTGCCGGTCGAGCTGCAGCAGCTCAACAAGCGCAGCGTGCATCGCGCGATGGAAATCATGGGCGCCCGCGCCGCGATGCGCGCCGGCACCGAAATCCAGGCCCTGGCTTTCACGACCGAGGCGAGCAAGGCCTACATGGCCGGCTTCCGCCGCGACGGCGGCAGCGTGAAGGCCCAGCTCGACCAGCGCGACACGACGTTCGGGGATTACCGGACCAAGAAGGAGTGACGCTTGACGGCGAACGCGGGCTAGAAGCCCGCGTCCTCCTCCAGCCATTGCTGATTGTCCCAGCGTGCGCGACGGCCGACGACATATTCGCGAACATCGTCCATGAAGCGCACTTTGCTGGCGAGTGCTCCGATGAAAGCTGCCAGCGCCGCGATCCAGGGCCACAGATGCATCAGCAGCGAGGCGGGTATCTGACTGGCGAATCCCGCCTGCAGCGCAACCGTGACCAGGTAAGCCAGCACGCCCCACGCAACGGCCAAGATCGTCGCCACGATCTCATGGCTGTTCTGATGAAATCTCACCAACCGTCGCATCAAGGCCAGGTAAGCAAAGTAGACGGTCACGCCGAGAAGCAAAGCAACCAGTCCCGGCGGAAGCCCCCAGCTCTGGTCCCAGCTGAGGTACGCAACGAAGCCCGCGGCGATGAACGCCTCGATGTAGGTCAGGCTGGATTTTTCTCGCATGATTTGCCCCAAAGCGATTCAAGCCTCGACCGAGGCTATCATCATCGAGCGCGTTGCTAGAAGAGCAATTGTAGAACAACCTTTCTGATCGGAGGATGGCGGGGACTGTTTCCGAAAATTCACTGTCATGCCCCGCCTTGAGCGGGGCATCCAGTACGCCGCGGCTTATCGATTGAACTCAGACGCCTCTGGAATACTGGGCGGTTTCAACCGGTCGTCGCAACACTTTTGCTCGCACTGAGCAGTTCGTTGAGAGTTTCGGCCGGCGTTTTCCAGCCGAGGGTTTTTCGAGGCCTGGCGTTGAGTGCGAGAGCCACGGCCTCAAGGTCGTCGGCATTATGTATGCCGAGATCGGTGCCTTTTGGGAAGTACTTGCGCAACAACCCATTGGTGTTCTCGTTGGTGCCGCGTTGCCATGGGCTGTGAGGATCGCAAAAGTAGACCTGCACGCCCGCATCGATCTTCAATCGTGCGTGCTGAGCCAGTTCAGCCCCTTGATCCCATGTCAGCGACCGCCGCAATTGTTCAGGCAAGGTGAAGATCGTGCGGGTAATCGCGTCGCGCACGGCCTCAACACCATGACCGGCGAGCGCAGATCCTTTCTTCACATGAACTCCTTCCGCCAGGGGCGGCAGATGCAGCAGAATGGTGAAGCGTGTCGTGCGTTCCACCAAGGTGCCGATCGCAGAACTGCCAAGGCCCAGAATGAGATCGCCTTCCCAGTGGCCCGGCACGGCTCGATCGGCATCATGATCTCGGAAGGAATGAAGCTCCGGCCTTTACGTATGCGCGCTCTCGGCATCCGCAGCGCCCGCCCAGTGCGCAGGCAAGCCGTCAGTTCGCGGCGCAAAGCTCCACGACCTTGCACATAAAGTGCCTGATAGATGGCTTCGTGACTAATGCGCATCGTCTCATCCCCGGGAAAGTCGAGCCGAAGACGGCGAGAAATCTGTTCCGGGCTCCACGCCGTAGCCCAGCGCCGATTCTGTCGATGCACGGCCCGGCGCCCCTTCCACACGACCTTCGGGCCGGCGAGGGACGCCCCGTCCACGGTAGCGATCATACCGGCAAGCCTGTCCTGCACATAATCTCGCAGAGTAGGATTCTGCGCCAACTTCGCCGGCCTTGGCCGCCGGGCGGATTGATCAGCGTGCCATTGTGCCGTCGTAGCTCGGTATTCTGGAGCGCCGTGGCGGCGGGCCACGTTGCGCTGAAGTTCACGAGAGATCGTGCAGGGAGGGCGACCGAGCTGACGAGCGATGGCTCGTACCCCCTGGCCCTGTGCACGCAAGATCGCGATCTCCTCTCGTTCGGCGAATGAAAGGTAGCGCCCTGATGGCGGTTTTGACGACCGCGATAGATGTGTTGGCGGCATGCCGCCCGCCCTCCGGAACCAGCGTACTCCGACCACCGGCGACACCCCGGCGTCAATCGCAGCATCCTCGCTCGATCGCCCCGCTGCAATCGCGATCCAGAACGGCCTACGCTTCTCTCGCAGGACCTCGCGAGGCCGATATGGCGACCTCTGGATCGTTCGCTCACCTCGATCCGAATGCCCACTCCACCTCTTCATCGCAGCCTCCTTTTGATGGAGTGTTGCGACGACCGGTTGAAACCGCCCTGGATCGCCCGGTCAAGCCGGGCGATCACGCTGTTGTTAACGGTAAGCGCAACCTATCACTTCGCCTTCAGGAAGTCGCCGACTTCGAGCAGCACGAACTCGTCGTCATCGGCCTTGTTCGGATCGCGGCTCGAGGAGAACGGCAGATTGTTGTCGTTGCCGACGATGATGTGGGTCTCGTCGACGCGGTCGACATTCTCGATGGTGAAGAACGGAAAGGTGTAGACGCCGTCGTTGAGCGGCTTGCGGGCCTTGTGGTTCGGATCGCGGATCTTCATTAGGTCGATATAGGCGATCTTGCGCACCGGCTTGCCGACATTGGCGTCCGACAACTCGATCTTGTAGACGCGCTTGAACCTGGCGAGGTCAGGAAAGCAGTTCTCGCCGCGCTGGCCTTGCGGGCAGGCCTTGTCGGCGGTGCCTTCGCCATTGTCGCGCTCGATCACAAGGCCCTGGGTCGGATCGATCATGTTGAAGTCGCCGATCGCGTTGCCGTTCTGCTCGAACACATATTGCCAATAGCGACCGGTGAACTTCTCCGCCGCGACGTCGAATTCGAGGATACGGGAGGCTTCCTTGCCGTCGACCTTCTCCCGGTCCTTCTTGTCGGCATCCCACAGCGGCCCTTCGAGCAGGCCGTAGAGGAACTTGCCGTCCTTGGAGGAGGCAAAGCCCTCATAGCCCTTGGAGCGTCGCAGGTTGACGTTGATGTAGCTTGCGCCGGGCGCGCCGGGCGACTGCACGGCCCAGTGATCCGGCGAGCGCACCGGCTTGCCGTCGGCGACTGTCTCGAACACCGCGAGGATCTTGCCGGTCTTGTCGGCCTTGAGGATGTAGGGCCCGATCTCGTCGCCGATCCAGAAGGTGTCGTTGATGATCTGAAAGCCCTCGGTGTCGAAGTCGGCGCCGGTGAGGTAGCGCTTCGCGGTGTCCTCATGCACGATGCGGAACGGCACCTTTTTGTCGGGATCGTGCAGGAACACGGTCTCCTGACGCTCGATCTTGCCGTTCGCCCAGTCCATCTTGTAGCGGTTCAGGTACAGCATCGAGTCCGCCGAGTTGTAGCGCGCGCCCATGCCGTTGTCCGTGATCACCCAGAACGAGCCGTCGGCCATCGTCTTGATGCCGGAATGGCCTTGCAGAGGCTGGCCCTTGAATGGCAGCGACACGCCGGTCGGCCGCTCGTAGGACTTGCCCATCGCGGTGCCGATGGCATCGACGCGCTTGCCGGTGGTGTATTTGCCCGATGTCTTCAAATCGTTCGGGGCATCCGCGGGGGCGTCGATGAAGCTCTCCGCCGGCATCACGGCGTGTCCTGCCAGCGTCGCCGGGAATTCGCCCTCGCTCTGCGCGAACGCCGATGTGGCGAGCAGGATCGAGGCGACGGAACAGAGCAGTGACAGGCGCATGGTTGATCTCCCAAAGGACAAACGATGCGGTGTTCTCCGAGCCGCCTGTTACAGCCGGCTGACAGTTTTGTGAACCGCGGATGTTGCGACGGGATAAGCCTTGCGGCGTTACGTCGCCTTGCCCGCCGGCTGCATCGTCTGCGGCAGCAGGAAGGGCACGCCGCTCGCGGTATAGTCGATCGGGGCGTCGATCTCGAAGATCTGCCTCAGCGTGTCCGCTTGCATCGCGGCGGCACGGTCGCCGTCGACAGCAAGCCGGCCGCGATGCAGAAGCAGGATGCGGTCGGCGAACCGCATCGCGAGATTGAGGTCGTGCAGGATCGCGATCACGGCGGTGCCGCGCGCGGCGCGCCGCCTTGCCGTTTCGACCAGGTCGATCTGATGCCGTAAATCGAGGCTCGAGGTCGGCTCGTCGAGCAGCAACAGTCCCGGCCCGTGCAGCGCCTCGCCGCAGGCGAGCTGCACCAGCACGCGAGCGAAATGCGCGCGCTGCTGCTCGCCGCCGGACAGCGTCGGCAATTGCCTGAAACGGAAATGCGCCAGCCCGACCTCGTCCAGCGCCGCGGCGACCAGCGCGCGCGTCACCGCGCGCGGACTCTCGCCGGCGCCCATGCTGACGATTTCCTCGACCGTGAACGGGAAGGTGACGTTAACATGCTGCGACAGCATCGCGCGGCGCTGCGCCAGCTCGCGCGGACCATAGGCGTTGAGGTCGCGCTGCCTGAGCCGGATCGTTCCGCGCGACGGACGGAGATCGCCCGACAGCATCCGCAGCAGGGTCGATTTGCCGGCGCCGTTGGGACCCACGATCGCGACCATCTCGCCGGCGGCGATCTGCAGCGAGACCGCATCGACCAGCGCTGCGCCGCCGACCTTCATCGATACCGACTGCGCCTCCAGCAGCGCGCTCATAGCGACACCAGGGAGCGCTGGCGCAGCAGCATGGCAAGGAAGAACGGCGCGCCGATCGCCGCGGTCAAGATGCCGATCGGCATCTCAGCGGGGGCCACGATGGTGCGCGCCACCGTGTCGGCGCCGACCAGCAGGATCGCACCGAGCAATGTGGAGGCCGGCAGCAGCAGGCGATGCCCGGGTCCAATCACCAGCCGCAGCAGATGCGGCACCACGATGCCGACGAAGCCGACCACGCCGCAGACCGAGACCGCGACCCCGGTCATCGCCGACACCAGCACGATCGAGATCCGCTTCAGCCGCTCGACGTCGACGCCGCTGTGGAATGCCTCGGCCTCGCCAAGCACCAGCACGTCGAGTCCGCGCGCGATCGAGAGGCAGGCGATCAGCGCCGCGGCCAGTATCGGGGCAAGCGCCGTGAGCTTGCTCCAGGTCGCGCCGCTCAGCGAACCCAGCATCCAGAAGGTGATGTCGCGCAGTTGGCGGTCGTCGGCAACGAAGACCAGGAGCCCGATGCCGGCATTGGCGATCGCGGCAATCGCAAGCCCGGCCAGCAGGAAGATCGCAATCGACGTCCGGCCGCCGCGGCTGGCAATGCCATACAGCACGATGGTCGTGATCAGCGACCCGGCGAAGGCCGCGATCGGCAGCAGCTGATGCTGCAGGAAGCGCAGGCTCTCGCCGAGATGGCTGTCGGTGAACACGATCGCCACTGCGGCGGCAAACGCGCCGCCGGAGGAGACGCCGACCAGCGCCGGATCGGCGAGGGGGTTGCGGAACAGGCCCTGCATGATTGTGCCTGATACGGCAAGGAGTCCGCCGACCATCGCGGCCGCGGCGATCCGCGGGATCCGGATCGACCACACCACGAGCTGGTCGCGCGCCAGCAGCGGGTTGGCCGCGCCGTCGGCCCATAGTCCGAGCGCGGCGGGAAGCCGTGCCATGGGGATACCCGCGGCGCCGACCGTCAGGGCGACCAGCGCGATTGCTGCGAGCGCCGCAAGCAGGCAGAGCAGGGTGAGTGTCGCCGCCGGCCGCAGCGACACGCCGGCGCGCCGTCGTTTCGCACGCGCGGGACGTTCGGCCAGCACGCTCATTGCCGGCAGTTCGCGGTCAGCGCTGCCGGCTTGAAGTTGGCGGCCTCCGGCGCCAGCGCCGGATAGAGCTTGACCGAGAGGTCGCGCGCCGCGGCCGCGGTGCGCAGTCCGAAGCTGAGCAGATAAAGCCCCTCCATCGAGATGAAGGCCTTGTTGGCCGCGACCGGTGTCAGTGCGAAGGCCGGATGCGCGAACACGGCATCCGACGTCAGCGAGTCCTTGCCGCGATCGATCGACAGCACGACGTCCGGTTTCGCCGCCACGATGGCTTCGTCGTTGACCGGCTTGTAGCCGTCGTAACCGTCGATCGCGTTGATGCCGCCGGCGAGCTGGATGATCTCGTCCGCGGCGGTCTTTTGGCCCGCGGCCAACGCCCGGCCGCTCAAGAGCGACATCACGAACATCACGCGCACCGGCTTTGTCACTTTGGCGCGCAGTGTGCGCAGTTGTGTGAGGTCGCTCTCCACCGCCGTGGCCAGGCAGGCGGCGCGCGGGTCGGCGCCCATGGCGTGGCCCACCAGCCTGATCTTCTCGACCAGTCCGGCCTCCGAGAACGTCTCCGGCACCAGCACCAGCGGCACCTTGGCCGCCTCCAGCACGTCCATGGTTTCCTTCGGCCCGGAGCCCTGCACCGCGAGCACCAGCGACGGGTGCAGGCCGAGCACGCCCTCCGGCGACAGCTGGCGCATGTAGCCGACGTCGGGCTTCTCTCGCAGCGCGGATGGCGGGTAGACGCTGGTCGCATCGACGCCGGCGATGCGGTGCTCTAACCCGAGCGCATAGAGGATCTCGGTGATCGCGCCGCCGATCGAGACGATCCGCGTGGGATCGTCGATCACGACGTCGCGGTCGCGTGCGTCGTGCACGGTGATGCCCTCGGCGATCGCTGTGCCGATCGGCAGCAGACAGGAGAACGCGAGCAGAGCGAGCGTGCGACAAATTGTCATCGGGGCGGTCACTTGGTCAGGATCAGCTTGTTCTGCGAGGTCAACCGCAAGCGGTAACGCACTTCGCCATGCACGATGATGATTTCGCGCTCAGCCGAGAACAGGTCGCGGCTGTCGAGGCGATTCCCGTGCATGATGAGCGTTTTGGCCGCGTCAGACGCGGATAAGGCCCGTTTTCCCGCCGCGCCGATGTTGTCTCCGGAAGTTGCCGACATGCTCTTGGTGCTGCGCCTACGAAATCTTCAAATGATGCTTGCTTGTATAAGCGGGCGAGGGCGCATTCCAACGGCTGCACTTTACAATCGATGTAAACAGCGCTGCCGCATTCTTGACCGTTTTGTTGCCGGCTCGTAACCAATCATCACACGATGCGAGCTTGTCGCTTGCATCGCAACGTAGCCAGCAAGCCGCTCAGTGGAGCGCACGCCAGCCAACCAGAAATGCGATGATCGGGCTGGGGCTGGAATGGCTGACGGGGCTAGGGTTTCGCGCGCCTTGATTTTGGGTGCGTCGGTGTTTTCATTATCGGCAGCGATGCCGGCAGGCGGTTTGGCGCAAACCGCCGATGCGTCGGCTGCGCGTCCCGCAACCGAGCGGCCGAAGCAGGCCAAGCGCAAGCCGAAGCCTGCGGCCGAACCGCAGCCAGCGGCGTCGCCGGCGATGAATGCGCGCGCACAGATCGGCGCGGTGCCGGTGCAATCGCTCGACACCATCACGGCTGTCGCATCCAAGACCGAAGAGCGCGCGATCGACGCGCTGGCGCCGGTCAGCTCCGTCACGCTGGAGCAGATTCAGGGCCTGCAGCCGAACCGGGTGTCCGACATCTTCTATAACGTGCCCGGCGTCTCGTTCCAGGAGCGAGGCGACGATCCGGCGACCGTCATCAACATCCGCGGCTTGCAGGACTTCGGCCGCGTCGCCGTGGTGGTCGACGGCGCGCGGCAGAACTATCAGCGCACCGGCCATAACGCCAACGGCTCCTTCTTCCTCGATCCTGAATTGATCGGCGGCGTCGACGTGGTGCGCGGCCCGACCGCGAATATCTACGGCTCCGGCGCGATCGGCGGCGTGGTCTCGTTCCGCACCAAGGATATCGACGATGTGGTGCGTCCCGGCGAACGCTGGGGCGTCGACATGTCGGGGTCCTACGGCAGCAACAAGGACCGCGGCATGGGTTCGGTGTTCGGCGGCTTGCGCGCCGATCCGAATGTCGATGTGTTCGGCGGCGCGGTCTACCGCACCCAGAGCAACTACAAGGACGGGGCGGGCACCGAGATCGGCAACACCGGCAACGATATCGCGGCCGGCCTGATGAAGGTGACGATCCGCCCGGCCGAAGGCCACGAGTTCAAGATCGGCGGTGTCTTCCAGGATTACCAGTACAATATTGGTCAGCAAAACCGCGGCCCGACCACGACGACGGCGCCGCTGGCCGCGATCGCAGGCTCCTCGGTCTACGCCTCCGATGCAAGGAATTACACGGGTACGCTGAGCTGGCGATACTCCAAGCCCGACGACATGCTGTTCGACTGGAACATCTCGGTCTACGGCAACCGCACCGACAACGACCAGGTCAAGACCTACAACAACCGCATCACGTCAGGCGGCGGCGTCTGCACGCTGGCCAATCCCGGCAACAACATCTCCGGCTGCGTTGGCGACAAGCGCGGCTATTCGCTCGACACCGTCGGCCTCGACGTCAACAACACCTCGCGCTTCAATTTCGGCGACTGGCGCAACGCCGTGACCTACGGCTTCGACGCCTTCCGCGACGATGTCGAGACTTTTGATTCCCGCGGCAACTCCAACATCACGACGCCCGGCGGCCAGCGCACGGTGTCCGGCGGCTTCGTGCAGTTGAAGCAGAACTATTCGACCTGGCTCGAACTCGTCAATGCGGTCCGCTACGACCACTACGAGCTCACCTCGATCAACACCACGACCAGCGGCGACCGGCTGTCGCCGAAGATCACGGTCGGCGTCTCGCCGGTGACCGGCTTCACGCCCTATGTGAGCTATGCCGAAGGCTATCGCGCGCCGTCGATCACCGAGACCCTGATCTCGGGCGGCCACGCCACCGGCGGCGGGCCGGCGCTGTTCAACTGCCCCGACGGCACCAGCGGCCTGTTCTGCTTCCTGCCCAATGCGGCGCTGCGGCCCGAGGTCGGCAAGAACAAGGAAGCCGGTATCAATCTGAAGTATGACGGCATCTTCACCGCGAACGACTCGTTCCGCGGCAAGATCAATGTGTTCCACAACGACGTCGACGGCTATATCGACCTCGTTCCATCGGCGCCGACCACGACGCCGTTCGGACGCTTCAGCCAGTTCTACCAGTACCAGAACATCGCCCACGCCCGCATCGAAGGCTTCGAGCTCGAGACGATGTATGACGCGGGTGACTGGTTCGTGGGGGTCGCCGGCCATCTGATGCGCGGCCGGAACACCGGGACCAATGTCGGGCTCGCCACCATCACGCCGCGCAAGGTGACGACGACGGGCGGCGTCCGCCTGCTCGACCGCTCGCTGATCATCGCCGCGCAATGGTCCTCGTTCGGCGCCAACAACGACCTGCCGGCAGGCTATCTGCCCTCGACCGGCTACGAGCTGGTCAATCTCTATCTGACCTGGAACGCCACCAAGGACATCACCTTCACGGCGTCGGTCGACAATCTCTTGAACCAGTACTACCGGCCCTATGCGATCCCCGGCTCCTCGACCGACGGCACGACGCAGAACGACGTGCTGTTCTCGAGCCCCGGTCCGGGCACCGTCTACAAGGCCGGGCTCAGGATTCACCTAGGTGGAGCGTAAGGCGACGAGCCGATCATTCCATCCAGGTTGCTCCGGCCGCGCTGGTGCCCCCAGCGCGGCCTTGGCGTATTCCTTGGCGCATTCATGATATCAACGAGATCAACCGGCAGGATCCCGTGCATCCGCCGCCAAACAGGAGAAGGATTACATGTTCATCGCAATGAACCGGTTTCAGGTGATCAAGGGCAAGGAACAGGCGTTCGAGACGGTCTGGAAGACCCGCGAATCCTATCTCGGCGATCTGCCGGGTTTCATCGAGTTTCACCTCGTGAAGGGCCCCGAGGCCGAGGACCACACGCTCTATGCGACCCACACGGTGTGGGCCAGCAAGGGAGCGTTCGAGGACTGGACCAAGTCCGATGCGTTCCGCCGCGCGCATTCCCGTGCAGGCAACGAGACCGGCGGCAGCCTCTATCTCGGCCATCCCAAATTCGAAGGCTTTGAGGTGCTGATCACCGAGCGCGCCAAGAGCCCGGCGTGACGGAGGCGGCCGTGCAGAACGCGGAGCTTGCCGGGTTGAAGGCCTACATGGCCGACAATCCCGGCGCAGTGATCGAGGACGTCGCGCGTGAGCGCAAGGTGACGCCGCGCGCGGTGCTCGAGGCGCTCCCGGGCGGCATGGTGCGGATCGGCGCCGCCGAGTTCGCGGCCGCGATGCAGGACATCGCGGAATGGGGCGAGGTGACGCTGATCGTGCACACTGATGATGCGATCTTCGAGTTCACCGGCGCCATTCCGAAAGGCGAAGTGGGCCGCGGCTATTTAAACCTGATGCAACCAAAGGGCCTGCACGGCCATCTCAGGCATGAGCGCTGTGCGGCGATCGCGTTCGTCGAGCGGCCCTTCATGGGCAAGGTGTCGGCCTTCATCGCCTTCATCAATCTCGACGGCGGCATCATGTTCAAGGTGTTCGTCGGCCGCGACGAGACGCGCGCGTTGCGCGGCGACCAGTTGGCGCGCTTCCACGCGCTGGCGGATCGCATTGCACCGAAAGCGGGCTGAGACCGACGAAGGACGGGAGGCGAGCATGTCGCATCGCAGGCTTGGGCGACGCATCGGAACGTTGGCGGGCGCCACGTTGGGCATGCTTCCGGGCGCGAGCCTTGCCGCAGCCGACGCCGCGCTGCTGCCGCGCAACCTCTCGCCCTGGGGCATGTTCGAGAGCGCCGACATCGTCGTGAAGGCGGTGATGATCGGCCTGGCCTTCGCCTCGCTCGCGACCTGGACGGTCTGGCTCGCCAAGACCGTCGAGATCCGCCGCAAGACGACGCTTGCGCGGCAGCGGATCGGCCTGCTGGAGCGCGACACGCAGCTTGCCGAGGTCGAGCAGGCGAGCCGCGACGGCAGCGATGCGGTGGCGCAGATCGTGCAGTCGGCGTCGCGCGAGGCGGCGCTCTCCGGTGGCATGTTCGACGACGGCTTCAGGGAGCGCATCGCGCTGCGGCTGGAGCGGGTCGAGGCGGCGATGTCGCGGCAGATCGCGCGCGGCACCGGCGTGCTCGCCACCATCGGCGCCACCGCGCCGTTCGTCGGCCTGTTCGGCACCGTCTGGGGCATCATGAATGCATTCATCGGCATCTCCGAGGCCCACACCACCAATCTCGCGGTGGTCGCGCCTGGAATCGCGGAGGCGCTGCTTGCGACCGCGCTCGGTCTGGTGGCCGCGATTCCGGCTGTCGTGATCTACAATCACCTGACGCGTTCGATCGCGGCCTACCGCGCGCTGCTCGGCGACGCCTCGGTCATGGTGATGCTGCTGGTCAGCCGCGAGGGCGATCGCAGCCTGTTCCGGCTGGCGCGCGCCGCGGAGTAGGCGATGGGCGCGAAGCTTGGCTCTGGCGGCGCGTTCGGTGGCCGGCGTCGCGGCAACGACGACCTGGTCGAAGCGCATGAGATCAACGTCACGCCGTTCATCGACGTGATGCTGGTGCTGCTCATCATTTTCATGGTGGCGGCGCCGCTCGCGACCGTCGATCTCGGCGTCGATCTGCCGGCCTCGACCGCCGAGCCGCAGCCGCGGCCGGACAAGCCGGTGTTCGTCACGGTGAAGCCCGACCTCTCGGTCGCGGTTGGCGAGGACGTGATCGCGCGCGACGCGCTGACCGCGACACTTGATGGCGCCACGCAGGGCAAGAAGGACGAGCGCATCTTCCTGCGCGCCGACAAGGCAGTCAGCTATGGCGACCTGATGGAGGTGATGAACCTGCTGCGCAATGCCGGCTATCTCAAGATCGCGCTGGTCGGCCTCGACGGGCGCAGCTAGCGCATGATCCGGAAAAGTGGGTACCGGTTTTCCGGCAAGATCATGCGCAAACAAGACGAATCTCGATGAATGCGTATGGGCTTCATGATGCGGGCGACGATATCAGGTTGCGGCGGTGGGGCCTGTCGGCGGCCGCGATCCTGGCAGCGCATGCGGCGCTGATTGCGCTCGGCATCACCTGGGTCTCGGCGCCGCCGCCGGGCGTTGCCGTGCCCGCGGTGCTGGTCGACCTGACGCCGATCACGTCCTCGCGGGCGATTTCGGAGACCGAACTGCCGCCGGGCCCGGCGATGCAGGAGGCTGACGCGTCGCCGCCGGAGCCTGCCGCCTCGCAGACCGTGCAGGAGGAGATCGCACCGACGCCGCTGCAGGAGAAGCCCGAGGTGACGGCGCCGCCGGAGCAGAAGCAGCAGGCCGCGCCGCCGAAGCCCGAACCCGCGAAGGTCGTTCCGGAGCAGAAGCCCGAACCCATCAAGCCGAGGGTGGTCCGCCGGGAGGCAAAGAAGCCATCCGAGGCGACGCCGGCACCTCGCACCAGCGCGCCGAGCCGCGCCGAGCGTCAGGCGCCCGCGGCATCCGCGATCAGCGCCGGCGCAGCCGCGTCGGCGATCGCGGCCTACAACGCACGCGTTCGCGCGCATTTGCTGCGCTTCCATTCCTATCCGGCCGGGGGCAACGGCCAGCGCGGCGTGGTCCGCCTGGTGTTCACGCTCGGCCGCGGCGGGCAGGTGCTGTCGAGCCATCTCGGCGGCTCCTCCGGCAATCCGACCTTCGACGCGCGGGCGCTGGCGATGGTGCGGCAGGCCCTACCGTTTCCGGCCTTTCCATCCGAGGTCACGCAGGGCTCGATGGCTTTCAGCGTGCCGGTCGCGTTCGTGCCGCGGTAGTACCAAGCCTCACTGACCTAGGCCGCACTTCTTTTCCCGTCATCCTGAGGTGCGAGCGGAGCGAGCCTCGAAGGATGCACGGCCCCGCCGGTGGCCGTCGATCCTTCGAGACGCGCTTCGCGCTCCTCAGGATGACGGGAAAGGCTGAGTTCGCTTCGACCGATGCTCCGCTATTCCTTCACCGCTCCCGTCAGCGACGACACGTAGTAGTCGACGAACAGCGAGTAGAACAGCGCGACCGGCAGCGAGCCGAGCAGCGAGCCCGCCATCAGCGCGCCCCACTGGTAGACGTCGCCGGTGATGAGCTCGGTCAGGATCGCGACCGGCACGGTCTTGTTGGCGCCGCTCTGGATGAAGGCGAGCGCGTAGATGAACTCGTTCCAGGACAGCGTGAAGGAGAAGATGCCGGCCGAGATCAAGCCGGGCACCGCGAGCGGCAGCGTGATCCGCCACAGGATCTGCAGCCGCGTCGCGCCGTCGACCAGCGCGCATTCCTCGAGCTCGTAGGGGATCGATTTGAAGTAGCCGATCAGGAGCCAGGTGCAGAACGGCACCAGGAAGGTCGGATAGACCAGGATCAGCGCCAAGGGCGAATCGAACAGGCCGAACTGCACGATCACGGTGGCGAGCGGAATGAACAGGATCGACGGCGGCACCAGATAGGCGAGGTAGATGCCGAGCCCGACATAGGGGCTGCCGCGGAAGCGCAGCCGCTCGATCGCGTAGGCGGCGAGCGTCGAGGCGAACAGCGACAGGAAGGTCGAGCCGATCGCGACCAGCATGGTGGTCTTCAGCCAGCGCGGATACGACGTGTCGAACAACAGATGCTTGACATGCGCGAGCGTCGGCGAGGTGATCCAGAACGGATTGTGCTCCTTGTAGTTCAAGAGCTCCGCGTTCGGTTTGAACGAGGTGATCGTCATCCAGTAGAACGGGAACAGCAGGATCAGGATGAAGCAGGCGAGCGGCAAATAGATCATCACCACGCGCCGGGCGCGGGAATCCCACGCCATTGTGTCGGGCGTGGCGCTGGCGACGTTGGAGGATTGGGCTGCAACGTCAGTCATTGGCTTCTCCCTGCTGCCATTTGCGGCGGGCAAGGCCGAAGTAGCTGAACAACGTCGCGAACACGAGGAACGGGATCATCGAGACCGCGATCGCGGCACCCTCGCCGAGCTCGCCGCCGGCGATGCCTCGCTGGAACGCCAGCGTCGCGAGCAAATGGGTCGAGTTGACCGGGCCGCCGCGGGTGATGGCGTAGACGAGCTGGAAATCGGTGAAGGTGAAGATGATCGAGAACGTCATCACGATCGCCAGGATTGGCATCATCATCGGGAAGGTGATGTAGCGGAAGCGCTGCCAGGAGGTGGCGCCGTCGAGCATCGCCGCCTCATAGAGCGAGGGCGAGATGGTCTGCAGTCCGGCCAGCAGCGAGATTGCGACGAACGGGATGCCGCGCCAGATATTGGCCGCGATCAGCGAGAACCGCGCCGGCCAGGGCGAGCCGAGGAAGTCGACACTGCTGTCGCGCAGGTGCAGCACGTCGACCAGGAGGTAGGAGATGATCGAGAACTGCGGATCATAGATCCACCAGAACGCCAGCGCGGAGAGCACCGTCGGCACGATCCATGGCAGCAGCACGATGGCGCGGATCAGGCTCTTGAACGGAAAATGGTTGTTGAGCAGCAGCGCCAGCCAGAAGCCGAGCGCGAATTTTCCGAAGGTTGCGACCGCGGTATAGAAGATCGAGTAGAACACCGCGTTCCACCACAAGGGATCCTTGAGCAGATACTGGAAGTTCTCGAGCCCGATATAGATGCCGCGCTGGCCGATCGTGGTGTCGGTGAAGGCGAGCCAGATGCCGAGGCCGAGCGGATAGGTGAGGAACACCAGCAGCAGGCCGATCGCGGGCGCCAGGCACATCACGATCAGGAACGGCTTGTAGTCGAACAGGCGCGCGAGCCAGCCTGGTTGCCGGAGCGCTGCGCCGCGCGATGGGAGGGTCGTTACGGACATTGAATGCTCGTCTTCTCGTCATTGCGAGGAGCGAAGCGACGAAGCAATCCATTTCTCGTCTACGGCGCTATGGATTGCGTCGCTTCGCTCGCAATGACGGCTGATTCAGTTTCGCAGTTCAATGACCGTCGTTACCGGTTCTGCCGTCGGAAGTACCGCTTGGCGCGCTGCTCGGCTTCCGCGGCGGCAGCCTCGGGCGTGGCCGCATCGGTGGCGACGGAGGCGCACATCTGCACCAGCACATAGTCGGCGTTGACCGCACCGGTCGCGGTCGAGATCGGCCCCTTGTAGCCATTGTAATAGGGGCTCTTCATCGTGTCCTTGAAGATCGCGACCTTGGGATCGCCCGACCACACCGCAGCGTCGGCATAAGCCGCGAGCGGCTGCGACCAGTAGCCGGAATTGGCGTTGAGCCACGGCTCGTACTGTTCCTTCTCCAGCATGAATTGCAGAAACGCCTTCGCCGCGTTGGGATAGGGGCTGTGCTTGAACACCATCGCATTCAGGGTCAGGCCCGACATCGGCGAGGTCGATGCCAACCCCTTGGGCAGGAACTGATGCTCGGTGTCGTCGGCGATCGCCTTGGTCGCGGGATCGTTCTTCAGCGAGAAGTACAGCGAGACGCCGTTGGCGGTCAGGCCGATCTCCTGCGACGAGTAGGCGCGGTTGTTGGAGACGTCGTTCCACGACGGCGTGCCGGCGATGAAGGTCGGATAGAGCTCCTTCAGGTATTTCAACGCGGCGATCGTCTCCTTGCTATTGATGATGATATTGCCTTCCTCATCCAGCAGCGCGGCGTTGTGCGACCACAACAGCCAATTGGCGAAGCCGTTGCCGTCGCCGACGGCGTTGCCCAGCGCAAAGCCCGCCGGCTTGCCGGCCGCCTTGAGCTTCTTGCAGAGCTCGAGAATACCGGCGTGGTCTTCCGGCACCTTGTCGAAGCCGGCCGCGTTGACCAGCGACTTGCGGTAGACCAGCGGGCCGCCCGAGGCGCCGAACGGCAGGCCGATCCAGCTCTTCGACTTCGAGCGCATGCCATAGCGTTTTGCCAGCGCGAGCCATCCGCCGTAGCGCTTGTCGAGATAGTCGGCCACGTCGGTCAATTCGATCAGCTTGTTGATATAGATGTGCGGCGCGTCGCCGAAGCCGATGATGATGTCGGGGCCGGCGCCGGAGTTCGAGGTCACCGCGGTCTGCTGGTTGATGTCCTCCCAGCCGACGAAGTCGACCTTGATCTCGACGCCGGTCTTGTCGGTGAACTTCTTGGCGTTGGCGCGGAACACGTCCTCGTCGGCCTGGACGAAGCGCACCGGCCGCAGCATGCGCAAGGTCGCGCCCTTCTCGATCGGCAGCGACGGCGCCGCCACGTCGGCAGCCTTGACCTTCGAGGCGTCCTGCGCCGCAGCGCCGGTGATTGCCAGTGCCGCCGCGGAAGCTCCCAGCGCCAGCGCGTCGCGACGCGTGACCTCGTACTTCATGTCGTTTGCACTCCCTGCTTTGTCTGTTCTTGTTGTTCCTTCCCGGCGTTGGCCGCCGGTGAAGGTCTTGTCGTCCCGGCACGCCCGCCGCGCGAAGGGCCCGTATCGACAGCGAGACGAGGCCTTCGCGCGTAAAGCGCATTACCGCCTCAGCTGTTCGGACCGCGATCCATGCTGACGGGCTGCCAGCGGCGCAGCGCGGTGTTCTGCAGCACCGACGGATTGACGCAGCTTACCGGCCACATGCCTTGCAGCACTAGTGACAATTCGTAGCCGACCCGGCGCTTGCGCGCTTCGTCAAAACGTGCCGATGCCGAGGCGACGTGGGCGGTCAAGGTAACATTGTCCATCCCGAGCATCGGATTGTTGTGCGACGGCGGCTCCTTCTCCAGCACGTCAAGCGCGGCGTGGGCGATCCAGCCCTCCTGCAGCGCCTTGATCAGCGATTCCTCGTCGACGGTGGCGCCGCGGCCGGTGTTGATGAAGATGGCGGATTTTTTCATCTGACGAAAATGCTTCTCGGTCAGCATGTGATGCACTTCGGGCCGCGCCGGGGCGTGCATCGAGACGAAATCAGACTGCGACAGCACCTCCGACAGCGTCGAGGGGATCACGCCGTGGTCGTACATCAGCGTTTCCTGAATGAAGGGATCGTAGGCCACCATCCTGAGGCCGAACGGCGCGGCGCGCTTCGCCACCGCGCGGGCGACGCGGCCAAACGAGATGAAGCCGAGCGTCTGGCCCATCAGTCGCGGAATCTTCAGCAGCGTCGGGCGGCCCTCCGCCCAGCGGCCGCTGCGCACCATCTTGTCCTGCTCGATCAGGCGGCGGAAGCCGGCGAGCAGCAGCATCATGGCGTGGTCGGCAACCTCCTCGATGAAGGTGTCGGGGATGTTGGTGACCGGGATGCCGCGGGCGGTCGCGGCCTTGACGTCGACCGAGTCGACGCCAACGCTGCCGAGCGTGATCACCTTGCAGTTCTCGAGCGCATCGATCACCGCTTTGGTGATCGGCATGCCCTTGGCATAGATCGCGTCCGCGGTGCGTGCCGCGGCGATGAATTCGGCCTCGTTGGCCGGCGCCTCGACGATCTCCGCGCCGATCGGATCGAGCGCCTCGCGCTCATAATCATAGCCGCCGCCGGCGACCGTAAAGCTCGCGCCCTTCGGCGTCACCACCCTGAATTTCGACATTGTCTGCTCCCGATGTGAGGTCTTCTGTTCTTGCTTCTTGCTGGTTTGCTTCTTGATGTTCTTGCTTGCCGGAGCGCGGCTTGGATCACCGCTATCCCTACTTCTACGCGAGCGGCGCTGTTCGCTCCACAATTGCCGGTTGGTCCGCGGCCCAATTCTCCGGGCTTCTACGGGGAACCTCCGTAACCATCAGGTAAAGGGTCTCACATTACGGTGAGCGGAATCAATCCGCCAATCGCGTCGCGTTCCCCGCCTCTTCTGGAGATCCCCGTGAAGCTGTCAAATCTGAAGATCACCCCCAAGCTCGGCATTCTGGTGGGGGTGACCCTCCTTGGTCTGTGCACGGCAGGCATCCTCGCCGGTCACTTGATGCAGCGTGAGATGACCAATGCTCGCATCGACCAGGCCAAGGCCATCGTCGAGATGGCGAAGAACATGGCGGCGGGCCTGAAGAAGGAAGTCGACGCCGGCAAGATGACCAAGGAGGCCGCGCTGGCCGAGTTCGGCAAGCGCGCCAACGCCATGACCTATGACAACGGCGCCGGCTATCTGTTCGGCACCGACTACAACGGCATCACGGTGCTGGCGCCCGATCCGAAGCAGGTCGGAACCAACCGCATGGACGTCGTGACCAATGGCCGCAAGCTCTCACAGGAACTGATGGACGGCGTGAAATCCAAGGGCGAGATTCTGCTGTTCTATGATTACGTGAAGCCCGGCCAGGAGACGCCGATCCACAAGCTCGGCTATGCCGTCGCGGTGCCCGGCTTCGACATGTATATCGGTACCGGCGCTTATCTCGAGGATATCGACGCCAAGATGCGGCCGATTGCGTGGCTGCTCGGCCTTGCGATCCTCGGCATCGGCATCATCTCCGGCTCGGTCGCCTGGTTGATCGGTCGCAGCATCTCCCGGCCGCTCAATCTGCTCGGTGCACGCATGCGCGACATCGCCGACGGCAAGCTCGACGGCGACATCCCGGGCGTCGGCCGCGGCGATGAGGTCGGCGGGATGGCGGCGACCGTGCAGATCTTCAAGGATAATGCGATCCGCATCCGCGGCCTCGAGCAGGCCGAGGCCCAGACGCAGGCGCGCGCCGCCGCCGAGCGGCGCAGCGCGATGCAGGACCTTGCGAGCGACTTCGAGCGCAGCGTGAACGGCATCGTCCGCACGGTGGCTTCCGCCGCCGCCGGCATGCAGACCACGGCGCAGTCGATGACCGCGACCGCCAGCGACGCCAGCGCGCGGGCCGCGACCGTCGGTGCTGCCTCCGACTCTGCCTCCAACAATGTCGGCACCGTCGCCGCGGCGGCCGAGGAGCTCTCCAGCTCGGTTGCGGAAATCTCCCGCCAGGTGGCGCGTTCCAGCGAAGTCGCAAGCCAGGCGGTGGCCGATGCCGAGCGCACCAATGCGACCGTGCAAGCGCTCTCCACCGGCGCCGAGAAGATCGGCGAGGTGGTCAAGCTGATTCACTCGATCGCCGCCCAAACCAACCTGCTCGCGCTCAACGCCACCATCGAGGCGGCGCGCGCCGGCGAATCCGGCCGCGGCTTCGCGGTGGTCGCCTCCGAGGTGAAGGCGCTGGCCAACCAGACCGCGAAGGCCACCGAGGAGATCTCGGCGCAGGTCGCCGCGATGCAGGCCTCCACCGGCGAAGCGGTGACCTCGATCGGCGGCATTACCGCGACCATCGCGCAGATGAGCGAGATCACGGCCTCGATCTCGACCGCAATCGACCAGCAGGGCGATGCGACGCGCGAAATCGCACGCAACATCCAGCAGGTCGCGGCCGGCTCGAGCGAGATCTCCGCCCATATCGGCGGCGTCACCACCGCGGCCGCCGCCACCGGCACCGCGGCGGGCGACGTGCTGTCGAACGCGCGCGAGCTCGACACCCAGTCCGGCATGCTGCGCAACGCGGTCGACGAGTTCCTGCAGAAGGTGCGTGCGGCGTGACGGATCGCGCAGGGTGGGTTAGCTAGCGAAGCGCAACCTACCCAGCGATTCCACGACTGCGCATCCCCGTCATCCAGAGGTGGGAGCCTTGCGGCGCAATTGCGCCGCCGGGCGAGCCTCGAAGGATGTGCGACCCGGCTGGTGGCCGTCGATCCTTCGAGACGCGCACGAGAGCGCGCACCTCAGGATGACGGAATTGGCGGGAGCCGGGAGCAGCCTTTCGCCGCATGGCTACTCCCGGGCCGTCGCCGGGGGCGGGCTGCCAAAAATATCGAAAACAACCCCATGCAAAGTAGCCGATGGCGGCCGGCGGTCGACCAGGCAACTTGACACGTCGGGCAAATCAGCCTCATAATTCCGATATTCAGAAATATTGGTTGGGGACGCTACGATCCCGCCGGGAAGATCTGCGCGACGTGAAAGGCCTTGGTGGTGATGAGCCACCTGCCGTCGATCCGATGAAACACGAGATGGTCGATGAAACCGGTCTGGCCAGCCCTGACGCGCACCTTGGCGATGGCCAGATCGGACGCGGTCTGGTCGATGCTGACGATGGCCTCCTCGCGCGGCGATTTCATCGACGCCGGCGAGGGACGGCTGCGGAGGAAGTCGCGGAATTCCGCGGCCGACCGCACCGTGTGCTTGCCGTCCCGGATGCCGTGCACGATGCAGGCATCGGAGAAGACGTCGCGGAACCGGCTATCGTCGACGTCATACATCAGGTTGAAATATCCGTCGATCGCGGATGCGATGGCCTGGATGTCGCTCATTGCAAAATCTCCGTAGCGGATGATGTGGCGGTGGCCTCACCGGATCGAACCGGTGATCTGCGCCGACAGTGGCCGATATGGTGGCGGAGTGCTACGACTGGGCGGTCATCTCTTGGATGACTGAGAGGCATCGGCATGGACGAAGTTGACGGTCGACTGGTTGGCGGCCTGGTAGTCCTCGCGGCGCTGGCGGATGCGCGCAGTTTTGGCCGGGCCGCCGAACGGCTCGGCATGACGCAATCCGGGGTCAGCAAGGCGATCGCCAAGCTCGAGGCGCGCCTGGATGCCAGGCTGGTTCACCGCACCAGCCGCGCCGTCGAGCTCACCGAGGAAGGACGTGCGCTGTACGAGCGGGTTGCCGCGCATCTGGCCGGGATCGGCGAGGCGGCGGCGGAGACCGCGAAATCGCGCGATGCGGTCCGCGGCAGGCTGCGGGTCAATGTCGATCCGCTGTTCTCCCGCATGGTGCTGTCGCCGAAGCTGAGCGAGTTCCTGCTGCAGAATCCGGGCATGGAGCTGCGGATCGAGACCCGCGACCGGATCGCGGATCTGGTCAGCGACGGTTTTGATCTGGCGGTGCGTTTCGGCGAGCCGGCGCCGTCGGCGCTGATTGCGCGCCGCGTCCTCGATGCGCGCGTGCTCACCGTGGCCTCGCCGATCTATCTCGAACGGCACGGCCGGCCGCTTGATCCGCGGGAGCTGGCGAGCCGCGACCATCAGTGCATCCTGGCAATCGACGCGGCGACCGGGCGTCCCTTCGATTGGGAGTTTTGGCGCGGCGGCGAGGTCGTGCCGGTGGCGGTCAACGGGCGGCTCACCGTGACCGATTCAGGAACCAAGCTCGGCGCTTGCCTGGCCGGCTTCGGCATCGCGCAGGTGATCGATCTCGGCCTCGACGATCACCTGAGGAGCGGCGCGCTGATCGAGCTGTTTCCCGACTGGCCCGACGAGCGTTTTCCGCTCTACGTCTATTGCGCCTCGCGTAACCACGTGCCGGCCAAGGTGAGGCGGTTTATCGAGTTCATCACGGAAACGCTGGCGGCAAAGCCACATTCGCCACGCAAATCCGCCGGCTTGCGCAAGGCAGGCTAGAGCTTCGGTTCTGATTGAATCAGAACCGAAGCTCTAGATTCTTGCTTTGACGCGTTTTCTTCACGCGAACCGGTGCCCACTTCGCTCGAAAACGCTCTAGCCATATCCCCGGCGTCAGCTAGCGCTTCGCCGATCCTTGCCGCGAAGCGATGATGACGCCGGCGAGCACCAGCGCGTAGCCGATCAGATGGTACGGTGCGAGCGTCTCGCCAAGCAGCAGGATCGCCATCGCCGAGCCGAACACCGGCACCAGATGAAAGAACGGCGCCGCGCGGTTCGGGCCGATCAATGCGACGCCGCGGTTGAAGAATAGATAGGCGAGCGTGGACGGGAAGATCAGCGTGTAGCCCAGCGTGGCAAAGGTCAGAACGTCGAGCTTCAGCGTCACGCCGTTGGCGAATTCCCACGCCGCCACCGGCAGCAGCATCAGCGCACCGCAGCAGGTGGTGAACGAGATCAGCGAGAGCTGATGGATTTTCGGCCGCCGCGGGATCAGCGCCGAATACAGCCCGAACGACACCAGCGAGGCGCCGAACATGATGTCACCGCGGTTGAAGCTGATGCTGGCGAGCGCCGAGAAGTCGCCGCGCAGGATGATGGTCAGCACCCCGGCCAGCGAGATCGCGATGCCGGCAAGCTGCGCCGGCGTCAACCGGACGCCGAACAGGATCAGCGACCACAGCGCCACGAACAGCGGCCCCGCCGACTGGATCAGCAGCGCATTCAACGCCTCGGTATATTGCATCGCCCAGTAGGAGATCGCGTTGTTGAACGCGAAACCGACCGCGGACAACAGCAGCATCAGCGGCAGTGCCCTGCGCAGCTTCGGCCAGTCCTCCTTCAGATGCGGCCAGGCGAACGGCAGCAGGATCAGGAACACGCCGAACCAGCGGATCGTGGTCAGCGTGACCGGCGGCACATGGCTGCCGACATGCCGCGCCAGCACGATATTGGCGGCCCAAAACAGCGACGTCAGGCTGAGCAGCAGATAGGGCTGGTTGTTGAGCCAGTGTAGCGGCTGATAGCGCGGGGTTGTGGCAGGTGCGGGCAAGGCGGTCATTGTCTGGTGGATGTTGCGCCCGATTCCGCCGCCGCCACAAGACGAAAGAGAGGATTGGAGCCATGCGTGCGGGGCCGCAATCTGGCGCGGGAGCTACACCGCCGCGGAATAACAGAACCCGTCATCCTGAGAGACCGTGAATATATGCCTCTCGATGACGCAACATACTCGATGTCGTCCCGGCGAAAGCCGGGACCCATAACCACCGAAGGTCATTGTTGCGCGAGGCTGGGCCACAGCCTTCTAACAACTCAAACCTGTGGTTATGGGTCCCGGCTTTCGCCGGGACGACGAGCGGAGAGATTGCGCTGCATCCTCGCCTACCTCTGCGGCCCCGACAGCGAGATGTCGCGCTCGGCGCGAAACACGTTGCTGTAGAGGTTGGCGATCCATTGCCGTCCGCTGGAGGTGATGTTGAGGTGGCGGATCGCCTTCTGCACATGCGGCGCGACGCTGTCCCAGTAGAAGCGCGGATACAGGTCGACGAGGTCGGCCGGCGAATCGTAGCCGAGCTGGTGGTTCAGTCCAGCCTCCTCGAATTCGATGTACAGCGCGTTGGCCTTGCGGATGTAATGGGGATCGCCGAGCTGGCCGATCAGGTCGGCGGCCCGCAGCAGGCTGGCCTCCTCGCTGAACTCCTCATTCCCGTCCGGCGCGCTCTGCGGAAAGCGGGTGCCCTCGATGGCGCGCGCGATGCGCTCCTTGTCGAGGAGGGCGACGCCCTTGAGCCGCTCCATCACGAAGATCTTCGAACGGTCGACATGATAGGACATCAGCGCCGCATCCGACGAGCCGCGCGGCAGGATCACCTTGCGGCCATCGGCAGCGACCAGATAGCCGTTGTGGTCGTCGGCATCGAACAGCCCGCGCACATAGCCGATGTCATGGGTGAGGCAGGCGACGATGACATGCGCATAATCCTCGGCGCTCATGTGCGAGTGCAGCGCGCGGCCGCGCAGGATGGCGTGGCCGGCCAGGGTCACCAGCATGGTATGCTCGACATTGTGATAGAGCGCGTCGCTGTTGCCGATGCATTCGATGGCAATCCGCGCGATCGAGGGCACCATCTCGACCAGCTGGGTCTGCGAAGAGCCGAACCGGCGCTGCATGTATTCGCCGAGGAATTTGCCGAGCGCGTCGGCCGCAAGTTCGGGAAGGGTCATCACGGCATTGACCTCCGAGATCGGGTGACGAGCTTACGGCCTGCCGGCATTTCAGGGTAGTCCCGCGATGTGACATAATCGTTGCGGCCGGACCGACCCGGCTGGGACTGATGCGACTTTGGGCGGGAGCTGGTGGATGGGTGTCGATCTCTTGAACGTCAAAGGCTTGGGCGAACTGGATCAAGAGGCTCCGGTCGTCATGGTCAATCTGATGCGATTTCGTCAGCGGTCGCTCGACGGCGACGGCTCGGGCTGGGATGCATATCTGCGCTACAGCGCGCTCACCGTCCCCATGATCAAGGCACGCGGCGGCACGCTGCTCTGGACCGGCAGCGCCGAGACGGTCGCGCTGGGCGAACCGGCCGGCCAGCGCTGGGATTACCTCGCGCTGGTCAGCTACCCGAGCGTCGCGGCCTTCCTCGACATGATGACCTCGACCGACTACGAGACCCGCTGCGACCCGCATCGCCGCAACGGCTGCGAGGAGCACGTCATCATCGCGACGCGCGAGGCCTACAGCAAGTTCAAGGTGGGGTGAGGAGCGAGACGCACGTCTCTTGACTGAACCCGTGTACGCCAATCCATCTCCGTCACCCTGAGTGGCCGCTTCTTCAGCGGCCCTCGAAGGGTCGACGGCCCGACTGTGGCCGATTCATCCTTCGAGGCTCGCAAGCGCTCGCACCTCAGGATGACGGGTCTGACAGATTAGCCAGCGCCGCGCGGCACGCGGTCTGCACCACACGGCAGACTTCATCTCTCGACCGCCCGGCGCTGAGCGAGGCGAAGGTCGGATAGCTCGTCAGTGCGAAGATCAGGTCGACGGCGTCCTTACGGACCTGCGCTGAGGCATGCTTGCCCGCGATGCGGTCGACCAATGCGGTGACGCCGCGGCGACGACGCTCGTTGCGCTCGCTCAAGGCTTCGGCGAATTCGGGATCGGTCGCCATCGCGTCGTGCAGGCGGGCGACCGCGGAATCACGGCTCCAGAATGCGCAGAAAATCTCGACCATGCGGTCGAGCGCGGCGCGCGGATCGGCCATCGCCATGGCGTCGGCGAGCTGATGCAGCCCGCCATGGCGCGCGATCTCGTCGAACACGGCTTCGAGCAGCCCGCGCCGGGAGCCGAACTGGTTATAGACCGTCAGCCGCGTCACGCCGGCGGCCTTCGCCACCGTATCCAGCGAGAAGCGCGCAATGCTCTCGCCTTCGCGCAGCGTGCGCGCAGCCGCCTCGATCACGCGCTCGCGGGTCTCAGCGGCGGCGGCGCTGCGCGCCGGGCTCACATAGCTGCGCGGCGGCATCGGTTGGCCTTGCATTCGTCAGATTTACTATACATTATGTATATCTAATTTCCAGCGCCCTTGGAGCGAGATCATGCAGACCGTCCTCATCATAGCCCTGTCCCTTCACGTCCTGTCATCGGTGTTTTGGGCCGGCTCCAGCTTCACTTTGGCGCGCACCGGCGGCCTCGGTGGCGAAAAGCTGCTGGTTCCGCAAATCGGTGCGGCGACGGTTGCGATCGTGACCGGCGCCACACTGTGGCGCCTGGTCCATGAAGGTTCGTTCGCGCTGTCGGAGCAGATCCTGGCGGGCGGCGCGCTTGCCGCGCTGGCCGCGATCACCGTGCAGATCATCGTCGGCGGCGGCGCTATCAGGCAGCTGCGCGATGGCGCGGCCGAACCGTCAACCGCACGTTCGCGGCTCGCGGTCGCCCAGCGCGTCGCGGCCGGGCTGCTCGCGATCACCGCGCTCTGCATGGGCGCGGCGCGCTATGCGTGAGTTCAATATTTCCGCACCAGGTCCGGGGTGATCTCCTTCAGGCTGCGGATGCCGAGCAGCGCGAGGTCGCGGTCGATCTCGGCGTGCAGCAGCGAGATCGCGCGCGCTACGCCGGCCTCGCCCGCGACCACCGCACCATAGAGGAACGGGCGGCCGATCCAGACGAAGTCGGCACCGAGCGCGAGCGCCTTGATCACGTCGGTGCCGCGGCGGATGCCGCCGTCCATCATCACGGTCATGCTACCTTTCTGTGCCGCGATCTCCGGCAGCGTGCGCAGCGCGGAGACGGTGTAGTCGAGCTGGCGGCCGCCGTGGTTGGAAACCATCACGCCGTCGCAGCCGTGCTCGCGCGCCAGCCGCGCATCCTCCGGCGAGATCAGCCCCTTGACGACGAGCTTGCCGCGCCAGCGCTTGCGGATCAGCTCGACGTGTTTCCAGGCGAGCTGATCGCGGCTGCCGATATTGCGCATCAAATTCTTGGACAGCACCGGCGGGCCCCGCTTGGCGTCCATGTTCTCGAAATGCGGCATGCCGTGATTGAACACGGTGCGGGCCCAGGTGCTCAGCAGCCAGTCCGGATGGGTGATGGTGTCCCAGAACACCCGAGGCGTGATCTCGAGCGGCACCTGGAAGCCGTTGCGGATGTTGTTCTCGCGGTTGGGCGGCACCGGCACGTCGGCGGTGACGACGAAGGTGTCGTAGCCGGCCGCCGCGACGCGATCGACCAGCGGCTCGATGCGTTCGTCGAGCCCGGCGAGATAGGCCTGGTACCAGGCCTGCTGGTTGGCGGCGCGGACGTCCTCCAGCGTGATCAGCGAGGAGGCCGAGAGGATCATCGGGACATTGGCCGCGGCCGCGGCGCGCGCCAGCACGATGTCGCCGCGATAGGCGCACAGCGCTGACGAGCCCATCGGCGGAATCCCGAACGGTGAGGCGTAGGTCTTGCCGAACAGCGTCGTGGTCTGGTCACGGCCGGAGACGTCCTTCAGCACCCGCGGCACGAAGCCGTATTCGTCGAACGCCCTGCGATTGTCTGACCGCGCCGCGTCGGTCTCGGCGCCGCCGGAGATGTAGCCATAGAGGAATTTCGGCAACAGCCGCCGTGCCTGCGGCTCGAAATCGTCGAGCGTGAGATAGCGTCGCAAATGCCGGGGCACGGCACTCGCCGCGCGGTTGACGGTTGCGGGAGGCGAGGCAGGGGCTGCGGTCCGGTCGTGCACGTTGGGCGTTTCCGATGTTCTTGGTTCTTGGCTGGAACGCGAGGCTAGCGCCTTGCGGCGGGCGGGACAAATTTCTCGTTGAACTTGTTGACCGACTGGCTGACGTCGGTGAGCGTCTTGCGGGTCTCGGCGATCATGGCGCCGGATTTCTTGTCAAAACTCTGGATCAGCTCGCGCAGCGAGATCACGGTCGGCAGCAACTCGCCGCCATATTTGTCGCTACCGAAGCCCTTCAGGAACTTGTCGGCGGACGTCAACTTGCTGTCGACCGCGTCGACGCCGTCCTCGGCGGCATCGATGAAGCCCGCGATCAGCTCGCCACTGCCGGACAGCGAGTTGGTGAAGTTCTCGAGCCCGAGCAGCGAGTCCTTGATGTCGGCCTCGTTCTCGGTGATGACGCGATCGACATTGCGCAGCGCGACGCGCAGCTTCTCCTGGATGCCCATCGTGCCTTCGGCGTCGGCGGTCAGCTCGGGAATGCCGTCGGCGCCGAGCGCAGGCGGCGGAGCATCGTCGGTGCCGCCGGTGAAGGAGATCGAGGCGATCCCGGTGAGGCCCTGGAATTCGAGGCCGACCTGGGTGTCCTTCTTGATCGGGGCGTTGCCCTCGATCCGCGTCATCGCCACCACGCGGTGACGGTCGAGCCTGATCGAAACCACCTCGCCGATCCGCACGCCGGCGAAGTTGACGCTGCCGCCGCGGCGCAGGCCGGAGGCCGAGCCCTCGAACACGACGCGGAGCGGCACCATCCGTTTGATGCCGGCATAGCGCTGATAGCCCAGCCAGCCGCCGAGCGAGCCGGCGATCAGGGCCAGCGTCAGGGTGCCGATCACGAGATTGCTGGCGCGCGCCATGCGTTGGGGACCTGTCCGCGAAGCAGACTTCAAGAGATAGCGGATTTGCGGCGGATAGTCACCGCGTCTCCGGCGGGCAAGATCAGGCCGACTGCCTCCGCGACGCCGCGAAGACGCCGGCCAGCACCAGCGCGAAGCCGATGAAATGGAAGGCCTGCGGATGCTCGCCGATGAACACGATCGACATGATGGTGCCGAACACCGGAACCATGTGGAAGAACGGCGCGGCGCGGTTGGCGCCAATCAGCTGCACACCGCGGTTGAAGCACAGATAGGCCACCGTCGAGGGGAATACCGCGACATAGAACAGCGACAGCAGATTGCTGGTGGTGAGCTGCATCACCGGACGCGTGCCGAGTTCCCAGATCAGGAACGGGATCAGGAACAGCGCGCCGCAGCCGAAGGTGAAGGCCGCGACCGACAGGCCATGGATCTTGGGCCGCTTCAGGGTCAGCACCGAGTACAGCGCGAAGATCACCAGCGCGGCGATGAAGATCAGGTCGCCCTTGTTGAACTCGATCTTCGACAGCGTCGTGAGATCGCCGTGCAGCAGGATCACCAGGACGCCGGCGAGCGACAGCAACACGCCGCAGAGCTGCGCCGGCGTCAGCCGCGCGCCGAGCAGGATCAGCGACCACAGCGCGACCATCAGCGGTACGGAGGATTGCAGCAACAGCGTGTTCAGCGCCTGGGTGTGCTCGAGCGCCCAGTATTGCAGCGTGTTGAAGGCGCTGATGCCGGTCATCGAGAGCAGCATCATGATGCCGAGATTCTTGCGGATCGCAGGCCAGTCGCTGGCGAGGTGCTTCCAGGCAAACGGCAGGATGATCAGGAACGCCACGAACCAGCGCAGGAACGACAGCGTCACCGGCGGAATATGGCCGGCCGCGAGCCGGCCGACGATGGCATTGCCGGCCCAGCACATCGCGGTGATGCAGAGCAATAGATATGGCTGGTTGGCGATCCAGGAGCCGGACGCAGGCGTTGTGGAGGAATCGGTGGCAGACATGCGAAAGGCCCGGGTTCACGGCGCCGCGGCCCGCCCGCCCGGCCGTCGCCGGGCCGGTATGGATCGCCCCGGCGCCCCGTCACAGACACGGATTCCGCCGTTCTATCAATGGGGATCGACGCATCGCGACCATGCGCGAAGGCCTCTTACGGAAGGCGCGATGGCGCTTTGCCAGGCCGATCCGCGACAAGCCTCTAGCCGGTCGCGGATGGCGTGGTCTGGCGTTTGACGATCTGCTCGGCGAGCTCGATCAGGATCCGCTTGGTGTCAGGGTCCTTGACGTCGCGGAATACCCGCAGCATGCGCAGCTCGAGCAGGGATTGCAGCGATTCCGACGCCTGGCCGCCTTGTGTCTGCGCGGTGGCGGCGGGCCGGTGATTGAGGATGTCGGCGGCGATCCCGAGCATCTCGGCGACGGTCGCCAGGCGGCCGGTATCGATCTTGACGGTGCCGTCCACGCCGTTCCTTTGCAGGGAGGCCCCCGCGCACAGGATCTCGGCGAGATCGGCCTGCGACAGCCCGATTGCGCGCCAGCGCGCCTGCACCAGTTGATCGATCTGGTCGTCCTGCGATGTGCTCATGGTGCGCTTGGGCGATCTCCAGCTACGTCCGTCGACAGCATGTCCGCGACGATGATTGGTAGCAGATGGAACAGCGGTTCGTCGCGACGGGACTTCTACGGATCACCCGGATCGACAATCGGTCCCGGCGCACCGGGCGAGGGGCAGGACGAACCGTGCTTTCACGACAGCTCGGCAGTCGCGCCGGGCGGGCACTGCAATACGCACCCATGGTCTGAAATCCCTGTCATCGGGCCGCAGCCTTATCATCAAGATCGTACGCGAATGCAATCTGGGGGTGATCGTTGAGGCAAATCCAACCCGGGTGTGTGACCTTGCCACAGTTCGCGGCGTTGCCGCCGAGCGCGACGATACCGGGCGCACGGAAGCAGCGCGCACGGAAGCAGCCCTCAGAGCGCCGCGACGGCCGCGCGGCGCCGCTCACAGGTCGATGATCCCGAGCGCGATGCTCTTCGCCACCCCGTGCGTCTTGTTGGAGGCCTCGAGCTTGCGCAGCGCCTGCTTGATGAAGCCTTCAACCGTCTCCGGCGAAATACCGAGGATCTGCGCGGTGTCGGCCACGGTCTTGCCGCGTGCCGCCCAGGCGATCACTTCCTTCTCCCGTCCCGTGAGCTTGATGGTCTCGGCGGCGTCGGCAGGCTTCAGGATGGTCGGCGCGTTGCGCTGGTCGCGGTTGACGATGTCCATCGCCCGCTGCACCCAGTAGATCATCAACAGATGCAGTTCATGGCGATGGCAGACGAACAGCTTGTCGAAGTCGCGCCGCTCGTCTTCCCAGAAGAACACCGTCGAGCTCGAGTGCACGGCGCCGAGCCGGTCGCGGTAATGGAAAGGCACCACGAAGCCGTCCTTGAATCCGAACTCGCGGGCGGCATCCATCGTCTTGGCCTCGGGCGCCCGCTTGTGTCCGCTTCGCTCCGGCAGCTTCAGGCTGCTCCAGCTGAATGGCGTGTTGGTGCGTCGCGACCGTGCCAGCGCCGGATCGGCATGGACGAACTCGTTCTGCACATACGCCCGCTTCCAGGCGTCGGGAAAGGTGCCGACATGATAGGGCAGGTCAAGGTCGGGCCGGCCGGCATCGACAAAGGCGAAGCCCGAGAAGCCGTAGTTCTGGACGATACGGTGCAATGACGAGCTGAGCTCGTCGATGGTATCCGACGCCTCGATGGTCGAAATCGCGTCTACCAGGCCCATTGACTAAAACCCCCGGTTTTCGGGGGTACCACAGTTAACCCCTTTCGTTCCAGATGTCCCGCATTTGGAGGAAAGGATAATGCCGCATTCATTGGACGGCTATCATGCACTCATCACCAGGGAAGAGCTTGATCCGGCGCATGTCGGGGCGATGCTGCGACTGCGCAAGCGCCTGTTCGTCGACCATTGCGGCTGGCTTCTGAGCACGACCGGCGACGTCGAACGCGATCAGTTCGACTGTTGGTATACCGAGCACTGCCTGTTGTTCTCAGGCGTCGAGCTGGTCGGCGGCTTCCGGGCGATCCGCACCGATTATCCCTATCTGACCAAGTCGGTGTTCCCGCAGCTTGCGGTGCGCCGCTTTCCGAGCCGTCGCGATGCCTGGGAAATCAGCCGTTTCGGCGTGCTGCCTGGTGTCGCGAGGTCGCGGACGGCACGCGTGAACTACGCGCTGATGTTCCGCTTCGCCGAGCTGCGCGGGGCGGCGGCGCTCGTGGCGCTCGCCGACCTTTCCTACGAGCGCTTTCTCACCCGCATGGACATCCGCACCCGCCGCTACGGCCCGCCGCAGGTGATCGGCAAGGATCGCATGGGCCGCCCGCTGACGGCGCTTGCCGGAGAAATCCCGCTTGGTCTCGCCGACAATCCCGGCCTGACCAAATTCCTCGACCTTGGACGGCAATTGGAGATTCACGATGCCTCACATGTTCTCGGACGTTCGAGCATTCCAGCGTGACCCGCTGCGTCTGTTGCTGACGCGCGGCAACGAGGCCGAACTGGGGCTCGTGCCTCTGCGACTCGGTCCTGCGCCCGTCTTTCTGGTGAACGATCCCGATCTGCTGCGCCCGATCCTCAAGGCGCCGGAGACCGACATCGGAAAGGGCAAGCTGATCAAGAAGCTGACGCCGGTGCTCGGGCGCAGCTCGCTGATGCTGAGCGGCGAGGAGCACAAGCGGCGGCGGACGGTGCTGCAGAAGCACATGGCGAAGGGCAGCGTCGAGAAATTCCTGCCGCATATGTGCGCCGAGATCCGCGCGGTCGGCGCCAGCCTGGCCCGGCTCGGATCGTTCGATCCGCATCATGTCACGGCGATGCTGGCGTTGCGGACCATCTGCGTCGCGATCTTCGGCTCCCAGCTGATGTCGTCTGGTGACGAGGAAGCGCTGGTTCAGGCCGTCGGCGTGATCGAGGACGATCTGGCCGAGGAGATGTTCCGCGCGTTGCCGTTCGGTCCGGTGGCTTGGTACCGGCGCCGGCAGAACCGGGTCTGCGCCAAGCTTGCGATGTCGACGGTGGTGCAGCGCCTGCGCCGCAAGGCGGGCTCAAGCAGCGCGTTGCGGGATCTCGAGGCGCTCGGCCTGAGCGATCGCGATCTCGAGGACGAGATCCTGACCCTGCTGCTGGCCGGCCATCACACCACGGGTTCGACGGCGGCGTGGATGTTCTACCAGATGGCCGCCGATCCCGCCCTGATGGACGACATTGCCGACGAGGCGGCAGAGTGCCTTGGCGACGACGGCGAGCTGCGACTTGACGCGGTGAAGCGCGCCAATCTGAGCGCGACGTTTGTCAAGGAGGTCTGCCGGCTCTATCCGAGCGCCTGGTGGTTCTCGCGCGAGGTGATGCAGCCGGTGACGATCGGCGGGCGCGACCTCAAGGTCGGCACCTCGCTGTTGATCTGTCCCTGGCAGTTGCAGCGCGATCCCAGGCATTTCGAGGATCCCGACCGCTTCCTGATGACGCGGCGCTACAACACCGACGCCTACATCCCGTTCGGCGCCGGCCCGCGCGCCTGCGCCGGGATGGGGGTTGCGATGCTCGAGTTGCAATTGCTCGCGCTCGAGATCGCCGCGGCCTATCGCTTCACCGCCGTCAGCCCGAATCCGGCGCCGTGGCCGAAAGCCTCGGTGACGCTGATTCCGCCGCCGATGACGATCGACATCGAAGTCCGCGAGCTGCCATCGCGCATCCGGCATCTCGGCGAGGAAGCCGAGCGCCTGCCATACATTTCATCCGCCAGCGCGGCGTCCATCAGCACACTACAATCGGTATCCCAATGACAACACACATCACGACGGCCAGCATCGGGCAAAGGGCCATGGATCAAGTGCAATTGCGCAGTTTGCGCGACGTCATCGCGGTGTTGATCGAGCAGCGCAGCATCGTGACGGCGGCCGGCGCGACCTTCGCCGCACATCTGCTCGACCTCGCGATCATGCAGCTCAGGCTCAACGTCAACGATATTTCGGCGGAGGAATTGTCCGGCCTGTCCGACTATGTCGGCGCGGAGTTCAACAGGGACAAGCCCTCGCATTGATCGCGCAGAGCGTCTTCGAGCGAAGTGGGCACCGGTTCGCGTGAAGAAAACGCGTCAAAACAAGAATCTAGAGCTGCGATTCTGATTCAATCGGAACCGAAGCTTTAATCCTGCGTCGCCACCAGCGCCTTCATCGTGGCGCCGGCGGCAAGCGCGGCGTCGTTCGGATCGATCTCGATCTGCAGGCCGCGCTGGCCGCCATTGACGAACACGCTGACATGCGTGAGCGCGGTCTCGTCGATCGCGGTCGGCACTTTCCTTTTCTGGCCGAACGGGCTGATGCCACCGACATGATAGCCGGTCAGCCGCTCGGCATCGGCCGGGCGCATCATCCTGGCCGACTTGCCGCCGAGGGCTGCGGCAAGCTTCTTCATGCTGACCTCGCAGTCGGACGGCACCACGGCGCAGACCGGCTTGCCGTCGACCTCCGCCATCAGCGTCTTAAGCATGCGGTTCGGGTCGACCCCGAGCGCCTCCGCCGCCTGCAGCCCGATGCTCTCGGCGCTGGAATCGTAGACATAGGTGTGGAGCTTGAAGGCAATGCCTAGCTTGCGCAGCGCCATCGTCGCTTGGGTCGAATTGGGCATGGTCCGGGCCGGTTGATACGGGCTAATGATCGCCGCAATGGGCCCGGCGATCAATCGGCCGTACGGTCAGGGTCAGGCCGACCCAACATTAAATTCCCGCCAGTCCGGCGCGACCGGGCGCGGCATGGAATTTTCAGGGGATATCAAAGGCTTGTCGCCCCTCTAAAAGGCGCAAACGACCCCCTTCTTGCTTGCGCAGCCGACCCGCTTCCTTTATCCGGTAGGCGCCTTGCGTGCGCGCGGCCGGGCGCCGCGGTTTGGGCTGGGCATGTCATGCATGATCGCTGTGGGCGGACGCGTTTTCGCCGCGATCATGGTCTCTGAAGCACCTGAAGGGAACATCTTCGCAATGGCCAATGTTGTCGTCGTCGGCGCCCAATGGGGTGACGAGGGGAAGGGCAAGATCGTCGACTGGCTGTCGGAACAGGCCGACATCGTCGTGCGCTTCCAGGGCGGTCACAATGCCGGCCATACGCTCGTGATCAATGGCGAGACCTACAAGCTGGCGCTGCTGCCCTCCGGCGTGCTGCGCCCGAACAAGCTCGCGGTGATCGGCAATGGCGTGGTGTTCGATCCGCAGGCCTTCCTCGACGAGGTCGCCAAGCTGAGGGGCCAGGGCGTTGCGGTCGGACCGGACAATCTGCGGATCGCCGAGAACGTCACCCTGATCCTGCCGCTGCATCGCGAGCTCGACTCGCTGCGCGAATCCTCCAACGCCGTCACCTCGATCGGCACGACCCGCCGCGGCATCGGCCCGGCCTATGAGGACAAGGTCGGCCGCCGCGCCATCCGCCTGATGGATCTCGCCGATCTCGATACCCTGCCGCACAAGATCGAACGCCTGCTGGCGCACCACAACGCGCTGCGCCGCGGCAACAATCTGGAGGAGATCGATGGCAAGGGGATTCTCGCCGAACTGACGGCGTTCGCGCCGAAACTGCTGCCCTATGCCGAGACGGTGTGGCGGCTGCTGGATATCAAGCGCCGC
Source organism: Bradyrhizobium sp. 41S5 (assembly GCF_011516665.3). NCBI lineage: Bacteria > Pseudomonadati > Pseudomonadota > Alphaproteobacteria > Hyphomicrobiales > Nitrobacteraceae > Bradyrhizobium > Bradyrhizobium sp. 41S5. The sequence continues at coordinate 6,917,074 of NZ_CP083721.1, read as the reverse complement.
GAGGGCAAGCGCATCCTGTTCGAGGGCGCGCAGGGCGCGCTGCTCGACGTCGACCACGGCACCTATCCCTATGTGACGTCGTCCAACACGGTGGCGGCGCAGGCCGCGACCGGCACCGGCATGGGTCCGGGCGCGGTCGGCTATGTGCTCGGCATCTGCAAGGCCTACACCACCCGGGTCGGCCAAGGTCCGTTCCCGACCGAGCTGAACGACGAGATCGGCGAGGAAATCGGCCGCCGCGGCAAGGAATTTGGCGTCAACACCGGGCGCAAGCGCCGGGTTGGCTGGTTCGACGCGATGCTGGTGCGGCAGACCGTCCGCACCTGCGGAATTGCCGGGCTGGCGCTGACCAAGCTTGATATTCTCGACGGGTTCGACAGCATCAAGGTCTGCATCGGCTACAAGCTCGACGGCAAGGAAATCGACCACCTGCCGGCGGGCGAGGGCGCGCAGGCCCGCATCGAGCCGATCTATGAGATCATCGAGGGCTGGAAGCAGCCGACCGCCAATGCGCGGTCCTGGGCTGACCTGCCGGCCCAGGCCATCAAGTATGTCCGCCGGGTCGAGGAGCTGGTGGGGTGCCCGGTCACCCTGCTTTCCACCAGCCCGGAACGTGAAGATACTATTCTGGTACAGAATCCGTTCGAGGCTTAACGGGATATTACCTATATCCCACCAATTGTGTGGAAATGGCTGACTACTACCCGCTGATCGCCCGTGCCATCGCCGGACTGGACCCCAACGCCCCCGGCGAAGCCCGCCGTGCGCTGTATGCGCGGGCGCGGACGGCGTTGATCCAGCAGCTCCGCGGCGTGCAGCCGCCGCTCTCCGAATCCGAGATCACCCGCGAACGGCTGTCGCTGGAAGAGGCGGTGCGCAAGGTCGAGTCCGAAGCCGCGCAGCGCGCCCGCGAGGCCTCGCGCCCCGGCGGCGGGGCGGCCCGCAGCAGCGACCCGCTGCGCCGGGCCAATCCAAGGCCGCCGGAGGCAAGTGCAAGACCGCCGGAGGCAAATACAAGGCCGCCCGAGGCCAATTCCGCCGACAATGCCGCCCGCCCGCGCCCGCCGGCCGAACCCCGCCCGCCGCGCAATTTGCGTCCCGATGCGCCGCCGCCGGCCCCGCCGCGGCCGCAGAACCCGCAGGTTGCTACCGGCACCGATACCCAGGCGTCGGCCGCCCGGCCGGCTGCGCCGCGCCGTGGGCCGGAAGGCGCGCCGCCCCCGACGCCGCCGGCAGCCCCCGGTGTGCGCGGCTTCCGCGACATCACCGCCGACGCCGACGATCTCGGCCGGGCCGCGGCGCAAGCCAGCCGCAACGCGCGCAAGACCTACGCCAACGTGCCGTCGCCCTCGCCGGAATTCGACCGGCTTGAGCCGAGCCTCGAAAACCGCGGCGGCGATCCCGAGGCGCCGTATTCCCACGAGGAGTCGATCGAGGAGGCGGAGCGCTACGCCCCGCAGCCGCCCCAGGCGCCGCCGCCACGCTCGCGGGTCAGCAATGCCGAGCGCGAGCCGAAGCGGCCGCGTGTCGGTTCGACGTTCCCGTTCAAGACCGCGATCGCGATCGGCATCCTGCTGATCCTGGTCGGCACCGGCTTTCTGTTCCACCAGCAGGCCGCCACCCTCGTCAGCAGCCTCTTCAAATCCTCGGCCCCCGTCGAGGCGCCGAAGGACGCCACGGCGACGCCTTCGAGCAAGAAGATCACCGACCGCGTCGGCCAGCCGTCGTCGTCGGGCGAGCCGGTCGCTCCGGTGGCGCAGCGCGTGGTGCTCTATGACGAGGACCCGTCGGATCCGAAGGGCAAGCAATATGTCGGTTCGGTGGTCTGGCGCACTGAGCAGGTCAAGGGCTCGGGCAACCAGAAGCCTGACATCGCCGTGCGCGCCGACATCGACATCCCCGATCGCAAGTTCAAGATGACGATGTCGTTCCGCCGCAACACCGATTCATCGCTGCCGGCGAGCCACACCGCGGAATTGACCTTCATCCTGCCGCAGGACTTCGCCAATGGCGGCGTCGGCAACGTGCCTGGCATCCTGATGAAGTCCAACGAGCAGGCGCGCGGCACGCCGCTGGCCGGGCTCGCGGTCAAGGTCACCGACGGCTTCTTCCTAGTCGGCCTCTCCAACGTCGACGCCGACCGCTCGCGCAATCTGCAGCTCTTGAAGGAGCGCTCCTGGTTCGACGTGCCGCTGGTCTACACCAACCAGCGCCGCGCCATCATCGCGATCGAAAAGGGCGCCCCCGGCGAACGCGCCTTCAACGACGCCTTCGCGGCATGGGGTGAGTAACAGCTTCAACGCTCACCTCGGTACTCACGCTCTCATCGCCCGGCTGAGTCCGGGTGATTCCGTATCGCAGCGAAGTCCGGCTGTTGCAGCGCATCGACGCGAAGATCCCGGAACATTACCGGGCGCTTTCGATTTTCCCTAGAACCGTCGCGTGACTGCGTTACACTCGCCTGATGTCGGGCAGGGGCACGCCATGAAACGCTATCTGATCTTCGCAGCCATCGGGCCGTTCATCGGCGGCTTCCTGTTGCTGCTGATGACCACCTATCAGTCCGGCTACTGGACCGAGACCAATGGCGGCGAGGTGACGAAGCTTCTCGTCGTGTTCGTGAAGTCGCTGCAATACAATTATCTGTTCGGCATCGTGCCGTCGCTGATGTTCGGCGCGGTCGACGACATCCTGATGCATATGCGGCGGATCACGCCGACGGTGCGGATGCTGATCGTAGGTCTCGTAGCGTTCGTCGGCGCGGCGCTGACCTACGCCTCGCACGGCTCCGAGAGCGGTGCGGTGCAGTTCATCCTGTACGGGATGGTCGGCTTCATCCCGGGTGTGATCACGTCCTGGCTGGCGCACAAATATGCCGAGGAGCAGCACGTGCCGGCGACGCCGGCATCCCAGCATTAGGGCATGTACGCGTTGCTTGGGGAAAGCAGAAGTCGTCAGCTTTTGACGCGATCGACGATTTTGACTGGTCGGCGCATTGAGCGCATCGCAGCCGGACAGGGGCCAGGCTAACGCACGGCGAGCTGCGGCTCGCGTAATTATAGCAAATCTTGTCAATTGATTAGGCGCCGGCCGCATTGCCTTTCATGGAACTGTCACATGGGCGTCATGTAAACGTAGTCCCAATGTCACATGGCCGTTTTTGTCCTCCCGCGGCCGTGAGGGCGATGCATGAGCGATGTGGCGTTACCTGGTTCGATCGAGCCTGCGCGCAGCGGCGGGCCCAATCTCGAGAAGGGCTTTCATCCTCTCACCGGCATCATCTATCTCGGCGTGATCGGCGCCGCGCTGCTGTTCGTGGCCTACAGCATCTACGCGGATGTTGGCGCGACGGGCGTCGGCAAGACATCCTATCTCGCGTTCCTGCTGCTGTTCGTGGCGCTGTTGATCTCGCTCGGCTTCGAATTCGTCAACGGCTTTCACGACACGGCGAACGCCGTCGCCACCGTGATCTACACCCGTTCGATGCCAGCCCACATTGCCGTTGTCTGGTCGGGGCTCTTCAATCTGATCGGTGTGCTGCTCTCCAGCGGTGCCGTTGCTTTCGGCATCGTCTCGCTGTTGCCGGTCGAGTTGATCCTTCAGGTCGGCAGCAGCGCCGGTTTCGCGATGGTGTTTGCGCTGCTGATCGCCGCCATCATCTGGAACGTGGGTACCTGGTACTTCGGATTGCCTGCCTCGAGTTCGCACACCCTGATCGGATCGATCATGGGCGTCGGTATCGCGAATGCCCTGATGCACGGACGGGAGGGAACCTCCGGCGTGGATTGGTCGCAGGCCGTCAGCATCGGCAAGGCGCTGCTGTTGTCGCCGCTGTTCGGATTTGCGCTCGCTGCCATCCTGCTCTACGGGCTGAAAACCGCGCTGTTGCGCGCAACGCCGGCGCTGTTCGGCGAGCCGAGAGGCGATCAGCCGCCGCCATGGTGGATCCGCGGCATCCTGATCCTGACCTGCACCCTGGTCAGCTTCTTCCACGGATCGAACGACGGTCAAAAGGGCATGGGTCTGATCATGCTCATCCTGATCGGAGTGGTCCCAACCGCTTACGCGCTCAACCGCGCGATGCCTGCGAGCCAGATCGCGGCATTCACCGCGAATTCGGCGGCGGCGAGCAAGGTGATCGAGGATAGGGGAGCTGATCGCAAGGTGACGGGCAATCCGCGTCCGGCGGTGACGAACTACATCGCCCTTCGGCAACTCACCGACGATACCTATCCGTCACTTGCCGTTCTCGTCGGCGAAATCCGCGACCAGGTCGTTCAGTACGGTTCGCTGGCGAAATTCCCGGCCGAGGCCGTCGGCAACACGCGCAACGACATGTACCTGGTGTCGGAGGCGTTGCGCTTGCTCATGAAGAGCGGCGACAATGGGCTGAACGATGCCGATGTCGCGACGCTCAATCGCTACAAGGGCTCGCTGGATGCCGCGACCAAATTCATCCCGTCCTGGGTGAAGATTGCGGTCGCCATTGCGCTCGGTCTCGGCACGATGGTCGGCTGGAAGCGGATTGTCGTGACGGTGGGTGAAAAGATCGGAAAGACCCATCTGACCTATGCGCAGGGTGCCTGCGCCGAGATCACGGCGGCTGCGACCATCGCGGCCGCCGACGGATACGGCTTGCCGGTGTCGACGACGCATGTGTTGTCGTCCGGCATCGCCGGCACCATGACCGCAAACGGATCCGGCCTGCAATGGTCGACAGTCCGCAACATCGCCATGGCCTGGGTTCTGACCTTGCCGGTGGCGATGCTGATCTCGGGCCTGCTCTACTTTGTTTTCGCGCATTTGTTTTAGCCGGAGCAGCAAGGCAACCGGATGTAGGAGATCTGCATCCGGATTCGGGGAAAGGAATTTCGAGTGGCAGATGCAAGCTTCAGCCTTCTGACGGGCAACGACATCGAAACGCGCCTGGTCCGCGCCGGCGGCCTTATCTTTCGCGAAGGCGAGCAAGCCAACGAACTGTTCGTGATCAAGAGCGGCTATGTGCGCATTCAGGTCGGTAACAAGACCATGGCTGAGCTGGCGCCTGACACGATCTTTGGCGAAATGGCGTTGATCGACAACGAGCCAAGGAGTGCCACCGCCACGGCGCTCACGGATGTCGAGCTCGTCCCGGTCTCGGAAAAGCAGTTCCTCTTCCTCGTCGGCCAGACACCGCATTTTGCCCTGAAGGTGATGAGGACGCTGGCCCAGCGGCTCAGAACGATGAACAAGGGCGTCTATTAGGCGAGGCGAACAGAGCATCTCGCCAATTCACGCTTCGCGCGAAAACCTCTCGCTGATCGTTGCAGGCAAAACGGCGGACATTCCCGTCCGCCGTCGCTTCGGCTTGACGCCGTCGGCGGCGCGCGGCACGTGACGCGGCTTGAACGGCCTTGAACGTGACACAGTGGTAATGTGACGCAACTTGAACCACCTGCCTGCGTTACCATTTGATGGCCATGCCCGAGGACGACATTTTCTCCCCCCACGCCACGCGATCGCGGCCGCCGTTCGGCGGGGCGCAGGCGCGCGGCAAGGTCATCGATCAGGACGGGCGCGAGCTCGGCGATGGTCCGCTGCATCCGCAGTTCCAAGGCTTTCAGGAAGGCTTCCGCTTCGACTTCCGCAACTCCACCGCCAACCCGTTCGGCAATCTGACGCGCGAGGAGCGGCTGGCGCGGCTGGAGATGATCGCAAAGCTGCTCGACGTCGCCTTCGTCGTGCCGGGCACCAATGTCCGCTACGGCATCGACGGGTTGATCGGCCTGATCCCGGTGATCGGCGATCTCATCACCACCGCGATCTCGCTGTGGCTGGTGCGCGAGGCCCGCTTGCTGGGCGCGCCCTGGCACATCACCGCGCGGATGCTGGCCAATGTCGCGGTCGACGGCGTGGTCGGCATGGTGCCGGTGGCGGGCGATGCCTTCGACGTCATGTTCCGCGCCAACATGCGCAATGTGCGGATGCTGCGGCGCTGGCTCGACAAGCAGCCCAGACTATAACCTCAAAACAAAAGCCCCCGGATCGGTCCGAGGGCTTTTCGTTGAGCGGTGAGTAGAAAGTCTACGCGGCGTCGGCGTCGGTCTGGGCCGGCTCAGTGCGCGGACGGCGCGGCAGCGGGAAGCCTTCGCTCTCATACAGCGAACGGATGCCGTTCTGGTCGAAACGGGCTTCCTCGACCTGGAGATAGGCGCCGTTCAGCGAATCCGCCGGCAGCTGCTCCATCGCGAACTGCACGGCCTCGGCGGCAGTGCCGAAACGGCGGTAGGCGAAGCCGGCCCGCTTCTTCTTGCGGATCGCGGCAGGGAACAGTTCGGCGGACGTATTATAGTTGAACGGACGCAGGGGACGCATGGTCGACGACCTCTTGTGTTCTTGGCATAGAGCGGCGAAAGGGATTTTGGGGGACGGCGGCCTATAATCGGCGGCGCGCCGTACATGTCATTTCGATCCCTAATATAGGCCTCTTTGACAAAAATGCGACCCCAGAAGCGCCCCCGGCAGGGCACATGCCGAATCCGCGCATGGCACGCGGTCAATCAAAATAAATCAATTGATTTCAATGGCTTATAGCCATTAAATCTTGTCGAGCCAGGTCAGGATCGCGACCACGATCAAAATCACCCCGAAAAGGCCCATTCCGGAGTGGCCGAGACCATAGCCATAGCCGCGGATGCGGCCGCTATAGCCGCCCAGCAGGATAACCAGCAGGAGGATGATGAGGATCAGTCCGAGCGACATGGCGCCCTCCTCAGAAGAGGCGGCAGCCGCTCGGCGAGACGCCGACGGCCCCGCGAATTCGGAGCAAAGCACATTCCGGGGCGCGAGTCGTTAAGGCCGCCGACCGATCACGAGGATGTTGTCGGGCGCGTTGCCGTCATTTCCTGCTCTCGTCGATCGGCAGCACCTTCAGGGGCGTCGGGTAGGGCTCGACGCGCAGTGAGTCGCTGGCGATCAGGCCGACCTTGTGCAGCGGCGCTTGTTCGAGATCGCCGGAAGCGGATTTGTGCACCGCGTATTGCCAGACGCTCATCGAGCCCTTGGCGACCAGCATCTTGGCGATGCCGCCGGCATTCTGGCCCTCGACCTGCGCGAGATCGGCATCCGTCAGGCCGATGACGATTTCGTCCTTGGAGGTGATGACCTTGAACAGCGAGATCTTGTCGGCGGCGAACGCCGGCAGGCTCGCGGCGCTGCCGATGATGAGACTGGCAAGACCGAGACCAAACAAAAGCTTTGCTGGAATTGGCGACATCGAAATTTCCTTGTGTTTACGCGCGCAGACGGACGGCCGCGCCAAAACAAAACCCCGCGCGACCGGTTCTTGGTCGCGCGGGGCGGAGAAATTGTTCGAAGTGGGGCCAGGATACTTGCCAGATCCACCGTCGTCATTGCCGGGCACGACCCGGCAATGGCGAAAGACTCATTGCTTGATGGACGCGCGGGTCGAGCCCGTGCATGACGAGCGGAGTTGGCCGCTGTTACTTCTTCTCGTCGAGCTTCAGGGCCGCCGAGTTGATGCAGTAGCGCAGGCCGGTCGGGCCAGGGCCGTCGTTGAAGACATGGCCGAGATGGCCGTCGCATTTCGAGCACAGCACCTCGGTGCGGATCATGCCGTGGCTCACATCGCGCTCCTCGTCGACATGGCTCTCGGCCGCGGGCTTGGAGAAGCTCGGCCAGCCGCAGCCGGAATCGAACTTCTGGTCGGACTCGAACAGCGGCTGCCCGCAGCCGGCGCAGACATAGGTGCCCTTGCGGGGATCATGCTCATATTCGCCGGTGAACGGCCGCTCGGTCGCCTTTTCCCGCAGCACGGCGTACTGCATCGGCGTCAATTCCTTGCGCCACTCGGCCTCGCTCTTGCGGACCTTGCCGTCGGTTTTGGTATCGGACATTCAACCTCCTTGGTTTGATCGTCATTGCGAGGAGCGAAGCGACGAAGCAATCCATCTTTCCGCTTGCCGCGACATGGATTGCTTCGCTTCGCTCGCAATGACGGGAAGCGTCGCCTCAGTTGGTGACCTTGGTGCTGCTCACCAGCGTCGGCTTCTCGATGTAATTCTCCGCGAAGATCTTCTTCAGGTTCTCGACCTTCGGGATGTCGTTATACGCAATATAGGGTTGGCTCGGGTGCAGCGTCAGATAGTCCTGGTGGTAGCCCTCCGCCGGATAGAACGCCTCCAGCGCGCCGACCTTGGTGACGATCGGCTTCTTGTATACCTTGGCGGCGTTGAGCTGGGCGATGTAGGCGTCCGCCACCTTCTTCTGCTCGTCGCTGGTGGTGAAGATCGCCGAGCGATACTGCGTGCCGGAGTCGGGGCCCTGGCGGTTCAGCTGGGTCGGGTCATGCACGACGGAGAAGAAGATCTGCAGGATCTTGCCGTAGGAGATCTTCTGCGGGTCGTACTTGATTTCGACGGACTCGGCGTGGCCGGTGCTGCCGGTCGAGACCTTTTCGTAGTCGGCATTCGCCTTGCTGCCGCCGGAGTAGCCGGACACCGCGCTGACGATGCCGGCGGTGTGCTGGAACACACCCTGCACACCCCAGAAGCAGCCGCCGGCGAGCACCGCGGTCTTGATACCGGTTTCCGGCGCGCTCGCGGCGGGCGGCGGGATAACCACGGCGTCCTCGCCGGCAAGCGAGGGCGCAACGGCAAAAGCTGTGACGGCCAGCGCGCCGATCGCGGCGGCGTAAAGCGAGAGGCGGCTGAGGGAGCTTTTGGGCATGGGTTCCTCGTGGGATCGCAATTGGGGGCCAGTCTAGAGCGGGAGCCGGCATTGGCAAATCGGGCCGGGCTGCTCCGACGCTTCAAAATACGGGCGAAGGGGCGTTTTGTTACGGCGCCGGTCACACGGTTTCGTGAGGGAAATGCCGGCCGTTCAAGGAGGTAGGTGCCCTACACCCGTCATCCTGAGGAGCCGCGGAGCGGCGTCTCGAAGGATGAACGGCCAGCAGCCGGGCCGTTCATCCTTCGAGGCTCGCCCAGCGGCGCAATTGCGCCGCAAGGCTCGCACCTCAGGATGACGGGTCCTATGGAGCGCGCGGGACGTTCACACCACCACGCTGAGCCGCTTCGCGGCGCGCGTGATGCCCGTATACAGCCACCTCGCGCGCGAGTCCTGGAACGCAAAGCTCTCGTCGAACAGCACGACGTCGTCCCATTGCGAACCCTGCGACTTATGGACGGTCAGTATGTATCCGTAGTCGAACTCGTCATAGGGCTTGCGCTGCTCCCACGGAATGCCCTCGATGCCGCCGTCGAAGCATTCGCCGCGCACCGACACCTTGGTGACCTTGTGGCCGAAATCCTCGTCCGGCATCACGCGCATGGTGATGATCTTGGACTTCGACTGCGCGCGCGCCTTGACCCGCCACAGCCCGCCGTTGAACAGCGCCTTCTTGCGGTTGTTGCGCAGGCAGACCAGCTTGTCGCCGGCGACGGGGAGAGGATCTTCGATGTTTAGCCGCTGCCGCATCCGCATGTTGTAGGCGCGGCGCGTGTTGTTGCGGCCGACCAGCACCTGGTCGGCGCGCATCACGCGGTCCGGATCGAGCTCCTTGCGCGACACCACCTCGCTCTCGCCATGGCGGCCGATCTCGAGCTCGCGGCCCTCACGGATATCCATCGACATCCGTACGATCGGATCGTCCTGCGCCTGGCGGTGCACCTCGGTCAGCATCGCGTCCGGTTCGGCGTCGGTGAAGAACCCGCCGCCCTGGATCGGCGGCAATTGCGCGGGGTCGCCGAGCACCAGCAACGGGCAGTCGAACGACATCAAATCGCGGCCGAGCTCGGCATCGACCATCGAGCATTCGTCGATCACGATCAGCTTGGCCTTTGAGGCCGGCGCGTCATCCCACAGCTCGAAACTCGGTTGCTCGACGCCCGATTCGCGGGCGCGGTAGATCAGCGAGTGAATCGTGGAGGCGCTGTCGCAGCCCTTGTTGCGCATGACCAGCGCCGCCTTGCCAGTGAAGGCCGCGAATTTCACCTCGCCCTCGACGCCTTCGGCGATGTGCTGGGCAAGTGTGGTCTTTCCGGTTCCGGCATAGCCGAACAGGCGGAACACCGGCGGGGTCCCGTTCTTGCCCGGCTTGGATTTCAGCCAGTCGGCAACGGCTTTCAGCGCGGAGTCCTGGTGCGGCGTAAAGGTGGTCATGTGGCTTTCGGAAGAATGAGCGCGCGACCGATAGCGCCGCGACTCGCACCCGCACAAGCTAAACATTCATGCGTCCCAAGCAAGCAGTCTCCCGCCGCGCGGAATTGCGGTTTCGCGCTCGAGGCTAGACTTGACCCGGGGCGGCACTAGACTGATCGAAAACAACAAGCGGTCGGGACCACCACAAGTGGTCGGGACGACCTTGGGAGTGACGCCATGAAATTCGGCATCTTTTACGAGCTGCAACTGCCGCGCCCGTGGAACGACGGCGACGAGCTCCGGCTCTACCAAAACGCGCTGACCCAATTGGAGACCGCCGACCGGCTCGCCTACGACTACGCCTGGGTCGTCGAGCATCATTTCCTCGAGGAATATTCGCACTCGCCGGCACCGGAATCCTTCCTCGCCGCCGCGAGCCAGCGCACCAGGAATATCCGGCTCGGTCACGGCATCTTCCAGCTCACCACCAATCATCCCGCGCGCGTCGCCGAGCGGGTCGCGGTGCTCGATCTGCTGTCCAACGGCCGCTGCGAGTTCGGCATGGGCGAGAGCGCCTCGATCACCGAGCTGACGCCGTTCGGCCGCGACATGGAGACCAAGCGCGAGGTGTTCGAGGAGGCCGTGCAAGCGATCTTCCCGATGTTCACCAAGGTCGGCACCGAACATCACGGCAAGTATTTCGATATCCCGCTGCGCAATGTCGTACCGAAGCCAGTGCAGAAGCCGCATCCGCCGCTCTGGATGGCCTGCTCGCAGCTGCCGACGATCGAACGCGCCGGGCAGAACGGATTCGGCGCGCTCGGCTTTCAGTTCGTCAGCGCCGAGGCAGCGCATGCCTGGGTGCACGCCTATTACAACGCGATCACCAAGCGGTTGAAGAAGCTCGCCGACTACGAGATCAATCCCAACATGGCGCTGGTCTCGTTCTTCATGTGCGCCGAGACGGATGAGGAGGCGCGGAGGCGCGCCGACGGCGCGACCTTCTTCCAGTTCGCGCTGCGCCATTACGGCCAGGCGCAGAACCGGCAGCGGCCGGCACCCGGTACGGTCAACATGTGGGACGAGTACAACAAGTGGAAGCGCGAGAACCCGGAGGCGCAGGAGGCCGCGCTGCGCGGCGGCCTGATCGGATCGCCGGAAACGATCGCTAAGAAGCTGCGGCGCTTCCGCGCGTCGCATATCGACCAGGTGATCCTGCTCAACCAGGCCGGCAAGAACACCCATGAGCACATCTGCGAGTCGCTCGAGCTCTTCGGGAAACAGGTAATGCCCGAGTTCCAGCACGATCCCGAGCACGATGCCTGGAAGAAGGGCGTGCTTGACGGCTCGATTCAGCTCGAGGAGATCGACACCCAGGCGTTCTCGGACCGCTATGGTAAACTCGCGGTCAATGTCGGCCCGAAGACCGCAGCCGCGGGCTGATCGCGCGAACCGGCATCCGCTTCGCTCGAAAACGCTCCCGTGCAGCGACCTCGCGATCGCGTGAAGAAAATAATTCGCTAAGCGCGACCCGCGCCTTGAACGAAACGGCACGTGCGATGCCTGCACCGAAGTGCGGGCATCGCTATTTTTGTGCGGTGCTCGACAGCTTCATTCGCGCGCCCCATCATCCTGACATCGCATGATCGCGTGTTGAGAAACGCGCTTGATCGTCAGGAGAGTCTTGGAATGAAGCGTCGTGAGTTCCTCCAGCTGTCGCTCGCCACAGCCGCTGCTGCTGCGCTGTCACGGCGCGCGCAGGCCCAGGCGGACGCGAAAGAAATTCGTATCGGCTACCAGAAGAACGGCGTGCTCGTTATCACGCGCCAGCGTGAGGCCTTGGAAAATCATTTCAAGCCGCAGGGCGTCAGCGTGAAATGGGTCGAGTTCTCCTCGGGGCCGCCGATGATGGAGGCGATGAATGTCGGCAGCGTCGATTACGGTGCCGTCGGCGACTCCCCGCCGATCTTCGCCCAGGCCGCGGGCGCGGCCATCGTCTATGCCGCCGCGCAGCCCATCATCAACGGGTCGGGCATCCTGGTGCCGCAGAATTCGGCAATCGCAGCCATCGCCGATCTCAAGGGCAAGCGCGTCGGCTTCACCATGGGATCCAGCGCCCACAACGTCGTGATCCAGACGCTGGAGAAGGCCGGGCTGACCTATGACGACATCACGCCGGTCTATCTGACGCCGCCGGACGCAGGTCCTGCCTTTGCCAATGGCGGCATCGACGCCTGGGCGATCTGGGATCCGTATTTTGCGATCGCCGAGACCAGGCAGAACGGTCGCATTCTGGTCAAGAGCAGCGATATCACCAAGACCAACGCGTTCTACATCGCCAACCGCGATTTCGCGAACAGGCACGGCGCCCTGCTGCAGCAGATCGTCGATGTTACGACATCGACGGCGAAATGGGCCGAGGCGCATCCCGATGAGGTCGCGAAATCGCTGGCCGCCGTCACCGGCGTCCCGCTCGATATCCAGACCATCGCGGCGAAGCGCGCCGGCTTCTCGGTCGGCCCCGTGACCGACGACATCATCGCGACCCAGCAGGGCGTCGCCGACCGCTTCTTCAAGCTCGGCCTGATCCCGAAGCAGATCGCGATCCGCGACATCGTCTGGCGCAACACCCAGACCTGATCGGCGCGTTTGGTCAATTGAATGCAAAGGATATTCCCATGACGCGTTTGTTTCGGCGCTGGGTGGCCCGCGCGGTGCTGTCGGTCAGCATCGTGGCTGCTAGCGTCGGCGCCTCCTATGGTCAGGAGAAGGTCGTCCGCATCGGCTATCAGAAATACGGCAAGCTGGTGCTGTTGAAAAGCAAGGGCTCGCTCGAGGAGAAGTTGAAATCGGTCGGCACCAAGGTGGTGTGGACCGAGTTTCCGTCCGGGCCGCCGCTGCTTGAAGCGCTCAATGTCGGCGCGATCGATTTCGGCAACACCGGCGAGGCGCCGCCGATCTTCGCGCAGGCCGCCGGCGCGCCGATCCAGTATGTCGCCTACGAGCCGCCGGCGCCGAAAGGCGAGGCGATCCTGGTGCCGAAGGACAGCCCGATCAAATCGGTCGCCGATCTCAGGGGCAAGAAGGTCGCGCTGAACAAGGGCTCCAACGTCCACTATCTCCTGGTGAAGGCGCTGGAGAAAGTCGGCGTCAAATATTCCGAGATCGAGCCGGTGTTCCTGGCGCCGGCCGATGCGCGCGCGGCGTTCGAGCGCGGCGCGGTCGATGCCTGGGTGATCTGGGATCCGTTCCAGGCCGCGGCGGAGGCCGCGACCGGCGCGCGCACCATCGCCGACGGCACCGGCATCGTCGCCAACTATCAGTTCTACTTCGCCTCGAAGAAGTTCCTGCAGGCCGATCCGAAGATCGTCGAGCTCGTGCTGGCGCAATTGAGCGAGGTCGATGACTGGGCCAAGGGTGACATTCACGCCGTCGCCGAACAGCTGGCGCCGAGCATCGGCCTGTCGGTGCCGGTGGTGGAGGTCGCGCTGAAGCGGCAGGCCTACGGCATCAAGCCGGTCACCGACACCGTGATCGCGGATCAGCAACAGGTCGCCGACACGTTCTTCGCGCTCGGCCTGATCCCCAGACAAATCAAGATTTCCGACGTCGCATGGAGACCGGGCACGTGAGCAGCTCAACCAACGCCAACATCCTCTGGTTCCTGCCGACCCACGGCGACAGCCGCTATCTCGGCACGTCGATCGGCGGCCGCGAGGTGAACTTCAACTATCTGCGCCAGATCGCGCAGGCCGCGGACCAGCTCGGCTATTACGGCGTGCTGCTGCCGACCGGGCGGAGCTGCGAGGACTCCTGGGTGGTGGCCTCGGCCGTCGCGCCCTGGACCGACCGCCTGCGCTATCTGGTGGCGGTCAGGCCCGGCCTGCAGTCGCCGAGCGTTGCCGCCCGCATGACCGCGACCTTGGACCGGCTGTCGAACGGCCGTCTGCTGATCAACGTCGTCACCGGCGGCGATCCGATCGAGAACAAGGGCGACGGCATCTTTCTCGACCACGACGAACGCTACGCGGTGACGCGCGAATTCCTCAACGTCTACAGCGATCTGCTCGCCGGCAAGACGGTCAATGTCGAAGGCAAGCACATCCGGATCGAGGATGGCCGCCTGCTGTTCAATCCGGTGCAGTCGCCGCGGCCGCCGCTGTATTTCGGCGGCTCGTCGGACGCCGGCATCGACGTCGCGGTCGACACCGTCGACAAATATTTGACCTGGGGCGAGCCGCCGGCGCAGGTCGCCGAGAAGATCGCCAGGGTGACGGCTGTTGCCGCCCAACGCGGCCGCAAGCTCTCGTTCGGCATCCGCCTGCACGTGATCGTGCGCGAGACCAACGCGGAGGCCTGGAAGGCCGCCGACGAACTGATCCAGTACGTCACCGACGACACCATTGTTGCCGCGCAGAAGATCTTCGCGCGGATGGATTCGGTCGGCCAGCAGCGCATGGCGCAGCTGCATGGCGGACGGCGCGACAAGCTCGAGATCAGCCCGAACCTCTGGGCCGGCGTTGGCCTGGTGCGCGGCGGGGCCGGCACCGCGCTGGTCGGCGATCCCCAGACCGTCGCCGCGCGGATCAAGGAGTATCAGGACGTCGGCGTCGATACCTTCATCATGTCGGGCTACCCGCATCTCGAGGAAGCCTATCGGTTCGCCGAGCTGGTGTTCCCGCTGCTGTCGCTGGCGCAGCCCGGCAACGTGACGCCGATCCGCGTCAACACCGGGCCGTTCGGTGAGACCATCGGCAACGACTACCGTCCGCAGAAGCAGGCATCGCAATCATGAGCTTGATCGATTCACTACCGCGCCGCAAAGCGTTTTCAAGCGAAGTGGATGCCGGTTCGCGTGAAGAAAACGCGTCCAAACAAAAATCTGGAGCTCCGTTCCGATCCCATCGGAACGGAAACAGTTCCAGCGCGCCGAAACTCCCCAAGGTCGACGGCCTGATCCCCTGGATCGTGCCGCTCGCGATCGTGCTGGTCTGGCAGCTTGCCTGCGTCACCGGCTTCGTGCCCTCGCGTGTGCTGCCGGCGCCGACCGACGTCGCGCTGGCGGGATGGAAGCTGCTGCTGTCAGGTGAGCTGATCCGCAACATCTGGGTCAGCTTCTGGCGCGCATCGATCGGCTTTGTGATCGGCGGCGGCATCGGCTTCGCGTTCGGGCTCGCCAACGGGTTGTCGCAGCTCTCGGCAAAGCTCACCGACACCACGCTGCAGATGGTGCGCAATATCCCGCATCTGGCACTGATCCCGCTCGTCATCCTGTGGTTCGGCATCGACGAGTCGGCCAAGCTGTTCCTGGTCGCGCTCGGCGTGTTCTTCCCGATCTATCTCAACACGCTGCACGGCATCCGCACCGTCGATCCGCAGCTGATCGAGATGGGCCGCATCTACGGCATGACCGACGGCGAGCTGTTCCGACGGGTGATTTTCCCGGGCGCGCTGCCCTCGATCTTCGTCGGGCTGCGCTTCGCGCTCGGCATCATGTGGCTGACGCTGATCGTCGCCGAGACCATCGCGGCCTCGTCGGGCCTCGGCTACATGGCGATGCAGGCGCGCGAATTCATGCTGATCGACGTCGTCGTGCTCTCGATCCTGATCTACGCCTTGCTCGGCAAGCTCGCCGACAGCGCCTCGCGGGCGCTGGAGCGGCTGACCCTGTCGTGGCATCCCGCCTTCCAGAAGAAGTGAGAATGAGAATGCAAGAAGCGCTTCGTTTCCAGCCGGTCGACGCCGAACCGGTCGAGCACGCCGACCTCGTCGTGAAGGCGCGGCATTTGCGGCGCGTGGCGGAAGGCGCGGCCCGCGGCCTGTCGCTGACCATCCGCGGCTTGCGCAAGGCGTTCGGCGACAATGAGGTGCTGCGCGGCATCGACCTGCACATCCCGGCCGGCCAATTCGTCGCGATCGTCGGCCGCAGCGGCTGCGGCAAGAGCACGCTGCTGCGCCTGATCGCCGGCCTCGACGCGCCGACGGCAGGAGGCATCGCCTTCGGTGAAGAACCCCGGGCGCAGGACGTCCGCGTCATGTTCCAGGAGCCGCGCCTGCTGCCCTGGGCGCGGGTGCTGTCCAATGTCGAGGTGGGGCTTGGGCGCGAGCGCTCATCTGCCGACGCGCAGGCCCGCGCCGAGCGGGCGCTGGTCGAGGTCGGCCTCGGCGACAAGCGCGGGCAGTGGCCCTCGGTGTTGTCGGGCGGTCAGAAGCAGCGCGTGGCCCTGGCGCGGGCGCTGGTCTCCCAGCCGCGCGTGCTGGCATTCGACGAGCCGCTCGGCGCGCTCGATGCGCTGACCCGGATCTCGATGCAGCAATTGCTGGAGCGCGTCTGGCGCGACCAGGGTTTTACCGCAATCCTGGTGACGCACGATGTCGCCGAGGCGGTCGCGCTCGCCGACCGCGTGCTGGTCATCGAGGACGGCCGGATCGCCGAGGATGTCACGATCGACCTGCCGCGGCCGCGCCGGCGCGGTTCGGCCGAGCTCGCCGCGCTGGAAGGCGAAATCCTGAAGCACCTGCTCGAGGGCAGGGAAGATGCATCCGATCTATGAGGTCGCCATGAATTCCATCGTCCGCAATGTTTCGATCGAGCCCGCGGTGGCGGCCGATGAATTCCGTGGCGCGATGCGCCATCTCACCGGCGGCGTCAGCGTCATCACCGCCGGCCGGGGCAAGGAAATTTCGGGAATGACGGTGACCTCGGTGGCGTCGCTGTCGGTCGAGCCGCCGTCGCTGATCGTCAGCATCAACCGCGCCGCCTCGTCATATCAGCTGATCGCGCGCCATGGCGTGTTCGGCGTCAACATCCTGAGCGCGGATCAGCTCGATATCGCCGAGCGCTTCACCGGCAAGGGCGGCTTGAAGGGCGCCGACCGGTTCACTGGCGCCGAATGGACGACGCGCGCCTCGGGCGTGCCGTTGCTGGTCGGAGCACTGGCTGCGATTGACTGTGAGGTCGAGGAGGTCATCGAGCGGCATTCGCACGCGATCGTCATCGGTCGCGTGCTCGATGTGATCGCATCGGAGCGCACCGCCGCGCTGGCGTATTGGCACGGCGAATATGTCGCGATCGACCGCGACGAAGACGCCGTCAGGCTGGCCGAGGTCAGCCTGCCGTCACGTCACGTCCACGCCCGGGGCGCGCGCTAGCACCCGTTGCTGGTCCGGTTCAGACCCTAATCCTTCATCGCGGTCAGCATCGCGGGACTGTCAATGATGACCGTACTGCCGCGTACGCCGGCCCATACGGCTTGGATGGTTTGAGCCGAATTGCCCAAGGGGATGCTGACGACGAGCGTAGTCGGCACTCGGGCCGAAGCTCGGCGGGCTGAAGGGATGAATGGCAAGGGAACGGTAAGGCGGGCCGGCGCGGCATGTTGGCCGTGGCGCTTTGCCGGCAAGCGCACTAAAAGCCGCGGATGTTTCGCAGACGTGACGGTTCGATGAAGCGCGTGGGAGCTTGGCTGTTCTATCTCGTCGGCGCAATCGCCGTCGCTTATCTTGCGCTCTATGCGTATGTGACCTTCACCGGCCGCGACATCACACCCGGCGATCCGATCCGGATCTTTCGCAAGCCCGATGCGCCCAACTATTCGTGAGGCGCGGCTGGCCATTTCTCATAGATCGGTTGGATAAGGGGGCTACCGTTGTCTGCTTGTCCGCATATAGCCACGGACTAGTGTACGTCGCGGAATGGCCAGCGAGGGACGTATTCCGCGGTATACGAGCGTCGCTATTCGATCAAGTCGCCGACGAGGGTCACTAGCTCCTCGCGCATCTTAGAATGCTTATGTGCGCCCCCGAACCTACCCGTTAGGATGATCTGTGTGCGGATTGTCAAGTCGATCCGGCGTGCGTACCATAGGGATGGGGGTCTTTCGGTAAGACCAAAGCCTTGCGGCTTTGGATGAAGCAGGTTCGATCCCTGCACCCCTACTAGAGGTTTTATGCTCGGAACAATTGGATTCGGCTGGCACGTTCTATATCGCTCAACCGAAGCACTGTTCGGCCGGTTGGCAAACTCACCGATAGCTACGTTGGAGGAGTCGCGATCTTACCACAACCGCATAAGTGCAACGGATCGCACTCTCTACCACCCAATTGATATTCGTTTCTCAAATCTGTTTCATCTTCGGTTGATACGCAAGCTAACTCCGGCGCTTGGTCCCATCGTTGGAAAGAACTTTCCCTATAAGGTCAATCTCCGAGGTCTTGGCTGCGGCCGTAGAGTTGGTCTGCAGATGGCAAATCTTTCTACCAAACTTAATTTCGGTAAGACTGACATGTTATGATGACATGCAATTTTCGGAAGAGTTCGCATTCAGCAACCGGCAGCTTCATAATCATCCTGACTTGCTATCGATGTGCGCCAACGCGGTGGATATTGTTGCAAAGTCCGCCTGTCGCGGCGTTCAATTTGAGGCTTTGCAGAATCGTCCCCTAATAAGGCTGCACGTAGACAGCAAAAACGACGACGCAATTTCTTCGAATGAATCGCTTGCTGTCGCTCTGTTAATTAACGACGAGCAATACACGCAATCAAACGAAAAGATCAAGGATTCTGTTCTCTCAAAGAATCGAAAACATAATCGAAAAGGCGAAAAAGCAAAAAGGATTCTTATCAATAAGCAGGGGTACCTGGTTGTGACCAATGCCACCGCTATTGAAAGTGCATTGGCTTCGCAGGAGATTGCGAAACGCGAGCGTATGTACGAGTTGGGTTGGGTATTACATCGCTTTTACGAGACATACCCTACGCTCCGCCAAGAATACACGCGGGAGATGTGACCTGCTCCCCTGAAACGCCCCCGGTTTTGAGTTAGGGTTCTGTTCTCCACCGAGGAGACAGACGATGCGTAAAGGCAGGTTCACGGAAGAGCAGATCATCAAGGTCTTGAAGGAACACGCTGCCGGAATGTCGGCGAGCGATCTGTGCCGCAAGCACGGCATCAGCGATGCGACCTTCTACAAGTGGCGGTCGCGCTATGGCGGGATGGAGATCTCCGACGCCCGCAAGCTGAAGGCCCTGGAAGAGGAGAACCGCAAGCTCAAGAAGCTGCTGGCGGAGTCGATGCTAGACGCATCGACACTGAAGGAGATGCTCGGAAAAAACTTCTGACGCCCAGCTTGCGGAGACGCGCTGTGACCTGGGCGATCGATGAGAAGGGCTACTCGCAGCGGCGGGCCTGCGGGCTGGTTGGCCTGCAACCGAAGACCTATCGCTATGCCCCGACGAGACCGGACGATGGTCCGTTGCGAGCCCGGCTGAAGGAATTGGCGTCGCAACGTCGCCGCTTCGGCTACCGTCGCCTGGGGCTGCTATTGGCTCGGCAAGGGGTCCGGATCAATCGGAAGAAGCTGTACCGGCTCTACAAGGAGGAGCGGCTGAGCGTGCGCAAGCGTGGTGGCCGCAAACGGGCACTGGGCACCCGGGCGCCGATGACGATCCCGCAGGATCAGAACCTGCGCTGGTCGCTCGACTTCGTGATGGACACGCTGGTCAGTGGCCGGCGCTTCCGTGTCCTGACCCTGGTCGACGACTTCACCCGGGAATGCCTGGGTCTGGTCGTCGACACCTCGCTCACCGCCCTGCGTGTGGTGCGTGAGCTTGGCCACATCATTGAAAGCCGGGGCTGCCCACGCATGATCGTGAGCGACAACGGCACCGAGTTCACTTCAAATGCGATCCTGGCCTGGCAGGAAGAACTCGGGATCGAGTGGCACTACATTGCGCCCGGCAAGCCGATGCAGAACGGCTTTGTCGAAAGCTTCAACGGCCGCCTGCGCGACGAGTGCCTGAACGAGCACCTGTTTGCCAATCTCAACGAGGCTCGCCGGATCATCGAAGAGTGGAGGATCGACTACAACACCAACCGACCGCACACGAGCCTCAACGGGCTCACACCGACCGAGTTTGCAACCCGCCCCAACAGGGGCCAAACCCAGAACAGACTCTCCTTATAAACGAGGGCAAATCGGGGAGCAGGTCAGATGGACTATCTGTTCTTCGTTACGTTGGGATACATCAAGCGTCCTGCTCTAACGTTTGACGCAAGCTATGGAAACACCTTGGCTTGGGATGTGATAAGCGAGTCGCTTAAACTTCAAGCTGCTTGCGGCCATGCGGCAAGGTTTGATGTGGCTTCGGATAGCGAGCTATCCAATCTGGTCGATAGAATTCCGCAGCCGAGCTACTTAGTAGAGTCTATTCGTTTCGAATGATCCGCAATGAGAAGTTAGAGCGCGATGACGCTTGAGTTTGATCTCATCGCGCTTTAGTCGCGGCAGGATTACTCCGTCGCTCGCGTTGGTCAGCCGGCGCTCGCCATGCGCTGATAATCGGGCGCGCCATTGCCGGCCGGGGTGATCGGGATGCCGCCGTCGGCATATTCGTTCAGCTTGTTGCGCAGCGTGCGGATCGAGATGCCGAGGATGTTGGCGGCATGGGTGCGGTTGCCGAGGCAGTGCTTCAGCGTTTCCAGGATCAGGTCGCGTTCGACGTCGGCAACCGTGCGGCCGACCAGCGCGCGGGTGACCTGCTCGGCGGCCAGCGTGGCGTGCGCGACCGCGGGAGCGGTCTTGGCGAGGTCGAGACGGTCGCCGTCGGGGGTCAGGATCGCGTCCGCACCGATCTCGTCGCCCTGCGCCATCAGGACCGAGCGATGGATGGTGTTCTCGAGCTCGCGGACGTTGCCCTGCCAGCGGTTCGCGGTCAGGACGCGGCGGGCCTCAGTCGAGATCGGGCGGACCGCCACGCCGTTGGCCTCGGCATATTTCTTGGCGAAATGCTGCGCCAATTCGAGGATGTCGGCCGGACGATCGCGCAGCGGCGGGATCTTCAGGTTGACGACGTTGAGGCGGAACAGCAGGTCCTCGCGGAAAGAGCCTTCGCGCACCGCCTCCGACAGATTGCGGTTCGAGGTCGCGATGATGCGGATGTCGACCGGAACCGGCTTGGTGCCGCCGACGCGGTCGATCACGCGCTCCTGGATCGCGCGCAGCAGCTTGGACTGCAGGCGGACATCCATCTCGGAGATTTCGTCGAGCAGCAGCGTGCCGCCGGTCGCTTCCTCGAACTTGCCGATGCGGCGCGCCACCGCGCCGGTGAAGGCGCCCTTCTCATGGCCGAACAGCTCGGATTCCAGCAGGTGCTCAGGGATCGCCGCGCAGTTGATCGAGATGAACGGCCGCTTGGCGCGGGCCGAGCGGGAATGGACGTAGCGCGCCAGCACTTCCTTGCCGGTGCCGGACTCGCCGGTGATCATCACGGAGGCGTCGGAGCCCGCGATCTGCTGCGCGAGCTTGATCACCCGGCCCATCGCCTCGTCGCGATAGATCAGGTCGCGCGCGTCGTTGGCGACCGCGGCGAGCACGGCTGCGATCAGTTCGGGGTCGGGCGGCAGCGGGATGTATTCCTTGGCGCCGGCATGGATCGCGGCGACCGCGGCGCGAGCATCGTTGGAGATGCCGCAGGCGACGATCGGCACGTGGATATGTTCGGCCTCGAGCCGCATCACGAGGTCCCGGATGTCGAGGCCGACATCGACCAGAAGGAGGTCGGCGCCCTTGCCGCTACGCAGCACGTTCATCGCCTGTTCGATGGTTTCGGCGTGGGTCACCGAGGCGCCGTTGTCCATCGCGATCTTGGTCGCGGTCGTGAGCTGGCCCTTCAGGGTGCCAACGATGAGAAGCCGCATGATGATCTCCTGTTCGTCTGGTCGCGCAGGTTCCGCGCGCTACCGTTGCGTTCGTTTAAGAGCGTTCTGCCTTGATGATTTCGGTCATGGTCACGCCGAGCTTGTCTTCCACCAACACCACTTCGCCACGCGCCACCAGGCGGTTGTTGACGTAGATGTCGATCGCCTCGCCGACGCGGCGGTCGAGTTCGAGCACGGTGCCCGGCCCGAGCTTCAGCAGGTCGCCGACGTCCATCTTGGAGCGGCCGAGCACCGCCGAGACCTGCACCGGCACGTCAAACACGGCCTCGAGGTCGGCGGCGATGCGCGCGGCATTTTCGTCCTCGTTGTAGCCGATGTCGTCGATCCCGGGCGCGTCGGCAGCGTTGAGATCGGGAAGCGGGACTTGGGTGTCGGTGTCGCTCATGGTTCAGTCCTCAATCTTTCAGCCGGTCAGGCTGCGGGACGCCAGATAGCGCCCGACGAGTTCGTCGATCTTGCCTTCGATCGCGGCGCGCTCCAGCACCACGCCGCCGTCGGCCCATTCGATCCGGCAGTCGCCGGTCGCAATCGTGGGCTCGGCCAGGATGACCAGCCGGCCCTGGAAGCCGGACTGCGCCGCCATCCGCTCGATATTGTCATGCGCAGCCTCGTAGAGCGCGTCATTGATGCGGACCACGAGATGCGGCGTCGCCACCAGATGCGAGAAGCAGTCGGAGACCAGCGCGGTGATCTCGCCGAGCGGCTCGCGTGCAACCAGTTCGGAGCAGAGCTTGCGGGCGACCGCGACCGCCACATCGACGGCCTCGGTCTCCATCCGCGTTTCGATGCCGGCAAAGCGCGCGGCGATGCCCTTGATCGCGGTGCCGATCTCTTCCAGCGCCTGCGCCGCGCGGCGGTCGCTCTCGACCTTGGCCTCGCGCAGCGCGGCCTCGTAGCCGGCGCGATAGGCGCGTGCCTCGGCGTCGGCGACCTTCTGCGCGACCTCGGCCGGGGTCGGCGCGCGCTCGCGCGAACGGTCCGGCGCCGAAAAGTCGGTGTCGAACAGGAATTTTGCGGGCGCGGCCATCAGTACACCAGCTCGTCGTCGGCGCGGTTCTTGGTCAGGGTGATCTCGCCGCGGGCGGCGAGGTCCTTGGCGAGGTTGACCAGCAGCGCCTGGGCCTCGTCGACGTCGCGCAGGCGCACCGGGCCCATCGCGGCCATGTCGTCCATCAGCATCTTGCCGGCGCGGGAGGACATGTTGCCGAGGAAGAAGCTGCGCACCTCCTCGTTGGCGCTCTTCAGCGCGACGCCGAGCTTGTCCTTGTCGATGTTGCGCATCAGCGTCTGGGCCGAGGCGGAGTCGAGCTTGATCAAATCGTCGAAGGTGAACATCAGCGCCTTGATGCGCTCGGCGGATTCGCGGTTTTCCTCCTCCAGCGAGGTGATGAAGCGGGTCTCGGTCTGGCGGTCGAAATTGTTGAATATCTCGGCCATCACCTCATGGGCGTCGCGGCGGCGGGTCTGCGACAGATTCGACATGAATTCGGTGCGCAGCGTCTGCTCGACGCGCTCGATCACTTCCTTCTGCACCGCCTCCATCCGCAGCATGCGGCCGACCACGTCGAGCGCGATGTCCTCGGGCAGGATCGCCAGCACGCGCGCGGCGTGCTCCGGCTTCAGTTTCGACAGCACCACGGCGATGGTCTGCGGGTATTCGTTCTTGAGGTAGTTGGCGAGCACCTCTTCCTGCACGTTGGAGAGCTTCTCCCACATGTTGCGCCCGGCGGGGCCGCGGATCTCGTCCATGATGCCGGTGACGCGCTCGGCCGGCAGATATTGCTGCAGCAGCCGTTCGGTGGCGTCGAAATTGCCCATCAGCGCGCCCGAGGCCGACATCCGCGAGACGAATTCCAGCATCAGGTCCTCGACCACGTCGGCCTCGACGGTGCCGAGCGTCGACATGTGGACCGACAGCTCGCGGACCTCCTCGTCGTCGAGCATCGACCAGATCTTGCCGCCATATTGCTCGCCGAGCGCGAGCATCAGGATCGCGGCGCGCTTCGGGCCGGGCAGCGGCTTGCCCTTGGGCCGGGCGCTCTGCCGGTTCGCCAGCGTCGAGAGGACGGTGGCGATGTCGTTGGCGTTGGTGGTCTGGGGTACGGCGGCCATGTCAGTTCTCTACCGGCTCGCTCAGCCATTGACGGACGATGGAGACGGTTTCGTTCGGATTGCGTTCGGCGAGTTCGCCGACCCGGTGCACGGCCTGGGCGTGGACCTGGCCCTGGATCTGGGCGACGTCGATCAATTGCGCCGCGCCGCTGCCGCTCGGGATCAGCGCCTGGCCGGGCGCACCGGCGCTCTCGGCATGGGCTTCGGCCAGCGCGGGCACGCCGGCGCCGCCGCCCAGCGCCGGAATGACGTCGGCGGCCACGATGCGCTTGACCAGCGGGCGGACCACCATGAACAGCACGACCAGGCCGAGCATCATCATGACCCCGAGCTCGATGACGTACATCACGTCATCCTTGGTGAATTGCAGCATGCCGAGCAGGCCGGTCGGCTCCGCGATCGGCTGCGCTGTTGGCGGCTCGGCGAAACGGAGGTTGACGACCTCGACCTGATCGCCGCGCTTCTGGTCGAAGCCGATCGCGGAGCGGACCAGGGCGGCAATGCGGTCGAGCTGCTCCTTGGTGCGGTCCTGGTAGACCATCTCGCCTTTTTCGTTCTTGGAGTAGGCGCCGTCGACCAGCACCGCGACCGAGATGCGGTTGACGCGGCCGGCCTCGGTCACCTCGGTCTTGGTGGTGCGGGAAATCTCGTAATTGTTGGTTTCCTCGCTCTTCTTGCTCTGGTCGCGGGCGCGCGCGGCGTTGTCCTGGTTCTGGTTGCCCGGCAATTCGTTGTTGACGGTGACCTGGCCGGAATTGTCGGCGGTGAGGCTCGATTCCTCGCGGGTCTGGGTCGAGCGCAGCACCCGACCTTCGGGGTCGAACTTGTCCGAGGTCTGGGTGATCTTGTTGTAGTCGAAGTCGGCGGAGAGCTGGACGCGGGCGCGCCCGGCGCCGACCACAGAGGAGACGATGTCCTCGACCTGCTTGCGCATCCGCTTCTCGAAGGCGGCGCGGCGCTCGTCGCCGACCGCGGCATCGGCATCGGATTGGGCGCCATCGGCGAGCAACTGGCCGGCCTCGTCGACGATCGAGACCCGCTGCGGCTTCAGCCCGTTGACCGCCGAGGCGACGACGTGGCGGATCGCGCGGATCTGCTGCGGCTCCAGCGCGCCGCGCACCCTGAGCACGATCGAGGCGGATGGTTCCGGCGTGTCGCGCGAGAATAGCGGCTTTTCCGGCAGCACGAGGTGGACGCGCGCGGCCTGGACGCGGTCGATGGCGCGGATGGTGCGGGCGAGCTCGCCCTCCAGGGCGCGCAGATGATTGATGTTCTGGACGAAGCTCGTGGTGCCGAGCGCGTCCGACTTGTCGAAGATCTCGTAGCCGACGCCGCCGCCCTTGGGCATGCCGCCCTCGGCGAGCTTCATCCGGAGCCGCGTCACCTTGTCCTTCGGCACCATGATCGCGGCGCCGTCGCTGCGCAGCTCGAACGGGATCGCCTGGCGCTCTAGCTCCTTGATAATGGCCGAGGAATCCTCGGTCGACAGGTCGGTGAAGAGGGTGGTCATCTGGGGCGTGGTGACGCGCATGATGACGAACGCGAAGAAACCGATCAGGGCCGCGGTGACCGCAACCATGGCCGCGAGGCGGGCCGCACCTAGACCTCTGAAGAAAGCAACCAGACTTTGCACCAACGGCCCCCAGGGATTCGGCCCAAGCGGGTCCGACTGGGCAAATATTGCCTAGGGTATGGTTTCCATATGGTTAACGAAGGTTAAGAACCGCGGCAAAAACGCGGACATGAAAAAAACCGGCTTCGCAAGGCGAGGCCGGTTTTCGTCAAATACCACTCTTTAGGAGAAACTTACTGCCGGTACTGCTGGATACGTGTAGTGCGCAGTCCGGCCAGACCATGCTGGTCGATCGAGAACTGCCAGGAAAGGAACTCATCGACGGTCAACGTGTAGCGGCTGCAAGCCTCCTCAAGGGAGAGCAGGCCGCCGCGGACCGCAGCGACGACTTCGGCCTTGCGGCGGATGACCCACCGCTTGGTACCGGGGGCCGGCAGGTCCGCAATCGTTAACGGGCTGCCGTCAGGCCCGATGACGTATTTCACCCTCGGGCGATGGGGTTCTGTCATGGCGTACTCACAAACTCTCAACCACTGAACTCGCAGGAAGTAACCTACGCCCACCGGTTTAAAATTTGCCTAAGCCCAAGCGTTCAATACGAATCTCGTTGGAACGGCCGGGAACAGGGCGGCGGATTGGGCGCTTGGGAGCCGTGCGCTGCCGGTTGTGCGCACGTTTCATCGGGCAGCGGAACAAGCTGCACCCCTCTCCCTAACCCTCCCGCGCTAGACTAGGGGAGAGGGTTGGGGAGAGGGGTGGCCCCGGGCGGGATGATTGACATGAATCTCGCTTTCGCAATCCCGTCGCGCGTCACGACGTGTGTCGAAAGATTGCCGGACGAACCGTCATCACTTCTCTTTGACAACAGCGTAGCGCCGTAACAACGTGCTCTCGTGTGCGTAGGAGTCGTTGTCCGCTCACCACAGGTGGGCGCGTTTCCCCAATCACTCCATCCGAGCCCTTGTCATGATGATGAACAGACGCACTTTCTCGACCGCCTTGCTTGCGGGAGCTGCAGCTTCACTGGTGTCCTCGCGCGGCATCGCCGCAACCACGCCGCCGGTGAAGGCACGCAACGTCGTGCTGGTGCACGGCCTGTTCGCCGACGGCTCATGCTGGTCGGAAGTCATTCCGCGCCTGCAGGCGGCAGGGCTCAATGTGACGTCCGTGCAAAATCCGTTGTCCACGCTACCGGAAGCGGTCGCATCGGCGCAGCGTGTGCTCGATCGTCAGGATGGCCCGACCGTTCTGGTCGGCCATTCCTTCTCCGGCATGATCGTCACCGAGGCCGGTGTGCATCCGAATGTCTCGGCGTTGGTCTATGTCGCCGCGCGCGCACCCGATGCGGATGAGGACTACACCGCGCTGGCCAAAACCTATCCGACGCCGCCCGCGAGCGCCGGCATCGTATTCGATGGCGACGAGGGCCGGCTGAGCGAAGAGGCGTTCCTGCGCGATTTCGCCGGCGACATCCCGGAAGCCAAGGCGAAGGTGCTCTATGCCGTGCAGCAGCCGTTCCACAAGCAACTGCTGGCGGGCAAGACCAGCCACGCGGCCTGGCGCAGCAAGCCGAGCTACTACGCGGTCTCGGCCGAGGACCGCACCATCAATCCGGATCTCGAACGCTTCATGGCCAAGCGGATGGGCGCGACCACGATCGAGGTGAAGGCCAGCCATCTCGCGTTGATTTCACAGCCTGAGCCGATTGCGCGGCTGATCCTCGAGGCCGCGGGCCGGTCGTAGTGAGCGTCGGCGGCAAGCGTGCTTCGGCAGCGAGCTCCGTTTCGCCTCCCCCCGCGTGTGGGGAGAGGTCGGAACGGTTGCGTCGCGAATGCGTGTGCGGCCGAACGTAGCAAACAGCCGATGTCCGGCACGATCCAAATTTCATCAAGGGCAGTACGTCGATGGAGCGGTGACGGCTGTCAGCTGTGCATCAAGAACGGTTCTGCGTGCGCGATCCTCAACTTTCCGATTTGTAGCGGCGGCGGGCATTTTCCGATCAACTGCGCCCACCGCAGGCTTGCGCTTGGTGCTGAGCGCGTTCAGGAGCGCCGCGACGGTGGTCATCATCAAGACGCCGCCGAGACTGAGCGCGATCTGCATCGCAGGCCGGTTCGAGATGTTGAACAGATCAAACTGGCCGACCAGCGCCAGGAGGACGCCGAGGCAATAGATCGGCAGCGAATTCTCGCCACACCACCGCGCGCCACGCAGCATCGGCGTCGATAGTCCTCGCCAGCCCTCGGGAACGAGCCATGACGCCACGATCGCGAGAGCCATGAAATGCAGCAGCCGCAACGGGCTCAGATTCGATTTGTCCGATGGAAATAGCAGGTCCGTCAAGGCCTGCGGCACCACCGGCTTGACGTGCTGGCCGAGTGCGATGACCAGGCTTGTCGCGAGAAAGAGAGTGGAAAGGACCAGCGCAGGGCGCGACGTTATCCAATCCCGGATTGTCCTCCCCTCGACGACGTACCATGCGCCCAGCACGACCAGAAACTGCCATGCCAGCGGGTTGAAGAACCAGACGCCGTCGGGCCAGGCGGGAACGCGCCAGCCGAAGACGCGCACCAGCGCATAAAGCAACAGCGAAACGCCGAGCGTCACGTTTGGTGCGCGCAGCAGCAGCCACAACAACGGTGCGAACAACACGTGGCAGATCACAAAGACTGGCAAGACATCGGTATTGACAGGGCGGAATTGCAGGATTGCGGCGTGCGCAAGCGTCGCGCCCGGACGCTCGAACAAGACCCGCGTATTGCTGTCGTCGGCCAGATGATCGCTGCCCGCGACGTAGACGAGCACGGCGCAAGCGAGCGCGAGCAAGAGAAAGGCGGCATAGATATCCCATGCCCGCCGCAGCGAACGGCCGATCACGCCTCTCCAGCCGTCACGTTGACGGGCTCTGCCGTAGGCTAGCGCGCAAGTCACGCCCGAAATGAACATGAATATTTCGGCAGCATCGCAGAAGCCGTAGTTGCGCAGCGTCAGCCAGCTTCCGACGTTATTTGGAACGTGGTCGAGAAAGATCCACCATAACGCGATCCCGCGGCAGACGTCGATGCGCGGGTCGCGACCAGCCGATCTGAACTCCGGCGGAGTTTCGTCGATCAATCGCTTCGAGGTGTGGGTTCGATCATGCATCTGTCGATCTGTCCGGCGTGCGCGTACGGCCTCATCGGGCACAGGTCCATGCGACGCTTGGATGCTCCAAGGCGTGCGCGTGCCGGACCAGCCTCCGGCCAAGCCATCGGATTGGACGCTCCAGCTACCCGAGGGTTGGCGGCGCTTTCGCCGGCCAGCCGCAATCAAGGGGCCCGGAACGATCGCCGTCTTCCGGCGGCGCCTGCAGGACTTCGCCGACGAGCGGTATCAAAAATTGCTTTCGCATTTCGGCGAGGCGGGCACGACAGTACTCGTGATAAAGCATGTCGAATATGATGGACATGATCGAACGCCTTCTTGATCACTGAGGTTGACTTCCCACGTGACAGATTTCGACCATTTCAACCGGCGGCCAAAAGCCAACAGTGCCGCAGGCATTTATGTCCGACAGATTCTGCTTAGCGATTTGGCTAGAGCAGCGAAATAAAATCGGTATCGGCAATCTTTCAAGACAACCTGCCCGCGGTTCCGTAAGCCGGATCAAGTGCGAACAGGGGCATCAAGCTGATCTGCGCTTGCGTGCCGCCAGGGACGTCCAATGAATCCGTTGGCGGCAATTTCAGATAGAGCCAACACGACCGTTTCCTCCTAAGGGAGAAATAAAGGCCGTGACTTTCGCGATCAGTATAAACGTAATATTCTGACCGACAGGTGAACCAGTTCACATCTGCATCGATCACAGGCAAATCAGACTAGCAGATCGATAGCATGGCTTCTTGGACTTGCGCGCACGGACCCTGAGAGGGCCTGTGCGTGAATTGCAAAATGCAGACATTGAAAATGGTGTTCCGCAGCATTTCATCCTGATGCTCTGTGACGGCTGGAGGTCCCCATGCCTACGGACGCAGCCAATTTTGCATCGTATCGTTTTTCGACGCGCGACCTTCCGGAGCGTATTCGTCTCCCTCTATGGCGCGAGCACTTTGGGCGATGCGTCGTGCACGCCGATATCGAGCCGCTGTCGAACGCTCCGATCCAGGCCGACGCGTCGCTCCAGGCGGTTCAGGGCCTGCGTATGCTCGCGCTGAAGGGCACGTCGATGCGCTTTGAGCGTTCGCAGGCGAACCTCGCCGATGGCGATGATTCCGTCGGCATCATCTTCTGCTCTCCCGGCAGAAGTCAGCTATCGCAGCACTGCCGGGAAGTTGAGCTTCGCGCCGGCGATGCGATCGCAATTCTGCATTCCGAGCCCGCCAGCGTTACCTACGTTGATGGATTGCTATTTGGTCTCGCGGTGCCGCGCGCGGAGCTTGAGCAGCGCGTATCGGATGTCGAGAGCCTGGCCATGCGGCCGATTGGGCACCGAACGGAAGCATTCCGGCTATTCGCGGCATATCTGAAATCGGTGCTGAAGGCGAGAGCACTGACCGCCCCAAAACTTCGTCATACGGTCGTGACCCATCTCCACGATCTCGTCGCACTCGCGATCGACGAGTGTCCTGCCTTGGGCGAGAGCAGCGCGAGCGCCGTGATGGCTGCGCGGCACAATGCAGCCCTCGACTACATCACGATGCACTTTCAGGAGCCTGGGCTCAGCGTCCCAACGGTCGCACGCTGCCAGGGCATCTCGCCTCGCTATCTGCAACGCCTGATGGCGTCATCGGGAACGTCGTTCACGGAGCGCCTGAACGAATTGCGTCTCCAGCGGGCGTTCGAACTGCTAACCCGGTCTGACGCATCCCGTCAGCGAATCTCCGACATCGCGCTGGAGGTTGGCTTCTCGGATGTTTCGCATTTCAACCGCTTGTTCCGAATTCGCTTCGGCGATTCTCCGCGCGGCGTTCGGCTTGTCCGAAGGGGAGCCAGCTGAGCCGTGCTAACATGATCGGCACTTGTGCAATGCTCAAAGGGATATCTTGAAGAGATTGTAAGGCCATGGGCGGCCGGTTCTTCACCGGGGGCTCGGTGTCGGCCGCCAGGACAGGTCGTCGGACCAAAGGTAGACCGCGATCGCTGCCAGGCACAAGGCTATGCCGATCCAGAAAACCGGCGAGTGATGGATGGGGCGTCGATTGCTCGGAACTGGTTTCATTCGATCAACTCATTGCGCGCGAATACTGAGGTCGGCAATGCCTGGATCCGGGAGTGTCGCTCAGGCAGGACGCTCCTTGCAAGAAATCCTTGCAAGAGCTTGGGCACGTCGCCGGCGCGCTTGCATCGGTTGCAAAGCAGAGTGAGCTAGCTCACAGCGAGTGCGCGCGTCACGCATCATTGTCGGGGCGTCGCATCGAAGCGACGAATGGAAAACGAAGGACTCCGACATCATGGCCAATATCGACCACAAGCAAGGCACCTATACGATCGCTGCCAACTCGAGCCAGCCGTTCACGTTCTGGTGGGGCAAGGATTCGAAAGCGCCGAACGAGTTTTTCGACGTGTCGATCGCGCCGCATTTCGAGAAGAACCAGACCTCGATGGAGCCCCTGCACGAAACCGACCGGGCCGTGTACTGGGATCACCGCGGGGGTGTCGGCGTCGTGCTGATCCTGACCTTGCAGGATCGCAACAACTTTCCGGTGACGTTCGAGGCCAATCACGTTCGAATCTATTGATGCGGCGCGCATATGGAGCGGGCCGCGCCGGTTGCGCGGCCGGCGCAGGCCGGGCCAGTCAGCCTTGACTGCGTTCGGGGTTCGTGAGCGCGGCGAGACAGCCTCGCTTTGTCATTCCACTCCGGCTGCGTTGCTACTCGCCGGCAGTCGGCGGCAGCCGTTCCCGAAGCGCTGCGATCTCGAGCATGACGGTGATGGCGATGGTCCTGAGGCGCGCATTCTCGGTCATTGTCTCGGCAAGCTGCGGGTGGGGTGCCCCGGCATGGCTTGGAGTGGTCTGGGCGCGATCTGGCGGTGTCGGGCGTGTCGGGGTCACAGGCTAGCTCTTGCCGGCGGTCAAGGCGCGCAGCTTGGGCAGCTGCGGAGTTTCAGGGCGGAAGCGGCGTTCAAACGCGGAATATGAAGATAACGTCCGCTTGCTTACAGGAAGCTGACGTGTCGCAATTTATTGCTGTTTATGTCTGCTGATGCTGCTTAGGAAGCATTAGAGCCCTGGCACTGATTTGCCCGACGGCGCAAGCTCCCTTCGCAAGATAGTTCGCTTTATCAGAAATGCAGCCGAGTGTATGGCTCACCCGTCTCACCCGAGCGAGGGGCGCTGCGCATCGTCACGGGTGTTGCGGTGACGGGCGCGGCGCAAGTCGAGGCGACAAGGCTTAGCTGCTGCTCGTCGCGCCGCGCACCACGCGCTTGATCTTGTCGGTGGTGTAGGTCTGGCCGCCGATCGAGAGCAGCGGCGGGGTGGCGGTCAGGTCGACGGAGTCGACGACACCCTGCACTTCGGTGGAAATCGCAAGCGGGTTGCCCTTGGAATCCTTGCCGGTCGCGGTCAGCGTGTAGGCGCCGGCCGGCCATTGCGTGCCGTCATTGCCCTTGCCATCCCAGACGAAGCTGGCGTTGCCCTGGCTCAGGTTGAAGTTGCCGGAATAGGCGGTCTGGCCGGTCGAGCTCGTGATCGTGACGGTGGCGCTGGTGGCTTGCGGGGACACCAGATTCCAGGTCGCGGATTTGTTGAGCTGCGTCTTGCTGCCGTCGACGGCCACCGTGTTGCCGACATAGACCAGCGCCTGGGTCGACTGCGCGCTCTTCTCGATCGCGATCAGCTGCTTGAGCTGATCGTTGGACTTCAGCTGCTGCTCGACGCCGGCGAACTGCACGAGCTGCTGGGTGAACTGGTTGGTGTCGAGCGGGTCGAGCGGGTTCTGGTTCTGCAGCTGCGTGGTCAGCAGCGTCAGGAAGGTCTGGAAATTGTCGGCGATGCCCTGCGACGAGGTCGTCAGGCCGCTGCCGTTGCTGCTGCTGCTGCTTCCGGAGCTCGTTCCGTTACTGGTGCCCGGTGCTGAGACGACCGGCGTCGGCATGGTTGCGTCGACTGCCATGGTGAACTCCTTACACTCTGATATCGACGCCGCCGAGGGCGCCGGTTGCGCGGCCATAGGAGCGGCCCGCCGCTGCGGCGGGGACGCTGTCCTCCTCGGCGACGATCAAACGATGGGCGTTCGGATTGGACTGGCCGTTGTTGTTCTGGCCCGACTGCGACTGATCGCGCAGGCTGAACTGCAATCCGCCATTGCCGGTCGACAGGCCGGCATTGTCGAGCGCGCGCTGCAGCTGGTTGGCGTCCTGGCGCAGCATCGACAGCGTCTCCGGGCGTTCGACGGTGAGGTGCGAGGTCACCTGGCCGTTGCGATCGACGTCGATGCGGACATCGATGCGGCCGAGCTCGGCGGGGTCGAGCCGGATCTCGAAGCGGCTCTTGCCGCTCTTGGCGGAGGCGGCGATCTGCATCGCAAGCCCGCTGAGCGGCACGGCGGCGGTTTGTGCGGCGTTGGTCACGGTCAATTGCGCGGTCGCAGACGGCGTCGTCTGGCTGGTCGGCAGTTGCGCCTGGAGTGCATTCGCCGCCTGCGCGCTGGGATCGGGTGTCGTGAGCTGGGCCTGGGCAGCCGCGTGGCCACCGGCCGTCGGCGTCGGCGCGGCGTTGCCGTCGCCGCTTGCATCGGCCTTGATGGCATCGGCTGCGCCGTCCGCGGTGGCCTTCGCCTTGCCGGATACAGCCGCCGGCTGCGTGGCTGCGGGAACGATGTTGGTCGGAGCAGCCTGCGCGGTGTTGGCGTTGCCCTGTGCTGCGCCGTCCTGGCTGGTTGGCGTTGTCGCAGTCGCGTCCTTTGCGGCCACCTGTGCCTTGGCTTGCGTCGTCGTCTTCGTGGCGGGCGTTCCGGCGGCAACCGTGGCGGCGAGAGTTGCATCGCCGGTCGCCGTCGCTGCGCCGGAAACCGTTGCCGAATCTGTCGTGATGACCTGTCCCTCGGTCTTGACGCCAGCCGCCTTCGCGACCTTGTCGGCATTCGCCGCGGTGGTCGCCGCCGTTGCGGTGTCGGCGCCGGCAGGCGCACCGCTGCCGGCTGGCGCACCGGTGGCGGCGATGGCGGAGCTTGCCGCGATAGCCGCAGCCGCGATCGCAAGCCGTGCGGCCGGCTGGCCCGATGGCGCGGTCGCCGCTGTCGGGTTAGTCGCCGGTGCGGCGGCGACGGGAACGGCAACCACGGCGCTGGCCGCTGCCGCATTGGCTGGGTCCGGCTGCGGCACGGCTTGCGCCGTGGCCTTGTCGCCGGTGGATTGCGCATCGGTGCTCGACTTCGAGTCGTCCGATTTCGATTTCGATTTCGACTTGGTCTTGGGCGGCGCGTCGCTGCTGCTATCGACCTTGTTGTCGTCGCGCGAGCTGCCGGAATCCCGCGACGTCCGATCGGGGGCCGTGCTGGTGTCGCGGGAGCGCGCATCGGTCGTCGAGGTGGAATCGTCGGACCGGCGCGCGGGTGCCGGCTGGGCGTCGTACCTGTTGTTGTCGCTCATGGACGCAGTGTTGCTGCCGACCAGCGCGGCAAAGCCGTCGTTTCCCGCCTGCGAGGCGGGATCGGGCCGCGCCGACCGCGGCGCCGCGGCCTGAAAAGACCGGCTTGCCAATGCTTCCGACGTCATGCTGACCACTGCCAACCCTCGCAAATGAGACTTCCGGCGTTTTGTGAGCAAGGAGCGGGCCAATTATCGAGCCTAAAGAAATATGAATTATTTCAATTAGTTAAAGGTTATGCACGCGACCTGGAACAGGTTCCAGGCAGGCGTCCTTTTTGCCCGGCGGCAAGATTTGCCGTCCGCGCACGGCAAGGCACGGATTCCGCCGGATTGCCTCGCCGGAATACGGCCTATATTAAAGGTGGCCTCCGACGCGTCCCGAACCGACCGAACCGGCCTTGGACGCGCTCTAAGGCTCTCTGGATAAAGGCTTTTTCCAATTTCGTCGCGGAGCGCATAAGCTCGCCGCGACAGTAACCAATGACCGCTTAGAGATGCTCAACAGTCTGGATCTTGAAGGCCGCCCTGAAGACACACGGATTGTCGTTGCCATGTCTGGCGGCGTCGACTCGTCGGTGACGGCTGCGCTGTTGAAGTCGCAGGGCTATGACGTGGTCGGGATCACGCTGCAGCTCTACGACCATGGTGCCGCGACCCATCGAAAGGGCGCCTGCTGCGCCGGCCGCGACATCCACGACGCACGCAATGTCGCGGAGCGGATCGGCATCCCGCATTACGTGCTCGATTACGAAAGCCGCTTCAAGCAATCCGTGATCGACAATTTCGCCGACAGCTACGCGCTCGGCGAGACGCCGGTGCCGTGCATCGAGTGCAACCGTTCGGTCAAGTTCCGCGATCTGCTCTCGACCGCGCGCGAGCTCGGCGCGCAGGCCCTGGCCACCGGTCATTATGTCGCCTCGCGCCGGCTTGCCGACGGATCGCGCTCGCTGACTTGCGCGGCGGATGCCGATCGCGACCAGAGCTATTTCCTGTTCGCGACCACGCGCGAGCAGCTCGACTTCCTGCGCTTCCCGCTCGGCGACATGACCAAGCCGCAGACCCGCGAGCTGGCGCGGCGCTTCGATCTCGAGGTCGCCGACAAGCAGGACAGCCAGGACATCTGCTTCGTGCCGACCGGCCGCTACACCGACATCATCGGACGGCTCAAGCCGAATGCGATCGCCCCCGGCGACATCGTCGATCTCGCCGGCAATGTCATCGGCCAGCACCAGGGCATCGTTCATTTCACCGTCGGCCAGCGCAAGGGCCTCGGCATCGCCTCGGGCCACCCGCTCTATGTGGTCAAGCTCGATGCGGCGACGCGCCGGGTCGTGGTCGGGCCGCGCGAGGCGCTGCGCATGGATCGCATCGCGCTGCGCGACGTCAACTGGATCGGCGACGGCGCGCTGGACCGCGTGATCGGCGAGGGTATCGAGATCCATGTCCGCGTGCGTTCGACGCGCGCGCCGCAGCCGGCATGGTTGCGCGCCACGGATGGCGGCTATGAGGTCGAGCTCGTCGCGGGCGAGGAGGGCGTGTCGCCCGGCCAGGCCTGCGTGTTCTACGACGCGGCCTCCGGGCAGGCGCGCGTGCTCGGCGGCGGCTTCATCAGAAGTGCGAGCGCGAGCCGCGCGGCGCGGGCGACGACGCAGGATGCGATGGCGCCGCTGGCGGAAGCGGTTCGCGGCTAGACAAAAGAAGCATCGGGGCAGGGGAATGGCTGGGGACATCGACCGCGAGGGGGTCGAAAAGGCGTATGGCCGCTGGGCACCGATCTACGATCTCGTGTTCGGCAAGGTGTTCGATCAGGGCCGTCAGTCGACGATCGCGGAGGCCGACCGGATCGGCGGACGCGTGCTCGACGTCGGCGTCGGCACCGGGCTGTCGCTATCGGAATATGCGCGCACCACGAAGCTGTGCGGCGTCGATATCTCCGAGCCGATGCTGCGGCGGGCGCTCAAGCGCGTGCGCGCGCTGGGCCTCAGCAATGTCGAGACGCTGGCGGTGATGGACGCCAAGCACCTCGCATTTCCGGATTCGTTTTTCGACGCGGTGGTCGCGCAATACGTCATCACCGCAGTGCCGGATCCCGAAGCCACGCTGGATGATTTCATTCGCGTGCTGAAGCCGGGTGGCGAACTGATCCTGGTCAATCACATCGGCGCCGAGAGCGGCCCGCGCCGGATCTTCGAGCTCGCCTTCGCGCCGCTGGCGCGACGGCTCGGCTGGCGTCCGGAATTTCCGTGGGAGCGGCTGACCAATTGGGCCGCCAAGCATGGCGGCGTCAGCCTTGCGGAGCGCCGGCCGATGCCGCCGATGGGGCATTTCTCGCTGATCCGTTTCCGCAAATCGTGAGACTGCGGCGATCTTGATCGGGAACATCGGCGCGTCGTCACGGTTTTCTCGTCATGAGGATCAATCGAACGCTCGCGTTGTCCTGGGCCCTGATCATGGCGCCCGTCATTGCCGCGGCGCAGGCTCCGCCGACGCCCGCCACGCCGCCGGCACAGACTGCGCCGCCGGCGCCGTCTCCCGCCGCCGCGAATTGCGCGCCGCAGCAGCCTTCGCATCCGGGTGTTGCGGGGCCAGAGGGAACCACCACCGGGCAAGCTTTGGGCGACAAGCTGGCCAAATCCGACGGCGTGCTATGTCCGCCGGCCGGCGTCGACCCCGAAATGCGTGCGCCGACCCCGCAAGGCGGCAACACGCCGGTGATTCCGCCACCTGGCAGCCCCGGCGGCGACCCATCGGTCAGACCGAAATAGCGCCTGTCTGCAATAGTTTGCGCTCCCGTCCGGGTTTGCTTGACAGGCGTGCGTGCCACTCTTTATATGCCGCGCGTTCGCACCCGCGGCTTGCATGCCGCCGATCGCGAGCCCATGGCGGGGTAGCTCAGCTGGTTAGAGCACGGGAATCATAATCCTGGGGTCGGGGGTTCGAGTCCCTCTCCCGCTACCATGTATCCCCCCACTATTGTGGTGGACCTGAGGAAAGACCTCACCGCCTATTAGGGTGGCGAGCTTGCCTTTTACTTCGACCTCGAAGCCTTTCCAGGTCCCTTTGGGTGGACAGTGACGCTATGCACGAGGGTCCGAAAATCTTGGACCAGGGAACCACGATCGTCCTCTGCCTTCGAATGGCCAGCCATTGTCTCGGCAAGCGTGTTCACCGTCCTGATGTAGCGATCCAGGGCAGCTGGGTGGAGTGCAGCGGGGACCGGGGCTTCTTCAAGTGCGGCTATTTCGGCTTCGATGCGCAGCCGCTGTTCCTTTAGCTCCAGGATCCGCTGCTTGGCATCCTCCTCGGAGATGACGTATTTGATCACAAGATCAATATTGCGTTGCCGCTCGCCTTCGATCCGGTCACGCTTCGCCACCAGTCGCGCACGTACCGCGACCGCATCCCCCGCAAGCCGCTCTCGTTCACTGTTGTAGCTGCGCACGTAAGTCTCGATCAGCCGCGGATCTTTCAATTCCTCGGCCATGCCACTGAGCACAAGCCTTTCGATGTCGCGCAGATAG
The DNA here is from genome assembly GCF_011516665.3 of Bradyrhizobium sp. 41S5. Lineage (NCBI taxonomy): Bacteria > Pseudomonadati > Pseudomonadota > Alphaproteobacteria > Hyphomicrobiales > Nitrobacteraceae > Bradyrhizobium > Bradyrhizobium sp. 41S5. Next base: position 6,879,435 of record NZ_CP083721.1, on the reverse strand, counting down.
ATGATCCTGCGATTCGAGCAACTCCCGCTTTCGCGAACCGCTGAACAGCGAATCCTGGTCTTTCCAGTCTTGTCACGGTCATGAACCGACATCCCCGATCCACAACAACCGCAGCGAAGGAGACCGGAGAGGAGATGCGGCGCCCGTCGCTTCACGTGACTGGGCAAGTGGCTCTTCGCGGTCTTTAGAGCGTGAGCTTGCTCCCAAATGGACTGTTCGACGATGCGTACCTGGCGCGCCTCGATGCTCTGCCACTCATCACGAGGGTTCGGCCGGGATAGTCGCTTGCCGGTGTCGGGATCCTTGACCATCCGGACTTTGTTCCAGACGATCCGGCCGGCATAGAGTTCATTGAAGATGAGTCCGGCACCGCGTTGGGCGTTGCCATTGATCGTCGAAGCGTTCCATCGCCGGCCTCGCGGTGGACGAACACTTTCTCGGTTTAGATCCTGTGCGATGTCCCGGGGCGTTCTCCCCGCGACGTATGCCGCGAAAATGCGGCGCACGATCGCAGCTTCGTCTTCGACGATTTCAAGTTCACCGGGCTTGCCGGGAACGGCCCGATATCCATAGGCGCGTCCCCCGGCGTGTCGACCGTCCCGTATCACACCGGCCATGCCGCGACGCACCTTCTTCGCTCCGTCTTCGCGCTGCATTTGTCCAACGAGGCCGCGAATTCCAATCAAGACCGAGTCCGCCGTGCCGTCGTGAACGGCTTGAATCTCAATCCCTTGGAAAGATAGTCTTTTGTGGATGCCGGCCAGGTCTTCGATGTCGCGAGAAAGTCGATCCAGCGCTTCAACAATGACAACGGTGAAACGTTGTTGGCGCGCCGCATCCATAAGCTGTCAAGCCGTCGCGACCGAATACAGAGGCTCCGGAACGAGCTCTGTCCTCGAAAGTCGCAACGACGTTGAGTTGATGACGGGCCGCATAGGCCCTACACAGAGCAATCTGATCTTCAGTCGACTTTTCGTTCTGAAGCTCGGTCGAGAACCGAGCATAAACTGCCGCGGGCTTCATCTTGATCACCACCGCTGATGAGTTTTTCGCTGGCGGCATCAATATGAGTTTTCATCAGCCGCTCATTCTCGAAGAGATGATCGCGCCTCGCATCGGCAATTGCAAGGGCTTCAACAAATTTGACCAAAGCAGGATCTATATTACGTAGGTTTAAGCACCGTGGTGCACGATGAAGAATTTCCTTCGTCTTCGCACGCTTCATTAAAGCAAGATGCCGCATGCAGTCCAACAAGGGCAGGTCGCTTACACATCGATCGTTGATTTGGATATGATTGAAAGCACAACGGCGGACTCTGAGGAGCGGATAAATTCTGGAACGGGCTTGTTGTTGTGGCGGTGATCAAGCCCAGGAATCCGCTTGCGTCATTGTATGGAAGACATCCAGCTATACCGCTATGAGCGGCGGGATCACGATCGGCTTCGTTGATGTTGCTGTCTTTTTGTCTCAATCCAATCGCGTTCGTTGCGCTTCGCCGAACTCATATCGGGATGATCATCGAGTGGATCGACTTGGTCCTCTCAAGGCTGAAACAGGGGTTCGATTCCCCTAGGGAGCGCCAATCTTTTCAAGAGCTTAGCCGAATATTCCGAGACCGCGACGGCGCTCGACTTAGAATGAACCAAATATCGGAAAAGGCCGTTCAAGCGCGCGTCAGCCGTTAGCGCGGGCGTAGAAGCGCGGTCGCGTCCGAGAGGGACCGGAGGCCGCCGGGCTGCGAAAAACGCGCCGGACAGCCGCGCTGCGTGTCCGGGCGGGCGGTCGGAGCGGAGGCCGAAAGGCCGCCTCCGGGTCGATCCAGCGACGCGGGCGGCAGCGGTACTTGCATTGAGGGCGACGCGGCTCCGCCTCTCTTTGTTCAAGATCAATTGTCGCCACTCGTTCATCGATCAGCATCGTTCTTTATCACTTCACCCCATTCAGCGGCACACTGCTCCGCAAAGGGGAGATGACAATGAAACTAAGATATCTGCTTTTCGCACTGATATCCCAATCCTCTTCGCGCTCCCGCCGTACCGCCTCGCTGTCCGGGTTCTTAGACTTCAGCCAGCTTTTGGATAGGCCGGAACGGTACGGCGCATCGATCCGTTTCGAGACGATACCCTCCAGACCCAACCGACACGCATGCTCAAACACGACCGCGCCGTCGTCGTGTATTGAACTGAATTCCACTCGTCGCCTTGTCTGATTGGCATCCAGGCACGCGTCCGGCTCTAGTTCGATTTCCTCTTCAGCATGGGGCTTCTTTGTCATCCCGCCACAACCACTTTCTAGAGTTCACCCAACAGCCAAAGCGCTACCAGGCCTAGAAACGCTCTACAACAATAGCACATTGGTCAGAGATCGAAGCAAAGACAGGTGCGATGCTGGCACATGCGAGTTGCTATTTGCCGAGCCCTTAGTTTCAGGAAGCCTTGACATGGCTGAGGAAGAATCGTCCTCGTCCAGCAGAATAACCTCGCTTCTGCGCTATTTCCGCAGCGACGCGATGTAAGCGGCAATATCCGCTGCTTCGGCTCGGCTCAGCGGAAAGTTTGGCATCTTGGGATGCGGGTCGAGCAGGAAAAATGCCAGCTTCTCGGGGCTAAAATCTGGGTTACGCGCAACTGTAGCAAACGGCGGCACGTCGGCGACTGCCTGCTTCTGATCGTCGCTCACCACGTGACAGGTGGCGCACCATCGTTTTGCCAGCTCCGCCCCATGGTTTGCATCCGCAGCAAGGGCCGCCGATCCGGCGACAAATTCAAACGCGACAGCGAAAATCGCTGCATGATAGATTTGCATGAGCAGGATTCCAATTCGATGGATCGCTTGTAGCGCTGATCGGCCACGGCTTGAAGGGGGCAGATTTGCGATACTTTCATGCCGCATAGCAGCATGGCCGTGTCCCCTGTGGGATCAGGATTGCACCTGAAAGATTGGTCAAACGCACGCTAGGTCGTGTGGACTCTAGGGATTCCCTTTTAGGAGCAAATCAGATTCAAGGCTGCCTTTGGGGAGGCAGTCTTGGGTGTGCTGGACCGTTTGGTTTTGAGCGATGCGGCATGGGAACGAATGGCGCCTCTGATTATAGGTCGGCCTGACCAGAAAGGCTCGACCGGGCGCGACAATCGGATGTTCGTGGAAGGCGTGCTTTGGATCGTTCGTACGGGCGCTCCCTGGCGTGATCTGCCTGAAGCATTCGGGGACTGGAACAGCGTCTTCCGTCGCTTCAGTCGTTGGAGCCTCAAGGGAGTTTGGTGGCGGATCTTCGAGGTGATGTCCGATGATCCGGACTTCGAATATCTGATCGTCGATTCCACCATCGTCCGAGCCCACCAGCACGCTGCCGGGGCCAAAAAAGGGGGTCTGAAGATCAGGCGATCGGCCGCTCGCGCGGTGGTCTGAGCACCAAGATTCACATGGCCGTTCGGGGCTTGGGATGTCCCGTACGGTTCACGCTGAGCGCAGGTCAGAAGGGCGATGCGCCACAAGCGGCTGCTTTGCTCGAGGGATTACCAGCCGAGGTCGTCATGGCCGATACAGCCTATGACGCCGATCATTTGCGCCAAGCCATCGCCGCCAAGGGAGCACTCGCCGTCATCCCCAACAATCCGTCACGGGCACTCAAATATCCGCTCGACAAGCATCTCTATGCCCAGCGTCATCTCGTGGAGTGCTGCTTCTCAAAACTCAAGCAATTCCGCCGCGTCGCAACCCGCTTCGAAAAGACCGCCCGAAATTACCTTGCCGTCGTTACCATCGCAGCCACCGTCCTATGGATGCGGTAAGTGTCCACACGACCTAGAGCATGTTGTTTTTTACCGGAATCGGGATTCCCAGAGGGGACAATTTCTGATTCAAACTCCATGCTGGAACGGGGGCCAGCATGGATGACGCGACCCTATTCGGAAGATCTTCGTGAACTCGCTCTGGCGCGGGCTGATGCTGGCGAGACGGTTCGTTCGATTGCAGAAGCGCTTCGGATCAGTCCTTCCTGTGTGACGAAGTGGAAGAATCTGCGGCGGGAGACCGGCGGCGTTTCTCCCGGCAAGATCGGCGGTCACAAGAAGCCGGTTCTGTCCGGCACCAATGCCGACTGGCTGCGCAAACGCATTCGCTCCGGCCCATTCACTTTGCGGAAGCTGACGCAGGAACTGGCTGCGCGCGGGATCAAGACCGACGTGCGGGCAGTGTGGACGTTCGTCCATGCCGAAGGGCTGAGCTTCAAAAAAAACGATCCTGCCGGCCGAACAAGATCGTCCCGATATCGCGCGTAAACGGACGCGCTGGAAGACCCATCAGGGCAGGATCGACGCTTCGCGCCTGGTCTTTATCGACGAGACCTGGATCAAAACCAACATGGCGCCGCTGCGAGGCTGGGGACCGAGTGGGCAACGCCTCCAGGCGTCTGCGCCTTTCGGCCATTGGAAGACCATGACCTTCATCGCGGCGCTGCGCCACGACCGGATCAGCGCGCCATGGGTCATCGACGGCCCCATCAATGGCGAACTCTTCACCCTCTATGTCGAGCAGGTGCTGGCGCCGACCCTCGCAAAGGGCGAACTCGTCATTCTCGACAATCTCGGCAGTCACAAGGGCAACGCGGCGCGCAACGCCATCCGCGCCACAGGAGCCCATCTGCTCTTCCTGCCGCCCTATAGCCCCGATCTCAATCCGATCGAACAGGTCTTCGCCAAGCTCAAACACCTGATGCGAGCCGCGCAGCCGCGTGATGTCGAAGCGACTTGGCGCAAGGTCGGCGAACTCCTCGACGTCTTCTCTAAGGAGGAGTGCGCCAACTATCTCAAAAATTCAGGGTACGTTTCCGTATAAACACATCATGCTCTAGAGGGGGTTATCGGAGCGCGCGCACGTAACCGATCATCTCTTCGGTATCATCAGTGTCTTTGAAGAGTGTCCTCAGCAGCCGCCACAACTCGCGGTGCCCGGCTGTTTGGCCACCTTGCTTGAGATAATCCGCGATATCCATTGCGGCAGTTTGGATCTCAATCGTACCGCTGACGCATGCGTCCAAATGCGCCACCTCGTGCTCGACATACAAGCTTTTGGTGTCCGTATCGAAGACCAGTGCGCAACGATCCGCGTGGGTGACCTCAGGGCCTCTAACTTGACGGTACAACTCGCGTCTAAGGTGGGCCATGTTCAACTCCTGACGATAACGATTTCCGACGGCAGAATCCGAAGCTTCGGCCTCATGAGGCCGCCGCCTTCTCTCTCGCCTTCTTGATATGGAAGTCGGCCAGCTTGGCTTTTTCCTCCGCCAATAGCTTGTGGAGCTTGGCGATCTTCCTAGCGTCGGTCGCCGTCGCCAGTAGCTCTTTGTAGTGGGCTATGTTCGCCGGAAAAATGAAATTCAGCATGGCTCGACTTCCTTTGGTTGAGCCAAGTTTCGTTATGATGCTGCGCCTCGGAAACGCAATTAGCGAGTCAAATGTCGGCTACTGGACAAATGCAAACGAAGGACGAACTTTTGGCTTCGCCGTGAAAGTGAGCGGTCCCAGCTGGGCTTGGGGGCTGAAAACCGGGACCGCTCGGGCACGCCCCAGCGCGGAAGGCACCCAGCCATTCCAATGGTTCCGGTTCCTCGAAGGTTCCAAGCGCCCATTGCTCTCCGCCAACAAACTTTTTCTGGCGATGATCAATTTTATACAGACGGCCCCGATCTATGCTGCACATAGTCGCCGATTGCCGGTCACGACGCATATTAGCAATCAGCCCGACGCGGTCCGTCGGGCTTTTGCAGATGAGTGAGTCGACTTGTGTGGGACAACATGGAGTAGACGCAATGAGAGCTTTCTCAATTGTCGGACTGCTGTTTGCAGCAGTGGTGTTGGCGACGATTCCGGTCTCGCCGCAGGTGACATCGCGCGGCGTGGAGTTAAGCATTGATCAAGCGCAGGCCTACACGTACCGGCGTGCCCGCGTGACTGCGCGTCGTGTCGACCGTCGCGCATACCGCCATACGCGTCGCGCCGTGCGGCGTGGTGTCTATTAACGGAGCGCGATGGGTGCGGCTCGATCACTCGCCCGCGCCGACGAGGTGATTGAGTAAATCACTGCAGTTCGTGCATGTCGTTTGCTGCAGCGCATGAGTCCGAGTCTGGCCCATAGGTGAAGATTGGTATGACCACTGGAATGTCGGGTCTTCGAGGTGAACCGGAAGTCCCCGGTTCGGTACCCACAATATAATGACGCGGAACGAGCGTTGTTCGGGAGTCTTGATACCGCATGGATCGCCTTGCCGCCCAAGGCATCCTGCTTAGACGGCCTCAGTGTCCCCCACATTGGGGCCGTCTTGCTGAAAGAAATTCTCAATAGTGGTCAGTATTGACGGGGCTCTGATTGCTGCGTCGCCGGGCTAGGCTGGCTCATCGCCGTCCCAGATAGGCAATGACTGAAAGTCAAATTTTATCCGGGCGCGCAATCGAGCTTTCATATGCTCTCGATCAAGAGGGCTGTATCCCTCGAAGTGTTGGTCAGTGAGCGTGCGGTTGAACTCTATTTGAGTATGGCTGCAGTCATTATTCAACGGCACCGGCTCGAGATTAAACGTTCACCCAAATTCGCATCGATGCATTGACAGCGTCAGAAGCGCGCTCTACGTTATCCGCACAGAAGCAAGATTTAAGACTGTCTGTAAGATGGTCATCTTGCACGTCTATACTTTGCTTTGGCCTCCTTACAGATCGATTTTCTGGGGAGGAAAGCAAAGTGAAATCAACGACAATGAAGCTGCGTGGCGTCGACGACATCCTGTCGTTCGTCGATTCGCGGACTGGTATCAACGGCCGCGCCGGCGTCATCTGGTGGCTGGCCCTCGGCGGCCTTTTTCTTGACGCCTTCGCCAACTCCGCGTTGAGCGCGGGTCTTGGCCCGATGACGCGCAATCTCCAGCTCACCGCTGCACAGGTTGCGTTGCTGACGTCCTTTGCGTCCTGGGTGGCCATTGCGTTCAATCCGATCGGCGGCTGGATGGCCGACCGCTGGGGCCGCGTGGTGCCGCTTGTCACGGCGAAGGTGCTGGCGATCATCGGCGCCTTGCTGGTCATCTTCGCATCGAATTTCGAGACCATCATCGTCGGCCGTTTCTTCGTCGGGCTGCCTATGGCATCGATTTCGCGATCGCCATGGCCGTGCTCGCGGAATTCACGCCGGCGCGCTTCAGGAGCCGGCTTAATACCTGGCAGGGCATGTGGTACACCGCCGTGTGCACCAACCTGCTGCTCGCGCTGCTGTTCTTTTCGTGGGACGTGGGTGACACGATCTGGCGTTACTCGGTCGGCGCGACTGCGATCTTCGCAGTTGCGACCTTGATGCTGCAGTACTCGTTCCTGGTTGAGAGCCCGGTCTGGCTCGCGCGCAAGGAGCGTCTGGACGAAGCGGCGGTGGCCATGACCCGCATCTACAATCAGACCTTCGTGGCTGCGCCGGTCGCCGAGCGCATTCCGGTGCTGAACCAGGCGCGTCGCGGTTTCGCGAATGTCGCCTTGATCTTCCGCGGCGTCTATTTGCCGCGCACGATCCTTGCCGCTACGGTGCAAGTTGGACAGTCTATCCAGTACTTCGCCGTCGGCTGGTATCTGCCGCTGATCAGCGCTGCGCTATTCGGCAAAGACTTCGTCTATGCGACGCTCGGGGCGCTGATGTTCAACGTGTTCGGCATTTTCGGCGGCTTCCTCTCGCCGACGATCGGGCGAGTGTTCGGGCTGCGTATCGCATCGGCCGTGGGATTCGCCGCAGTATTCGTGATGCTGCTGATCCTCGGCCTGTTCAGCGACAAGATGCCGATCTGGCTGGCGGCGATCGTGCCGTCGCTGTTCATCCTGTTCCACTCCGGTGGTCCGGGCGCGAACGGCAAGAGCCTGTCGTCGCTCTCGTTCCGCAGCGAGCTGCGCGCGGGTGCGAATGGTGTGATCGGCGCGGTGGGATCGATCGGTGCTGCGCTGGGCCTGCTGGTCTTCCCGCTGTTCCGTGAATGGTATGGCCTCAACCATACCTTCCTGATCCTGTCGGCCGTTCCGCTGATCGCAAGCATCATCTGCTTCTCGATCAAGTGGGATCCGACGCGGACCGCCATCAATCCGGACAACGAGGCAGGCGCGCCGCAATTCGCGGACGACACGGCTCCTGTCAGCGCTGTGCTGCAGCCGTCAAAGTCCTGATGAGCGGTCATCTCACCGACGTGATCCTGGCGATCGACGAGGGAACGTCCGGCACCCGTGCCGCGACGGTCTCAGCCGATGGCGACGTGTCCTGCCTCGAATATCTGCCGCTCGAGGTCGATACGCCGCGCCCGGGCGTCGTCGAGCAGGATGCGAACGCGATCCTCGAGAAGACTGTGGCGGCCTGTCGCGCGACCATCGCACAGGCCGGGCAGGCTGGATTGCGGATCGTGGCATTGGCGATCGCCACCCAGCGCGCCACCAGCGTGCTGTGGGACAAGAATACCGGGCGGGCACTCGTGCCCGCCATGGTCTGGCAGGACACGCGCTATGTCGGCGAGCTGAACAAGCTCGCGCCGACATGGGATGCGGTCCTCGCAAAACAGGTCGGACGGGCGGGCGGGGTTCGCTCACCCTATCTGTGGGCGGCGCGGCACATCTGCGATACGGCGGATGTCGCGAAAGCGTTTGCCGAAAAGCGACTATGCTTCGGCACGGTCGATACCTGGCTGTTGTGGCATCTGTCGCGCGATCGCATCTATGTGACGACGCCCACCAATGCGACGTCGGCCGGTGCTTATGTGCTTGCCGAGCATCGTTACCAACGCGATTGGCTGGACGCACTTGCGTTCCCCCGGGAACTGCTGCCCGAGCTGCAATCGGATGCGGACGATCTCGGTCGCACCGATCCCGCGCTGCTCGGGATCGACGTTCCGATTCTGGCAAGCATGGGCGACCAGCATGCCGGCGCGATCGGTTTAGGCTGTCTCGATCGCGGACAGGCCATGTGCATCCATGGCACGGGCAGTTTCGTGGATCTGATCATCGGACCGGAGCAGCCGGCGAAGGCCGGCTTGTTTGCCGGCACCACGACCATGGTCGCGCGCCGCAGGAACGGTCTGTCGCAATTCGCCGTCGAGACATTCGCGGCGACGACTGGATCCGCGCTGGACTGGGTTTGCGAGAAATTGCGCTGGTTCGAGAACGCGACGGAGATCAGCCGGTTCGCCGCTGAAGTCCAGTCGTCGCATGGCGTGACGTTCATTCCGGCGCTCACCGGCCTGCGAACGCCCGGCATGCAGCCGAACGCGCGCGCATCGCTGACCGGGATTTCCATGGCGTCGACGCGACCGGAAGTCGCTTATGCCATCCTCGAAGGGATCGCGCATTCGGTGGCGAGTTGCCTCGAATCCGACCGCGACCTGTCGGGAGTCGATGTCGCAGAGCTGATCGTCGGTGGCGGCTTGTCGGCCAGCGATCCATTGTTGCAGATGCAGGCTGACCTGATCGGCGTACCGATCCGGCGCAAGCCCAATACGGCGCGCGCGACATTGCGGGGAGTGGCCTATCTCGCGGGCTCGTCCGGACTGTTCTGGGATGACATCCCGCGCAGCACGGCGTTCGCCCCGGAGGAAAAGGTGTTCGAACCAGGAATGGCGAACGACATCCGGGCCGAACGTCGCGCGCTGTGGCACGCGCGTATCAAATCCGAACTCGAACACGCCGACGCGTTCGGGACGAAGTAAACGGACACCAGGCCATGAATTTTCTTCCTTCGCTGAAACCCAATCACGAGCGCGCCGAGATGACCGGCGTGACACCTTTCGCATTCGTGCGCAGCGAACATCTGGCGCGGCTGGAGAGCGACCGATTCGATATCCTTATCATCGGGGGCGGCGTGACCGGGACCTATGCCGCGCTGGACGCGAGCCTGCGCGGATTCCGCGTGGCGCTTGTCGAGAAGGACGATTTCGCGTCGGGGACATCGTCCAAATCGTCCAAGATGGTTCATGGCGGCCTGCGCTATATCGAGCAGGGCAATCTCGGCCTGGTGCGTCATTCCCTGCTGGAGCGCCAGCGGCTTAGGCGCAATGCACGGCATCTCGTGCAGCGATTGCCGTTTCTGTTCCCGATCCTCGAAAAGGACGGCGTCTTCGACAAGCGGTTTGCCGGGGCGTTCGAAAGCCTGCTGTGGACCTATGATCTTGCCGGCGGCTGGCGCGAGGGAATCCTGCATCAGCGCCTCGGCAAGGCGGAAGTGCTGTCGCATTGTCCGACCTTCAGGGACGAGAATTTGATCGGCGGGTTGATGTATTTCGATGCGCGCGTCGACGATGCGCGCCTGACGCTCAATCTGGCGCGGACAGCGGCCTATCACGGCGCGGCGATCGCCAATCATACGAAGGGTGTCGAGATCACCCGCAACAATCACGGCAAGGTCACTGGCGCCGTGGTGCAGGCTGACGGGGGTGAAATCACCATTCGTGCCACGGCCGTTGTCATGGCGACCGGCGTCTGGCTGCGCGACTGGAGCGGCATCAAGAAGGGCGAAGAACGCACGCTGGAGATACGGCCGGCAAAGGGCGTTCATGTTGCCATCCCCTGGTTGAAGATTCGCAACGACTGTACCGTGACGATCCCCGTGCCCGGCCGCAGCCGGCGCGCCACGATCACGCGCTGGGGTAATGTTGCCTATCTCGGCACGACCGACGAAGACTATCAGGGCAATCTCGACGAGGTGCATTGCACGCGCGAGGAGCTTGATTTCCTGCTCGAAGGCGCCCGGTCGGCACTCAAGACGGATCTGGTGCCAGAAGATGCGGTTGGCAGTATCGCAGGATGCCGGCCGCTGGTGGCGCCGCCCGGCGGCAAGACGCTGGAGATCAAGCGTAATCACAAGATCCAGATCGCGGCCGACGGACTCATCACCATCGTTGGCGGCAAGCTGACGACCTCGCGGCACATGGCCGAGCAGACCATCGATGCCGCCCAGCAGGTGATCGAGAAGCGCGGCAAATGCCAGACCAAGAAGGCCTATCTGCTCGGCGCCGCCGGATACGACGCGCAAGCCATCACCGCCACGGGCGGCATGCAGGCGCATCTCGGCGAGCGCTATGGCACCGAGGCACGCTTCGTCGGCGATCTCCTTCAGGCCGATCCGGCCTCTGCGGTACCGATCGTCGAAGGCCTGCCGCATAGCGAGGCGGAGGTGATCTATGCCGTGCGCCATGAAATGGCCGGCACCGTCGATGACGTGCTGTCGCGCCGCATGCGTGCCCGCATGAACGCGCGCGATGCATCCGTACGCGCGGCCGCGCGGGTCGGCCAGATACTGCAGTCCGAGCTGGGGCTGTCCGAACAGATTGTTGCGCAACAGGTTGCCGACTACACGGCCGCCGTTGCACGCGAGAAATCCATTCTTCTGGGAGAGTAGAAATGCTGAGCAAAGATGCCATCCGCCGCGGCTACAATCGTGGCAAATACGTCGTCGGCGCGCATACGCCGCCGGCCTATGTGGCGCGCGTGAAGGAGGCATCGTCGACGCCCGGCCTGCAGCGCGATCCGGTCGTCGTCGGTTCCGATATCGTTGCGGCGCTGCGCAAGGTGACGGATCACGTCATTACCGAGACACCCGATGTGGTGGCCTGGACCCGCGACTGGTGGGCGGGGTCGATGATGACGGAAACTGCCGGAAAGCCGGCGACGCCGAATGCGGTCGTTGTTCGCGTCTCGTCCGTGGAGCAGGTGCAGGGCGGGATGCGGATTGCGAACGACGGCGCGATCCCCGTGACGGTTTCGGCCGGGCGCAGCAATGTCACCGGCGCCGCATTGCCGGTCCGCGGCGGCATCGTGCTGGATCTCTGCGACCTCAACAAGCTCATCGGTTTTGATGAGCAGAGCCAGATCGTGGAGGTCGAGGCCGGCATGTTCGGCGATATCTTCGAGGACACGATCCAGCGCGACTACAAGATGACTATGGGCCATTGGCCGTCGTCCTTCGGGATCAGCACGGTGGGCGGCTGGGTTGCCTGCCGCGGAGCAGGACAGCTCTCCACGCGCTACGGCAAGATCGAGGACATGGTGTTCGGCATGGATGTCGTGCTCGCGGATGGCAGGCTGATCACGGTCGGCGGCTATTCGCGTGCGGCCGTCGGGCCGGACCTGCTGCAATTGTTCATCGGGTCGGAAGGCACGCTCGGCGTCGTCGTAAAGATCCGCTTCAAGCTGCACAGGCTGCCGGATTACGGGCGTGCCATTGCCTATGGCTTCAAGACCTTCGCGATCGGTCTCGAAGCGTGCCGGCAGATCATGCAGCGCGGTGCCAGTCCGGCCGCGCTCCGGCTCTATGACGAGCTGGAGAGCGGCGTTCAGTTCGGCATGCCGAAGAGCAATGTGTTGCTGATCGCCGACGAAGGCGCGCGCGAGATGGTCGATGCCGTGATGGCAATCAGCGAGACCGCCTGCGCGGAGCTCGGCGAAAAGCTCGACAGCGAGGCGATCCTCGAGCGCTGGCTCGACACCCGTTACCTCACCGGCAAGAGCGCCGAAGGGTTCACCCCGAGCCCGGGCTTTGTCGCGGACACGCTGGAAATGATCGGACCGTGGCGCGACTTGCCGGCGATCTATGACGAAGTCGTCAAGGCCATCAACGCCGTTCCGGGCACGCTGGCCGGTTCGGCGCATCAATCGCATGCCTATGTCGATGGCGCCTGTCTCTATTTCTCGCTGCGCGGCGAAGTCGAAGTCGAGAACCGTCAGACGTGGTATCGCCAGGCATGGGATGCGGCGAATGCCGTCATCATCAAGTATGATGCGACGTTAAGTCACCATCACGGCGTCGGCCTGCTTCGCGCGCCCTATATGGCGGGCTCGCTGGGCTCGGCTTTCCCGGTGCTCGAAACGGTCAAGGCGGCTCTCGATCCGAAGAATATTCTAAATCCCGGGAAACTCGGATTGAGTGACAAAGTCGGCGCGTAACTTTACATTGAGGCCATGGACAAATCCTTGGCCTTGCGCCTGACAAGGCATCCCGTGATTGCGACGCTCTATGGCGCCGAGCTCGTCGAGGAATTCCTCGGCGGCGAGGCGGAGATCGCGATCGTTGCCAATTTCGAGTTGCGAAAGCTCGGGGCGGTCATCAAGGCACTTTTAGATGCCGACAAGTATCCTGTCGTGAATATCGACAGTTCCGATGGTCTGTCCCAGGACAAGGGCGGCGTCGACTATCTCGTCGAGATCGGCGCCAAGGGCGTCGTCTCGACGCGGGTGGCAACCATTCAGCGCGCGAAGAAGTCAGGACTGGTTGCCATTCAGAAAGTGTTTGTGACGGATCGCTCGACCTTTCCGAGGAGCGTGGCCGCCCTTGGACAGAGTGAACCCAATCTCGTGCAACTGATGCCGGCGCCCATGTTGTCCTACGTGCCTGTTCAACATCGCAAAGCCATGCCGCCGATCATCGCGTCGGGCTTCATCTGCGATCGCGGCCACGTGCTGGATGCCATCAAGAACGGTGCTGTCGCGGTATCGACCAGCGACGAGAAACTCTGGCGGCTGAGCGGAAAAGTACTCCGAGGCTAACAAATTCGTCCCGCGATGATGACGCGGTTGCCGCGCTCGTGGAAAGCTTCGGCAAGCGCACGGCCAATACCGCTGTTGCAGCGAGCATGTCGAACGCGCCGGAATCTACCGGCGCGTCGCACTCGTCAACGTCACGCAGGCGATCAATTCTCTCGCCAGGCGTGAATCACCCCTACTTTTTGAGAAGTGCACACTTCGACTCGCTGACGGGCCGGTAGGCGTTCTCGCCCTTGATCGTCTTCACGATCTCAAGGTAGTCCCACGGCTCCTTCGATTCGGACGGTTTCTTGACGCGGGCGAGGTACATGTCGCGAATGACCCGGCCGTCCTCGCGCAGCCTGCCGCCGTGCACAAAGGCGTCCTCGACCGGCAGTTCGCGCATCTTGGCCATCACGGCGGCCGGATCGTCAGTACCGGCGGCCCGGATTGCTTTGAGATAATGTAGCACCGATCCGTATACGCCGGTGTGGATCATGGTCGGCATTACCTTGGTCCTGGCGAAGAAATTCTTTGACCAAGCGCGGGTCGCTTCATCCATGTTCCAGTAGGAAGCCGTGGTCATGTAGGTGCCTTGCGCAGCCTGCAAGCCGACGGCATGCACGTCGGTGTCAAACATCAGGAGGCCGACCAATTTCTGTCCAGCCTGGACCAGCCCGAATTCGCCGGATTGCTTGATGGCGTTGTCGGTGTCCTGGCCGGCGTTGGCGAATGCCACCACATCTGCCTTGGAGTTCTGCGCCTGCAGGACGAAGGAGGAAAAATCCGCCGTGTTGGTCGGATGCCGCACGCTGCCGAGAACCTTGCCGTCCAGCTCCTTGATGAAACGTGTTGCGTCCTTCTCCAGTTGTTGACCGAACGCGTAGTCCGCGGTGACAAAGAACCAGGACTTGCCGCCCTCGTTGAGGACGGCCGAGGCCGTCACCTTGGAAAGTGCATAGGTGTCGTAGGCGAAGTGAACGGTATTGGGGCTGCACAGTTCGTCCGTCAGGGAACTCGCGCCGGGCCCGGAGAGCAGGGCGATCTTGTTGCGCTCCCTGACCATGTTGTGAACGGCGATCGCGATGCCCGAATTCGGGATGTCGGCAACGGCATCGACTTTGCCGTTGTCGAACCAGTCCCGCACGATCTGCAGGCCGACATCAGTCTTCATCTGGTGATCGGCGGTGACGATCTCGATCGGCTTGCCCAGAACTGTCGGGCCGAATTCCTCGACCGCCATTTTCGCCGCCTCGACTGAACCGGGACCGCTATTGTCGCGCCCCCAGCTGGAAAGATCGGTCAGGACACCGATGCGGACGACGTCGTTCGATATCTGTGCGGAGGCCGTCGATGTCGCAGCCGCAAGCATGGCCAGCGCCAGGAAATGTTTCTTCACGTAGTCTCCCTCGTTTCTTATGGTCGGTGGTGGGTTCAGGTATGGCTAGAGCGTTTTCGAGCGAAGTGGACACCGGTTCGCGTGAAGAAAACGCGTCAGAGCAGGAGTCTAGAGCTTCGGTTCTGATTCAATCAGAACCGAGAATGCTCTAGTTGTCGCCGAATCGGGGCTTGCGCTTCTCGCTAAAGGCGTTGATGCCTTCGCGTGCGTCGGCATGCGTCAACAGGAACGGAAAGCCGTCGATCGCGTGGCGCATCTCATCGCCGCCGAGCCCGCGGTTGTAGAACGACTTTGCCATCTGCACGGCGAGGCGAGGTTGCGCTGCAACGCGTTCCGCGAACGCCAGCGCCTCGGGAAGAAGTCTGTCATCGGGGACAGCGCGAGACGCGATGCCGAGGCGACATGCCTCGTCGGCACTGACAGGCTCGCCGAGCATGCTCATTTCCTTGGCTTTCGCGCGGCCGACGATGTCACCCAGACGCACGATGGCGAAGCCCGGCAATATCCCAAGCTTGATTTCCGGTACGGCGAAACGGGCGCGTTCCGCAGCGATGATGAAGTCGCATGCGATCGCAAGCTCGAAACCGCCGCCGTAAGCGATGCCGTTGACCGCGGCTATCACCGGCTTGAGCGCCCGTTCCGGCGCGGCGAGAACATCCATGGCGTTGATAAAGAACGCGCGCGCCTTCTCCGGCTTGAAATCGAAATTGCCGATATCGGCGCCGGCACAGAATGCCTTGCCGCCGGCGCCCGTAATGACGGTTACGCGGACCCCATCGTCCTGATCGGCGCGCTTCAGGCCTTCGAGAATGCCTGCACGAATACCGGCGGTCAGGGCATTCAGCTTGTCCGGTTCGTCGAGCGTCAAGACCGCGATCTTGCCCCGCACCTCGTAGTTCACGCTTCCCAATCGCAACATGTTCATCCCTGAATTGTCATGAATGTTTTGAAGGCCGCGCTATTGCACGGCCTGATCCGGCTCGACGATGGCAACGATCGCGTTGCGTTCGACGGTTTCGCCGGGCTTGATGTGAACCGCGGTGACGACGCCGTCCACCTCGCTGGCAATACGCAGCTCCATCTTCATGGATTCCATGACGACGGCCGTATCTCCGGCTTTCACGCGCGTGCCAACTGCAACATTGACCTTCAACACCGCGCCCGTCATCGGGGCGCGCAGTTCGCCGCTGATCTCGGAACTCCTACTGATGTACCTGAGATAGGGAATGGCGATCATCGTGTGCGTGCGGCACGGATCGTGCACGAAGATGGAGTTATCCTGCTGGCGGATACGTACCGTCTCGCGCCGTGAGTCCACCACGGCGACAAATTCGTCATTGCCGATCGGCGCCAGCTTCACCGCAATCCGGTCGTCGTTTACGCCGATCAGCATCAAACCGCCGGGCTGCAGTGGAGCGAAACGGATTTCCGCGCTGATGCCCGCGCTCTCAAGGTGTAGCAGGGGGATCGGGGACATCCCGTCGCCCTCGGTCCCCATGTGCCAGCCGGTCAATGCGCTGGAGCGCCAGGGGCCGTCGGACGCGGTCTGGCGCTGGCGCATCATCCAGAAATAGGCTCCCAGAGCGAGCACGCTTGGGCCGATGGCATCGGCCCGGTCCACGAGCGTGGCGATCTCTTCGTCGATCAGGCGTGTATGGAACGTTGCGCTCCGGGTCGCAGGCAGGGCGATCAGGCGCCCGAGAAACTCCCGATTGGTCGTGACCCCGAAGATTGAGGTCTCATCGAGCGCGCGGCGAAGGCTGTCGAGCGCCTGATCGCGGGTTGCGGCGTGCGCAATGAGCTTGGCAAGCATCGAATCGTAGTAGGGTGTCACGGTCGACCCGCTCTCCACGCCGGTCTCGATGCGGATGTCGCCGCTCGGAAAGCGAGCGTAGGCGATATCGCCGGTGGAAGGCATGAAACCGTCGTTCGGATCTTCGGCGCAGATGCGGGCTTCGACGGCATGACCACGGCAGATGACGTCGTCCTGCGTCATCGGCAGGCCTTCGCCGGCTGCGACGCGGAGCATGGTCTCGACGATATCAATACCCGTCACCATTTCCGTCACGGGATGCTCGACCTGGAGCCGGGGATTTACCTCCAGAAAGTAGTAGTCGGTGCCGCTGACGATGAACTCGACCGTGCCGACACCGCGATATTTGAGGCGGCGGCCGAGCCGGACGGCGTCGCCAAGGATGCGCTCGCGAAGCCTAGGCGGCAAGTTGGCGGCGGGCGCTTCCTCGATCAGCTTCTGGTGACGGCGCTGAAGTGAGCATTCGCGCTCGAACATATGAACGACGTTGCCGTTGCCATCTCCGGCGATTTGCACTTCGAGGTGCCGGCCGCGCTGGATCAGCTTTTCCACAATGAGACCGGCATCGCCAAAGGCATTTCTGGCCTCGCGCATTGCGGACTCGATTTCGTCGGGCAGCCCATCGAGAGATGAGATGGCCCGCATGCCCTTGCCGCCGCCGCCGGCGGCAGCCTTCAGCATAACGGGCAGCTCGAGCTGGCGAATCGCGCGTTCGATCTCGGCCGGGTCCTGGCTCGGAACCTTGCTGCCGGGCACGGTCGGAACGTCCGCGGCGGCGGCCTCATGTTTCGCGGATGCCTTGTCGCCGAGCCGCTCGATGGTCTCTGGCGTCGGTCCGATGAACACCAGACCGGCCGCCTCGACCGCACGGGCGAAGGCCGCGTTCTCGGCCAGGAAACCGAAGCCTGGATGAATTGCTTCGGCGCCGGTGGCCTTTGCGGCGGCGATCACGGCATCGATCCGCAGGTAGCTCTCCGAGGCCGGTGCGCCGCCGATCTCGATGGATTCGCCGATGACCTTGACGTGCAAGGCGTCGGCATCCGCGGTGGAATGAACGCTGGCCACCGCAACGCCGAGACGTCGGCAGGTGCGGGCGATGCGGCAGGCGATTTCGCCTCGGTTGGCGATCAGGATCTTCTTGAACACGGCTGGTCTCCTGCGTTTACATCCGGAACACACCGAAATCGGTGTGCTGATGCGGGATCCTGCCGGCGAGATCGAGCAGCAGCGCCATCACGCTGCGGGTTTCGAGCGGATCGATCACCATGTCGCACCAGGTGTTGCGGGCGAAGTTGTAGGCATTGGCGAAGGCTTCGAACGTCTGCCGGGTCGGCGCCATGTAGGCTTCGCGCTCGGCGTCGGTCCACGTCGTGCCATCGCGCTTGTGCACTTCGTCGCGAACCATCGCGAGCGTCGTGGCAGCCTGGTCGGGACCCATGATCGCAGAACGGGCGTTGGGCCACATCATCATTGCGTTTGGCCGGAACGCGCGGCCACACATCGCGAGGTATCCCGCACCGTAGGCGTTGCCGATGATCAGCGTGTATTTCGGCACATTGGCGCTCGCCATCGCCGTGACCATTTTCGCACCGTTCTTGGTGATGCCGCCTTCCTCGGCGTCACGGCCGACCATGAAGCCGGTGACGTCGGCCATGAACAGCAGCGGAATGTCACGCTTGCAGCACAGCTCGATGAAATGCGTGGCCTTGAGCGCGCTCTCGGAGAACAGCACGCCGTTGTTGCAGAGAATCCCGATCTCGAAGCCCATGATCCGCGCGAAGCCGGTAATCAGGGTATCGCCGTAAAGCGGCTTGAATTCATGGAATTCGCTGCCGTCGACGAGACGGGCCAGGATGTCGCGATTGTTGGTGGGAACGCGGGGATCCGAGCTGATCAGGCCGTAGATATCGGTTGGATCGAACAAGGGATCGCGCACCGGGCCGATCGTCCAGCTCTGCTTTGGGATTTCGCCGAGATTGGCCACGATCTCGCGCGCAATTGCGATCGCATGCGCGTCGTTTTCGGCGAGATGATCGGTGACACCGCTGACGCGGCTGTGCATCTCTCCGCCGCCGAGCGCCTCGATGCCGACCTCCTCGCGGGTGGCCGCGTAGACGAGCTGCGGACCGCCGAGGAACATGGCGCCCTGGTTTCTGATGATGACGGTCTCATCGCAAAGGGCGGGTATGTAGGCGCCGCCCGCCGTCGACGGACCGTGCACGATCGCGATTTGTGGAATGCCTTCGGCGGACATCCGGACCTGGTTGTAGAAGATCGAGCCGAACTGGCCGTCGTCGGGGAAGATGTTGGGCTGGTCGGGCAGATTGGCGCCACCCGACTGGACCATGGTCACGCACGGAAGCCGGTGCTGCCAGGCGAAGCGCTGGGCGCGGACGTGCTTCTTGCAGGTGATGCCGTAGTAGGTCCCGCCCTTCACGGTGGGCTCGTTGACAATGATCATGCAAGGCCGTCCGGATATCGTTCCGACGCCGGTGACAATACTGCCGCCGGGCGGTACGCCGTCGTACAGCCCTTCGCCCGCAAGCTGACAGAATTCGAGGAATGGCGATCCGGGATCGATCAGGGCCGCGATCCGCTCGCGCGGCAAGAGCTGGTCACGCTCCTTGTGCAGCTTGCGCGCTCGCTCGGGCCCGCCGATCGCAGCCGCGGCCCGGCGACGTCGGAGATCGGCGACACGCGCAGAGTAGGCGTCGCGGTTGCGTAGATATTCCTCACTTGAGGTGATGACGTCCGACTTCATGATTGCCATTGCGCGCGCCTCTGGCTGCTCGGCGAGCCGATCGATGGCTTGCCGATATCGTTGCGGATTGCTGTGCAGGTCAGTGCGTATTTCGGCATCCGGATACGCGCCTGCTCGTGGGTAAGGTTGGAAGTCATCTGGCCGATCATTTCGTCAAATTCTAACAACCGTTAGAATTAGTCGCGCGCGGATGCAAGGAGAACTCATGCAAACCTCTAGGCTTTCCGGAATCGCGGCAGCGTGATGTCGTCGGAGGCGCGTTCGAAGGTCAGCTCGACATCCATGTCGAAGGTGACGTCCGCCGGGTTACTTCCCGTCAAGGTGCTGATCATGCGCGGCCCTTCCACAAGCTCGACGAGCAGTACCGCGTACGGAACGTCGGCCTTGAAGGCCGGGCCCGGCGCGCGATGCACCACGCTGAAGGAGTGGACCTTGCCTCGGCCTCTTGCCGGCCTGTGCTCGAGCTCTTCGCTGCCGCACTGACGGCACGTCGCTTGCTGATAATACTGCACATGCCGGCACCGGCGGCAGTGTTGCAGCAGCAGCTTTCCCTCCTGCAAGCCGCGCCAGAACGCGGCCGTGTCGGCGTCCGGGGCGGGGAGGGGCCTTCGGGCAGCGTCCTCGACCGACATCACAATGCCCCCCGCGTGCCCAGAACGGTGCTGGCGTTGGTCGCAAATCCTGCTCCAAGGCTATGCACCAGCCCAAGCTGCGCGCGCTCGACTTGCCGATCGCCGCACTGGCCGCGCAGTTGAGCGATCACCTCATGGAAGTGAAACAAGGAGCCAGGCATTCCCGAATGGGCGAACGACAACAGGCCACCGTGGGTGTTGGACGGGATTTGTCCGCCATATGTCATGTGCCCGTCAGCGACGAACGGTCCGCCCTCTCCTTTGCGACAGAAGCCGAGATCCTCGAGCATCATGATCACGGTTCCGGTGAAGCAATCGTAGATGCCGGCGACATCCATGTCGGCCGGCCCGTAACCGGCCATGGCATAGGCCCGTCGGCCGGACTCGACTGCTCCCGTCGATGTGAGGGAAGGCATCAGGAAGATGTGCTCGTGGGTGTAGCACTCGCCGCAGCCAAGGATGTAGACCGGGTTTTCGATGCCGAGCGCCTTGGCATGTTCGGCGGAAGCGAGGACGAATGCCGCTCCACCGTCCGATATCAATGAACAGTCAAGCTTGTGATAGGGTGTGGTAACCATCGGCGAGGTGAGCACGTCCTCGACCGTGATTGGCGTTGTCTGCTGCGCGCCCGGGGTCCGCGCCGCATGGCGCCTGTGCACCACCGCGACCTCGGCAAGCTGCCCGGCCGTGGTACCGAATTCCTTCATATGCCGGTGCGCGGTCATCGCGAAGGTATTGGCAACGGGAATTCCGAACGGCATTTCGTATTGCTGATCCCGGCTCTCGGTGAGGGAACGCAGCGCCAGATCCGGCGTCAGTCCGGTCAGAAGGCTGTCAGCCGCGACAACCAGAACGACTTTGGCGAGGCCGCCGTGGATGGCGGCAGCGCCCACGTTGAACATCGTCGCCGCCGTAGCGCCGGAGACTTGCAGAGTGTTCGAGAAGGTGGGGCGGATCCCGAAATATTCGCTGAATGCAACGCTGAAGCGGTGGAATGGCGACGCGAAAGCATGGCTCGAGAGGACACCGTCCACCTCGCTCTTTGCGATTCCGGCATCGGCGAGTGCGCGCCTTGCGGCTTCGGCGGCAAGCGAGAGGGGACTGCGGCCTGGCACCTTGCCAACCGCCGACATTCCAATGCCGATAACGGCGACCTTTCCCCGAAGACTGCTGTCGCTCATGTGGAGGCCTTCAACAGGCGTTCAAGTTCATGGCGGAGGACCTTGCCGCTCGTGGAACGCGGAAATTCATCAAAGGCGATGAAGCGGAACTCACGCGGCCGCTTGTAGCCGGCCAGTTCGCGACGGCACAAATCGACGAGTTCATCCTCGGCCGGCCGGGCATCGTCACGGCATGCGATAAAAGCAACGGGAGCCTCTCCCCACCTGGCGTCGGCGGCGCGCACGACCGTGACCTCTGTGACCCGCTCGTCGCTCAGCAACACGCGCTCGATCTCGGCCGGATAGATGTTCTCGCCGCCCGACTTGATCAGGTATTTGGCGCGGTCGACGAAATCGAGTGATCCGTCCTGGTTGCGCCTGAAGACGTCGCCCATGTGAAACCAGCCGCCGCGGAAATCGCGCGCGTTGGTCTCGTCCGCCTGCCAATAGCCGGAGAAGAGCGTGGGGCCGCGGATCGCCAGTTCGCCGGGTTCGCCGAGCGCGACCTCGTGGTCGGACGAATCGACCAGTTTGATCTCGCAGAACGCATTTTGGCGTTTGGACAAAGTGGCCGGCACTTCTCCCGGAGCGATCAACGCCCTGGTCGCGGGTGGCAGGCCGGTCTCGGTCGAGCCAAAGCTGTTGAGATAGGGGGCATCAAGAAGCTTGGTCACCGCGGCGATGGCGTGCGGGGGCACGAGGTCCGCCATCGCCCCGCAAACCCGCACGCCCTTCACTTTGGTCCGCTGTGCGTCCAGGCCTTCGACGAAGGCCTCCACCATGCCGGGGATCAGCACCAGCCAGCCGATGTCGTGCCGGGATACGGTGGTCAGTAGCGTTGCCAGATCGAATCCATCCACCACGACGACCGTTCCGCCGCGCAGCAGCGTGGCGAGTGCATGGTCGGTCGATGCCATGTGGAACAGTGGTGTCCACGCGACGAACGTGTCGTGCGGCGCTATGCCGAGTTCGGACGAAAACAGCAGCGCGCGCATCACCATCGCGCGGTGGGAGATGACGGCGCCCTTCGGCAGGCCGGTCGTTCCGCTGGTGTACAGAATGACGAGCCCATCTTCCGGATCGGCGATTGACGGGGAAGCGCGCCCGTCTTGTCGCGCGAGCTCGTTTTCATACTGCCGACCGATTTCCAGGATCGGGTTGACCCTGACGGCGGGCGAGAGGTTTGCCGCGAGATCGGCTTCGACGACCAGGAGCTTGGGCGACACGAGCTCGATGCAATAGGCGAGCTCGCGGTCCGACAATCGCCAGTTCAGGCAGGTTGTAATGACCCCCAAATTGGCCGCTGCCAGTTCGATCTCCAGATATTCCGGGCGGTTTCGCGACAAGAGTCCGAGGCGGTCGCCGCGCCGCAACCCCCGTGCAGCAAGGACGGCGGTCAGACGACGCACCCGGTCGAGCAACTCCCCATAGGTCATGCGGCTCCCGCGATGCTCGATCGCGACTCGTCCGGCATGAAGTTCGGCACAAGCGGCGAACAGTGCGCCGACGGTTCCGATACCGGATGCCGCGCCAATCTGGGCACTGAACTCGGTTGCCATGGTCGTTTCCTCAGGCGCTGTCTTTCGACAATCTTGTTCCGAACGCGGTGCTTGCGCCGGCAGACCACAAATTCTAACATCTGTTAGAAATAAATGGTAGCGCTTCTTATGCGCCAACAGCGGGAAGATCAAGATGTCAAAACGATACGCCGCCTATACCAGGCTGAAGCTCGACTATCCGGCCCAACGAATACTGAGGCTGACCTTCGATCGTCCCGAGACCTACAATTCCGTCGATGCTGAGACCCATACGCAGCTCACCCATATCTGGCGCGACATCGACAACGATCCCGATATCAATGCCGTGATCGTCACGGGGGCAGGGAAGGCGTTTTCGGCGGGCGGCGATTTCGAGCTAATCAAGTCGCTGCTCGACAATCCGGCGGCGCGGATGGCCACCTGGAAGGAAGCGAAGGACCTCGTCTACAACGTCATCAACTGCAACAAGCCGATCATCTCGGCTATCAACGGCGTTGCCGTGGGAGCCGGCCTCGTTGTCGGAATTCTCGCCGACGTGTCGATTTGCGGCAAATCAGCGCGGATCGTCGATGGGCACACGCGCCTCGGCGTCGCTGCGGGCGACGTCGCCTGCATCATCTGGCCGCTGCTCTGCGGACTGGCGAAAGCGAAATATTATCTGCTCACATGCAAGCCGCTGTCGGGCGAGGAGGCCGAGAGGATCGGACTGGTTTCGCTGTGCGTGGAAGATGCGGACCTCCAGAAGGTCGCGCTTGAGACGGCGCAGGATCTCGCTACCGGCGCACAGAGCGCGATCCGCTGGACGAAATACGCGCTGAACAATTGGCTTCGCGTCAACGGGCCGTTGTTCGACACTTCGACTGCGCTGGAAATCCTCGGCTTTGCCGGCAATGAGGCGCGCGAGGGATTGGCCTCTCACCTGGAGAAGCGCAAGCCTTCGTTCCCGCCGGATTGCCCGATCTAGTCACGATCGGTTCTGATCGACAAGGAACCGACCCTCCCGGTGAGGCCAGTTTCATCACGCGAAGCGATCTCACGCTTCGTGTGATGCGCCCTATGCGTTTTCGAGCGAAGTGGACCCGGTTCGCGTGAAGAAAACGCGTCAAAACAAGAATCTAGAGCTTCGGTTCCGATTCAATCAGAACCGAAAATGCTCTAGACCGGCGCCTGGAGTCTGAGCCGGATATCCGTGATGGTCTCGGGATTGGCGAGCGCCGACAGGTCGCCGGGGTCTTTGCCCTCGAAGACGGCACGTAGCACGCGGCGCATGATCTTCATGTTGCGCGTCCTTGGCAGATCGTCGACCAAGAGAACCCTCTCCGGGCGGTACGAGGCGCCCATGCCGTGCACCAGTGCCTGGGACAGTTCCTCGGGCAGGGTAGAGGACTCTTGCAGTCCTGCGATCGGCACGCAGGCGCACACAATTGCCGAGCCTTTCACCTGATGAGGGATGCTGAAGACCGCCGCTTCCGCGACTTTTCCGGTTGCGGTCAGCACGCCTTCCAGTTCGGCCGGACCGACGCGCTTTCCTGAAATCTTGATGGTGTCGTCGGAGCGGCCGAGGATGTAATAGAGTCCATCCTTGCCCCGCATCGCAAAGTCGCCGTGCACCCAGATCCCGGGAATCGTATTCCAGTAGCTCTCGAGATAGCGCTGATCGGCCCTCCAAAGGCTCTTGGTGAGCCCGATCGACGCGTGACGCAGGACGAGCTCACCGACCTCGCCGTCGGGAACGCGGTTGCCCGCTACGTCGACGATGTCTGCACCGACCCCGAGCGCCGGCCGTGAGAACGAACATGGGTTCATCGGGTGGTTCGGCGTGCCGGTGAAAATGCAGCCGCCGACCTCCGTGCCGCCGGATATGTTGATGATCGGAATCTTTGACTTGCAAACGTGCTCGAAGAACCATCTCCACGGCATATCGGTCCAGGCTTCGCCGCCCGAAGCGGTCATCCGCAGGCTCGAGACGTCGTATCTGTCGACCTCCTCGCCATATCGCATCATCCCCCGCACGATGGTCGGCGACACGCCGAGATAGGTGACCTTGTGTTCCTCGATGAGGCGCCAGAAGCGGCCCGTATCGGGATAATCCGGCGTGCCCTCCGCGACCAGCAGCCTACCGCCGGCGAAGCTTGGGATACAGGCGCACATCGCGCCCACCATCCACCCCATGTCGCTGAAGAAGAAGAACAGGTCGGTCGGCTTGAAGTCGCCGCAGATGATCATGTCCCGCGTAACCATGGAGCCGATGAAGCTGATATGCGTCCATACGCAACCCTTCGGCTCGCCGGTCGTGCCCGAGGTGTAGAGCAGGACTGCGGGATCCTCGGCGTCCATCTCCGCGGTCGGGAGGTCCGCGCCCTCCCGGGCGATTTCGTCCCACCTGTGGTCTCGCCCCGGGCGCATGGGGGTGTCGATGCCGAGCCCGCCGCGGTCGGCCACGACGACATGCTGGACGCTCGGCGCAGTTTCGAGTGCCTCGTCGAGGACTGATTTCAGCGGTGCCGGAACGCCGCGGCGCCAGGTGCCGTTCGCCGTGATGACTGCCTTCGCTTCGCCGTGATTGAGCCGAGAGCGGATCGGGTCGGGGCCGAAGCCCGAGAACAGCGGCATCACGATCGCGCCGATCTTCAGGATCGCAAAGAAGGCCACGAAGGTTTCCGGCAGGTTCGGCATGTAGATGGCGACGACGTCGCCCTTGCCGATGCCGAGCTTGCGCAGGCCAGAGGCCAGCCGTCCGACGTCGGCGGCGAACTCGGCATAGCTCAATCGCCGCTGTTCGTGCCTGTCCTCGCCTTCCCAGATCAGAAAAGGCTTGTCCCAGACGGCCGTACCGCGGTGCCGGTCGATGCAGTTGAGGACGATGTTCGTGGTCCCGCCGACGCACCAGCGCGCCCACGGCTCGCCCCGCGCACGATCCAGAACCCTGTCGAAAGCATGATAGAAGCGGACGTCGCAGAACTTGAACACTTCCTCCACGAGCCACGCCGGATCAGCATCCGCCTTCGCGGCGAGTGCGTCGTAGTCGGGCTGCCCTGTAGCGCGAAGAAACGCACTCAGGTTGCTCCTCTCCACGAGTTCCGCGGGCGGCGTCCAGAAATGCGCCATCCTGTTTCCTCCTTCGAGCCCTTCGCCATTCTGTTGCATTCGGCCTCCGGCGATGTATTCTAACAAATGTTAGAATTCAAGGAAGAAGATACTGTGACCGACAAAGAACAGGTCTGCTACGCGGTCGAGGACGGCATTGCGACTGTGACGATCGACCGTCCTGAGCGGAAGAACGCGCTGTCAGTCGAGGCGATGAATGGTCTGACGGATGCCTGGAGCAGGGTGGAAGCCGATCCGTCGGTGCGTGTCGTCATTCTGACCTCGGCGGATTGCGGCGTGTTCTGTGCAGGACTCGATCTGAAACAGGCAGCAGAAATCCGATCGCGGGATGGAGTGGATATCCTGACGCTGATGCGCGATCCGATGCAGAATGCGATGCGGAAGGTCTCCAAGCCGATCATCGCCGCCATGACCGGCTCCTTGATGGCCGGCGGGATGATGCTGGCGCTGAAATGTGACCTGAGGGTCGCGTTGCGCGGCACGCGCGCCGGTATCACCGAAGTGAAGATGGGGCGCGGGACGCCCTGGGCAGTGCCGTTGCTGTGGATGCTGCCGCAGCCAATGCTGATGGAAATGGTTCTCACCGGAGAGACGATGCCGATCGAGCGGCTGGCCGAGCATGGGTTCGTCAATTCTCTCGAAGAAACGCCGCAGGCGGTCCGGGAGCGCGCACAGGAACTGGCCCGCAAGGTCGTGGAAGGCGCGCCGCTGTCGGTCAAGGCGGCCAAGGCCAGCGTGCTTGCCGCGATGGATCTCGGCTACGCGCAGGGACTCGTCGAAGCCGAGCGGCTCCATGTCGAGACTTATGCAAGTCTCGATGCCGTCGAGGGGCCGAAAGCCTTCGCGGAGAGGCGCAAGCCGGTGTGGCAGGGCAGGTAACGTGCCTCAGGAGGTGCGAACGCCCTCGAAGATCAGCAGCTCCGTGCGGTGCGCCAGTTCAAGGACCGCATCGCGGTTTTCCAGCCTGAACCATTCGCTCGTCCAGTTGAGGGAGCCGATCACGAACATGCGCAACGGCACCACCTCCATATCCGCCCGGATCTCGCCGGCGCGCCGCGCCTCGATGAAGAGCTTGTCCCAATATTCGGCGTAGGCGCGCCGCAACGGCCGATGCGGCTTCTTCAAATGCTCCGGCAATTGACCATAGATGCGGATGTTGGCTGACGTGAAGTCGCTGGTCTCGAGCAGTGCGACAAGGTGGGCCTCGATCGCGAGGCCGATCCTGCGCCGGTGCGAGACTTTGCCGGCCCGCTCGACTGCATTCTTTACGGTTTCGAAGACGTGACGCAGGCCACGATCCAGAACCTCGCCAAGGATCTCTTCCTTGGAATCAAAATGGTAGTAGATGCTCCCGGCCTTTATTTTTGCCCTCGCGGCGATCTGGCGCAGTGTCGTGGCCGAAAATCCTTGGCGCCGAAACAGTTGTGCTGCGGATTGCAAGATCAGGTCTCGCGATCGCTCGGACTTTGTCGCGGCTGCTGCGGGATCCTTGTCGCCGGCGGCCTTGCGCACAGTGCCCGCGAGCGATCTCTTTGGTCGGCGCGCCTCCGCCTGCCGACGAGATCGGTCGCCGGAACGCACGGGTGACGGCATGCCTGATCAAGCTCCTTGTCAAAATACTGGCCGGCTGGTTCGAGCAGCCTGTGGTCGCTGTCGAAGCAGATTCCGGTGAGAATGGCAATATCCGCCCCGAGGGGGCAGGGCGACACACGCGATGACAACGTCTGGGGCGCGCTCCCGGTCGCCACCGGCGAATGCCGGCATTGATGGCTCGGCGTCCCCGAACTCACGCTTGATGGCGATAGTTCGCGTGAGCTGGCTGATTGCCGCAGCACGACAGCCGATGCCGGATCATCGCGCCGGGAGCGATTCGGCGTGAGCGGGCATCGCGTCGGCGATGGTCCGGGAATGGCCGCGGAATTCCGCCACGATCTTGCCGTTCGTCGCATTGGTGAGGCTGCAGTCATAGATCGCCGTGCGACCCGTGCGGCAGCGCTCCCGGACGTGCGCAATCAGGCGATCGCCGGGGCGTGCAGGGCGGACGAACGTGATGCTGCATTGCTGCGCAACCGACGGCCGGCCGTGGCTGTTGCAGGCGATCGAGAATGCCGTATCGGCCAGGGTGAACAGGACGCCGCCATGACATGTTCCGAACGCGTTCAGGCCGGCCTGAGAGATCGTCATCTCGAGCTCGGCTTCGCCGGGGCCGGCCCGGCGAAGCGTGAAGCCGAACGCCTTGGCGGGTGCGTCGCCGGAGAGCATGAAGGCGGCGCAATGCTCTGCCAGTTGCTTTGGATCGTCAGGTAACGGGTTCATCGCGTCTGCTGTGGCCCGTGTGCGGGTTGGAGACGCGGTCACGCGCCTCGTGATACGGGCCCAGCGCCGCGCGCGTCGCCGCGGTGATCGAAAGTTCGCCCACCTCGACCTGCCGCAGCATGTTCAGGAATGGTTCGTCGCTCCGTTCCAGGATAGAGTGTCGGACCTCGGCCGCGGCGGTCTCCGCGAGGAGACGATGGACGCGGGCGCGACGGCGCGCCTGGCGCTCGGCGGGCGTTCGCGGCGCGACATTGAAGACCGCTTCAACCAGCTCGACGACGCCCTGGCCGGAGCTTGCCACGGTCTCGATGACCGGCACATTCCTGTCGGTCTCGCGGCGCAGGCTCAACATGCTGCGGAGCTGCCGGACACTGCGCGCGGCCAGCGGCAGATCGGCCTTATTGACGACGAGGACATTGGCGATCTCCAGTATCCCGGCCTTGATCGCCTGGACGTCATCGCCGAGGCCCGGAGCGTTCACGACGACTCGGACATCGGCAACCTCGACGATCTCGACCTCGGACTGCCCAGCTCCAACGGTCTCGATCAAGATCACGTCACGGCCTGCGAAATCGAGGATGTCGACGATCGGCTGAATGCTGTCGGTCAACCCGCCGAGATGGCCGCGCGAGGCAATCGAACGGATGAACACGCCGGCGTCTTCGGTGTGCCGCCCCATCCGCACCCTGTCGCCGAGTACCGCGCCCCCTGAAAGCGGGCTCGACGGATCAACCGCCGCAACGGCGACCGTCTGTCCTCTCCTGCGCAACTCGGCAACGAACGCGTCGATCAGTGTCGACTTTCCGGCACCGGGCGGCCCGGTGAAGCCGACTGTGAGCGCGCTCCCCGTCTGCGGCAGCACCGCGCGGTGCAGGCTGGCGGCGGCGGCGCCACCTGCTTCGGCGATCGTGATGGCGCGTGCGATGGCCCTGGCATCGCCGGCCCGAAGCCGTACCAGGAGTGACGTTGCGATGGAATCCGAGGTCATCGCTCAGGCAACGATCAAGGGATGTCCGAAGCCGAGCTCGCGACGCAGGCAACTCACCACCTCGCCATGCGTAACGCCCACTCCGGTCGCTTCCACCACTTTTTCAAACACGTTCTCGTCCGTGCTGTTGGCGGCGCGCGCCAGTGCGTCGAGCGCGCTGGCGACCTCGCGCTGGCTGCGCTCCTGCTTGAATGCCTTGAAGCGTTCGACATGCCGGAGCATCGCGTCGGGGTCCGGCCGCTCGGCCGGAGGGATCGTGGGATCCTCATCGATCTGGTAGCAATTGACTCCGACGATCCTGCGTGCGCCGGCGTCGACCTGCTCCTGGAACGCAAGAGCCGATTCGCCGATCATGGTCTGGACCAGGCCCGCCTCCGCGGCCTTGTACATGCCGCCGGCCGCGTCGATCTTTGCAATCACGCCTTCGATCTCCGCCTCCATCTGGTCGGTCAGGCGCTCGACGTAATACGAGCCGCCCAAGGGATCGATGACGTCGCAGAGCCTGGCCTCGTCGCGCAGTATGTTCTGCGTGGCCACCGCAACGCGCGCAGTTTCCTCGCTTGGGCAGGCGATCGCCTCGTCATAGGCGTCCGTATGCAGCGATTGCAGCCCGCTCAGAATCCCGGCGATGGCCTGGATCGAGACCCGTGCGATGTTGTTGAGCGGCTGCTGTTGGGTCAGGTCGACGCCGGAGGTCTGGCCGTGGAATTTGAACCGCCAGCATGCAGGGTCCTTTGCCCCGAGCCTGTCCCGCGCGATCCTGGCCCAGATGCGCCGGCCGGCACGGAATTTCGCGACCTCCTCGAACAGCGAGATCGAGATGTCGAAGAAGAAGGTGAAGCGCCGCAGCACGTCGTCGATGTCCATGCCGCGGGCCTTGCAATCGTCGGCATACTGGATCGCCGTGGAGAGCGTGAAGCCCATGGTCTCGGCAGGCGTCGCGCCAGCCTGCTGCATATGCTGGCCGACGACCGAGACCGGATTCCAGTTCGGAGCGTGACGCCGGCAAAATTCGATATGGTCGAGCAGCACACGCCGCGATCCCGGCAATGACAGGCGGTAGAATTGGTGATTGGCGATGAAGTGCGAAATGTAGTCACTCTGGTTCGAGGTCCCCGTCACCGAGCGCCAGTCGATGCCGCGCCGCCGGGCCACGCCGAGCGTAAAGGCAAGCAGCGTGAAGGGCGAGGGGTCGTTCATCGCCGTCGAGATTTCCTCGATTGGAACGCCATCCAGTGCGTTGTCCATATGGTCGGTGGTGTTGATCACGGTGCCGCAGGTGCCGAGCAGCACCGGCTCGACCTCGTCGCAATCGACGCCACGAAATCCCGAACAACACGGCAACAGGCTGATTGCGGTGGCGCCAGCACCGATGATGCGCCGTACCCGCTTGTTGTAGTCCTCCGGTGTGCCGAGGCCGATCAGTTGACGCTGCGTCCAGGTCCGGCCGCGATGCATCGTAGGATAGATGCCGCGCGTGAACGGAAACTGGCCCGGAAAGCCGACATCCGCAAGATACCGTTCGCCGGTCCAGTCGCGTGGCGAATACAGCGGCTGGATATCGATTCCCGAGCGGTTGCGGATCGCTTTCTCGTCACCGATCTGGCGGGAATATTGCGTGCGCCACTCGCCTTGTGTCTGTTCGAAGCCGGGGAGCGGAAGCTGGATCGCCGTCTTGGTCATAGGGGCGCCTCCGAGAACTCGTCGTTACGCGCCGTGCGCGATTGCCCGCCGAGTGCGGTGACGCAATCAACGATCTCTTCGCGCCCCGAGCCGGGCCCGAAAATCCGGCTGACGCCGGCGCCGAGCAGCGCAGCTTTCTCCTCGTCAGGCACAATGCCGCCAATGATGACGCGGACATGGCCGAGCCCCGCCGCCCGCAGCGCATCCATCATCTTCGGCACGATCAGGTGATCGGTCGCCAGCGAGCTGATGCCGATGACGTCGACATCCTCTTCGGTCGCGAGTTTCACCACACCCGAAATGGTCTGCCACGGCGGGGTGTAGATCACCTCCATGCCAGCGTCGCGAAGATAGGCGGCGACGATGCGGCTGCCGCGGTCGTGGCCGTCGAGGCCGATCTTTGTCACGAGAACACGAAGCGGCAATGCGTCGACTTTCATCATCATTTTGGCCTGCGTCGGGGTTTGGTCTCGGCGCCGGACGGAGCGATGCCGAACACAGCGACGAATTCGTCGACGATCGCGTCCAGGCTCCCGCTCGGTCGCCGGTACCAGATCGGCGTCGCGTTGAGGGCGCCCAGCAGCAGCATCCTTAGCAAGGTCGGCGAGCGGCTGCTGGGCAGGCCGAGCGCGCTGATCAGCGAGCGGAAACGCGTCTCGTAGCGATCGCGCTGGGCGCGCAGCTCGGCCGCAGCTTCCGGGACGTCGTCCGGTAGGACCCGGACGATGACGCGAGCGAACGCGCTGGCATCGAGGATCGCTTCGAGATGCGCCTCGATCGCGCGCCTGAAACGCCGCACCGGCTCGGTTTCCTGATCGACCAGATTGTCGACATGGCGAACGATGCGGTCAACGCCTTCGGTGTAGGCCGCGACCAGCAGCGCCTGCTTCGTCGGCACATGGAAATAAAGCGCGCCCGGCGTCACGCCGGCCGCCTCGGCAACGTCGCGGATAGTCGTTGCGTGATAGCCGCGCTCGGCGAAAAGCGTCGCTGCGGCTTCCAGCAGCGCCGGCCAGCGGTTCGCCTGCTGCTTTGCAAGGGTGGCAGCCAAAAGCTCTCTCCAGATAACTAAACGACCGTTTAGCACCAAGTGACACTGCCCACAATACGCAAGTCATCGAGATCGATAATTCGCGGAGAACTCCGCGATAAATGATCGTTTCCGCCGCGTGGGATCGACGTATTGACGTTAGACTGGAACGTAGCTAAACAATCGTTTAGTTAATAGGGAGGGTGACGCATGGTAGAGCAGCGAGCCTTTTGGAGTGCCGACAAGGAGACCCGTGCGCGCGCGGTGCGCGAGGCGGAGGTGCTCGGCTTGATGCAGCAGCAGTTGCGCTATGCCTATGAGCATCTGCCGTTCTACCGCCGACACTACGATCGGGCCGGCTTTCACCCCGATCAGGTCAACTCGATCGTCGCCTTCACGCAGCGCGTGCCCATCATCACCAAGCAGATGCTTCGCGACGACCAGGCCGAGCATCCGCCATTCGGCAGTTATCTCGGTGCTGGCCCCGTCGATGTCTGCCGCGTACATGGGTCGTTGGGAACCAGCGGAAAGCCGACCCTTTACGCGATCTCGCGCAGCGACTGGGACTACATCTCCGATGTGATGGCGCAGGCGTTCTTCACCTGCGGTGTGCGCCCGGGCGACGTGGTGCAACTCGCGACGGTCTTCAGCCTGTTCATGGGGGGCTGGGGCTCGCTGCTCGGCATCGAGCGGCTCGGCGCAACGGCCTTCCCGATCGGCGCGGGCGAAACCGAGCGGCAGATCGAGCTGATGTGGCGGGTCAAGTCGACCGTGCTCATCACGACGCCGAGCTACGCGTTGCACATGCTGGAGGTGGCGAGGTCGATGGGGCTCGATCCCGCAGCCTCGCCGTTGCGTCTCGGAATCTTCATCGGTGAGCCGGGCTCATCGATCCCCGGTACGCGGCAGGCTCTCGAGAGCGGATGGGGCATCGTCGTGCGCGACATGGCAACGACGTCGGAGATGACGCCGTGGGGTACCAACGCGGAATGCGAGATGGGCCAGGGCGTCCATGTGATGCAGGATGAGGTCTGGACCGAGATCGTCGCGAAGGACAATCCCAACCACGCACTTCCAGACGGGGAGAGCGGGGCAGTCGTCTACACGCATCTGCGGCGGCAGTCGCAGCCAATGATCCGCTTCTACTCTGGCGATGAGTCGCACATGACGCACGCGCCGTGCGGCTGCGGCCGCACTTATCCGCGCCTCCCGATGGGTGTGTACGGCCGCCTGGACGACATGCTCCTGATTCGCGGCGCCAACGTCTATCCGAGTCAGGTCCAGCGCTCCCTGCTGTCGGTGCGGGGCACGGGGATCGAGTTCAAGATTCTACTCGAACGCAACGGCGCGCTGGACACGGCGACCGTGCGGGTCGAACGCGATCCGGCTGCCAAGACCGACAATTTGGCGGAATTCGACATCGAGCTGGCTAAGCAGGTCAAGCGCCGGCTGAAGAACGATACCAACATCAATTTCGAGGTCGAGGTGCTGCCGCCGAATTCGCTGGAGCGAGCGATTTCGAAGGCCAGCAGGGTTGATGATCGGCGCCCGAGGCTTCGTCCTTGATACCCTGAAGCAGGGAATTGTGCGTCAATTCCGGCCACGGGTAGGACGGTGGGCGGGACGGCGATTGGCGAACTGACCTGCATCAGCGCCGTCGCGAACAAGTCCGGCGCTATGTGGCAGAAGCTGGTGGATAGTAACGCAAGCCACGTCGTGATGCGGTCTACGAAGTTGCGGACGGTGTCGTCGAGGCGGAGCAGGCCCCTGTCCTTCAGCTTCAGGATCCCCGCGGCGGCGAAGGTCTTGGAATGCGAGGCTGCTCGGAAGCGGTGGCGCGGGTCAGTATGTCGCCGGTCGCAAGATTCGCAACGCCGAATGCCTGCTCCAGCACCACCTCGCCCCTATGCGCCAGGGCGACGACACAGCCCGGCTGCATGAGGTGCTGCATCTGATAGTCGACCCAACGCGGGACATAGGGGAGCGCAGCATTCAGGAACTGATGCATGAAGGACTCCCCTCATGTCAGCCGGATGTCAGGTCCGGTAACCGGCTTGCATTGATCGTGTTCAGGCTGATCAACGCAATGGTGAAACCGCCAGCCGAGGGGGGCTCCGTCGCTGCGAGCAGAACTGAGGAATTCCTGACGTCGGCGATGGGACAGGAGACGGCTGCGCCCAAGCCGGCCGGGACCGTGGATGTTGGAACTGTTTCTTATATCTGAATTCGTGTATATATAATTGTCGGGCCGACGGCCCAGCCTGTTTTCCGATCCGCGCGACGAGAACCGATGAACGCGATCCTCTCATCCGATATCGAAACCGAACTGCGGGACGGGGCGGAATATTCGCCCGAGCTCGACCAGTTGATGCGCAAGGCGCGGAAGGCGAGCAACTTCCTCAAGGCGCTGTCGCATGAGAGCCGGCTGCTGCTTCTGTGCCTGCTGGCCGAACGCGAGCGTTCGGTGACCGAGCTGGAAAACATCCTGTCGCTTCGGCAGTCCGCGGTATCGCAACAGCTCGCGCGACTGCGCTATGACGGCATGGTCGACACCCGCCGCGACGGCAAGACGATCTACTACAGCCTCGCCAACGACGATGTGCGTCGGGTGATCGCCGTGGTTTACGACATCTTCTGCGCGACGACGCCCGATCATCAGAAGAAATAAGGCCGGGCAGCGCCGGTGTGCGCCCCGATCGCCCTCGGGAGGGAGGAATCCGTGCAGAATATGTCTGCCTGGATGCAGGCACTGAGCGGACTTGCGATCGGGATGGCGCTTGGCTTCGCCATTCAGCGCGCGAAGCTGTGCACATTCGGGGCGATCGAGGATTTCCTGATGGGTGGCGACAGCCGCCGCCTTCGGGTGTTCGGCCTGGCGCTCGGCATCGCGCTTCTCGGCACGCAGGCGCTTGTGCTGGGCGGCGCGCTCAATCCGGCGGAGACGAGCTATACGCCGGGTGCGCTTCCGTTGTTGTCGATCGCGATCGGCAGTGTCGCCTTTGGCATCGGCATGGCGCTGGTCGGGACTTGTGGCATGGGGTCGCTGGTCCGGCTCGGCACCGGTGACTTGCGCAGCCTGTTCGTCGTGTTTGTTCTCGGCGCGGCCGCCTATGCCGTGCTGCGCGGGCTGCTGGTCGATCTTCGCATCGGATTTCTCGAGCGGTTCGCCATCAGCCTTCCCGAAAGCGGGATGGACATCGCCGCGCTGTCATCGCGCGTCGCCGGCTTCGAGACCCGGCCCCTGATCGTCGGGGTGATCGGCCTTGGGCTTTGTGTTCTCGCTCTCGGCGACCTGCGGCTACGGCGGACACCGCGGCTTCTCGCGGCCGGGCTGGTGCTCGGGCTCCTGGTGACGGCGAGCTGGATTGCTACCACCGTTCTACATGACGATTTCTCGGGTCCCGCACGACCGCAAAGCCTCACCTTCGTGTCGACGGTGGGAAAGACCGTCTATGCCGGGCTGATGAGCGCGACCGTGCTCGCCGATTTCGGCGTCGGCAGCGTGGTCGGCATCGTGGTCGGCGCCTGCCTCGCGGCGCTGACCTCCGGTCAGTTCCGCTGGGAGGCCTTTGACGACGACCGCGAGATGCGCCGTCATCTATGTGGCGCCGCGCTGATGGGGGTGGGAGGAGTTCTCGCAGGCGGCTGCACGATCGGCCAGGGCATCACCGCAGGATCGATGCTCGCGCTCTCATGGCCGATTGCGGTTGCGGGGATGATCGTCGGCGCCCGGCTCGGCATCGCGATCCTGGTGGATGACTCGCCGCGGACGCTGATCCAGCGCAACTTCTACCGGCTGTTCAGCCGCGGCGGGTCGTGATCACGGCCTGAGGTAGCTCCAGCCCTGTTCCTGCCGCTCGATCAGGTGGACCGCGCCGGAAGGGACCAGCGTCGCCTGCGAGATCAGGCTGATCGATTTACCCTCGCGCCGTTCCATTCCCTGCTTGGTGATGTTGCATGCGGAAAACTGGATGCTCGAGGGAAAGGCTGCGTCGGTGATTTGCCGGATGCGGTCCCGCACCGGCGAGGTATCCGCGCGGAACATGTGCAGGCCGGGACCGTAGGCGACCACGTCCACCTCGATGGTTTCTCCCTTCTCGCTGTAGTACTCTAGGATGTTCGACGCATTGTTGAGTACGAGGTTCATGATCGCGGGATCGTCCTGGTCGACCTGGATCGCCACGCGATGCTCCTTTGCAGCATCTGCGGCGAAGCTTGCGGTCGTCGCCGCCAGCAGCGCGACGCCTGAGATCAGCGCCGCCATCATCATCCTTCGCAAAGACCCCATCTTGCTCCTCCATGTTACGGTCGAACGATCGTGTAG
This sequence comes from Bradyrhizobium sp. 41S5, assembly GCF_011516665.3. Lineage (NCBI taxonomy): Bacteria > Pseudomonadati > Pseudomonadota > Alphaproteobacteria > Hyphomicrobiales > Nitrobacteraceae > Bradyrhizobium > Bradyrhizobium sp. 41S5. The sequence goes on along the minus strand of NZ_CP083721.1, from coordinate 6,843,162 downwards.
CCGCCCTCGACCAGGGACAGCAGTTCGGCGACACCCGCTTCGACCTCGATGGCACGCGGATTGATGCGCGGGCGCTGTCCGATTTCGCGCGCGATGGTGTCGAGCGTGTTGCCGCAGACGGTGAACCGGACGCCCTGGACGACAAGGCTGTCGACGAGCACGCGATACTCGTTATCCTCCTTGAGGAGATCGATCCCCGGCCCGAAGGCCACGACCTCGACCGCGATCTTGTCCGGGCCGTAGAACTTCAGCAGGTTGCTGGCGACGCTCAGCACCAGCCGCTGCTTCCTTGAATCCGAATCGGAGAGCTGCAACGCGAGCCGGTGTTCGGCGAATGGCTTGTCGTCGAGGCCCTTTGCCGCCTGCGCAACGGCGACGCCGGGGAGGGCGCCGCCCGCCAGCCATGAAATGGCCCGCCCGATCAGCCGGCGTCGATCCATGATGCTTCTTTTCCAGCGAAGCGCGGCGCCTGCCGCGTTTACTTGTTGAGCGGGGATTGCGGATCGAACAGGAAAGCGATGATGTCCTTGATCTGAGTCTCGGTCAGGACCTTGTTGGCGCCAAATCGCGGCATGATCGAGCAGGCCGCGAACGCCTGCGAGTCGTAGACCTTTGCGTAGGCTCGCTTGACCTCTTCGGGATCGTATTTTCGATCCTTGCCGTAGTTGGTCAGACTCGGACCCAGCGTGCCGTAGCTGAGCTCGGACGATTCCATCTGATGGCAGGCGTAGCAATTGCCGCCGCTCGCAAGTCCCGGCGGATCGGAAAACTGTCCGCCACGTCCGTCGTTCGCGACCTTGGCGCCTTCCTTCCAGTTGCCGAGCAGCTCGCCGTCGGCGGGATAGACGACCTTGGCCGTCTCGCGGGCAATGATCCGTTCGGCTTCGACCGCAGGCACATCATTGCGATATTTGTTGCAGGTTTCGAGCGTCTCGTCGGGCTTGATGCGTGCCTGCCACTCGGGCGACGCCTTGCCAAAGGTGGACATCAGATATTTGTCGACGAAATCAGGGGCGGCTTTCGCCGGGGTTTGGGCGGTGGCGCAGCCGATCTGTGCGGCAGAGGCCGTGATGCCGAGCAGCGCAGCGGCGACAATTCGAAGCGAGGTCATTGCCGGTTCCTCAGCGTTTGATCGACGGGACATTGATTTCGGCGCCTGCGGCCTGCTTTTGTAGGAACACCGTGAGCGCGGTCAGTCCGTCGGAGGCATATTCCGGAACGGGCCAGCGCTGCTGCCGGTAGCAGTCCCACAGGCGATGCTGCATCGTTCGCAGCGCGCCCTGCGACACGCGGTAGGTGGGCCACCCTCCCATTGTCTCCTGCGCCGGCCGCCCGGGCTTGGAGAAATTCGGCAAACCCTGGAGGCGGATGCGCTTGCCTTCGTCGGCGTGGCAGGTCGCGCAGGAGAAATCATTCACGCCGCCGCGTCGGTAGAACATCTCTTCACCGACCATCGCAGCCTCCTTCTCCTTCGGATGCGACAGCGGAATGTCGATCTTCTTGCCGTTGGACCTGTTGGCGATGAACGCAACAAGGTCCTCCATGTCGGACGGTTTTCCGGGCCCCGCGAAGCGACGCGCCACGATATCCGTAGTGTCGAGCCCCTGCAGGTTCTGCATGCACCACAGCAAGCGCTGCTCGAGATCCATCACGCGATCACTATCGGCGAAGTAGCGCGGCAATTCCGCGAAGGCTCCTTCGAGCTTGCCGGCGCCGAGCCCGAGATCGCAGCGCTCGAGCGAGACGTTCTTGGTGCCGCGCTTCTCCTGCCAGAGAACCTCGCCGCGATCGACCGCGAGATAGCCGGGATTCGACATCGGATCGGAGATCATCGCCCGGTAGCGTTCGATCTCTTTCTCGGCGGCGTCTTGCGCCCGACTGGCCTCACTCCATCCGGCCGCAAGCAACAGTGCCAGACCAACCGCAATCCGAAGAGCGGGGTTAAGCATTTGATATTACTCCATTTTCGGCCGTCTCTGCGACCTTGTTCTCTGTGCTCGTTACGAATCGGACTTTACATTCAAAAAAAACAATATCATGATATGTAAGAATAATGATGGATCGCTGCGACGCCCGTCAAGCGAAACTATCGTCTGGGGTGCGTAGACACCCTGGTGAGGAAACCCGATGGAGGTTGGCCATGGACGTGACGTCGACGGATCATTCGCGCCGCGAGTTGCTGCGGCTCGCAGCACTTGCCGGCTTGGCGCTGGTCGTCACGTCGGGGCGCGCGGAAGCGACTGCCGACGAGGTGTCCGCGGCGATCGCCAAGCTCTATGGCGACAAGAAGCTCGAGAGCGGCAAGGTGAAGCTCGACGTCCCTGAGATCGCCGAGAACGGACTCGTCGTTCCGATCACCGTCGAGGTCGAGAGCCCGATGACGGACGCCGACTACGTCAAGGCCGTCCACATCTTCGCGGACGGAAATCCGCTGCCCAACGTCGTCAGCTACAAGTTCACGCCGGCCTGCGGCAAGGCCGCAGCGTCGACGCGTATGCGCCTTGCCCAGACGCAGAACGTGATCTGCATCGCCGAAATGTCGAACGGCAATCTCCACAGGACCAGCGCCGCCATCAAGGTGACGATCGGCGGCTGTGGCGGCTGACCGCCCGTGCGCACCGTCTTTCATGCTTCTAGATTTGGAGATACCAGATGCCCGTGACGCCGATTCCGAAAGTGCGACTGCCGGCCCAGGCCAAGGCCGGCGAGATCATCGAGATCAAGTCCCTGATCGCCCACGAGATGGAGTCGGGTCAGCGTAAGGACGCCTCCGGCCAGATCATCGCGCGCAAGATCATTAATCGCTTCACGGCTGCTTTCAACGGCAAGCCCGTGTTCGAGGCCGAGTGGTTTCCGTCTATCTCGGCCAATCCCTACCAGTCGTTTTTCTTCAAGGCGGTCGAGAGCGGCGAGTTCACCTTCACCTGGAATGATGACGACGGCTCCAAATACGTCACGAAGAACAAGCTCACGGTGACCTGACCGAGGGCGCGGCGAGTTTGACGATTGCGACCCCTCGCAGCCAGGCGGAAATGACGATGATTTCGAAGCGCGAATTCCTTCAGGCGACGGCCGCTGCCTCCGCGCTGCTGGTCGGTACTGGCCTCGGTCCCCTCGGCCGGGTCGCGGCGCAGCAACGCCTGACGCAGTCGGACATCCTTCGCTTCGATCCGCTGGGAACGCTGACTATTCTCTATCTCGCCGACACCCACGCGCAATTGATGCCGATACAATTCCGCGAGCCGTCCGTTAATCTCGGCGTCGGCGAAGCGAGGAGCCTGCCGCCGCACATCACCGACGCCGAATTCCGGAAGTACTTTGGCATCGCGGCCGGCTCGCCCGATGCGTTTGCCCTGACATCGGACGATTTCGTCTCGCTCGCAAGCAATTATGGACGAATGGGGGGGATGGATCGCATCGCCGCGCTGGTCGCGGCAGTGCGGGCCGAGCGTGGCGAGAGCAACGTGCTGCTGCTCGACGGCGGCGACAGTTGGCAGGGCAGTTGGACCTCGCTACAGACCAAGGCGCAGGACATGGTCGACGTGATGTCCACGCTCAAGGTCGACGCCATGGTCGGGCATTGGGAGTTCACCTACGGCGCCGAGCGGGTCAGCGAGATCGCCCAAAAAGCGCCGTTTGCCTTTCTGGCGCAGAATGTCCGCGACAACGAATGGCAGGAGCCGGTGTTTGAGGCGCGCAAGATGTTCGAGCGCGGCGGCGCCAAGGTCGCCGTGATCGGACAGGCGTTGCCCCGGACCGCAGTCGCCAATCCGCGCTGGATGTTTCCGAAATGGGAATTCGGAATCCGCGAGGAGGACCTGCAGAAGCAGGTCGATGAGGCGCGGGCGGACGGTGCGTCCGTGGTCGTACTGCTGTCCCACAACGGCTTCGATGTCGATCGCAAGCTTGCGGCGCGGGTCAAGGGTCTCGACGTCATCCTGACCGCGCACACCCACGACGCGATGCCGGGGCTGGTCCAGTTGGGCGATACCGTGCTGGTCGCGACCGGCTCGCATGGCAAATTCGTGTCGCGGCTCGATCTCGATATCAGGAACAAGAAGGTCGCCGGCGTCCGCTTCAAGCTGATGCCCGTGTTCTCTGATGCCATTGCGCCCGATACTGCAATGGCCGCTTTGGTCGAGACGGTTCGTGCGCCCTTCGCCAAAGAATTGGCTCGCCCGGTGGGGAAGACTGATACGCTGCTCTACCGGCGCGGCAATTTCAACGGCACGTTCGATGACCTGATCTGCGATGCAATGCTTTCCGAACGCGACGTCGAGATCGCGTTGTCGCCCGGCTTCAGGTGGGGTGGCACGTTGCTGCCAGGCGAGACCATCACCTGGGAGCATATCACCAACGCCACCGCGATCACCTATCCGAACTGCTATCGCAACCAGATGACGGGTGCGCAGTTGAAGGAAACGCTGGAAGACGTCGCCGACAACATCTTCCATCCCGATCCTTACTTTCAGGGTGGCGGCGACATGGTCCGCGTCGGCGGCATGGGTTACGCGATCGACATTTCGAGGCCGATGGGATCGCGGATTTCACAGATGACACATTTGAAGTCCGGACAACCGATCGACGCCGCGAAGACCTATTCGGTCGCCGGATGGGCGAGCATCAATCAGGATACGCAGGGACCGCCGATTTGGGACGTGGTCGCCTCGCATCTCGCGAAGGTCGGGACCGTCAACATCTCTCCCAACTCGGCCGTGCGCGTCACGGGAGCCTGAATGCGAGGAGCCGCGATGCGCACAGTTGCGACTAATACATTCACATATCCAAATGGATGAAACCCGAAGACATCAACGAGGCAAGTGAGCGCCATGCGTGATCTCGTCAACCGCCGCCGCTTCCTGTCCGCAGCCGGTCTTGCCGGCGCGGGAATTGCGATATCGCCGCAAGTGCTGGCCGCGGAAGCGGCCAAGCCCGACCCGCTTATTACTGAAGTGCAGGATTGGCAACGCTATCTCGGCGACGGCGTCGACAGGCGTCCTTACGGATCGCCATCGAAGTTCGAGAAGAACGTGATCAGGCGCGACGTGTCCTGGCTCACGGCGTCGGCCGAATCGTCGGTCAACTTCACGCCGTTACACGAACTGGACGGCATCATCACGCCGTCAGGCCTTTGCTTCGAACGCCACCACGGCGGCGTCGCCGAGATCGATCCTGCCAAGCATCGGCTGATGATCAATGGCTTGGTGGAGAAGCCGCTGGTCTTCACTATGGACGACATCAAGCGGATGCCGCGCACCAACCGCATCCATTTCCTCGAATGTGCGGCCAATTCGGGAATGGAATGGCGCGGCGCGCAGTTGAACGGCTGCCAGTTCACGCACGGCATGGTCCACAACGTGATGTACACCGGTGTGCCGCTGAAGGTGGTGCTCGACGAGGCAGGCCTGCGTCCCAACGCCAAATGGTTGATGCTCGAAGGCGGCGACGCCTCCGGCATGAACCGCTCGCTGCCGATCGAGAAGGGGCTGGATGATGTGCTGCTTGCCTTCGCGATGAACGGCGAGGCGCTGCGTCCGGAGCAGGGCTATCCGCTGCGCGCGGTGATTCCGGGCTGGGAAGGCAATCTCTGGGTCAAGTGGCTGCGCCGGATCGAGGTCGGCGACCAGCCGTGGCAGACCCGCGAGGAGACCTCGAAATACACCGATCTTCTGGCCGATGGCCGCTCGCGCAAGCATACGTTCATCATGGACGCGAAGTCGGTGGTGACCAATCCCTCGCCGCAGGCTCCGCTCAAATACCGGGGCCGCAACGTGCTGAGCGGCTTCGCCTGGTCCGGCCGCGGCACCGTCAAGCGCGTCGACGTCTCGCTCGATGGCGGCCGTAACTGGCGGACGGCGCGGATCGACGGTCCGGTGCTCGATAAGTCGCTGACGCGATTCTATGTCGATTTCGACTGGAACGGTGAGGAGTTGATGGTGCAGTCGCGCGCCATGGACTCGACCAATTATGTGCAGCCGACCAAGGACGAACTGCGCAAGGTCCGCGGCGTCAATTCGATCTATCACAACAACGGCATTCAGACCTGGCTGGTGCATGGCAACGGAGAGACCGAGAATGTCGAGCTTGTCTAGGCTCTTCGCGGCGGGGGTCGTTGCCGGCGTACTCGGCTGCGGCACCGTCAGTGCAGTTTCGGGCGAAAGTCCGCATAGCAGCACGAGCACGGCCAAGCCGACCGCGAAGATGGGATTGGGACGGCAGGCTCTGCCCGAGGAAATCGCGGCCTGGGATACCGACGTGCGTCCTGACGGCCGCGGGCTGCCGGTCGGGCGAGGCACGGTCAAGCAGGGCGATGACCTGTTTCAGGAACGCTGCGCGTCGTGCCACGGCGAGTTCGGTCAGGGCGCGGGCCGCTGGCCGGTGCTGGCCGGCGGACAAGGCACCTTGAAGGCGGACCGCCCCGACAAGACGATCGGCTCGTTCTGGCCTGACCTTTCCACCGTGTATGACTACATCAAGCGCGCGATGCCCTACGGCAATGCGCGCTCGCTCACCGACGACGAAGCCTATGCGCTGGTGGCGTTCCTTCTCAATCTCAACGACATCGTCAAGGACGAGAACTTCGAGCTCAGCGACAAGAACTTCACTTCGATCAAGATGCCGAACGCAGATGCATTCTTTGATGATGACCGCGAGGCGTCCGAGAAGAGGTTCTGGAACAAGGATCCCTGCATGAGCAATTGCCGCGACGTTCCTCACGTCACCGGCAAGGCGATCTCGATCGATGTGACGCCCGACGGAAAGTCAGGACCGAAGGTCGACTGAAGCAGATCAATGACCTGCCTGACGGCTCGCAAAAAAGCCTTCGAGGGATGAGGGAATTCATGATGCTGCGCGCGGGGTTAATTGTCGCCGTTCTTGCCGGATCAATATCGGCCGCCAGGGCGCAGGATGTTGCGGCCGGCGAAAAGGCCTTCAACAAGTGCCGCGCCTGCCATCAGGTCGGTGAGTCTGCGAAAAAAACGCCGTCGGACCGATCCTCAACGGATTGTTTGGCCGGAAGTCGGGCGCCGTCGAGGGCTACAACTACTCGGAGCCGAACAAGAACTCCGGTATTGCCTGGGATGAGGCCACGTTCGCCGAGTATATCAGGGATCCCAAGGCGAAGATTGCAGGAACGAAGATGTCGTTCTCCGGCATCAAGAGCGAGCAGGAGATCAAAGATTTGGCGGCATTCCTGAGGCAGTTCGGAAGGGACGGCAGGAAGGGCGGCTGAATCGCAGCATGCGCGTCGAAGAGGTGTCTACGATACCTTTGGTGACCAGGGACAGTCGCAGTGCACAGATGCGGGCATCGACACAAACTCCGTATGCAGTCTGCCCGTCAAGAAAACAGCGTCAATCGAATAGGTTTTCTTGGTCATCCGGAACAGCCTTTCGTGGGACGAACGGTGGCGTGGACAGAGCGCCTTGGCGGGGACGCCTTGGTTGGATCGCTGCCACCAGCGAATGTCGGTATCGGTGGTTGCGCCTCCCCGCAACCACCGATACCGACACTCCCGTAGCGAAAGCTGCGGGAGTTTCGCGTTTCCGAGCCTTTCCAACGGCTTGTGCTTCGATCCATCCAAGGATCGTGCCCAATTCGCCGTGTGGGGTGGCGTCGATTTCGCCGCGGTTCGGACCAGGGCGCAGCGTAATCTTTTCAACCAGCGCCCGGATCGCTTCCGCCGCCTCATTGCGATCCTTGGGGGTGTTGAGCGCTTCCGTCAGCCGCTCGACCTTCTTCCGATAGATGCCGGACACGTTCGGGTGGATGTCCGGAATGTCCGCTGGTTCCTGGGCTAGAAGTGCCTTGAGCACGTCCTCGCGGGCCTCTAATTCGCGCATACGTTCGGTCATGCCGCGGGTGTGTCCGCCTTCTTCAATCGCACTCAGCATTTGCTTCAAGGTGCGGTGGATCTTCGCCAACTCCGAGCGGTGGCCTTCGCCGCTGGCGCGGCGTTCGCGGTTGAGCCGGTTCGTTTCCTCGGCGTAAGCGCGCATTGCCTCGGCGGCCATCTCCGGCGCCATCATCCGATCCTTGAGCCCGGCAAGTACGCGCTGCTCAAGGTCACTCCGTGTGATCGTGCGGGTGTTCGCGCAGGAGCCATTGGTAACACGGGCTGAACAGGCATACCGATCCTGACCGCGCAGGGAGCAGGGACCACCGCAAACGCCGCAATGGATCAACCCGGAAATCAGCGCCTTCGGCCGGCGCAAGCCGTTCAATCGATTCGATTGCGCCTCTCGTATAGCTTCGGTGACATTGACATATTTGTCGGCAATTTCGCCCTGACGCGTCTTTACCGCTTTCCAGAGTTCATCGTCGATAATCCTCAGTTCCGGAACCTCGGCGACGATCCACTCCGATTCCGCGTTCATGCGCGACACCCGCCGTCCAGTGCTCGGGTCTTTGATGTAACGCTGCCGGTTCCAGATCAGCCGGCCGACATAGAACTCATTGTTGATGAGGCCGGTGCCGCGCTTTACGTGTCCGCGGATCGTCGAGTCATTCCATAAATTCCCATCGGGACCGACGATACCTTCAGCATTTAGCGCTCTCGCGATCGCGCGCGGGCTGATGCCTGATGCAAACTCCCTAAAAATACGACGAGCAACAATTGCCTGCGCTTCATCGATCTCGCGATCGCCGCGGATTAGATCGCCGCGCTCATCTAGCTTTTTGACGACGCGATAGCCGTAGCAAAGGCCACCGCCGGACTTGCCGTCCTCGACGCGATCACGTAGGCCGCGATGTGTTTTCGCTGCAAGGTCCTTCAGGAAAAGGGCGTTCATGGTACCATTGAGCCCAACGTGCAGCTCGCTGATTTCGCCCTCAGCCAGCGTAATGATCGGCACACCGGCAAAGCGGAGATGCTTGAACAGCGTGGCGACATCCGCCTGATCGCGACTGATGCGATCTAGCGCTTCCGCCAATACGACGTCGAATTGTTGGCGCTGAGCATCCTGCAAGAGCGTCTGGATGCCCGGTCGCAAAATCATGCTGGCGCCGGAAATTCCCGCATCCTTGTAAGTGCTGACGATCGTCCACTTCTCGCGCTCGGCCTTCTCCCGGCAGATGCGCAACTGGTCTTCGATCGACGCATCGCGCTGATTGTCAGAGGAATAGCGGGCATACAAGGCAACGCGGGTCATCGGAGACTTCCCTTACATCCCTAAGCAATTAGCGGCGCACTGCACCGCTCTTGTTCTGTCGTGCCAACTCGAGGAATCTAGTTTTGATCTGGGCGAACAGGCCGGGTGGAATAAAGCCATAGCCGAACACGCCCGGCTTCCCCGGAACCGGTGAAAGACCGGCGTTCGGCCATTCATCAATGTTGTGCTCGGATACGATAACCCAGCTTCGTACATCGTCGAGGCCGATTGCTTGTTTGACCTTTGCCGGAATCTCAATCCCGATCGTGTCGCCATCGGGCGGTGTATGGGTGATCGGCAACAGGACCACAAAACGTGGCCTTATCTGGCTGTCGCTCGCGGCGACGAGACAAGCCGGACGGTCCTTTCCCTGATCACGTCCGGTCGCCGCTTCATGGGTCCAAAGATAATCATAGCGGACGACGAAGCCCGGCTTAGGCTCAGGAAAGGCCACTTGGCCGGCTCACTTGAGCAGTTCGTTGAGCGCTGCATGTTCAGGGTCCATCTCGGCCCGTTCAACAGCGTCGATCACTACCTGGGTCGCATCGACCGTTCGGTAGGTGCGCTTGGCAGCCGCCGTTAGCCAGTCATAATGCTCGGCTGACATCAGCACGAATTCCCGCCGGCCATGGCGGGTAATCTCGACCGGTTCTCGCTGAGCTTGGTGCTGAAACTCGCCGAATTTGCGTTGGAATTCCAAGGCGCTCGTCTGAACCATGACGGGGTATCCCACTTGGGTAATTGATCAAGTCCGCATTGTACGTATAATGCGGACTCGCGTCAACTGCTATCGATTGTCATGGCGACTTTCCGCGCTTCATAATTTCAGCTGCTTCTTTCGCTTTTTTTCCGTTGCGTTGTCGCCGCTCGAACTCCTCGCGGGCTATCTGACGGCCAATCAGGCGGGCCAGGCGCAGGGTTGCCTCTTCGAACCGAGCGCTAAGCGTCAGGCCGGGTGCTTCCGGTGCGGCGGGAGCGAGCGGCTCAATCGCGGCCCTTTCGTTCTTTGCCGCCATATTCCCATGCCTCTAGCCAAATCGGATTTTCGACATGGAAACCGACGCGTGTGAGGCGGGAAAGGGCGATCCATGTGCGTGGGGGATTTGGATAGCTGTGGCGTAGAAATCGGACGGGGGATGCAAATACAATGAGATGATCGCCACAATCGTGATCGCGGCTCCGAACGTACAGACTACAAATCTGGGGGGCAGGAGTTCGAATCTCTTCGGGCGCGCCACTTCGGTACACATCTGCGAACACCGCCGGAGGCCACGATGCGGCCCGCATGGCTCCACGCGACATAGACGCAACATGAAATGCGAGTACAAGGCCCGAAGTTGAACTTAGAACTTGTTGGTAAGGCGTGGAGAACGAAGCCGCGATGATCGTAGAAATTGCCATCCCCGAGCTAAACTCAGTACCCGAACGGTTTCCCAGCCATTGGCCGAACATTATTCTCTTGGGTAACCGACCCGACGAATACAAGATTCATGCAATCATCACGACTTATGTTCGTCTCGTCGAAGGCGCTTATGTTCACTACAAAAATGCCCAACGATTGGTCCAGGCCGTCTGGAATAATCATGACTCGCTAGCAATCGGCTCTCACAATCTTTCAGCGATCTATTTTGAGGATTGTATCAACTCAATGCATCGAGCCGTATTGTGCATGAAACGAATCCGTAACAATCGGGAAGTTCCTGCGAGCCTAAGGAACATGTTTCCCGATACACCGCACTTCACGAAGGATGCTATCGCTAACCGTATTCGGGACATTCGCGATGCGATTCAGCATATGGACGAATACGTGCTGAAGGGGGAAATCCCTGAGGGAAAGACATTCATGTTGACAGCAACCGGCCCCGAGACGCCCGTTCTCGACCCTAATCAACCCAATCAGACGCTGAAGAGGATCGATCGCCTTACCATCGGCGATGCTGAGGTGTTGTTCACTGACTTAGTGGTGTGGCTGCACGAGATGGGCAAATGCGCGGAATCAATCTCAAAATATGAGCGTCCTTCATAGGTGCGGGTCCTAACACGCTTAGAATTTTTGTATTGCTCCGTTTGCCGTCATCGGCCGCGAGCATCTTGTGCAGCATCTTCTTGCTGCTGAACCCAGCCCCAGAACACCTCATGGGCGTCGTCAATTGCCTCGGCAAGATATTCCATCTCGCTGCGCAGATCAGTGAATTTTTTAAAACCGTGAGCACCTCGCGCACGATCGCTCCGCCGGCTCACAGGCCCCCTCCCGCGCGCGTCGCTACGTCGCTCGTGGGGGGTACACTCCGCGCCGCGCACGGGGGCCTCCCATGGACCGCCGGAACGATCTCCGAACCAACCCGCCAGGCCTTTGACCAGGAGACCATTTCCAGCACACATAAGCCCGTCAGCCGCGTTCGCCTCCGCACCTGATCACGATCACTGGAATCCGTGATCACCATCGCCTGGAACACCTGATCACCATGCGTGGAATGCGCAGACTCTAGGGAGCTGATCTCCCCTCGATCTAGTTTCTTACGAGGTACAAAGGTGTTCTTAGGGTCAATTGGTAAGACGGTTTCGGCAGCCACGCGATCTGTAGCGAGACGCCGAATAGACGATTGTCGTTGTCATCCAGCCGGTCAAGGTCGAGCAGAAGTATCGGCTCCGTGAATGATGGCAGCGGATCCAGGTTGAGAAGCCTGGCGCCCCCGAAGGACTGAACGCCGGCGCGGCCGGTCAGCTTCCAGTTGTTGTCCCACTGGTAGTAGCCGCCGATGTATCCGACGAGGTTGGGATTGACGCTCGCCAGTGGCGTATCGACTGCGACCTTCGTGTACTGGAAGCCGGCCAGCACTCCCCGCGTCTCGTCCTCGTTCAATGCGTAGTTCGCCTCGATGAGGCTGTTGAGGGACGTTGTTGCCAGAGGAGCGTCCGGGGTCGAGCGCGTGATGGTCTCCTGCACCGTGATCGTTGGAATCACGCCGCCCTCTTGCCTGTAGATGTCGGCCTGGATTCCGATATTCCAGCTATTCATCGAGACTGCCGTCCACGAGTCGGTGCCTGCCTGGGTAGCGGCGGTGCTGATTCCGCCATAGACCGAGATCCGATCGCTCAAATCGATCGTGACAGGAACGTCGACCCCGGCGCCTTGCAGCGAAGGAGATGTGACGGTCTGGCGGATCGTCGCGAGTGGAAGTGAACTACCGAAGCCGACGGAAATCGAGTTGGCAGGCAGTGTACTATAGATAGTCCTCAAATCCACGTAGGTGGTCGGGAATCGCGGCGCCGCCTTCGGCTTGTCGCTCCCATCGTCGGAGCCGTCCTCACTTAACGCAGCGCCGCAGAAAAACAATGATGCCAGGCCGCCTAGCATCAGGCTCCTCGCAGACGGCGTCAGGATGTTAGGCCGCGCGCGACAAGCGCTTCTCACTAGCTTCACTTTCTACGAACCGGAATTCGTCCCACTTAAAGTGAACCGTCTCATCGCACAGACAAGGAAGCCGCTTCAGCGGCGCAATCGTTTCGAGGCTTAAGGTTGGCCTCGCGCGCCTGCGACGCTTCTTCGCGCGCGGCCTGGAGATCTGTGAGAAAGCCAGTGTCGGCATGTAGTCGAGAGACGGTAGCAGCAGCCATGATCCGGCCTGTTTCGACGTCGCTTTGCCAATGCGCGTTGCAGATAACCCGGCTTTGTCCAAATGCCAAGCCGCGAGCAAAGATTTCATCCGAGCGTTCCGGATTGATCTCGGCCAAGGCGAGAGCCCAACCCCATCCGACTGCGGAATGACCTGAAGGATATGACCCATCGGTGCGGAGAATTTCCTCATCGCCGGGCGTACAAGTGCCTTCGGCGTGCTCGACGAAGGGGCGGGTGCGATGAAATTTGTTTTTGACGCCGTAGGTGGACAGGCCGACGTCTGTAAGCATCTTCTGCATCAGCGTGTAGAGATGGGGCGTGTTCTGCTCATCGATCGCGATGCCCATGGCACATGAGAAGGTTTCAGCCGGTCGCGGGAAATTCAGTTTGGCATCACGGACAGCTAATTCCCAACGAGCCGATCCTCTCAAGTGCACGGTTTCCTGTCTCGCTTCTTCGTCCCGTGCGAGTGCTGCCGACTCTTGCGCGGGCGGAGGCGAAAGAAGCTTCAAGCTATCGGGCAGGTCGCTTTGCTTCAAATAGCCAGGCAGAAGATTGAAATGTGGATCAGTGGGCTCCGCAGAATGCGAATTCTGAACCGTTTGCGCCACAGCGGCCCCTGCCACAACAATTGTCATACAAGCCAAAATTGGAAAAGATACGATTCTATTCAAATTCAATCTCCTTTGCCGATCGGATATTCTGCCCGACTATGCGATCTTCGGCAGGTGAAGTTTCCGCCCAAGCGACTGTTCGACGAGGCCGAACGTGTCGATGACGGCAAGGAGGTTTGTCAGGCGTCCGGATCTGAAATAAGTGAGTTGCGCCATACGTACGCTGATGGGCCTGCTGGAATTGGCCGGTGTCAGGGAATACCGCATAAGGATGGTGCGGAATTGTGGGCCTGCCTGACCGTCTCCCGATCGAAGATTATGAATGCGAACAGTGTTGCTGAATTGCCGGACGGTATCGATGACAGCGAGTTTGCCGCGCCGCGCTCCAAAAAATGCAAAGATATCGATCGGTCCATAAATGGCCCAATCGACATTTTCATCGAGGATTGCTTCAAGCTGATCGGTTGGGCGTTCGCTGAGCGAGCAAATATATTCGCATGCGAAACGCCAGAAACTATGCTCTGTCACTTAATCGACTCCGAAATGTCTTGAGCAGATACCAAATGGCATGCTCACGACCACCGTGACGAGGACGATAACTTCGTTCTGGGACGGAGAATACAGCGTGTGCAGAATGAGATTGTCCCGTATGAACAATCTGCAAGATAATTTGTGCCGTGTGCTCTTTATGGGCACGGACCTCGTTCGAAGGCCTACTCGAAGACTGCCAGACAGGCTCCTTACGGCCCGTCCACAGCGCTTCCCAGATCGGAGTGCGATAACCGCCCGGATCAGGAGAGTAGGTCGACCTTCATCGGCCGCTCCCGCCCGCCAAATGTCTCAAATTATCAAATTTAGAAAACGCGACGCATTTTGGCCTTTTGCTCAATGATCTTCCGCGGCGAAGCGTCGCAGCTTTTCGGCATTCAGGACGGTGATCGACCCATAGCTGGTATTCACCCAACCGTTCTCCGCAAATCGCTTCAATGCAGCATTGACTTGTCTGCGTGAAACGCTGGCCATGGTGCCGATCTCTGTCTGCGTCGCGAGGACCCGTTCGCTACTCCATGTCATGCGTTGCAGGACGGAGGCTATCCTGCGATCGGGATCAGGCGTCTGCAGATCGTGGATGATTCTGATGAGGACATCGACGCCGTGCATCAGATTTTCGCAGAAATTGCGAATAACCGATGGATCGGCGCTGGTCATCTGGTCCATCTGGTCCAGAGGCAGATGCATCAACCAGGTCTCCTCCAGTGCACGCAGTTCGAGCCGCCGCGCTTGGCGGATCAGATAGCTATCTTCTCCGGTCCAGGCGCCAGGCACGCCCATGTGGATCAGCCGAGGCGCCTCGGTTTGCGGAGCGGTGTTCACTGCCACCACGCCGCTCACGAGACCATAGATGCCTCCCAGGTCGTCGCCGAAGTGATAGATCACCTCCTCGGGCGGGAAATGCAGCAGGATGGAGCGCCGTAGGACCTCGCTCCGGAACGCCTCAGGTTGACGCGACAGCCATCCGTTCTGCCGCAGGATGGATTCAGCTACATCTCTCTTGATCAATCTCTCGCTCATATGGAGCGCGTAGCACATAGTTTTGAAGATTGTACCAACGGAGCAATCCCACTCTGCGTGTGCTGCAGTTTTTCACCTGCATGGAAACTATCGCCCTTTCCATGTTTACTTCAATTGTCGTCTTCCGTTGCGAAGAGGCGTAGCTTTTCGGCATTCTGGATCGTGATCGACCGATAGCTGGTTTTCAGCCATCCCTTCTCCGCAAATCGCTTTAATGCAGCATTGACCTGCCTGCGTGAAGCGCGGGCCATCGTGCCGATCTCGGTCTGGGTCAGCGGGAGAGGACGTTCTCCGATCGACGTCGCGCGCTGCAGGACAGACGCGATCCTGCGATCGGAATCGACCTTCTGCAGATCATGGATAACCCTGATGAGAGCGTCGACACTGCTCATGATGATCTGCCCGAAGTTGTGAGCGACCATCGGATCGGCGCTGGCCATCTGGTCCATCTGCTCCAAGGGCAGATGCATCAACCAGGTTTCCACCAGCGCGCGCAGTTCGATCCGCCGCGGCTGGCGGGTCAGAAAGCAATCTTCTCCGGTCCAGGCGCCAAGAGCGCCAATGTTAATCAACTGCGGGGCATGATCCGGCGGAGCGGTGTTGACCATCACCGTGCCGCTCACGAGACCGTAGATGCCCCCCAAGTCGTCGCCGATACGATAAATTACCTCTCCGGGTGAGAAACACAGCAGGACAGATCGCCGCAGGACCTCGCTCCGGAAGGCCTCAGGTTGATAGGACAACCATCCGTTCTGCCGCAGAATGGACTCAGCCGCGTCTCTCTTGATCAATGTTGTGCTCATGAAAGAGCACGTAGCACAAATTACCTTACAGATTGCTCCAGCGGGACAATCGCGTTCTGCATGTCCTGTATTCTCTGCTGTCAAAACAAAGGTATTTCAGAGAAGCAACGGCCATGGTTCGACAATCTACATACAGGAGTGCCAAATCCGTCGATCGTCGGTACGTCGTCCTGACCTTTGGAACGAGGCCGCCTCAAGCCTGCGGCTTCGACGGCTTGTCAGCAACAAGCTGAACGCACTCACCCTTGAGCTATTCAGGTTGCTACCCGCGCCTGTGTGACATCAAAATGACCGCTGTTGCTACCCAACGTCAAATCCACGGCGCGCCAAATTGTCGGAGTTGTCCTTTGAGATTCGTCATCGCCGCCGCAACAATCCTGCTGACTTCCGTTCCGCTCTTGGCCGCCGGTCTCGTGCCTCTGCCTTCGCCCAAGCCCACAATTGAGTCGAGCGGTCCGAGCTTCGCCGTCACCGGCTATTTATGGGCTTCCGCGCTTAACGGGCGAAGCTCCACGTTGCCGCCTCTGCCCGCGACCGATATCGACCTCAGCTTTGGCGACATCCTTAAGAATATGAACGGCGCCATGATGGGAGCTGCCGAAATGCGGCTCGGGCGCTGGGGATTCGTGACGGATGCGATGTTCTCGCAGGTCACGGCTGGTGGGGGGCGGGCTCCGCTCAGCCTACGGCAAGGGCCAGAGAGTCACCATAAATGACCATTCCCTCGCAGCGGAGGCGGCATCTTTGCAATCGGAGCGGTAACCAAACGTTTCCCAGAGCCCTGTCGGTGAGGTGAGATCAGCCATGTCCGTTCTCGATATCTTCTCCTGGATCGTACTCGTCGTGTTGGTCGTGAGCACGCTCGCGGTCGTGATCTTCCTCGCCATGCTGCCGGGCATGATTGCCCGCAAGCGCAACCATCCCTGGGTCGATGCTATTACCGTGGGTGGTTGGGTGACGCTGTTTCTCGGCTTCGTGCTTTGGCCCGTCGTTCTGGTTTGGGCGGATGTGGATTGGCCGGCGAATCCGCACTCGGCCCCGGGCAAAGGGGCTGCCGCGCCATGATCATGGTTCGCCTCAACGTCTATCTCGCCCTGCTCTTTATTCTGGTGAAGCTCAAGATCGTTCCTTTCAACCGGTTCTGGAAGACCTCACCGGCCATTGTCTTCGTGCTCTTGCTGATCGGCCTGTTCGTGCCGATGAACTGGGGCGCACCGCAAGGGCCCGCGCTGGTCGCCCGACATTCGGTGGCCATCGTGCCGGATGTTGCGGGCGAGGTCATCGAGGTTGACGTCCAAGCCAACCAGCCACTCAAGGCCGGCGATGTGCTGTTCAAAATCGATCCTGTGCCGTTCGAAGCGCAGGTCAAGGCGATCGAGGCACAGCTCAAGTTTCAGCAATTGCGCTTCGATCAGACAATGCAGCTCCAGAGCAGTGGAGCCGGCCGCAGTTTCGATGTCGAGCAACTGAAAGCCCAGCTCGACGGCGCCCGGTGGAATCTGGACAAGACCGTGGTTCGCGCGCCAGCCGACGGCTACGTCACCAATGTCGCGCTGCGCAAAGGGCTCCGCGTTGCCAATCTGCCGCTGGCGCCGGTGATGGCCTTTATCGACACTTCGGAGACGATCATCGGCGTGGAGATCGACCAGATCAGCGCGCGCTATCTCGCGCCAGGCCAGGACGTTGAACTCACCTTCAAGATGAGGCCAGGCACGGTGCAAACTGGCAAGGTCGAGAGCATCCTGCAGGCGATCGCGACAGGCCAGGTCCAGGCCTCCGGGCTTGCCGTCGCGCCCAAAGCAGTCGCATCGGCGCCCTTCGTCGTGGGCGTACGGCTCGACGACGACGCCTTTGCCAGATCACTACCGGCCGGCAGTACCGGTGACGCGGCGATCTTCACCGATTACGTCAAACCCGCGAACCTGATCCGCAAGGTGATACTGCGCCAGATCGCAATCACCAACTATGTAAACCCGTTCTGATGAAGCGCGATTCCGGCGCGGCCTGCTCCGTCATCGCCGCCGCAGCAATCCTAGGGAAAGATTGATAATGTTGTTCGTCACGAGGCACTTTATCGCCACTGTTCTCGCGCCCGTGCTCCTATTCGCCGTCGCGATTCCGTCCGCACAAGCGCAAGACGTGCCGCCGATCCGCGTTGGCACCGTTAAGATGGCATTGCAGCCGATCAACCCGGCCAAGTCATTCGTCGGCCGCGTCGAGGCTCGCGAACACGTCGATATCCGTGCCCGCGTCACCGGATTTCTGGAAGAGGTGCTGTTCAAAGACGGCCAAGTGGTCAAAGAGGGCGATCTTCTCTATCGGATCGAGAAGGCGCCCTTCGAGTCCGCGCTGTCGCGTGCGAAGGGCGCGCTCGACCAGGCGCGTGGTCAGTCGGCCTTTGCCGACGAGCAACTCGCCCGCGCGACTGAACTTATGAAAACGCAGGCAGTAAGCGCCGCGGTGCGCGACCAGCGGCTTGCGGAACAACTCACTGCGCAGGGCAATGTACAAATTGCAGAGGCGAATGTTCAGAACTCGGGGATTGAACTCGACTATACTGAGATCAAGTCACCGATTTCCGGCCTGATCGGTCGCACTGTAGTGACCAAGGGCAATGTCGTCGGCCCAGATCACGGCGTGCTGACAACGATCGTCAGCCGGGATCCGATGTATGTGACAATCCCGGTGAGCCAGCGCGAATTTCTTTCGCTCAAGAGTTCAGATCGCGGTGCCGTCCGTGACTTGCTTACGGCAGCGATCCAGTTCTCCGATGGCTCGTCCTATGATCATCCCGGCAAGATCGATTTCGTCGACGTCTCGGTCAACCGCGCTACCGATAGCGTCACCGTGCGCGCCGTGGTGCCGAACCCGGACGGCCGCCTGATCGACGGCCAACTCGTCAAGGTGTCGTTGGCGATCGAACAGCCGGTCGAGAAGATACTCGTGCCGAAATCGGCGCTGATTGCCGACCAGCAGGGCATTTATGTGTTCGTGGTCGATGGCGACAAGGCATCTGTTCGTCGCCTGAAGGTCGCCGGCCAGAGCGGCACCAGCGCGATCGTCGAGTCCGGCCTTTCGGCCGACGACCAAGTGATTGTCGAGGGGATGGCGGCGCTGCGCCCCGGCGCGACGGTCTCGGCCTATCCGGCAGCCACGCCGGCAAAGGCGGGCTGAACCGATGATCTCCTCGCTCTTCGTTGACCGGCCGCGCCTTGCCATCGTCATCGCGCTGGTGACTGTGATCGCTGGATTGGTATCGCTTCGCGTCATTCCGATCGCGCAATATCCCGATATCGTGCCGCCTCAGGTGTCTGTAACCACATTCTATCCCGGGGCCTCGGCCGCGGTGGTCGAAGCGACAGTCGCCCAGCCGCTCGAAAGCCAGATCGTCGGCGTCGATAAGTCGATGTACATGAAGAGCGTCAGCGGCAATGACGGCAGCTACACGCTCACCGTATCATTCGAGCTCGGAACCGACCCCGACATCAACGCCGTCAACGTGAACAACCGCGTCCAGGTTGCGCTTTCCAAGCTTCCGCCGGACGTCAAACAGCATGGCGTCACCGTCAAGAAGCAGTCCTCGGCGCTGCTCGGCGTCATCGCGCTGACATCGCCCAAGGGCGGCCACGACGAGCTGTTCATCTCCAATTACGCCACCATCAACCTCATCGACGACATCCGCTCCACACCGGGTGTCGGCGAGGCCACGCTGTTCGGGCCGCAGGACTATGCCATGCGCGCTTGGGTGCAGTCAGATCGCCTGACCGGCCTCGGGCTGACGACCGCGGATGTCGTTCAAGCGATCCAGAGCCAGAACGTGCAGGCCGCGGTCGGGCGCATCGGTGCCCGCCCGATCTCGGACGACCAACAACTCCAACTCAACATCCAGACCAAGGGGCGGCTGGCCTCGGTCGACGAATTCGAGAAAATCATCGTCCGTACCAATCCGGACGGTTCGGTTCTGCGCCTGTCCGACGTTGCCCGCGTGGAACTGGGTGCGGCCAATCTCGACGTTGAGACCCGCCTCGACGGCCAGCCAGCGGCGCTGATCGGCATCTACCAGTCGCCGGGCGCCAATGCCCTGACGACGCTCGCCGCTGTGAAGGCAAAGCTCGCCGAGGCGCAGAAGCAGTTTCCCGACGATCTCGAATGGAGCGTGACCTACGACCCGACCCAATTTGTCACGGCGACGATCGAGGTTGTCGCACGCACGCTCTTCGAGGCCTTCATCCTCGTCGTGCTCGTGGTCTTCCTTTTCCTCGGCAGCGTCCGCGCCACGCTGATTCCGACCATTGCGGTGCCGGTCAGCCTGATCGGCACTTTCATCGTGCTTAACGCCATCGGCTATTCGGCCAACACCGTCTCGCTGCTCGCCCTCGTCCTTGCCATCGGCATCGTGGTGGACGACGCCATCGTCGTCGTCGAGGCGGTGGAGGCGAAGATGGAGGCCGAGCCACATCTGTCCCCGGCACAGGCGACCAAGGCGGCAATGGGCGAGATCACCGCGCCGATCATCGGCATCACGCTGGTGCTGCTCTCCGTCTTCGTGCCGGTCGCTTTCATATCCGGCATCACCGGCGAGTTGTTCCGCCAATTCGCCGTCACCGTCGCCGTCTCGATGCTGCTCTCGGCCATCAACGCGCTGACGCTGTCACCGGCACTCTGTGCGATCCTCCTGAAGCCGCATCATGGCCCCCGAAAAGGCCCGATCGGCGTGGTGATGCGCGGGATTGACCGCGTGCGTGACGCCTACGGCTCCGTCGTCGCAAGATTGATGCGGCTCTCCATCATCGGCCTTGTCATGGTCGCCGCGTCAGGCATCGGCATCTATCTGCTGAATGGGATTACTCCGACCGGCTTCCTGCCAGAGGATGATCAAGGTGCCTTCTTCGTACTCGTGCAGACGCCTGATGGTGCCTCTGTCGGTCGGACCAGCACGGTTGTGTCTCAGGCCGAGGCGGTGCTGAAGTCGGAGCCCTCGATTTCCGATGTGTCCTCGATCATCGGCTTCAATTTCAGCGATGGCTATTCGCAGCCCAACGCCGCCTTCTTGATCGTCACGCTGAAGCCTTTCGAGGCACGTAAGAATGCGGGGCAATCGGCGGAGGCCGTCATGGCGCGACTGGGGCCGAAGCTCGCCGCTATCCGTGGCGGCATCGCCAGGCCTCTGGCGCCGCCGCCCATCATCGGCCTCGGCAACGGCGGTGGCTTCACCTATGTGCTGCGGGCGCTTTCCAACAATGATCCGGAAGCATTGGCGCAGGCGCTACGGGGCCTTCTCGTTGCCGCCAACCAGGATCCACGCCTGAGCAGAGTGTTCTCCTCCTTCTCGGCGTCGAACCCGTCGATCTACCTCGACATCGACCGCGATAAGGCCGAGATCCTCGGCGTCGACATCTCGGTGATCTTCCAAGCGTTGCAGACGTCACTCGGTGGCGGCTATGTCAACGACATGAACCTGTTCGGTCGCACCTGGCAGGTTCAGGTCCAGGCAGAGGCCGCCGACCGCACGGCAATCAGCGACATCGAGCGCATCAATGTCCGCAGTCGTACGGGCGACATGATCCCGCTGCGCAGTCTTGTCGAGACGCGCGTGGTGCTCGGACCACAGGCATTAATCCGCTACGACAACAAGCTCGCCGCCACCGCACAGGGCAGCCCCGCGCCGGGCGTGTCTTCCGGTCAGGCGCTCGCCGCCATGGAGGAAGTTGCGGCCCGCGCGCTGCCGGCCGGCTACGGTGGCGCATGGACCGACATATCGTTCCAGGAGAAGCGGGCCAGCGGGCAGACCGGAATGATCCTTGCGTTCGCGTTGCTATTCGCCTTCCTGTTCCTGGTCGCACTCTACGAGAGCTGGACCATTCCCGTTCCGGTTCTGCTCTCGGTCACGATCGGTATTCTCGGGGCCTTCCTCGCCATCGTGGCTGGGCGTCTGACGCTCGACCTCTATGCCCAGATCGGACTCATCGTGCTGATCGGCCTTGCGGCAAAGAACGGAATCCTGATCGTGGAATTCGCCAAGGAGCGGCGCGAGCAGGGCATGGATCTACTCGAAGCGACGATCGAAGGCGCGCGTCTGCGCTTCCGTCCGGTGATGATGACATCTTTCGCTTTCATCCTCGGACTCGTCCCGCTCGTTTCTGGCACCGGTACGGCGATGCTGGCACGACGTCATGTCTCGACGCCTGTATTTGGTGGCATGCTGGCTGCCTCGATGGTCGGCATTTTCGCCGTCCCTGCACTCTATGTGACATTCCAGTGGCTCCGTGAGCGCGTGAAGGGACGACAAAGAAGCGCCAACAATCGCGTTTCTCAGTCAGATGAAACGGTTTCTGCCGGCTAGACGCGTCGCGCAGCACGGATCTACACGCCGGAGTCAGAACGCGCGGGGCTTTCGATAGTTTTTTAAATGCCCCGCGGCTCAAGGAGCCCCTTCATCTGCTTGGTCGATCTCCAGGTGTAGATAGCAACTGCGCAGGCGATCGTGAGCAGTATTGTCGCCGCCACGAAGGGGGCTTGTGGCGAGATGCGATGAAGGGCGGCTCCGGCGAGGGGGCCGATCGCTTGTCCCAACCCCTGTGCGACGACGTTGATGCCGGCTGCCTTGCCCTGAGCGTCAGCCCCTGTCCGCAAACTCAGCGAAGCGAGATTGCCGGGAAGCATGAGGCCGAGACCGATACCAAGCACGACAAGCGTGCCGAAAATCTCAACGTAGCTGTTCACCATGCTGCAAATCAGCATGGACACTACGGCTAGCACGGCTCCCACACCCAACAACCGAGCTGGTTCCCATCGAAATAGGCGAATCGCGCATGCCTGGACGGCTATCATCGCAATTGCGGTCGCCATGAGCGCCGCTCCGGCACGCGAGATCGATTCCTCCACTGTGAATCCCAGCGCATCTTGTAGGCGCAGCGCCGTCACCTGCTGTAGGATGCTGTAGGCGGAGATTGACACGACGGTGATCATGAGAAGCGGCCATATCCTGGCGAGCGGCAGGCGAGCGTCGACTGACATGTTGCGTGCACCACGGACGGGCTCCTTGGCAAATAAAAGGAGGTTTGCGAGGGCAGTGACGGCGAGGGCGGCGACAATGGCGAAAGCCCAGGCAGGATCGGTAGGGGCGATCTGCCATGCGAGCGCGGCGCCAAGGATGGCGCCTAAGCCAATAGCCGCTCCGAGAACGCCCATTCCACCAGCCCGCTGCGCAGGCGTGGTGATGTCAGCCATATAAGCCTGCGCCGCAGGCAAGAGGCCGCTGGAAGCAATTGACTGCGCAGCCCTGACGGAGATGAACAGACCAGCGTCAAGACAGCGCTCAAGGTGCCGGCCAAACGAAGATGTACAATCGTGCCGAACGCGGCAGCCGCAATGGCGGCTCCAGCGACCGCCATCAGCAGGATTGGTCTGCGTCCTATTCGTTCGCTGAGATATCCCAAAGCGGCGCTGACGCCATGAGCAGCAGCGCGGAGATGCTGAGGATTGCGCCGGTCTGGATGTCCGAAAAGCCGAGACGGCGGCCCAGCGGAGGCAGCGCGACGAGAAGGAATGATTGTCCGGTAATGTTGATCGTCAGGCTCAGAAACAGTGCGAACTGTGCTTTCGTCGTGCGTGATCGAACTTCCATATTCCCCGTGCCGTGCATCATCGTCCGTGTCTGAACTGAACCTCGCAGGTGTTCAGTCCGAATCGGCTTCCGGCACTAGTATTATGGCGAGCTCCAGCTTCTCATAGCGTTGTCGTCGATCATCCGAACATGGCAGGCCCGCAGTTTTCCGACTGCTGATTTCTGAATCGCCGCCGATACAGAATTTGGAAGTGCGCATCAGGCGAAGCGGCTAAGGCTCTCTTTGCTTCCAGCTCCGACGGCAGGCTCGCGCGCGACGCTTGGGCCGAAATTCGCTACCGATAGGGTCAATCTTTGATGGCAGCGCTGCTCGGCTGCGTGTGCCGCCATTGTCGAATGGTAGCGATGCGCTGCTCGGGCGGGACGAAATCTGACCCGCCCGTGCATTTTGCGCCTGCCTTATGACAAGGGCTGTGGCTTCGGGAAGCTCCACTTGCCGTTGAGGATCTCGGCGCGTGGCTGATAGAGTCTCACCGTATAGTTCCAGCCGGGCATGGTCGGCAGGCAATTGGCGATCTTGCCATCACAGCCGCCGAATTGGATGGCGATGGTGCCGTCAGCGCCTTTCTTTGCCGTCAGATTATTCAGCGAATAGGCGTTGTAAGGATTCTTCTCGAAGTAGCCTTGCGAGTTGTACACGCTGACCGACCAGAAGCTGTCGACCGGAACGTCTCCGACATTGAGCTTGTAGACTGTTGCTCCGTCGTTCTTCGGCACCGTGCCGCTGAGGTAGGTCGCATCCTTGGCGGGATTTCCGCCCCAACCGGTCGCGGTCCCGATCAGGTGCTGGATCGGATCGACGTCGTCCTTCGAGCCGAAGGCCTTGTTGTAATCGGGGATCGTCGCGCCGAGCACGAGCAGGGCGTCACGCACCTTCTTCTGGCTCGCCTGATCCCAGTTCGGCACCTCGAATTTTCCGGCGCCCTTCTGGCTGACTTTGATCGCGTCCTGAAGTGAGTGGACCTGTTCTATGTCCTTCGGATCGGCAGGGTCAACCAGCGTGCGCACGGCGACAAACACGTAGCGCGTGCCGACATTCTCTTTCGTCAGGATATGAGTGCCGGCGCCGTAAAAGACCGATGGCACATAGTGGTCCTCGTCGACCACCTGCATCGACATGAAGCGCTTGCCCGCATCGAGGAGTGTGATCGTGACCGGGCCAGCGTCGAGATCGAACACCGCCTCCGAATAGAGCGTGTCACGATTCATGCGAATGACGTTTTGCTTGTCGATCGAAGCGGGTTCGCGGCTATGGACGAACCGGCCGAGGCTGCCATCCTTCACCATCTTCCCCATATAGAAATCGGATTCGGCGCGGACGAAATTCAAGACGCCGACTGGAGTCGTTGCGCTGGGGGGAGTCTGTGCGCTTGCACTGCCGAGCGTCGCCAAGGTAGCGGCAACAACGTAGATCGATGACTTTGTATTCATGGTCTTGTCACTCCGTTAACTCTGCGGCGGCAAGGACAGGGCTTTCCGTCGCGGATTGCTCAAGTAGCACAAATTATTTTGCAGATTGTTCCGGTGGGACAATCTCGTTCTGCGCGTCGTGTATTCCCGTCGCGCTGATCGTGAGCACGCTCGCGGTCGTGACTGGTTGAGGAGAAGGTCGGCTATGCACGCCGAAACGGCTCAGACGGATTTGCGATCGGAGCGTGTGCGAGACGGCATGATCTTCGTGAGTTCCGGAACGTTCTGGATGGGTTCGGATCGGCACTATCCCGAAGAGAGACCGGCTCACCGTGTCAGTGTCGATGGGTTTTTCATTGACGAGACCCCCGTCACCAATACTCAGTTTGCCGAATTCGTGGCCGCCACCGGATATCGCACGGTTGCCGAATCCGTGCCCGATCCACGAGACTATCCCGGCATACTGCCGGAGATGCTGTATGCGGGGTCGCTGGCTTTTCGAGGGCCGGCTGGGCGTGTCGATCTTCATGACTGGTCACAATGGTGGTCGTTTATCGAGGGGGCCAACTGGCGTCATCCCTATGGTCCAGTTAGCAGCATCGAAGGACGAGATGATCATCCCGTCGTCCACGTCACCCACCACGACGCGTTGGCGTATGCACGATGGAAAGGCAAGGATCTTCCTACGGAAGCCGAGTGGGAGTTCGCCGCCAGGGGAGGCCTCGAACAGGCCGAATTCGCGTGGGGATCGGAATTAACCCCTGCCGGCCGACATATGGCCAATACTTGGCAAGGATCGTTTCCGATGGTCAACCATAACGAAGACGGATACTCCCGCACTTCACCTGTGAAGGCCTTTCCGCCGAACGGATACGGTCTCTACGACATGATCGGAAATGTCTGGGAATGGACGTCCGATTGGTTCTCCTCGCAGCACGGACCAGAGGCGACGAAAGCCTGCTGTGTACCCAGGAATCCTCGCGGCGGGCTCGAATCTGCCAGCTGCGATCCATGTCTCCCCAAGATAAGAATACCGCGCAAGGTCCTCAAAGGCGGCTCGCATTTGTGCGCTCCGAATTATTGCCGCCGCTATCGGCCCGCAGCTCGCCATCCGGAAGCGATCGATACTTCGACAAGTCATGTCGGGTTCAGATGCGTTGTTCGAAACGGGGATATCGAATGAAGAAACCTCTTACTAGTCATCTCAGAGCACGCTGGTTGGGGGTAAGCACGACTCTCCTGTTGTTGGGATCGCCTGCGGTCGCCCAGGAATCGCTACCGTTCCCGCCAACGCCTTCAGGGAGCAAGGCTGGTCCGACGATCGCGGAGTCAACCTACAGCCCATTGTCGGCGCAATCGCATCTTCCAGCCAATGCGCCGAACATCGTCGTCATCATGCTCGACGACGTTGGTCCGGCGCTCCCAGATACCTTTGGCGGCGTGATCAAAACACGCACGTTGAGCCGTGTTGCTGAAGAAGGCGTATCGTACAATCGCTTCCACAATGCCGCGATGTGCTCCCCTACGCGAGCAGCATTGCTGACTGGACGCAATCATCACCGTGTGGGATTTGGCCAGATCGCAGAACTGGCAAACGATTGGGATGGCTACTCCGGCCGGATACCGCGCACATCCGCGACCGCGGCGAAGGTGCTTGGCTATTATGGCTATGCGACGAGTGCCTTCGGGAAATGGCACAACACGCCGGCCAACGAGACCACAGCCGTCGGTCCCTATACGAATTGGCCGGCGGGCCAAGGGATCGGTTTCGACTACTTCTATGGTTTCCTTGCCGGGGAATCCTCGCAATGGGAGCCTGCGGTCGTCGAAAACACGGTTCGCGTAAACCCTTCCGAGGGCAAGAAAGAATATCACTTCACCGAGGACATGACCGACAAGGCGGTCTCATGGATGAAGCAGGTCCATGCGCTGACACCGGATCGCCCCTTCTTCATGTATTGGGCCCCTGGCGCCTCGCATGGTCCGCATCACATTTTCAAGGAATGGGCGGACAAATATAAAGGTAAGTTCGACGAGGGCTGGGATGTCATGCGCGAGCGCGTCTTCGCCCGTCAGAAAGAACTCGGATGGATACCGAAAGACACCGAGCTGACGCCGCGACCGAAAACGCTAACAGCATGGGCCGATATTCCTGAGGACGAAAAGCCGTTCCAGCGTCGGCTCATGGAAGTGTTTTCCGGATACACGGAACATGCGGATGCTCAGGCCGGCCGGCTGATCGATACCCTCGACGAGCTCGGCATTCGGGACAATACACTCATCTTCTACATCTGGGGTGACAACGGCTCGAGCGCAGAAGGTCAGAACGGCACCATCAGCGAACTCTTGGCGCAGAATGGTATTCCCTCCGAGATCAAGGATCACATGCGTACTTTGAATGAGCTCGGCGGCCTGAACGTGCTCGGATCGCCCAAGGTTGACAACATGTACCATGCCGGTTGGGCGTGGGCGGGCTCTACTCCTTATCAGTCCACAAAGCTGATCGCGGCGCATTTCGGCGGGACGCGCACGCCGCTCGTGGTTTCTTGGCCAAGCAAGATCAAGCCGGACAAGACGCCACATCCGCAATTTCATCATGTCAACGATATCGTGCCGACGATCTACGACATCTTGCATATCAAACCGCCAAAGCTTGTCGACGGCGTCACACAGGATCCGCTCGATGGCACCAGCATGGCCTATTCCTTCGGGTCGGCAACCGTGCCTGGACACAAGAAGGAGCAGTACTTCGAGGTTATGGGCAGCCGCGCGATCTATAAAGACCAGTGGATTGCTTCAGTGTTTGGACCGAGAGCACCTTGGCAAGCAGGCGTCGATCCATCGATCACGAAATGGTCGCCAAAAAACGACGTGTGGGAACTCTACGATCTCAGAAGGGACTTCTCACAGGCGAAGGACGTCGCGTCTGCTCATCCCAAAAAGGTCGAGGAGCTGAAGAAAGCGTTCGATCTGAGCGCGAAAGCGAACAAGGTATATCCTGTCGGCGGCGGCTTGTGGTCCGTCGTCTTTCATCCGGAAGACGCGCCATCCAATCCGGCCAAAGAGTTCGAGTTCACGCAGGACGTTGTTGCCGTTCCGGAGTTCACCGCGCCGAAACTCGGAGCACGAAGCAACCTCGTTACCATCGACGCAGAACTGCAGCCGGACTCGAAGGGAGTGCTTTACGCGCTGGGCGCCATCTCAGGAGGTCTTTCGCTGTGGGTAGAGAACGGCAAGCTCAGCTTTGAGTACAATCTGTTCGAGATTGAACGAACGAGGCTGGAATCGACCACTCCGCTCTCGACCGGAAAGGTCAAGATTGAAGTCGAAACACGCGCGACCAGCAGGGTACGCGCCGCTCCTCTCGACATCGTCATCCGCGTGGACGGCAACGAGGTCACCAAGGGTCGTGTCCCTCGCTCAACACCGCTCGGGTTTACCGCCAACGACGCTTTTGACGTCGGCCGAGACAGCTATTCGCCGGTCTCGTTCGCATACTTCGACCGCAAGCCATTTGCGTTCAATGGAAAGATCAATCGTCTAAAGGTCGAGTATTTGAATTGAGTGGTCGTTTGACCACGTCGAGTACTCGTCGGTTGGAAGCGGAGATCGAGGCGTTCGCCGCTTCCGGTCCAGAACGAACTTCACCAGCTCCGCAGATAATGCCCTGCTGAATCACGAAAGGAAGAGTCAATGATGAAGCAACTTGCTATTCTTCTTTCTGTTGCGTGCGCCGCGCCGCTGGGCTCGGCTCAAGCCCAAACGGAACTGAAGGCCTATGCCGATGCGAATGGCTACATCAACGTGCAGAAGCTGACTTGCGCGCAACTTGCTGGAACGTATCAGGAAGACGCGAACTTTCTCGGCGTTTGGTACAGTGGTTGGTACAATGGCCTCGGAAAGAAGTCTTCCATTAACTTGCCTAGAGTTCGAGAAGGCATTCACGAGTTGATCGTCTACTGCAAAGCCAATCAAGGCACGACGATCATTAAGGCCATCGATGCTCTCTTGAAGGCTGAAAAGGTCCGCACTGCCAAATGAATGCTGGTCCCCCGTCATTCTAACTTACCGGATCAGCTAAATGACAAGTAACAGGAATAATCTCTTGAAAAGCCAATCCATAACGCCCTTGAATGCGGCGCACCGTTCGATCCGCTCTGTTGCCGCACTCCTGATTGCGTCGGGCTT
The DNA here is from genome assembly GCF_011516665.3 of Bradyrhizobium sp. 41S5. Classification (NCBI taxonomy): domain Bacteria; kingdom Pseudomonadati; phylum Pseudomonadota; class Alphaproteobacteria; order Hyphomicrobiales; family Nitrobacteraceae; genus Bradyrhizobium; species Bradyrhizobium sp. 41S5. The sequence continues at coordinate 6,814,177 of NZ_CP083721.1, read as the reverse complement.
ATCTGCGACATGCATCGGAGCCGGTGCCGCCCACGCGGACGATGCTGCGTCCATTCTGCACGCAATGTCGGACTACATCGCGGGCCAAAAGAATGTTTCGATATCGTATGACTCCGATATCGAGATCATGACCCCGGACATGCAGAAGATCCAGTTTGCCAGTTCCGGGCAACTCGCCGTCCACCGGCCCGACAAGCTCCGCGTGACGCGGACCGGTGGCTACGCCGACGTTGAGCTCGTGTACGATGGCACCAATTTCACCGTTTCCGATCATGCCCACAAAGTCTACGGGCAGATGCCAGCTACCGGTACGGTTGATCAACTCGTCGACCGCATTCGTGACAAGTCCGGCATCGAGGCACCGGGTGCCGATCTTCTTCTCGCCAATTCCTATGCAGCGTTGATGGATGGAGTCTATGACGCCAAGCATATCGGCAGGGGTGTCATCGATGGCCATGAGTGTGAACACTTGGCGTTCCGCACGCGAGATGCCGACTGGCAGATCTGGATAGAATCCGGCGCGGCTCCGATACCGCGCAAATACATCATCACCACCAAAACGGTGACAGGTGCGCCGCAGTATACGCTCCGAATTAGTAGCTGGAAAACGAGCCCCGACACCGGTGCCGATGCATTCGCTTTCAAGCCCAGCCCAGACATGAAGAAGCGCGAGCTTCAGGAGCTCGTCAATATCGATGAGATTCCCCCAGGAACCAGCCCCAGCGGAGAGAAAGAATGATTGGATTGAAAAGCAAACCGCTAAAAATCGCCCTCGGGACGAGCGTGGCCATCCTGTGTCTGTCGGTCAGCGAACAGGCGTCGTTCACGCGCGCCGGTACCCTCATGACATCGGCTGAGGCATTTATCGGAGCTCCGCTTACACCCTTGAGTTACGCCGGCGTCGCACGGCGAACGACGCGCCGAGCCGTCGTCGCCGGAGCAGCTGTGGGTGTAGCCGCGGGTGCGGCCGTCGTAGCTGTGCCACCCACTTGCGTTCAGGCGGTTGACGTCTACGGCCGAATCTATAGCCGGTGCTACTGATCGCACTCTGACCGTGGCCTGTTTCAGCAGGTCGTTGTTGTCGAGCCACGTCGAACAGTGACTGCTGCGGTGTTCTCAACGTCATTGATAAGGCTCGAGCGCGTTCCCATCGGAACGCGCTCTGGGTTTTTGATGCGGTCTGCTTTCAGAACGAATGCGGCAGCGCTGGAAGGTATGAAAACGCTTCCGAGTAGAGAACAGGCGCATCTAGAGCATTTTCGGTTCTGATTGAATCAGAACCGAAGCTCTAGATTCTTGTTTTGACGCGTTTTCTTCACCGCGAACCGGTGCCCACTTCGCTCGAAAACGCTCTAGCAGGCTGTTGAAGAAATGTCGGAACGACGTGCGATGAATGGGATGTCGTCGCCGTTGACGAGGCAGATTTCACCTTCGAGCGATCGGTTATCCTGCAGTTCGGCCCAGCCATCACCGCCGGCTGGCTCCATTTCGTCGTTTCCTTCCCAACTGAACTGGACGGCATCGCTGTCGCAAGGAGCCGTGGATGGAGCCCGTGAGGCAATCGAAGGCGAATTCGCCGCCGATCTCGTGCGTGGCCCGGGGTCTCGACGACGCGCCAGGCCTCCTGGAAAGCGGAGACGATCGGCAACAGCAACTGCCGCCCCACCGGGATGTTGGTACTTGCTCTGACCTTTCCTTTCGGAACCTCAGCCTCCTCGACAGTCCGCTTAACCTCGTCCATATCGGCAAGCAGCCTTACGCTCCGCTCGTAAAACAATCGCCCTTCTGGTGTGAACTCAAGAGCCCTCGTGGAGCGATTGACGAGTCGCGCGCCGAGTCTGGTTTCGAGACGGCGGACAAGCTTACTGATTGCCGAAAGAGTGCGAAGTGCACACGCCGCTGCGGCCCCCCCCCCGAGTTCGAAGACCCGCGCAAAAACTTCCATCTCGTCGGAGCGATTACATCCAATCGTCGATGGCCGAGTGAAGACAGAATTTCGGATGAGGGAAGCCAGGCTGACGAACCTGTTGCGCCGAGCTTTAATATTTGATATTAGATCAGGTATCAACTGGAGGTCTGATGAATTGCTCATCAACGCCGCGGAGACGAATGGAAAATGCTGAGCGTCGCGGAGCGTCTATTTTTCGCCAAGGGCGCGGAGCGCGCCGGGCTTCTGCGCGACGTCAGATCGATTGATCACGAAGATCTATCCCCTCTCACGTCCATTTCGGGTCGCGCGAGAAGGTGGCTGCTGCGGTGATGAAGCGCAGGCTCATCGATCAAGTGGATCATCTCCTGTCTGATGAAAATGGCCATCCAGGGGCGATCATCGAGGCTCCCGTAGCGGTGCTTGCCTTGGTTTTCAGGCCCTTATCCGCAGCTTGGGGGCAGGAAGAGCTACTTGAACCCGAGATGCTCTTACAAGCGGTGCTGGCCGAGATTAATAGCGACGCCTTCGAGCCGTTGGAGGCTCTCTTCGAGCATTTGACTGCCGGATGTCACGGCAGTTTGCGTGTGACGAGGAGAGGCTGGTGCCCCTCTGGGCCGGCGATCCGCACGCATGGAATTGCGCACATCAAACAAGAAATAGGAATGGACGAGGCAGAATGAATTTCCGTTTCTCTGACAAATCGCTCGCTCTGCAAGAAGGCCTCGATCAATTCTTCCGTGCGGAGATCTTGCCGCGCAATCGCGACTGGCATGCCCATGTGTCAGTGCATGGCACTGCGCCGCCGTTTCTGGAAGTGTTGAAGGTGGAGGCGCGTCGGCGGGGCTTGTGGAATCTCGGGCTTCCGGACCTGAAGGATGACCAGCCGGGCACGCGGCTGACCAATCTCGAATTCGCACCGCTGGCTGCAATCATGGGGCGACTGCCCTGGGCGTCAATCGTGTTCAATTGCAATGCACCGAATGTGCCGAACATGGAGATATTGGAGAAGTTCGGCAGTGCTGACCAGAAGCGGCAGTGGCTTGCTCCCTTGCTCGAAGGCAAGGTCTGGACGGCTTTCGGCATGACCGAGCCGGACGTTGCTTCGTCCGATGCGCGCAATATCCGTACGTCCATCCGAAAGGAGGGGGGGGATTACGTGATCGACGGTCGCAAATGGTACATCTCTGGAGCGAGCCATCCCGATTGCAAGATGCTGCTGGTCGTCGGCGTCACCGATCCGGAAGGCGGCAGCGGTGCGAGGCATTCTATCGTCATTGTGCCGATTGGAACGCCGGGTCTCGAAATCGTTCGGCCGGTGCCAGCATTTGGCAGAGATAGGGAATTTGCTGCCGAATTGGTGCTGCGTAACGTACGTGTGCCGCGGTCGAATCTGTTGGGTGAGGAGGGAGCCGGCTTTGCCATAGGGCAGGCCCGGCTCGGGGTTGCTCGTGTGCACCATTGCATGCGTAGCCTCGGCAGTTGCGATGTGCTGATCCAGTTGATGCGGGGACGGGCGGCGAACCGGCGGGCATTCGGGCGGCCGATCGGCGAATTCGCCAATATCCAGGACATGATCGCCGTGTCGCGCATCGAACTCGAGCAGGCCAAGCTGCTGGTCTACAAAACGGCGTGGCTGCTCGATGAGGGCGATGCAGGCGCTGCGCGTCGCGAGATATCGATGATCAAAGTCGCTGTTGCGCGCACCTACAGCGCGATCGCGGACCGCGCGGTGCAGGTCTTTGGGGCAATGGGTGCTTCTGACGACACGCCTATTTCGGCGGCCTATACCGCCGCTCGCGTCATGCGCATCTACGACGGTCCGGACGAAGTTCATCTGCGCACGCTTTACCGGCTCGAACCCAACGAGGTTGTTGGCGACAGCTCGCACTATCTGCTTGGTGAAAGAGGGCTCTGAGGCAATCAATGACTGACCGCCTGGCCTCGTCACTCGACCCCCTGTTCCGTCCGAAGTCGATCGCCGTGATCGGGGCGTCCGGAACGCCTACCAAGATCGGCGGCGTACCGATCGCGCACCTGCTCCGCTACGGATATCGGGGTGAAATCTTTCCGATCAATCCGCAGCATCGGACGATCCAGGACTTGCGTGCCTATCCAAATGTGAAGGCCGTGGGCAAGGACATCGATCTGGCCGTCGTCGCGGTACCCGCCGCCATCGTGCTCAACGCGCTGAAGGAGGTGGCCGAAGCGAAAGTGAAGTCAGTTGTGCTGTTCACGTCTGGTTTTGCCGAAATCGGTGAAGCAGGCGCGATGGTGCAGCGGCAAATCGGTGAGCTCGCGCGCACGAGCGGTATGCGCATCCTGGGTCCCAACTGTCTCGGGGTGATGAGCGGTGAGCGCGGTGTTTATGCGACATTCAGCCCCGTAGCCGGCACTGGCATCGTCAAGCAGGGCAATATCGGCCTTGTCAGTCAGTCAGGCGCATTCGGCGGCTTTGCGTATTCGCTCGCGCGCGAGCGCGGGCTCGGTCTCAGCCATTGGGTGACGACTGGCAACGAGGCGGACGTTGACATGTCCGACTGTGTCGATTGGATGATCGACGACGAGTCGACCAAGGTCATCCTTGCCTACATGGAAGGCTGTCGGAACGGCGAGAAGTTGGTCCGTGTGTTGGGTAAGGCGCGCGCGGCGGGGAAGCCGATCGTTATCGTCAAGGTCGGCCGTACCGATCTCGGTGCCGCCGCCGCGGCGTCGCATATGGCGGCGCTCGCCGGCGCCGACGCCATCTATGCCGCGGTGTTCAAGCAGTACGGCGTGCACCGCGCCGCGACGATCGATGAGGCGTTCGACGTTGCGTACGCCGTATCCATCGGCGGACTGCCGCGCGGCCGGTCCATTGGTATGCTGACCGCTTCGGGCGGTGCGGGGGTGCTGATGGCGGATGAGGCTGCCAGCCTCGGACTGGATGCGCGTCAGATGCCGGAGCATGCGCAGAAGCAAATCCTTGCGCGAGTCGCGTTCGCTTCCGCGCGGAATCCAGTCGATGTCACGGCGCAGATCACCACGGACGAGGAATTGCTGCCGCTGTCCTTCAGACTGATGCTGGAAGACGCGAACTACGATAACCTTGTCATCTTCCAATCCGCCGCAGGGCTTTCGCGCAGGGGTCCCGAGCTCGTGCGGCAGGCCGTCGAGATGCGGGCGAAGTATCCGGATCGCGTGATCGCCCTGTCGAGCCTGTTCACGCGTGAACTTCATCAGCAACTCGATGACGGCAAGGTGCTGGCGTTTGCCGATCCGAGCCGCGCCGTGCGGGCGATCGCGGCATTAGCCGAATTTGCCGAGACTGGTGCGCCCGCTGAGAGGGTCGCAGCCTTGCCCGAGGTGCAACTTGCCGATGCGACGCTCAGCGAAGCTGGAGCTCTTGCTGCGCTGCAGGCCGCTGGTATCCCGGTCATGCCGCATCAGGTGGCAACCAATGGTGCTGAAGCCGCCGCGGCAGCCGAACGAATCGGCTTCCCCGTGGTGGCCAAGATCGTGTCGCCGGACATCCTGCACAAGACCGAGATCGGTGGCGTTCTTCTCGACTTGCAGAATAAGGACCAAGTCGCGAAGGCGTTCGACGAACTGACGGCGCGGGCGAAGCAGGTGAAGCCGCATGCGAAGATCGAGGGAGTGCTGATTGCGCCGATGATCAAGGGCGGCGTCGAGTGCATCCTCGGCGTGCAGCGCGACCCGGTGTTCGGTCCTGTTGTCATGTTCGGCCTTGGCGGCATCCTGGTCGAGGCGTTGCGCGATGTCAGTTTCTGTCTTGCCCCGTTCGGCAAGACCGAAGCGCGCCGCATGATCGATAGCATCAAGGCACGAGCAGTCCTCGACGGTTGGCGGGGCGCACCGCCCGCCGACATCGACGCATTGTCGGAAGCGCTGGTCGCCTTGTCGCGCTATGCGGCGGCGGCCGGCGACAACCTTGAGAGCATCGATATCAACCCGTTTGTGGTGTTGTCGAAGGGCAACGGGGCGATGGCCCTCGACGCCGTGCTCGTGGTCAAGCAATCGAAACACTAAGGTCACTGGGGAACAACCATGTCAAACGACGAGTTCAAGGGCAAGATCGGACGCACGATTCCGGAATCGACGCCTTGGTGGCCCGACTATCCGCGTCCGCGCGACGGCGCGCCGAACGTACTGGTCGTGCTGTTCGACGATCTCGGCTTCTCGCATCTGGGCTGCTATGGCTCCTCGATCGAGACGCCGAACATCGACAAGCTCGCAGCGGGCGGCCTGCGCTTCACAAACTTCCACACCACGGCGCTGTGTTCGCCGACACGGGCGGCGCTATTGACCGGGCGCAATCATCATTCAGTCGGCATGCGCGGTCTTGCCAACTGGAACACCGGCTTCCCAAACTGCACCGGCACAGTCGCGAAGAGCGCGGGGACGCTGGCGGAAATGCTGCGGCCGGGAGGGTACTCTACCTTCGCTGTCGGGAAATGGCATCTGACACCGATGGAAGAGACCTCGGTCGCAGGGCCCTTCGACCAGTGGCCGTTATCGCGCGGATTCGATCGTTACTACGGCTTTTTGCAAGGCGAGACCGATCAGTTCGCGCCGGAGCTTTACTGCGACAACCATCCGGTCAACGCGCCAAGCACGCCGGAACAAGGTTATCATCTCAGCGAAGACCTGGTCGATCAGGCGATCACTATGGTGCGCAGCCAGAAGTCGGCAGTCCCGGAGAAGCCGTTCTTCCTCTATCTTGCCTTTGGTGCGACACACGCGCCGCATCAGGCGCCGCAGCCCTATGTCGACAAGTACAAGGGTCGCTTCGACGCCGGTTGGGACACAATCCGACAGCACTGGTACGAGCGGCAGAAGCAGCTCGGCATCATTCCGCCGGATACCGAGCTCGCGCCGCGCAATCCGGGCGTCGAGCCCTGGAACAAGCTGCCCGATACGCAGAAGAAGCTGGCGCTGAAGTTGCAGGAGGCGTTTGCTGCATTCCTCGACCACACGGATGCGCAGATCGGCCGGATGGTGTCGTTCCTGGAAGACATCGGTGAACTCGACAACACGCTGATCCTCTTGATGTCCGACAATGGCGCCAGCCAGGAGGGTGGACCGCTCGGCGTGATTGATACGTTCAAGTACTTCAACGGCATCCCGGAAACGCTGGAAGAAATTAACGCGCGCATGGGCGACATCGGCGGACCCAAGTCGCAGACCAACTATCCGTGGGGATGGGCGCAGGCAGGCAACACGCCGAACAAGCGCTATAAGCAGAACACTCATGGCGGCGGCATTCGCGATCCGCTGATTGCGCATTGGCCGAAAGGCATTGCCGACAAGGGCGGTATCCGTCACCAGTTCCACCACGTCACGGACATTACGCCGACCGTGCTCGATATCGTCGGCGTTACACCGCCAGAAAGCGTCAACGGTGTTGCGCAGATGCCGATCCATGGCGTCAGTCTTGCCTACACTTTCCCGGAGCAGGCAAAGGCCGAGCCGTCACGCAAGGGCGTGCAGTATTTCGAGATGTTCGGTCATCGTGGCATCTGGGCCGACGGCTGGAAGGCCGTCACCTTTCACCCTGGCGGCAATCCGTTCGACCAGGACCAGTGGGAACTCTATAATCTCGAGAACGACTTCTCCGAATGCAGGGATCTTGCGAAGGAGAATCCTGCAAAGCTTGAGGAGATGATCAATTTGTGGTGGTCGGAGGCCGGGCGTTATGGCGCGTTGCCGCTCGACGATCGCAGGGACGCACTATGGCGGCCGACGCCGCGACAGAGGACGCCGCGCAATCGCCGTCGGTTTGTGCTGTATCCGCCGGTCCAGCACATGACCGGCGAGGTGTCACCGCCCCTCGGCAATCGGAGCTTCGTTGCGACGGCGGAGGTCGAACGTCCGACAGCGACGTCCGAGGGGGCTATCTTCGCTCTCGGTACTCGCAACAACGGTATGGCGTTCTACGTGCTCGGTGACAGGCTCGTGTTCGACTACAACCTCTTCACGCATCACTGCAAGGCGATATCCGATCGTCCCATTCCAGCCGGCAAGTCGACGCTGTCGCTGCATCTGGAGAAACTCGGCGAGAGCGGCAGGGCGACAGTCTCGATCGACGGCGTTGCTTGCGGCAGCGTCGAGATTCCGAAGATCCTGCGGATGATCTCGTCCAACGGTATGGATGCGGGATGCGATGGCGGCTCGGCAGTTAGTGACGACTACCAGGCGCCGTTCTATTTTCAGGGCAAGATCAAGCGGCTGGTTATCGAGATGCCGGATCGCCGGAAGAAGGATGAGGCGGAAGCCATGGCCGTGAAGGCGAAGATCGAGATGGCTCGGCAATGAGCGGTGTCGCGACATCGTGCTGCGGCCCTTCCGGGAGCGCGGCGGCGGCGACGCCCAGGCGTGCGCAGGCGATACCTTCGCCCGAAGCCGCAGGCGAAGGCGACGATGGCATGGCAATGGTGCCGAGCGGCAGCTTTGCCTATGGCTGCGACCGGCACGAGGGTAACCCTGCCGACGGGGAAGCGCCGTCACGTCGGGTTGATGTCGATGCGTTTCGGATCGATCGCTATGCAGTGACAAACGCGCGCTTTGCGCGTTTTGTCGCGGCGACCGGTTATGTCTCAGAGGCCGAGCGGATTGGTTGGTCGTTTGTTTTCGCAGGTCTGTTGCCGGACGACTTCGAGGAGACTCGCGGCGTTGCTGCCGCACCCTGGTGGCGCCAGGTATATGGTGCCAGTTGGCGGCAACCCGAAGGTCCGCACTCGGACATCGCGTCGCGACTAGACTTTCCGGTGACCCACGTCTCACACAACGATGCACTGGCATTCTGTGTCTGGGCGGGCAAGCGCCTGCCGACCGAAGCGGAGTGGGAGAAAGCAGCGCGCGGCGGGCTCGAAGGCCAGCGCTTTCCCTGGGGCGACGTTGAGATGCCGAATAGCGAGCATCGTTGTAACGTCTGGCAGGGCACCTTTCCGACCCACAACGCGTCGGACGACGGTTACTACGGTCTCGCACCGGTCAATGCCTTTGCACCGAATGGCTTCGGTTTGCACAACATGGCCGGCAATGCATGGGAGTGGTGCAGCGATTGGTTCGTGAGCGACCGCTTTGCGGGTGTCGCAACGTCAGGCATAGCCAATCCACGCGGTCCCGCTCAGGGGATCCATCGCGTGATGCGCGGCGGCAGCTATCTCTGTCATCCGTCCTACTGCTGGCGGTATCGTAATGGGGCGCGATCAGCCTCGACGCCCGACAGTGCGACAGGGCATATCGGCTTCCGCTGCGTGCGCGATCTCACGACCTAAAACCCCGCGGGACCGACGGACGGAGCTTTGGGCCAGAGGCGACGACTCGCGGCTTGGTGCCGCCGCAGAACCTGGCCGAGTTGCGTGCTGCTCATCCGGTTCGCTCGACATGGCACTTGCAGCTAATATTTCGTATTAATATTCGTATTCTTATCTTCGGTCTGGTGCTATCAACGGTCTCGAACGGGTCATGGAGAATGTCGTATGAATTCCGGGTTTCAAGGCAAGATCGGCCGGACCGTTTACGAGTCGACGCCGCATTGGCCAGAGTGGCCGCGGGCGCGCGCTGGCGCACCGAACGTGGTCGTCGTGCTGTTTGACGATCTCGGATTCTCCCACCTCGGTTGTTACGGCTCCTCGATCGTAACCCCGAACATCGACAAGCTTGCTGCAGGCGGATTGCGCTACACCAACTTCCACACGACCGCGCTGTGCTCCCCGACCCGCGCTGCGTTGATGACCGGATGCAATCACCACTCGGTGGGGATGCGCGGCCTAGCCAATTGGAACACGGGCTTTCCGAATTGCACCGGTACAGTGTCAAAGAGCGCGGCGACCATTGCCGAGGTGCTGCGCCCGACCGGCTATTCGACGTTTGCAATCGGCAAATGGCACTTGACGCCGATTGAGCATACTTCGCCGGCAGGCCCATTCGACCAGTGGCCGCTGGCACGTGGCTTCGACCGCTACTACGGTTTCCTTGATGGCGAGACCGACCAGTGGCATCCGGAGCTCACCAGCGACAACCGATCGGTGATGCCGCCGAAGACCCCGGAGCAGGGTTATCACCTCTCAGAAGACCTGATCGACAACGCCATTGAGATAGTGAAGTCGCAGAAGGCTGCGGTCGCGGAGAAACCGTTCTTCCTATATGTCGCCTTTGGCGCGACCCACGCGCCGCATCAGGCGCCGAAACAATATATCGCTAAGTACCGCGGCAAATTCGACGCCGGGTGGGATGTCGTGCGCCAGCAGTGGTACGAGCGGCAGAAACAGCTCGGGATCATTCCCAAGGATACTGAACTTGCGCCGCGTAATCCGGGCGTCAAGCCGTGGGCTGAGCTGTCCCCGGACGAGCAGACGCTGGCGCTGCGATTGCAGGAGGCTTTCGCCGGCTTCCTAGAGCATACGGACGCGCAGATCGGTCGGTTGACGGACTACCTGCGCGAAACCGGCGAGCTCGACAATACGCTGTTCATCCTGATGTCCGATAACGGTGCCAGCCAGGAAGGTGGCCCGCGCGGCATGGTCAACTACTCGCGCTACTTCAACGGGCGTTCGGAGGATCTCTCGGAAAGCATCGCGCGCATCGATGACATCGGTACCCCAAACGGATTCAACAACTATCCGTGGGGCTGGGCCCAGGTCGGCAACACGCCGGGGAAACGCTACAAGCAGAATACCCACGGCGGTGGTATCCGTGATCCCTTGATCATCCACTGGCCGAAGGGATTGGCTGAGCGGGGTGGCGTCCGTCACCAGTTCCACCACGTCACCGACATCGCGCCGACGATTTTCGAGATCGTTGGCGTGAACAAGCCGCAGACCGTCAACGGCGTACCTCAGATGCCGATGCACGGTCTAAGCCTTGCTTACTCGTTCCCGCCAGACGCAAAGGAAGCGCCCACCACCAAGCAGGTGCAATATTTCGAGATGTTTGGGCACAGGGGAATCTGGGCCGATGGCTGGAAAGCGGTCGCCTATCACGAGCCGAATACGCCTTTTGAATCCGATAGGTGGGAGCTCTATCACCTCGACAAGGATTTTTCCGAATGCCGTGACCTGGCCGGCGAGCAGCCCGAGAAACTAAGGCAGATGATTGAGCTTTGGTGGAGCGAAGCTGGTCGCAATGGCGTATTGCCGCTCGATGATCGCCGGGCAGAGCTCTGGCGTGCCGGCACGGGATGGGCGGACCCGCGCAGCCAAACGCGTTACGTCTACCGGCCACCACTCCCCGAGATGCGAATGTCGGTAGCGCCCTCGCTCGGCAATCGCACTTTCACGATTACCGCGGAGATCGAGCGTGAAGAGGCCGACCAGGAGGGCTGCATCGTCAGCTTCGGCGACGGTCGCGGTGGCCTTGCCCTGTATTTGCTGCGGGGGTATTTGATATTCGATTACAACGTGTTCGGCCAGCACCTGAAGGTAGTCTCAAGCAGGCCAGTGCCCACTGGCGAGACTACCGTGAGCGTCTCCGTGGAGCGGCTCGGCAAGGTCGGTCGTGCCACAGTGCTGGTCGGCGGTGAGCCTTGCGGCAGCGTCGAAATTCCGTTCCTGGTGCGCCGCTTCTCGACGGGAGCGTTCAATCTCGGATGCGATCATGGCATCGCCGTCAGCGACGACTATACGGCTCCCTTCATCTTCCAGGGCAAACTTGGCGAGGTCGTGATCGAGATTCCCGAGCGTACGTCAGCCGAGGCAAAGCAAGCGTCGCACGCCGATGTGCTCGCCGACCTCGCGAGGCAGTGAGGCGGATCCGGGCAAATCCAGACCTGCTGGGCGGCCAACCGAGTGCTGCGCATGTCGGCCTGACCGGGCCGCTATACGCGCATCTGGCGCGAGATCCTGTGCCAGCAATTCTGACGAACACTCGTGCACCGAATGCTAGCGGCTAGACCGCACGCATGAACCTCGTAGTCACTGGCGGCGAGTTCTTCCAATCGCGAGGCAAGCTGTTTTGCCGATGACGAGGTGCCGCCACTTGCTCCAGCGCGGCCAAACCAAAGCGCCGTCCTGATCGCACCCAGGCGTTCCGAGTGGATCCCGGTCTTGAGAGCCGCGTTGTATTTAAAAGTTGTTGCGTTGGGATCTAATATCATATATTAGATCTTGTATCAAGGAGGATGAAGCTTGGCCGTCGACAGCACAGAGACGATCAATGAGTTGTTGAACGTCGCAGAGCGGTTATTTGCCGCCGAAGGCGTGGAGCATGTTGCGCTCACACGAATTGTCAGTGTGAGCGGCAAAAAAAACCGGTCTGCCCTTCACTATCATTTTGGATCGCGCGAGGCAGTGGTTGCTGCGGTGTTGGATCGCAGGCTCGCCTACATCAATCAAACGCGCCATCGCCTGCTCGACGAAATCGAAGGGACGGAAGGTGATCTTTGGGCCCTCCTGGAGGCCCATGTGGCGGCGCTTGCACTGGTCGTAGTCGGCGAGCCTTGGGGCGCGGATTACGTGAAGATCCTCGCTCAAGTCACGTTCCGGCCCCATCTGCTTGGGGACCAAGGTGTTAGCGACGCCAACCTGTCTTCGGTTCGCCGTTTCAGGAGGCTCCTGGAGAAGAGCCTGCCGAACATCCCGCGCGTCGTTCTCGCCGGCCGTCGTCGATGGTTCGGCGATAGTATCGTTCATGCGCTTGCACGTTGGACATACAGGACTCCTCGGTCGCGACAAACGCGCGAAAACATCCAGAACCTTATCGTGGGTCTCGTCGACTACGGCGTTGCAGGGATTTCCGTTCGCCCAAGCGATGCCACACGCGTGCAACATCCCAGTTTGCGCCTTGCAAGCAAGGTAGCGCGTCGCGAGGAGTGATTCGGCAATGCCCCCCGAGAACAGCTTGATGACCCAAGGCCGCGCGACCGGGGTCTCATCGAGGATTTTCGCGCAAAACTGTCAGGGGCGTTCGCTCGCAATCGAGGCGTGGGCAGGGGTCGTATGGGTTCCCGCTGCGTTTGATAGTGACGCGATCAATCGACTGACTGTCTTTTTGCGAGCTGCGCCGAAGCTGCTGTTCGCTGCGGTTTCCGTTTGCCTTGGTCATGTCGGCTACGAATTCGGTGCTGTAGCGATCGCCCAATTGCGCTGTCGCTCGCAGTGATCCGGAACACTCTTACTCAATCGCCGACGTACCGGACTGGCCGACCTCAACCGAGGCGGTTAGATCGGAGGTGCTCATTCGAATAGGCAGCCTGACTTGAATTGCGAAGTTCTATCGTTCGAAGAAAAACACGAAGGGGGGAATGATGAGGTTCGTTGGAAGCCTTTTGCTTTCATCTACCGCGGTTATCGCCGCAGTCGGCGCCGCTCGGGCGGCAGATCTGCCGGTTAAGGCCAAGGCCATTCAGTACGTGAAAATTTGCTCCGCGTATGGGCCAGGTTTCTACTACATCCCTGGCACCGATACCTGCATCAAGTTGGGGGGGTTCGTGCGTGCCGACATGCTGGTGAACAGCAATACGGACAATGTCGGCAATACCGGCGGGCCAGCGGGGGCAAACAATCGGTTCACCAATGGCTACACCGCGAGGACTACCTCGGATGTCAGGATCGATACGCGCACGGAAACTGAGTACGGCACCGTTCGAACCTTCATGGAGACAGTTTTCGTCTGGATGGGAGGCAGCTATACCGCCAATGGGGCTGCGCCAGGATCGACAATTTACGCTGCTATCGGGACGGCTCCGGCGCCAAATAACGCTACCACAGGTAACGTGGCTGCCGGAGCATTTGGCCTCTACAACGCGTTCATCCAATTCGCGGGCTTTACGATCGGCAGGGCCGTTTCGCAGTTCAGCAGTCCCTGGATTAACTACCCTGGCAACAACTTTGACGGTCTTGTTGGCGGTGGCGGCACCGTGACTGGCGTCAATCAATTCTCGTATACCGTGAACTTCGGTCAGGGACTTGCGGCGACGATTTCCGCACAGGATCCGACTCAATACTATCAGGGCGGCGTAAACAACATCAGTGCCGGCGGCGCTTACGGCACGAGCAACTACGCGGGAACAACTGTCCCCGATATCGTGGGTATGTTCCGCGTCGACCAGGACTGGGGGTTGTTTCAAGCGTCTGCCGCCGCACATGACAACAATGTCGCGTACTACGGGGGAGGCGGCTTACTCAACGGCGGCACTCAATTGGCCGGCCATCCGGACGACAAGTGGGGTTGGGCCGGTCAACTGGCTCTGTCGATCAAGAATATCCCGACCGGGCCTGGCGATACAATTAACGTCCAAGGTGTCTATACCAACGGCGCTACCCGTTACAACATCCAGGATCTGTCGACCTTTTCAACTGCCAATACGATCTTTGGGGGCACAAGCCTGCCTGGAGCCTACCAGAGCGTTGGTTTCGGTATGGCATCCGACACAGTATTCGCAAACGGTACTGAGCAGCAATTGATCCAGACGTGGGGCTTCAATGGAGCCTACACCCACAACTGGAATGAGTATTGGAACACGGCGGTCTACGGTGCGTATGCGAAGGTTTCATACAATGCGGCGGCCAAAACCTTGATCTGCGGCGGCGGCGCGGCCGTCGGCTCTTTCCAGGCGACGTACGGTGCCGGCGTGACAAGCTGCAACCCGGACTTCTCCCTCACGCAGTTGGGCGCCATTACGCGCTGGACCCCCGTAAGGAATCTGACGTTCTCGGCCGACCTAACCTATACCCATCTCGATCAGAACTATGCCGGGGCCGCCGTGATGTCGAGCGGAGTGCTTAGCAAGCCGCTTGCAACATACCAGCTCAAGAATCAGGATACTTTTTTGCTCCTCCTCCGGGCTCAGCGGAACCTGTAGGGCGATCCCAGGCATGTCAGGTCGGCGGCTTGTGCTGCGGAGCATAGTGCCGCTGACTATCGCGCTGTCCGCGGCTCGAGTCGGTGTCGCCATTCCTGTCGAATCCAGTCTATCGCTTCTCGGCCTGAGCACTTCGCCGCCCGCACCAGGAACGTCGACGGCACGATCAGACAGGACAACATCGATTTCTACCGCGATTAGCGAGGGCCGCTGTCATCTTGCAGGGGTTGCGCCTCGCGGTGGAGGATTGAATGCCTGGCGGGTCCGGACGCGAGCAACGCGGCGGCGCCGTCAGAACGAAGGGAGGATACGAATGGGTGGCAACGTTCGAAGGATACGGACATGAGTGGTCTTGCGACATCGTTGTCGCGTCGCCTAGGTGTCGCGCACCCGATCTTTGGCTTTGCTCATTCCGTTGATGCAGTGGCCGCGGTCAGCAATGCCGGTGGCATTGGCATCTACGGTGCCACCCGTGATACGCCCGAGGAAATTCACGAGCGCCTTAAACGGTTACGCATGCTGGTCGGCGACCGGCCGTTCGGGGTCGATCTGGTGCTGCCGAACGGGATGCCGCCGCGAGACGACCGCGAGGCGATCGAGCGGAAGCTGCCGGAGGCTCATCGCCGTTTCGTCGCGGCGCTCTATCCGCAATACCAGGTGCCGCCGGCCACCAAGGCGGGCATGCGCTCGCGCTTCGTGCATTCGGTGGAGATGGCCGAACAGCAGATCGCGGCCGTGCTCGAATCTGACGTCAATCTGTTCGCTTGGGGCTTCGGCGCCCCGCCGGCGGCGGTCGCCGAAGCGAAGGCACGCGGCAAGCTCACCGTCGCGCTGATCGGTTCGCCCCGACATGCAAAAGGCGCGCTCGATACCGGAATCGACGTACTGGTCGCGCAGGGCTACGACGCCGGTGCCCATACGGGGCCGATCGGCACGTTTTCGCTGGTACCGCAGATCGTTGACATCGCGGGCGATGTACCGGTGGTGGCGGCGGGAGGCGTCGCCACCGGGCGGCACATCGCGGCCGCACTCGCCATGGGCGCCGAGGGTGTTTGGCTCGGCACCGCCTGGCTCGCGACAAGGGAGCATGCGTTGCCGCCAACTGTGCTGAAGAAATTGCTTGCCGCGCGCAGCGAGGATGCCGTCATCTGCCGTGCCGACAGCGGCAAGACGTTGCGCCAGATCCGCAGCGCCTGGAGCGACGAATGGAGCGCGCCGGACGCGCCCAAGCCGCTGCGCATGCCCTACCAGGATATCCTGGTTGGAGATCTGCTGGGCGCCATCGACGAGCATGAAATCGAGCCGCTGGTCCATGTCCCGGCCGGCCAAAGCATTGGCTATTTCGACAGGCTCACGACAGTGGTGGAGACCATGCAGAAGCTCGTCGGTGAAACAGAAGCAGTGTTGCGGCGGCTCGCAATTGGAGCGAGCTCCGGCGATTGATCGCGCACTACAAGAAAAAGCAAGACAAAGCAGGGAGGAGCGCGTGGAAGCGCAAAAAATTAAGGAAAAGGGATGGATCATCGTCCTGATGATGTTCCTGTTCATGCTGATCAATTTCGCCGACAAGGCTGTGCTTGGCTTGTCCGCTGAGTCGATCATGAAGGAACTCGGTCTCAGCCACGCAGAATTCGGACTGATAGGAACCAGTTTCTTCGCGTTTTTTTCCATCGGCGCGGTATTGGTCGGCTTCGTGGTCAACCGCATCAGTACCAAGTGGGTGCTGCTGGCGATGGGTTTGGTGTGGGCACTGTGTCAGTTGCCGATGGTGGCCTCTACGGGGCTCGCGATGCTGTTCGCCAACCGCGTGCTGCTCGGTGCCGGCGAGGGGCCGGCTTATCCTGTGGCAGTCCATGCCGCCTACAAATGGTTTCCCAGCCCGAAGCGGGCGCTTCCGACAAGTGTCATCGCACTTGGGGGTGCGGTCGGCGTCGGTGTCGTGGCGCCGGCGGTTAGCTACGTTATCTCGCACTATTCCTGGCACATAGCATTCGGCGCGCTCGGCCTGGTAGGTCTTGTATGGTGCATCGGTTGGCTTGCGGTCGGCGCCGAAGGTCCACTGACCTCAAATGAAGCCTATGGAAACGACGATCAAGCGCGTGTCGGCTACGGCACGCTGCTAACCTGCCGCACCTTCGTTGGGCAGGCCATCGTCGGCTTCAGCGCCTATTGGATGCTGACGCTAGGCATCGTTTGGCTGCCGGCCTATCTTGAGAAGGGAGCGGGATTCTCGCTGTGGGCAGTGGGATGGATCGTCATGGTGCCGTCGGTGGTCCAGATCATGTTTACACCGACAGTCAGCTTCGTCTCCGGGCGGTTGAGGCAGCGTGGATTGTCGGCCCGTCTTTCCTTCGGCGCTATCGCCGTCGTCTGCTCCGCTATAGCCGGCGTTGCCACCGTCCTGCTGTCGCGCTCCTCAGATCCGTTAATGTCAATCGCCTGTACGGCGATTGCGTTCTCGGTCGGCTCGGCCATCTTTGTGTTGGGCCCTGTAATCACCGCCGAGATTGTGCCGAGCCGGCAGCGCGGTGCAATGCTTGCCATCGGCACCGCGGTGACGACACTCGCCGGTCCATCGGCCCCGATCATCATGGGCCGCATTATTGACGCCAGCGCAACCGCGGTCGATGGCTTTCGCTTCGGCTTTCTGATCGCAGGGATGATCGTCATCATCAGCGCGTTGATCGGACTGGCCCTGATCAATCCGGAAGCCGACATTCGTAGGTTTAGGAAGCTGGCCGAGGCCTCGTCATCGCCGGCAGGTGTCCAAGGCGACGGTCGCGTCGTCGGCTTTGCGGGAGGCGAGACGCGAAGCTAAGGTACAGTCATGAAATGGCGTACCCGACGCGATTCGAGCGTGTGACTTAGCTTTCGGAGAACAGGAGGTACGGAGGATAATTTAAGCGGTTGCTCGGAAAAGCAAGTTAAGAGGGCTGTTAACCCCTGAAACCATCTCGACTTGGGATCGAAGCAAGTTCAGAGCAATGCAGGTCCGAGATTTGAACCTGCTCGGTGATATTCGAGGCGTAGTTGGATTGCGCACAAGAGGCGGCTTTTGGCGGGCTTAAAACATTGCGCAATACCAGCTATGCCGCCCGCCGATATGAAAACAGGGCTTCCGAAATAGTGGGTTTCGGAATGTAGCGGTCTCCCGCTACCAAGGCTGCGAATTTGTCCGCCAGCCTACGATTTTCTGCGATTTCGAGCGCTCGGTGTTGGCGCCGGGACTTACCGCATTTGGTCCGACCGCCACCAGGAAGTTCCTATTCTCCTTGAGCAATTTCCTCGTCAATGGACGCTAGGCGCGGATAGTCGAGATACCCTTTATCCGACCCGCCATAGATCCCGACCGGCTGTGGCGAGTTGTAGGGACCGCCAGCTCGTATCCGCGCCGGGAGGTCCGGGTTGGCGAGAAAGAGGCGGCCGAACGCGACTGCGTCGGCATCGCCGGAATTGACGATGTCGGCGGCACGCTCGGGGGTGATGCCGGCATTGACGATGAGAGGTCCGCGATAATGCTCGCGGAATAGCGCAAGCATTCGCTCGTAGTCCGGCGCTCCGGTCCACGCGTTGGTGTCCGCAAGGTGCAGATAGGCGAGCCCCGCGGTCTGTAGCCAGGGCGCGAGCCGACCATAGGTATCTTCCGGCTTCGGGTCCCGCGTGCTGTTGTAATCGGCAAAGGGCGACAGCCGCACTCCTATCCGTGATCGCGGCACGACGTCGGAAATCGCCGCAACAATTTCGACGAGCAGTCTGGAGCGTGCTTCGATGCTTCCGCCATAGTCATCAGTTCGCAGATTGATCGTCGGTGAGAGAAACTGGTGAACCAGATAGCCGTTGGCGCCGTGAATCTCCACACCGTCAAACCCGGCGCGAACGGCGTTGGCCGCCGCCCGTCGAAATTCGTCCACGACGGCCTCAATCTCCGCGGTGGTCATCGCACGCGACGACGTGGCCGCGACGCGCACATAGGCGCCGTTGGCAAGCAGCGCCCATACCTGCAGCCGTTCCAGATCGTCATTTACGCCTGACGGTGACAGTGGTTGTCTGTTGGACAACAGCCCGCGCGTGCTCGCGCGGCCGGCATGCCAGAGCTGCGCGACAATCCGGCCCCCTTGCTTGTGGACCCGCTCGACGACCGCCTTCCAACCCTCGGTCTGCGCGTCGGTCCACAGGCCTGGCGTTCGATCAAAGGCGTTGGACATCGGTCCTACATTGATGCCCTCGCTGACAATCAGACCGGCGCCGGCGCGCGCCGCGTAATACTCGCCAGCGGAACCATTGATGACGCCATGCTCGTCGGCGCGCGAGCGCGTCATGGGCGCCATGACGATCCTGTTCGGGAGACTGAGGTCGCCGAGCGCTGCGGGACGAAAGAGACCTACCATTTTGTTCACCTTCGGTTGGGCTGTTCGCAAGATTGGCGCCGGCAGCTAACGCCGCAGGACCGTCGTGTAATTCGCAGGGATCCATTCAAATCGGCCGCCCGTGGCGCGGACGTGTCCCAGGCCCGGGAAGGCAATGTGGGCGGCGGCGATCCACGTGTCGGTTCGCGCAGCATCCGAGAACGCTGCCACGCGTTTGGCCTCGGCCGCGAGCGGATCGCTGTCATAGGTTACGGTCACGGCAGGATCGGGAAACTGGATCGGGGCGACGTGGACAAGATCTCCCCACACCATCAGCCGATGGGGGCCGCTCGTGACCTCGTAGGAGGTGTGGCCCGGCGTATGGCCGAATGTCGGGATCGCGCGAATCCCGGATGACAGCTCTGCGCCCTGCTGGAACGGCCGCACGCGGCCGGACTCCAGATAGGGCTTCAACGAAGCGCGATCGCCCTCAAACATCGGCTTGAGGAAGGTTGGTGCCTCGTCCTCGCGCTTCGGATCGAGCCAGTAGTCGAGGTCCTTCTGGTTGACCCTGACGATTGCGTTTGGGAACGCTATCCTGCCATGCGGAGCTATACCTCCGACATGATCGGCATGGAGGTGGGTGAGATAGACCTCGTCGATCTGTTCGGGCCGGTAGCCGGCAGCGATCAGGTTTTCGACGAGATGGCCGCAGCAGTCTCCGTACAGGCTGCCCGCGCCGCTGTCGATCAGCACGAGCTTGCTCCCGGTGTTGATCAGGAAAGCGTTGATCGAACCTTCCACGGGGGCTGCAAGCCGCTCCGCAGCGAGACGGGATTCGGCTTCGCCGGGATGTGCATCCGAAAGCCTCACGGCCTTGCGGCTCCCATCGGCAGCCGCCTCGTTCCGGGTCATCACCTCATGAACGTGAAAGGGGTGAGTGCCATCGAGGAGCGCCGTGATCTCAAGCTCACCGAGCATCATCCGGTAGAAGCCGGGCGCTTGCGCACGTTGCAGCGGAGCGGCCGCTTCGCAGCTCCGTCCAAGCAGGAGGCAAGCGATTGCGCTCGCGATGAACGTGCGGGCCGGGGTCATGATCCTCTCCATTGTCGTGCGCGATCAGCCGGCCGTTGTCCAACCGTCGAGAAAGTCGAGCAGCAATTTGGTCACCCGTTCGGGCTGCTCCTCATGCGGAAGATGGCCGCAGCGCTGGATCGGCGCCACCTGCAGGTTCTCGGCCATCTCGCTCCAGACCGCTTGCATGTCGAAAAGCTTGCCGACGGCACCGAAGTCCTCTCCCCAGATCGAGAGCACAGGACAGGCGATCTTGCTGTCGGCATCTGCAAGATCCTGCGCGATGTCCTCCGGGCCGGCCCGGTAGTCGGACAGGGCTCCGCGGACGCCGCCTTCGGCGGCAAAGGCCTTCACATAGGCGGCGACCGCTTCATCGGAGATGCTCTGCGGATCGTGACACCAATCGGAGAAGAAGTGACGCAGCCAGATCTCTTCGCGGCCCGCCAGCAGGGCCTCGGGCAGATCGGCCACCTGGTGAAACAGGAAGAACCAGTACTGCCGCGCGATCTGCGCATTCATCTCGCGCGCGACGATCCGCGTCGGCACGTTGTCCATCACGACGAGCATGTCGACCAGCGCGGGATGGTCCTTCACCAGGCGCGTAGCAACCCGCGCGCCGCGATCATGCCCGATCAGTGCGAACCGGTCGATGCCAAGAGCCTCTGCCAGCTTGATGATGTCATTGGCCATCGTCCTCTTGTCGTAGCCGGTCGAAGGCTTGTCGGTGTCGCCATAGCCGCGCAGGTCGGGCGCTATCACGCGATATCGCCGCGCAAGCTCGGGAATCTGGAAGCGCCAGGCGTAGCTCGTCTCGGGAAAGCCATGGAGCAGGATGACCGGTGGACCGGAGCCCGCGTGGCGATAGTGCTGGCGGATGCCGTTGGCCCTGATCGTATCGTGTCCTGCGTCGTCCATTGCGATCGGATCCCTGACCGGTGTGGGCGGCGAGCGATGCCGAGGCGACAGCGCTCAATTTGACGTGCATGTCCGGCCGGCGCGCGGGCACATGAGCTCGCTGGGCGGGCTCGATCTTGTTCCGATGTTGATCCAAAACAAATCCCGCTGATTGCACATCCTGGCGCGCGGTTGTACGATTGCGTCCAGGTTGAACGTGAGGATGCTGCCGGTTGTGGCTCCCAAGTCCGTCAGGCCCGCCACGTGATCGGGCGAAAATCCAAGACATTTCGACCGGTATCGGCCTCAA
This sequence comes from Bradyrhizobium sp. 41S5, assembly GCF_011516665.3. NCBI lineage: Bacteria > Pseudomonadati > Pseudomonadota > Alphaproteobacteria > Hyphomicrobiales > Nitrobacteraceae > Bradyrhizobium > Bradyrhizobium sp. 41S5. The sequence continues at coordinate 6,792,821 of NZ_CP083721.1, read as the reverse complement.
TGAGCGATCAGGCAGCTGCGCCTGCCAATGGCTAGAGCAGGGACGACGAATTGCGTTCGTGTGCGATTTGGATCGCCATATCGAGGATTGCGTATCGGCTATGACGGGTTCATTTTACTACTGTTCAGCAAGGCAACGGTGAGCGCATATCGTGGCCGAACCAGACAGATCGTGCTCGCCATCTCGTGGACTTCATCACGTCACGACAATCATTGATGACGTGCAGCGCGCCGCGATTTTTTATGCCGGCGTTCTCGGTCTGAAACGGGTCAAGAAAACGGTCTGCTACGACGATCCGGGCAGTTACCATCTCTACTATGGTGACGACGCCGGGAGCCCGGGAACGGTGCTGAGCACCCTGGCATGGCGATGCGTCGCAAAGGGATTGGTTGGGGTCGGCGAAGTCGTGCAGACCGCCCTTCGTGTGCCGGCCGGATCGCTCGAATGGTGGTCGGGGCGGCTCAAGGCCGCGAACGTCGCGTGCCGGTTCGATCATTCGCCATTTGGCGAGCCGCTGCTTTGCTTCGCCGATCCGGACGGAACGACGCTTGCTCTGGTGGAAGCAGTGCAGGATCGCCGCGAAGCCGGGCGCAGCGATGCCGTTCGAGCGGTCATGGGGTTGAACGAGGTGACCTTGAACGTCCGCGCGGAGGACGCCACGGTCGATATCCTCCAGGACGTGCTGGGTTTCAGGCGCGTTTCGCAGGCCGATGATTCGATCCGGTTCGTCGCACATGACGGTCCTGGAGGCACGCTGACGCTGCGGACGGTGGGCGCGTCGTCGCGGGGCCGGCTTGGAGGCGGCACGATCAGGCATGTCGCTTTCCGCGCCGCCAATATCGAAGATCAATCCGAAATGATCCGGAAGCTTCAAAGACGGCACGACATCGCCGTGACCGAACCGATTGAGAGAACATATCTGACCGCGATCGGCTTCCGGGCGCCATGCGGCGTGCTTTTCGAGATCGCAACCGATGGGCCCGGCTTCGCGGTCGACGAGCCGCGCGATCAACTCGGGGAGGGTCTTAGATTGCCTGGCTTTCTCGAGGAGCGTCGTCTGGAACTGCAAAACATCCTGCCCCCGCTGAGCTAGCCAGGCTTGCGGTTGTGCAACCCGTCGAGCATGGCCCTGGTCCGCTGGAAAGGAACGGCGTCGAAACCCTCGGTGAATTTTCCGAGCGTCCGCTCGAGCACCGCTGCAGCCTCGCTATTTCGTTGCTGCCGGCCCAGGAAGCTTGCAAGACTTTCGGCCGACCTAAGCTCCCATCCAAGGGCGCCTTGCCGTTCCGAAACTTCGAGCGCTTCGCGCAAATGGGTTTCGGCCGGCTCCGAGTCGGGTCCCTGCAATGCAGCCAGGACATCGCCGTGGATTCTCAGCGAATCCGGCAGCAACCAGAGCGCCTCCGTAGCCTTGGTTCGCTCCAGGCATTCCGCGGATGCCAGCAGTGCCTCTTCCGGTCGATCGTCCGCGGCGAGCACCTCGGCCAGGCGGCCGAGAAACGGGATCGACACGTTTTCGTATTGTGCGCCGCTCAGCTTCGAGAGCGCCTCTCGCAACAATCTTTCGGCGGGCTCGATCTGGCCGCGCAAGAAGAGCAGCCTGCCTTCGAAACCGATCGACGAAAACACGTAGCTTTGGATATCGTTATCCTGAGCCACCTGCCTGAACCGCTGTATCGCGCAAGCAGCCTTGTCGAGGTCCTCCAGGCTCAGGAACAACGAAACGCCGCACCAGCTGAGTGCCTGGCAGATCGACGTCGGATTGCCGGTCTCCTCCGCTTCGGAATGCGCCGACAGGCAGGCTCGAACAGTTCGATCGAAGCGTCCCAGATTCCAATAGGCCCGCGCCGTCACGCATTGCGCATAGACCGAGTGGTTCAGTCCCCATCGACCAATCTGCGAGACGTCGCTATGAGTTCGGAAATACTCGTGGGCCTCGCGCGCGAGCTGCAGGGCCGTCGCATACTCGGCGCGGAAGAAGAGCGACGCACTCTTCGCGCTTTTCGTCATCGCCAGTGCCGCCGGCTCGTCGGCGTCAGCTACAAGCGTCTCGATCCTCTGCGTCCCTTCCAGCGCGCCCTTGAAGTCGCCGCGCCGATGCAGGAACACAATGAGGCCCAGCCGGGCCCTCAGCTCCCATTGCCGGTCGCCCAGGCGAGCCGCAAGCTCGATTGCCCTGTTCAGGGCGTCACGCGACTGGCCCGTCATGCCCTGGGTGAACATCACGGCGAGCCCGTGAGCTGCCTTCAGGACCATCTCGTTGCGCTCGCCTTCGATCGCCGGATCGAGAGCATCGATCGCCCTGGTCGTCCATGCGATACATTCCGTCAGCAGCGAATTCTCCAACCACACGGGCACGGCGGCGGCCGCGAGCGCAACGCCCGCTTGCGCGTGGCTGTCCGCCGAGAACGCCCAGTCCAGGATTCCGCGCACATTATCGAGCTCCTGGACCGCATCCCTGAGGGTTTGCACCTGTTTCGGGCCGTCGGCGTATCTGCAGAGCATTTCGGTGACGCAGGCCGCAAGCCGGGCGGCGAGTTCGTTCCGCTCGGATTGCTCGACCAGCTTGGCAAGCGCGAACGCCTTGGTGATCTCCAGCAGCCGAAATCGGGTGCGCTCGGAGCCGATGTCGACCGAGACCAGCGATTTGCAGACCAGATCAGCGAGGATCGATGCGGTGTCGGCGCTCTCAGCTGCCGGAATCACGGAGACGGCGGCCTCCAGCGTGAAGCTGCCGGCGAAAATGCCGAGGCAGCGGAGAACGTATCGCTCGCGCTCGCACAGCAGTTGATAGCTCCAGTCGAGTGCTGCCGCGATCGTGCGATGCCGCGCCGGCGTGCCGCGGCGCGCGTCCGCGAGCAGGTGCACGCGGTCCTCGATCCTGGCGGCCAGTCCGTTGACGCCGAACGCGTCGACGCGCGCGGCCGCGACCTCGATCGCGAGCGGGTTGCCGTCCAATTCGCGGCAGATCTGCGCGGCAAAGCCGGCATTGGCATCGGTAAGCTCGAAATCGTTGACGATGGCGGCGGCCCGCTCCACGAACAACTGAACCGCCGGATAGCCCAGCACGTCCTTCGGTCCGAGGGACACACCGATTGGAGGCACCTCGAGGGGAGCGAGCCGGAACACCTGTTCGCCATCGACGCGCAGCGGCTCCCTGCTCGTGGTCAGCACCTTGATGCCGCCGGCGCCACGCAGCAGCTTGCCGATGGCGGCCGACGCTCCGTCAATCAGATGCTCGCAATTGTCGAATACCAGAAGGAGGCTCTTGTAACGCAACGCCGCCGCGATGCCGGACAATACGTCGCTCGAACGGGCGTCGATCGGAAGGGCGGACGCGATGACGCTCGAAATCAACGCGGCATCCGTGATCGAGCCGAGGTCAATAAGCCACACGCCGTGGGGAAAAAGCGGCAACATCGCTTCCGCCAGCCGAAGCGCGACCGACGTCTTTCCGACGCCCGGCGGCCCGACGATACTCAGCAGGCGACTGTCGGTCAGTCTTTGCTTCATCGATCGAAGCGCTTCGGCGCGTCCGACCAGCCGGTTCAGTTGTGCCGGCAGGTTGTGAGCCGGCTGCATCGCCGGCTGATCAACGGCTGGGCGCTCCTCTTCGAGCACCTTGATCGGGGCGACGAAGCGATACCCGCGTCCCGGACTGTTGACGATGTACTGGTTGGCGTTATCGTCCTCGCCAAGCGCGCGGCGAAGCGCCGCCACCTGGACGGTCAGGTTTGCTTCAACGACGAACGTATCGGGCCACGCGATCTCGAGGAGTTCGTGCTTACTCACCAGTTCGCCCGCGCGCTCGACCAGCGCGATCAGGATTTCGATCGCCTTGCCGCCGAGGCGAATGACGCGATCGCCATCAAGCAGGATTCGTTTGGAGGTCGAAAGGCGAAACGGTCCAAATAGAAACGTACGCTCTGGTTTGTCGTTGCGATCGGGCATCCTTCAGTCAGCCATGGCCTTCTCAAGGGACCTCACTACGCCACAGCCCGAAGGGTGTCCATCCCCTTCGAGGTCGGCGCGAACGAGGACGTCACAGCTGTTTTTCGCGCTCGACCTGAAGGGCAATCGCCTGCCGACGGGCCATGATCGCGGTCACGGTGAGGCGTTCGGCCTCGACCGTGGACAGAGCCGCCAATTCCACCGCGATCGTAGCCATCTGCTCGATCAGATCGGCGCGGGCGTGCAGTTGCGCGGTTTGCCGCTTGCTGACCCAGCTGGACAGGGTTTCGGGCGCGAGTGCGGCGTCGCGTTCGAGGCCCGCGCGCAACGCCTCGCGAAGCGCAACGGCGCGTTCGACGGACTCCTTGATTGTTGCCTGCAGTTCCTGCGTCCGGTTCACGAATTCGGCCTCGTGAGCGATAGCGCCCCCGGCGAACAGTCCGTTGATGTTGCCAAGGCTCACTTGCAGGCGAGCCAAATGGAGGTGCAAATCCCCGCCGAATTGAACCAAATTGCCGTTCATAAAATCCTCGTCTCATCGATGTAGGCAACTCTCTCGCGGCGGAAGGTCGCAGCCAACTAAAACCTTGCAAATTTCATGTGGTTGATGGCAACGCCGTATCAGCGCGTGGTTTTTGGAACGATTTACTGGCCATGCGACGTGGCGGGGAATAACCATTGTCGCGGTGTGCAGAATCTCGACGGGGCTCCGATGGACGACACCGATACTTCATCCGATGGCTTTTATGGCCGTCGGCTCGCCTCGCACCTCGGAATGGAGGGCGATTGCGTTCGCAAGATCAATCGCCAGGGCAAGCTCGCGCTTGCCGTCACGAGATTGACATGTACCCGCTTTGTTCGTGAGCGGACTGCGGCGATTCCGTCGGAGCCTGCATTCAGCATCCTCCATCAACTCGGCGATCTGGACCGGCACTCATGCTGGCTCGCCGGCCGCCCGAGGTATTCCGGATCGTTTGGTGCGGGAACGGTGAGCGTTATCGACCTGCGCGACAATCCGCAGTGCGAGTTCAGAGGTCCGTTTGATGCGCTTCAGTATTACATTCCGCGCCGCGCTCTTGACGACTTCGCCTACGAGAACAGCGCGAAGCCGATCTCCACGCTGAAGTGGACCCGTGACCGGCGCGATCCCTATCTGTCCACGCTTTCAAACGTTCTCCTGAGTGCTCTCGAAGAGGAGAGCGCGAACAATCAACTCTTCGTCGATCAACTCGGACTGAGCTTGCTCGCCCATTTCGCGCAGACCTACGGCGATCTCAGCTCGCGCGAAGGCATTCAGGAGGGGGGACTTGCGCCATGGCAGGAGCGGCGCGCCAAGGAGATCATGCGTGCCCGCCTCGCCAGCGGTTTGACGATCGCCGATGTCGCGGCCGAGTGCAGGCTGACGCCGAGCCATTTTGCCCGCTCGTTCCGGCGCAGTACGGGCATCGCTCCCCACGAATACCTCTCCCGGCTCCGGATCGACGAGGCCAGGCGCCTGATGACCACCACCAGGCTGCCGTTGGCGGATATCGCGCTGATCTGTGGGTTCGGTGACCAGAGCTACTTTACCCGCGTCTTCTCGCGCAGCGTGGGAACGAGCCCCGGCGCCTGGCGCCGGGCTCGTTCCGAAGGCTGACGGGCTTCCGCCAAAGCTTAGGTCGGATGGATCATGTCGCGCGCGTACGACAGTCCGATGCCGTATCCACCGCCATGGGCTTCGACGATGGCTCGTGCATGATCGTATGTCTCCCGGCGGGTCCAGTCCCGTTGCAACTCCAGAAGCACCTGGATCCATGATGTCGGCCGTGCGCCCGCGGCTTCCATGCGCCGAAGCGCGAGGTCATGGCCGACCGTGGTGAGACCTCCGCAGGCGTCGCCGACCACGTAGACCCCGAGCCCGGCGGCCAACGCCGATAGAACCGCGAAGCTGACGCATGCTTCGGTCAGCAGTCCCGATACGATGAGGCGCCGCCGGCCAGTCGCGAGAATCGCTTCGCGCGCATGGTCGTCTTCCCAGACGTTCATGTTGCGCCGTTCGATCGGGACGATGCCGGGCAAGGCCGCACTGACCGCCGGCATCAGCGGGCCGCTGTAGACTTTCGTGGCAGAGGTCGAAGCAATGACCGGAAGGTTGAACGCCGTGGCGGTTTTGGCCAGAGCGATCACGTTGTTGAGGAGGATTTGCCGGTCGATGGAGCCAACGCCGAAGGCTAGCCCCGCTTGCTGGTCGGCGAACAGGAGCGCGCAGTCTTTCGGTTCGAGAAGGGGAGCGTCAGTCATGTGATCACCCAATGTCACGCCTTGAGGAATTCAAGCAGATCCGCGTTGAGCTGGTCCGCGTGGGTCGTGGCAGTCGCGTGCGGAGCTCCGGGATAGACCTTGAGCGTGGCGGACTTGATCATCTCGGCCGCGAGCTTTCCGGTGTATTGAAGTGGGACCACCTGATCGTCGTCGCCATGGACCACCAACGTGGGAACGTTGATCTCCGCCATATCCGGGCGGAAATCGGTTTCGGAGAACGCGGTCACGCAGTCGATCGTCGCCTTGATGGAGGCCTGCAAGCCGATCTGCAGCGTCTGCTTGAATGTGCCCTGGGAGACCTTGGTGCCGTGGTTGGTTCCATAGAAAAGCGGGCTGAAGTCGTCAAGGAATTGCGGACGGTCCTTGGCGAGCCCGGCCTTGATGCCGTCGAAGACGGCCTTGTCGACACCGTCATGGTCCGCCGTTTTCCCGAACAGGGGAGTCACGGCGCTCACCAGCGCCAGCTTTGACACCCGCGAGGAGCCATGGCGCGCGACGTAGCGCACGATGTCGCCGCCGCCCATCGAGAAACCGACCAGGGCGACGCCTGTGAGCTCGAGATGCTTGATGAGTTCGGCAATGTCATCTGCGAACGTATCGTAGTCGTAGCCTTCCCAAGGCTGGCCCGACCGGCCAAAGCCGCGGCGATCGAACGCCACGGCACGGAAGCCGTGACTGGCGAAGAACAGCATCTGGGCATCCCACATGTCCGCGCTGAGCGGCCAGCCATGGCTGAACAGGATCGGTTTTCCGCTGCCCCAGTCCTTGAAGTAGAGGTCGGTACCGTCCCGTAGTTTCAGCAGCGCCATCAGTTGCTCCTTTGTGTTGGCGATGGCCGCGCACAGATGCGTCGGGCCATCCTCCGTCAAACTCATCGATGGAAGCCCCCTCTGGCTTGGACGGCCTCGGCGCTGTTTGCACGGCCTCGCGGTCTCGGCTGAGCGGGCCGTCTGCAAGCTCTGACGGGCGTGATCCCGGAGGGAGACATCTCCAAGAGCAGTCTTGTCGCATGCAAGCCCTCATCGCGACTTCGTCCAAGCAGCGAACAACCCGTCCAAGCGGCGGCGCCACCTCGGGTCATACACTCGAAGCCGTGCGGACGCTGGATGTCATTCGCTCCCGCCGGCAATCGTCAATTCAAGGAGAAATCTCGATGTCCAAACTCGATATGCTGACCCCAGACAACAGCGCTATCGCGCTCATCGACTACCAGCCGGCGATGTACCAGGGCGTCCAGTCGCACGACCGCCTCGTGGTGTTCAACAACGTCCAGATTCTGGCGAAGGCCGCCAAGCTGTTCAAGATTCCGACCGTGCTGTCCACGGTGGCGAAGGATTCGTTTTCCGGGCCATTCATGCCGGAGGTCGCCGAGCTGTTTCCCAATCACGACATCATCGACCGCACCTCGATGAACTCCTGGCTCAATGCCAATTTTCGCAAGGCGGTCGCCGCGACGGGGCGCAAGAAGTTCGTGATCGGCGGCCTCTGGACCGAGGCCTGCGTGATGTTCCCGGCGCTGGACATGCTGAAGGAAGGCTATGAGGTCTACATCCCGGCTGATGCATGCGGCGACCTGTCCATGGAGTGCCACAACCGGTCGATGGATCGCCTCGTGCAGGCTGGCGCGGTTCCGATCACCTCGTGCCAGTACGCGTTCGAGTTGCAGCAGGACTGGGCGCGCACCGAGACCTATGACGGCATGATGGAGATCCTGAAGGCGCACTCGCCCTATGGTATCCAGATCCGCTTCTCGAAGTGGGCGCTCGGCGAGCATGCGTCGGAGGCTGGCTAAAGCATGATCCGGAAAAGTGCGAAGCGGTTTTCCGAATAGATCATGCTCAAACAAGGGGCTGACGCGCGATGACCTGATCTCATCGCGCCGTAAGCCGCCTGATTTCTCCCTCCATCCTCCGAGAGGGGTGCGATGAAGATCTACATTCTGTCCCTTGGCGCCGGCCTGCTGGTCGGCGTCATCTACAGCCTTCTCAACGTACGTTCGCCCGCTCCTCCTTTGGTGGCTCTGGTCGGTCTGCTCGGCATCCTCGTCGGCGAGCAGATCGTCCCGGTCGCCAGGCAGATCGCCGTTGGCGAGGGCATTGCCGCCGCATGGCGGCAGGCGAAGTGCGCGCCTCACATGTTCGGTCTGCTGCCGGGGCGGCACGCCGAGGAAGTCAAGACAACCACAGATGTTGCGGAGAAGGCGTCATGAGCGCTCCTGATACGATTCTTCATCGCGGCCTTTTCACCACGCTCGACCGTTCCAACCCGGCCGCGAGCGCCGTCGCCATCAAGGACGGGCGCTTCACGGCGGTCGGCCACGACCACGACGTGATGAAGCTCGCCGGACCGTCGACCAGGGTGATCGATCTGAAAGGACGGCGCGTCCTGCCGGGGCTGATCGACAATCATCTTCACATCATTCGCGGCGGGCTCAACTTCAACATGGAGCTGCGCTGGGACGGCGTGTGGTCGCTCGCCGACGCGATGGCCATGTTGCGGAAGCAGGTGGCGATCACGCCGCCGCCGCAATGGGTGCGTGTCGTCGGCGGATTCACCGAGCACCAGTTCGCCGAGCGGCGCCTGCCGACGATCGACGAGCTCAACGCTGTCGCGCCGGATACGCCGGTCTTCATCCTCCATCTCTACGACCGCGCGATGCTCAATGCCGCAGCGCTGCGCGCCGTCGGCTACACCAAGGATACGCCGGAGCCTCCGGGCGGCGAGATCACGCGCGATGCGAAGGGCAACCCGACAGGGCTCCTGCTCGCCAAGCCGAACGCCAACATCCTCTATGCGACGCTGGCGAAGGGCCCGAAGCTGCCGTTCGATTATCAGGTCAATTCGACCCGGCACTTCATGCGTGAGCTGAACCGGCTCGGCGTTACCGGCGCGATCGACGCCGGCGGCGGCTTCCAGAACTACCCGGAGGATTATGCCGTCATCCAGAAGCTCTCGGACGAGGGGCAACTCACGATCCGGCTTGCCTACAACCTCTTTACCCAGAAGCCGAAGGGCGAGAAGGACGACTTCCTGAACTGGACCACGACCTCCAAGTACCAGCAGGGCACCGACTACTTCCGCCACAATGGCGCCGGCGAAATGCTGGTGTTCTCCGCCGCCGATTTCGAGGATTTCCGCGTCGCCCGACCGGACATGCCGCCGGAGATGGAGGGCGAACTCGAGGGCGTCGTTCGCATCCTCGTCCAGAACAAATGGCCGTGGCGGCTGCACGCGACCTATGACGAGACGATCTCGCGCGCGCTCGACGTGTTCGAGAAGGTCAACCAGGACATGCCGCTGGACGGCCTGCACTGGTTCTTCGATCACGCCGAGACGATTTCCGACCAGTCGATCGATCGCATCGCCGCGCTCGGCGGCGGCATCGCCGTGCAGCACCGCATGGCCTATCAGGGCGAGTATTTCGTCGAGCGCTATGGGTACGGTGCCGCCGAAGCGACGCCGCCGGTGAAGAAGATGCTCGACAAGGGCGTCAAGGTGTCCGCGGGCACCGACGCAACCCGGGTCGCATCCTACAATCCCTGGGTCTCGCTCGCCTGGCTCGTGACCGGCATGACGGTCGGCGGCTTGCGCCTCTATCCGCCGCGCAACTGCCTCGACCGCGAGACAGCGCTGCGGATGTGGACCGAGAATGTCACCTGGTTCTCGAATGAGGAAGGCAAGAAGGGGCGCATCGAGGTCGGGCAACTCGCCGATCTGATCGTTCCGGATCGCGACTATTTCTCGTGCAGCGAAGCCGAGATCGCCGATACGGCGAGCGACCTCACGATGGTCGGCGGCCGTATCGTTTACGGTGCGGGGGATTTCAAGGCGCTCGACACCAACGCACCACCGCCGGCGATGCCGGATTGGTCACCGGTACGCAGCTTTGGCGGCTACGGCGACTGGCTCGGAGCTGACGGCAAGGCAAAGGCGGTGCGGGCGAACGCCATGCAGATGTGCGGTTGCGGCAGTGGCTGCGGTGTGCACGGCCATGACCATGCCCGCGCCTGGACCGGCAAGCTGCCGGTGTCGGACCTCAAGAGCTTCTGGGGCGCGCTCGGCTGCGCCTGCTGGGCGGTTTGAGATGCCTGCGAAGGCCGGCACGCCGCGCTGGATAGTAGCCATCCTGTCTTGGCCGTGGCTGCTGCCGATCGCCAGGGGCGCGCTGGTCTCCGCCTTCCTGATCGGCGGCATCCAGAAGCTCGCCGATTTTCCGGCAGCCGTCGCCGAGCAGGCGCATTTCGGTCTGCAGCCGGCCTGGCTGTGGGCCGTCGCGGCGATCGTCGTCGAGCTTGGTGGCTCCCTGCTGGTCGTCGCCAACCGATTCGTCTGGCTTGGCGCCGGCGGACTTGGCGTGTTGACTTTCGTGGCGATGCTGACCGCGAACGCATTTTGGCTGTCCACAGGCCACGAACGGTTCATGGCGATCAATGCGTTCTTCGAGCACCTCGGCCTCATCGCCGGTCTTGTCGTCGTGACGATCTGCGCTGAAAAGACGCATTCTCGTCGAATCAGCAAATTCTAGTCCAATCTCGCTCAAGGAGTTGTCCATGAAACGGCTATCGGCATCGATTCTGCTCTTGTCGGTTGCAGCTATTGCCGCAGCGGCGCCAGCGGTCGCCAGGGATGCGGGAAAGGCCGGCAGGGAGATGGTTGCGGTGGCGCCGCAATACGATACGACGCATGTCTATGTCGCGCCTGATGACGTGGACAAGTTCGCGTCGAGCTTTCTGGCGACTTTCGGCGGTCAGAGCACCAAGCAGGTGGTTGCGACCGTAACACCCACGCCGAGCAGCACGACGTCGCAGCTGCTTCAGACGTCGGTCGGCACCGTCTCGCTGTTCGGCTTCAAGACGCCGGTGCCGTATCCGTTCGGCGCCGAACGGAACGGATATCTGGTCAGCGACATCGACGTTGCGATCAAGGCCGCCCGTGCGGCGGGCGCCGACGTGATCGTCACGACCTTTCCGGATCCGATCGGGCGCGACGCCATGATCCAGTGGCCGGGCGGCGTCAATATGCAGATCTACTGGCACACGACCAAGCCGAACTACGCCGCCTTCGAGAAGATACCAGAGAACCGGGTGTATGTTTCGGCCGACAGGGCGGATGCGTTCGTGAGGAGCTTCCTTGCCTTCTCGCGCGGGAAGGTGGTGTCGCAAACCGCGAAGGCCCCCGGGATCGAAATCGGCAAGACGGGACAGACTTACAGGAGGATTCGCATCGAATCGGCATTCGGCAAGATGGTCGTTCTCGAGACCGACGGTCAGCTGCCCTATCCCTACGGCCGCGAGACGACCGGCTATGAGGTGGCGGATCTCGACGCGACGCTTGCCAAGGCAAAGACAGCCGGAGCCACGGTCCTTGTCGAACCCTACACGTCGGAAGGAAGGTCTGCGGCGATCGTGCAGTTTCCGGGCGGTTATATCGCGGAGATACATGCGACGCCTGCCAAACATGCTGCCCGTGCAGACCAGCAGCCTCTTGAACGCGCCTTGAAGTAATGGTCGTTATGCCGGCATGGATCGACAGGCGAATTGTCAGGGCGCTGTTGCCCCTTCTGGCGATCGCGTCGTCAGTCCATGCCGCCGTTGCGTCGGACACGGATGACGCGATTGCGAAGCGGCCTGCGATCCAGGCCAACCGGTGGGCCGAGGATTGGTCGGTGCTTGCCGATCCCAGGTTGCGGACCGAAGCTTTTGACGGGCTCAAATACATTCCCCTGTGGGCCACGGATCCGAAGAGCTACGTCTCGCTTGGGGCCACATTGCGCGAGCGCTTCGAGTCGAACAGTGCGGCTGCGTTCGGAACCAGCAACAACCCCGCGGACAGCTACCTCCTGCAGCGGCTTCAGGTCCATGCCGACGTGCATTTCGACGAGAACTGGCGGGCGTTCGTCCAGCTCGAGGACGATCGTGCCTTCGACAAGCTGAACATCTCCTCGGTCGATCAGGACCGTCTCGATCTCCGACTGGCGTTCATCGAGTATGTCAACACCACTGCGGCGGGCACCTTGAAGGCGCGTGCCGGACGTCAGGATTTTGCGTTCGACCTGCAGCGCTTCGTTTCATCGCGGGACGGACCGAACGTGCGCCAATCCTTCGACGCGATCTGGGCCGATTGGGAAAGCGGTGCCTGGCGCATCCTCGGATTCGTCAGCCGGCCCGTTCAATATTTCGACGTGCGTCCGTTCGACGACACTTCGAACGACCGCTTCAAGTTCAGCACCCTGCGCGTGGAACGGAAGGTATTCGGAAACGCCGAGCTGTCCGGCTATTATTCGCTTTATGAGCGCAGGGACGCCAAGTATCTCGACGCGCGCGGCGATGAACAACGGCATATCCTGGACATACGATTCGCAGGCAAGGGCGCCGGATTCGATTGGGACCTCGAGGCTATGGGGCAGGCCGGCCAGGTCGGTACGACGGACGTGCGGGCCTGGGCGGTCGGTGCGCGGACCGGCTACACCTTTTCCGATGTGACATGGCAGCCGCGTATCGGCCTGCAATTTGACGCGGCATCGGGCGACCGCCGCCCGGGAGACGGTGTGCTCGAGACCTTCAATCCGCTGTTTCCGAACGGCTACTATTTCACGCTGGGTGGCTATACGGGGTACACCAATCTCATCCATCTCAAGCCTGCGATCCTCGTCAACCCCACGGATCGGCTCAAAGTGATGGCGGCGGTTGCGTTCCAGTGGCGTCAGACGACGGCTGATGCGATCTATGTGCAGCCGAACGTGCCGGTAGCCGGAACGGCAGGAACCGGCAGCGCGTGGACGGGTGCTTACGGGCAGCTACGCCTCGACTACGCCTTCAACGATCATCTCACCGGCGCGATCGAAGCGGTACACTTCGCCGTCGGCAATACGATCCTCGGCGCCGGCGGGCACACGAGCAACTATCTCGGTGTCCAACTCCAGTACGGCTGGTAGCATGTCAAAGCCAATTTCCCTTCTTGCCCTGCTGATGAGCCTCAACGCAGGCTTCGTTGATACGGCCGGCTTCCTAGCCCTTCAGGGGCTCTTCACGGCGCATGTCACCGGCAACTTCGTCACGTTCGGTGCCGCGATCGTCCTTGGGACGTCCGGGGCGTTGGCCAAGCTGCTTGCGCTTCCCGTTTTCTGCGCGGTCGTGATCGTCACGAGGATCTTCAGCTTCTATCTCCCCGTCATGGGACTACCGATCCTCCGCTCGATGCTGGCGATCAAGACCCTGCTTCTCGCGATAGGTGGCGCAGCGGCCGTCCATTTCGGACCGTTTGTGCAAGGAGACAGCTGGCAGGCGATTGTCACCGGGATGCTTCTCGTTGCCGCGATGGCCATTCAGAACGCGGCTCATCGCATCCACATGGGGACGGACCCGCCCAGTACTCTGATGACGGGAACGACGACCCAGATCATGATCGATGTCGCTGACCTCCTGCGGCGCGCACCCGTCTCGGTTCTGACTGTTGCAAAGCCCCGCTTGGGCAAGATGTCGGCGAGTGTGGCTGCGTTCGCCTTGGGGTGCGGGGCCGGCGCCTGCCTCTATGCCAAGTTCAGCACCTGGTGCTTCGTTCTGCCTCCGCTTCTCGCGTTGCCGGCGGTGTTCCTGGCGGGAGGCGAGCCTGCACCGGAAAAGACGGCCTAGCGTGCGATGAGTTCAGCCGAGTCTTTCCAGACCATCCTTCTGCTGCTGATGATTGCCGTCGTGCTCGACACGGTGGCCCGTCGCTTGCGCCTGCCGTCCGCGTCGGTGCTGGTGCTGGCCGGCATTGTGCTGGCCCTGGTTCCGGGACTTCCCGAGGTGGAGTTCGACCCGGACTTCGTCATGGTGCTGTTTCTGCCGCCGCTCTTGCTCTCGGGCGCCTACTTCACGGTGTGGCCTGACTTTCGCGCCAATCTCAGGATCATCCTGCAGTTGGCCGTCGGGGCCGTCGTGTTGACGACCCTGCTGGTCGGTGTCGTGACGCACGTCTTCTTCCCGGCATTGCCCTGGGCCGCGTGCTTTGCGCTTGGCGCAATCGTTTCGCCGCCTGACGCCGTCTCGGCGCGGGCCGTGCTCGACCATCTCAACGTCCCGCCGCGAATCGCTGTCCTTCTCGAAGGCGAAAGCCTCATCAACGACGCATCGGGCCTCGTTCTCTTTCGTTTCGCAGTCGCCGCCGCACTGACTGGCGCCTTCAGCGCGGAGGCGGCCGCAGCAAGCTTCGTCTACGTTTCGGCCGTGGGCATAGGTATCGGTCTCGCGCTCGGCTGGATATGCGCCTTCGTCGCGGGACGATTGACGGATGCCAGGTTGACCGTAGTCTGGACCTTCCTGTCGGCCTGGGCTGCCTATCTGCTGGCCGATCGCCTGCATGTGTCGGGCGTGCTTTCGACGGTTGCGTGCGGGCTGGTCCTTGGACGCCTGCAGCACAAGGCCCTGAGCGCAGCGTCCCGCGTGCAGGCGCTGGCGGTGTGGTCCGTCGCGACCTTCGTGATGGAGGCGCTGGTCTTCGTATTGGTGGGGTTGGCGCTTCGCGGTGTTCTGCACCGCTTCGGCTCGGATTGGGGGATCGTGCGTACGCTTGCGCCGGCAGCCGCGACGATCTTTGCGGTGATGGTGCTCGCCCGGTTCGCGTGGATTTTCCCGACCGCCTACATTCCGCGCGCACTGATCCCGTCGCTCCGCGAACGGGATCCCTATCCACCGCTGGCCGTTCCCCTGGTGATGAGCTGGGCCGGGATGCGCGGGGTCGTCAGTCTCGCCGCCGCATTGTCATTGCCGGAGCATTTTCCCGGCCGCGACATCATCCTGTTCGTGACCTTCTGCGTTGTCGCCGCGACCATCGTCGTCCTCGGACTGACGCTCGGTCCGGTCGCGAAGACGCTGGTGGGGAAAGAGTTCCTGCTCCGCGGTGAAGAGACGTTGTCTGAAGAAATGCTCCGGGCCGAAATCGCCCGTGCGCAGTTCGATGCGATCCGCGCGCATTCTGTCGGGGCCGAGGGGGAGCACGCGCACCCGCGACTCGTCGAACAATACGGACATCGCCTTGCGGTCGCCGAGGACCATGCCCTCGCGAAGGGAGTCCATGAGGAACGCAGGCTTCAGCACTACCGTGCCGTACTGATCGCGGTGGAAGCCGGCCGCAACAGGCTTCTGGAGCTTTTCAACGCCGGGCGCATACACGACAGCGTCATGCACAGGCTGGAAGGAGAGCTCGATCAGGAGGAGCTTTTTGCCACGCGTGTGGTCGAGATGATCGAAGTTGACTGACGCGCGTGCCCCAGCAATGGAGCCGAACTGTCGGAGCGACAGTTTGGCTCCTGATCAAGCTAGGCGACCTCAGCGTCAACGTTGGCAATCCAATCGCGGGCCAGATTGACGTCCGCTTGCGAAAGCTGGTGGCCGGCCGGCAGCGTTCTGAGGGTCACCTTGGCTCCGGCGTCCGCGAGCATGGCCGAGAGTCTTGCCGCATTGCCGGCCGGAACGATCGGGTCTGCCTGCCCCGAGAGGATGAGCACCGGTTTGCCGTCGAGCCTGGCTTTCGGCGGGTCGGACAGAGGCACCATGGCTCGAAGCAGCACCGCACCGGCGAGAGCGTCCGGCTTCATCAGGAGAAGCGCGGCCGCGATGTTCGCGCCGTTGGAAAATCCCACGGCGACCGGCGCTGCGATGCCGTGGCGTCGTCGCGCGTCTTCGACGAATGCCCCAAGCTCGAACGCGCGCTTGCGCACGTCTTGTTCGTCGAACACGCCCTCCGCGAGGCGTCGGAAGAAGCGCGGCATGCCGTGTTCGAGGACGCGGCCGCGTGGCGAGAGCAGGGCCGAACCCGGCGATATCATGCCGCCGAGTTGCAGCAGATCGTTCTCGTCGCCGCCGGTGCCGTGCAGGAGCAGCAGCGGAGGCACGTCAGCCTTGCTGGCATTCTCGAAACGATAGACGAATGAGGTGGCGTCCGTCACGACACGGCTCCTTCCAGCTTCGGCAAGACACCCTCGATCTCCTTGCGATGCGACTCGAGGAAGCCCGGCAGCTTCAGTTCGCGTCCCAGCGCCTCCACCGGCTCATCGACGGCAAAGCCCGGGATGTCGGTCGCGATCTCGAACAGCACGCCACCGGGTTCACGAAAGTAGATCGAGCGGAAGTAGTTGCGGTCCTTCTGTTCGGTCGGATGCAGTCCGTGATTGTCCATGAGCCGCTGCGCCATTCTGCCCTGCTCGGCGTCGTCGGCCGCGCGGAAGGCGATATGGTGCACCGAACCGCCGCCTTGATGACCGCGCAGGAATCCCTTCGCCTCATAGATGTCGACGACGCTGCCGTTGACGTCACCGGCCGCCTTGTAGCGGATCACGGAGCCCTCTCGAGCCGTCTCCTTGAAGTCGAACACGTCAGTCAAGACCGCCGCGGTCTTCGCGGCATTGTCGAGCAACAGCGTCACGCCGTGAAAGCCGCGGATCGCGTGCTCGACCGGAACGTCGCCATTGCTCCAGGCCGGCTCGTCTTCGGCGCCCGGGACGCCGACGAGCGCCAGCGCCATGCCATCCGGATCCGTGAACGGCAGGACCGATTCTCCGAACCGCTTTTCCAGCGCTTCGTAATGGATGCCCTTTTCAAGGAAACGCTGCGTCCAGTAGCCGAGCGAGCGTTGCGGCACGCGGAAGGCGGTCTGGTGGGTTTCGCCAACGCCCCTCCGGCCCGGAGGAACGCCCTGCCAGGGAAAGAACGTCAGGATCGTGCCGGGCCGGCCGGTCTCGTCGCCGTAATAGAAGTGATAGGTGGCCGGATCGTCGAAATTGACCGTCCGCTTGACGAACCGCAGGCCGAGGTCCCGCGTGTAGAAGCTGAAATTCCTGATGGGGTCACCGGCAATGGCGGTGACATGATGAAGTCCTGACATGTTCTTCCTCCAGCTCGAATGAGCAACTTCGTTTCGCGAATACATATCGGACGGCTTTGTTTTGGGGACAATTCATGATTTTGTGGCAGCTATGTCTACGATTTGGCGACAATCGAGGGGTAGATGGATAAGCTGGCAAGCCTGAGAGCCTTCGTGAAGGTCGTCGAAAGCGGCAGCTTCGCCGAGGCTGGCCGCCAGATGCGGCTCTCGCGGTCGGCGATCAGCAAATATGTCGGCGATCTCGAGGAGAGCCTCGGGGTGCAATTGCTGAACCGCACCACCCGGCACGCGAGCCCGACCGAAAACGGCCAGATGTATTTCGAGCGGGCGGTCGTCATCCTTTCGGACGTCGATGCCGCGGATCAGGCGGTCACCCACTTGCAATCGGCGCCGCGCGGCCTGTTGCGCGTCAATGCGCCGATGTCGTTCGGCACGATGCGCCTCGGGCCCGCGCTCGCCGATTTCATGACGAAATATCCCGACCTTCAGATTCAACTCGTGCTGAGTGACGATCTTCTGGACCCCGTTCAGGACGGCTTCGACGTCACGCTGCGCATTGCCGAACTGGAATCCTCGAGCCTGATCGCGCGCAAGATCGTCCCCATCCCGCGGCTGGTCTGCGCATCGCCCGACTATCTGAAGCGTCATGGTACACCGCTCCATCCGCAGGATCTGCGCGATCACGTCTCCCTGACCTACGGCTTCCTGCTGACGGGCAATCAATGGAAGCTGACAAGCGACGACGACGTCCATTGGATCCAGCCGGCGTGGTCGCTGTGCGTCAACAACGCCGAGGTGCTGCGCGACGTAGCGGTCAGAGGCAAGGGCATCGCGCTGATACCGGAGTTCATCGCGGCGGAGGCCCTGAAGAACGGCAGCCTCCAGGCCGTCCTTGCGAACTATTCGGCTCCGCCGCTCACCCTTTACGCGGTCTATCCGCCGACGCGACATCTTGCCGTCAAGGTCCGGCTCTTCATCGATTTTCTCGTCGATCGGTTCGGCTCGGGCGCCGGCTGAGCGCTCGCTAGTCGGTGCTTCTATCGCGTGACCAGCGATTGCCGAGCGCAAGGCCGTATTTGTAGAGCGCGTTGCCATATTGCAGCTGCAACCGTTCGGTGGATTGAAGCGCGACGTCGACATTCGCGCGTGCTGACTTCAATGCGCGTGCGAGAACCGAGGCCTCGTAGGCCGCCTTGGCGGTCCCTCCGGCCGTGTGCGGCCGCACCACGAAAGCTGCGTCGCCGGTCAGCAGGACGCGGCCGAACAGGGTTTTCGGCACCGTCACGTCAAGGATGCTCTGAAGGAACGGATCCGGCGTCTCCGAGACCAGCGCGGCCATCTTTGGATGGATCTCGCGCAAGGCACGCGCCCTCAGATCGGCAACGGTTCTTTCCGGCGTCGTGCCGCGCGGAAGCGAGGATCGATGCCGCGTGCCATCCTTGTCGGTCAGCACAGTCGCGAGCTCGGCGGCACCGACGTGCACATACCAGACCCAGTTGAGCCGACGCGATCCGACCGTAACGGCCCCGTCGGGCCCCGGGATGAAATACGCCAGCATATGGCCGCCGCTGCGGGCTTCCGAGAAGGTGAAACGATCATCGAAGAATGGGAGAAGATCGGAAGGCACATTGCGTTCATCGAGCGTGCCTCTCCAAGCAACATAACCGGCGTATCTCGCCTCGACATCAGGAAGCATTTGACGCCGGACCGCCGAGCCCGAACCGTCGGCGGCCAGGAACAGATCGCTTTCCACGATGGAGCCGTCGCCAAGCGTCGCCGAGACCTTGGAGCCTGCCTGAGACACCGCCATCACCTCGGAGTCAGCCCGATAGCATTCACCGGGAACGGCTGCCCGCAGCGCCTTGTGGATGGCTTCCCAAGAGGTGAATTCCTGCGGCATGTCCTGGAGGACGCCATCGCCACCGTCCGGGTCGAGATATCGCCGGCCGCGGCAGGTCGTGAACGGGAGCGGACCTGCACCGTTTTCCTCGAGCAACTGGATCAGTTCTCGCTGAACGACGATCCCGGCCCCTCGGGCCAGCATCGGGCCCGGCACGCGCTCGTGCACGGTGATGGTCGCGCCCAATTTACGAAGCGTGATTGCATTGCAAAGCCCGGCGACCGATCCGCCGCTGATCGTCACCGTGAAATCATGATCGTGATACCAGCTCATCTGCTTCTCCCTGACCTGCTGTTTCGCCAACTGGCCGGCTCACACGAGGTGCGCACCCAGCTCGCGGCCGGACGCGGCGATAGCGGCACCTGCCTGTCTGCGTTCCCGGTCGTATTGCTGGAGCGCCTCTCCGAGCGGCGCCGATGCAAGGTGCCTTCGCAGCGCCATGGCGTCAGCCGCCGCCTTTGCGATGCCCATCCCCGTATGCGGCCGCACGACGAATGCCGCGTCTCCCGCGAGCGCAATCCGTCGCGAGGTCATTCGCGCCGTTTCGTAGTCGAAGATCCCTTGCACGAACGGCTGGGGTGTCGCTTCGATCGCCGCAGCGAAGGAGCGCGGCAGCAATCGATTGGCGTCCTCGACGAGTCCGTCGCGAGTGTGTGCGGAGACCGCGCCCGGAGGCAGCGAGTATGGGTGGATACGGCCCTCGCGGTCGGTGAGCACATCGTCGCGCGCCGCCGGTCCGTTCGCCGGCCGATACCAGACCCAGTTGTACCTGCGATCTCCGGGTTCGGTTTCTCCGCCCGGTCCGGGGACCTGGAAGCCGATCACGTGGGAATGCGGCATGCGGAAGTATGCGAAGCGCTCGAGGAGGTCGCTGGCCGCGAAGCCCGGCAGGTCGCGTTCCGGCAAGAGGCCGCGCCACCCGACATAGCCGGCGTAGACATTTGCCGCGGCCTGGCCGTCGACCGCGGCGCGCGCGACGGACGCTATGCCGTCAGCGCCAATGACGAGATCGGCAGCCGTCTCGCTTCCGTCGCTGAAGCGAACGACGACCCGATCGGCCTTCTCTCGAAGATGTTCGACCTTTCGATCAAGCACGTATGAGCCGTCCGCGATCTGCTTTCGAAACACGCGATAGATCGAGTCCCACGACAGCTGCATCTGGGGCGGCATCTTTTGATCGATGGTCGGGCCCGTGTCGCCGAACACGATCCGGTCCCGCGCAACCACCCCGACGCGTGCGACATGTTCGCAGCCGGCCGCGCGCAGAATTGCAAATGTCTCGCGCTTGCCCAGCAGACCGGCTCCACGCCCTTCGAGCCCATGGACCGATCGCTCGTAGACGGTGACGTCGTGTCCATCATGGGCCAGCAGCGTTGCGGTGAACAATCCCGCGAGGGAGCCTCCGACGACCGCGATTTGCATGTCTTGCGATCTCCAAATGCGTCCGTTCGACTTGGCGAGGTCAGTGATGCGCTGCCTTCCGGCCGAACAGTGTCGGCAACTGCAAGAGCAGGCCAGCGGCCGCAAGTGCCGCGCCGTAGCCGCAAACGCCGAACCACGACGCGTGCGCATAGGCCCAGCTCGCGCCGAGGGATCCAAGCGATCCGCCGATGAACATGGCCGTCATGAAAACCGTGTTCAGCCTGCTTCGCGCCTCGGGACGGAGCGCGAAAATCAGATGCTGGTTGGCCACCAGCGCCGCGTTCACGCCGACGTCCAGGAGCACCACGCCGACGGTCAGTCCGGCGATGGTGTTCCAGCCGCCGAACACGACCCAGGAGGACAGCGAGATGGCGGCGGCGATCGCGATCACGAGATGAGGGCCGCGCTTGTCGGCTGTGCGGCCGGCGAGCGGCGCAGCGAGGATCCCCGACGCGCCGATCACGCCAAACAGGCCGGCGATCTCGGGGCCGAAGCCAAACGCCGGCTCTTGCAGATGCAGGGACAAGACGGTCCAGAAGGCGATGAAGGAGGCGAACAGCATCGCTTGCGTCGCAGCGGCCAGGCGAAGCGCCGGCTCATCGATCAGTAAATGCAGCAGCGAATGCAGCGCAGCGGTGTATCCCAGGCTCTGCGTCGGATGATGGCGGGGCAGGGTCGTGCGGACCAGTGCGGCGGCGCCGAGCGCCAAAGGCACGCCAAGCCAAAACATCTCGCGCCATCCGAAATGCGATCCGACGAAGCCGGCTATCGTGCGGCTGAGAAGGATTCCGCCGAGGATTCCGCTGACGACCGTTCCGACCGCGGCGCCCCGCGTCTTGTCGTCGGCGAGCGTTGCGGCGAACGGGACGATCTGCTGCGCCACCGTGGCCGCTACCCCCAACACAAGCGAGGCTGCGATCAATGCGAGCGTGGTCGGCGCAACAGCAGCGAAGGCCAGTGCTGCCGCCAGAACGACGAATTGCGCGGCGATAAGACGACGTCGCTCGACGAGATCGCCCAACGGGACGAGCAGGAGGAGACCAACCGCGTAGCCAAACTGCGTGGCCGTGGGTATCAGGCCGATCGCAGAGGAGTTCGGATAATTCGCTTCGATGAGGCCCAGCAGTGGCTGATTGTAATAGATGTTTGCGACCGCGATGCCCGCACAAACCGCCATGGCAAACGTGCGTGCGCGGGTGAGTTCTGGGACGCGTTGATCTGTGCTGAGAGCAGACGTCGACATGGCCGCAATCCTCGCTTGTCCGCGCGCAGCTTCTGTTCGCCGCGCCCGACACTTGACTTCAAACACGATCGGCAGTTAATTATCAATTGATAAATAACAAGGGCCATCCAAGATGAACGGTTGCCATGTGCAGCTGGCTGTGCGGCGCGCGGCGTTCCGGGTGAAAGAGCTCTCGCCCGACACCGTACGTGGCAGGCTTGCGAACGTATTGGACTGAATGCGCACGCTTTGGACTGGCCTTTGATCCGCAGGCGCATCGCAGCGTTGTCTCGATCGAACCTTGTTGCCGAACCGGCGACACGACGCCGGCGTGCCGCACCGTCGCATCCTCATCGGGAGATTGTTCAAGGGCCGCATCAAACTGAAAAGATGACGCCGGCGGCGACCTGATATGGCGTCTCCATTCAGGAAGGAAGGCGATGAAGCTCAGGTCAGTTCTGCTCGCGCTGCTTGCCGTCGGGGCGACCGGGGGGATGGCGGCGCTTCTCTACGTCTGGGAATCGCCAATCGCTCCGATCGATCCGCGATCAGCCAGGGCCACCGATACTGTCATGGTACGTCGTGGAGCAAGCCTCGCGCTGCTTGGCGACTGCGCCACGTGCCACACGGCGACTGGCGGAGCACCATACGCCGGCGGACTTGCGATGCCGACGCCGTTCGGCACGATCTACTCCACCAACATCACGCCCGATCCGGAGACCGGCATCGGTCGATGGTCGGAGCAGGCATTCGTTCGCGCCTTGCGGTCCGGCGTGGATCGTGAAGGCCGTCACCTTTATCCGGCGTTCCCGTACGACCACTTCACGCGCGTCACGAACGATGATGCGAACGCATTGTATGCCTTTCTGATGTCGCTCGATCCGGTCAGGTCGTCGGCGCCGCCAAACGGACTGCCGTTTCCCCTCAATATCCGCCTGACGCTCGCCGGCTGGAAGCTGCTGTTCCTGCGTCAGGAGCGCTTCGTCGCCGACCCGTCGAAGGATGCGAAGTGGAACAGGGGGAAGTATCTGGTCGACGGGCTCGGGCACTGCGGCGCCTGCCATTCTCCGCGAAACCTGATGGGAGCAGAAGAGGTCTCGGCTAGCTTCCAAGGCGGCGTGGCCGAAGGCTGGCGTGCCTACGCACTCGGTCGAAGCTCGCCGTCGCCGGTCCCGTGGGATGAGGCGGCCCTGACGGATTATCTCGCACGTGGCTCGCATCCCCAGCATGGGACAGCTCAAGGGCCCATGGCGAACGTGACCGACAATCTGTCCCTGGTCGATCCCGCCGACGTCAGTGCGATGGCCTACTATCTGGCCTCGCTCGGCAAGAGCGAAGCTCGGACCGACGCAAAGATCGCTGCTCCTTCGGGGCCCGGACGATTGCCGCAGGTGGCTGGGGCGCAAGCTGCGACGCCGCCCCTCCAGTCCGATCCGGGTGGAGCGATCTACCGTGTCGCTTGCGCATCGTGCCATGAGGGCGGCAGACCTTTGCCGTTGGGAGGCGTCAGCCTTGGTCTCTCCACGGCCCTTGCCGACGAGACGCCAGCCAACCTGATCAATCTCGTGCTGCGGGGAATCCCCGCGTCCTCCGACGGTTCCGCGCGTCCGATGATGCCCGGCTTTGGCGATGCTCTCGATGACCGGCAGATCTCCGATCTCGCCAACTACCTGCGTACCCAGTTCGTCGGCAACACCCAGTGGGACGGGGTCGCCAAGGCGGTGGCGGACGCAAGAGCCAACCGGTGAGCCGGGCAAGAGAACAATGAGCAGAAGGGCCGCTGACGCGCCATGACAACGCTGACCGTTAACGGCGAGAGCCGATCCATCAAGGCGAGCCCGGACACGCCGCTGCTCTATGTTCTCCGGGACGAACTCGGGCTGAACGCCGCAAAGTACGGTTGCGGCCTCGGCCAGTGCGGCGCGTGCACCGTGATCGTCGATGGCAAGGCCATCTTCTCATGCATCACGCCGGTGATGGTGCTGGAGGGGCGCTCCGTCACCACGCTGGAAGGGCTTGGGAGCCAGGCGGAGCCAGGCCCGTTGCAGCAGGCTTTCATTGCCGAGCAGGCGGCGCAGTGTGGCTATTGCATTCCCGGCATGATGATGCGCGCCCAGGCGCTGCTCAATCGTGATCCGAACGTGACCGACGAATCGATCAGGGCCGAACTTCAGCCGCATCTGTGCCGATGCGGAACTCACATGCGGATCTTGCGCGCGGTCCGCCGTGCCGCCGACGAGTTGAAGAAGAAATCTGCCGAGGTGAGGGCGGAGCGATGACGCATGCTGTCTCTCGACGGAGCGTATTGGCGGGTGCCGGCGCGCTCATTGTCGCCTTACAATTCTCCGGAGCGCGCGCGCAGACCGAAACCGGGACCGGTGGAGGCCCCTCGAAGCACGGTCTTCCCGGAAGTCTCGACGACACGCCAAACATCGACGCCTGGATTCGCGTCGATGCGTCGGGCGCGGTGACGATCCTCACGGGAAAGGCCGAACTCGGCCAGGGTCTCAAGACGGCACTGCTCCAGGTCGCAGCCGAGGAGCTCAAGGTGCCGTTCGATCGGCTATCGCTCGTCACGGCAGATACCGCACGGACGCCGAATGAAGGCTATACGGCCGCAAGCCATTCGATGCAGGACTCCGGAACCGCAATCCGGCACGCCGCGGCTCAGGCGCGCGAGATCCTCCGTGACGAGGCCGCCCGCAGGTTTGGCGTGCCGGCGGCCTCGCTCCAGGTCCGCAACGGCGCGGTGTTCGGCCCGCACGGCGCTCGCCTGGCCTATGGCGAGCTGGTTCGCGATCAACTGTTATCTGTGGAAGCGAGCACAGCGTCGCATCTCACCTCGCCGTCAGACTTCACGGTGATGAACCAGCCGGTTTTGCGGATCGATATTCCGGCCAAGGTGAGCGGCGGTAGCGCCTATGTTCAGGATCTGCGCCCCGATGGGATGCTGCACGGTCGTGTGGTCCGTCCCCCGAGTTACGGGGCGATCCTGCGCGATCTCGATGTCGCGCCTGTCGAGCGGATGAACGGGATCGCCAAGGTCGTGCGTGACGGCAATTTCCTCGGCGTGATCGCAGACCGGGAGTGGACCGCCGTTCAGGGAATGCGAACGCTCGCTGCGACCACGACCTGGATCGAACAGCAAGCTCTGCCTGATAGCGCGGACCTGCCGGGTGCCCTGATCAACCTGCCTTCGCGCGACACGACGATTCACGATGAGGGACGTCCGGGCAAGCCGGGAATTGCGGTCGAAGCGACCTTCAGCCGGCCTTATCTCACCCACGGATCGATCGGGCCGTCCTGTGCGATAGCGCAATTCCAGGACGGGATGCTCACGGTTTGGACGCACACGCAGGGCGTTTTCTTCCTTCGCGATGCGATTGCCGGCATGCTGCGCATGCCTGCCGAAAACGTTCGCTGCATTCATGCGGAAGGGGCCGGTTGCTACGGTCACAATGGCGCCGACGACGCCGCGGCCGATGCAGCGATGCTCGCCGTGGCGATGCCAGGCCGGCCGATCAGGGTCCAGCTGATGCGGGAACAGGAGCACGCCTGGGATCCATTCGGCCCTGGCATGGTGGTCAAGCTCCGCGCCGCGGTCGGACCGGACGGTGCGATCGCGGATTGGCACTACGAGGTCTGGAGCCAGTCGCACATGATGCGGCCCGGACCTCCGGGAACGCTGACGGCCGCCCGACTGAAGTCCGACGCTTCTCCCCCCGCGCCGCCGGTTGCACTGGCGCAGCCCGAGGGCGGCGGCGATCGCAATGCAATTCCGCTCTATGCAATCCCGAACTGCAAGGTGATCAGTCACTTTCTGCCCGACATGCCCTTGCGTGGCTCCTCCATGCGCTCGCTGGGCGGGTACCTCAACGTGCTTTCGATTGAGAGCATGTTGGACGAGTTGGCGGCGCGCTCGGGGCAGGATTCCGTCGCGTTTCGGCTTCGCCATACGGTCGATCCCCGCGCGCGCGACGTCATCGAAACGGCGGCATCCCGATTCGGCTGGGCAGCGCGGGTCAAGCGCTCGGACAGCACCGGATTCGGCTTCGGCTTTGCACGCTACAAGAACCTCGAAGCCTGGTGCGCGGTGGCCGTCGAGATCGAGGTCGTGCGCCTCAGCGGCGCCGTTCGTGTCCGTCGCGTCGTGGCGGCGGTGGATACGGGGCAGGTCGTGAACCCGGACGGTGTCCGTAACCAGATCGAGGGCGGTATCCTGCAATCGATCAGCTGGACGCTGTTCGAGCAGGTCACGTTCGATCGCACCCGTGTCACGTCGGTCGATTGGTCCGCCTATCCCATCATGCGGTTCGACAGCGCTCCGGGCGCGGTTGACGTTCACCTGATAGATCGGCCCGGCGATGGCTTCTATGGTGTCGCCGAGGCCGCGCAAGGGCCGACGGGAGCCGCGATTGCGAACGCGATCAGAGATGCAACCGGCGTTCGGATGCATGACCTCCCGTTCAATCCCGCCCGCATCAGGAAGGCGATTGGCGCGTAACTCGAGGGAGCAGGATCTAGGCGATCGCCTTCGCCGGGAGGACGAAGCGAACGCCGCCCAGGAACGTCGTCACCTTTGCATCGATGATCGAATTGACATCGGTTTCCAGCGGCATCGAGTAGATGAACTGGCGAACCCCGAGATAGAAGATCGCGGCGTGCAGGCCCCATACCATCTCGACTTCGATATCGGTGGTCGGCAGCTCATCGGTCGAGGGACGTCCGTATTCGAACCTGATCTCCTCGATCACCCTTTCGAACGCACGTTCGCGCAGCATCTTGAGATAACGGGCGTTCAGTCCGAGGTCCCTGAGGCCTGCGAACATGAACAGGCGAATCCATTCGTAGGTGAGGATGACCTCGGCGTATTCGCGATAGAACTGGATCAGCCTGGCCTTCAGGGGGATCGAGCGATCGGTGATGATCTTTTCCCAGGACGGTTTCCAGCGTCCGACAAAAACTTCCTGATAGACCCGCTCGATCAGAGCTTCCTTGCTTGGAAAATAGCGATAGAGCAGGGGCTGGGTGATGCGAAGCCGCTTTGCGAGTTCGCGGGTCTGTCCCTCGAACCCGTGCTCGGCGAAAAACGACACGGCTTCTCGCGCGATGATGGCTTCCCGCTCGGACGGGTCCAGCCTCTGCTGTTCTCGGATCGGCGTCGGAAGACGCGCTCTTCTGGCCTGCTTCACGTCTGATTCGTCGGTTAGAGGGCACTTTCGTGCCTTCATACACCGATTTGCCGCCAGGGCCGACCGCAAGCGGCGCCATCACCTTTTGTTTATCATTTGATAAATAGCTATTGACTTGGATCAATGCCATGCCATTAATTGATCAATTGATAAATAAACGTCAGTTCGCGCGAACCGATCAGCGAAAGGAGGATGCTCATGAGCGACGACCGCTGGAAGCGTGCAGTGCCGCCGAAGGCACTTGTGATCGGCGGATCGATGGCCGGCCTGTTCGCCGCGTTGCTGTTGCGGCGGGAAGGCTGGAACGTCGACGTCTATGAGCGCATCGGTGCGGAGCTCGCGGGCCGAGGCGCGGGCATCGTCACGCATTCGGAATTGTTCGACGTCTTGGGCCGGGCCGGCATCGATACCGCGGCCGCGGCGGTCGGGGTCGTCGTTCCGGGGCGGCGCGTGCTGGACCGGAGTGGCCGTATCGCAGGCGAGCTCGGGTTGCGGCAAGTGCTGACGTCCTGGGGACACCTCTACGGGCTGTTGAAGGCGGCGTTGCCGCCGCAACACTACCATCACGGCAAGAGCCTCGAGGATGTTGCGGAGCTCGGCGACCGGGTGGTGGCGCGCTTTTCCGACGGCACCGAAGCGTCGGGAGACCTGCTGGTCGGCGCCGACGGGATATTCTCGAGCGTCAGGACGCAGCTCGCGGCCAACGTCCAGCCCAAATACGCCGGTTACGTCGCCTGGCGGGGCCTCGTCAACGAGCGGGACCTGTCAGCTCGGACGCGGGCGGAATTGTGCGACTGGTTCGCCTTCAGCCTGCCTCCCGGGGAGCAGATGCTCGGCTATCCCGTTGCCGGGGCCAACGAAGAGATGGATGTCGGCGAGCGCCGGTTCAATTTCGTCTGGTATCGCCCGGCCGACACCGACCAAGGACTGGCGGATCTGCTGACGGATATCGACGGTGTCAGGCAGCCATTGTCGATTCCGCCGACCAGGATTCGATCCAATGTGATTGCCGCGATGCGCCAGGACGCGGAGCGGCTGCTGGCGCCGCAATTCGCCGAGGTCGTTCACCTCACGTCTCAGCCCTTCATCCAGGCCATCCTTGATCTCGAGACACCGCGCATGGCGCTCGGATCCCGCACCGTCATCCTTGGCGATGCTGCGTTCGTGGCGAGGCCCCATGTCGGCATGGGCGTGACGAAAGCCGCGGCGGATGCGGCGGCTCTGGTCGATGCGTTGCGGGCCCTTCCGGCCGATCTGCCGGCGGCGCTCGCGAAATTCGAATCGAGCCGGCTTCCGTTTGGGGCCGCAGTCGTGCGGCGCGCCCGCCATCTCGGCGCGTACATGCAGGCGCAAATCGCCACGGCCGAGGAACGGGCGATTGCAGAGCGGCATCGCAGCCCCGAGGCGGTGATGGCGGAGACCGCGGTGGCAACCGGCATTGCCGCCTAGGCGAATTCAACGAGGGAGGACAATCACCCATGGACCTGCAAACCATCCAGCAGCATCCGACATTCAGACAGCTTGCGAGCGAGCGCGCACGCCTTGGCGTTGCGATGTCGATCGTCATGGCCGCTGCCTACTTCACCTACATCCTGACTATCGCGTTCTGGCCCCGGCTGCTCGGGTATCCGTTGTGGAGCGGCACCGTGATCACCTGGGGCGTGTTGGTCGGCGTCGGCCTGATCGCGCTCGGCTTCCTGTTAACGGCGGTCTACGTGCGGCGCGCCAATTCCCGTTTCGACAGCCTCAATCAGCTGCTTCTGGAGGATCTCCGATGACGTCACGTCCGGCTTGCGCAGCCTTGTTTGCAACTGCGTTCGTCCTGCTTTCAGAGCCTGCGGCAGCCGACGCGCTGACATCGGCGACAGGCACGCGGCAACCGTTGAACGCGACGGCGATCGCCATGTTCCTCGGCTTCGTCGCGATCAGTCTTGGCATCACATGGTGGGCTGCCCGGCGTGGTACGAGCACGGCCAAGGATTTCTACGCCGCCGGCGGCGGTCTCAAGGGTGTCGAGAACGGACTCGCGATCGCCGGTGATTACACGTCGGCTGCGACATTCCTGGGCGTCACGGCGCTCGTCTATACCTCGGGCTACGACGGCATGATCTATGCGATCGGCTTCCTCGTCGGCTTTCCGATGATTCTGTTCCTGATTGCCGAGCCGTTGCGCAATCTCGGCCGTTACACCTTTGCCGACGTCGCGGCATATCGGTTGGCCGAAGTCCCGGTGAGGGCCGTCGCTGGCGTCAACACGCTCGTGATCGTGGTCTTCTATCTGATTGCGCAGCTGGTGGGGGCCGGCAAGCTGATCCAGCTGTTGTTCGGGCTTCCCTACATCTACGCGGTCGGCATCGTCGGCGTGCTGATGATGATCTATGTGACGGTCGGAGGCATGCTCGCGACGACCTGGGTGCAGATCATCAAGGCCATCCTGCTGATGTCGGGTTCGGTCCTGATGTCGATCCTGATCCTCGGGCACTTCGGCTTCAGTCTGGAGGCGCTGTTCCGTGAAGCCGTGACATTGCATCCGAAGGCCGACGCCATCATGGCGCCGGGCGGACTTGTCAAGGATCCTGTATCGGCGATCTCCCTCGGACTAGCCCTGATTTTCGGCACGGCCGGGTTGCCGCACATCCTGATGCGCTTCTTCACCGTGAGCGATGCCCGCCAGGCGCGTACATCGGTGCTGGTTGCGACCGGGTTCATCTCCATCTTCTACAGCCTGTTGTTCGTGCTCGGCTTCGGCGCCATCGCGATCGTTTCGGCCAACCCGCAGTTTCGGGATGCGTCGGGCGGGCTCGTTGGCGGCGTCAACATGGTGGCTCTGCACCTGGCCGATGCCGTCGGCGGATCGCTGCTGCTCGGGTTCATCTCGGCGGTGGCGTTCGCGACGATCCTCGCTGTCGTATCAGGGTTGACGCTCGCAGGAGCCTCGGCGGCGAGCCACGACCTCTATGCCCGCGTGATCCGCCGGGGCCGTGCGAGCGAGCATGAGGAAGTGTTTGTCTCGAAGGCTGCCGCGGTTGCGATCAGCCTGATTGCGATGGGTCTGGGTGTCTTGTTCGAGAACCAGAACATCGCATTCATGGTCGGACTGGTCTTTGCGATCGCGGCGAGTGCGAACTTCCCGGTGATCCTTCTCTCGATCGTCTGGCCTGACCTGACGACGCGCGGCGCCGTGAGCGGGTCGCTCGCCGGCCTGCTGGCATCGGTGGGACTGGTCGCCCTCAGCCCGGGCGTATGGACCGCGGCATTGAAGCTCGGGCCTGCACCATTCCCTTACGACAATCCGGCCCTGGTCTCGGTTCCTCTCGCCTTCGCCGTATCATGGGCGGTGTCGGTGCTGGACCGCAGTGCGGCGGCGGCTTCTGTCCGCGCATCGTTCGGCGCGCAGCACGTCCGAGCCCAGACCGGGCTCGGCGTCGAGTAACGCAGCGTGGATCATTCATCCCAAGGAGGCGCAACAATGAACACCGACGTGACCGAAAAGGGTAGGGCCGCCTGGCCCGACGCCATTCGCAAGGAGTTCGATACCAATCAGCTCAACGGGCGGGTCGGGACGCGGCTCCTGTCCGAAGCCAAGCGCGTGCGCGTCTGGGAAATCCGGCTTGCTCCAGGTGAGCGCATCGGATTCCATCGTCACGTGCTGGACTACTTCTGGACCGCAGTAACGCCGGGCCGGGCGCAATCGCATGCCGAGGACGGGACGATCGTCGAAGCGGTCTACTCGGCCGGCGAGACGCGTCACTTCGTCTACGGAAAGGGTGAATACAAGATCCACGACCTCGAAAACGTCGGCGATACCGACCTGTGGTTCACCACGGTTGAGTTCCTCGACAGCGCAAATGCGCCCTTGGAGCTTGGCCGCATGCGCGAGCGCGAAACTTCCTCCGAACGGGGCGATTCCTGAGGGAGCTAAACTGCAGCCGAGGCACAGGCTGTCTGCGTGAGATCCCGGGAGCCATGGAGGCCCTGGCATCGTTGCGACGCTCCGTCCGCAGAACGATGGGGGTACGGATGAACGGCAGCTTTTGGCGGACCATCAGGATGCTACGCCCCAAGTCAGGCTGCCCTGCGATAAGAAAACAGGGCCGCAGCGATAGCGGGTTTCGGACTGTAGCGCCCCCCCGCTACCTTCACGGCCGTCGAATTCGGCGTCGGACTATGCAAGGGATTGGATAAGATATCGTAGGCTCGGTCGGTGTGGGGAAAGGCGCGGTAGCCTTCCCCCGTCACCAAGGGTCCCGATTTCGTGCGCCGAGCCGCAATTTTCCACGAAGAGCGCCGTTGC
The DNA here is from genome assembly GCF_011516665.3 of Bradyrhizobium sp. 41S5. Lineage (NCBI taxonomy): Bacteria > Pseudomonadati > Pseudomonadota > Alphaproteobacteria > Hyphomicrobiales > Nitrobacteraceae > Bradyrhizobium > Bradyrhizobium sp. 41S5. The sequence goes on along the minus strand of NZ_CP083721.1, from coordinate 6,761,676 downwards.
CCGCGGGTTGCGCACGCTGCTATTTCAGCATCGCCGCGACGTTGTCCCTTGTCACGACGTCGAGACCGGTGTGGATGATCTCCGGCACCTTCTGGCCCTTCTTGATGGCAAGCAGCGTATCCATCGCTTTCTCGCCCATCTCGAGCGGACGCTGGCCGATCAGTGCGTTTACATAGCCCTCGTTCAGAAGTTCAAGCTGCATCTTGAGGGTATCGGCCACGACGAGCGTGAACTTGCCGGCGTCGAGGTCCTTCTTGCTCTTGCTGGCGAACGCCTTGAAGCCTTCCGGGGCGAACATCGGCCAGCCGCCGACCGGGATGATCGCAGCGAGATCGGGAACAGCGGTGCGCAGATCGGTCATCTGCTGAACACCCAGCGCGGGGTCGTCGTTGCAGAACGTCGGCGATCCCCCGACTTCGGTCCACTTCGAGCCTTTGAGCGCTTCGCGGACGCCATCGACGCGCTCGGCCAGGTTCTTCGCACCCGGCCCGCCGGAGACCATCGCGTACTTGCCGCCATCGGGCCGGAGCTTCAGCAACTGCTTGCCGAGCGCGACGCCGAACTCCTTGTTGTCGGTGCCGATATAGCCAATCCGCTTCGAGCCCGGCGCGTCCGCGTCAAACGTGATGACGGGAATGCTGGCCGCATTTGCCGCCTCGATCGACTTGGTCATGGCCGCGACGTCGGCGACCGAGATAGCCAGGCCGTCCACCTTCTGGGTGATGAAATCCTGGATGATCTGCGCTTGCGTCGCCGGCTCGTGCTCGACGGGACCTTTGTAGATGCATTCGATGTTGCCGAGTTCCTTGGCGCGCTTTTGGCAACCGTCGCGCGCGAAGTCGAAGAACGGATTGTTCATCGCTTTGGGCACGATCACGAATTTGTAGCTCTGGGCGAAGCCGGGTGTCGTCATCATGGCGAGGACCGCGGCGGCAAGAAGTGCCTTCTTCATTGTTTCCCTCCACATTCTTTGTGCCTATCCCTTGAAATCAGCGGCTCCCGAAGGCGGATAGGCGGACATTATGATCCTCCAGGACGAACTCAGGCCATGCGCGAGCGAAGACGATCGACCAGCACCGCTGCGATGATGATCACGCCCACCAAGGTCTGCTGCCAGTAGGAGTTGATCTGCGCGAGCACGAGGCCGTTGCGGATCACCTCGAGCAGCACGCAGCCGACGATCGCCCCGAGCGGGCCGCCGGCGCCGCCGGCGAGATTGGCGCCGCCGATAACGGCGGCTGCAATCACGTTGAGCTCGTAGGACGTCGCCATGTTTGCCGGCGCCGATCCCAGCCAGCCCGAGATGATGATGCCCTGCAGGCCCGCGGCGAGCGCGCAGATCACATAGATCTCGATCTTCACCCGTACGACCGGAATGCCGGTCAGCGCGGCCGCCTTCTCGTTGCCGCCGACGGCAAAGACGTGGCGGCCGAAACCGGTGTGATGCAGCACGATCGCCATCGCCACCGCAAGAACCACGAGATAGACGAACGGCGTCGGCATGCCGAATACGACGCCGGATGTCAACGCGTAGAGATAATCGGCTTCGGGGCCGCTGGGAAAGCTGCCGCGGCCGTTGGAGACGACGTAACCGAGGCCGCGCACGATCGAAAGCATGCCGAGCGTGGTGACGAAAGGCGACAGCCCGAGCACCGCGATGCAGAAGCCATTGACGAGACCGACGATCAGCGCGACGCCGAGCCCCACAAGGACCGATACGAGCAGGATCAAGCCGGGCACATTTGCGATCACGGTTTTGCCGTCGTCGGCCAAATGCACGAACCACTCCGCGCCGGGCATGCCGGGTGTCGAGATTTGCGTCATGACCATCGAGGTGATCATCGCGGAAAAGCACATCACCGAGCCCACCGAGAGGTCGATGCCGCCCGTGATGATGACGAAGGTCACGCCGAGCGTGGCGATGGCGATGAAGGAAAAGTTCTTCGCCACATTCTGCATATTGCCCTCGGTGAGAAAGTAGGGGCTGGCGAAGCTCATCACTACGAACAGCGCCACCAGCGCGAGCAGGACGTACCCGGTCTGCGAGGCAAAGAAGCCGCTCTGCCACCATTTGGTCTTGCCGACATTGGTGAAGGTGATGGGAGATTCCAGGGGCGTGGCCATTACGCAGCCTCTCTCGCTCCCGTGATGAGGGAGGTGACTTCCTCGGGGCTGGTGTCGCCGATCGCCTTGTCGGCACGTTTTTCGCCGCGGCGCATCACGACGACGCGGTCGCAGACCGCGAACACGTCGGGCATGCGGTGCGAGATCAGCATCACCGCGACGCCCTGTTCCTTCAGGCGATGGATCAGGCCCAGCACCTGCTCGACCTGGCGGACCGAGATCGCGGCCGTCGGCTCGTCCATCATCACGAGTTTGGCATTGGACAGCCGAGTCCGTGCGATCGCGACCGCCTGACGCTGGCCGCCCGACATCTGCTTGACGAGATCGTGCGGTCGGGTCTCCGAACGCAGCTCGCCGAACAGCTCCAGCGCGCGGGCTGCCATCGCCTTGTGGTCGAGAAACGCGAACGGACCAAGCTTGCGCTTGAGCTCACGGCCGAGGAAGACATTGGCCGCTGCCGTGAGATTGTCGGCGAGCGCGAGGTCCTGATAGACTACTTCGATTCCGACCGCGCGGGCATCGATCGGCCGGGCGAAATGAACCGGCTTGCCGTCAAAGCGGATCTCGCCGTGACTTGGCGGGAAGTTGCCGGCGATGATCTTGACGAGCGTCGACTTGCCGGCGCCGTTGTCTCCCATCAGGCCGACCACCTCGCCGGGAGAAACGCGCAGGTCGACGCCATGCAACGCGCGAATGGCGCCGAACTCCTTGCCGATGCCCTTCAACTCCAGGACGGCGAGCCCGGCGTCGTGAGGGGTTACCATGGCTGGTCTCGCTCAGGCATGCTGGCAAACCACCTTCGGCTCAGAAGTGCACCAGCGTGCGCAGACCGAGGACCCAGGCATTCTCGGTCTTGATGCCGGCGGCATTATAGCCACGCCCGCCGGGATTGATCACGTACTGGGCGTCGAACTTGAGGTTCATCCAGCCGGTCGCCTGCCAGCCGTACCAGGCTTCGATCGGAACTTCGTTTCCGCCCGCATTCAGGGTGAGCGCGGCCGAATTCACGTGGGTCGTGCCCACTGCGAAACCGACTTCGTCTTCCGGACGCCAGGAGAACGTTCCGGTGTGCCGGAAGCCCAGGGCGACCTGGTAGTCCTGATACGACGTCCGGTGATCGGCGACCGTCGTATTGAGGAACATGTACCAACCCTGTGCCTTTGCACCCTCAACGGTCAGCCGCTGCAGGATCGACTCATAGACGCCATAGCGGCCGCGTTGATCGCCCAGATTCTGGTCCGAGACGCCGCCGATGCCCGGGGCGATCGCGATGATACCCGGAAGGCCACCGTCGATCGTCGACGCGCTGTCATACCAGCCGCCGAATCGCCAGGTACCGTTCAGGGGACCGCTCGGCGCCCAGACCAGCTCGACCGGCACCAGCACGCCGGAGGCCCGGCTCGAGCCGGGGACGCCCGGCAGGAAGTAGGTCGCGGAGTCCGACGTCGTCAGATAGTTCGGATTGGCGTCGTAGACGCCGACCGAAAGCTGCCATTCCTTAGCGAAGTTGTAGTGTGCGACACCGGCCCATTGGCTCACTGGCCAGTTGTAGATGTAGCCGCCCTGGATGTTGCCGGGCTGGCCGCCGCAGAAGGTCAGATTGATGAACTCGCACAGGCCGAAGAAGAAGTCGGAGCCGACCGGAAGACGGCCGCCCTTGAGTTCAAGGCGGTCATCGAACAGCTTCTGCGAGTAGTAGAGTTCGGTCAGGCGAAGAATACTGCCGCGGCCGAACACTTCGTTGGTCAGCTGCAACGCCGGAATACCCGCCTCGTCATTCAGGTTGTGGCCGAAGCGGTCGACCAGCGTGAGGCCGACCAGGCCGCCCTGGATGCCGGCAAGCTTCGCCATGTCGAACTTGGCTTGAAAGAACAGCTGTCCGGCTTGGGTCGCGGTGTTCCTGTTGCCGCCCGACAGATTGCCGACGGCTTCGTCACCCAGCGTCAGGGCCAGCGAGATACCCCGCTCCTTTAGCTGCGTCCTGCCGAGATCGCCGAACAGATACGGTCTTGTCCAGAAATCGTCGGTCTCCATGTAAGGCACAGGCGGCGCCTTGGTCAGAAGATCGGCCGCATGCGCGCCGCCGTTGAACAGAGATAACAAAGCGATCCCCACGCCGCATGCACGCGCGGTGTTCACAGACCAAAGTGACATTTTCTGCACTCCCAGCGTCCCCGGCTTTGTCCATTTTTGTGTCGCGTTCCCGCCCAAAGCCCTTCAGCATGGAACGCGCTCCTTTCAGTGTAGCGATCCGTCAACTTGAGATAGAAAATTCACGCGCACCAAAGCCCTTGAGGACTGGGGTGAGGGTCTGCCAGCGGCCCGGCCAGGCGCGACCTGCGGCGCCAACGTGGACGTGAGCCTCGGATGCTTGATCAGTCTTACGCATCGAACTCTTCCCCTTGTCCTCTACTCGAGTCGCCGTGGCTATATTCCCGATCGTGGTTCGTCGCAGTCGAGTCACGCTTGATCGCCCGCGCTCGTCGGCAGCGCCGTCGCGCCGTGCGCAGCGCTTTGCAGAATTGTGGTTTCCTTTGCTCGAGGCGCCGTGCGGGCGAGGCCGGCCAGCGCCGCCTTGCGCCGCCGCCGGACCTGCAATTGCTGATCCGCCAGAACGCCGATCAAAATCACGGTCCCCATCACCGCGAAGTTCAGGGAGTTCGGAATGCCGAGGATGTTCACGAGGTTCTGCAACACCTGCAGCAGCGCTGTGCCCAGCACGATGCCGAGAATCGAGCCTTCGCCGCCGCGCAGGCTGCAGCCGCCGAGGACGGCAGCCGCGATCGCATAGAGTTCGTAGAAATTGCCGAAGGAACTCGGAGAGACCGAGTTGGTGTAGAAGACGAACATCACGGTCGAAACGCCGGCGAGGCCGCCGCTGATGACATAGGCGGTCGCGATCACGACATTTGTGTTGATACCGGAGAAGCGCGCCGCTTCCTCGTTCTTGCCCACGGCATAAAGCCAGCGTCCGTAGACCGAACGATGCAGCAGCACGCCGAGGATCAGCGCCAGGATGATCAGGAAGATGAAGGTGTTCGGAATGCCCGCGATATTGCCGGAGGCGATGTTGCCCAGCGTGCTGGCCTCGTCACCATAGCCGAAGCCGCGTGTCGAATCGCTGGTGTAGTAGCGCGCGGCGCCGCGATAGATCAGCAACCCGCACAGCGTCACGATGAAGGGCTGCATTTTCAGCCGCGTGATCAGGAAACCCTGGATGCCGCCCAGCGCCAACCCGCCCATCAGGACCAGCAACAGCGCGATGGGCCAGGGCACCTGATACGTCGTCAGAAGGTCGATGAAGACGACGCCGAGCAGCGCGAACATCGAGCCGAGCGAAAGATCGATGCCTCCGGTTATGATGACGAGACCTTCGCCCAGTGCGAACACGCCGAACAGGCCGATCAGATTGGCCATGTTCAGCAAGTTAACGAACGACAGGAAGGCCGGATTGATCGCGCCGGTGATGGCGGAGATCACCGCCAGCAGCAAGAACAGGCCGAGTTCCTTCTTAATCATGGCGCAGCGGCCTCCAGGGTTTCGAGCGCTTGGCCGACCGCCAGCCTCAACACGTTGTATTCGCTGAACTGGTCGCGCTCGAGCACGCCGCTGACGCTGCCTTCATGCATCACCGCGACGCGGTCGGAGACGCCGATGACTTCCTCCATGTCCGAGGAGATCATCACGATCGCGACGCCCCGGTCGGCGAGGCTGCGCATCAGCGCGTAGATCTCGCTCTTGGCGCCGACATCGATGCCGCGGGTCGGTTCGTCGAAGAACATCACGCGCGGCTGCATGGAAAGCCACTTGCCCAGCACCACCTTTTGCTGGTTGCCGCCGGAGAGCGTTACGGCTTCGATGTCGATGCTCGGCGTCTTGATCGAGAGGCTCCGAGCTTGTTCCTTCGCGATCTTGCGTTCGGCCGCGCCGTTGACCAGCCACATCCGCGCGTGATCCAGCAGGCTCGCGAGCGTCACGTTCTCCCGGATCGGCAATTCCAGCACCAGCCCGGACTTCTTGCGGTCCTCCGGCACCAGATAGATTCCTTGCCTGATCGCATCGCGCGGCGAGGAGACCCCGACCGGTTCGTTGTCGATCCTGATCTCGCCCCCCAGCAGCGGGTCAACGCCGAACACCGCGCGGGCAAGGGAGGTGCGGCCGGCGCCGACGAGTCCGGCGAGGCCGAGGATCTCGCCGCGCCGCACGGAAAGGTCAATCTGCCGGTCTGGAAAGGCGGTCGTCACGACGCCGGCGATATCGCAGCCGCCCGGCTGCGGCGAGCGTGCCGGCGGCGTGTACAGCGCCTTCAGGTCGCGGCCGATCATCAGCCGGATCATCGCGGCATGGCTCAGCTCGTCCCGCGCCAGTTCGCCCACCGTGCGCCCGTCGCGCAGCACCACGACACGATCGGCGCAGCTCATGATCTCGCCGAGCCGGTGCGAGATGTAGATCACCGAGATGCCGTGGGCCTTCAGGTCGGCGATCACCTCCAGCAACCGCTCCGTCTCCGAAATCGTCAGGCTGGAGGTCGGCTCATCCATGATGATCACGCGGGCATCGATCGAGAGCGCCTTGGCGATCTCCACCATCTGACGCTCCGCGATCGACAAATTGTCGACCAGCGTGTTCGGCGCGAAATCGGCGCCCAGCCGTTGCAGCAGCGGCATCACGCGGGCGCGCATCTCCGCGTTGTCCACCAGCTTCAGCGGGCCGCCGGCGAGCTTCTCGCGCCCGATGAAGACATTGGCCGCGACGTCGAGATTCTCGAACAGGTTCAGCTCCTGGTGCACAAAGGCGATGCCGGCGAGGGTCGCCTCGTTCACCGTCATCCTTGCGTGGTCGTTGCCGCCGATGCGGATCACGCCCGCGCTCGGTGCGATCACGCCGGCCAGCACGCGCATCAGCGTCGACTTGCCGGCGCCGTTCTCGCCGATCAGGCCCAGCACCTCGCCGCGGCGGACGTGCAGATTGACGTCGTCGAGCGCCCTGACGCCGGGATAGGTCTTGCTGATACCGCTGAGTTCGAGCAGCGTCTCCGGCATTCGGCATGTCCTCCTGCATCCCGCCGGCGGCCTGTGGCGGCCGGGCGGCGAAGTCGACTGAAGTTACTTCTTCAGCAGTTCCTTCAGTTGCCCGGCGAACTCGGCGACGTTGGTCTTGCTGATCACCTTGGTCGGCACGATCAGTTTGCTGTCCTTCGGAATCCAGGACTTGTCGCCGTTCAACGTCTTGATGATGTTGGTGGCGGAGAGATAGCCGAACTCGTAGGGCTGCTGCACGACCGTGGATTCGATCGTGCCGTCGGAAATGCCCCGCAGCGTCCGCTGGTCCTCGTCGAAGCCGACGATCTTCACCTTGCCGGCCTTGCCCGCGGCCTTCACCGCGTCATAGATCAGCGGGGTCTCGTAGCTCCACAGGCCGGAGAGCAGCGCGATGTCGGGATATTTGACGAGCACATTCTCCATGTTCGCCTTGGCCTTGGCAAAGTCCACCTGGTCGGTGAACACGTCGACCAGCTCGACCTTGGTGCCGGCGATCGATTCCTTGATGCCCTGTACGCGCTCGCGGGCATTGTCGGCGTCCATCGTTCCGACGAACAGCGCGATCTTGCCGCCGTTCGGCAGTGCCTTCTTGATCTCCTCGCCGGCCTGCCGCCCGGCCGCAACGTTGTCGGTACCGATATAGGCGAGACGGTTGCTCTGCGGCGCGTCGCTGTCCGTCGTAATCAGCACGGTCTTGGCCGCGACCTTGTTGAGTTCTTCGGTTGCATGCGGCGCATCGTCGACCGAGATCGAGATGCCGGCGACGCCGCGCACCAAGAGGTCGTCCAACTCGCGCCGCTGGCCAGCCGCAGTGCCTTCGTTGGTGACGATCAGCTCGATATTGTATTCCGGGTGCTCCTTCTGCGCCTTCTCGAGCCCGCGGCCCGCGATGGTCCAGAAGTCGGCCGCGACATTGGTCACCAGCGCGATGGTCTTTTTCTGCTGTGCCTGTGCTATCCCTGTGGCCATCGCGAGCGCGGCCGCGCCCGCCAACAGCGGCACGATCAATCTTCTCATTGAGTCACTCATATGGACCTCCCTGTCGACACCCCTGGTGAGGGGTTTTCACGCTCGGCGCTTTTCACGCCTTATTTTATTCACGTAACTAATAAATTAGCGCGGCAAAATGTCCAGTCAAGGATGTTGTTGCCCGTACCTTCAAGCAATAATAGTGTTTTGGTGATGTATTGTTGCCACGACAGGCGCCTTTTGGTCATTATATGAGTTACTCGCGTTGAATAATTTCATTAATCGAATTAAAGAAGCCGATATGAATGAACAGCCCGAACCGCTGAGGCGCGCTTCGAGTTTGGCCCGCGGATCGAACCGCGGCCGGCTCGTCGAAGTCTTGCGGCGTCAGGGGCCATTGCCGCGCGTCGAACTTGCCCGCAGCACGGGGCTGAGCTTCCCGGCCATATCGGCCATCACATCGAAACTGATGGCGGAAGACCTGCTGTGCGAAGCCGTGACTGAGACGGCGACATTGTGGCCCGACGATACCGACGAAGAGGATACGGATGGCCTGAACGGCCGCCGCCGCGGCCGGCCGGCGGTCTTGCTGACCCTGAACCCCGAGTTTGGCCGCATCATTGCCGTCTCGCTGCGCATGAATCTGATCGAGACATTGATCGCCGATTTCAGCGGCTCTGCCCTGGCGCAGTCGCGACTTGAGCTGACGACACGCGCGCTCGATGCAGCCGCGTTGTGTGATCTCGTGATCGCGCAGATCGACGCCATGCTTGATGCGACGGCCACGCCGCGACATCGGCTGTTGGGAATCGGGATTGCGTTGCAGGGCATCGTTGACTCCGACACCGGCCGGCATCTGTGGAGCCCGGCGCTGTCGATCACCGACGTCGATCTGGCGACGCCGGTCCGCCAGGCATTCGGCGTCGAAGTCGTGACGGCGAACGACGCGGTTGCGGTTGCGCTGGCCCTCGCAGCCGCCGAACCGGCGCTGGCGCAGGGCCTCACGGCCACGATCATGGTCGGCCACGGCGTCGGCATGGGCGTCGTTGTCGACGGTGAAGCGCGCGACGGTGCCGGCGCAGGCAGTGAGATCGGCCATGTCAAGCTGGCGCCGAACGGTCCGCAATGCCGCTGCGGTCAGCGCGGCTGCATCGAGGCCCATCTCGCCGACTATGCGCTCTACCGCGACGCGCGTACCTTTCTCGACCTGCCGCCGGCGGTGTCGCAGCAGCCGTCCGAGGCGCAGATGGCTCTGCTGCGCGCGCGGGCGCGCGCCGGCGATCCCCGTCTCGAGCAGTTATTCCGGCAGGCAGGCCACGCGCTTGCCGATGCGGTCGCCACGACGATATCGGTGCTGCGCCCGCATCACATCATCCTCGCGGGTCCGGGCCTGCAGGCATTCGACATGATGCGCAGTGCCTATGAGGAGCGGCTCGAGCGGGCAGTGTTGCCGTGGCTGCTCAAGTCTACCGCGATCCATGTGCGTCCAAGCGAGTCGGCGACGATTGTCGACGGCATGGTGCGGCGGACGCTGCGGGTCGTGGACCGAAACCACATGGAGACGACCGAGTGAACCTCGGGAGCCGTGGCTCTTGGCTGGAGCCGCAGCAACGCAACCGACGCGCTTCAGGCGCCAAAGCGAGAGAATGCCAATGCAGGGTGCCATCTATCCAAGCCTCAAGGACCGGACCGTCCTAGTGACCGGTGGCGGTTCCGGCATCGGCGAGGCCATCGTCCGCCAGTTCATCAGCCAGGGCGCACGGGTCGGATTCATCGACATCGATGTGACGTCCTCGGAGCAGCTGCTGTCCGATTTGGGAGCGCATGCCCGCGTGCACTTCGAGCACGCCGACCTGCGCGACATCGCCGCACTGCGACGCGCGGTTGCCGGCATCCGCGAGGCGCTCGGGCCGATCACCATCCTGGTCAACAATGCGGCGCGCGACGACCGTCACGCGATCGAGGACGTGACGCCGGAATTCTGGGACGAGCGGATCGCCGTCAACCTGAAGCATCAGTTCTTCAGCGCCCAGGCGGTCGCACCCGACATGAAACAGGCGGGGGGCGGTTCGATCGTCAACATCGGCTCGGTGAGCTGGGTGATCGGTCAGGGCAACATGCCCTGCTACACCACGGCGAAATCAGCGGTTCAGGGCCTCACCCGGGCGCTGGCCCGCGATCTCGGGCCGCACAACGTGCGGGTCAACTCCATCCTGCCCGGATGGATCATGACCCGGCGGCAGCAGGATCTGTGGTTGACGCCCGAAGGCGTGGCCGAGCTGATGCAGCGCCAATGCCTCAAGCGCAAGCTCGTGCCTGACGACATCGCCCGCGTCGTCCTCTTTTTCGCCGCTGATGACAGCGGCGCCTGCACCAACCAGAGCCATATCGTCGACGGGGGCTGGGTCTAGCTAGCGATCGCGCCGCAACTCGGAGCGACGGCCCTCGTCGATGAGACTAGTCGTCGCTCGAAGCAGCCAGCGCGTTGCGAAGCGCCTGGACGCGCTTGTTAAGTGAGATGAGTTCGTCGACGGTCAGGCCGGACCGCTCCAGCAAGGTATCGGTCAGGCAGCCGGTGCGCGATTGCATCGCCTTGCCGCTGTCGGTCAGATGGACTCCGACCTGCCGTTCGTTCGCTGCGGTCGGAGGGCCGCAGTTTCCGGCGATCAGCCGACCGCCGTGCGCGATCACATCGGCAACGTGCCGCCATGTTCCCGCGGGCCAGGACTGCAACGGCTGGATTGCAACGCCGCGGCCCATTCCGTATATGTCGTAGAATTGTCCGACCGGATGGTCAATGAATGGGCGTCCCGGACGTGGCCCTGTGGGTGCGCAGGGATGTTTGCGCTGGACTCGTAGTTTGCACCTAAAGACGAGAGCCGAATAGCCGGCTGGTGGAACGGATAGGACATGGCCCGATCGCGCGCCAAGGACTATGACGACAAGCGCCTCATGATGCTGCATCGCTCGGCCGAGCTGTTTGCCGCATCGGGCTATGTCGGCACGTCGATGAACACGATCGCGGATGCATGCGGCGTCTCGAAGGCGCTGCTCTATCACTATTATCCCGACAAGGAGGCGATCCTGTTCGACATCCTGTCGTCGCATATCGAGAAGCTCGTGGCGGCGGTGCGGAAGGCGAGCGCGCAGGCCGGCGATCCGGTCGAGCGCTTCAGGACGATCGTGGCGACCCTGCTCGAGCTCTACCGGCATGCCGACGCCGAGCATCAGGTCCAGATTGCCAGTCTCAAGCTGTTGCCGAAGGACAAGCAGCAGCCGCTGCTCGCCAGCGAGCGGATTCTCGTCGCAATGATGTCGGATGCGCTCGCCGCGGCCGTGCCGGCGGCGAAGCAGAAGCGCGTCCTCAAGCCGCTGACAATGAGCGTCTTCGGCATGCTGAACTGGCATTATATGTGGTTTCGCGAGGGCGGACCGATGACCCGCGCCGAGTACGCCGACTTCGTCGCGCAACTGGTGTTGGCGGGTGCCGCGGATGCCGTCGCCACCCGGCCGCGCAGCAAGGCAAGGCCCGCCGGCCGAAGCCGGCAGGCCGCGTTGCTCTGAGCTGCGCGTTACGCCCGCATCGCATTCATCGTCAGAAGTTCATATGTTGCCGCGGTCTCGCCGGTCCCGGTGGTGATCTCGACGTCCCAGCGCACCTCGCCATACTGCTTGTTGCGCGGCGTCTTCTCCTTCGCGGTCAGCCGCACCTGGATCTGTTCGCCCGGCTGGACCGGTTTGACGAAGCGCAGCGAGTCGAGGCCGTAATTTGCCAGCACCGGTCCGTAGTCGGGATCGACGAACAGGCCGGCCGCGAACGACAGCAGCAGATAGCCATGCGCGACGCGGCCCGGGAAGAACGGATGTCCCTTGGTCGCTTCTTCGTCCATATGAGCGTAGAAGGTGTCGCCCGTGAAATGCGCGAAGTGCTCGATGTCGTCGAGCGTGATCTGCCGTGCCCTCGAGACCAGCGTGCGGCCGATCTCGAGATCGTCGTAGTGATAGCGGAACGGGTGCAGATCACCTTCGAGCATCGGGCTGCCTTTGAACCAGCGGCCGGTGACGCCGCTCAGCACGCGAGGCGAGCCCTGCAACGCGGTGCGCTGCATGTAGTGCTGGAGACTGCGGATGCCGCCGAGTTCCTCGCCGCCGCCGGCACGGCCCGGTCCGCCGTGAACCATCTGCGGCATCGGCGAGCCGTGCCCGGTATGCTCGGTCGCGCAGTCGCGGTCGATGATCGCGACACGGCCGTGAAAGCTACCGATGCCGAACGTGAGCTCGGTCGCGGTCGGAATGTCGTGGGTGTAGACCGATGCGACCAGGCTGCCGCCGCCGCGATTGGTCAGCGCGATGGCCTGGTCCAGATCGTCATAGCCCATCACGGTGCAGACCGGTCCGAACGCCTCGATCTCGTGCACCGCGGTTGCGGTGAGCGGCTTGGGGCAATGCAGCAGCAGCGGCGGGACGAAGGCGCCGCGTTTGGCGTCGGCGTCGACGAGCGGGAAGTTGTCGGGATCGCCGGCCACCAGTTCGGCCTCGGTGCGAAGCCTCGCCACGTGAGCAAGCACATCGCTGCGCTGGGCAAGTCCGACCAGCGGTCCCATCCTGACCTTCTCGTTCTCGGGATTGCCGATCGTGACCTTGGCGAGACGCTCGCGCAGAGCCGTGATGACGGCATCGAGCTGCGCCACCGGGGCCAGCGCGCGGCGGATCGCGGTGCATTTCTGGCCGGCCTTGACCGTCATCTCCTTCGCCACCTCCTTGATGAAGAGGTCGAACTCTGGACTTCCCGGCACGGCGTCCGGCGCGAGGATTGCGGCATTGAGCGAATCCCGCTCGGCGATGAAGCGGACCGCCTCGCGCGCGATGACCGGATGCCGCTGCAGCTTCTGCGATGTGTCGGCCGAGCCCGTGAACGACACCACATCCTGGCAGGTGAGATGGTCGAACAGGTCGCCGGTCGATCCGACGACGAACTGCAGGACGCCTTCCGGCAGTGCTCCGGATTCGGTGATCATCCGCACCAGTTCGTAGGCGACATAGGAGGTGACGGTCGCGGGCTTGGTGATGACGGGAACGCCGGCGAGCAGCGCGGGCGCCAGCTTCTCCAGCATGCCCCAGCACGGGAAGTTGAACGCGTTGATATGCACTGCAATGCCGTGCAATGGCGTTACGATGTGCTGACCGGCGAATGCGCCGCCCTTGGAGAGCCCCTCGACGTTGCCGTCGAGCAGGTACCTGGTGTTCGGAAGTTCGCGGCGTCCCTTGCTGGCATAGGCGAACAGCGTGCCGATGCCGCCATCGACGTCGATCATGGCGTCGGTGCGGGTTGCGCCCGCATGGAGCGACAGTTTGTAGAGCCGGTCCTTGTGCTGGCTCAGATAGTCGGCCAGTGTCTTCAGCAGGCCCGCACGCTGATGGAACGACAGCTTGCGGAGATTCTTGCCGCCGACCGCGCGGCCATAGGCGAGGATCTCGCGCATGTCGAGATCGCTCCTGGTCGCGAGCGCCACCACATCGCCGGTGACTGCGCTGTGAATTTCGGCGGCCGGTTCGCCGGAACCGGTCCAATGTCCACGGACGAAGCTATTGAGCTTTATGACGGACTCTCCCGTTCGCGGGCTGCCGGATGGAGGCTGTGTCATTGAAATCGAACCCTTTGACCTGTGATCGATGTTGCGTCTTGCCTTGGCGGCGGAATGTTCAATTCTGCGCCTTAAGCGCGTCCGACGAACCGCGGCGCGCGTTTCTCGAGAAAGGCCGTAACTCCTTCAGCGAAATCCGGCGTCCGCCCGGCGCGGCCCTGGAAATCCCGCTCGAGGTCGAGCTGCGCATCGAGCGTGTTGGTCTCGGACGCATCGAGCGCCTGCTTGATCAGCGCGAGGCCATCCGTGGGTTGCGTCGCGAGGTTGGCGGCGAGGGCGTGAGCCTCGGTCAACAGATCCGCATCCTCAACCATCTTCCAGATCATGCCCCATGACTGCGCCTGCTCCGCGTTGACCGGCTCGGCCAGTAGGGTCAGAGCGCGCGCCCGCGCCGGCCCGACCAGCCGCGGCAGGAACCAGGTGCCACCGGAATCCGGGACCAGGCCGAGCTTGGCGAAGGCCTGAATGAACTTGGCCGACCGCGCGGCGATCACGATGTCGCAGGCAAAGGCGACATTGGCGCCGGCGCCTGCCGCGACGCCGTTGACCGCGCACACGACCGGCATCGGGATGCTGCGCAGCTTGCGCACCAGCGGGTTGTAGTATTTCTCGATCGGCGCTGAGAGATCAGGCGTTTCTCCCGGCGTGAACACGCCGTCCGAAAGATCCTGCCCGGCGCAGAATCTGCGTCCGGCCCCGGTCAGGATCAGCGCGCGGCAGGATCTGTCTTGCTCGGCGTCCGTCAACGCGGTGAGCAAGGCGGTGTGCAGTTCGGCGCTGAATGAATTCAGGCGATCGGGCCTGTTCAGCGTCAGGACGCGATATCCGTCGCGGATATCGGTCAACACCAAATCGCTGACCATGATTACCTCCCGTTGCGGCTTCTGATGACCGAAGGTCGCGTGACCTGCGTCTGGATTACTATTGACCGTCCGGTCAGTCAATTTAATTCGCGTTCCAATGCAGGCGGCGTCTTCCGGCTTATCGAGCGAGGACAATTTTAGTCCCGGTCGCGAACTCGGTCGCGACAAACGCATCAAGATCGAAGGAATTTTTGCGGGCGCTGCACCTGGCTGCGTATTTGCGCAGCTCATGCGCGATGCTTGACATTTGTCAGATCGAGCCATCGGCGGAACCCGCGAAAGGTTCATGTTTGCAGCCGTGCTGCATGGCGCCCATGCTGCGCTGTGCGCCGCCACAAATCAGCCGCATGTGGACGGCGACCGCCGTCAAGCTCGGCGTTGCCACGGAAGCGGATCGTGCGCTGGACAGTTTTGCCGAGCGCCTGCGCAGGGAGGTGGTCGCCACGCAGGGCGTTTTTGCGCTGCCGACCTTCGTCGGCGCATGGTCGCGGCGGCGGCCGGGCTGAACCGCGATCTCAGGCGTTACCGACGACCGCGTCGATGAACGTCGTGGCCAATTCTCTCAACTGCTTGCGGCTGTATCCGGCGCGCTCCATCACGGCCAGCCCGCGCGTGTACGTCACGATGACGCGCGCCAGCCGGTTCGCATCGGCCGCGCTGCGCTTACCCGGCGCCGTACCGATGGCCTTGCCGATCAGCTGTTCGAGCCGCGTGAGCACATCCTGCACCCGCTGACGCACATCCGTGCTTGAAATGGCCGCGTCGAGCGCCGTGCGCGTGGTCAGGCAGCCGCGTGGCGGCGAACCGGCGGTCATGTTGACGATGATCATGTCGAAGAAGCGCCTCAGCCCCGCCGCGGCGTCGCCGTGGGACAACGCGTTGCCGGCCGCCTCCAGGAACTGCCCGGTATACTGATCGAAGGCGCGCAGAAAGATCGCTTCCTTGTCGCCATAGGCGTTGTAGAGGCTGCCGCGCTGCACGCCGGTCGCCGCGGCGAGGTCCTGCATGGTCGCGTCGTGCAGCCCCTTGCGCCAGAACACGTCGAGCGCGGTTGCGATCACCTCGTCCTCGTCAAACTGACGCATGCCTACCATTCGGTTTGCTCCAGCAGACCATTGTTGACACTATCGTCAAGATTGACAATCATGTCAAGAATGATGCCCATGAGGTCCAAATGATCACCGCCGTCACGACGTTCAGATTGCCGAAGCCGGTCACGCGCGAGGAAGCGCGCAGCATCTTCCTGAGCACCGCACCGCTCTATCGCGACGTGCCGGGGCTGTTTCGCAAGACCTATGTGCTGTCCGAGGACGGCATGACGGCCGGCGGCATCTATTTCTGGAACTCGAGGGGTGAGGCGGAAGCGCTGTACACCGCTGCGTGGCGGGCCCGCGCCCGCGAGAAATACGGCGCGGATCCGACGGTCACATATTTCGAGAGCCCCGTCGTGGTCGACAATGTCGCCGAGCAGATTGTTGCCGACCGGTAGCAACAACGCAGCGGCGACGGAAGCGCATCACAGCGCATTGAGCACTCTGCGCGACGGAGCGAGCGGGAGCCATTCCGGAATCTGTCGCTTGGCGAGCCAGTATGGCCGCCAGATTGCGCGCCAGGTTGGGCGGTCGAGTGGCGCAGTGCCCCATTTGCGTTGCGCTATGTCGATCCGCAACAGGTCGTGCGCATGCAGCCATTGGCGCGCTGCCCACCAAACCTCGCGCGGGACGGCGGTGTTTCGGATTCCATTGAGCTCGACGATGCTTGGCAGTGGATCCGCAAACTGGACCGCAATCCTGAGGGTGGCGACGCGTTGTCCACAACGCCTGACGCTCCAGAGCCGCGAGCGATTGTGAGCGAGATTGGAGCCGTAAGTGCGGAGGCAATTCTGCATGGCCTCGGCTTCCTCTGCGATATCCGCCGTCGAATTCAGTGGGATAAAGTGGTAACCGGCAACGTGACCTGGCTGCAGCCACATATCTGCGATCGGCTGAGAGCCGAGGCTGACATGCAGCGCAACCATTGTGCGCCACGCGTTGGCGGCCGCGAGCGCCGAGCCGATCTGCATGTTCGGTGTCCATCTCCGGTCGATCAGCGTATGCCCCAGCGTGGTCGGCTGGGTGGAGAACCACGTCCACAGACTGACGAGCCGCAGTCGCGCAGGATCGGTACGCGGCGGCACCCGGACCAGCTCGCGCGCGATCCAGACGGCTGCCGGTGCATGTGCGAGTTCGGCAACCGTGGCGACGGATTGCAGCCAGATCGGCGCGAGCCTGGGCAATTGTGGCAGGTGGTTCGCGATCTGTCGGCGAAACAGCTCGTCATCGGGTAGCTCCGTGATCGGACGTGTGAACGCTTCCGGAGGCAGCCTTCGCAGCCAAAGCGGAATGCCTGCCGCGGCTGCGGCATCCGCGAGGGATTGGCCATCGATGACGCGTGTGATTGCACGCGCAGGATCGAGCGCGGTCCGCGGCACGGCCAGCGCAAGCAGCAGAGCAGGAAAGCTTGCGGCAAGGTCGGCAAGACGCGTGTGCCGCATGGCGAGCGCGCGGATTTTTCCCTGAACGTGCGGGTGATATCTCCGCAGCTGTCGTTCGAGCAGCGCAGAGCGTTTGGCCTCCCGACGAGAGGCCACCAGAAGCGGCAAGGTCATGACAATGGCTTCCGCAAGCGCGGAGCCGTATGGCCCGCGGCAGACTAGATTGCGTATGAGTGTTGCGATTTCACCCGGGATTCGATCCCGGGACGCGCGTCAAATATCGCGCGGCGAACCCGGGAAGCGTGCAGACCTGAACATCATCGCCTCCTCCATTGGAATTGCGGAGCGCTCCCATAGCCCATTTCCTGCCAATAGGCAACGTGAAGTTGTCGATCGCATTTCAGCGATACGTCCTGTGTGCGATGAGTCTCACCGCGAAGTTGGTGACCAAGGTCTCTTCACGATCCCGGTCAACGACGCTAGTCTTGTCAGAGGGGCTAACAAGAAACGTAGGTGGGAAACTCCAATGACCCAACAACAACCCTCCGGTCCAGGTTCCCCGCTGCCACGCCGCAGGCTCGGCGGCACCGGGCTCGATGTCTCCATTCTCGGCTTCGGCACCGCGCCGCTCGGCGATCTCTTCGCGCGGCTCGACGACGCCACCGCGATCGCGGCGGCGGAGCGGGCGTTCGCACTGGGTGTGAACCTGCTCGATTCCTCACCGCTCTATGGGCATGGCCTCGCCGAGCATCGCTGCGGCACCGCGCTGCGCCGCGTGGCGCGTGACGACATCGTCGTCTGCACCAAGGTCGGGCGCTGCATGGACCCGTTCCATGGCCGCGGCGACGGCTCGAACTTCGTCGGCGGCCAGCCGCATCGGGCGGTGGTCGATTACTCCTATGACGGCACGATGCGCTCGGTCGAGCAGTCGCTGCTGCGGCTCGGTACCGATCATATCGACTTGCTGCTGATCCACGACGTCGACGTTTGGACCCATGGTGCCGATGCGATCGAAGCCAGGTTCCGCGAGGCGATGGAGGGCGCCTATGTCGCGCTCGACAAATTGCGCGCCGAGCGCGTGGTCAAGGGCATCGGCATCGGCGTCAACGAGGCCGAGATGTGCGTGCGCTTCGCCAGGGCCGGCAGGTTCGACACCATGCTGCTCGCCGGCCGTTACTCGCTGCTGGAGCAGCCCGCGCTTGCCGAATTCCTGCCGCTCGCTGAGGCCCAGGGCATCGGCGTGATGCTCGGCGGCGTGTTCAACTCCGGCATCCTGGCGACAGGCGTGGTTGCTGGCGCCAAGTACAATTACAAGGACGCGCCGCCCGACGTGATGCAGAAGGTGGCGGCGATCGAGCGCGTCTGCCGTATCAACGGCGTGGCGCTCGCGACCGCCGCGCTGCATTTCGCGCTGGGCCATCCGGCGGTCGCGAGTGTCGTGCTCGGCGCACAGACGCCGCAGGAGGTCGAGCGCAACGCCGCCGCCTTGTCGTCGTCCATCCCCGCCACGCTGTGGCGTGACCTGAAGGCCGAGGGGCTGCTCGATCTGCACGCGCCGGTGCCGGCATGATGCGGATCGATGCCCATCACCATGTGTGGACCTTGGCGCGCGCCGATTACGGCTGGCTGACGCCTGAACGCGGGCCGATCTACCGCGACTTCGGCCTGGCCGACCTGATGCCGCATCTCGCCGCGGCTGCCATCGAGGGCACGATCCTGGTGCAGGCGGCACCGACCGAGGCGGAGACGGCGTTCATGCTCGACGTCGCCAAAGGCTCGGAGCTGGTGCGCGGCGTGGTCGGCTGGATCGATTTCGATGCCGCCGATGCCGCGGCGCGGATCGATGCGATCGCCGATCGCGAACTGCTGGTCGGCCTGCGGCCGATGGTGCAGGACATCGCCGATGACGACTGGCTGCTGCGGCCGGAACTGGCGGCGCCGCTCGAGGCCATGGTGCGGCATGATCTGGTCTTCGACGCGCTGGCGCTGCCGCGCCATTTGCCACGGCTTGTTCAGGTGGTTGATCGCCATCCGGACCTGCTATTCGTGCTCGACCATTTCGGCAAGCCGCAACTCGCGACCGGCGACATCTCGGTCTGGAAGAACGACATCGCAAGCTTGGCCGCGCGGTCCAACGTCGTCTGCAAGCTGTCGGGCCTTGCGACTGAGGCCGCGCCGAACTGGCAGGTCGCCGATTTGCGCGAGGCCGTGGATCATGCACTGGCATGTTTCGGGCCGCAGCGGATGCTGTGGGGCAGCGATTGGCCCGTCGTCAATCTTGCCGGCGGCTATGCACAATGGTTCGCGGCGGCAGAGGCCTTGCTTGCTGATTTGTCAAGTGAGGCAAGAGCTGCGATTTTCGGCGGCAATGCGGCGCGGGTCTATTTGTCAAGCCGCGGACGGCCAACATCCCGGAAATAGCGCGTGCGGCGCGCCAAATTTGATCCACAGCGCGCCTTGATGAATCATTCCGGGATGGTCCATAAGCGGCGTCCGCGCCATCGGTGATTTGGCGGCGCAACGGGGTGAGAGAGACAAGCGTGGCAAAGATCCATCATCAGATTGCGCAGGAGCTGGGAGTTCGCGACGAGCAGGTCGAGGCGGCGGTGACGCTGCTCGACGGCGGCGCCACGGTGCCGTTCATCGCGCGATACCGCAAGGAGCTCACCGGTGCGCTCGATGACGCCCAGCTGCGCACACTGGAAGAGCGGCTGACCTATCTGCGCGAGCTCGAGGAACGTCGCACCGCGGTGCTCAACTCGATTCGCGAGCAGGGCAAGCTCGACGCCGCGCTCGAAGCCCAGATCATGGCTGCCGACAGCAAGGGGCGCCTCGAAGACATCTATCTGCCGTACAAGCCGAAGCGCCGCACCAAGGCCGAGATCGCCAAGGAGGCCGGCCTGGAGCCGCTCGCCGATCTCCTCTTGACCCAGCCGCAGAACGATCCGAACGAGGCCGCTGCTCCCTTCGTCAATGCCGAAAAGCAGGTCGCCGACGTCGCCGCCGCGCTGGACGGCGCGCGCGCGATCCTGGTCGAGCGCTTCGCCGAGGATGCCGACCTGATCGGCGCGCTGCGCGAGGAGATGTGGTCGAACGGCATCATGGCCTCGACCGTCCGCACCGGCAAGAAGACCGAAGGCGAGAAGTTCAAGGACTATTTCGATTTCTCCGAGCCGCTGCCGAAGCTGCCGTCGCATCGCATCCTGGCGCTGTTCCGCGGCGAGAAGGAAGAGATCCTCGACCTCGCGATCAAGCCGGAGGCGCAGGAGCCTGTGGTCGGCGTGCCCGGCCTCTACGAGCTCCGGATCATGAACCGCTTTGCGATCTCCAACCAGGGCCGCAAGGGCGACAAGTGGCTGACGGAGACGGTGCGCTGGGCCTGGCGCACCAAGATCCAGATCCATCTCAACATCGACCTGCGGATGCGGCTGTGGACCGCGGCCGAGACCGAGGCGGTGCGCGTGTTCGCGTCGAACTTGCGCGACCTGCTGCTGGCGGCGCCGGCCGGCCCGCGTGCCACCATGGGGCTCGACCCCGGCTATCGCACCGGCGTCAAGGTCGCGGTGATCGATGCCACCGGCAAGGTGGTGGCGCATACGGCGATCTTTCCGCACGAGCCGCAACGGCGCTGGGATGAGGCACTGGCCATCCTCGGCAAGCTCGCGATCGAGCATGGCGTCGAGCTGATCGCGATCGGCAACGGCACGGCCTCGCGCGAGACCGACAAGCTCGCCGCCGAGCTCGTGAAGCGGCTGCCCGAGCGCAAGATGACCAAGATCGTGGTCTCCGAAGCCGGCGCGTCGGTCTACTCGGCCTCCGCCTTCGCCTCGAACGAATTGCCCGACCTCGACGTCACCATTCGCGGCGCGGTCTCGATCGCGCGGCGCCTGCAGGATCCGCTGGCCGAGCTCGTCAAGATCGATCCGAAGGCGATCGGCGTCGGCCAGTACCAGCACGATCTCGGCGAGGCCAAGCTGGCGCGCTCGCTCGATGCCGTGGTGGAAGACTGCGTGAACGCGGTCGGCGTCGATGCCAATACCGCCTCGGTGCCGCTGCTCTCGCGGGTGTCGGGCATCGGGCAGGGGCTTGCACAGAGCATCGTGCAGCATCGCGACGCCAACGGCCCGTTCAAGTCGCGCAAGGCGCTGAAGGAGGTGCCGCGGCTCGGGCCGAAGGCGTTCGAGCAATGCGCCGGCTTCCTGCGCATCAGCAACGGCGAGGATCCGCTCGATTCATCCGGCGTGCATCCCGAAGCCTATCCCGTCGTGCGCCGCATCCTCGAGGCGACTAAGAGCGACATCAAGGCGCTGATCGGCAACGCCGACGTGGTGCGCGGGCTCAGGCCGCAATCCTTCGTCGACGACACGTTCGGTTTGCCGACCGTCACCGACATTCTGCGCGAGCTGGAAAAGCCCGGCCGTGACCCGCGTCCGGCGTTCAAGGCGGCGGTGTTCAAGGACGGCGTCGAAGAGGTCAAGGACCTCAAGAAGGGCATGATCCTCGAGGGCACCGTGACCAACGTCGCCGCCTTCGGCGCTTTCGTCGATATCGGCGTGCACCAGGATGGCCTGGTGCACATCTCGGCGATGTCGAGGAATTTCATCAAGGACCCGCGCGAAGTGGTGAAGCCGGGCGACATCGTCAAGGTCAAGGTTCTGGACGTCGAGGTCGCGCGCAAGCGCATCGCGCTGACGCTGCGGCTCGACGACGAGATCGGTCCGAAGAAGGACAACGCTGGCCCGTCGCGCGATTTCTCGCGCGGCTCGGCCAAGATGACGTCGTCGGCTCCGCGCCGTCCGCAGGAGCAGTCCGGCGGCGGCGCGCTCGCCGAGGCGCTGCGCCGCGCGGCCGAGAAGAGCGGGCGCGGCAAGCCGACCTGAGGCTGTGTTCATGGAATAAAAAGTGTCGGCTTTCGCGCCGTAGGCGGAGCAACCGCCGAGGGCATTCGGAACTTGGATAGGTCGCGCCTGGCACCCATTCGCCCTATCTATTGAGCGTGCTCCTCCCGCTCGTGAATTACATTCGCGCGACCGACGAGCAGGTCGTCGACTGGGCCGACGCGCGTCGTATCCTTTCCTGCGTAGGGCATCGCATGCAGCACGTAGCGCATCGCATTCAGCCGCGCCCGCTTCTTGTCATCGGACTTGATGACGATCCAAGGACAGTCCGCGGTGTCCGTATGGAAGAACATAGCTTCCTTGGCCCGGGTGTAATCCTCCCACTTGTCGAGCGACGCCAGATCGACCGGCGATAATTTCCATTGCTTGAGAGGATGAGCCTCGCGTTCCTTGAAACGCCGCCGCTGCTCCTCGCGACTAACAGAGAACCAGAACTTTATGAGGTGGATGCCGCTGCGAACAAGGTTTCGTTCGAACTCCGGAACCTGACGAAGGAATTCGTCATACTCCGCTTGCGAGCAGAAACTCATCACCCGCTCCACGCCGGCGCGATTGTACCAGCTTCGGTCGAACAGAACGATTTCGCCTGCGGTGGGCAGGTGTTCCACATAACGCTGGAAATACCACTGACCGCGCTCGACGTCGCTCGGCTTGTCCAGCGCGACGACGCGAGCTCCGCGCGGGTTGAGATGCTCCATAAAGCGCTTGATAGCGCCGCCCTTTCCGGCGGCATCGCGTCCCTCGAACAACAACACCAGCCTTTGGCGCGCTTCCTTCATCCAGTTCTGCACCTTCAGAAGTTCGGTCTGCAGACCGAATTTCTGCTCCTCGTAGTCTGTCCGGAACATCCGAAACTTGTAAGGATAGGCGCCGAATCGCCAGTCATCGGCCAGTTCATCGCTGGTGTGCTTGGCACGCTTGGCTTCCTTACCGGCCAGCAAAGCTTCCAAGCGCTTAGCGTCATCCGGTGAGGCTCCCGTCAGCATCGCCTTCACCGGGGCGCTGGTCGCGGCGAGTCGCGGAGGTCCTTTGAGGATCGTATCAAGCGCGGCTAGTTCGCTCTCTACAGCGCTCTCCGCGGACTCCTTGGCCAGCGAGCGCTCGATTGGAGTGAGGCTATCGCTGGCCACAACAGTCTCTCCACGCCTAGTCAGCGTTGCCGTGCGTGCATTGCCGGCCTTTCGCTTCGATTTCTTTCTATTCAGTGTCATGCAGGTTTTCTTCTGGCCCCAAATTCCGGCCATGATATCCTGCGTTACCTGCCTCCTTACTTGAGCCAGATCAAACACGCATCCCGCGATCGCCTGCGAGGCGCGGGTGGCTGCCGTTGTATCGCGCAACGACGTCCTTTCTTCGTCCGCCGAAGTCGGCTTCTGGACCCAGGACGGGCGTCGCCTGGTTTTTCTCCGTATGAGCCGACACCCTCGCGCGTGATCCGGACTCGAAAGCTGGCTACGCAAAGCAAAGGGCCCCTCGCCAATCTTAAATCCCGCGTCAGAATCTGGCGCATTTGTCAGTTGAAGTCGGCCTCGTGCTTGCGTCTTTTGGTCATCCTCTGCATGCGGCGATGAGAGGTTCGCCGCGGTCCCAATCAGGGAGGATTTCATGACGAGCAGGCTCTTCACGTTTCTCACGACGGCGACGCTCGCTGTCAGCGTTGCGCTTGCACCCGTAGCCTTCGCCAGAGGTGGCGGCGGTGGCGGTGGTGGGCACGGCGGTGGCGGTGGCTTCGGCGGCGGCCATGGCGGCGGTTTTGGTGGCGCCATGGGCGGCGGCATGCACGGTGGCGGCTTTGGTGGCGGAATGCATGGCGGTGGTTTCGGTGGCGGCATGCGCGGTGGAGGCATGGCGTTTGCCGCCATGGGCGGCGGCGGACATTTTGTCGGTGGGCATTTTGGCGGCGCGCGCTTTGCCGGTGCACCGGCGTTCGGCCCGCGATTCGCCGGCGCCGGATTCCACGGCTCGCACTTCTTCCATCATGGCGGCTTATTCCACCACCACCGCTTCCATCGCTTCGCTTTCTTCGGCGGGCCCGTCGTCTATGCCGATTACTATGACGGCTGCTGGCGCAGGGTATGGACGTCTTACGGTCTGCAATGGGTCAATGTGTGCGGCGACTATTGGTGATCGCCCAACCGACCGCACCGTTGTCGCGGTCGTCGCCAGGCGTTCCATCCAGCCCCGGAATGGGATAGTCTGGCGGCGACCGTTGCGGGGCGCTCGGAGAGTTTGAGAACTCGGGGAGTTCAGGACAACTCGGAGAGTTCAAGAACATGACCGGAGCTCACCGCCGCATTCTCGTCGTCGAGGACGATCCGGAAACCGCGGGTCAGCTCGTCGAGGAGCTCACCACCAGCGGTTATGACGTGGATCTGGCGGCGAACGGCCGCGAGGCGCTGAGCCAGGGGGCGGCGCGCGACTATGCCGTGATCACGATCGATCGCATGCTGCCCGACATCGACGGTATCACGGTGATGCGCCAGATGCGCGATGACGGCATCGCGGTGCCGTTCCTGATCATCAGCGCGCTCGGTGAGGTCGATGATCGCGTGCGCGGCTTGCGCGCCGGCGGCGACGATTATCTGGTCAAGCCGTTTTCCTTTGTCGAACTGCTGGCGCGGCTGGAGGCGCTTGGCCGCCGCAGCGAGACCGTTGCCAAGGAGACCATCCTGCGGGTCGGCGATCTCGCGGTCGATCTGATCGCGCGGACGGCAAGCCGCCGCGGCCGCAAGATTCCGCTGCTGCCGAAGGAATTTCAGCTGCTCGAATATCTCGCGCGCAACGAAGGCCGCGTGGTGTCGCGCGCCATGCTGCTGCAACACGTGTGGGACCTGCACTTCGATCCTTCCACCAACATCATCGACGTCTATGTCGGCCGGGTACGCCGCAAGGTCGACGACCAGCAAGCCTATCCGCTGATCCACACGATCCGCGGCATCGGGTACTGCCTCCGTGCTCCTGGCTAAGACCCTCAGCTCGTCGACGTTCCGCCTGGCGTTGATCGCCATCGGTGCGTTCGGCCTCATCGTGTCCGTGATCTTCGCCTATGTCTACTGGTCGACGCTGTCCTATGTGCGCGACAGGTCCGACCGCGCCATCATGACCGAGCAGGCAAGCCTGGATGATGCCTATGCGCGGTCCGGCCGCGATGGCCTGACCGCGTTGATGGCGCAACGCATCGCAAACAAGGGCGATCAGGTCTATCTGCTGGTCGGCCCCGGCTCCGTGGTGCTCGCGGGAAATCTCAAGCAATGGCCTGCCGACACTGCTGTGGACGGTTGGACGGAATTTCGGACCTCGCTGCCGCAGCTGCCTTCGGGAACCGCGCTGGTGCGCGCCGTGACGAAGACCTTGCCAGGCGGTGATCGGTTGCTGGTCGGCCGCGACATCAGCGATCTCGACGGCTTCATGGCGCAGATCAGGGCCGCGGGGATCGCAGTCGTCGTGCTGATCATCGGCCTTGCAGCCGCCGCCAGCATCGGGGTCACGCGGCGAACGGTCGGCCGGATCGAGTCGATCAATGCGACCAGCCGCGCCATCATGCTCTCGGGCCTCGACCAGCGCATCCCGCTCCGTGGCAGTCATGACGAATGGGATCGTGTCGCCGAGAATCTCAATCTGATGCTGGATCGGATCCAGACCCTGATGGGCGACGTCAAGCAGGTCAGCGAGAATATCGCCCACGACCTGCGCACGCCGCTGACCCGGATGCGCGGCCGGCTCGAAAAAGCCTACCACACGCCCCGAAACGGGGAGGGCGATGCGGCGCTGATCGGCGACACCATCGCCGATCTCGACGCAGTGCTCGGGATGTTCGCATCGATCACGCGGATTTCCGAGATCGAGACGCGGGCCCGCAAGGGCGCGTTCCGCACCGTCAATCTGGTCGAGATCGCAGGCGAGGTGGTCGAGCTCTACGATGCCGCCGCCGAAGAGGTCACCACCCATCTCGACCTTGCCGGTGATCCGGCGGTGCTGGTCACCGGTGATCGCGACCTCCTGTTCGACGCCATCGCCAATCTCGTCGACAACGCCATCAAGCATGGCCGTCCGGGCGGACGGGTGACCGTGACCTGCGACAACGACGAGGGCGGGCCGGTGATTTCGGTCGCCGACGACGGCCCCGGCATCCCAGCCGAGCAGCACGATCGCGTCTTCAAGCGCTTCTATCGGCTCGAGCAAAGCCGCTATACGCCAGGCAACGGCCTCGGCCTCAGCCTGGTCGCGGCGGTCGCAAGTCTGCACGGCGCAAGGATCGAATTGCGCGACAACGCGCCGGGTCTGTTGTGCAGGCTCGTGTTTCCGCCGACGGAAACGTAGCGAGTGCTGGCGCTGTCGCGAGAATGCGGATGTATGTCCGCCGGCCGTGCAACAAACCTGGTGTCGTCCCGGGCAAGCGAAGCGCGACCCGGGACCCATAACCACCAATGCGAATTGCTTTGCGGCGCTGGGGCCACAGCTCACTCCTACAATACAACCCTGTGGTTATGGGTCCCTGCTTTCGCAGGGACGACGCGTGGCAATATCGGTGGACCCACACACTGCGTCACCTGCATGCGCGGGGATGACACCGCGTGTTTGGACATCTTGAAACGAGAACCATCCCACCGCCCGTCGTCCTGGCTTTCGCAGGACGAAGATGGGGTGAGAGCAAGTCAAAACCGCCCCGCCATCTCCGCAAGCCGGCGGTGCGCGGCCTCGCGCGCCGCGCGGATCGGCTCGGTGGGCCCGGTGGTCGGGCCGATCGGCACGAAGCGCACGTCGCTGACGCCGATGAAGCGCAGCGCTTCACGCAGATAGGGCGTCGCCATGTCGATGCGGCGGCGGTTCATGCCGGTGACGAAGTCGCTGCCGCTGGCGATGATCACGACCGTCGGGCGGTCCTTGAGCAGCGGAAGATAACCTAACGCCGGATCGAAGCGGAAGGTCAGGCCGGGCTGGATGATGACATCGAGCCACTGCTTGAGCTTGTAGGGGATGGAAAAATTCCACATCGGCGTCGAGATCAGCACGCGGTCGGCCAGCGACAGCCGCAGCGCCAGGCGCTCGGCGACGGCAAAGGCGTCGTGTTGCGAATTGGTGAACGTCTTGCCGCCGATCCGGGCGTATTTCGCCTCGAGCAGATACCCCTCGAACTCCGGCAATGGCTCGCGCCACAGGTTCATCGCGTCGATCTCCCAGTCCGGCCGCACTTCGCGGAAGCGATCGAGAAAGACGCGCGCTCCGGCTGCCGATTCCGAATCGGCGCGGGGAGAGCAGGCGACGTGAAGCAGCTTCGGCACTGCGCCTCCTCAGCCGAGCGCCTTGATGACGGTGTCGGCGTTGGTCACGACAGAGACGTTCTGCAGCGCGAAGTTGATCGCGGCGTTGTGCCAGTCGGCATTCCTGGTCGAGCAGCAATCCTCGGGCACGATCATGAAATAGCCCTTGTCGGCGCCGGTGCGCGCGGTGTGCTCGACCGACATGTTGGTCCAGGCCCCAGTGTTGATGATCATGTCGCGGCCGGTGGCTTTCAGGATGGTCTCGAGCCGGGTACCTTCCCAGGCGCTCATCCGCATCTTCTCGACCACGAAATCGCCCGGGCGCGGCTCGAGCCCGGAGACCGGCGCCGCGCCCCAGCTGCCGCGCACCATCGCCTTGCTGTCGACCAGTCCCTCGAACAACGGCGCATTCAGCGTCACGCCGGGCGCGCCCGGCTCGACCACGAACCAGACGTGGATGATGGCGACGCCGCGGGCACGGGCGGCCTCCGCGACGCGGCGGACATTCTCGACGACGTGCTGCTGGCGGGCATGGGCCGGCGCGCCGGAAGAGGCGAACGCGCCGCCATCCATGATGACGTCGTTCTGCATGTCCTGGATGATCATCGCGCAGCGATGCGGATCGATCTGCATCTCGCCGGCAGTCAGGTTAGGCGCAGGTGCGGATGATGCGGCACTCGCCGCGCCGCGCTTGCCGCTCATATAGGGCTCATGGCGCGGCCCGACCTTGGTCGGGATCGCGTACACCGAATGGGTCGCGGTCAGATAGAGCGTGCGGAAATCGGCGCCGCCCCAGGCGAGGTTGGCGACGAGCTCGGGCAGGCGGACCTTGCCAAGCAGGTCGCCGGCGGGCGAATAGACCCAGACGCCGCCCGGCGCGGTAACCCAGACATTGCCGCGCTGGTCGCACTTCATGCCGTCGGGCAGGCCGGGTTCGAGCTCGGAGCGGATGCCGGAGGCGAACACGCGCGGATTGGCGAGTGAGCCGTCGGCGCCGACGTCGAAGGCGCGGATCAGTGCCTGCACGGTGTCGTTGACATAGAGGATGCGTTCGTCGGGCGAGAAGCACAGTCCGTTCGGTTGCTCGAACAGATGACGGTCGACCAGCAGTTTCGGCGCGCCGCCGCCGGGCGGCACGCGATAGATGCCCTGGAAGCCAAGCTGGCGTGGCCGCTCGACGCCATAGACCGGCATCCGGCCGTACCAGGGATCGGAGAAATAGATCGCACCGGAGGAATGCACGCAGACGTCGTTCGGACTGTTGAGCTCCTGGTTCTCGTAATGCGAGGCCAGCACCTCGCGCCGCCCGTCGGGCCGCTCACGGATCAGCGAGGAGGTCGCGTGCTCGCAGACGATCAGATTGAGGTCGGCATCATAGGTCATGCCGTTGCACTTGTTCGACGGACGCTTGACCTCGACCACGCCGCGCCCTGCATCCCAGCGCCGGCGCACGTCACCGGGCATGTCGGAGAACAGCAGGAAATGATCGAGCGGATGCCAGATCGGTCCTTCCGTGAAATCGAAGCCCGTGCCGACCTGACCGACCGGCGCGTAGGGGTCGATCAGGTCTTCGAACTCCGCGCGCAGCGTGACATGCGTCATCGCGTTCGTCCTCGCTGTTACGCCGGAAACCAGTTGCGTTGCGGCAGGCTCTGCACGACGGGCCCGGGCACCTGGTCGTGCAGCCGGCCGACCACCATGCCGCCCTCGATCTTCGCCGGGCGATCGTGCACCGGCAGCAGATAGCGCGAGCTGGAGAGCAGCTTCTTGATCGCGGCCTTCTCGGCTCGCTTGCTGGTGCCGTGATTGCCGGTGGTGCGCGGCTCGGCGTCCTGGATTTCGTTGAACGGCGTGACGATCTGGTCGTTGAAATCATAGATCACGTCGCCGCAGATCGTCGCGATGCCGTCGGCGGTGTGGACGTGGATGTTCATCGAGCCTTCGGTATGGGCGTTGGCGGCGTCGCAATAGACGCCCGGCATCAATTCGACCGGGCCGGTGATCTCGAGGTCGAGGAAGCGCAGCGCGCTCTTGGTGTGCAGGCGGTCGATCAGGTGCTTGATGTCGGGCGCGGGATATTGCGGGTGCATCAGGCCGGAGACGGAATATTCCAGCTCCTTGCGGTTGACGACGACGGTCGTGTTCATCGGGAACAGATCGTCCTTGCCGGCATGATCGATGTGCAGATGGGTGTGGCAGACGAAACGGACGTCGCCCATCCGCACGCCGTGGCGGGCGAGCTGGTTCTCGATCATGTTCTCGTGGAACTGGAGGCCGCGCATGCCGAGCGTCTCCATGATCTGGTTGGAGCGATAGCCGGTATCGACCAGCACGGGGTAGGGGCCGCCGAGGATCAGGAAGCCGAGCGTCAGCACTCGGCGGGTGCGGCCGCAATTGTGCCCGAGCACGAGGAAGCTCGATTCCAGCTCGATATCGCCATAGTCCAGGATCTTGATCTCCAACGGCATCTTTCTCCCTCCCAATTCGTGTTCGTTGTTATGTTCGTCCGCAGCGCGCCTATGGCCCCAGCCGATAGACCCGCGCCGCCGTTGTGCTGAAGATCGCCTCGCGCTGCTCGCGGCTGAGCCGTTCGGCGGCCGCCTTGAAGGCGTCGATGAGATCGCGGTAGCTGGTCCACAGCTTCTCGATCGGAAAGTTCGAGCCGAACAGGCAGCGGTCCGCGCCGAAGATCGCGACCGTGTCGATCATGACGCCGGTGATATGCGCGGCATCGTTGCGATGGATGAAGGTGCCGAGCCCCGACAGCTTCGACACCACGTTGGGACATTGTGCGAGCCGGGCCATGCCGGCGCGCCAGGCGGCGCGGCCCTGCGGCGACAGATCCTCCAGCATGCCGGCATGCTGCAGGATGAACGTCACGTCGGGGCAGGCCTCGGCGAGGCCGGCCGCATCGGCCATCTGCGGCGCGAACACCTGCAGGTCGAAGCTCCAGCCATAGTCGGCGAGATGGCCGACATTGCGCCGGATCACCGGATCGGTGCAGAGATCGGGACGGGCCGCGAAGCGATAGAGCGGGTTTTCGTGCCAGTGCAGCTGCATGCGCACGCCGCGCACCAGCGGGTAGCGCTTCAACCGATCTAGCTGCGGCCGGACGTCGTCGGCGGAAAAATCGGCATAGGCGACGAGCGCGTGCGGCCAGCCGTGCCGGTCGGCGGTCTGCTGCACCCAGGCCGCCTCGTCCTCGAATTGGCCGTTCGGCCAGTTGGTCTGGACATAGACCGAGCGGGTGACGCCGGTGCCCTTGAGGTCGTCGAGATACTCCTCGATCGGATAGTCGCGGCGGATCGGCTCGCAGGGACCGAAAATGCGCGGCTGCATCGGGCCGGACAGCCAGGCGAGATCGGCCTGACGCCAGATGTGATGATGTCCGTCGACAATGCCGGTCACGCAGCTCTCCTTGTTGCAAGCGACAGCAGATGCGCAACCACCGCCGCGCTCGATCCGCCGTCCACGAGATCATCGACGAAGCGCTGGATCGCGATCAGCGCCTCGGTTTGCGGCTTGAATCCGGGTGAGGTCGCGAGCGGCGTCAGCCAGCTTACCCGCCAGGCCCGGCGCGACAGCTTTGCGACGGCATCGCGCAGCGCGGCCGGATCGCCGCGCTCGAGGCCGTCGGAGACGATCACGACCGCGGCGCCGCGGGCATATCCGCCGAACCGCGGCACGGCGAGGAAGGCCTGCAGCGCGTCGCCGATGCGGGTGCCGCCGTCCCAGTCGCTGACCAGAAAGGAGGCTGCGTTCAGCGCCTGCTCGCGCCGCTTCAGCCGCAGCGCCGGCGTGACGCGGGTCAGCCGCGTGCCGAAGGTGAACACCTCGACATTGCCGGCCGCCTGCATCAGCACATGCGCCAGCCGCATGTTCTCCTCGGTGCGCGCCTTCATCGAGCCGGAGACGTCGATCAGGAGCAGGATCTTGCGCGGGCGCTCGCGGCGGCGCATCCGGCCGAGCCGCAACACCTCGCCGTCATTGCGCACGCTGTCACGCAGGGTGCGGCGCAGATCGGCGAACGGACCGCTCCTCGCACGTCGTCGCCTGTGGCCGCGGCGCCGCGGCAGCCGCTGTGCCGCCTCGCGCGCCAGCCGGCGCAGCGGATCGCCGGTTGCTGTCTGCGCAAAACGGCGCTCGACCAGCGCCTCGGCGCGCGCCGCGGCGAGGCCGGATTCGTTGGCTTCATCGGCAAGCGGCGGCTCGTCCTCGCCACGGCTCTCCTCCTGCAGGCGGACAGTCTCCTCGTCCTCGCCCTCGGCCAGCTCGATGGCATCGGCGCCGCGGAAATGGATGTCGAACAGACGGTCAAACGTCGCGCGCCGCTCCGGCGGCGGCGCCAGCGTGGCGAGCCCGGCCCGGCGGATGTGCTCGAGACTCCGGGGACCGAGTAGTTCGATCGCCGCGAGAAAACTCGTCGTCTGTTCCGGTGCGACCGAGAAGCCGTTGGCGCGCAGCAGCGCGACAAAGGTGACGAAGATCAGCGCGGCGCGCGGCAGCTTGAGGTCGTCGCTCACGCGGCTGCCTCCGCGATGATCGCATCAAGCCGGGGCGAGATGAAATGCAGGTCCTCTTCGTCCTTCAGCGCAACGCCGATCGAGCGCTTGAAGGCGTCCGGCCAGCGCGCGCCGCTCTTGTGCAGCAAGGTCGCGGCCTCGGCCCAGTCGACCGCCTCGGCAACCCCGGGCGCCTTGCTCAACGGTTCGCGGCGCAGCCGGCCGACGGCGGCGACCACGGCGCGGGCGGTGGCCTCGGCGACGCTGGAGGCGCGCATCATCACGATCCGCGCCTCGCGCTCGGCATTCGGATAATCGATCCAGTGATAGACGCAGCGCCGCCGCAGCGCCTCGTGCAGGTCGCGGGTCCGGTTCGAGGTCAGCACCACGACGGGATGTTCGGCGGCGCGCACGGTGCCGCGCTCGGGGATCGAGATCTGGAAGTCGGACAGGAATTCGAGCAGGAAGGCCTCGAACTCCTGGTCGGCGCGGTCGATTTCGTCGATCAGCAGCACGGTCGCATCGGGCGCGCGCAGCGCCGCCAGCATCGGGCGCTCGATCAGAAACGACTCGCCGTAGATGTCGATGCTCTCTTCGCCGGCCTGCCGGATCGCAAGCATCTGGCGCGGATAATTCCACTCGTAGAGCGCGGCGGCGGCGTCGATGCCCTCATAGCATTGCAGTCGGATCAGCCGGCGGCCGAGCACCGCGGCGATCGCTTTCGCTGCCTCGGTCTTGCCGACACCCGGCGCGCCCTCGAGCAGCAGCGGCTTGCCGAGCGCAAGCGAGAGATAGGCGGCCGTCGCGATGCCGTCGTCGGCGAGGTAATAGGCCGCGCGCAGCGCCTTCTCCAGCGCCTCTGGGCTGTCGATGCCGACGATGTTGCTGCGGACCGGCATGGAAGGACCTCAGCGCCGCGGCTGCGGCCGCGCGCCGCCCTGTGCCCGGATCGCGCGCAACACCTTCTCCGGCGTGATCGGCAGATCGTCGATCCGGACGCCGACGGCATTGAAGATCGCGTTCGCAACGGCGGGCAACACCGGATTGGCGCACATCTCGCCCGGTCCTTTGGCGCCGAACGGGCCGTCGGGCGCGGGGCGCTCCAGCACCGCGATGTCGTGCGGGCAGATGTCACCCGGTCCCGGCATCAGATATTCGACGAAGTCGCGTGGGCCATGCACCGGCTCCGGATAATACGGCTCCGGCGTCTCGTAGAGCGCGTGGCTGACGCCCATCCAGGCGCCGCCGACCAGCTGCTGCTCGACCAGCCGCGGATTGAGCGCGCGGCCGAGCTCATAGGCCGAGTCCATCCGGATCATATCGACCTCGCCGGTCTCGTCGTCGACCTCGACCTCGGCGACGAGACAGGCATGCGCATAACATGTCGCCGGCGACATCTCGCCGGTTTCCGGGTCGACGTCGGACAGCGGCACCAGGAAGATGCCGCGGCCGGAGATCGTCTTGCCCTGCTTGAACTGCGCGGCAATCGCGACGTCCTTGGTCGAGATCGAACGATGCGGCGCGCCCTTGACATGGATGTTGCCGCGGCCGTCGGTCTCGAGATCGGCGGCGTTGACCTCGAGTTCCTCGGCGGCCGCTTCCATCATCACGCCACGGGCCTCCCGCGCCGCCGCCATCACGGCGTTGCCGACGCGGTGCGTGCCGCGCGAGGCGAACGAGCCCATGCAGTGCGGGCCGGTGTCGGAATCCGCGGTGTCGACATAGACATCCTCGACCGGCACGCCGAGCGTCTCGGCGCAGATTTGCCGCGTCACCGACTTCATGCCCTGGCCGAGATCGATCGAGGACAGCGCCACGGTGAACTTGCCGCTCGGGTTGGAATGCACCAGCGCCTGGCTCGGATCGCCGCCGAGATTCATGCCGATGGGATAGTTGACCGACGCGATGCCGCGTCCGCGATGCCGGGTCATGGTCAGCGTCTCCTGGTGCCGAAGACGGAAGAGAAGCGGGTGGCGCCATGCGACGGCGCGGCCGGCCGCGGTGACGGCGGCGGCGAGGAGGGAGGCGGCGGTGGTGGCGACTCGCGGGTTGCGGCCGGCGTGCGGTCATACGTCGTGCGCTGCTGCGACGGTGCGGGGGGCGTTGCATGCGACTCCCGCGGCGTCAGCGTCACGGCGGCACGGATCCCGCCACCATCCTTGCGGGATGACATCCGCTTGAAGTCCTCGCCGATCGGCCATTTGGCCTTCTCGGCTGCGACCTGCACGCATTCGATCAGCGCGGTGTTCTTGGCCTCGCGGCGGTGCGCCTTCATGTCGCCGTCGCGATACGCATTGAGAATCCGGAACTCCATCGGATCCATGCCGACCAGATGGGCGAGCTTGTCCATCTGGCATTCGATCGCGAAATCCATCGCCGTGACGCCAAAGCCGCGCATCGCGGTGGCGGGCGTGCGGTTGGTGAAGACGCAGTAGACGTCGCCATGGACGTTCGGGATCGTGTACGGGCCAGGCAGATGCGCGGCGCATTTCACCGCCGCATAGCTCGACAGCCGCGTATAGGCGCCGCTGTCGAAATAGGCGCGCACCTTGCGGGCGACCACGCGGCCGTCGCGCATCACGCCATCCCTGATGTAGATGCGCTCAGCGCCGCGCGGCGGGCCGTATTGCATCTCCTCCTCGCGCCCGAACACGTAGCGCACCGGGCGCCCCGTAAGCATCGCGCCGAGAATGCACAGCGGCTCGGTCAGCGTATCGACCTTGCCGCCGAACCCGCCGCCGACCGTGCCGCCGATGAAGTGGAAGGTGTTGGAGGGAACGTCGAGGATCTTGGCGCAGGTGTCGACCGAGAAGAACAGCGCCTGCGTCGAGGTATATACGATGTAGCGGCCGTTGGTGTCGGGTGCTGCGATCGAGCCGTTGGTCTCGGTCGGTGCATGCTCGATCGGCGACATCTGGTAGCGCTGCTCCAGCACATGGTCGGCCGTGGCCAGTGCGCGATCAGCGTCGCCGAAGCGCAGCTGCTGGCGATCATAGGTCTCGTGATAGGTGAAGGTGTTCTTGGGATACACTTCGTTGACGACGGGCGCGCCGGGCTTCAGCGCCTCCTCGACGTCGAACACCGCGGGCAGCGGCTCATAGTCGATCTTCACCTTGGCGATCGCCTCAAAAGCTTCGCGCGGGCTGTCGGCGACGATGGCGACGATCGGTTCGCCCTTGTAGCGCACCTTGTCGACCGCGAGCGACGGCTCGTCGTCCTTGCCGAAATTGATCAGGCTGAGCAGCGTGTTCAAATTGCGCGGCACGTCGGAGGCGCGGATCACGCGTCGCACCCCCTGCGACCGCTCGGCCTCCGAAGTGTCGATGCGGCGCAGCCGCGCATGGGAATGGGCGCTGCGGACCACCTTCAGGTGCAGCATGCCTTGCAGCTTGTGATCGTCGAAATAGGGCGAGGTGCCGGTGACATGGCCCAGCATGTCCTGGCGCTGCGTGCCCTTGCCGATTTCTTTCAGATTATCGTCGCGCTCGTCGGCGAAGATGTCCTTGCGCAATTCCAGCATGGCACTGTTCCCTTACGCGCGGGCCCGGCCGCCGGAAGCGGCTGATAGCACGGCGTTGATGATCGGCTCGTAGCCGGTGCAGCGGCAGATATTGCCGGAGATCGCCTCGACCACTTCGGCGCGGCTCGGCTGCGGATTGCGGTCGAGCAGCGCTTTCGCGGCCATCAGCATGCCCGGCGTGCAGTAGCCGCACTGCGCGGCGAAATTGTCGGCGAAGGCACGTTGCAGCGGATGCAGGGTGGGACCGTCCTTGATGCCGTCGAGCGTCTCGACGGAGCGGCCGGCGACCGTCTCGGCCAGCGTCAGGCACGAGAGGTGCAGTTCGCCATCAATCAGCACGCTGCAGGTGCCGCAGCCGCCCTGGCCGCAACCGAATTTCGGCGTCATGTCGCCGATCAGCTCACGCAGCGCGACCAGGAGATTGGTGCCGCCGTCGACGAAGATCGCGACGTCACGGCCGTTGTGCTGAAATTGGAGAGGGGTCTTGGCCATGACGATCTATTCCTGACCGGACAACAGGCGCCTGAGATGCACGCCGACGATCTCGCGGCGATACCAGGCGCTGGCGAGCGCATTGTCGCCGGGCGAAGTTCCTTCGACGGCTGCTGCCGCCGCCGCGCTGATCGTGGAGGCGTCGAGCGAGCGTCCCTCCAGCGCGCGCTCGGCGGCGCGGGCGCGGATCGGGGTCGGCGCCATCGAGCCGAGCGCGACGCGGGCGCCGACGATGCGGCTGCCGTTGACCGGCAGATGCGCCGCGAGCGTGATCACCGCGCCGCCCTTGGGCTTGATCCGCGCGATCTTGCGGTAGCGGAAGGCCTCGGTGCTGCCGGGCTTGGCAAAGGAGATCGCGAGCACCAGCACGCCGGCCTGCCGGTCGCGCGATTGCAAAAATTCCTCGATTCCGATCTCGCGGCCGCCAAGGCCCCCCTGCACCGACACGACGGCATCGAGCGCAAGCATCGCGACCGTGAAGTCGCCATATGGCACCGGCGCGAACAGATTGCCGCCGACCGTGCCCATGTTGCGCACCGCCGGTCCGCCGATCGAGCGGGCGGGGGCGTGCAGGAAGCCGAGATCGCGTTCGGCCAGGATGCGCGCGAAGGTGACGCCGGCGCCG
Source organism: Bradyrhizobium sp. 41S5 (assembly GCF_011516665.3). NCBI lineage: Bacteria > Pseudomonadati > Pseudomonadota > Alphaproteobacteria > Hyphomicrobiales > Nitrobacteraceae > Bradyrhizobium > Bradyrhizobium sp. 41S5. The sequence continues at coordinate 6,725,262 of NZ_CP083721.1, read as the reverse complement.
AGCGTGATACGTGAGCCGGACACGTCGATCCGCGTCATCGTCTGGTCGCTGGCGCGCACGACGGTCGAGATCGAGATGTCGCCCTCGTTCAGTGCCCGCATCACCAGCGTGCCGCCGCCGAGATAGCGGGCGCTGCGATCCGACGACAGCGCGGCTGCTGCGTCATGGGTGCTGGTGAAGGTCTTCACCGTGACTGGCATGATGTCCTTCCCCGCTTACGCGGCCTCCTTCAGATGCCGGCGGATGGCGTCGAAGCCGCCCTGGTAGATGTCTTCCGAAACCATGTGCGTGATGCGGTCCCTGTCCTCGATCCGCGTCGTGAAGCGCGATTCCCAGTGCCAGAAGGTGCGGTTACCATCGGTGACCGGCAGCAGGCGGACATGCGCCACGTAGTTGAACATCGGAACCGGCGTGTCGAGCAGGCAGTAGCTGAAGCTTTGCTCCAGGTCGGACAGCGCCAGCAGCTGCTCACGCAGTTCGGATCCGTCCTTTAGCTTGAAGCGCCTGACACAGCCGATCTTGTCGGACGGCTGCGCGCGCTCTATGCCGCTGGTCGCGACCGCCGGGTGCCAGCGGTCATGGCCGTTGAAATCGCGCAGCACGGCCCAGACCGCATCGGTCGGCGCATCCAGGATCGTGCTCTTGACGATGTGCGGCACGGTCTATCCCCCGAACGCCCGCTTCAGTGCGTCGAACCCGCCTTGAAACACACCGCCGCCGATATTGTTGACGAGCTCCGCCTCACGCTCCGGCGCGCAGTCGAACTCGGCGGTCCACTCCATGAACGTCTGGTCCCCGTCGGTGACCGGCGTGAGCCGCAGCGTCGCGACGTAGTTCTCGACGCCCATCGGCGATTCCAGGATGGAGTAGGTGCAGAACATGTCGTAGTCGGACAGCCCGAGCAGCTTCTCGCGGATGCGATCGCCATTGCGCAACCGGAAATCTCTGATGCAGCCGATCTTGTCGGAGGGCTCGCCGCCCTCGATCCGGCTTTCGGCGATCGCTGGGTGCCAGTTCGGCAGCCCGTTGAAATCACGGACGCGCGCCCAGACCCGGTCGTTGCGGGCGTTGACGACAGTGGAGACGTAAACCCGTGCCATGTTGCGAGCTCAGTCCTTCTTGCGCGGCGTGCGTTCGGGGCGCGGCTCGCCGCCGCCTTCGGGCGCTGCCGGCTTGGCGTCGGCGCCGCTCTTGCGTGCGCTCTCCTTGATGCCCTGCATGTCGCGGGCCTCGCGGATCAGGCCGGGCATCTTGGCGAGGCTGCCGCCCTCGACGCCGATATCCGACAGGATCGAGTCGATCAGCGGCGCCTGCACGCGGTAGCGCAGCGCCGAGTCGATCACCTCGTCGGTGGCACTGCGGCCGGAACCGCCGCCGTTGCCATTGCCGTTGAGCCCGTCGACCTGGAGGATGCGGATGCCCTCGATCTTCTCCATCGGCTTGACGCTCTCGCGCACGATGCCCTCGATCCGGTCGAGCAGCTTGCGGCGGAACAGCGAGTAGCGCGCCTGGTCGGTCAGCACGTTCTCGGCCTCGTTGAGCAGGCGCTGCGCCTCGGCCTCGACGGTAGCACGGACCCGTTCGGCCCCGGCCGCGATCCTGGTTTCCTCGGCCTGCTTCTCGGCGAGCAGCACCTCGACGGTCTTGCGCCGCTTGGCGATCTCGCTCTCGCGCGCGGTAACGACGCGCTCGGCCGCCTCGGTGGCATGGACCCTGGCGTCCTCGGCGGCAGCGCGCGCCGCGGATTCCTCCAGCGACTTCTGGTGCAGCGCGATGGCCTTCTCCATCAAGGCGGTCTCGACGTCCTTCTCCCTGTTCACCTCGAGCTTGCGCAGCTCGCGCTCGCGGCCGATCCGGGCCTCGTCGAGGCCGCGGTCGGAGGCGATGCGGGCGCGTTCGACTTCTTCACGCGCCGCGATCTCGGCCTCCTGCAGCGATTGATTGCGGGCGACCTCGAGCTGCTCGATCGAGCGGCGCCGTTCGATCCGCGCCGCTTCCAGCGCCTGCTCGCGGGTCACATCGGTGGTCTCGACCTCCTTGCGGGCCGTGATCTCGGCCTGCTTCACCTGCCGGTCGGCATCGATCCGCTCCGAGCGCTTGGCGGCGAGCGCGATCACGCGCTCCTCGTCGGCGAGCTCGATCGCCCGTTTCTGGTCGATGTTGAGCACCTCGCGGGTCCTGGAGGAGCTGATCCGCTCGCTCTCCAGCGCCAGCTCGACATCGATGCGCTGGCGCTCGACCGCGTCGCGGCGCTTCAGCTCGGCGGCCTCGATGGCCCCCGTGCGCTCGATCTCGAGCGCGCGGGTCTCGCGCTCGGCACGGATGCGCTGTGCCGCGACCGACTTCTCCTGCGAAATGCGTGCCGCCTCGATCGATTCGCGCGAGGCGATGTCGGCTTCCTCGATCGCACGGGTCCGTGCGATCTCGAGCGCCCGGACATGTTCCTCCTGCGCGATCCGCGACGCCTCGGTGGCGTCGCGCGCGGTGATCCCGGCGATCTCGATCGCCTGGTTGCGCTCGATCTCGAGCTTGCGCGTGGTGTGATCGGCGGCAATGCGCTCGGCGGCCAGCGTCTTCTCTCTGATGATCCGGGCGGCCTCGACCGCCTTCTGCGCCTCGATCTCGGCTTCCTGGATGGTACGAACCTGCTGGATCTCCAGCGCGCGGGTGCGCTCGTCCGAGGAGATGCGCTCGACATTGACCGTCATGGTCTGCGCGATGCGCGCCTTCTCGGTGGCCTCGCGGGCCGCGATCTCGGCCTCCTCGACGGCACGGGTGCGCTCGATCTCACGGCGGCGGGTTTCTTCTTCGTTGGCGATGCGGGCATCGGTGACGACGCGATCCTGCTGGATGCGGGCCTTTTCGATCGACTCGCGGGCCGCGATTTCGGCTTCCTCCACCGTGCGCATTCGCTCGATCTCGCGCTGACGGACCTCGCGCTCGGAGGCGATGCGCGTGGTGTCGACCGAGCGCTGGTTGGCGATCCTCGCCTTCTCGATCTCCTCACGCGCCAGCAACTCCCGTTCTTCCACCGCGCGGGTCCGTTCGATCTCCCGGTGCCGCGTCTCGCGTTCGGAGGCGATCCGTGCCTCGGTGATCGCCTGCTCGTTGGCGATGCGCGCCTTCTCGATGGCTTCGCGCGCGGTGATCTGGGCCTGCTCGGCCTCGGTCTCGCGCAGCGCGCGCTCGCGTGCGACTTCGGTGCGTTGCAGGGCGCGACGCATCTCGATGTCGCGTTCCTGCTCGAGGCGGGCGGTCTCGCTCTCGCGCTCGATGTCGAGCGCCTGCCGCTCGGCCTCCAGGTTGCGGGAGCGGATCTTGATCATCGAATCCTGCTCGATGTCGTTACGCAGCTTGCGCTTGGCCTCGATGTCCTCCATCAGGCGGGTCAGGCCTTCGGCGTCGAAGCGGTTCGAGGGGTTGAAATATTCGAGGTCGGTCTGGTCGAGATCGGTGATCGCGACCGACTCGAGCTCGAGGCCGTTCTGCGCCAGCGCTTCGGCGGCGTTGGCCTTGACGCGAGCGACATATTCGCCGCGCTGCTCGTGCATCTGCTCCATAGTCATCTCGGAAGCAACCGAGCGGATCGCGGAGATGAACTTGCCAGAGAGCAAGGTGTGCAGCTGCTCCGGTTCCATGGTGCGGCGGCCAAGCGTGGCGGCGGCGATCGAGACGGCCTCGCGGGTCGCCTGCACCCGGACGTAGAAATCGGCCTCGATGTCGACGCGCATGCGGTCGCGGGTGATGACGGCATCCTGCCGGGAGCGCACGATCCCCATCGGCAGCACGTTCATGTTGACCGGCGTGTAGTCGTGGATGAACGGCAGCACGAAGGCGCCGCCATTGATCACCACGCGTTCGCCGAGGAAACCGGTCCGGACGAAGGAGGTTTCCTTCGACGAGCGGTGGTAGAGCCAGTTCACCACATAGACGATGATGACGATCGCGACGATTGCGACGATGAGCCAGAGGATCAATTCACCGACCAGCATCCCTGACATCTCTTCCTCCCTTGGTCACGGCGGCTCTAGCGCGCGCCGATCGCCTTGAACTTGCGAACCTGATCCGTCAAAGCCCGCTCAACCGGCAAGCGCTCCATCGAGGAAGCGCCGTAGAAGCCGTGGCAGTTGCGGGTCTGCTTCATGATGAAATCGGCATCCGCGGGATCGGCGATCGGGCCGCCATGCGCGAGCACGATGATGTTCGAATTGACGCTGAGTGCGGCCTCGGCCCAGGTCTCGATCCGGGCAGGGCAGTCGGCGAGCTTCAGCGCGGTCTGCGCGCCGATCGTGCCGCCCGTGGTGAGGCCCATATGGCAGACGATGATGTCGGCGCCCGCGATCGCCATCGCGGTCGCTTCCTGCTCGCTGAACACATAGGGCGTGGTGAGCATGTTCTTGTCATGCGCCTTCGCGATCATGTCGATCTCGAGCGCATAGGACATTCCGGTCTCTTCGAGATTGGCGCGGAAAGTGCCGTCGATCAGGCCGACGGTCGGGAAATTCTGCACGCCGGCGAAGCCGATCGCCTTGAGCTGGTCGAGGAACACGTCCATGTCGCGGAACGGATCGGTGCCGTTGACGCCGGCGAGCACCGGCGTCCTGGTCACGACCGGCAGCACCTCGCCGGCCATCTCGACGACGATGGCGTTGGCATCGCCATAAGGCATCAGTCCGGCGAGCGAGCCGCGGCCGGCCATGCGGTAGCGGCCGGAATTGTAGATCACGATCAGGTCGACGCCGCCGGCCTCCTCGCATTTTGCCGACAGGCCAGTGCCGGCGCCGCCGCCGACGATCGGCTCGCCGCGTGCGATCATGGCGTGAAAACTCTTCAAGAGCGCCGCGCGTTCAAACCTGGGCATGGGTCACCTCGCCACTCTCCGCAGGCCACCGGCGCGTCCGAGCAGCGGACGGAACGCGCTGACGATGGCGGCGGTGAACTCGGGATCGTTGATGTTGCGCTTGATGCGGATGATCTGCCGGTTGCCGGTCTGGCGCACGGTGCGCTCCAGCGCGCGGAACAGCGCCGCGTCGGCATCGGGGTCCCAGAACGGCTGGCCGGGCGCATCGAGCGCGGAGACGCCGCCTTCGGCCAAAAAGAAACGCACCGGCCCGTCCATCTGGTTGAGGCGTTCGGCGATCCAGCGGCCCATGCGCTCGTTCTCTTCCGGCGTGGTCCGCATCAAGGTGACCTGCGGATTGTGGACGTGGAATTTGCGCTGCCGGTAGCGCTCCGGGATCGTGTCGGGCGCGCCGAAGTTCACCATATCCAGCGCGCCGACCGAGCCGACATAGGGCACGCGGCTACGGATGATGGCGCCGAACCGGTCGTCGGTCGCCGGGAATACGCCGCCCATCAGAAGGTCGCAGACCTCGGTCGTGGTGAGATCGATGACGCCGGCGAGCTGGCCGGACTCGACCAGCTTCTCCATCGAGCGGCCGCCGACGCCGGTGGCGTGGAACACGAGGCACTCGAAATCCTCGCGGAGGTCAGCTGCGATCTTCTGCACCGCCGGCGTGGTGACGCCGAACATGGTGATGCCGATGGCCGGAAGATGAGCGCCCGTATCGCGCTGCTTTCCGGTCTGTCCCTCGAGCCGCGCCTTGACCATGCCGACCATGGCATGGGCGCCGTTGCCGAGCACCGTGCGCGAGATCGAATTGAGGCCCTGCACGTCGGTCACCGAATACATCATGGTGATGTCGGCGGGCCCGACATAGGGACCGACGTCGCCGGAGGCGACCGAGGAGATGATCAGCTTCGGCACGCCGACCGGAAGCGCGCGCATGCCCGGTGCGACCAGCGACGCGCCGCCCGAGCCGCCTGCGGAGATAATGCCGGCGACATTGCCCTGGCGGCGCAGCCACCGCTCGAACGCGTCCGCCATCGCCGTCACCGAGGCGCCGCGATCGGTGCCGAACACGCCTGAGCCGCCGCGGCCGTGGTTGAGGGCAATCTCCTGCGCGGTGACGTCGCAGCTCGCCGCCTTGCCGCTGGTCGAGACGTCGACCAGCCGGGTGCGCAGGCCGCCGGCCGCGACGACATCGCGGATGAAGCGCAACTCGGCGCCCTTGGTGTCGAGCGTGCCGACAACCAGCACGACGGGCGGCCCCGATGTCCTCGACGTCGGCGGCTCGCGCCGTGAGCGGGTTGCTTCCTCGAGACGCGTGACGGCGATGGACTGCGTCCGTGCAGCGGCCTCGATACGAGCGATCGGCACCGGCTGCGACCAGCGCGTCGGCAGCACGGGATTGGAGACGTAGATGCGAACCGGACCCTTGCGCTCCGGCTGTGGTGTGCCGGCCGCCTCAGCTCTTGCCGGCGCCGCCTCGGCATCGATCTCCTCAGCGCCGTGGGTGCCGACGCCAAGCAGCCGCTGCTGCAGCTCGCGGTCGGTGGCGAGCCGCGCGGAGTCGACGATGCGATTGATCCGGCCATTGACCATGATGGCGACGTTGCGCGACACCGCTGTCGCCACGCCGATGTTCTGCTCGATGACCAGGACGGACATGTCGCCTTCGTCGCCGAGGCGGAGCAGCATCTCCTCGACTTGGGCGACGATGACAGGCGCAAGGCCCTCGGTCGGCTCGTCCATGATCAGGAGCTGCGGATTGGTCAGTAATGCGCGCGAGATCGCGAGCATCTGCTGTTCGCCGCCGGAGAGCTGGTTGCCGCCGTTGTTCTTGCGCTCGGCAAGGCGCGGAAAGGTGTCGTAGATGCGCTCGATGGTCCACGCGCCACGGCGCAGGCCGCCGGCGAGCGCGAGGTGTTCGTCGACCGTCAGCGAGCGCCACAGCCGCCGGCCCTGCGGCACATAGCCCACGCCGAGCCTAGCGATCCGTGCCGGGTTCAGCCGCGTGGCCTCTTCGCCGCGAATCCGGATCGAGCCACTGCTGGCGCGCACCAGGCCCATGATGGCCTTGCACAGCGTGGTCTTGCCCATGCCGTTGCGGCCGACCACCGAGAACACGCCGGTATCGAGCGTGAGATCGACGCCCTGCAGCGCATGTGAATGGCCGTAATAGACGTCGAGGCCCTTCACCTCGAGTGTGGGAACGGGGCGGCGGTCATTCATGGCCGCCTCCGAGATAGAGCTCCTGCACCTCGGGATCGGATTCGATCTCGCGCGGCAGGCCCTCCTTGAAGATGCGGCCGTTGTGCATCATCGTCACGCTCTCGACAACGCGCAGCGCAACGTCCATGTCGTGCTCGATGATGATGTAGCCGATATGCGCAGGTAGCGAGGTCAGGATCTCGATCAGCTCGCGCCGCTCGGTCGGCGACAGTCCCGCCGCCGGCTCGTCGAACAGGATGAAGCGCGGCGCGCCGGCCAGTGCGAGTGCGATCTCGAGCTGCCGCTGCTGGCCATGCGCCAGTTCGGCGACGCGCTGGTCCTTGACGCCGGCAAGATGCACGGCCTGCACCAGCGTTTCGGTCGCGTGCATCAGCGCATCGTTCTGCCCCGGGCGCAGCAACGAGAACCGGCCGCGGGAGACGCCGCGGCAGGCGAGATAGACGTTGTCCTGCACGGTGAGGCCGGGGAACAGCGCCGAGATCTGGTAGGTGCGGCGCAAGCCCCTGCGGATTCGCTCATAGGGCGGGAACTGGGTGATGTCCTCGCCGAAGAAGCGGATCGTGCCGGAGGAGGGCGGGAAGTCGCCGGTGATGCAGTTGAACAGCGTGGTCTTGCCGGCGCCGTTCGAGCCGAGCACCGCGCGCCGTTCGCCGGGCCGCACGGTGATGGTGACGTCGGTCAGCGCCGCCAGCGCACCGAACAGCCGGGTCACGCCGCGCAGCTCCAGCGCTGCGCCGGCGCCGACCACGGACAGTCGCTGCGCGACGCTATCCATGGCGGCCTCCGCCTGAACGTTGCGTCGAGGATGCGCTGCGGCGCCGCCAGCGCTCCCAGAGGCCGATCACGCCGTCCGACGACCAGAACACGATGGCGAGGAAGCCGAGTCCGATCAGCAGCCGGAAGCGGTTGCCGTCGAGCCCGAACTTGATCAACACGTCGAGCGCGAAGGTGCGCAGCAGGACGAAGATCAGCGCGCCGATGAACGGGCCGATCGGCCGGGTGATGCCGCCGACCACGGCGATGATCAGGACGTCGATACAGGCGCCGACGCTGACCGAGCCTGGCGAGATCTGCCGGTAGTTCCAGACCTGCAGCACGCCGCCGAGCGCCGCGATGAAGGCGGCGAAGGCGTAGGCCGCGATGCGATGCGCGTTCGGATTGAAGCCGAGTGCGGCCATGCGGCGGGGGTTGTCGCGGACGCCTTGCAGCGCGAGGCCGAACGGCGCGCGCGAGACATACTGGACGGCGAAGTAGCAGATCGCGGCGACGCCGAGCGTCACATAATAGAAGGCGATGTCGGCGCGCCAGTCGACGCCCCAGAAATGCGGGGTCGCGACGGTGTTGATGCCGGTGTGGCCGTTGAAGATCGCCCAGTTCTGGTTGGTGAAGTAGTAGAACGCCGCGCCGATCGCCAGCGTGATCATGATGGTGTAGATGCCCTCGGTGCGCACCGCGAGCGCGCCGCCGAGTGTGCCGAACAGCGTCGCCAGAGCCAGCGCCATCGGGGTTGCGAGCCACCACGGCCAGCCGAGGCTGATATTGGCGTTGCCGCTCATGCCGAACACCGCGACCATGTAGCCGGCGAAGCCCGCGATGGTGAGCTGCATCAGGCTGACCATGCCGCCATAGCCGGCGAGGAACATCAGGCTCAGCGCGATGATGCCGAGGATCAGCGTGGTGGCGAAGATCTCGATCAGGAAGAAGCCGTTGGCGATCAGCGGCATGATCACGAGGATCAGCGCGACCAGCCAGGCCGCCGGGTTCTGGAATTCCGGCCAGGTGCGGATCAAGGCGCGGCGCGTCGCGTTGGCGGACGGATCGGGGCGGAACTGGGTGCTCTGCAGCAACGACATCTCATCGCCTCGCGAGCAGGCCCTGCGGCCGCAGCGCCAGCACCACGACCATGATCAGGAAGGTGACGACGATGGCATAGGTCGGGATGTAGACCGAGCCGAGTTGCTCGGCGAGGCCGATGATGACGGCGCCGAGCGCAGCCCCCGGGATCGAGCCCATGCCGCCGACGATCACGACCACCAGCGAGGCGAGCAGGAAGCGGGTATCCTCGCCCGGCGACAGCGACTGGAAGGTGCCGCCGACCACGCCGGCGATGCCGGCGAGCCCTGCGCCCAGCGCGAACACCAGCACGAACACCAGCTGGATCCGTACCCCGGTCGCGGCGAGGATGTCACGGTCGTCCACCCCGGCGCGCACGATCATGCCGATCCGCGTGCGGTTGAGCGCCAGCCACATCGCGATGCCGATCACGACGGAGGCCGCGAAGATCACGAGCCGGACCAGCGGATATTGCAGATAGACCGGCTCGCCGGATGATTTGATCGCGGTCAGTAGCGGCAGCTGCACCGGGCCGATCAGCCAACTCGGGGTCTGGACCTGGTAGAAGTCGCCGCCGAACACCCAGAGCATCAGATCGGCGAACACGATCGAGAGCCCGATCGTCACCATGGTCTGCCGCAGGTCCTGTCCCTCCATGCGGCGGAACACGGCGAGCTGCAGGATCACGCCGACCAGCGCCACCGCGATGAAGGCGACGATGAAGGAGAGGATCCACGACCCGGTCCATGTGCTGATCGCATAGCCGATATAGCCGCCGAACAGATAGAGCGAGCCGTGCGCGAGGTTGACGTTGCGCATCAGGCCGAAGATCAGCGTGAAGCCGCTGGCCACCAGGAAATACAGCCCGCCGAGCGTGATGCCGTTCAGCACGGCGTTGAGAAACACGCGCTTGCGGCCGATCGCGGCTTCCAGTCCCGGCGGCCAGATCGCGAACACCAGCCACAGCAGCACCGCGACCGCGATGATCACGATCAGCGCCCAAGCCGGATGGCGTTCGATGAACCTGGCCATCTCCGTCGCGTTCCCTCTGACGTCGCGACCGTCTGCCGGGTCGCGTGTTCAACATCCTACCGAGGGCGAAAGCGGCGGATTTGATCGACAGTATCTTTTATCGCTGCTCCATCGTTGTGCGGAACTTCATCACGGCCGCAACACCTTGGCGGCGCGGCGATAGTCGGTCGGGGCCATGCCGACATTGGCGGCGAAGAAGCGGGTGAAGCCGCTCTGCGAGGAGAAGCCGAGATCGAAGCCGATATCGGCGATCGGCGCCTCGGTCGCCACCAGCGCATCCAGCGCCTGCTCCATGATCAGCGTGTTCATGTAGAGGTGAGGGGTGACGCCGGTTTGCGTCCGGAACAGCCGGTAGAAATGCGGCCGCGACAGGCCCGCTTCCCGCGCGATCGCATCGAGCTCGATTTCGGCGCCGGGGCTTTCCGACATCAGCTTGATCGATTTGCGCACCCGGAAATCGGTCACCGCGGCGGCGGCGCGCGCGTCCTGCGCCGCCTGCCAGCTCTCCTCGTAGCAGGAGTCGATTAGCTGCCTGAGCTCGCAATCGAGGCTGCGCAGCGACGGCGCGCCGCACACCAGTGCTGCGGTGCGGCGGATCAGCCGGTCGAGCGCCTCGGTACGCGGAAAGAAGGTGCGGCCGAACCGCAGGCCCTGCGCGCTCGCGGGCTGCGGCGCGAACCATTCTGAATTGACATAGAGCACGAAGAAGATCGCGCCGTGGTCCATGTCGGTCGGCAGAAAATTGTGCGGTTCCCACGGGTTGACCGCAACCACGGTGTCGTCCTTGAGCAGCAGGCGCTGCTCGGAGACATCGATCTGCGCCGGCGTCCCGCCGACATGAAAGATCAGGTGCCCTTCGCGGTGCGCATGCACGTTGAAGGGACGGTTCAACTGATAGACCGTCGCGCGACCGAACCGGCCGTGGAAGACGGCAAGCGCCCTGCTCATGCCTCCCCTCCCGCGGGATGTTCTTGTCTTTTCGACAAGCGTTCATCATCCGCCCGCGGAAAGCAAGGGCGAGCAGGGCTGCTCATGCAACCGCGCGGCTTGGTCACGGCTGGCTTGCTCGCACCTGCAACAAATATGTCAGTACTTCTTGCACTCCGGGACCGTGCGGCTCGGCAGGCCGATCTTGGCGAACACCGCCGGATCGTAGCCCAGCGTCTGGTTGACGTTCGGGATCACCTTCACGACCTTGCTGAACAGCGCACCCTTGCCGTCGTCGACCACCTCGGTGACGAAGTTGGTGCCGATCGCCTGGCGGTTGGCGTCAAGCTTGATCTTGCCGTTCGGCGCGTCGATCTCGATCTTCGCCAGCGCGTCCTTGAGCTTGGCCTGGTTGTTGGAGAGATCGCCATTGACCTGCCGCAGCGCCAGGATCAGCGCCATGGTCGAGCCGTAATAGTTGGTGGCGAGCAGCGACGGGCTCGGGAAGCGTTTGCTCTCCGGGAACGAGTCCTGATAGGCCTTCACGAACTTCTGCCAGCCCGGATCCTCCCAGGTATCGGCCTGGCCGCTCGCGGCGATGGTGCCGATCAGCGCGTTCTTGGCGCTGCCCTTCGACGACAGGATGGTCTGGTCGATCATGATCGAGCCGCCCATCAGATGAGCCTTGCCGCCGGCCTGCTGGTACTGGTTGAGGAAGTTGACGGCGTCGGCGCCGCCGAGGCCGAGATAGATCGCATCGACATCGTCGGGAAGTGCTGCGATCACCGAGGCGAAGTCCTTGGTGCCGAGCGGCACCCATTGCCGGTTGGTGACCTGGCCGCCGGCGCCGCAGAACTCGAGCACGAGGCCGAACACCTGGGTGTAGATGAACGAGTAATCCTCGCCGACGGTCGCGATCTTGCGATAGCCCTTGGTCTCATAGGCATATTTGCCGAGGCCGACCTGCCATTGCGCGCCGTCCATGTTGTAGCGGAAGAAGTTCGGCGCCGGATCGACATAGGTCGTCTCCTGCGCGCCGGAGGCGGCGTTGACGAAGGTCAGTTCCGGATGGGTCTTGGCAAAATTCTTCACCGCGATGCCCTCGTCGCCGGACAACGGCGACAGCAGGATCTGCACCTTGTCCTGCTCGATCAGCTTGCGCACCGCGCGCACCGCGGAGTCGGGCGTCGCGTCGGTCGAGGCGACGACGAACTCGAGCTCCTTGTCGCCGATCTTCTTGCCGAGCACGTTGAGCGCGGTCTGGAAGCCGCGCATGCCGTCTTCGCCGAGTACCGTGTAGGTGCCCTCGAGCGTCGCGGTAACGCCGACCTTGATCTTCTCCTGCGCGAACGCCGTGCCCGAAAGCAACAGGCTGCTCAACGCAATCAGTCCCAAACTGCCTTTCAACATCGCTCTCCTCCCTCTGTGTTGTCGCCGGCGTCCAAATGGCCTGACGAAGGCTGATGGGCGTCCGGTTGTTGCCGGCAAAGCTAGCCGAAGGCAGGCGCGGCGCGGATGTCGTCGCTGCGGGGGTGCTTAACGGGCAGTCTCATTTTGATTGTTGCGCCGCAACGAGCTTCGCGGCGCAATGTCGCGGAGGTCGATGTGGGACTGAGAGGGCATGAACGCGGGTGGGCAAAGGCTTTGCTTTGCCTACCCTGAAGCCCGATACAGCGTCGCATACACAATCGTCGTCCCGGCGAAGGCCGGGACCCATACGCCGCAGCGGGTGTTGTGTGGGGGACTCGTCGTTCCGGTCTCGCGCAACAGGCAGCATTTGTGATTATGGATCCCTTGGGTTCACGACACAAGTGCAACACCTGCTAGGGTGTTGTGGCGATGGGACAATGTTATGGCCAGCTCAGCCTTGAAGAGCGCGTTGAAATTTACCACCTGCATGCAGGCGGTTAATCTCGAAACGATATTGCGTCTGCGCTTGACCGCGCGACGTCGATCCCCTGCGATGCGCCGGTGACGATTGCCACTTTCCGTCCGTGCTCATGATTGCACTCGTTTTTCGCGCTACGCCGCGCCGCTTGCGGCCAGCGGGCTGTAGTCGCGGCTCTTGAACATCGTGTGCAGTTGCCGCCGCCGGATGCCGAGATTGCCGCCGTCAAAGATCGGCAGCGCGAGCGAGTCCTGCAGCAGGCTGCCGAATGGCGTCTCGTGATCGTAGCTGTCGATGCCGACCACCCGCATCAGATCGGTGATCACGCGCACCGCGGCCTCGGAGCCGAAGATCTTGGCCTGCACCGCCATTGGCAGGCGCGCAAGCTGAGAGTGCGCGCCGCTTCGATAGTGGTCTTGGCATCGGCGAGCGCGTATCCGACCGCCTGATGCTCGATGATGGGGTGAACGCCGCCGCGCTTTTCGCTGCGCGCAAAATCCAGTGCGAACGCGAAGGCCGCCCGCATCAGCGCGACGCCGAAGATTCCGACCAGCGCCGGGGTGCGAGATCGCCGGGGGCGCTGATCTGCTCGTGGCCGCGCTGCGAGGTGCGCCCCAGCCCTTCGAGCTGGAGGTTGACGAAGCAAAGGTCATCGGTGCTCGCAGCGAGCCGGTGCACGATGTGCCCGCTCGCCGTGACCCGCGATATCTGCAGCGGCGCGGCGTCGACCTTGCAGATCGCGCCCGCAAACGACTCCTCGGCAATCCGGCGCGGCTCCAGTCGCACGAAGGCAGCTGCGAGGTCGTCGGCCCAACTGCCGAAGGGCTGGTCCGGACGGGCCGGCCTGGTCGACCATTCCATGTGCGCTCGAATAGACCGTCAGTGCGAACGGCCCAGCGGGGCGACGATATCGCCGGCCAAACCGGCGGTCAAATTCCGCCGGCGATCTGTTTCCCCTGCAAGGAAAGGCTCGTGCACCCAGGGAACGGTGACCTCACTTCGAGGTGTAGCCGGCCTCGGGCTGATCCAGATTCCCGCCTGCGACGTGAAGTGGCATCTCGATGCCGGAGAACTCGTCGAACTGATGCCGCAGCACCGTGCGGCGCCGATGCCGATGACCTTGCTCTATCCGTACCGCCAGCATCTGTCGCGACGGCTGCAGGTGTTTGCGGATTGGCTGGCGGCACTCTTGAAGGAGAAGCTGCTTGTGCCGGGCTAGAACTTCGGCGTGACGCCGGCCCGGAAGCCGCGCCGCGTCATCGCCTGCTGTTGCCGGCGCGGGACGCGGTCGCCCTTGTCGCGCGCTTTACCTCGACCTTGGGTTGGAAAAACAGGCCGGGCATCACCGAGACCAGTCCGAAGGTCATTCCGAGGAATGCCAGGAACGTATCGAGAAAATTCATCTCCATTTCAGTTGTCTCCATTCGGCTTGCACCGGGTTGACCCGGTGCAATGCGTTCGTTGAACCTAGATATGGTCCGGTACATTGCTCGGTACAATAGAAACATTGATCTCGGAGCAATACTTTCATTGCTCCGCGTCTAGGCAGCGATCCGGCTCTGCTGCGGGTGCCGCTGCTCGATGGCCCTGACGGAGTTTTCGAATGCTTTCAGCAGGACGCTTCTGCCGATCGACCCGAGCACGAGACCGAGGATCCATCCCTTCAGATTCTTGCCCTCGCGCACCACGACCACGTCAACGTCGGTCGTGCCATCGGACCGCCGCGCGAAGCTGTAGGAGTGGCCCGACCTGCCGCCCCACACATTGGAGTCGGTCGTCGTCGGGACGACATGGTCTGGGTCGGACCAGTCGTAGTGCAAGCGTTCCCAAATGCCGTTCGAGCCTTCCGTTACATCCGCCTGCGAGAAGCCGCGATGATGCACCTTGAGATAGGCATCGGCGCTATTGCCGAACAGTTTGGAGCGGCCCGGCCCGAAGTCGGTGAGGCCTGCGACGTACTGCTCCGGCGTCAACCTCGTCGTCCGATGAAGATGGATCGTGGACATCTGTGGCTCCTGCACCTTTGATGGAAGGCTCCGACCGCTGTGCCCACTAGTTGGAGAGCGTGCCCGGCTTGCGGACGGTCACGCTGTCGCTACTCCGGCTGATCTCCAGTGCGCCTGCCTGGTTCGGCGTCGAGAGCAGGGCACGCTGACCGGGTGCGAGCACCGACACGAAGCGGACCGGCGTTCCGGCCTCGCCTTGCGCGAGCGTGGTCACGACGCGATATCCGTCGGGCTCGACCGTGTAGTAGGTGACGCCGGACACGTCGCCCAGATGGATGCTTTGGGCCTCGTTCGGCCTGAGCCCGCGCGCCTCTGCGGCTCCAAGCGAGGTTCCAAGTGCTGCCAGGGTGACTGCGAGTACTGTGCTGCGGATCGACATGAGAACCTCCATTGGCTTGAGTGTCGGAACCTGGGCTGGCGAGCGATTGCCCGCCTGCTCCCTTGCCGGAGGAGATGGTCAGGCTATGATCATCGATCAAACAGGTAGGATCGATAATGGCCATCGATACCGTCAATTTGGGTCGCATCGACCTGAATCTGCTTGTTCATCTCAATGCGCTGCTCACCGAACGGAGCGTGACCCGGGCGGCCAGCTCCGTCGGCATCGGCCAATCCGCGATGAGTCACAATCTCGCCCGCCTGCGCGAACTGTTCGATGACGAGCTGCTCACGCGGGCGCCCGACGGGATGCGCCTCACCCCGCGCGCGATGAGCTTGCTCGATCCGGTGCGGACCGCGCTCGCACAGGTCGAGGCGGTGCTGCTGCGCGACCAGTCCTTCGATCCGGCCACGGCGGTGCGAACGTTCAGGCTCGGCCTGTCGGACAGTATGGAAATCCTGATCGTGCCGCGCCTTCTGGCGCGCATGCGCGAGATCGCGCCGGGCATTCACTTGCGGCTCTACAATGTCGATACGTCCCGATTGCTCGACGACCTCGACGCCGACGAAGTGGATCTCGCGCTCTCCTATGGGCCGATCCAGCAGGGACAATTGCATCACAAGCAGCGCGTGCTGTTCACCGAGAGTTTTCTTTGCATGTTCAATGCCGAGAAGACGGGTGTCACGCCGCCAATCTCGCTTGAGGACTACATCCGGATTCCGCACGTGCTGACCAGCCTGCGGCCGGGGCGCAGCGTGCGCGGCTTCGTCGATGAAGCGCTCGAAGAGCTCGGCCTGCAGCGGTCCGTTGCGCTGACCACGCCGCGTTTTCTCACCGTGCCGCATCTGGTGGCGCAAGCGCCCGTGATCGTCACCATGGGCGCGCGGCTGGCGCGCCGCTTCGCCGCCGATCTCGGGCTCAGCCTTAGTCCGCCGCCGGTGAAGGTGAAGGACGTCACGGTGTCATTGCTGTGGCATGCGTCCTACCATCACGATGCCGCGCATGTCTGGTTGCGGGACCAACTGGTCAAACTGGTCGCCGAACTGTAAGCCGGCACGGCGGGCGCGCGCCTCACGCCGCGCCCGCTTCTGGGTGTCGCGAACCCTGGCCTCGTCAGAACTTCTGCGTGATGCCGGCGTAGAAGCCGCGGCGCGGGCCGTATTGCGGCGCGAACACGCCGATGCCGGAGCCGTCGCGGATCTGGTAGACGGTGTCGAACAAATTGACGACGTCGAAGCGCAGCGTGGTCGGCTTGTTCGGCGCGACAATGTTGAAGTCGTGCGAGACGCCGAGATTGACCTGCGCGTAGGGCGGCACCGTGCCCGTATTGGCAAAGCCGTCGCGCAAGCCTGAGCCGTAGATCAGCGAGGCGCTGAACTTGGTGTCGTGCCATTGGTACCAGCCGCCCAGCGATGCCGTCAGCGTCTGGGCATGGTCGGTGTTGACGTAGTTGTTGGCGATGTAGGCCAATTCGTCCGGATCGAACAGATACTGGTTCGAGACGACGTTGGTCGCGACCTGCCTTGCGACGGCGACATTGCCGTAGAGATGCAGGTTGTCGTGGTCGTATCGCGCCGTCAGTTCGACGCCCTCGTTGGTGCCTTTCGCATAGTTGAAGGCGGTCAGGACGTAGGCCTGGCCGAACTGGCCGTCGTCGAGCAGGTCGGTCGCGATCTTGTAATAGGCGTCCATGCCGACCTCGAGGCCGGGGATCGCATCAACTTTCTGCGTGACGCCGATGTCGAACACATGCGAGCGCTCCGGCAGCACGGGGTCATTGGTGGTGACCGCGGGCTGCGCTGTCGTATTTTGCACCAGTCCCAGATTGGTCGGGGCAGCCAGCACCTGCTCGGGTGGGGTGAAATTGCGCGCATAGCTGGCATGGAAGGTCGTGCCGTCATAGGGCTTCCATGTCAGGCTGATCCGCGGGCTCAGCTGGTTGGCATCGACATATTGCCACATCTGGTCGAAGCGCAGGCCGGCATTGAGTGTCAGCTGGTTTGTGATCTTCCATTCGTCGGCGATGTAGGTGGAGAACAGATATCCGGTCTTGGCGCTGGAATCGAACACCGAAAGCGGCGCATCGATCGGTTTGCCGGAATCGTCGAGCGGCAGCACGGTCGAGCCGTTGTTGACCAGCGAGCGCTCGGCGCTGACCGCGACGCCGAACTTCAGCGTATGCGCGAAGCCCAGCCTGTAGGACGTATCCTCCTGGATGCCGTTGACGAAGCTCTGGCGATACACGTCCGACGCGACCCCGTTGAACACGAGATCGCCGACCGGATCGGGCATGAAGTGCAGCTGGCTGTAGCGATTGAAATAGGCGACCTGGTAGTCGAACCCGTCGCCCGACTTCTGATAGGCCACGACGTTGAACTGGTTGAATTCGTGTTGCCGCTCGTTCAGCAGCGCGGAATCGAAGTTCGAGACGCCGTAGGCGGTGAAGGCGGGAGTTTGGCCGGGATTGTTGGGGATCTGATAGCCGCCGTTGGAGACGCCGCCGATATAGGTCAGCCGGCTGGTCGGATCGATGGCCGTTGAGACATAGGCAAAGCCCTTCTCCTGGTCGGTCCGGTCGTGGATGGCGTTATAGGCCGGCGTCGGGTTCTCGATGCCGACGTCGCCGCCGAAATAGCGGCCGGAGACGTAGTACTGGGTTTGTCCGATCGTGCCGCCATAGTCGACGCTGGTCGTGAACGTGCCGTGGCTGCCGCCATAGACACTGACGCTGCCGGAATTGTTGAAGGCGTCGGTCTTGGTCTGGATGTCGAGCACACCGGCGGTGCGCAGGCCATACTGCGCGGGCAGTGCGCCCGTGATCAGCGCCATGCTGCCGACGATCCCGGTGTCGATGATCTGGCCGAAGGCGCCGACGCCGTCCGGCAGCATGATCCCGTTGATACGGTATTGCAGGTTGGCGTGCTCGTTGCGCACGTGCAGTTCGCCGCTTGCGGCCGAGTCCTGCGAGACCCCGGGCGCCTGCAGCAGCGCCTTGTCCAGGGTGGTGTTGGTGCCCTGTGGCAGCGCCTCGAGGGCTTGCCGGCTCATCTGGTAGCTGTTGGCGCCGGTGGGCGCCAGCAGCGCGGCGCGGGCCTGGTCGAGCCGTGTGTTCTGGCCCGCGACGGCTTGCGCCTCGGTCTGTTCTGGAGATTGCGGCGTCGCCGATACCGCACCGGTTCTTCGCGCGCGGCGACCGCCTCCGGTCGCAACGCGCGTCTTCGGCTTGTTCGACCCGGCCGGCGCGGTGTGGCGCTGCGGTGCCGTCACCGTGATGTCCGGAAGTGTGGTTGTCGGCGCGGTCGTCTGCCCGAATGCGGCGCCGTTGATCCCGCAGACCAAGAGCGATGCAGCGCCGGCGGCGGCGCGTCGTCTGATAATTCCTGACATGTTGGTTCCCGCTCTCACGAGGCTGCGATCCGGATCCTCACCGAAGGACGCGGTCGAGCCCGCCGTCGATGCGCGACGGCGAAATTCCCCATTGATCAAACGACAGCCGAATGGTGGCCGCGTTCGAAGTTCAGTCGTGCAGGGAGTTCAGGAGATCGGAGGCGCGCGCGGCTGATAGTGCAGCCGGCCGATGTCGAGCGGCGCCGCATAATTGTCGATGTGCCAGGCGAGCAGAGCTGCGGCATCCGGCAGCTGCAGTGGCGGCAGCGTCGGCGCCGGTATTGCCGAGTTGACCATCGCCACGACGGCGCAGATGGCGCAAAGGTCCGCGGCCTGATCGGAATCGGGATTCGAACGAGGCCCGTCGCGCGAGACGTTCTCGACGTGCGCCGCGAGCGATGTTGTCGCATGTGCCGACGCAATGGCATGGAAATGGCCGAACGACAGCACGAACTGGATCGACAGCGCCAACAGCGCCAGCCGAGTCCCGTGCCTGATGTTCGAACGAAACCACTTCATGACGACGCCATTTCCGCGTCGAGAGGCACAAGTCCGACGGACGGCGCCTGCGACGCGGTGTCGCACAGTTTCGAAAACGAGCCGGCCTGTCAATCCGCATTGCTTATTGATGCGATCAATTTCCGGCCGTCCGGGTGATCGTGCAACACCGCGACGTTGGCACACAACTGCTCCACGATCGCGTCCCTGGTCCCGGCCGTTCGTCGATGCGACGTCGATGATCCCGCGACCAAGCCTGGCCGCTTCGTCTTGCCGAGGGTCGTCAGCGGCTTCGCGGGAGCCTGGCGAGCTACGTCCCGATCAGGCGCCGCGCTGGCATTGTCGACGTCCGACGGGTATAGTTTGGCCGCACGTGACGGTAACCTGATGTCCACTTTCGCAAGCAAATCCGGTCTCGCAATCATCGCCGCAGTGCTCTGTCTCGGCGCCCAGCAGGCCAACGCCCAGGCCGGCCCTGTGCGCTACTGGACGCCGGGCTCGCTGTTCGGCTTCGGCGGCAGCCTGGCCGACGGCCAGAAGGCGGACACTTACGGCAACTTTCCGGGCTTTGACGCCACCGCCCCGCAAGGCGGCGACTTCTCGTATCTGAACGGCCGTCCGGATGGCTGGTTTATCGGCGGCGAAGGCGGCCGCGCCGGCTGGAACAGGCTTGGTCAATCGGCGGCATTCGGCTCGCTCGAATATCAGGGCGCGCAGGTCGGCTACAATTTCAAGGGCGTCGGTGATACGCCGGTGACGTTCTTCGCCGGCTTCGACTCGTTGAAATACAATCCCCCCGGTGCCGGCGGGCCGCTGGCGCCGTTCAGCGGCAATCCCGGCGTCAACGCCGGGTATACGGCGCGTGCGGGACTGGAGTTCCGCCCGACCTCGAATGTCACCCTGTCGTTCGGGGCCGGTTTTACCCAGCAAGGGGCGGAGCGCATGGACAGCGACATCCATTCGCAGCTGCTGCCGGGCCAGTCACCGGTTCTGTTCGGCGGCCGCTAGCGCGATGAGACTAGGTCGAATCGTCATCGCGCTTTAGCTCCTGGTTTGAGCATGATCTTTTCGGAAAACCGCTTCGCACTTTTCCGGATCATGCTTTAGCGCTTCCGAACAGATCGAGGGCGTGAAGTAGCGCTTCAGCGCAAGACTTTGGCGTTGCGGTCCTGATCCAACCAGAACTTCAATCAGAACCAAGAAGGCTCGAGGTCGCGAGCACAATCAGGATCGAACCATGGACATGCAAGGCAAGATCGCACTCGTCACCGCCGCGGCGTCGGGCGCCGGCCGCGCCGGCGCGCTCATTCTCGCGCGCGAGGGCGCGGCGGTCGCGGTGGTCGACCAGAACGAGGCTGGTGCGAAGGCCGTGGTCGACGAGATCAAAAAGGGCGGCGGACGCGCGCTGGCGCTGACCGGCGACCTGCGCGACGACGGCTTTGCGCGCGACATCGTCGCTGCAGCCGTGAAGGAGTTCGGCGCGCTCGATTGCGTCTGGAATCATCTCGGCATTCCCGGTCCGTCTGTGATCGACGATCTGGAAGGCTGGGACCTCAGCATCGATCTCAATTTGCGCTCGCAGCTGATCACCACCCATGCGGCGCTCGGGCAGATGACGGCGCGGCGCAAGGGCAGCATCCTGTTCACCGCATCGACCTCGGGCCTGGTCGGCTCGCCGTGGAGTCCGACCTATTCGGCGGCCAAGGCCGGCGTGATCGGCCTCGCGCGGGCGCTCGCCAAGCGCCACGCCAAGGACGGCGTGCGCGTCAATGCGATCTGTCCCGGCGCGATCGACACGCCGATGCTGCGGGCGTTCGTCAACCGGCCCGACCAGCCGGGCCACAACGAAGCCGACCCCGAGGAATTGATCAAGGCCGCGGTGACCCGCAACCCGATGGGCCGCGCGGCACGTCCGGAGGAGATCGCGGAGGTCGCGGTGTTCCTGCTGTCGGACAAGGCCTCGTTCGTCACCGGCATCGCGATGCCGGTCGACGGCGGGACGGTGGCGTAGCGTCTTGGAAGTGCAATACGCACAGAGAATCATCCTGCATGCGCCACCTTGGCGCTCGCCGAAGCTTCACGCGTTCGTTGAAAAGGGCATTCAAGACAAGGTTGTTCTGGTGTGCGTCATTGGCGATGATTGCGCCAGGATAGAAGACGTGATTGATGAATTGGTGGTCGGTGACGGAAGCGACTCCAGCCGGTTCATAACCACGACCTCGCACCCGAAAAAATCGATTGCCGAAGTGCGGGAGTTTGCTGAAGCTTGGACGTTGAACGTTGACCCGACGTCACCCGTGCAAGAGGTCAGGCTTTAGCTGGGCTCATGCGGACTCATCCGTCAGATTCTATCCCCTAGAACTTCGCCCTGATGCCGGCATAGGCGGCGAGCGGCATGCCGGGCACGAAGGTGCGCGGATCGCTCAGCTGCGCCATCAGGTTGGGCAGACCGCCGGCGCTGGTAAAGCCGCCCGTTTGATAGAACGCGCCGTGCAGGTAGTAGTGCTGGTTGAACACATTGTTGATCAGGCCGAACACCTCGATGTTCTTCGTGACCTGGTATGACGTGTGCAAATTGACGACCGAGTAGGCCGGCACCTTCGGGCTCTGGTTGGTGTCGTCATGGATGATCCACTGGCTGCCCACCACGTTGAGGTCGGCGCCGACCTTCCACGCATCTGTCACGTTGTAGTCGACGCCGGCCTTGAAGCGGTGCGCGGGAATGCCGGGGATGTGGTCACCCGGCGTGACGTTGACAAATTGCGCGCCGGCGTCGTTGGTCAGGGCATTCGGATTGTTCGGCGAGGACAGCGTGATCGCGCTTCGATAGGTGGCGTCGACGTAGGTGTAGTTGGCGTAGGCGTTCCAGCGATCGATGCGATAGTCGAGCTTGGCCTCGATGCCCTGCCGCAGGGTCTGTCCGGCATTCTGGAAAAAGCCGAAATTGTTGACGCCGAGCGGGCTCGTCACCTGGATGATGTCGTCGTCGGACAGGGTGTGGAACACGCCCAGGCCCCAGCTCAGCACGCCGGTCCTGGCGTCGCGGCCCCAGCTGCCGCGCAGGCCGGCCTCGACGGTGTGCGCGACCACCTGCTTGAGCGGCGGGTCGGCCACCAGGAAGCTGTCGATCATGCAGGGATGGTTGGGATCGGAGCAGCCGAGCTCCAGCGGCGTTGGTGCGCGGTTGGCTTCCGAATAGCCGGCATAGGCGGTGAGGTTCGACGTGATCTTGTAGGTGCCGCCGATCACCGGGTTGAAGCGCTGGAAGCGGTTGCTGCTGTTCAGCAGCGGATTGGTGCCAGTCTGGTCCTGCAGGTCGATCTGGGCATAGTTGAACCGTCCACCGGCCGTGACCGAGAACCTGTTCGTCACGTCGAACGTATCGGTGAGGTAGACGCCGGTGTAAGTGTTGGTGGCGCGCAGATCGACCGGGCTGAGGCCGGCGTCGGGCTGGTTGATGAAGACCCCGGTGCCGGTGACGAACAGGTTGTTCGGATCGATCGTTCCGAGCTCGCTGGTCGCCGTGAATTTGGTGTTGCCGTGGTCGACGCTGACGCCCATCACGACGTGGTTGTCGTGCCCGAACAGCCTGTCCGAGTTGGTTAACTGGGCCGTGCCGCCGTAGCTGTTGGTCGCAACCTGGTTACGATCGATCTCGCCGAGGAAAGCGTTGCCCAGCGTGTTCGGAGTCGCGGGACCGTCGGCCGGACCGAAAACCGGGAGGCCGTCGCCGATGCACAAAGTGGTGGGATCATCGCACGGCGCAACGTCGGTGCCGTTACCGTCGACATGGGACTGCCGGAAGCCGCGGAAATAGGCGTTGCCCTGGAACGACCATGTGTCCGAGAAATTGTGGCTCAGCGTGGCGTTGACGAAGGCGAGTTGCAGCAGCGTCGATTGCGGCCAGGTGTAGACGCTCGACCAGCGCTGGTTGAGCATCTCGACCGGCGTTGCGGCGACGTTGCCGAGCAGATTGCTGGCGCCGGTGAAGTTGACGTGGAATTCGGTGTCGTCGTTGCGCCCGCCGATGTCAACATACATGCGGTTGACGTGCGAGGAATTGGCGTAGTCGCGCCAGCCGCGGTCATAGGCGGATTCGAACGCGGCATAGGCCGAGATATTGTCCTTCTGGCCGCCGGCTTGCACGCTGCCCTGCACGCGCCCGTAGGAGCCGCCGAACAGTTCCGCCTCGGAGCCCTGATAGGTGAAGCCGTTCTTCATCTGGATGCTGAGCGCACCGCCGATCGCGTTGAGGCCGAAGATGGGGTTGTTGGGCACCAGCGACACCCGGTCGATGGCCTTTTCCGGGATGAAATCCCAGTTGACCACGTCGCCCCAGGATTCGTTGATGCGCACACCGTTCTGATAGACCGCGATGCCCTGGGGCGTACCCTGCACCGGCGAGGCGACGAAGCCGCGATAGTCGAGATTGCGCTGGAACGGATTGCCGGTCTGATCGGTCAGCGTGACGCCGGGCAGCTTGCGGTTCACCGAGTCGAGAAAGTTCGTCGAATAGTTGCGGCTGAAATCCGCCGAGGTCAGCACCTCGGTGTTGGACGGGATCTTGTCGCGATCGAGCAGGCTCGAATCCCGGTCGGAGGGGCTTGGGACCCCGGCGCCGCCCTCGGGCGCCGCCGCGGTTTGCGCCGGCGCGGCCCGTGTTCGCGCGGTTCGCGAGGTCCGCGCCACCGGCCGGGAGGCTGGCTTGATGCTGCGTGTGCCTGAAAGCGGCGAGGGGGCAATCACGGTGACCGGCGGCAGTTCGGTCGGGGCGGGGGTTTGGGCCTGCACGATCGTCAGCGGTGCTGCGGCTCCGATGGCGGTGAGCATGGCCGCAGCGCCGCGCGTAATGACCGAACCAGACAAAATTCGTGTTGCCGTACGCAACAACGCACCAGCCATAACGCCCACCCTGTTGTCCCGGTTCGACTTTTATCCCCGACGAACCTTGGCTTCGAGACTGCGGGAGCGCTGGTGCTTTGGCAAACAAGATGTGTCCCGGAGATCCGGGATTCTTTTCCATCTGCAATCGGGAAAAGTTCCCGATGCCGGTCGACGGGCCCGCAACCGGCTGCGCGGCGGTGATTCTTGCCGATTTTGCGGAGACTTGTGCCCAAGAGACAGGCATCCCACCTCCCGGGCAGCGGCGGCAGGTTAGTCCTTGAACTCGCAGCCGAGGCGCTGCAGGGCCTCATCGACCCAGCGGCGGTCGCTGGTGCCGGCGAGGATCTGCTGGATGGCCTTTTCCTCGGTCGCCTTCTTGGCCTCGGTCAGCTTGCAGACGGCGTCGGCCTCGTCATGCGGCACGCAGAGCACGCCGTCGTTGTCGGCCACGATGAGATCGCCGGGCTCGACGATCATGCCGTCGATCGCAACAGCGCAATTGATCTCGCCCGGGCCGTCCTTGTAGGGGCCGCGATGGGCAACGCCGGCGGCGAACACCGGGAACGATCCGGCGCGGATCGCGCCGGCATCGCGGATCGAGCCGTCGATCACGAAGCCCGCGACGCCCTTCTTCTCGGCCAGCGTCGACATGATCTCTCCGATGATGGCGTTGACCAGGATGCCGCCGGCGTCGACCACGATGACGTCGCCGGGCTGGGCCAGGTCGATCGCCTTGTGCACCATCAGGTTGTCGCCGGGCCGCGTCTTCACGGTCAGCGCCGGGCCGCCGAGCCAGCCGCCGGCATGCATCGGCCGCAGCCGGTTGGTGCCCGCGATCCGCGACATCACATCGCTGATATTGGCGACCGGAAGCGTGCGGTAGCGCGCGACGAGGTCAGGCGACACTTTCCGCTTCGCCTTGTGAATGGCAAATCCTATGGCCATCGGTGTTCTCCGGTGTGTTGTCGGCGCGGTCGCCTAATGGGCGCGGCGGTCGAGATGGGCGTTGAGGCGAGGATAGACGCGGCGGGCATTGCCTTCGAATATCTTGGCCTTGTCCGCCGCGCTCAGGCGCAGCGCATCGATGTAGCGGCGGGTGTCGTCGAAGTGATGTCCGGTCTCGGGATCGATGCCGCGGACCGCGCCGACCATCTCCGACGCGAACAGGATGTTCTCGACCGGGATCACCCCTGTCAACAGCTCGATGCCGGGGAGGTGATAGACGCAGGTGTCGAAGAACACGTTCTTCAACAGATGCTCCGACAGTGGCGGCAGCTTCATGTCCTGCGCGAGGCCGCGATAGCGGCCCCAGTGATAGGGCACCGCCCCGCCGCCATGCGGAATGATGAACCGCAAGGTCGGGAAGCGCTTGAACAGGTCAGAGGTCAGGAACTGCATGAAGGCGGTGGTGTCGCCGTTGAGGTAATGCGCGCCGGTGCCGTGGAAGCAGGGATTGCAGGACGAAGAGACATGGACCATCGCCGGCACGTCGAGCTCGACCATCTTCTCATAGAGCGGATACCACCATTCGTCGGTCAGCGGCGGGTCGCACCAATAGCCGCCGGCGGGATCGGGATTGAGGTTGCAGCCGACGAAGCCGAGCTGCGTCACGCAGCGCTCGAGCTCCTCGATGCAGTTTTTGGGCTGCACGCCCGGGCTCTGCGGAAGCTGGCACACGGCGACGAAATTCTGCGGAAACAGCGTGCAGACCCGGTGCACGAGGTCGTTGCAGATCGTGGTCCATTCCCGGCTGGTCGCTTCCTTGCCGACATGATGCGCCATGCCGGCGGCGCGCGGCGAGAAGATGGTGACGTCGGTGCCACGCTCCTTCTGCAGGCGGAGCTGCGCGCCCTCGACGCTGGTGCGGATCTCGTCATCGGTGATGCCGAGATTGGTGGTGAGCGGCCGGCGCGATCTGTCGGCGAGGCCGGCGAGCTGCTTGTCGCGGAAGATCTGCAGCTTGGCCGGCTCGGTGGTGTAGTGGCCGTGACAGTCGATGATCATGGTTGCGTCCTTCGCAGAGTTGTCAGTGGGCGACGGATGACGGGATCGCGCCCGTCAATTCGGTCTCGCGCGGTTTGACGCGCATGGTGGCGGCGATGGCGGAGGCGACGAACAGGAAGCCGGCGATGCCGACCAGCGCCCAGGAGAAGCTTCCGGTGGAGTCCTTGATCAGGCCGATGCACCAGGGGCCGATCAGGCCGCCGAACTGCGCCAGCGTGTTGACCATGGCGATCGCGGCGGCGCCGGCCGCGCCGGTCAGCAGCGAGGCGTTGATGCTCCAGAACAATGGATTGCCGGCATTCAGGCTGAAGCCGACGATGCACAGGAACACGAAGGCCAGCACCGGGCTCGCGACATAGGCGCTGCCGAGCATCGCGACGGCGGCGAGCAAATAGACGGCCGCAAGATGAAACTTGCGATCGCCTGTCTTGTCCGAGCTGCGGCTCACCACGATGGTGCCCACGACGCCGAGCAGCGGCGGGATCGCCGACAGGAAGCCGACCTCGATGTTGCTGAGATTGCCCATGCCCTTGATGATCTGCGGCAGCCACAGCAGCAGGCCATAGATGCCGACCAGCGCGCAGCCGAACAGCGCCGCCAGCAGCCAGACCCGGATATCGAGCACGCATTCGATCAACCTGTGCTGCCCCCGCTGTTCGATCTCGGCCCGCTCGGCGGCGAGCTCGCCTTCCAGCCAGGCGGCCTGCTCCTTGCTCAGCCAGCTCGCCTTGACCGGGCGGTCGGTCAGATAATAGAGCGTGAAGAGGCCGAGCAGAATGGTCGGCACGCCCTCGGCGATAAACATCCATTGCCAGCCATGCAGGCCGGACGCGCCGTCGAGGAAGGTCATGATGCTGGTCGAGATCGGCCCGCCCAAGACCGCCGAGAACGAGCCGGCGATGATGTAGCCGGCCACCGCGCGGGCGCGATAGCGCGCGGGGAACCAATAGGTCAGATAAAGCACCACGCCGGGCATGAAACCGGCTTCCGCGACGCCGAGGCCGAACCGCATCACGTAGAGGCTCAGCGGATTCCAGACAAAAGCGGTGAGCGTGGCGACGAGGCCCCAGGTGATCAGGATGCGCGCGAGCCAGATCCGCGCCCCGAGCCAGTGCAGCATCAAATTGCTCGGCACCTCCAGCACCATGTAGCCGAGGAAGAAGATGCTGGCCGCAAAGCCGAAGATCGCGGGGCTGAGGCCAAGGTCCTTGTTCATCGTCAGCCCGGCATAGCCGAGATTGATGCGGTCGAGATAGTTGAAGAACATCATGACGAAGAGGATCGGGATTAGCCGCCAATAGACCCGGCGGATGGTTTGCCGTTCGAGCTCGCTGACGGACGCTTGGCCCATTGGAATCCTCCCTTGCTTCTTGTTATCGCGCTTGTGATCCGAACCGGGCGGAACGCCTGCTATTCGCGGCGATTTCGCATGGCTGACCGGCTGCGCGTGTTGCCCCTTGGAGCATCCGCGTTTTGGCGCCAAGATCGAGAAACGGACCTGGGAGGTCAAATACCGCTTTGACCCGTCACTTATAGGGAAACGGAATAAGCGATGGATTACAGGCAGCTTCGCTACTTCATCGCGGTGGCCGAAGAACTCAGCTTCAGCCGCGCCGCCAAGCGGCTGCATGTCAGCCAGCCGCCGCTGAGCACGCAGATCAAGGCGATGGAGGAGGAGCTCGGCACCCAGCTGTTGTCGCGGACACGGCGTGCGGTCGAACTCACCCAGGCCGGCCAATTGCTGCTGGAACATGCACGGCGTGCCGTCAGCGAGCTCGACCTCGCATCGGAGACCGTGCGCCGCGCAGCGCGCGGCGAAGCCGGCGCGGTCCGTGTCGGCTTCACCGACTCGGTTCCGATGCTCGACATGTTCGCCGAACTGTTCCGCAGCTTCCGCGGCAGCTATCCGCGGGTGAAGATCGAACTCAGGCACATGTCGACGGCAAAACAGCTGCAGGCGCTCGCCGACGCCGAACTCGACGTCGCGATCATGCGGCCGCCGCTGGATTTCCGGCCCGCGGCCGATCTGCAGGTTCATGTCGTCTGGCGCGACCGGCTGATGGTGTTCCTGCCGATCGATCACCCGCTTGCCGCCGCGCCCGGCAAACTCGGCGTTGCGGACCTCGCCGAGCACGAATTCGTCGGCATGGCGGAGAGCGGTTGCGGCGTCGGCGACCAGGCGGCGATGCTGTGCCGGCGCGCCGGCTTTGCGCCGCGGATCGCGCAGGAGGCGCATGAGCTGCGCACGGTGCTCAGCCTCGTCGCCGCCGGGATCGGACTTTCGATCCTGCCGTCCTGTTACCAGCAGGCCGGCGTCATGAACGTTGTCGCGAAAGCGCTGGACACGCCGGATGCGGAGAGCCGCATGCTTGTGGCGATGCGCTCGAACGCCTCGCTGCTGCCGCGCCGGTTCGTCGAATGCGCGCTGCGAAGTGCGCCGCCGCTGGTCTCCGAGGTCGCCGCGGCGATCCGCTGATCGAGCCGTGCCGAGGGCGATCGCTCGTGCCTCAGATGGCGGCCTGCCCGGCGTGGCGCGCGACGGGTCCGCGCTCCCATACTTTCGTCGGCCGTAGTCTCCCGGAATGCAGTCTGGCGTCGCTCTTGCATACTTCAATGCAAGGTGCTGGGGCGCCGCTTCGTCGTGTTTCGCCCGCGACGGCAATCTCGCCGGCGAACGGTAGGTGATGCGCGTCCGCAGCTGGATCGACACTTGCGGAGACGACACCATGCACGCCATGACGCGTGCGGCACTGCTGCTGGGAGCGATGTGGTTGACATCGCCGACCCTGGCGCGCGACGACGGCCGCTACGCCAATTCACCTCTGAAGCCCTGGTTTGAAAGCCTGCACAGCGGCTACGGACAATGCTGTTCCGACGCCGACGGATCCGTGGTCGCCGATCCGGACTGGGAGTCGGACCACGGCCATTATCGCGTGCACATCGACGACGAATGGGTCGTGGTGCCGAACGAGGCCTTGATCACCGAGCCGAACAAGATCGGCCGAACCATGGTGTGGAAGCACTATATCGACGGCCACCCGCGCGTGCGCTGCTTCATGCCGGGCAGCATGACCTGAAGCGCTGTCTTACGCGGGCGTATGGCCGGTGAGGAAGCGCGTGACCACGCCGCCAAGCGTGGCGTGGTCGAGCGGTGCGGCGAGCGATGCCTTGGCCGTCTCGACCACGACATCGGGCGCGAGGCCGCGGCGCAGGTCGCACAGCGCGTCGGCATAATCGACGGTGAATTCCGGGTGCGGCTGCACCGACAGCGTGATGCCGTTGGCATAGAGCAGCCCGGCATGCGGTGTGAACGCGGACGCCATGATGGTGCGTGCGGAGGCGGGCGGGGTGATCACCTGGTCCTGATGCGAGGCGGCCGCCGCGACCGTCTCGCCGTCGATCAGCCCGTTGTCCGGCGCCAGCTGATAGACGTGGCGGCCGATGCCCCAGCCCTTTTCTGATTTGCGCACGGTGCCGCCGAGCGCTTGCGCGATCAGCTGGTGACCGAAGCAGACTCCGACCATCGGAATGCGCTTGTCATGGGTGGCGCGCACGAAGGCTTCGAGCGGCGCGATCCAGGCGACATCGTCGTAGACACCGGCCGCCGATCCCGTGATCAGAATCGCATCCAGTGTGGCCGGATCCGGAAGTGCCTCACCGTTGGCGACGCTGACGACGTCGCAGGCGATCGACGGATCGGCTGCGGCCACCATCCGCTGGAACATCTGCGGATAGCTGCCGTGGCGCTCGCGGAATTGCGGACTGACGAGCCCGGTTTCGATGATGGTGATGCGGGGCATGGAACGCGCTGACGGATGGGCGGGATGCCTCAGCGTTTACTCCGGAAGCGTTGACGGCCGCAAGCCGTGCGGCGCGGCCGCCGCTCAATTCCGCGACGGCGCCGCCGCGTCGATCGTTGCGGTGTGCTGCGCCGCCGGCGTCGTGCTGAAGATCGCCGGTATCGGGCTTTCGATCGCCGGCGTCGTCGCGACGATCGCAGGCTCGGTGCGGTAACGCGGCAGCTGATCCTCGAGCGAGTAGCCGACGCAGAGCGCGAGGCTCGACCAGACCGCCATGCTGAAATACAGCGACATCCACGCGATCTCCTCGCGCCATTCGGCGATGTCGTGGGTCACGACCCAGCGCCGGCTGACGTCGCGCAGGCCTTCGAGCGGATGCAGCAACGTGCCGCCGGCGGCGAGGTTGGCGCGCCAGCGGTTCAGATACATCGGGACGTCGACGGTCATCAGGAAGGCGAGGAAGGCGGCGATGCCGACGATCGCGACGATGAAGGCCCAGCGCACCGGCCCATGAAACTGGGGCAGCAGCCGGCACAGCGCGATCCCGACCAGGAAGAACACCACGGCCCAGATCGAGTTCTCGATCGCGTTGCAGAGA
The DNA here is from genome assembly GCF_011516665.3 of Bradyrhizobium sp. 41S5. Classification (NCBI taxonomy): domain Bacteria; kingdom Pseudomonadati; phylum Pseudomonadota; class Alphaproteobacteria; order Hyphomicrobiales; family Nitrobacteraceae; genus Bradyrhizobium; species Bradyrhizobium sp. 41S5. The sequence continues at coordinate 6,694,951 of NZ_CP083721.1, read as the reverse complement.
TAATGGGTGGTCAGCACCGCATACCAGGAGAAGCATTCCGCAATCACGATCAACGGCACGATGATCCAGGCGATGTTGATGGTGGTCTCGGCGCCGGTCATCGTGCCGAGCTGATACAGGACGATCGCCCATTGCGCGGCGAAGCAGACCTCGGCGACGGTCGCGACGGTACGGCCGACCACGACGCTCGACAGCCAGGTGTCGAACAGGCAGATGCGCTGCACGTCGGCGCGCGGCAGCACCGAGCGGAAGGCGCAGCCGAACACATAGGCCGCGCAGAGCAGCAGCATCAGGCCGATGCCGGACGTATTGCTGAGGCTACCGTTCGACTGCTCGTGGAACTGTCGGTACAGCGCGAACCAGATCGCGATGTTGGCGGCACTGACGAGGCTCAGGAAGCCCCACCACCGGACCACAGGATTCGACCAGGCCAGCGAAACCGGCCGCGCCCGCCACTCCATGCTCATTCACCGCTCCGCGTGTAACCGAACTGATATTGAATTGTAGCAATTCTGTCATAGAAGGCAGCGTATCACGACTAAAAAATGCGTGTGGCGCGGGGCCGGGCGGCTCCGATTGTGACAGCGACCGCGGTTTGTGACAGCGAGCGCGTGGCGAGCCCTCCGTTCGTCATTTCGGGACGCGGGGTAACCTCTTCGTCATTCCGGGATGTGCCGAAAGCGCAGGCCCGGAATCCATCGGGCTGCCGTGTTGCGGTTGAATGGATTCCGGGCTCGCGCTTCGCGCGCCCCGGAATGACGATGGAGGGAGCCCAGCCTTCGCGATCGTGATCGAAGGTGACGCCCGCCCCCGTAGGCAGGCGTCGCGCGATCATCTATTGAACGGCCTTCCTTTTTCGGCCGAACCCGCACGGGCTGGCTGCAAGCGAAGGCGCCTTGTGACGACGGACATGACGGCCAGCTACGATCCGCTGTTACGCAGGATTCACTGGGCGACGGCGGTGCTGTTCATCGCGGCCATGCTGATCGGGCTCTATTGCGGGCTGCAGCCGGCGGGGACGTCGCCGCGGCGCGAGCTGCTCGAGGTGCACAAGTCGCTCGGCGTCACCCTGTTCTTTCTGGCGATCCTGCGGCTGATGGTGCGCGCCGTGACCACGGCGCCGCCGGAGCCGGGCTCGTTCTCGCCGCTGGTCAGGATCGCAGCACGGCTCAATCACTGGGCGCTCTACGCCATCCTCTTCGTGATGCCGGTGACCGGATACATGTTCTCGTCGGCCGGCGGCTATTCGCTGCGCTATTTCTGGACCTTCAGCTGGCCGCGCCTGTTCGCCGACAACAAGGCGGTGGCGGAGGCCGGCGAGCTGGCGCATGGCCTGCTTGCCTACTTTGTTTATGCCGTGGTCGCGCTGCATATCGCGGCGACGCTCTGGCATGTCGTCGTCAAGAAGGACGAGACGCTGGCGCGGATGTGGCCGCGCGCGAGCCGTAATCCGTTCTGACGCTGCGATCGACCCTCAGCCGCGCAGGGCAGTTTCCGGGATCGTTCGGCGGACCACCTCGCGCATCGCGAAGCTGGAATGGATGCGGGCGACGCCCGGCATCCGCGACAGATGCTGCTTGTGGATGCGCTCGAAGTCGGCGATGTCGCGGGCGATCACTTGAAGATGATAATCGTCGCTGCCCGACATCAGGTGGCAGGACACGACGTCGGGACAGCGTGCGATCGCGGCCTCGAAGGCTGCGAGATAATCCTCGCTCTGCTTCTCCAGCGTGATGGTGACGACGACGGTTGTCACGAGGCCAAGCGTTGATGGTTCGAGGTCGACGCGGTAGCCGCGGATCACGCCGATTTCCTCGAGATGGCGGATGCGCCGCGCGCAGGCGGTCGGCGACAGCCCGACTTTCTCGGCGAGCTCGATCTGGCTGGCGCGAGCGTCGGCGACCAGCTCGGCAAGGATTCTGAGATCGATACGATCGAGACCGTCCACGCAGTTTTCCTTCGAAGGCTGAGCTGGAAACGAAGGATATGAGCGGATCTGCATGTGCACAAGCCGGAATTCGCTGAGAAACGCCGTGTGACGGGGAATAGCCTTGAGGGTAACGGAAACGAATCCTTCAAGGAGCGGACCATGCGGATCGGCGTGCCCAAGGAAATCAAGGTCGAGGAATATCGGGTCGGGCTGACGCCCGCCTCGGTGCGGGAATATGTGGCGCACGGCCACGAAGTCGTGGTCCAGCGCGGCGCCGGCGACGGCATCGGTGCCGGCGATGACGTCTACACCCAGGCCGGCGCACGGATTGCCGACGCCGCCGAAGAGGTGTTCTCGGTCGCCGAGATGATCGTGAAGGTGAAGGAGCCGCAGCCGTCCGAATGGATCCGGCTGCGCGAGGGCCAGATCCTCTTCACTTATCTGCATCTTGCGCCCGACGTGCCGCAGACCGCGGGGCTGATCGCCTCCGGCTGCACGGCGGTCGCCTATGAGACCGTGACCGACGCGCATGGCGGGCTGCCGCTGCTCGCGCCGATGAGCGAAGTCGCCGGCCGGCTGGCGATCGAGGCCGCGGGCGCTGCCCTGCGCAAATCCGCCGACGGCATGGGCAAGCTGCTCGGCGGCGTGCCCGGCGTTCCGCCGGCGCGCGTTGCGATCATCGGCGGCGGCGTGGTCGGCACCCATGCGGCGCGCATGGCCGCCGGGCTCGGCAGCGACGTCACCATCCTTGACCGCTCATTGCCGCGGCTCCGCGCGCTCGACGACCTCTTCCTCGGGCGTGTCCGCACCCGTTACGCCACGCTGGAAGCGATCGAGCAGGAGGTTTTCGCGGCTGACGTTGTGATCGGCGCGGTGCTGGTGCCCGGCGCCAGCGCGCCAAAGCTGGTGTCGCGCGCACAGCTCGCAGGCATGAAACGCCGTGCGGTGCTGGTCGACGTCGCGATCGATCAGGGCGGCTGCTTCGAGACCTCGAAGGCGACCACGCACCAGGCGCCGACCTATCTGGTCGACGACATCGTGCATTATTGCGTCGCCAACATGCCGGGCGCGGTGCCGGTCACCTCGAGCCATGCGCTCAACCACGCCACCTTGCCGTTCGGACTGGCGCTGGCCTCGGAGGGACTGCGCGCGCTGGTCGAGGATCCGCATCTGCGCGCCGGCCTCAACGTCCATCGCGGCCGCATCACCAACCGCGCGGTGGCCGAAAGCCAGCATCTGTCGGCCGTGATGCCGGAAGAAGCGCTGGCGTCGTAGGGCGAAATCCGAAAGGTCTCATTGCAGCGCCGGTTCAACCTCCCCTTGAAGGAGGGAGGTCGCTTTGCTCGTCAGAGCAAAGCGGGTGGGGATCTGCTCTCTCCACATGGAGCGTCGCCTGCGGCGGACCCCCATCCCAACCTTCCCCCTTTCAGCGGGAAGGAGAGGATGGATTTCGCCGCGGATGCGGCTAACTCCCCCGACTGCGCTGAGCCTGTCATCGGGTGCGCGTTCGCACGACCGGTTCGCTGGTTCCGGGCTACGGCTTTGTCAAGCTGCCCAAGCGCAGCCCTCCTTCCATGGCATGCTTGCCACTCGGCTCTGGCCGGGCGGTCGCCTGCGTGATTTGATGTGCGCAACGCAAGCCGCGCAAAGCGGCGATCAGCGCGCGCCGCGGGCCTCAAGAAGCCGAAGGGAGGACTGTCTTGGAAAAGACCGGTCGTACAATGCTGGCCAAGATCTGGGATCAGCATGTCATTGCCCGCCTGAGCGAGGACACTGACCTCCTTCATATCGACCGCCATCTGCTGCACGATCTCGGCGGCTCGCGCGGCCTGCTCGATCTCAAGAGCCGTGGCCTCAAGGTTCACAATCCCGAACTGACATTCGCGACGCCGGATCATGCGTTGTCGACGGCGCCCGGCCGCGCCGGAACCAGCAAGATCGGCATGGAATTGCTGGCCGCGCTGCGGGCCGAGACGGCGGCGAGCGGCATCACGCTGTTCGATGTCGATCAGCCGGGCCAGGGCATCGTCCACGTCATCGGGCCGGAACTCGGCTTGAGTCTGCCGGGCGCGACGATCGTCTGCGGCGACAGCCACACCTGCACCCATGGCGGCCTCGGCGCGCTCGCCTTCGGCATAGGGTCGAGCGAGCTCACCCATGTGCTGGCGACGCAGGCGCTGATCCAGCGCCGACCGAAGACACTGCGCGCGCGCTTCGAGGGCAAGCTGCCGCTCGGCGTCACCGCCAAGGACATGATCCTCGCGCTGATCGGACATATCGGTGCGGCCGGCGGCACGGGTTACGCGGTCGAATATGGCGGCAGCGCGATCCGGGCGCTGCCGATCGAGGGACGGCTGACGATCTGCAACCTCTCGATCGAGCTCGGCGCCAAGATGGGCATGGTGGCGCCGGACGAGACAACCTTCGAATTCCTGCGTGGCCGCCCCTACGCGCCGCAAGGCGGGATGTGGGATCTCGCGGTCAACGCATGGCGCGAACTGCCGAGCGATCCCGACGCGGTGTTCGACCGCGAGGTCGTGATCGATGTCGAAAAGATCATCCCGCAGGTGACTTGGGGCATCAGCCCCGAGCATGTCGTCGGCGTCGATGGCGTCATTCCCGATCCGAAGACGGTCGACGATCCGGCGCGGCGTGCCGCGATCGAGACCGCGCTTGAGTATATGGGCCTGCAGGGCGGCGCGCCGATTGCCGGCACGCCGGTCGACTGGGTGTTCATCGGCTCGTGCACCAATAGCCGGCTGAGTGATCTGCGCGCCGCGGCCGAGGTCGCGCGCGGCCGCAAGGTTGCCGCCGGGGTCCGCGCCTGGGTGGTGCCGGGCTCGGAAAACGTCAAGCGCGAGGCGGTCGCCGAAGGGCTCGACAAGATCTTCATCGATGCCGGGTTCGAGTGGCGCGAGCCCGGTTGCTCGATGTGCCTTGCCGCCAATGGCGAGGTGGTGGCGCCAGGGCAGCGCTCGGTCTCGACCTCGAACCGCAATTTCGTCGGCCGACAGGGGCCGCGCGCGCGGACCCATCTGGCGAGCCCCGCGAGCGCGGCGGCGTCCGCGATTGCCGGCGCGATCGCCGATGTCAGGACGATGGGACACCAGTGATGCCGAAACCGTTCGACAAGCTCACCGGAACCGCCGCGCCGATCATGCGCAGCAATATCGATACCGATGTGATCATCCGGATCGAACGCCTGGTCGGCAACGGAATCCGCGGCACGCTCGGTAAATGGGCGTTCGGCTCGCTGCGCTATCTGGCCGACGGCTCGGAGAATCCGGATTTCATCCTGAACCGCGAGCCCTACCGGGAGGCGGAGATCCTGGTCACGGGGCCGAACTTCGGCTGCGGTTCGTCGCGCGAGGGCGCGGTGTGGTCGCTGCAGGAGCGCGGCATCCGCGCTATCATCGGCTCCGGCTTCGGTGACATCTTCTTCGCCAACTGCTTCCAGAACGGAATCCTGCCCGTCGTCTTCGACAAGGCTGTGGTGGATCAGCTCGCCGCCGACGTCGAGGCGACGCAGGGCGCCGGCAAGGTCTCGATCGACCTCGAGGCCCAGACCATCGTCTCGCCGTCGGGCGCTCGGCATTCGTTCGAGATCGACCCGCGGCGGCGCGAAGGGCTGTTGAAGGGCCTCGACGAGGTGGCGCTGACATTGCAGCGCGACGACGAGATCCACGCCTTCCAGGCTTCTGACCGCACGACGCGGCCCTGGATTCATTTCCAGAAGACACCCGTTTCAAGGACATCTGCATGAGCACGCAATCCAACATGGTCAAGGTCGCCGTCGTCGGCGGCGAGGGCATCGGTCCCGAGGTCACCGCGCAGTCGCGCCGCGTGCTCGAGTGGTTCGCGACCAAACGTAACGTGCCGATGACCTTGCGCGAGGCGCAGTACGGCCTGATCCCGTATCTGGCGACCGGCAAGGTGCTGCCCGAGGACACCACGGAGGCGATGGACGAGGCCGACGCCATCCTGTGGGGCGCGACCGGCGGTCCCGAGACCACCGAAGTGCCGGCGGCGGCGCGCAAGGCGGGCAGTCTTTTGGGGCTGCGCAGCAAATACGATCTCTACGCCAATCTAAGGCCGATCGTCGCGAATCCGGCGCTGTCGGCGTCGGCGCCGCTCAAGCCCGAGGTGCTCGACGGCGTCGACTTCGTCATCATCCGCGAATTGACCAGCGGCATCTATTTCGGCGAGCCGCGCGGCATCGAGACATTGCCTGACGGCCAGCGCCGCGGCTTCAACACCGAGCAATACACCACCAGCCAGATCCGCCGCGTGGCGCGCTCGGCGTTCGAGCTGGCGCGGACCCGGCGCAACAAGGTCTGCTCGGTCGACAAGGCCAATGTGCTGGAGACCAGCGTGGTCTGGCGCGAGGAGGTGATCAGGCTGCACAAGGAGGAGTTCTCTGATGTCGAGCTGACCCATCTCTATGTCGACAACGCCGCGATGCAGATCGTGCGCGAGCCGCGGCAGTTCGATGTCATGGTGACAGGCAACATCTTCGGCGACATCCTGTCCGACTGCGCGGCGATGGCGTCAGGCTCGCTCGGCATGCTGCCGTCGGCCTCGCTCGGTCCGGTGGATCGCTTCGGCCGGCGCAAGGCGCTCTACGAGCCGGTGCATGGCAGCGCGCCCGATATCGCGGGCAAGGGCATCGCCAATCCGCTCGGCTCGATCCTGAGCGTCGCGATGCTGTTGCGCCTCACGCTGAACCGGCCCGAGGATGCCGACCTGCTGGAGCAGGCGGTGCACACCGCGCTCGCTTCCGGCGCGCGGACCGCCGATATCGCCGACGCCGGCGCGAAGAAGCTCTCGACCGTCCAGATGGGCGACGCGGTGCTCGGCGCGCTCGACAAGATCTCGGCCAAGGAGCACGCGTGATGGCGCGCCTCACCATGCCCCATGTGTCGAGGCGATCAGCCCTGACGGTGATCGCCGCCGGCGGCGCGGCGCTGGCGACCGGGCGTGTATGGGCGCAGGCGGCGACCGGGCGCGCGATCTATCCTGTCGCAGTGCCGGTCTATCAGACGCAGTTTGTTGCGGACCGCATCGGATACTTCAAGGAAGCCGGGCTCGACTGCAAGCTGGTGCAGGGCGGCAGCGGCGTGAAGACCCGCGAGATCATCGCCTCGTCGCAGGGCGACATCGGGATCGGCGACGTCACCCATCCGATGCAGCTGACCAATCACGGCCGCGCTGCGCGCGTGCTGCTGCCGGTCGACACACGGTCGAACTCGGTGATGTTCATCCTGCGCAAGGATCTGAAGGACCAGGGCATCAACACGCTGGAGGCCTTCACGCAATGGAAACGGCCTGACGGCCGCAAGCCGATCGTCTCGGTCTCCTCGCTCGGCGGCACCAACCATGTCTGGGCGTCCTACTACATGGAAACCATGGGACTGGACGACAAGGTGACCTGGATCGGCACCGGCAATGTCGACACCATGCTGGGATCGCTGAAGTCGAAGCAGGTCGATATTCTCGTCAGCTCGCTGTCGCTGTTGAACGAGGCGCAGCAGCAGGGCTGGGGCGAATTGCTGTTCGACGGCACCGACGAGGCGATCTGGAACAAGCATATCGGCGGCAAGGTGCCGGTGACCGCGCATTTCACGCTCCAGGCCACCATCGACAAGGACCCCGCCAAGATGCAGGCCTACGTCACCGCGCTGTGGCGCGCCTCACAATGGATCAAGACGCACAAGCCGGCGGAGGTCTACGACGCCATCGAGCCCTATGTCGGCAGCACCTCGCGCGACGCCAACCTGCTCGAGATCACCGCGATCCAGAAGGTCGCGGACTATGAGGGCATTGTCGACGCGGCGAGCTTCGCGCGCGGCGAAAAGGTCTGGTTCCGCGAGATGACCGGCATCAAGCCGCTCAAGATCGCCGACGTGGTCAACTCGAACCTCATCGACACGGCGCGAAAGGCCTATCCGGGTTGAGCGTGCTCGAGACGAGCGCACCCTTGTCGCCGCGCGCCTCGGCCGACCGCCGCGTCGAGGTCAAGGGCCTGAGCAAGTCGTTCCAGCTCGCGAAGGCTACGATCGAGGCGGTTCGCGACGTCAGCTTCGACGTCCGCCGCGGCGAGTTCGTCGCGCTGCTCGGGCCGTCGGGCTCGGGCAAAAGCACCGTGCTCAACATGATCGCCTCGCTGATCCGCCCGACCGGCGGCGAGATCCTGATCGACGGCAAGCGCGTCGTCCCCGGCAAGGCGACGCCCAATGTCGGCTATGTTTTCCAGCGCGACACGCTGTTTCCCTGGCGGACCGTCGCCGACAATATCGGTTACGGGCTGGAGCTATCCGGAGTGCCGGCGCAGGAACGGAAGCAGCGCATCGCGGAATGCGTCGCGCAGGCCGGGCTGAAGGGATTCGAGAACGCCTATCCGTCGGCGCTGTCCGGCGGCATGCGGCAGCGCGCGGCACTGATGCGGACGCTGATCGTCGAGCCGCAGATCCTCTTGATGGACGAGCCGTTCGGCGCGCTCGACACCCATACCAAGATCGACATGCACGAGGTGCTGCTTCGGATCTGGGAGCGCGAGCAGCAGACCGTGCTGTTCGTCACCCACGATCTCGGCGAGGCGCTGACATTGGCCGACCGCATCATCCTGTTCTCGGCGCGCCCGGGCCGCATCAAGGATATGTTCGAAGTCGACTTCGCCCGTCCACGCGATGCGGTGAAGGTGCGCGAGACTCCGCGCTATGCCGAGCTATTCCAGCACATCTGGCACTCGCTCGGGGAGGAATTCGTCAAGGGTCGCAGCGCATGAAGCGATACGGCATGCTCGGTACGATCGGCTGGCAGGTCCTGATCTGCGCGATCGTGCTGTCAGTGTGGCAGTGGGGTTACGACCTCCGCACGAAGCTGCCGTGGTTGGTGCCCGATCTGCTCGATCCGTACTTCATCTCGAAGCCGTCGATGATCTTCGACAATTTCCTGATCCAGAGCTGCCTGACGTCCAAGCTCGGCGTCTTCAACGGCTGGTTCAACGGCGATTTCGCAAAGTGCCTGGCGCGCAACGAGAACAATCTCTGGGCCGCTACGGCGATCACCCTGAAGAACACCTTCTTCGGATTTGTCACCGGCGTGGTCAGCGGCTTCGTCGCGGGGCTGATCCTCGGGCGATCCGACCGTCTCAGCGCGATCTTCCAGCCCTTCATCACCGCGGTGAATTCGATCCCGCGGATCGCGCTCGCGCCGATCATCGTGCTGGCGTTCGGGATCGGCGACATGTCGAAGATCGTGACTTCCTGGATCGTCGTGGTGTTCCTGGTGTTCTTCAACACCTTCGAGGGCGCGCGCTCGATCGACGAGGGCTTTACCCACGCGGCGCGGCTGCTCGGCGCCAGCGAGTGGCAGATCACCCGTACCGTGGTGATCCCCTCGACCATGGCTTGGGTGTTCGCCTCGCTGACACCTGCGATCTCGTTCGCGCTGATCGGCGTGATCGTCGGCGAGTTCATCGGCGCCGAGCGCGGCATCGGCCGCCTTATCATCGAGTCGGAGGCGCGCGGCGAGGCCTCCGGCATGATGGTCGCGGTCGTGGTGCTGATGCTGGTCGGTGTCGTGCTGTCGGCGATCATCTGGCGGCTGCAGGCCTATCTGCTGCGCTGGCAGCGGCAGCGCAGCGCCGACTAAAGCGCGATGAGATTAGGTTGAATCATCGTCGCGCAAAAGCTCCTTGTTTGAGCATGATCTTTTCGGAAAACCGCTTCGCACTTTTCCGGATCATGCTTTAAGAAGCGGCCCGCGGCGACATCTCATTTGTCGCGCGCGAGCTGCTTCCACACCTTCGATTTTCAGACTTGGGCTGGCTCAGACTTGGGCTGGCTCAGGCTTGGGCTGGCTCGGATTTGGGCCGCGGTTTCCGACGGAGCTGCGGCTGCAGTCTCCGACGGCGGGGTCTCGCCGTCGAGCCAATCCTGCTCCTTGGCCAGGGCGCGCCAGGCCGCCTCCATGCGCTTGAAGCGATTGTAGGTCGGCTCGTCGTCGGCGCGCTCGGCAAGCTGCGCGCAGTTCTCCGCATTGTCGAGGAAGTGCTGCGATTGCTTCATGGAATGTCCTCCTGTTGATGAGGACGTGGGCTGTCAAATCGGGCTATTCAACGCGTCGAACATGAGCATTTCGCCACACAGGTGAATGCCTGTTCAGCGAGGTTCCCCGCGCGATGGTTCCGCATCGGCGCGGGAGCGTCTGCAGCAGGGTGACATAGGAACAGTTTGTCGCACCCGACGTTCCTCCTCCACATCGCAACTCGAGGAGGAGAGACGTCATGAAAAAGTATCTGTTTGCCGTGGCTATGGTGACCGCGATCGCTTCGCCTGCATTCGCCGATGAAATCGGTGTTCGTGCCGGCCCCGTCGGCGCCGGCGTCACGGTCGGCGAGTCGCATGAATATCGCGATCGGGATCGCGACCGCACTACGGTAATCAAGGAGCGTGAGCCGCGCAGTGACCGGACCACGGTCATCAAGAAGCAGGACGAGCTCGGCAATCGCAGCAAGACCGTCATTCATCACGACGACGATTGATACCGATCAAGAGAAATGGAAGTCCGCCGCTGACCTCGTCGCGGCGGACTTTCATGTTTTAATGCGATACTTGGCAGACCGGCGAACCAGCCCTCGGAGGGCCGGGATAATCCGTCGCGATGCGATTGCGGCATTCTTCGGCGTAGGCGCGCAAGCGCTCGGCGGTCACCGGGTCCATGCCGGTGCGCGCCAGTCGTTCGGCGCGGTCGGCCTGATCCTTGAGATCGTTGATTGTCGGGGTCATGTCAGCCTCCATGTCCAGACAATTTGAATCGAATTGCAACGTTCCCCGGCCACTCGGAGCGTGGCTAACAGGCGGTTAATCCGTGACGGGATCGCGCTCAAGTCACCGGCGCCGGGTTGAACAGCGTCAGATCGTTGTGGATACCCCAGCGGTCCGACCACGGCTTGGTTCGGCCGCTCGCGACGTCGAGGATCAGGCGGAACAGGTCCCAGCCGGTTTCCTCGATCGTCTTCTCGCCGGTCGCGATGCAGCCGGCGTCGAAATCGATCAGGTCCTTCCAGCGCCGCGCCAGCTCGCTGCGGGTCGCGACCTTGATGACGGGCGCGGCGGCAAGTCCATAGGGCGTGCCCCGGCCGGTGGTGAAGACCTGCAAGGTCATGCCGGAGGCGAGCTGCAACGTGCCGCAGATGAAATCGCTGGCCGGCGTCGCCGCGAACAGCATGCCCTTCTGCCGCGCCTTCTCGCCCGGCGACAGCACGCCAGCGATCGGGCCGGAGCCGGACTTGACGATCGAGCCGAGGGATTTTTCGACGATGTTGGCGAGTCCGCCCTTCTTGTTGCCTGGCGTGGTGTTGGCGCTGCGGTCGGCACCGCCGCGGGCGAGATAGGCGTCATACCAGGCCATCTCGCGGATCAGCGCGCGGCCGACATCCTCGTTAACGGCGCGGCGGGTCAGAAGCTGGATCGCGTCGCGCACCTCGGTGACTTCAGAAAACATCACGGTCGCGCCGGCGCGAACCAGCAGGTCGGCGGCGAACCCGACCGCAGGATTTGCGGTGACGCCGGAGAACGCGTCGCTGCCGCCGCATTGCAGGCCGATCACGAGATCGGCGGCCGGGCAGGTCTCGCGAGTGCGGGCGTTGAGCACCTTCAGGCGGGCCTCGGCCTGCGTCATGATGGCCTCGACGATAGCGCCAAAGCCGTCAAAGGCTTCGTCCTGCATCCGCACGATGGCGTCACGGACGCCTTCCGGCACCAGCCGTTCCGGCGCAAGCTTCTCGCAGCCGAGCCCGACGACGAGGATCTCGCCGCCGAAATTCGGATTGAGCGCGAGGTTTTGCAGGGTCCTGATCGGCACCACGGCGTCGGGTGCGGTAATGGCGACGCCGCAGCCATAGGCATGGGTCAGCGGCACGACGTCGTCGACATTGGGATATTTCGGCAGCAGCTCGGCGCGGATGCGCTTGACCGCGTATTCCATCGTGCCCTTGACGCATTGCACCGAGGAGGAGATGCCGAGGATATTCTTGGTGCCGACCGAGCCGTCGGGATTGCGATAGCCTTCGAAGGTAAAGCCTTCGAGCGGCGGCAGTGCCGGCGGCACCGCGGTTGCGATCTCGAGCTGATCGAGCGGCGGCGCGTCGGGCATGCGGATGCGCGCTTCGTCGACCCATTCGCCGGCCAGGATAGGGGACAGCGCATGGCCGATCACCTCGCCATAGCGGATGATCGGCGCGTCCTCGGCGATGTCGTCCAGCGCGGTCTTGTGGCCCTGCGGCACGAAGGCGCGCAGCGTCAGGCCGCAGGCGAAGCGCGAGCCGGCAGGCAGGCCGAAATCATTCACGACGATCGCGACATTGTCGCGCGTGTTGAGCTTGATGTAGCGGGGCTGCTCCTGCGCGCCGATCGACTGGTCCATGCCGTATTCCTCCTGGCTTGGCTTCACCTCCCCCGCAAGCGGGAGAGGGGGCGCACCTCCCGTGCGGTAAGACTCAACCCGGGAAGGTGTAGGCCGTCTTCACCGTGGTGTAGAACTCGCGGGCATAGGCGCCCTGTTCGCGCGCGCCGTAGCTCGAGCCTTTGCGGCCGCCGAACGGCACGTGGTAGTCGACGCCCGCGGTCGGCAGATTGACCATCACCATGCCGGCCTCGCTGTTGCGCTTGTAATGCGAGGCGTATTTCAGGCTTGACGTGCAGATGCCCGACGCGAGACCGAACTCGGTGTCGTTGGAGATCGCGAGCGCTTCCTCGTAGTCCTTGGCGCGGATCACGCAGGCGACCGGGCCGAAGATCTCCTCGCGGGCGATCCGCATCTGGTTGGTCGCCTCGGTGAACAGTGCCGGCTGCAGATAGAAGCCGGGCGTCTCGCGGTTCAACAGCTCGCCGCCCCAGTGCAGGCGGGCGCCTTCGTCCTGGCCGATCTTGATATAGCGAAGGTCCTGGTCGAGCTGGCTCTGGTCGACCACCGGGCCGACATGCACGCCGCTCTTCAGCGCGTCGTCCACCGAAAGCCCCTTCATCCGCTCGGTCATCGCGGCGACGAAGCGATCGTGAATCCCCGCGGTGACGATCAGCCGCGAGGAGGCCGTGCAGCGCTGGCCGGTCGAGAAATAGGCGCCGTTGACGGCGACCTCGACCGCGACCTTCACGTCGGCGTCGTCGAGCACGACCAGCGGGTTCTTGCCGCCCATCTCGAGCTGGAATTTCTTCATCGGATTGGAGAGCACGCAGGCCTGCGCGATCTTGCGGCCGGTCTGGACCGAACCGGTGAAGGAGATCGCGGCGACGTCGGGATGTTCGAGCAGGGTCTGGCCGACCACCGAGCCCGAACCGACCACGAGGTTGAAGACACCAGCCGGAATGCCCGAGCGCGCGATGATCTCGGACAGCGCGTGCGCGGAGCCCGGCACCAGTTCGGCCGGCTTGAACACCACCGTGTTGCCGTAGCAGAGCGCCGGCGCGATCTTCCAGGCCGGGATCGCGATCGGGAAATTCCACGGCGTGATCATGCCGATGACGCCGACCGGCTCGCGGGTGATCTCGACATCGAGGCCGGGCCGCACCGATGCGCCCTTCTCGCCCATCAGCCGCAGCGCCTCGCCGGCGAAGAACGCAAAGATCTGGCCGGCGCGGGCCACCTCGCCGATGCCTTCCGGCAGCGTCTTGCCTTCCTCGCGCGCCAGCAGGCGGCCGAGCTCTTCCTTGCGGGCGAGGATTTCGACGGAGATCCTGGTCAGTGCGTCAAATCGCTCCTGCGGCGTCGCGCGCGCCCAGGTTGGGAAGGCGGCCTTCGCCGCGGCGATCGCCTTTTCGGTCTGTGCCTTGTCGGCCTTGGCGTATTCGCCGACCACGTCGGCCGTGTTGGAGGGGTTGATGTCCCGCGTGATGCTTGTTCCGTCGACCCATTCGCCGGCGATGAAGTTCTTCTGGTGAGCGGTCATGTTTCCAACCTTTCTTGTTAGCGCACGAGGCAGGGACGCTTGTCGTCGAAGGTCCACCCCTGGATCAGGAACTGCATGGCCAGCGCGTCGTCGCGGGCGCCGAGGCCATGCTGCTTGTATAGCGCGTTCGCCGCCTCGATGGCAGCGCGATCGAGCTCGATGCCGAGGCCCGGCCGATCCGGGATCGCGATCTTGCCGCCCTTGATCTGCAGCGGCTCCCTGGTCAACGCCTGGCCGTCCTGCCAGATCCAGTGGGTGTCGATCGCGGTCACCTTGCCGGGCGCGGCGGCGCCGACATGGGTGAACATCGCCAGCGAAATGTCGAAATGGTTGTTGGAGTGCGAGCCCCAGGTCAGGCCGTTGTCGCGGCAGGTCTGCGCCACCCGCACTGAGCCCTGCATGGTCCAGAAATGCGGATCGGCCAGTGGAATGTCGACGGCCCCTAGCCGCAGCGCGTGGCTGAGCTGACGCCAGTCGGTCGCGATCATGTTGGTCGCGGTCGGCAGCCCCGTCGCGCGGCGGAACTCGGCCATGATCTCGCGACCCGAGAAGCCGGCCTCCGCGCCGCAGGGGTCCTCCGCATAGGCGAGCACGCCATGCATGTTGCTGCAAAGCCGGATCGCCTCGTCGAGCGACCAGGCACCGTTCGGGTCGAGCGTGACGCGGGCTTTCGGAAAACGCTTGGCGATCGCCGTGACGGCCTCGATCTCCTCTTCGCCAGCGAGCACGCCACCCTTGAGCTTGAAATCGGCGAAGCCGTAATGCGCCTGCGTCGCCTCGGCGAGGCGCACGATCGCCTCCGGCGTCATCGCCGCCTGATGGCGCAGATTGAACCAGTCGGGCTTGCCGGTCTCGCCGTCGACATAGGGAAGGCTGGTCTTCCTGCGATCGCCGACGAAGAAGAGATAGCCGAGCGTCTCGACATCAGCGCGCTGCTGGCCTTCGCCGAGCAGCGCTGCGACCGGGAGATTGAGATGCTGGCCGAGCAGATCGAGCAGCGCGGATTCCACCGCGGTGACTGCGTGGATGGTGACGCGCAGGTCAAAGGTCTGCTTGCCGCGGCCGCCGGCGTCGCGGTCGGCGAAGGTCCGGCGCATCGATGCCAGGATGTTGTTGCAGGCGCCGATGGTCTGGCCGACGACGAGGTCGCGGGCGTCCTCGAGCGTCTTGCGGATCTTCTCGCCGCCCGGGACCTCGCCGACGCCGGTGTGGCCGGAGTTGTCTGACAGGACCACGAGATTGCGGGTGAAGAACGGCGCATGCGCGCCGCTCAGATTGAGGAGCATGCCGTCGCGTCCGGCGACCGGGATCACCTCCATCGCCGTGACGACGGGGGCGCCGGCAAAGCCGGTGCGGATCGTGTCTTGAATCATCTGCTCCTCCCTTTAATCGTTGGCGATTCGGCCTATTCCGCCGCCTGCTGCGCCGCGGCCTGCGGCAGCTTTGCCACCAGTGCTGCCAACTCGGCGATCTCATGCTCGGTGAGATCGGTGAGCGGCGGGCGTACCGGGCCGGAATCGCGGCCGATCACCTTCATGCCGGCCTTGATGATCGACACCGCATAGCCCTTCTTGCGGTTGCGTATCGCGATCAGCGGCAGGATGAAATCCTTCAGGCCTGCATGGATGGTCTGATGATCGCGCCGGCGCACCGCGGCGTAGAACCTGGTGGCGAATTCCGGCACGAAGTTGAACACCGCCGACGAATAGGTGGTCACGCCCATGTCGAGATAGGGCAGCGCGAAGGTCTCCGCCGTCGGCAGGCCGCCGATATAGGTCAGGCGGTCGCCGAGCCTGGTGTAGACGCGGGTCATCAGCTCGATGTCGCCGATGCCGTCCTTGTAGCCGACGAGGTTGGGGCAGCGCTCGCAGAGACGCGCCAACGTATCGGGCTGCAGGATCGCATTGTCGCGGTTGTAGACGATGACGCCGATCTTGACCGACGAACACACCGCCTCGACATGGGCGGCGAGGCCATCCTGCTCGGCATGCGTGAGATAGGGCGGCAGCAGCAAGAGGCCGTCGGCGCCGGCCTTCTCGGCTCCAACCGCGATCTCGCGCGCGATTGCGGTGCCGTAGCCGGTGCCGGCCAGCACGGGAACGCGGCCCTTGGTCTCTTCGACCGCGATCTTCACGATATGCGGAACTTCAGCCGGCGTCAGCGAGAAGAACTCGCCGGTGCCGCCGGCGGCGAACAGACCGGCGACATCATAGCCGCACAGCCAGTCCATGTTGGCGCGATAGGTCGCCTCGTCGAACGAATAGTCCGGCTTGAACGGGGTCACGGGAAAAGACAGGAGGCCGCCACCGATTCTCGCGGCCATCTCCTGAGGGGTCAACTTGCTCATGGCGCCACTCCTGGAATGATGTTGGGATAAGGGATGCGCGAGCAGCGCGCGTCCGTGGCGGACTTCTTAAGGAATGCTTCGATGCGCGTCCAAGCCAAACGCGGTATCGAGCGATGCACAATCGGCATCAATCGCCGCGCAGATGCGGCGCGGCGATTTCGGTTGCGATCTCGATCAAGGACGGCAGCAACTGGTTCTCGTGATCGCGCCGCCACACCATGAACAGCTCGACCGGCACCGGCGTGCGTAGCTTCAGCGGCTTCAACTTGACATCCGCGATCTTCAGGCTGGCGGCGGCTTCCGGCACGATCGCGATGCCGAGCCCGGCGCGCACCATCGCGAGGATCGAATGGATCTGGCTGAGATGCTGCACATAGCGCGGCAGCACGTCGGCGCGCGTGAACAGCGACACCAGCAGATCGTGGAAGTAGCGCGCCTCATAGGGCGAATACATCACGAAGGGCTGGTCGTCGAAATCCTTGATACTGACGGTATCGGCTGTGGCCAGCGGATGCTTCTTCGGGATCGCGGCGAGCAGCGGCTCGGCAACGACGCGGCGACTTGCGAATTCCGGCCGCGCGATCGGCGGGCGCAGCAGGCCGGCATCGATCTGGCCGGTGGTGAGCGCCTCGAACTGATCGCCGGAGACCATTTCCTTGAGGGAAAAATCGACCTCGGGCAGGCGAGAGCGGGCGGCCGCGATCAGATCGGGCAGGAAGCCGTATGCGGCCGCCGCGGTGAAGCCGATCTTGAGCGAGCCGGTCTTGCCGAGCGCGATGCGGCGGGCGACCTGCGAAGCGGATTCCGCGAGCTTGAGGATGCGCCGCGCTTCGGGCAGGAAGCTGCGTCCCGCCGGGGTCAGCCGCACCGAACGGCTGGTGCGCTCCAGCAGCGGCGCGTCGATGATGTGCTCGAGCACCTGGATCTGCCGGCTGAGCGGCGGCTGCGTCATGTTGAGCCGCGCCGCGGCGCGGCCGAAGTGCAATTCCTCCGCCACCGTGACGAAACAGCGGAGCTGGTTCAGGTCGAACATCGATGCTAGCCTGGAATGGATCGGGCGAGGATTTGTACGTTCTAGCATCGATGCCTCCCACTGGCCAAGAAGACAAAAAGCAGACAAACAAGAAGACAAAGACGGCGGCCGAAGCCGCCGTTGATGTGTTGTTGCTGCTGCGGCGGCCCGGCTCAGGCCGCCTTCAACTGCACCCGCTTGATCTCGCCCACGATGAACAGGTAGGCGATTGCCGCGACCAGCGCATTGGCGCCGACGAACACCAGCGCGCCGTTGAACGAGCCGGTGGCGGCGAGGATGTAGCCGATGATGATCGGCGTGGTGATCGAGGACAGATTGCCGAAGGTGTTGAACAAGCCGCCGGAGACGCCGCCGGCCTCCTTCGGCGAGGTGTCGGAGACGACAGCCCAGCCCAGCGCGCCGATGCCCTTGCCGAAGAAGGCAAGCGCCATGAAGCCGACCACCAGCGCTTGGCTGTCGACGTAGTTGCAGGCGATGATCACCATCGACAGCAGCATGCCGCCGACGATCGGGATCTTGCGCGCCATGGTCAGCGAGCCGGTGCGGCGCAGCAGGTAGTCCGAGATCACGCCGCCGAGCACGCCGCCGATGAAGCCGCACAGCGCCGGCAAGGTCGCGACGAAGCCGGCCTGCAGGATCGAGAGTCCGCGTTCCTTCACCAGATAGACCGGGAACCAGGTCAGGAAGAAGTAGGTCAGCGTGTTGATGCAGTACTGGCCGATATAGACGCCGAGCATCATGCGGTTGGCGAGCAGCTGGCGAATATGGTCCCAGCTGGGGCCGCTGTCGTGCGTCTTGCCGGCCTTCGCTGCGTCCATATCGACCAGCGCGCCGCCCTGCTTGATGTAGTCGAACTCGGCCTCGTTGATTGCGGGATGGTCCTTCGGCTCGTAGATCGTCTTGATCCAGGCGATGCCCATGATGATGCCGAGCCCGCCCATCACATAGAACACGTGGCGCCAGCCGTATTCGTGCGCGATCCAGCCCATCAGCGGCGCGAAGATCACGGTCGCGAAATACTGCCCGGAGTTGAAGAACGCCGATGCGGTGCCGCGCTCATTGCCGGGGAACCAGGCCGCGACGATGCGGGCATTGGCCGGGAACGATGGCGCCTCGGCGAAGCCGACCAGGAAGCGCAGCCCGAACAGCAGCACCACGGCGGCGCCCGCGGAGAGGAACCCGACCAGACCCTGCATCGCGGTGAAGATCGACCAGACGATGATGCTGATCGCATAGACCCATTTGGAGCCGTAGCGGTCGAGCAGCCAGCCGCACGGCACCTGCGCGATCACATAGGACCAGCCGAACGCCGAGAACACGTAGCCCATCGCGACGGGGTCGAGATGCAGTTCCTTGGAAAGGGCAGGACCGGCGATCGAGAGCGTGGCGCGATCGGCATAGTTCACGGTGGTGACGAGAAACAGCATCGTCACGATCAACAGCCGGACGCGGGATCGCCGCGCATCCGTGGCGGACACAATTGCGCTCATTCGCGCCTCCTTGAAAGATTTCCTCGAGGACTGTCCTAGAGAGATGACGACAATGGGTCCAAGCCGAAACGAGTATTGATCGATACCGATTTTGAATGGATCGGCCTGGTGTCATTCCACCTTCGCCGCTCTTGCTGCGGTTCCTTAATTAGTGTACTTGTGGTACAGTTATTGAGGACGCAGCGTCGCGCCCTCCGTTCGAGGTCGAATGCGCATGACGACGTCACGCGACTACGAGGTGTTCGAGGCAGGTCGGGTGACCTTGCAGGGCGGCGCGGTGTTTCCGCAGCTTGCGCTCGCCTACCAGACCTATGGCACGCTGAATGCGGCCAGGGACAACGTGATCCTCTATCCGACCTCGTTCGCCGCACAGCACACCGACATCGAATGGCTGGTGCAGCCGGGCGGGGCGCTCGATCCCGAGCGCTACTTCATCATCATCGCGAACCTGTTCGGCAACGGCCTGTCATCCTCGCCGTCGAATTCGAGCGAGGTGCTCGGCGGCGCGCCATTCCCCGCCTTCACCTGTCATGACGCGGTCGCCATCCAGCGGCGGCTGCTGGTCGAGCGGTTCGGCGTGACCAAGCTCGCGCTGGTCTACGGCTGGTCGATGGGCGGCATGCAGGCCTATCACTGGGCCGCGCGCTATCCTGATATGGTGGAGCGCGCCGCGGTGGTCTGCGGCAGCGCAAGGTGCTCGCCGTATAATCATGTCTTCCTCGAAGGTGTGAAGGCTGCGCTGACCACCGATCCGGCCTATCAGGATGGCCCCTTCTTCGCCAAGCCGACGGCGGGCCTTCGAGCGATGGGGCGCGTCTATGCCGGCTGGGCGATGTCGCATGAGTTCTATCGCGAGGAGGTCTGGCGCGAGGCCGGCTTCAGCTCGTTGGAGGACTACCTCGCGCGATCCTGGGACGGTGCCTTCGCGCGGCGCGATGCCAATGATCTGCTGGCGCAGATTGCGATCTGGCAGGCCGGCGACATCAGCCGCTGCGATGAATTCGGCGGCGATTTCGACCGCGCGCTCGCCGCGATCAGGGCGCATGTCCTGCTGATGCCGGGGCGTACCGACCGCTATTTCGACCCGCGCGACAATGAGGATGAGCTCGGCCGCCTGGTCAATGCCCGCTCCGCGGCGCTGCATCCGATCCCCTCGATCCATGGCCACCGGGCCGGCAATCCGGTCAACAACGCCGAAGACCGCGCCTTCATCAACGCCGAAATCTCGGCGCTCTTGCAGCGCTGACAGGTGAGACGACCATGAGCTCCGCAGAGACCAGTGATGCCGGACCCCGCCTGAAGCCGCTCAGCCCGCTGACCTTGCGCGACCTGTCGGCCAAGTCGAATCTTGCCGGTGCGGTGCGCGCGGCCAGCCATTACGGGATGATCGTTGTGGTCGGCGTCCTGATCTGGCTGGTCTCGTCGCGCTATGGTCTCGTGTGGGCGTTGCCGCTGATTGCCATCCAGGGGTATTTCGTCGCGTTCCTGTTCATGGTGGTGCACGAGACCGCACACAAGACGGCGTTCCGCAGCCACGCGCTCAATCTTGCCGTCGGCAACCTGTCCGCCTTCATGATCGGATTGCCTTATCAATATTACTGCCTGTTTCACTGGGACCATCATCGCTACACCCAGGATCCGGAGAAGGACCCGGAGCTGATCGTCGGTCCCAAGCCCGCGTCGGACACCCAGCTCGCGATCGCCTATTCGGGACTGTTGCAGGTATTGGTCCGGATCCGGCTGATGTTCCGGCATGCACTCACCGGGAAGGTGACCGTGCCGTGGATTCCGGAACGCAAGCGTGCCTCGATCGTGCTGGAAGCAAGGCTTTATCTTGCAGGTTATCTGCTGTTGCTGGCGGTATCGCTTGTGCTGCACAGCGCGGTCCTGCTTTGGGTGTGGGTCGTGCCGCTGCTCGCCGGTCAGCTCATCCTGCGCCCGTATCTCTATGCAGAGCACACCGGTTGCGAGCGGACGCGGAGTGCATTCGAGAACACGCGCACTACGATGACAGGCCGGATCATGAAATGGTTCGCCTGGAACATGCCCTATCACGTCGAGCATCATGCCTATCCGACGGTGCCGTTCCATGCGTTGCCGAAGCTGAACGCGATCGTCGATGGCCACATCGTGTATCGCGGCAGCAACTATCGCGCCGTGACGCGCGAGACCTGGGCCTGGTTCCGCCGTCAGCGGCAGCGCTCGGCTTGATGCTCACGCCTCGGCGTGCGGCCGCAGCACCAGATTGACGAGGTTGCGGGCATAGGCCGGCGTCAGCGGCTTGATGCCGAAGACATAGCGATAGAACAGGCTGCCGTAGATCGCGTCATAGACATCGCCGGGTACGCCCGGCGCGCCGATGCTGCCGTCCTTCTGGCCGGCGGCGATGACTTCCAGCATCCGGCTACGACGAAGGCCGAGGTAGCGCTCGTAGAACAATTCCGCCGTGCCGGTTTGCGAGATGCATTCCGAGATCACCGCGAGCTGCACCCGTCCGAACTCGCCCTGCAATGCCTCCACGTAGGTCGCGACATGACGGCGGATGCGGGTCACCGGATTGCCCGCCTCGGGCAGCGGCACCGCGCGCGAGGCCTGGTCGAGGAAGGCATCGATCAGCAAGGCCTCGCGCGACGGCCACCATTTGTAGATCGTCATCTTCGAGACGTTGGAGTGTCTCGCGATCGCGTCGATCGTGGTGGCGGAGAGGCCGGTGGTCGCCATCAGGCTATAGGCGCTGTGCAGGATCGCGGCCGTAGTCGCGGCGGAGCGCGGCCGGCCGCGCCGCCCCGTTGCCGTATCCTCCGTCTCCACCTTGCTTCCCGCCATGGCCGGGATTCGTATCCTGCGTGTTTGAATCGTTGTGCTGCCTGCGGACATAGCATGAAATTGCGCGTTGTTTCAGATCATCGCCGCCGCTGATACTGTACAATTCGCCTGCGAAGGCTCAGCTCAACTGCTTATCGAACAGGAGTATCCCGTGAAGGCCGTCTACAGTGATCTGCACCGCAGCCATGATCCGCAATTCTTCCTGGTCCGCGGTGTGGTCCAGCGCACCACCGAGCAGCCCGAGCGCGCCGACCGCCTGCTGACGGGTCTGGAGGTCGGCAAGCACACGCTGATCGAGCCGACTAAATTTGGGCAGGGCCCGCGGGCGCGGGTGCACAGTCCGGAATATCTGAGCTTTCTCGCTGATGCCTGGGACGAATGGTCGGCGCTCGGCAATGCCGGACCGGAGATGATCGCGAACATGCATCCGGTGCGCAACGCCGGCACCTACCCGACCCACATCGTCGGCAAGCTCGGCTGGCATACGGTCGACACCGCGGCGCCGATCGGCCCCGGCACCTGGGCCGGCGCCTGCGCTTCGAGCGACGTCGCGGTCACCGCGGCGCAGATGGTGCTCGACGGCGAGGACGCGGTCTACGCGCTGTGTCGTCCGCCCGGTCACCATGCCTATCGCGATCTCGCCGGCGGCTTCTGCTTCCTCAACAACAGCGCGATCGCGGCCGAGCACCTGCGCCAGCAGCACGAGCGTGTCGCGATCCTCGATGTCGACGTGCATCACGGCAACGGCACGCAGGGCATCTTCTACGAGCGGCCGGACGTCTTCACCGTCTCGATCCACGCCGATCCGTCGTTCTTCTACCCGTTCGTCTGGGGTTATGCGCATGAGCGCGGCGCCGGGCCCGGCCTTGGCACCAATCTCAATATTCCCCTCGCCAAGGGCACCGGCGACGACGACTACATCAGGGCGCTGGCGACGGCGGAGAAGGCGATCCGTTCCTTCGCGCCGACCGCGCTCGTGGTCGCACTCGGTCTCGACGCCTCCGAGAAGGACCCGCTCGCGGGCCTCGCCGTCACCACCGACGGCTTTCGCCGGATCGGCGAAGCGCTCGCACGGTTCGGCCTGCCGACCGTGCTGGTGCAGGAGGGCGGCTATCTCTCCGACATCCTCGGTGCCAATCTGACGGCGGTGCTCGGCGGATTCGAAGCCGCCCGCTAGCGCGATTTCGAATGATGCGGCCACCGGTTCGCGTGAAGAAAACCCGTCAAAACAACAGCCTGGAGCATCGGTTGTGATCGATCAGGACCGATGCTCCCGCCGCGCGGCGCACAACAAGGCGTCGTGGACTTGCGCCTTTGCAACCAAAGGCGGATCATGCCGTTGGTATCCGGCGCTGGCCTATGACCTTGCCTGGCGGCATCGGCCGTCCGGGCGGGCAGCAACGCGAGGACGGCCATGAGCGATCTGCTTCGCGTCGCAATCGTCGGTTTCGGGGAGATCGCGCGCCGGCAGCACGTGTCTGCGATCGCGAAGACTTCAGGCGTCGCACTCGTTGCGGTGGCCGATCCGGCCAAGAGCCCGTCGGGGCTGCCGCATTTCCGCGATTTGCAGGAGTTGTTGCGCGACGGGCCGGAGATCGATGCCGTTGCGCTGTGCACGCCGCCGCAGGCGCGTCACGCGCAGGCCGCCGCGGCGCTCGCCGCGGGCAAGCACGTGCTGCTGGAGAAGCCGCCTGGGTCTACGTTAAGCGAACTCACGCCGTTGATCGCGGCAGCGGGCGAGGCGGGCCGGACATTGTTTGCGACATGGCACTCGCGCTACGCACCCGCGGTCGGACCGGCGCGGCAATTGCTCGCCGGCCGCACGATCAACAGGGTGACGATCATCTGGAAGGAAGACGTCCGCGTCTGGCATCCAGGCCAAGCCTGGATTTTCGAGGCGGGCGGCTTCGGTGTGTTCGATCCCGGCATCAATGCACTGTCGATCCTGACCGAGATCCTGCCGCGTCCAGTCTTTGTCAGGAGCGCGATGCTGGACGTTCCTTCCAACCGGGAGGCGCCGATTGCCGCGGCAATCGACCTGTCCGATGAGGACGGCCTGCCGATCCACGCCGAATTCGATTTTCGCCAGACCGGGCCGCCGAACTGGGACATCCTGTGCGAGACCGAGGCCGGGCCTGTGACGCTGTCGAAGGGCGGACGGCAGCTGCGCGACGGCAGCAGGTTGGTGGTCGATGCCACGGATGAGGAATATCCCGCGCTGTACCGCCGCTTCGTCGCGCTGACGTCGGACGGAAAGTCCGAGGTCGACCTCGCGCCCTTGCGGCTGGTCGCCGATAGCTTCATGCTGGGGCGACGGCGCTCTGTCGAGGCGTTCGGGGACTGACAATGACATCAGCCAGCATTGCTCGCGCGCCCTTCGGCAAATTGCCCGACGGCGCCTTGGTCGAGCGCGTGACGCTGCGCGGCGCGCACGGCTTCGAGGCCAGCATTCTTCCCTTCGGCGCCACGCTGCAGGCGCTGCTGACGCCCGATCGCGGCGGGCATTGCGACGACGTCGTGCTTGGCCATGACGAATTCGACGGCTATCTCGCGCAGCGCAAATTCTTCGGCGCGACCGTCGGGCGCTACGCCAACCGGATCGCCGCCGCGCGCTTCGTGCTCGATGGCGAGACGGTGAAACTCGACGCCAACAACGGCCCCAACGCGCTGCATGGTGGCCTGCAGGGCTTTGATCGCAAGCTGTGGCGGATCGCTGAGCTATCAGATGAACCGGAGCCGACGCTGGTGCTGGAGCGCGAAAGCCCGCATGGCGAAGAGGGCTATCCGGGCAATCTTCAGACCCGGGTGACCTATCTCGTGCGCGCCCCGATGGAACTCACGGTCACCTACGAGGCGACCACCGACCGGCCGACATACGTCAACCTCACCAATCACAGCTTCTTCAATCTCGACGGCGCACGCTCGGGCGCGCAGATCCTCGATCATCCTTTGACGATCGCGTCCGACCATTTCCTCGCGGTGGACGCCACCGCGATCCCGTTGCCGGGCCCTCCGCGGCCGGTCGACGGCACGCCGTTCGACTTCCGCAAGGCCATGGCGATCGGCGCGCGGATCAGGATGAATGACGAGCAACTGCGGCTCGGGCGCGGCTACGACCACAATTTCTGTCTTGCCTCGGGGACAGGCGTTCGCTTCGCCGCGCGCCTCGAGGCGCCGCACAGCGGCCGCGTGATGGAGCTGTTCACGGACCAGCCGGGACTGCAGTTCTATTCCGGCAATTTCCTCGACGGTTCGAGCGCCGGCAAGGGCGATCTGCTCTACCGTCAATCCGATGCGCTATGTCTCGAACCGCACGCCTGGCCGGATACGCCGAACCGGCCTGACTTCCCGTCGGCGCGGCTCGACCCCGGGCAGATCTATCGGCGCAGCGCAATTTATCGATTCTCGACCATGTGAGTGACGCCATGACCGACCGCGCCGCCGAGCCGCTGATCGAACAGGTGCCGACATCCGTGCTGTCTGCCGAGCGCTGTCATCTCGGCGAGGGCCCGACCTATGACGCGGCGACCGACACCGCATGGTGGTTCGACATCCGCGAGCGTCGGCTGTTCGAGCATCGTCTTGCAAGCGGCGGCACCGTCATTCACGAGTTGCCGAAGATGGCGAGCGCGTTGGCGCGGATCGATGACGAACGGCAGCTGATCCTCACCGAGGATGGGCTTTACGCCCGGCAGGTCGCCAGTGGTCGCATGGAGCTGTTCGTCGCACTCGAAGCCGACAATCCGGCGACGCGCTCCAATGATGCCCGCGTCCATCCATCGGGCACCTTCTGGCTCGGCACCATGGGGCGCCAGGCCGAGCACGGCGCCGGCGCGATCTACGCGCTGCATCACGGCCGTATCACGCGGCTCTATCCCGGGATCACGATCCCCAATGCGATCTGTTTTTCACCCGCTGGCGACGTCGGCTATTTCGCCGATACCGCGACCAACGTGCTGCATCGCGTGCCGCTCGATCCATCGACCGGATTGCCGACCGGCGAGCCCATCGACTTGATCAGACATCAAGGTGCCGGCGGGCTCGACGGTGCGATCGTCGATGCCGATGGAATGATCTGGAACGCGCGCTGGGGCGGCGGCTGCGTCGATGTCTACGATCCCGCCGGCCGGCACCTGCGCTCGCTGAAGGTGCCGGCGAAACAGTCGAGCTGTCCGGCCTTTGTCGGCCGCGATTTTTCGCGCGTGCTCGTTACGTCAGCCTGGCAGGACATGGACGAGGCCCAGCGCGAGGCCGATCCCGGCCACGGCCAGACCTTTCTGCTCGACGCCGCGGCGCGCGGTCGTGCCGAGCCTGACGTCAAACTGTCCTGAATGCGGGCTTGCCGCCGCCTTGTTGACGTGACCTGAATATTTGGACGATAGTACAAATATGGTCCGCAAGCCTGCCAAGTCCGACATGAAGGCCGACGCCAAGGCCGCCGGCACCCGCAAGCCGAACATGCGCGAGGCGATCCTCGCCGCGGCGGAGGAATTGTTCTCGACCTACGGCTTCAACGCCGTCTCGGTACGCGACATCGCGCAGGCGGCCGGCGCCAATCCCGGCAGCGTGACCTATCACTTCAAGACCAAGGACGGCCTGCTGCTGGAGATCTATCGGCGGCATTGCGGCCCGATGAACCGGCGGCGCTCCGAGCTCCTGACGGCGGCGCGGCGGGTGCGCGACCTGCAGGACCGGCTGGAGGCGATCGTGCGCGCCTATGTACTGCCGGCCTTCACCTCGGGCAGCGACCTCGCCGGCGGCGGGACGCGGTTCACGCGGTTGCGAGCGATCATGTCGGCCGAAGGCAACGAGGTCGTGCGCAAGATCATCGCGCAGACCTTCGACGACACCAGCCATGCCTTCATCGACGCGATCCATGAAAGCCTGCCGCACATTCCACGTACCGATCTGGTCTGGCGCGGCCACTTCCTGCTCGGCGCGCTCTACTACACGCTGGTGACGCCGGAGCGCGTCTCGCGCCTGTCGCGCGGCAGCGCCGACGGCACCGATGCCGGCCATGCCATCGAGCAGCTGGTGCGCGCGACGGTTGCCGCCCTGCAAGCCGCGCCGGTCGATCAACCAGCGCCTGTGCCGCGCAAGGCCGCAAGCGTGAATCCAGGGCGCGCGCTGACCTGACCCCGCGGAGTTCGTCGCCATGGAGAAACTTCGGCTGCGCACGGTGCTTGGCAATCATCCGCACGTCCAGGCGGTGAAGAGCGGTGAGCTGCGCTCGGAGCTGTTCGATCTCGACTTCACCGAGTTCACGCCGACCAACGCCGCGTTCAAGCCGATGGTGCGCGAGCAGGCGTTCGACGTCTGCGAGATGGCGATTGTGACCTATCTGATGGCGAGGGCGCACGGCAAGCCGCTGGTGCTGTTGCCGGCCGCGATGGTCGGCCGCTTCCAGCATGGCGATGCGCTTTGTCGCGCCGGTCGCGGCATGCTGATGCCCGCCGATCTCGAAGGCAAGCGGGTCGGCATCCGCTCGTTCACCACCACGACGGGCGCATGGATGCGCGGCATCCTTGCCAACGATCATGGCGTCAACCTCGATCGCATCGACTGGGTCACCTTCGAGGACCCGCATGTCGCCGAATATATCGACAGCACCGAACGTGCCCCGAAGGGCAGGGCCATCCTCCAGATGCTGAAGGACGGCGAGCTCGATGCCGTGCTGGGCGAGACCTCGAGCGATCCGGCGCTCAAGCCGTTGTTCGCCGATCCGGCCGCAGAGGCGGCGCGGTGGTACGCGCGGCATGGCATGGTGCCGGTCAATCATCTGGTGGTGGTGACGAAGCGGCTTGCGACATCGCGCCCGGACGTGGTGCGCAGCCTCTACGAACTCCTCGAGCGCGCCAAGGCGAACGCCGGTCCGCCTGATGTGCCGGACCTGCTGCCGTTCGGCGTCGAAGCGAACCGCAAGCCGCTCGAATTGATGATCGACTATTGCGTCCAGCAAGCGTTGATCCCCCGGCGCGTCGCGGTCGACGAGCTGTTTGACGACACGACACGGGACTTGAACTGATGACAATCTCCAGCGATCCGCGGCAGTGCCAGGTCGGCATGCTGGGCTATGGCGAAGTCGGACGCATCCTCGCCGAAGACCTGCGCAAGCAGGGCGTGAAGGTGTCTGCCTATGACATCAATCTTGACCGCGAGGCGGGCGCGGCGCTGTGCGTACACGCAGCGCAGACCGGCGTTGCGCTTGCGCAGTCCCGCGCCGATCTCTCGCGCGGAGAATCCGCCGCGTTCCCTGCCGACGCGCAATGCGCTATTGCTCTGCGAACAGTTTTGGTCTGGAGGCACTCCCATGAAGAATTCCGGCAAGGTCGTCGCCATCACCGGAGCGGCGCGCGGCATCGGCAAGGCCTGCGCCGCGCGCTTCCTGTCCGATGGCGCCAGGGTCGTCATCTCGGATGTCGACGCTGCGGGGCTCGTCCACGCCGCCCAGGAACTCGGACATGAGTATCGATTGCGGGCCGTCGAGGCCGACGTCAGCAAGCGCGCCGATGTCGATCGCATCGTAGCTCACGCGGTGAAGGAGTTCGGCCGGCTCGACGTCATGGTCAACAATGCCGGCGTGGCGCGCAACCGCGACTTCCTCGACATCAGCGAGGCCGAGTTCGACGACGTGATGGGGATCAATCTCAAGGGCGCGTTCTTCGGCGTGCAGGCCGCGGCGCGCCAGATGATCGCGCAGGGCGGTGGCGGCGTCGTCGTCAACATGTCGTCGGTCAACGCGCTGCTGGCGATCCCCTCGCTTGCGACCTATGCGATGTCCAAGGGCGCGATGAAGCAGCTCACCTCGGTGGCCGCGGTGGCGCTGGCGCCGCACGGCATTCGCGTCGTGGCGGTCGGCCCCGGCACCATCCTGACCGAGATGGTGGCGACGGCGATCTTCTCGTCGGAGGACGCGCGGCGCAGCGTGCTGTCGCGCACCCCGGCCGGCCGTTGCGGCGAGCCGAGCGAGGTTGCCTCCGTCGTGGCATTTCTTGCCAGCGACGATGCCTCCTACATCACCGGCCAGACCATCTATCCCGACGGCGGGCGGCTGATCCTCAACTACACGGTGCCGGTCAACGAGAAGAAGTAGGCTGGCTCGTCGCGAGGGCGCTGTAGCTGTGCTTCGCCTCCCCGCAGAGCCCTGCACGATTTCGGAATATTAGAAGAATAATCCTGAGTTGCCCGACGTGTCAAGTCGCCCTGTCAGAACGCCGCGGGCTCCTTTGCATGGGGTTGTTTTCGATATTTTGGCGAGCGCACCTGCGGCAGCAGGGCGCTGCTGCCGGCGGGGCGGGGTAAGACTGCCGCGTCACCGGCCCTTGAACTGCGGCTTGCGCTTTTCCATGAAGGCGTTGCGGCCTTCGCGGAAATCCGCGCTGTCCATGCAGTCGATGCCGATCTGCTTGATCGCGGCCATGTCGCGATCGGCGGGATCCTTCAGCACCTGCGCGATGGTGATCTTGGCGGCCTTGATCGCCAGCGGCGCGTTGCCGGAAATCGTGCGGGCGATCTCCATGGTCGCGTCCCACAGCCCGGCATCCGGCAGCACGCGATCGACGAGGCCGATCCGCAGCGCCTCCGCGGAGTCGATCCGCATGCCGGTATACATGATCAGCCGCGCCCAGGACGGGCCGACCAGCGACACCAGGTGGCGCAGCCCGTCATAGCCGTAGGCGATGCCGAGCTTCGCGGCAGGAATGCCGAACTGCCCGCTGGCGCCGGAGATGCGGATATCGGTCAGCATCGCGACCTGCATGCCGCCGCCGAGGCAGAAGCCGCGGATGCAGGCGATGGTCGGCTTCGGGTAGTCGGCGAGCAAGGCGCGCTGGGCGGCGCTGCGCCGTGAATATTCCTCGGAGGCCTCGGCGTTGTGGCGGGTCTTCTCGAACTGGCTGATATCGGCGCCGGACACGAAGGCCTTGTCGCCCGCGCCGACCAGGATCACGACACGGACTGCCGAATCGTCGCGCAAGGCGGTCAGCGCCTCGCCGAGCCCTTCCCACATCTCCAGCGACATCGCATTGCGCTTGTCGGGATTGTTGAAGGTGATGACGCCGACGCCGTCGACTACGCTTTGCAGGATCTTGCCGTCGGCAAGCGACTTGTCTGAGATGGTTGGCATATGAGGATCCGGTCTGATTTCGGCCAAGGCTGGCATTAAAAGGCTGGCATCAAGGTTGAGGCTGGCACCAAGGCTAGCACCGGATAGCGGGCCGCGGCAGGCGGTTTAGGGCACTGCGCGATTGCAACGGCGTGCGGCAACTCTCCCGGTAGTTGTACGGATCGCAAAATAGACCGACGCGACGTGCCTGTCGTCAGCAAGGTCGGCGACCGGCTGCCGCCGTATTCCGAGCAGTTTGGCAGGCTCGAAGGCTGCATCTCGACACGCTGAGCGGCAGCTTCCTGCTTGAGCTAAAGATGACGCATGCAATGCGCGAGAAGTTCGCCGGCAAGCTGACCTGCGTCGATTTGCGCAGCAAATCGGGTGAGGGGTTACGGTTTATCGAGAGAGCAAGAGCCCTCACCCGGATTGCACCGGACGATGCTTCGCATCGCCGAGAGCAATCCGGCCTCTTCCCGACGGGAGAGGTGAACCGAAATCGCGGCAAGCCGATTCAACCAAACCTCATCCCGCTTTACGTCAGCTGTTCCGGATCTTCGGCCGCGCGCATGCGCGCGATACTGTCTTCTGTCGCCGCCGCGCCGGCCGCCGCGATCGCGATCTCGCGCGCCAAATTGGTGCATTCGGCCCACAGCAGGAAGAACACCAGCGGCGGCCGCTCGCGCGCCTCCAGCATCTGCCGGCAGCGCTCCGCGGCGCCGTCGAGCGCCCACCACTGCCTGGCGACGACCATGACCTTGCGGAAGCTGCGTAGCGTGCCGGAGAATTTCTGCGGATCGGCACCCACGGTGGCGCCGCAATGGTTCAGCCAGTTCAGCGCCGCATAGATCGCGATGCCGTAGTCCTCGATCGCCGTTCCCGTGAAATCGACGACGGTGTTGTCGTGCGCGCGCTGGCGCAGGAAAGCGTCGATCATCTCGGCCTGGCGCGCCGGATCGACCAGCAGCGAGGTGTCTTTCCGCGGCACCATCGGGATATAGCGCATCGCCTCGAGCCGCGTGTGCACCCAGATCGCCCTGCTGTCGCCGAGCAGGTCGCCGGGCTTGCGCTTGCAAGCCGGATAGACCAGCACGCCATTGTCGGCGAGATCGAGATAGCGCGGCACCACCTTGTCGAGTGCGGCGAGAAACGCCGATGGATCGGTGAGGCCGCGCAAGTCGCTGGCGGCGTCGTCCGTCTGTGCAGGCTTGTTGCCGCGTGTCCAGCCGAAATTGGCCATCCCCGGACGCCCCGATCTCAACCTCGCCATCAGGTTAAATGGAAAATGTGGCGATGCAAATGCGGCATTTGCTGCTGCGCAGACGTGCGTGTCGGCTGCTGCCGGTTGACGCGGGAGACCGCCGCGCCTAGCTCATGGTTAATGGTGCGCAACGCGGGTTGCTGCCGCTTTCGGGACCTATCGCCGTGACCGCTTCTGATCGTCAGTCGCATTGGCAGACCGTCTATCTGACCAAGGGCGAGCAGCAGGTGAGCTGGTCGCAGGCCGATCCGCAGCCATCGCTGCGTTTGATCGAATCCGTCGCGCCCGGCCGCGATGCGTCGATCATCGACATCGGCGGCGGGGCCTCGCGCCTCGTCGATGCGCTGCTGGCGAGGGGCTTTCATGATCTGACCGTGCTCGATCTCTCCGAAGCGGCGCTGGCGAGCGCGCGGGAACGGATCGGCGCGACCGGCGCTGCGGTGCGCTGGGTGGCCGACGATGCGACGGTCTGGCAGCCGCAGCAGGCTTTCGACATCTGGCACGATCGTGCGGCGTTTCATTTTCTCGTCGAGGAGAGCGACCGCGCGGCCTATCTCGAGAGACTGCATCGCGGCGTCAAGGCAGGCGGCCACGCCGTGATCGGCACCTTCGCGCTCGACGGTCCGGAAAAATGCAGCGGCCTGCCGGTGCAGCGCTATGATCCCGCAACGCTCAGCCGGACCATCGGCCCGGCATTCGAGTTGATCGCGCATGAGGCGCACCTGCACGTCACGCCCTGGGGCGCGACGCAGTCGTTCCAGTTCAGTGTACTGCGGCGGAAGTGATCGGCCGCGGAAGGAGAGGCGAGATGACGGACGGGCCACGGACGATCGGCGAGATCGCGAGCTATCACGCCCATGTCTATTACGACCCCACCTCAGGCCGGGGCGAGGCCGAACGCCTGCGCAACTGGATGGGCGAGCGTTTCCTGGTCACGCTCGGGCGTTGGCACGACGTCAAGGTCGGCCCGCACGACCAGGCGATGTATCAGGTGGCGTTTGCGGCCGAGCTGTTTCCGACCCTGGTGCCGTGGCTGATGCTGAACCATGGCAGCCTGAGCATCCTGGTCCATCCCAACACGACCAATCCGCGCCGCGATCATCGCGACGATCCGCTCTGGATCGGCACGCCGCTTGCCGTCCATGCCGACAAGCTGCCCGAAGAGGCCGAAATGGAGCACGCGCCGGCCCCGAACACGTCGCCGACATTGCGTCCCTGAGCGCGAGCTCCGTTCGACGCGATGGGTAAAGTTTGACGCAATTGCGTTACAGCCAAGTCGTTTCAAACTCATCGCGTTTTGCAACGTGAGGTTAAGCCGGCATTCCTAGGCTTACCCGACATTTCAGGGTCGGGCGCATTGGGCATGTTCTTTTCGTTTCGAAGCTGGTCACTGTGGCGGGTGGTTGGGCCTCTGCTCGCGATCGTGTTGCTGCTTGGCGGTCTGTCGGCCGGCAGCCTGCAGGTGATGTCCGCGGTGCGGGCCTATGTGGCGGGCGAGAGCCTGTGGTCGAAGGGGCAGAAGGACGCCATTCACGACCTCCAGATCTATGTCAGCACCGGCGCGCCGCTTTATCTGCAGAAGTTCGATGCCGCGATCGCGGTGCCGCTGGCCGATCGCACGGCGCGGCTCGCGCTGGAAGCGCCAGGCAACAACGACGCCGTGGCCCGAGCCGGCTTCGCCAAAGCGGGCAATCATGACGACGACATCGGCGGCCTGATCTGGCTGTTCAAATATTTCCGCACGATGCATCACGTGGCCGGCGCTGTGACGGTCTGGCGGAATTCGGACGCCCTGCTCGATCAGCTGATCGAAATCAGGAACGACGCCGCCAACGACGTCGCGCTGCATGATCCCTCGGCTGCGACCATCAAGCACTGGGCCGAGCGGATCGGTGCGGTCGACGCGGCCCTGAGCACGCTCGCCGTCGATTTCTCCGACCATTTGGGGAAGGCGTCGCGTCAGGTCTCCGCGCTGCTGCTGCTGGTCAATCTCGTGATCGCGGTCTGCCTTGCCGGCATCGTCCTGTTCCACACCCGGCGGATGCTGTGGCGGCGCTGGCTCGCCGAGACCGCGCTCGCCGTCGAGAAGGAGCGCGCTCAGCTCACGCTGGCCTCGATCGGCGACGCGGTCATCGTGACGACGCAGGATGATCGCGTCGGCTACATGAATGGCGCCGCGCAGCGGCTGATCGAGTCGGGGCAGGACGTAACCGGATGGCAGCTCTCGTCACTGTTCAACATTGCCGAGCAGCCGGTGCGGGGATCGTTGCAGAGTGCGGATTCCGACGACGAAAGCCGGCCGCAGCAGCGGCTGCTGGTGCGGCCGGACCGTTCCAGCGTGCCGGTCTCGGTGGTCGAGACCCCGATCGTGCATGCCGGCGAACCGGCCGGCCGCGTCATGATCATTCACGACATGACGGCCGAGCGGCGGCTGGTCGAGGAATTGGCGTGGGCTGCGTCTCATGACGCGCTCACCGGCCTTGCGAACCGACGACAGTTCGAGTTCGAACTGCACAAGGCGATGTCGGGCTCGCCGGTCATGGGCGCCGATCTGATGCTGATCGACCTCGACCAGTTCAAGATCGTCAACGATACCTGCGGCCACATGGCGGGTGACCGGCTGCTGAAGCAGGTGGCGCGGCTACTGGCGGCCGAGGTCGGCGACTGCGGGGTGGTTGCGCGCCTCGGCGGCGACGAATTCGGCATTCTGCTGCGTGACGATGGCTCCGCCACGCACGACGTTGCTGCCGATGTCGCGGAGCGGATCAGGGCGGTGGTCGAGCAGTCGAGCTTCGTCCATGAGGGGTCGAGCTTCCGGATCAGCGCGAGCATCGGCCTGGTCGCGCTCTGTGACAGCGCCGGCGTGCAGGACGCGTTGCGCCTCGCTGATGTCGCCTGCTTCCTCGCCAAGGACAAGGGACGCAACCGCGTCCAGGAACACCGTCCGTCCGATACCGGCATGGCGGTGCGTGTCGCCGAGATGAGCTGGGTCAATCGCATCCGCAAGGGATTGGACGAGGGCCGGTTCTGCCTCTACGAGCAGGAGATCCGCCCGATCAACGGTGCGCTGAAGGGCAATGAGCGGCGCGAACTGCTGCTGCGGCTGCGCGACGAGAGCGGCGCGCTGGTGCCGCCCGGCAGCTTCCTGCCTGCGGCCGAACGTTATGGGTTGATGCCGCTGATCGACCGCTGGGTGGTTCGCCGCGCCTTCGAGATCATCGCCGAGCGCAAGCATCATCCGCGCAGGATTGTGAGCTACGCCATCAATCTCTCCGGCGCCACGATCGGCGACAGCGACTTCGTCGACTTCGTCGCCGAGCTGTTCGCGCAGCATGATTTTTCGCCGGCATTGGTGTGTTTCGAGATCACCGAGACCAGCGCAATCTCGAATCTCGACGAGGCGCAGACATTCATCGCGCGGCTGCGCAAGATCGGCTGCAGTTTCTCGCTCGACGATTTCGGCACCGGCATGTCCTCGATCGCGTATCTGAAGCACCTGCCGGTCGACATCATCAAGATCGACGGCTCGTTCGTGAAGGAGATACTGAACAGCAAGGTCGATCGCGCGATGGTCGAGATGATCACCAAGACCGCGAAGATCATGCAGAAGCAGGTGGTCGCCGAATTCGTCGAGAGCCTCGCGATCCTGGACGAGTTGCGCCAGATCGGGGTCGACTACGCCCAAGGTTACGCCATTGGGAAGCCGGTCCCGGTGCTCACCCTCCGGGAAGAAAAGATCGCCTGAGCCGCCGAAATTGTCCCGAATCGGGACTTTGTCGGCCATTTCGGCCTGCCCGGGGCTGATTCCCTGGCACTTTCCATCCGAAAAACGTTTAAAAATCCTGTCATTGCCCGCTTCGTCTCGATTATGCCTTACTCTAATTCCCTGATATAATGAGCAAACGGTGAATCCAGCGTGGGCCGGGTAACAGGCCCCAGAGCACCGACTTGGGGATGATGGGTCAACGTACGACGAAAGCTGCCGCGCGCAAGTCGAACCGCGGCACGTCTCTGGTGGGCAGCACGGCGTTCGCCGTGAGCGCGCTCGTCCTGTCGTCTGGCCTTGCCGCTTGGATGGTCGGCATCGACCCTACCGCTTGGCTGCATGGACCGGCACTCGCCAACACCACCGCCTCGTTGAATTTCGACGATCGCTTCGGCTCTCGCTCCACGATCAATACGGCTTCGCTCTATTATCCTCTGCGCCGCGGGTTCCGTTCGAGCCGCGGGGATTTCAATTCCGAGTTCGGTCAGATCGAGGACGCGCTGGCCGGCCAGCTGCGTGACACCCAGACCGAGCTGCCGACCAGCCAGCCGGCGACGGCATCCGTCGCGGCCACGACCACGACCGCAGCATCCGCCGTGCCGATGCCGCGATCGCGGCCAGCCGAGGCCAACCTGCTGGCGCGCAATGATCAGCCGCCGCAGGCGCCGGTGCAGCAGGGCGACAACCGGACGTTCCTGCAGAAGATCGCCGACATGATGCCGGGCAAGCTGCAGCTTGCCTCGATCGATCCGAATGATGGCTTGTTGTCCGGCCCGAGCCCCGATCTCGGCGCGCTCGGTTATGACAGCACCACGGCGGTCTACGACATCAGCGGCCGCATCGTGTACATGCCCGACGGCACGAAGTTCGAAGCGCATTCGGGGCTCGGCAATCTGCTCGACGATCCGTCGCATGTGAACGCCCGCAACGCCGGTGCGACGCCGCCGGGCGTCTACGAGATGAAGCCTCGCGAGAAGCTGTTCCACGGCGTGCCCGCGCTGCGCATGACCCCGGTCGATGGCAGCGACACGTTCGGGCGTGTCGGCCTGCTCGTGCACAGCTACATGCTCGGGCCGAACGGCGACTCCAACGGCTGCATCTCGGTCAAGCACTACGACAAATTCCTGCAGGCCTATCGCAGCGGCACGATCAAGCGCATCGCCGTCGTGGTCAGCATCAAGGACGTCAAGTCGGCCTCGACCCGCGCGGCGTCGAACTCGTAGGCCGCACACCGGCGCGGCCGGTTCAGCGAATCCGTCAATCCCCAATGAGTCTCCTGGCCTCCGGCGCGAAAGCGCCGGGCGATGCGCGGTTGGCGTGGCGGAATGCGCCGGAAAAATCTCGCAGCTTCTTATCTCTTAAGAACTGTATACATAAATCCGCGAAACTGCGGATTATAATACCCTCAATTGCTAAGCGTGGGAGACTAATGTATACATCGAGTATCCGGACAGAACTCGAGAGGGCGACCGATGCCAAGATCTTTTCCGATGAACGCGTGGTACGCGGCCGGCTGGGACGCCGAGATCAAGCACGCGCTGTTGCCGCGGACGATCTGCGGCAGGCATGTCGTGATGTACCGGAAGGGCGACGGTGAGGTCGTGGCGCTCGAGGATGCCTGCTGGCATCGCCTCGTGCCGTTGTCCAAGGGCAGGCTCGACGGCGATACCGTGGTCTGCGGCTATCACGGCCTGAAATACAATGCGCAGGGCCGCTGCACCTTCATGCCTTCGCAGGAGACGATCAATCCGTCGGCCTGCGTCCGCGCCTATCCGGTCGTCGAGCGCCATCGTTTCATCTGGCTCTGGATGGGCGATCCCGCGCTGGCCGATCCCGCGCTGGTGCCCGACATGCACTGGAATCACGATCCGGCATGGGCCGGCGACGGCAAGACCATTCACGTCAAATGCGATTACCGCCTCGTGGTCGACAATCTGATGGACCTGACCCACGAGACCTTCGTGCACGGCTCGAGCATCGGCAATGATGCGGTCGCCGAAGCGCCGTTCGACGTCACCCATGGCGAGAAGACCGTGACCGTCACGCGCTGGATGAGGGGCATCGAGGCGCCGCCGTTCTGGGCGAAGCAGCTGCAGAAGCCGGGCCCGATCGATCGCTGGCAGATCATCCGTTTCGAGGCGCCGTGCACCGTCAACATCGACGTCGGCGTCGCGCCGGCCGGGTCGGGCGCGCCGGAGGGCGATCGCTCGCAGGGCGTCAACGGCTATGTGCTCAACACCATCACGCCGGAGACCGAGAAGACCTGTCATTACTTCTGGGCCTTCGTCCGCAATCACCGCATCACCGAGCAGCGCCTGACCAGCGAAATCCGCGACGGCGTTGCCGGCATCTTCCACGAGGACGAGATCATCCTGGAAGCGCAACAGCGCGCGATGGACGAGAATCCGGACCGCGTGTTCTACAACCTCAATATCGACACCGGCGCGATGTGGGCGCGGCGCGTCATCGACCGCATGGTGGCGAAGGAAAATCCGTCGCAGCAGCTGCAGGCGGCGGAGTAGGCCGAGCCATGGCGGAGCGCGAAGCCGATCGCTCAGTATCGCACACCGTGCGGGCGCAACTCGCGCTGCGCGACCTGGTTCTCTCGGGCCGGCTGCGTCCCGGCGAGCGCATCTCGGAACTGCAGGCGGTCGAGATCACCGGGGTGTCGCGCACGCCGGTGCGGATGGCGCTGGTTCGGCTGGAGGAGGAAGGCCTGCTGGAGGCGATCCCGTCCGGTGGCTTCATGGTCAAGGCATTTTCCGAGCGCGACATTCTCGATTCGATCGAGCTGCGCGGCACGCTGGAGGGGCTTGCCGCGCGCTTTGCCGCCGAGCGCGGCGTGTCGTCGCGCGATCTCGAGCCGCTGAAGGAATGTCTCAGCGAGATCGACGGCCTGGTGCGGCAGGATCCGATCTCGGTCGAAGCGTTTTCGTCCTATGTCGCGCTCAATGCGCGCTTCCACGCACAGCTCACCGAGCTGTCGCGCAGTCCGCCGCTGATCCGGCAGATCGACCGCGCCTCGGCGCTGCCGTTCGCCTCGCCGAGCGGCTTCGTGATGGCGCAATCGGCCTTGCCCGAGGCGCGCCAGATCCTGCTGATCGCGCAGGACCATCATCGCGTGGTGGTCGACGCCATCGAGAACCGGGAGGGCGCGCGCGCCGAAGCGATCATGCGCGAGCATGCCCGGCTTGCGGCACGCAATCTGCGGCTGGCGCTGCGCAACCGCACGCACCTCGATCTGCTGCCGGCGCTGGCGCTGGTCACGGCCGGCTGAACGGAGCGCGCCATGCGATTCATTGAAACCTGGACGTCGGCCACGCTGCTGGCAACGCGCGACCTCACGCCCGGCATCCGTGAATTCCTGCTGCGGCCGGACAATTTCACCGGCGCGCCCTATCCCGTCGGCAGCCACATCGATGTCGGCGTCACCATCGAAGGCCAGCCGCAGACCCGGTCCTATTCGCTGGTCGGCGAAGTCGATCCGCAAGGTTATCGGATCGCGGTGCGGCACGCGGCGGATTCCCGCGGCGGCTCGCGCTATATGTGGTCGCTTGTGCCGGGGGCGCGGCTCTCCATCACGCTGCCGACCTCGCTGGTGCAACTCGACTGGACGCGTCGGCAATTCTGCCTGATCGCGGGTGGCGTCGGCATCACGCCGATCGTCGGTGCGGCACAGGCGCTGGTCCGCCGCGATGCCGGCGTGACATTGCACTATGCGGTGCGCACGCGCGGCGACGCGGCCTATCTCGATACGCTCGAGCGTCTGCTTTGCGACCGGCTCATCGTCCATGCCGGAGACGAAGGCAGACGGCTTGATCTCGATAACGTCTTCGTAGACTTGCCGCAGGATACGATGACGTTGTTCTGCGGCCCGATGCGGATGCTGGATGCCGCGCGGCGCGCCTGGGAAGCGTCCGGCCGCCCGATCACCGATCTGCGCTACGAGACCTTTGGATCGAGCGGACTGCTGCCGACCGAGGCGTTCCGCGTGCGGCTCAGGGGAGAGGGGACCGAGTTCGTGATACCGCGCGACCGCTCGATGCTGGACGTGCTCAACGAAGCCGGCCATGAGGTGATGAGCGACTGCCGGCGCGGCGAATGCGGCGTCTGCGCGCTCGACGTGGTCGATGTCGACGGCGAGATCGACCATCGCGACGTCTTCTTCAGCGACCACCAGAAGCAGGAGAGCCGCAAGATCTGCGCATGCGTCTCGCGTGCCCGCGGCACCATCACGGTGGACACCTTGCATCGCGCCGACGCGCCGTGATGTGCCCGACCGGTGCGCGGGCGTTCGATCAGCGCTACGCCGCGTGCACCGAGTACTGCGGATTGTGATCGAGCAGCGCGGAGATATCGCTGCCCGACATCGGCCGGCCGATCAAATAGCCCTGCACCTCGTCGCAGCTGGTCTGGCGCAGATATTCGAGCTGATCCGCGGTCTCGACGCCTTCGGCCACGACGCCGATCTGCAGGTCCTGCGCGAGGCCGATCACCGATTTGACGATCGCGGCGCAATCCGGCTGGGTCAGCATGTCCCGGATGAAGGATTGATCGATCTTGATGCGGCTGAACGGCAGCTTGCGCAGATAGGTCAGTGACGAGAAGCCGGTGCCGAAATCGTCCAGCGCGACCGTCAGGCCGAGCTCGAGCAGCCCGTTCAGGATCGCCGGCGCCGATCCGTATTTCGAGATCAGCATCGATTCGGTGATCTCGATCTCCAGCCGGTTCGGCGCGACATTGGCCTCGGCAAGCGCCTCGACGATGGTGTGCAGGATGCCAACGTTCTGGAACTGGACCGCGGAGAAATTCACCGCGATCCTGATGTCGTCCGGCCAGCGCGACAGCATCGTGCAGGCGCGGCGGATCACCCACTCGCCGAGCTGGTGGATCAGTCCGCTCTCCTCGGCGATTGGAATGAAGACGCTTGGCGGGATCAGGCCGCGCGTCGGATGCTGCCAGCGCAGCAGCGCCTCGAAGCCGGTGACGCGGCCTTTGCGGATGTCGAGGAACGGCTGGTAGACCAGAAACAGCTGGTCCGCCTCGATGGCCTGTTCCAGGTCGCGCTGCAGGGCGCGGCGGTCGCGCGCCGACTGGTCGTCGCTGGCCTCGAAGAAGCAGATCGTGCCGGGGCCGGATTTCTTCGCCCGGTAGAGCGCGATGTCGACATGCTTGAGCAGATCGTGGGAGGTGTTGCCGTCCCGCGGCGCGAGCACGATGCCGATGCTGATCGCGCTGGTGATCTCGAACCCGTCGATCGGGAACGGATCGGCGAAGGCCGCGACGAACCGTTCGGCGATCGCAAGCGCGTCGTCCGGCCGCGTCAAATTGGACATGATCAGCGCGAACTCGTCGCCGCCGATCCGTGCGACATGCTCGGCCGCGCGCGTGCAGCGCTGCAACCGGGCCGCAAGCTGCACCAGGAGCTCGTCGCCTGCCGGATGGCCGAACCTGTCGTTGATCTCCTTGAAGCGATCGAGATCGAGCAGCAGCACCGCGAATTCCTCGCCCGAGCGCTCCAGTCGGCTCAGCGCGCCATTGAGCGCCTCGTTGAAGGCGACGCGGTTCGGCAGATGCGTCAACGGATCCTGCCGCACCGTTCGTTCGGCCTCGTGCTGGGCGATGATGCGGCGCCTGAACTCGAATGCATTGACGAACACGCCGCGCAGCAGCACGGAGCCGTAGACCAGGACGAGCACGACCATAAGCAGATAGACAAAGTCGCCGTCCCTGCCGAGGCAGATCGCGGTGCCGACGAAGATCGGCCCGGTGAAGGCAATGGCGGCGATCGGGATGGTGGAGAATGCGAAGGCGCCGCCAGCCAGCATGCCGGCGCAAAGACAGGTGATCACCAATTGCGCGCCGCTCGATGCGTTCGCGAAGAAGGCGACCGGGACGACGCCCCAGGCGGCGCCGAGCGCCAGCGCATTGCGCACCAGCCGGTACATGGTTCGGCGCGACACGAATTGCGGCTTGGCGATGCGGCGCGACGCGCGCACCTGCATGCCGAAGAACAGCGCCGCGCTGCTCACGGCGGCGGCCCACACCAGCGCGAAGGCCCAATCCGGCGATTGCCACAGCGCAACCGCGAGCACCAGCGCGTTGCAGGCGTTGGCCAGCATGATGCCGTAGGAATAGCCGAGCACGAGCGAAATCTGCTCGGCGCGGATGTGGCCGGCAAGCGCTTCATCTGTCGGTGGTGCGCCGAAGGCCGCGAGGTCACCCGCGAACAGGGCCGCGAAATATGATCTGAGATCGATACGCATCTCGCTACATTGCCTGCGCGTCACCACGTCGGCTGCGTGGTTTGACCATGCGCAGGGACCAAGAATTCTCTGCAAACCTTTGACAAACTATGAACTATTGGAACGGGCCGTGCCACCGCGGGCGCCCGCTTCGGTTTCATCGGGAGGCATTGCTAACAAATCGATACAAATGCGTGATGTGACGTCACGGACCGGCAGAGATTGCCCACTACGCTGCTTGATCGCCCGCCGGTTTTTCGCAATGAGTTGGGTTCCCGCCACCGGCAAAACCGGAAGGTGCGCATGAGCTTGCCGACCACGAACCACGATCCCGGGTTTCGGATCACGCGGGCCAGCCACGTGGTCCTGGCCGTCCGTGACCTCGCGGCAAGCCGGCGGTTCTACGAAAACGTGATCGGGCTGATCCTGACCGCGGACGAGGGTGATGCGCTCTATTTCCGCGGCGTCGAGGAGGCCTGTCATCACAGCCTTGTGTTGCGCAAGAGCGAGAGCGCTGTCTGCGCGCGGCTCGGCTTGCGGTTGTTCCAGGGCGATGACCTCGACCGGCTCAAGGTCTTCCTCGAAGCGCAAGGCTGCGAGGCCGCCTGGGCCGAGGTGCCGCACCAGGGCCGAACGCTGCAGGCGACCGATCCGGCCGGCACGCCGCTGGAGTTCTGCGCGACCATGCCGGTCGAGCCGCGCATGATCACCAAATTCACCCGCCATGCCGGCGGGTCGGCGCTGCGGCTCGATCATTACCAGGTGCTGACGCCGGAGGTGCGCAAGGCGTGCGAGTTCTATACTGCGGCAGGGTTCCGGCTCAGCGAGTATATCGCGCCCGCCGGCACGTTCGATCTGCGCGGCGTGTTCCTGCAGCGCAAGGGCAATCCGCACGACATCGTGTTCTTCAACGGCGCCGGACCACGGCTGCATCATTTCGCGTTTCTCGCGCCCGAGGTCCATCATTTGCTGAACGCCTGCGATCTCGCCGGCGAGTTCGGCTATGGCGCGGCCGTCGAGCGCGGTCCGGGCCGGCACGGGCCGGGACACGCGATGTATGTCTATATGCGCGATCCCGACGGGCACCGCGTCGAGCTGTTCAACACGCACTACCAGATCATGGACATCGAGAACGAGCCGATCGGCTGGGATCCGTCCGACCACAAGATCTCGCTTCCATGGGGACTGCCGGCGCGGCGGGCCTGGTTCGAGGAGGCGACGCCGTTCGAAGGTGTCGCGGTCCGCGAGCCGCAGGTGAAGCCGAATCCGTTGACGCTCGAGAGCTTCCTCGCGAAGTAGTATGCCAATGTCCCTCGCGAACCCCGGGTATGGTCCGATGTATGACGCGGCAATCGTCGGCCTCGGGCCGGTCGGTGCCATCTTCGCCAATCTGCTCGCGAAAGCCGGCCTGAGCGTCGCGGTCGTCGAGCGCACTGCCGACATCTACGACAAGCCGCGCGCGATCACGCTCGATCACGAGGCGCTGCGCGTGCTGCAGGCGATCGGGCTCGGCGATTTCATGGAGCAGGCGATCGCCCCGCATAACGGCTCGCATTATCTCGGCGTCGACGGCGAGATCATCAAGATCTTCGACCCGATGCCGCCGCCGTATCCGCTCGGCTGGATTCCGAACGTCACCTTCGTGCAGCCGGACCTCGAGCAGGCGCTGCGCGACAAGCTTGCCGAATATCCGCAGGTTGACGTCTTCCTCGCAGCCGCCGGCGTGGCGCTCGAGCAGGACGAGCGCGCGGTGACGTTGACCGCGCGGTGCGAGCAAGGTGAGGAGTTCCTGATCCGCGCGCGCTATCTGATCGGCTGCGACGGCGCCAACAGCTTCGTGCGCAAGCAGCTCGGCATTGGTCTCGACGACCTTGCCTTCGATGAATGGTGGATGGTGGTGGATACGCTGACCAGCGATCCCGCCAAGCGGCCGGCCAGGAGCTTTCAGTATTGCTGGCCGTCGCGGCCGGGCACCTTCGTGCCGGGGCCGCGCAATCTGCGGCGCTGGGAGATCAAGCTGTTGCCGGGTGAGGATCCCGAGGCGGCCGGCGCGCCCGACAACGTCGTGAAGCTGCTGAAGGGCTTCACCGATATTTCCGACCTCACGATCTGGCGCTCGGCGGTCTATCGCTTCCACGCGCTGCTCGGGCAGCGATGGCGCGACCGCCGCGTGCTCCTGATGGGCGATGCCGTGCACCAGACGCCGCCGTTCCTCGGGCAGGGGCTGTGCGCCGGCATCCGCGATGCCGTGAACCTGGCATGGAAGCTGCGCCTGGTGCTGCGCGGTGACGCCGGCGAGGCGCTGCTCGACGCTTACGAGATCGAGCGCAAGCCGCATGTCCGTGCCGTTGTCGCCAGCGCCAAGGAGTTCGGCAAGATCATCGGCGAACTCGATCCCGCGGCTGCCGCCGAACGCGACGTGCGGCTGCGCGCCGACCTGAAGGCCGGCAGGGCCGAAACCATCAGGCAGAAATTCATTCCCGATCTCGTCTCCGGTCTGATCGGGCGCGATACCGTTCTGGCCGGGCGGCTGTTCGTGCAGCCGCATGTGCGTGCGCCGGATGGACGAACGTGCCGGCTCGACGATCTGCTGAGGCCGGAGTTTGCGATCGTGACGGTGGCCGCGGAGCCGATGGCGTGGCTGTCGGACGCGTCCCGTGCCGCCTGGCAGCATCTCGCCGGCGAACGAGTCGTCATCACCACGTCGGGTGAAAGCGCCGATGCCAATGGTATTCTGAGCGTGGTCGAGCGCGACGGGCTGTTCGCCGACTGGATGCGGCAACATGGCGCCGCCGCGGTCATCGTGCGGCCTGATCGTTACGTCTTCGGTGCCGCCGGCAGCGCCGACGAGCTCAATATGCTCGTCGGGCACCTGCTCGAAGGTCTCGGCGCGAGGCGTTCGTCGTTCCCGGCGACATCAGTCACTTCTTGATGTCGGCTGCGACCAGCACGCGATGACCGTGCAGCAGCTCCTGCAAGGCCTGCAGGGCCGCGACGCCGCATTGGGTGTCCTGCTCGCCGTTGCCGCCGCTCAACCCGATGCCGCCGACAACCTCGTCGTCGACGACGATCGGGAAGCCGCCGACGAACACGGCAAATTTTCCGTCAAAACTCCACTGGATGCCGAAGGCCTCGTTGCCAGGCAAGGCAGGTCCGTTCGGCGGCTGGTTGAACAAATGGGTGGAGCGCTTGTGTCCGGCTGCCGTGAACGCCTTGTTCCAGGCGATCTGCGGGCCGGTGATCCGCGCGCCATCCATCCGCTCCAGCGCCAGCGGATAGCCGCCGTCGTCGGTCACGCAGACCGTTTCCGCAACGCCGATCTCGGCGGATTTGCGGATCGCGGCCGCGATCATGTGGCGGGCTTCGGCAAGTTCAAGTTTGAAGGACTGTCTCATCGCTCTGGTCCAGGATTGGAGTGGGGTCTTCGACCGCGGCTCAGGTGCCGCGGTAGACCGTCTTGATCTGGGTGTAGAATTCGAGGCCGGTGCGGCCGGACTCGCGGAAAGTCGAGGTGCTCGACCGCTTCAATCCGCCGAATGGCGCGTTGATCAAATTGCCCGTCGTGGTGCGGTTGATCTTGACCGTTCCGGACTGGATGTCATTGGCGAAATCGTGCATCGCGCGCGGGT
The DNA here is from genome assembly GCF_011516665.3 of Bradyrhizobium sp. 41S5. Lineage (NCBI taxonomy): Bacteria > Pseudomonadati > Pseudomonadota > Alphaproteobacteria > Hyphomicrobiales > Nitrobacteraceae > Bradyrhizobium > Bradyrhizobium sp. 41S5. The sequence goes on along the minus strand of NZ_CP083721.1, from coordinate 6,650,370 downwards.
TGCGAGTTACGATCGCGGCCGACAGGCCGTACTCGCTGGCGTTGGCCTTGGCGATCGCATCAGTATAGCTGTCGACCTCGATGATCGCGATGACCGGGCCGAAGATCTCCTCGCGTGCGATCGTCATGTCCTGGGTCACATCGCTGAAGATCGCGGGTGAGACGAAGTATCCGCCGTCATAGGCTGCACCGGTGAGCCGGTCGCCGCCATGGAGGTGCGTCGCTTCTTTTTTCCCGATCGAGACATAGCGCAGCACGGTTTCGAGCTGCTTGGCTGTGGCGAGCGGCCCCATCTCCATCCCGCCGGTGAGGCCGCTGCCGATCTTGATCGCCTTCACCTTGGCGAGCAGCCGTGCGGTGAACTCGGCTCGCACCTGCTTCATGACCAGGACCCGGCTGGTGCCGGTACAGGCCTGGCCGGCCAGCGACAGGCCGCCTTTGACGGTCAAATCGACCGCCAGATCAAGGTCGGCGTCGTCCATGACGATCAGCGGATTCTTGCCGCCGAGCTCCATCTGCGTGCGGGTCGTGAAGCTGACCGCGCGGCAAATCTGTTCGCCGGCGGACGTCGACCCGGTGAAGGAAATCGCGCGAATGACCGGCGGCTCGGTGATCGCAGGCCCGATCTCGCCGGCCTTGCCGGTGATGAAGTTGAGGGCGCCGTTCGGCAGGCCCGCCGCAATCAGCGCCTCCGCCAGGCGATAGCCGCTGAGCGGCGCATCGGACGACGGCTTGAACACCACCGTGTTGCCGGTGACGAGGGCCGGCGCGATCTTGCGCGCCGGGATGGAAGTCGGAAAATTCCAGGGCGTGATCACCGACACGACGCCGAGCGGCTCGCGCAACGTATAGACCGTCATGTCTGCATCGTCGTTCGGAAACACCTCGCCGGTGAGCGACTGTCCCTCGACGGCATAGAACCGCAGGGTCTGCGCCGAGCGGAGCACCTCGTCGCGGGCGAGGCCGAGCGATTTGCCCATTTCCCGCGTCATCTCCCGCGCGATGTGATCGGCGCGGGCCTCGAGATGATCCGCGGCCCGGTTCAGGATGGTGGCGCGTTTGGAGATCGGCGTCCGTCGCCAGCCCTCGAATGCCGCGGCCGCGGCATCGACGGCCGCTTGTGCATCGGCGGCGGTCGATTCCTGGAAGCGTCCGACCAGGTCGCTGGTGTCGGCGGGATTGATGTTCACGAACAGTCTGCCGGAAGCGCTTGCGACCCGCTCGCCGGCGATCAGGTTCGGAAATTCCTCGATCCCTGCGCTGCCCTCCGCGGAAGGGTGCGCGTTGCGTATCGTCGTTTCAGCTATCGTCACAGGATTCTCCTCAATGCCAGATCAGCACCGCGCAGACGGTCGACACCGCGAGCCCGGTCAATACGGGGATCATCGCCGTCCGCACGATCTGGAAGACGGGCACGCGCGCGAAGCCGGCCACTGCGATCAGCGACGACCAGGCCACCAGGGTGCCGCCGCCGGTCCACACCGCGCCCATCTGGCCGACCGCGGCGAGCGTTGCGGGCTCCATTCCCACCGACGGTGCCAGCGCGCCCGACAGTGAGCCGGTCAGCGGCAAGCCGGCAAAGCCCGAGCCGTCGATGCCGGTGATCATGCCGGCGATCAGGATGCCGAAGGCGACGAAAATCTCGTTGCCGGGGATCCAGGCCTGAGCGGTCTGGATCAGTTCGAACAGGAGGCTCGGCGCCTGGGCCGCGGGCACCCCGAGGATCGGCGCAGACAGGCCCGGCTCGGCGCCGAGAAAGAAGAAGCCCGCGATCGGCAGCACGGAGCCCATCGCCTTGAATGCGAAGACGAAACCTTCGGTGACGTGGTCGGCGCTGGTATCGAGGAATTTGCGCAGGTCATCGGTGATGAAGGATGCGCAGATCATCAGGATCGCGGCGACGCCGCCGACCAGTGCGGCAGCGTCGCCGCCCTTGAGGTCGTGGCCGATGCCAAGCTTGGCCAGCACCATCACCGCGATGACGCAGAGAAAGGCGAGCGGGGTCGCAACCGCAAAGAATTTCGACCAGCCTTCGCGGCGCGTCGGCACCCCGGCGAGTTCCTTGTCGATCTGCGCCTGGGTCGCAAGCGGCCGCTGGCCGTCGGCAGTGCCGCGCGCGATCTCCGCCTTGTCGAAAGTGCCCTCCTGCTCCAGCCGCGCCAATTCGCCATTGCTCGACTGCGCCTGCCAGCGCTCCAGCAGCCGGTCGTCGGGCTTGGTGATCGACTTGCGGATCGAAAGATAGGCGAGCGTCAATGCGATGCCGCCCGTGATGAGGGACAGCACCAGCGCGCGGTCCGCGACGGTGGCGGCGCTGACCGCGGCGCCGGCAGCCTTGGCACTGATCCCGGGCGCGACGCCGATCACATAGTCCGATGACAGCGCCATGCCCTGTCCGGCGATCGCGATCGCAATGGCACCGCCGAGCGGCGACAGGCCGGCCGCAATCGCCGCGGGCAGCAGCACCGCGGAAACCAGCGGCACTGCCGGCGTCGGCCAGAAGAACAGCGAGATCACATAGGTGATGGCGACAAGCACGAAGTAGGCGGTGTGTCCGCTCTTCATAATGGCGCGGAACGGCTCGACCATGCGAATGTCCGAGCGCAGCACCTTGAGCGCGTTCAGCAGCGCCGTCATCAGCGCGATCACCAGGAAGATGTTGAAGAGCTCCCTGGCGGCGGTGAAGCTCGCGTTGAAGACGCTGGCAAGTGCCGCGACCGGGCTGTGCGTCCACGCAAGCGCGACCAGGAGTGTCGCGATCACCGAGGGCACAACGACGTTGGCGCGCCAGATCATGGTGAGAACGATGACGGCCACGCCGAGCAAATAGATCCAGTGCGCGGCAACGATCGGAGCGTGCTGCATGGTTGTTGCTTCCCCCTCTAATGCCGCGAATAATGTATACTGTATTCCGCTATGGCAAGCGCAAATTGCGGGCTGGCGATCCGTGCGTCGCAGAAGGATGGGAGTATCTTCGACCGCATATTTGTGCACAAAGCGCACAAAATATCGGCGATTCAATGCGGTTGGTGTCGGGTGCGATGGAGGGCGGGGAACCCGGCCTTCAGTGTTGACAGGCGCAAATATAGTATACAGTATACCGAAATAGCCAACCAAAATCGGACCGATGGTCCGCGGCCGGACGGCCATTTCTTCACGGCACAGGAGCGCCACGATGCAAAAGCTGATGGATCACGTGGAATTTCGAGCGGCCCTCGAAAATGCCATCAAGGGAAAGAGCGCCAACAAGGCTCCGTTCAGCGTCGCCTGGGCGAGCGGCAAGCTCAGCCGCGCGCATCTCGCGCGCTGGGCCGAAAACCACTACCACTATGTCGGTCCGTTTGCCGACTACCTCGGCTACATCTATGCGCGGATGCCGGAGCAGTACCAGGAAGCCAAGGACTTCCTGCTCGCCAATATGTATGAGGAGGAGATCGGGGGCGACCGTCACACCGATCTGCTGATCCGCTTCGCGGAGGCCTGCGGCACGACCGCTGCGCGCATCAAGAACCCCGACAACATGACGCCGACGACGCGCGGGCTGCAGAGCTGGTGTTATGCGGTCGCGATGCGCGAGGATCCGATCGTCGCTGTGGCCGGCCTCGTGGTCGGTCTGGAGTCGCAGGTCCCCTCGATCTATCGCAAGCAGACGCCGACCCTGCGCGAGAAGTACAAATTCACCGATGAGGAAGTCGAGTTCTTCGACCTTCACATCGTGTCGGACGAGATTCACGGCGAGCGCGGCTACCAGATCGTGCTCGAGCACGCCAATACGGTCGAGCTGCAGCAGCGTTGCCTCAAGATCTGCGAGATCGGCGCACAGATGCGGCTGCTCTACACGACCGCGCTGTACCACGACTATGTCGCAAGCGACATTCCGCTGGCTGAGCTCGATCTTGCCAGCGGCGTCTCCGCTGAGGAACGCGTGCTGTTGCAGGCCTGAGTCGCGGGGAGCAGCGGCGCGATGCCCAACGTCATCTTTCACCGCAACGGCGAGACCTTTGTCGGCGAGGTCAAGGAGAACACCAATCTCGTCGTCCGCGCCGGCATCCGCCAGTTTCCCTACCCCAACTTCCTTTACGGCTGCGGGATGGGGAAGTGCGGGAAGTGCGCGTCGCTGATCATCAAGGGCGGCGAGCACTTGCCGGAGCCGAACTGGAAGGAAAAGAAGCGCCTCGGTGCCAGGATCGAGCAGGGATATCGGCTCGCTTGCCAGCTCTGGCTCACGCATGACGTTGAACTGTCGCAGGAGGCAGCCCCGCTGGTCGACGTCGTCGCGCCGGCCGGCGCCGCGGTTGGGAGGACGTGACCGATGTATGTGATACTGACGAGCAAGCCGGGGCAGTTTCGTACCGAGATCGCTGACGGCCTGCGGCCGCTCGCGGCCTATGACTACCTGTTCTACGGGATCAGGAAGGCAACGTTCGTGATCGCCGAGCTGGTCGAGGAGACCAAGGTCAGGGTGATCGACGAGGCCTGGTCGCCGCCGATCGTGAACGAGGTGCCCTCGAAATTCCTCGAGAAGTTCGAGACGCCCGAGCGGGCGCTGCACGAACTCGAGCACCTCATCACCTTCGGTCACATGGACACCAAGCTGCGCAAGCGCTGAGCGGATGGCAGGATGATCGAAGTCACGTTTCTGACCAATGGCGGGAAAACCGTCACATCCGCGGAGAACAGCAATCTGCTGCGCGTCTCGCTGCGCGAGCAGGGCGGCATTCCGTTCAAGTGCGGCGGCGGCCTGTGTGGAACCTGCAAATGCCTGATCGAGAAAGGCATCGAGAACACCGATGCGATCAAGCCGAAGGAGCGGAAGCACCTCACCGACGCGCAGTTCGCCGCCGGCTATCGGATGGCGTGCCAGACCTTTCTCACCGGCAGCGTGAGCGTGTCGTGGGTGCCGAAAGCCGCGGCGTCGCCGGCTCGACCTGTAGCTGTTGACGGCGAATGAGCGCGGCTTGATGGCATGCAGCCGGCGGTCTAAATTCGCAACAGCGGTCATTCGGCCAGGACTCTGGCAGCTCGCTGGACCTCCGGTGTCCATGCATTGAGCGAAGCGCGGCCGGACAGGTCGGTTCATGGCAGGCAAGCTCGGAAGCTCCAAACGTCTCGGCGACGACTACCTCTCCCTCCACGGCAGGGTCATCGAGGAGCTGCGGCAGGCGATCCTGAGCCGGCGGCTGAAGCCCGGCGAGCGGCTGGTCGAGGGCCGGCTCGCCGATGAGCTCGGTGTTTCCCGCAATCCCGTGCGCGAGGCGATCCGCGTGCTGGAGTCGGAGGGGCTCGTCGAGGTGACGGCGCGGCGCGGTGCCTCCGTCATCACGATGAGCGATGAGGAAGCGCGCGAGACCGTCGAAGTCCGCGCGCTACTCGAGGGACAAAACGCGCGCCTGGCTGCTCGGCGCCGCGAAGAGAGCATCATCAAGCGGATCGCGGCGGTGTTGAAGCAGGGCAACGAGGCGGTCGCGGGACGGCGCTACGACCTGTTGTCGGATCTCAACCAGCAATTCCATCATGAACTGGCGGAGGCTGGCCGCAACCGCGTGCTCGCCGATCTGCTGAAGCGGCTGCGCGAACGCACGGCGATGCTGTTCTCGCCCACCGATCCGGTGCGCCAGGCGCGGACCTGGGATGAGCACGCCGCGATCCTGCGCGCCATCATCGCCGGCGACGAGCGCGCCGCCGCCACGCTTGCCGCCGAGCACGTGATGCGCGCCGGTGCGGATTTTCTCTCCAGCCTCCATGTGCCCGATGAGGAGACCTCGCTGGAGGCGGCGTCGGCGAAATACGGCCAGCCGTCCGGCTCCCGCGTGGATCAGACGGCGACCAAGCCGCCGCGCCGGAACCAGCAGCGCGCCGGTACGCGGCGGCGAAAAGCGGAGAGCTGAACGCGCCCGTCGCGTTGATGGTTTGTGGCCGCCGATCCTGCGGTCAAAGGTCCGGTGGTACCGCTCCGGATCGTCAGCTAACTTTCTTGACCGTCTCTGCCACGCTCGCTACGTCTCTTGCCAATGCTGGGCAGGGGCGCAACCCTGCCGGCCGCGCCGCATGGCCCGGGGGAAACCAATGAACAACAACAACGATGGCGCGTCGCCGAACGACGTCGCCGAGTATGATTACGTCATCGTCGGCGCCGGCTCGGCCGGCTGCGTGCTGGCCAACCGCCTGAGCGCCGACGGCAGGCATTCGGTGCTGCTGCTCGAGGCCGGGCCGAAGGACACCAATATCTGGATCCATGTCCCGCTCGGTTACGGCAAGCTGTTCAAGGAAAAATCCGTCAACTGGATGTACCAGACCGAGCCCGAGCCCGGCCTGAACGGGCGGCAGGTGTTCCAGCCGCGCGGCAAGGTGCTCGGCGGCTCCAGCTCGATCAACGGCCTGCTCTATGTGCGCGGCCAGCACGAGGATTATGACCGCTGGCGGCAGCGCGGCAATGCCGGCTGGGGCTATGACGACGTCTTGCCCTATTTCAGGAAGGCGGAGGATCAGCAGCGCGGCGGCGACAAATATCACGGCGCGGGCGGTCCGCTGCCGGTGTCGGACTGGCGGCACCACGATCCGCTGTCGGAAGCTTTCGTGCATGCCGCGGCCGAGGTCGGCATCCCGACCAATCCGGATTTCAACGGCGCGACCCAGGAGGGCGCAGGCTTCTTCCAGACCACGACGCGGCGCGGCCGGCGCGCCAGCACGGCGCGGTCCTATCTGCGGCCGGCGCTGACGCGCGGCAATCTGCATGTCGAGACGTCGGCGCTGGCGCAGCGCGTCCTGTTCGATGGCAAGCGCGCGAGCGGCGTCGCGTACAGGCAGAACGGGCAGTTGCGCACGGCCAAGGCGCGCAAGGAGGTGCTGTTGTCGAGCGGCGCGTACAACTCGCCGCAATTGCTGCAGCTCTCCGGCGTCGGCCCGGCCGATCTGCTGCGGCAGCATGGCATCGAGGTTCTGCTCGATGCGCCCGGCGTGGGTAACGACCTGCAGGATCACATGCAGGTGCGCATCGTCACGCGCTGCGCCCAGAGCGTCACGCTGAACGACGTCATCAACAATCCGGTGCGCCGCGTCATGGCCGGCCTGCGCTACGCGGCGTTGCGCAAGGGGCCACTGACGATTGCCGCCGGTACGTCGGGGGCATTCTTCAAGACCAGTCCGCGGCTGGCGTCGCCTGACATCCAGATCCACTTCCTGCCGTTCTCCACCGACAAGATGGGCGAGAAGCTGCATCCGTTCTCGGGCTTCACGGCTTCGGTCTGCCAGCTGCGCCCGGAGAGCCGCGGCTCGCTAAAGATCCGGAGCGCGGACCCGAGCGTGCCGCCGGAAATCCGCATCAACTATCTGGCGACCGAGACCGATCGCCGCGCCTTCATCGACGGCATCCGCATCCTGCGCAAGATCCTGGCCGCGCCGGCGCTCAAGTCATACTCGGTCGGGGAAGTCGATCCCGGCGCCAAGGTGGTGAGCGACGACGATTTGCTCGATTTCTGCCGCCGCACCGGCAGCACGGTCTATCATCCGACCTCGACCTGCCGGATGGGCAACGATGCGCTGGCGGTCGTCGACCAGCGGCTCAAGGTGCGCGGTGTCGAGGGTCTGCGCGTGGTCGATGCGTCTGTCATGCCGGACCTGATGTCGGGCAACACCAACGCACCGACGATCATGATCGCGGAGAAGGCCTCGGATATGATTTTGGAAGATGCGAGGTAAGACGTGATCCGTCATCCCCGCGCAAGGGCAAGCCTTTGTCGCTGGAGGTGCGAGCCTTGCGGCGCAATTGCGCCGCTGGGCGAGCCTTGAAGGATGAACGGCCACAGACGGGCCGTCGACCCTTCGAGGGCCGCTGAAGGAGCGGCCACCTCAGGGGTGACGGTGAGAGACCTCACCCCTTATACGCGCGGACCCGTGCGACCATCTGCTCGACATGGGCAATCGGCGTTTCCGGCAGGATTCCGTGACCGAGATTGAAGATCAGCCGGCCGCTGCCAAAGTTCTCCAGCACATCGTCCACCGCGCGGTCGAGCGCGGCGCCGCCGGCAATCAGGGCCAGCGGATCGAGATTGCCCTGCACGGCGACGCGGCTCTGCACGCGCTCGCGGATCATTGACGGCTCGGCGGCCCAATCGATCGAGACGGCATCGACGCCGGTTTGCTCGACATAGGCCGGCAGCATGCCCGCCGCGCCGCGCGGAAAGCCGATGATCCGGGCACCGGGGACCTGCTTGCGCACCCCGGCAACGATGCGCCGGGTTGGCTCGATCGACCAGCGGGCGAACTCGCGTGGCGGCAGCACGCCGGCCCAGGTGTCGAAGATCTGCAGGCAGTCGGCGCCGGCCTTGAGCTGGCCGACGAGATAGTGGATCGAGTTCTCGACCAGGACGTCGATGATCTTGGCAAACGCGTCCGGATGGCGGTAGGCGAGCATCCGTGCGGGGGCCTGGTCCGGCGTGCCCTGTCCGGCCACCATGTAGGTCGCAACCGTCCATGGCGCGCCGCAGAAGCCGATCAGCGTAATGTTCGGCGCAAGCTCGCGGCGGACGCGGCGCAGCGCTTCAAACACCGGCTCAAGCTTGTCGAAATCGGCCTGGGTGGCCAGCGTCGCGATTTCGCCGGGCGTGGCCAGCGGATCGAGCCGCGGCCCTTCGCCGGCCTCGAAGCGCACCGCACGGCCGAGCGCGTAGGGGATCACCAGGATGTCGGAGAAGATGATCGCGGCGTCGAAGTTGAACCTGCGGATCGGCTGCAGCGTGATCTCGGTGGCGAATTCGGGTGTGAAGCAGAGATCGAGGAAGCCGCCGGCCTTGGCGCGCAGCTCGCGATATTCCGGCAGATAGCGGCCGGCCTGCCGCATCATCCAGAGCGGCGGCACGGCCTGCCGGTGGCCCGACAGGAGGTTGATGAGCGGCTTCTTCGTGGGATCCTGGGGCACGCGAAAGTTCCTGATCAGATCAAAATTTGACCCCTGATACACGCTGCGGCGCAATGGGCCAAGGCGGTTCTGGAACCCCGGTTTGTGCAGGGGCGTTGTCCCCCGAAATGGAGGGACGATATGGCCGAGAAATTCGATCCTGCAGCGCATGACAAGCACGCCGAGAAGCCCCACGACGCACAGGCTGCGGACCGCAAGGCGCGCTCCCGGTTGAAGGAGGGGCTGGAGGATACTTTCCCGGCCTCCGATCCGCTCAGTGCCACCCAGCCCGCGCCGTCGAAGCACGACGGCAATCGGGACAATTAGCTGGCATATCCGGGCGATCGCTAACCAGGATGCGAAATGAGTTCAGCCGCGGGAGGAACGACTCGCCGCGCAGCGGTGGTTCGAAGCGCACCGCACCCGTGGTGTGGAGCGTGATCGTCGCGACAGCAATCGCCGTGATCCTCTGGCTGACGCTGCACGGATGACAGGTTTGCGGGCGGCCTCGATCAGCGAAGCCGCCCGAATGTCGTGATGTTCCGGACCGGCTAGACCGGACCGCATTCGGGGCGCTGCACCCGGTCAAATTCGAAGGTCACGCCGAGCCGGCGCTCCAGCCGCCAGACCAGAATGCAGTGCCGCCGGATCGGTTCGCTCTCGATCTCGAGATCGAACGCGAACGCGAACGGAATCGCGACATCGCTTTCCACAGCCAGCCCTGCGCCGCCGGTCGAGATGTTGAGCACAAGACATCCGATGCCGGTGTTGCGGAAGAAGATCGTTCCGCGCTTCATCAGGACGGTTCGCTGGCTGTCGATCTTGTATCTCTTTATTGTTGTACTCACGCCAGTCTCCTGCCGCGATGTGATGCCCGCTCGCGATCGTTTCCCCGGAGAACGCCCTAGTTCACCAGCACCGCGCCGTCGCAGCGAACGCCGAGTACCCAGACGTCGACTTGGCCGAGCCCGATGCCGAGCGTCGAGAGCAGGGACGCCAGCACCTGATCGATCGGACTCGTCACGGCGTTGAGGATGCTCATGACCAGCGCGCCCAAGCCCGGGATCGGAAGCCCAAGCGGGCCGACATTGATGGTGAGCGAGAGGTCGCCCAGCAGACTTGATGTGAGCGAGGTGAGGAAGTTGGTGGTCGTCACCGTCTTCTTCGTCCCCGACTGGATGTCGCTGTAGCTGAAATTGACGTTGGTCGGCGTGGTATTGCCCATACCGACATGGGCGAGGCCGGTGACGGTGATGAGGCCAAGATTGACCAGCATCGCCGGCGGCGGATTGGGCTTGGTCGTGAAGTTGGTCATGTCGGCAACCGTGACGTTGCCGATCCAGGCGTCGACGATCCCCGGCGTCACGCCGATCGTGACCTGCGAGGTGTTGATGTTCGGATGGCCGCAGGACACCGCGTTGAGGGTCGCGGTGCCCGAGGCGACCTCGACATAGACCGGGAGGTTGATCGCGGAAATGCTGCCGGAGCCGAGCACATTGATGGTCGCCAGGATTCTGGTCTGCGCGGTGTGGACGCTCACGCCCTGGGTGCCCATCGCGATCCAGCTCGAGCCGACCGGGCGCTCGCCGACCGTCGCGATCACGGACACGTTGGCGATGCCGGGCAGCCCGAGATTGACAGAGGTTGCGATCTGATTGCTGCCGTTGGCGATCTGCGCCACCGTGTTGACGAGGTCGAAGACCGAAACGCTGGCGCCGACCTTCGGTTTCTGGCCTACCGTGAGGTTGGCGAAGGGGCCGAGATCGATCAGGGTGCCCGGCGAAATCTTGGTTGAGGAGCCGGTGACGGCCTGGGAGATCGTCGACAGTGCGGTCGTCGCCGCGCCCGCGCCGTTGGTGATCTGCTGTGTGGTCAGCGCGGCCGCGATGATATCGCCGACCTTGAGATTGCTGCTCAAGAGGTCGCTATAGGTGACGCCGGTCAGGTTGACCCGGGTTGCCAGCGCCGACAGGAAGTCCAGGGCGTCGATCTTGGCGCTGATCAGCGAATTATAGTCCATCACCGAGAGCGACAGCGTGGTGCCGAGCATGGAGCCGAGCAGCGCGTTGAGCACGCCGCCATTGACCGAAAGCAGCCGCGAGCCGATCGCGAACGAGGCCATTTCGGTCGATGTCGCGGTGGCGGTCGTCGTGATGTTGAAGCTGCTCGCGCCGGTCAGATAGCGCGCGAAGTAGAGGGGGGTCTTGGTCGTCAACGTGACGCGCGCAGCGTTCGGAATGCCGACCGCCGGGGTCACGAAACGGGCCTGCGGCGCGACGGCGCTGTTTGCGGTGTAGGTCCCCGTCTCGACCTTGACCAGCGCGCTGGCCGGATAGTTGTTCTGCGTCACCGTCGCGGAGGCGGCGTTGACCGGATTGCTCAAATTGGCGGCAGCGACGATTGCGGCGAGGTCGGCGGTGCTCTGGGTCTTGCGCCGGTCGGCGAAGATCGTGCCGAGATCGATGGCAAGCCCGGCGCACCCGATCAGGAGCGTCATCAGGCCGGCCGAGATCATCGCGAAGTTTCCTCGTTCGTCGGCGCCGAAACGCCGCATCAGCATGAGGATGCGGCTCATGCTAGAATCCTCCGTACTGGATCGCCGCGGAGCGGACGATGGTGCTCGCCGGAGCGGGAACGAAAGGCAGCTTGTAGATGAAGTTGCCGGCCGCGTTGTAGTTGACAGTCACGACGTAGACGTTGGCGTTCAATGGGGACGGTGCGGCATTGACGGTGAGATTGCTGGCTACGAGCAGCGGATAGGTCGATGCGTTGGCGGCGACGTAGCTGGTCGCGAGGCTGTTGCGTTCGGTGTCGGTCATTCCGGCGATCGACGACCGCGCCGCTTCGGCGGCGAGTTGCTGGACGCCATGCACCATCGCGAGATACGAACCGAATACAATGATGCCGAAAATGAAGGCGAGAAACAACGGCAGCATAAGCGCAAATTCGACGGCAGAAGCGCCGCTTCGACAACGAAAGAACCTGGTCATGGCACACCTCGGAACGCAACCTAGGGCGCCACGTTGCGAGGCTTTGATTAAGGAAAACTATGAAAACGCTTCCGCGAATCAGCGACGTCAATTCAGATGAATGGCAGCGTTCAAACTTATTAGGTGGACGACGCGTTATGGGGCGATCAGAATCTTTGATGCCGTGTCCGCAGAAATCCGGGGTCCGAAGGTGTCGAGGTGCTGCGTGCGCGTGCAGATGCAGTCGTCTGGTACCGTAGCACTACGTGGGAATGCACGTAACAATACATATGGGCTGCAATTGCAGTAGCATCGCGGCGAATTGAAGTTAAACGAAAGTGCAACCAAATGTTAGTATAGGTAAATCACATACTTTGGAGATCGTAATTGCGTCTCGCGCTGAGATTGGAGGGCTCGCGATGCACAGACCACGTCAACATTTGAATATTCCGACAGAGATCGTTCGCACCGTCGTTGCGATAGCAGAGACGGGAAGTCTATCGAAGGCCGGCGAGCGTCTCGGCCTCAGTCAGCCGGCGATCAGTTCGCAGGTCAAGCGACTGCAGAGCCTGGTTGGTGGCGCGCTGTTTGTCAGAACAGCAAACGGCACCACAACCACCGAGCTCGGCAAGGTCGCCGTGCAGCAGGCAAGGCGAATCCTCGAAGCGAACGACCAACTGCTTCGGCTCGGCGGCAATCACGAAGGACCGCAGCCCTTGCGGCTCGGAATAAGCACGATGCTCGCCGAGGAATTCCTCAAGCTGCATCCGGCCGACGCACTCGCCGACGTGCTGGTTCACGCCGACATGTCGCCGGTCGTCATCAGAGGATTGATCGACAGCTACATCGACATCGCCTTCGTCTACAGCAACCCTTCGCTGGAGAACGAACACGAGGTGACGATCGCCGCCGAGGCCGAAGAGCGTTCGGTTTGGGTGCGGTCTCGCGATTTTGTTCTGCGGCCGGGCGCCCCGATCCCGATCCTGGCGTGGCCGGGTGACGACTGGATGATCCGGACACTGGCCAAGCATAACATCTCGTACAAGATTGTATTCAGGAGCCCGAACCACCAACTGCGACTGGAGGCCGCACGGGCCGGATACGGCCTGACGGCGTGCCCCGAGCGGATGATCCCGTCCTCGCTGGTTTCGGCGAGGGACTATTATCTCCCGGAGCTCCCGCTGCAGAAGCGCTTGTTGTGCGTTCGTCCGGGTCTCGAAGGAAGTCGGGCGACGGCGATGGTGCAGCGGTTGTCGAGCCTGTTCTTCAGCGGCACGAAGCCGATGCGTCAGGTGAGCAACATGTAATCCGGCGCCGCCGGGCTCCGGCGGTACCGATCAGTAGTGCGGTGGGCGCTCGTTGGCGGGGCCGGGCGCTTGGCGTTCGGCCTCCTGAAGCCGGTTGCGCAGCTCGGCGAGCTGGCGCGTCAGCGCGTCGATCTGCTTCCATTGTGCCGTGATGGTCTGGTTCAGCGTCTCGATGGCTTCGTCCTGGTAGGTCAGGCGGACCTCCAGCGCATCGATCCGTTCGCTCAGCTTGGCCGCGTCATTCATGCACGGCGTCCTCGTGCCCACGCTCGCGCAGGCCGTGGCCGAGCGCGACCCGTTCGTCGAACACAAAGCAGTCGCCGCGCCAGCGGCTGTCCTGCCGCGGCGTTTCCTCGAGATATTTCAGGATGCCGCCCCTGAGGTGATAGACCTCGCTGAAGCCTTGCGCGAGCAGATAGGCGCTCGCCTTCTCGCAGCGGATGCCGCCGGTGCAGAACATTGCAATCCTGCGGTGCTTCGCGGGATCGAGGTGCCGCGCGGCAAATTCCTTGAATTGTCCGAAGCTCGCGATCTTGGGATCGACCGCGCCTTCGAAACTGCCCAACGCGACCTCGAACGCGTTGCGGGTGTCGAGCACCATGATGTCGGGCGAGGCGATGAGCTCGTTCCAGTCGGCGGCGTCGACATAGGTGCCGACCTGCCGCGTCGGATCGACCGTGGTGTCGCCGAGCGTCACAATCTCCTTCTTCAGCCGCACCTTGAGTCGCTGGAACGGCATCTGCGCGGCTTCGGAGAATTTCAGCTCGAGATTGTCGAGGCGGCCGCCGAACAGCGGCCCGTGCCTCAGCTCGGCGACGAAACCATCGATGGCTTCGTCGCTGCCGGCGATGGTGCCGTTGATGCCCTCATGCGCGAGCAGCACGCTGCCCTTGAGATCAAGCCCGGTGCAGAGTGCGCGCAGCGGCTCGCGCAATGCGCGGAAGTCGGGCAGCGCGGCGAACTGGTAGAAGGCGGCGACCTTGAGGGGCATGGCCGGGGTTTATCAGGCCAGCCAGAGCGGCGAAACCCCGCAAAGCCATGCATTATCGGGATAATTCCTCTGGCATACCATGCATTGCCCTGCCGGGGACGAATGTGTCATGTACTTCGTATCCCCTTGGCATCCACCCGCCGCAGCAGCATCAGACCCTCACGATCAAGCGAGCTCTCCGTTATGAGGAATTTCCACTTCGCCGGCCGTTCCACGGTCCACGCCCAGAACGCGATGGTTGCGACGTCGCATCCGGAAGCGGCGCTGGCGGCCATCGAGGTGATGCGCGCGGGCGGCACCGCCGCTGACGCTGCGGTTGCGGCCTGCGCGCTGCTCGGTGTCATCGAGCCGCAATCGACCGGCATCGGCGGCGACTGCTTTGCCCTGATCCAGCCGAAGGGCGAGGGCAAGATCACGGCCTATAACGGCAGCGGCCGGGCGCCGATGGCGGCTACCGCCGAGTGGTACCTCGAACGCAAGATCCATTCGGTGCCGCTGACCTCGGCGCATGCCGTCAGCATTCCCGGCGCAATCGACGCCTGGGACGTGATCCTCCGGGATCACGGCAAGTTCGGCTTCGACCGGCTGCTGCAGCCCGCGATCAGGGCCGCCGAGGAGGGCTATGTCGTCGCTCCGCGCATCGCCTTCGACTGGAAGAACGGCTTCGAGAAGCTGAAGAACGGCACCAACACCGAGCGCTACCTGCTGCCGCATGGCAAGCCTGCGGTCGCCGGCGACGTGATCCGCCAGCCCGAGCTCGGCAAGACGTTGCGCGCGATCGCTCAAAAGGGCCGCGACGCCTTCTATAGCGGCGAGATCGCCGCCGACATGGTCGACACGCTGCGCGGTATCGGCGGCCTGCATACGCTGGAGGACTTTGCGGCGCATTCGACCGAGACGACCTCGCCGATCGGCACGATGTACAAGGGCTATGACGTCTGGCAGTGCCCGCCGAACGGCCCCGGCATCACCATGCTGGTGATGCTCAACATCCTGTCGCGCTTCGACCTGACCAGGTTCAAGCCGCTCAGCATCGAGCGCTTCCACCTCGAGGCCGAGGCGGCACGCATCGCCTACATGATGCGCGAGCAGCATATCGGCGATCCCCAGCACGTGCATGTCGACGTTGCCGGCATTCTCGCCCGCGAATTCGCCGACGAGCACATCAAGAATATCCGGATGGACCGGCTGCTCGAACTGCCGAACGTTGCGCCGCCGATGAATCCCTCGACCGTCTACATCACGGTGGTCGACAAGGACCGCAACGTCTGCTCCTTCATCAACTCGATCGCGCATTCATTCGGCTCGGCGATCGTCTCCAACAAGACCGGCGTCCTGCTGCAGAACCGCGCCGGCGGCTTCCGCATCCAGCCCGGCCATCCGAACTGCATCGCGCCCGGCAAGCGTCCGCTGCACACCATCATCCCGGCGCTGGCCACCAGGAACGGCCGCGCGGTGATGCCGTATGGCGTCATGGGCGGGCAGTATCAGCCGGTCGGCCAGACCCGCGTGCTGACCAACATGCTCGACTATGGCTGCGACATTCAGGAGGCGATCGACATGCCGCGCGGCCTGCATTACGAGGGCGTCTACCAGCTCGAGGACAGCGTGCCGGCGGAGATCGTCGAAGGCCTGAAGAAGATCGGCCACAAGACCACCAGCGTGGTCGCGCCGCTCGGCGGCGGCCAGGGCATCTGGATCGATTGGGAGAAGGGCACGCTGACCGGCGGCTCCGATCCGCGCAAGGACGGCTGCGCGCTCGGCTACTGAATGTCACAGGCAGCAGGGCCGGATATGCGTTGAGGAACAAGCTGTTCTCGCAGGGATTGGTGCTGGAAGCCCTTTCACGCGAGGCCCGCCATCAGCTCCCTCGATTCAGATGATACCGACCAGGCCGATTTGCGCGGCGGCGTCTCGCCGTGGTTTGTCGCCGCAACGCCACCACCTTATCCCACGCTGTCGGAAAATCTCGGCTGCGATGCGCTTATCGTTGGTGCCGGCATCACCGGCTCGCTGGTCGCCGAGCGCCTGACCCGTCAGGGGCTGGACGTCGTCATTGTTGATCGAGAGCGCCCCGGCCGGGGCAGCACAGCAGCCAGCACCGCGATGTTGTTGTGGGAGATCGACCGTCCGCTTGTCGAACTGACCGCGATGTATGGCTTCGAACGGGCTGCGCGTGCCTATCGGGCCAGCCTCGATGCCGTGACCGGTCTCATCTCGCTGGTTCGTGAGCAAAAGCTGCCCGGAGAGATCAGAAAGAAGCGTTCGCTCTATCTGGCGGCCGGCAGCTCCGCAGCCGAGTTGCTCGATGAGCATCGGCTCCGCCGCCGCGCCGGCCTGCCCGGCGACTTCCTCGATCATGGACAATTGCTCGAGAGCTACCGGATAGCGCGCGCAGGTGCGATCGTTTCGCCCGGCGCGGCGGATGCGGATCCGCTCCAACTTGCCCGCGGGCTGCTCCACCTCGCACTCGCGCGCGGTGCCCGGCAGTTCGATGCGGAGGCCATAGCCTTCGATCCGGCGGGCGAAGCGGTGACCGTGGGATTCGAGAATGGTCGTGAAATTGCCGCGAAGGCCGTCGTGCTGGCGACCGGTTACGTGATGCCGGATATCGTTCGGTCGACGGTCCAAGCCGTGTCCTCGAGCTGGGCAATTGCGACCACGCCGCAGCCACAGAACGTCTGGAAGGATGGCGCGCTGATCTGGGAGAACGCCAAGGATTATCTTTACGCTCGGACGACGCCGGCGGGCCGCATCATCATCGGAGGCGAGGACAGCGATGAGATCATCGCGCCTGAGGCCCGCGACCGCCTGATCCCGGAGAAGGCGCGCCGGCTCGTGCAACGTCTCGCCGCGCTCTGGCCGTTCGCCGCAACGGAGATCGAATACCGCTGGGCGGGTACGTTCGACACCACCAGCGACGGTCTGCCGCTGATCGGCCCGGTGCCCGGCGCGAAGCGCGTCTATGCGGCGTATGGCTATGGCGGCAACGGCATCACCTTTTCCTATCTTGCGGCGCAACTGATCGGCGATCTCATCGCAGGCGGCAGTTCGCCGTTGCTCGACGATTTTGCGCTGGACCGCGATGATGGCATGGCCGGTCACTGAAAAAGCGGCTAGGGATTTCGCCCGCGCTGGGCTAGAGACGGCCGTCCTTCACGAGAGGTGCAAGATGCGATCTTCACGACGCACGATCATTACGACTGCGTTCGCCGGCCTTGCGGCGGCAGTCTCCACGTCCGTTGCCGGCAGGACGGCAATGGCCCAAACCGCAGGAAAGCCCATGACCACAGCTTCAGGCCTTCAGATCATCGACAGCAAGGTCGGCACCGGCGCATCGCCGAAGACCGGCCAGACCTGCGTCATGCACTATACCGGCTGGCTCTACGAAAACGGCCAGAAGGGCAAGAAGTTCGACTCCTCCGTCGACCGCAACGAGCCGTTCGAGTTTCCGATCGGCCAGGGCCACGTGATCAAGGGCTGGGACGAGGGCGTCGCCACCATGAAGGTCGGCGGCAAGCGCACGCTGATCATACCGCCGAACCTCGGCTATGGCGCGCGCGGCGCCGGTGGGGTGATCCCGCCGAATGCCACGCTGATGTTCGACGTCGAACTGCTTGGCGTAAAATAACCGGATGGCCGTCAAGTAACCGGCCAACCACAAGAGGGCGCAGCGATGAAGATTTCGATCCTCGACGATTATTTCGACACGCTGCGCACCCTCGATTGCTTCCGCAAGCTCGACGGCTACGACGTCACGATCTGGAACGATCATGTCCAGGACGTCGATGCGCTCGCCGAACGGCTGCGCGACACCGACGCGCTGGTGCTGATCCGCGAACGCACCCAGATCCGCACCGCGCTGCTCGAACGTCTGCCGAAACTGAGGCTGATCAGCCAGCGCAGCGTCTATCCGCATATCGACATCGACACCTGCACGCGGCTCGGCATCATCGTGTCGTCGGGCCAGCATGCCGATACGCCGTCCTACGCCACCGCCGAATTCACCTGGGGCCTGATCCTCGCGGCGATGCGCGCGATCCCGCAACAGATGGCGGCGCTGAAGGCGGGCAAATGGCAGATCGGCGTCGGCCATACGTTGCGCGGCAAGACGCTCGGCATCTACGGCTACGGCCGCATCGGCGCGGTGGTCGCGGGCTATGGCAAAGCGTTCGGCATGAACGTGCTGGCCTGGGCGCGCGAGCCGGCGCTGGCGAAGGCGCGCGCCGATGGCTATGAGACCGCCGCCAGCAAGGCGGATTTCTTTGCCCGCTGCGACGTGCTGTCGCTGCATATGCGGCTGGTCGACGCAACGCGCGGCATCGTCACGGCCGCAGACCTCGCGCGAATGAAAGACACCGCGCTGATCGTCAACACCAGCCGCGCGCCGCTGATCGAGCCGGGCGCGCTGGTCAACGCGCTGCGCGTCGGCCGCCCCGGCATGGCCGCGGTCGACGTCTATGAGAGGGAGCCGCTGCGCGACAAGTCGGATCCGCTGCTCAACATGGACAATGTGGTCTGCACGCCGCATCTCGGCTATGTTTCGCGTGACGAGTACGAGATCCAGTTCACCGACATCTTCGATCAGATCGTCGCCTACAATGCGGGTACGCCGACCAATGTCGTCAATCCGGACGTGCTCGCGAAGGCGCGCCCGCGTAGCTGACGGTGCCTTCAGCCACGAAAAAGACCGGCCCATCGGGCCGGTCTTTTCCTTCAATCAACCATCGGACGATCAGAGGTTCTTGTTCGCGACGTTGGCTGCGCGATTGACTGCGTCCTTGGTGGCGTCCTTGACGTCGCCGACAGCCTTCTGGCCCTTGCCCTTGGCCTCCTGAATCGCGCCTTCGCCCTGCATTTCCTCGGAGCCCGTGGCCTCGCCGATTTTCTGCTTGGCCTTGCCGATGGCTTCGTTGGCGGTGCCCTTGATCTTGTCGGTGGTGCTGCTCATGATGTTCTCCTGCGGTGTGTTCAATCTTCGGAAGGGCAACGCGGGGGTGCGATCAATGGTTCCGATTTTCTGCTCGCTTGCGCGCGTGCTTTTCGCTAGCGTTCCGCGCACGAAAACTTAACCGGCGAAGGCAGGAACGATGAGCGGTTCCCACGATCATACTCACCCCCATAACCACGACCATCACCCTCACGACGACGAGCGCTGGAAGCACGACGGCGTCCGCGTGATTCCCGGCAATCAGCTCGATCCCAACGTGCCGTCGACGGCCGGCATGGACCGCAAGGCCGCAATCAACTTCGCCCGGGTCGGCGCGCAGAAATTGTGGGCAGGTACCGTCAGCATCAAGCCGGACGCCAAGACCGGCGCGCATCATCACGGCCACCTTGAAAGCATCATCTATGTCGTGAAGGGCAAGGCGCGGATGCGCTGGGGCGAGAAGCTGCAGTTCACCGCCGAGGCCGGTCCCGGCGATTTCATCTTCGTGCCGCCCTACGTGCCGCATCAGGAGATCAATGCCAGTCCCGACGAGGTGCTGGAATGCGTGCTGGTGCGTTCCGACGGCGAGGCGGTCGCGATCAATCTCGACATCGAGCCGGTCGAGAAGCCGGAGAACGTGCTCTGGGTCGATCCGGTGCACCGTCATCCCGACGAGAAGAGGTGACGTTGCTGCTGCACCGTCATTCCGGGGCTCGCGCAGCGAGAACCCGGAATCTCGCGCTGCAGTTTCCAGATTCCGGATCCACGCGCAACGCGCGTGGCCCGGAATGACGATGTAGGGTAGGAGGCCAGCATGACGCTCGTTCGTTACGAGAGCGCCGACCATGTCGCGACCATCACGATGGCACGCAGCGAGAAGCACAACGCGCTCAACAACGCGTTGTGTACCGAGCTGCGTGACGCCTGGCTGCGGTTTCGGGACAGCGACGATCGTGTCGCGGTGCTGGCTTCGGCGGAGGAAAAGTATTTCTCAGTCGGCGCCGATGTTGGTGATCTCCCCGCCAACATGTGGCACGCCGTGCCCGGCCTTGGCGTCGAGCTGGACAAGCCGGTGATTGCCGCGACATCCGGCTGGGTCGTGGGTGGCGCATTCGTGCTGGTCCAGATGGCCGATCTGTGTGTGGCGTCGGAGACGACGCGCTTCATCTACCCCGAGGGAAAGATCGGCACCACCGCGGGCGGCGTCTCATCGGTGATGGCGCGGATGCCGCACAAGATCGCGATGGAGTTTCTGCTGGTCGGCGACGAGATGTCGGCGGAACGCGCCTTCCAGATCGGTTTCGTCAACAAGGTCGCGCCGAAAGGTCAGCACCTCGCGCTGGCGCGGGAGATGGCTGCGAAGATCGCCGGCAATGCACCGCTGGTAGTCCGCGCGCTGAAGAAGCTCGCCCGCGAGGCGATGCCGAAGGGGCCGCTGGAAACCGTCGCCGACGTGCGGCGGCTGCTCGACGAAGTGCGAGACAGCGACGATCTCAAGGAAGGCGTCAAGGCATTCAGCGAGAAGCGGACGCCGAGGTTCACGGGGAGGTAGATTAGTGCGCCTCTTTCCTCGTCATTCCGGGCTCTCGCTTCGCGAGCCCGGGAATGACGGGTAGGGCGCCTACGCAAACACCCGGTGATCGATCGGCCCGTTCGGCACCACATAGCCGTAGCGCGTATGGAACGGCTCCACGCCGGCCTTCTCATACTGCGCCTTCATCATCGCGAAGCGGTCGCCCTTGATGTCGAGCATCGCGCGCTTCGGCTGGATGTTGTAAAGCCTCGCATTGTTGTCGCCGAAGATCGCGGTCTTCACCGGTCCGTCGGCGGGCCCAAGCGGCGTGTAGCCGAACTTCTTCTGCATCACTTCGGGAATTTCCAGCCGCCGCAGGCCCTCGATCTGCCATTGCGGCGCGCCGGTCCACAGCGCGTCGGTGCCCCAGCAGACGTGGTCGACGCCGAGGCCCTTGATCAGGGTGCCCATCAGCGCGGCGCAGACATTGGGCTCGGCGACCAGCGTGGTCGCGAACAATTGCCCGACATCGCCGTAGACATTGTTGACGCCGTATTGCGCCGGGATGTCGGCGAGGTCGGAGGTCCAGGCGATCCGGCCGGTGCGCTCGAATTCGGCCAGCGCGACCCTGGGATCGCCCCCGACATGGCGATAGGCCGAGTGATAGATGACGAAGTTGAGCTGCGGCCAGTCCTTGGCCGCCTGGCCGACATCGGCAACGTCGGCGAAGCCGCGCAAATTCGGATACTGCTTCTCGATCCCGGGTGGAAACAGTCCCTTGTGGACGCAGACATTCTTGATGCCCGCCTTCACCATCTTCTCATAGCCCCTGTAGGCGACCTTCTCGTCGTCAAGCCGCCACGGATAGCGGCTGATCTCCTTGTGGGTGTTGTCGCCGATCGTGTAGCCCTTGCAGGATTCCGGCCGCAAGGCCAGCGCAGCATCGAGCTTGTCGAGCCAGCCGGGCTGCCCGGGCGTGAAGATCGCGTGACAGAATACGCGGCGCGAGCCGGCCTCGTCGTTGATCTTCTTGCGCGCATCGGCCATCTGCTCGTTGGTCAGGAACCAGTCCTGCTCGATGTCCGACGGCGCCGAGGAGATCAGCGCGATCTTGGTATCGGAATCGAGAAACATCTCCTTCTTGTAGTTGTTGAACTTCAGATCCTCGATGGTCTGCTCGTGATCGTTGAGCTCCTTGTTCCAGCCGGCGTTGCCGACCGCCTTGCGCATTTCCACGAAGCCCATGATGCGGGTGTCGTCACGCAGGAAATGCGTGTGCATGTCCATGATGAACTGGTCTTTCAATCCGTTGGCGCGCTCTTGCGCCATCGCAGGCGTTGCGGCCTCGGCCGGCGTCACGTCGAACAACGGTCCGTAGACCTGGTTCATCGCGACAAAGGAAGCGGCCATGCCGGCCGCGGTCTGGAAGAACCGGCGGCGATCGAGGCCCTGCTTGCCGCCGAGATCGTCGGCCATCGCCAGCAGACGTGCCTCGACCTCGCGCTGCCGTTCGTTCTGCGGGTCGGGATAGAACTCGTCGCTGGAGACGATCTGGGTCGGAATCGGCGTCTGGTACTGGCACAGTTCGGAGGGCATCAAGGCGGCAAGTTCTTCGTCGGTGAGATTGCTGCTCATTCTTCGCTCCCGCATCTCGCCGGATTTTTCCGGTCGGACCGCGGCGGAGACTAGGACCAAGTCCGTCCGTCGTCCGCGCCCTTTGCCGGAAACCGCGTTCACAAAATCGTGCATCGCAACTGCGGCCGCGAGATGCGCCCGTTGCGCAACCGGTCATGCGCGCTGCTATGCTCGATCGCACCGGATCGGACCAAGAAATCCGGAAGGGAGCGAACCATGATGCCAGCAGATCATTCGCGGCGCACCATCATCAAGGGCATCGGCGTTGCGACGGCAGCCGGTGTGCTCGGCGCAGCGCCGGCGCAGGCCGCGACCGCAGTTCCTGCTGAGGGAGAAATATGGAGCAACGAATACTGGGCGAAGAAGGGTGACATCCCGCTGTGGATGTTCCGCAAGCGGATAGGCGCGCCCAAACCGGGCGAGCCGGCGCGGCCTGTGGTGTTCTTCGTCCACGGCTCGTCGGTGACGTCGAGGGTGTTCGACCTCACGGTGCCCGGCAAGGGCGAGTATTCGCTGCTCAACGTCTTTGCGCGCTACGGCTTCGATTGCTGGACAATGGATCACGAGAACTACGGCAAGTCGGGCCGCACCTCGGGCAATGCGGATATCGCAAGCGGCGTCGATGATCTGAAGGCGGCGGTCGAGGTGATCGCGCGCGAGACCGGCGAGAGGCGCGATGTCACTTCATCGGCGAATCCTCCGGCGCGCTACGCGCGGGCGCCTTCGCGATGGCCGCGCCCGAGCGCATCGATCGCCTGATGTTCGCCGCCTTCACCTACAAGGGTGAGGGCTCGCCGACACTGGCAAAGCGCGCCGAGCAGCTTGCCTACTACCGCAGCCACAACATGCGCACGCGCGACCGCGACATGATCCGGTCGATCGCGACCCGCGACAGGCCGGGCACGTCGGACCCCGCGGTGGTGGAAGCGTTGGCCGATGTCGAGATGCAGTTCGGCGACCAGATGCCGACCGGCACCTATCTCGACATGACCGCCAATCTGCCGGTGGTGCATCCGGAGAAGGTGCTGGCGACGGTGCTGCTGGCCCGTGGCGAACATGACGGGATCGCGGCGGTCCCCGATCTCGAGGAGTTCTTCAACAAGCTGCCGAATGGCGACCGGCAGTTCATCATCCTGCCTGGCACCGCCCATTCGGTGGCGCTGGCCATCAATCGTGAGCTGTTCTGGCATGTGACACGGGCATTTCTGACCATGCCGACGCCGATCGTGACCTGAAGCAGCCTGCGGCAGGACGCCGCAAGAAAAATCTGCGCGGCGATGTCGGAATCCGGATATGCGGTTCGTCCTCGGGGCACAACCCCGCCAACAGGAGTTCTTCGCGTGGCCAATCCCAAAATGATCTTCGTCAACCTGCCGGTCAGCAACCTTGCCCATGCCACCGCCTTCTATGAGGCGATCGGCGCGACCAAGAATCCGCAATTCTCCGACGAGACCGCCTCCTGCATGGTGATCTCCGACACCATCTTCGTCATGCTGTTGACCCACGACAAGTTCCGGCAGTTCACGTCGAAGAAGATCGCCGACGCCAAGACCACGAGCGAAGTGCTGGTTTGTCTCTCCGCCGACAACCGCGACGCAGTCGACGGCTACGTGACCAAGGCGAAAGGCGCGGGCGGCACGGCCGATCCGTCGCCGAAGCAGGATTTCGGCTTTATGTACGGCCGCAGCTTCGAGGATCCCGATGGGCACATCTGGGAAGTGATGTGGATGGACCTCGAGGCCGCAACGAAGGCGCAGTCCGCGGCGGCCACCGCCTGAGACGCCGCACGATACATTAAGACAGCACCTCAGACTGCGGAAATGCCGTCCGGCCGGACTTCGGTCATGGCTTGGGCGGCTTTGCTGCCTGAAGGCAGGTCGGCTTGCCGGCAGCCTGGGACCGGAAAGTTCAGTTCGACCGTGGTGCCGCCTCCAGGCGTCTCGCAGAGGGAAACCGTGCCGCCGTGGGTGGTCATCACTTGGGAGACGATCGAAAGCCCCAGCCCCGTTCCTTCCGTGCGGGTGTTGCCGCGCTTGAAGGGCTCCAGCAGCAGCTCGGGCTGACCGAGTTGGAGGCCCGATCCGTAGTCAATCACGCTCAACCGCGCTGGTGCTCCGACCTCGATGAGGACGGAGCCACCGGCGCTGCCGTGCGTCACGGCGTTTCGGATCAGGTTCGAGAGCGCGACGGCGATCGCGGTTTCCGAGCCACGCACCCAGACCGGGTGACGAGGCTCGGTGAACTCGACATCGCTTCCGTTCTTCAACGCCATCGGCACGTGCTCGGCCGCAACCCTGCGCGCGAGCGCCGCAAGATCCATCTCGATCAGTTCGGCAGGTTCCGCGGAGATGCGCGCGAGCTGGAGCAGCATGGTGACGATCGACGACAGCTTCTGGTTCTCGGCTATCAGCCTGGCGCGCAACGGAGCGTCCTCGACCTGCTCGAGGATGGTGCGCGCATTGGTCAAGGGCGTACGAAGTTCGTGTGCCGCATTCGACAGGAAATTTCGTTGCGATTTCGACGCGACGTCTATTCGCGATAGCGCGCGATTGAAAGCCGCGACGAGGGGCAAGAGCTCGGCCGGTGCATCTTGTTCCGGCAATCGGCGGCCATCCGAAACCCCATCGATCATTTCGGCGGCCGCCGCGACGGCGCGGACGGGACGCGCGATCAGCGTCGGCACGAAGACCATCGCGGTAAACGCCGTCGCCGCCAGGACAAGGATGATAGGGAGCGCAACGATCGTCGCATCGGTGAGCATTCCGGTCGTCAGCTGCGCCGCCGTATAGGCCACGCCACCGGTTTCAATCCACACCTCACCCACGGGCGTATTTCTGACGACCGCCATCTTCCTCAGATTCGTGGTTTCGCCGTCAAACGCGTAGGCGATGAAACTCGTCCCGTCACGCGATGTCTGGGTCTTTTGCGGACGCCACTTCGGGATAGGGCCGTAGCTGACCTCTCCACTCTTGTCGGACACGACATACCAGAATGTCGGGAAATTGCGGGTGATCTCGTCCAGCCTCGATGTCCGCTTGAGCGCCAGTTGCCCGGTCTCGTTGCGGATGACGGCTTCCTTCAAGGCAGCGGCGACATCGGCGGCGGCCCAGGTGCCGTCATCGTCACCGCCAAACCGGATCAGCAAGGCTGCTGCGCAGAGCAGCATGATGGTCGTCACGGCGCCGATCAGCGTCGCGGACAGCACCGCGATCGAGCGATGGACGCGCTTGAGCCTTTGCCACTCCAACATCATCATTCGCCACTCAAAAGATATCCGAGGCCACGGACCGGTTTGATGACGACCTTGCAGTTGGCCGCGCGGAGGCGCCGGCGCAGCCGCGAAACGTGAGCCTCGATGGCGTTTGATTGAATCTCGTCATCAAAGCTGTAGGCGGCAACTTCAAGGGTCTCGCGCAGGACGACGCGTCCAATGCGCCGGACCATCGCTTCCAGAATCGCCAGTTCACGCCGCGGGACAACGATTGGCGCGTGATCGACGCAGACCTCGCGATTGAGGACGTCGTAGCTCAGATTGCCGATGCGAACGATCGCCCCTCTATCCAGAAACAGACGTCGCAGCACCGCCTTGGCTCGGGCAATCAGCTCGATCGGCTCGAATGGCTTGGCCACGTAGTCGTCCGCCCCGTCATCGAGGGCGCGCGCAATATCGAGGGGGTCATCGAGTGCCGTCAGCACGATCGTCGCGGGGCTGGGCTTCTGCTGCTTCAGGTCGCGCAGCAAGGCCAGACCGTCGCCATCCGGCAGTCCGCGGTCGATCACCACGAGTTCAAAGCTTCGCACGGCGACTGCGGCTCGACCCTCCTCGAGCGTCGTGACCATGTCGGATGCGCCGAAGGCCGTCGCCAAGGTATCCCGCAGCCATGGCCCAAGCTGGGGGTCATCCTCCACGACCAGAACTCGCACCGCATTCTCTCCCAAATGTAAACCAATGTTTCTACCATTACAGACGGATTACAATAAGATTACGGCCGGGAAGAAAACCGCGGTGTCCACACGAATGCATTGATGTAATTAGCCTTTTCCTTGGGGCTCGATTGGCCATTGCGAATGGAAGTGGTGATCGGATCGACGCCTGATGAGGGCCAGTCCGAAAGACTCGACCATGGGCGCCGCACCGGCGAACGCGCCGATCGCCGGGCCGCCAATGAGCCCTCTGGCTACTGCTGCGCGGTAACCAGGGGGGCGCCGCACACATCGGTGCTCCGGAGACGATCAGCGTCATGGCAGCGCGCGAGCTTTCGCATGCGCATCCCTCTCAGCGATTTCCCGGCCAGAGACGTCGATCAACATGACAGGCGAATGACGGCGCGTCGGCGCGCGCAGGAATACGTCGACAGCGGCGGAGTCACGTCAGGCTGTCGTAATGGTCGCTGTGAAAAGCATGGCGGACAACGCGGCTCGCATCGCGCTTTCCGATCTCCGTCCCCAGGCTTCCGAACGATATGCCGGTCGATTTTGCGTTCTCAGCGATGGCCAAGCGGTCAGATCGCAGCCCGGCGTCTTGGCGCCGTCCGTTCAATCAATGGCTGGAGGGAGTCGAGGCGGGGTGGTCGGTGCCATTGCTGCTCGTTTGCTTCGTCGGCATCTGGACGGTGTATCTGTCAGTCGCCTATCACGGCGCCGGCTTGCATCCGGACGTGCTGGAGACCTGGACGTATGGCAGGCATTTCGCATGGGGTTATCCCAAGCATCCGCCGTTGATGGGGTGGACGACCGGTGCGTGGACCGCGGTCTTTCCGCTCACCGATTGGTCGCTGCAGCTGATGGCGATGACAAATGCCGCGTTGGCGTTGTGGTTCGTTGACCTCATCGCAAGAAGGTTCGTGACCGGGCACAAGCGCCTGATCGTGCTGCTCCTGCTGATGCTGACCCCGGCATACCAGTTTCACGCGCAGCGCTTCAACGCCAACGCCGTGTTGCTCGCGGTCTGGCCGCTTGCGACCTACTGCTTCCTGCGCGCCTTTGAAACGAGGGCGCCGCTCTGGGCGATTGCTGCGGGTGTCGCGGCATCGCTTGCAATGCTGGGCAAGTATTACTCCATCTTTCTGATCGCCAGCTTCGCGTTGTCGGCAATCATTCATCCCCTGCGACGAGCCTATTTCACGTCCAGTTCGCCCTGGATCTCCACTGCCGTCGGGCTGATTGCGCTATCTCCGCATCTGCACTGGCTGGCCACGACAGGCGCGGAGCCTGTCCATTATGCCGCGACGCATGTGGGGACCGATTTCCACCACTCGCTGCGGGATGCCGTCAATTTCCTGCTGGGCCTTGCTGCCGCGACAAGTGTGTCCGCGATTGCATGGGCGATGATTGCCGGGTATCGAATAAAGCGCCTTCCTCGGGATTTTGCGGCGGCGGATCCCAACCTGAAGCTAATCGGCCACGTCGCGATCGGCACGATCGCTCTTCCTTTCACCACGTCCATACTGTTCGGCACGGACTTGCCGTCGCTATGGGCGCTTCAGGGATTGTTCCTGCTCGCCGTGCCCGTCGTGTGCAGCACGCGTTATCCGATCGAGCGGTTCTACACGGTCAATGCAGCGCTCCTGGTTGCCGGAATAGCAATCATTGCCGCCGTGATGGCGGCCCCAGCGCACGCGCTCTACCGCAACAGCTACGGTTATGAGGAAGGGCGAAACGTCTATCAACAGGCGGCAGACAAGCTCACCCGGCTGTGGCATGAGCAGATGGGCACGCCGCTGTCGATCGTCGGCGGCAACGATAGCCTTGGGGTTGCGGTGGCATTCTACAGCTCCGATCACCCGCATTATGGCGCTCCTTTCGCCTACCAATATTCATTGGCACTGCCTCGCGAGGTGACACCGGAGCGCGGCTGGGCAGCGCTCTGTTTCGATGACCAGCACGATTGCCTTGAATGGATCGGGCAAATGGCGGCTCACGCCGGAAGCTATGTCAAACGCGAGTTTTCCGTTCAATCGAGCCTGTTCGGACTTCCAGGCATCAAGCGAAACCTCGTTGCATTCCTGGTGGCGCCGCTTCGTGAGCCGGACGATGCACCGTCAAGCCTCGTCAACGATGCCGGTCAGGGCGGAGGACATGTTTCTCCGCAAGCCGATCCGCCGCTCCGCGCGGAGCCGGATGTCGCGCTGCCGGAGAATCAGCCGCCGGGAAATGCGCCGCAGACGACTGATCCAGGAGCGAACATGCTGGTGGATCATGGAGCAGCAAGGCTCTTCGTCGTGCTGCTTTGATCAGGCTCATTCCCGGAACGCCGCCGTGATGATCGCACTCGTAATCTTGCGGTAATCGGCTCCCGCTTTATCGGCGGCGAGGTCAAGGGCGTCATATCACGAAGGATAGCGGTCCATGCTTATCAGGTTGGTTTGCATCAGCCTCGGCGTTTGCGGAGTCATCAGTGCCACCGCGGTCGCGCAGACATCTCCATCAATGACCGGTTCAACTCACCCGGCACCCGCAACACGACCGTCGATCGGTCGCGCCGACAAGATCAACCTCAACACCGCTCCTGTCAGCGAACTGGTGAAGCTTCCGCATCTCAGCGTGCGCGGCGTCACGGCGATCACGGAGGCGAGAGCAAAGTCAAAGTTCAAGGATTGGAATCATTTCGTGGCCCGACGGGTTGTGCCGCGATTCGTCAGGAGCGAGCTCAAGGAGCTCGTCACGTTCTAAAGGAGCTCTGTCGATCGCTGCCAAGGGGGCGGGCGCGGTTGTTGAACGCGAACAAGGATATGCTTCAATGAAGCGAGTAGCTGTCTTTGCCACCATGGCGGTGATCGCTGTGGGATGTCTTGCGTCGACGAAAGCCGCGGCAGGTGGCCGGCGAGGAGATGCGGTGGCTGTTGGCATCGTCGGCGGCTTGGCCGTCGGTGCCCTGTTAGGCTCAACCATGGCTGCCGGTGCGGCTCCAGCCTATGTCTACGAGAGGGACTATTTTTCGCCGGCTCCTGTCGTCCACTACCATCGCCACGTGTACGAATACGGCGACGAATATCCGAGCGGATATGATTACGGCTATCGATCCGGGTACCGGGAAGGTTACTCGGACGGCTATTGGGACAACGGTTGAATGCAGATCGGCGTCGGCGCCGGCGGACCGTTGTGACACGGCGCGGGTCCGGACGAGCGGCTCCGCCCTAATAACTGATCCGCAGGCCCACGCCGCCGTGAAGCGTATTGCCGACCGGCTGCGGTCCGGCGGTGCCGTTGAGGAAGAGGTCGGCGATCCAGCCCTTGGTGATGCGGAAGCCGACGCGGCCTCCATATTCGAACCAGCCCTGGTTGCCGATCGTCGGCACGATGGTGCCATCGCCGGTGACGGTGGCGACGATGCCGGAATGGGTAGCGAAGGATTGCACCCAGCCGCCATTGATGTTGGTCTCGATGTTCGATCCGAACAGATGCGTCCACTGGCCGCCGATCTTGACCAGGCTGGTGCGATCGGTGCCGTCGGCGATGGTCGCATCGAACGGATTGAACGCAACGGCAGGATCGCTGTAGCCCTTGACCCGCTGCCAGAGCTGCCAGATCTCGACCGAAGCCGCGACCTCGTCGCGCGCGGACAGCCGGTTGATCCAGCCCGCGCGGCCATAGACGCCGTAATTCTCGCTCGAGGTCTCGCCGGTGACCGACACCGGGCCGAGGCTGGTCGCGTAGCTGCGGGTGTAGCGCACTTTCTCCGACGGCGAGAGGATGGTGCCGATATCGAAGAACGGCCGCGACGAGCCCCAGTCGACGAAGTCATAACGCAGCGCGAAGGCGCCGATCGGCGCGCTGGTGACGTTGTAGCCGCCCTCGCCATACTGCGTGTAGGCGATGCCGGCGAGCAGCGACAGGTTCGGCGTAATGGTCTTGCGGCCATGGATGCCCGCCGAGAACGAGCCGGCGGAGCCGAAGGCACTGATGCAGTCGTCGCAATTGACCTGCTCGTTGACGCCGAGCAGCACCGATCCGAGCACCCGGTTGGTGATCATCTGGTTGAAGCGCTGGTCGGCGAGGTTGTTGATCGAACGGCCGCTCGACGGTGCGCCGGCGATCGGTGTTGGCGACGGGCTGGGCGTGGGCGTAGGTGTCGGCGTGGGTGTCGGCGTTGGCGATGGTGTGGCAGTAGGTGTCGGCGTAGGCGTTGGCGTCGATGTACAGTTCGACGACGCGGATAGCGTATCGGGATTCGTACAGTTCGGCGTCGGGCTCTGCGCCTGGGCCGGCGCAGCGCCCGCCTGCAGCATCGTGAGCGACAGTGCCATGGTCAGGACGGCCGACAGGACCAGGTGATGGATATGCCGCACCATGCTCACCGTCCGCACAGCATGCCGGTGGGGTCGTCCGCGACCGGCGGCGTCACCGGCGATGCATCCGCGAACTGGCTGACGGTACACAGGCCCGCGGCCTGGGTGCAGGTCGCGGCAAAGGTCCAGGGCGGGGTGTTGGTCTTCTGGATCGTGGTGCGGCCGCCGCTCGAGGTGATGATCGCGGTGTCGCCGGGCTGGGTCAGATCGATGCATTGCCGGTTCGAGGTACACACGGTCGATGCGCCTTCCTGCAACACCACGGTGGTCTTGCCGCGCTGCGACAGGATGTCGAGCACCGTGCCGCGAACGCCGATGGTCGCAAGCGGCGTCGTGATCGTGTAGGCGGCCTTGTTCGAGTGGCCAGTGACGAAGCGGAACGCTCCCGAGGTCAGGCGGATTGCAACATCGCGATAGTGATGCTCGTCGTCGAACACGGTGCGATCGAGCTTGAGCGAGGCATTCGGTCCAAGCGACAGGTTGGTGCTGTCGGCCATCACCAGCCGCGCGGCGCTCCCGAGGCCGGTGCGCACCGTCTCGTCGCGCAGCAGCGCGTCGCCGACATTGATCGGCGTGGTCGCGGCCGCAACGCGGACGACCTCGTTCTTCACCATGGCCGCTTCGCCGACACGCGTTTGCGCCTGAACGGGATGAGCCGTCAGTGCGACAGCAAGACCGAGTGCAAGTAAGGAGAAAAAGCTGTGACGCGAATTCATTGCAATACCGATCGACCTACCCTCTCATCGTATCGGATCGCGGACGCAGCTGATATTGTATAATTGTCACAAGCCGTGTTGAGTTGCGCTGGATGGTGAGTGTCGATGGATTCGAAATGCTCGCGGCTGCGGACATCAACGTGAGATTTGATCACACTCGTCACATACATCACACTCCTGGCTGTCGTAGCTCACACTTCGCTCACACTGGTCCCCTCGCAGCGTGCTCGTCCTTTGATCATCTCATCCGAATCTCCTTCTGTTCTGCGGCGTCCCGCCGCACGCACGGCGATCGTCGCGGCCACCATCTTCATCGTCGCCCATGTCGTGCTGCTGCTCGGGATCACCACGCCGGACAAGCTCTATTTCGATGAGGTGCATTACGTGCCGGCGGCGCGCCAGATGCTGTTGCCGGTGATCGAGGGCCCGATCCTCAACCCGATGCATCCGCCGCTCGCCAAGGAGATCATCGCGCTGTCGATCAAGGCGTTTGGTGACGTGGCGCTCGGATGGCGCTATCCCGCGGCGCTGTTCGGTGCGCTCGCGCTGGTCGCAGTCTATCTCGGCGCCCTCGCGCTGTTCGCGTCGCAGGAGCGCGCCATCGCGGCCGTGCTGATCGCCTTCCTCAACCAGATGCTGTTCGTGCAGTCACGGATTGCGATGCTGGATATATTCGCGCTCGCCTTGTGTCTGTTCGCGATCGCGGCCTTCATCCACGGCTTCAGGCAGAAGCGGCCGCAGTCCGCGTTCGCGCTGACGGGCGTATTCGCAGGGTTTGCCTGTGCCTGCAAATGGAGCGGGCTGTTCGTGCTCGCGACCTGCATCGCGATCGTCGCGGTGATCCGCCTGATGCAAGGCTGGCGCACGCGCTTTGTGGACGCCAATGCGGAGGACTGGTACCGGCCGGACCTGTGGCTGGATTTCCGTCTTCCCCACTTCATCGTCTGTTTCGTGCTGATTCCGTCGGCGGTCTATCTCGCGAGTTTCGTGCCGCTGTACGGCCTCTCGTTCACCGACCTCGTCGAGGCACAACGCCGCATCTTTGCCGACAACACCACGACCGCGATCGCCGGCCACACCTATATGAGCTCATGGCCGTCCTGGCCGTTCCTGGTGCGTCCGGTCTGGTACCTGTTCGAGAAAGCCGGCGACGACAGGTTCGCCGCGATCGTGTTTCTCGGTAATCCGCTGATATTGTGGCCGGCCTTGATCGCGCTGATCGTCGCGTTGCGCGACTGGATCGTCACTCGCAGCCGCGATGCGTTTCTCGTGCTTGCGTTCTATCTCGGCCCCTATCTCGCCTGGGCGCTGCTGCCGCGCACGCTCGGATTCATCTATTATTACCTGCCAGCCGCGACTACGGCGAGCTTCGTGCTGGTCTACGCCCTGACGCGCAAGGGTGCGCCGCGCTGGCTGTTGTGGGCCTTCGCGGCCGCCGGATGCGCGGGCTTCATCGCGATGCTGCCGATCACGGTTGCCGCCATCGGGACGTCGATGGCGACGTTCAATCGGCTGATGCTGTTCCAGAACTGGATTTGAATCTCTCTGAAACAGGCGATCCGCCCGCCAGGTCTGACAGACGGATCGGAAGTTTCGGGAGATTACTGCGATGCCGTCTTGGTATCCATGTTGACGACCTGCACGCGGCGGTTGGTCGGGTCCATCGGCGCGCTCGGATCCTTCGGCCGGGTCTTGCCGTAGCCGACGGTCACGAGATCAGAGCCGTTCAGGCCGTAATGCTCGATCAGATAGTTCTTGATGGTGTCGGCGCGGCGCTCCGAGAGATCCTGGTTATAGGCCTCGCTGCCGATCGCGTCGGTGTGGCCGGCGACGACGAAGGTCGAGCCCTTCATGCTGGCGTCCGACAGCGCCTTTCCGAGCTCCTGCACTGCCTGGGTCGAGCCCTTGGCGATTTCCGCCGAGTTGTAGTCGAAGTGAATCTCCAGATCGATCTTCGGCTTGTTGGCGGCGATGTCGGCGATCTCCTGGCGTTCGCCCAATGACAGCGAGCGGGTCTGCCGGTTGCGAACGGTGTTGAGGAAGCTCGCCTCCTTGGCCGAAGCGGCCGGGTCGACCTGCGCGCCGGCGGAGAGGCCGCGGGTGGCCGACTTCGGCTTCAGCGCATTGAGGATCTGGGCGGCCGGAACGGTGTCGCTGCCGGCCAGTGCGACGCCCGCCGTCATCGACAGCGCAGCGCCGATTGTCAAAAGAGACAAGGAAAGGGAGCGGGTCATGGTTTTCGTCCTTGAATGTCAGGTCAGCCAATCCGGCTGTTGTCGTTTTGATGCTGCGACTCTAGGACTGGTTCAAAGCCGCGAATGTGATCCATGTCACGGTTGAATCGACCGGCCCCTGTCTCGTGCTGTGCAGGGCCCGGCGACGGAGAGGAGAGCATCTTGGCCCACGTCAATCGTGTCCTCCGCTCGATCAATGACGAAGGCGCTTCGCGCTGTGTCGATATCTTCGTTCGCCCGGAAGGGACCATCGGCTTCGAAGAATATCGGCGGGACGTGGAGGATGGCCGCGGTTGGTTTCCGGTTGGCGGTCATTCGTCCCGGGTTTTCGATGAGGAAAACGCCGCGCTCGCGGCGGCGATGGCGGACGTTGCCTGGTTGCGGCGGGCCGTTGGATCGCAGTAGGCGGTCCGAAGCGCCCCACACGTCCAGGCGTCGATGCTCATGCGCGGCTGATTTGCGCCGCGCGGCTCTCCACAGCAGCGCGAATCTCACTACATTGGCTGGGCAATGCCTCGCGTCGCCGAACCCTTATTCCTGAACAATGCCGCCGCCCGCCATATCTGGCTGCGCGCGCAACGGCTCGATACGACGGCGCCGTTCGGGGACGGGGCGTCAGCCGTGGCGGCCGCCGTCGACCATCTCGGCTATGTGCAGATCGACACCATCAACGTCATCGAGCGTTGCCACCACCACATCCTGTTCACCCGGATTCCGGACTACCGCCGCGCCGACCTCAAGCAGGCGCAGAGCAAGGACAAGAGCGTGTTCGAATACTGGACGCACGCGCTGTCCTACGTGCCGTCCAAAGACATCAACATCTTCCTGCCGGCGATGAAGGCACACAAGCGCGAGGGCCATAAATGGTTCGCGTCGGTGACGCCGTCGGATACCCGCAAGGTGCTGCGGCTGCTGCGGGCCGGTCCGCTGACCATTCGCGACATCGACGACGACGTGCTGACCGAGAAGGAGCATCTCTGGCAGAGCCGCAAACCCTCCAAGCGTGCGCTGCAACTCGCCTTCTATGGCGGCGTGGTCACGATCAGCGAGCGCGCCGGCATGCTGAAGACCTACGAGCTGATGAGCAGGCATTTCGGCTGGGACAAGCCGCCGAAGCCTGCATCGGCCTCGGCCAGAACAGCCTATCTGCTCGACCGCGCGCTGCGCTCGCAGGGCATCGTCAGCCTGGACTCGATCTGCCATCTGGACGCGCCGAGCAAGAAGTCGGTGCGCAGCCTGATCGAGGCGAGGGTGCGCCGCAAGGAGCTGGTGCGGATCGCGCTCGATGGCGCCGGCAAGCAGGAGCATTGGGCGCGGCCCGAGGTGTTGGAGGAGACCGGCGAGGGGGATCCCGCTTTGGTCCACATCCTCTCGCCGTTCGATCCCCTGATCATCCAGCGCAAGCGCACCGAGCTGTTCTTCGGTTATGGCCACAGGTTCGAGGCCTATGTGCCGAAGGAGAAGCGCCTGTTCGGCTATTTCGCGCTGCCGGTGCTGGTCGGCGACGATATCGTTGCCGCCCTCGACCTGAAGACCGACCGGCAGAACAGGAAGCTCCTGATGCAGAAATGGAGCTGGGTCGGCAACGGCAAGAAGCAGGCGGCGCGCAAGGAGCTGAAGCGCCGCATCGAGGAGGAGCTCGACCGCGTCGAGCGCTTCCAGCTTGCCGAGTAAGGGCTGGCCTTTTCCATCGTCATTGCGAGCGGAGCGAAGCAATCCACCTCACCATTTGCGGCGTTATGGATTGCTTCGCTCCGCTCGCAATGACGGTGATGGTCGGCGGGGCGCAGCCCCGGGTCCCGTTTGGCCTGTGTGCTATGAGTTTTTGCCATTGCTCATGGCCGGGCCACCCAATAATCCTCAAGGCAAGCATTAGCTTTTGGGGAAACAGATGAGCCAGACCGCAACCGCTGCGCCCGATCGCGGCGCCCGCAGCGAGATCGAGACGTCCACGATCCGCGCGATCTCCTGGCGGCTGATCCCGTTCCTGATCCTGGCCTACTTCTTCTCCTATCTCGACCGCGTAAATCTCGGCTTCGCCGCGCTGACCATGAACAGCGAGCTGAAGTTCTCGCCGGTGGTGTTCTCGTTCGGCGCCGGCATCTTCTTCATCGGCTATTTCATCTTCGAGGTGCCGAGCAATCTGGCGCTGGAGCGATTCGGCGCCAGCAAATGGATCGCCCGCATCATGGTGAGCTGGGGCATCCTCTCGGCACTGATGGCGGCGGTCTATGACGAGCACAGTTTCTATGCGTTGCGCTTCTTCCTCGGCGTCGCCGAGGCCGGCTTCTTCCCCGGCATCATCCTCTATCTCACATACTGGTATCCGGCCGAGTATCGCGCGCGTTTCCTCGCCGCCTTCGCGCTCGCGGTGCCGATTTCGACTGTGATCGGCGCGCCGATCTCCGGCCTGTTGCTCGGGCTGGACGGCGCGATGGGGCTGAAGGGCTGGCAGTGGCTGTTCGTGATCGAGGGCATCCCCTCGGTTCTGCTCGGCATCGTCACCTGGTTCTATCTCACCGACCGGCCGGAGAAGGCCGATTGGCTCTCGGCCGAGCAGAAGGCCTGGCTGAAGGCGAAGCTCGACGCCGAGGTTGCGGCCAAGCAAGCGGCGCAGCACTTCACGCTCGGCCAGGCGCTGTCCTCGCCGAAAGTGCTGGCGCTGAGCGCGATCTATTTCGGCTTCGTCGCCTCGCTCTACGGCATGCAGTTCTGGCTGCCGCAGATCGTCAAGGCGTTCGGCCTCACCAACGCGCAGACCGGATTCGTCACCGCGATCCCCTATGCGTTCGGCACCGTCGCGATGATCCTGTGGGCGCGCCGGTCCGACGCCGCGCGGGAGCGCGTGTTTCATGTCGGCGCGCCGCTCTTGCTCACGGCGCTGGCGCTCGCAGTCTCCAGCTACATCACCGATCCGACCATGACCATGGTCGTGCTGACGGTCGCCGCGATCGGCGTGTTCTGCACCTTCGCGGTGTTCTGGACGCTGCCGACCGCCTGGCTGTCAGGCACCGCCGCAGCCGGCGCGATCGCGCTGATCAACTCGATCGGCAACCTCGCCGGTTTCGGCGGACCCTATCTGATCGGCTGGGTCAAGGAGACGACCGGCAGCACGTCGACCGGCCTTCTGGTGCTGTCGCTGCTGCCGCTCGCGGCGGGCTTGCTGGTCTTCCTCGGCAGCCACGAAACCAAGACCGAGTTCGCGGGGGCGGGGCAGGCGAAGTAGAGAGAAATGCGTGCAGAATCCGACTCTCGACAGATTCACCTGAGAAACCTATATTGGAACTCTAGGCCGCCAGCGGCGATCCAGGGGTGAACCTGGATCGCCGCCGCCCTGATACCCGGTTGTGGTGACCGGGGAGGTTTAGCAGGTGCTCTAGAACACCTACACATTGGGCTCTGGATGACTCCCAGAGCCCAATTCGTTTTGCGCTACGGGAGGTCGTAAAGTCCCTCATCGACCTCTTTAATCCTCCCAGCGCGAACCAGGTTTATAAGTGTTGCGTGCAGCGAGCGCCCGTCGACGGTCACTCCTTTGCTTTCAGCGAAATGCCTCAGGCCATCCTTGTCCATCCTTCCGCGAGATAAGCTTTCGACGATGAACGTCGGAAGTGCGATGGCATCTGCAGCGGGTTCTTGAGCCGACTTTCCGAAGCGTTTCTCCTCCTGATCCAACAACTTCATCAGCATCAGCACCTCGGCATCGAACTCGTCGACGAGCTTCTGATGATGGTCGCGGTTTGCCGCAGCCGAAATCATCCGTTCCTTCAGGTCTGAACGGATGTCTCGGTAGGTCTCGCGAGTCTTTATCGGCATGGCAGTTATGAAACATAGTTCTGTTCCAACTGCAAGTTTCCAATGAGGTATAACTGAGAAAAAATGCGATATTTTAGGAACAAGTGAGAACCAATGAGAACATAAAGTGATCGTTCACTGTATGTTGTCAGCGAGTCTACTCGTCAACTGGCCGGCTTCACTAATATGTGTCTTATGACGAATGTTGACATTCATCAGTGATAAATCGATACTCTTCATCAGTCGTCAGCCCGATGGAGATTTCAGATGTTCGTTCGTTCCGTTTTGTCGAGCTATTACAGGCTCTTGACCGGAGCAACGCTGGCTTTCGCGGTGTTCGCGCTGACCGGCTGCAATGAAAAGGCAGCCGAAAACGCCGATCCCGGACGCCCCGTTCTGGTGGCGACCGTCCATTACGAGGCCGAAACGCCTGAGCGCAGCTTTGTCGGCACCATCAAGCCCCGTATCGAAGCCGATATGGGCTTTCGGGTCGCCGGCAAGGTGGCCAAGCGGCTGGTCGAGGTCGGACAGACAGTCGACGTCGACCAGCCCTTGGCCACCCTCGATGAGGTCGATCTGAAGCTGCAGGCCGAGCAGGCGGAGGCGGAATTCCGCGCCGCCACCGGCGTGCTGGCGCAGGCCGCGGCCGCCGAGCAGCGCGCCAAGGACCTGAAGGCCAAGGGCTGGGCCACCGATGCGGCGCTCGATTCCGCCAAGGCCGCCGGCGACGAGGCGCGGGCGCGGCTGAACCGCGCCGAGCGCTCGGTCGAGCTGACCAAGAATTCCCTCTCTTATGCAACGCTTGTGGCCGACACGAGGGGTGTCGTCACCGCGACCATGATCGAGCCCGGCCAGGTGGTTGCCGCGGGCCAGGCTTCGATCCGTGTCGCCCGACTTGGCGAGAAGGAAGCTGTCGTCGCGATCCCCGAGACGCTTCTCGCTCGTGCCAGGTCGGGCGTTGCCACGGTGACGCTGTGGTCGGATGCCAAGAAGACCTACGCCGCCAGGCTGCGCGAGGTCGCGCCGCAGGCCGATCCCGCCACCCGCACCTATCTCGCGAAGTTCTCGCTGCCGGACGCCGACGAGGCCGTCTCGCTCGGCATGACCGCGACCCTGACCCTGGCCGACAAGGCGACCGAGCGGGTCGCCAAGCTGCCGCTGTCGGCGCTGTACAGCCAGGGTGGCGATCCCTCGCTCTACATCGTCGATGACAAGGGCGAGGTCGCGCTGAAGCCGGTCAAGGTGAAGGCCTATGAGAGCAACAACGTCGTCATCTCCGGCGGCGTCGACGATGGCGCCAAGGTGGTCGCCCTCGGCGTGCAGAAACTCGATCCGAGCCAGAAGGTCCGGGTCGTCTCGTCGCTGTCGTTCTGATTGGTCGTTGTTCCGTCATTGCGAGCGAAGCGAAGCAATCCATCTCGCAGCAAGACAGGTGTGGATTGCTTCGTCGCTAACGCTCCTCGCAATGACGGCCGTGGCGATAACGGTTTGGGGATTTGGAGACTGACATGAAGCGCTTCAACCTTTCGGCCTGGGCGGTCAGCCATCCGACGCTGGTGCTGTTCCTGATGATCATCCTCGGCGCCGCCGGCTTCTTCTCCTACGAGAAGCTCGGCCGGGCCGAGGATCCGTTCTTCACCGTCAAGGTGGTAAACGTCTCGGTGATGTGGCCGGGCGCGACCTCGCAGGAAATGCAGATGCAGGTCGCCGATCCGATCGAGAAGAAGCTGCAGGAGCTGCCGTTCTTCGACAAGGTGCAGACCTATTCCAAGCCGGGCTTCACGGCGATGCAGGTCTCCTTCAAGGATTCGACCTCGCCGAAGGACGTGCCCTATCTCTTCTACCTGCTGCGCAAGAAGCTGGTCGACGTGCAGGGCGAGCTGCCCTCCGGCATCCTCGGCCCCGTGGTCAACGACGAATTCTCCGACGTCGATTCGATCCTCTATATGATGACCGGCGACGGCGCCAATTACGCGCAGCTCAAGAAGGTCGCCGAAGGCTTCCGCCAGCGCCTGCTGAAGGTGCCGGGCGTCACCAAGATCGACCTCTACGGCACCCAGGACGAGCGCATCTTCGTCGAGTTCTCGCATGCCAAGCTCGCCACGCTCGGCATCACGCCGCAGGCGTTGTTCGACTCGCTCGCCAAGCAGAACAATGTCACGCCGGCCGGCACGGTCGAGACCTCCTCGCAGCGCGTGCCGCTGCGCGTCACCGGCGCGCTCGACGGCGTCAAGGCGGTTGCCGAAACGCCGGTGGAGAGCAACGGCCGCGTGTTCCGGCTTGGCGATATCGCGACCGTCAGCCACGGCTATGTCGATCCGCCGAGCTTCAAGGTGCGCCAGGAAGGCAAGCCGGCGCTCGGCATCGGCGTCGTCACCGCCAAGGGCGCCAATATCCTCGAGCTCGGCAAGGAGGTCCAGCAGGCGACCGCCGAGTTCCTGAAGGCGGTGCCGCAGGGCGTCGACATCCAGCAGATCGCCGACCAGCCGAAGGTGGTCGAGCACGCCGTCGGCGAGTTCGTGCACTCCTTCGTCGAGGCGCTCGCCATCGTGCTGTTCGTCTCCTTTGTCGCGCTCGGCTGGCGCACCGGCATCGTGGTGGCACTCTCGGTGCCGCTGGTGCTCGGCATCGTCTTCATCGTGATGAACGCGATGTCGCTCGATCTGCACCGCATCACGCTCGGCGCGCTGATCATCGCGCTCGGCCTTCTGGTCGACGACGCCATCATCGCGGTCGAGATGATGGTGGTGAAGATGGAACAGGGCTGGGACCGCATGAAGGCGGCGTCCTTTGCCTGGGAATCTACCGCGTTTCCGATGCTCACGGGAACGCTGGTCACAGCCGCTGGCTTCCTCCCCATCGGCTTTGCCAATTCGGCGGTCGGCGAATATGCCGGCGGCATCTTCTGGATCGTGGCGATCGCGCTGGTCGCCTCCTGGTTCGTCGCGGTGATCTTCACGCCCTATATCGGCGTCAAGCTGCTGCCGAACATCAAGGTGCACCAGAACCACGATCCGCACGCGATCTACGAGACGCGGATGTATCGGGCCTTGCGCAGCGTGGTGCAGTGGTGCGTCGATCACCGCATCAAGGTGGTGGCGGCGACCGTCGGCGTCTTCGTGCTTTCGATCGTGGGCTTCGGCCATGTCCAGCAGCAGTTCTTCCCGCTGTCGGAGCGGCCCGAGCTGTTCCTGCAGCTCCGTCTGCCCGAGGGCACGGCCTTCAACGTCACCGAGAAGGCGGTGAAGCAGGCCGAAGGGCTGTTGAAGGACGACCAGGACATCCAGACCTATACCGCCTATGTCGGCCAGGGCTCGCCGCGCTTCTGGCTCGGCCTCAACCCGCAGCTGCCGAACGAGGCCTTTGCCGAGATCGTGATCCTCGCCAAGAACGTCGAGGCGCGCGAGCGCGTCAAGGCCAAGATCGAGCAGGCCGCCGCCGACGGCGCGCTGAACGAGGCGCGGGTCCGGGTCGACCGCTTCAACTTCGGTCCGCCGGTCGGTTTCCCGGTCCAGTTTCGCGTGATCGGGCCCGACGCCAACAAGGTGCGCGACATCGCCTACCAGGTGCGCGAGGTCATGCGCCAGAACAAGAACGTCAAGGACGTTCAGCTCGACTGGAACGAGCAGTCGCCTTACCTGAAGCTGGCGGTCGACCAGGATCGGGCGCGCGCGCTCGGCCTGACCCCGCAGGATGTCTCGCAGGCGCTGGCGATGCTGATCTCGGGTGCGCCGGTCACCACCATCCGCGACGGCATCGAGAAGGTCGGCGTGGTCGCCCGCGCGGTGCCGTCCGAGCGACTCGATCTCGGCCGCGTCGGCGATCTCACCATCACGTCACGCAATGGCGTCGCCGTGCCGCTGCAGCAGATCGCCAAGATCGAATATGCGCATGAGGAGCCGATCCTGTGGCGGCGCAACCGCGACATGGCGATCACCGTGCGCTCCGACGTCGTCGACGGCGTGCAGGCGCCCGACGTCACCAACCAGATCTCGCCGAAGTTGAAGGACATCCAGGCGCATCTCGAGCCGGCCTACCGGATCGAGCCGGGCGGCGCGTTCGAGGAATCCGCCAAGGGCAATGCGTCGATCTTTATCCTCTTCCCCGTGATGGTGATGGTGATGCTGACGCTGCTGATGATCCAGCTGCAAAGCTTCTCGCGCCTGACGCTGGTGTTCCTGACCGCGCCGCTCGGCATCGTCGGCGCTTCGCTCGGGCTGAACGTCGCCAACCAGCCGTTCGGCTTCGTGGCGCTGCTCGGCCTGATCGCGCTCGCCGGCATGATCATGCGCAACACGGTGATCCTGGTCGATCAGATCGAGAGCGACGTGTCCTCCGGCCTGACCCGGCGCGAGGCGATCGTCGAGGCCACCGTCCGGCGCGCCCGGCCGGTGGTGCTGACCGCGCTCGCCGCTATCCTCGCCATGATCCCGCTGTCGCGCTCGGCGTTCTGGGGCCCGATGGCGATCACCATCATGGGCGGCTTGTTTGTTGCGACTTTCCTGACCTTGCTGTATCTGCCGGGCCTTTACGCCCTCTGGTTCCGCAAGACCTTGGACGAAAGCGGCCCCGAGCAAGTCAATACTGCGCCGCAGCATGCCGGTGAGGGACAACTCGCATTTCCACTTGCTGAGGCGGCCGAATAATTGAAGATTGAGCAGGCCAACATGACACTGATCTCGGAACATAGCGAAACCGACACCCGCGAGCGGATTCTCGTGGTGGCGGAGCGCTTGTTCCGGCAGATCGGCTATC
Source organism: Bradyrhizobium sp. 41S5 (assembly GCF_011516665.3). NCBI lineage: Bacteria > Pseudomonadati > Pseudomonadota > Alphaproteobacteria > Hyphomicrobiales > Nitrobacteraceae > Bradyrhizobium > Bradyrhizobium sp. 41S5. Next base: position 6,608,342 of record NZ_CP083721.1, on the reverse strand, counting down.
AGAAGACCACGGTCGCCGACATCGCCAAAGAGCTGCGGATGAGCCCGGCCAATGTGTACCGCTTCTTCGATTCGAAGAAGGCGATCCACGAAGGCGTGGCGCGCGGCCTGATGGGCGGGGTCGAGGTTGAGGCCCAGCGCATCGCGCGATCGGAAGGGCCAGCAGCGGCGCGCATGCGCCAAATGATGAAGACGATCAATCGCATGAATACCGAGCGCTATGTCGACGATTCCAAGTTGCACGAGATGGTCGAGATCGCGATGCAGGAGGATTGGCAGGTCTGCGTCACCCATATGGAAACGATCGGCCACACCATCGGCGAGGTGATCGCGCAAGGCGTGGCGACGGGCGAGTTCGAGGTCGACGACCTCGAAGTCGCCGCGCTGTGCGCCGGCACGGCGATGATGCGGTTCTTCCACCCGCAGATGATCGCCCAATGCGCCACCAAGCCGGGCCCGACCATCGACCAGATGATCGATTTCGTGATCGCCGGCCTGTCGCCGCGCATCCGCGCCAATTGAGCGCCGGCACTGACGTTTTCGTCAGTTGACTCTTCCCGCATTGCAAGCGAAGCGAAATCGTAGCCCGGATGGAGCGCAGCGCAATCCGAGAATGCTTCCACGTGTGAGACGAGTCCCGGATTGCGCTGCGCTCCATCCGGGCTACCGTGAGAGGGGCCCAGCGTGACCGCCAAAGACCTGCATTTCTACGAGCCGAAGAACGGCCACGGCCTGAAGCACGACCCGTTCAATGCCATTGTGGCGCCGCGGCCGATCGGCTGGATCTCCTCGCGCGACAAGGGTGGCAACGTCAACCTCGCGCCCTACAGCTTCTTCAACGCCTTCTGCTATGTGCCGCCGATCATCGGCTTTTCCTCCACCAACTGGAAGGACAGCGTCGCCAACATCCAGGACACCGGCGAGTTCGTCTGGAACCTGGCGACGATGGATCTCGCCAAGCACATGAATGCGACCGCGGCGCATGTCGCGCGCGATGTCGACGAGTTCAAGCTCGCAGGGGTGACGCAGGTTGCCGGCAAGCTCGTCAACGTGCCGCGCGTTGCCGAGAGCCCGGTGTCGTTCGAATGCAAGGTGAGCCAGATCATCCAGCTCCAGGGCGCCGACGGCAAGAAGGCCGAGGCCTGGCTGACGCTCGGCGAGGTGGTCGCCGTCCACATCGACAAGGCCTTCATCAAGGACGGCGTCTATCAGACCGGTCTCGCGCACCCGATCGTCCGCGCCGGCCGCCGCGGCGACTATTTCGAGATCAAGCCGGAAAACATGTTCGAGATGATCCGGCCGGATTGACGCGGGCCGACTGGCGGAAAGCTCTCACGAGATGGTGCCTGATCGGCTCGCGCGGAGGCGCATAAGGTAAGTGAATGTCTTCCGTTTAAGCGAGTCGGAAGCAGGCAAGATCGTGACCATCTTGCCTTTCTTGGTACCGATAAAGACGTAGATCCCGGCGCTGTCGACCTTGGCGCAATAGACGGCGGTACCGTCCGGCCGCTCTTCTACAAGATGCGCCCGGCGCTTTCTGATATCGGTTGCAAACTTTGCAAACTCGCCAGGAGCGAGGACGATTCCGTAACGCTCCAAGAGCCTGCGGTGCAAATGCCAATGTTCCGATGGGATTGATGCTCCGTCCCATCGCGGATCGAAATAGTTGCTTACCGTCATTAGCCGTCAATCCCCCAACCGGCTTGCCAGTATCGTGCAAAATCGATCATCTTGCCATGCCGCGAAGTTGGCGTTGCCACGAAACCGTCACTCGCAACCTCCGAGCGAGCGGTCTAACCTCCCGCGCGCCAGGCCGGATCAACGGCCGGCCAGCACAATGGGAGGATGCGATGACACGCCAGGAGCGGAGCGGTCCAAAAGGCGCGCAGAACGGTCAGAAGGAAGAGCGGCGCGATCCGAACGTTTCACGTCGAACACTCGTCCAGGGATTGGCGGTGGGGGCGGCCGCTGCCGCAGCCGGCGTCGGCAGCGCGCTGGCTCAGAACGCGCCCGCACCGGTCGGACCGCCGACAACCATCACCAGCCCGCCGCGCGACTTCAGTCCGCGCGGTGCGCCGACCACCTATTTCTGGGACCCCGACATCATCGCGGTCGATCCGTCCTTCAACGACCTTGCCCAGCCCAACACCTCGATCAAGCGCCTCTTCACGGGTGTGCTGTGGGCGGAAGGCCCGGCCTGGAGTTCGCAGGGCCGCTATCTCCTGTGGAGCGACATCCCGAACAATCGGCAGATGCGCTGGTCGGAGGATGACGGCCATGTCAGCGTGTTCCGCATGCCGTCGAACTACTCGAACGGCAATTCGTTCGACTTCCAGGGCCGCCAGCTCTCCTGCGAACATCTGACCCGCCGGGTGACGCGCTACGAGAATGACGGCACTGCGACTGTGCTTGCCGACAACTATCAGGGCAAGCGGCTGAACTCGCCGAACGACATCGTCGCGCATCCCGACGGCAGCTATTGGTTCACCGATCCGCCCTATGGCGGCCAGCTCTACGAGGGCGAGCCTGACGCGGCAGGCGGACCGGGCAATTCCGCCGGCAAGCTCAATCCGCGGATCGGCCAGCCGGCGGGCTTCGTGGCGGCCAAGCGCGAGCTGCCGACCAATTGCTATCGCATCGATCCCTCGGGCCGCGTCGATCTCGTGGTGGGCGAGGACCAGGTGCCGGATCCGAACGGCCTCTGCTTCTCGCCGGACTACAAGAAGCTCTACGTCGTCTCGACCGGCAAGGGGCCGGGCGACACCGGCCCGGGCGGCAAGGGCGACGTCTTCGTGTTCGATGTCGGCGCCGACAACAAGCCCGTCAACGGCAAGCGGTTCAGCGATTTTACGATCGACGGCGTGAAGTGCGGACCGGACGGCATCCGCTGCGACGTGAACGGCAATGTCTGGTGCTCGAGCAATGCCGGCCGCGCGGTCGGTTACAACGGCGTGACGGTGTGGTCGCCGGAAGGCAAGCTGCTCGGCCGCATCCGGCTGCCCGAGGTCTGCGGCAACATCACCTTCGGCGGCCCCAAGCGCAATCGCCTGTTCATGGCCGCAAGCCAGTCGCTCTACGCGGTCTATACCGCGACCCAGGGCGCCGGGCCGGCCTAGCCGCGATCTTTACTCCACCTCTCCCCAGCGGGGAGAGGTGGACTTCCGCTGCGGCGCCCGTTCGACATGGCGCACCGCGATCTAAGCGCCGGCGCCCCCCGCTACCTGATTGTCGCAGCTCAGCTTTCGGAACTGAACGCGCGGCCTGCCGTTAACAAACGGCGGCCTGGCCGCGTCAATTTCGCTTTATTTGCAGGGCGAAGTGTTCACCCGTGACCGGCACTTTCCGATAATATCAGCTACCCGCGCCGATCCATGAGGACCCCACCATGAGCTTCCGCCGCGATTACCTTTCCAAGCCGATCTTCTCCTGGGCGCGTGGTGTGCTGCCGACCATGTCGGACACCGAGCGCGAGGCGCTGGAAGCCGGCGACGTCTGGTGGGACGCCGATCTCTTCACCGGCAATCCCGACTGGTCGAAATTGCTGGCGTTCGCGCCGGCCAGATTGACCGACGAGGAGAACGCCTTCCTGCACGGTCCGGTCGATGAGCTCTGCGCGATGCTCGACGAGTGGAAGATCATTTGGGAATGGCGCGATCTGCCGCCCGAGGTCTGGGCCTTCATCAAGGCGAAGAGATTCTTCGGCATGATCATCCCGAAAGAATTCGGCGGCCTCGGCTTCTCGCCCTATGCGCATTCCGAAGTGGTGCGCAAGATTTCCTCGCGCTCGCTGACCGCGGCCGTCACCGTGATGGTGCCGAACTCGCTCGGGCCGGGTGAACTCCTGATGCGCTTCGGCACCAAGGAGCAGCAGGACAAATGGCTGCCGCGCCTGGCTGCCGGCCACGACATTCCCTGCTTCGGGCTGACCAGCCCGGAGGCCGGCTCGGATGCCGCCTCGATGATCGACACCGGCATCATCTGCAAGGGCAATTTCGAAGGCCGCGAGGTGCTTGGGCTCAAGCTCAATTGGCACAAGCGCTACATCACGCTGGGGCCAGTGGCGACGCTGCTCGGCCTCGCCTTCAAGGCCTATGATCCCGATCACCTGGTCGGCAGCGAGGAAGAGCTCGGCATCACGGTTGCGCTGATCCCGACCCATCTGCCCGGCGTCTCGATCGGCCAGCGTCATCTGCCGGCGATGCAGGTGTTCCAGAACGGCCCGAACTGGGGCCGCGATGTCTTCATTCCGCTCGACTACATCATCGGCGGCCAGGAGCGCCTGGGGCAGGGCTGGAAGATGCTGATGACGGCGCTCGCCGCCGGCCGCGGCATCTCGCTGCCGTCGCTGTCGGCCGCCGGCGCCGCCTACGCCGCGCGCACCACCGGCGCCTATGCCCGCATCCGCGAGCAGTTCGGCATTTCTATTTCCAAGTTCGAGGGCATCGAGGAGCCGCTCGCGCGCATCGCCGGCACCGCCTACCTGCTCGACGCCGCGCGGCGGCTGACCTGCGCCGCGCTGAACGAGGGGCATCACCCCGCCGTCATCTCAGGGATCATGAAGCTGCACGCCACCGAGCGGATGCGGATCGCGATCGACGACGCCATGGACATCCATGGCGGCAAGGGGGTGATCGACGGGCCGCAGAACTATCTCGGCGGGCTCTACCGCTCGGTACCGGTCGGTATCACGGTCGAGGGCGCCAACATCCTGACCCGCAATCTGATCGTGTTCGGACAGGGCGCAATCCGCGCGCATCCTTATCTCTTGCAGGAGATGAACGCGCTCAGCGAGAGCGATCGCGACAAGGGCCTGGCTGCGTTCGACACCGCGTTCTGGAAGCATGTCGGCCACAGCTTCGCGACCATGTTCCGAGCCTGGGGCCGCAGCTGGACCTTTGGCCTGTTCGCACCAGCGCCGGATGCCGGTGATGCAACGGAGTTCTATCGCCAGCTCTCGCGCTATTCATCGGCGTTCGCGCTGTGCGCCGACATGGCGCTGCTCACCCTCGGTGGCGCATTGAAGCGCAAGGAAATGCTCTCAGCGCGCTTCGGCGACATCCTGTCGGAGCTTTACTTGCTTTCTGCCGCGCTCAAACGCTGGCAGGACGAGGGGCGGCAGAAGGAAGATCTTCCCGCGCTCCAATGGTGCATGGCATCCGGCTTCAAGACCATCGAGAACCGCTTTGCGGAGATCCTCGCCAATCTGCCGAACCGCCCGGTGGCATGGATGCTGAAATTCCTGATCCAGCCGTTCGGCGCGCGCGTCACGGGGCCGTCGGACAGCGTCGTGCATCTCTGCGCACAACTCGTGATGTCGCCGTCGGCGGCACGCGACCGCCTGACGCCGGATCTCGCCTTTGTCGAGGATGACGGCGGCATCGCGCGGCTGGAAAGGGCCTTCCGCCTCGTCACCGAGTCCGAGGATGCGGCCAAGCAGCTGCGCGCGGCGCGGCTGCATGACTGGAAGGAGGCCGTCAAGAAAGGCGTCGTCACCGAGGCCGACGGCGAGAAGCTCGCCGCAGCCCATGAGGCCGTGGCCAAGGTCATCGAGGTCGATGATTTTGCGCCCGAGGCGCTATCCCCGATTTACAAGAAAACCGCCGACGTGCATCAGTTCTTCCAGGAGCTTGGTGAGCAGAGGGCGGCGAGCTGATGGCGCGACCAGTCTTTATCGTCGACGGCAGCCGGACGCCGTTCCTGAAGGCGCGTTCCGGTCCCGGCCCGTTCACCCCGGTCGATCTCGCCGTGCAATGCGGCCGGCCACTGCTGGCGCGGCAGCCTTTCGCGCCCACCGCTTTCGACCAGGTCATCCTCGGCTGCGTCAACGTGATCGCCGACGAGATGAACCCGGCGCGGGTCGCAGCCCTCCGGCTCGGCATGGGCGAGCAGATGGTCGCCTTCACGGTGCAGATCAATTGCGGCTCCGGCATGCAGTCGATCGACACCGGCTATCGCTATATCCGCGAGGGCATCTCCGATTTGATCCTCGCCGGGGGCGCCGAGGCGTTGAGCCACGCGCCGCTGGTCTGGCCGAATTCCGGCGTGCGCTGGTTTGCCGGCTTTGCCGGCGCCAAGGGCATCGGTGCCAAGATCGCCGCGGCGCTGAAGGTGAGGCCGAGCTACTTCAAGCCGATCATCGGCCTCGAGCGCGGGCTGACCGATCCCATCACCGAGCTCAACATGGGCCAGACCGCCGAGAAGGTCGGCCATCTCTTCGGCATCACGCGCGCGCAGTCCGATGCTTACGCCGCCGAGAGCCATCAGCGGCTCGCCAACGCGCAGAAGCAAGGCTTCCTCAAGGGCGAGGTCGAGACCGCGTTCTCCCGCGACGGCAAGTTCTACGATCATGACGATGGCGTGCGTCCGGACTCGACACCGGAGACGTTGGCAAAGCTGAAGCCGGTGTTCGAGCGCCCGTGGGGTCAGGTCACCGCCGGCAATTCCTCGCAAATCACCGACGGCGCATCCTGGGTGATTCTGGCATCCGAGACCGCGGTGGCAAAGCATGGGCTGACGCCGATGGCCGTGATCCTCGACAGCCAGTGGTCGGCGCTCGATCCGTCGATCATGGGCCTCGGTCCGGTGCTGTCGGCGAGCGCACTGCTCAAGCGCAACGGGCTGACCTTGCAGGAAGTCGAGACCTGGGAGCTGAACGAGGCTTTTGCGACGCAGGTGCTCGGCTGTCTCGCAGCCTGGAACGACGACAAATTCTGTCGCGAGATTTTGGGGCTCGACGGCGCGGCCGGCGAGATCGACCGCGCGAAGTTGAACGTCGACGGCGGCGCGATCAGCCTCGGCCATCCCGTCGGCACCAGCGGCAACCGCATCGTGCTGCATCTGGTCAATGCGATGAAGCGGCTCGGCACCAGGCGCGGCGTCGCCACCGAATGCATCGGTGGCGGGCAGGGCGGCGCGATGTTGATAGAGACGGTGTGATCATGGATTCACGGATCATGGACGTTCTCGCCGATCGCGTGCTCGAGCTCGGGCCGAAGCCGGCCGCCGACAGCCCCTACAGGAATTTCAAGCTCACGCGCGACGAGGACGGCATTGCCTGGCTGCTGTTCGACCGCGCCGGCACCAGCGCCAACACGCTGTCCGCCGATCTGCTCGAGGAGCTCGATGCCGTTGTCGCGGCGCTGGAGAAACAGCGGCCGACCGGCCTCGTGGTGCGCTCCGCGAAAAAGAGCGGCTTCATCGCCGGAGCCGACGTCAATGAATTTCGCGGCGCCAGCGACCCGCGGGCGGTCGAGACCGAGATCGGCCGCGCCCATGCGGTGATCGACCGGCTCGAGGCTCTGCGCGTGCCCTCGGTCGCCGTGATCCACGGTTTCTGTCTCGGCGGCGGCCTCGAGGTCGCCCTGGCCTGCCAGATGCGGATCGCGATCGACGATGCCAGATTCGGTTTCCCCGAGGTGATGCTCGGCCTGCATCCCGGCCTCGGCGGCACCGTGCGCTTCACCGAGCTGGTCAACCCGATGCAGGCGATGACCTTGATGCTGACCGGCAAGACGATCGACGCGCGCCGCGCGAAGTCGCTCGGCCTGGTCGACGCGGTCACCCAGGAGCGTCATGTCCGCAACGCGGTGAAGGACGCGGTGTTCGGCCGGCTGAAGCGAGCCAAGCCCGGCATGCTCAACGCGATCCTCAATCTTGGTCCGGTCAGGGGCTTGCTTGCCTCACGGATGCGCAGCGAGGCGGAGAAGGCCGCGCCGCGCAAGCATTATCCGGCGCCCTATGCGCTGATCGAGCTCTGGGAGAAGCACGCCGGCAACCGCTCGGCGATGCTGAATGCGGAGAAGGCCTCCTTCGCCAATCTGATGGTGACGCCGACCGCGCAGAATCTGATCCGCGTGTTCTTCCTGCGCGAGCAGATGAAGAAGGCGGCCGGCAGCGGCAACAAGGTGCAGCACGTCCATGTCATCGGCGCCGGCGCGATGGGCGGCGATATCGCGGCCTGGTGCGCCAGCCAGGACATGCGCGTCACGCTCGCCGACATGAAGGCCGAGCCGATCGGGGGCGCGATGAAGCGCGCCGCCGAGCTGTTCGGCAAGATCATGCGCAAGCGCACCGACCAGCGCGACGCGCTGGACCGGCTGATCCCCGACATGGATGGCGAGGGCGTCCGCAACGCCGATCTGATCATCGAGGCGGTGCCGGAGAAGCTCGAGCTCAAGCAGAAGGTCTATGCCGGCCTCGAGCCGAAGATGAAACAGGACGCGATCCTCGCCACCAATACGTCGAGCATTCCCTTGCAGGATCTGCGCACCACGTTGGCGCGGCCGGAGCGGCTGCTCGGCCTGCATTTCTTCAACCCGGTGTCGCGGCTGCAGCTCGTCGAGGTCATCAGCCATGACGGCACCGATGCCGCGATGCTCAAGGAAGCGCGCGCGTTTGTCGGCGCCATCGATCGCCTGCCACTGCCGGTGAAGAGCTCGCCGGGCTTCCTCGTCAACCGTGCGCTGACGCCCTACATGCTGGAAGCGATGATGATGCTGGACGAGAAGACCGACCAGCGTCTGATCGACGCGGCCGCCGTCGAGTTCGGCATGCCGATGGGGCCGATCGAGCTCGCCGACCAGGTCGGTCTGGATATCTGCCTCGATGTTGGCGACATGCTGCGCTCGAAGTTTGGCGACACCTTGCCGCCGACGCCGGCCTGGCTGCGCGAAAAGGTCGCCAGGGGTGAGCTCGGCCGCAAGACCGGCAAGGGCTTCTACACCTGGAAGGACGGCAAGGCGGAGAAGGCGCCGCTGCCGGAGACCGGTCCGAAAGTCAGCGACGAGATGATCGACCGCCTGGTGCTGCCGATCTCCAATGTCTGCGTTGCCGCCTTGCGCGAGGGCATCGTCGACGACCCCGATGTGGTCGACGGCGCGATGATCTTCGGCACCGGCTATGCCCCATTCCGCGGCGGCCCGCTCAACTATGCGCGCACCCGCGGCGTCGACAGCGTCGTATCCGCGCTGCGCGCGCTGACGCAGAAATTCGGCGATCGTTTCGCACCCGACGCAGGCTGGGAGACCTTCAAGTGACCGATACCCAAGCGCCTGAAACTCTTGCTCACGCACCGCCGATCAGCGGCAACGAGCCGCAGGGCGATCTCTGCATCCGCACGCTGGCGATGCCCGCCGACACCAATGCCAATGGCGACATCTTCGGCGGCTGGCTGCTCAGCCAGATGGATCTCGGCGGCGGCGTGTTCGCCTCGAAGGTGGCGAAGTCCCGCACCGTGACGGTGGCGATCGAAGCGATGAACTTCCGAAAGGCGGTCTATGTCGGCGATCTCGTCTCGGTGCACGCCAACCTCGTTCGTGTCGGCCGTACCTCGATCACCGTGCATCTCGAAGCCTGGGTGCTGCGCCGCCGCGAGCAGCAGTCGATCCTCGTCACCGACGGCAATTTCACCTACGTCTCGATCGACGATCAGGGCCGTCCGCAACCGATCCAGCGCGATGGTGCAACGATTTCGACCTGACGTCTTTCGCGCGAAAAGCGCCGCTGATTCGGTGCGAGAGAAAACGCGTCGAAACTGAGACCGGAGCGCCCCTCGATTGCAAAAAAGCGGCGCTTCGCTTCGCAAAGAACTCAAGGAACAAACGGGCGGCGATGCCGTTGTCGGCTCGGAATCAAACCGAGGCCGACAATGTCAGACTGCTACGTCATCGAAGTAAGTTCACAGACCGCGGGTATCGTGGTGCGCGATACCGGTGGTTACGCATTTTTCGCGGCGTCGCACCGCTTCCAAGCCCTGGAGGGTCAGATCTTCCGCAACGCACGCGAGGCCGAGCGCGCGGCGCGACGGCTTGTCACCGGCCAGGATCTGCAATTGGCCTCCTGATGAGGAGCCACGCGGCCCGCCGTTTGCGCGCGCCGCGAGAGTCTGTATTGATGCATCCGAACTCACGGAAACTGTTTTCGGATGTCGCAGACACAAGGCAGAGCACTGCTGTTCGATATCGACGGCACGCTCGCCGACACCGATCCGCTGCATCTGGCAGCGTTCAATCGGGTGCTCGGCCCCCATGGACACAGCTTTGATCACGCGCGCTTCGGCAAGGAGCTGCAAGGCTTCTCCAATGCGTCGATCGGCGAGCGTTTCCTCGCCCACGAGCCGGCTGACCGCCGCGCCGGCATCCTTGGCGAGAAGGAGCGGATCTTCCGCGAATTGGTCTCCGGCCAGATCGTGCCGGTGCCGGGATTGATAGCGCTGCTCGACCGGGCCGATCGCGCCGGCGTGCCGATGGTGGCGGTGACCAATGCGCCGCGCCCGAACGCCGAACTGCTGCTATTGGGACTGGGTATCGCGCACCGTTTCAAGGCTGTCGTGATCGGCGATGAACTGGCGCACGGCAAACCGCATCCATTGCCGTATCTCGAGGGGCTGCGCCTCGCAGGCGCGTCGGCGCAGGCTTCGCTCGCGTTTGAGGATTCGCGCTCCGGCATCCAGTCCGCGACGGCGGCCGGCATCGCGACGATCGGGATGCGAACCGGGCTCGGTCATGCCGATCTGCTCGCGGCCGGCGCCGTCGCCAGCGCGGCGGCATTCGACGATCCGGAATTGATTCGCCTTGTTGCTTCGGCCATGGCTTGGTGAGGAAATGGCTTGGTGAGGCATTGTGCCCAAACGTCGCCGGCTCGACATTGCTGCAACGCAGTCCTTAACCCCGTCGATGCTAGCTCGTTGACCTCCGTGCCGAACGGTCGCACCATGGGTCATTCGCCGTTTCAAGGGGGCCGCCGTGGCCGGACTCTCCCATCGCCAGACTGAAATCCTCAACATCGCACGCGCATTCGGCCGGGTCATGGTCGAGGACCTTGCCAAGCGATTCGAGGTGTCGGCGCAGACCATCCGCAAGGACCTCAACGATCTCTGCGACGAGCGGTCGCTGACCCGCATCCATGGCGGCGCGATCATCGCCTCGGGTGTCGAGAACCTCGCCTATGAGGCGCGCCGCTTCGTCGCCGCCGAGGAGAAGAAGGCGATCGGCGCCGCCGCGGCCGCGCGGATTCCGAACGGCTGCTCGCTGTTCATCAATATCGGCACTACCACGGAAGAGGTCGCCAGCGCGCTGACCTCGCATGAGGACCTGCTGGTCATCACAAACAACCTCAACGTCGCGATGCTGCTGTACCGCCATCCGCGCATCGAGGTGGTGGTGGCCGGCGGCACGGTGCGCCGCGCCGACGGCGCCGTGGTCGGCTCCACGGCGACGCAGCTGATCGGCCAGTTCAAGGTCGATTACGCGATCATCGGCGCGTCGGCGATCGACGAGGAGGGCGCGCTGCTCGACTTCGACTATCGCGAGGTGCAGGTGGCGCAGGCGATCATCGCCAACGCGCGCAACGTGATGCTGGTATCCGATGCGACCAAGCTCCGCCGCAGCGCGCCGGTGCGGATCGCCCATATGAGCCAGATCCAGACCTTCGTCACCGATTCGCCCTTGCCCGCAGGCCTCGCCAACATCTGCCACAGCCGCGGCATCGAGGTTGTCGTCGCGATGGACAAGCCGCAGGCCGATATCGACGACAACGGCGCCGACGCCGCACCCGCGACGCTGCGCAGCGCTTAGTCGATCTCAACGATATCGCCGCTGTCGGCCCATCGTCCCCACACAACAACTCTCACCGTCACCTTGAGGTGGCCGCTTCTTCAGCGGCCCTCGAAAGATAAACGGCCACACTGGGGCCTCGCACCCTTCGAGGCTCACTCCACTCGCACCTCAGGGTGACGGGTTAAGTGATAGCGCGGGGTCAGGTCGGGTGAGCCTGTCCACCATTCCGCACGCAGTCCGCCCAAAAAATCCCCAGCCAAAGTTCCCCATTTTCACTTTGCTTTCGTTTTTGGTTGTGATCTATTCGAATCCGAAAGTAAAACCGTCAAAGCGAAAACGGTTGCCGGGGGAAGCGTTCTTTGGACCGAATTTACGACCTCGCTATCATTGGAGGCGGCGTTAATGGCTGCGGCATCGCGCGCGATGCGGCGGGCCGGGGCAATTCTGTTTTCCTCTGTGAAATGAATGACTTGGCCAGCGGAACGTCGTCCTGGTCGACCAAGCTCGTACATGGCGGCCTGCGCTACCTCGAGTATTATGAGTTTCGTCTGGTGCGCGAGGCGCTGATCGAGCGCGAGATCCTCTGGCAGATCGCGCCGCATATCATTCGTCCGCTGCGTTTCGTCTTGCCGCACCATGCGGGCCTGCGCCCGGCCTGGCTGCTGCGGCTCGGCCTTTTCCTCTACGACCATATCGGCGGCCGGCACCTGCTGCCGGCGACGCGCTCGGTCGACCTGACGCGCGACGTGGTCGGCAAGCCGCTGATCCCCGGGCGCTACACCAAGGGCTTTGAATATTCCGACTGCTTCGTCGACGACGCGCGGCTGGTTGCGCTGACCGCGCGCGATGCCGCCGATCGCGGCGCCGAGATTCGCACCCGCACCCGCGCAGTCGAGATCAGGCAGGTCGACGGCGTCTGGCATGTCACGGTCGAGGACGGCGCCACCGGCGCGCGTGACACCATCAAGGCGCGCGTGCTGGTCAATGCCGGCGGTCCCTGGGTCGAGCAGGTGCTGGCCACCGGCGCCGGCGTCAACGCGCGGGCCAAGGTGCGGCTGGTGCAGGGCTCGCATATCGTCGTGCCGAAACTCTACGACCACGACCGCGCCTACATCTTCCAGAATGCCGACGGCCGCATCATCTTCGTCATTCCCTACCAGAACGATTTCTCGCTGATCGGCACCACCGATCGCGACTATGACGGCGATCCGGCCGAGGTGAAGGCGACGCGTGAGGAGATCGAGTATCTCTGCGCCTCCGCCAGCGAATACCTTGCCAAGCCGGTGAAGCCCGAGGACGTGGTCTGGAATTACTCCGGCGTGCGTCCGCTCTATGACGACGGTGCGAGCGAAGCCAAGGCCGCAACCCGCGATTACGTGTTCGAGCTCGATACGCCGGGCGGTGCGCCGCTGCTGTCGATCTATGGCGGCAAGATCACCACCTATCGCCGCCTCTCCGAAGAGGCGCTGGAGCGGCTGTCGCCCTATCTCCGCGGAGCGAAAGCGCAGGAGGGCTGGACCGGCAAGGCGCCGCTGCCCGGCGGCGACATGGATGTCTCCGCGGTCGCGGCGCTGAGCGCCGAGCTGGTTCGCAACTATCCGTTCCTCTCGCAGTCCCACGCCAACCGTCTCGCCCACGCCTATGGCACACGCGCCAGCAAGGTCTTGGGCAATGCAGCAACGGCTGATGATCTCGGCCGCTCTTTCGGCGCCACCTTGACGGAGACTGAAGTCCGGTACCTGATGGCGAACGAATGGGCGCGGACCGCGGACGATGTCGTCTGGCGACGATCCAAGCTGGGCTTGCGGATGACGGCGGGTGAAATCGCCGCGCTCGACGAGTGGATGATCGCCAACCGCGTGTCCGGTGAACGTCCCCTCCGCGAAGCGGGAGGACGGGCATGAGCGTTACACTGCAGAACGTCACGCGAACCGTGGATGGCGTTCAGACCATCCGCGATGTTTCGCTGACGCTGGAGCGTGGCACGCTCAGCGTGCTGCTCGGGCCGACGCTGTCGGGCAAGACCTCGATCATGCGGCTGCTCGCCGGCCTCGACAAGCCGACCACCGGCCGCGTGCTGGTCGACGGCAGGGACGTCACCGGCGCCGACGTGCGGCAGCGCTCGGTGGCGATGGTCTATCAGCAGTTCATCAACTATCCCTCGCTGACGGTCTACGAGAACATCGCCTCGCCGCTGCGGGTGCAGGGCAAGCCGAGGGCCGAGATCGAGCAGCGGGTGGCCGAGGCGGCCAGCCTGTTGCGGCTCGAGCCCTATCTGAAGCGGACGCCGCTGCAGCTCTCCGGCGGTCAGCAGCAGCGCACCGCGATTGCGCGCGCGCTGGTCAAGGGCGCCGACCTCGTGCTGCTCGACGAGCCGCTCGCCAATCTCGACTACAAGCTGCGCGAGGAATTGCGCGCCGAGCTGCCGCGGATCTTCGAGGCATCGGGTGCGATCTTCGTCTATGCCACCACCGAGCCGTCGGAGGCGCTGCTGCTCGGCGGCGACACGGTGTGCATGTGGGAAGGCCAGGCGCTGCAGATCGGCGCAACGCCGAAGGTCTACCGCCATCCCGACACGCTGCGTGTCGCGCAGGTGTTCTCCGATCCGCCGCTCAATATCATCGGCATCGAGAAGAAGGGTGACCGGGTGATCTATGCCGGCGGCGAGCAGGCGCCCGCGGCCGGGCTGTATGCCAATCTGCCTGACGGCACGTACGAGATCGGCTTCCGTGCGCACCAGCTCGAGGTCGGAAGCGTCGCGCCCGGCCGCCACAAATTCTCCGCCACCGTGACGGTCACCGAGATCACCGGGTCGGAGAGCTTTGTGCACGTTCACGTCCACGATTCGAACTGGGTCGCGGTGCTGCACGGCGTGCACGAATATGAACCCGGGCAGGTGCTTGAAGCCGCGCTCGATCCCGAGAATATCTTTGTGTTTGACGCCGCCGACCGCCTGGTCGCGTCGCCCGCGACCGCGTTTGCAAGCGAATTGTATGGCAGTTCGCTTGCGGCTCGCGCGTCAGCCAGCAAGAGCAATTGAGGGAGATGCCCGATGGCTCGCATTGACCTCGTCGATCTCGCGCAATCCTACAGCGGCAATGACGCGCCGCTGGAATCCTTTGCGCTGAAACCGGTGACGATGACCTGGCGGCAGGGCGGCGCCTACGCGCTGCTTGGGCCCTCCGGCTGCGGCAAGACCACGCTATTGAACCTGATTTCCGGGATCGTGACGCCGTCGCGCGGCAGGATCCTGTTCGACGGCCAGGACATCACGCCGCTGTCGACGCAGAAGCGCAACATCGCGCAGGTGTTCCAGTTCCCGGTGATCTACGACACCATGACGGTCGGTCAGAACCTGGCCTTCCCGCTGAAGAACCGCGGCGTCGCGAAGGCCGAGGTCGATGCGCGGGTCAGGCAGATCGCCGATTTGCTCGACCTCACACCGTACCTCAATCGCAAGGCGACGCGGCTCACCGCCGACGCCAAGCAGAAGATCTCGCTCGGCCGCGGCCTGGTGCGCTCCGACGTCGCCGCCGTGCTGTTCGACGAGCCGCTGACGGTGATCGATCCCGAGCTGAAATGGCAGCTGCGCTCCAAGCTGAAGGCGCTGCATCGCGAACTCGACCTCACGATGATCTACGTCACCCACGACCAGACCGAGGCGCTGACGTTTGCCGATACCGTCGTCGTCATGCATGACGGCCGCGTGGTGCAGAGCGGCACGCCGGCCGAATTGTTCGACAAGCCGGCGCACACCTTCGTCGGCTATTTCATCGGCTCGCCCGGCATGAACATCGTGCCCGCCGAGGTCAGTGGCCACGAGGCGCGGATCGACGGCCATGTCATCGGCCTGCATCGAAACTATGGTGTGCTGCCGGCCGGCAAGAAGATCGAGATCGGCGTGCGGCCTGAATTTGTCGATGTCGCGGCACCCGCGTCCGGGCTGCTGTCGGCCACCATCGAGCGGATCGACGATCTCGGCCGCATCCAGTTCGCCCGCGTCCGTGTCGGCAACACCAAACTCGCGGCGCGCGTGCCCCCCGGCTTCTCGATCTCCGGCGATACCGCCGGCCTGATCTTCAATCCCGCCAACGTCCACGTCTATGCCGACAGCCACTTGGTCGAAGGGGTCGCCTGATGGACAAGACCATCAACCAAAAAGCCTGGTTCCTGGTGCTGCCGGTGTTCCTGGTAGTCGCGTTCTCGGCGGTGCTGCCGCTGATGACCGTCGTGAACTATTCGATGCAGGACACCTTCGGCAACAACCAGTTCTTCTGGAACGGCGTCGGCTGGTTCAAGGAGTTGCTCGATCCCTCGACCGATCTCGGCGGCCGCTTCCTGGCCTCGCTCGGCCGCAACCTGTTCTTCTCCGCCGTGATCCTTGCGATCGAGGTGCCGCTCGGCATCATCGTTGCGCTGTCGATGCCCCGCGAGGGCTGGAGCGTCGCGGCCTGCCTCGTCATCCTCGCGCTGCCGCTCTTGATTCCGTGGAACGTGGTCGGCACCATCTGGCAGATCTTCGGCCGTCCCGATATCGGCCTGCTCGGCTATGTGCTGAACCACCTCGGCTTCAACTACAACTACGTCTCCAATGAGGTCGACGCCTGGGTCACGGTGATCGTGATGGACGTCTGGCATTGGACCAGCCTCGTCGCGCTGCTCTGCTACGCCGGCCTGAAGTCGATCCCCGACGCCTACTACCAGGCGGCGCAGATCGACGGTGCCTCGCGCTGGGCGGTGTTCAAGGCGATCCAGCTGCCGAAAATGAACCGCGTGCTGCTGATCGCGGTGCTGCTGCGCTTCATGGACTCGTTCATGATCTACACCGAGCCGTTCGTGGTCACCGGCGGCGGTCCCGGCAACTCGACGACCTTCGTCTCGATCGAGCTCGTCAAGATTGCGCTCGGCCAGTTCGACCTCGGGAAGGCCGCGGCGCTGTCGCTGGTCTACAATTTGATCATCCTGATCGTGTGCTGGGTGTTCTACACCGTGATGACCAATGCCGGCTCCGAGCGTCCGGTCAAGGAAGGAGCGGCGTGATGCATTCGATCCCCGGCCGCCGCCTGATCATGGCGCTGTTCCTGATCTTCCTGCTGTTGCCGATCTACTGGCTCGTCAACATGAGCTTCAAGACCAACGCCGAGATCGTCTCGACGATGACGCTGTGGCCGCATACGCCGACGCTGCAGCACTACCGGCGCATCTTCACCGACGAGAGCTGGTACTCGGGCTACATCAACTCGCTGGAATATGTCGTCATCAACACCGTGATCTCGATCGCGGTGGCGTTGCCGGCGGCCTATGCATTCTCGCGCTACCGCTTCCTCGGCGACAAGCACCTGTTCTTCTGGCTGCTGTCCAACCGCATGGCGCCGGCGGCGGTCTACGCGCTGCCGTTCTTCAACCTGTACTCGGCGATCGGCCTGTTCGATACGCCGTGGGCGGTTGCGCTCGCGCACTGCATCTTCAACGTGCCGCTGGCGGTGTGGATCCTCGAAGGCTTCGTCTCCGGCGTGCCGCGCGAGATCGACGAGACCGCCTTCCTCGACGGCTATTCGTTCCCGCGCTTCTTCATCAAGATCCTGGTGCCGCTGATCGCGAGCGGCATCGGCGTCGCCGCGTTCTTCTGCTTCATGTTCTCCTGGGTCGAGCTGCTGCTGGCGCGCACGCTGACCTCGGTGCAGGCCAAGCCGATCGCCGCGATCATGACGCGCACCGTCTCGGCTGCCGGCATGGACTGGGGCCTGCTCGCCGCGGCCGGCGTGCTCACCATCATCCCCGGCGCACTCGTGATCTGGTTCGTCCGCAACTACATCGCGCGCGGCTTCGCGCTCGGCCGGGTCTAGGAGGCGCTCATGGACAGCATCGCATGGATGGCATGGACCTGGCCCACTGCGGTCTTCTTCGTGCTGCTTGCCTCTACGCTCGGGATGATGACCTGGCTCGCGATCGCCTATCCCGAGGCGGAGCGGGTCGGCGTGCTGCGCATTCCGACCACGCGCGGCGACCGTCTGTTCGTCTCGCTGGTTCTGGCGGCGGTGATCCACCTGCTGTGGATCGGCCTCGTCGGCACCGATCCGATTTTCACCCTGCCGATCGGGGAGGGCGTCGAGATTTCGAGCCTGTGGCTCGGAACGGTAATTTCGCTTCTTTCAGCCGTGGTGATTTTTCGCACCGTCTGAAGAACGCGAAAAAGAGCAGATCCGGGGTCTACCCGGGCCTGATTTAGTCGCTGCAACCGGAGGAATCTAATGCGACATTTACGAATGACTAAAGATAAGCTTTTGACGATGACCAGCGCGGTCGCGCTCGTCGCAGCATCGGTCACTCTTGTCGCGCCGGCCCGCGCCGACGAGGCGGCCGCCAAGAAGTGGATCGACAGCGAATTCCAGCCGTCGACCCTCTCCAAGGACGACCAGATGAAGGAGATGCAGTGGTTCATCAAGGCCGCCGCCCCCTTCAAGGGTATGGAGATCAACGTCGTCTCCGAGACCCTGACGGTGCACGAATATGAATCCCGCACGCTCGCCAAGGCGTTCGAGGAGATCACCGGCATCAAGGTCAAGCACGACATCATCCAGGAAGGTGACGTCGTCGAGAAGATCCAGACCCAGATGCAGTCCGGCAAAAACGTCTATGACGGCTGGATCAACGACTCCGACTTCATCGGCACCCACTTCCGTTACGGCCAGGCCGTCGACCTGACCGAGTGGATGAAGGGCGAAGCCAAGGACGTCACCGATCCGATGCTCGACGTCGACGACTTCATCGGCAAGTCGTTCACGACCGCACCGAACGGTCACCTCTACCAGCTGCCCGACCAGCAGTTCGCGAACCTCTACTGGTTCCGCTACGACTGGTTCACCAACCCGGAATACAAGGCCAAGTTCAAGGCCAAGTATGGCTACGATCTCGGCGTGCCCGTGAACTGGTCGGCCTATGAAGATATCGCCGACTTCTTCACCAACGACGTCAAGGAGATCAACGGCGTCAAGGTCTACGGCCATATGGACTATGGCAAGAAGGACCCCTCGCTCGGCTGGCGTTTCACCGACGCCTGGCTGTCGATGGCCGGCAACGGCGACAAGGGTCTCCCGAACGGCCTGCCGGTCGACGAATGGGGCATCCGCATGGAAGGCTGCCGTCCGGTCGGCTCGTCGGTCGAGCGTGGCGGCGACGTCAACGGCCCGGCGGCGGTCTATTCGATCGTCAAGTATCTCGACTGGATGAAGAAGTATGCTCCGCCGCAGGCGCAGGGCATGACCTTCTCCGAGTCGGGCCCGGTGCCTTCGCAGGGCAACATCGCCCAGCAGATATTCTGGTACACCGCCTTCACCGCCGACATGGTGAAGCCCGGGATCGCCGTGATGAACGCGGACGGTACGCCGAAGTGGCGCATGGCTCCGTCGCCGCACGGCTCGTACTGGAAGGACGGCATGAAGCTCGGCTACCAGGACGTGGGTTCGGCCACGCTGCTGAAGTCGACCCCGGTTGATCGCCGCAAGGCGGCCTGGCTCTACCTGCAGTTCATCGTCTCCAAGACGACGAGCCTGAAGAAGAGCCAAGTCGGTCTCACCTTCATCCGTGAATCCGACATCTGGGACAAGTCGTTCACCGAGCGCGCGCCGAAGCTCGGCGGTCTGATCGAGTTCTACCGTTCGCCTGCGCGCGTGCAGTGGACCCCGACCGGCAACAACGTGCCTGACTATCCGAAGCTCGCTCAGCTCTGGTGGCAGAACATCGGCGATGCGTCGTCCGGTGCGAAGACGCCGCAAGCTGCGATGGACGCGCTCGCCGCGGCCCAGGATTCGGTGATGGAGCGTCTTGAGAAGTCAGGTGTGCAGGGCGCCTGCGGACCGAAGCTGAACAAGAAGGAAACCGCCGAGTACTGGTACAAGAAGGCCGAGAAGGACGGCACCATCGCTCCGCAGCGCAAGCTCGCGAACGAGAAGCCGAAGGGCGAAACGATCGACTACGACACGCTGATCAAGTCGTGGCCGGCGAGCCCGCCGAAGCGCGCCGAAGCTAAGTAAGGCGGTAAGGCTTGACCGCCACGCCATCCGCAAACTGCAAAAGGCCGGGAGCAATCCCGGCCTTTTTTTTGCTGGATCGACGGCTGTGGAGACCGGTTCAGGATTGTGCTCAAATGACGCGATGAGATCATATGCGTCTGCCGTCATCGCATCATGATCCCGGAGTTTCGCCATGCGCATGACTTTTCGCTGCGACCCGCGGCTTGCCGATCATCTGCCGCGGCCGTTCCCGGCCCGCACTGCGTTGCCCGATTGGCTGCGCGCGATGCCAGCGAAGGCGCATTCCGACATCCACGACCGCGAGATCCGCACGGTCAAGCAATGCCCGCCTTTCGTCGATGCGATGGCCCATGGGGTCATGATCCCGCTGCCCTGCGATGTCAGGGTCGAGCGCGGCGCCTTTGCCTGGGATTGGGACATTCCGGAGCCGGCAACGCAGGGCCATCCGCGCGCGCCGCTCAGCTTCCATCCCGTCGCGCAATTCGCCGGCGCGCCGTTCGCCAACGGACAGGCTGCGCTGAAATTCAACAGCTTCTGGACCATCGAGCTCGAGCCGGGCTGGTCGCTGTTCGCGACCCATCCGGTCAATCGCGACGACCTGCCGTTCCGCGTGATCTCGGGGCTGGTCGACGCCGACCGGTTTCACGATGGGGGCATCAATTTCCCGGCGGTCTGGACCCAGCCTGATTTCGCCGGCGTGTTGCCGAAGGGAACGCCGGTCGTGCAATGCTTCGCGGTGCCGCGCGCGGCTCCCGAACTGGTGTTCGAGGCGTTCAACGAGGCGCATCGCGAGGCCTATTCGAAAGTCGTCGGCGAGGTGCTGGCTGCGCCCAATGTCTATCGCAAGCATTTCCGCGCCAAGCGCGGCCGGCTAGTGACTTAACGTTGCACGCAGCGCGCGCTCATCGAGCCACAGCCGGCCGTGCGGGGCCGAGGTCAGCGCCATCGCGATCGATCCGAACAGCTGTGGACGCAAAGCATAGGCGCGCGCGAAGGCCTGCATCGCGGCGTCGGGCTCGCCGCTCTCCTGCAGCGTGATCCCCAGATTGAGTGCCGCTTCGGCATAATCCGGCTTGATCTCGAGCGCCTTGCGATAGGCGCGTGCGGCGCCGTCGTGATCGCGCAGGTCCTGCTTTGCGACGCCGAGATCGAACCACACCGAGGCCGGCGCTGCGCTCGCGGTGGCGCGCTCGAGCAGGCCTGCGGCCTTGGCGAGGTCGCCAGCCTCCCAGGCGAGCCGGCCGAGCCTTGCATTGGCTTCCTGATGCTCCGGGATCGCCTTGAGGATCGCCTCCCAGGCCTCGCGGGCCTGCGCCTTGCGGCCGGCCAGCTCCAGTGTGCGTGCCTTCTCGACGAAGGCTTCGCGTTGCGGCTTGAGCGCGATGGCGCGGTCGAGATGCGTCAGTGCCGCATCGAATTCGCCGCCGGCACGGGCGAGGCGCCCCGCGAGCAGCCGCGCCGCCGCATTGTCCGGGCGCCGCGCCAGGCTGGTCTCGATATGCCTGCGGGCCGGCGCGATCTCGCCTTTGGCGAACAATACGGCGGCCAGCAGATGGCTCAGCATCGGCTCGCCGGGCTGACGCGCTAGGCCGCGCTCGCAGAGCTCGATCGCCTCGTCGTGCCGGCCGCTGTTGAAGGCGACGGTGGCGCGTCGAACGATATCCTCGGCGTTGTCCTTGTTCATTCTCGCGTGCGACCGTCGTCAGGTTAGCTCGTTACGGTCCATGCTATGCGGCGCCGGAGGTCATGACCAGCGCTTACCGCGTGGCGCAGTCGCCGGACGCGGCACGCATCTGCATGTACGCCTGGTGGTGCGCCAGCGTCAGTTCCTGGCTGATATGCGACAGTTCGGTCGCGGCGGCTTCGGCGGCCTCGCCCGCGGGCTGGGCGACGCGCACGAACATCCCGGCCTCGTAGGTGCGAACGGCCTCGCGCCAATCGTTTGACCCCACCAGATGCGCCGCCAGCTCCACCGCATCCAGCATCGCGGCGTTGACGCCCTCACCACCGAACGGCGACATCAGGTGCGCGGCATCGCCGAGCAGGGTGATGCCTGGGCGGTTGGTCCAATGATGCCCGACCGGCAGCGCGTGGATCGGCCGCAGCGCGAATTGATCACTGCTGGCACGGAGCAGGTCGAGCAGGGCATCGACCCAGCCGACGAATTCGCCGAGCAGCGCGTGACGCATCGCAGCCGGCGAGGTGATGTCGAACCGCCGCTCGGCCCATTCGATGGGCACGCGGAAGATCGCGTAGCCGCGCAGATGGGCGTTGCCGTTGCGAAGGACCATCAGGCTGCGGCCGGTGCTCTCGGCGCCCATCTTGCCGCGGCCGACCAGCTCCGACAAAGCAGGGTGCCTCGTGTCGGCATCGTCGATGCCGAACTCGATGAAGGTCAGCCCGCTATATTGCGGCTGATAGCGTGATATCAGCGGCCGCACCCGGGACCAGGCGCCGTCGGCGCCGACCACGAGATCGAACGGCCCTTCGCGCGCACCGTCGAAGACGAGATCGTAACGGCCGTCATCGCGCGGCGCGACCTCGCGCAGGCCGCGGCCCCAGGCTATGGCATCCGGCGGGAGCGATTGCAGCAGCAGGTCGCGGAGCGCCGTGCGGTCGACCTCCGGACGGTCGCCGGTCATGTCGTCATCCGCGAGCAGCAGCCGGCCATCGCTGGTGTAGAGCCGGCTGCCCTGATCCTCGTAACGTGCGATTTGCAGGAAGCCGTCGGTGAGTCCGGCGCGCGCCAGCGCGAGCTGACCGCTCTCGGCGTGCAGGTCGAGCGTTCCGCCCTGCGGCCGCTCGGTTGCCGAGCTTTCGCGTTCGAACAGGCTGGTCTTGATCCCGGCAACATGCAGCAGGCGAGCGAGCGTCAGGCCGCCGGGGCCGGCGCCGACAATGGCAATGCGAATGGGATTTGAGCTCATGGACACCACGCTCACAACGGGATACATAGGTGCCTCTCTAGTATAAATAGGTACCTATGTAAATGGTGGGATCGTGACCGATTGGGACTTGTTCGATCGTCCGGCGCCGTTGGTCAACATGGCCTCGCGCAGCTTCCTCAGGCTCGGCGAGCGGCGCGTGAAGCCGCACGGCTTCAGCATCGGCCAATTGCCGGTGATCTATCTGCTGCGCGACGGCAAGGCGATGTCACAGCGCGATCTCGCCCGCGCCGCCAAGGTCGAGCAGCCGTCGATGGCGCAAATCCTGGCGCGGATGGAGCGCGATGGCCTGGTGCAGCGGACGCCGATGCCGGGCGACGGCCGCAGCCAGCAGGTCACGCTGACCAAGGCGGCAAGGGCCAAACTGCCGGCGGCGCGCAAGGCCTTGCACCGCAATCAGGACCAGGCACTCGCGGGCTTTACCGCAGCCGAAACCGCAACCCTGCTCGACCTGCTGCGGCGGCTCAATCGAAACCTCGACCGCATGGTCGCGGAGGAGGTGGAGAGCGGTGAGGCTGCCGAGGCGTAGGAATCCGGCATGCAGCGCGCAATGCGCAAAGGCCGGGAACGAACCCGGCCTTGTTCCTCTCGTCGCAATTCCAGCATTCTCTTTCGTCATTCCGGGGGCGCGCAAAGCGCGAGCCCGGAGTCCATCCTGACGCAAGTGATGCGGATCAATGGATTCAGGGTCTGCCCCTGGCGGCGCATCCCGGAATGACGATGTGGAGAGAAAGCGGACCGGGTTTTACTCTGCCGCCTCGGTTGCCTTCAGCGTCGGATAATCGGTATAGCCCTTGGCGCCACCGCCGTAGAAGGTCGCCTTGTCCCAGTCGTTGAGCGGGGCGCCGGCCTTGAGCCGCTCGACCAGATCGGGGTTGGAGATGAAGGGCTTGCCGAACGCGATCAGGTCGGCAGCACCTGCCTCCAGCACCTTCTCCGCCAGCGCGAAGTCGTAGCCGTTGTTGGCGACATAGGCCTGCTTGAAGCGCTTGCGCAGCGAGGCGTAGTCGAACGGTGCGATGTCGCGCGGGCCGCCGGTCGCGCCCTCGATGACGTGGATATAGGTCAGCTTCAGCGCGTTGAGCTGATCGACGATGTAGTCGAACAGCGGCTGCGGATTGGAGTCGGAGACGTCGTTGGCCGGCGTCACCGGCGAGATCCGGATGCCGGTGCGGTCGGCGCCGGCCTCGATGGTGACCGCCTTGGAGACTTCCAGCATCAGCTGGGCGCGTTTCTCGATCGAACCGCCATAGGCGTCGGTGCGCTTGTTGGTGCCGTCCTTGGCGAACTGGTCAAGCAAATAGCCGTTGGCGCCATGGATCTCGACGCCGTCGAAGCCGGCCGCCAGCGCATTCGCGGTGCCGCGCTTGAAGTCCTCGATGATCCCGGGGATTTCCGACAGTTCAAGCGCGCGCGGCTCGGACACGTCGACGAAGGTGCCGTTCACGAAGGTCTTGGTCTTGGCGCGGATCGCGCTCGGGGCCACCGGCGCACCGCCATTCGGCTGCAGCGAGGTGTGCGAGATACGGCCGACATGCCAGAGCTGGATGAAGATGTGGCCGCCGCGCTCATGCACGCGATCGGTGACCTTGCGCCAGGCCGCGACCTGTTCCTTCGAATAGATGCCGGGGGTGTCCTGATAGCCCTGGCCCTGCTGCGAGACCTGGCTCGCCTCGGTGATCAGAAGGCCGGCGGAGGCGCGCTGGCCGTAATAGTCCACCGCGAGCGGGCTTGGCACCATGCCGGGCGGCACCGCGCGGTTGCGCGTCAGCGGCGCCATCACGAAGCGGTTCGGCAGCGTCAGCGGGCCAAGCTTGTAGGGCTCGAGAAGTTTGGTCGATTGGCTCATGTGAAGTGGTTCCAGACAATGATCGATGAGGAGAGAGTTGTGCATTGCCGCGACGAGCGCAATGGCCGGGATATGCCCAGTTTGCAGGCTAGCCACGCACGATTCCGCCCATGTGGCCGGCATCGAGGAACAGGGTGTGCGCGTTCACATAGGACGATTCATTCGAAATCAGGAACAGCGCAGCATAGGCGACCTCCCAGCCGGTGCCTTGGCGGCCGAAAGGCACTGTCACTGCGCGGTCCGACCGCCTGCGGCTGGCATCGCGGCCCATCGGCGTATCCATGAAGCCGGGCGCGATCACATTGCAGCGAATGCCCTTGTCCTCGCCGGCCCGCGCGATAGCCCGCCCAAGCGCGATCTGCGCCGCCTTGGAGGATTCATAGGCCGGGTTGCGGCCGCCGGCGCGCTGGCTCGCCATCGAGGAGATCAAGATGATCGCGCCGCCCGGCGCCATCACCTCGAGCGCCCGCTGCGCGAACAGCATGTGGCTGCGCACGTTGACGGCGTAGTCGCGGTCCCAGGCTTCCGCCGTCATCTTGGGCAGCGACAGGCCGGAGGAAATGCCGACATTCAGCGCCAGCCCGTCGAGCCCGCCGAGCCTCTCGGCGCAGCGTTCGACCGCAGGCGCGATCGCCGCGACATCGGAGACATCGACCACATCGGTGAAGGCCTTGCCGCCTTCGCCCGTGATTTGCGCGACGGTGTCGTCGGCGGCTGCCTTGTTGACGTCGAGGCACGCGACCGAGGCGCCCTCGCGCGCGAACAACACGCTCATCGCACGGCCGTTGCCGATCGGCGGCGCTTCATCCACGGTTGTGCGCTGGCCCGCACCGACCACGATGATGCGCCGGCCGGCCAGGCGGCCGTGGTTCTTCGCAAGTCCGAGCGATTCCGCATGCAGCGAGGCGGACGGATCGATGGCTTTCGGTGCGTGGGTCGACATGGCGTGCTCCCTGACGTCTTGTTGTTGTTAGGGAGCAGTAGCACGGCTGTGCCTGCGAGGCGACGTGTCTGCCGTAGCGTGAAAATCCCGCGACGGGGGAATTTGCTTGTCAGTCATTCCGGGGCTCGGGAAGCGAGAACCCGGAATCCAGAGGTTATGGGGCTCGAGATTCCGGGTTCGATGCTGCGCATCGCCCCGGAATGACGCGCGAAGCGCGTCAGCTCACGCCGAGGAAGTCGCGCTTGCCGATATCGACGCCGTTGTGGCGCAGGATGCCGTGTGCGGTGACGGCGTGGAAGTAGAAGTTCGGAAACGAGAAGGCGCTGAGGAATTGCTGGCCCTTCAAGGTCATGGTGCGATCGGCGCCGATCGGGAAGGTGACGTCCTTGGCGTCGGCGCCGTCGAACTGCTCCGGCTTGAACGATTTCACATAGTCGATCGTCTTCGCCAGCCGCTGCTTCAGTTCGCCGAAACTCTTCTCGGTGTCGGGCGTCGACGGCACCTCGCTATGGGTCAGCCGCGCGCAGCCTCTTGCGGCGTGATCGCAGACCAGCTGCACCTGCTTGGTCAGCGGCAGCATGTCCGGATAGAGTCGCGATCCCAGCAGTACCTCGGGCGCGATCTTCTTCGCTTCGCAATGCGTTTCGGCCTTGGTCAACAGGCCGCTGAGGCTGTTGAGGATCTGCAGATAAGCGGGGACGACGGCGTCATAAAAGGACATGTGGATGCTCTTTGTTCTGATGAAATCCGAAACTGCCGAACGGAGATGCTGCACATGGGGCCGCGAAGGGAAGAATACAACTGCGGACGGCTGTAACACTTGGTCAAATCTTGCGCGGGGATGACGGGGAGAGATTTCGCGCGTCGCCGTTTGGTGCGTCCTACCGCGTCGGCGGCATCGCGGCGTCCGCGGCCGGCTGCGCCCGCGGGCCGCGCATCCGCGCCAAGAGCTCCGCGGTCGGCCAGGAATCCGCCGGCAGGCCGTGTTTCATCTGCATCGCCTTCACCGCGCTGCGGCTCGCCTGGCCGAGCACGCCGTCGATCTTGCCGACGTCGTAGCCGGCGCGCGCCAGCAGCGATTGCAGCTCCTTGATCTCGCCAAACGGCAGCTGCGCCACCGGCGCGTGCGGCCGCTGCATCGGCGGTGCGCCCGCGATGCGGCCGGCGAGATAGCCGGCGGTGGTCGAATAGATCAGCGAGTTATTCCACTCGGTGTAGGCGGCGAAGTTTGGATAAGCGAGGAACGCCGGACCCATGCGGCCCATCGGCAGCAGCAGCGAGGCCGGCATCTCGTCATTCGGCAACGGCTTGCCGTCGGTCAGGCTGACGCCGAGCGCAACCCATTTCGAACGCGGCAGCTTGACGGTGAGGTCGGCCTGGTCCCAAGGAAAATTCGCGGCCTGCGGCACGCGCACCTCCTGCAGCCACGGCTCGCCGCGCCGCCACTTCAATCCGTTGGCGATGTAGTTCGCGGTCGAGCCAATCACGTCGGGGCCGCTGGCGAGCAGGTTGCGATGGCCATCGCCGTCATAGTCGACGGCATAGTTGAAATAATGCGTCGGCAAGAATTGCGTCTGGCCGAGCTCGCCGGCCCACGAGCCGATCATCTCGTCGGGCGTCAGGTCGCCGCGCTCGATGATCTTCAGCGCCGCGATGGTCTCGCCCTGGAACATCTCCGAGCGGCGGCAATCATAGGCCAGCGACACCAATGATTTCAGCGTCGGCAGATTGCCCATCTGGGCGCCGAAATCGCTCTCCAGTCCCCAGAACGCGGCGATCACCGCCGGTGGCACGCCATACTCCCTCTCGGCGCGCGCGAACGCGGCGGCATAGGTCCGGATGTACTGCTGGCCCTGCTGCATCCGGTAGTTCGCGGCCATGCGGCCGGCGAACTGGGTGAAGATCTGCCCGAACACGCGCTGGCCGCGGTCGCGGTTGACGATGCCCTGGTCGTAAACCAGGTAGGGCGCGGCCTCCGCGATCGTGCGCTGCGAGACGCCGGCGGCGACCGCCTTCTGCTTGAGCTCGGCGAGGAAGCGGTCGAAGCTCTGCCCGTTGTGGCAGGACGCAGCCCTTGGCGAGGCCACCGCGGCCGGGCGCGGTCTGACCGGGGCGGAGCCTGCGGGATTGGGCAGCGGCTGTTGCGCCCGACCCAGCGAGGAGAGCGCCAACGCCCCCGCGATCGCTGCGATCATGATCGGGGCGCGGAGGGGAGATGCTGGCATCGATGTCACCGGCTGGGATAGGGGATTAAGGCACATCCTGCATACACCAGGGCGACACCGGGCAACAACGGGGGTGCCTCGTTAGACCAATTGGGCTTCGGCAGGTTCAGTCGTCGCCGCTATGATCGGCTGGTGATTCGCGGGCAGGGGTGTCGGCCGATCGATCACGCCCGGAGGGACCCATGTGGAGTTTTCTCGAGCGTCTGTTCGATTCGTCGACGTTTTCGCCACACGGCATCTGCCTGTTGTGGGAGCCGGAGCTGATCTGGCTGCACGTGATTTCAGACGCTATCATTGCCGCTTCCTATTTCTCGATTCCGTTTGCGCTGGCGATCCTCGTCTCCAAGCGGCGCGACTTCCAGTTCGGCTGGATGGCCTGACCGTTCGCCGCGTTCATCCTCGCCTGCGGCCTCACGCATGTGTTCTCGATCTACACGCTGTGGGTGCCGATCTATGGGCTCGAAGGAATAGTCAAGGCGCTCACCGCTGTCGCCTCGATCTTCACGGCGGTACTGCTCTGGCCGCTGATCCCGAAAATCCTGGCGATCCCGACCGAGCGACAGCTGCGCGAGGCCCATGTCGCGCTCGCCGAGGAAGGTCGGTAGCGCCAGCGCTCGGAAGTCCTGCTCGAGCGTTTCCGCGAGGCCGAGTCAATGAGAGCAAGATCCACCAGGCGCAGAAGATGGAAGCGGTCGGCCAGCTCACCGGCGGCATCGCGCACGACTTCAACAACATCCTCACCGTCATCACCGGCACGATCGACATCCTGGCCGAGGCGGTCACCCACAACCGCCAGCTCACCGAGATCACCAGTCTGATCCGCGACGCCGCCGAGCGCGGTGCATCGCTGACGCGGCATCTGCTGGCCTTCGCGCGCAAGCAGCCGCTGCAGCCGAGCGATGTCGACGTCAACGGTTGATGGTCGAGACCATCGAGCTGCTGCGGCCGACCATCGGCGACCATGTCGGCATCGATTTTCGCCCGATGCCGGATCTGCCGCGCGCGCTGGTCGATTCCAACCAGCTGGTCACCGCGATCATCAATCTCGCGCTGAACGCGCGAGACCCGATGCCGAAGGGCGGCCGGCTGCGGATCGGGACCCGCACTGCCGAACTGAAGCCATCAGACGTGCACGGCCATGATGGACTTGCCGCCGGCGACTATGTCGCGATCGCGCTGATCGACAACGGCCAGGGCATCGCGGAAGCCGATCTCGCCAAAGTGTTCGAGCCGTTCTTCACCACCAAGGACGTCGGTAAGGGCACCGGCCTCGGGCTTTCCATGGTCTACGGCTTCGTCAAGCAGTCCAACGGTCACATCGCGCTCGACAGCGAGGTCGGCCGCGGCACGCGGGTGATGCTCTATCTGCCGCGCGCGGCGGTGCAATCGCCGGCCGTGGCGTCCGAGCGGCGGCAGCCGAAGGTGCGCGGCGCGCAGGAGTCGTGCTGGTCGTCGAGGACGACAGGCGGTGCGCTCCTACGTGCTGACCCAGATCGAGAGCCTCGGCTACACCACGCTGTCGGCCAACAATGGCGGCGAAGCGCTTGCCGTGCTCGACAGCGGCGCGCCGGTCGATCTCTTGTTTACCGACGTCATCATGCGCGGTGCGATGAACGGACGCGACCTCGCCACCGAGGCGCAGCAGCGGCGCCCCAGCCTGCGCGTGCTGTTCACCTCGGGCTACACCGATGACGCGATCGATCAGGACGGCAAGCTCGAGCAGGGCATCCTGTTCCTGGCCAAGCCCTACAGCCGCGCGCAGCTCGCCCGCATGCTGCTGCGGGTCGCGCTGCGCGAGGACGAGAGGCAGCTCGCACAGCAGGAGCCGGCGGAGTAGCCACGATGCCGTAGCGGGCTTGTAGCCCGCATGAGCGCAGCGATATGCGGAACGACTGCCCCGGATATCGCTGCGCTCATCCGGGCTACGGCAACCGACATGACCAATCGTTAACCCGCGCCGCGTCGCTGCGACGCACGCGTTCCCCTTGCGGCTGCAGCGGCAAAATCCCTACCTCAGCGGCGTCAGTTGTGGCAGCATTCCGCTCGCCGTGAGGGAACCACGATGAATTATTTCCGCACCGCGCTCCTGCTTGCCGGCCTCACCGCCCTGTTCATGGGCGTCGGCTATCTGATCGGCGGCGGCACCGGCGCCGTGATCGCGCTGATCGTCGCGGCTGCGACAAACCTGTTCACCTACTGGAATTCCGATCGCATGGTGCTGTCGATGTACGGCGCCCATCAGGTCGATGCGCGTTCGGCGCCGGACCTCTACAATCTCGTCGCCGAGCTGGCGCAGCGTGCGAGCCTGCCGATGCCGCGCGTGTTCCTAATGGACGAGGCGCAGCCCAATGCGTTCGCGACCGGCCGCAATCCGGAGAATGCGGCGGTTGCCGTCACCACTGGATTGATACAGCAGCTCAGCCGCGAGGAGCTCGCCGGCGTGATCGCGCACGAGCTCGCGCATATCAAGCATCACGACACGCTGACCATGACGATCACCGCGACGATCGCCGGCGCGATCTCGATGCTGGCGCAGTTCGGCATGTTCTTCGGCGGCAACCGCAACAACAACGGCCCCGGCATCGTCGGCTCGATCGCGATGATGATTCTGGCGCCGCTCGGCGCCGCGCTGGTGCAGATGGCGATCAGCCGTACCCGCGAATATGCCGCCGACAATTTTGGCGCACGCATCGTTGGCCAGCCGATGTGGCTGGCGTCCGCGCTTGCGAAGATCGAGAACGCCGCGCACCAGGTGCCGAACATGGAAGCCGAGCGCAATCCGGCCACCGCGCACATGTTCATCGTCAACCCATTGTCTGGCCATGGCGTCGACAATCTGTTCGCCACCCACCCCTCGACCGCTAACCGCATCGCCGCGCTGCAGCAGCTCGCCGCCGAGCTCGGCACCCAGACCGCGCCGCGCCCGGCCGGCGCCAGCTATCCGCCGCGCAGCCCGTGGGGCGGTGCCTCAGGCCAGCGCGGGCCGTGGGGCTAGGGCGTGAGACGGAATCCATCTTGCACTGCAGCCGCGAAGGCGGTGTGCTTCCTCGTCCCGTTCTTACGGGGAGAGGGTTGGGGTGAGGGGCTGTCTCCGCAGATTACGTTGATAGCTGCATTCGCGGAGGCTCCCCCTCATCCGGAACGCATCCAACGATGCGTTCCGACCTCTCCCCGCACGCGGGGCGAGGTGAAGTGAACCGCGCCGCTACGCGCTCGCGGCGTCCAGCCGCTCGACCTGAGCCTTGCTCAGCTCGAGCCTGGCGGCAGCGACCAGCGTTGCGACCTGCTCGGGCTTGGTGGCGCTGGCAATCGGTGCGGTGATGCCGGGCTTGGCCATCAGCCAGGCGAGCGCGACGGCGGCCGGTTCGGCGCCGGTTTCCGCGGCGACCTCGTCGAGGCCGGCGAGGATCCGCATGCCGCGCGGGTTCATGTATTTCGGAATGCTGCGCGCACCGCGCGGGCTCTTGGCGAAGTCGCTCTCCGAGCGGTACTTGCCGGTCAGGAATCCCGCGGCGAGGGAGAAGAACGTGATCACGCCGACGTCGTTCTCCACACAGACGCGTTGCAGCGCGCCTTCGTAGCTCGATCGCTCCGCCAGGCTGTATTCCGGCTGCATGCTCTCGTAGCGCGGCAGCCCGTTGGCTTTGGAAATATCCAGCGCGCTCTTGAGCCGCTCAGCCGAGAAATTCGAGGCACCGATCGCCCTGATCTTGCCGGCCTTGATCAATTTGTCATAGGCCGCGAGCGTCTCTTCCTGCGGGGTTGTCTCATCGTCCTTGTGGGACTGGTAGAGGTCGATGGTGTCGGTCTGCAGCCGCCGCAGCGAGTCCTCGACGGCGCGCGCGATGTAGTCCGGCTTCAGTCCGACATTGCCGCCTCCCATGTCCATGCCGACCTTGGTGGCGAGGATGATGCGGTTGCGGTTGCCGCGCGCCTTCATCCATTTGCCGATGATCGTCTCGGACTCGCCGCCGTGATGGCCCGGCACCCAGCGCGAATAGACGTCGGCCGTATCGAGGAACGTCAGTCCATGCTCCAGCACGGTGTCGAGCAGGCGAAACGACGACGCCTCGTCCACCGTCCAGCCGAACACATTGCAGCCGAAGCAGAGGGGAGGGACGGTGAGGCCGGAGCGGCCGAGCGCGCGATGCTTCATGAGTGTTCTTTCTCTTGTTCTTGACGGGAGGCGCGGGACACTGAGGCAGATTGCCCTTGTTTGCAAGGCGCAGCGTCTGCATTGCGCCGTTTCCGAACGAGTTACGACCACCGCCGGCCACAAACGCGCAACGCTGCCGGCCGGCGTGGTGAGAAACGTTGCCCGTCATTTGTCGCGGGATCCGTCGGTATTCCCTGTCGGGATGCCGACGGATGATTACGGAGAATTCGCCGCCGCCGGCTCGACTACTTGCGCTCGACGAATATCGCCTTGCAGTCGTCGCTGCTGATGTTCTCGGCCGTATGGGAAACCACGATTGGCCCGGCAAACGCCGTGCCCGCCTTGCTGGGACTGTCTCGTGTGGTGCCGTCGGCATTGTGCAGACGAATGGTGCAGTCGGTCAGCGGATAGACCACGAACGGCACCGGGTGCGAGTGCGGCTTGTCTGTCGTCCCCTTCTTCCATGTCGCGGCAATGACGCGGAAATTCTGGTCTTCGAAGATCACCTTGTAGGTGTCGGGATCGCCTTGATAGCTCGGCGGAGAATCCGCGGCCGCCGTCGCGGAGACCGCCGCAAGCAATCCAACAATTGAAAGGCCTAATGCACGGAAATTCATGTCTGAAAACTCCCTGTCCAATCGCACTACGCGCCCGGCAAATGAGCGCCGATGACACTTACCACATGACGTCTATCGCCACGAGATTCGTTCCGTCCCGTGCATCGCGGCGTCGTCCTGCCTGTGCTGCCCTTCAAGGCCGGTCGATGACAGGGCAATTTTTTCCGGGGCCGCGAAACGCAATTTCATTTGCCTTTCATTTGATGTAGAATGCGCAACAAGCTGCTACCGGTTACGCCGAAATCCGGAGAATGAGCGGCAGCGCTCATGGCCATCGGCAGGCCTTATGGTCTCATTTTCAGTACGAAAAACCTTCTGCCTGGGTCACACCCCGGGTGACTGCCTTTTTTCTTTTTCAACCAAATGGAGCGATTGCCATGCATTTCTGCTTCTCGGGTGAATACACACCGCGTTCCATCAACAACATCATGGAGAACCCGACAACCAATCGATACGAGGCCGCCAAAAAGCTGATCGAGTCGGCCGGCGGCAAATTGATCTCGATGTACAGCACGGCGGCCGACGGCCCCGGCGTGATGGTGATCTTCGATGTGCCTGATCCGAGCGTCGCACCCGCGATCAGTGGCGTGGTCGTGGCGGCCGGCGCCATGCAGAATGTAAAGCTGGTCCGGCTCTTCACGCCGGACGAGATCAAGGTGGTGCGCCAGCACGCGAGCAAGCTCAAGGCCGCCTACTCGCCTCCAGGAAGCTAGCAGGCACGAACGACGAAACGCGGCGCAGATCGATCTGGCGACCGCTGTCACTCGCGCGCGGCGGCGCTTCGCAGCGTCCCGCGTGGAGACGAGGGCCGTTGAGTGCCGCAGATCCGGGGCGTTCAACGGATGGGCAGTCGCTCGGGCGGATGTCGCGCGCGCATGCCGGTTCGCAAGCCCCGGCCGGTTGTGCCGTCGCATGACGTCCGCCGCCTCGTTCAGCACGGCGCGCCTCATCCTGCGTCGAGTCCTCTTCAGTCGCCCTTGAATGCGGTGTATGCACAGACGTTGCCGGCGAGCGATTTGCGCGGTGACGTTGAAGGCAGGCTTGGGATTTGCGGGTTGGGGTCTGAAGGTGCATCATCCGGTTTCGGCTTTAGGGCGCGCGGCGTCGACGGCGCGCGCGAAATTGCCTGTACGCATGGTCCGGCTGGCTTGCGGTATTGCGATCGGCTGCGCTCTGATTGGCTTCACGCCGCAGGGGGCGGCGACGCAGGTGCCATTCTCCCCGCTTCAACCAGTGCGACAGATGGAGGCTGCGAAGCCGCTGGCGCTTGACGTCACTGGTCCGCCGGCCACCAGCCAGCGGCTCGACGGCACCGCGTTCTTTGTCGACGATCTCGGCCACATGCTGACCGCGCGGCATGCGGTCGCGGATTGCGCCCGCATCGTCGTCAGCAAGGAGGGGCGGGCCGTCGCGGCGCGCATGGTGGCGCTGGCCGCGAGCGACATCGCATTGATCAAGGTGCCGCGCACATTGGGTCTCGCAGCGGTATTCCCGCGGGCCAATACGTCCGTCGCCAACGACATGGTGTTTGCCGAGGCCTATGACCGCCTGAAGCCGCTGCTCGCGCATGGCGGATCACTCGGCAATGCGTTCGTCGACACCACCCTGCGCGACCCCGAGCACCTCGTGCTGCGCTCGAATGTCACCTTCGGCACCAGCGGTGCGCCGGTGCTGGATTCCCGTGGCCTCGTCGAAGGGGTGGTGAGCCGCAGGACCACGATCGATCGCGTGCTGGCGGTCGATGCCGTGCACGCCAAATCCTTTCTTGCCGCGCACGGAGTTCGCTTCCAGCAAGACGACTGGCCGCAGATGAGCGGCACCGCGTCCCGCGCGCATCGCGCCGCCAGCATCTCGGCACGCGTCACATGCATGCAACAATGAGCGACTAGTTGCTGCAAGCGCTAATACTCTCGCGTTGCCTTGTCAGCCTGCTGTCTGCGGTCAACCCTTGTCCAGAACCATGCTCATCTTGCGGGGCACGCTCGTGCTCTCGTTCGGCCTCTTGATCCTGTCCCCAGCGCCGGGCCACGCTCAAGACGCCAACTTTCGCAATCCGGAACAGGCGCCGCCGTCATGGGCGCAGTTTGCCAAACTGGTCAAATACCGGTTCGAGGAATGGATCGCGGCCGACGAGACGGTTGCCAATCGCTTCCGCAACTGGTGCATCGAGCATTCCGGCAAGGAGAACGGGCCGCCGCCGACGCTCGTGGTGCGCGCCTGGCTCAACCCGGACGGCACCGTCGAGCGCGTCGCGTTTCCGGCCTTCAATGACGCCGGCGCCACGGAGGATCTGCGCACCATCCTGAAGCGCGGCAATGTCGGCGAGGCGCCGCCGCCGGAAATGTTGCAGCCGCTGAACCTGCGCTTCTCGCTCAATCTG
Source organism: Bradyrhizobium sp. 41S5 (assembly GCF_011516665.3). Classification (NCBI taxonomy): domain Bacteria; kingdom Pseudomonadati; phylum Pseudomonadota; class Alphaproteobacteria; order Hyphomicrobiales; family Nitrobacteraceae; genus Bradyrhizobium; species Bradyrhizobium sp. 41S5. The sequence continues at coordinate 6,573,640 of NZ_CP083721.1, read as the reverse complement.
CGCAAACCCTGAGCGGCTGGCTACGCATCTGCATTCTGGGGTCCTCGCTCTTCGTCATCCCCCGGTGCGCAATTGCGCACCTGAGGGCGAGCGAAGCGAGAGCCCGGAATCCATTTCACTACACATGATGCGGCCTGATGGATTCCGGGTTCTCGCTACGCGAGCCCCGGAATGACGAGGGGGAGACATGCGCGCGCCCCTAGCGCGGGTGCGATCGGCACCCGGCTTTCCCTGCGCCCTGTGTTCAAGAGAGGGCGGAACGAAGAGCAAAGCTCGGACAAAACATGTCGCGAGAATGCGGAAGTATGACTCATAGGCGTTTCAACAAACTCAGTGTCGTCCCGGCGTAGGCCGGGACCCATAACCACAAATGCTGTTCGTTGCGCGATACCGGGACGACGAGTCTCGTCTACAATGTTCTTCACGGAGTATGGGTCCCGGCCTTCGCCGGGACGACGCATGGGGTGAACACCATGGCCAAACAACTACCCGGACGTTCCCGGCGCGCTTTTGTTGGCGCTGCCATCACAGGACTTCCCGCCACGCTCTTCCTGCGACCTGCTGTAGCCTCCGACAAAATGACAAAGCTGCAAGCCGAATATCGGGACACGCCGAACGGCATCTATTCGTGCGGCCTCTGTACGCTGTTCGTCGCGCCCGATGGCTGCAAGGTGGTGGAGGGTGCCATCAGCAAGGACGGCTGGTGCAAGGCCTTTGCCGCGGTCGATTAATCTCACAACTCCCGTGCATTCGAGAACGCGAACGACGACACCCGCCGCGTGGTCTCGTCCAGGATCAGGGTGCGCGTGATCGGCGGTTCGGCGCGCTGGCTGCAGTTCTCGCGCTCGCAGAGCCGGCAGTTGACGCCGATCGGGGTGCCCTCGACCTTCTCCAGATCCATGCCGGTCGCGTAGACGAGCTTTGCCGCATGACGGATCTCGCAGCCGAGCCCGATTGCAAAGCGCGGCTGCGGCTGCGGATAGGGCGCCACCGGCCGCCGCACCGTCTGCGCGATCGAGAAGTAGCGCGTGCCGTCCGGCAGCTCGATCACCTGGCTCAGCAGGCGGTCGGGCATGTCGAAGGTGGAATGCACATTCCAGAGCGGGCAGGTGCCGCCGAATTTGGAGAACGGGAAGGTGCCGGAGGAAAACCGCTTCGACACGTTGCCGGCATTGTCGACGCGCAGCAGGAAGAACGGCACGCCGCGCGCGTTCGGCCGTTGCAGCGTGGTGAGGCGGTGGCAGACCTGCTCGAAGCCGGCATTGAAGCGCTGCGCCAGCACATGGACGTCGTAGCTCAGGGCCTCGGCCGCGGAATGAAATGCCTGGTAGGGCATCATCGCGGCCCCCGCGAAATAATTGGCGAGCGTGATGCGGTACAGCCTGCGCGCGGTGTCGTCGAGCGGGCCGGCGCGGCTGACGATCGCATCGATCGCGGCGCCGCATTCGACAAAGCCGACCTGCAGCGCGAGCTGGAAGCTGCGGCCGGCACTGTCGACCAGTTCGGAGATCAGCAACTGACGGCGATGGCGGTCGAAACGGCGCAGCGTCTCGCGCATCACGTCGACCGGCATGACGCGGGTGACGATCGAATGTTTTTCGCGCAGCCGCGTGGCGAGTGCCGTGAACAGACCTTCGGTCGGCACGTTGAGCTCGTCGCGCAGATTTTCCGCCGCGGTCTCGAGCTCCGGGAAATAGTTGCGGTTGGCCTCGATCAGGTCGCGCACCCGCTCGATCGGGTTGGCGTCGAACTGCGAGCCTTCGCGATCGGCCATCTGCGCCGCCACCAGCGTCTCGCCGCGGCGCGCCTCGGTATAGGCGGCGTAGAGCCGTTGCAGCGCATGCGTCACGCCGGGGCACAGCTCGGCGAGATCGCGCAGCTCCTGCTTCGGCAGGTCGATCTGGCGGAACAGGGGATCGGAGAAGATCTCGTTGAGTTCGGCGAAGAAGCGATCCTCGTCGGCGGTGGCGAGGTCGCGCAGATCGAGGTCGTAGGTCTCGGCCAGCCGGAGCAGGATCTGCGCCGTCACCGGGCGCTGGTTGCGCTCGATCAGGTTGATGTAGGAGGGCGAGATGCCGAGCCCCTCGGCGATCTGGGTCTGCGACAGCCCCAATTGCTGGCGGATCCGCCGAAAGCGGGGACCGACGAACAGCTTCTTTCCGGATTCGCCGGGCACGACAGCCTTCCTGACCCATTTTGTGACAAAATTTACAAATCGACATTTATTACAAGTTCAGATGTTACATGACATCACCAATAAAAAACAAGTCATCTGTACGAACTTCCTGTTTTCGCGTTTATCCTCTGACACGCACTTCGTGATGCTCTGTCAATAATGTCGATATGACGAGCAGGTCGCGGGGATCAGAATTCAGGCGGCTTGAGCAAGGGCAGCAGGATTTTTAGAGGAGACTGACGATGAGCAAGGGCAGCAATTTCTGGGTGATCGGCGGCGAGTTCGGCTCGATGAACTTCCATAAGCTCGTCGAAGGCTCGGCCCAGGTCCGCGGTCCGTTCAAGACCCGCAAGGAAGCCGAAGAGTGCTGGAAGGAAGTCTCGGAAGAGAGCCGCCACAAGGCTGGCGTGCGCTTCTCGATCGTCGAGGAGCCATCGCGGGTTTCGGCCTAAGCGCCGAACCCATCAGAGCTAAGAAACGTCCAAGGACGGCAGCCCCATCCGGTTCATCCGGGTGGGGCTGTCCGTTTTCGGAACAGTGCCGGGATCTTTGATCTGGGGATAAGTGGCCGCCTAAGTGCTTGGGAACCAACGTCCTTTGCGGACGTCATGGTTGCTGATAGGTTAATGGGTAAGGCAACCCGTCACCACGAGGCCGTAAGGCATGTCCGATCCGCAGAACAACGGCAGCGAGGCGCGTGAGATGCGGCCGACGCTGCGAGAGGCGCTGCGGCGGGCGCGGATCGAGGCGGCCGATCGCACCGGCGTCGTCGTCGAGTTGCGCGATGCCGAAGTGGCGCGGCTCGAGATCCTCAACGACGCGCTCGATCCCTTGTTTGCGCAGGTGCCGGAGAAGGTCGATCTGTTCGACCGCGGCATCAGCCAGGGCGAGACGCCGCGGCTCTGGATCGACGTGGTCGCGCACGTGCTGATGGGCCGCGACAAGCGCATCTACCGCTTCGTGCAGGACACGAGGTTCGGCCGCATCGTGCTCGCCGAATCGCACGACGTGGCCGTGATCGTCGACGCGGTCACCGACTATGTCGCGCGGCGCATGATCGAGCGCGAGCATGCGATGGTGGCAACGCCGCTTCCCGTTGCCGAGCCGCCGGCTCCGCCGCCCGCGCCGGTGGTGGCGCCGAAGCGCCGCGGCGGGATCGGCATGTTCGTGCTCGGCTTCATCCTGGGCGCGCTGGCGCTGTTCGGCTTCGCGCTGCTGGCGAGCGTGCAGAACTTTTAGCCGCTGACCGGCGGGGAGCATCGTGGTCGTAACTCCCGCCTCGGCATTTTTCGGCATCCTGGCGGCGGCCGCGGTGGTCGGCAGCGCCGTGCTGTTCGGCAAATGGCAGACGCTGCGGCGCGCCGAATATATCCGCACCTTCAAGTGGCCGGCCGGCCTGCTGGCCCGGCTCGAGAAGCATCACCCCGGCTTCGCCCGCAAGGACAGCGCGCTGGTGTCGCGCGGCCTGCGGCAGTTCTTCCTCGCCTATCTGATGAGCGGCAAGCGTTACGTCTCGATGCCGTCGCAAGCGGCCGACGACCTCTGGCACGAATTCATTCTCTACACCCGCGAATACGACGCGTTCTGCCGCCGCGCCTTCGGCAGCTTCCTGCATCACACGCCCGCGGTCGTGCTGGTGAAGGAGCGGCGCCGGAGCAATGAAGGGCTGCGGCGGGTCTGGTGGTACTGCTGCAAGTACGAGAACATCGATCCGGTCAGGCCGACGCGGCTGCCGCTGTTGTTCGCGCTCGACGCCAAGCTCAGCATCGCGAACGGCTTCATCTACCACACCGACTGCGAGGCGCTGCGCCGCAGCGGCATCGGTGGCAGCAGTCCGTATTGCGGCGGCGATTTCGCGGACTCGTCGATCGACGGATCGTCGGCGGGTTTTGGCGATGCCGGCAGCGACGGAGGCCATGGCGGCCATGGAGGCGACGGCGATGGCCACGGCGGCGGTGATGGAGGCGGCGGCGACGGTGGAGGTGGCGGCGACAGCGGAGGCGGCTGCGGCGGTGGGTGTGGCGGCGGCGGGGGGGGGGTGATTAGAGCGTTTTCGAGCGAAGTGGACGCCGGTTCGCGTGAAGAAAACGCGTCAAAACAAGAGTCTAGAGCTTCGGTTCTGATCAATCAGAACCGAAAATGCTCTAGGATAACCGCACTTGCTTCAGCTCGCGAATGCCGTCGTCAGCGCCGAGGCCGCGCACGGTCTGCTCGCAGCGCCAACTATTGCCGTCGCGCTCGATCGAGAACAGATTGTAGGCCGCCGCCGGATAGTGCTTGCGCGCCAGCGCGGATGCCGACGGCACGCCGATCGCGGGAATCTTCCGCTCGGGGCCGTCGAACCACATCGTCGAATGGATGTGGTCGTGGCCATGCAGCACCAGCTCGACGCCGTGCCGCTTGAGCAGCGCCAGCAGCTGATGCGAATCGGTCAGCCGCTTGGCGCGCCCGTCGGAGTGCAGCGGGTGATGCACCAGGAGGACGCGGAAGGCCTCCTCCCACGACAGCTGCGCGAGGATCGTATCCAGCGCAGTGAGCTGCGCATGGCCGAGCCAGCCGGTCGCCATCAGCGGCGGCGTCGGCACCGCTGAGGAGACGCCGATCAGCGCCACCGGGCCGCGGCGGCGCACGAACGGAAAATGCGATGCCGCGCCATCGGCGTCGCCGCGCAGATAGTCGCCGAAGTGACTGACGAAGCGATGCCGGGTCGCGCGCACATAGGCGTCGTGATTGCCGGGGACCACGGTGACGTCGGCAGCGCTGCCGACACCCTCGAGCCATTGCCTGGCCGGATTGAACTCGGCATCCAGCGCCAGATTGACGAGATCGCCGGTCACGGCGATGTGGTCCGGCTGCTGTGCCTGCATGTCCGACACCAGCGTATCGAGCACGTCGCGGCGATGATATTTGTGGCGGTTGCGCGTCCAGTTCAAATAGCCGAAGGCGCGCTTGCCGGCGAGATCGCGCAGCCGCGCGGCCGGCAGCGGCGGCAGATGCGGATCCGACAGATGCGCGAGACGGAACACTGCCATCACGCGATTCCCTTCGGATTGTCGGTGAAAAGTGGCCGGCAGCCGGTCATGTCGTGCTATCCCGAACGTCCTGCCCTGTATTGGCAAGAGCTGCGCAAGCGCGCAAGGATCAAAGCACGGATCAAACACCATGATGTCGAGGGTTCAGTGACGGTCCTGCTCGATTTACGCAAGCGCTACGAGCCGCAGATCAGGTGGGTGTTTCATTTTTATTGGCGGCTGGCCCGCAGCATGACGCTCGGGGTCCGCGCCGTGGTGCTCGACGCCGACAACAAGGTGTTCCTGGTCAAGCACAGCTACGTCCGGGGCTGGTATCTGCCCGGCGGCGGGGTCGAGGTCGGTGAAAGTTTTATCGAAGCGCTGCGGCGCGAGCTCGAGGAGGAGGGGCGGATCGAGTTCGACGGCACGCCGGTGCTGCACGGCATCTTCCACAACAGCCACGTCTCGCCGCGCGATCATGTCGCGGTCTATGTCGTCAGGAACTACCGGCAGGACCGGCTGCCGGAGCCGAATCGCGAGATCGTGGCCTGCGGCTTCTTCGATCCGGCCGATCTGCCCCATGACACCACCCCCGGTACGCGGCTGCGGATCGCGGAGGTGCTCGAGGGCAAGCCGCCGCCGGCGACATGGCGGTGATGGACCGCGCCTCCGCCAGATGCTATCCCGCGCCCCACAATGACTGAACTGTCCCTGACCATCCTGCCCGAGACCCCGAAAGACGCCCAGGCGATCGAGCGCCTGCATGAGCGCACCTTCGGGCCCGGCCGTTTCGCGCTCAGCGCCTACCGGTTGCGCGAGCATGTCGATCATCTGCTCGACGTTTCCTTCACGGCGCGGATCGGCACGCTGCTGGTCGGTTCGGTGCGCCAGCTGCCGGTCACGATCGGCGATACGCCGGCCCTGATGCTCGGGCCGTTGACGGTCGAGCCGCCGTTCCGCAGCCGCGGCGTCGGCCGCGCGCTGCTCGAGCGTGCGATCAACGACGCCCGCGCCAAGGGCCATCGGCTGATCGTGCTGGTCGGTGACGCGCCGTACTATGCGCGGGTCGGCTTCAAGCCGGTCCCGAAAGGGCGGATGACGATGCCCGGCCCCATCGACTATAGTCGCCTGCTTGTCATGGAACTGGTCGACGGCGCTGCCGAGGACGTATCCGGGCCGATCCAGCCGGACTGGAGCAAGGCGATCTGACATCCGCGCGAGCGTCGCCCGGAACGGTTGCGCGCTGTCGGAAACTGAAGCACAGTTGAGGCAAGCGCCGGGACGAGACCGGCGCATGTCATATCAACAGGGAGAGTGCGCGCCATGATCAAGGTCAGTGTGATGTATCCGAACAATCCAGGCGCACGCTTTGATCACGAGTATTATCGCGACAAGCACATGCCGCTGGTGAAGGCGCGCCTCGGCGACGCCTGCAAATACTACACCGTCGACAAGGGTCTCGCCGGCGGCGCACCGGGGACGCCCGCAACCTATGTCGGAATGTGCCACATCTTCTGCGACTCGGTTGAGGCCTTCGCGGCTGGCATGGGCAAGCACGCCCAGGAGATCATGGGCGACATTCCGAATTACACCGATCTGCAGCCGGTGATCCAGATCAGCGAAGTCGTCGTCGGTCACTGACCGCGCAGGCGTTAGAGCATCGATCCCTCTGCCGCGTGCGGCAGAGGGACGCTTGTCTCAGAACTTCAGATTGGCGAAGGCCCGCACGCCGAGGCCCGGCATCAGCACCTCGTCCTTCGTGTAAGACACCGAGTTGCGGATGTTCTGGTTGAGCAGATTGTTGCCGACCAGACCAAGCGTCATCTCGCGCGCGCCGATCCATGACTGACTGAGTTTGGTGTTGTATGTGATCTCCGCGTTCATCAGATTGTATCCCGCAGTGGGCGTCTCGCCGATGACCGCGATGTCGTTCTGCGCGAACGCGTGCACCAGGTTGATCCGGGTGAACCAGTTGCTGTCGCGCCAGTAGACGCCGCCGCCAAGCCGCACCGGCGGAATCCGTGGCACGTTGCTGCCGTCGGTGAAGGTGGCGCGCACCACGTCGAACTGGTTCTCGATGCCCCAGATGCCGCCGTTGAGCGGGCCGATGTCGAGCTGGCTCTGGAACTCGGCGCCGCGGAAGATGGCGTCGCGCTGCGAATACACCGCCTGGCGGCCCTCGTTGTTGGGATCGCCATTGCCGCAGGAATCGAAATCGCTGCCGCACATCACCCCGGTCAGGCGGCGATAGATGAAATTGCTGAAGCGGGTGTAATAGGCGGTGGCCTCGAAGCGGAACGGGCCGGTCGCCTTGCGCAGGCCGACCTCGAGCGATTTCGCGGTCTCGATGGTCAGGTTCGGATTGCCGATGTCGAAGGTCCCGGTCGCATCATGCGCGCCGCGCGAGAACAGCTCCGCGGGCTTCGGCGCGCGCTCGACATATTGCGCCGTGATGCTGCCGACGAGATCGCCCGGCAGGTTCTGGATCAAACCGACGCTGCCGCTGACCGGCGTGTAGGACGGATTGCGCGCGACCGAGCTTTGCGGCGCGCCGTCCGGCAGGAAGTCCGCCGGGAAATCCGGCGTCGATCCGTGCAGGTCGACATGCTCGATGCGGCCGGCGACCTGCGCCTTCGTCGAATCCGTGAACTTGAATTCGTTGAAAACATACCCCGCGATGCGGTTGTTGTTGTTCGGACTCCACAGGCCGTTGAACAGCGCGCCCGGATCGTCCGGGCTCGGCGCAGTCAGCTCCTGATGCCCGCCCTGCAGGCCGAACGCCGTGGTCACCGTGGCGAAGCGCGCGTTGAACGGCATCATCTGCACCTCGACGCGGGCCTCCTGCTCCTTGCTGGTGAAGGTCTGGCGTACGCCGTCGCTGAACGGGTCGGTCGGATCGGCAAGCCCGAGTTCGTTGTGGCGATAGTCGGTCGCACCGACCCAGAACCGCACCGCGTCGATTGCCGCCGCATCCGGCCGGTACTCGCCCTTGACGGCGATCTTGGTCTGGTGCGCGTCGATCCGGGTCTGATGATCGGCGCCGTCGATTCCCGGAATGTGGTAGAGCGAGTCGTTCTGGGTGATCGACGCACCGATATACCCGCCCTGGAAGAAATAGGACGCGCCGACCGAGGCGCCGTCCGACTGGGTCGCGGAGTTCGGCTGGCGGCCGTTCACCGGCCGGGTCTGGTCGAAAAGATACGGGTAGCTCGGGATGCTGTAGTCGCTGGTGGTGCGGCCATAGACGTCGGCATGCATGGCGACATTGTCGCCGCCGGCGTCCAGCAGCATGCCGCCCTCGACGCCGCGATTGACCGAACTCACCGACGTGCGGGTCTCGACATTGAGGCAACCGGGCGCGCCTGTGTCGGCCAGCGGCGCCTTCGTCGGCAATCCGTAGCTCTGGAACGGCGTCGCCGCGCAGGTCGGCATCGCGTCGGGAATGCGGTTGTTGGTGGCGCTCACCACGCCTCCGATCGAGGTCGAGCCGTAGCGCAGCGCGGCAGGTCCCCGCACCACCTCGATCTGGTTGGTCGAGAACGGATCGATCGGCACGAAATGATCTTCGCCGAGATCCGAGACGCCGCCGCCGCCGAGGCCGTTCTCGACAATGCCGACGCGGTTGACGTCGAGGCCGCGGATGATCGGCCGGCTCGATGCGCCCGGCGCGAAGCTCGAACCGGTGATGCCGGGCTTGGAGAACAGCAGATCGCCGAGCGTGGCGCCGCCGGAGCGCCGCAGTTCCTCATTGGGCACCACGGTGACGGTCGCGAACTGGTCGGTGACGACGGGCAGCACGCCCTGCTGTGGTGCGGGCGCTGGTGCGGCTTGCGCCGGTTGCACGGCTGCAGCGCGTTCTCGGTTGGCGCTCGGCGCAGCCCGGACCGCATGGGTCGGCGTGCGCGTTGGTACGGTCCGATGCCGCTGGATCGGGCTTGGCGCCGTCACGGTGATGTCAGGGAGTTGCGTCGGCGTGTCATCGGCCAGTGCGCTGCCATGCATTGCGCCGAGCAGCAGCCAGCTCGCGCCTCCGATGTGGAGTGCTCGTTTCTTCTGAAGTGTCATTGTCCCGATCCAAAGTCCCAGGCCCGTCGAAATGACGGATCGATCCCGATTTGCCCAGCTGGAGCAGGCCGCAACTGTGACGCAGCCGTCCGCTCAGGGCGTGCAGCAATCAGTCGATGTCAGGACAGGGGAGGTGCGCGGGAGTGGAAGGCCGCAGGCGCCGACTTCAGATGGACGAATTCGGCACTGGTGGTGCGGAACAGAAGCTCGACGGCTTCCGGCAGCAGCAGCAGCACCGGCGGCGCCGTGAACAGCATGCTGCTCGCGAGCGAAATAGCGGCGCAGATCGCGCAATTGTCGGCCGGATGCCGGTGGTCGTTGTCGTGCCTCGTGGGCGGCTCGGTCCCGGTCACCTGGACCGCAAAGTCCGGCGTCGCCGAGGTCCCGATATAGGCGAGGTCGAGCAGCGACAGGCCGGTCTGGACCGCGGGCGCCGCTTGCGCAGCCGCAATGGGGTGGAAGTGCCCGAACGACAGCACGAACTGGACGGCGAGCGCGAACAGCCCCAGCCGCGAGCCAGTCTTGATGCGTCTCCGGAACCAGTTCATGCGCTAGCGCCCACCCAGTCGGGAGCGCGCATACCCCAGCGGTCCCGATGTTATATTATAACATCGGATGGCGGACGCGATGTCAACTAACGTTCAGACACACTGTGTCGATGTGTCGCCGGTGTGTTTGCCGCAACGCAGACGCGAGCCCGACCGGGCTCAGCGTCCCTCACGCAGCCAGGTTGCCGCGAATGCGCCGAGCAACAGCAGCAGGCCGACCAGGCCGGCGAACATCGGCAGCACGCCGACGCCCTTGACCACGCTGGCGTCGCGCATCTTGACGCCGAGCCAGCCGTCGCCGCGGAAGATCGTCGACGCGCGCACCGGTACGATCCGCGGCATGTCGAGGCTCGATCCGTCGACGATGCGCCGTGCGTCGCCGCCGGTCGCCTGCGCCAGCGGTTTCAGCATGTCGGTGGTCGAGGTGACCTCCGAGAATTCTTTCGGGTTGGTCGGGCCGACATTGATCAGCGCCTTCAGCGTGCCGTCGGTGGCCTGCCACAGGCCGAGCTCGCTCGCAGGCAACGTGGCGCGCCACTCGCCGGGATCGCCGGCGGCCAAGGTCAGTTCATGCGTGGCGCCGCTCGGCGACGTCACGGTGACCGGTGCGACGGTGTCGGCCATGGTCTGGCGCACCACCGCGAGGTTCTTGCCCTGCACCTGCATGCGCAGCGCCTCTTCGTCGAGGTCGGGCTGCTTCATCAGCCAGTGCGACACCCGCCGCAACAGATCGAGATGCGGTCCGCCGCCTTCATAGCCGCGCGCCCACAGCCAGATCTGGTCGGAGAGCAGCAGCGCCACGCGGCCTTCGCCGAACCGCGACAGCAGCAGCAGCGGCTTGCCGTCGGCGCCGGTCATGACCGGCGGGTTGATCGCGTTGCGGGTGTCGACGGTGCGGAAAAACCGGCTCCAATGCGGCGGCTCGGCATTCGAGCCTTCCAGCCCGCGTGTCACCGGATGGCGTTTCCCGGCATCGCTCAAATGCGCATAGAACGGCTTCTCGGTCACGCCGACCGGCTCGGCCGGCAGCACCGCATCCAGCGGCGTGCGCCAGATGCTGGTGGTCGAGGCGTAATCGGGACCGGCCGAGACCAGCACCGCGCCGCCGGAGCGGACATAGCGCGCGATGTTGTCGAAATAGGCGATCGGCAGCACGCCCTGGCGGGCATAGCGGTCGAAGATGATCAGCTGGAATTCGTTGATCTTCTGCTGGAACAGCTCGCGGGTCGGAAACGCGATCAGCGACAGCTCGTTGATCGGCGTGCCGTCCTGCTTCTCCGGCGGACGCAGGATGGTGAAGTGGACGAGATCGACGCTGGGATCGGACTTCAAGAGATTGCGCCAGGTGCGCTCGCCGGCATGCGGCTCGCCGGACACCAGCAGCACGCGCAGCTTGTCGCGCACGCCGTCGATCGCGACCACGGCGCGGTTGTTGACCGGTGTCAGCTCGTTCTCGAGCGGCGCGGCCTCGATCTCGACGATGTTGGGCCCGGCATGCTTGATGTCGATGTCGACACTCGAGGTCTGGCCGCTGGTCAGCGTGCGCTCGTTGATCACTTCGCCGTCGCGGCGGATCGTGACCTTGGCGCGCTCGCCGGTGACGCCCTGGTCGTCGAGCCGGTAGGTGATGGTTTGGGTCTGGCCGACGATGCCGAAGCGCGGCGCGGCGGTGATTGCGATGCGGCGGTCGCGCTCGTCCTTGCGGCCTGTGATCAAGGCGTGCACCGGTGCCTGGAAGCCGAGCGCCTGGGCGTTGGCGGGAATATCATGCACGCGGCCGTCGGTGATCATGAACGCACCGGCGACGCGCTCGACCGGAACGTCCGACAGTGCCGACGTCAGCGCGCCGAACAATTTGGTGCCGTCGGTCTCACCGTCGGCCTGGCCGGCCTCGACGACGCGGACCTCGAGGCCCTTGATCTGCTTCAGGCTGTCGACCAGCGCCTGCCGCGCCTTGTCGGTCTCCTGGGTGCGCGTGCCGAAATTCTGGCTCGGGCTCTTGTCGACCACGACGGCGGCGACCGAGGATAGCGGCTCGCGGTCCTCGCGGGTGAAGGAGGGATTGGCCAATGCGAGCAGGATCAGCGCCAGCGCGGCGACACGCACCGCGGCGCCGCGCGCGCGTGACAGCAGCAGCAGTGCCGCGATGACGACGATCGCGCCGAGCGCGATCCACAGCACGATCGAAGGAACCAGCGGTGTGAACGCGATACCGTAGTTCATGTCATTGTCCCAGCCGCTCGATCAAGGCAGGCGCGTGCACCTGATCGGCCTTGTAGTTGCCGGTCAGCGTGTACATCACGATGTTGACGCCGGCGCGGAACGCGAATTCGCGCTGGCGCGGCTCGCCCGGTGTCAGCGGCAGCGTCGGCTGCCCGTCGGGGCGGATCGCCCAGGCGCCGGCGAGGTCGTTCGACGTGATGATGATCGGCGAGACGCCGTCGCCGCCGCGTGCCGGGCGCTGCGCGGCCTCCTCGTCGTCCTCGCGCGGCAGCGCCTCGACCCAGGTCTGGCCGGTGTTGAAGCGGCCGGGGAAGTCGCGCAGCAGATAGAACGTCTTGGTCAGCACGTGCTCGCGCGGCACCGGCTCGAGTTCGGGCACGTCGAGGGTCGACAGCAATTCGCGCAGCGTCTGCATGCCCGGCGTCTGCGACGCGCCATTGTCGCCCGGCGGCGCCTCGATGGCGTCGCGGGTATCGAACAGTACGGTGCCGCCCTGCTTCATATAGGCGTCGATCTTGTTGATGGCGTCCTGCGCCGGCTTCGGCGCGCCCGGCACGATCGGCCAGTAGATCAGCGGGAAGAAGGCCAGCTCGTCGCGCGCGGGATCGATGCCGACGGGATCGCCGGCTTCCAGCGCGGTGCGCTGCCCAAGGAACAGCGTCAGTCCGGACATCCCGGCCTTGACGATGGAATCGACGTCGGCATTGCCGGTCACGACATAGGCCAGCCGCGTCTGCGAGACCGCCTTGATGGCGAAGTCGTCGCTGCTGGCGTTTTGCGCGCGCGTCGGCGACGGCACCATCATGGTGGCAAGGACGAAGGCTAACGCAAGCACCGCCGGCGCCGCGCGCCGCCGGATTAGCGCGGCGAGGCCGCCGCCGAGCATCGCCACCACGATCGCATCGAGCAGGAACAGCGCCAGCGCCGTCGACAGCATGATGCCGCGCAGGTCACGCGGCTCGGTGTTGGTGTAGGTCGCATGCTTCGCGCGCAGGCCGGAGGTGTCGAGCGGCGCAATGCGGTCGGCGGAGGCCAGCGTGTTGACCGCGATCGGGCTCTCGGCGGTGCCGTAGAAGCCGGGCGGGTGGTCCGCGGTGCCGCGGTCGCGATAGTCCGCCGACATCGGCTTGGCGGTCGAAGGCGGCGGGCCGAATGCGCCGAAGCCGTCCAGCGTGCGCAACGGCGCCACCGTCTCGGCATTGGGATCGCTGGCGACGCCGGGGCCGGGCTTCGAGGTGTAGCCGGACATGTCGATCAGCCGGCGCAGCATTTCGACGAAGGTGCCGGACATCGGCAGATCGGACCAGCGCATGTCGGCGCCGACATGGAACAGGCTGACCACGCCCTTGCCGCGATGCTCGCCGGTGACGAGCGGCGTGCCGTCCTCGAGCGAGGCCCAGCTCTTGGTCGCGAGCACGGCGTCGGGCTCTGCCAGCACCTGGCGACTGACGGTGATGTCCTTCGGCACCGTGAGGCCAGTGAACGGGCCGTCGGCGGCGAACGAGGCCATGTGTTGCGGCTTCTCCCAGGTCAGGCTGCCGCCGAGCGTGCGTCCGCCGCGCCGCAGCTTGACGGGAACGAGGTCGTCATCTGCCTGCGCGAGGCGGGGACCGGCGAAGCGCACCAGCACGCCGCCTTGCTCGATCCAGGCATTGAGCCGGTCGCGGATCTCAGGCGACAGCGTGCCGACATCGGCCATCACGATCATCGGCAGCCGTTGGTCGAGGAATTGCCCGATCACCTGCTGCGGCGCGCCGCGATCGCCGAGTCTGACGTCGGCGAAAGGCGACAGCGCGCGGGAGAGATAGAAGGTCGAAGCCAGCAGCGGCTGTGCGGTGTCGTTGCTCGCACCCGAGACCACGCCGATGGCCCGGCGGCGCCAGCGCCGGTCGAGCAGCTGCACGGCGCCGGCCGAATGCTCGCCGGAGATTTCGAGCCGCGCGATGTCGTTGCGCAATTCGACCGGAAGATCGAAGGCGGCTTCGGTCTCGCGCTCCTGCGGGCCGAATGAGTAGCGGGCCTCGCCCATCGGCGAGCCCTTGGCATCGACCGCGCGCACCGTTCCTGCCGCGATACCACTCTCGGTGCGCAGCACCTTCACCGTCATCTTGGCCGCGGCGTTCTCGGCCGCGACCAGCGCCTGCGCCGACTGCGCGCCGCCGGCATAGATCGTCAGACTGCGGTTCTCGATCACCTTGCCGAGACCTTCGGTGAATTCGCTGCCGCGGCCGGTGTCGACGCCGTCGGACAGCCAGGCGATGTCGCAGTCACCGGTCGATTTGAGGAAACGTTCCAGCGTCGCCAGGGTTTCAACGCGATCGATCGAGTAGGGTTTTGGCGCAAGCTGGCGCAACGCGACGCGCGCGGCGCCGGCCGGCATCAGCGTGATGTCGCGCGTCGGCTCGGATAGCGGCACCAGCGCGACGCCGCGGCGGTCGCTGTCGGCATTGGTGACCAGCTCGTCCGCGGCCTTGATCCGCGCATCCCAGCTCGAGGCCGCGCTCCAGCCGTCGTCGAGCAGGATCACCAGCGGCTGCTTGCCGGCGGCAACGCCGGTCTGCGGATTCCAGATCGGTCCGGCGGCGGCGAAGATGACAAGCGCGGCGGCGGCGAGCCGCAGCAGCGTCAGCCACCACGGCGTGCGCGACGGCGTCTCCTCCTTGGGCGCGATGTCGAACAGCAGCCGCGTCGGCGGAAATTCGACCCGGCGCGGCCGCGGCGGCATCACGCGCAAGAGCCACCACAGCACCGGTAGGCTGACCAGCCCCAGCAGCAGCAATGGTTCGGCGAAGGAGAGCGGGAGGCCTGCGATCATGCGCTGCGTCCCGCCTTGACGGTTGAGCGGCCGCCGCCCTTGCTCACCATCATGCCGGCGTGCAGGAACAGCAGCAGTTCGGCCGCGGAGCGGCTGGTGGTGTGGGTCGAGAACAGCCAGTCGAGCCGGTTGGTCTCGCTGCGCATCTGGTCGCGATGCAGCGCGACGCGCGCGACATAGTCGCTCGCCCAGCTCTCGGCGCGGCCCGCGGTGATGACGCTGCCGGCCTCGGGCTCGACGAATTCGACACGGCCCGAATAAGGAAAGGTCTCTTCGGCGGGATCGACGACCTGGATCATGGTGCCGTGCGCGCCGGAGGAGGAAAGCCCGCCCAGCATCGCCGTGATCTCCGCGATCGGCGACCAGAAATCCGACAGCACGACAATTTCGGCCAGCGACGACGGCACGAAGGACGGCGGCAGGCTCGCCCGCGTCTTCTCGTCGTGCAACATCGCTTCCGCCATCTTGTCGATCACGTTGAGGCTCGCGGTCGGGTTCAGCAGGCCGGGAATGCCGACGCGTTCGCCGCCCGCTACGAGCAGTTCGGCAAGCGCGAAGCCGACAATCAGTCCGCGCTCCAGCTTGCTGTCGCGGGCTTCGCGCGAGGCAAAGGCCATCGAGGGCGAGCGGTCGGGCCAGATCCACACCGTGTGCGCGGCCTCCCACTCCTGCTCGCGGACATAGAGATGGTCATCGCGTGCCGAGCGGCGCCAGTCGACGCGCTGCGACGGCTCGCCGGAGACGAAGCGGCGGTATTGCCAGAAATTCTCGCCCGAGCCGGCGCGGCGACGGCCGTGCAGGCCATGGATGACGTTGGCGGCGACGCGGCGGGCCTCAAGCACAAGACGCGGCAGCGATGCGGCGAGCGTTCTGCTTTCGCCATCGGCACGTCGAACCGCCAGGATCTCCTCGTTCCGGTGCCTGTTGTCTGCCGCCATCAACCGATCCGCGTCTTCAACTGCTTGATCACGTCAGGAATGGTGCGGCCCTCGGCGCGCGCCGAGAAGGTCAGCGCCATGCGATGCTTGAGCACGGGCTCGGCGAGATCGAGCACGTCGTCGATCGATGGCGCGAGCCGGCCGTCGAGCAGCGCGCGGGCGCGCACCGCCAGCATCAAGGCCTGGCTGGCGCGGGGACCGGGTCCCCACGCGATCAGCTTGCCGGCTTCGCCGCCCTCGGTGCCGGGCCGCGCGGCGCGCACCAGCGTCAGGATCGCCTCGACCACGGAATCGCCGACCGGCAGGCGGCGCACCAGGCGTTGCGCGGTGATCAGCGTCTCGGCGTCCATCGACGCCTTGGCGAGCGTCTCATCGGCACCGGTGGTTTCGAACAGGATGCGCCGCTCGGCGTCGCGATCGGGATAGTCGACGTCGATTTCCATCAGGAAGCGGTCGAGCTGCGCCTCGGGCAGCGGATAGGTGCCTTCCTGCTCGAGCGGATTCTGCGTCGCGAGCACATGGAACGGCTTCGGCAAATCGTGCCGCGCGCCGGCAATGGTGATGTGCTGCTCCTGCATGGCTTGCAGCAGCGCCGACTGGGTGCGCGGGCTGGCGCGGTTGATCTCGTCGGCCATCAGGAGCTGCGCGAACACCGGACCCGAGATGAAGCGGAACGAACGCTTGCCGGCGGAGCTCTCGTCGAGCACTTCGGCGCCGAGAATGTCCGACGGCATCAGGTCGGGCGTGAACTGGATGCGCTTGGCGTCGAGCCCGAGCGTGACGCCGAGCGTCTCGACCAGCTTGGTCTTGGCGAGACCGGGGACGCCGATCAGCAGCGCGTGGCCGCCGGACAGGATCGTCACCAGGGTGTTCTCGATCACCTGGTCCTGGCCGAAGATGACGGTGGCGACCGCTTCCTTGGCAGCCTTGATCTGGCCCGCGACCTGTTCGGCCGAGCGGACGATCACGTCCTCCAGTTTTTCGACGCTGTCTGCACCGGCCATTCGATCCGCTCCTTCTTGACGATGCGCTCGAATCTCGCGTCGTCACCACATGGACCGCAAGCTAAACCTATGCGAAGGCCATGTATTCGTTGAATTAAACTATCCCCACCTTATCGGTATTTCAGGGTATGAACGGCATCACGATGTGGCGAGAATGACATCCCGACCACATCTCAGGATACGTGCACCAAATGTGCCAGGTTGAGGGTAGGAAACTTCAGGGCAAACAATGGCGAAGCAAGGGCAGAGCGATTCCGGCAGTGAAACTACGGGGCTCGAAACGAAGGCCCTCGGAGGCAAGGGCCTCGAAGGGCTGACCACTGCCGCCAATCAAGCCGCGACATCGGGTCCAGCCGGACGCAAGGGCCTGCCGCCGGTTCATCTATGGAATCCGCCGTTCTGCGGCGATCTCGACATGCGAATCGCGCCCGACGGCACCTGGTTCTATATGGGAACGCCGATCGGGCGCCCCGCGCTGGTGCGGCTGTTCTCCACGATCCTGAAGCGCGAGGACGGCAAGCACTTTCTCGTGACACCGGTGGAGAAGGTCGGCATCCGCGTCGACGACGCGCCGTTCCTTGCGGTGGAAATGCGGACCGATGAAGACGCGCGCGGCCGTTTGCTCCGGTTCCGCACCAATGTCGATGACTGGGTCGATTGCGAGAAGGGCCACGGCCTCAGATTCGAGGCTGCCGAGGATGGCGGATTGACGCCCTATCTGCATGTCCGCGCCGACCTGTGGGCGAAGGTCACCCGCGCGCTCTACTACGATCTGGTTGACATGGGCGAGGAGCGGATGGTCGATGGTAAGGAGATGTTCGGCATCGAGTCCGGCGGCGAATTTTTCGCGATGGCCGATGCCAGCCAGGTGAGGGGCGCACTTTGAACGAGCCGTTGCTGAAGGTGAAGCCGGCGACGATCAGCTCGACGGAATTCTTCGCGCGAGCCCGGACGCGGCTCGATTTCGAAGTGCCGCCGGGTCTGGTCGATCCGAATATCATTCCGCGCACCGGAGATTCCGGCAACGATCGCATGCTCGAGATCGTGGCGCAGGAGCAGCCGGTGCGGCCGGCCGCGGTACTGATCCCGGTGGTCGACCATCCCGAGCCGACCGTGCTGTTGACGCAGCGTTCGCCCAATCTGTCGAGCCACGCCGGTCAGATATCGTTTCCCGGCGGCAAGATCGACGCCACCGATGCCTCGCCGCTCGATGCGGCGCTGCGCGAAGCCTGCGAAGAAGTCGGGCTGAGGCGGGAATTCATCGACCCTGTCGGCTATCTCGACCTCTATGGCACCGCGTTCGGCTTCCGCATCCTGCCGACGGTCGCCAGGGTGAAGCCGGGATTTGCCTTAGAGATCAACGAGGCCGAGGTCGTCGATGCGTTCGAGGTGCCGCTCGCTTTCCTGATGAATCCCGAGAATCATCAGATCCACACCAAGGAATTCCGCGGCATGGACCGGTCCTACTACGCGATGCCGTTCGCCGAGCGCTACATCTGGGGCGCGACCGCGGGCATCCTGCGCGTGCTGTATGAGCGGATCTATCTGTCATGATCCGCACGGTGTTGACCGAGGTCGGAGTCTTTCTGATCCCTTTCGCGGTCTATGCCATCTTCCTCATCGCGACGCGGTCCGGCGTGACGCTGCCGGCATCCTGGCCGCTCGACATGATCGCGAAGCTGACGCTGGCGGCGCTGGTGCTGGTCATCGTGAGCTTCGTGCTGCTCGCCGAATTGACCGGCGCGCCGCCGAACTCGACCTACGTTCCCGCCCATATCGAGAACGGCAGGCTGGTGCCGGGAGCTGAGAGATGAGCGAGGTGCGCCTGTTGTCCGACGCGCCATGGCTCGCCTGGGGGCCGGCGGCGCGCGTGCTCGGCCTGCTCAACGCCGACGGCGAGGAAGCGCGGGTGATCGGCGGCGCTGTGCGCAACGCGCTGATGCGGATTCCGCTCGCCGACATCGACATCGCCACCACGGCATTGCCGGAGGAGGTGATCCGCCGCGCCAAGCGGGCGGCCATCAAGAGCGTGCCGACCGGGATCGAGCACGGCACGGTGACCCTGGTCGTCGACGGCCATCCCTTCGAGGTGACGACGCTGCGCGAGGACACCGAGACCTATGGCCGCAAGGCCAAGGTGGCGTTCGGGCGCGACTGGGTGCGCGACGCCGAGCGGCGCGACTTCACCATCAACGGCCTGTCGGTCGACGCTTCAGGCGTCGTGCATGATCACGTCGGCGGTCTCGCCGACATCGAAGCAAAGCGGGTGCGCTTCATCGGCGATCCCGCGCAGCGGATTGCCGAGGATTATCTGCGCATCCTGCGCTTCTTCCGCTTCCACGCCGCCTATGGCGCAGGCGAGGTCGATCGCGCCGGCTATCTCGCCTGTATCAGCGGTCGCGCCGGGATTGCCGGCCTCTCGGCCGAGCGCATCCGGATGGAGATGCTCAAGCTCGTGGTCGCGAACGGTGCCGCAAGCGCGGTGGTCGCGATGGGCGACGGCGGATTGCTGCTGCCGCTGTTCGGCGGCGTCGCCTATACCGGGCCGTTCGCGGCGATGATCGAGATCGAGCAGCTGTTGGGGCTTGCGCCGAGCGCGACGCGCCGGCTCGCCGCGCTGACGGTTGCCGTGACCGAGGACGCGCGGCGGATCGCGAGCCGGCTGCGGCTCTCCAACGCCGAAGCCAAGGCGCTCGATTCGATGGGTCACCGCTGGTGGCGCCTGCCCGGCATGGACGAGGCGCGTGCCAAGCGCAGGCTCTACCGGCTCGACGAGGAGCCGTATCGCGACCGGCTGCTGATCGCTTGGGCGCGAACCGGCGCGGACCGCGACGTCGTGCAGTGGCGCGCGCTCGCCACGCTGCCGCAACGCTGGCGCGCGCCTCACTTTCCCTTGCGGGCGTCGGATTTCATCGCGCGCGGGATTGCCGAAGGACCTGCGCTGGGGCATGTCCTGACCCTGGCCGAGGATGCCTGGCTTGCCGCGGATTTCCCGCTGGATCCGCAGGTGCTGTCTGGCATCGCCGACCAGACCGTGGCCCGTTTCACCCGCGACCATCGGCTCTAGATTTTTTCGCCGGATTTTCGTGCCGGCATCTCGATGCCGCCGTGATCATCGGCGGCACGGGGACGATTGGCTGAACGACGATTGAACTTGGTGTGGAGACGATGCCGCCGGCATGTGCCAGGCAGCATCGCGCCAACAGATCTCACGCCGCCTTATGCTTCTTCTTGCGGTCGCCGTCGTCGTTCTCGTCTTCGTCGTCCTCTTCCTCTTCGTCGTCGTCTTCCTCGTCATCTTCCGGATCGATCTCGGTCGATTCGAGTGCGACGAGCGGCAGGGTTTCGCGAAACAGATCGCCGTCCGTGCCCATCCACAGGCACTCGACCTTGTCCTCGTCGACTTCGACCACCGTGATCGGATGGCCGCCGGATTTCAGCATGACGACATCGCCTGGTTTCAGTTCCATGATTTTCCCTCCGCGCTGGATGACGCGGACGGCAAGTTAGCGGCCGGTGATGACAGTCCGATCACGGCCGACGTTCTGCGCGGTGGATTTTGCTGTGAAAACAGAGGCTGCGTTATTTGCGCGCGGCGGGAACCAGTTCGGTCAGCGAGCGGATGATGCGGTCGGGCTTGATCGTCGATCCCGGCGGCAACCCTGCGCCATGTACGTCCATCCAGATCGCGTAGATGCCAAGCCGCTGCGGCGCCACGACTTCCCACTCCAGATTGTCGCCGATCATCCAGGTATCAGATGCGGAGACACCGAGCGCCTCCATCGCGTGCAGATAGGCGCGCTCCTCGGGCTTGCCGAAGCCGTGCTCGCCCTCGATCTGGATGTGATCGAAGCGATGGCCGAGCGCGAAGCGCTCGACCTTGGCGCGCTGCATGTCGGCGGCACCGTTGGTGACCAGCGCGAGCTTGATGCCGAGCGCCTTGAACGCATCGATCGCCTCATGCGCGCCGGGGAAGATGAACATCTCCTCCTCGCGATAGGCGGTGAAGCGATCGGCGATGCGGTCCGCGAGATCGTCCGGCAGTGCACGGTGGCCGGCCGCCGCAAGCTGAGCGAAGCCGCCCTTCACGGTGAGCCGCCGCGCCTCGCCGAGCTTGATCCGCCAGATCGGCTCGGCCGTCGACCAGAATTGCCGTGCAGAGGCCAGCAGCGCGGTTGCAACCTGATCCGGGGGCAGGGGCGCCAGCTCCGCGGCGAATTCGGTGGCGATCGTGTTCCAGGCGATCTCCGGGCGTCCATAGGCCGACAGGATGGTGTCATCCATGTCGATCAGCATCGCGCGCGGCAGGTTCATTACGGCCATTTCACCTCCGGCGGCAGCGACGACAGGATCGAATCGACATTGCCGCCGGTCTTCAGGCCGAAGATGGTGCCGCGATCATAGAGCAGGTTGAACTCGACATAGCGCCCGCGGCGGATCAGCTGCTCGTCGCGATCTTCCGCGCTCCAGGCGGTCTCGAAATTGCGCCGCACCAGGTCGGGATAGATTTTCAGGAAGCTGCGCCCGACGTCCTGGGTGAAGGCGAGGTCGGCCTCCCAGTCGCCGCTGTCATGCCAGTCATAGAAGATGCCGCCGATGCCGCGGGCTTCCTTGCGGTGTGGCAGATAGAAATAGTCGTCGCACCATTTCTTGTACTTGTCGTAGTCGGCGACGCCGTTCGGACCGCTGCAGGCCTCCTTCATCGCGGCATGGAAGGCGACCGTATCGGGGTCTTCCTGGGTGCGTCGCCGGTTCAGCACCGGCGTCAAATCGGCGCCGCCGCCGAACCAGGCCTTGGTGGTGACGACGAAGCGGGTGTTCATGTGTACGGCGGGCACGTTCGGATTGCGCAAATGCGCGATAAGCGAAATGCCGGAGGCCCAGAACCTCGGATCGTCGGCGGCACCGGGAATCTGCGCGCGGAATTCGGGGGCGAACTCGCCATGCACGGTCGAGCAGTGCACGCCGACCTTCTCGAACAGCCGGCCCTTCATGATCGACATCACGCCGCCGCCGCCGGGCTTGCCGGTGTGGTCGGTGCGATCCCAGGGGGTGCGCACGAACCGGCCGGCAGCGCCGGGATAGAGCGCTGCGGGGGCATCGTCCTCGAGCTTCTCGAAGGCCGCGCAGATGTCGTTGCGCAGCGCCTCGAACCAGCCGCGTGCACGCGCCTTGCGGTCCTCGATGATGGCGGGGTCTGTTGGCAGCATGGCTAACCTTGCGGGCCGAAATAGGTACAGCTCTCGTTGCAGCTGTCGCGATGGACGGTGACGCGGGTCAGCTTGCCCGCGTGTTGCAGCCGCTCCCAGATGAAGCGTGAAAGATTCTCCAGCGTCGGCACGCCGATCGCCTCGATCTTGTTGAGGAACTTGTGGTCGAGCGTCTTCTGCACCTCGGCCATGGCGCGTTCGAGCAGGCCGAGATCGACCACCATCCCGGTTTTCGGATCGGGCGTGCCGCGGACGGTAACCTCGGCTCGAAACGAGTGACCGTGGATCTCCTCGCTGG
The DNA here is from genome assembly GCF_011516665.3 of Bradyrhizobium sp. 41S5. Taxonomy (NCBI): domain Bacteria; kingdom Pseudomonadati; phylum Pseudomonadota; class Alphaproteobacteria; order Hyphomicrobiales; family Nitrobacteraceae; genus Bradyrhizobium; species Bradyrhizobium sp. 41S5. The sequence goes on along the minus strand of NZ_CP083721.1, from coordinate 6,551,352 downwards.
CGGTGCCAAAGGTCGTTCCGGATAGCGCATGCGCAGCCTCGAACCGAAACGCTTTCGTCAATTCCCACATCTCGTTCAACAATCCAGTTCTGACAAAGTAGAGTTCACCTAATGCCGAGCGTCTTGTGCGTCTGCACGCTGAGGCGCCATTGCGGGTGCTTAAGGCAGTATTCGATCGCCCGCTCGGTATTTTCGATCACGTCGGGGCCGTCCATCGGCTGCAGCGAGAAGCGCTCGAAGGAGAGTCCCGCGAAGTCCTCCGGCGCGTTCTCCGGCTGCGGATAGACCAGCTTGAGCTCGTGCCCCTTGCGCACCACGAGCTCGGAGGCGGCCTTGGGGCTGACGCAGACCCAATCGAGCCCGTCGGGTGGGGCGATGGTGCCGTTGGTCTCGATCGCGATCGCAAAGCCGTGGCCGTGCAGGGCCTCGATCAGAGCTTTATCGACCTGCAGCAGCGGCTCGCCGCCGGTCAGCACCACGTAGCGGTCGGCTTCGCCCCCGGTCCATTGCGCGGCGATGGTGCCGGCGAGCTCGGCCGCGTCGGCATAGCGGCCGCCGAGCGTGCCGTCGGTGCCGACGAAATCGGTGTCGCAGAACCGGCAGACTGAGCCGGCGCGGTCCTGCTCGCGGCCGCTCCAGAGGTTGCAGCCGGCGAAGCGGCAGAACACGGAGGCCCGGCCCGCATGGGCGCCTTCGCCCTGCAGGGTGAGAAAGATCTCCTTGACCGCGTAGCTCACCAAATATCCCTTAAGTTACCGAACCGGCAGTCCCTGAGCCGGCAAGTCCCGAACCGGCGAGTCCTGAACCCGTCTGCCGCTGCGCTTCTCCGACTGCCATGGCCACGGTGACCGCCACATTGAGCGAGCGCAGGGAAGGCTTGATCGGAATCAGCAGCCGCGCATCCGCGGCGGCCACCACGGCCTCGGTCACCCCTGCCGTTTCGCGTCCGAACAGCAGGACATCGGAGGCCGAATACGCGAAATCAAGATAGGATTTCGCCGCCTTGGTCGTGAACAGGACCAGCCGGCATCCGGCCTCGGCCCGCCATTCCTCGAATTTCGACCATGAGTCGTGACGCTTCAACCGCACATGGTCGAGATAGTCCATACCCGCCCGGCGGAAATTCCGGTCCGAGGTGTCGAACCCTGCTGGTTCGATGATATGGGCTGCCACGTCCAGGCAGGCGCAAAGGCGCAGAATCGTCCCTGTATTCTGGGGGATGTCGGGCTGGAACAGCGCGATCTGCATGGTGCGGGCGACCTGTGAAATCCGGATGAAATTGTCTCAATAAAACATCGCTCGGCGCGGATTTCGTGCATTGCACGTGTGCGAGCCGATAGCGGGCTTGCGCTCGTCCGGCAAGGGTGCCAATAGAACGATTCTGGACTGCTGTTCCGCCATTTGGGGTGGGGAATAGTGGTTTTCTGCCGCCGCGGGGGCCGCGGGCGCCGGCAGCCTTTCTTGGGGCGCGTTCTGCGTCTCCGGGGCGGTTCCACCGGCTGCAGAAAAGAAAGGGCTAGGAATCGTGACGACAGCGTCTTCGGCGGACCATCCGACACGCCGTGATTTTCTTTTTGTTGCAACCGGAGCTGCCGCCGTCGTCGGCGCAGCCGCGACCGTCTGGCCGCTGGTTGCCCAGATGAACCCGGATGCCGCGACGATCGCGGCCGGCGCGCCGATCCAGGTCGATCTGACGCCGATCGCCGAGGGCCAGGACATCAAGGTTTTCTGGCGCGGCAAGCCGATCTACATCAGCCATCGCACCAAGAAGCAGATCCAGGAGGCCCAGAGCGTGGCGCTCTCGAGCCTGCCCGATCCGCAGCCCGACTCGGCCCGCGTCAAGGCAGGCCACGACCAGTGGCTGGTCGTGATCGGCATCTGCACCCATCTCGGCTGTATCCCGATCGCCCATGAGGGCAATTACGACGGCTTCTTCTGCCCCTGCCACGGCTCGCAGTACGACTCCTCCGGTCGTATCCGCCAGGGGCCGGCGCCCGCCAACCTGCCGGTGCCGCCCTACGCCTTCCTTACCGACACCAAAATCCAGATCGGCTAAGTCCCGGACATCACGGGACTTCGGCTTCCCCTTGGACCCATCGCGTCGTTTTTCTTCTTCAGGATCGCATCAATGAGCGGACCATCTGATTTTCAACCGAGCAACCCCGCCTTGAAGTGGATCGAACGGCGCCTTCCGATCTTCGGCCTCGTCCACTCCTCGTTCGTGGCCTATCCGACGCCGCGCAACCTGAACTACTGGTGGACCTTCGGCGCCATCCTTTCGCTGATGCTGGCGCTGCAGATCCTGACCGGCGTGATCCTGGCGATGCACTACACGCCGCACGCCGATCTCGCCTTCAAGTCAGTCGAACTGATCGTCCGCGACGTCAACTACGGCTGGCTGTTGCGCAACATGCATGCCTGCGGCGCGTCGATGTTCTTCTTCGCCGTCTACATCCACATGTTCCGCGGTCTCTATTACGGGTCGTACAAGGAGCCGCGCGAGGTGCTGTGGATCCTCGGCGTCATCATCTACCTGCTGATGATGGCGACGGGCTTCATGGGCTACGTGCTGCCGTGGGGCCAGATGAGCTTCTGGGGCGCCACCGTCATCACCAATCTGTTCTCGGCCGTGCCGTATTTCGGCGAGAGCATCGTGACCCTGCTGTGGGGCGGCTATTCGGTCGGCAACCCGACGCTGAACCGCTTCTTCTCGCTGCACTACCTGCTGCCGTTCGTGATCGCCGGCGTGGTCGTGCTGCACGTCTGGGCGCTGCATGTCGCGGGGCAGAACAACCCGGCCGGCGTCGAGGCCAAGACCGAGAAGGATACCGTTCCGTTCACGCCCTATGCGACGATCAAGGACGCGTTCGGTGTGTCATGCTTCCTGATCTTCTTCGCCTGGTTCATCTTCTACATGCCGAACTACCTCGGCGACGCCGACAACTACATCCCGGCGAATCCCGGCGTGACCCCGGCGCACATCGTGCCTGAATGGTACTACCTGCCGTTCTACGCGATCCTGCGCTCGATCCCGAACAAGCTCGCCGGCGTCGTGGCGATGTTCTCGGCGATCATCATCCTGTGCTTCCTGCCCTGGCTCGACAGCGCACGGACCCGTTCGTCGAAGTATCGTCCGCTGGCCAAGCAGTTCTTCTGGATCTTCGTGGTGGTCTGCATCCTGCTCGGCTATCTCGGCTCGCAGCCGCCGGAAGGCATCTATGTGATCGCCGGCCGCATCCTGACGGTGTGCTACTTCGCCTACTTCCTGATCGTGCTGCCGCTGCTCGCCCGCATCGAGACGCCGCGCCCGGTGCCGAACTCGATCGCCGACGACGTGCTGGCGAAGAGCAAGGGCAGGGTGGCGACCGCAGCCTCCGTCATGCTTGCGCTGGTGGTGGCTGGCGGCGTGTTCGCGGGCAGCACCCAGAACGCCAAGGCCGAGGAGGGCGGCGACGCCCCGCCGGCCCAGAGCTGGTCGTTCTCCGGCCCGTTCGGCAAGTATGACCGGGGCTCGCTGCAGCGTGGCCTGAAGGTCTACAAGGAAGTCTGCTCGGCCTGCCACGGCCTGTCCTATGTCGCGTTCCGCAATCTCGCCGATGCCGGCGGCCCCGGCTATTCGGAGGCGCAGGCGGCTGCGTTTGCGTCCGAGTACAAGATCAAGGACGGCCCCAACGACCAGGGCGAGATGTTCGAGCGTCCGGGCCGCCCGGCGGACTACTTCCCGTCCCCGTTCCCGAACGAGCAGGCCGCGCGCGCGGCCAATGGCGGCGCCGCGCCGCCCGATCTATCGCTGATCACCAAGGCGCGGTCCTACAAGCGCGGCTTCCCGCAATTCGCGATCGACTTCTTCACCCAGTACCAGGAGCAGGGCCCCGACTACGTCGACGCCATCCTGCAGGGCTTCGAGGACAAGGTCCCGGCCGGCGTGACAATCCCGGAAGGCTCGTACTACAACAAGTACTTCCCCGGCCACGCCATCAAGATGCCGAAGCCGCTGTCCGACGGTCAGGTGACCTTCGACGACGGTTCGCCGGCGACGGTCAAGCAATACGCGCACGATGTCACCACGTTCCTGATGTGGGCCGCCGAGCCGCACATGGAAGAGCGCAAGCGGATCGGCATGCAGGTGTTCTTCTTCCTGGTGATCTTCGCCATCCTGATGTACTTCACCAAGCGCAAGGTCTGGGCCGACGCTCACTGACCTCGGGCATGGTAGCGCGCGTTTGAAAAAGCCCCTTCGGGGGCTTTTTTGTTTGCTCCCATCATTGCGAGCCGTTGGCCCGCAATGACGGCTAATTGATTGCTTCCTGGCTGTAGTGCGGACAAAATGCCGGCCAATCGGCCGGCAAACATTGCGGAGGAACTCATGGGTACCAGCATCAACTTCAAGCGTCCGGACGGCAAGGAAGCGTCAGGCTATCTCGCCAACGCCGCGCGCGGCAACGCGCCTGGGGTCGTCGTGATCCAGGAATGGTGGGGGCTGCAGGACCAGATCAAGGGAATGTGCGACCGCTTCGCGCGGGCCGGTTTCGATGCGCTGGCGCCCGACCTCTACAAGGGCAAGGTGGTGCCGTATCACGACACGGACGCGGCCGGCAAAGAGATGAACTCGCTCGACTTCATGGACGCCACCACGCAGACAGTGCGCGGCGCCGCGCAATATCTCGGCAAGAACGGCGCCAAGGTCGGCCTGACCGGATTCTGCCTCGGCGGCGCGGTGACCATTATCGGCGCCACCAAGATCCCGGAGCTGACCGCCGGTGTGGTGTTCTACGGCATTCCGCCGGAGCAGGCGGCCAAGCCGGCCGACGTGAGAATTCCGCTGCAGGGCCATTTTGCCACCAAGGACGACTGGTGCACGCCGGCACTGGTCGATGGTTTCGAGAAGGCGATGAAGGCCGCCGGCAAATCGCTGGAGCTGTACCGCTATGACGCCGAGCACGGCTTCGGCAACGAGCAGCGCCTGTCGGTGCACGACCGGCAGTGCGCCGAACTGGCCTGGGACCGGGCGACGGAGTTCTTCAGGAAGCATCTGGGGTAGTACGTTTGCAAACACCGGCGTCGTCCCGGCGAAAGCTGGGACCCATACGCCGCGGCTCTGGCAATGGACACACTGGCAGTCATCTCGCCAAGCAACTGCGCCCGTGGTTATGGGTCCCTGCTTTCGCAGGGACGACGGCGAGAGGTTTAGCTCTCCGCCTTCACCCCGTCCCACCACGGACAGGTGCCCGACATCAGCTTGAAATTGCCTTCCAGCACCTGCACCGGGGCGCGCTTGCCCTCGGCGGCGGCGCGCATCCGCATCTCGCGCGCGACGGCGCGGTCCTCCGGCGACAGCCAGACGCGCTCGTGGCCCCACAGGCTCGGGCCATCATGCATCTCGAATGGCGTCCAGTTCGCCGGGTCGATCTCGCGGCCGCCCCAGCCGCACTCGACCATGAAGGCTGACGGCGACTTGGCGTAGAACGACGTCATCAGGTCGTTGGTGTGACGGCCGAGCGTGACGTTGACCCGGTCTTCCTTCATCGCGATGTCGTAGGCCTGACCGACATCGTCGAGCGAGAACAATTCCACCATCAGATGATGCATGCCGTTGCTGCCGGTCTCGATCAGCGCCAGCGAATGATGGCGCGCATTGACGTGAAAGAAATAGGCGCGGAACGGTTTTTCGATGTAGTCGCTGAGGCCGAAGCCGAGCACATCGACATAGAAGCTCATCACCGGCGCAATGTTCTCGACGGTCAGCACGGCGTGGCCGAGGCCGAGCGGCCCGGTGCGGAAACCGGAAATGGATCGTCCCGGCTTGAACGGCGTGTCGTCGATCTCGGCGCCGTGAAACGCCTCCAGACGGTTGCCGCCGGGATCCCGGAACGAGATCAGGCCGTGCACCCGCCGCGCATCGGCAAGCGCCTGCGGCTCGGCGGTCACGGCAACGCCGGCATGCTCCAGCCGCGCCGCCAGCGCGTCGAGGGCTGCGGCATCCGCGACCTCCCAGCCGAAGAACCTTGTCCCTTCGCCCTGGGCGCGGTCGATCACAATGCGCTGCTTGCGGTCGTCCATCCGGAAGGCGAGCAGCGAATTGCCGCGCTCGATCGCCTGCAGCCCGACCAGACCGGTGCCGAATTGCCGCCAGTCGTCGAGCGCGTCGGAGCCGAAGCCGGCATATCCGAGACCCAAAATCGCCATCTGCGTCTCCGCCATCTGCCTGTCTTTTGGGCGGCTGACCGGCCGCCATTTCGACAAATCCTACGCGGATTCCGGTCGCTTCAAACCCCGAAAATGCCGTCCAAGCGGGCGTCCAGGATTGGGGCAGGCGTGTCAGGCCATCCCTTGACACGGCCCGCGCCGGGTGGTGAGTAGCGGCCATGAGCACCGTTGCCAGTCCATCCCGTCGTTGGTGGCCCACCTTCTCATAGGTGGCCGGTGCGTTTTCATTTCCCAAAAACGTCGAAGGTCGCCATCGCAGTGCGACGGTACCTTCCTTTGTCCTGTGTGGCGCTCTCTTCCCAAGTCTCGTAAGAGGATCACATGAACAGGACAGTCTTCTCCCTGCCGGCCAAGAGCGAATACCTCACCAATGGCGGCCTTGCGGTGGCGCGCGTGGTCGAGCAGTTCACCGGCGGCGCCAACCGCCTCGACGACCTGATCGCGCTGCTCGACCGCCGCCGCGGCGTGGTGCTGTCCTCGGGCACGACAGTGCCGGGCCGCTACGAGAGCTTTGACCTCGGCTTTGCCGATCCGCCGCTGGTGCTTGAAACCTCGGGCACCGATTTCGCGCTGCAGGCGCTGAACCCGCGCGGAGAGGTCCTGATCGCCTTCCTCGGCGACGTGCTGCGCGAGCCCTGCGTCGTGATCACCGAGCGCAGTGCCACGCGGCTCGCCGGCCATATCATCCGCGGCGCCGCGCCGGTCGAGGAAGACCAGCGCACCCGCCGCGCCAGCGTGATGTCGCTGGTGCGCGACATGGTGGCGGCGTTCACCTCCAATGCCGATCCGCTGCTCGGCCTGTTCGGCGCCTTCGCCTACGACCTCGTGTTCCAGATCGAGGATCTCGTGCAGAAGCGCGCTCGCGAGGCCGACCAGCGCGACATCGTGCTCTACGTGCCGGACCGGCTATTGGCCTATGACCGCGCCACCGGCCGCGGTGTGGCGCTGAATTACGAGTTCACGTGGAAGGGCAAATCCACCGCCGGCCAGCCGCACGAAACCGCGCCGAGCCTCTACGCCAAGACTGGGCGGCAGGGCTTTGCCGATCACGCGCCGGGCGAATACCAGGCGACGGTTGAAGTGGCGCGCGCGGCGTTCGCCCGCGGCGACCTGTTCGAGGCGGTGCCCGGGCAGCTGTTTGCCGAGCCTTGCGAGCGCTCGCCGGCGGAGGTGTTCCAGCGGCTCTGCCGCATCAATCCGTCGCCCTATGGCGCGCTGATGAATCTCGGCGATGGCGAATTCCTGGTCTCCGCCTCGCCCGAGATGTTCGTGCGCTCCGACGGCCGCCGGGTCGAGACCTGCCCGATCTCCGGTACTATCGCGCGCGGTTCGGACTCGATCGGCGATGCCGAGCAGATCCGCAAGCTCCTGAACTCGGAAAAGGACGAGTTCGAGCTCAACATGTGCACCGACGTCGATCGCAACGACAAGGCGCGCGTCTGCGTGCCCGGCACCATCAAGGTGCTGGCGCGGCGGCAGATCGAGACCTACTCGAAGCTGTTTCACACCGTCGACCACGTCGAGGGCATGCTGCGGCCGGGCTTCGATTCGCTCGACGCCTTCCTGACCCATGCCTGGGCGGTGACGGTGACCGGCGCGCCGAAACTGTGGGCGATGCAGTTCGTCGAGGATCACGAGCGGTCGCCGCGGCGCTGGTACGCCGGCGCGATCGGCTGCGTGAATTTCGACGGCAGCATCAACACCGGCCTCACCATCCGCACCATCCGCATGAAGGACGGCCTCGCCGAGGTGCGCGTCGGCGCGACCTGCCTGTTCGATTCCGATCCGGCTGCGGAGGATCGTGAGTGCCAGGTCAAGGCCGCGGCGCTGTTCCAGGCGTTGCGCGGCGATCCGCCGAAGCCGCTGTCGGATTTCGCGCCCGATGCCACCGGCTCCGGCAAGGACGTGCTGCTGATCGATCACGACGACAGCTTCGTGCATATGCTGGCCGACTATTTCCGCCAGGTCGGCGCCAACGTCACCGTGGTCAGGCATATCCATGCCCAGGACATGCTGAAGCAGCGTGGCTGGGACTTGCTGGTGCTGTCGCCCGGGCCGGGTCGCCCGGAGGATTTCGGCATCGCGAAAATCATCGACACCGCTCTGGAGAAGAAGCTGCCGATCTTCGGCGTCTGCCTCGGCGTGCAGGCGATCGGCGAATATTTCGGCGGCCAGCTCGGCCAGCTCGGCCAACCCGCGCACGGCCGGCCCTCGCGCGTCCAGGTCCGCGGCGGCAGGCTGATGCACAATTTGCCGAATGAGATCGTGATCGGCCGCTATCATTCGCTCTATGTCGAGCGCGACAGCGTGCCCGAGGTGCTGGCGGTGACCGCGACCACCGAAGACGGCGTTGCGATGGTGATCGAGCACAAGACCCTGCCGGTCGGGGGCGTGCAATTCCATCCGGAATCGCTGATGTCGCTCGGCAACGAGGTGGGCCTGCGCATTGTCGAGAATGCATTCCGGCTTAATCTGCCGGCCAATTGAGGATTGCGAGACCAATGACCTTCGACCACGACATCAAGGCGACCGTTCGCACCATCCCGGACTACCCGAAGAAGGGCATCCTGTTTCGCGACATCACGACCCTGCTCGCGGATGCCCGGGCCTTCCGCCGCGCGGTCGATGAGCTGGTGCATCCCTGGGCGGGGGCGAAGGTCGACAAGGTCGCGGGCATCGAGGCCCGCGGCTTCATCCTCGGCGGCGCGGTGGCGCATCAGCTCTCGGCCGGCTTCGTGCCGATCCGCAAGAAGGGCAAGCTGCCGCACACCACGGTGCGGATCGCCTACTCGCTGGAGTACGGCATCGACGAGATGGAGATGCATGCCGACGCCGTGCAGCCCGGCGAGCGCGTGATCCTGGTCGACGATCTGATTGCGACCGGCGGCACCGCGGAGGGCGCGGTGAAGCTGCTGCGCCAGATCGGCGCCAATGTGGTCGCCGCCTGCTTCATCATCGACCTGCCCGATCTCGGCGGCGCCGCCAAGCTGCGCGCGATGGACGTTCCGGTGCGCACGTTGATGGCGTTCGAAGGGCATTAAAGCATGATCCGGAAAAGTGCGAAGCGGTTTTCCGAGAAGATCATGCTCAAACAAAGAGCTATTGCGCGATGACGATTCAACCTAATCTCATCGCGCTTTAGCGGCACTCTCTCCACACGTCGTCCCGGCTCGCGCTTCGCTTGGCCGGGACGACAGTCATCCCCGTTGCAGCAGCATGCTCAGCTCGAGATCGCGGAACGTGGTGTAATTCCGCCGGATCCACTGATGCAGCTCGGTCGATGAGTCCCTCTCCTGGCGCAGATAGCCGGTGAAGGAGAAGGTCAGCCGGTCGATATAGGTCTTCAGGAACACCGGCAGCGCGCGGAAGCGCAGCACCCGGCTGCCGGCCATGACGGACGGCAGCTCGCCGCGCACCACGAACTCGTTGTCGATCACGACGAGCGCGTTCGGTGGGATCATGCGCTGCAGCGTCTGGTAGCCGTGCACCGAGGCGCGGTCGGTATCGGCCACATACAGGATCACGGGCGAGACGTGGCGGCGCAGTGCCTCCTTCATCAGCCCGATCTGGTCGACCATTTTGAAGAATTCGTCGAAGGCGTGGTAGCCGAGGTCGATCACCTTGGCGATGCCGTCATTGACGATGACGCGGTCCATCAGTTGCATCTTGCCGTAGGTGTCGATCACGTCGGCGGTTTCCGTGATCCGCGGCAGATAGTCGAGCAGCGACGGCTCCTTCAGATTGATGTCGTAGCAGACGACGTCGCCGTTCTTGAGCAGCAGGAATTCGCCGAGCAGCCGCGCGATCAGCGTCTTGCCGACCTGCGGGCGGGGCGAGCAGATGATGTAAACGGGCGTGGACGACATCGCCCGCTATATCAGGCCAAATTTTCGCCTAATCCAGCCCCATCGCCGCCCCCCAGCACGATTTTTTCGCTGCTCTTGTGCGCGACTATTTTTCGCCCTTGGCCGACTTGGCGCCGACCAGGTCGGTCAGCTTGATCCGGTCGTACTCGCTCCAGACATTGGCGAGCCAATGCCGGACATAGCCGCGCAGCACGAAGGAGTAGTTGGCGGCGTCGTCGTTGATGCCCTTGTTGGCAACGAATTTCAGGAACGGAACGGAGGAGACCTCGACCTGCTCGTAGGCCATTTCGTTGAGCTTCGGGATGGTGAGGTCCACGGCATCCTTGATGCGGTGGAAGTAGGAATTGTAGGTCGCCTGGTCCCACTGGAAGAACTGGGTGTCGTTGATGAAGTTCTTCACCAGGAAGTACTTCGCGCCGCCCATGAAGTTGGCGGTCTCCGCGATCTCGTCCAGCGAGGCGATCGAGGGGCCGAGGATGTGGAACACGGCGAAGGTGATCTGGCCGGAGCGCGCGGCGTCGAGGAAGCCGATGTCGCGCAGCGAGGCCAGCGCGGGCGACAGCAGGCCGGCGCGGACGTCGATCACGGTGACCGAGGAACCGGCGTTCAGTGTATCGAAGATCTTCATCTGGTCCGCGGTCGTCGTCATGTCGACGATCTCGGTGATGTCGGGGTGGAAGCGCTTCAGCGTGCCGCGCGGCGACTCGGTGTCGAACGCCCGGGTCTGCACGTTGTTGGCACTGAAATAGTCCAGGAGCGTCCGCGAGACGGTGGTCTTGCCGACCCCGCCTTTGTCCGCGCCCACCACGATCACAACCGGCTTTGCCATGGAAGTCCCTTAAAGCGCGCTCCCGACCGCGACGGCGATCGGCAAGTCCCCATACTGCTTTGGGCGCGAACATGGCAGAATCGAGGGAGAATTCAATTCCTTAAGGTGCCCATGGCCGGCTTGGTGGGGATTTCCTTAATGGACTGAGTGGTCTAGGGCACGATCAGCGGTGGCGGCCCCAAGGGCCTTGAAGCGGGCCTTGAAGCGGGCCCTGCAGAGGATCCAGCGGTCCCAATGGTCCCTGTGCGGGGCTGGTGCCGGGCAGCGGCGGCGGATTGTTCGGTTGTGCAGGCGGCGTGTCGCCCCATGGGCCATGGGTGACAGGCGGAAGCGGATCGCCCGACACCGACGGCTGGTCCTGCGTTTCCGTAGCGTCCGATGTCTCATCCGGCAGCGCCAGCGGTCCGGGATCGTGCCCGCCGGCATATTTCACCAGGGCATCGACCCGGGACTTCACCGACGGATGGGTGGCAAACAGGTCGGCAAACCCCTCGCGCGGATTGTCGACGCAGAGTTCCATCACCGCCGATGTGGCGCCCGGCAACTCGCCGCGGTTTTCGATCTTGCGCAGTGCCGAGATCATCGCATCGGGATTCTTGGTCAGCTCGACCGATCCGGCATCGGCGAGGAATTCGCGCGACCGCGACAGCGCGAGCTTGACCACCTGCGACAGCAGCCATGCGAGTACGATCAGCGCGACCGCGATGATGATCACGACGATCGCGCCGCCGCCCGAGCCCTTGCTGTCGCGGTCCGACGAGGATGACGACGATCGGGAGGATGACGAGGACGACCAGCCGCCACCACCGCCGCTCCACGACAGATTTGTGAACAGGCGGAAGAACAGTTCGCCGAAGAAGCCGACCACGCCGGCGATGATCACGGCGACCACCATCAGCTGCACGTCGCCGTTCTTGATATGGGTGAGCTCGTGGCCAAGCACGGCCTCGATCTCCTGGTCGTTCAGTGCCCTCAGAAGACCCGTGGTGACGGTGATGGCGTATTGCCGCGGGTTCAGTCCGGTCGCGAATGCGTTCAGCGCCGGACTGTCCATCACCTTCAGCTTCGGCATCGGGATGCCGCGCGAGATGCAGAGGTTTTCCAGCAGATTGTAGAGCCGCGGCTGCTGCTGCCGCGTCACGCTTTCGCCGCCGGTAACGGCGTCGATCATCTTCTGGTGGAAGAAATAGGCGATCACGATCCAGGCCACCGCCGCGATCGTTGCCCATGGGAAGGCCGAGACGAGGTCGCGCGAGGCATGGGTCAGATAGTAATCGGCCGTGCGGCCGCTATCGGTCATCACCTCCGCGACCAGCGCGCCGGCATAGACCAGCACGTAGATCAGCAGGAACAGGCCGGCGAGCAACAGCATCGAACGAAACTTGTTCGATGCGATGTGCGTGTAGAGACCATAGGCGGCCATGACGGAGCAGCCTCTCGCCGGCGCGCGTTGCGCCTCAGAACTTCACGCTCGGTGCCGCCTCGACCTCTGTGCGGCTGGCGCCGAGGTCGAAGAAATCCTTGCGGGTGAAGCCGAACATGCCGGCGAACAGCGCGGCCGGCATCTGCTGGATGCCGGTGTTGTATTCCTGGACCGCGTTGTTGAAGAAGCGGCGGCTGGCGGCGATCTTGTTCTCGAGATCGGAAAGCTCCGAGGCGAGCTGCTGGAAATTGGCGTTGGCCTTGAGGTCCGGATAGGCCTCGGACAGTGCGATCAGCCGGCCGAGCGCGCCGGAGAGCTGGTTCTCCGCCGCCGAGACCTGGGCCGGCCCCTGTGCCGACATCGCAGCCCCACGTGCCTTGATCACGTCATCGAGCGTGCCGCGCTCGTGGGACGCATAGCCCTTCACCGTCTCGACCAGATTCGGGACCAGGTCGTGGCGCTGCTTGAGCTGCACATCGATGTCGGCAAAGGCCTGGCTGACCCGCTGGCCGAGCGCGACGAGGCGGTTGTAGGCGCCGAACGCAAACAGCACGAGTAGGACGATGACGCCGATAACGATCCAACTGGTCGACATGACAAGGCAGCTCCTGATGGACGAGACGGCGGCACCGTAGCCCAAGATTGGGGCGCAGGGCAGCCCGCCGCGAAAAGGTGGGCAATCGTTGGTCGGAACAGAACCAAGATTGGTTCAACATTCGTCATCCCGGCGAAAGCCGGGACCCATAACCACCAATCTTGATGATGAAGCAAAGCCGACGCCGCTTGTGCCCCTTCCGCGGGCCGCGGCGTATGGGTCCCGGCCTTCGCCGGGACGACGCAAGCAGCTAAACTGCATCGCCCCAGCGCCAACGCCGGGCGCTGGCGTAATCAGCCTTGGCACGGCGGGGTACTCGGGCGACGACGACGCCCTCGGGCGTACAGAGCTTGGCCGCAACCTCGACCTTGCCGACATCGGGCTGCGCCAGCACGCGCGATGGCCGGTTCTCAACGCGCGCGCGGCTCAGCACGACATAGGCGAAGCGCTCGTCCTCGAACGGGGCATCGGCGCCCTTGACCTGCTTGTGCGCGCGCGAGCGTTGCAGGCGCTGCGAGAAATGGCACCAGTCGGGCGCGACCAGCGGGCAGCCGCCGTCATGCGGGCAGGGGGCTATGACATGCGCGCCGGCGGCGATCAATCGGGCGCGGAGTGCGATGATCCGCGCATAGCCCGCGGGCGTGCCGGGTTCGACGACCAATAAAGTATCGCCGGTTTTGGACCACAGCGTATCGGCCAGTGCCGCGCGCTCGGTTTCGCCGAGCTCGCCGATCATGTAGCTGGCGACGACGAGGTCGGCCGGATCGGCCTTGTCCAGCAAGGCGCGGGCCTGGCCGAGTTCATAGTTGATGTCGCGCAGACGAATGCTGCCGTGAAACAGCCCCTCGGCGAGCGTTCGTAACGCGCCATTGGCGTCGAGCAGGGTGAAGCCGTTTAGCGATGTGAACGTCTCCGCGGCCGCCCAGGTCGCGGTCCCGGGGCCGGCACCGACATCGAGCAGGCTCGCCGGCGCGAAGTCCGGCCGGATCTCCGTCAGCGCATTGAGGCTCGCTACCACGGCGGCATAGGTCGCCGGCATCCGCGCCAGCGCGTAGGCCAGCGCATCGGTTTCGGTCCGGATCGTCCCGGAGCCGCCGCCCTCGCGATAGGTCTGCGAGATCACGGCGGCGCGGCCGGCGGCATCGCTGCGCGACAGGCCTTCGAGCCTAGCGTTGAGGGCCGTCCTGAGTTCGGCGGGGAGGTCGGGTGAAGTCATGGTTCGCCGTCATCCTGAGGTGCGAGCGCTTGCGAGCCTCGAAGGATGACAATCACGAGTCGTGGCCCATCCTTCGAGACGCCGCGCGAATGCGCGGCTCCTCAGGATGACGCCTGAGTGCGTTACGCCACGTTCTGGTCGAGGATATCGACCGCGCCCTGCAGGTCGACCGACACCAGCTGGGACACGCCGCGCTCGGCCATGGTGACGCCGAACAGCCGGTTCATCCGCGCCATCGTGATCGGATTGTGCGTGATGATGATAAAGCGGGTTTCGGTCGACGCCGTCATCTCGTTCAGCAGGGTGCAGAACCGTTCGACGTTGTGGTCGTCGAGCGGCGCGTCGACTTCGTCCAGCACGCAGATCGGCGACGGGTTGGTCAGGAACACCGCGAAGATCAGCGCGAGCGCCGTCAGCGCCTGCTCGCCGCCGGACAGCAGCGACAGCGTCTGCGGCTTCTTGCCGGGCGGCTTGGCGATGATCTCGAGGCCGGCCTCGAGCGGATCGTCGCTCTCGATCAGATGCAGCGCCGCTTCGCCGCCGCCGAACAGCTCGGTGAACAGCCGCTTGAAGTGGTTGTTGACGGTCTCGAACGAGGTCAGCAGACGCTCGCGCGCTTCGCGGTTGAGACTCTGGATGCCCTGCCGCAGCCGCTTGATCGCCTCGACCAGGTCGTCGCGTTCGGTGGTCAGCGCGGTGTGCTGGGTCTCGACTTCCTTGAGTTCTTCCTCGGCGCGCAGATTGACTGCGCCCAGGCGCTCGCGGTCGCGGCGCAGCTTTTCGAGTTCTTCTTCAACTTGCGCGACCGGCGGCAGCTCCGCGCCGGGCTCGATCTCGGCCATGCCGACGACCGCGCTCGGTTCGACCTCGAGCATGTCGTGGATTTCGCGCTCGATGTCGGCGAGGCGGCGGCGGGTGCCTTCCATGCGCTCTTCGGCGCGCGCGGTGGCTTCGCGGGAGGAGGAGAGCGCTTCGAGCGAGGTCTTGGCGAGGCGATCGGTTTCCGCCATCGCGGCTTCCGCCGTCGCCAGCGCATCGGCGGCGATCCGGCGATCGCCCTCGGCGTGCTCGATCTCCGTGATCAGCGCGCTGCGCTTCTCGGCGAACACTTCCGGCGCATTGGCCAGTTCCTCGCGCTCGGCCGACACCTCGGCGATGCGCTCTTCGATGGTGCCGACCTGCGAGGCGGCGCTGGTCTTGCGGCTCTGCCACTCGTTGCGTTCGGCAACGATGGCCTGCACGCGGCGGTCGGCGAGTTCGGCCTCGCGGGCGAGCGCCTGCGCCTCGGCGCGGACTTGTGCCGCGGCACGGCGCTGGTTGTCGATCTCGGCGCGAACCGCGGCGAGCTGGGCTTCGGTCTCGACGCCCGGCGGCAACTCGGACAGCGCGGCAACTGCGCTCTCATGGGCGGCTTCGGCCTCGGCGCGGTCGGCGGCGACGCGGCTGTGTGCCTCGGTCAGCGCCGATTTGCGCGCAGAGTGGCGGTTGATCTCGCGTTCGGTCGTGGCATGGCGCTCACGCGCGGCATCGGTCTCGCGGCGGGCGGCGCGCACGGCTTCGCGCGAGGCACCCTCGGCGGCGGACGCCGAGCGCAATTCTTCTTCAGCCGTCTCCAGCGCCTGGCGTTTGGCGGCGGCATCGATGCGGGCCTGTTCAAGCTCATGCTCGATATCTACCAGGCGGGCGCGTTCGGCGAGGCGGCGTGCCGCACCGGTCGGGGCGTGGGCGTCGGCGACAAAGCCGTCCCAGCGCCAGACGTCGCCTTCGAGCGACACCAGCCGCTGGCCGGTCTTCAGCTGCGACACCAGCGCCGCGCCGCGTTCCTTGGCCACCACGCCGATCTGGGCCAGACGGCGCGCCAGTTCCGGCGGCGCCTGGACGTGATCGGCCAGCCGCTCAACGCCATCCGGTAGCGCAGGATCGCCCGCGGCTTCACCGACATTGGTCCAGCGCATCGGGGCGGAGGAATCCACCGGCGCGTCGAGGTCGTCGCCGAGCACGGCGCCGATCGCCTTTTCGTAGCCCTTGGCGACCGTGATGCCGTCGATGATCGGCGGCCACAGATTCTTGGTCTCGCTGGTGACGAGCTTGGAGATGGTGCGGGCTTCGGTCTCGAGCCGCTGCACGCGCTTATCGGCTTCAGCGAGCGGATTGCGGGAGGATTCCAGCGTCTGCCGTGCGGCGGCGTGATGCGCCTCGCTCTCCTGCACAGCCGCCTCGGATTCGGCGAGCGTCTGCTGCGCCATCTCCATAGCGGCGGCGAGCGCGTCGATGTCGCCGAGATTGCCGGTCTCCTGCGCGAGCTTGGTTTCTTCGGCCTGGACGTTGGCGATCTCCTGATCGAGCCGGGCCAGCCGATCGCGATGCGTGCGCACGCCGGCTTCGAGCTGGTTGCGCTTGGCGGTCAGGTCGGCGAGCTGCGTGGTCAGCTCGGAGAACTGGCGCTCGGTCGCGGCCAGGATCTCCTCGGCCTCCGATACGCGCTCGTCGACGCCGGAGCGCTTCTCGACCCGCGACTTGATCTCTTCCTTCAGCTCGGCGTCTTCGGTGTCGAGCCGCTGCAACGCGATGTCGGCATCGGAGGTCTGCTGCTGTTCGCGCGCGATGTCCTGGGCGAACTGCGTGAGGCGGCGATCGAGCTCGCCGACGCGTTCCTTGGCGCGCTGCTCCTCACGGTCGAGCATCTCGCGCGCATTGGTCAGGCGCTGCAGGCCGGCGGCGGCGCGCGCCTCGGCGTCGCGCAGCGCCGGCAGTTCGGTGGCGCGGATCGCCTGGATGCGCGCGGCTTCCGCTTGATGCTGGGTGCGCTCGGCCATCTCGCGCACGGCGAGATCATGGGTCCGCGCGGCGTCGTTGACGTCGGCATTGGCCCCGATCCAGCGCAGATGGAACAGCATGGCCTCGGATTTGCGCACCTTGGCGGCGACCTCGCGGTAGCGAATCGCCTGACGGGCCTGCTTCTTCAGGCCTTCCATCTGGCCGCTGAGCTGGCCGATCACGTCCTCGACACGGGTGAGGTTGGTTTCGGCCGCCTTCAGCCGCAGTTCCGCCTCGTGGCGGCGGGCATGCAGTCCGGCGACGCCGGCGGCGTCTTCCAGCACGCGGCGGCGCTGCTCGGGCTTGGCCTGAATGATCTCGCCGATCTTGCCCTGGTGGACCAGGGCCGGCGAACGCGCGCCGGTAGCGGCGTCGGCGAACAGGATCTGGACGTCGCGGGCGCGCACGTCGCGACCGTTGATGCGGTAGACCGAGCCGGCCTCGCGCTCGATGCGGCGGGAGATTTCGAGCAGCTGGCTGTCGTTCATCGCGGCCGGCGCCGAGCGATCGGAATTGTCGATCGTCATCACGACTTCGGCGTGGTTGCGCGCCGGGCGGTTGCCGGAACCGGCGAAGATCACCGCATCCATGTCGGCGGCGCGCAGCGACTTGTGCGAGGTCTCGCCCATCGCCCAGCGCAGCGCTTCGACCAGATTGGATTTGCCGCAGCCGTTCGGTCCGACGACGCCGGTCAGGCCCGGCTCGATCATGAAATCGGTGGGTTCAACGAACGACTTGAAACCGTGCAGGCGGAGGCGCGTGAGCTTCATGTACACAAATCTCGTTTGGCCGGGCGCGAATCTCCCTGCCGTGACAATACCATGGATGGCAATGTCGGTGTCTGGGGTGAATAGCTGCGTGCAGCTCTCATGAGCGGCGACAATGGCGATGCGAGTGCGTCAGGGCAACCGCTTGACCAAGCTTTTCCCAAGGGATTTACAGGGGTTGTATGGCCCCTGCATGTCCTCGAAGATTCGCATCGTGCGAATCAGGTTTTCAACAACCAAATTATGCGACGGCCGCATGCCGTGATCGCAAATCATCCACAATTATCGTGCCGCGACTCGAACGCGGGCACAACGACGTCAGATTCGCGGGCGCGTGATCAGCTCTTCAGCAGCGGATCGATGTGCTTGCTGAACTCCTCGAACGAGGTCTCGCCCTTCAGCATCTCGCCATTGACGAAGAAGGTCGGCGTCGAGTTCACCTTCAGCACGTCGTTGGCGTATTTCTGGTCGGCGGCGATCTTGTCGAGCAGCGTCTGATCCTTCAGGCAGTCCTCGACCTGCTGCTGGCTGAGGCCGGCCTGCTTGCCGATCCGCGTCAGCGTCTCGGTGGTGTTCTTGACCACCCAGTCGTTCTGCTGGCGGAACAGCAGGTCGATCACCGCGAAGAACTTCGGCGCGTCGTCCTTGGCGATGCAGCGCGCCAGCATCGAGCCGGCGGCGGCCTTGATGTCGAGCGGGAATTCGCGGAACACGTAGCGGACCTTGCCCGAGTCGATGTAGGTCGACTTGATCTTCGGGAACACGGTCTCGTTGAAGTTGGCGCAGTGCGGGCAGGTCATCGAGGCGTATTCGATGATGGTCACCTTGGCGTCCGCCGGGCCGAGCCCCATGTCCGGCAGCGACTGCGGCTTGGCGACCTCGGCGGCGGTCTGCGCGAACGCGTCCGTGATCAGGCGCAGCGGCGACAGCCCGGCGAGGGCGGCAAGCCCGGTCAGCGAGAGAGCGGTGGTGAAAGCGCGGCGCGTGATGATCAAGGTCAGCTCCCGGATTGGCGCATTCACGCCAGAATTAAGGGGGTCCCGAAAAGAAGCCTTCGCTAGCTTGAAACGACCATTGTGGCAATGCCGGGGTCTCGCGGCCGTGCCCACGAAAAGCGTCAATTTCGCTTGATCGAGGCACCCAGTCGGGCCAGCGCGGCGCGCAGATCATCGTCCTCGACGGCCTCAAGATTTGCCGCCTCCCGGGCCACGGCTTTGGCGTCGGGCTGGCGCGGCCGGGTCGGGGGGGCGCGGCGCGAAAGCGGCGCCTGCCGGATCGTCAGGCGGCCGACCGCGTGCCAGCCGAAGAAGCGGTTCACCCGTTCCAGGATGACGTCGGAGGAGTGCTGGATCTCCAGCGCCATCGGCCCCTCGACCCGCAGCACCAGCGTGGCCGGCTCCTGCGGCTGCCCCTCGACCGGCCGAGGCCACTGGATCTTCAGGGGCTCGCAATAGGCCGCGATCCGCTCGCCCGCGATCTCGGTCCAGCGCGTCACCAGTTCGCGCGCGGCAAAGCCCTGCTTGGCATAGGCGTCGGTGAAGACGTCGCTGAGCAGGATCGACAGGGGCTTTGCGCTGATCGGGCCGGGTCTGGGCATGACGGGACTATAGCAGCAGTGGCGATGTGGCCGAAACCGCGTTCATCAATGTGGCGGGGCTTCCGTCCAGGGATAAGAAAGACGTGGATGCCCAGGTCAGGCCCGGGCATCTCGTCGCGAGATTTGCCTTAAGATACGTCCATGAGTTCTCGCGCGGCCGCCAAGACCAAACCGACCGACCAGCAAACCGACCGCCCGGCGCGGCTGCTTGCCTGGTATGACCGGCATCGCCGGCGGCTGCCGTGGCGTGCGGAGGCGGGGGAGCGGGCCGATCCGTACCGCGTGTGGCTGTCCGAGATCATGCTGCAGCAGACCACGGTCAGGGCGGTCGGGCCTTATTTCGAGAAATTCCTGTCGCGCTGGCCCGACGTGACCGCGCTCGGCCGCGCCTCGCTCGACGATGTCTTAAGGATGTGGGCCGGGCTCGGCTATTATTCGCGCGCGCGCAACCTGCACGCCTGCGCGGTTGTGGTGCTGAATGACCATGGCGGAGTGTTTCCGGATACCGAGGAGGGGCTGCGCGCGCTGCCCGGAATCGGGCCCTATACCGCAGCGGCGATCGCCGCGATCGCATTCGACCGCCGCACCATGCCGGTCGACGGCAACATCGAGCGCGTTGTCACCCGGCTCTACGCCATCGAGGCGGCGCTGCCGCAGGCCAAGCCACTGATCAAGGAGATGGCGGCGACATTGCTCGGCCCCTCCCGCGCCGGGGACAGCGCGCAAGCCTTGATGGATCTCGGTGCCACCATCTGCACGCCGAAGAAGCCGGCCTGCGCATTGTGTCCGCTAAATGACGATTGCATAGGCCGCGCCCGCGGCAACCAGGAGACGTTTCCGCGCAAGGCACCGAAGAAAACCGGCACGTTGCGCCGCGGCGCCGCCTTCGTGGTAACGCGCGGCGGCGAGCTCCTGGTGCGTTCGCGCCCGGACAAAGGCCTGCTCGGCGGCATGACCGAGGTGCCGGGATCGCAATGGCTTGCCGGGCAGGCGGATGCTGCCGCGCTCGCACAGGCGCCGGAGCTCAAGGGCGTCACGCGCTGGCACCGCAAGACCGGCGTGGTCACTCACGTGTTCACGCACTTTCCGCTCGAGCTCGTGGTCTACACGGCCAATGTTCCGGCGCGGACCCGCGCGCCGGACGGCATGCGCTGGGTGCCGGTGGCGACGCTGGATGGCGAGGCGTTTCCGAACGTGATGCGCAAGGCCATCGCGCACGGGCTGGATCTCTAGGGGGAGACGACCTGCTGACACCATGCTGGCAGCAGGTCTCGGCTACGATGTCCAAAACGGAGGCCGCCATGATCGCAACCGCACTCGACCGCATCGCGATGCCGCCCGTCGCAAAGCTGCTGGGTTGGCGTGTGGCTGACGCCCGTCCGCAGGACGGTTGGATCAGGATCGTGTTCGACGGCAAGCAAGATTTCTGCAATCCGGCCGGCTTCATCCAGGGCGGCATGCTCTCGGCGATGCTCGACGACACGATGGGCCCAGCGGTGTTCATCATGACCGAGGGCAGGCTCTTCACCACGACGGTCACGATGAATGTGAACTTCCTCGCGCCTGCCAAGCCCGGACCGATCACCGGCGAGGCGACCGTCACGCAGCTCGGCAAGACCATCGCCTTTGTCGAGGGCCGGTTGACCGCCCCGGACGGCACTTTGCTCGCGACGGCGAGCAGCAGCGTCCGCCTGGTGGAAGCGGCGCGGGCGCTGCGCTAGGGCGGCTCGCGCTGTAGCCGGTCCCGTCATGCTGAGGTGCGAGCCTTGCGGCGCAATTGCGCCGCTGGGCGAGCCTCGAAGCATGCGCGGCCACCGGCGCGGGCCGTGCACCCTTCGAGACGCCGCTTCGCGGCTCCTCAGGGTGACGGAATCATAGCGTGGCGCTTTGATGCACGGAGCGCTTAGGCCCCGGCCCGCTGCACGATCGGCGGCTTGGCGTTCAATCCCTCGACCTGGAAGCCGGCGACGCGCTTGTAGTTGGCGGCGATGTCTTCCAGCTCCTGCTGCGACAGCACCTCGGTGACGACGCCAAAGCCGTTGGGTGCGCGCTCCTCGACCAGCTGCATGACCTGTTCGGGGCCGTTGCGGCGGTTCAGCATCACGAGGTCTGTGGTCGCGGGCCGCCGTTCGGCCTCATAGGCTGACAGCGCCGCCTGCGTCGGGCCATGCGCCAGGATCTCGCGCGTCAGCGTGCGCGCATCCAAAATCGCCTGCGAGGCGCCGTTGGAGCCGATCGGGTACATCGGATGTGCGGCGTCGCCCATCAGCGTGACGCGGCCGAAGGTCCATTGCGGGATCGGATCGCGATCGACCAGCGGATATTCGTAGGCGTGCGGACAGTTGCGGATCAGGCCGGGCACGTCGAGCCAGTCGAAATTCCAGCTCTCGAACCACGGCAGGAACTCGTCGAGTTTTGCCGTGCGGTTATAGTCCTCGCGGCGCCATTGATAGGTCGGCGGCATGTGGCGCTCGGCGACCCAGTTGATGTCGAACTTGCCGTCGGCGCCGGCCTCCTTCGAGATCGGATAGCAGACGAATTTCAGGATCTCGTGGCCGGCCATGATCATGGTGCGGCCGGTCAGGAAGGCATTCCCGCGGGTGATGCCGCGCCACAGGATGCGGCCGTTCCAGATCGGAGGCCCTTCCTGCGGATAGAGCTTTTCGCGCACCGCCGAATGGATGCCGTCGGCGGCGATCAACACCGCGCCGTCATAGCTGCCGGCGGGTTTGCCGGTCGCCTTGTCGATGAAGTCGGCGCGGACTCCGTCGGCGGTCTCGGTCCAGCTGGTGAGGTGATGGCTGGTCAGGATGTTCGCGGCTCCCAGTCGTTCGGTCGCGGCATCGAGCAGCAGCTGCTGCAACCGGCCGCGATGGATCGAGAACTGCGGCCATTTATAGCCGGCCTCGAGCCCGCGCGGCTCGCTCCAGATCGGCTTGCCGTGCTTGGAGAAATAGGTGAGCTCGCGCGTGCGCACCGCCGATGCGTCGAGCACATCGTGCAGGCCGAGCTCGATCAATTCGCGTACCGCATGCGGCAGCACGTTGATGCCGACGCCGAGCGGCCGCAATTCGGGCACGCTCTCGAAGACGCGGCAGGGCACGCCGATCTGGTGCAGGCTGAGCGCCAGCGTCAGTCCGCCAATTCCGCCACCTGCAATGAGTACAGTCATGAAAAGCCCTCTCGATTGGCCATCGTCATCGCATGGCGGCCCGGCTGCGGGCAAGGTCCGCGGCACCGCGCGGGGTGGACGGCAAGGGGGGGCTGCCGCTAACGTCTGCCGCATCCCAAAACAAGCCAGGCCGGGTTCGCAACGAACTGACAAGGCCCGCAGAGGACAACGACATGCTCAAGCTCTATACCGCCCCCGGCACCTGCGCCCTCGCGTCCCACATTGCATTGGCCGAGGCCGGCGCGCCGTATTCGGTCGAGCGGCTCGATTTCAAGATCAACCAGCAGAACAGCCTGGAGTATCTGAAGATCAATCCGAAGGGCCGCGTTCCGGCGCTGGTGACCGACCGCGGCGTGCTCACCGAGACGCCGGCGATGCTGGCCTACATCGCGCAGACCTATCCGCAGGCGAAGCTCGCGCCGCTCGACGACGCCTTCGCATTCGCCAGGCTGCAGGCCTTCAATTCCTACCTCTGCTCGACGGTGCATGTCTGCCACGCCCACAAGATGCGCGGCGCGCGCTGGGCGACCCAGGAGACGTCGTTCGCCGACATGAAGTCGATGGTCCCGAAGACCATGGGCGCCTGCTTCAACCTGATCGAGCGCGACATGCTGAAGGGCCCCTGGGTGATGGGCGACAGCTACACGGTCGGCGACGCCTATCTTTACACGCTCACCCTCTGGCTCGACGGCGACGGCGTCGACATCGCGACCCTGCCGAAGGTGAAGGCGCATCGCGCCGCGATGGAGAGCCGCCCGGCGGTGCAGAAGGTGCTGGCCGAGCAGAAGGTGTAAGCGCGAGAAATTCGGTGTCGTCCCGGGCAAGCGCAGCGCGACCCGGGACCCATAACCACGAATGATCGTTGTTGCGCGACGCTGGGGCCGCAGCGCACTCTCGCAACGCAACCCTGTGGTTATGGGGCCCGGCTTTCGCCGGGACGACGTGTGGATAGAGCTGAGCTACACCTTCCGCGTCTCCAGCTCGCGTCCGGTCTCCAGCATCAGCCGGCGCAGCCAGATCGAACCGGGATCCATCTGGGCCCGTGTCGGATAGAACATATGCTGCTCGTCGATGCCGGGATCGAGCGGCGGCGTCACCGTCACCAGCGATAATTGTTTCGCCAGCGCGGAGATCAGCCGGCGCGGCACGAAGGCGACGAGGTCGGTGCGCGCCGTGACGTGCAGCGGCTCGATATAGCCCGGCACCACCAGCGCGATCCGTCGCTGGATGCCCTTGGCGCGCAGCCAGGTGTCGATCAGATCCTCGTTGTGGCCGCGGATGATCACGGCGACATGCCGCGCGGCGAGAAACGCCTCGCGCTTCCCGAGTTTGACACCGGCGGGGTGACCGCGCCGCACCGCCAGCGCATCGATGTCGGTGTAGAGCCGCTGGCGGTGAAATCCCTTGAAGGAATTGCCGATCGAAATCACGAGATCGATGGTGCGGGCGAAGTCGGGCGTGAAGATCGCGGAGCTCGGCCACGGCACCACGTCGATGGTGACGTTCGGCGCCAGCTGCGTCACCTTCTCCATCAGCCGCGGCATCAGCAGCTCGACCGCGAGGTCGGGCATCATCAGGCGGAAATGCCGCTCGCTGCGCGCGGGGTCGAAATCATCGGACACGAACAGCGTGCGCACCTGGTCGAGCGCCTGCGCCAGCGGTGAACGCAGCGCCTGCGCCCGCGGCGTCAGCTCCATCCGCGCGCCGTTGCGCACCAGCAGCGGATCGCCGATCAGGTCGCGCAGCCGCTGCAGCGCGTGGCTGGTCGCGGGCTGCGACAGATTGAGCCGCATCGCGGCGCGGCTGACATTGGCATCGCGCAGCAGGGCGTCGAGCGCGACCAGCAGATTGAGGTCAAGCGAATTCAAATTCATCTGGTGAATATATATCATACCACCTATCGATTGGAAGAATGTGCGCCGGCGCCGCAGGATGGGCCATCAACCCATTGCAAGGAGAGGCGCCATGAGCGCAGCCGACAACAAGAAACTGGTGCAACAGATGTTTTCCGTCGCGGGCGATCCAGACCCCGCGGTGCGCGAGAAATCGCTGTTCATGGCGACGCTCGCCGATGACGCGATCTGGACCGTAACCGGGCAATATTCCTGGTCGCGCACCTTCACCGGCAAGCAATCGATCATGAACGACCTTCACGGCCATGTTCGTTCGAGACTGGTCGAGCGCGGCCGCACTATCGCGCATCGCATCATCGCCGACGGCGACATCGTCGTGGTCGAGGCCAAAGGCAATAACCTGACCAAGGAAGGCCAGCGCTACGACAACGACTATTGCCTGGTGTTCCGCTTCGACGGCGGCAGGATCAAGGAGGTGAGGGAATATTGCGACTCGGTGCTGACCGAGAAGGCCCTCGGTCCGTATCCAGCCGCAGAGGTTCGCGCGGCGGGTTGAGCCATTGCCTGCCGCATTCGCGGCGGCGTTGTTCTGGTTCAGGCAGTGGCGCGAGGACCGGCGCTCATGGCGGCAGCTGGCCGCGATGAGCGAGCGTGACTTGCAGGATATCGGCGTCTGCCGCGCCGACATCTGTCATCGCCGCCGGGACGACGAGGGCAGGCCGTACTGGCCGCCGTAACGGGCGATCGAAATAACGGGGTGGGCAACGCGTCAGCGCGCCCACCCTGCGTAGCGTCAAGGACCGCTTACGCCACCTTGTTCTTGAGGTGGCCGAACATGATGCCGCGGGCTTCGTCGTCCATCTCGGTCTTGAAGGTGTGCTTGTCCTTCAGCGCGATGGCGCGGGCGGCGGCCGGCCGCGCCGAGATCTCGTCGACCAGACGCTTCACATTGGGATATTTCGCGTAGTTTTCCTCGCCGAGCACGAACGGCGCCATCCGCGCCCAGCCCCAGAACGCCATGTCGACGATCGTATAGCTGTCTCCGACCATGTAGCGGGACTTCGCCAGATGGTCGTCGAGGATCTTGTAGTGGCGGTTCGCCTCGTACTGGTAGCGGTTGTTGGCGTAGTCGAGGTCCTTCGGCGCGAAATGCTTGAAGTGCACCGCCTGGCCGGAGTACGGGCCGAGGCCGGTTGCGATGAACATCAGCCACGACAGCGTCGCGGCGCGGTTGGCCGGCGTGTTGGCGGGCAGGAACTTGCCGTGTTCCTCGGCGAGATAGAGCAGAATGGCGTTCGAGTCGAACACCAGCACGCCGTCATCGTCGATCGCCGGCACCTTGCCGTTCGGGTTGACCTTGAGGAATTCCGGCGCGAATTGCTCGCCCTTGCGGGTGTCGACCGGGATCGCCTCGAACGGCAGGCCGGATTCTTCCAGGAACAGGGCAACCTTGTTCGGGTTCGGCGCGCCGTTGAAATAGAATTTGATCATGAAGGGACTCCCTTGGTTCTTGTGACCGGCGAGATCGGGACGCGGCGGGGGAAAAGGCCGCTTGGCCCCTCATGCGCAAAATTCGCTGCAATGCGCAAGCGACGAGTTTGTGAATCAGGGTCGCGTGCAGCGCTGGTCAGCCGCCCCGGAAGAAGCCCAGGATACCCGCGACGATCAGCGCAAGTCCCGCGACGTCCAGCACGGCGGCGGAGCGGGTCGCGGCATGCAGGTTGGAAAGCTGCGTCGCGCGCTCGGAGCCGCGGGCATAGCCGTGCACGATGATCTCTTCATTGAATTCGCCATGTGCCTCGAGGGCAAGCGTCAGGCCGACGCAGACCAGCAGGATGCCGAAAATGATCAGGCCGAAGAATCCGAGCAGCCCGATCAGCAGCATCGGAAACATGCCGAGCAGGAAGACCGGCAACAGCGGCACCAGCAGCAAGGTCTCGGATTGTCTTCGCATCGGGCGACCAATCGAAACGGCAAGTGACGGACGTCAATGTAGGCTCGGCGCCGCGGCGCAACAAGGCGGCCACGTTCAAGACAGCGTCATCTTTTGTCATTCTGGGGCGCCGCGAAGCGATACCTATCGATCACACGGCATGAAGGTCATGGGGTTCGCTTCGCTCTACCCATCCCACGGTGCCGCATTCGCGGCCGCTCAGCCCACCGCCATCTCGGAGCGGATCTCGGCGCGCAACTCGTCGATCAGCCTTAGGCCGGTCTTGGTCTCGACGTGCCAGAAGGTCCAGCCGTTGCAGGCGCCGGAGCCCTGCGCGACCGCGCCGATGCGGTGGATCGAGCCGACCTTGTCGCCGAGCATGATGGCGCCGTCGGCGCGCACCAGTGCGCCATGGCGCTTCTTGGCATCGACGAGTTTCGCGCCGGGCACGATCATGCCGCGTTCGATCAGTTCGGAGAATGCCACCCGCGGCGCCTCGCGCGCGGTCATGAACGGGGCCAAGGTCTCGGCCGGCAGCGGCTCGATCGCGGCGATGCGGGCTTCGGCGGCGGCGGCATAGGTCCTGTCGCGCTCGAAGCCGATATAATTGCGGCCGAGCCTCTTGGCGACAGCGCCTGTCGTTCCGGTGCCGTTGAACGGATCGATCACGAGATCGCCGGGCTTCGATGACGACAGCAGCACGCGGGCGAGCAGCTGCTCGGGCTTCTGCGTCGGATGGACCTTCTTGCCATCGTCGCCCTTGAGGCGTTCCTCGCCGGTGCACAGCGGGATCAGCCAGTCGGAGCGCGCCTGCACGTCCTCATTGGACGCCTTCAGCGCTTCGTAATTGAAGGTGTAGCCCTTGGCCTTCTCGTCGCGCGCGGCCCAGATCATGGTCTCGTGCGCGTTGGTGAAGCGGCGGCCGCGGAAATTCGGCATCGGATTGGACTTGCGCCACACGATGTCGTTCAGGAGCCAGAAGCCGAGGTCCTGCATGATCGCGCCGACGCGGAAGATATTGTGATAGGAGCCGATCACCCACAACGTTGCCGACGGCTTCATCACGCGGCGGCAGGCGAGCAGCCAGGCGCGGGTGAAATCGTCATAGGCAGCGAACGACGAGAACTTGTCCCAGTCGTCGTTGACGGCATCGACATGCGATTCGTCGGGGCGCTTGAGATCGCCCTTGAGCTGCAGATTGTAGGGAGGATCCGCGAAGACCAGGTCGACCGAGCCGGCCTGAAGCTTCGACAACTCGGCCACGCAATCGCCAATGACGATGTGGCTCGACGGGGCACTCTCAAATTTAGTGCGGGGCGCCCTTGCAGACGCCCCGCGACGCGACACTACCATGACTCAAGAACTCTGACTCAGGCGACGCTGTCGGCGACGCGGGACTAAACAACCGACTGGCGCCACATTGACCCGGCAAAGTAAAAATCGACTTAATTGGAAATGTTCATGCAAAAGATTGCAGCAGCTTTCGAACGGCGTGGCGCATTGTCGTTTGCGTTGTGCTGCAACATCAGCGCATTCGGCGAAAAATTTTGCGGATCATCAAACCGGCACGATTCGGCCGGTAAATTGGCTGCTGCTTGCAGTGGTTCGCACTGCAAAGGATGCGCGTCTGCGGACTAGGCAATTTTTGCCGGGCAGGATATTGATTAACAGAATGGAAATTTTAGGTTGGTGTGTCCCGCAATGGGGCGCCGACTGGAATAAAGGGAAACCGCCATGCGCTATGATGATTTCCGCCGCAGCGACGATATCGAAGACCGTCGCGACGACAGCGGAGGCGGCGGCGGTGGTGGCGGCTTCGGGATTCCGATGGGCGGTGGCGGGCTCGGCATCGGCACGGTCATCGTGCTCGGCCTGCTCGGCTATGCCTTCGGCATCGATCCGCGCATCCTGATCGGCGGCGCCGAGATTCTCACCGGCGGCGGCCAGGCGCCGACCTATCAGACCGATCGGCAGTCATCGGGCGGGCAGGCCAAGCGCGGCGCGCCGACCGACGAGATGGGCAGCATGATCGCCGGCATCCTCGGCGAGATCGACGATCGCTGGAGCGAGATCTTCCAGGCCTCGGGCCAGACCTACACCGGTCCGAAGATCGTGCTGTTCCGTAATGCCACCAATGGCGGCCGCTGCGGCATGGCGCAATCGGCGATGGGACCGTTCTACTGCCCGCCGGACAAGACCATCTTTCTCGACACCGGCTTCTTCCGCGAGGTCGAGACGCGCTTCCGCGGCTGCTCGGGCAACGCCTGCAAGTTCACTGCGGCCTATATCATCGCGCACGAGGCCGGCCATCACATCCAGAACCTGCTCGGCATCATCCCGCGGGTGAACCGGCTGCAGCAGCAGGCCGGCAGCAAGGCCGAGGCCAACGCGCTGCAGGTCAAGGTCGAGTTGCAGGCCGATTGCCTCTCCGGCGTCTGGGTCAACCGCGAGGAGAAGAAGCGGCTGGGCTTCCTCGAGGCCGGCGACATCGACGCCGCGCTCACCACGGCGAACGCGATCGGCGACGACACGCTGCAACGGCAGGCGACGGGCAGGGTGGTGCCCGACTCCTTTACCCACGGCTCCGCCGCGCAGCGCAAGCAGTGGTTCATGACCGGCTACCAGCAGGGCACGGTGCAGGCCTGCAACACGTTCGGTGGGGGCGGGTAGCCGCCGTCGCGATGGCGTGAGGGTCATGGTGGCCCGCCGCCAGTGGCGTCATCCTGAGGTGCTCGCCTCTTGGCGCGCCTCGAAGGATGACGGAGCCCGCGGCCCATCCTTCGAGGCGCGCTGACGCGCGCACCTCAGGATTACGGTGGAATGTGCGGAAGGAGCGCACTGTCATGTCGTCGACCGACGAATCCAAAACCTTCATTCCGCTCAACATCGCGGTGCTGACGATTTCCGACACCCGCACGCTGGCGGATGACAAATCGGGCACCACGCTGGCCGACCGTCTCACCGCGGCCGGCCACAAGCTCGCGGCACGCGAGATCGTCACCGACGACGTCGAGGCGATCCGTGCGGTGATCAGGCGCTGGATTGCGGACCCGGGCGTCGATGCCGTCATCACCACCGGCGGCACCGGCTTTACCGGGCGCGACGTGACGCCGGAGGCGGTCGAGCCGCTGTTCGAGAAGCGGATGGACGGCTTTTCGATCGCCTTCCACATGCTGAGCCATGCCAAGATCGGGGCGTCGACGATCCAGAGCCGCGCCACCGCCGGTGTTGCCGGCGCGACCTTCATCTTCTGCCTGCCCGGTTCGCCCGGCGCCTGCCGCGATGGCTGGGACGGCATCCTGGCCGCGCAGCTCGACTACCGCACGCGGCCCTGCAATTTCGTCGAGATCATGCCGCGGCTGGATGAACATTTGCGCCGCCCGAAGGCGAAGGGGGCGAGCGCTTAGCCATCATATCTCTCCGGCGTCATTCCCCGATGCGCAATTGCGCATCGGGGAATGACGCCGGAGAGCGTGACGCTTATAAATCCAGCTCCCAGGTTTCCCCGATCAGGTCGACGCCAAAGCTGTGGTGCTTCTCTTCCTTGACCCGCTGAAAGCCGGCACGCGCATAGATACCGCGCGCGGCGAGCAGGATGCTCTGGGTCCACAGCGTCATCTTCTTATAGCCCATCTCGCGTGCGGAGCGGATGCATTGCTCGACCAGCGCGTGGCCCACGCCGAGCCCGCGCGCCTTCTCCTCCACCGCCAGCAGCCGCAGCTTGGCGACCCCGTCGCCGCCGTTGACCAGGAAGACCGAGCCGACCGGCTCGCCGTCGACCTCCGCGATCCAGCAATGCTCACGGTCCGGATCGAACGATCGCAGAAACTGCGCGCAGATCTCGGCCACCAGTGCCTCGTAACTGATGTCCCAGCCATACTCCTCCGCGTAGACGCGCCCCTGTTGCGAGATCACCCAGCCCATGTCGCCGATGCGATGGCTGCGCAACAGGAAACCCACTGGCTTCTCGGCCGGCGGCTCCAGCGACTGCTCGATCGTGCTCATGGCACGCACCACGGCCGCACGCCGGTTGCCGTCCATCTGCTTGAGCAGCGCCCCGACCTCGCTGCGCGAGCGGCGGTCGAGATCAGCGGCAGCAGTGCGGCCCTTGGCGGTCAGGGCCACCTCGTTGACGCGCCTGTCGGCCTTTGACGGCTTGCGGGTCACGATCTGGCGGCGCTGCAGTGCCGCCAGCGTCCGGCTGACGAAGCCGGCATCGAGGTCGAGATCGCGCACCAGGTCGGTCGCGGTGCAGTTCGCGCGATGGGCGAGCTCGTAGATGATTCGCGCTTCCTGCAGCGTGAATGTCGAGTGCAGCAGCTTCGGCTCGATGATGCCGAGCTTGCGGGTATAGAACCGGCTGAAGCCGCGGACCGCGGCGACCTGGCTATCGAGGGCGGTGTCATGGGAGTTTGATTTCATCAAACATATTATTTGACGGAATCAAATAATCCGCAAGCGCTTTCTGACGCGTTTTCTTCGCGCGAACCGGTGCCTGCTTCGCTTGAGTATGCCCTACGCCACCATGATCCGGCTGCGCAGCATGGTGCGGGAGGAGCGGCCGAGCCGGCGCAGCAGCCGCGCCTCGGAGCGGCGGGCGTCCGGCCGGTAGCCGCCGATCCGCTCATAATGCTCGCGCGCGATCAGGAGGCCCTGTTCGGCCGAGGGGCCGGCGATCATGCGGGCGACGAATTTGAGGCCGTCGCGCAGGCCGGGGTCGGTATAGGGCGCGCGGGCGTAGCGGAATATCCCGGCGCGGTCCTTGCCGCTTGCCGCCACCATCTGGATGAACTGGGTGGTCTCCTCGATCCAGCCGGCGTCGAGCACCGCGCCCGGATGCAGGAACATCAGCCAGGGCGAACGCGCCTGCCGCGCGCCTGCGGCGAGCGCCGCGGCGCGCGTGCCCTCGAAACGCAGGAAGTGACAGCCGGCGATGTCGGCAACGCGCTCCATCACGTCGCTGTTGGTGCGGTCGACCAGCAGCACCTCCCGGATGACGCCGGCGGCCGCGCCCGGCACCAGCGCCGCGAGCGTTGCGACCGCGGTGCGCTCGACTCCGTCGGTGGGGATGATCACGCTCAGCATGATTTTGAGGCTTCGATGGCTCAAACGGTGGAGAAACTCCGGCCGTGTTATCACCTTGTCATATTCAAAGCAGCCTGTTCGCCTGCAGATTTTTACGCCATCACTTTGTGGATTTTCTCGGCTGGTGTTCTTGATTTGTTCTAAGGCTGTGCTAGCTTCATAACATGAGCCGAGCATCCTCTCATGCCCTCAAGCACCCGCCGGTAACGGCGCCCTCCGATAACCCGGCGGGTGCACCTTCACCTGTTCCTGCCCCTTTTCCCGAGCTTGCGGTCGCGATCGAGCGCGAGCGGCGGCGCGGCCGCGGCGCGCAGTCCAACGCCAGCGGCCGCTACGAAGCCGAGGCGCGGGTTGCCTTCGACGACGGCTGGCAGAGCCTCGAAGACCTGCCGCCGTTTTCGACCAGCGTGGCGCTCGACACCTCGCGCAAGGTGATCACCCCCAACGACTCGCCCGATATCGGCTTCGACCGCTCGATCAACCCCTATCGCGGCTGTGAGCATGGCTGCGTCTATTGCTTCGCGCGGCCGACCCACGCCTATCTCGGCCTGTCGCCGGGACTCGACTTCGAATCCAAGCTGTTCGCCAAGCCGGATGCGCCGGCGCTGCTCGAGAAGGAGCTGGCGGCGCCCGATTACGAGGCGCGGATGATCGCGATCGGCACCAACACCGATCCCTATCAGCCGATCGAGCGCGAACGGAAGATCATGCGCGGCATCCTCGAGGTGCTTGAGCGTGCCGGGCATCCGGTCGGCATCGTCACCAAGTCGGCGCTGGTGACCCGCGACATCGACATCCTGGCGCGGATGGCCAAGCGCAATCTCGCCAAGGTCGCGCTCTCGGTGACGACGCTCGACCCGAAACTCGCCCGCACCATGGAGCCGCGCGCCTCGACCCCGTCGAAGCGGCTCGAGGCGATCAAGCGGCTCGCTGACGCCGGCATCCCGACCACGGTGATGGTCGCGCCCGTGATCCCGGCGCTGAACGATTCCGAGATCGAGCGCATCCTCGATGCCGCCGCCCATGCCGGCGCCAGGGAGGCGAGCTACGTGCTGTTGCGGCTGCCGCTCGAGGTGCGCGATCTGTTCCGCGAATGGCTGATGGCGAACTATCCCGACCGCTATCGCCACGTCTTCACGCTGATCCGCGACATGCGCGGCGGCCGCGACTACGACTCGCAATGGGGCACAAGGATGAAGGGCACCGGCCCGATGGCCTGGATGATCGGCCGCCGTTTCGAGATCGCGTGCGAAAAGCTCGGCCTCAACAAGCGGCGCACCAAGCTGACCACCGATCACTTCGCCAAGCCGAAACGCAGCGGGCAGCAGCTGAGCTTGTTCTAGTGGAGGCCCGTAGCCCGGATGCAGTGCAGCGAAATCCCGGGCCTCGCATCCGCGGCCAAAACTTTCCCGGATTACGCTTCGCTCCATCCGGGCTACGAAGAAGAAGTCAAAACAGTGAGTGCAAACATGAGTAACGCCCCGACCGCCCGCTTTACCGTCCTCACGCTCGGCGTCAGCGACATGCGCGCCAGCATCTCCTTTTACGAATCGCTCGGCTTCACCAGAAAGATGCGCGCGACCGGCGAGGAGGTTGCCTTCTTCGAGACCGGCGGCAGCGTGCTCGGGCTGTTCCCATGGCATCTGCTCGCCGACGACGCCGGGTTGCCGGATCAGCCGCGGCCTTCAGCGTTCCGCGGCGTTGCGGTTGCCTGGAACTGCAACGACGATGCCGAGGTCGATCGCGTGATGGCATTCGCGCTGTCGAAAGGCGCCACATTGCTCAAGCCCGCGCAGTCGACAAGCTATGGCGGTTATTGCGGCTATTTCGGCGATCCCGACGGCCACGCCTGGGAAGTGGTGCGGGCGCCGGGCTTCGAGGTTCTCGATAACGGGCGGGTGTCGATCCCGGATTAGGGCGAGCCGAATTGAATAGCGGGGAAGGGCGCCGAGTTCCCGGTTGCGCGGGAGAGCCGGCTTGATCACCATCCCCGCATGATTCGGGATAAAGCCAAAAGCATGCCAAAGACGGCGTCGAAGACGGTGTCGGCCAAATCAGCCGGGCCGGACAAGCGCGTCATCGCCGTGACGCGGCCGAGCTTTCGGCGCGAGCGCGCGCTGATCAAGCGGGGCGTCTGGCCGGTCGCCGGCTGCGACGAGGCCGGTCGCGGCCCGCTGGCAGGTCCCGTGGTCGCCGCCGCCGTGGTGCTCGACCCCGCTCGCGTTCCCAAGGGCCTCGATGATTCCAAGCGGCTGACCGCCGAGCGCCGCGAGGAACTGTTCGAGGAAATCTGCGCCACCGCAGCGTTCTCGGTCGCGGTGGCCTCGCCGGCGCGAATCGACCGTGACAATATCCTGCGCGCCTCGCTGTGGGCGCTGGCGCGCGCCGTCCATGCGCTGCCGGAAATGCCGAAACACGTCTTCGTCGACGGCCGCGACAAGCTCGCGACCCCCTGCAACTGTGATGCCGTGATCGGCGGCGACGGTATTGTGGCCTCGATCGCGGCGGCCTCGATCGTTGCCAAGGTGACGCGCGACCGCCTGATGTGCGCGCTGGCGCTGGATTGCCCCGGCTACGGTTTCGAGCAGCACAAGGGCTATGGCGTCCCCGAGCACCTCGAGGCGCTGGACCGGCTCGGCCCCAGCACCCATCACCGCAGCTTCTTCGCGCCGGTCGTCGCCGCGCGGCTGAAGCACTTCCCGGTCCCGGCCGAGCCCGACCTGTTCATGGTGGACGCCGAAAGCAAAGCCGCGGCATCGGCGGCGGCATAGCGCGACCGCGCCGATCATCCCCACTCGTCATCCCCGCGCACGCGGGGATCCAGTATTCCAGAGACAGCTGTGCCTAGGCCCAACGGCCGCGGCGTACTGGATGCCCCGCCTTCGCGGAGCATGACATCTGTGTTTGGCTTTGCACGGTAGGCTCATCGGCTCCGGTTGCCTCTCCCGCCGCCGCCCGTTATCAACTCCACAGGGATCAGATGGTGCCGCTGACGAGGTGGCTGGGGCATTTCAGGCGTTTCATGCGGTTTACCTCCCTGGTTGTCGAACTGATCCGCGCCCGGCCGCGCCTCGTGGTGTGGGTCGTGGTGCTGGTGCAGGCCGCGATCTGGCTACTCGTGCCGCTGATCTTCTACGGCAGCCCGCCCGGCAATCTCGCCACCGTCCTCGCCTTCGGCCGCGAATATCAGGTCGGCACCGACATGGGGCCGCCGCTCGCATTCTGGCTCGCCGACATCGCCTTCCGCGCCGCCGGCAATCACGTGTTCGGCGTCTATCTGCTGGCACAGGTCTGCGAGATCGCCACCTTCATCGCCTACTACCAATTGGCGCGCGCCATCGTCGGCGGTCCGCAGGGCGTGCTGGCGGTGCTGCTGTCGATGACGGTCGTGGTGTTCTCCTCGCCGAGCGTCGAGTTCGGTCCGCTGATCCTGGCGCGTCCGCTGTGGGCGCTCCTGCTGCTGCATTCCTGGCAATTGATCGGGCAGGATCGGCGCGCCGCCTGGTTCGCCTGGTCGATCGATTGCGGCCTGCTGCTGCTGACGACGCCGGCGGCACTCGGCATGATCCTGCTCGTGGTCGGCTTTGCGCTTGCTACCGAGCGCGGGCGCCGCACGCTGCGCGCGGTCGATCCCCTCTATGCGCTGCTGGTCATCATCGTGCTGGCGCTGCCCTATCTGATCTGGCTGGTCCGCGCCGACGTGCTGGCGCTGCCGGCATTGCCCGCGGCTGCCGATCTCAAGGCGCGCGCGCTGCGCTGGGGTGTCGTGCTCGGCGGGCTGATCGTGGCGACGGGTGCGATCGTGCTGCTGGCGATCCTCAATTCGCGCTGGTTCGCCCGCGACCGTGAGGATGCCCCGATCATCTACCGTCCGCCGGTCAGTCCGCTGGCGCAGCACTTCGTTTATTTCTTCGCGTTCGCGCCGGCGATCGTGAGCAGCTTCGTCTCCGGGCTGTTCGATCTGGATCGCGCCTTCGGCGGCGCCGGCGTGGCGCTCCTGATGTCGGGCCTCGCGGTCGTCGTCGCGACCGGCGATCTGATCCATCTCAGGCGGCAGCGGCTGTTGCGCTCGGTGTGGGCCTTCGCTGTCGCTGCGCCCGCCGCGGTCGCACTGGCGGCGGCGCTGTTCCTGCCCTGGACCAGCACCACCGAGGTGCCGACCTCGCTGCCGGCAGCCGCGATAGGACGTTTCTTCGACGACAGCTATGAACGCCGCACCAACCAGCGCCTGCGCGCGGTCGCCGGTGATCCCGAACTCGCCAGCCTGATTGCGATGAACGGGCGCCGTCCGCATCTTTTGCTCGACGCCGCTCCGCAACGGACGCCGTGGCTGCCGGTGGCAAAATTCAACGAGACCGGCGGCGTCGTGGTCTGGCGCGCGCAGGACACCGCCGGCACGCCGCCGCCCGAACTCGCGCAGCGTTTCCCCGGCCTGGTGCCGGAAGTGCCGCGCTCGTTCGACCGGCTGGTCAACGGCCGGCAGCCGGTGCTGCGGATCGGCTGGGCGATCGTGCGGCCGAAGGCGTAGGGATCCGTAGATTTGTAGGATGGCTAGAGCGAAGCGAAACCCATCAACTCATTCGCGGCACGATGATGGGTTTCGCTGCGCTCTAGCCATCCTACGAAGCAAGCACCTTCGCGATCGCGCGCAGATCCTGCCACGACAACCGCTTGTAGGACGGCGAGCGCAACAGATAGGCCGGATGGAAGGTGGCGACGGCGCGGATCGTGCGCGTGCCGGTGTCGTAGTCGATCCATTTGCCGCGCGTGCGCATGATGCCCTCGCGCGTGCCGAGCAGCGCCTGCGTCGAGGGATTGCCGAGTGTCACCAGCACGTCGGGATTCACCAATTC
Organism: Bradyrhizobium sp. 41S5; assembly: GCF_011516665.3. Taxonomy (NCBI): domain Bacteria; kingdom Pseudomonadati; phylum Pseudomonadota; class Alphaproteobacteria; order Hyphomicrobiales; family Nitrobacteraceae; genus Bradyrhizobium; species Bradyrhizobium sp. 41S5. The sequence continues at coordinate 6,515,139 of NZ_CP083721.1, read as the reverse complement.
GATATGGCGCTGGATGAAGGGCAGGCACACAAGCGTCTCCTGCGGCGTCGGCGTGCGGTTGCCCGGCGGCCGCCACGGGATGACGTTGGCGATATAGGCCTTGCTGCGATCGAGCCCGATCGCTGCGATCATGCGGTCGAGCAGCTTGCCGGAGCGGCCGACGAACGGTAGCCCCTCGATGTCCTCGTCGCGGCCCGGCGCCTCGCCGACGAACATCACGCGCGCCTGTGGATTACCATCGGCGAACACCAGCCGGGTCGCGGTGTGCTTCAGCGCGCAGCCGTCGAATGTCTCCATCAGCGTGCGCAAGGCTTCAAGCGTCGGCGCGGTGCGTGCGGCCTCGCGCGCCGAGGCGATTGCGGCGTCCGGCGCGATGGTGATTTCGCTGCGCGGAACGGCGGGCATCGGTGGCGGGCGCAGCGGATTGAGTGCAGCGGGACGCGGCGCGGCGGGGGCGGGAACTGGCTCGGGCTCTTCCAGCCGGTTGATCGGCTCGTCGCCAAGCGCGCAATCGACCCCGGCCTCGAGGTAAAAGGCCAGCAATTGCTGCAGTGTAGGGGTGGGCTCGGGCGTCAGGGCCATGATGGCTGTAATCTAGAGCATGGAGGAGAAAAGTGGAGGCTCGATTTCGGAAAAGATTATTCTCTGCGGTATCCGGGCCGTGCAAAGCCATGGAAGCGCAATTCCATGGTTGTCCTTCCGCCAAAAATCGGAAACAACGACTTTTGAAAAGCTTAGAAGCGTTCTCAATGGGCTGAGACCAGGATCATGAGTGCTGAAGACCTTCCCCCGCGCGAGTCTATGGAATTCGATGTCGTCATCGTCGGCGCCGGCCCCTCGGGCCTGTCGGCCGCGATCCGGCTGAAGCAGCTCAATCCCGAGCTCTCGATCGTCGTGGTGGAGAAGGGCTCCGAGGTCGGCGCGCACATCCTGTCGGGTGCGGTGATCGATCCGGTGTCGCTCGACAAGTTGATCCCGGACTGGCGCGAGGACGCGGACTGTCCGCTGAAGACGCAGGTCAAGGAAGACCGCTTCTACTGGACGACGTCGCAAGGCTGGTTCCGCATTCCGAACTTCATCATGCCGCCGTTGATGCACAATCATCACAACTATATCGGCTCGCTCGGCAATGTCTGCCGCTGGCTGGCACCGAAGGCGGAAGCGCTCGGCGTCGAGATCTATCCGGGCTTCGCCGCCACCGAGGTGCTCTATGACGACAAGGGCGCGGTGCGCGGCATCGCGACCGGCGACATGGGCATCGCCAAGGACGGCAGCCACAAGGATTCCTACACCCGCGGCATGGAGCTGCTCGGCAAGTACACGCTGTTCGCCGAAGGCGCGCGCGGCTCGCTGTCGAAGCAGCTGATCGCGAAGTTCAAGCTCGACGCCAACTCTGAGCCGCCGAAATTCGGCATCGGGCTGAAGGAGGTCTGGCAGATCGATCCGGACAAGCACCGCAAGGGACGGGTTCAGCATACGCTGGGATGGCCGCTGAACGACAAGACCGGCGGCGGCTCGTTCCTCTATCACTACGACGACAACCGCGTCGCGGTCGGCTTCGTCGTGCATCTCAACTACAACGATCCGTACTTGTCGCCGTTCGACGAATTCCAGCGCATGAAGACGCATCCCGATATCCGCGAGCTGTTCGAGGGCGGCAAGCGGCTCGCCTATGGTGCGCGCGCCATCACCGAGGGCGGCTACCAGTCGGTGCCGCGGCTCTCTTTCCCCGGTGGCGCGCTGATCGGCTGCGCGGCCGGCTTCGTCAACGTCCCGCGCATCAAGGGCGTCCACAATGCGATGGGCTCCGGCATGCTCGCCGCCGAGCATGTCGCGGCCGCCCTCGGCGCCGGACGCGCCAATGACGAACTCGTCGAGTATGAAAACGCCTGGCGCTCGTCCGCGATCGGCAAGGACCTGTTCAAGGTCCGCAACGCCAAGCCGTTGCTGTCGAAGTTCGGCAACCTGCTCGGAATGGCGCTCTCCGGCTTCGACATGTGGTGCAACACGCTCGGCTTCTCGCTGTTCGGCACCCAGTCGCACGCCAAGCCCGACCGCAAGACGCTCGATCCGTCGAAGCAGCACCAGCCGATCGCCTATCCGAAGCCGGACGGCAAGATCTCCTTCGACAAGCTGTCGTCGGTGTTCCTGTCCAACACCAACCACGAGGAGGACCAGCCGGTCCATCTCAAGGTCGCCGACATGAACCTGCAGAAGACGTCGGAGCACGACGTGTTCGCCGGTCCCTCCAACCGCTATTGCCCGGCCGGTGTCTATGAGTGGGTCGAGGAATCGGCAGGCCCGCGCTTCCAGATCAACGCCCAGAACTGCGTCCACTGCAAAACCTGCGACGTGAAGGACCCCAACGGCAACATCACCTGGGTTCCTCCGGAGGGCGGCGGCGGACCGAACTACGAGGCGATGTAAGCCCAAGGTAAGGCTGACGCGACCGACCACATTTGCGTGAGGTAGATTGCGTCTGCGCCGCAACCTGCGCTTGGCCTCTCCCCTTGTGGGAGAGGCCGGATTGCATCGACAGATGCAATCCGGGTGAGGTACCGGTCCATCGAGGGACTTCGACCGACGGATAGACCTGAACCCCTCACCCGGAATTCAAGCTTTCGCTTGAATTCCGACCTCTCCCCACAAGGGGAGAGGTGGAACTGGCCGCGTGGCGAGCCTCCCGAGGCGCTTTATGCTTCCGCACGCGAATATGCCGGGGCCGGTCACGATACCGCCATAGTGGGAGGGTCTTGCGGTGGGGTGGCTGGATCGGCAGGCCTAACGGCCTAATCTGCCAATCGATTCGGCATGGGTTACCTTTGGGCGATCCTTGCGGATAAACGCCAAAAGCGGCATTGTCGCTCGCCGTGATGCCGCCGCTTGGGTTCGCATTTTGAGACTGATCGCAAGACCTTGTCGCGAAGATCTTGGCCGTAAATCCTTCGTGGCCTTAAACCCCTGGAGCAAGGCGACCGTGATGCTGTCCACCCGTTTCAACCGCCTGACGATTGCCGTTCTTGCTGCCGCGGCGCTCGCCGTGCCTGCGCAGCTGTCGGCGCAGACGCCCGACCATCCGACCGACAATGCCGCGCAATTCCCGAGCAAGACCGACCTGAAGTCGCTGACCACCGCCGGCAGCTATCTCGCCGCTCGCCACGCCAGTGTCGAGCGCGATGCGACCTCGGCCGCGGCGTTCTACCGCTCGGCGCTACGCACCGATCCGAAGAATTCCGAACTGCTCGATCGCGCCTTCATCTCCTCGCTCGCCGACGGCGATATCGAGGAGGCGGTGAAGCTCGCCGACCGCATCCTGACCCAGGACAAGGCCAACCGCGTCGCCCGCCTCGTCGTCGGCGTGCGCGACCTCAAGCTGAAGAAATACGCCGCCGCGCAGTCCAACATCAACCAGTCGGTGCGCGGACCGATCACCGATCTGGTGGCGACGCTGCTGTCGGCCTGGGCGGCCTATGGCGCCGGCGACAGCAAGGGTGCGGTCGCCTCGATCGACAAGCTGACCGGCCCCGAGTGGTATCCGATCTTCAAGGATCTGCACGCCGGCATGATCTACGAGCTGTCCGGCAAGGAGAAGGATGCCGGCGCCCGCTTCGAGAAGGTCTACAAGCTCGACGATTCGATGCTGCGCACGGTCGACGAATATGCGCGCTGGACCTCGCGCAACAAGGATGCCGCCGCCGCGACCGCGATGTACGAGGCGTTCGACAAGAAGCTGCCGCGTCATCCGCTGGTGCTGGAAGGCATCAAGGAAACCAAGGCCGGCAAGAAGCTGCCGCCGCTGATCGATTCACCGCAGGCCGGCGCCGCCGAGGCGCTGTACGGCATCGGCGCGACGCTGACCCGCCGCGGCGGCGAGGACCTCGCGCTGGTCTATCTGCAGCTCGCGCTCTATCTGCAGCCGAACCATCCGCTGGCGCTGCTGTCGCTCGCCGATCTCTATGAATCGGTGAAGAAGCCGCAGATGGCGATCAAGGTCTACGAGCGGATGCCGGCGTCCTCGCCGCTGAAGCGCAACGCGCAGATCCAGCTTGCGACCAATCTCGACGCCGCCGACCGCAGCGACGAGGCGATCAAGATCCTCAAGGAAGTCACCGCCGATCAGCCGAAGGACATCGAGGCGATCCTCGCGCTCGGCAACATCGAGCGCGGCCGCAAGAAGTTCGCCGACTGCGCCACCACCTATTCGCAGGCGATCGATGCGCTGCCGGCCGCTGGCGGCGACAAGAACGCCTGGGTCACCTATTACTACCGCGGCATCTGCGAGGAGCGCTCCAAGCAGTGGAAAAAGGCCGAGGCCGACATGCGCAAGGCGCTCGAGCTGCAGCCCGAGCAGCCGCATGTGCTGAACTATCTCGGCTATTCCTGGATCGACCAGGGCATCAACCTCGACGAAGGCATGAAGATGATCAAGCGTGCCGTCGATCAGCGCCCTGACGACGGCTACATCGTCGATTCCCTCGGCTGGGCCTATTACCGGATCGGCAATTACGACGAGGCGGTGAAGAACCTCGAGCGCGCGATCGACCTGAAGCCGGAAGATCCGACCATCAACGACCATCTCGGCGACGCCTATTGGCGCGTCGGCCGCACGCTGGAAGCCAAGTTCCAGTGGGCGCATGCCCGCGACCTCAAGCCCGAGCCGGAAGAGCTGCCGAAGATCCAGGCCAAGATCGACAACGGCCTGCCGGACGACACCTCGAACGCCGCCTCCGCCGACAAGAAGAAGGACGACGACGGCAAGGGCGGCTAGGGCTTGCGGGTGCGGCAAACTCGGTGTCGTCCCTGCGAAAGCAGGGACCCATAACCACCGGTGTGTATTGTTGCAGACTGCCCGAACGACGAATCCCGTTCACAACGTCCGCCGCGGAGTATGGGTCCCTGCTTTCGCAGGGACGACGGCGGCGGATGCGGCGCTTGGGCCGGCATAGCCCCGGAATTTCCGTGCAAACAAAGGGATAGGATCGTGAGGCGATTTACGCTAATCGCAGCACGATGTTTGTCTTTAGGGGTTTATCGCCGTGCCGGCGCTGATTGAAGAAGGGCGTGCCAAGGTCAACCTGACGCTGAGGGTTGTCGGGCGGCGCGTCGATGGGTTTCACGACCTGGAGAGCGTCGTCGCGTTTGCCGATTGCGCCGATCGTCTCACGCTCGAGCCGGGGCCCGAACTGTCGCTCTCGATGGCGGGGCCGCTGGCCGATGCCTGCGGCGATACATCTGATAATCTGGTGCTCAAGGCCGCGCGGCTGCTCGGCGAGCGCGTCGCGGACCTCGAGGTCGGCCACTTCACGCTGGAGAAGGTGCTGCCGGTCGCGGCCGGCATCGGCGGCGGCTCGGCGGATGCCGCGGCCGTGCTGCGGCTGCTGGCGCGGCTCAACGAACTCTCGCTCGACGATAGCAGGATTATGGAGGTCGCGCTGCAGACAGGTGCCGACGTGCCGGTGTGCGTCGCCTCGCGCGCCTGCGACATGACCGGCGTCGGCGAGGGCCTGTTGCCGCTCGACCTGCCGAGAATGCCGTGCGTGCTGGTCAATCCGCGCGTGCCGGTTGCGACCAAGGATGTCTTCAATGCGCTTGGCCTGCGCCATGGCGAGCTTTTGATCGGCGCCACCGATGTCATGATGCAGGCGCCGTCCTGGCCGGAGGCCGGCCGCGCGGTCGACGACTGGATCGCCGCACTTGCGCGCGGCACCAACGATCTCGAGGCCCCGGCCGCGCGCATCGAGCCCGTCATCAGCGACGTCTTGTCCGCGCTGCGTGCGACCAAGGACGTTCGCCTGGCGCGCATGTCGGGCTCCGGCGCGACCTGCTTTGCGGTGTTCGGAACCGACACCGATGCCGAGGCCGCCGGCGAACAGCTTCGCGCCGCTCACCCCGGCTGGTGGGTACATGCGGGTGCGCTGAGCTGACGCGATCGCGCGGCCTGCGGCTCCCTCTCCTTCGAGATTCCGGGCTCGTGCTTCGCACGCCCCGGAATGAAAGGAGAGGTGCGGCGAGAACGCGAGGCCGCGTCCCCAACTTCAACTGTCATCGCCCGGCTCGGATCACCCGCATGCGCGGGTGATGAACCGTGGCTATTCTGCGTGACAGCGAGCGAGATTGGCACCGCGACGCCAACGCCGGGCAGCGTTGCGCCCCTGATTGCTTGGCAAGCCAAACCCCGTTTGCCATAACAGGATGAAACAACAACGTTGCGCGTGCGGGACCGTTCGGAATCCGCCTGCAGCCAATGAGCCGGGAGGATGCCATGGCCAATATCCGCGTACTCGCCACCGATCTCGAGTTTCCCGAAGGTCCCGTCGTGATGCCCGACGGTTCGGTCGTGCTGGTCGAAATCCGCGGCCAGCGGCTGACCAGGGTTTATCCCGACGGGCGCAAGGAGATCGTCGCCAAGGTGCCGGGCGGCCCGAATGGCGCGGCGCTCGGCCCCGACGGCAAGATGTACGTCTGCAACAATGGCGGCTTCTCCTGGATCCCGACCCGAAACATGATCATGCCGGGACCGCAGCCGGAGGATTATCTCGGCGGCTCGATCCAGTGCGTCGATCTGCAATCCGGCAAGGTCGAGACCGTGGTGACGAAGTGCGGCGAGCATGAGCTGCGTGGGCCGAACGACCTGGTGTTCGACAGACAGGGCGGCCTGTGGTTCTCCGATCTCGGCAAGCGTCGCGCCCGCGAGATGGATGTCGGCGCGTTCTATTATCTGAAGCTCGGCATGAACGAGATCGTCGAGGCCGTGCACGGCATCCTGCCGGCCAACGGCATTGGCCTGTCGCCGGACGAGAAGACCGTCTACATCGCGGAGACTCCGACGGCGCGGCTGTGGGCCTATGAGGTGTCCGAGCCCGGCACCATCAAGCCGCGCGACGTGATCTATCGCGGCGAGCGCGGCAAGCCGATCGCGGGCCTTGGCGGCTACCAGATGTTCGACTCGCTCGCGGTCGAAGCATCGGGCAATGTCTGCGTCGCGACGCTGATCTCGGGCTGTATCTCGGTGATCGCACCCGACGGCACCGTGGTCGAACAGGTGCCGACCGGCGACCGCGTCACCACCAACATCGCCTTCGGCGGCCCCGACCTGAAGACCGCCTACATCACGCTGTCCGGCAAGGGCGAACTGATCGCGATGGACTGGTCGCGGCCCGGATTGCCGCTGAATTTTCTGAACAAGTGACGTAAGAACGTCATTGCGAGCGAAGCGAAGCAATCCATGCCGCCACGAACACTGAGGGAATGGATTGCTTCCGCCTTTGCCAAGGCTTCGGCGGACAAGTCTTCGCTTCGCTCCTCGCAATGACGGAAAGGAATCAAAATGCCCTGGCTTGAACCGGTCACCCTTCGCGGCGCGCATGCGCGGCTCGAACCACTTTCGCACGATCATCGCGACGGCCTCGTCGAAGCGGTGAAGGACGGCCATCTCTCTCAACTCTGGTACACCTCGATCCCGCAGCCGGATAATATGGCCAAGGAGATCGACCGAAGGCTCGGCCTGCAGGCGGCCGGGTCGATGCTGCCGTTCACGGTGTTCGATGCCGACGGCCGGATCTCGGGCATGACGACCTACATGAACGTCGACACGCCGAACCGCCGCGTCGAGATCGGCTCGACCTGGTACGCCAAGCGTGTGCAGCGCAGCGCGGTCAACACGCAGTGCAAACTGCTGCTGCTTCAACATGCCTTCGAGAAGCTCGATTGTATCGCGGTCGAGTTCCGCACGCATTTCTTCAATCACCAGAGCCGGCGCGGCATCGAGCGTTTGGGTGCCAAGCAGGACGGCATCCTGCGCAGCCATCAGATCGCGCCCAACGGTACGTTGCGCGACACCGTGGTTTACAGCATCATCGCCAGCGAATGGCCGACGGTAAAGGCGCATCTCAACTATCAACTCAACGAAAAGCCGCGCTGACACCTTGGTCGGCGCTAGAAGCGAGACGATGGAAACGTTCGATTATGTGATCATCGGCGCAGGCTCCGCCGGGAGCGTGCTGACCAACCGGTTGAGTGAAGACGCTGCTGTGAAGGTGTGCGTGCTCGAGGCGGGGCCGAGCGACTGGCATCCCTACATCCATCTGCCGGCCGGCTTCATCAAGACTTTCCACATGAAGAGCGTGAACTGGGCCTACCAGCAGGAGCCCGGTCCCTACACCGGCGGCCGCAGCATCTACGCGCCGCGCGGCAAGACGCTCGGCGGCTCGTCCTCGATCAACGGCCACATCTACAACCGCGGCCAGCGCCAGGACTTCGACACCTGGGCGCAGCTCGGCAATCGCGGCTGGGGCTATCCCGACGTGCTGCCGTACTTCCGGCGCATGGAGCGTCGGATTGGTGAGGGTGACGACACCTATCGCGGCCGCGACGGCAATCTCACCGTCACCACGATGGACTGGCAGGATCCGCTCTGCGAGGCCTTCATGGCGGGCGCGGTCAGCCTCGGCATTCCGCGCAATCCTGATTACAACGGCCAGATCCAGGAGGGCGTGTCGTACTGCCAGCGCACCATCCTGAACGGCCGCCGTGTTAGCGCTGCGACCGCGTTCCTGCATCCGGCGCGGAAGCGGCCGAATGTCGACGTGCGCACGCATGCCCATGTCACCGGCATCATCTTCGAGGGCAAGCGCGCGGTCGGCGTGCGCTACAACCGCGGCGGCAAGCACGGCGATCCGCTCGAGATCCGCGCCACGAAGGAAGTCATCCTCTCCGGCGGCGCCTACAACTCGCCGCAGCTGTTGCAGCTCTCCGGCGTCGGTTCGCCCGAGCTGTTGCGGTCGCACGGCATCGAGGTGCGCCACGCGCTGCCCGGTGTCGGCGAAGGCCTGCAGGATCACTACGCGCCGCGTTCGGTCGCCCGGGTCAAGAACATCCGGACCATCAACGAGCTTCGCCGCGGCCTCAGCCTGTGGGGCGAGGCGATCAAATGGGCGACGACGCGGCGCGGCCTGCTGTCGCTGTCGCCGACCATGGTCTACTGCTTCTGGCATTCCGGCGAGACCACCGAGAGCTCCGATTTGCAGCTCACCTTCACGCCGGCGAGCTACAAGGAGGGCGTGCAGGGCCAGCTCGAGGACGAGCCCGGCATGACGGTGGCCTCATGGCAGCAGCGGCCGGAGAGCCGCGGCTATGTCCGGATCCGCTCCGCCGATCCGTTCGCGCCGCCGATCATCCAGACCAATTATCTCGCCGAGGAGATCGACCGCCGCGTCGTCGTCGCCGGCATGAAGCTGGCGCGCCGGCTGCTCGCCTCCGAGCCGCTCAAGCCGTATTTCGCCTATGAGGATTTTCCCGGTCCGAAGGTCACGAGCGACGACGAACTGCTCGCGGCCGCGACCCAGCGCGGCACCACCACCTTCCATCCCGGCTGCACCTGCCGGATGGGCCCAGCCGACGCGCCTTGGGCCGTGGTCGACGACCAGCTTCGGGTCCATGGCATGGAGGGCCTGCGCGTGATCGACGCCTCGATTATGCCGCGGATGATCTCAGCCAACCTCAACGCCTCGACCTTGATGATCGCCGACAAGGCCTCTGACATGATCCGCGGCAACACCCCCGAGGCCGCCGCGAAGCTGCCGGAGTATGCGTGAGGAGCTGATTCGTACGACGATAACCGTCCAGCGTCGTCCCGGCGAAGGCCGGGACCCATAAGCACCGATGGTCATTGTTGCGTGTCAGTGGAATGACGAGGCCCGTCGACAACATCCGCCGCGGAGTATGGGTCCCGGCCTTCGCCGGGACGACAGCGGAGAGTGTGTGGCCGTTAGCAACTCAGGATAACGGGAAACTTGCAGGAGCTCAGCCGTATACGAACGCCTTGTCCTCGAGGTCGATCGCCGGGAATTCGTCCTTCTCGGCCCAGTAATCCTGGTTGTGCTGCCACTCCGGCTTGTCGCCGCGCTTCGGCAGCAGGTGCATGCCGCGCATCATGTAGCCGGGGTTGAAGTTCTCCGGATCGATCCACGGCAGCAGCGGCATGTTGTGGTCTTCGGGGCGCAGCTCGGGCGTCACTTTCTTCGCGCCGGTTGCCTTCATGTGCTTGAGCATGCGGCAGACGAAGTCGCCGACCAGATCGACGCGCAAGGTCCAGCTGGCGCGGAAATAGCCGAACACCCAGACGAGGTTCGGCACGCCGGTGAACATCATGCCGCGATAGGTCACGGTGTCCTTGAAGTCGAGCGGCTTGCCGTCGATTGCGAAGTCGATGCCGCCATTGGCGGAGAGGTGGAAGCCGGTCGCGGTGATGATGATGTCGGCCTCGAGCTCCTTGCCGGACTTGAGCAGGATGCCGGTCTCGGTGAAGCGCTCGATCTCGTCGGTGACGACCGAGGCCTTGCCGCCCTTGATGGCGTGGAACAGGTCGGCATCCGGAATGAAGGCGATGCGCTGCCGCCATGGCCGGTAGCGCGGCGTGAAGTGGGTGGCGATGTCGTAGTCCTTGCCGAGGACGGCCTCGACCGCCGCCAGCAGGTCCTTCTTGGCGCCCTCGGGCTCGGCGAAGGTCCGCTTGGTGAAGGCGTCCTGCTCGAACAGGATCTTGCGGCGGGTGATCTCGTGGATCCAGGTCTCGTCGACCTGCAGCCGGCGCAGTTCCTCGGCGATCTCGATCGCGTTGCGGCCGGTGCGGAAATAGGTCGGCGAACGCTGCAGCATGGTGACATGGCCGGCGTCCTTGGCCATCGCCGGGATCAGGGTCGCAGCCGTTGCGCCGGAGCCGATCACGATGACGCGCTTGCCCTTGTAGTCGAGGTCGTCGGGCCAGGTCTGCGGGTGCACGACCGTGCCCTTGAACTTCGCCATATCGGTCCATTCGGGCGTATAGCCCGCGTCGTGGCGGTAGTAGCCTTGGCACATCCAGAAGAAGTTCGTGGTGAAGCGTAACTGCTCGCCGGTGTCGATGCGCGTGGCATCGATGGTCCAGAGGTTGGTCTCGTTCGACCAGTTCGCCGCGGTGATGGTGTGGCGATAGCGGATGTGGCGGGCGAGATCGTTCTCGTCGATCACCTCGCCCATGTATTTCAGGATCTCGGCCGCGCTGGCGATCGGGGCGCTGGTCCACGGCTTGAAGCGATAGCCGAACGTGTGCAAGTCGCTGTCGGAACGGATGCCGGGATAGCGGTGGGTGGACCAGGTGCCGCCGAAGGTCTTCTGCGTCTCCAGCACCACGAAGCTGGTGCCCGGGCATTGCGTGGTGAGGTGGTAGGCGGCGCCGACGCCGGAGATGCCGGCGCCCGCGATCAGGACGTCGAAGTGCTCGGTCGTGACGGGCTCGGCGGCGCGTATTTGGGTCTGGACGTTCATCTTCCCTGGTCTTCTTGTTGGTTGGAGCGGTTCAGCAAAACGCCGGAGCGAATGCCCCGGCGCTTGCGTGTACTAGACTTCGCGGCGGCTGAGGAACGCCAGCCGCTCGAACAGGTGCACGTCCTGCTCGTTCTTGAGCAGCGCGCCATGCAGCGGCGGGATCAGCTTGCGCGGATCGCGCTCCCTGAGCATCTCGGGCGTGATGTCCTCGTTCAGCAGCAGCTTGAGCCAGTCGAGCAGCTCCGAGGTCGAGGGCTTCTTCTTCAGGCCCGGCACTTCGCGAACCTCGAAGAAGATCCGCAGCGCCTCTTCCACCAGCCGCTTCTTGATGCCGGGGAAGTGCACGTCGACGATCTTGTTCATCGTGTCGGCGTCGGGGAACTTGATGTAGTGGAAGAAGCAGCGGCGCAGGAACGCGTCCGGCAGTTCCTTCTCGTTGTTCGACGTGATCATCACGATCGGGCGCAGCTTCGCCTTGATGGTCTCGCCGGTCTCGTAGACGTGAAACTCCATGCGGTCGAGTTCGAGCAGCAGGTCGTTGGGGAATTCGATGTCGGCCTTGTCGATCTCGTCGATCAGGAGCACCGGGCGCTTGTCGTGGGTGAAGGCCTCCCACAGCTTGCCGCGCTTGATGTAGTTCTTGATGTCGGACACGCGGGCGTCGCCGAGCTGGCTGTCGCGCAGGCGCGACACCGCGTCGTATTCATAGAGGCCCTGCTGCGCCTTGGTGGTCGACTTGATGTGCCAGGTCAAAAGCGGCGCATCGATCGCCTTGGCGACTTCCTCGGCCAGCACGGTCTTGCCGGTGCCGGGCTCGCCCTTCACCAGCAGCGGGCGCTCGAGCACGATGGCGGCATTGACGGCGACCTTGAGGTCATCGGTGGCGACGTAGTCCTTGGTACCCGTGAATTTCATCGATCTGTTTGCCTTGCTTCGTTCGTTGGCCGCATGGGTCTCACCTTGGGCCTCAACATGAAACGACCGCTCTCGCAGCGGCCGTCGGAAATGCAAATTGTTCGATCAGGCCCGCCTGATCAGCGACAGGATCACCAGCACGACGACGGCACCGATCGTCGCGTTGACGATGTCGCGGATCGCGCTGCCGCCGAGGTTGATGCCGAGTTGCGGCAGCAGCCAGCTCGCCACCAGCGCGCCGATGATGCCGACAACGATGTTGCCGATCAGTCCGAAGCCCGCGCCGCGCACGATCAGCCCCGCGAGCCAGCCGGCAATCGCACCGATCACCAGTGCCGCAATGATGCCCATTCAAACGTCCTGCCCAATGTCTTGTCAGGCGCAATTGTAATTGAAAAAGCCGGGCGGTCTAGGGCGGATTCCGCAGCGCAGCGGTACCCTGAACGGCGCGGCACGCATGGAATGTCGACCGTCATGTTTCCGCTGCGCGGAATGACGGCCGCACGGAAACGGGGCGGGGCGTCGTGGGGTGGACCCCGCAAGACATGGCGCCAGGGGCCATATCAAGGCGGATCGCCGGTCTCGGCATGGCTCGGCCCCTTGACGCCACCGGTCCAGCGGGCGATCTAGGTGAGTATGTTCCTGCAGTTCTTCACATCGCTGCGCGACGCCCAGGTCCCCGTGACGCTACGGGAATATCTGACCTTGATGGAAGCGCTTGACGCCGATCTCGCCGAACAGACCGTCGAGAACTTCTACTATTTGTCGCGCGCCGCCCTGGTCAAGGACGAGCGCAATCTGGACAAGTTCGACCGCGTGTTCGGCACCGTGTTCAAGGGGCTCGAGAGCCTGCTCGACGCCATGGGCAAGGCGGAGATCCCCGAGGAGTGGCTGAAGAAGCTCGCCGAGAAATATCTCACCGAGGAAGAGAAGAAGCAGATCGAGGCCATGGGCTGGGACAAGCTCATGGAGACCTTGAAGAAGCGGCTCGAGGAACAGAAGGGCCGTCACCAGGGCGGCAGCAAATGGATCGGCACCGCCGGCACCTCGCCGTTCGGCGCCCACGGCTATAATCCCGAGGGCGTGCGGATCGGGCAGGAGAAGAACCGCAACAACCGCGCCGTGAAGGTGTGGGACAAGCGCGAGTTCAAGGATCTCGACGGCAATGTCGAGCTCGGTATTCGCAACATCAAGGTCGCGCTGCGGCGGCTGCGCAAGTTCGCGCGCACCGGCGCGCCCGACGAACTCGACCTCGACACCACGATCAAGGAGACCGCCAACCACGGCTATCTCGACGTGCATATGCGGCCCGAGCGGCGCAACGCGGTCAAGGTGCTGGTGTTCTTCGATATCGGCGGCTCGATGGATTCGCATATCGAGCAGGTCGAGGAATTGTTCTCGGCCGCCAAGAGCGAATTCAAGCACATGGAATATTTCTACTTCCACAACTGCCTCTATGAGGGCGTCTGGAAGCAGAACAAGCGGCGCTTCACCGATCGCACGCCGACCTGGGACGTGCTGCACAAGTACCCGCACGACTACAAGGTGGTGTTCGTCGGCGACGCCTCGATGTCGCCTTACGAGATCATGGTGCCCGGCGGCTCGGTCGAGCATGTCAACGAAGAGGCCGGCTCGGTCTGGCTCGACCGCATCACCCGCACCTATCCGCACGCGGTGTGGCTCAATCCGGTGGCGCAGAAGCACTGGGACTATTCGGAATCGACCACCATCATCCGCCGCCTGTTCTCCGAGCGCATGTATCCGATCACGATCGAAGGTCTGGAGAACGCGATGCGGGAGCTGGTACGGTAACCAATCCCGTCATTCCGGACGGTCCGTAGGACCGATCCGGAATCTCGAGCTGATGAAATTTGATCGAGATTCCGGGTTCGATGCTGTCGCATCGCCCCGGAAAGACGAACAACAAGAAGCCAGGGAGAGCTCCATGCCCCAGAACATCCACCGCGGCATCAAGGTGATGATCGACGAGGCCAATGCCGAGATCGAGACCATCAGCGCCGCCGATGCAATCACGCTGATCGGCAAGAACGACGTTGTCATCGTCGACATCCGCGATCCCCGCGAGATCGAGCGCGACGGCAAGATCCCCGGCGCGTTCGCCTGCACCCGCGGCATGCTCGAGTTCTGGATCGATCCGAACAGTCCCTACGCCAAGCCGATCTTCCAGGAAGACAAGAAGTTCATCTTCCATTGCGCCGGCGGCATGCGCTCGGCGCTCGCGGCCAAGACCGCGAAAGACATGGGCCTGAAGCCGGTCGCGCATATGGGCGGCGGCTTCGCCGCCTGGCGCGAGGCCGGCGGTCCGATCGAGGCGTGGGAGCCGAAGAAGAAGGGCTAAGCCAGGATGTCACACGCGGGCTTGACCCGCGTGTCCATCGTTTCAAGGCAAGATGGATTGCCGGATCAAGTCCGGCAATGACAATGGAGAGACAGGTAAGATGACCGTCACCGACGATCCGCTCGTTTCGACCGAATGGCTGGCTGCGCATCTCGGCGACGCCAACGTCAAGGTGCTTGACGCGACCTTCAAGCTGCCCGGCGTGCTGCCGCTGCCGAAGGACGACTACCTCGCTGCGCATCTGCCCGGCGCCGTGTTCTTCGACGTCGATGCGGTGTCCGATCATTCCAATCCGCTGCCGCACATGTTTCCGAGCGCCGAGCAGTTCGGCCGCGACGTCGGCGGGCTCGGCGTCAGCAATACCGATACCGTCGTGATCTATGACGCCGGCGGCTGGGTCGCCGCGCCGCGCGCCTGGTGGATGTTCCTGTCCTATGGCCATCGCAACGTGCGGATTCTCAACGGCGGCCTGAAGAAATGGCGCGCCGAGGGCAGGACGGTCGAGAGCGGCGAGGTGAAGGCGAAGCCCGCGACCTTCACGGCGAGTTACGATCCTAAGCGCGTGCGCAGCATCGAGCAGATGATTGCCAATGTCGAAAGCCGTGCCGAGCAGGTGATCGATGCGCGCGCCGCCGAACGCTTCGAGGGCCGCGCGCCGGAGCCGCGGCCGGGCATCCGCGCGGGCCACATCCCGGGCGCCCGCAACGTGCCCTACAACCAGCTGTTCGATGCCGCGACCGGCGAGATGAAGCCGCTCGACGATCTGCGCAAGTCGTTCAGCGGTGCCGGCGTCAAGCTCGACGCGCCGATCGTGACGAGCTGCGGCTCCGGTGTCTCGGCCGGCGTGCTGACGCTCGCGCTCTACCGGATCGGCGTCACCGACACCGCGCTCTATGACGGCTCATGGTCGGAATGGGGACAGGCGAGCGGCCCGCCGATCGCGACGGGGCCGGCCTGATAAATACCCTCTAACGCCGGGTGAGCGGCACCAGGGTCGGGTTGCCAAACGGATCGAGCTGCTGCTGAACGGCCTGCCGCACCGGCGGCGCGCGGACGATCCGCCGCCGCTCTTTGCGATGCGCCGGCTTGCTGGTCGCATTGCGCTCCGGCTTCTTCGCCTTGGCGGCCTTCGGCGCGGCCGGCGCTTCGACGACAACTTCGGGCCCGCCCAGCGTTGCGATCCTGGTCGCGGCTGCGATGGTCTCGGGTGATGGCGGCGCTGCTGGCTCCGGCGCAGCCATCGCGGGGGCCGGTGCTGTGAGTGCGGGTTCGCCGGGTGTGGCAGGCGGATCGGCCACGGCCGCGACCTTGGCCTCGGCTGGCGCCGGTGCCGCTTCCGTGGAAACCGGTGCGGGCGACGGATCCATGGCCGGAGGCTGCGGAGCGACCTCGGCGGATTGCACCGGTGCGGGAGTTTCGACCGTCTGGGCTTCCTGATTCGGCGGGGCGGGCGGCGGATCTTCCGCCTTCACCGCGGCGAGCTTCGCCGGCTCGGCAGGAGGCGAGGCTTCGGCAGGAGCAGCCGGCTCGGATGCGGCAACTGGCTCTGAGGGTGTCGAAGGGACCGGGCTGTCGGCCGCCGCCTTGTCCGCGGCTGATGGCTCGACCCGCACCATGGCGAGCACCGGCGGGGCCTCGGGCTGCTGCGCGAATTGCGGCTCGGGCGGGGCCCGGCGGGCCGGGATGCTGGCGAATTCCTCATGCGCCGCGCGAAACAGCGCGGCTGCCCCTAACCCGAACACCAGAAGCGACGTCGCCAGCACGATCGCGGCGAACAGGAAACGAAGGCCGGGGAGCATGGGCGCGGGTTCTTCTGCGGAGGGTCTTTGATCTCGAGGGAACGCGGTGACCACACAAAAGCCGGTGTCGCGAGCGCGAATCAGGCCGATATCGAAGATATCGCAACCCTCGGCGACTGTTTGTTACAAAATTCGGGTGATTGATGACTTTGGGCAGGTGGACAAACATTCCCGACCCATGAGACATCTTTGCCGCAGCGCTGACGGCACATCACAAAAGCCCGAAATGGCCCGGATTTCGCGGATTTGTCTTGAATGCGCCGCTATCTTCCTGCATTGGGCCGTTAACAGTCCGGTGTGGCTTGGGGACTATAATAGAGCAATGATGATCAACCGCATTCTGACGATTTGCACTGCCGCGGCTCTCGGCGTGGCGGGAACCTCGATTGCGCGTGCGCAGCAGGGCTATCCGGCTCCCCAGGGCCCGGCCTATTCGGCCGCGCCGCAGCCCTACTCGCAGGGCAACATGCCGGATTTCGACTCGCTCGACGATGAAGACGCGCCGCGCAATTCGGCCGCGCTGCCGCCGCCCGGCCCGGTGATGTCGCCGGATGACCCGCGCTATGGCCGCCCGATCAATGCGCCGGTCTATTCCGATCGTGGTGCGCCGTCCGGTCCCGTGATGTCGCCGGACGATCCGCGCTACGGCCGTCCGATGAATTCCCAGCCGGTCTACTCCGACCGTGGTGCGCCAACCGGTCCGGTGATGTCGCCCGATGATCCGCGCTATGGCCGGCCGATGGGGCCGCCGCCGGTGATCTATGGCGATCGTCCGGGCGCGCAGCAAGCCAATCGCGACAACGGCGTTCCGGCCGCAGGCGTGTCCTATGGCGACGACCGCGGCGGCATGCGTCCGCCCGAGGGCGTTACCGGAGCGGTGCCGCAGCAGCAGGCGCCGGTCGATGCCAATGGCAAGCCGCTGCAGATCGCAGCGTTGCCGCCGGACGAGCAGCCGGAAGACGGGCCGGCGCAACTGGCTCCGAATCTGCGTCGCCAGGAAGTGGCTTTCGCGACCAAGGAGCCGGCCGGCACCATCGTTGTCGATACGCCGAACACCTACCTTTATTACATCTTGGGCAATGGCCGGGCGATCCGTTACGGCGTCCGCGTCGGCCGCGACGGCTTCACCTGGACCGGCGTGCAGAAGATCACCCGCAAGGCCGAGTGGCCAGATTGGCATCCGCCGCCGGAGATGATCGAGCGTCAGCCCTATCTGCCGCGCTTCATGGCAGGGGGCCCCGGCAACCCGCTCGGCGCCCGCGCGATGTATCTCGGCTCGACCGTGTACCGCATTCACGGTACCAACCAGCCGTCGACCATCGGCAAGTTCGTCTCGTCGGGCTGCATCGGCATGCTGAACGAGGACGTCTCGGACCTGTTCGAACGCGCCAAGGTCGGCACCCGCGTGGTCGTGCTGCCCGGCGGCGCAGCCCCGGGCACGACGACGGCTTCAGCCGCGCCGCCGCCCAACCCGATGGCCCCCGCGCCGACGCAGGCCCAGGCCGCGCCGCTGCCCGGCGCGCAGCCGACATCGGTCCAGCCGCTGCCCGCACCGGTCACGGTGCGCTAAGCCAATCGGCAAGTTGATCATTGAAAAAGGCGCGCCAACGGCGCGCCTTTTTTTGTTGCAACCAGCCTGTCTGTTTCGACGTTGCCGCTATGAGGCTATGCGATGCAGGAATCCCGCCTGACCTATCCGCCGCTGAACACGCCGAAACTGGTCGCCGACGATGTGTGGATCGTCGACGGCCCGGTGATCCGGTTCGGTCCGCGCGGCTTCACGATGCCGTTTCCGACCCGCGCCACGATCCTGCGTCTGCCCGGCGCGCAGCTCTTCATTCATTCGCCGACCCCATTGGTGGATGAACTCAAGGCCGAGATTGCCCGTCTGGGCAGGCCGCACTGGATCATCGGGCCGAACCGCCTGCATTATTGGTGGATACCGCAATGGCATGCGGCCTATCCCGACGCGCGTGTCTTTCTCGCACGCGGCATCGCACAGCAGGCCGGTGATCGGCTGGCTCTCGATGGCGAGCCGCTGGAGCAGCGATCGGGCTACCCCTGGGATGAATGGATTGCGACGCTTCCGGTGGCCGGCAGCTACATGACGGAGGCCGTGTTCTTCCATCTGAAGTCACGCACCTTGCTGCTGACCGACCTGATAGAGAATTTTGAAGCCGAACGAATTGGTTCGCCGTTGATGCGATTGCTGACCTGGATCGGCGGCGTGCGCGATCCGGACGGCAGTACGCCGCGCGACATGCGTCTGACATTCCGGCGCGACAAGGCGGCACTGAAGGCCGCCGTCGCCTGCATGATCGGATGGGATCCGGAACGGATCATCCTCGCCCACGGCCGCTGGTATGACCGGAACGGCCGCGCCGAGCTCGAACGCGCATTCCGCTGGCTTGGCCGTTTGCCGTGAATGCTGCTGTCAGGCCAGGCGCCGCGGCGGCTCGCCGCCTTTGGTGAAGGCGTCGATGCACGCGACCATCTGCCGATAATGCGTCCGCAGGCTCTCGCGCGTCGCATAGCCGAGGTGCGGCGTGATCACGACATTGTCGAGCTTACGGAGTGGGTGATCCGGCGGCAGCGGCTCGACCGAGAACACGTCGATGCCGGCGCCCGCGATCTTCCTCTCGCGGAGCGCCGCAAGCAGGGCGTCTTCGTCGACGATCGGCCCGCGCGCGGTGTTGACGAGATAGGCCTGTGGCTTCATGCGGGCGAGATCGGCAGCACCGACCAGTCCGCGCGAGCGCGGGCTCAACACGACATGGATGGTGATGATGTCTGATGTCGCGAACAGTTCGTCCTTGCCGGCGTAGCCGACGCCGGCCTCCTTGCATTTTTCCGGCGTCAGGTTGGGGCTCCAGGCGATGACGTTCATGCCGAACGCCTTGGCCATGCCGGCGACCTTGCTGCCGAGCTTGCCGAGGCCGATGACACCGAGCGTCTTGCCCTCGATCTCGGTGCCGGAAAAACTCTGCCAAGGCTCGCCGGCGTGCATCCGCGCATTTTCGCGGCCGATGCCGCGGGTCAATTCCAGGATCAGGCCCATGGTCAGGGGCGCGGTGGGGTCGCGGCTATATTGGGTGCCGCACAGCACCACGTTGCGCTCCTTGGCGGCCTCCATGTCGATTGCGGCGTTGCGCATGCCCGACGTGATCAGGAGCTTCAGCCTGGGCAACGCGTCGAGCAGGCTGCGCGGGAACGGCGTGCGCTCGCGCATCGCGCAGATGATCTCGAAATCCTTCAGCTTGGCCGCTGCTTCCGCCTCGCTCGCGAACGGCTTGTCGAACACGGTGACCTCGACGCGATCCTTGATCGCCGGCCAGTCGGCCAGCGAGAGCGCGATGTCGAAATAGTCGTCGAGGATTGCACAGCGGAGCCGCGTCATCGGAAAGGTCCATTCAGGGTGAGGGCGACGGTGGACAATCAACCGTCGGGCAGCCCCGGATGGTCGCGCGCAATCGGCAGTCGCGCAAGCGGCCGCAGTTTCAAAATGCGGCGATTGTCACATGGCTCAGGATGGCTTGCGTGTCTTCGCGGTGCGGATATCGGCGAGCATCGACCGGACCGCCGGCGACAGCGCCATCTGCTTGGCACGGCAGGCCGGACCCGGGCCGCGCATATAGTGCAGTTCCGGCCGGTAGGGATTGAAAGCCTTGGCAACGAAAGCCCGCCAAAAGGCGCTGAATTCGGCGAACAGCTTTGCCTCGCGTTTGGTCGTCTGGCGCGAAAGAGGGGCTGAAATGATGGTAGCCATGACGTGGCCTCAACTGTTTGGTCGCGGTTCTGCCGCGAAAATCGCCGTTTTCGGCGTTGAGAACGAGTTTTGGCCTGATTTATTAAAAGATAGTTTCAATTGTCGTGATTCGGCGCGCACTTGGTGTCGAACCCGTAATCACCCGTGGCGAATGGACGGAACGTGGTGAACGGATGGAAAACGACCGCTCCGCGGTTGCGCTTTCGGGGGCCGGCCGTTACATCGGCGGCAGCAAAATTTCCACAAATCCGGACAATTCCAGGGATCGCGAATGGCTCGCCAGTTCGTCTATTTCATGCAGGGTCTGACCAAGAGCTACCCGACCCGCAAGGTGCTCGATAACGTCCATTTGAGCTTCTACCCGGACGCCAAGATCGGCGTGCTCGGCGTCAACGGCTCGGGCAAGTCGACGTTGCTCAGGATCATGGCCGGCCTCGACAAGGAATATAACGGCGAGGCCTGGGTCGCCGAGGGCGCCCGCGTCGGCTATCTCGAACAGGAGCCGCACCTCGATCCCGCACTCAACGTCCGTGAGAACGTCATGCTCGGCGTCGCCAAGCAGAAGGCGATCCTCGACCGCTACAACGAGCTGGCCGTCAATTACTCGGACGAGACGGCCGACGAAATGACCAAGCTGCAGGACGAGATCGAGGCGCAGGGCCTGTGGGATCTCGACAGCAAGGTCGACCAGGCGATGGACGCGCTGCGCTGCCCGCCCGACGATGCCGATGTCACAAAACTGTCAGGCGGCGAACGCCGCCGCGTCGCGCTGTGCCGCCTGCTGCTCGACCAGCCGGAATTGCTGCTGCTGGACGAACCGACCAACCATCTCGACGCCGAGTCGGTGTCATGGCTCGAAGGCCATCTGCGCAACTATCCCGGCGCGATCCTGATCGTCACCCACGATCGCTACTTCCTCGACAATGTCACGAGCTGGATCCTCGAGCTCGATCGCGGCCGCGGCATTCCCTACGAGGGCAACTACTCGTCCTGGCTGGTGCAGAAGCAGAAACGGCTCGAGCAGGAGGGCCGCGAAGACGCCGCCCACCAGAAGACGCTGGCCCGCGAGCAGGAGTGGATTGCGTCGTCCCCCAAGGCACGCCAGGCCAAGTCGAAGGCGCGCTATCAGCGCTATGAGGACCTGCTGAAGCAGGCCAGCGAAAAGCAGACCCAGACCGCGCAGATCACGATTCCGGTCGCCGAGCGTCTCGGCCAGAATGTGGTGGACTTCGAAGGCCTCAGCAAGGGTTTTGGAGACCGCATGCTGATCGACGATCTCACCTTCAAGCTGCCGCCGGGCGGCATCGTCGGCGTGATCGGTGCCAACGGCGCCGGCAAGACCACGCTCTTCAGAATGATCACCAAGCAGGAGGAGCCCGACAAGGGCTCCATCACCGTCGGCGAGAGCGTGCATCTCGGCTATGTCGACCAGTCGCGCGACGCGCTCGACGGCAAGAAGACGGTGTGGGAGGAGATCTCAGGCAACAACGAGCTGATCCTGCTCGGCAAGAAGGAAGTCAACTCGCGCGGCTATTGCTCGTCGTTCAACTTCAAGGGCGCCGACCAGCAGAAGAAGGTCGGCGCGCTGTCGGGCGGTGAACGCAACCGCGTGCATCTCGCCAAGATGCTGAAGTCGGGCGCCAACGTGCTGCTGCTCGACGAACCGACCAACGACCTCGACGTCGACACGCTGCGCGCGCTGGAAGAGGCGCTGGAGGATTTTGCCGGTTGCGCCGTCATCATCAGCCATGATCGCTGGTTCCTCGACCGCATCGCGACCCACATCCTGGCCTTCGAGGGCGACAGCCATGTCGAATGGTTCGAGGGCAACTTCCAGGATTACGAAAAGGACAAGATGCGCCGGCTCGGCCAGGACAGCATCATTCCGCACCGCGTGAAGTACAAGAAGCTGACGCGCTGATCGGCTGAAGCAGTCGAGTGCGGCTATCGCGCCGTGTTCGACCGCTCACTCGTTTTGCAGGATCGTGAGGGCATCGCGGCGCAATCTGCGGCCAGTTGTCGCTTTTCAAGCGCGCGGGATTGCGTAGATAGAGCGCTCCGCATTCTCAATTCCGCGAGCACTCCAAAATGTCCGCACTATCAGACGCGCCCGCCCGCTCCAAGGGCCGGCCGCTGCGTCCCGTTCCCATGCTGATCTTCGGATCGCGCTGGCTGCAATTGCCACTCTATGTCGGCCTGATCATCGCCCAGGGCGTCTATGTCGTGCTGTTCCTGAAGGAGCTGTGGCACCTGTTCGCTCATGCCTTCGATTTCAGCGAGCAGCAGATCATGCTGGCCGTGCTCGGCCTGATCGACGTCGTGATGATCTCGAACCTCCTGGTGATGGTGATCGTCGGCGGCTACGAGACCTTCGTCTCTCGCCTCAATCTGCAGGGACATCCGGACGAGCCGGAATGGCTCAGCCACGTCAATGCCAGCGTGCTGAAGATCAAGCTGGCGATGGCCATCATCGGCATCTCCTCGATCCACTTGCTGCGCACCTTCATCGAGGCCGGCGCGCTGTCGTCCGGCAAGGGCACCTACACCGAGACCGGAGTGATGTGGCAGACCATCATCCACTGCGTCTTCATCTTGTCGGCGATCGGCATCGCCATCGTCGACAAGCTGTCGAACGACTCGATCGAGGGCGCCAAGCAGCAGGTTGGGCATTAGCCGGGGCAACTAATAGTGGCTGGCGCGGCGTCATCGCGCCGCGCGCTGGCCGAACAATGCCGGCGCGGTGATCCTGCCCAGCCATTCCGGGATTTCCGCGGCCCCGTGCGGGAATCCGCGCGCCATTGCGAGGATGAATGTGGTCTGCCAGACGCCGAATAGCACCAGCCAGGCCAGCCAGTCCGGGAATTTGACGATCGCGCCGTAAACGGCTCCGGCCGCTATGGCGGCGATCCAGTTCACGACAACGCTGTCGAGCCGCCTGAAGCCGGGATTGGTCAGCAGGACGCCAAGAATTGTGATCGCGCCGCCGACGGCTCCTCCGACGCTGCCGATGACGTAGCCCATGAACGGATTATTGCCGAGCGTGTCCCTGACCTCGGCAGGGGTGCTGGTTGTGTCGGCGGTACCGGCGTCAGCGGCGGCGGTAGCTTTCGAATACTGGCCGAGTGACTGAAGCGTGACGCTGCTGGCATCGTAGGCCGCGACCCACGCCGCTGCCGTCACCGCAACCACCAGTGCCAGCTGGAACCGGTCCTTGACGCCAAAGATAAAGTTGCAGGTCGCGACCACCAATCCAAAAATCACACCGGGGAGGATCGTTATTCCACCGGTCGGCGTCGAATCCACGAAAGAATATTGCAGAACGCTGGTGGCATACCTCACGGTAATGAAGCTGCCGACAACCGAAAAAAGCGCCAGCACGACGAAGGGCAAACTGGATCGGCCGCGCGACTGCGCGCGCTCCGCCGCCAGCATGCGGTCCACCGCGGCCCGCGTCTCGGCCGCGGCACTGCCCTGCGGCTCCAGGATCGTGACCGCCTTGAGATAGGCCGGGACCTGGTCGAGCGGGGTCGGCGCCATCATCACCGGCAGTACGCGTTTGCTCGGGTTCGGCCACCTGGCTCGGGCAAAGGCCAGTTCGCTCAAGGTGTAGCGTCCCTTGGTCACCGATTCCGGGCTGATCAGGAACACCATAAAATCGCTGCTTTCGATGGCTTTTTCGACGCGCGCATCGAAGCTGTCGCCCGGCGGGAGATCGTCGTGCGAAAAGAAGACGTCATGGTCGCAATTGCGCAGGGACTGAGCGATGTTGTCAGCCTGCGATTCCAATTCGGAGGGAAATGACAAAAATATGCGCATGGCAAAACTTACCACCCAGAATTGAATTCTGACATTGTCGAATCCACGTTGCAATGCCTGTTTCCGCTAGTGTGCTGAATGCGAAGTTCGTGCGATTTCGCGGCAGCCGCTTTCACGAACTTCGCATTCATAAGGCACACTAGAATCATAAGTTTGCTAGTGTCCTTATCGAATCCGAAGTTCGCTCCGAAGGTGCGGCGAATGATGCGAACTTCGGATTCGGGACACTAGGTGAGATCGATCATGAAATGGCCAGCCACCATCGTCGCATGCGCGGTGCTGCTGTGTGCGCCGCTGCAACGGCCCGCATCCGCCGCCGACGCCGCGTTCACCCAGTTCATCGCCTCGCTGTGGCCGGAAGCCAGGGCGGCCGGCGTGTCGCGTGAGACGTTCGATCGCGAAACGCGCGGGCTCGAGCCGGACTACAAGCTGCCCGACCTGATCCTGCCCGGACGTCCCAAGACCGGCGCGCCGGCGCAGGCCGAGTTTGTGCAGGTGCCGGCCGACTACATCAAGGAAGCCTCGATCGCGCGGCTCGCCACGGAGGGGCAGCGGCTGCTGCAGAAGTATCGTCCGTCGCTCGACGCGATCGAGAAGCGGTTCGGCGTTCCCCCCACCATCGTGCTGGCGATCTGGGGCCGCGAGACCGACTACGGCCGCTATTCGCTGCCCTACGACGCGCTGCGCGTGGTGGCGACGCAGGCCTATGTCGGCCGGCGCAAGGATCAGTACCGCACCGAGTTCATCCTCGCGCTGAAGATCCTCAGTGAGGGCGCCGTGACGCGCAAGGAGCTGCGCTCATCCTGGGCCGGGGCGACCGGCTACACCCAGTTCCTGCCGTCGGAATATTACAAGCACGGCGTCGACCTCGATGGCGACGGCCGGGTCGACATCTGGCACTCGGTGCCGGACGCGCTCGCTTCCGCCGCGCAGCAGCTTGTCAACAAGGGCTGGCAGCCCGGCGTGCGCTGGGCCTACGAGGTCACAGCACCCGCCAACGCCGATTGCACGATCGGTGTGCCCGAAGTGACAAAACCGATCAGCCAATGGCTGCGGGCAGGCTTCGTGCCGGTGCGCGGGCAGAAGCTCAGCGCCACCGAGCAGGCGCAATCGGCCTCGCTGCTGCAGCCGGAAGGCATTTACGGTCCGGCCTTCCTGACCACGCCGAACTACTTCGTGATCAAGGAGTACAATTTCTCCGATCTCTACGTGCTGTTCGTCGGCCATCTCGCCGACCGCATGACGAGCCCGCAGCCATTCGCGACGCCATGGTCGGCATCGAAGCAGCTGCGCTCGGCCGACGTCGAGGCGATGCAGCAGCAGCTGACGAAGATCGGGCTCTACAGGGACAAGCTCGACGGCAAGGCCGGAATGCAGACCCGCGCCGCGCTGGGCGCCTATCAGAAGCAGGCCGGGCTGAAGGTCGATTGCTGGCCGAGCGAGGCGGTGCTGCGCGCGATGAACGGGCAACGCTGACCTCCGCAAGCCTGCTTGGTGGCGGAAAACAAAAACCCGGCCGCGAGGCCGGGTTTTCGAGGGTGATGCTGAAAGCGTGTCGGTCGATCAGTCGCAAACCTGGATGCGACGGAAGCGCCAGCCGTAGCCGTCCCAGAAGCGCTCACGAACCCAGCGGCACGGAGCTTCTTCGACGTAGGTCGGGGCCGGTGCAACATAGACCGGGGCGGGACGGGCGCCCGCGATCGCACCGCCGAGCAGGGCGCCGCCGATCAGGCCACCGGCAACGCCGGCCGCGATGGCCCCGCCGTCACCAGCCTTGGCAGCCGGAGCAACGGCCAGCGAGCCGGCAATCGTGGTAACGGCGACAAGGGCAGCTAAAGTCTTCTTCATGTCTTTGGCTCTCCTGGAAGATGGTGGCGTCGTGGTTCGGCGCCGGGTTTAGGTGACTCACACGCTGATCTCGCTGTCTTGCTAAACAGCGCAGAACAGTCAACCGAAAGTAAACGTCCGCAGGCTCATCGCGCAGAAAAGCGGTTTTTTCTGGCCTTCTACAGTAGATGTCCCGGAGAAACAGTCGGTTTTCCGGGACATCTGGTTCGAATTAATCGAGATGAACGGCGATCAATCGCAAACCCGCACGCGGCGAACGCGCCAGGTGTAGCCGTCCCAGAACCGCTGGCGCTGCCAGAAGCAATCGGGACCGTAACCGGGCTCGGCGACATAGGCCGGACCGGGCGCGTAGTAGCCATAGCCCGGACCGTAGTAGCCGTTCTGCGAAGCGATCGCGCCGCCGACGATGGCGCCGCCGATCAATCCCGCAGCGACGCCAGCGGCGACACCGCGTTGTGCCTGGGCGGGGGCGGGCACCGCCACGGCCGAAACCGCCAGAGTGGCGGCGGCGCAAAGCGCCAGCAATGTCTTCTTCATGACCTCACCTTTCTCACGGGAGCAGGGACAGCGTACGTTGGCGATCTGTCTCGCCCGAAGGGTTCCATATTCCGCTTGAATGATCAATGAACGACGCCGCCGTATTCGCGTCCAAATGCTTGCAGCTTTTGGCATATCTTGCAACGCACAAGCTTGTCGCCGCGGTGAACCGGTGCTTGTGGCCATGGAAGCCGGGATTTGGCCCGGGAGACCGGCCTGATGGATTCCCTATTCCCGAAAGGCGAGACCGAACGATTTAGATTCATTCCAATATGAATCCCGCATCAGTTTGGAATTGCTACAAGAACGGCTTTTTCCTTTTGCATCCGGGCGGAGCCGACAATATCCATATTGGCGAGCATCACCCGTTGGACCCGCCTCCTCTGATGATTGTCTGTTCCTGTAACGTCCTCAGCGACCACGATGTCCGCAATGCCGTCAATGGCGGCGGGTCTGTGACACGAAATGCCAAGCAGGTGTATGGCTGCCTCGGCTGTAGCGCCGAATGCGGCCGCTGCGCGCGCACCATCAAGGCGATCATCGACGAGGCGCTCGGCCCCTGCGCCAAGGCCTGCTGCTCCGGCTGCCCTCACAGCGGCCATCCGCATGTCGCCAACGAAGACGCCGAGCCGGCCGAATTCGCGCTCGCGGCCTGCTAGGGCCATTTTCGGTTCTGATCGACGCAGAGCCGAAGCTTTCCCGTTTCAGTCCGTTTTCTTTGAGCGATCCGGCTGCCAAGTCGCCGGAAACGCTCGGCCTCCGCAGATCCCCCGAATCCGGTTATCCACGCGCTGCTTCCGCGACGGGTTGCTCTCTCCGGTAATCTGACTTAGAAGCGTTCTAAATTCAGTGCGGGCTATCTTGGCCGCGACAGGTGGAGTGGATCATGCAAGGCGACCCGAAGGTCATCGATTATCTGAACAAGGGGCTGCGCAGCGAACTGACCGCCATCAATCAGTACTGGCTGCACTACCGGATGCTCAACAATTGGGGCCTCCTGGAGATGGCCAAGGTCTGGCGTAAGGAGTCCATCGAGGAGATGGAGCACGCCGACAAATTCGTCGATCGCATCCTGTTCCTCGACGGCTTCCCGAACCTGCAGGTGCTCGATCCCCTGAAGATCGGCCAGGACGTCAAGGAGATCATCGAGTGTGACCTGGCCGCCGAGATCGGCGCCCGCGCGCTCTACCAGGAGGCGGCGACCTACTGCCACGGCGTCAAGGACTATGTCAGCCGCGACCTGTTCGAGAAGCTGATGAAGGACGAGGAAGACCATATCGACTTCCTCGAGACCCAGCTCGACCTGATCAAGCGCATCGGTCTTGAGCTCTACACCCAGAAGCACGTCGGTCATCTGAAGGGCGAGGAGTCCTGATCGGCCGCTTCGCGTTCGGAGAGTGGCTTTCAGAGATGCGAGAGGCCGTCCTTGCGGGCGGCCTCTTTCGTTTTCGCGATCCGGATGAAGCGATCGGTCAGTAGCAGCGGATGATGTTGATGGTGCGATCGCCGCCGCGGCCGGGCACCGTCACGCTCTCGGTGGGGCAGCTCGACACATAAGGGCGATCCGACGGCACCACGGCCGGCGGATACCGATGCGCCCAATCCCAGGGCACGTCCTGGGTGTAGGTGTAGCGAACGTCGTTCGACGCCGGCGCCGGGACCGCGGCGGCGAAGGGAACATCTGCCGCGCCATCATAGTATCCGCCTGCGTCCGGCAACACGATGCCGGGCACGCGCACATGATGACGGAAGGCCGGATGATGGGAGGAAAACGTGCCGCGCGGCGCCGTTCCGGATCTCGCATAGGTTGCGGTCGAGGAAGCAAGCAGCAGCGCTGCAACGCCAAGGGACGCCATCAGCACCCCATATGTTCGATACGCCATTGTTCGATAAGCCATGGCACGCACCAACTCGCGGTTACGGAGCAATTGTGCAAACGCTAGGCCGCGCCTGAGGGCGCCCGCAAACTTATCCTTAATTATTGGTTAAAAGGTAAGGTTAACAGGAGGTATCTGTTTCAAATTGGCGCGATTTGCGTGAGGGCGCGTCAAACCGCGTCCGCCGGAACGAAGCAGCTGATGATGATGTTGCCGCGGTGGTGCACGTACCACACCACGGCCTCGCCGACCGGGTTGCCGCGATCGCGGATGATCGCGCGCTCCGGCACCATCATCCATTCGCCCTCGATCGGCACCCAATAGGTGCCGCCCCGAACGTCATAGCTCGTGCGATGGCCGTCGGAGATATCGCAGCACGGCACGCCGTTGGGCGCGATCACGCTCTTGAACCAGGCGCGGATATCGGGCGGTACGTTGTCGTATTGGCCGTTGTCGAACGCCAGCGCTGCGCCCGCCGTCATGGCGAGCCACGCAAGCACCGCGCCATGCGTGAGCCTTCGCATTGCATCCCTCCGCGACAGCCTTGTGACACGCGCGCAGCGTCCCGCGCGCGAATCCGATGTTTGTGCGATTAGGCCCGAACCGTGCACGAGATGCATGCCCAAAGAATCAGCGAGCCAGCGCTGCTTTCCGTGATGCAGTGCGGGATCACCGCGTTCAGGCTTGCGTCTTCGTGCGCGTCTTCTTCGCAGGCTTTGCCGCGATATTGTCCCGGGCCATTGTGAGCGCGCTACGCAACGTGACCTGATCGGCTTTCGCGAGGCGGACATTGGTGCTGCCGCCCTTGCCCCAGCCGCCCGGCACCGGCCGGAAGATTTCCGGCTCAGCCTCGACGACCATCGCCTGTTGCTCCGGCGTCAGCTTCACCATGCCCCAATCCTTGTCGGGATAGCCGAGCGTTGCGAAGATGCGGTTGCCGACGCGAAAATCGGCGGTGCCGTGATGCGCGCCTTCAATCACCTCGGGCAGGCTCAGCGCGACCTTGCGAAAGCGATTTGCGGACATTGCCTCGATCTCGACCGGCTACATCGTTCGTTGCGGCGCTGTCTGCAGCAGCTCCTGCAATTGCCTGGCATAGAATTTGGCATCGCCGGTCGTGAGGTGGCCGCGTGTTTCGCTGCTCGCGGGGATCAGATCAATCCTGCCGTTCTTGATCCGCTTCACCGCCGCCTCGGTGACGCCGGTCTCCGGCGGATTGCGCTCGTCGTCGGCCGCGTTGATCGCAAGCAGGGTGGCCTCGATCTTCTCCATTCCTGCCGACGGATCGTAGTCGTGCGAGGCCTCCCATTGATAGATGTAATCATTGGCATCTGCAGTGACCGGCAATGCCAGCTGCTCATCGACCATCTTGTCGGCTTGCGGCGCGGACGGCGCCAGCGCCTGATAGCCCAGCGTGCCGCCGGCGCTGGCGAAGCGATAGGCCGCGATGGCGTATTTCATCATCCGCGGCTGGCTCGTGTAGTTGCCGCCACTGTAATCGGGATCGTTGCGGATTGTTTCCAGCATCGTCCGGCGCAGGATCCAGTTGCGTGCCGCCATCGCAGTCGGCTGCGAGGCCATCGGCACCAGGGCGTCCATCATCTGCGGATAGCGCACGCCCCAGATCCAGGTGTGCATGCCGCCCATCGAGTTGCCGATCACCAGCCGCAGGTGCTTGATGCGGAGCCCTTCGGTGACGAGCCGGTACTGTGCATCGACCATGTCGTTGTAGTCGTATTTCGGAAAGCTCGCGCGCATCGCATCCGACGGCTTCGACGATTTGCCGTGGCCGATGCCGTCGGGGATGATGATGTAGTATTTCGCCGCGTCGAGCGGCTGGCCCGGGCCGAACAGCTGACCGGCAAAGGTCGGCGTCAGCATGCTGGCGGCCGAGCCGCCGGAGCCGTGCAGCACCAGCACCGGCTGTCCGGTCGGCGCGCCGACCGTGGTGTAGTGCAGCCGCAGTTCCGGCATCACCTCGCCGCTGTGGAACTTGAAGTCCTTTGCGATCCACTCGCCATCCTGCGGCGCGGGATAATCTGCGGCCATGGCAGGTACCGACATCGAGACGAAGGCGGCCAGAAGCGCCGCGCACAAACGGATCATGGTGCTTCTCCCCACCCGCGGCGCGCTTGTCCAGCCGCGTCGACGCAAGCCTAGCATGATGGAAAGGCGTTGTCCGAGCGCTGCGCCGCGCGGCTGGCGAAGATGTGTTCAACTCGTCCTCAGCACGTTGAGCGCATACCATCCCCAATAGACACGGTGACGCTGGATCAGGCCGTTCTCGATCTCCATGACCTCGACGAGATCCATCTGGTCGCCGTCCGGAGACTGGCGCGGATATTCCCAGGTGAGAATTCGGCCGTCGCTGAAGAAACCCTGTTTGAAGCGCCGCCGCTGCGGCGGGTTGGTGCGGAACACGCGCGTGATGAACTCGCGCAGCGCGGCGCGGCCCTGGACGATCCCGTCCGCGGTCTGCATCAGGTGCTGAACCAGCGGGCTTTCGATCGAGGCATCGGGCGCGTAAAGCGCCAGCGCCGCCTCGAGGTCCTTGTTGCCGAGGGCCTCGTCCCAGAGCCTGTAGATGCGTTCAGCGTCGGAATTGTTGGCTGTCATGATTGTTCCCTTGCGTTTCGTCTGATGGCACCGATTTGAGCGGAAGAGGCTGCCGCGACGTTTCAGGAAAAACTGAAATGAGTTTCACGGCCCGGCGAATGCGGCTAGGACGTTGTTGCGCGATCCGGAGGACGATGCGGTGAGATCATCCCAATCCGTGCAGACGGGATTTTCGCGGATCGCCGAGGCATTGGGCGATCCGGTGCGCGAGGCCATGGTCAGCGCGCTGGCCGACGGCAAGGCGCTGCCGGCGGGCGAGCTTGCCGCGGTGGCCGGCATTTCGCCGCAAGGCGCCAGTGCGCATCTGCAGAAGCTGGTGGATGCGCGCGTGCTGTCGGTGTGGGCACAGGGCAGGTTCAGATATTACCGGATCAGGGACGACGACGTCGCGGCGCTGATCGAGAGCCTGGTCGATCTTGCGGCGAAAGCCACGGCCGGGCGCAAGCGTGCGATGCCGGCCGAGCAGCTCAGGCAATCGCGCACCTGCTACCATCATCTGGCGGGCCAGCTCGGCGTGCTGCTGTCGAATGCGCTGGTGCGGCGCCGCCTTGTCGTCATCGACGGGCGCGATGGTCGCGTGACGGAGCAGGGGCTGGCTTGGTGCAGCGCCGAGGAGATCGATTTCGATCCGGCGCGGCAGCCGCATCTGCGGCTCTGCAATGACTGGACCGAGCGCGTGCCGCATCTCGCAGGTCCGTTCGCCAATGCCGTGCTGGCGCGGCTGGTCGCAATGCGCGGCGTTGCGCCGTATCGGATTCCGCGCGCGTTGCGGATCACCGACCGGGGGCGGGCGTTCTTCGACCGGCTCGGCGTCGAGGTTCCATTCTGACGCCGCGAGACTGTGCTAGCGGCCGTCCTCGACCTCGGTCTCCGGGCGGTCATTGCCGGAGGCGGTTTCGGTCAGCCATTTGCCGTCCGACGTCTCGTACTGGATCGCCTCGGTGCGCCCGGGAACGCGCTGCTCGTTGGCGGCGCGCCGGGCGGCGGCAAGCGCCGCGGCGTGGGTTGGAAACGGCTCCGAGAACACCCCGTCGACGGTATAGGCCCAGCCGCCGTCGTGCTGGACCACCTTGTAGATCACGTGGCTCATCCGGAACCTCGTTTCCGCAGTGGACGATGAGGCTGCCAGAATAGACCACGATGTCGTATTTTGCAGCAGCCGATCGTCTTTGACACGCAAGCCCCGAGATGCGGGCGAGGGAGACCGACATGTGCCGCAATATCAAGACGCTGTTCAACTTCGAGCCGCCCGCCACCGAGGACGAGATCCACGCCTCGGCGCTGCAATTCGTGCGCAAACTGTCCGGCTTCAACAAGCCGTCTCAGGCCAATGAGGCCGCCTTCAACCTTGCCGTGGCGGAGGTTTCCGGTGCTGCGCGAAAACTCCTGATCTCGTTGCAGACCACGTCGCCGGCGCGCGATCGCGAGGTCGAGGCGGAGAAGGCGAGGGAGCGTTCGCGGCTGCGGTTCGGCTGAGGCCAGGCTGAGGCTCGCGCATTCCGTGATGCAGGTCACGGTATGGCGCACTGCCCGCGGGCACTATGGCCGTTCACCCCGGTCCCGGAGCAATCGCCATGAAGCCTGCAGCCCTGCTCAAATTCTGTTCGATTGCGTTCGCCGTGCTCTGGACCTGCGGCATGCTGTGGTCGAGCGGCACGATCGACCTCGCCAACGTCATCATCCTGTCGGCCTGCGGGGCGTTCGCGGGTGTTGCCTGGTACTACGCGATGCGCTGGGTCTTCCAGTTCATGCAGCTTGCCCGGCCGTCCGATCCTCCGGCCAAGCCGGGGCGGAGCGCTGAGCATCGAGCGCGGTGAGCATCGAGCGCGACACGGACTCAGCTGGCCGAGTCGCTCCGTGAGGACAAGAAGGGTTACTTCTTGTCCTTCTTGCGGTGCTTCTTCTTCTTCTTGTGATCGTCGTCCTCGTCGTCACCGTCAGCGAAATCGATCGCGTCGACGTCAAGGGCGATCGCCTCCGCCGCCGCGCGCTCGGCGGCATCGCGTTCGGCGAGCTCTGCGGCTTCACGCTCCTTGGTGCGCTTGTAGTCTTCCCAGGCGTCGAAGATCATGTGCAGCCACGGCATCACCTGCTCGATCGATGGCAATTGGCCGGGTGGGCCGGGTTCACCGCGCGGGCCGGCGGGACCTTGCGGTCCCTGTGGACCAGCCTCGCCGCGCGGCCCCTGCACGCCAGCCTTGCCCTGCGCTCCCGGCTTGCCCTGGGGACCTGCCTTTCCGACCGCGCCCGCCTTGCCCTGCGGACCCGGCTTGCCACGCGGACCTTCCGGCCCGGGCCGTCCCGGATGCCCCTGCGGTCCGGGCTTTCCCGGCTCGCCCTGACGGCCCTGCGGCCCCTGTGGTCCCCGTTGCCCCTGGCGGGAAGTTGTCTCGTCAGCCACTGATATGCTCCGTCGCGAATTGAAGCCGCTTGTAACAGAGGTTGGAGGACGGCTTCAATTCTGCCTGCCGGCACCGATGCAAGCGATCAACAGTCATAATTCCATGCGCATGTGACAACGGAGGGCGTGTTGCGGGTTCTGGACGGCATGTACCGCGAAGGCGCGAGCGAACCGCAATCGCTCGACATCGTCGTGACGCGACACGATGTGCGCGACGAAGCGGCCTTTCGCAGCACGGGCGTGCTCGAGCTCTATGAAGAGCTGTTTCCCGCAAGCGAGCGCGACAGCCCTGACGACATTGTGCGCTGGCTGTTGTCGGATGATGTCGGCGAGCGGCGACGCTTCAGCGTCGGCGGCCACGAGATGTCCTATCGTCTCGACTCGCGCTGGTTCATCCTGCGCGCCGGCGCCGGGTGCGCGGTCGGGCTCGGCTTCTTCACCTACGATCACGCAAGCGACCTGATCTTTTGCAACCATGTCGGCATCGCGAAGGCATGGCGCGGCGGCGGCCTGGCGCGCGCGTTCTATCGCGAGATGGTCGCCATGCTCGATGCGCTGTTTCCGAACAATATCGGCGTGGTGCTCGAGGTCGAGCCATTCGATCGCGATCGTTTGGCCGCGATCATCGCCGATCTCGAGCGGACCGGCAGGCAGCAACTCGCGGCGGATGAGCGGGACGAGATCCGCCGATTGCTGCGCGCAAGCTGGTACCACAAGCTCGACTATTCCGTGTTCTGCGACGCGCGCACGATGCGGCCACTCGTGTGCCGCTCGCCATGTCTTGATCCGACTCCGCCGTTATCGGGTTGGGCAAATGGAGAGGAAAACTACTGGCTGATGTGGCGGGCGCGGACCGGCGCGCCCTCAGCGGCGTTGCGCGCAGGTCAGCTCTGGCACAAGGCTGCCACCGCAATCTATGTCGAGATCCTCGCAAAATCCCTGGTCGCGGCGGATCCGAACGGCCGGCGCGGCTATTGGGACTATGCGACCGCACTGGTGGCCGGGACGCTGCAACGGACTGCGGTTGCCGACGTGCGTCTCGCACGCTGCCTCGATGACGATGACAGCGCGTTGCTGTCGCGCTGGGGGCGCCTTGCGATCGATCTGCCGATCTGACCCCTACGCCGCGGCGTGCTCGCTGTGCGGCACGTCGATGCCGTCGGCCGAATATTCGCGGATCTTGTTCCGCAACGTCCGCACCGACAGTCCGAGCACGCGCGCGGCACGGGTGCGGTTGCCGTCGCAGCGTGCGAGCGTTTGCAGTACCAGTTCCCGCTCGACTTCATCGACGGTCGCGCCGATCAGCAGCGGGACGATTTCATTTGGAGCCAGCGACGGCAGCAGTGCTTCCGGCGACGGTACGGTGGACGCGTAAGACATGAACTCCTCCCGATCAACGCCCGCCTCGTCGATGAGGCGGAGACATCGAGAACCAACTACCCCGTAGATCCACGGTGTGCCGGTTTGGTTAACAATTCCTTAACGCGCCCCTAACTCCCTGCTTTGTAAACAAAATACCCAGAAATCGCCACGATTGCGGTTCCATCCGTCACAGTGTCCGGTAGCCGCCATCGACCATCACGATCGATCCCGAGACATAGGCCGAGAGGTCCGAGGCGAGGAAGATCGCGGGGCCGACGATGTCCTCGGGCTTGCCGGCGCGGCCGAGCGGGGTGTGGTCCATGAAGACCTTCACGAGGTCGGGATTGGAGGCGCGCACCTTCTCGTTCAGCGGCGTCTCGATGAAGCCGGGGCCGATCGCGTTGACGCGCACGCCGTCCTTGCCGAGCTCGGCGGCCAATGCCTTGGTGAAGCCGAGCACGCCGTGCTTGGAGGCGGTGTAGGCCGGCGAGCTCGGCGTGCGCAGATGCACGAAGGACTGGATCGAACCGATATTGACGATGCGTCCCTTGTTCTTGCGCAGCGGTGCGAGGAAGGAATGCGTCACGTTGAAGACGCCGGTGAGATTGATCGAGATGATGTCTTCCCAATCCTTGATCACGGCCTCCTCAGTGCCGAGCATGCCGTTGCGGCGCGCGATGCCGGCATTGTTGACCAGGATCGAGACAGGTCCGACCTTGTCGGCGATTTGCTTTGCCATCGCGATGCAGGCGTCGAGATTGGTTACGTCGAGCGCAAAGC
Organism: Bradyrhizobium sp. 41S5; assembly: GCF_011516665.3. NCBI lineage: Bacteria > Pseudomonadati > Pseudomonadota > Alphaproteobacteria > Hyphomicrobiales > Nitrobacteraceae > Bradyrhizobium > Bradyrhizobium sp. 41S5. The sequence goes on along the minus strand of NZ_CP083721.1, from coordinate 6,479,759 downwards.
TCTCCGCCTTGCCGCCGGCGTTTCGGATCTCCTTGGCCGCTTCCGCCGCCGCATCGCCGTTCATGTCGAGCAGCACCACGCGCGCACCCTCGCGGCCGTACCCCGCGGCGATGGCACGGCCGATGCCCGAGCCTGCACCCGTGATGACGGCGATGTGATTGTCGAGAAGGGCCATGGTGTTTCCTCGTTCTGATTTATGAGCGTTGTCGACAACACTATTCAAAACTGCGCCAACCGAAACGCCAAGCCGCGTTTGCGCGTTGCTGTTATCCGGATTCGGATGACAGTACGGACCGATCATGGACCCGCATATCAGACATTGGAAAGGTGCAATCGCGCGCTTCTGCGCGGCGCCTGATCCCGACTATAGCGAAATGGCCAGAATGATCGCCGAGATCGCCACGACGGACATCGACGAAACGCTGCGGCATGCGGCCGCGCAGGTGCTGCCGATCCTGCGCCAGGCGGCGCTGAAATCGGCCGACCGCTGCACCAGATCGATGGCGCTGCGCCGTCTCGGCATCGTCAGCGATGCGCTGCACATGCTGTCCGCGCCGCAGTTCGGCCGGCGTGGCTTGACGCCGAAGGCGCTGACGCAGGAAGAGCGCTACCGGCAATTGCTCGGCCTGCCGTTCGGCCGCCGCCTCGCCGCGACCGAGGTCCACCAGGCGTTCAAGCGCGCCGCCAAGACGGTGCATCCCGACGGCGGCGGCAACGGCCCGGCATTCCTCGAACTCGCCGCTGCGCGTGACGCGCTGATCAAGCATCACTGACGCGCGATGGCGTTACGGCCTGACAGCACAAGGGCGGACGCCGCGTTGTTGCCGCGTGTCTGCCCTGTGCGTGATCGGGGGCGGCGCTCAGAACGAGCAGGTGCCGTTGTTGAGGAGGCCGGTCTTGTAGCTGAACGCGGCGTCGAAGGTCGGCAGCTCCTCGCTGACGACGGCGAAGTTCGCCGGCCACGGCGTGGTCGGAATGCTCTGGTCCCAGATCTGACAGAAGCCGGTATCTTGCCAACGGATCAGATGATAGGGCGTGGCGCTGGCCGGGCTTGCCGCGGCAAGCATGGACACAGTGACGGCCATGGCGACACAGGCGATCGCAAGACGACGCATGGAAAATCTCCGGTTTGAAAAAGTGAACGCTCCGCGGAGAAATCCTGGAGCTCAGGGGCCGATCCCCCCGGACATGCAGTGAGTGTTACAACCCCGGGAATAGGTTCAACGCCGCTTGCGCGGACATTCCCGTCACCAATGGACGCCTGCTGTGCCAAATTGCGCCTGACGACGCGCTTGCTACAGTCGGTGCATTGCGATTCGTGCCCGCGTCGCGACGCGAGCAAATCGACGTGAGCCAATCCCGGGGAGACCGCAAATGAAGCTTTCATCCACCTTTCGCGCCGCGCTGGTCGCACTGATGGCCTTCACCGGCCTCGCGGTCTCCACCGCCGCGCGCGCCGACAGCGGCTTCGTGACGCTCACGATCTACAAGGCCGGATGGTTCATCGGCGGCTCCGGCGGCAGCGGCGTGCTGACGTTCCGCGGCCGCTCCTATCGGCTGTCCACCGGCGGTCTCGACTACGGCCTGGTGTTCGGCGGCTCCAAGACCGTGCTGCGCGGCCGCGTCAGCAACATCAACCGCCCGTCCGACGTTGCCGGCGTCTATGGCGCGGCGGGCGCCGGGCTTGCCCTCGGCCGCGGTGCGCGCGCGATCGTGCTGACCAATCAGAAGGGCGCGGTGCTTGAACTGACCGGCCACCAGGTCGGCCTGATGGCCAACGCCGATCTGAGCGGACTTGCGATCACGATGCGGTAGCGCGTTTTGTCCAAGCTATCCCCGTCACCCTGAGGTGCGAGCACTTGCGAGCCTCGAAGGATGCACGGCCCGGCTGGTGGCCGATTCATCCTTCGAGGCTCGCCGAAGAGGCTCGCACCTCAGGATGACGGGGCTAGAGCATTATCGAGCGAAGTGGCTACCGGCTTCGCGTGAAATAAAGCGTCAAAAGAGGAATCGAGAGCCGCGTTCCGATCCCGTCGGAACGAAACGGCTCTAGCGGGCAGTGTGTGCGCCTGCATGATTTCGGAATATTAGAATCGTAGCCGTGAGTTGCCCGACGTGTCAAGTGGCCTGGTCGAACGCCGGCCGCTGCTGGCTCCTTTGCATGGGGTTGTTTTCGAGAATTTGGCAACGCACCTCCCTGCGCGTGACCGCGGCGGTGCTTACCTGAACAGATGCAGCGCTGCGTACTGCAGCAGCATGATGGTCTTGCCGTCGACGATACGGCCGTCGCTGATCATGGCGAGCGCGTCGTCGATCGCAAGCTCCAGCACCTCGATGTCCTCGCCCTCGTCCGCGAGCCCGCCGCCATCACTGACGCGCATCGCGGCGTCGTATTCGGCGACGAAGAAATGCAGCTTCTCGGTTACCGCGCCCGGCGTCATGAAGGCTTCGAACACCTTGCGCACATGCGCGAGCCGGTAGCCGATCTCTTCCTCCGCCTCGGCACGAATGCGTGCTTCCGGCGCGGCATCGTCGAGCATGCCGGCGGCGGCCTCGATCAGGAGATCGTCATAGCCGTTGGCGAACGCGGGGTAGCGGAACTGGCGCACCAGCACCACGGTGCGGGTCTTGAGATTGTAAGGCAGTAGCGTGGCGCCGTTGCCGCGGTCGTAGACCTCGCGCACCTGGGTCTGCCATTCGCCATTGCTGCGGCGGTAGTCGAAGGTCGCGCTCTTCAGCTCGTAGCGGCGCTTCGACAGCAGCTGGACGTCCCTGACGCGGACGCGGTCGGCGATGCTCATGCGTCGATCCTCAACTCTGTCACGGCGTGGCTTCGCGACCGTCGAGCCATTTGGCCAGCATCACCGAAGTCGATTCCTCATAGCCGAGCGATTGGTAGAATGCGCCGGCCTTGGCGTTCTCCCGGCGCACCAGCAATTGCAGCTTCGGCACTCCGGCGTTGCGCAGCCAGTCCTCAGCCGCCGCCATCATGGCGCGGCCAAGCCCCTTGCCCTGGCGGTTGGGATCGACAGCGACGTAGTAGACCCAGCCGCGATGGCCGTCATGACCGACCATCGCGGATGCGACGATCGCGTCCGAGTTGCGGCCGACCAGTACGGCCGAGTTCGGTCCGCGCCGCGCCAGTGCGATGTCGGCAGCCGGATCGTTCCACGGCCGGGTCAGGCCGCACGCCTGCCATAGCGCGACGACAGCGGCGACGTCGGCGTCGGTGATCTCTGCAATGGCGAGAGAGGAGGGCATTGTCGCCTGCACGGTCACAGCACCTTGCCCGGGTTCATGATGCCGAGCGGATCGAGCATCGCCTTGACCTGCCGCATCAGCTCGATCGCGACCTTGTCCTTGACGTCAGGCAGCTCGTCGCGCTTGAGCACGCCGATGCCGTGCTCCGCCGAGATCGAGCCGCCCATCCGCAGCACGATCTCGAACACCACGGCGTTGACGTCGTGCCAGCGCGCCAGGAAGTCGGCGGCATTGGCGCCGACCGGCTGGCTGACATTGTAGTGGATGTTGCCGTCGCCGAGATGGCCGAACGGCACCGGCCGCGCGCCCGGGATCAGCTTCACGACCGCCGCATTGGCCTCTGCGATGAAGGCGGGAACGGCTGCGACCGGCACCGAGATGTCGTGCTTGATCGAACCGCCCTCCGGCTTCTGCGCCGCCGACATCTCGTCGCGCAGCTTCCAGAACGCCTGGCGTTGGCTCAGATTGGCGGCGATGACCGCGTCGTCGACGATGCCGTCTTCCATGCCCTGGGCGAGGATCGCCTCCAGCGCATCGCGGGCGTCGTCGCGCGACGACGACAATTCCATCAGCACGTACCAGGGGTGCTTGCTCTCCAGCGGATCGCGGATATCGATGCCGTGGCGGATCGAGAAATCGACCGCGATGTCGGCGAGCAGCTCAAAGCTCGTCAGGCTGCCCGCCGCCTCGTTGCGCGAGATCGACAGCAGCTTGAGTGCGGCCGCGGGCGACTTCAGGCCGACATAGGCGGTCTCGACCGCACGCGGCCGCGGAAACAGCCTCAGCGTTGCCGCGGTGATGATGCCGAGCGTGCCTTCGGCACCGATGAAGAGGTTGCGCAGGTCGTAGCCGGTGTTGTCCTTCTTCAGCTTGGACAGAGCGTTGAGCACGCGGCCATCCGCGAGCACGACCTCGACGCCGAGGGCCATCTCGCGCGCCACGCCATAGGCGAGCGCTCCGGTGCCGCCGGCATTGGTCGAGAGGTTGCCGCCGATGGTGCAGCTGCCTTCGGCGCCGAGCGACAGCGGGAACAGCCGGTCGACGTCGGCTGCCTTCTGCTGCGCGATTTGCAGCACCACGCCGGCCTCGCAGGTCATGGTGTTGGATTCGACATCGATGTCGCGGATCTTGTCGAGCCGCCGCAGCGACACCACGACCTCGCCATTGTGCGGCGTCTGGCCGCCGACCAGGCCGGTATTGCCGCCCTGCGGCACCAGCGCGATCCTGTGCTCGCTCGCAAGCTTGCAGATCGCAGCGACTTCGGCGGTCGAGCCCGGGCGCAGCACGAGCGGCGAGCGGCCGTGAAACAGGTCGCGCTCCTCGGTGACGTAAGGCTCGATGTCGGCGGCATCGGTCACGGCATACTTGTCGCCGACGATGGCGCGGAATCTTGCAAGCAATTCGGGCGGAAGCGGCGGCACCGCTGATTGGACGATGTTCATTTTTTCTTGGTCTTTCACTCAGTCGGGATCTTTATCGAGGCATGACCTCTGCGCAAACGCGTGGCGTTTGTCGCGGCGAAAACCGGCTCGCACCTTTCCGGGTCATGCTTGTTACCGCCCAACCGCTGCGCGGCGCAGCCGGTCATTGATGGCTTCGCCGAGCCCGTCCTCGGGAATGGGCATCACGGCGATAGCATCTGCGTTTCTCGTGTCGAGCGTGCGAAGGTAGCCGAACAGATTGGCGGCGGCCTCGGCGAGATCGCCGCGCTCGGACAGGTTCATCTCCACGGACGCGCATTCGCGCCGCCCGACCTTGACCGGCCCGAACGCCAGCAAGGCTTCACCGACATGGACATCGCTCGCATTGAGCCGGACCGGTGTCCGCGGTGCATAATGTGACGCGAGCATGCCCGGGGCGATCGGCTGGGCGTCGCCTTCCGCATCGGGCGGCGGCGATTGCAGCGGATGGCCGAGCACGCGCTCGATCTCGGCGCGCGTCAGCCCGCCCGGCCGCAGCAGCACGGGATCGGAGAAGCAGCCGACGATGGTGGATTCGACGCCGACCTCGACCGGGCCGCCGTCGACGATCAGGTCGATCCGGCCCGCCAGATCGCCGTTCACATGCTCGGCTGTGGTTGGCGAGACATGGCCGGAGAGATTGGCCGACGGCGCTACCACTGCACCGCCGAACGCCTTGATGATGTCGCGCGCCACCTTGTGGGCCGGAATCCGTATAGCGACCGTATCGAGCCCGGCGGTTGCGAGCTCGGCGACCGGGCAGGAGAGCGCCTTCGGCAGCACCAGGGTGAGGGGACCGGGCCAGAACGCTTCCGCCAGTCGCAACGCCTGCCCATCGAACAGAGCGATCCGGCGCGCGGCGCCGAGATCGGCGACATGGGCGATCAGTGGATTGAAGGCCGGCCGGCCCTTGGCCTGGTAGAGCCGGGCGATCGCGGCGGCGTTGCCGGCGTCGGCGCCGAGGCCATAAACCGTCTCGGTCGGAAACGCCACCAACCCGCCCTCGGCCAGAACCCCGGCCGCGGTCGCCGTGGCGGCGGCGCCGGCGGGCAAAATGTGCGTTTTCAGGCCTGTATCCACTGTGACTAGATTCCTCAATTCGGTGCCTTGTGGTCCCTTGCGGTCCCCGAAACCCGACGCTATAAGCCGGCCTCTTAGTCGGAGTGTGGCTCAGCCCGGTAGAGCACTGCGTTCGGGACGCAGGGGTCGCAGGTTCGAATCCTGCCACTCCGACCATTCTTTCAAGCACTTATAGTTTCTGTGTTTTTTGTGCGCAACGAAATGCGCATCGATTTGTGGCGCGGCAGCCATGTCCGTCGATTCGATTCGACACCGCTCGGAACCCGACGTGCGACGATTGCTGGGCACGAGGGAAAGGCGCTTGGACGTGATGTTGCGTAGCACCGTCACCAAGCACCAGAAGGCCTCCCGTCGGACCTGTCAGCCGATCCTGGCCGACATCAAAGCACGAATAGCCCTTGGCGAGTAGTGCTCAACGTGCCGTCGCAAATGCTGACATTGCGTTTGTCAGGGGTTGCCGACCTCGAAGGCCAGCAGAACGTTGCCGGGCAGGCCGCCCCATTGCGCGTAGCCGGAATTGACATACAGCATGCCGTCGACGACGACCGCGCCGGGGCCGTCCATGGCGCCACCACGGGCCGGAACACCATTCACCGTGGTGTAGTCGCGCGCGGTGTCGATCTCCCAAAGCAGCCGCGCATCATCGGTGGCGTAGGCGCGCAAGAAACCGCTCACGCCGCCCGAGAAGACAACGCCGGGAATGAGGGTGACCGCTGCGGACAGGGCGGGACTGCATTGGGGACGATCGCCACAGGCAACCGGCGCCACCTGCATCGCGATTTTCCCGGTCGCAAGATCGAGGCCAAACAGGCCGCCGCCTTCGCTTGAGTTGAGGCGCCTCGAGCCGTCCCTCAGAAACCGCACGTCCGAATTGGCGACATAGATTCGGTCCTGGTCCGCGGCGGAGCCCCACTCGGTCCCGCCCAATGGGCCACCTTGGCCGATCCGCGTCTGCCACAGGATCTTGCCCTCTTGGTCGGGATCGAGTGCGTGCACCACGCCGGATTTCTGGCCGATCACCAGCATGCGTTGTCCGTCACGCAAGGTCACCAGGATCGGGGATTGTCCGAAATCGTGGTCGGGGCCGCGGTCCTGCGGACAGTTGCTCTGGTCGGTGCCGAAGCACGCCACGACGAAGCTGTCCTTCGGCGTCGCCTGCCGATGCCAGAGCATTCGCCCGGTCGCGAGATCGAATGCGAGGATGGCATCGCTGGTGTCGGTTGCCGGGTCGGCATAGCTGTTCGACGTCGCGACATAGAGCGCCTGGCGTTGAACATCGATCGTCGGCGCGGACCAGACCGACGCACCCGCCGGACCGAACAGCTGGGTCCCGACGGCGTTCGTCCTCGTGGCCTGCGGCGCTTCAGGGATGGTGTAGGCCTTCCAGATCTGCGCGCCGGTTTCGGCCTTCAGCGCAACCACGCTGCCGCGAAACGTGCAGCATTGGTAGGTGGGGCGAGATCCGATGGCCTCTTCGATCGATGAGACGCCGACATAGACGACGCCGGCATGGAAGGTTGGGGCACCGGTGATCCGGGCGGCCAGATGATCGTCGACCTTGCTCTTCCAGATCAGCGCACCGGTCGCAGCGTTCACGGCGTAGACGTTGGCGCGCACATCGCCAAAGAAAATGGCGGACCGACCATTGTCCAGCGGGGCAACGCTGATGGCCGCCCGGACCGGCGCCTCGGTCGGAAACACCCAGCGGGTGCATCCGCTCTTGGCGTCGAGCGCGTGGACCCTGCGGTCGCCGCCACCCACGAACAGCAAGCCACCGACCACAGTCGGTTGAGCGTTAGCGTTGGACGTGTCAGCAAATCCGAAGGCCCATTTCAGACGCAACCGGGAGACCTGGTCTGGCGTGAGGCCGGCCATGGCGGCCGGCTGAAATCGGCTGTTGTTGATATCCGCGCCCCAGCCGTTCCACCGTGGCCCATCGATCGGTTGCGGGAAGCCGGTCTCGCTCTGCGCGCATTGGCCTGCCCTGTCGGCCGACGCATGCGAGGCGGCCTTGCCGGTAACGAGCGAGGCGATCGCCGCCCGCTCGTCGTTGCTCAGCCCCTGCGCGAAGGATGACATCGCGCCGGTGGTGATCGCACCCAGGACCTCATCGAACGATCTCGATTGCAGCGCGGCGCGGTTCGGCGCGCGGATATCGGTGTTGCTGCTGTCGTGACACTGCGCGCAGCGTTGCGCGTAGAGGTCGGCGCCGCCTTGCTGCGCTGTCGCGGGAAAGCACGACCAGATCAGGACGACGGCAATCGCGGCACTCAGTTTCATCGTGGTTCACCGGCGTTGGCTTTGATGAGATGAGCCACTGAAGCGTAGCACAACCTGCCGGCTTCCATTGAGCGTGGGGAGGCCGGCGGCGTGTATCGGGCGGTGCCGGACCAGGTCGCGACCGGCCGCCCCAATTCGAGCGCCAGTCGGCGCGATCTCCCATTGACAGGTTGCCCGATGTGATAGAATTATAACACAATAAGTTGCAAAAATAACATGATGTCATCATCGCATCAGCTTTTCGCGCGGCGATGGGAGGAAGATGGAATTGTCCGGTTCGATCGCGGCAGAGCCTCGGCAGTCGGCGTCGCTTTTGACGGTCGGTGGCATCAACAAGCGCTTTGGCGGCGTGCGCGCGCTGCGCGACATCAACCTCGAGGTCCTCTCCGGCGAGGTACATGCGCTGCTGGGCGAGAACGGCGCCGGAAAATCCACGCTGATCAAGATCCTCAGCGGCGTTCATGCCGCCGACAGCGGCACGATCGAGATCGCCGGCAAACCAGTGACGTTCGACAGCCCGGCAAGATCGCGCGAAGCGGGGATCGCTGTCGTCTATCAGGACCTCAGCCTCGTCGAATCGCTGAGCGTCGCCGACAATCTGCTGCTCGGCCGCGAGCCGCGCGCGCGGTTCGGCTTTGTCCGGAAGCGCGAGCTGATGGCCAAAGCCGAAGCGTTCCTGGGGGAGCTCGGCATTCCCCTTGATACACGCGCGACGGTCGGCTCGCTGCCGTTCGCCTACCGACAGATGACAGAGATCGCCAAGGCGTTGATGGGCGAGGTGCGGCTCTTGATCCTCGACGAGCCGACATCCTCCCTGACGTCGGATGAGGTCCGCATCCTGTTCGACGCGATCGGCAAGGCGACGCGCCGCGGCGTCGGCGTGATCTACGTGACCCATCGGCTCAACGAGGTGTTCGAGATCTCGCAGCGTGTCACTGTGCTGCGCGATGGCGCCAATGCGGGCACTTTCGTCACCGCCGATACCGACATGAAGCGGCTGGTGAACGCCATCATCGGCACCGATCGGTTGGCGCCGGCAGCATCGCGTGCCACGCCCGCGGCAGTGCGTTCGTTGGATTCATCGCCGGTTCTGTCCCTGTCGGGTGTGTCGAATGACCGGCTGTCGGCCGTCGACTTGTCTGTGGTGAAGGGGGAGATCCACGGCCTTGCCGGATTGATCGGCAGCGGACGCACGGAGATTCTGGAGACGATCTTCGGACTTCGGCCGGCCGAGAGCGGCACGCTCGAGATCGAGGGCCGGCCGTGGCTGCCTAAGAGCGCGGCGAATGCAATCGATCAGGGCGTCGCGCTGGTGCCGGAGGATCGGCACGTGCAGGGCCTGGTGCTCGACCATTCGATCGAACGCAACATCACCTTGCCGCGGATTCCGCATTTCTCGCGTTGGGGCTTCATGCAGCAACGCGCCGCCGCCCGGCGCGCGGACGCCGCGGTCGCGCGGCTTTCGGTGAAAGCGCAAGGCGCTTCCAGCCTGGTCAGGACACTGTCCGGCGGCAACCAACAGAAGGTCGTGTTCGGAAAATGGAACGATCCGCGGCCGCGCGTGCTGCTGCTGGATGAACCGACGGTCGGCGTCGACGTCGGCGCACGCGAGGAAATCTACGGCGTGATCCGCAATGCCGCCCGCGACGGCAGCGGCGTCCTGATCGTCTCCTCGGATCTCGTCGAACTGATCGAGCTCTGCGACCGCATCTCCGTGATCGTCGATGGACGCGTGGCGCGAACGCTGGCGCGCGGCGAGATCGATGATGCCGAAGAGCTCCATCATCTTCTGCAGATGTACCAAGCTTCAGGACAAGGCGTATTGCAAGAGCTGCCCGCATGACCGAACTGACCGCGCCAAATGTCGTCGCCTCGTCGACCCGAACCGATCGCCGCCGCAAGCTGCTGCAGAATCTGCTGCGCGGCGAGCGGCCCTACATGCTCTACATCGCCTTCGTCGTGCTATTGGTCGTGTTCAGCCTGTCCTCGCCCTGGTTCTTGTCGCTCGACAATTTCCTGAATATCGGACGCCAGACGACGCTGGTGTCGATCATCGCCGTCGGTATGACCTTCGTGATTATCGCACGTCAGATCGATCTGTCGGTCGCATCGACGTTGGCGCTGTCCGGCATGGCCGCGGCGCTCGCCATGAGCCAGATCAACAACAGCTGGATCGTCGGCGCGACTGCCGGTCTCGGCACCGGTGCGCTGGTCGGGCTGCTCAATGGCATCCTGACCACGCAGCTTTCGATCCCGTCCTTCCTGGTGACGCTCGGCTCGCTGAGCATGGCGCGGGGGCTGGCGATGATGGTGACCAACACCAAGCCGGTCATCATCACCAACGAGACCTATTTCGCGATTTTCGGCGAAGGCACGTTCCTGGGCATACCCGTTCCCATTGCCTGGACGCTGGTGGCGATGATCGTCGGCATCCTGCTCCTGCACTACAACGTGTTCGGCCGTCGCATCTATGCGGTCGGCGGCAATCCGACCGCGGCGCTCTATTCCGGCATCAACACCAAATGGGTGACGACGGCGGCCTTTGTGCTGACCGGCGCGCTGGCCGGGCTTGCGGCGCTGGTGCTGTCCGCGCGCTCGCATGCCGCCCGGCCTGACGTCGTGCAGGGGATGGAGCTCGATGTCATCGCCGCCGTGATCCTCGGTGGCTGCAGCCTGTTCGGCGGGCGCGGCTACATCCTGGGAACGCTGTTCGGCAGCCTCATCATCGGCACGCTCAACAACGGCCTCGTGCTGCTCGGCGTCAGCTCGCCGATGCAGCTCGTCATCAAGGGAGCGATCATCGTGGCCGCGGTCGCCTTCACGAAACGCTAGGTCGTGTGGACACTTACCGCATCCAAAGGACGATGGCTGCGAGAGTGACGACGGCGCGATAATTTCGGGCGGTCTTTTCGAAGCGGGTTGCGACGCGGCGGAACTGCTTGAGCTTTGAGAAGCAGCATTCGACGAGGTGACGCTGGGCATAGAGGTGCTTGTCCAGCGGGTATTTGAGTGCGCGTGACGGGTTGTTGGGGATGACGGCGAGCGCGCCCTTGGCGGCGATGGCTTGGCGCAAATGATCGGCGTCATAGGCCGTATCGGCCATGACGACCTCGGCAGGTAGTCCCTCGATCAATGCGGCAGCTTGCGGTGCATCGCCCTGCTGGCCTGCGGTCAGCGCGAACCGTACGGGACATCCCAAGCCACGAACGGCCATATGTATCTTGGTGCTCAGCCCCCCGCGCGAGCGGCCGATCGCCTGATCTTCAGACCCCCTTTTTTGGCGCCGGCGGCGTGCTGATGCGCCCGGACGATGGTGGAATCGACGATCAGATATTCGAAGTCCGGATCATCGGACATCGCCTCGAAGATCCGCCACCAGACGCCCTTGATGCTCCATCGACTGAAGCGCCGGAACACGCTGTTCCAATCCCCGAACGCCTCCGGGAGATCACGCCAGGGAGAGCCCGTGCGAACAATCCAAAGTACACCTTCCACGAACATCCGATTGTCGCGCCCAGTGGAGCCCTTCTGGTCGGGGCGACCTATGATCAGCGGCGCCATCCGCTCCCAAGCCGCGTCGCTCAATACCAAACGGTCCATCACACCCAAGACTGCCTCCCCAAAAGCAGTCTTGAATCTGATTTGCGCCTAAAAGGGAATCCTTAGAGTCCACACCACCTAGAGCATGATCCGGAAAAGTGTGAAGCGGTTTTCCGAAAGGATAATGCTCCAATAGGAAGCCAAGCGCATGGGCCGCAAGGTCACTGCGTTGAAGGATAGGGGCAAGGTCGCCGGCCTCCGGTCAATCGGCGACCAAAAAAGGGAGGAAACAATGAAGCCAATCTTGCGACAAACCCTGCCGCTGACCGCGCTTATTGCGGCGTCGGCCATTTCGATCGCGCCCTCGGCCCGTGCCGAAGTGCCGGCAAGCTGCGTCAAGGGCGTCGATCTCGCGACGCTTGGACCGAAATCGATCGTCGGTCAGGGGCCGCACGGCGAGAAGGCCGCGTCGCCGGAGGTGCTCGCGCTGTCGGACGCCGACGCCGCCAAGATCAAGGAGAAACATTTCAAGGTCGGTATCTCCATGCAGACCGTCAACCTCGACTGGGCGCAGCTGCAGATCCAGGGCATCACCGATACGCTGAAGAAGTACGGCGTGACGGTGACCGGCGTCGCGTCCGCCGAATATCAGGTCGACAAACAGATCGCCGACATCGAGAACACCATCCAGCAGCATCCCGACGGCATCATCTCGATCCCGGTCGATTTCACCGCGACCGCGCCGACCTACAAGAAGATCGCGAAGGCCGGCATCAAGCTCGTGTTGATGGACAGCATTCCGACCGGCCTCAAGCATCCGGAGGAATATGCCTCGATGATCTCGGCGGACAGCCAGGGCAATGGCCAGATCGCGGCCCAGATCCTGGCCTCCTGCGTTCCGCAGGGCGCGACCATCGGCCTCGTCAATTTCGGGGTCGACTATTTCAGCACCAACGAGCGCACCAAGGGCGTCCGCGAGTGGATGCAGAAGAACCGTCCCGACATCAAGATGAAGCAGGTCGACTTCACCGATCCGCCGAAAGTGTCGCAGATCGCGGGTGACTTCCTCACCGGCAATCCTGATATCAAGGGTCTGTTCGCGGTCTGGGATCAGCCGGCGCTCGATACGCTGAGCTCGATGCGCGCGCAGGGCATCGATATTCCGGTCACGACCGTCGATCTCGGCCTGCAATCGGCGATCGAGATCGCCAAGGGTGGTCCCTTGAAGGCGACCGGGTCGCAGCGCCCCTATGATCAGGGCGTCGCGGAAGCGATGGCGATGATGAACGCGCTGCTTGGCAAGGAAACGCCCGGCTGGATCGGCGTGCAGTCGCTGCCGGTGACGCAGTCGAACGTGCTCGAATCCTACAAGACGGTGTTCAAGAAGGAGCCGCCGCCGGAACTGACCGACGCCTGCAACAAGGCAAAGCCTGCCTGCAACTGAGCCGCAGGAGTTCGATGCGTGGTCCCGCGAGCCCGCGCATCGTGAGCAGCCTGATCCGGGCGTGCCAGCCCCCGCTCGGATCAGGTTGCGCCGGTCACGTACTCGACAGGAAGGCTGCGGAAGTGCTTGCGCATCTCCGATGACGCCGCGCCGCCGACGATGATCCGCGAGAACGCGCCGATATCGGAAAAGAATGCCGACTTGAGACTGCCGAGCTTGCTCGCGTCGATCACCAGGGTGCTCTCCATCGCGGTCTCGATGACGGCCTGCTTGACGGCGACTTCGTGAAAGTTGGAGCAGCTCGCGCCGCGGGTCCAGTGTACGCCGCCCGCGGAGATGAAGGCCTTGTTGATCCCAAGCCGGCGCAGATAGGACAGGCCGTCGTCCGACGCAAAGGACTGCGACGAGGGATGATAGAGCCCGCCCATCAGCATCACCTGCGTGCCGGGCCGGCGAGTCACGATCGACGCCACGTTCATCGAATAGCAGATCACCGAGAGCGGCAGATCCTCGGGCAGGCAGTCCGCCAGCGACTGCATCGTGGTGCCGCAGTCGATGAAGATCGTATCGCCTTCCTTGATGGAGGCGGCGGCAGCCCGGCAGGCGAGGCGCTTGTCCTGGGTGTGCTGGTCGATTTCCTGCTCGAACGTGTACTTGATGCCGGTCGGCGACGCAGCATTGACGACGTAGCCGCCGAGCAGGGCGAGTGCAGCCTCCGGACCAGCAAGGTCGCGCCGCACCGTCATTTCGGAAACCCCGAGGAGCTCGGCGGCGTCCTTTAGATGCAGCGCGCCACTCGATTCGACGGCGCGGCGCAGCCTCTGCAGGCGCTGGACGCGTGTCTCGCTTGGTCGTGCGTTGGAGATTTCAGCCATTTTGATCGCCGAGCTTGCTTATCCGATTGACAATGATCTTACAATGTTGTGAGTTTATCAACGTCGATTTGTTACAATAGTAACATCCAGTCCGGCGAGCTGATCCGGTGTCGAGACGGTATCGTCCTCGGCAGGGGGGCAAACCCGGCGGCAAGGTCAGGGGAGGATCACATGTTGCGATCGACACATTCAATCTATCTGGCCACCTCGTCGATTCGCTAGGACCGCACGGCGCCACCATGACGCAGAGCGTCTTCATCCAGAATCCGTCCCCGTTGGCCGTGCAATCGCCTTACCCGGCCGGCGAGCATTCGCTCCCGCGCAACAGCGGCCGCGCGCTCGAGATGGATTGGGTCGACGAGATCAGGATCAACCTGTCGGCCGCCGAACGGCGGGTCGCGAGCCTGCCGGGCCGGCGCACGGTCAAGAAGGACGCACAGGCGGGGTGGCTGCTCAAGGCGGTCACCTGCATCGACCTGACCACACTCAACGGCGACGACACGGCCGAACGGGTGAAGCGCCTCTGTGCCAAGGCCAAGACGCCCGTGCGCGGCGACCTTCTCGAGCGGCTTGGCTTTGCCGGGCGCGAACTGCACACCGGAGCGGTCTGTGTCTACCATCGGTTCGTTGCAACGGCTGTCGAAGCGCTCGATGGATCCGGCATTCCGGTCGCCGCCGTTTCCACCGGCTTTCCCGCGGGCCTCGTGCCGCACGATCTGAAGCTGAAGGAGATCGAGGCGTCGGTCCGAGACGGCGCGCAGGAGATCGACATCGTCATCACGCGTGAGCATGTGCTGACCGGCGATTGGCGGGCGCTTTACGCCGAGGTGCGGGATTTCCGCGCCGCCTGCGACAACGCGCATCTGAAGACGATCCTGGCCACCGGCGACCTCAAGACGCTGCGCAATGTCGCAAAGGCCTCGATGGTCTGCATGATGGCCGGTGCCGACTTCATCAAGACCTCTACCGGCAAGGAAGGCGTGAACGCGACGCTGCCGGTGACGCTCGCGATGCTGCGGATGATCCGCATCTATCAGGAGCGGACCGGCTACAAGATCGGCTTCAAGCCGGCCGGCGGCATCTCGACGGCAAAGGACGTGCTCAACTACCAGTTCCTGATGAAGGAGGAACTGGGACGTGACTGGCTCGAGCCGGAGCTGTTCCGTATCGGCGCCTCCAGCCTGCTCGCCGACATCGAGCGGCAGCTCGAGCATCACGTGACCGGCCACTACTCGGCTTTCAACCGTCACCCCGTGGGATGAGACTCCAGCGATGAGCGTCGCAAATTATTTCGAGACCATGGAGTATGGCCCCGCGCCCGAGGCGGACGGCGAGGCGCGTGCCTGGCTGGCGCGGCATGGCGCCACGTTCGGGCATTTCATCGCCGGCAGGTTCACGGCGCCGCATGCGGGCAAACACCTCACGACAAGCGAGCCTGCCACCGGCAAGGTGCTGGCGCGCATCGCGCAGGGCGACGCTGCCGACGTGTCGGCGGCGGTCGACGCCGCGGGCACCGCGCAGGCCGCCTGGGCAAAGCTTGGCGGTCACGGCCGCGCGCGCCATCTCTACGCGTTGGCGCGCATGCTGCAGCGTCACGCCCGGCTGTTCGCCGTACTGGAGGCGATCGACAATGGCAAGCCGATCCGGGAAACCCGCGATCTCGACGTGCCGCTCGCCGCGCGACATTTCCTTTATCACGCCGGCTGGGCGCAGTTGCATGACCGCGAATTCGCCGATCAGGTGCCGATTGGCGTGATCGGCCAGATCATCCCGTGGAATTTCCCGCTGCTGATGCTGGCCTGGAAGATCGCGCCGGCGCTCGCCGCGGGCAATACGGTGGTGCTGAAGCCGGCGGAGTTCACCACGCTCACCGCGCTGTTGTTCGCCGAACTGTCGGCCGAGGCCGGCCTGCCGCCGGGCGTGTTGAACGTCGTCACCGGTGACGGTGCGACCGGTGCGCTGCTCGTCGA
The DNA here is from genome assembly GCF_011516665.3 of Bradyrhizobium sp. 41S5. NCBI lineage: Bacteria > Pseudomonadati > Pseudomonadota > Alphaproteobacteria > Hyphomicrobiales > Nitrobacteraceae > Bradyrhizobium > Bradyrhizobium sp. 41S5. The sequence goes on along the minus strand of NZ_CP083721.1, from coordinate 6,463,849 downwards.
AAATCCCGGTGTCGACAAGATCGCCTTCACGGGATCGACCGAGGTCGGGCGGCTGATCCGTCAGGCGACTGCGGGGACCGGAAAATCGCTGACGCTCGAGCTCGGCGGCAAGTCGCCGTTCATCGTGTTCGACGATGCCGATCTCGATGGCGCCGTGGAAGGCGTGGTCGATGCCATCTGGTTCAACCAGGGCCAGGTGTGCTGCGCCGGCTCGCGGCTGCTGCTGCAGGAGGGCATTGCGGAGACCTTCCGCAGGCGCCTGATCCGCCGCATGGAGACACTTCGCGTCGGCATGCCGCTCGACAAGGCGGTCGACATGGGTGCGGTGGTCGCGCCGGTGCAGCTCGAGCGGATCAAGTCGCTGGTCGAGACCGGGGTGAAGGAGGGCGCCGAGAAATATCAGGCGTCCGGCGCGATCCCGTCGGAAGGATGCTTCTATCCGCCCACCCTGCTCTGGAATGTGCATCCGTCGTCGACGGTTGCGACCGAAGAGATCTTCGGCCCTGTCCTGGTGGCGATGACGTTCCGCACTCCCGACGAGGCTGTCATGCTCGCCAACAACACGCGCTACGGCCTTGCCGCCAGCGTGTGGAGCGAGACGATCGGGCTCGCGCTCGACATCGCGCCGAAACTTTTGGCCGGCGTGGTCTGGGTCAATGCGACCAATCTGTTCGACGCCAGCGTCGGCTTCGGCGGCTATCGCGAATCCGGCTTCGGCCGCGAGGGCGGCCGTGAAGGCATGTATGAGTATCTCAAGCCGAAGGCCTGGAGCGGGCGCAAGGCCCGGGCCAAGCCATCGCCGCTGCCGACGGCGTCTGGCGCCAGCGCCGGCTTCGACGTGCCGCCGATCGATCGAACGGCCAAGCTGTTCGTCGGCGGCAAGCAGGTTCGTCCGGACGGCAATTTTTCGCGCGCGGTGCTCTCGCCGAAAGGCCGGCGCGTCGGCGAGGCCGGCGAGGGCAATCGCAAGGATATCCGCAATGCGGTGGCCGCGGCGCGCTCCGCCGAGGGGTGGGCTCGGGCGACGGCGCATAATCGCGCCCAGATCCTTTATTACCTTGCCGAGAATCTTTCCGCGCGCGGCGACGAGTTCGCCCGGCGCGTCGCCGACATGACCGGTGTCTCGGCAGCAAAGGCGCGCACCGAGGTCGATGCCAGCATCGAGCGCCTGTTCAGCTATGGCGCCTGGGCGGACAAATTCGAGGGATCCATCCACGCGCCGCCGCTGCGCGGCGTGGCGCTCGCAATGCATGAGCCGATCGGCGTGGTCGGTGTCGCCTGTCCCGACGAGGCACCGCTGCTCGCCTTCATCAGTCTGGTCGCGCCGCTGGTAGCGATGGGCAACCGGGTGGTCGCCGTGCCGAGCGAGCGGCATCCGCTCGCCGCGACCGACTTCTACCAGGTGCTCGAGACGTCGGACGTGCCGGGCGGCGTAGTCAACATCGTCACTGGTGACCGCAACGATCTCGTCAAGGTCCTTGCCGAGCATGACGATGTCGACGCGCTTTGGGTGTTCGGGTCGCAGGACACTTCCGCGGCTGCCGAACGTCACTCGATCGGCAATCTCAAGCGGACGCTGGTCGATCAAGGCCTCGCGATCGACTGGTACGACAAGGCCGCGAGCGAGGGCCCGATCCTGCTGCGTCATGCCGTGCAGGTGAAGAACATCTGGATTCCGTATGGCGACTAGGGACGTCACTTTGCGGTGATATCGATTGGGGCCCGAACCACGAGAGTTCGGCGATTTGGAAGACAAGGGAGGGGACGCAACGTGCTCAAGGGCATCAATCCACTGCTCAATGCCGACGTGCTCTATGCCCTGCGGGCAATGGGGCACGGCGATCGCCTGGTGGTGTGCGACACCAATTTTCCGGCCGACTCGATCGCGCGCCAGAGCGCGCTTGGCAGGCTGCTGCGCATCGACAATGTGAGTGCCGCCAAGGCGGTCGAAGCCGTTCTCTCGGTGATGCCGCTCGATACGTTTGTCGACGATGCCGCGATCCGCATGGAGATCGTCGGGCAGGCCCAGGAAGTGCCGCCGGTGCAGCGCGAGGTGCAGGCCGCGATCGATCGCGCCGAGGGACGATCCTGGCCGCTCGTCGGCGTCGAGCGCCATGCCTTCTACGAGAAGGCCAAGACGGCCTATTGCGTGATCGCGACCGGCGAGCGGCGCTTCTACGGCTGCTTCCTGTTCAGCAAGGGCGTCATCGCGCCGGACGGGGAGTGACGACATGAGCAAGAATGGCGTCGCCGTCCTCGGCGTCTTCGTCGTCGACCTGGCGTTCCGCGCCGGCAACATGCCGGCGATCGGCGAGACGATCGCCGGATCGGGATTTGCGATGGGGCCCGGCGGCAAGGGGTCCAACCAGGCTGTCGCGGCCGCGCGGGCCGGCGCCAGCGTGAGCTTCATCTCCCGGATCGGCAGCGATGCCTTCGGCGAGCTCGCGATCAAGACCTGGGAGGCCGAGGGAATCCGGCCGCGCGTCGCCAGGACGGCGGAAGCGCCCACTGGAGCTGCGTTCATCTACGTCCACGAGACGCGCGGCGACAACGCAATCATCGTGGTGCCGGGTGCGGCGGGCGGCATCGGCCCGGCCGATGTCGACGCGGTGGCGGATGCCATCCGCGACAGCCGCGTGTTCGTGACGCAACTCGAGCAGCCGGTCGATGCGGCGCGGCGCGGGCTCGAGATCGCGCGCGCCGCCGGCAGCATCACCGTGTTCAATCCGGCGCCGGCGATCAAGTTCGACGCTGGCCTGTTTGCGCTCTGCGATTATGTCGTCCCCAACGAGACCGAGGCCGAAGCGTTGACCGGGATCGCGGTGGGCGATCTCGCCGGTGCCCGCCGCGCCGGAGATGCCTTGCTGGCGAAAGGCGCAGGCACAGCGCTGATCACGCTCGGCGAGCGCGGCGCCTTGTTTCATGCGCGGGACCGCTCGCTGCACGTGCCGCCCTTCGCTGCCGGCAACGTGGTCGAGACCACGGGGGCGGGCGATGCCTTCGTCGGCGGCTTCGCGGCGGCGCTCGCTGATGGCGCGGATCCGCTGGAGGCTGCGCGCTTCGGTTCAGCCGCGGCCGGAATCTCGGTGACGCGACCGGGCACCGCGCCCGCGATGCCCCGGCGCGCGGAGATCGACGCGCTGCTGAAGGGATGATCGCGCGATGATGCGGAACGATCCGATCAAGCATGTCTTCATCTGGCCGGCGGTGCTCGTCGTGCTGGCGATCTCGATCTTTCCGCTGATCTATTCGCTCACCACGAGCTTCCTGAGCTACCGCCTGATTCCGCCGATCCCGCCGCGGGTAGTCTGGCTCGGCAACTATGCCACGCTGTTGCAGGAGCCGCGGTTCTGGAACGCGATCTTCACGACGACGCTGATTGCCCTCATCGCCGTCGCCCTGCAGTACGCGATCGGTTTCGGTGTCGCGCTGGCGCTCAACGCACGGGTGCCGGGCGAGCGGCTGTTTCGTGTCGCCTTGCTGCTGCCCATGCTGCTCGCACCCGTCGCGGTCGCGCTGGTCGCGCGCATGATGTTCAACCCGACGATGGGGCCGCTCAACCAGTTCCTGTCGAAGTTCGGTCTGGTCAACCTGCCGTTCCTCACCAACGGACATTGGGCGCTCGCTTGCATCATTGCAGTCGAGGTCTGGCAGTGGACCCCGTTCGTCATCCTGATGATGCTGGCCGGCCTGCAAACGCTTCCCGAAGATGTCTATGAGGCCGCCGAGCTCGAGAACGCCAGCGCCTGGCAGCAGTTCTGGGGCATCACCTTTCCGATGCTGCTGCCGATCTCGGCTGCGATCGTCTTCATCCGCCTGATCGAGAGCTACAAGATCATGGACACGGTGTTCGTGATGACGGGCGGCGGCCCGGGCGTGGACACCGAGACGCTGACACTGTTCGCCTATCAGGAAGGCTTCAAGAAGTTCAATCTTGGCTATACGTCGGCGCTCAGCTTCCTGTTCCTGATCGCGATCACGATCATCGGCGTCACCTATCTGGCGCTGCTGCGGCCGCATCTGGAGAAGCGCCGATGAGCGGGCAGGGCTTGACCGGACTGTCGCCATGGAGCCGCCGCCTGGTCGCGGTCGGCGTCCTCGCCTGGTGCCTGATCACGGTGTTCCCGCTCTATTGGGTGGTGGTGACCGCATTCAAGACACCACCGGGCGTGGTCGGCGGGCCGACCTATCTGCCGTTCGTCGACTTCACGCCGACGTTGCAGCCCTTCATCGATCTCTATCAGGGAATCCGCGGCGAGTTCTTCCACACCTTCCTGAATTCGACCATCGTCGGCCTGTCTGCGGCAGCCATCGCCACCGCGATCGGCGCGATGGCGGCCTATGCGCTGGTGCGGTTCGAGTTCAGGGTACGCCTTGGTGCGGGCCTCGTGTTCTTCCTGCTCGCACTCGGCGGCTATCTGCTCTTCAATGCGACGTTCGGGTTTACGCGACCGCAGGCCCTGTTGCTCGCCTTTCCGATCGCGCTGATCGCTGCCGTCGTTGCCAATCGCCTGCCGTTGCCCGGACCGATCCTCGGCAATGAGGACATCCTGTTCTGGTTCGTCAGCCAGCGCATGTTCCCGCCGATCGTCACGGCCTTTGCGTTGTATCTGCTCTATAGCGAGATCGGCCGGCTGGGCTTCCAGCTGATCGACAGCTTCGTCGGCCTGACGCTGTGCTACGTCGCCTTCTCGCTGCCGATCGTCGTCTGGCTGATGCGCGACTTCTTCGAGGCGGTGCCGATCGAGGTCGAAGAGGCGGCGATGGTCGACAATGTGCCGAGCTGGCGCATCTTCTTCGGCATCGTGGTGCCGATGTCGATGAACGGGCTGCTGGCGACGTTCATGATCACGCTGGCCTTCGTCTGGAACGAGTTTCTGTTCGCGCTGTTCCTGACCAATTCCAGATGGCAGACGCTGCCCATCCTGGTGGCAGGACAGAACAGCCAGCGCGGCGACGAATGGTGGGCGATATCGGCTGCGGCGCTCGTCGCAATCGTTCCCATGATGATCATGGCGGGCCTGCTCAGCCGGATGATGCGGTCGGGCCTGCTGCTCGGGGCCATCAAATAGCAAAAAACCTTGTAGGGAGGACTAGACGATGTTGCGACGGACGTTCCTGATGTTGACCACCTCGCTCGCGATGGCCTGTGCCGCGAGCCAGGCGAATGCTGCCTGCAGTCCGGATTACACCGGCGTCACCCTGACGGTGGCGTCACAGACCGGACCGTATATCGCATCCGCGCTCAAGCTCGGCGCGGACGAATGGGCCAAGAAGACCTGCGGCAAGGTCAATGTCGTCGAGTTTCCGTGGTCCGAGCTCTATCCGAAGATCGCGACATCGCTCACGGCCTCCGACGCGACCTTCGACCTCGTCAGCTTCGCACCGGCCTGGTTGCCGGATTTCGTCCCCTTTCTAAGCGAGATGCCGAAGGAGATGCAGTCCGGCAAGGACTGGGACGATATCGAGCCGGCCTATCGCGAACGCCTGATGGTGTGGGAAGGCAAGATCTACTCGCAATCGATGGACGGCGACGTCCACACCTATACCTACCGCACAGACCTGTTCAGCGATCCCAAGGAGAAGGACGCCTTCAAGGCCAAATACGGCTACGACCTCGCGCCGCCGAAGACCTGGAAACAGTATCTCGACATTGCGGAGTTCTTCCAGCGACCGGACAAGGGCCTGTGGGGAACGGCGGAAGCGTTCCGTCGCGGCGGTCAGCAGTTCTGGTTCTTCTTCAGCCACGCCGCGGCCTACGCCAACAATCCGAACTATCCAGGTGCGATGTTCTTCGACCCCGAGACGATGGACGCGCAGATCAACAACCCGGGCTGGGTGAAGGGGCTCGAGGAGTACATCCGCGCATCGAAGCTCGGGCCGCCCAACGCGCTGAACTTCTCGTTCGGCGAGGTGAACGCTGCGGTGGCCGGCGGCCAGGTGGCGGAATCGATCGGCTGGGGTGACACCGGTGTCATCGCCGCCGACCCGAAGCAGTCGAAGATCTCGGGCAAGGTCGGCTCCGCGATGCTGCCCGGTTCGGACGAGATATGGAACGCCAAGACCAAGAAGTGGGACAAGTTCCCGAGCGTGCTTCCGGGCCCGTTCATGGCATTCGGCGGCTGGCAGATCGCGGTGCCGAAGGCCGGCAAGAACCAGCAGGCGGCGTGGGATTTCGTCAAGACGTTGACGAGCCCCGAGGTGTCGGGCCAGGCGGCGATCACCGGCGGCAGCGGCGTCAATCCCTATCGCAAATCGCACACCGCCAATCTGCAATTGTGGAGCAAGATCTTCTCGCCGGAAGAGGCCAAGGAATATCTCGGCGCGCAATCGGACTCCATCAACGCCAAGAACGTCGCGCTCGACATGCGTCTGCCCGGCTATTTCTCCTATACCGAGGTCGTCGAGATCGAACTCGGCAAGGCGCTGGCCGGCCAGACCACGCCGCAGGCGGCGCTCGACGCGATGGCGAAGGAGTGGAATCGCCTGACCGACGAGTTCGGTCGCGCGAAGCAGCTTGCCGCCTATCGCGCCGCGATGGGTCTGCCAGCCAAGAACTAGCTTTCCACTGAGACCTCCCGGATGATGCGCGAGCATCATCCGGGGCTTGACCAGCCGTCGACGAAAGGACGGAAAAGGATTCCATGGCGCACGTCGAGATCGAGAACGTCAGCAAGGCATACGGGCCCTACAAGATCATCGAGGGGCTCGATCTCAACGTGGCCGACGAGGAATTTGTCGTGCTGGTCGGCCCGTCCGGCTGCGGCAAGACCACGACTTTGCGCATGATCGCGGGACTGGAGGCCGTCACCAGCGGAACCATCCGCATCGGCAACCGCGACGTGACGCAGTTGCGCCCCGGTTTGCGCAACTGCGCGATGGTGTTCCAGAATTACGCGCTCTATCCGCACATGACGGTCGGCGAGAACATCGGCTACGGCATGAAGGTGCGCGGCGAATCGCGCGCCAGCATCGAGAAGGCCGTCAATGACGTGGCGCGCGTGCTTGACCTCGAGCAATATTTGCAGCGGCGGCCCAAGCAGCTGTCGGGCGGGCAGCGCCAGCGCGTGGCGATCGGCCGTGCCATCGTGCGCAGCCCGGACGTGTTTCTGTTCGACGAGCCGCTGTCCAATCTCGACGCCAAGCTCCGCATCGAGATGCGGACCGAGATCAAGGCGCTGCATCGCCGTCTCGCCAAGACGATCGTCTATGTCACCCACGATCAGGTCGAAGCCATGACGATGGCCGATCGCGTCGTGGTGATGAACAGAGGCCGGATCGAGCAGGCGGCCGATCCGATCACGATCTACGAGAAGCCCTCTAATCTCTTTGTCGCGGGCTTCATGGGCGCGCCAAGCATGAACTTCATCGATGGCGAGATCATCGCTCGCGATGGCGCGCTCACCTTCGCCGCGGCATCCGGCACGGCGTTGCGCCTGCCGAAGTCGCGTGAGGCGGCCTATGCGGGCAGCGTCGGCAAGCCGGTGGTGCTCGGCGTGCGGCCCGATCATGTGTTGCGGCAAGACGCGCCGGCGGGTTCTTCCGTCCGGCTGCTCGTGAAAGACGTGGAGCCGCTGGGGCCGCACACGCTGGTGATCGGGACCGTCGCCGGCTTTGCGTTTACGGCGCAAATGCCGGTCGGCGTTGCCGCGGAGCCGGATCATGTCATCGACGTCGCGCTCGATCTCGAGCGAACGCATTTGTTCGACAAGACGTCAGGGATGGCTGTTTGCTGATCTGCTCCGGCGACGGCAGCAGGCTTGCGGGCACCGGAACCAGGAAGTGAGACCAGCGCTCCGGACATAACCTTCGGCGCCGAGTTGAAGCGACTGGGATTGACCTTCAGCCGGTGAGCCGGAGCGGGCGTTCGAACGCCTCGGGAGCCGCAACAGGGGCTCTACCGGCGAATTGACAGGACATTTGGCTGATTCGGTTCCTGCCTCGCGTCTGAACCCTCGGATCGAGGGGGCTCACCGAAAATCGCAGGGCGCGCCGCCACGGCGGCTTCTGATGCGATTGTTTTCCATGTTATCACCTGATCCGTCGAACCTGCGTTCGCGCACAACCTGCCCGAACCTACGAGCCCGGATCTTGATGATGTTGTCGCTGCCTAAGACCAAAATACGCGTGCTGCTGCTGGAGGGCGTGAATGATTCCGCAGCCCGGATGTTCGAGGCGAACGGCTATACCGAGCTGCAACGCCTGCCCAAGGCGCTAGGACCGAAAGAGCTCAGGCAAGCGCTGTCGGGTATCCACATGCTGGGAATTCGGTCGCGGACCCAGTTGACCGCGGAAATCCTCGAGGCCGCCGACCGGCTGCTCGTTGTCGGCTGCTTTTCGGTCGGCACCAATCAGGTGGATCTCGACGCCGCGCGAAAGCTCGGCATCCCCGTCTTCAACGCGCCATATTCCAACACCCGCAGCGTGGCGGAGCTGACCATCGCCGAGATCGTCATGCTGTTCCGCCGGATCTTTCCGCGTTCGGTTTCCGCACATGCCGGCGGCTGGGACAAGTCCGCCGAAGGCAGCCGTGAGGTGCGCGGCAAGACGCTCGGCATCGTCGGCTACGGCAACATCGGCTCGCAGCTGTCGAACCTCGCGGAAGCCATGGGCATGCGCGTGGTCTATTTCGATCAGACCGACAAGCTCCGCCACGGCAATACCGAGCCAGCTGAATCGCTTGACGCGCTGCTGGCAGCGAGCGACGTCGTCTCGCTGCACGTGCCGGAGACGCCGACCACCGCCAACATGATCGGCGAAGCCCAGCTCCGGCTGATGAAGCCCGAGGCCCATCTGATCAACAACTCGCGCGGCACCGTGGTCGATCTCGATGCGCTGGCGAGCGCCCTGCGTGAGGGCCGGCTGGCGGGTGCCGCAGTCGACGTGTTTCCAGTCGAACCGGTGTCGAACGAGGCGCGCTTCGTCTCGCCGCTGCAGGGCCTCCCCAACGTCATCCTCACACCGCATGTCGGCGGTTCGACGGAAGAGGCGCAGGATCGCATCGGCGGCGAAGTCGCGCGCAAGCTGATCGATTATTCCGATGTCGGGTCGACCTTCGGCGCGGTCAATTTTCCGCAGGTGCAATTGCCGGCGCGACCGACCGGCACGCGCTTCATCCATGTTCACCGCAATGTTCCGGGTGTCATGCGTCAGGTCAACGACGCGGTCTCCCGGCACGGGATCAACATCCTGGCGCAATATCTGCAGACCGATCCGGAAGTCGGCTATGTCGTGCTCGAGACCGACGTGGTCGGCGGCGAGGGCGAGGGGCTGCTGGCCGATTTGAAAGCCATTGACGGCACGATCCGGGTGCGGGTGCTGTACGACGCAAGCCGGCCGCAGGGGTGATCGACCGCGTCAATCCGCCGAGAAGCCGAACGGGACGCTCGAGGTTCTGAAATCGTCGGGAAGAATCTCGCGTCCGATCGGAGGCGCCGACCGCGCTGCGCATCGCGGGCGATGGCAGACCCGGCAGGCGACGCCGATCGGGGTCGGCTCATCCGCATTCGGCCCCTGTCCGTCGCGCGTATAGATCAGCTGGCTCGCATGCTCGGCGGCGCAGCCGATCGCGATCGCCCGCTCCACGCGGATGGCGCCGAACGCGCCGCCGCCTGCGGTCACGGTCCGGGCGATCGAGAAGAACCGCTGTCCGTCAGGCAATTCCAGCCATTGCGTCACGATCTGGCGCGGCGTCTTGAAGATGCCATGCACCGACCACAGCGGGCACGCGCCGCCGTGCTTTGCAAACGGAAATCCGGCGCCGTCGAGCAGCTTGGAGATGTTGCCGGCCGGATCGACGCGGATCAGGAAGAACGGCACCTTCTCGAGACCTGGCCGCTGCAAGGTCGTGACACGGTGCGCCGTCTGCTCGAAGCTGGTGCCGAATTGACGCGCCAGTGCCTCCAGGTCGTAGCGACGCGTCTCGACCGCCTTTGCGAATACGGAGTACGGCATGATGAGCGCGGCCGCCGCGTAGGCGCCAAGCGCGCGGCGTGCCAGCAATTCGGCGCTCTTGCTGGTGAACTTGCCGTCTTCGACCGCTGCGCCGATCTCGTCTTCCAGTTCGAGATAGGCGAGTTGCTTGGCCAACTGAAAATTCAGGCCCGCGGTATCGAGCGAGTCCTCGAGCAGCAATTGTCGGCGATGCATGTCTAGTCGCCGGATCGAGCCGAGCATGACGTTGGGCGGTAGATAGCGGACCTGGAGCTTATGGCGCTCGCGCAGCCGCTCGATAAATCCGGCCGGGCCGGCGGGCTCGTGGACGAGGCGCTCGGCTGCGTCGTCGAGATTGGCGAAATTGTTGCGGCGAGCGGCGAGGAACCGCCTGACCTCCGCGACCGGATCGTTGGCGTCGAAATTTTCCTGCCCCGGAAAGGATGCGCCGCCTGCCAGGTCCGGAGCGCTTCGCTCCGCGAGCGCCAGCTGTTCCTCGCGATAGGCGGTGTAGAGTCGCAGGAACGCCTCGGTCATGCCGGGATAGCTGACCGCGAGGTCGCTGACCTCGAGCGCGGGGATGTCGATGTCGGCGAACATCGGTTCCTTCAGGATCGACTGCATGCGCGCGGTGTGATCGGCGCCGCCGTCGCCGGCGAGATCGGCCAGATCGATCTTGTAGGTGCGGGCGAGGCGAAGCAGCATGTCGGCCGTCACCGGCCGCTGATTGCGTTCCAGCAGCGCGACATAGGGGGCGGAGATCTCCAGATCGGCCGCCATGTCGGCCTGGGTCAGCCCGAGATCGCGCCGCAACCGGCGCAGCCGGGGGCCCATGAAAACGGAACGGGCGCTTGAGGTTGCCATCGCCTAATCCAAGTGCATGTAAGATTCTTACAACAATACATCGGTATCTTGTAAGTTATGACAAGTTTTCCGCGCCAGGTCTAGCTCCCGGCGAGACTGAGCTTACAAAAGAGCCCAGTTATTTCGTCACCGAAGGGATCACGGACATGAACTTCCAACCGCGCGGGATCAGCGACCGGGCCATCCAGGGACCGGCTTCGTATCAGAGCGAGCTTGAGGCGGCTGAAGCGCTGCTCAAGACCAAGGACACCTGGAACGGCGTCACCGCCGAGGCCGTGGCGCGCATGCGCCTGCAGAACCGCTTCAAGACCGGTCTGGACGTCGCCCGTTACACGGCTGCGCTGATGCGCGCCGACATGGCCGCCTATGACGCCGACAGCACCAAGTACACCCAGTCGCTCGGCTGCTGGCACGGCTTCATCGCCCAGCAGAAGCTGATCTCGGTCAAGAAGCACTTCGGCAACACCGACCGCCGTTACCTCTATCTCTCCGGCTGGATGATCGCCGCGCTGCGCTCCGAGTTCGGCCCGCTGCCGGACCAGTCGATGCACGAGAAGACCTCGGTGCCGGCGCTGATCGAAGAGCTCTACACCTTCCTGCGTCAGGCGGATTCGCGTGAGCTCAACGACATCTTCCGCGCGCTTGATGCGGCGCGCAAGGAAGGCGACAAGGTCAAGGAGAAGGCGCTGATCGAGAAGATCGACAACTTCCAGACCCACGTCGTGCCTGTTATCGCCGACATCGACGCTGGCTTCGGCAATGCCGAGGCGACCTATCTGCTCGCCAAGAAGATGATCGAGGCGGGCGCCTGCGCCCTGCAGATCGAGAATCAGGTCTCGGACGAGAAGCAGTGCGGCCACCAGGACGGCAAGGTCACCGTGCCGCATGAGGTGTTCATCGCGAAGATCCGCGCCTGCCGCCATGCGTTCCTCGAGCTCGGCGTCGAAGACGGCATCATCGTGACCCGCACCGACTCGCTCGGCGCCGGCCTGACCCAGCAGATCGCCGTGAGCCACGAGCCCGGCGACCTCGGCGACCAGTACAACAGCTTCCTCGACTGCGAGGAAGTGACGGCTGCCAATGCGCGCAACGGCGACGTCATCATCAACCAGAACGGCAAGATGATGCGTCCGAAGCGGCTGCCCAGCAACCTCTACCAGTTCCGTCCCGGCACCGGCGCGGATCGCTGCGTGCTCGACTGCATCACCTCGTTGCAGAACGGCGCCGACCTGCTGTGGATCGAGACCGAGAAGCCGCATATCGAGCAGATCGCTTCGATGGTCGATCGCATCCGCAAGGTCATTCCGAACGCGAAGCTCGCCTACAACAACTCGCCGTCGTTCAACTGGACGCTCAACTTCCGTTGGCAGGTCTACGACGCGATGAAGGAAGCCGGCCAGGATGTCAGCAAGTACAACCGCGCCGAGCTGATGAAGGCGGAGTACGACGAGACGCCGCTGGCGAAGGAAGCCGACGAGCGTATCCGCACCTTCCAGGCGGATTCGGCCAAGCGCGCCGGCATCTTCCACCACCTGATCACGCTGCCGACCTATCACACGGCTGCGCTCTCGACCGACAATCTCGCAAGGGAGTATTTCGGCGAGCAGGGCATGCTCGGATACGTCAAGAACGTGCAGCGCGCGGAGATCCGTCAGGGCATCGCCTGCGTGAAGCATCAGAACATGGCGGGCTCCGACATCGGCGACGATCACAAGGAATACTTCGCCGGTGAGGCCGCCCTCAAGGCGGGCGGCACCCACAACACGATGAACCAGTTCGGCTGATCGATCGAACAGGTCATTTAGACATCGGCCGGACAGGCGGGATTGCGAGGCAGTCCCGCCTGTCTGCTCGTTTGGCGGGGCGATTCGACCACGGTGACGCGGTCGAATCGCCCCGTAGCGTTTACAAGACCGTTCCCGTCGGGCTTCCGCTCGCTTGTCGAGGTTCGCTCATTCACGCCAGCGTGGTATTGCGTCACTGCGACCTTGAGGGCATGCCACGCGATGACTATCGGGCACTATGCATCCGCCGTCACCAGCTCCGCCGTGATGGAGTTGCTCAAGCCGTTCGATCCCCGCATCGTCGGAACGCTGCCACTCGGCATTGCCGTTCCCGGCAGCGACATCGATATCGTTTGTCATGCGCCCGATCCGAACGCTTTCGCGGACATCGTTTGGACCCACTACCGATCGACCGATGATTTCGTGCTCTCCCGATGGACCTCGGGAACGCGTCCGGCGATTGCCCGCTTTGTGTGGGATGGCTGGCCGTTCGAACTGTTCGGCGACCAGCGTCCGGTAGACCAGCAGCAGGGCTGGATCCATTTCGAGGTCGAGCGGCGGTTGCTCGCGCTTGATGACGGACGGCTGCGGCAAGCCGTCGGCAAGTTGCGGGCAGATGGCCTCAAGACCGAGCCTGCGTTCGCCGCCGTGCTCGCCATACCGGGCGATCCCTATCGCGGGTTGCTCGAACTCGCTGCCGAAACGGACGCCGCGTTGCGCGCCCGGCTCGCGGCGTGCGGTCTCGGCTGATCGCGAGGTTCATTCACCCGGAACGAGGTGCCCCATCGGCTGTCGCGCGAGGCGCCGGTGCCTGCGACGGGATAGATAGAGCAGCAGACCGGTCACGGCGAACAGCGGCATCAAGGCGGCGGCTAGCATGAAGGCGAGCTTGCCGGGCCACCCCAGGATGGCGCCGCGGTGGATGTCGAGCACGCCGGCAAGGACGCGCTCGCCAAACGTCTTGTCCGCGTAACGATCCGACGAGATGACGCGCCCGGTGACGGCATCGATCCGGAATTCGTCGCGCACGCTTTCGAGCGACGAATCCCGCGGCCATGACCGCACGCGCACCGCCGTGCTCGCGCCGGCCGGCAGGGTCAGCAGGACCCGCCCGTAATCGTTGTTCTCCTGCTCCAGGAACGTGGCCCAGACCCGATCGAAGGCGAGCGGCTTTGCTTCGGCCTTCGCTTCGGTTTTGGCTTCGCCCTTGCCCGCGGCGGCCGCCGCGCCGCGTGGTGGCTTGGGCTGCATCGCAGTCGCCGTGGCCTGAGGCCGCGCCAGGAGCCAGTTGGCGCCGGCTTTGTACCACTCGAACGAGTACCACAGGCCGGTCAGCGTCATCACCAGATAGACCGGCAGCACCCAGGTGCCGATTACGGCGTGCAGCGAGCGGTGCAGGCCGCGCCCGCGCAGGCCCAGATTTGGCTTCAGCCACATCTTCACGCTGCGCGCGCGATGCGGCCAGCGCAGCACGAGGCCGGTGATCAGCATCACGATCAGGCAGATCGCGGCTGAGCCGGTGATCTTGCGTCCCATGCCGTTGCCGTCTCCCGGCAACAGCAACCAGCGATGCAGCTTGCGGACGGTGGCGAAGAAGTCTTCACCGCGCGGCGAGCCGAGCACATGTCCGTCGTAGGGATCGACATAGACCGAGGACGGCCGCGCACCCCCTTCGCTGCGGGCGAAACGGATGCGTGTGGCCCCTGACGGGTCGCTCGCCATCGTCACGGCGGAGGTCTGGCCGAAGTCGCCGGCCGACTGCAGCCGTGCGACCAGTTCATCCGGTGTCAGCCGCCGCGTCGCGCTGGCGTCGACGCGCATGATGTGGCTGTTCAGGCTGGCCTCGATCTCGTCCTCGAACGCCATCGTCGCGCCGGTGATGCCGACCACAGCCCACAGCAGCGCCAGCGCGAGGCCGGCGAGGGAGTGGACCTGCAGCAGCGCGGTCTTGATCGGGCGGCAGATATCATTCAGCAGGTGCGTGTGGCCTTTGTCGGCGGCATTTCGACTGTCGCCGACAACCTGGCCATCAGCAATCACAGGCACTCTTGGACTTCCGGTTCACGCGAACTCGCTCACGCCGGGCCTCTAGCAGTTGGCGCGCGCGAAAAGAACCGGAGCAGACTTGAATCTCTCTAACCGGATTGGATTTGAATCGTTCTAAGACGCAATGGGGCTCGCGCGTGTGCGCGAGCCCCGCATCTCATGACTTGATTTCACGTTAGCGCGTCAAATGGTCGCGCGATCCTCGCATGAGGTGAGCGGTCGTTGTCCTGACACGCCTCAAGCGTAGGGTGACTCATGTGGCGCGATGCGCCTCACGACATCGCCAGGCTGACGGGCGCCGAGCCGACCATCCCCGTGCTGACGCCGTCGCGTGCCATCGATTCGATTGCGCTCCAGTTCTCGCGGAAGATTCGCGCCGCCTCGTTGGCACTCTCCGCCTGGATCGTCAGACTGCACGCGCGTCTCGCGCCATTGCTGGCAAGCTGGAAGTAGAGAACATAGCCAGACGGTTCCGCGCTCCGTGCGCCCGACGGTGCCTGCTGCATGTAGGTTTTCCCCAATCGTGTTTTTGTTGCGCCACCCGCAGGCAGGATTGGACCGAGATGCGGCACAGTCGTGGTTCAAAACGCGCAAACTGCACGATCGCGCATTTTGTCTGCCGGTGTTGCCGGGATTCAACAGGTCATGGAACCGGTGATGAACAGCGGCTGCAAATCAGCCGCGATCGTGACGCCGTCTCGACTGTTGGAGCGTGAGCTACGCATCGCCATCCGGATGCACCATCAGGGTTTCCTGGATCGAGGTCGCGAGCATCGACCCATCGCGATCATGGACGCGGGCGATCGACAGCCCGCGGCCGCCATCGGCGCAGGGGCTCTCGGTCTCGACATGCATCCAGGCGTCGGGCGAGAATGCACGATGAAACCAGATGCAATGGTTGAGGCTCGACAGATAGAGCGGCGCGCGCGACTGCAGGACGCGGAGATGGCCGCCGACGCTGGAGAAGTTGAGCCACCAATCCGAGAGATAGGCGAACACCGCGGCCTGGGCGCGGGAACCGGGGGCGAGCGGCTGCCGGCATCTGATCCAGAAGCGCAGGCGCGGCCCTGCCGTCGCGGCCGAGAGCTGACGTTCGATCTCGGGGATGCGGAAATCCATGCTGGACTTGATCTGCGGCGAATAAGGACCGAGCGGTCGCAACTGCGCCATCAGCTCGTCGGGGATCATGCTCAGATCGGGCAGGCTCTCGGGATCTTCCGGCGGCGCAAACGGCGCTGCGTGTCGCGGGCCGGGCTGGGCTGCGCAGAACGTTGCCTGCGCGCTCACGACGCTACGGCCGTCCCCCTGGTTGCCGACGACGTGGCGGGAGGAGAACCGCTTGCCGTCCTGCAGAACCTCCGCGTCAAACGTGATGCGCCGGGTGGGATCGGCGCCGCGGAGGAACAACAGCTGCAGCATCGCCGCCGGGCGATCTTCGGGCGCGCTGAGCGTCGCGGCCATCATGGCCTGCCCGAGTATCTGGCCGCCGTAAGAGCGCCCGTTGAGATTGCCGTCGCCGAAGCGGCTGCGATAGCGCAGCGGCGCAATGGTCTCGAGCGAGACCAGCGCCTCGGCGGCCTTGTCGTCCCACGGATCGCACGCGGCCTCATTACCCTCCGCGGCGTGGATGTCTTGCCCGTCCATCACATCGCCGGGAATTTCTGCGGTCCCGAATAGAGCGGATAGCCGGCGGCGACGCCGTACTCGCTGATGCCGAATCCGGTCTCGCTGCCGCTTTCGAGCCGGACCACATGGTCCGACAGCGTCCGCGCGATGGCGCGCGTTGCCGCGTCGTCGAGGTTCCAGATGTCGTGGGCGGCATGGTTCTCGCCGCGGTCGTCGCCATGGGTCCAGCCTTGCAGGCCGCCATACATGCCGGCCTTGAGATAAAATCGCGTCGGCAGTCCGTGCATCCTGACGCGGCGCGGCTCGCCGCGATCGAAGCTGAAGGTGAAGTCGGCCACAGCGATGGTCTGGCCGAGCGGATCGTCGGCCCATTCGATCGCGTGCTCGACCGAGGTTACTTCGCGATGCGAAACCGATCCGTCGGCTTCGCGGCGGAACTCGCTGCCCGAGAGGTAATGCGGTTTGCCCGGCGCGCGCTCCTTGATGAAGATCGACAGCGCCGACGTCTCGAACTGGAACATCGACCAGGTCCAGAAGAAATTGCGATGGGTCGCAACCGGCGGCCTGGTCTCGTCGGTGCGCATCTCGGAGCGCAGGCCCCATGAGCGGTCGCGCTGTCCCCACCAGAGTTCCGGTTCGATGTTGGTGCGCTTGCCGTCGACCTTGATCCAGCCGCGCCAGCGGCCGAATTGCGAGACGCGGGCGAGGTCTTCCTCGACGACGCCGTTGCGCTCGCGGAAATTCTGCTTCTCCTGCGCCGCCGGAAAGCTCGCCTTGAATTCGAGCGCGAAGCTGATGCCGGACGAGTTCTCCGCAAGCGACAGCCGGTGCAGGCTGTTGCCCACGACAATCTCGATTCTGAGCCCGCCGACCTCGGTCTCCAGCGGACGGGTCCCGAGCCGGCGCGAGGCACGGAAATTGTGCTGGCGGCGGCCGATGGTGATGCCGGCAAAGCCGTCCATCACATTGCGGTTCGGGTAATAGCCGAGCCCGATGTCGATCAGCAATTCGCTACCGTCGATTGGATGCGCGGTGTACCAGTAGCGCTCGGTGAACCTGATGTCGCCGCCGCCGGCCTTGGCAAGCGGCTGCGGCGTCTGGTGGCCGATGAGATCGTCCTGGGCTGTCAGCATTGTTCTTGTCCTTGGTGTTTGAGCCGGTTCGGTCAGTCGGATGCGAGGCGCAGGATCAGTCCTTGGCTGGGCCTGCGCCCACGATGTCGCCGAACAGCATCCAGGTCTTGCCGTCGAAGCGGGCGAAGCGGCGTTCGGTGATCGCCGCGTAATCCTGCGGCGTGGTCTGGATCGTGATGCCCGGGAGCAGCATCGGCAGCTCGATGCCGCTGAGGTTGGTGGCCTGCTTGAGCACATTCTCCCGCGTGAGATTGTCGCCGCAGCGCTGCAGGATGATCGCGCCGAGTTGCGCCGTGGTGTAGCCCGTCACCGCGATCACATCGTTCGGATCCATCCCCGGCATGTATTTGGCGGCGAAGGCGAGATAATCAGCCATGCCCTTGTCATTGGCCCAGGCCGGATCGTTCGGCGTCTTGTAGGAGGTCGTGGTCAGGATGCCGGTCGAGGCCTCGATCCCTGCCGGCACCAGCACGCCGGCGATCGAATTCGCGGTCGAGCCGAGGAAGATCAGCGGCTTCCAGCCGAGCTCGTGGATCTTGCGGATCGCCATCGAGGCAAATTTGTTTTGCGCGGCGATCAGGATGGTGTCGGCGCCGGACGCCTTCAAATTCACGATCTGCGAGTCGATCGTGGGCTCGGTTGACTGATACATGGCCTCCTTGACGATCATCGTCTCAGCTTTCGCGCCCAGCCCTTCCTTCAGGCCAAGGACAAAATCCTTGCCGATGTCGTCGGCCTGCAACAGCACGCCGATCTTGGCGTCCGGCTTCTCACGCAGGACGTAGCGCGCGATGATCCGGGACTCGTTTACGTAGGTCGGCGAGTAGGGCGTCGTCCAGGGAAACTGCTTGGGATCGTTCCAGCGGGTGCCGCCGCTCTGCACCAGCAGTTGTGGGACGCCGTTGCTGTTGAGGTATTTCTGGATCGCGGCGTTGGTCGGCGTACCGAACGGCGCCATGATCGCGAGCACCTTGTCATTCTCGACCAGCGCGCGCGTCACCTCGACGGTTTTTGGCGGGCTATAGGCGTCGTCGCGGGTTACGAAATTGATGTGGCGGCCGTTGATGCCGCCTGTCTCGTTCAACATCGTGAAATAGGCGAGCATGGTCTTCGGGAAGCTCGCATAGATCGACGCCGGTCCGCTGTAGGGCGCATTAGCGCCGAGCAGGATCTCGGTGTCGCTGACCCCGGGGCCATAGGCCTTCTGGGCGTTCGCTGTTCCGAGCGCGCCGGTGAGCGCGAACGCCCACACCGCAAGCGTGACGATTGGCTTTCGCATCTTCCCCTCCCATGACGCCCTCTCTTTGCGGGGCTCGTTGATCCCGGCGGCGGGGCCCTCAAGGGCTTTACCCGTCGCGTTGGCTGTGTAATAATAGACCGTCTGTCCGGATTATCAACTTGAATCTCCGGGAGGCGTATCGGCTTCACGCATGACGGAAACATCCGCAGGCGCGCGGCCGCATGGCGGTGAGGAGGAAACATGAAGCTGACGCAGGCGCTCATCTCGGCAGTGCAGTTGCGCAAGGATGCGCCCGGTACCATCCATTCGGGACGGTCGCGGAGTTGGAAGGAGATCGGTCGTCGCGTCGCCTGCGCCGCGGGTGGACTGCGACGGCTCGGCGTCGAGGCCGGCGATCGCGTTGCGATCCTTGCGCACAACAGCGACCTCTATATCGAGGCGCTCTATGCCATCGCCTGGGCCGGTGCGGTCGCAGTGCCGCTCAACACCCGTTGGGCGGTCGCGGAGAACGCCTATGCGATCGACGATTCCACGCCAAAGCTGTTGCTGGTCGACAAGGCCTTTGCCGAGATCGGCTCGGCGCTCCGTGGCGCGAAATCACTCACCACGATGGTCTATCTGGACGAGGGGCAGGTCCCAGATGGCATGGAGGGCTATGACGAACTCGTTGCGCATGCGCCGATCGAGGATGCATCCGGCGCCTACAACGATCTCGCAGGCATCTTCTACACCGGCGGCACCACCGGCTTCCCCAAGGGCGTGATGCTGTCGCATGCCAATATCATCTATGAATCGCTGGTCTGGATCTATGCGCTCCGGTTCCGGGAAGATACGCGATATCTGCACTCGGCCGGGATGTTCCATCTGGCCGGCACCTCGCCGATGATCGCGCTGACTTTGGTCGGCGGCACCCATGTCACGATCCCGAAATTCGAGCCCGAGCTCGCGATGCGGACCATCGCCGAGCACAGAGTGGACTACTGCCTGTTCGTGCCGACCATGCTCAACATGATGCTCAATCATCCGTCCTTCGGCAGCTATGATCTGAGCAGCGTGAGGGATTGCGAATATGGCGCGTCTCCGATGCCGGATGCGCTGCTGGTCAAGCTGATGCGCGTGCTGCCGAGTTGGCGTTTTCACCAGGGCTACGGCATGACCGAAAGCGCGGCGCTGGCGACGATCCTGCCTTGGGAATATCACGCGCTGGAAGGACCGCTGGCGGGCAAGCGCAAATCGGCAGGGCGCGCGGCGCCGGGTGTCGAAATCCGCATCGTCGATCTCGCGGGCAACGAAGTGCCGCGCGGCACCGTCGGCGAGGTCGCGATCCGCGGCGCCGGCGTGATGCTCGGATACTGGCGCAAGCCCGAAGAGAGCGCGCGGGTGCTGCGCAATGGCTGGCTGCACACCGGCGACGGCGCCTGGATGGACGAGGACGGTTTTGTCTATATCGTCGATCGCCTGAAGGACATGATCGTCTCGGGCGGCGAGAACGTCTATTCCGGCGAGGTGGAGAACGCGATCTTCCAGCACGAGCACGTCAAGGAATGTGCCGTCATTGCGGTGCCCGATCCGCAATGGGGCGAGGCGGTGCACGCCATCGTGGTGCCGAAGGACGGCGCACGGCTCGATTCCGGCATGGTGATCGCGCATTGCCGCTCCCTGATCGCCGGCTACAAATGCCCGCGCTCGGTCGACATCCGTCTCGAGCCGCTGCCGCTGACCGGCTCCGGCAAGATCATGAAATCGGCGCTGCGCGAGGAGAAGTGGCAGGGTTATACGAGGTCGGTCAATTGATCCAAGACGTTGCGAAGCGACCCGATGAGGCGCCGGCCGCGCCGGAGCCTGTTCGTCCGGTCGCGGTCAATGACGATGCGGTGCGGGTGGCGCTGGCGCAGCATCTGTCGCGGATATCCGGGAGCAGGACGGAGATCACGAGCTTCGGCCGCAAATCTTCGGGTTTCTCCTGGATCACTTATGCCTTTGTGGCGCGCTCTGCGGCTGACGGGGATCGCAAGCTGATCCTGCGCGTCGGTCCGCCGAATGGGCTGTTTGCGCCTTACTCGGTGCTGCCGCAGGTCTATGCATTGCACTCGCTGGCCGGCAGCGGCGTGCCGGTTCCGGCGCTGGTGTCATCAGAACAGCATGGCGCCGAGATCGGCTTTCCTTTCTTCATCTGCGCGCATGTCGAGGGCGACGTTCCCGCACCCTGGGCGGCGAGCGAGCTCGATCCGGAGCACAAGCGCGCGATCGCCCGGCAGTTCGTCGATATCCTCGCCTCGCTGCACCGGATCGATGCAGGCACAACGCCGTTCGCATCGCTGCAACAAGGCGGGCAACGCGCCGAAGTTCGCGCGATCGCCGGCTGGCGCGCGTCGCTGGCGCGTCCGACCGTGCGTTACTACCCGCTGCTCGATTGGGGCGGACGCTGGCTTGAAGATAACTGTCCGCAGCCGCCGTGCCGCACCATCGTGCATGGCGACTACCGGATCGGGAACTTCATCGAGCACAACGGGCGGATCACCGCCATTCTCGATTGGGAGCTGACTCATTTGGGCGATCCCCATGAGGATCTGGCCTGGGCGATGATGCCGACCTTCAATGCCAGAAGCCGCAAGCTTTATGGCGTGCTCGAGCGCGCGGAGGTCATCGATCTCTATCAGCGCGCCTCCGGCATTGCGGTCTCGGACAAGAGCCTCGCCTTCTACGAGGCCTACGCGCTGTATCAGGCGGCCGCGATCCAGATGTGCGCGGTGCGCGCCTTCGAGGTCGACCACTTCAACGACATGCGGCTTGCGGTGATGGCAAGCCAGATGCCCTCGATCGTGCGGGCCTTCGAGCGCGCATTGGAGGCCGCGGCATGAGTGCATCCTTCGAGCGGCTGATCGACGGCATCATCGATTCCCTGCAAAGCCATATCGTGCCGAACAGCAACGACGATTTCGTCCGCGGCCAGGTGTTCTCCGCGATCTACGCACTGAACGGGCTGAAGCTCGCGGCCGACTGGAAGGCCGGACCGCTGCTGGAGCAGGTGCGTCTGCAGGACGATACTTTTGCTGCGGTCGAGCGATTGGCCGGCGGCATGGCGCATCCGGAGAGTCCCGCGACGCCTCGCATTCACAGCGACGTCTCCGATGTCGCCGCGATCGAGGCGTTGCGCGACGATGGCGACCGGCGGCTCGGGCAGCTTCTGCTCTGGGCCAGCGGCGAGGGCGCGCGTGCGGTTGACCGCGCTGCCGCGAACGAGATCGAACGCCTGCTGCGGCGTGCGATCTGCGACCAACTCAAGATCGAGCTTGCGACGACGCCGAAATCGATGCTGCAGCAGATCGCGGGCGGTGACGGCGGCGCGGCACAGGGCTGAGGCGCGCCGCGACCACCGGGAATTGCATCTTTGCGCGCTGCTCCGGGAATAACGGCCGTCATCGCAAAGAAGCTTGCCGGTCCGCCGGGAGCGTGTTATTTATTGACCGAACGGTCGTTCGGATTATTATTGGCGACCGGTGTAGGCATCCGCGGCAAGCGGCCGGTGAGGGAGACGGAGTGATGAACATGATGACCGGCGTCTCGCCGTGGGGGCGACTGATCCGGCCCGACCGGGTGCACGGATCGCTCTACACCGACCCCGAGATATTCGAGGCCGAGCTCAAGAACATCTGGTACCGGACCTGGGTCTATGTCGGGCACGAGAGTGAGGTCCCGAACGCCAACGACTACGTCGTCAAGTCGATCGGCCCGCAATCCGTGATCATGACGCGCGACGAGCAGGGCAAGGTCAATCTGCTGCTCAACCGCTGCTCGCATCGCGGCAACCAGGTCTGTTCCTTTGAGCGCGGCAATGCGCGCTCGTTCACCTGTCCGTTCCACTCCTGGACCTTTGCCAATGACGGCCGGCTGGTCGGCTACGCCTTCCCCGACGGTTACGAGGGGCAGGACAAGTCGCAGCTCGCGCTCGGGCGGGTGACGCGCGTCGAATCCTATCGCGGCTTCGTGTTCGGCTCGTTCGCGGCCGATGGCCCGACCTTGAAGGAACATCTCGGCGGCGCCGCCGAGACCATCGATCGGCTGGTGCGCACCTCGCCGGAGGGTGAGGTCGAAATCACCGCGGGCTTCCTCAAGCATCGCGTCAAGGCGAACTGGAAGTTCATCCTGGAGAACGAGTGCGACGGCTATCACCCGGCCTTCGTGCACACCTCGATCTTCGGCGTCGCCGACAGCATGATCGGCAAGCTCTATGGCGGCACCTCGACCGCGCTGACGCGCGACTATGGCAACGGCCATACCGAGATCGACCTGCGGCCCGAGTTCCGCAAGCGCGATACGCCGATGAGCTGGTTCGGCACCAGCGAGGAACGGTTGCCCGACTACTCCACGCGCATGAAGGCCGCCTATGGCGACACCGCGGCGCGCGAGATCATGATCGACGGCACGCCGCATGTGATGATCTTTCCGAACCTGTTCATCGCCGAGATCCAGATGTTCGTGATCCAGCCGCTCGGCGTCGACGACAGCGTGCAGCACGTCACCGCGCTGCAGTTCAAGGGCGCACCCGATCTGAACCGCCGGCTGCGGCAGCAGACTATGGGCTCGGTCGGCCCCGCCGGCTTCCTGCTCGCGGATGATTCCGAGATGTATGAGCGCTGCCATCGCGGCGTGCTGGCGCGCAATCCGGAATGGATCTTCCTCGGCCGCGGCGAGAAGCGCGAGCGGCAGGATGAGCTCGGCTTCACGGTCGGCCACGTTACGGACGAGGTGCCGTCGCGCGGCATCTGGACCCATTATCGCAAGCTGATGGAGCCTAACTGATGCTGTCGCGCGAGAGCAGCGCCACGTTGATGAGCGCCATCACCGCCTTTCTCTATCGCGAGGCGCGGTTGCAGGACGAGCATCAATACGAGGCCTGGGAAAAGCTCTGGACCGACGACGGCGTCTATTGGGTGCCGGCCAACGGCGCTGACATCGACCCTGAGCGGCAGATGTCGATCATCTACGACAACCGATCTCGGATCGCGCTGCGCGTCCGGCAGCTGATGACCGGCAAGCACTTCACTCAGACGCCGCAGTCGAACCTGCGCCGGCTGATCTCCAATATCGAATTGATGGATGAGCAGCCCGAGAATGTCGACATCGCGGTCGCCAGCAACAGCCTGATTTTTGAGTCGAGTCTGCGCGACGACACGTTGTGGGCCGCGCGCAATGAATACCGGCTGCGCCATGTCGATGGCGAATTGCGAATGGCCACCAAGAAGGTCATCCTCGTCAACAACGACAAGGCGATCTACACGCTGTCATTCCTGGTCTAAAGCGCGATGATTTCGTCGCGCTTTAGAATATTGTTTGCGCATGATCTGTCCGGAAAACCGCTTCACACTTTTCCGGATCATGCTTTAGGGAAGGTCTCGCCATGATCGACAACGGCCCCGTTCTGCTCGACATCACCGACGGCATCGCGCGGCTGCGGCTCAACCGGCCCGACGCGGCCAATGGCATGAGCGCCGAGCTGTTGAGTGCGCTGTGCGACGCTATCATGGTGTGTCACGGCCATCCGGATCTGCGCGTCGTGCTGCTGAGTGGCGAGGGCACCAATTTCTGTGCGGGCGGCGACGTCCGCGCCTTCGCCTCCAAGGGCGAGAAGCTGCCCGACTATATCCGCCAGGCGACCGCTTGTCTGCAGAATGCGGTGACCGGATTGCTGCGGCTCGAGGCGCCCGTCATCACCTCGGTGCAGGGCTTTGCGGCGGGCGGCGGCGGCTTCGGCCTGGTCTGTGCTTCCGACATCGTGATCGCGGCGGAATCGGCAAAATTCCTCGCCGGCGCGACGCGGGTGGCGATGGCGCCGGATGCCGGCGTCTCGGTCACGCTGTCGCGGCTGGTCGGTTTGCGGCGGGCGATGTCGATCCTGTTGACCAATCCGGTGATCCCGGCTGCGGAAGCCCTGCAGATGGGTATCGTCACCAAGGTCGTACCCGATGCCGAGCTTGCCGATGCATCGCTCGAGCTGGCGCGCGAGCTCGCGGCCGGTGCGCCGAAGGCGCTGGCGGCGACCAAGCGGCTGGTCTGGGCCGGCACCGGTACCAGCATCGAGCAGTGCCTCTCGGAGGAGGCGCGCACCGTTGCCGAACTCTCGGGCATGGCCGATGCCCGCGAAGGGCTCGCCGCCGTGATCGAGCGGCGCAAGCCTGTCTTCACCGGGCGCTGAGACGTGGCGAGCACCTTGCCATTCGGGCGTCTCGATGGCCGCCGCGCCTTCGTCTCCGGCGGCGCGCGCGGCATTGGTGCCGCGATCGTCCGCAGCTTTGCCGGAGCGGGCGCCAGGGTCGTGATCGCCGATCTCGACGTCGCCGCAGCCTCGGAGCTCGCGCGTCAGACCGGCGCCGGTGTCGCCGGGCTCGATGTCAGCGATGCCACCGCCGTGCAAACCGTGATGGCGCAGGACGGCCCGTTCGACATTGTCGTCAACAATGCCGGCGTCGATCAGCACGCCTTCTTCACCGACACCACGGCGGAGGATTGGGCCCGGCTCATCGCCGTCAATCTCACCTCGGTGCTGGCCTGTACCCACGCCGCCTTGCCGGCGATGCAGGCGGCGCGGTTCGGCCGCATCATCAATGTCACCTCGGAGGCAGCACGGCTCGGCTCCAAGGGTGGCGCGGTGTATTCCGCGGCCAAGGGCGGCGTGATCTCCTTCACCAGAAGTATCGCGCGCGAGAATGCGCGCTTTCTCATCACCGCGAACGCGATCGCGCCGGGACCGATCCGCACGCCGATGCTGGAGCATGCCGTGGCAAAGGGCGGCGACAAGATCCTGCAGGCGATGACTGGCGCAACGCTGCTCGGCCGGCTCGGCGAGCCGGAGGAGGTTGCGGCTGCCGCGCTGTTCCTGGCCTCCGACCAGGCCGCCTATATCACCGGCGAGACGCTCGGCGTGTCCGGCGGCATGGGCATCGGCGGCTGAGATGGCCAGCACAGGCGACGATAGCGCCATCACGGCGGTCGATCGCGCAATCAAACGCCTGCGTGCGATCTATCGCGGCTGGAGCCGCGACACATCGGTGGCGCAGATGCGCAGCGATTGGGATGCGGCCTTTGCCGGTTGCTCGGTGCCGGTGAAGTGCGAGCCGGTTTCCGCCGGCGGGGTCGATAGCGAATGGCTCGTGCCATCGGACGCGCCGCGCAACAAGGCGATCCTCTATTTTCACGGCGGCGGCTTCCGCATCGGCTCGGTTGCCTCGCATCGCGACCTGACCGCGCGGATTGCGGACGCATCCGGCTGCCGCGTGCTTTCGATTAACTACCGGCTCGCGCCGGAGCACCGGTTCCCGGCGGCGCTCGATGATGCGCTGGCGGCCTATCACTATCTGCGCGATCTGGGACTGCGTCCGGCCGATATCGCCTTCGCCGGTGACTCTGCCGGCGGCAATCTCGTGCTCGCCGCGATGCTCGCAGCGCAGGATCGCGCCCTGCCGCTCCCCGCCGCGGGCGCACTGATGTCGCCTTGGACCGATCTCGCGGCTTCCGGCGCAAGCTATCAGAGCAGGGCCGAGGCCGATCCGATCCACCAGCGCGCGATGATCCTGGCACTCGCCAAGAACTATCTCGGCAAGGACGGCGATGTCAGCGATCCGCTGGCCTCGCCACTTTATGCCGATCTCACCGGTCTGCCGCCGCTTCTGGTTCAGGTGGGAGACCGCGAGACCGTGCGCGACGATTCGGTGGACCTTGCTGCGCGCGCCAAGACTGCCGGCGGCGACGTCGAACTCCAGGTCTGGGACGGCATGATCCACGTGTTCCAGATGTTCCCCGAGATTCCGCAGGCCCGAGAGGCGATCGCATCGCTTGCATTTTTCCTGCGCAACCATCTTCACATCGGCCATGAGAGGGCGCCACAATGAACGTCATGACCTCGGATCCGCGCCAGCTCTCTGAGACCCAATTCCATTTCCCGGAGCCGCCCAATCTGCCCGAGGAGCTGCGCATGCTGCGTGAGCAGGTGCGCCGCTTCGTCGAAAAGGAAGTGGTACCGCATGCCGAGGCGTGGGAGCGCGACGGCAAGATCCCGCGCGAGATCTATCGCCGCATGGGTGCGCTCGGCTTCCTCGGCATGCGCCATGCGGTCGAATATGGCGGCACCGACATGGGGCCGCTGGCCTCGATGGTGTTCGCCGAGGAGCTCGGACGTTCGAGCTTTGGCGGCTTCACCTCGTCGATCCTGGTGCATACCGACATGTCGGCGGTTCACATCAGCCTGCGCGGCACGCCGGAGCAGAAGCAGAAATATCTGCCGGCGATTATCAGCGGCGAAACGGTCTGTTCGATCGCGGTGACCGAGCCCGATGCCGGCTCCGATGTCGCGGGCCTGAAGACGCGTGCGCGGCGCGACGGCGATCATTGGGTGATCAACGGCGCGAAGATGTTCATCACCAATGCGGTCTATGGCGACATCCTGATCGTCGCCGCGCGCACCGATCCACACGCCAAGGGCAGCCGCGGCATCTCGCTGTTCATCGTCGAACGCAACACGCCGGGCATCACGGCAACCAAGCTCGACAAGCATGGCTGGCTCTGCTCGGACACTGCCGAGATATCGTTCCAGGACGTGCGCGTGCCGGCGGAAAACCTGCTCGGTGAGGAGAACAAGGGTTTCTATGGCATCATGGAGACCTTCCAGAACGAGCGCATCTGCATCGGCGGCATCTGCGCCGGCGAGTCCGCCAAGGCAATCGAGCTGACGACGAACTATGTGAAGACCCGGCAGGCGTTCGGCGGCCCGCTCTGGAACCAGCAGGGCGTGCGGCTGAAGCTCGCCCAGCTCGCGGCGAAGGCGGCCGCGGCGCGGGCGCTGGCCTATCAGGCCGCCGAGCTTGCGACGGCGGGGCAGGAGTGTCTGCGCGAGGTGTCGATGGTGAAGGCGCTGTCGCCGGAGGTGCTGCATGAGGTCGTGCATGGCTGCCTGCAACTGCACGGCGGCTCAGGCTTCATGCGCGGCACCCCGATCGAGCGCATGGCGCGCGATGCCCGCGTGCTGACGATCGGCGGCGGCGCCACCGAGGTGATGCTGGAGGAAGTCGCCAAGCGGATGTGAGGGGGCTGGGCTCCGCTTCACCTCGTCCCGCTTGCGGGGAGAGGTCGAAACGCATCGAGAGATGCGTTCCGGGTGAGGGGGTACCGGTCTATTCACGCACACGACTCGCGGAGAGAGCCCCTCACGCCGACCCTCACCCCGTAAGAACGGGGCGAGGGAGCATACTGGCGTCTTCGTCTGGTTCAGTTCGCACGGACGCCGCCGGCTTGCCCTGGCCGACCGTCTGCGCCGCGACGCCCGGCTTCAGCCGCCAATCCTCGCCGAAATCCTCCAGCGGATGGAAGAACAGCGGCTCGGTGGTCTCGAGCTGCCGCAGCCGTTCGGCGTAGTCGTCGAGATAGCGATGCCGCGTGGCCTCGTCGACAAAGTTCACCGAATAAGACACGAAGGGTGGCAGCACCTTGCAGCCGGCATAGGCCAGCGTGCCGTTCTGGATCGGCCACAGCACCACATCGAGTGCGCCGACCAGCCCGTCGGGCGCGCACATTCCGGGATAGGCGGCGGTCGAGGTCACGACCATGGCGCGGCGGCCGGCGAGGCCACCGGTGTCGTAGCGGCGGCCCGCGCCATAGACCGCGCCGTTGACGAAGACGCGGTCGATCCAGCCCTTCATGATGGCGGGGACGGAGAACCACCACAGCGGAAACTGCAGGATCAGGACGTCGCACCACAGCAGCTTCTCGATCTCGGCGGCGATGTCGCCGCTGAGCGCCCCATGCTGCAGATTATACTTCTGCTCGCGGTCATATTGCAGCCGGTCGGGAAACCGCCGCTCGCCAAAGTCTTCGGCGGTCGCCACCGGATTGAAGCGCATGGCGTAGAGGTCGGAGATCCTGACCGTATGCCCGAGCGCGGTCAGCTCGGCCACCGACCGCGCCAGCAGCGCGGCGTTGAACGACTGCGCCTCCTGATGGGCAAAGACGATCAGGACCTTCATCGATCTAGTCCACCGGCTTGAAGCTGAGCGTGGCCGTGTCGGCCTGCATGATCTGCAGCTTCTGGTTCGAGAAGCGGACGCCGGGGCCGAAGCTGATCGGCGCCATCACGCCGGTCTCGACATTCTTGGTCTTCTCCAGCTCCGAGATGGTGCAGGCCCAGGTCGGCTGCTTGCCGCAGCGCTCGATCGCCGCGATCAGGACCTTCGCGGCGGCGTACCCGGTCATGGTGTAGCGGTTGATGCCCTTGAATTCGGCCTCCGACACCAGCGGCTTGGCCTTCTCGAGGAACGCCTTGCCCGCAGCGCCGGCGAACGGCTCGACATAGTCGACCGCATAGATGCCGTCGCCGGCCGGGCCCATCAGCTTCAGCACCGGCTCGATACGGCCGGGCCAGAAGATGCCGGTCACCGGCTTGATGCCGAGCTTCTCGATCTCCTTCATCATCGCGATGTTCTCGGCGATAATGCCGCCGGCCAGGAACACCTCTGCGCCGGAATCCTTCAGCTGCAGCATGTCGGACGAGAAGTCCTGCTGGCCTTTCTTGTAATTGCCGCTGTAGACAACGTTCAGCTTCTTGGCCTTGACCACGGAGTCGAAGCCGTCGCGGACCGTGATGCCGTAATCGTCATCCTGGGTGATCAGGCCCCATTTCTTGCCCGGGTTCTTGTCGGCCAGGAAGTTGACGAGGTGGACGATGCCCTCCTCGTAGGATTGCCCGATCACGAACACGTTCTTGCGCGGCGGTTCCCAGAGGTGCTTGACCGGCGCAACGTCGATCACGGTCGGGATGCCCGACTTCTCCAGCACCGGCATGACGGCGATCGACTGGCCCGAGCCGGAGATGCCGATCATCGCAAAGACCTTGTCGACGTCGATCACCTTCTTGACGCCCTGGATGGTGCGCGCGGTGACGTAGCCGTCATCCTCCAGCACGTATTTGATCTTACGGCCGTTGATGCCGCCGGCAGCATTGGCCTCGGCGATCGCGATCTTGTGGCCGATCGAGGCCGCGACGCCGAGCAGCGCCGGCGGGCCGGTCAGGGGTTCGACGTCGCCGATCAGGATCTCGGTGTCGGTGATGCCGGGGTCGGCGGCGGCAGCGGGACCGATGGCAAGGCAGGCCGTGGAAAGCAGCAGCGAAGCCGCCGCCAGATGTCTGATCATTGTCTCCTCCTCATGATGTGCTTTTTTTGTTAGTAGCGCAGCGGCCAGTGTACCCAGGCCCGCTTGATGTCGTGCCAGGCGCCGACCAGCCCGCGCGGCTGGAAGCGCAGAAACAGGATGATGACAAGGCCGTAGAGCATGCTCTTCAGCTCCTGCGCGCCGGTCGTGAAAGTCGCGTCCATCTGCGCGCTGAACAGGCTGAAGACGAGCCTTGTCGCCTCCGGCAGCAGCACGATCAGGATGGTGCCGAGCACCGCGCCGAGCGCCGAACCGAGCCCGCCGACGATCAGGATCGCCAGCGCCTCGATCGAGAGCAGGAATGGAAAGCCCTCGACGCTGACGAAGGAGAGATAGATGCCGTAGAGCGCGCCGGCGATCCCGGTGATGAAGGCCGAGGTAATGAAGGCGAACAGCTTGTAGGCATGCAGGTTGATGCCCATGACGCGGGCCGCGGTGTCGTTGTCCCTGATTGCGACGAAGGCACGGCCGACCCGGCTGCGGCGGATGTTGAGGGTGGCGAGCAGCGTCAAGGCCGCGAAGGCGAGGCAGAGATAGGTGAAGGCCGCGTCGCTGTCGAAGCTGATGCCGAGGATCTCCGGCCGTTGCACCTGGATGCCGCGTGCACCGTTGGTGAGCCAGCGCATCTCCAGGATCACGGTGTTGATGATGAAGGAGAAGGCGAGTGTGGTGATGGCGAGATAGAGCCCCTTCAGCCGCAGCGACGGCGTGCCGACGATCAGGCTCGCCAGCGCCGGCACCACGCCGGCCCCGAGGAAGCCGACCAGCGGCGGCATGTGGTACTTCGAGACCAGCACCGCATAGGCATACGCGCCGGTGACCAGGAAGCCGACATGGCCGAGCGAGATCAGGCCGGTGTAACCGGTCAGGATGTTGAGCCCGAGCGCACCGGTCATTGTGATCAGGATGATCATCAGGAACGACAGCGCGTAGGAATTCAGAAGGTAGGGTGCGGCGATGAGCGCCAGCAGCAGCACGGCCGACCATAGCCACACCGGCGGGGAATCGATCAGCGCAACCAGCTCGCCGTAGCTCTGCTTGTAATCACCCGTGCGCATCAGACCCTCTCGATGTCGCGTTCGCCGAAGATGCCGAACGGGCGGATCATCAGCACGACGATGATCATGGCAAAGCCCGCGACCTCCTTCATGCCGGAGCCGACATAACCGCCCGCCAGGTTTTCGGTGATGCCGATCAGGAGGCCGCCGAGGCCGGAGCCGAGCACCGCGTCGAGCCCGCCCAGGATCGTGGCCGGAAACGCCTTCAGGCCAAGCTGGAACATTGCCGGCGACAGATCGTAGGACAGCGCGAAGAACACCCCGCCGATGCCGGCGATCACGGATGAGGCGGCCCAGGCCAGCGCGTGAACCCTGGTGGCGCTGATGCCCATCAACAGCGCGGTGCGGTCGTCGGCCGCGACCGCGCGCATCGCGACGCCGACCTTGCTGTAGCGGAAGAACGCCCAGATCGCGGCCAGCAGCGCCAGCAGCGTCACGATGACGGCGATTTGCCCGGTGCGCACGCCGATGCCGCCGAGATGGACGATGCCGCGGCCCATGCCGATATCGAGGCCGTGCGGATAGGCGTCCCAGATGAAGTTGATCGCCGAACGCAGGATCACCGCGAGCCCGATCGTGACCATTACGGTCGCGAACACCGGCTCGCCCAGCATCGGCCGCATCACCAGGCGCTCGATGATGAGGCCGAGCAGGATCGCGGCGAGGATCGCGCCCGTTGCGACGACGAACACATTGCCGCTGACCGTGGTCGAAATGGTCCAGGCGATATAGGCCGTGATCATGGTCATCTCGCCTTGCGCGAAATTGACCAGCCCGGTGGATTTGTAGATCACCGCAAAGCCCATCGCGATCAGGCCGTAGATCGCGCCGATCGCGAGCCCCGAGATCAGCAGCTGGATGAGATACTGCATTCAGCCCTCCGCCTGGTAGATGATGGCGAGCTCGCGCGCGAATTTCTTCTCGATCATGGCGCGGCGCACCTTCTGTGTGGCGGTGAGTTCGCCGTCGTCGTGGTCCAGCTCCTTCTCGAGGATGGCGAAGCGCCTGATGTTCTCGACCCGGGCGAAGCGCTTGTTGGTCTCATTGACGATGCGCTCGACCAGCTCCTGCACTTCGGGCAGCTGCGACAGCGACTTGTAATTGGTGTAGGCCAGCGCCCGATCGCGCGCCCAGCGGCCGACATTGTCGTAATCGACCTGGACGATGGCGCCGAGGTACTTTTTGGCTTCACCGACCACGATCGCTTCCTTGATGAATTCGGAATCCTTCAACGCATTCTCGATCTCCGAGGGTGCGATGTTCTTGCCGCCGGCGGTGATGATGATCGCCTTCTTGCGGTCGACCACGGCGATCTCGCCGTTGTCGAGGACGTCGACAATGTCGCCGGTGCGCAGCCAGCCGCCTTGTTCCAGCGAAGCGGTGGAGGCCTTCTCGTCGAGGAAGTAGCCCTTGAAGACGCCGGGGTTGCGCAGCAGGATCTCGCCGTCGCCATCGAGTTTCCATTCGGTCTGCGGCAACGGCACGCCGCAGCCGCCGATCCGGTGGTGGCTCTCGGTCTGGATGAAGGCGACGCCGCCGCTTTCGGTCAGCCCATAGCCCTGCGACACCGGACGGCCGATGATGTCGAAGAAGCGCAGCGTCTCCGGCGAGATCGATGCGCCGGCGCACAGCCGGTGCCGGCTGTAGGCGAAGCCGAGATGGCGCTGCAGATTGCGGAACATCAGGAGGTAAAGCAGCCCGTAGGCGGCGTGATCGAGCCAATTGGCATTGCCGGCCTGACGGCGGTCGGACAGCGTGCGGCCCCAGCCGAGGCAGGCCTTGGTAAAGCTCTGCCGCAGTCGGCCGCTCTCGCCGAGGCGGAACAGAAAGCCCTGCTGCAGCTTTTCGTAGATGCGGGGCACGCCGACGAAGAACGTCGGCGCGATCTCGCGGATGTTGATCGCGACCGTGTCGATCGATTCGGCGAACGAGACGGTGCCGCCGAGCACCAGATGGGTCACCGTGCCGTAGCAACGCTCGGCGACGTGGCACAGCGGCAAATAGCTCACCGCTTCGAACGGCCTGTCGGCAATGCCGACGGTCTTGGCGTAGGCATAGGCGGCATAGACGAGATTGCGATGGGTCAGCATCGCGCCCTTGGGCGGGCCGGTCGTGCCCGAAGTGTAGACGAGGATGCAGACATCGTCGGGCGCGCCCTGGCTGATCAGGCGATCGAGGCTGGCGTTGGCGTCCGGGTTCGCGTCGGCGTAGGCTTTGCCGCGTTCGCACAGTGCGGCGAACGACATCAGCTCGGACTGGCGATAATGCCGCAGGCCCTTCATGTCGACGCAGACGATGGCCTCCAGATCCGGCAGGCCGCCATTGTTGGCCATTGCGTCGAGCACCTTGTCGGTCTGCTCCTGATCGCCGGTGATGACGACCCGGGCGCCGGAATGCTTGACGATATATTGCAGCTCGACCCAGGGATTGGTCGGATAGATGCCGACCGCGACCGCGCCGATCATCTGGGCGCCAAGATCGGCGTAAAACCATTCCGGCGTGTTCTCGCCGGCGATGGCGACACGGTCGCCCGACTTGATGCCGAGCGACAGCAGGCCGAGCGCGACCGCACGCGCGGTGTCGTAATAGTGCCGCCAGGAATAGGGATTCCAGATGCCGTAATCCTTCTCGCGCAGCGCCAGCGCATCGCCGTGCATCGCGGCGCGCTGCCGCAGCAATTGCGGGATGGTGATGGCGGCATCCGCAAGCGCCGCCTGCAGTGCGTCGGCGCCTGCCGCAGGCGCGCTGCGCGCGGCGCCGGCTTGCAGCGGCGGATGAGCGGTGCGCAGGCTGTCCATCGTCGACATCACGCGCCTGCCTTCATCGCTTCGGCGCGCTGGCCGCCGAGATAGGCCTCCGCGACGGCCGGATCGCGCCTGACCTCGTCGGGCGTGCCTTCGGCGATCTTGCGGCCGAAATTCAGCACATGGATGCGATCGGAGATGTCCATCACGATGCGCATTTCGTGCTCGATCATCACGACGGTGATGCCGAGCTCATCGCGGATGTCGAGCACGAAGCGTGCGATGTCCTCGGTCTCCTCCTGGTTCATGCCGGATACCATCTCGTCGAGCAGCAGCAATTTCGGCTCGCAGGCGAGCGCCCGGGCGAGCTCGACGCGCTTCTGCTGGCCGTAGGACAGCGTGCCGACGACGGCGTCCCTGATATGCTCGATTTCGAGGAATTCGATGATGTGCTCGACGCGCTGCCGCGCCGCGATCTCTTCCTTGCGGGTGCGGCCGAAGAACACCACGGCGTCGAGCACGGTCGAGCGCAGATGGGTGTGGCGGCCGGTCAGGATGTTCTCGACCACGGTGCCGTGCTTGAACAGCGCCAGATTCTGGAAGGTGCGGCCGATCCCGACGGCGGCGAACTTCCACGGCGAAATGGTCGAAAGGTCGATGCCGTCGAAGGAGATGCGGCCGCCGCTCGGCCGCAGCACGCCGGAGATCATGTTGAACAGCGTGGTCTTGCCGGCGCCATTCGGGCCGATCACGCTGCAGATCTCGCCAGGGCTTACTCGAAGGCTGACATCGGCGACCGCCTGCAGGCCGCCGAAGCGCTTGGACAGGTTCTCGATTGTGAGCAGCGCGGTCACGACAGCCACCGCTTGCGGCGCTTGTAATGCTTGACGTCGCGCAGGCTCTTGCGGCCTGTGGAAGAGACGCCGAGGTAGAATTCCTGGACGTCCTCGTTGGCGGTGAGTCTCTTTGCCGTGCCGTCGAGCACGACGCGGCCGGTCTCCAGGATGTAGCCGTAGTCGGCGATGTCGAGCGCGCGCTGCGCGTTCTGCTCCACCAGCAGCACGGTCATCTTCAGCTCGTCGCGCAGCCGGACGATCACCTCATAGATGCGGTCGATGATCAGCGGCGCGAGGCCGAGCGACGGCTCGTCGAGCGCCAGCAGCACGGGATCGGTCATCAGCGCGCGGCCGATCGCGAGCATCTGCTGCTCGCCGCCGGACATGTAGCCGGCGATCTGGTCGCGCCGTTCGTAGAGCCGCGGAAACAGCGCAAACACCTTGTCCCGGCGCTCGCGCGCCTCGGCGCCGGTCCTGGTGTAGCCGCCCATCTGCAAATTCTCATCGATGGTCAGCGCCGCGAACACGCGGCGGCCCTCCGGCACCTGCACGATGCCGCGGCGCACCAGTTCATCCGGCGCGAGGTGATGCACCTCGTCATTGCGGAAGCGGATGCTGCCATTCTCGATCACGCCTTCCTCGGTATAGAGGATGCCGGACATCGCCTTCAGCAGCGTCGACTTGCCGGCACCGTTGGAGCCGAGCAGAGCGACGATGTTGCCTTCGGGCACCGCGATCGAGACATCGCGTATCGCCTCGATGGCGTTGTCGTAGACGATGCGGATGTTGCGGAATTCGAGCAGGGACTCGCGCGCCGGCCCAGTGAGCAGCGCTGCCGATGGCGTCGGGTGCGGGACGGTCGTCGGCATCGCGTTCAGACCCGGCCAACCGACCGGCGCGGCCGCGCGGCGAAGATCGCATCGGTGACGATCTTGGCGGTCTCGGCACAAGCCTGCGTGCCGCCATTGCCATATTGCTTCACCGCGTCGCCGACGCACCACAGGCCCTCGATGCCGGTCTCGCGCGGCAGGTCGTAACCGGCGCAGCTGCGTTGCGCCGGCCAGTCGTCGCGCATCACCCGGATCGAGAGGATTTTCGCCTGGTCGAAATTGGCGAACTGCTCGCGAAGATCCGCGAGCGCGAGCGCGACTTCGGCATCCGCGTCGAAATCGCCGAGCGCCGGCACCGGCACGGCGTAGGCGACGTAAAGATGCCAGCCCGGCGGAGCGAGTTCCGGACAGGTTGCGGAGAGGTTTGCCATGTTGCAGAGCCGGCGCGTCTTGCCGAAGGTGACGATGCCGGGATGGTTGATCAGCGGCTCGCGGCTCGCGAAATTGATGACAATGTTGGCGGCCGGGCGAAGGTCGTTCTTCACCTTGGCGATGTAATCCGCTGGAAAGGCCTCGCTGCCGGCAAGCGCGACGGTGGCCTTCGGTCCCGCGTTGCTGATGACGAGATCGGTGTCGATCCGCACCTTCTCGCCGTTCCGGAGCACGGTGACGCCTTCGACGCGGCCATCGGCGGTGTGGATCGTGGTCGCCGGCGTGCCGAGCCAGATGTCGCCATTGCGCCTGATCGCGCCGCCGAGGCTGTTCCAAACCCCGATCGTGCCCTGCGGGCAGAAGCCGAACTTCTTGAAGGCGCCCTTGCTGGTGAAATAGGTGAGGAAGGCGCGGGCCGGCAGCTCGGCAGCGTTGCAGGCAAAGATCGCCGCGCAGAGGTTGCGGAACAGCGCGTGCACCGTCGCGTTGCTGGTGTAGCCCTTCAGCCAGTCCTCGGTCGATTGCCGCCCGTCGGGCAGGTTGCCGGAGCGGGCGTCGGCGAATTTCTCCAGGATCCGCGAGGCCTGCTTGGTCAGCTGTCCAAGCAGCAGCGACCAGCCGCCGCGGCCGACATCGATCACCTTGCCGTCGATGAAGAACGAGCTCGCAGGCTCCGGCGCGCGGATATCGAGCGGCGCGCCGACGGTGTGGAAGGTCTCCTCGAACACGCCGCCGAACTCGATCGCGATTGCGCCGATATTGACCTTGAAGCCGTCGATCTCCTCGGTCGAGGCGCGTCCCCCGAGCCGGTCCTTGTCGTCGACGACGAGGGTATGCAGCCCGCCATGGGCGAGACGCGCCGCGGCGCACAGCCCGCCCGCGCCGGCTCCGATCACGACAGCATCGGCCTTATGAGCATCCACGCGCAGCCTCCCTCGATGCCGCCGGGTTGGCCCGGCATGCGCAATCCACTTGCTTGATGATGGTCACGATAATATAATCCGACCGGTCGTTTAAATTATTTTTTGACGCAGGTCAATGATCCCGCTGCGCCAGGGTTGATGAGTTCTGGTGGACGGTGCCCGCAAAGGGGAAGAGAGCGCGGCGGCAATAGTATAGAGAGACGGAAGCCGCCCGATTCCGGCGGCGTCAGCGGTGGACGAGAGAGACGGGTATGGCGCGAACGCGCTCAGAAAACTACGACGAGATCCAGCGGGGCATTCTCACCACCGCCTGCGGCCTGTTCGCGCGCCAGGGCTACATGCGTGCCTCGATCGCGGACCTCGCGGACGCCTGCAAGCTGTCGCGCGGCGCGCTGTATCATTATTTCGACTCCAAGGAAGCGATCCTGTTCGCGATCCTCGATGCGCATATCCGCGAGATGATCGCGGACGTGGAGGTCGCGATGGCCGGCAAGGCGGCAACGCTGGAGCAGTTCCGTGCCGCGATCCAGGCCATCGTCGCGCTCAATGCGCGCTCGAGCGACGAGCAGCGTGTGATCCTCAACGACCTCTCGTTCCTCGGCGAGACCGAGCAGGATGCGATCAAGGCGCTGGAGCGCCAGCTCGTCGACACGGTCTCGGATCTTCTGGTCAAGCTCGACAAGGAAGGCAAGATCGTGAGGCGGACCAAGAAGATCTACAGCATGATGCTGTTTGGCATCCTGAACTTCAGCCACACCTGGTACGACCCGAAGGGTGGTGTTGATCCTGGCGAGTTCGCCGACATGGTGGTGGACCTGTTCCTGTACGGTTTCACCATGCCGGTGCCGGCCAAGGACGCCGCACGGCCGCTGCGCCAGCGCGCGTGAGCCGGCGCGATCACCACTGAGAGCGAACAGGTCGTTCTGACCGAACGCGGCGGCTCCGGATTGTTTCGCCGGCCGCCGCGCAAGCCGCTGATCGCGGCCGTCGGCCGCGGGCTCGAGCTTTGCCTGTCCTGCGATCTGATCTTCGCCGCGCGGGACGCCAGGATGGGCCTGCCGGAAGTCAGGCTCAATGTCGTTGCCATCGGTGGCGGCCTGCTCCGCTGCCGAAGCGGATCCCCTATCACGTCGCCATGGAACTGGCGCTGACCGGGCGATTCAAGGGCGAAGCCTACGAGAAGGTCGGCAAGTTGTTCACCGCGGCTTGAGGCTTCTGCCACCGCCGGCTCTTCCGATCACCTCATCTGCACATCCTTGTGAAGGACGTGACGCCCTGTTGCGCGTAACGCGTGCGGGGCACGCTGCGTAATCCTGCCACGAACGCCGTAACCGCGGCTGATGGTGGCGTCGCAGCGAGGGAAGAAACATCCGCATGAATCTGTCGTTCAACATCGCCGAACAAGGCGAGGGGTCTTATCGTCTGCTCACGATTCTGCGCTGGGTCATGGTAGTGATCTTCGTGTCGTTCGGCATGCAGAAGTTCACGCTTCAATCGGCGCAAGGCATCGTGCAATTCATCAGCAACAGCCCGTTCGTCTCGTGGCTGTCGGTGTTCGGCCTTCGCGGCGAGGCCTATGTGCTCGGCGTCACCGAGTTCGGCATCGCCGTGCTGCTTGCCGCCGGCGCGTTCAGCCCGATCCTGTCCGCAATCGGCTCATTGATGGGCGTGATCACCTTCGCGGTGACCTGGTCGTTCTTCTTCACGACACCCGGGGTGGTGAAATGGAGCCCGTCGACCGATCCGATGGCCTGGAACCTGGCCGGCGAGTTCCTGTTCAAGGACATCGTGCTGCTCTGCGTCTGCCTCGTGCTGCTGCTGGCGTCGTTGCCGCGGTCGATCGTCCGGTCGCGAACCGGATAGGCGCGCGCCGTGCGTTCAATAGTTAAGCCATGCTTAATCACGGCATCGCGCGCGTCCTGCATCGGGAACGGGACAATCCGTCGCACGCAGCCGTGTCTTGCAAATCGAATCCCATGGGCCTATGCAACCCTTGATTGACGAATTGTTGCTAGTAAGAAACCGTCCCCCGATTGGGAGCGTAATGTGACGAAGTCAGACATATCGGCGGCGAGTCCGGCAAGCGTCGGTATTGCTTCGCCGTTCGCAGCACATCTTCCGTATTTTCAAACGTTCCGGATTTTTTAGTTCCATTGCAGTTCCCGCGCCGTGGCTGGAGTGGGAGGGCGGTCGCGATCGTGGTTTCCGGGAGTGACCGCCGGGACAGCGATCGGGCCGCCCGTTCCCCAGCCGGAACGGGGCACGGTGCAAGACGCGCGATTGATCGGTCCACCCGGCAATCAGCAGAGCTATTACGATTTTCCCGGCACCGGCCAGATGTTCTCGTCGGCGCGCGATCTCGGCATGCTGCTGCGCGCCTGTCTCGACGGCGCGGTGATCGATCCCAAATTGCGCGCGGCATTGCAGATGACCATGCGCGAGAGTTTTCGTGTCGATGCGACGTTTGGGCAAGCGATGGCGTGGGAGCATGTGCCGCTGGACGGCGTCACCGTCATCGACAAAGCCCGGCGGCCTCAATAATGCCTCGGCTTATATCGGCCTGGTGCTGGCGCGCCGGTTCGGCATTGTGCTGCTCGCCAATCGCGGCGACTATCCGCACGAGATCGCGCGCTACAGGATTCTGCCGGCACTCGCGCGACTCTGATCGAAACCAAGAGACCCTAGCGATACTGCGTGCCAATCCGATGACGGCCCGTGCCGCCGGGCAGGGGATGCATGCAAAAATCGTCATGGCGCGGAACCGCGATCGGCTATATAAACCGGTAGCTTCTTCTCCTGCTCGAAGAGGCTGATATGACTGATTTACAAAATTCTGATTTGCACGCTCCTGATTTGCATGCTTGGCTTTCGCAACAGCCGCACGGCCTGCGAACCTACCGAACCCTCCAGGAAAAACTCGAGACCTTGAGCAGGCATCAGCCCGAGCAGCGGGCGATGTGCCGGCTGCTGAGCGGTCTCGTCGGCAACTACATCGAGGCCTTCGACGAGGAGCCGCTGCCGGTCGCGGTCGCCGACCGCGCCTATGGCCGCCTGCTCGCTCTGGTCGCAAGCCTCGATCTCAAGGGCAATCCCGACCGCCGCCTCGCCGACATCAACCGCATCGCGTCCTGCGATCTGTTGAATTGATCGCGCTTCATGTTCGCGCGGCGGCGAGTTCGCGATAGAGCGCGGCGTAGCGGCCGGCGCGATTGTGCCAGGAGACATCGGTGGCCATGCCGGCCTGCTGCAGCCGGCGCCAGGTCACCTTGTCGTTGAACAGCAGGTTCGCTGTACGCAAGCCATGGGCGAGCGCTTCCGAGGTCACGGGTGCGAACTTGATGCCGGTCGCAGCACTGCCGGTGACCGCGGCTTCGTCAAAGCCCTGCACGGTGTCGGCAAGGCCGCCGACATTGGCAACGATCGGGACCGCGCCGTAGCGCAGCGCGCAGAGCTGGGTGAGGCCGCACGGCTCGAACCGCGACGGCACCGCGAGTGCATCGGAGCCTGCCTGGATCAGATGCGCCAGCGCCTCGTCATAGCCGATCACGACCGCGATCCGCCCGGGGTTGTCGCGCGCCAGCGCGGCGTAGCGATCCTGCAGATCGCGATCGCCGCTGCCGAGCAGCGCGAGCTGAATGCCTTCGCCGAGCAATGTCGGAATGTTCTCCAGCAGCAGGTCGAGCCCCTTCTGCCATGACAGCCGGCTGATGACGCCGAGCAGCATCGCATCCAGCGCCGGATCGAGACCGAACCGGCGCTGCAGCGCTGTCTTGTTGGCTGCGCGCTCCGCGATTTGCCCGGCGCTGAAGCGCGCGGCGATGTCGGGATCGGTGGCCGGATTCCACACATCGATGTCGATGCCGTTGAGGATGCCGCTCAGCACGTCGGAGCGTTCGCGCAACAGGCCGCCGAGCCCCATGCCGCCTTCGTCGCTCTGGATCTCCTGCGCATAAGTCGGCGACACCGTGGTGATGCGGTCGGCGAATTGCAGGCCGGCTTTCAAGAGACTGATGGTGCCGTAATATTCGACCCCGTGAAGGGAATAGGCCTCACCCGGAAGACCAAACGCAGCCAGCATGTCCGGCGAGAATTGCCCCTGATAGGCGAGGTTGTGCACGGTCATCACCGTGCCCGGCCGCGGTTGCTCACCGTAATGCAGGTAAGCCGGCGCGAGGCCGGCCTGCCAGTCATGCGCGTGCACGATGTCGGGGACGAAGCCCTCGATTGCCCCGCGGCCGATTTCGGCCGCCATCCGCGACAGCGCCGCAAAGCGGATGCCATTGTCGGGCCAGTCGCGTCCGTCGGGACCGACATAGGGATTGCCGGGGCGCGCATAGAGATGCGGCGCGTCGAGCGCGAGAAGGTCGAGGCCGCCATGCGAGCCGCCGAGCACGCGGATCGGTCCGCCGTAAAATTCTCCCCAGTGCAGCAGCGTCTCCGCCGAGGCCAGCGCCTCGAGCACATCGGGATAGCCGGGCACCAACGTTCGCGTCGTGACGCCGTGCTGCTTCAACGCCGCCGGCAGCGCGCCGACCACGTCGGCGAGGCCGCCGGTTTTGACGATCGGGTAGACTTCCGAAGCGACCGCGAGGACGCGGATGGGCGTCATGTCGGGAGCCTGTCGATCATCGGTTGCGTGATCAGCGTGATCCCGTTCTCGGTGGTGCGGAATCGCTTGCCGTCGAACTCGGGATCCTCGCCGACCACCAGCCCTTCCGGAATCCGCACGCCGCGATCGATCACGACGTTTCTGAGCCGCGCGCCGCGGCCGACATTCACATAGGGCATGATCACCGCGTTCTCGACATTGGCGTAGGAATTGACGTGGACGCCGGTGAACAGCAGCGACCGTCGCAGCGCCGCGCCCGAGATGATGCAGGCGCCCGAGACCAGCGAGGTGACGGCCTGGCCGCGCCGTCCGTCCTCGTCGTGGACGAATTTGGCGGGCGGGGTGATCTCGGCATAGGTCCAGATCGGCCATGCGCGGTCGTAGAGATCGAGCTCCGGCACGACGTCGGTGAGATCGATATTGGCGCCCCAATAGGCGTCGACGGTGCCGACATCGCGCCAGTAGGAGCGGGGATCGTCGCCGGAGCGGACGCAGGAATCGTTGAACTGATGCGCCACCGCGCGGCCGTGCTTGACGATATAGGGGATGATGTCCCTGCCGAAATCGTGGTTGGAATTCGGATCGGCGGCATCGCGGCGCAATTCGTCGAACAGGAATTGCGAGTCGAACACGTAGATGCCCATGCTGGCCAGCGACTTGTCGGGCTTGCCGGGCATCGGCGGCGGATCGGCCGGCTTCTCCAGGAACGACTGGATCAGGCCGTTGTCGTCTACATGCATGATGCCGAAGCCGCTGGATTCGGTGCGCGGCATTTCGAGGCAGCCGACCGTGACGTCGGCGCCGCTCTCGACGTGCTGCTTCAGCATCACCTCATAGTCCATCTTGTAGATATGGTCGCCGGCGAGCACCAGAATGTACTTGGTGCCGTGCGCTTCGAGGATGTCGATGTTCTGATACACCGCGTCCGCCGTGCCGAGATACCAGTTGGTCTCCGAGACGCGCTGGCTTGCGGGCAGGATGTCAAAACTCTCGTTTCGTTCCGGGCGGAAGAAGTTCCAGCCGCCTTGCAGATGTCGGATCAGGCTGTGCGCCTTGTACTGGGTCGCCACCGCGATGCGGCGGATACCCGAGTTCACGGCGTTGGAGAGCGCGAAATCGATAATGCGGGACTTGCCGCCGAAATAGACGGCGGGCTTGGCGCGCCTGTCGGTGAGCTCCTGAAGTCTGCTGCCGCGTCCGCCAGCCAGCACATAGGCGAGGGCGTGACGCGACAATGGTTCATTTCCGACTGATCTCATGGTCATCCTCCCAGAACTTCAGGCTGGCCCCGCTACCTTCTCTTGTTCGGAAGGCCTGATCGGCCGCCAACGGGGCCGATTGGGAACGTAGCAAGCGCGCCTCGGTTGGGCAAAGCGGGATGGCGGATTTTCGTTCCCCGAATCCCGGCCTCTGAAGATCGGGGTTGCGGGCTGGTTAAGGCTATTGACGGCGCGCGATTTCGGCCTAGAGCAGGCCTGCGCATTTCCCGCCCAAGGCCAGCATCTCATGACAGTTTCTTCCGTCACACCCCAGAACATCCGTTCGATGCTACTGCTGCGCCAGGAGATCGCGCTGCTCGACGTCAGGCATGAGGCGGAGTTCGCCACCGGCCATCCGCTGTTTGCCGCCAACATGGCCGCCGGCCGGATCGCGCTGGAAGCCGAGCTGCGACTGCCGCGCAAGGAAGTGCCGATCGTTCTCTATGACAATGGCGAAGGATTGGTCGCTGTCGCGGCTGGCCAGTTGCAGGCGCTGAGCTACAGCAACGTTGCGGCGCTCGCTGGCGGGTTGCAGGGCTGGAAGGCGACCGGCTACGAGGTGTTCGAGGACGTCAATTCCTATGCCAAGGCCTTCGGCGAGCTGGTCGAGTCGCGCAGGCACACGCCCTCGCTGAGCGCCGACGAGGTCGCCGCGTTGATAGCGGACAAGGCCAAGATCGCGATCCTCGATGTCCGCCGCTTCGACGAATATGCCACGATGAACATCCCGGACTCGATCAGCGTGCCCGGCGCCGAGCTGGTGCTGCGCGCAGGGAGCGCGGCGCCCGATCCCGACACCACCATCATCGTCAACTGCGCCGGCCGCACCCGCTCGATCATCGGGACGCAGTCCCTGATCAATGCCGGACTGCCGAACAAGGTGCGGGCGCTGCGCAACGGCACGATCGGCTGGACGCTGGCGAAACACGAGCTCGAACACGGCGCCGGCAAGCGCGGCGACATCGGGCCGTTCGCGGGCGCCGCCGACAATGCTCGCGACGTCGCCTATCGCGCCGGCGTCCGCCACATCGGCGCGGCTGAACTCGCCGCGCTGGAAAACGACGCACACCGCACACTGTATCGCTTCGACGTCCGCGACGCCGAGGAATACGCCGCAGGCCATCTCGCCGGCTTCCATCATTATGCGGGCGGCCAGCTGGTGCAGGAAATCGATATGGCCGCGCCGGTGCGCGGCGCCCGCATCGTGCTGAGCGACAGCCAGAGCATCCGCGCCGACATGACGGCGTCCTGGCTCGCGCAGATGGGCTGGGAGGTCTATGTGCTCGACGGCGGCTATGACGGTCCGCTGGACGTCGGACCGCCGCGCGTCGTGCCAAGGCCCGATCCCGCGCACCGCTATCGTCGTCCCTACGAAGGCACCGGCGTCGCGGAGCAGGCGATGCAGGCCTATCTCGATTGGGAGTACGGCCTGGTGGACCAGCTGCGCCGCGACGGCACGCACGGGTTTTATGTGATCTAGCCCATATGAGGCACTCCGGCCGTCGCAGCTTCCCCGCTCCGCTGCTTCCTCCTCTTTGGAGCTCTCCTTGCACTATATACTATCATATATATCGATGCGACGAGGCAGGCGGGTGACAATCCGGTCGGGAACCCTGCACACAATAACCATCGACCGGAGACGATCGCTGCGCTCGCAATGACGCAGCCAGCGGCGGAACTCAATCCGGGCTGAACGCCTCGTACACCAGTTTCCGGAACGCCGGCGTGATGCGCTGGCGCTCGTTCTGGGTCTGCTCCAGCA
The DNA here is from genome assembly GCF_011516665.3 of Bradyrhizobium sp. 41S5. Taxonomy (NCBI): domain Bacteria; kingdom Pseudomonadati; phylum Pseudomonadota; class Alphaproteobacteria; order Hyphomicrobiales; family Nitrobacteraceae; genus Bradyrhizobium; species Bradyrhizobium sp. 41S5. The sequence continues at coordinate 6,419,571 of NZ_CP083721.1, read as the reverse complement.
TGATGTAGATCATGTCGAGCTTCGGATCGACGCCGAAATAGGTGCCGCTGCCGCTGTCCCATTTCAATTCGCCGATCGAGCCGGGCGGCGGCGGCTTGGCGATACCGGGATCGGTGCGCACCGCGATGCCGTAGCCGTAGCCGAAGCCGTCGCCGGGGAAGTACCAATAGTCGCGGCCGACGCCGGAGCCCGGCCCGATATGGTCCCTCGTCATGTCCTTGAAGGCCGCCGGGCTCAGATAGCGCTTGCCGTCGAGCTCGCCGCCATTGAGCAGCATCTGCGCGAAGCGCGCATAGTCGAGAATGGTCGACACCAGGCCGCCGCCGCCGGACTCCCACTCCGGATGCGCGCGCCGGTCGTTCTCCCCGTCAATCAGGATCGTGTCCGAGGGCAGCGGTTCGGCCAGCCGCGTCCGTTCGGTTTCCGCATCGAGCACGTATCTGGTGTCGTTCATCTTCAAGGGATCGAAGATGCGCTCCTTTTCGAACTGATAGAGCGACTTGCCCGAGACAACCTCGATCACCCGGCCGAGCACGTCGGTGGAATGACCGTAGCGCCACAACGTACCGGGCTGACGTGACAGCGGCAGCCTGGCGAGCCTTGCTGTGAACTCCTTGTTGTCGAATTTCCCGTCGAACAGATGCCCTGCGCGATAGATTTTCTGGATCCAGTCGGCGCCGATGTATTCGTAGGTGATGCCCGAGGTGTGCCGCATCAGGTCCTCGATCGTGACCGGGCGGATCGGCGGCACCAGTTCCACCTTGGCCGGATCGTTGCCGCCGTCGGGTTCGATCGCGACCTTCACGTCCGCGAACGCCGGAATGTATTTCGACAGCGGGTCCTGCGGCGACAGCTTGCCCTCGTCGACCAGCATCATCGCGGCGGTGTTGGTGATCGGTTTGGTCATCGAATGCAATGCGAACATCGTATCGGGCCGCATCGGCGACTTGGTCGTGATGTCGCGATAGCCGAAGGTCTTCAGATAGACCGGCTTGCCGTGCTGCTGGATCAGGATGGCGGCGCCTGGAATTTTTCCTGTCGCAACCTCGTTGTTGAAGAACGCGGTGATGCGTTCGAGCCTTTCTGACGACGGGGCAGGGGCCTCGGTGGCGCGCGCCGCACTTGATGTGACAAATGCAAGATACACGATCGCGGTCACTACCTCACGGAGCGTCCGCACGTCAGTGTGGAATGCTCGATCGTATCCGCATGACATTGAAAGCCGCCCCTGTCTGATGGCCTGAACGCCGCAGTTTTAGCGCAGGCGCCCCGCACCATAATCATTCTCGGGCGAGTTTATTCCCCAACGATGGTTGAAATTTATACAATTTGGGTGGCGCCGACCGGCGTGCGCACGGCGTTCGACAGCACCTGCAGCGCCTGGCTCAGTTCGGCGCGATTGCGCGCGGCGCCGAGCGAGACGCGCAAGCCGCGCGGCGCGGCCTCGCCTGCCGCAAAGGCGTCTTCGCCGACCACGGCCAGGCCATTGCGCATCAGATGCGACAGCAGGTCGGTGCCGTCGAAATGTTTTGGCAGCGGCATCCAGAGATGGTGGCTCGCCGGCCGCGCCGCATAGGTGATCCCTTTGAGGAAGCGGGCCGCAAGCTGCTGGCGCGCGGCGGCTTCGTTGCGGATGGCGCGGATGATGTCGGCGGCGACGCCGGAGCGCAGCCAATGCGTGACCAGCGCGACCATCAGCGATGGCGGCATCTGCATGGTGGCCTGCATGCCGGCGCGCATCCGCTGCTCGGCGGTCGCATCGGGCGCCAGCAGATAGGCGACGCGCAAGGCCGGCGCGATACATTTGGCGATGCTCGCGGCAAGGTAGGTGCGTTCGGGAATCAGCGTGGCGATCGGCGCCACCTGCGGTTCGAGCGGGCCGTAGACGTCGTCCTCGATCAGGACGCAGCCGCGCTTCCTGATGATGTCGGCGATCGCCTTGCGTCTGATGGCACTCATCGTCGCCGTGGTCGGGTTCTGCTGCGTCGGCACCAGATAGACAACCTTCGGCTTGTGCTTGCGGCAGGCATCGTCGAGCGCGTCGGGCCTGGCGCCCTCGGCGTCCATCGCAACGCCGATGAGGCGGACATCGAGCCGCGCGGCCGCGGCCTTGATGCCGGGAAACGTCAACGCCTCCGTCACCACGGCATCCCCGGGCGAGGTCAGCGCCAGCAGTGCGTTGAAGATGATCGCCTGCGATCCTGGATAGATCACGATCCGCTCGGCCGATGCCTGCGGCACGCGCGGTAGCAGCCACGCGACGCCGGCGTCCCGCTCCTCCGCGATGCCGCCGGGACGCGCATAGCCGAGATAGGCGGAGAACCCGGCCTCGGAGCGGATGGTGGCAAGTCCTTGCGCGATGCGCAGATCGAGATTGGCCTCGACCGGCTGCGGCGGCAAATTCATCGACAGGTCGATGTTGACGGGCGCGGGCAGATCGGACGCAGCGCGCGCGGTGGTCTCCGAGACGAAAGTGCCCTGGCCGACCCGGGCGTCGAGCAGCCCGCGCCGGCGCGCCTCGCCATATGCGCGCGTCACGGTGGTGAGATCGATGTCGAGCGCTGACGCCAGCGCGCGATGGGTCGGCAGCCGCTGGCCGCGGACCAGCCGGCCGCTTGCGATGTCGGCGGCGAGCGCATCGACGATGCGCAGGAACATCGGGCCGTGCCATTCCGAAACTGTAGGGATCCAATCCATGCAATCCGGCGATTTGTCTTTGATTGTATGCCCCACAATTCATATTGTATGGATCATCAGATCAGGTCAAGGACAACGACAATGACCGAGACGGTTTCCCTGCCAAAGGCGATGTGGCGCGGCTTCACGATGAAGTGCCCGAACTGCGGGCGTGGCCATCTGTTCGGTCGCTTCCTCAAGGTGGCGGATCACTGCGAGGTCTGCGGCGAGGACTTCACCCCGCAGCGCGCGGACGATTTCCCGGCCTATCTCGTGATCGTCGTGGTCGGCCACGTCGTGGTCCCGGCGCTGCTCTGGATGGAAATGACCTACGCGCCGCCGGCCTGGCTGCAACTCGCGATCTGGCTGCCGGTCACGCTGTTCAGCGCGCTCGGACTGCTGCAGCCGACCAAGGGCGCGATCGTCGGCCTGCAGTGGCAGCTTGGGATGGAAGGGTTTGCGGCGACGCGGCGTGTCGCCGCGCCGGTGCGGGCGCGGACCAACGCCGGCTCTGTAGGGCGGATTAGCGGAGCGTAATCCGCCCTAGCTCCGCGAGCGAGGGCTCAAGCGTAATCTCCGTGCCGCTTGCGAGAAGGATGGCGGCCATGACGGCTTGAGCGTTGGATCGCTGTCAGGCATTATCGGGCGACGACGCTAAGTCGGGTAAGGTGCGGTCCAATGATGCGGGATGCGTCCTGCTTGACGCCGTGGCAACACGGACCTTCCGCCATATCTGGTCGTTCCGAGGTGGTTGAAAGATGGATGAGCGCCTTCGATCAATCATTGCTGATTTGCGAGCGAAGAGTTCCGGTGAGGCTGCTGACTGGCTGATGAGGCATTATCCAGTTAGCGGCGATGGCGAAGCCATAACCATCATCCAACACCTATCGTGGAAGAAAGCTGAGCAGATTCGATTGGCTGAATATTACCTGAGCGCGATACCGTTCGCTTCGGCCAGGCCCTATGAGGTTTTCGCATCGTTCATACAGACGCGTCGTCTGGTCGATATCATGCGCAAGTACATGCCTAACAAAGATCGTAGGCAATTGCTCGAATATCATGCTGGGCCAGTGCTGACTCGGGCAGCGAAAACTCCGGAGGACAATGAAGCCGTGCAGAGTTTTCTGGGAGAATTGAGAGGAGGGGTTCAATATTCTGGATGAGCCCATCAGCACCGTAGGGCGGACTAGCGACTTGTCCGCCGTAGCTGAGCGAGCGAAGGCGGAAGCGTGATCCGCCGCGCTTGCGAGAAGGATGGTGGGTTACACCTTCCGCGTTCGCTTGTTGAGCTACGGCGGATGTCGTCGGCTAACCCACGCTACGAAATCAAATCGGATGATGATGCGGCCGGAACATGCGGCCCTTCTCCGTCACCAGCACCACGGCGAGCGCGGCCAGCGTGCAGAGGAAGAAGCCGGTCGCGAATGGCAGCAGCGTGCCGTCGTAATCCTGGCCGATCGTGGTTCCGACGCCGATCCCGAGCAGAGTGGTGATGGTGCCGTAGAGCGAGGACGCGGTGCCAGCGATCTTGCCCTGCGGCTCCATCGCGAGCGCAGTGAAGTTCGCCATCATCAGGCCGAATGCGAACATCATCAGGCCGGCCAGCACCATGAACAGCGGCAGCGACAGCGTGTCGGTCTTCACGGCGAGGAACAGCGCGCCGGCGACCACGGCAAAACCGGTCAGCGCGGCGTGCGAGATCACGCGCATGCCGATGCGGCCGACGATGCGCGAATTGAGGAATCCGGCGATCGCGACGCCGACCGCGCACGCCGCAAAGGCGACCGGGAAGTAGTGCCCGAGCTTGAAGATCTCGGTGAAGATCTGCTGCGACGAGAACACGAAGGCAAACAGCGAGCCCTGCACGCCGCCGGCGGCGAGCGCGTAGCCGAGCGTCTGGCGGTTGGTGACGGTCTGGCGGAACGCGGACAGCACCTCGGGGATCGCCAGCGACTTGCGCAATTCGAGCGGCAGCGTCTCCGGCATCCGCATCGCGCTCCAGGCGAGCGCGATCACGCCGTAGATCATCAGCAGCACGAAGATGCCGCGCCAATGCGTCAGCAACATCACCGCCTGGCCGAATGACGGCGCGATGACGGGCACCGCGATGAACACCATCATCGCCAGCGACATCACGCTCGCCATGCGCCGTCCGGCATAGCAGTCGCGCACGATCGAGGTTGCGATCACGCGGGTCGCCGCGGTGCCGAGTCCTTGCAGCGCGCGCGCCAGGAGCAGCGTCTCGAACGAGGGCGCCATGATCGCGAGCAGCCCGGCGATGGTGTAGACGGTCATGCCGCCGAGCAGCACCGGGCGGCGGCCGAAGCGGTCCGACAGCGGGCCCATCACGAACTGGCCGACGCCGAAGCCGACCAGGAAGATCGACAGCACCATCTGCGGACGGTTGGCGTCGGCGATCTGGAACGCGGAGCGGATGTTCGGCAGCGCCGGCAGCATCATGTCCATCGCCAGCGGGTTGAGCGCCATGATGGAGGCGATGATGACGACGAATTCGGGAAAGCCCATCGGGCGGTGGCCTGAGGACACCCAGGCATCGGCATTGATGTCAGACACTTAAAACCCCTTGGAGACTCCCAGCATAGCGGCCTTGCTGCATTGCACAATCGACGTTTTGGGATGGGAGACCGTCGGCGGCGGGTGAGGTAGCCGAATCATGGAACCGGCCGCGAGGCCGTCGGCTGGTACTATGTCGTTGCTGCTGCAACTATTTTACTCGTCCCGCGCTGGAAGCTTTGCTATCCCGGTACCAGCATCCGTACGGGCAGGCGCATCGCGGCCGATCATGCGCGCACGGCCAAGAACGGGTTCAAGAACGGGTTTGGGGAGGCCACATGACCATCGAAATGTCCGCGCGCTCGCGCGGCGCTACGCTGTCGGATGAGGAGCGCAAGGTCCTCACCGCAACGCTCGTCGGCACCACGATCGAGTGGTACGACTTCTTCGTCTACGCCCAGGCGGCGGGCCTGGTGTTCGGCGCGCTGTTCTTCGCGCCGATGAACGCGAACAATCCGCTGCTGGCGCAGATCGTCTCGTTCGCGACGCTCGGCCTCTCATTCCTGTTCCGCCCGTTAGGGGCCATCGTCTGCGGCCATCTCGGCGACCGCTTCGGGCGCAAGAACATGCTCGTCGTCACGCTGCTGTTGATGGGCGCTGCGACCGCGCTGGTCGGCCTGCTGCCGACCTACGCGCAGATCGGCGCCTGGGCGCCGGCACTCCTGATTCTTCTCCGCATCCTGCAGGGCTTCTCGGCCGGCGGCGAGTGGGGCGGGGCGGCGCTGATGGCGGTGGAATCGGCTCCTCGCGACAAGCGCAGCTTCTTCGGCTCGTTCCCGCAGATCGGCACGCCGCTCGGCATGATCCTGGCAACCGGCGTGTTGTGGGTGCTGACAGCTTCGCTCGGCAAGCAGGCGATGATCGAATGGGGCTGGCGCATTCCGTTCCTGCTCTCGATCCTCCTGATCGTCGTCGGTATCGTGATCCGCCGCACGGTCGAAGAGTCCCCGGTGTTCCTGGCGATGCAGCGGCGGCACAAGGAATCCTCCGCGCCGCTGCGGGAATTGATGCGCAATCACAGCAAGGAGATCCTGCGCACCGCGTTGATCTTCATGGCCAACAATGCGGCCGGATATATCCTGATCGCGTTCATCATCAGCTATGGCACCAACACGCTGAAGATGCCGTCGGAGCAGCTGCTCTTGATCGGCACGCTGGCGGCGGTGAGCTGGTTCATCTTCACGCTGCTCGGTGGCATCCTCGGCGACAGAATCGGTCGCGTGCGCTGCTTCCAGATCGGCTACGGCCTGATGGTGCTGTGGGCGGTGCCGATGTGGTTCCTGATCGACAGCAAGAACCTGCTGCTGTTCTTCGTCAGCGCCGTCGGTCTCACCATCGCGCTCGGTCTGTCCTATGGTCCGCAGGCGGCACTCTATGCCGAGCTGTTTCCGGCCAAGGTGCGCTATTCCGGCGTCTCGATCGGCTACGCGCTCGGCGCCATCTTGGGCGGTGCCTTCGCGCCGATGATCGCGCAATGGATCATCGGCACCTACGGCCAGTCCTGGCGCGTCGGCGTTTATATCGCGGTGCTGTCGCTGATCTCGCTGATCACGGTGTCGACGATCAGGGATCCGCAAGGCGCCGATTTGAATGTGAATGACGCGGGCGGGTAGGCACTGCAGGGCGGCGAATTCGCATCTCCGTCATTGCGAGGAGCGAAGCGACGAAGCTATCCATCGCGCCGCATATGCTGCGCGATGGATTGCTTCGCTTCGCTCGCAATGACGGGGCTCACGCTCCGAGCATCGCCTTCAGCTTCTTGACCGCGCTGTCGGGTGTCGTCAGCACCTCGCGCCCGGTGACCTCGGCGACGCGCTCGGCGGCCGGCGCCATGCTGTATTGCGCGAGCGCGATCAGATCGCAGTCGCCCAAGTCTCTCGACGCTTCGACCACGATGCGATCATGCTCGGCGCGGTCGCCACGATCCAGCGCCGCCAGCGCGCCGTCGGCGAGTTTTGGCACCAGCGTGACGTGCGATGGAAACTCCGGCGGCATCGACACCAGCGTCGGCGGGAAGGTCGAGAGCAGGCCGATGCGTCGTCCCTTCGCGACCGCCTGTTCGATCATCGCCTCGTTCGGCTTCAGCACCGGCATCGGCGCGTGCACGCGCGCCACCGCCTCGATGCAGGGCCCGAACGCCGAGCACGTGAAGAGAATTCCGTCGGCGCCGGAGCTGACGGCGTAGCGGCCCATGGTGAGGAAACGCTCGGTCATGCGCTCGCTGAGCTTGCCGTCGCGCGCAAGGTCGGCCGACAGGCTGTCGTCGAGCAGGTTCATCAGCCGCGCCTCCGGCCAATGGCGAGCGAACGAGGCCTCGATCGGTACGATCGAATGTTTCAGTGCGTGAATGAGGGTGATACGCATCGATGTTTCTTGCTCTCCCTCTCCCCGCGGGGAGAGGGTTGGGGTGAGGGGGTCTTTCCCCGCAATCGGGGCGAGGTACGAAGCGTTACTTGAACGGGATCGCGTACATCAACCCGCCCTTGCTCCAGGTGCCGTTGAGGCCGCGCTCGAGCTTCAAGGGGCTCGCCTTGCCGACATTGCGCTCGAAGATCTCGCCGTAATTGCCGCCCGCCTTGATCGCGGCGACCAGCCATTTGTTGTCGAGGCCGAGCCGGCTGCCGAGATCGCCGGACGCGCCGAGCAGGCGCTGGATCGCCGGGACCTGCGACTTCGTCATCTCGTCGACATTGGCCTGCGTGACGCCGAGCTCTTCGGCCTCGACCAGGCCGTAATGCAGCCAGGTGATGATGTCGCTCCAGACTTCGTCGCCGTTGCGGGTGAACGGGCCGAGCGGCTCCTTGCTGATGGTCTGCGGCAGCACGACGTAATCTTCCGCCTTTGGCGCGGCGGTCGCGACCGCGCCCGCGAGCGCCGAGGCGTCCTGGGTCATGGCATCGCAGCGGCCGCCGAAGAAGGTCTGGTACATGGTATCGGGGCGGTCGAACACCAAAGGCTTCCAGTCGATGCCGTTGGCGCGGCCGTAATCGCCGAGCGTCACCTCATGCGTGGTGCCCTGCGCGACGCAGACGGTGGCGCCCTTGAGGTCCTTCAGCTCCTTCACGCCGAGGTCCTTCTTCACCACAAAACCCTGGCCGTCGTAGAAATTGACCGGGCCCTGGCGCAGGCCGAGCGTGGTGCCGCGCAGAAAGGTCTGCGTCGAGTTGCGGTAGAGCACGTCGATCTCGCCGGACTGCAGCGCGGTGAAGCGGTTCTGCGCGGTCAGCGCGACGTAGCGCACCTTATTGGCATCGCCGAGGATGCCTGCGGCAAGCGCGCGGCAATAGTCGACATCGAGGCCCTTGAAGTTGCCTTGCGAGTCCGGTGCCGAGAAGCCGGCAAAGCCGGTCGAGACGCCGCACACCAGCGTGCCGCGCTGCTTGATGGTGTCGAGCGTCGTCGCGCTTGCGCCCGTGATGCTTGCGGCGAGCAGGCTCGCCGCGATCAATGTCTTCCTCATCCTGTCCTCCTCCTAATGACCAACATCTTTCAACGCGCTGTCTACCGCAGCGCCGAGCCTTTCGACGATCATGTCGATGTCGCCGGAAGTTGCGATATAGGGCGGGGCGAGCAGCACATGGTCGCCGCGCTGGCCGTCGGCGGTGCCGCCCGACGGATAGCAGCCGAGCCCGCCGGCAAACGCTGTGGACTTGATCCGTTGATGCAGCTTCAGCTTGGGATCGAACGGCTGCCGCGTGCCGCGGTCGGCGACCAGCTCGATCGCCCAGAACAGGCCCCGGCCCCTGATGTCGCCGACATGGCGGTGATTGCCGAAGCGTTCGGTGAGCCGCTGCTCGAGCTGGCGGCCACGCTCCTTGACCTGGTCGAGCAGCTTCTCCTCACTGATCACCTTCTGCACTTCGAGCGCGGCAGCACAGGCGAGCGGATGCGCGAGATAAGTGTGGCCGTGCTGGAACGCGCCCGAGCCGTTGCGCACGGTGTCGACGATGGCACCGCTCGCAAGCATCGCGCCGATCGGCTGGTAGCCGCCGCCGAGTCCCTTGGCGACCGCCTGGATGTCGGGCGCGATGCCTTCCTGCTCCCACGCATGCAGTGTGCCGGTGCGGCCCATGCCGCACATCACCTCGTCGAGGATCAAGAGCGCGCCGTGACGGTTGCAGATCTCGCGCACCGCCTTGAAGTAACCTTCCGGCGCCGGCACGCAGCCGGCGGTGGCGCCGACCACCGGCTCGGCGATGAAGGCGGCAACGTTCTCGGGGCCGAGCCGCTGGAATTCCGCTTCGAGCTCGGCGGCGAGCCGGGCCACAAACGCGGCCTCCGATTCATCATCGCGCTTCTCGTGATAGGCGAAGGCCGGGGTGACGTGGCTGAACGCTGGTGACAGCAGCGGCGCATAGGGCTCGCGCCGCCAGGCATTGCCGCCGGCCGACAGCGCGCCGAGCGTGTTGCCGTGATAGCTCTGGCGGCGCGCGATGAAGCGTGCACGCTTCGGCTCGCCGCGCTCGATGAAATATTGCCGCGCCAGCTTGATCGAGGCCTCGATCGCCTCCGACCCGCCGCTGACGAAATAGACGTAGCCGAGGCCGCCGGGCTCGTGGCCGACCAGCCGCTCGGCGAGCTCTTCCGCAGGCTCCGACGAGAAGAAGCCGGTATGCGCATAGGCAAGCTTGGACGCCTGCTTTGCGATCGCAGCAAGAATACGCGGGTGCTGGTGGCCGAGGCAGGACACCGCGGCGCCGCCGGAGGAATCGAGAATGCGGTGGCCATCCTCCGCGATCAACCAGACGCCGTCGCCGCCGACCGCTTTCGGCGGGGTTTCGCGCAGGCTGCGATGCATCACGCGGCTCTTGTTGGCGGCCAAGGGGACTGCCATGATACTTATCCTTTCTCGACAAAATATTGCGACATCGCGGCAAGCCGGCCCTCAGTCTCCTCCAGCTTGCGCTTGGCACCCGCGCCGCCCAGCGTGAAGGCGACGGCGGCCAGCGACTGCGCTACCGCAATTGCGCCGGTGAGGCTCGGGAAGAAGCCGGGCGAGGAGGCGGCCTCGAACAGCAAGAGATGATCGGCGCCCTCGGCCATCGGCGCGCTGATCGTGTCGGCGATCGCGATCAGCGTGGCGCGCGCCTGATGCGCTGCACGCGCGGTCTCGACGCTGACCAATGTGTAGGGCGCAAAGCCGATCACGACCACGGCGTCGCCTGAGCGGAAGGCGCCGTGGTCGAGATCGAACGGGCCGGAACCGCCGACCAGCTGCACGGCATCGGGACGGAACAGGCGGAGCTGATAGGTGAGGAGTTCCGCAACGCTGCGGCAGCTGCGAAAGCCCGTGATCCAGATTCTATCAGCGGCGTGCAGCGCACGCGCGGCGTCCGCGATCGCGCTCGCGGAAATCCGTGCAAGCCCCGCGGCTTCCGCCTCGAGCTTGTCGTGCACCAGTTTGACATCGGCATTCGGCCCGGCGCGGCGGCCCTTGGCGCGGCCGGAGAACGGCGAGCCCTGCGCCGGCCGTCGCGCCTCGGTGAGTGCGGCGCGCAATTCGTCCCAGCCGGAATAGCCGAGTGCCTTGGCAAGACGGGTGAAGGATGCAGGGTCGGCGCCGGCGACCGAGGCGAGCTCGCGCATCGAGCGGGTGGTGGCGTCGTAATCATTGGCTGCGACAAAACGTCCGACTTCCTGCAAACGCGTCGGCAGCGACGGCAATGCGCTGCACAATTCGTTCAGGGGCGATGGTTTCGGCTGAGCCTGGCCCATGAAACATATGTTGCACGAATATCAATTTGGTGCAACATATGAAGTGCGCAGCCTCGAACACGCTCTTGCGCATGGCAGAAGATCGCTTCTCACTGGGATCCTTGTGCTGTGACGACATCGACGCCGAAACGCCTTCCCGCCCGGGCTCCACGTCGGTCCTGGCGGCTTTCGCTGAGCGATCCCCGCGTCGCCGGCCTGTTCTGGCAGGTCCTGGTGGTCGCCATCGCGGTCGCCATCGTCGCATGGTTGTGGTCGAACGCGGTCCATAATCTCTCGGTGCGGCGCATCTCGACCGGCTTTGCCTTCCTCGGTCGCGAAGCCGGCATGCCGATCGCGGATTCCTGGATCGATTACTCGCCGAAGAACACTTACCTGCGCGCCTTCATTGTCGGCATCGTCAACACGCTGCGCGTCGCTGTCATCGGCATCGTGCTGGCGACCGTGATCGGCACGCTGGTGGGCATCGCGCGGCTGTCGTCGAACTGGCTGCTGGCGCGGCTCGCCGCTGTTTATGTCGAGGTGCTGCGCGACCTGCCGCTGCTGCTGCAGCTGTTGTTCTGGTACGTGCTGATGCAAGGGCTGCCGGCCGCGCGTCAGGCGTGGAAGCCGATCGAGGGCGTGTTCCTCTCCAATCGCGGGCTGATACTGCCGTCGGTCCCGTTGCAGGAGGCCAATTGGTGGACGATCCTGGCGCTGGTCGCGGGTCTCGTCGTGCTCCATCTCGTCAGGCGCCGCCTGATCGCGCAGCAGATGCTCGACGGCAAGGCGCGGCCGACCTGGCCCTACGCGCTCGGCCTCGTGGTCGCGCTGCCCGCGCTGGTGTCGTGGCTCTCGGGCGCCAGCTGGAGCATCATGCTGCCGGAGCTGCGCGGCTTCAACTTCGTCGGCAGCCTGACCTTGGCGCCGGAATACTTTGCGCTGCTGATCGCGCTCGTCACCTACACTTCGGCGTTCATCGCGGAGATCGTGCGCAGTGGCATCCAGGCGGTGCCGCGCGGCCAGTCGGAGGCCGCCAAGGCGCTCGGGCTGAAGCGCGGCTTCGTCTTGCAGCAGATCGTGCTGCCGCAGGCGCTGCGTGTCATCATCCCGCCGATGACCAGCCAGTATCTCAACCTGACGAAAAATTCCTCGCTCGCGGTCGCGGTCGGCTACCAGGACATCGTCTCGATCGCCAACACCACGCTGAACCAGACCGGGCAGGCGATCGAGTCGATCGCGCTGATCATGATGGTGTTCCTCACCATCAGCCTCGGCATCAGCCTGTTCATGAACTGGTACAATGCGCGGATCGCGCTGGTGGAGCGCTGAGATGAGCTCGGTCGCACACCTTCCGCAGGATCCGCTGCCGATCGGGCCGCGGCCCGCACCACGGGCGCTCGGCGGACATCTCACCGCGTGGCTGCGCGCCAACCTGTTCGCCTCGATCCCGTCCAGCATCATGACGCTGCTGCTGCTGTTCGTGCTCGGCAAGGCCTGCATCGGCCTCTGGCAATGGGGCATTGCCAACGCGGTCTGGATCGTCTCCGGCAACGACACCAGCGCCTGCCGCGCGCTGCGCGGCGCCGGCGCCTGCTGGGCGGTCGTGCCCGAGAAGTACCGCTTCATCCTGTTCGGTACCTATCCGTTCGACGAGCAGTGGCGGCCGGCGCTCGCGGTCCTGATCTTCATCGCGCTGTTCGCGGTCTCGAGCCGCCGCAGCTTCTGGCGCAAGGAGCTGTTCCTGCTCTGGGCCGCAGCCTTGATCGCGATCGGATGCCTGATGTGGGGCGGCTTCCTTGGGCTGTCCTTTGTCACGCAGGACCGCTGGGGCGGGCTGCCGGTGACCTTGATCCTCGCGACGTTCGGGCTCGCCTTCGGTTTCCCGCTCGGAATTTTGGTGGCACTCGGCCGCCGCTCAAAGCTGCCTGCAATCCGCTCGCTCTGCGTGCTCTATGTCGAGCTCATCCGCGGCGTGCCGCTGATCAGCCTGCTGTTCATGGCGAGCGTGATGTTCCCGCTGTTCATGCCCGACGGCGTCAACATCGACAAACTGCTGCGCGCGCAGATCGCCTTCATCCTCTATGCCGGAGCCTACCTTGCGGAAGTGGTGCGGGGCGGCCTGCAGGCGGTGCCGCGCGGACAATATGAGGCCGCCGATGCGCTCGGGCTGTCGTACTGGGAGAAGAACGCGCTGATCGTGCTGCCGCAGGCGATCCGCCACGTCATCCCGCCGCTGGTCAACACCTTCATAGCCTTCTTCAAGGACACCAGCCTGGTCCTGATCATCGGCATCTTCGACCTCTTGACGACGGCGAAGACCGCGATCGTCGATCCGGCCTGGCAGTCGTTCAGCGTCGAGGTCTATGTTTTCGTCGGTGTGATCTACTTCGTGTTCTGCTTTGGGATGTCGCGCTACAGCCGCGGCCTCGAGGCACAGCGCGGAGCGAACTGAGCGATCGTCTCTCGCCAATTCCTGAATGTTGGGTCGGCCGTCATGCCCGGGATGAGCCCCGGGTACGACGACCTTTTTGGGGCGATCGCCCTTGCCAAGCCGTCTCGATCCTATTTATGATCATAAAATGGATAAATCGGCTCTCCCCTCCCTGGACCCGTCGCGGCGCGCCTCGATCAAGCGCAAGCGCTCGGACGCCGTTGCCGATCAGATCCGCAGCCACATCTTCCAGGCCGGCTTGCAGCCGAACGACCGGCTGCCACAGGAGGTTGAGCTGATCGAGATGTTCGGCTGCAGCCGCTCGACCATCCGCGAGGCGCTCAAATCATTGGAAGTGCAGGGGCTGGTGCAGAACACCACCGGTCCCGGCGGCGGCGCGCGGGTGGCGCCGGTGTCGATCAACCGGATCGTCGGCCTGCTCAGCAACTACTTCTATTTCCAGTCGATCAGCACCGCGCAGATCTACCAGATCCGCCGCCTGATCGAGCCGGAGCTCGCCTTCAGCGTGGTCGGCCACCTCACAGCGGCGCATTTCGCCGCGCTCGACAAGGCGATCGCGGTTCAGGAGCACCATCCGGGCGGCATCGCGGACTGGGAGCACCACCGCCACGCCGAGATCGATTTCCACGACATCCTGATCGAGGCCTGTCCCAATCCGCTGCTCGGCCTGGTCGCCCGCTTCGTCAACGAGGCGATCCGGCACTTGATCGGCAAGCTCGGCGTGCAGGAATTCGCATCCAGCTTCACCTGCGAGAATATCGGGTTTCACAAGCGCCTGATGACCGCGTTCCGCTCCGGCAATGCCGCGCGCGCCCGACGCGTGATGCTCGACCATGTGCTGAGCGCCGAAGCCGTGGTCGTCCCCGCGGAAGACCGCCGCATGGATCTGCCCGTCTTTCACCAGCCGTTGCGGCTCGACTGAACCGCATCGGCTGACTGTTGCATCACGCGTTGGAGGAAACAACAATGGTTAGGCGGCGCGAGAATGAATTGTGGAGCTGGTCGGCCGTCGATCTGGCGCGGGCGATCGCGACGCGCGCGATCTCCAGCCGGGACGCGGTGCAATCCAGCCTCGATCGGATCGCAGAGGTTAATCCGGCGTTGAACGCTGAGGTGATCGAGGCGCGTGCGTCGACGCTGACGCCGATCGATCCGCGAGACTGAACCAACAACAAAGCACTCAACACAACCGGGAGAACAACACGTGACGAATGCACCGATCTGGCAATGGTCCGCCGTCGAGACGGCCGCGGCGATCAGGAACAACGAAGTGACCTCGGAGCAGGTGGTTCGCGCCCATCTCGACCGCATGCACGCGGCCAATCCGGCGCTCAACGCCGTCGTCATTGATCTCGGCGACGCTGCGCTGAAGGCCGCCAAGGCGGCCGACGAAGCGCTGACGGCAAGCAAAGGGAAGGGCGGCGCCGTCGGACCGCTGCACGGCGTGCCGGTCACGATCAAAATCAACATCGACGTCGAGGGCCAGGCCAATTCGAACGGCGTGGTCGCGTTCAAGGACAATATCGCGCCGGGCGACTCGCCGGTGACGGCCAATCTCAAGAAGGCCGGCGCAATCATCATCGGCCTGACCAACACGCCGGAATTCTCGCTCCGCGGCTTCACGGACAACCCGCTGCACGGCCTGACGCGCAATCCCTGGAACGCGAACGTGACCTGCGGCGGATCATCGGGCGGCGCCGGCGCATCGATCGCGGCCGGCATCGGCACCATCGCGCATGGCAACGACATCGGCGGCTCCCTACGCTGGCCGGCGCATTGCAACGGCATCGCCACCATCAAGCCGACCCAAGGCCGGATTCCGGCGTTCAATCCCAGCGCCACGGCAGAACGGCCGCTGATGGCGCAGTTCATGTCGTCGCAAGGACCGCTGGCGCGCCACGTCGCCGACGTCCGCCTCGGCTTGGAGGTGATGGCGCAGCGCGATCCGCGCGATCCCTGGTACGTGCCGGCGCCGTTGACGGGGCCGAAGCCTACCGCACCGGTCAAGGTCGCGCTCGCAAAGATCCCTGAAGACATGGTGACCGATCGCGGCGTGATCGCGCTTCAGCGCAAGGCGGCTGATCATCTGGCCGATGCGGGCTACGCGGTCAGCGAAGTCGAGGTGCCCGATCTCAACAAGGTCTGGCAGCTCTGGTGCGACCTGATCATGACCGAGACCCGTGTGTTGCAGCAGGACCAGATGCTGGCGGCGACGAGTGCCGACTTCCAGAAGACGTTCCGCGGCTTCATGGCGCTGGCCAACCCGCTCGACCAGGCCGGCTACATGAAGGCGATCGCCGAGCGGTCGCGCCACATCAGGAATTGGATGATGTTCCTCGAGCAGTATCCGCTGGTGCTGATGCCGACCTCGGTGCGCCAGACGCCGGAGGTCAATGCCGATCTCGGCGGCGACCAGCGCGTCAAGGAGTTGTTCTGGAACGATTTGCGCTTTATTTCGTCGATGAACGTGCTGGGGCTGCCGGCGGCCGTGGTGCCGGTCGGCCTGCATGAAGGGTTGCCGGTCGGCGTCCAGATCGTCGGCTCGCGCTATCGCGAGGACATGTGCCTCGATGCCGCCGAGGCGATCGAGCGCAAGGTCGGCATCCTGGCAAGACAATTGTGGGAGCGGCGCTGAGGCGATTTCGAAACCATCCAGCACTGTAAGGAACGCCGCGGCGAAAATCTCGTCGCGGCGTTCGCATGATCGGCGACGCGCGTATCGGCGCCCGGGCATGTTCCTCCTCCCGGAATTCTTGCGCGGAATCGCAGAGCGCCATGCCAGCGATGGGGTTGTCGGCGATCCCTGATTGCTTCAGGAGTTCGTCCGAACCATCCGAACCCTTGGGAACGAAATGTCCATCACAAAACGCTCGCCTGTCCTGGTCGCAATTGCCGCCGTGTGTCTCTCCCTTGCGGCCGGCGCTGCTCGCGCGGAGGATGGTGTCCTGCGGGTCGGCATCATCACCGACATGAGCGGGCAATATTCCGACGGCAATGGCCCGGGATCGGTGATCGCGGCGCAAATGGCCGCGGAGGAAATCGGCGGCACGGTCGCCGGACGCAAGATCGAGATCATCTCCGCGGATCACCAGAACAAGCCTGACGTGGCGACCGGCATCGTGCGCAACTGGATCGACAACAAGGGTGTCGACGTCATCGCCGAAGGCGTCAATTCCGCGGTGGCGCTCGCGATCCAGACCGTGACGCGCGAACGCAAGAAGCTGTTTCTGATCTCGGGCTCCGGCTCATCCGACCTCACCGGCAAGCAGTGTTCGCCGACCAGCGTGCAGTGGACCTACGACACCTATGCCTCCTCGAATGCGACGGCGAAGGCCGTGGTAGCGCGCGGCGGCTCGCCCTGGTTCTTCCTCACGGCGGATTACGCGTTCGGCCAGGCGCTGGAGCGCGACGCCAGCAAGGCCGTGACATCGGCCGGCGGCAAGGTGCTGGGCGCCGTCCGTCATCCGTTCGACACCGCCGATTTCTCGTCCTTCCTGTTGCAGGCGCAGTCCTCCGGCGCCAAGATCCTGGCGCTCGCCAACGCCGGCTCCGATTTCCGCAACGCGGTGTCCCAGGCCGACGAGTTCAACATCCGCGCCAGCATGCAGCTCGTCGCGCTGCAGGTGACGCTCACCGACGTGCCGGCGCTTGGCCTCGCGCATGCGCACGATCTGCTGTTCACCGATTCCTTCTATTGGGATCGCACGCCCGAGACCCGCGTCTTCGCCCAGGAATTCTTCAAGCGGCATGGCGCGATGCCCACGGCCTACCAGGCCGGCGTCAACTCGGCGCTGCGGCATTATTTCAAGGCGGTCGCGGCGACCAACTCGGTGGCTTCAGAGACCGTGATCGCGCAGATGCGCAAGACCCCGGTCAATGATTTCTTTGCCCAGAACGGCGTCGTACGCGAGGACGGCCGCATGGTGCACGACATGTATCTGATGCGCATCAAGAAGCCGGAAGAGTCCAAGAGCAAGTGGGATCTCTACGAATATCTCGCGACGGTGCCGGGCGACCAGGCCTTCCGTCCGCTCGATGAAGGCGGCTGCCCCTACGTCGCCAAGGCGCATTAGGGAGCGAGACGCCGCAGAATGCTGTGAGGTGAGCACGTCTCTCAGGCTCCCTCTCCCCTTGCGGGAGAGGGAGGGGAGAAGGGGGGCCCGGGCGAGATGATCGATGAGGACATCGCTCTCGGGATTCGTTCGCTTGTCGTCGTGACAGATACGGAGAGAGCCCGCCGTGTGGCGCCTCTCCGCAAGGGGAGAGGGGAACCTTCCGCCGGTGCCCGCTTCACGCGCGCGTGCCACTGAGTTGCCCGACGGCGCAAGCCCCCGCCGCAAATATATTTCGCTTTATCCGAAGTGCAACTCAGTGTATGGTTTGCCCGTCTCACCCGATCGAGGGGCGCTGCGCATCGTCACGGGTGTTGCGGTGAGATGCGGTGGACGCCGATCGCGCAACTGACGAGTGCGCGTGAAGCGGACGGCGAAGTCGTGTGGTCCTGACGCCCTAGCGGCAGGTGTCTTTTCACAACGCGCTACGCGTCTTGTGAAGGCGGTGACAAGCAAGCCCAGTCTCGCCGGGGAGAGCACGAAGTAAGCCGTAAAACCATCGCGCAGGGAAAGCCGGAGTTCCCGGTTACACCTGTGGTCCTACCCCCGAGCTTTCTACCCATTGCTCGGGGCCCATGGGTGCGATCGGCACCCGGCTTTCCCTGTGCCCTCTGCAAGAGGAGGGCGGAACGAAAGAGCAAAGCTCGGGCTCATGTCGCGAGAATGCGAACGTGCGACTCACAAGCGGCGCAACACACTCAGCGTCGTCCTGGCGAAAGCCAGGACCCATTACCCCAAATCTCAATCGTTGCGCGACGCTGGGGCCGCGATTCCATTCATCACGAAATGCGGGTGGTTATCGGTCCTGGCTTTCGCCAGGACGACGGCTGTGGTGAAATCGAGCAGTTCGTGCATACCCTCCATCGCGAACCTCGCGACGGCCGCACCACCGTATCCACATCAAGAGGCAACATGACCAACACCAGCGAGGCTCCCGACGGCGGCTACCGCTTCATGCCCGGCGTCAGTCAGTATTCCTGCGGCGTCGGTGCGCTGCCCGGTTATGCCATCGAGCGGGTCAGGTTCTCCGAACTGATACCCTTGAGCGCGGGTTTTGAACGGATTTCCGATATCATCAGGGGCGCGGGCCGTCCGCTGACCGCGTTCGCTGCCTGCGAACTGCGCTCGCCGGCGCCGTTCACCGAGGACGGGTTCAAGGCGTTCAACGAAATCTACATCAAGACGCTGATCGCCTGGGGTGTGATGCGCGACGGCGTCAATCCGGTGGCGCGCAGCAACGTCTGTCCAAAACTCGATCCGCCCGCCGAGCCGTCGTTGCACGCCTTCTGCTACACGGTGCCGGCTGCGAAGGACGCGCCGACGAGCTTCGTCGTCGCCGGCAGCGGCGAGTCGGTCGAGGGCAAGGCCAATTATCGCGATCATACTGTCGCGCCCGGCGACACCAGCCCGGCCGGCATTCTGGCGAAGGCCAAATTCGTGCTTGGCGAGATGGAACGCCGGATGAGCGCGTTCGGCGGCTCCTGGCGCGACACCACCGCGGTGCAGCTCTACACCGTGCACGATGCCTATCCGGTGCTCGAAAGCGAGCTCGGCCGCCGTGGCGTGCTTCGCAATGGCCTGACCTGGCATTTCGACCGGCCGCCGGTGGTTGGATTAGACTATGAAATGGACTGCCGGCGCGTGCAACTCGAACGCGTGGTGTGAGGTATCGGTCGCGTGACGCATCAAAAGCGCGTGTGGGCGCATGTGTAAGCGCGTGCGCTTTCTTGACACGGGTCGCGTCAACCGTTTCCCTTCGCCATCGAAATCAGTGGCTGGGTGAACGCGGGTGCAGAACCAATCTGTGATCAGGCGGCGGGATTTGCTGGCGCTGATCGGGACCATCGCCGGCAGTTCGGCGATGTATCAGGCGATGACGAGCCTCGGTTTCGCATCCGAGTCCGCCTACAAGGGCCCGCTCAAGCTCACAGGCGACGTGAAGGGCGCTTCGGTGCTGATTCTCGGCGCGGGGCTTGCCGGCATGACGGCGGCGCTGGAACTGCGCAAGGCAGGCTACAAGGTCCAGATCCTCGAATTCAACAGCCGCGCCGGCGGTCGCAACTGGTCGATCCGCGGCGGTGACAGCTTTACCGAACTCGGCGGCTTCAAGCAGACCTGCCAGTTCGAGCAGGGGCTCTATCTCAATCCCGGCCCGTGGCGGATTCCCTATCATCATCGCGCTCTGCTCGATTACTGCCGCCGGCTTAACGTGACGCTGGAACCCTTCATCCAGCTCAACCACAACGCCTATCTGCACGCGACGCGTGCGTTCGACGGCAAGCCGCAACGCTTTCGCAGCATCAAGGCGGACTTCCAGGGCGGAGTGTCGGAGCTGCTCGCGAAAGTCAGCCAGCAGGGCCGGCTCGATGAATTCGTCAGCAAGGAGGACCAGGAGATCCTGCTGCAGGCGCTGCGGGAGTGGGGCGCACTGGATCGCGACTACAAGTACAGTGCCAATCTCCGCTCCGCCGACGTGCGCGGTTATGCACGCGATCCCGGCGGCGGCCTGATGGGCGATCCACTGCCCAGCGATCCGATCTCGCTGCAGGAACTGCTGCGGTCGCGGATGTGGCGCTATGTGCAGAGCTTCGCGCACTACGATTTTCAGACCACCATGTTCCAGCCGGTCGGCGGCATGGACATGATCGGCAAGGCGTTCGCGCGCGAGGTCGGCGATCTCATCCGCTATAACGCCAAGGTCACGCAGATCCAGCAGAACGGCTCCGGCGTCACCGTGAGCTATGTCGACACCGCCAGTTCATCCGCGGTGCAGCAGGCGACCGCCGACTGGTGCATCTGCACCATCCCGCTGCCGATCCTGAGCCAGCTGCCTCTCGACGTCGGTGGGCCGATGAAGAATGCGATCGATTCCTTGCCCTACGCCGCCTCGGTGAAGGTCGGGCTGCAGTTCAAGCGGCGGTTCTGGGAGGAGGATGAGGCGATCTACGGCGGCATCAGCTATACCGATCTGCCGATCCGGAATATCGGCTATCCGAACTCTGGCTTCAACCGCAGCGGCCGCGGCGTCCTGCTCGGCGCCTATCTGTATGAAGGCGCCAATTCCTTCGAGTTCACGGCAATGACGCCGGCCGAGCGGGTCGCCAGCGCGGTCGAGTTCGGCGCCAAGATCCATCCGCAGTACAAAAGCGAGTTCGAGAACGGCGTCGCGGTGGCGTGGCATCGCGTGCCGTTCACGCTCGGCTGCGCCGGTGAATGGACCGAAGCCGGGCGGGCGCAGCATTACCGCAATCTCTGCCAGATCGACGGCCGCATCGCGTTGGCGGGTGAGCACGCTTCGCAGCTGCCGGCCTGGCAGGAGGGTGCGATCCTGTCCGCGCTCGATGCGATTACCCGATTGCACGAACGCGTGGTGAAGACATGATGGTGCGGACAGGAACACCGGTTATCGCGGCGCTGATTTTGCTGTCGGCGACTGCGGCCCTCGGGCAGGACAGCGGGGTGACCAAGCGCACCTTCTCTTCAGGCTACCGTTTCGTGGAGATGACCGGCGAAGAGCTGTTCGGCAATGTCTGCCAGGGCTGCCACATGCCGGATGCGACGGGCGCAAGCGGCGCCGGCACCTATCCTTCGCTCGCCGGCAACAAGAATCTCGAGACCGGCAGCTATCCGATCTACCTGGTCGTCAATGGCCGCCGCGGCATGCCGGCGTTCGGCGACATGATGACCGATGGTCAAGTCGCCGCAGTTGTGAATTATCTGCGGACGCACTTCGGCAACACCTATCAGGACGCGATGACGACCAAGGACGTCCAGGACGCCCGCCGCTAACCACTTTGGAGAGAGTTCGATGAAATTCATCGGTATCGCACTGGGCGCCGCGCTGTCGGCGATGGCGACCGCTGCCTCGGCTGATGTGGTCAGGCATCCGATTCCCAACTCGACATTTCCGATCGCGCAGGCCGTGACCGTCACCGGCAACACCACGACGGTCTATGTCAGCGGCCAGGTGCCGCCGGTCGCCAACAAGGATGCCGATCCGTCGAGCCCGCAGGCCTATGGCGACACCAAGACCCAGACCGTCGGCGTGCTCAACCGCATCAAGGCCATTCTGGAAGGCCAAGGGCTTGGCATGGGCGATGTCGTCAAGATGCAGGTGTTCCTGGTGCACAACGCGGCTGCGCCGATGGACTTCAAGGCTTTCATGGAGGGCTACACCCAGTTCTTCGGCGGCAGCCAGCCGAACCTGCCGGCGCGCTCGGTGGTCGGCGTCGCCGCGCTTGCCAATCCCGGCTTCCTGGTCGAGATCGAGGTGATTGCGGCCAAGGATGCCAAATAAGGACTCCAATTGGCGTGCGCGAAAGCGCGGAGCATGCGCGCGGAAATTGGAGGGCTCGCCGTCTTGCCAAAGCGCGTGCCGCCTGTCTGAATTCATCTCCAATCAGGTGGTGGAATTCTGGGAGAGCACGATGTCGCACAAGGCCGAAACATGGTTCGATTATTGCTGATGTCGGCGGCGTTCGCTCCGGTCCTGCTCGCGTCCGGCGCCAGCGCGCTGGGACTGACCGAACAGCAGCAATTTGCCCGCGGCATCTACCAGGAACTGGTCGAGATCAACACGACCACCGCGACTGGCGATACGCAAAAGGCGGCGGAAGCGATGGGCGCGCGGCTCCGCGCGGCAGGCTTTCCGGAGGGCGACGTGCATGTGTTCTCGCCCGCACCGCACAAGGGCAATCTGGTGGCACGGCTGCGCGGCTCCGGCGCGCGCAAGCCGATCCTGCTGGTCGCCCATATCGACGTTGTGCCGGCCAACCGCGAGGACTGGTCGGTCGATCCGTTCAAGCTCACCGAGCAGGACGGCTATTTCTATGGCCGCGGCTCGAGCGACGACAAATACATGGCGTCCGCCTTCATCACCAACCTGATCCGCTACAAAAAGGAGGGCTACAAGCCGGACCGGGACATCATCGTCGCCCTCGAGACCGACGAGGAGATCCTCGATGCCAACGGCCTTGGCATGCAGTGGCTGATCAAGAACCACCGCGACCTGATCGACGCCGAGTTCGCGCTCAACGAAGGCGGCGGCGTCGGCCTGAAGAACGGCAAGGCGATCCGCAGCAGCGTGCAGACCAGCGAGAAGGTCTCGATCGGCTACCAGCTCACCGTGAAGGATCGCGGTGGCCATAGCTCGCTGCCGCGCAAGGACAATGCGATCTATCGGCTCGCGGAGGGCCTGGTGCGGCTCTCCAAATACGACTTCCCGATGAATCTTAACGAGACCACGCGGATCTATTTCACCAAGACCGCCGAAGTCGACAAGTCGCATGCCGATGATATCAAAGCCATCCTGGCGCCGCAGCCCGATCCGGCGGCGCTGGCGCGCTTGTCGGAGAATCCCGGCTACAACGCGCAGCTCCGCACCACCTGCGTCGCGACCATGCTGGAGGGCGGCCACGCCATCAATGCGCTGCCGCAGCTGGCAACCGCCAAGGTGAATTGCCGGATCCTGCCCGGCGAGCCGGTCGAAGGCGTCCAGGCGACGATCGAGCGCGTGCTCGCCGACAAGCAGATCGAGGTGACCCCGACCGGCAAAGCCGTGTTGAGCCCGCCGTCGCCCTTGAACGAGGAGATTATGGGATCGGTCGAGAAGCTGTCGAAGGAATTCTGGCCGAATGCCGAAATCGTCCCCGTGATGAGCACTGGTGCCACCGACGGCAGCTATCTGCGCAATGCCGGAATTCCGACCTATGGTCACTCAGGGCTCGGCGCCGATGTCGATGACAACCGGAACCATGGCAAGGACGAGCGCGTGCTCGTCAAGTCATTCTACGAGGGCGAGGAGTACCTCTATCGCCTGGTCAAGATGCTCGCCGGCGGGAAATGATGGCTGACAACAAGGCAAAGACACGGGTTGCGGTTGCTGGCCTCGGTGCGATCGGCGCTGATGTCGTCAAGGCGCTCGATCGGGGCATCGAAGGCCTGACGCTGGTTGCGGTGTCGGCGAACAGTCCGGACAAGCACCGCGGCTGGATCGCCGAGCTCAAGTCCGCGCCGAAGCTGGTGCCGATCGATGAGCTTGCCGAGCTCGCCGACATCGTGGTCGAGTGCGCGCCGAGCAAGCTGGTGCGCGTGATCGTGGCGCCGGTGGTCGAGCGCGGCAAGACCGCGGTCGTGCTCAGCGTCGGCGCGCTGTTGCAGAACGAGGATCTGGTCGACCTCGCGAAAGCGCATGGCGGCCAGATCATCGTGCCGACCGGAGCGCTGATCGGGCTTGATGCCGTGACCGCGGCCGCGGTCGGGACCATCCATTCGGCGAGGCTCGTGACGCGGAAGCCGGTCGCGGGCCTCATCGGCGCGCCGCATCTGGTCGAGAACAACATCCGGATCGATGACATCACCGAGCCGCTGCGCATCTTCGAGGGCAGCGCGCGCGATGCGGCAAAGGGCTTTCCGGCCAATCTCAACGTCGCGGTGGCGCTGTCGCTCGCCGGCATCGGCCCCGATCGAACCAGGGTCGAGATTTGGGCGGATCCGACGGTGACACGCAACACCCACCGAATCGAGGTCGATTCCGATTCCGCGCGGTTCTCGATGACGATCGAGAACATCCCCTCGGAGAACCCCAAGACCGGCCGCATCACGGCGCTGTCGGTGATCGCCTGCCTGCGCAAGCTGCGCGCGTCGTTGCGGATCGGGACGTGATGAAGATCGGGCCCGACGATCTCTTGCTGATCATCGACGTGCAGAACGATTTCTGCCCGGGCGGCGCGCTGGCGGTGGCCGACGGCGATGCCGTCGTGCCTGTCGTCAACCAGCTCGCCGCGCGCTTCGACCATGTCGTGCTGACCCAGGACTGGCACCCGGCAGGCCACAACTCGTTTGCGAGCTCGCATCCGGGCGCGGCGGCGTTCTCCTCGGTCACCATGCCCTA
Organism: Bradyrhizobium sp. 41S5; assembly: GCF_011516665.3. NCBI lineage: Bacteria > Pseudomonadati > Pseudomonadota > Alphaproteobacteria > Hyphomicrobiales > Nitrobacteraceae > Bradyrhizobium > Bradyrhizobium sp. 41S5. The sequence continues at coordinate 6,395,171 of NZ_CP083721.1, read as the reverse complement.
TGGGCCGCAGACGCTGTGGCCGGATCATTGCATCCAGGGCACAGTCGGCGCCGCGTTTCATCCCGACCTCGTAACCGACCGGGCCGAGCTCGTGATCCGCAAGGGGTTTCGGGCCGCGATCGATTCCTATTCGGCGTTCTTCGAGAACGACCGGATAACGCCGACCGGGCTCGCCGGTTATCTGCGCGAGCGCAGCCTCAGGCGCGTCGTGATGGCCGGGCTCGCCACCGATTTCTGCGTGCAGTATTCGGCGCTCGATGCGCGGCGGCTCGGCTTCGAGACCGCGGTCGTGCTGCCGGGCTGCCGTGCCATCGATCTCGGCGGCTCGCTTGCTGCCGCCACGGCGGCGATGCGAGAGGCCGGCGTGGCCCTCGTTGAGGAGATCGCCTGAGCGTGGTCGGGCCGGGGCAAAAACCATTGTTTTGACTGGCCTTTTGTTCTAATCCCCAGCCGTTGATGATCACGCCAGCGGAGCTTTCGTGTCGGGACAGGTTTTGCGGATAGGGACACGCAAGAGCGCGATGGCGCTCGCGCAGACGGACGAGGTCGCACGGCTGCTGCGCGCCTCGGCGGGCGACCTTGCCGTCGAGATCGTCAAGTTCGAGACCCGCGGCGACCAGGACCAGACCAGCAAGCTGCTGCGTCACGGCGGCAAGGGCGGCGCCTTCGTCGCCGAGATCCGCGAAGCCATGCGTGCCGGCACGCTGCAGGCGGCGATGCATTCGCTGAAGGACGTGCCGGGCAATGAGGAGACGCCGGGTCTCGTCCTTGCCGCGATGCTGGCGCGCGATGCCGCCAATGACAGCCTCGTGTTGCGGCCGGGCCTGACGCTGGATGCGTTTCGCGCCTCGCGCGGCAAGGGCTTCATGATCGGCACCAATGCCGTGCGCCGCGCCGCCTATCTGCGCCGGCTGTTCCCCGAGGCGACGGTAATTCATTTCCGCGGTGCCGCCGACACGCGAATTGCAAAACTCGATCGCGGTGCCAAGCAGCGGCTGCCCGATGGCGGCGAGGTGGGGCCGGCGGATGCGCTGGTGATGGCGCGTTCCGGCCTCGAGCGTATCGGCATGATCGCGCGCATCGCGCATGATTTCTCCGTCGACGAGATGCTGCCGGCGGTCGGCCAGGGCATCGTCGCGGTCGAATGCGTCGAGACCGACTGGGCGACGCGGGCGCGGCTCGCCGGGATCGACAATGCGCAGTCGCGGCTTGCCGCCGAGGCCGAGCGCGAGGTGCTGTGGGTGCTCAACGGCCATTGCAATTCGCCGATCGCCGGCCACGCCACGCTCGCCGGAAACGAGATGACGCTGCGCGCCTCCGTGCTCGACGAGGCCGGTGCCGGCTTCATCGAGGTGACGCGGCGCGGACCGGCCGACCGGCCGCGCGAACTCGGCCGCGCCGTCGGGATGGAACTGCTCGCGAAGGGCGCTGCCGAGATCATCGCCCGCACCCGGGTGGACGAGTAGCGTCGTCGCTACGCCCGCAACGGCCAGCTGCCGATGATGCGGAAGCGGGATGCGCTGTCGGCTTGCTTGAACAGCGCGATGCGGTCGATCGCGAGCGTCGCAAGGTCGATCGCCGCGAACCGCTCGCGCAGCCGCGCCACGATCGGGCCGCGCCGCTCCTCGCTCAGCCGTCCGGTCAGGGTCATGTGGAAGCGGAATTCCTCCATGACGTAAGGATAGCCCCAGCGATCGAGATAGTCGCGCTGCCGCTCCGTGAGCCGGTCGGGTCTGCGCCGCGCGCGATCTTCCGGCGTCAGCGGCGGACGGAAGGTGTCGAATTCGGTGACGCAATCGGCGGCAAGCTGTTGCAGATCATCCGAGCGGCTCGCCGGGATCACGGCGATGAAGCCGCTGATGACATCGACAACAGGCAGGATCACCGGAATACGCCGCGCGCGGCCGGCGAAGGCAGCGCAGGCATCGAGGAGCTCGGACTCGCTCCTGCCATCGGCGAGCGCGGTCGGCGCCTTCAGCGTGGCGTGAAAACCGTATTTGCGCGGGTCCTCCGTCACCTCGCGCCAGTCGGGTGCGACGCCGTCGGGAAACGGCAGGTCGTCGCCTGACACGGCGTCGTAGCCGAGCATCGTCGAACCGAAGCGGTGCAGGGCGCTGTCGGGTGACGGCGAATAATAGATCGCGTAGCGCGGAGTGTTGGCCATGGCAGCAGAATAGGTCCTGACTATGCTGCCGCAACCGTTTTGCGCGGGGCGAGCGAGTGAACAAGGCAGCTCGCGTCTGCCAGATGCAACAGCCGTCCGGCTGATATCACGGCGACGATGCGCGGCCGCAGCGGCACCTTGTCGTCGACGACGATGAGATCGGCGCGGCGGCCCGTAGCGATCACGCCGCGATCGGCAAGCCCTGCCGCGCGTGCCGGCGCCGACGAGATCAGGTCCCAGGCCTTGGCTAGCGGCAGGATGCCATCGGCGGCGAGGCGGAACGCGGCGAGCAGTTGCGCCGGATAATAGTAGTCCGACGCCAGCACCGAGCAGAGGCCCTGTGCGATCATGTCGGATGCCTTGGTCCAGCCGGTGTGGCTGCCGCCGCGCACCACGTTCGGCGCGCCGAACACGATGAAGTCGCCCGCCGCCGCGGCATCGCGCGCGGTCTCTTCATTGACGGGGAATTCGGCGATCGTGGCGCCGAGCGCGCGAAACTCCTGGCGCATCGCCGGCGTGTTGTCGTCATGCGAGAGCATCCGAATGTTCGCCTCGCGTGCCGCGGCCGCCAGTCGCGCGATCGAGGCGGGCACCGCGGGACGGCGCGCTACGATCCGATCGAGCATGTCGTTGACGGCCTCGATGGAGAGCCCGGTGCGTTCGGCCAGCTGGTTGCGCTTCTTCGGCTTGACGTTGCTGTGGTCGTTGAAGGCGAACAGGTCGATGCGGCCTTCGGTGAGCCATTGAATGATCTCGGCTTCGGCTTCGAGATTGTGGGTCTCGTGACGCAGGTGGAAGCGCGTATCGGCGGCGAGCTGCGGCCGCAGCGCCTCGATCGCATCGAGCAGCTTGCGCGCATTCTCCGCGCTGCGCAGGCCGGGCTCCCACGACCAGGTCGTGCCATGGAAGACGGTGGTGATGCCGTTGGCGATCGCCTGCCGGTCGCTGTCGATCAGCGCCACGTCGGTCGGGAAATCGACGCCGGGGCGCGGCATCATCTGCCGCTCGAACGCATCGCCGTGCAGATCGATGATGCCGGGCAGCACCAGCAGGCCGCCGGCATTGATGTGGAGTGCGGCGCGGCCCTGTTCGGCGTCGAGCGCGCCGATGTCGCGGCCTGAGGTCCGCAGCGAGGTCCCGACCAAGGCACCGTCAACCAGCGCGCGTCCGCCCTCGATGAAAATGTCCGTCACGATACGGTGCTCCGTTATTGATTCTGTGATTGGGATACGGCCTCGGCCTCGTACTTGTCGAGAAATTCCTCGACCGCGAGCGTGCGGAAGTCGGGCAGGACACGACGAAGCGTTTCGTGACCCCAGTCCCACCACGCGAGTGCTGTCAGGCGATCCGCTGCTGTCTCGGAGAAGCGCCGCTTGACCGGACGCGCCGGATTACCGGCAACGATGGTGTAGGCGGGCACATCCTTGGTCACGATCGCGCCGGCGGCAATCACTGCGCCGGTTCCGACGTTCCGGCCCGGCAGCAGGATCGCACCGTGACCGATCCAGACGTCATGGCCGATATGCACGTGATGCGCACGTCGCCAGTTGAAGAAGTCGGTGTCGTCGCTCTCTCCGGGAAAATAGGCGCTGGCGCGGTAGGTGAAATGCGCCTGGGTCGCGCGATGCATCGGGTGGTTGCCGGGATTGATGCGGGTCATCGCCGCGATCGAGCAGAACTTGCCGATCGAGGTGTAGGTGATCTGGCTGTCGTTCACGACGTAGGAATAGTCATCCATGCTGACTTCAAGCAGAATGGTGCGCGCGCCGACCTCGGTATATTTGCCGAGCTTGCTCTCGCGCACCGACGCAGTCTGGTCGATCGTCGGCACAACCGAGAGTGTTTTTCCGGCCATCAGGGCCTCCGCAAATCTTGCAAATCTTTGGCTTCCGGGGAGATGCGGGCTCGTCATCGGGACGCTTGATGACAACATCATGACGTTGCGATGACGTCAAACGAACGGCAGTGGAGGGTGTGGACGATCGCCGCACTGCAACGTCACGTCACATAACTGTCAAGCACCGGGGATAGCGATGGCCCAACGCGACGCGGTTGGAGCATTGCATGCTGGTGGTGGAAGGTTTGACGTGCCGGTTCGGCACAAAGGCCGCAGTCGATAACGCATCCTTTTCGATCGCGCCGGGCAGCTTTGTCGGCGTGATCGGCCGCTCCGGTGCCGGCAAGTCGACGCTGCTGCGGATGATCAACCGTCTCGCCGACCCGACCTCCGGCCGCATCCTGTTCGAAGGCACCGATGTCACCGAACTGCGCGGCAAGGCGCTGCGGCAGTGGCGGGCGCGCTCGGCGATGATCTTCCAGCAATTCAATCTCGTCGGCCGCCTCGACGTGCTGACCAACGTGCTGATGGGCCGGCTTGCCCAGATCCCGTCCTGGCGTTCGCTGGCGCAGGTCTGGCCGGAGCAGGACAGGGCGCTGGCGCTGTCGGCGCTGGAGCAGTTCGATATTGCCCAACTCGCGGCACAGCGCGCCGACCAGCTCTCCGGCGGCCAGCAGCAGCGGGTCGCGATTGCCCGCGCGCTGGTGCAGGAGCCCGACATCATTCTTGCCGACGAGCCGATCGCTTCGCTCGATCCGCGCAACACCAAAATCGTGATGGATGCGCTGCTCCGCATCAACAAGCATTTCGGCATCACGGTGCTCTGCAATCTGCATTCCCTCGACCTGGCGCGAACCTATTGCGATCGCCTGATCGGCATGGCGGCGGGTCGCGTGGTGTTCGACGGCGCCCCCGCGGCGCTGACCGACCATATTGCCCGCGAGCTCTATGACCTCGAGGCCAATGACGTCATGGGCGCGGCACCGCTGTCGGTGCCCGATGGCGCAACTGCTCCGGCGCTCGGCACCGCTGCCGCGGCCTGAGCGGCGCATTTTCGAAGAACAGGGCAACCGGGCATTTCGCCCGGCCAACAGGCGTAACTACCAAAGAGGGGTAATATGATCACTCGTCGCATCATTCTGGCCGGCGCCGCCGCGCTGGCATTCGCAGGATCCGCTTCGGCCGAGGACTGGAAGACCAAGTATCCGGAAATCACCTTCGCGGTGATCCCCGCCGAAAACGGCTCCGGCGTTACCGAGCGCTACGGTCCGCTCACCGAGTATCTGTCGAAGGAACTCGGCATCAAGGTGACCCTGCGCGTCGCCAACGACTACGCGGCCGTCATCGAGGGCCAGCGCGCCGGTAACATCCACATCGGTTACTACGGCCCGGCGTCGTTCGCCCGCGCCCGCCTCACCGGCGTCAAGACCGACGCGTTCGTGATCGACGTCAATGCCGACGGTTCGAAGGGCTATTATTCGGTGTTCTACGTGCTCGCCAAGAGCCCGTACCAGAAGGTCGAAGACCTCAAGGGCAAGAATATCGGCCTGGTCGATCCCAACTCGACCTCCGGCAACAACATGCCGCGTTTCAAGCTGAACCAGATGGGGATCGATCCGGAAACCTACTTCTCCAAGGTCGTCTTCACCGGCAGCCACGAGAACGCCGTGCTGGCGCTGGCGCAGGGCACCGTCGACGTCGCCGCCAACTGGTGGAATGCCGACGATGATTCCAACCTGACCCGCATGCTCGCCAAGAACATGGTGAAGTCGAGCGACGGCACGCCGCTGAAGAAGGAAGACTTCCGCATCATCGTGAAGTCGGATCTGATCATCAACTCGCCCTACGCCTATCTCGAGAGCCTTCCCGACGACATGAAGGCGAAGATCAAGCAGGCCTTCCTCGACATGCCGACGAAGGATCCGGAAGCCTTCAAGAAGCTGTCGGACGGCAAGAACCGTCCGTGGCAGCCGGTCACCAATGCCGACTACGACAAGACCATCGAGCTGATCAAGTTCGTCGACGCTCTACGCAAGAAGGGCTCCTGATCGCACATCGCCGTTGAACTGGGCCGGGTTTCGACAACCCGGCCCTTTTCGTTCACCCCTCGAGCAGACTGGCCCGCATCGATGGCGACCGCCATTTCCATCCTTCCAGCGCAGCAATTGGCGACGCTGAACGATGCCTATCGCAAGGCGGTCGCGCGCAAGCGGCTGAAGGCGACGGTGGCGGCCGCGGTGTTTTGCGCGGCGCTGTTTATCGCGGCGCTCGGCGCCGACGTGAACCTGCACACGTTCTTCACCTATTTCGGCAACTTCGTCAGCTATTTCGACCGCATCCTGACGCTGGATTCCGGTGCGCGGGTCTGGACCGATCCGGTGGAATGGTTCTGGGGCCTGAAGAAATGGCTGCGGCTGCTCGGTGAGACCCTCCTGATCAGCTATGTCGGCACCTTGACCGGTGCTGTGTTCGCGTTTGCGCTGAATTTCTTCGCGGCCCAGAACACCTCGCCGGGACCATGGGTGCGCTTTACCGTCCGTCGCCTGCTTGAATTCGCCCGCACCGTGCCGGGCATCGTGTTCGCGCTGATCTTCGTGATCGCGTTCGGCCTCGGGCCGATGGCCGGCGTGCTGGCGATTGCGATCCACACCACCGGGGCGCTCGGCAAGCTGTTCGCCGAGATCGTCGAGAATGCCGACATGAAGCCGGTCGAGGGCATCCGCTCCACCGGCGCGAGCTGGCTGTCCTGCATGCGCTTTGCCATCCTGCCGCAGGTCTCGGCGGGCTATGCCAGCTATGCGCTGCTGCGCTTCGAGATCAATGTCCGGGAGGCGTCGGTGATGGGCTTCGTCGGTGCCGGCGGCATCGGGCAGGAGCTCGTGGTCGCGATCCGCAAGTTCTACTATTCCGACGTCAGTGCGATCCTCGTCACCATCATCGTCACCGTCTTCATCATCGACATCTCGACCGGCTGGCTGCGCGGCCGGCTGTTCGGCAAGGAGACCCGGCGATGAGCCAGCTGCCGAAGCCGGACACCGCGGACTTGCGTGCGAAATACCCTGGCGTGTTCGAACGCCCCGCGTCGGCGCGGCTGGCGATGCCGGCCACGATCGTGGCAGCGCTCGCGATCTTCGTCTACGGCTTGGTCGATCTCGATTTCTCGCCGACGAAGCTGATCTCAGGGATGAGCCAACTCGGCTGGATCACCATGATGATGATCCCGCCGAACCCCGGCTCGTCGTTCCCGCTCTACATGCAGGCGCTCGGCGAGACGCTGTCGATCGCGTTGCTCGGCACCACGCTTGCGGCACTCTTCGCGCTGCCGGTCAGCCTCTTGGCGGCGCGCAACATCATCCCCTCGAACCTGATCCGCTTTCCGGTGCGCCGCTTCCTGGATTCGATCCGCGGCGTCGACACGCTGATCTGGGCGCTGGTCTGGATCAACGTCGTCGGCCTCGGCCCGTTCGCTGGCGTGCTGGCGATCATGGTCTCCGACTTCGGCGCGTTCGGAAAGCTGTTCTCGGAGGCGATCGAGGCCGCGGACCGCAAGCAGGTCGAGGGCATCCGCGCCTCCGGCGGCAACGCGCTGCATGAAATCCGCTTCGGCCTGCTGCCGCAGGTGCTGCCTGTGATCGCCGGGCAGGTACTCTACTTCATCGAATCGAACACGCGGTCGGCCACCATCATCGGTATCGTCGGCGCCGGCGGCATCGGCCTGCAACTCGCCGAGCAGATCCGCGTGCTGGAATGGCAGAAGGTGTCGTTCCTGATCCTGATGATCCTGATCGCGGTCGCCGCGATCGATTTCATCTCGAGCAAGCTGCGCTTTGCCATCATCGGCCAAAGGGCGGTGGTGTAGGAGGTTACCTCGCCCCGCGCTTGCGGGGAGAGGTCGGATTGCGAAGCAATCCGGGTAAGGGGGGTGTCCCCGTATTCACGTCTGTCGGATTCGCGGAGATAGCCCCTCACCCCAACCCTCTCCCCGCAAAAGCGGGGCGAGGGGGCAGAGAGATCAGCTGTTCTCGACTAGGAACTCGACGCGCTCGGCGGCGAAGCGCGAGCGCTTGGTCACCAGCGGGTGGTCCAGCATATCGACATCGGTCGCGTCGACCACCAGCACCGGCCGGCCCAGCGGCAGATCGAGCCGCGCGGCGTCGGTCGCATCGGCGATCGCCGCGGTGATCCGGGTCGAGGCGCGGTGGTAATCCTTCACGCCGTAATGCCCGAGCAGCTTCGTCATCGAGCGAACGCCGGCGAACACGCTGCCGGCATCGGGAAACCGCTCGGCCGACAGCCAGGTGGTGGAAACGCAGATCGGCGTCCGGTCGGCGAGCCGCACCGCCTCGATCCTGATCAGCGGCGCACCGATCTTCAGGCCGAGCTCGCGCGCGATCTCGCGATTGGCGATGTCGCTGCCTGCATCGATCAGCTGGCCGCGCGGCTCGTGGCCACCGGCGCCGACGATCTCCGAGAACCGCGTGCGCGAACGCAGGGGGTAGGCAAGGCGCTGGGCCTCGACATAGGTGCCGCTGCCGCGCTCGGCGCGCACTAGGCCGCGCTCGGCGAGTGCGGCGAGCGCCCGCCGCACGGTGTGGCGGTTGACCCGGTAAGTCTCGGCGATCTCCATCTCGCCGGGCAGCTTTTCGCCCGCAGCAAAGCGGCCGTCGGCGATGCCGCGCTCGATGCCGTCAGCGACCTGCCGCCACAAGGCGACGCCGGAACTTTCCTGCATGCTCATGGCGCGGTGATACCAGAAATCTTCGGTTTGTCACGAAACAGTCATGGCGCTCGGCTATCAAGTTGTCTAGTATCATAGACAACTCGATGCAAGCAAGGTTGCCAAAGGTTGCCCATGAATTCGACCATGAGTTCGACCGGACCAGACAGCAAACAGGCCCAGCGCAAGGCCGCGATGACGGTGCTGGCGCACTCCGCCGCGGCCGACATCGCAGGCCGGCTGGCGGCGATTGCGGTGCCGACGCATGAAAACCTGCGCGAGCCGGAGAACGGCCTCGTGATGATGCGCGGGCGGATCGGCGGCGACGGTGCGCCGTTCAATCTCGGCGAGGCGACGGTGTCGCGCGCGGCGGTGCGGCTTGCGACCGGCGAGGTCGGCTTCGGCTACACGCTCGGCCGCGATGCGCACAAGGCGCAGATGATCGCGCTGTGCGACGCCATGGTGCAGTCGACAGAATTGTCCGGCGAGGTGGAGGCAAAGGTGATCGCGCCGCTGCGTGTCGCCATGAATGCCGAACGCGCGCGCAAGGCCGCGGAGACCGCGGCGACCCGGGTTGATTTCTACACGATGGTGCGCGGTGAGGGGTGATGCAATGACGACGATTGCCGAAATGCCCGCAGGCTTTGCCGACAAGGTGCTGTCGGCGCAATCCACGTTCCGCTCCGTGATGGATGCGATGGCGCGCCCGGGCAGCGTGCAGCGCGTCTCCGCTGATGTCGGAACGCCCGCCGGCTTGATGCGCGGCGCGGCCGCGATCGCGCTGACGCTGTTCGATCACGATACGCCGATCTGGCTCGACGATGCGATGTCGGCGATACCGGATGTTGCCCGCTGGCTGAAGTTTCACGCCAGCGCGCCGGTGGTTGCGGATTCCGCAATCGCAAGCTTCGCGCTGATCGGCGATGCCGCAAACCTGCCGGCGCTGGAGCGTTTCGCGCTCGGTAGCGGCGAATATCCTGACCGGTCGACCACGCTGATCCTGCAGGTCGACAGCCTGACGCAGGGCCTGGCCTTCGAGCTGAAGGGGCCCGGCATCGACGGCAGCACGCTGCTGCAGGCGATGATCAAGCCGCGCGACCTGTTCCAGCGACTGTCGATCAATGAAGCGCTGTTCCCGCGCGGCATCGACGTCGTGTTGGTCCATGACGACAAGATTGTCGCGATCCCGCGCACGACGCGGTTGATCGCTAGCGGAGTTTGAGCGATGTATGTAGCCGTCAAGGGAGGCGAGCGCGCCATCGAGAACGCTCATCGGCTGCTCGCGCATGAGCGGCGCGGCGATCGCGATGTGCCCGAGGTGACGCTGGCGCAGATCTCCGAGCAGCTCGCGCTGGGTGTCGACCGCGTGATGACCGAAGGCTCGCTCTACGATCGCGAGCTTGCGGCGCTCGCGATCAAGCAGGCGCGCGGCGACATGATCGAGGCGATCTTCCTGGTTCGCGCCTTCCGCGCTACGCTGCCGCGTTTCGGCGCCACCGAACCGGTCAACACCGGCCAGATGCAGGTGCGGCGGCGCATCTCCTCGACCTTCAAGGACGTTCCGGGCGGCCAGATCCTGGGGCCGACGTTCGATTACACCCATCGCCTGCTCGATCCGCAGCTCGCAGAAGGCTTCGTGCCGGAACAGCCGATGACCGCGGAAGCGTCGCAGGCGGCAACGCCGCGGGTCACCGACATTCTCGGCCGCGATGGTTTGATCGAATCGTCACCACGGGCCGATGCTGACGCACCGGTCGGCGACCTGACGCGCGAACCGTTGAGCTTCCCGGCCGATCGCGATCTGCGGCTGCAGAATCTGGCGCGCGGCGACGAAGGCTTCCTGCTCGCGCTCGGCTATTCGACGCAGCGCGGCTACGGCCGCAATCACCCCTTCGCCGGCGAGATCCGCTTCGGCGAGGTCGAGGTCGAATTCTCAGCCGAGGACGCAGGCTTCGCGGTGCCGCTGGGCTCGATCGAGCTGACCGAGTGCCAAATGGTCAACCAATTCAAGGGCTCGACGACCGAGGCGCCGTGCTTCACCCGCGGCTATGGCCTCGCGTTCGGCCAGAGCGAGCGCAAGACCATGTCGATGGCGCTGGTCGACCGCGCGCTGCGCGCACGCGAACTTGGCGAGGAGGCGGAAGCGCCGGCGCAGGACGAGGAATTCGTGATGTCGCACTCCGACAATGTCCAGTCGACCGGCTTCGTCGAGCATCTCAAGCTGCCGCATTACGTCGACTTCCAGTCCGAGCTCGGCCTGCTGCGCAAGCTGCGGCAGGAGTTCGCGGAAGCCAACGATGCCGTGGAAATGCAGGAGGCCGCGGAATGAACGCGCCGACGTACAATTTCGCCTATCTCGACGAGCAGACCAAACGAATGATCCGCCGCGCGATCCTGAAGGCGATCGCGATCCCGGGCTATCAAGTGCCGTTCGCGAGCCGCGAGATGCCGATGCCCTATGGCTGGGGCACCGGCGGTGTGCAGGTGACGGCGGCGATCCTCGGCCCCGACGACGTGTTGAAGGTGATCGACCAGGGTTCGGACGACACCACCAACGCGATCTCGATCCGCAAGTTCTTCGGCAAGACCGCGGGTGTCGCGACCACGACCTCGACGACGGACGCGACCGTGATCCAGACCCGGCACCGCATTCCCGAGGCGTCGCTGCACGCCGGACAGGTGCTGGTCTATCAGGTGCCGATCCCCGAGCCGCTGCGCTTCCTCGAGCCGCGCGAGACCGAGACGCGGCGCATGCACGCGCTCGCCGAATACGGGCTGATGCATGTCAAGCTCTACGAGGACATCGCGCGCTTCGGCCATATCGCAACCGCCTACGCCTATCCGGTGAAGGTGAATGCACGCTACGTCATGGACCCGTCGCCGACGCCAAAATTCGACAATCCGAAGATGGATAATTGCGCGGCGCTGCAGCTGTTCGGCGCCGGCCGCGAGAAGCGCATCTACGCGATCCCGCCCTACACCACCGTGGTCTCGCTGGATTTCGAGGATCATCCGTTCACGCGTTACCGCTTCAACGCGCCCTGCGCGCTGTGCGGCGCCGACAATTCCTATCTCGACGAGATAGTCACCGACGACAAGGGCGGGCGGATGTTCGTCTGCTCCGATACCGACTTCTGCGAGCAGCGCCAGGCGGCCGGCCATCACGGCACCGAGAGCGCGGCGCCGCACAAGGAGAAGGCGCATGTCTGAGCTCTCGAGCCTCGACAACGACCAGCCGCTGCTGGTGGCCGAGCGGCTTGCCAAGAATTACGGCCGGCTCCCGGCCTGCCGCGATGTCTCCTTCGCGCTCTATCCCGGTGAGGTGCTGGCGATCGTCGGCGAGTCCGGTTCGGGCAAGTCGACCCTGCTGCAACTGCTCTCCGCGCAGCTCGCGCCGAGCGCGGGGCGGGTGTCCTACCGGATGCGCGACGGCGTGCTGCGCGATCTCGCCGAGCTCGGCGAAGCGGAGCGGCGCTTCCTGTTCCGCACCGACTGGGGCTTCGTCCACCAGGATCCGGCGCAGGGATTGCGCATGGGCGTCTCGGCCGGTGCCAATGTCGGCGAACGGCTGATGGCGGTCGGCTGGAACCACTATGGCCGTATCAGAGACACCGCATCGACCTGGCTCGATCGGGTCGAGATCGATGTCGGCCGCATCGACGATGCGCCGAAGACCTATTCCGGCGGCATGCGGCAGCGGCTGCAGATCGCGCGCAACCTCGTCACCGAGCCGCGGCTGGTGTTCATGGACGAGCCGACCGGCGGCCTCGACGTCTCGGTGCAGGCGCGCCTGCTCGACCTGATGCGCAATCTCGTCAGCGAGCTTGGCCTTGCCGCCATCGTCGTGACCCACGATCTCGCGGTCGCGCGCCTTTTGTCGCATCGCGTGATGGTGATGAAAGGCGGCCGCGTCATCGAGACCGGTCTCACCGACCAGGTGCTCGATGATCCCCGCGAGCCCTATACGCAGCTGCTCGTTTCCTCGATACTTCCGCCATGAGCTTGCCAATGACCGCGATGATCGAACTTGCCAACGCCGAGAAGACCTTCACCATGCATCTGCAGGGCGGCGTCGAGCTGCCGGTGGTGCGCGGCGTCTCGTTCCACGTCGTAGCAGGCGAATGCGTGGTGCTGTCGGGCCCGTCGGGCGCCGGCAAATCCTCGATCCTGAAGATGATCTTCGGCAATTATCGCTGCGACAGCGGCCGGATCGGCATCCGCCACCGCGGCAAGGTGATCGATCTTGCGACCGCCGAACCACGGCAGGTGCTGAGCATCCGCCGCTTGACCATTGGCTATGTCAGCCAGTTCCTGCGTGCGGTGCCGCGGGTGGCGACGATCGACGTTGTCGCCGAGCCGTTGATCGTCAACGGCGTAGCGCGCGGGGAGGCCCGCGAACGCGCCGGGCGCCTGTTGCGCCGCCTCAACATTCCGGAGCGGCTGTGGACCTTGCCGCCCTCGACCTTCTCCGGCGGCGAGCAGCAGCGCGTCAACATCGCGCGCGGCTTCATCTCGGACCTGCCGATCCTGCTGCTGGACGAGCCGACCGCTTCGCTCGATGCGGCGAATCGCGCAGTGGTGGTCGAGCTGATTGCGGAGAAAAAGACCAAGGGCGTCGCGATGGTGGCGATTGTCCATGACGACGAAATCCGCCATCTGATCGCCGACCGTATCGTCGATGTGACCTCGTTCGCCGCCGCTGCCTGAAGGATCGTTTGAAATGACCGCCAAGCAAGACACGATCATCGGCAACGCCCGGCTGGTCCTCGCCGATCGCGTGATCGAGCAGGGCTGGGTTGCGATCGCTGACGGCAAGATCGCCGAATTCGGCGAGGGCAGGGCGCCCGAGGCAGCCGAGGACGCCGGCGGCGATCTCCTGATGCCCGGGCTGATCGAGCTGCATACCGACCATCTCGAGATGCACTACGTGCCGCGGCCGAAGGTGTTCTGGAATCCGGTCGCGGCCGTGATCTCCTATGACGGCCAGCTCGCGACCTCGGGCATCACTACCGTGTTGGACTCGCTGCGGGTCTGGCGCGAGGACGGCGCCGAGGATGTCGACGGCCGCGCCGGCGTGCTGGCGGCGGCGATCTCGGCCGCGCGCGAGGAGGACCTGCTGCGTGCCGATCATTTCCTGCATCTGCGCTGCGAGGTGCCAATGCCTGATGTCGTCGCCGAGGCCAAGGAGCTGATCGACCGGCCGGACGTGCGGCTGATGTCGCTGATGGATCATACGCCGGGCCAGCGCCAGTTTCGCGACGAGGTGAAGCTGCGCGACTACTACCGCGGCAAGGGCGGCGGCATGACCGACGCCCAGCTCGACGTGCTGTTCGCACGGCGGTTCGCCTATCAGAAGGAATATGCCGTGGCGAACACCCGCGCGATCGTCGCGCTGGCGCATCAGTACAGGATTCCGCTGGCGAGCCACGACGACACCACGAATGAAAACGTGGTCGACGCCGTCAACGACAAGGTCGCGGTCGCGGAATTCCCGACCACGATGGAAGCCGCGCGCGGGCTGCATGCCGCCGGCATCGACATCCTGATGGGCGCGCCGAACGTGGTGCGCGGCGGCTCGCACTCCGGCAATATCGCCGCCGTCGATCTCGCCAATGAGGGCATGCTCGATATCCTGTCGTCGGACTACATCCCGTCCAGCCTGCTGATGGCGGCGCTGCAGCTGCCGCGGCATGTCCCGGCGATCGATCTTGCGTCCGCCGTCCGCACCGTGACCAAGACGCCCGCCGAGGCGGTCGGCCTCGACGATCGCGGCGAGATCGCGGTCGGCAGGCGGGCCGATCTGATCCGCGTGCACGTTGCGCGCGATTTGCCGGTCGTGCGCAGCGTCTGGCGCGAAGGAGCCAGGGTCGCATGAGCGAAGTTCCTGCCGTCGCCGCGCAGCAGCACGCCACCACGATCGGTCCGGGCCGGTTGATCCTGCTGGTCGGCCCGAGCGGCGCCGGCAAGGATACGCTGCTGGGGCTGGCGAAAGCGGCCTGCGCCGATGATCGCGACGTCGTGTTTCCGCGCCGTTTGATCACCCGCCAGGCCTCGGCGTCGGAAGACAATGAGGAGATCGGCGCGGAGGCTTTCCAGCAAGCGGCCGCCGCCGGCGACTACGCGATGCACTGGGAAGCACATGGCCATCGCTATGCGCTGTCGCGGGCCATCAACGACGATATCCGCGCCGGACGTACCGTGATCGCGAACGTCTCGCGCATGGTGATCGCGGGGGCCCGCCGCAACTATGCCAGTGCCGTTGTGGTGCTGGTCACGGCGCCGCCGGACGTGCTAGCCACCCGGCTCTCGATGCGGGCGCGCAGCAGCGACGGCCTGCTCGCGCAGCGGCTGGCCCGCACCGTCGACGAGAGCACCTCGACGCCCGATTTCACCATCGTCAATTCCGGCACCGTCGAATATCACGCGCGACAGCTTGTCCGCATCATCAAGGGCGAGCGCTGGGACGAGTAGAGCGTTTTCGAGCGAAGTGGATACCGGTCCGCATGAAGAAGACGCGTCAAAAAGCAAGCGAGGAGAGCAGCACGAATGTCGGTGATCTCTACGATCGAGCAGCTTGAGGCGATCTACGGCATCCCGAACGACGCGTCGACCGTGAAGGTCGCCGACCACGTAACGCCGCTCTATCGTGTGCTCATCGAGAAATCGCCGTTCGTGTCGCTTGCGACCTCGGGACCCGAGGGGCTCGATTGCTCGCCGCGCGGCGACTTGCCGGGCTTCGTGCGCATCCATGATGCCAAGACGCTGATGATGCCGGATCGCCGCGGCAACAATCGCTGCGATTCGCTACGCAACATCGTTCGCGATCCACGCGTCGGGCTATTGTTCCTGATCCCGGGCTCGGGCAGCACGCTGCGCGTCAACGGCCGCGCCTATGTCACCGCTGAGCCGGAGCTCCTGGCCTCCTTCAAGATGGAAGGCAAGGCGCCGCGGACGGTGATCGTGATGAATGTGGACGAGATCTACTTCCAGTGCGCCCGCGCAATCGTGCGTTCCGACCTCTGGAATCCGGATAAGCGGGTCGATCCGAAAGCCCTGCCGACGCCCGGCCAGATCCTCGCCGAGATGAGCGAGCACACGGTCGGCGGCGAAAAATACGATCGCGAATGGCCGGAGCGCGCGCGACAGACGATGTGGTGACGATATGTTCTCCCTCGCCCGCTCTGGCAGCGTCGAGACGGGCGAAGCTCGCTCTTGGAGGCGTGGGGGGTGAGCGAGCGGTCAGCCGCGGGTGCGCGCCGCCGAAACATCGAAAACAACCCCATGCAAAGGAGCCGGCGGCGGCCCGCGTTCGACACGGCAACTTGACACGTCGGGCAACTCATGGGGTATATTTCTGATATTCAGAAATTTTGCGACTCGCGCGCCAGCGCCACGCAAGCGGGGCGAGGCGAGTTCCAACGGCTGTGCCGAAATTACCGCGGAACAGCTCAGGCCTTCGCCTGCTCATCGAACGCCTTCAGCGAGACCGCCGCGATCTCGCGCAGCGCGTTGCGGTCGGCGCCCGAGGAGGCCATCACGCACATGCCCGATGTGACCGCGGAGAGATAACGGGCAAGCGTGACCGGATCGGCGCTTTCGCCCAAATCGCGTTCGGCCTTGGCGCGGACAAAGCGCTCTCGCAACTGGTCTTCGGTGTGGGTACGGCGCGCCGCCAGTTCGAATGGAACGTTTTCCGAGCCGGTGCCGCAGGCTAGGCCGCCCTGGACCAGCAGACAGCCGGGCGGGTTGGCGGGATCGGTCTGGGCGTCCGCGTGCTCCATCAGAAATCGTTCGGCGACCTCTCGGGCGGTGGAAGCGCCCAGGACCTTCTCCATCCAGGCGTCGCGCTTTTCGGAGTAGCGGTCGAGCGCGGCCTTCAGCAGGCCCTCCTTGCTGCCAAAGGCGGCGTAGAGGCTCGGCGGATTGATATTCATCGCCTCGGTGAGCTGCGCGATCGTGGTGCCCTCGTAACCGTGGCGCCAGAACACGTCCATGGCCCGGTCCAAAGCGGCGTCCGCGTCAAAGGCGCGGGGGCGTCCCATTCCCATTTTTGTTGCTCCGTAAGCCGGGTGCCGTTTCTGTGACGGATTGTCCCTGACTTATCCTCTTGTTGCACGTGATGTTTTTCCGCGACTTCCCATTTCCGCACGAATGAGATAATAAATTCATAGTGCTCGATACATAAGTATCTTGCGCACCGGCGTCCAGCTCCACATCTGTAGTGAACACTACAGATATCTGGAGCGCGTGAATGCCCTCGTCAACCCAAAATGCCCGTTCCGGCCGTTTCCGACGCGTCGTCGGCGGTGTCGTGATCCTCGGCGCCCTCGCGGTGGCCGGTTCGATCGCGACCGGCCATTATTTCCACGCTGCGCAGGCGACCGCGGCCGCCGCCCCTGAACCGGCGGTGCCGGTGACTGTGGCCGTGATCCAGCCCCGGCCGACCACCCTGTTCGATGACTTCTCGGGCCGGCTCGAGGCCGTCGACCGCGTCCAGCTTCGGCCGCGGGTGGCGGGCGCGATCCTGGCGACCAATTTCACCGAGGGCGCGCTGGTGAAGGCCGGCGACATCCTGTTCAAGATCGATCCCGCGCCTTACGCGGCCGAGGTCGACCGGGCCCAGGCCCAGCTCGAGGCCGCGAAGGCCCGCGCGGTCTTTGCCGCAAACGAGGTCGAGCGCGGTGCGCAACTGGTCGGCAACAACATCGTGACCAAGCGCGATTTCGACCAGCGCGACAACACCAATCGCGAGGCGATCGCCAACGTCAAGGCCGCCGAAGCCGCGCTGCAGACTGCAAAGCTCAATCTCGACTACACCGAGGTCCGCGCACCGGTCGACGGCCGGGTCGGCAGGATCGAGGTCACGGTCGGCAATCTCGTCGCGGCTGGGACATCTTCGCCGGTCCTGACCTCGCTGGTCTCGGTCAATCCGATCTATGCGAGCTTCGATGCTGATGAGGAGGTCGTGCTGCGCGCGCTGAACTCGATCGCGGATGCCTCCGGCAAGCGCGGCAATCTCGATCAGATCCCGGTCGACATGGTGACGTCGGGCGGCCTCAGCGCCAAGGGGCACATCCAGCTGATCGACAACCAGGTCAACGGGCAGAGCGGCACGATTCGCGTCCGCGCCGTGTTCAAGAACGAAGACGGCCGGCTGATCCCGGGGCAGTTTGCCCGCGTGCGCATGGGCCAGCCCAAGCAGCAGACGCTGGTGTTGATCGACGAACGTGCCGTCGGCACCGACCAGGACAAGAAGTTCGTCATGCTGGTCGGCGACGACAGCCGCGCCGTGTACCGCTCCGTCTCGCTCGGCGGCGCGGTCGATGGCCTGCGGATCGTCACCGCGGGCCTGAAGTCCGGCGACCGCATCGTCGTCAACGGCCTGCAGCGCGTGCGTCCCGGTGCACTTCTGAAGATGGAAGTCGCCGAGATGGGTGCCCGCGGCACGCAGCAGGCATTCACTGAAACCAACCAGCACGTCGTGCAGCGTTAGGCGCTGCACGCGGGGGCGGAGCCATGAATCTCTCAAAATTCTTCATCGACCGGCCGATCTTCGCCGGCGTGCTGTCGATCCTGATCTTCCTCGCCGGCCTGATCTCGCTGCTGGCGATGCCGATCTCGGAATACCCTGATGTGGTGCCGCCGTCGGTCGTGGTGCGGGCGACCTATCCCGGCGCCAATCCGAAGGTGATCGCCGAGACGGTCGCGACGCCGATCGAGGAGCAGATCAACGGCGTCGAGGGTATGCTCTATATGTCGAGCCAGGCGACCACCGACGGCGCGATGACGCTGACGGTGACCTTCCGGCTCGGCACCGACCCCGACAAGGCGACCCAGCTGGTGCAGAACCGCGTGCAGCAGGCCGAGCCGCGCCTGCCGGCCGTGGTGCGCCAGCTCGGCATCATCACCAAGAAGAGCTCGCCCGACCTCACCATGGTCGTGCATCTGCTGTCACCGAACAACCGCTATGACATGACGTATCTGCGCAACTACGCAGTGCTCAACGTCAAGGACCGGCTCGCGCGGATCGACGGCGTCGGCGACGTCCAGCTTTATGGCGCCGGCGACTATTCGATGCGGGTCTGGGTCGATCCGCAGAAGGCCGCCGAACATGCGCTGACCGCAAGCGACATCGTGCGCGCGATCCAGGCGCAGAACGTCGAGGCCGCGGCCGGCGTGGTCGGCTCCTCGCCCAGCGTCAAGGGCCTCGACCTCCAGCTCTCAGTCAACGCGGAGGGACGGCTGTCGACCGAGGAACAGTTCGGCGACATCGTAGTGAAGACCGGCTCGAACGGCGAGGTGGTGCGGCTGCGCGACGTCGCCCGGATCGAGCTCGGCGCCTCCGAATACGGCCTGCGCTCGCTGCTCGACAACAAGCAGGCGGTCGCGATCCCGATCTTCCAGGCGCCGGGGTCGAACGCGCTGGAGATCTCCGACCATGTCCGCGCGACGATGGCCGAGATCAAGAAGAACATGCCGGAGGGCGTGTCCTACCAGATCGTCTACGATCCGACGCAGTTCGTGCGGTCCTCGATCGAGGCGGTCATCCACACGCTGCTCGAGGCGATCGCGCTCGTTGTGCTGGTCGTGATCCTGTTCCTGCAGACCTGGCGCGCCTCGATCATCCCGTTGATCGCGGTCCCGGTGTCGATCGTCGGCACCTTCGCGGTGATGCATGTGTTCGGCTTCTCGATCAACGCGCTCAGCCTGTTCGGCCTGGTGCTTGCGATCGGCATCGTGGTCGACGACGCCATCGTCGTGGTCGAGAATGTCGAGCGCAACATCGAGTCCGGCCTGTCGCCGCGCGATGCCACCAACCAGGCGATGCGCGAAGTGTCCGGCCCGATCATCGCGATCGCGCTGGTGCTGATCGCGGTGTTCGTGCCGCTTGCCTTCATCTCCGGCCTCACCGGACAGTTCTACAAGCAGTTCGCGCTGACGATCGCGATCTCGACCGTGATCTCGGCGATCAATTCGCTGACGCTGTCGCCGGCACTGTCGGCGCTGCTCTTGAAGGGGCATGACGAGCCGAAGGATTGGCTGACCAGGGGCATGGAGAGGTCGCTGGGCTGGTTCTTCCGCGGCTTCAACAAGGTCTTCACGAAGTCCTCGGAGAACTACGGCCGTACCGTCACCAAGGTGATCTATGGCAAGGCCGTGGTGATCGGCCTCTATGTGCTGCTGATCGGCCTGACCGGCGTGCTGTTCAAGCAGGTGCCTGGTGGATTCGTGCCGGGTCAGGACAAGCAGTATCTGGTCGGTTTTGCCCGGCTGCCCGACGGCGCGACGCTCGACCGTACCGAGGAAGTGATCCGCAAGATGAGCGACATCGCGCTGACCCAGCCGGGCGTCGAAAGCTCGGTGGCGTTTCCCGGCCTGTCGATCTCCGGCTTCACCAACTCCTCCAACGCCGGGATCGTGTTCTCGACCTTGAAGCCGTTCGACGAGCGCAAGGATCCGTCGCTCAGCGGCCCGGCGATCGCGGCGGCGCTCAACAAGAAATATGCCGGCATCCAGGATGCCTTCATCGCGATGTTTCCGCCGCCGCCGGTCAACGGCCTCGGCACCATCGGCGGCTTCAAGCTGCAGATCGAGGACCGCGCCGGCCTCGGCTATGAGGCGCTGAACGATGTGACCAAGGCGTTCATGACGGCGATGCAGAAGGCGCCGGAGATCGCCGGCGTGTTCTCGAGCTTCCAGGTCAACGTCCCGCAGCTGTTCGCCGACATCGACCGCACCAAGGCGTTGCAGCTCGGCGTGCCGGTCACGGAGGTCTTCAACACGCTGCAGATCTATCTCGGCTCCTACTACGTCAACGACTTCAACAAGTTCGGCCGCACTTATTCGGTCTATGTGCAGGCGGACGCGCCGTTCCGTGCGCGTGCCGACGACATCAGGCAGTTGAAGGTGCGCTCGTCCTCGGGCGACATGGTGCCGTTGTCGGCCTTGCTGAAGGTCCGCCAGAGCGCGGGTCCGGAACGCGCGATCCGCTACAACGGCTTCCTGTCGTCAGACGTCAACGCCGCCGCGGCGCCGGGCTTTTCGTCCGGCCAGGCGCAGGAGGCGGCGACGCGGATTGCGGCCGAAACGCTGCCGCCGGGCTTTGCCTTCGAATGGACCGACCTGACCTATCAGGAGTTCATCGCCGGCAATTCCGGAATCTGGGTGTTTCCGCTCGCGATCCTCCTGGTGTTCCTGGTGCTCGCCGCGCTCTATGAGAGCCTGGCGCTGCCGCTCTCGATCATCATGATTGTGCCGATGGGCCTGCTGGCCGCGATGTTCGGCGTCTGGCTGTCGAAGGGCGACAACAACGTCTTCACCCAGATCGGCCTGATCGTGCTGGTCGGATTGTCGGCCAAGAACGCCATCCTGATCGTCGAATTCGCGCGCGAGCTCGAATTCGCCGGGCGCTCCCCGATCCGCGCTGCGATCGAGGCCAGCCGGCTGCGGCTGCGGCCGATCCTGATGACGTCGATGGCGTTCATCATGGGCGTGCTGCCGCTGGTGCTGTCGACCGGCGCGGGCTCGGAGATGCGGCGCGCGATGGGCGTCGCGGTGTTCTCCGGCATGATCGGCGTCACCGTGTTCGGCCTGTTCCTGACGCCGGTGTTCTATGTGCTGCTGCGCACCGTCACCGGCATGAAGCCGCTGACGCAGCACGGTGAGGCGACCATTCCCGGAAAAGCACACGCGGCATGATGCCGCGCGTGCAGAGCGTTTTCGAGCGAAGTGGATACCGGTTCGCGTGAAGAAAGCGCGTCAAAACAGCAAACGAGAGCTTCGGGTTTGATCGAATCAAAACTGAAGCTCTCGTTCATGTCAGTTTGGGAGTTCAGGCTGCGATATCGAGCAGCAATTGTGACGAACCGCGGACCAGCACCGTGCGGCCCGCGGGCGTGAGTTCAAACGAATCTCCTCGCACCGCAACATAACCGAGCGTGATCAGGCTTTCGACAGCGAACCGGTTCAGCCTTGAAGGGTTTGCCGCGGGAACCCGCAACGCTTTCAGCGCATCCCACTGATCCAGTCTGAGTTCGAATTCTTCGCTCATTGGTCCAAGCACTCCATTTCTGCGCGGGAGATACAGAGCGCAGATGAATTTGGTGCGACCACAACGAGTCGGGATTTCGATTTATGTGGACACGCCGTCACATCGCCGTGTCATTGGAATACTTCAAGATTTTCGAATCATTGTGGCGCATTGCCACGTGATACCGTCACAGTGATTAATCGCACATCGTCACACAGGTTAATCGTCTCGATTAACCAGGTTAATCACCCCGATTAACCGGGCTAATCAGCTGGATTAACCGAGTTAACCGCGCCGCACGCTGGCGCCGCCATCGACCGGCAACGTCACACCGGTGACGAAATTGGCCTCGTCCGAGGCGAGGAACAGCGCGGCATTGGCGACATCCCAGCCGGTGCCCATCTTGTGACGCAGCGGCACCTTGCTGTCGCGCTCGGCCTCGACCTCGGCGCGGCTTTTCCTGAATTCGCGTGCACGCGTGTCGACCGCCATCGGCGTGTTCATCAATCCGGGCAGGATCACGTTGGCGCGAATGCCATATTGCGCATTCTGGTAGGCGAGCTGTTCGGTGAACGCGATCATTGCCGCTTTGGTCGCCTTGTAGGCGACGTAAGGATAGGTCGTGATCGCGGCCATCGACGAGATGTTGATGATGGAGCCGCGCTGCTGCTGGCGCATGATCGGGATCACGTGCTTGGCGGCGAGGATGCAGCTCTTCAGATTGATCGCCACGCAGCGGTCGAACGCTTCCTCGGTGATGTCGAGCAGCTCGGCATCGCCGCCGGAGAGGCTGACGCCGACATTGTTGTGCAGGATATCGACGCCGCCCCAGCGGCCATGCGCGTCCGCCACCATCGCCTTGATGTCGGCATTCTTGGTGACGTCAGCCTTGAAGGCGACAGCGGTGCCGCCCTTGGCCGCGATCATATCGACGGTTTCCTGCGCCGATGCCGAATTGTGATCGACGCACAGCACCTTGGCGCCTTCGCGCGCGAAGGTCAGCGCGGTGGCGCGGCCGTTGCCGATGCCCTCGCCGGGGCTCTGGCCGGCTCCGACGACGATGGCGACGCGATCTTGCAGGCGCATGTCACTTCACTCCCGGGATCGGGTACTGCTGCAGTACCTCTTTGTAGGTTGGTTCGTTGTCGATCTGCATGGTGGCGAGCACGCGCACCACGGCGCAGTAGAACGCGATCGTCAGCACCAGATCGGTCATGTGCTCGTCGGAGAGATGCTGCTTGATCTCGGCGAAGGTGGCATCCGACATCGCGAGCTCGCGCACCATCTCGCGGGCGCCCTTGAGGATCACCTTCGCCAGCGGCTCGAGCTTCGACGGCCTGCCAGAGGTCTCGGCGATCAGGCCCTCGATGTCCTCGTCGGTGACGCCGAACTCCTTGCCGATCTTCACATGGTGGGTGAACTCGTATTCCGACTTCTCGAGCCAGCCGACCTGCAGGATCGCAAGCTCGCGCAGCCGCGGGGCGAGCTTGCTCTTGAAGCGGATGTAGCCGCCGATGCCGTTGAAGGCGCGCGCCATATCAGGCGAGTTCACCAAGAGCTTGTGCAGGTTGGTGTTGCGCTTGAGCATGTCGCGATATTCGGGGGCGACCTGGTCGGCTTCGAGATAGGGCAGGCGGGCCATTGTTGTTGCCCTTGGTTCGGCGGCTTGCGAGGAGGCGGCTGTCGCTTCAGCCGTAGAGGGCTTTGTGCTCGCTGGCGTAGTTGGCGTAGGAATCCTTCATGCTGGCGCCGTTGAGCAGCATGGTCGCGACCACCGCATTGTCGGCATCGAACACGGTCGAGCGGACCCACATGCTCTCGGTGCGCTTGCTGCCCGAAAGCGCGACGACCTCGCGCTCGACCCAATAGGTCTCGCCCGGGAACAGCGGCCCGCGCACGAGCCGGATCTCCTGATCGGCGAACAGCCCGACTGCCGGGCCGCGGACCGGCAGCCGGTCCTCGCGCGCGCGGTACTGGAACAGCACGCTCAGCATCTCCATCGGGATGATGGCGCGGCCCCAGGGATTGTACTCCAGCGAATAATAATCCGACGGCTCGGTGATCACCTTGAGCTTGTCGGCGAGCGAGAACGGATAGAGATCGCCCATGTTCTGGTCGAAATCCATCTTGATCGCCTGCCGCGGCGTCTTCATGCCGACCTTGATGTCGGCGAGGATCACGGGATCGGTCAGCGGCTTCAATTCGCCAAGCCTGTGGGCGAGCGCCGTCTCGGCGCCGTCACCGTCGATCGAGGCGGTGCCGCGCAGGATCTCGGTGCCGTCACGCTTGATCATCCCGATCGTGCAAACGGTCTGGCCCGGCTTCGGCTTCTCGATCTGGGCTTGGACCTCCTCGCCTTCAAACACCGGATTGCGGTAATGCGCGGACAGGCACCCGGTCATGAACCAGGCCCGGCCCCAGATCCGCTCGCACAGCGGCGCGAACTGGCTGAAATGGGTTGGTCCCTCGATCGTGCCGCCGCGGAAGCCGAGCTTCTGCGCGGTTGCATCGTCGTGAATCGAGGCGTGGGAGTCGTAGGTCTGGGCCTGAAGCATCTGCTTCGGGCTGCGCCAGGGACCTACCAGCAGATTGCCGTTCTCCACGATTTCCGTCGTGAATGCGGATTCGACTTTAATCATCCTTGGTCTCCCTTCGCGCGCCACCGTTTCAAAGATGTCGGGGTTCGGCAAGCCTCGTAGAGCAACAAGGCCTCGCATGCGCAACATGAGATATGTGCTGCGGCCATGGAACGGGGCTGTTCATGCATAACAAAATCAGTGCATGCTGATGCATGATCATGGGCAAGCGAATGAGACCGGTTCGGACCGGCGTGACCTGATCGGCGGGAGCCTGAAACTGATGGCGTTGATGGAAGTTGGACTGGACGACAAGTACCGGTTGGATACGAAACGAATCTTCCTCTCCGGTACCCAGGCTCTGGTCCGATTGCCGATGTTGCAGCGCGAACGCGACCGCGCGCATGGGCTGAACACTGCGGGTTTCATCTCCGGTTACCGCGGGTCGCCGCTCGGCATGTACGACCACGCGCTGTGGCGGGCAAAATCGTTCCTTAGAGAGCATGACATCGCCTTCGTTCCCGGCCTCAACGAGGATCTGGCGGCGACCGCGGTGTGGGGCAGCCAGCAGGTCGGCATGTTCCCCGGCGCCAAGGTCGATGGCGTGTTCGGCATCTGGTACGGCAAGGGTCCCGGCGTCGACCGTTCGCTCGACGCGCTCAAGCACGCCAATTCGGCCGGCACCTCGCCGAATGGCGGCGTGATCGCGCTCGCCGGCGACGACCATGGCTGCCAGTCCTCCACCCTGGCGCATCAGAGCGAGCAGGTGTTCGCCTCGGCGCTGATGCCGGTGGTCAATCCGGCGACGCTGCAGGACTATCTCGACCTCGGCATCCTCGGCTTCGCGCTGTCGCGCTATTCCGGCTGCTGGGTCGGCTTCAAGGCGATCTCGGAGACGGTGGAAAGCTCGGCTTCGATCGTCAGCGACCCCGATCGCATCAAGATCATCATGCCCGATGATTTCGAGATGCCGCCGGGCGGCCTCTCGATCCGCTGGCCGGATCCGCCGCTGGAGGCAGAGCGCAGGCTGCACGGGCCCAAGATGGAGGCGGTCGCAGCCTTCACCCGCGCCAACCGGTTCGACCGCATCGTGCTGGATTCGAAGCCGGCACGGCTCGGCATCATGGCCACCGGCAAGGCCTATCTCGATCTGCGCCAGGCGCTCGCCGATCTCGGCATCACCGATACCGACGCCCAGGCGCTGGGCTTGCGGATCTACAAGGTGGCGTTGACCTGGCCGCTCGAAGCGCGCGGCGCGCGCGACTTCGCCGAAGGCCTGCAGGACGTGCTTGTCGTCGAGGAGAAGCGCGGCTTCATCGAGGACCAGCTGGTTCGTATCCTCTACAACATGGACGCTTCCAAGCGTCCCTCCGTGGTCGGCAAGCGCGACGAGAGCGGCGCGCCGCTGCTGCCGAGCGAGGGCGAGCTGACGCCGACCATGGTGGCAGCGGCCGTCGTCGCGCGGCTGCGCCGGCTCGGCCACCGCAGCCCGCTGCTGGAGCAGCGGCTGGCAAAACTGGAGGCGTTCGACCGCCCGGTCGAGGGCACGGGCACCGCGAAGCTGCAGCGCACGCCGTATTTCTGCTCGGGCTGCCCGCACAACTCGTCGACCAAGATTCCCGAAGGCAGCCGCGCCATGGCGGGCATCGGCTGTCACGGCATGGCGCTGTCGGTACCGAACCGCAACACCCAGACCATCTCGCATATGGGTGCGGAAGGCGTGAGCTGGATCGGGCAGGCGCCGTTCACCAGCGAACAGCATGTGTTCCAGAATCTCGGCGACGGCACCTACACGCATTCCGGTCTCTTAGCTTTGCGGGCCGCTGCCGCAGCCGGCGTCAACATCACCTACAAGATCCTCTATAACGACGCGGTCGCGATGACCGGCGGCCAGCCGGCCGAAGGCGGCTTCACGGTGGCGCAGATCGCGCACCAGGTCGCGGCCGAGGGCACCAAGCGGCTCGCGATCGTCTCCGACGATCCCGACAAATATCCCGCCAATTACTTCCCGTCCGGCGCCACCATCCATCATCGCCGCGAGCTCGATGCCGTGCAGCGCACCTTGCGCGAGATCGAGGGCCTCACCGTCCTGATCTACGACCAGACCTGCGCTGCCGAGAAGCGCCGCCGCCGCAAGCGCGGGCTGTTTCCCGATCCGGCCAAGCGCGTCTTCATCAATGAGCGCGTCTGCGAAGGCTGCGGCGACTGCTCGGTGGCCTCGAACTGCGTCTCGGTGCAGCCGCTGGAGACCGAGTTCGGCCGCAAGCGCCGCATCGACCAGTCGAACTGCAATAAGGATTTCTCCTGCATCGAGGGCTTTTGCCCGAGCTTCGTGATGGTGCAGGATCCCAAGCTGCGCAAGGCTGATCGCACCGCCGCCGATCCGAAGGCGCTGTTCGCGGACCTGCCGGCGCCGCCCGCCGCCGCGCTGACTGGCCCCTACAACATCCTGATCACCGGCATCGGCGGCACCGGCGTCATCACTATCGGTGCGCTGCTCGGCATGGCCGCCCATGTCGAGGGGCTCGCCTGCTCGACGCTCGACTTCACCGGCCTGTCGCAGAAGAACGGCGCGGTCATGAGCCATGTCCGGCTGGCGCCCGCGTCCGACATGCTGACCACGGTTCGCATCGCGCCCGGCAATGCCAATCTGATCCTCGGCTGCGATCTCGTCGTCGCCACCAGCGTGCCGGCGCTGAGCCGCGCCGAGCGCGGCGTCACTCGCGCCGTCGTCAATGCCGACCTGCTGCCGACCGCGAGCTTCGTGATCGATCCCGATATCGATTTCGAGGCCAGCTCGATGCGCGATGCGCTGAACGGCGCGGTGAGACCTGATGATCTCGACATCCTGGATGCCACCGGGCTTGCCACCGCGCTGATGGGCGACAGCATCGCGACCAACGCCTTCATGCTCGGCTTCGCGTTCCAGCGTGGCGCGATCCCGCTGTCGCTCGAGGCCATCCTGAAGGCGATCGAGCTCAACGGCGCCGCGATCGAGATGAACAAGACCGCGTTCTCATGGGGCCGGCTCGCCGCGCATGATCTGCAGCGCGTTGTCAGCGCCG
Source organism: Bradyrhizobium sp. 41S5 (assembly GCF_011516665.3). Classification (NCBI taxonomy): domain Bacteria; kingdom Pseudomonadati; phylum Pseudomonadota; class Alphaproteobacteria; order Hyphomicrobiales; family Nitrobacteraceae; genus Bradyrhizobium; species Bradyrhizobium sp. 41S5. The sequence continues at coordinate 6,367,782 of NZ_CP083721.1, read as the reverse complement.
CGCGCTTCAAGAGCGCAGGGGCCGCACCGGCGAAGAAGACGCTCGATGAGGCGATCGCGTTCCGCGCCAAATTCCTCACCGACTATCAGGACGCGGGCTACGCGAAGCGCTATCTCGACGACGTCGCGCGCGTCCGCTCCGCCGAGGCTGCGGCAGCGCCGGGCTCGCAGGACCTGACCGAGGCCTTTGCAAAGGGCCTGTTCAAGCTGATGGCCTACAAGGACGAATATGAAGTCGCGCGGCTCTATTCGGACGGCGAGTTCAGCAAGGCGCTGAAGGAGCAGTTCGAGGGCAATTCCGGCTTGAAGGTCTTGCTGGCGCCGCCGCTGCTGGCGCAGCGCGATCCCGTCACCGGGCGATTGCAGAAGCGCGAATTCGGCCCGTGGATCTTCAAGGCGTTCGGCCTGCTGGCGGGGCTGAAGGGCCTGCGCGGCACCGCATTCGACATCTTCGGCTACACCGCCGAGCGCAAGATGGAGCGCACGCTGCCGGTCGATTATTCGGCGATGATCCTGCGTCACCTCGACGGCAAGACGCCGCTCGACCTGCCGCGCCTGGTGGCGCTGGCGAAGGCCGCGGACCTCGTGCGCGGCTACGGCCACATCAAGGAAGGCAACGTCGCCCGCTACCGCACCGAATGCGCGCGGCTGGAGCGTGCGATCGGCCAGCCGTTGGCGCAGGCGGCCGAATAGGCTCAAGCGTTTTCGGCTACCGGTTCTCGTGAAGAAAACGCGTCAAAACAACAACCTGGAACCCCGTTCCGATACCATCGGAACGGGGCTTGAGGCGGCAGGCAGCGGAACTTTCCAGGGCCGCCTTGGTTGACCGGTAACCCTGCCCGCGAGCCGCGGCTGGATTCGCGCGGCCGGCTTCCTACATGATGGCTGTTCTGTTCGAGTGATTTCAGGAGGCCCTTTGATGGTCCTGAAAAGCGCTTTTGTTGCAACTGTTTGCACCGCGTACCTGGCGTTGGGTGGCGTGGCGTTGGCTGACGACTACCGCCCAAGCGAGTTCCTCAGTCTCGACCTAGCGCGGGCCGTGCTGTCGCCGAAGCCGCTTGGCCCGCCGGCGCAGTTCGAGCCGGTTCCGGTCGAGGCGAAGACCGACCACGGACCTGATCAGCACGCCAATGTCGAACCGAATGTCGAGCAGCCGAAAGTCGAGCCTCAGAAGGCTGTGCGGACGACCAGGGTGTCGGCACCGCATGAACGCAAGCGCGCAGTGGCGCAGGTTCCCGCCCGTGCCAAGCTGGCACGGCGCCATTCGAATCCGCTCGACGCGGAAGCCCGCGACACCAGGATCCAGACCTGGCCGTGCCGCACTGGCGGCATCTGCAACTGGCAGCGGTGAGGGCAGTTCGGCGGTCTCACGCGAACTCGCGCGCGCGTTCGTACCAATACCAAACCCGTCATCCTGAGGAGGCCGCGAAACGGCCGTCTCGAAGGATGAATCGGCCCGATCTCGCAGCCGGGCCGATTCATCCTTCGAGGCTCGCTCCGCTTGCCCTCAGGATGACGGGTTCGGCGTTTGCGCGCTTGGCGCCTGACGACACCGTTCATATCTCCATCTCTCCGCCGAGTCATCCCGCCGTCGCAAAACCGTCGGCGGAGAGTCAAGAAACCGTAAGGGCGGAGTCAAACGGCGCAGGCAAAACCTTCGTTGCGATTCGACGAAGGTTATTCGATGGCGACAGCGATCTCCGCGAGGGGGCGAGGCCTCACAAGGCGTCAGCTTCTAGTGCGCTCGGCGTCGACGGCCGCGCTGGCGGGATTGGGCGCGCTGGCAAAACCATATCTGAGCCGTGCGGCGGATCGCCCTGCGATCGCGGGCATCCAGTCTGGCGACGTCGCCAGCGACTCCGCTGTGATCTGGGCCCGCGCCGATCGCGCCGCGCGGATGCAGATCGAATGCGCCGCGGTCGAGAGTTTTGCCACCGTCCTGCGCCGCGCGTCCGCCGACGCGCTGCCCGAGCGCGACTTCACCGCAAAACTGCTGCTCGATGGCCTGCCGCCGGGACAGGACCTGTTTTACCGTATCCGCTTCGAGGATCGCGGCGGCATCGCCGGCGAGAGCCGCATTGGGCATTTCCGCACCGCACCAGTCGACCGCCGCTCAGTCTCGTTCATCTGGTCCGGCGACGTGGTCGGGCAGGGCTGGGGCATCGACCCCTCGCGCGGCGGCCTTCGCAGCTATCGCACCATGCTGAACGAGCGCCCGGATTTCTTCATCCATTCCGGCGACCACATCTATGCGGATTGCACGGTGCCGTCGGAACAGACGCTGCCCAACGGCGAGATCTGGCGCAACATCGTCACCGAGGAGAAATCGGTCGTCGCGCGCAGCCTCGAGGAGTTTCGCGGCAACTACAAATACAACTGGCTCGACGAGAATTTCCGCGCCTTCCATGCCGAGGTGCCGATGTTCGCGCAGTGGGACGACCACGAGGTGGCCGACGACTGGTCGCCAATCGGCACCGCCGACGCAACCGGCTATGACGCGGACGGTACCTCGCGCCTGGTGGCGCGGGCGCGCCGCGCCTTCCATGAATTCATGCCGATGCGGCTGATGCCGGAGCGCGACGGACGGGTCTATCGCAAGATCGCCTACGGGCCGCTGCTCGACGTCTTCATCATCGACATGCGCTCCTACCGCGATTCCAGCTGGAACAAGCAAGGCGATCCGGACCAGGCGTTCATCCTCGGCGAGAACCAGCTCGCCTGGCTGAAGCGGGAGCTGGTGGCGTCGGATGCTATTTGGAAGGTGATCGCGGCGGATCTGCCGATCGGCCTCGTCAGCCTGGACGCCGTCGCGCTCGGCGACGGGCCGCCGGAGCGGCGCGAGCACGAGATCGCCGATCTCCTGTCCTTCATGAAGCGCGCCGGCATCCGCAACACGGTGTGGCTCACCGCCGACATGCACTACACCGCCGCGCATCATTATGATCCGAACCACGCCGTGTTCCAGGAGTTCGAGCCGTTCTGGGAGTTCGTCTCCGGTCCGTTGCATGCCGGAACCTGGTCGCCGGGCGAGCTCGACAACACCTTTGGCCCCAAGGCGATGTACCAGAAGGGCTGCTCGGCCGAGCAGGATGACAATCTCGCGCCGTGCTTCGGCCTGCAATTCTTCGGCCGCGTCGACATCGACGGCAGGACCGGCGTGATGAGAGTGACACTGAAGGACGTCGACAACCACGATCTCTGGTCGGTCGATATCGAGCCGCGGCCGGACGCGCGGCCCGGCCAGATCATGGCGCAACACATCTAGAACCCATAGCGTTTTCGAGCGAAGTGGGGTTCCGGTTCGCGTGAGGAAAACGCGTCAAGCGCGGATTCGTCGCGACATCTTGATTGCGGGCGCCTTGCCCGCAGCGCCGGTTTGCAGGCAGACTGCGTGCCGGCAGTTCTGCCAATTTCATTCCTTTCAGACGATTTGCTGGCGTGACGTCGCCGATGATATCGGCGTCCCACGCGTCAGGAGCTATCCATGGACAATCTGCAGACACAGGGCATCAGCCTGCCGCAGCTCGGGCTCGGCACCTTCCGCATGCAGGGTGATGCCTGCCGCGCGGCGGTCGAGAGCGCGCTCGGGCTCGGTTACCGGCATATCGACACCGCCGAGATGTACGGCAATGAGGAGGCGATCGGGGCCGCGATCGCGGATGCGAAGGTCGCGCGCAAGGACCTGCATGTGACCACGAAGGTCTGGCATGAGAATTTGGCGCCGGATGCGATCCGGAAAGCGTTCGACGCCAGCCTGAAGAAGCTGCGCCTTGATTACGTCGACCTCTATCTGGTGCACTGGCCATCGCGGAGCATGAAGCTGCCGGCTGTCTTCGAGACGCTGATGAAGCTGAAGGAGGAAGGCCGCACCCGCGCGATCGGCGTCGCCAATTTCACCACCGCGCTGCTCAAGACCGTGGTCGAGGACATCAAGGCACCGATCGCCTGCAACCAGATCGAATATCATGCGATGCTGGACCAGACGCCGGTGCGGAAATATCTCGCCGCGAAATCGATCCCGCTCGTGGCGTATTGCCCCCTGGCCCAGGGCCGTTTCGCGACCGACGAGACGCTGGCGAAAATCGGCAGCAAGCATGATGCGACCGCAGCGCAGGCGGCGCTGAAATGGCTGCTCGACCAGGACGGCGTTGCGGCGATCCCGAAAGCCTCGCGTGCCGAGAGCCAAAAGGCCAATCTCGACGCGCTGAAGGTCAAGCTCGACGACGACGACCGCAAGGCGATCGCTGCGCTGCGCAAGGACATGCGCTGCGTGAATCCGGGTTTTGCTCCGGCGTGGGACTGAGTCCTGCGAGGACCCGATAAGGACGCAGAACAAGAAAATGGCTCCGCGAGGAGCCATTTTCCGTTGTGTCGGTCTATCGTATGTCTCGGCGCTTAATAGCGGTCCCGCCTGATGACCATCGCGCGATCATGGTCGTGATGCCAGCCGCGATGCCAGCCATGGTCATGGCGCATCTCGGCCCGCGAGCCCCAGCCACGATCCCAGTGGTGATGACCGCGCTTTATCACGACGGTCTCGGCGCTCGCGATCGACGGAACGGCCACAGCAAGCGTACCAATCGCCGCAAAAACAAAACCAATCTTCTTCATTTCATCCTCCTCAATGATGCGGGGAGGAAACCGTGCAGGCATCGAAACGTTCCTCTGGAACCAGAGGAGTTTTCTGAACACCTGTTCAGCAACGGTCCCAGCGCAACGCTCGCCGCGCGTTCGCTGCACAACCGGTGCGTGAGCGTTACAGCCTCTTTCGACGGCCTTGCCTAACCCCGGCGTCCGAAGCATCATCGCGCCATAACAATCAATGTTCGGGGGGACGTTGCCGTGAGTGAATTTTCACGCCGGGATTTTTTGAGAGGTACGGGATCGGCCGCTGCTGCGGTCATCGCAGGGCCGGCCGCTGCGGCGATGGGGCCGGACGACAAATTCGACCTCGTCATCAAGAGCGGCGACGTGATCGATCCGAGCCAATCGTTGCGCGGCAAGCGCGACATCGGCATCCGCTGGGGCCTGATCGAGGCGATCGAGGACGAGATCCCGGCCGCGCGCGCCGCCAAGACCATCGACGCATCGGGCAAGCTTGTGATGCCGGGCCTCGTCGATCTGCACTGCCACGTCTATCCCTACGGCTCGGCAATCGGCATTCCCGCCGACGAGCTGGTGCAGTTCCAGGGCACCACGACGGTCGTCTCGGCCGGCGATGCCGGCGTCAACAATCTCGCGGCGCTGCGGCGCTTCATCGTCGCGCAGTCGCGGACGCGGATCTATGCCTTCGTCCATATCGCCAACAACGGCCTGTCGGCCTTTCCGGTGGCCGAGCTCTACAACATCGACAACGCCCAGGTCGAAGCCTGCGCCATGGCGCTCGCCGAGAACCCTGACTTCCTGATCGGGGTCAAGGTGCGGATGTCGGAGAACGTCATCTTCAAGCACGGCGTCGAGCCGCTGAAGCGCGGCATCCAGGCCTGCGAGATGTGCGGCTGGCCGGCGCGGATGATGGTGCATATCGGCGGCGTCGAGACCAGGGAGTTGATGTCCGACATCCTCGACCTGCTGCGTCCGGGCGATATCCTCACCCACGCCTATTCCGGCGCGCCGAACATGTCGGGCGCCTTCACCAACATCGTGCAGGACGGCAAGCTGCTGCCGGCGGCGCTCGCGGCCAAGCAGCGCGGCGTGCTGTTCGACGTCGGCCATGGCGGCGGCAGCTTCGATTTCACGGTGGCCGAGATCGCCATCCCCGCCGGCTGCACGCCCGATACGATCTCGTCCGACATCCACGTCTTCTCCGGCAATTCGCCCGGCATCCCGTTCCTGCCCAACGTGATGAGCAAGTTCCTGGCGATGGGCTCCTCGCTGGATCAGGTGGTGGCGATGGCGACCTCGGTGCCGGCGCGGATCATCAACCGCACCCCGAAGATCGGCACGCTGCAGCGTGGGGCCCCCGGCGATGTCGCGATCATGGACCTCATCGAAGGCCCGGTCACCTTCGTCGACACCCGCAACAACAAGCGCGACGGCAATCTGCAGCTGAAGCCGGTGCAGACCGTGGTCAACGGCGTGCCGTTCGGCCGGCCCTATCAGGCGCCGTTTTCGGTGCGATAAGCGGCAGGCCCCGCCGGTTTCCTGTCATTGATCCGCGTCAAGGACAGGAAATCCCGCTCGTCGATGATGAGCAATCATAAGGGGCACGTCGTGACTGGAAATCGTTCCTCCATAGACCGATCGGCACGTTCTTCCGGGCCTGGTGGTACGTCGTTTTCCGAAAGCGACTTCCTGCGGCAACTGGGCGAGGCCATGCGCGGGGCGCGCGCGAATATCGGCATGACACGTCGCGAACTGGCCCGCCGATCCGGCGTGTCGCAGCGCTACATTGCTCTCATCGAAGCGGGCAAGGGCAACGTCTCAATCTTGCTGCTGCTGCGCATTTTGAACGCGTTCCGCAGCGACGCCGCCAAGGCGGCCTGACCGGGTAGGGGAAGATCACGCCGATGGGTGAACTCGTTCTTGCTGCCAAGGTCAGCCACGTACCGTCCCTGATGCTGTCGGAACGCCCCGATCACCCGCTGCACGATGCGCGGGCCGGCGCGGTCGCCGCATTACATGAGCTCGGCCGGCGCGCCAGGGAACGCGGCGTGTCGACCTTCGTGGTGTTCGATACGCATTGGCTGTCCAATTTCGGCTACCACATCAACGCCAATGCCCGGCACGGCGGCTCATTCACGAGCCACGAGGCGCCGCAGATGATCAAGGATCTGCGCTACGATTGGCCGGGAAATACCGTGCTTGCGGAAGCGATTGCGAGCGAGGCGGAGAGCGATGGTCTCAATGTAATGGCGCACCGGGTCGAAAGCCTCGGTCTTGAATACGGCACCATCGTCCCGATGCACTACCTGAACGAAGATGGCTGGGCCAAGGTCGTCTCGGTTGCGTCGCCGCTGTTCACGTCGATGGAGGAGAGCCGGCTGCTCGGCGAAGCGACCCGCCGTGCGATCGCGCGGTCCGGCGAGCGGGTCGCGCTGCTGGCCAGCGGATCGCTGTCGCATCGGTTATTGCCGAACAAGAAGCTTGGCCCCGACGCCTGGACATCAATAGCCAGCGAATTCAACCGCCAGGTCGATCTGCGTGTGCTCGAGCTGTGGCAGCAGCGCCGTTACCGGGAGTTCCTCGACATGCTCCCCGATTACGCCGTGCGGTGTAACGGCGAGGGCGGCATGGCCGATACCATCATGCTGTTTGCCGCGCTCGGCTGGTACGATTTTCATGGCGCAGCCGAGCAGCTCTGCGATTATTTTCCGTCGAGCGGCAGCGGCCAGGTGCATGTGGAATTTCACCTGACCGCGTGAGACGGCGAATGCGGATCGCTAGCCGCGCTTCTCCACATTACTGCTGCGCGCCGGCACGCCGAATTCCTTGCGACACACCTCGGCCAGCACCGCGACGCCCTCGCGGATCTGCTCGTGCGAGGGGCTGGCGAAGCAGAGGCGGAGCCGGCTGGCGGAATGCGCCTTGCTGGTCGACCATTCCGGCCCCGGATTGATCGAGACGCCGGCGGCGAGCGCCGCCTGATAGAGCTTCATGGTGTCGACATTGTCGGGCAGCTTGACCCAGAGGAAGATGCCGCCCTTGGGCAGCTCGAATTCGGCCGCGGTGCCGAACTGCTCGTTCAGCGCCTCCATCAGCGTGTCGAGCTTGGCGCGCAGGCCCTTGGTCAGCCGCGGCACGTGGGTCGCAAAATGCGGCGCGCAATATTCCGAGAGCACCATCTGCTCCAGCGCGCCGGAGCCGGCGTCGGTCTTCAGCGGCAGCATCCGCGACATGATTTCCCAGGGCGCGACGATGAAACCGACCCGCAGCGCCGGTGCGATCGACTTCGAGAACGAGCCGATATGGATCACGCCGCCATGCTGGCTCATGGCATAGATCGCGGGCGGCCGTTCGCCGTTCCAGATCAGATCGGCATAGCAATCGTCCTCGAAGATCGGCACGCCGTATTCTCTGGACAGCTTCAGCATCTCGGCGCGACGGCTCTCGGGGAGGATCGAGCCGGTCGGGTTCTGCACGGTCGGAATGGTGTAGATGTATTTCGGCATGATGCCGCGCCGCTTGTGATCGGCGAGCGCTGCGGCCAGCGCATCGATCCGGATGCCGTCGCCATCGAGGGGAATGCCGACCGCGTTGACGCCGAGCCGGGTCAGCCGGTTCAGCGAGCCCTGATAGGTCTCCTGCTCGATCAGCACCGTATCGCCCTTGGCGAGCAGCGTGTGATTGACGAGGTCAAGCGCCTGCAGCGAACCGGAGACGATCATGATCTCGTCCGGCGTGCAGGCAATGCCGGCATCGCGCTTCAGCTTCTCGGTGAGGAACTGGCGCAACGGCAGATAGCCCTGCGGCCCGTGCGCGAGGTTGTAGGTCGCGAGACTCCTGCCCTCGCGCTTCAGCACGGCATTGACCGCCTCGATCAGCCCGTCGACCGGGACCTGGTCGGGATCGTTGTTGCCGCCGACGAAGCTGTATTTGGCGAGCCCGGTCCACCGCGCGGCCGGCGCAGGCAGGCCGGCCGGAAGAAGCGGTGCAAAGTCGAACTGGGCTGAGGTGGACATGGACGTTTCGCTCCGTGTTGTTGTCGTTGAGAAGGCCCGTGGCAAAGGGCCTTCCATGAAGTCAGTTCTTGCCGATCAGCCGGATCGGGCGACCATGGCTGATGAAGGCATAGTGCCCGGCGCCGACGCTGCCGACCATCAATGCCTCGACTGCCGGTTCCGCGATCTCGCCGGCGGCCGCCCAATCGACCACGAAATTCGCGCCGGTGCCGCCGCGGGTATCGGTCGTGGCGATTGAGACCTCGACGGTCGCAAACGGTTTTAGCGCAACCGGCGATTTGAGGTAGCTCTCCACCATCTTGCCTGATGTGTCAAAATAAGCGATCCGCTTCAGCACCAGGGGCCTCGTCTCCGAGGCGTTGTGCACGCTCAGCGTCACTGAGAAATCGGCCCTGAGCTTGCCCTGGCTCATCGACACGCTGGAATACACCGGCACGTAGAATGCACCGGAGGCCGTGAGGCCTTCCGATGGCACCGCCGTTAGTGAGTTCGCAAAATTTTGTTCAATACTTGCCGAGGATTGTGCTAGCGCCTCCGTCATGCGCACGGTGAGCAGGCAGAGCAAAACTGCCAGAAAAATGCCGCCTGCGCGGATGTGACACATTGCTCGGTTGATCCTCACGCCCGGCCCTCTAGGTTGCGGCAACAGGAAGTCTTTGACGCATGCATGAACTCATTCGCGATATCACGCTCTGTATCCTGTTTGCCTGGGGGATTGGGCTGCTCGCCCATTTCTCCCGGCAACCGCTGATACTGGCCTACCTTATCGCCGGCTTTTTCATTGGTCCATTCGGCATGGGCTGGGTCAAGTCCCAGGAATCGATCAGCGTCATCTCCGAGCTCGGCCTGATCTTCATGCTGTTCATGATCGGGCTGGAAATCGACCTCAAGAAGATCATCCGCGCCGGCAAGGTCATCCTGTTCGCCGGCGCCGGCGAGCTGATCGGCGGCTGCCTGATCGGCGTGGCGTTCTTTGCCGGGATCGGGCTTGCGATCGGCGGCGGCAAGTTCGATGCGGTCTATCTCTGCGTCGCCTGCGCGCTGTCCTCGACCGTCATCATCGTCAAGGTGCTCTACGAGAAGCGCGAGCTGGACACGCTGCCGGGCCGCATCACGCTCGGTGTGCTGGTGCTGCAGGACATCTTCGCGATCCTGTTCCTGGCCGTGCAGCCGAGCCTGGACAATCTGCAGATCGGCGTCGTGCTGCTGTCGATCGCCCGCGTCGCGGTGCTGGTCGCGACCGCGCTGGTGCTGAGCCGCTACGTGCTGCCGCGGCTGTTCCACCAGATCGCGCGCCGGCCCGAGCTGGTGCTGCTCGGCGCGCTCGCCTGGTGCTTCCTGATCGGCGAGATCGCCGAGCGGCTGCACCTGTCGCGCGAGATGGGCTCGCTGGTCGCCGGCGTCTCGATCTCGACCTTTCCCTACGCGCTCGACGTCACCGCCAAGGTCACGACGCTGCGGGATTTCTTCATCACGCTGTTCTTCGTCGCGCTCGGCATGACGATCCCGATCCCGGGCTTACAGGTGATCTGGCTTGCGCTGGTCATCGCGGCCTTCACGGTGGCGAGCCGCATGGTCACGACGTTCACGCCGCTCTATCTGATGAAGCAGGGCCTGCGCGCCAGCCTGCTGCCGGCGATCAATCTGGCGCAGATTTCCGAGTTCTCGCTGGTGGTGATCCAGACCGGCGTTGCCGCCAACCACATCGGGACCGAGACCGCGAATGCAGTCTCGTTCGCTTTCGTGGTGCTGGCGGTGCTCTCGACCTTCGCGATGGCCCGCAGCGATCAGATCGTGCGCGGCCTGATCGGTCCGTTGAAGCGGATCGGGCTGCGTGATCTCGACCATCGACGCGAGGCCGGCGGCGAGGCCGGGCAGGAGGGTGGCCAAGAGGGTGGGCATGGCGAAATCCGACGCATCGTGATCCTCGGCTTCTTCCGTGCCGCGAGCGCGCTGATCAGCCAGATCGAGCGGCAGAACCAGTCGCTGCTCGAGCAGATCAGCGTCATCGACTTCAATCCGCTGGTGTTCCGCACGCTGACCGACCGCGGCATGCACGTGATCTATGGCGACATCAGCAACGTCGATACGCTGGTTCATGCCGGCATCGGCAAGGCCGAGATCATCATCCTGAGCGTGCCGGATTTCCTTTTGGTCGGCGCCGACAATGAGAAGCTGGTGCGCCACGTCCGCGCCCTGAATCCGACCGCGAAGGTTGTTGCCACCGCCGATCTCCTGACCGGTGTCGACGATCTCTACGCCGCCGGCGCCGACTACGTGACGGTGACCCGGCTCAGCGACGCCGGCGAGCTTTATTCGGTGATAGAGGCCGCCGACGCCGGCTTGCTCGACGACAAGCGCGCCGAGCTCGACGCCCAGCTCAGCGGCCGCCGCGAGGTGCTGCCGTAAGCGAGCATGATCCGGAAAAGTGGAGACCGGTTTTCCGACAAGATCATGCTCAAGCAAAGGGGCCACGGTGCCCGCCACCGCCTGGTATGCCTGCCGGACGCATGGCGGGTTGCATAATGATACTGGCGCTGACATCGGAACCCGGCTAATCCACTGCCTGCATAAAGCGAGATGTCAGGACAATGGCCGATACGATCCAGGAAGTGCTGCAAGCCTTTGCGAAGGGTGAACTCGTCGTCGTCACCGACGATGACGATCGGGAAGGCGAGGGCGATTTGATCGTCGCGGCGTCGTTCTGCACGGCGGAAAAGATGGCCTTCATCATCCGCCACACCTCCGGCATCGTGTGCGCGCCGATCACCACCGAGGACGCCCGCCGGCTGCGGCTCGACCCGATGGTGGCGCATAATGAGTCCAACCACACCACGGCCTTCACCGTCTCGATCGACTACAAGCCCGATGGCGGCACCGGCATCTCCGCCGACGAACGCGCCTCCTGCTGCCGCGCGCTCGCCAATCCCAATGCCGGCGCCAACGATTTCGCGCGCCCTGGCCACATCTTCCCGCTGATCGCGCGCGACGGCGGCGTGCTGCTGCGCTCCGGCCACACCGAGGCCGCGGTCGATCTGTGCCGGCTCTCAGGCCTGCCGCCGGTCGGCGTCATCAGCGAGCTGATGAACGACGATGGAACCGTGATGAAGGGCGAGCAGGTCGCGAAATTCGCCGCCGCCCACAAGCTGAAGCATGTCACGATCGCGGACATGATCGCCTATCGCCAGGCGCGCGAGAAGCTGATCGAGCGCGTCGCGACCTTCACCACCGAAAGCCCGATCGGCCCCTTGCAGGGCTATGCCTATCGCTCGCCGTTCGACGAGATCATGCATGCGGCCTTCGTCTATAACGGCATCGGCGATGGCCGGGACGTGCTGACCCGGCTGCACAAGCCCAATATCGTGACGGACCTCTTCACGGGTCCGGCGCGGATGGAAGCCGTGTTGCGGCATTTCAAGGCTGCCGGCCGCGGCGTGCTGGTCTATCTGCGGGATGGTGCCGCCGGAGTTCCGGTCCAGCCGGTGAGCGAGCAGAAATCGGCGGAGGCCGATCGCAACAAGCAGTGGCGCGAGGTCGGCGTCGGCGCACAGATCCTGCGCGATCTCGGCATCACCTCGATCCGGCACCTGACCTCTTCGGTGCACGACTACAAGGGTTTGTCCGGTTTCGGCATCGAGATCGTGTCGAACGAGCGGCTGGAGTGCTGACGCGGGTCATTCCGGGCGCGATGCGTGCGCATCGCCCCGGGCGCGACATACGCCCAATTCAATTGCGCTTCGCAGCATAGCGCTTTAATTTATCCGCCAATTTCCGAGTGACGATGCGAAAGGATGTTTCATGAGCGTGCGCCCCCAGGCCAAGGACAAGCCGGCTGCCGCCAGCTTCCAGTGGGATGATCCGTTCCTGCTCGACGACCAGCTCACCGAAGACGAGCGCCTGATCCGCGACACCGCGCGGGCCTATGCGCAGGACAAGCTGTTGCCGCGGGTCACCAAGGCCTATCTGGAAGAGAAGACCGATCGCGAGATCTTCAACGAGATGGGCGAGCTCGGCCTGATCGGCGTGACGCTGCCCGAGGAATATGGCTGCGCCAATGCGAGCTACGTGGCCTATGGCCTGGTGGCGCGCGAGATCGAGCGCGTCGACTCCGGTTATCGCTCGATGAACTCGGTGCAGTCGTCGCTGGTGATGTATCCGATCTACGCCTATGGCGACGAAAACCAGCGCAAGAAATATCTCCCCAAGCTCGCGACCGGCGAATGGGTCGGCTGCTTCGGCCTGACCGAGCCGGACGCCGGTTCCGATCCCGGGGGCATGAAGACCCGCGCCGAGAAGGTGGCCGACGGCTACAAGCTGAACGGCGCCAAGATGTGGATCTCGAACGCGCCGATCGCCGACGTGTTCGTGGTGTGGGCCAAGTCGGCCGCGCATGACAACCAGATCCGCGGCTTCATCCTGGAGAAGGGCATGAAGGGCCTGTCGGCGCCGAAGATCGGCGGCAAGCTTTCGCTGCGCGCCTCAATCACCGGCGAGATCGTACTCGACAACGTCGTGGTGCCGGAAAGCGCGCTGCTGCCCAACGTCTCCGGCCTCAAGGGCCCGTTCGGCTGCCTCAACCGCGCCCGCTACGGCATCTCCTGGGGCGCGCTCGGCGCCGCCGAGGACTGCATGCACCGCGCGCGCCAATACACGCTCGACCGCAAGCAGTTCGGCCGGCCGCTCGCCGCCACCCAGCTGGTGCAGAAGAAGCTCGCCGACATGGAGACCGAGATCGCGCTCGGCCTGCAGGCCTCGTTGCGCGTCGGCCGCCTGATGGACGAGGGCAAGATGGCGCCCGAGATGATCTCGATCGTCAAGCGCAACAATTGCGGCAAGTCGCTCGACATCGCCCGCATGGCGCGCGACATGCATGGCGGCAACGGCATCCAGATCGAGTATCATGTGATGCGTCACGCCGCGAACCTCGAGACTGTCAACACCTATGAGGGCACGCACGACGTCCACGCGCTGATCCTCGGCCGCGCGATCACCGGCATCCAGGCGTTCTCGTAAAGCGGCGCCCACCCAAACGTCGTCATGGCCGCGCTTGTCGCGGGCATCCACGTCTTGGGGCTCGCAAAGGAAGACGTGGATGCCCGGGACAAGCCCGGGCATGACGAGGTCAAAGAGAATCCGGACATCACGGACAAAAGCCATGGCCGACAACGACGACATCCCGTTCAACCGCGATTTTCCGCTGAAGCCCGGCGTAGTCGAACAGGTCCGGCCCGGCGTGCGCCGCGTCCTCTGCAACAATCCGAGCCCGTTCACCTTCACCGGCACGGTCAGCTACATCGTGGGACAGGGCAAGGTCGCGATCATCGATCCCGGTCCCGACGATGAGGCGCATGCGAAAGCGCTGCTCGATGCGGTCAAGGGCGAGACCGTGACGCATATCCTGGTCACCCATACCCATCGCGATCATTCGCCGAACACGCCGCGGATCAAGGCTGCGACCGGCGCGCCTGTCTATGCCGAGGGGCCGCACCGCGCCTCGCGCCCGCGCTTCGAGAGCGAGAAGCACAATCCGGAATCCGGCGCCGACCGCGATTTCCGGCCCGACATCGAGGTCAAGCACGGCGACGTGATCGAGGGCAGTGGCTTCGCGCTGGAGGCGGTCGCGACCCCCGGCCACACCGCCAATCACCTGGCGTTTGCCTGGGCCGAGCGCAGCATCAATTTCGTCGGCGACCATGTGATGGGCTGGTCGACCTCGATCGTGGCGCCGCCGGACGGTTCGATGATCGACTATATGGCCTCGCTCGAGCAACTGGGACAGCGCCCCGAGCAGCTCTATTTCTCCGGCCACGGCCCGGAGATTCCGGAAGGCCCGCGCTATGTCCGTTTCCTGGCGCGGCATCGCCGGGCGCGCGAGGCGTCGATCCTGCATCGCCTCGGCAAGGGTGAGGCCGATATCCCGACCATGGTGCGGGCGATCTATATCGGGCTCGACCCGCGCCTCGCCAATGCCGCCGGCTATTCGGTGCTGGCGCATCTGGAGGATCTGGTCGCGCGCGGCATCGTGTCGACGGATGGCGATCCCGTGATCGGCGGCACGTACCGGATGGCTTAAAGCGCGATGAGATCAGGTTGAATCGTCATCGCGCTTTAGCTCTTAGTTTGAGCATGATCCTTTCGGAAAACCGCTTCGCACTTTTCCGGGTCATGCTTTAGTTCGTCATTCCGTGGCTCGCGCTGCGCGCGCCCCGGAATGACGGGGGAGATTATTTCTTCACGGTCTTCGCCGGCGGCGCCTTCGGCGCGACGGGCGCCGCCTTCTTCGCCGGCTTGGCGTTTTCGTTGTCGGCGGCGGTGTTGAGGTCCTCGATCAGCTTCTTGACCCGCGCGGCGTTGCTGCCGAGATCGGCGTCGAAATAGCGCGAGGCGGAGCGGATATCGACGCGCGAGTCCTCGTCGTCGGGCGTGACCCGGATCGAGACGTCCTCGCGGAAACCCATGATCGGCGTGCGTGCCACCGCCTCGATGCGGCCGATCCGGCGCGGCGGCTGCGGCGCGCGTGCGTCGATGACGAGCCATTTGCGGCGGTTCACCAGCCGCAAGGTCATCTCATAGGCACGGTCGACCGGGGTTTCCAATTCGACGGTTTCGATATCGGGATAGGCGGCGCGCTGCTTCTCGGCCGAATAGAGGCCGGCATAGGCGGCCGGGTTGGTGCCTTCGCCGGTGCGCAGCCGCGCCAGCGCCTCGAATTTCGGCGGGTCGATCGCGTCGGTGGTGACGTCGTAGATCCGCGGCAGCTTGCGGTACTGATAGGTGAGATAGGCCGGGTAGCCGAGGATCGCGGCGTCGATCAGGAACGCGAGCAGGATCCGGCCCATGCCGCGGGTGCCGTTCTGCCAGATCGCGGCGAAGGCGGCCAGCCCGAGCAGGATCGACAGGCCGGCCAGGCCCAGCGCGCCGAAGAAGGTCGCCAGCGCCGGCTTGACCTCCAGGAACCCGAACCGGACGATAATGATCGAGACCACCACCGCGACGACGGAGAAGATGGCGAGGTTGCGCGACCAGGTGGCGAGACCGGACACGGGCTCCTGCTGGTAGGGAGCGGAAAACCTGCGCGCCATCGTCGAATAATCTGCCGGTTAGGATTGCCCCGGCGACCTCAGCCGCCGCCAATGATCGTGTGAGACCACGGACCTGCGGCGAATTCAAGGGATTTGGGACATTCCTATCCTCCCCTGGAGGGGGGAGGATCGGTTCGCATGAAATGCGAACCGAGGTGGGGTGAAGGTCTCTTATATCGGGCGCTGCCCGAGTGGAGAGATCACCCCACCCCGCCTCACATCTCGCTTTGCTCGCTGTGAGCCGACCCTCCCCTCCAGGGGAGGGTAAAGCGTCAAGCCGCCGCCGTCGGGAAGGTGTAATCCTTGAACTGGTCGCGCAGTGCCGTCTTCAGGATCTTGCCGGTCGCGGTGTGGGGAATGCCGTCGACGAAGACGACGTCGTCGGGCATCCACCATTTGGCGATCTTGCCGTCCATGAACTTCAGGATGTCCTCGCTCGTGGCGCTCTCGCCCTGCTTGAGCTGCACGATCAGCAGCGGCCGCTCATCCCATTTGGGGTGATGGACGCCGATCACGGCGGCTTCCGCCACCGCGGGGTGGCCGACCGCGAGGTTCTCGAGATCGATCGAGGAGATCCATTCGCCGCCGGACTTGATCACGTCCTTGGAGCGGTCGGTGATCCGCATGTAGCCGTGCTCGTCCATCGTCGAGACGTCGCCGGTGTCGAAAAAGCCTGCGTCGTCGAGGATGTTGGCATCGACCCGGAAGTAGGCCTTCGCGATCGCGGGGCCGGAGACCTTGAGACGGCCGAAGGTCTTGCCGTCCCACGGCAGCTCCTTGCCGGCGTCGTCGGTGATCTTCATCTCGACGCCGAACGGCGGATAGCCCTGGGTCTGCAGGATGTCGAGCCGCTCCTCGCCGGTGCGCGCGTTGAATGGCGGCTTCAGCGTGGCCAGCGTGCCGAGCGGGCTCATCTCGGTCATGCCCCAGGCGTGGCGCACCTGGCTGCCCATGTCGAGGAACGCCTTGATCATCGAGCGCGGCATCGCCGAGCCGCCGCAGATCACCATCTGCAGATCCGGCAGCTTGAAATTGTTGGCGGCCATGTATTGCAGCAGCATCAGCCACACCGTCGGGACACCCGCGGTATGGGTGACCTTCTCGGTCGACAGCAGCTCGTACACCGAGGCGCCGTCGAGCTTCGGGCCCGGCATCACCAGCTTGGTGCCCATCGATGGCGCGGAGAAGGCGATGCCCCAGCTGTTGGCATGGAACAAGGGGACGACCGGAAGCATTGTGTCCGACGCGGAGGTGCCGAGCGCGTCCTTCGAGTTGGCCATCAGCGCGTGCAACACGTTGGACCGGTGCGAATAGAGCACACCCTTGGGATCGCCCGTCGTGCCGGAGGTGTAGCACATCGCCGCGGCGGTGTTCTCGTCGAAGGTCTTCCACGCGAACTTGCCGTCGGATGCCGCGATCCAGTCCTCGTAGGCGACCGCGTTCTTCAGCGTGGTCTGCGGCATGTGCGCCTTGTCGGTCAGCACCACGTAGCGCTCGACGCTCGGCAGCTGGCTGGCGATCTTCTCCAGCACCGGAACGAAGGTGAGGTCGGTGATGACGATGCGGTCCTGGGCGTGGTTGACGATCCAGGCGATCTGTTCCGGAAACAGTCGTGGATTGACCGTATGGCAGATCGCGCCGATCCCCATGATGCCGTACCAGACCTCGAGGTGGCGCCAGGTGTTCCAGGCGATAGTGGCGATGCGGTCGCCGAGCTTGATGCCGTCGCGTTCGAGGCTCTGCGAGACCTTCAGCGCGCGGGCGTGGATTTGGGCGTAGGTGGTGCGATGAATGGGGCCTTCGACCGACCGGGTCACGACTTCCTGCGTGCCGTGATATTTGGCGGCATGCTCAATAATCTTGTGACACAGCAAAGGCCAATCTTGCATCAAGCCAAGCATACGCAAATCCCTCCTCGATCCTCACGCATGATCCGCCGGCATCTTGGACGGCCGGCGGTAAAATCACGGAACTGACATGAACTGTAGCGCGGAGAAAGCAAGCCGAAAATGGCCCGATGGCGCGTTTCGTCGCGGGGGCTCGGCAATGGTTACCGCTGCCGCCGCGCTGCTTTGCCTTGGCATGCAAGCGGGGACCGCGCAGGCCGCCCGCGGAGCGCCTGGCTTTCCCTGGGACGATCTGTTTGGCACCCGATCGCACGGGGCGCACAAGGCGGTCCGCCGCTCAGCGGTGCCGCTGCCGAAGCCACGCCCCGCGGAGGCGCCGGCAGCAGCTGACGCGCCTGCGGCCGCGGAGCCCGAGCCGCCGGCGGCTGCGGCACCGCCACAGGCCGCGCCTGCTGAGGCTGCCGGGCCCGGCGAGACGGCCAAGCCAGCCGAAGCAGCGAAGCCCGCCGAGCCGCCCACGCCGCAGCTCTCGGCCTGCCGGCAGGCCCTCACCGAGGAGATCGCGATCGCGCCGAGCATTCCGGATATCCACGGCGCCGGCGGCTGCGGCGGCGAGGATCTGGTGCGGCTCGAGGCCATCGTGCTTCCGGACAAGCACAAGGTCGCGGTCAAGCCCGCGGCGATCCTCCGCTGCAAGATGGCAAGTGCAGTCGCCGACTGGGTCCGTACCGATATCGCGCCGCTGGCGCAGAGCCTCGGCGGAGGGATCAGCAATCTCGACAATTTCGACTCGTTCGAGTGCCGCGGCCGCAATCGCGTCGCCGGCGCACAACTCTCCGAACATGGCCGCGCCAACGCGCTCGACGTGCGCGCCTTCGGTCTCGCCAACGGCAAGTCGATTTCGCTGACCGACCGCAGCGTGCCGCGCGATCTGCGCGAGACCCTGCTGCATTCGGTCTGCGGCCGCTTCTCCACCGTGCTCGGCCCGGGCTCGGACTGGTACCACGAGGACCACGTCCATCTCGACCTGATCGAGCGCCGCAACAATTACCGGATCTGCCAGTGGAACGTGTACGACCCGCTGCCGCATGTCGCGCCGCTGTTGCCGGCCGAGCGCCCCGAAGAGGCGCCGCCGCGCGAGGTCGCCGCCAAATCGGACGCGTCCAAGCCGGACTCATCCAGGACCGACGGATCCAAAGCCGACCGCGGCAAGGCCGATGAGCCGGATGCGGCGAAATCGGATGATGCGGCCGCGCCCGGGGGTGCTGCCGAGACCAAGCCGCAGCCAACAAAAAAGCGCCGGCAAAGCCGGCGCCTTTGATCGCGATTGCGACGTGATTGGGATCAGTAGGTCGTGCCGCCGGCGCCCTGCAGCGCCATCTGCGGCTTGTAGGGCGAGTCGCCGTGCTTCGGCTCCAGCACCACGACGATGGTGCCGAGCTTGACGCGGTTGTAGAGGTCGATGACGTCCTCGTTGGTCATGCGGATGCAGCCCGAAGAGATCGACGAGCCGATGTATTCCGGCTGGTTGGTGCCGTGGATGCGGAACAGCGTGTCCTTGCCGCCCGAGTAGAGATACATCGCGCGCGAGCCCATCGGATTGTCCGGGCCGGGCGCCACGAAAGTCGGAACGCCGAGGCGCGAGATTTCGCCGGGGGTGGGATGCCAGGCCGGCCATTCGGTCATACTGCCGACCTTGGCAATGCCGGACCAGGCCATGGCTTCTTCGCCGACGGTGATGCCGTAGCGGATCGCCTTGCCGTCGTTCAGCACGTAATAGAGGTAATGGTTGTCGGAATCGACCACGATCGAGCCGGGGGCTTCCTTGCGGTGGTACTCGACGATGGCGCGGCGGAACGGTTCAGCCACCGGCGTCTTGACATAGGTGGTCTTGGCCAGCAGTTCCTTGTCACGCGGCTTGAAGGCGGCCGTGTTGGTTGCCTCATAGGTCGTGGCCTGCATGCAGCCCGACAACATCAGGCCCGCGGCCAGGATCCCGAAGGTAACTTTGAACGACGACATGATTACATTCCAATCGAAAATCCGCGCCCGAAAGCGCCAACATTACGCCCCAAACGCCACGATTCCATGAAGGGCATTATTGCCGAAACGTGCCATTATTCCCAGAGTTTAGATGCCTTTCCCGCATCGCGGGACGTCGTCTGTGGCTTTTTTGCCGCAAGTCTTCTGGTGTGCGGCCAGTTTTTGTGCAAACAGGCAACGGTTGTTCAATCGAAGCTGCTTCAACGTCACATTCACTGCCGCTTGGCGGCCACAAAGGTGGATGTCCGGTTAATCGCCCGGTCATGAAGCGCCAGCCAGAATCGCGCTAGATCGACGGGTCTTGCCAGCCCTGTTTCGTGGAGTCCGTGATGCTGTCGGTGTTCGTTCCCTCCGACTTTTCCCTCAAGAAGGCCGCCGCCACCGACATCGGCGCGCTGCCGGAGGCGGCGGTCTGGGTCGACCTGGTGAACCCGACCGTCGAGGAGGACCGGGCGGTCGAGAAGCTCGCGGGGATCGCGGTTCCGACCCGGGAAGACATGCAGGAGATCGAGATCTCCAGCCGGCTCTATATCGAGAACAGCGCGCGCTACATGACCGCGACGCTGATGTGCCAGTCTGACACCGATATGCCGCGCACCACGGCGGTCACCTTCATCCTGACCGGCCATCGGCTGGTTACGGTGCGCTACGACCTGCCGAAGCCGTTCGCGCTGGTCGAGAACAAGCTGGCTCGGGCCTGTTCCCCCGGCATCACCGGGGAGCAGGTGCTGATGGAACTGCTGGATGCGGTGATCGACCGTTGCGCCGACATCCTGGAGCGCTGCGGGGCCGACATCGACCAGGTCTCCCACGAGATCTTCGAGCCGGAGGCCGAGCGCCACGGCCACGCCAAGCGATATTCGCAGATCCTGATCGCGATCGGCCGCAAGGGCGACCTGACCTCGAAGGTCCGCGAAAGCCTGGTCTCGATCGGCCGCCTCGTCACGTTCCTTTCGGCGATCGTGGAAGGGGTGAAATGGTCCAAGGACATGCGCGAGCAGCTCAAGACCATGCAGCGTGACGTGGCCTCACTGACCGACCACGCTTCCTATCTCTCCAACAAGATCACCTTCGTGCTCGACGCCATGCTCGGCGTGGTCAATCTGGAACAGAACAACATCATCAAGCTGTTCTCGGTGATGGCGGTGGTGCTGATGCCGCCGACGCTGATTGCCTCGGTCTACGGCATGAATTTCAAGATCATGCCGGAACTCGAATGGACGCACGGCTATCCGTTCGCGCTGGTGCTGATGCTGATCGCGGCGATCGTGCCGTACTGGATCTTCAAGTGGAAAAAGTGGCTGTAGCGCTGGTTCCACACGTCGCGTTTTGGGACGCGCTTTCTGCCTTATTTCCTCTGCTAAAATTTGAGTGTTGCGCTGAACGTTTGGGCGAAACTTGTCTGCGATAACGCCCGCCTCGAAGCCGGAGGACAGCAATGGTTCAGAAGATCATAACGCCACGGCGTAACGTCATCGACTTTGCGCGCTATCAACACGACCGCGCAGCAGGCAAGGTGCAGGCGATCTCGCCGAGACTTTGCCGCTATTGTGGCGCTGCGTTGCTTGATGGCGAGGACGAAGACGATTGCTCCAGCGCGTTGAACGACATCGCGCTGCAGCCGATTGAGAAGAAGTCTCGCCGGTTTTATGCGGACTAGAGGCTGAGGCCTTTTGGAGGCAGAAGCCTCGTCTGCGTCGTTACGCCTGCAATCGAAGCAATCCCAACGTGACGGCCGCGGCGGCGGCCGGGATCGCCTCGAACCTCTCGCTTCCTTCCCCGAAACAACATCCAAGCCACAGCTCAGACGTGCTGGCCACCGTTGATGTGGATCTCGGCGCCGTTCACGTAGGAGCTGGTTTCCGTGCACAGCACGTAGATGATCTTGGCGACCTCGTCCGGAGTGCCGAGGCGATGCATCGGGATTTGCTGGTCGACGATCTTCTCGGTGCCTGGCGACAGGATCGAAGTATCGATCTCGCCCGGTGCGATCGAATTGACGCGCACGCCGACGCGGCCGAAGTCGGATGCCATTTCCCGCGTCAGTGACGCCAGCGCGGCTTTCGAGGTCGCATAGGCAACGCCGGCGAACGGATGCACGCGCGAGCCGGCGATCGAGGTGACGTTCACCACCGCGCCCTTGGCGTGCCTGAGCTCGTCGATCAGCCCGCGGGCCAGCATGATGGGCGCGAAGAAGTTGACGCGGAACACGTGCAGCCACGTCTCGATATCGGTGTCCATGGTCCCGAGCCGCGCGCCGGCCGCACCCTTTGGCGAGATCGCGGCGTTGTTGACGAGCGCGTGCAACTCGTCGTTCACCAACCGTTTGCGAATCTCGCTGATGGCGCGAACCGTGTCGTCATGGTCGCCGAAATCGACCTCGATATGATCTTCCGGTCCAGCGCCCCAGGGGCAGACTTCCGGAAATGCATGCCGCGAGCAGGTGATGACGCGCCAGCCGGCGGAAGCAAACCGGATCGCGGTGGCGTGACCGATGCCGCGGCTGGCACCGGTCAGGAGCAGGGTACGGCGCGGCGCGTTGGAAGGAGGGGACATGGTGTCTTTCAGGTTGTCGTCTTTTGAGCTGTCGTCGTCACGGATAGAGCCGCACCTTCGACCAGGCGCTGCCGGCGCCGTCACGGCGGAATTCGATGCGGTCGTGCAGGCGGAACGGGCGGTCGTGCCAGAACTCGAAGCGCTGCGGCGTGATCCGCCAGCCGCTCCAGCCCGGCGGACGCGGCACCTCGCCGATGACGTATTTCGCGCCGGCCTTGGCGATCGCCTGCTCGAAGGCGAAGCGGCTCTCCAGCGGCTGCGATTGCTTGCTGGCCCAGGCGCCGATCTGCGCCTGCTTCGGCCGCGTGGCGAAATAGGCGTCGGCCTCGGCGTCCGTCACCGGCGTTACCGCCCCGCGGATGCGCACCTGACGGCGCAGCGATTTCCAGTGAAACAGTAAAGCGGCCTTGGGGTTTGCGGCCAATTCGCTGCCCTTGGCGCTGGCAATGTGGCTGTAGAACACGAAGCCGTCGGCATCGAAGCCCTTCATCAGCACCATCCGCACGTCGGGCAGCCCGTCGGCATCGACGGTTGCGAGCGCCATCGCGTTCGGATCGTTCGGCTCGGACTTGACCGCTTCCGCAAACCATTCGCCGAACAGGGCGAACGGCTCCTCCGCCGCGGTGAAATCACCCGATGTTAACGGTGTCGGGTGTTTGATGGAGGTCGTGTCGGTCATGTCAGGAGTCCCGATTTGCATTCGCCCGCGTCCGAGAGCGCGTTTCTAGCCCTATATAGGGCATGGGGGCGCGTTGGCCTATCGGCGATCCACCCCGCGGGCGCGGTGGTGACCTTGATCCTGATCGGCGTCGGCGCCAGCGGCTGCAGCCTGTCGCGCACCGATGCTTTCGCCAAGATGGACAAGGATGTGACGGGCTCGATCAACCCGACCCAGGTCAGCGCAGTGATGCCGACCGATAGCGATCTCGCCTTTGCCCGCAACGCCGCCTCCGACGTGCTGACCAGGGGCGACAAGGATTCCAGCCAGCCCTGGGAAAATCCCCAGACCGGGGCGCGCGGCTCGGTGACGCCGCTGGCCCAGGCCTATTCGGACGAGGACGGCAAGACGTGCCGGGATTTCCTCGCCAGCTATGTCAATGGAGCCACCGAGACCTGGCTGCAGGGCGCCGCCTGCAAGGCTGGACAAGGCCGGTGGCAAATTCATAGCCTGAAGCCTTGGAGCAAGTCCTGAGAGCAAGTCCTGAAAGTCCCGGCCGATGCCGGCGTCAAGCTAGTTGCAAAAATGCCACTGGGTCCCCACATAAGGACAAAGTGGGCCCGATGGGTTCCCAGGACTGATTTTCCCGTGAAGGAGACGTGACGGATGCGCGACCCCTATGAGGTCTTGGGGGTGCAGCGGAGCGCCAGCGCTGCGACGATCAAGAGCGCCTATCGCAAGCTCGCCAAGAAGCATCACCCTGATAACAACAAGAACGATCCGAAGGCGGCTGCCCGCTTTGCAGAGATCAACACGGCCAACGAGATCGTCGGCGACGAGGACAAGCGCAAGCAGTTCGACCGCGGCGAGATCGATGCCGAGGGCAAGCCGCGCTTCCAGGGATTCCCTGGCGGCGGCGCCAGCGGCCGTGCCGGTCCCGGCGGCTTCGAGTACAGCTTCCGCGGCGGTCCCGGCCCCGGCGGCGTGGGCGGCGGCAGCTTCGAGGACATCCTCAACAGCATGTTCGGCAACGCCGCGCGTGGCGGCGGTGGCGCGCGCGGGCGGGCGAGCCCGTTTGAATTCGAAGGCGGCGGGGTCGGCGTCGACCTCGATCTTTCGGTCGCCATGACCGTGTCGCTGGAGGAATCGGTCAGGGGCGGCGACAAGCGCGTGCGCCTGCCGACCGGCCGTGAGCTCAACGTCAAGATTCCGCCCGGCGTCACCGCCGGCCAGCAGATCCGCCTGAAGGGGCAGGGCGACACCGCGCAAGGTCACCCGCCGGGCGACCTCCTGATCACGATCTCGATCGCGCCGCATCCGTTCTTCAAGGTCGACGGCAACGATCTGCGGATCGATCTGCCTGTGACCCTCTACGAGGCGGTGCTGGGCGGCAAGGTCCGGGTGCCGACGCTCGGCAGCGCGGTCGAACTGTCGATCCCGAAGAACACCTCGAGCGGCCGTACCTTCCGCCTCAGGGGCAAGGGGCTGTCGAAGGCGGGCGCCGTCGGCGACCTCTATGTCACGACCCGCATCATCCTTCCCGACGGGAACGATGCCGAGCTTGAGGCATTGATGCAGACGTGGCGAGAGCGAAATCCCTACAATCCGCGCAGCGATCTCGGCTGACCGCCGAGAGCGCGCCCCAAAAGACGCAAGAGACGCGAAACTGCACTACCCCGGACTCTATCGGGGTAGACGCAGCCATTGTGAGGGCGTCAATGGATGACCGGCCGTCCGACGTCCAAATCTGCGGCGTGCAGATCGGATGCGGAAAGAGTGCGGCCTCGAGAGGGGGACCAGCGCGGTACACAAAACCCCAATCGAGGCCGCGTGCGCCGATCGGCGGATCGGGCGCCGATCATCTTCGCGTGAGCATCCGGTACGACAATGAGACGCGTCCATGACGCGAATCGAAATTTTCAATGTCGGAATTGGGACGCCGAGTGAGGCTGGATTCACTTGCTCGAAACGGCACAATATCGGCGGCTGATCTCCCCGTAAATCTACGGGAGATCAGCCGCCGTTCTTCTCCATCTGATCGTAGACGGCCTGCGCGACCTGGGTCAGGCGCGTGCGGTCGGTGCCGCCGCTGACGACATAGGCAACGCCGCGATCGGCCCAGAACAGCGCGCCGTCGCTGCCTTGGACGGCATAGCGCATCTGGGTCGCCTCGGTTTTCGCCTTGGCGGTGTAGACCGTGAAGCGCTCGCCGGACGTGCTCTCATACATCAGGAACGACGCCGGCCCGCTCGGCCCCGGCAGCAGGCGGCCACCGACCAGCTTCAACCCGGTGAGGTCGGGCGCGCGAACATCCCAGCCGCACCGCTTGGTCAGCCATTGCTGCAGATGGTCGCGCTCGCTGCCGGGCACCTCGACGGGATGACGGACCTCGACCACGTAGAGCCGGTGCGCATCCAGCGCATCGAGCGTGAAGCTCTGGAAGGCCGACGGCGTCGCCGCGGCGCCGCGCGCGATCCAGCCGACGCCGCCGCCGGCGATGAAGGCCATCAGCGTCGCCGCCACGGCGCCATAGACCCAGCGGCGCGGCTGGCGCACCAGCCGCTCGAGCTCGAGCCGCTTCGGCACCGCCTCGTCCAGCACCGTGTCGTAGCGCGCATGCAATGTCTCGGCCATCGCGCGCCACGACTGCACCCGCGCCGCGTCGTCGGGATGCGCGGCGAGCCATGCCTCGACATCGCCGCGGCGTTCGGCCGGCAGCTCGTTGTCGACGTAAGCATGCAGCTCGTCTTCGGTGACGGGGATGTTCGGGTCGGTCATATCAATGGTCTCTGCCAAATCTTGTTCGAAAGACGTGCATGCGTAACGCCTGTCATCGCGCACATTATCATTTCACCCGCCTCAGCGTTGGGCGCTGGCCCTCGATCGATGCCCGCACATGGGCGCGCGCGCGGGCGAGGCGGGACATCACCGTGCCGATCGGCACGCCCTGGATATCGGCGACCTCCCGGTAGCTCATGCCCTCCAGCATCACGAGCAGCAGCACCGAGCGCTGCTCCTCGACCAGTGTCGACAGCGCGCGCTCGATATCGCGTCCCTCGGCCTCGGTGCCGCTGGCGTCGGCATTGTTGTCGAGCAGCGGCATGAAGGCCGGCCGCCGCGCCAGCGAGCGCCTGCGGTTCTTGTTCAGATTGGTCAGGATCGTGTACAGCCAGCTCCTGACGTCGCCGCCGAGAAACAGCCGCTCCGAGCGCAGCGCGCGCACCAGCGTGTCCTGCACCAAATCATCGGCGATATCCGTGTCACGCACCAGCGCCCGCGCATAGCGGCGGAGCGCTGGAATCATGGCCTCGACACTTTGACGAAACGCGGTCATGCATCCCAGTCTTCGATGGTCTCGGCGGCAACCGCCTTGCTCAACATAACACCCTAACGGCGTGGCTATTCCGGTTTGCGCCGACCTCCGCGCATAGCGCCTCGGCTGCGGCCGATTTGGGCTTGTCGCCAGCCAAAGTGCTGGTGTACCTCCGGGCCAGAAAAATTCGAAGCGAATGCCGGTGCCAACGATCTACTACATCCGCCACGGCGAGACCTCGTGGAACGCCGAAGGCCGGCTTCAGGGCGTGCAGGATATTGCTCTCAACGAGCGCGGCCGCGCCCAGGCGGCACATGCCGGCCGCATCCTCGCCGATCTCCTGGCGCGCGACGGCCGCGACAAGGCGACGCTGCCGTTCGTCGCAAGCCCGCTGCTCCGGGCGCGCGCGACCATGGAGCTGGTGCGCACCGAGCTCGGCCTGCCGCAGGGCGACTACGCCCTCGACGCGCGGCTGCGCGAGATCGCCTACGGGACGTGGGAAGGCTCGACGTTGGCAGAGGCGCAGGCCGCCGACCCCGTCGTCTATGCCCGCCGCCTGGCCGAGAAGTGGACGGTGTCGCCGGAGGGCGGCGAGAGCTATGTCGACGTGCAGGCGCGGATGACCGAGTGGTATCGCGCGGTGACGTCGGACACGGTCGCCGTCGCCCATGGCGGCACGGCGCGGGCGCTGATGGTGGCGCTCGGCTTCGAGACCACGGCCTCCGCGGCCGACCTCACCATCGAGCAGGGCGCGGTCTACGTGTTCAGCGCGGCGGGCCTGCGGAAGTATAGTTAAGGGCGCGGTGTCCCCACCCGTCATTCCGGGGCGCGAAGCGAACCCGGAATCGCGAGATTCCGGGCTCGATGCTTCGCATCGCCCCGGAATGACGTCTCAGGTTTGACCCCGCTGCCTGCGCGCGTTACGACACGCCATGTCCTTCAATACTTTCGGCCATATGTTCCGCGTCACGACCTTCGGCGAGAGCCATGGGGTTGCGATCGGCTGCGTGGTGGACGGCTGTCCGCCGATGATCCCTCTGACGGTGGAGGAGATCCAGCACGACCTCGACCGCCGCCGGCCCGGCCAGTCGCGCTTCACCACCCAGCGCCAGGAGCCGGATGCGGTGAAGATCCTGTCCGGCGTGATGGCGCATCCGGAAAGCGGTGTGCAGGTCACGACCGGGACGCCGATCGCGCTGTTGATCGAGAACACCGACCAGCGCTCGAAGGATTATTCCGAGATCAAGGACAAGTTCCGCCCCGGCCATGCCGACTTCACCTATGAGGCGAAATACGGCCTGCGCGACTACCGCGGCGGCGGGCGTTCCTCTGCGCGCGAGACCGCGACCCGTGTCGCGGCCGGCGCGATCGCGCGAAAAGTCCTGCCCGAGGTGAAGGTCCGCGGCGCGCTTGTGCAGATGGGGCCGCACAAGATCGACCGCGAGAAGTGGGACTGGGACGAGATCGCCAACAACCCGTTCTTCTGTCCCGACAAGGACAAGGCGGCGTTCTTCGAAAGCTATCTCGACGGCATTAGAAAGAGCGGCTCCTCGATCGGCGCCGTCATCGAGGTCGTCGCCGAGGGCGTGCCGCCCGGGCTCGGCGCGCCGATCTACGCCAAGCTCGACAGCGATCTGGCTGCGGCGATGATGAGCATCAACGCCGTCAAAGGCGTCGAGATCGGCGCCGGCTTCGGCGCCGCCGAACTCACAGGCGAGGAGAACGCCGACGAGATGCGGACCGGCAACAACGGAACGCGTTTCCTGTCCAACCATGCCGGCGGCGTGCTCGGCGGCATCTCGACCGGCCAGCCGGTGGTGGTGCGCTTTGCGGTCAAGCCGACGTCCTCGATCCTGACCACGCGCCAGACCGTGGACCGCAAAGGCGCCGATACCGACATCCTGACCAAGGGCCGCCACGACCCCTGCGTCGGCATCCGCGCGGTGCCGGTCGGTGAGGCAATGATGGCCTGCGTGCTGGCCGATCATTTTCTGCGCGACCGCGGGCAGACCGGGCGCTGATCCCCTGTATAGTGCAGATCACCGGATCGGGTGCTCGCTTGGGGAATGCCATGAACGCGTCGGAGCTTCGGGACATCATCGAATGGATGATCGGCGGCGCGCGATCGGCGCCGACCCCGCCGCAGATGATGGCGGAATGCTGCGAACGCCTGGTACGGGCCGGGCTGCCGCTATGGCGCGTCGGCGTCTTCGTACGCACGCTGCACCCCGAGATCTACGGCCGCCATTTCTTCTGGAAGCCCGGCGCCGAGGTCGAAACCGGCACCGTGGATCACAACATTCTGGACACCCCGGAATTTGCCGTCAGCCCGCTGTCGATCGTCTTCAAGCAGGGCATTGAAGTGCGCGCGCGGCTCGACGATCCGGCCAGCAAGCGCTTTCCGATCGTCGTAGATTTGCAGGCGGAGGGCGTCACCGATTACATCGCCGTGCCGCTGGTCTATACCGACGGCTTCACCAATGCCTCGAGCTGGACCACCAGGCAGCCGGGCGGCTTCACCGAGGAGCAACTCGACGCGATCCGCTCGATCACTGTCCCGCTGGCGCGCTACATCGAGATCATCACGCTGCGCCGCACCGCAACGCTGTTGCTCGACACTTACGTCGGCAACCGGGCCGGCGAGCGCATCATGGGCGGCCAGATCAGGCGCGGCCATGCCGACACGATGGATGCCGCGATCTGGCTGTCCGACCTGCGCGGCTTCACCGCGCTTTCCGACCGCTTGCCGGCGGAGACCGTCGTGGAGATCCTCAACCTCTACTTCGATTGTCAGGTCACCGCGATCCGCGACCATGGCGGCGAGGTGCTCAAGTTCATGGGCGACGGCCTGCTCGCGGTGTTCCCGGTCGACGAATATCTCGGCGACGAGGTGCAGGTGTGCTCGCGGGTGCTGGAGGCGGCGCGCGCATCCCGCGCCGGGGTCGAGGCGCTGCAATTCCCCAATGGCGACGCCGTCGAGCGCTTCCGCTTCGGCGTCGCGCTGCATCTCGGGCGCGTGCTCTACGGCAATATCGGCGGCGGCAACCGGCTCGACTTCACCTGCATAGGCCCTGCGGTAAATCTCGCCGCACGGCTCGAGAAGATCGCCGGCCGCCTCGGCCGCACCGTCGTGGCTTCCGAGCGCTTCGCCGGCATTCACGACGGCGGCTGGAGCGATCTCGGCGAGTTTCCGATCGCAGGATTTGCCAAGGCCGAACGGGTCTACGGCCTGTTCGACGAGGCGCCGGTCGCCGCTGCCAGCTAAGGGCAGCGTACGTGACTGACGTGCACGCGCAGCATCGCACCGGGATCGCGCTGGTCGTCGCGGCTGCGGCGGCCTGGAGCACCGCGCCGTTCTTCACCAGGCTGCTGCCCTTCGATTCCTGGACCATCCTGTTCTGGCGCGGGCTGTTCGGTGGCGGCGCGATCGCGCTGTTCCTGGTCGCCACGCAGGGCTGGCGCGGCGCGCGCGATCTCGTCGTGATGCCGGCGAGCGGATGGCTGGTGGCCGGCCTCTCGACCTTCGGCATGGTGACGTTCATTCCGGCGCTGCAACTGACCAGCGTCGCCAATGTCGCCATTCTGATCGCGATGCAGCCGTTTGCGGCGGCCGCGATCGCCCGGCTTTGGCTCGGTGAGCGGGCGCGGCCCGGCACATTGCTGGCAAGCCTTGTCGCGCTCGCGGGTGTGGCGATCACCGTCAGCGGCGCCGGCGGCATCACGGATTACAGGGGCATCGGCCTTGCCTGCGTGATGGTGCTGGCGATTTCGCTGATGACGGTGGTGATCCGGCGGCACAAGAGGACGCCGATGATCGCCGCCGCGGCGCTCTCGAACTTTCTCGGCAGCGCCGTGAGCTTGCCGTTGGGGCAGGGCATCGGCGCGGTCACCGGCGCCGATCTCGGCGTGCTCGCGATGTTCGGCGCGTGCCAGGTCGGTCTCGGCCTCACCCTGTTCACGGTCGGCTCCAGATTGCTGCCGTCCGCGCAGGCCTCGCTGATCGCCACGCTGGAAACGCCGCTGATGCCGTTCTGGGTGTGGCTGGCGTTTGCCGAGGTGCCGTCGCCGCGCGCCCTGATCGGCGGTGCGCTGGTGATGGGGGCGGTCGTCGCCGACATTGCGCTGAGCCAGCGGGCGCAGCTCGCGCGGCCGGCCGAGCGGTGATGGCCAGCTAACCGCCGCGCGCGTAAGACTGCTTCAGGCCGAAGGTCAGGATCGACAGCGTGATCCACAGCCGCAGCATCGCGAAGCCGAAGATGAAGACGACGTAGACCAGGCTCTTGATCGGTTGGCCCACCATCGAGGTCTGCCAGAAGTGCCAGATCGCGGTGCGAACCAACCCCTGCCCGTAGCCGAGCGCAACGTTGATCGCGCCCAGCACGAGCACGGCAGCGCCGAGCGAGAGAGCGTGCCGCCCAAGGTCCTTGACGGCGGCAAACAGCGCGACGCGACCGCCATTGCCTTCCGCATCGACGATGATCAGCAGCACCAGCGCTGC
The DNA here is from genome assembly GCF_011516665.3 of Bradyrhizobium sp. 41S5. Lineage (NCBI taxonomy): Bacteria > Pseudomonadati > Pseudomonadota > Alphaproteobacteria > Hyphomicrobiales > Nitrobacteraceae > Bradyrhizobium > Bradyrhizobium sp. 41S5. The sequence continues at coordinate 6,337,165 of NZ_CP083721.1, read as the reverse complement.
GATCGCGGCACTCCAGAACCGGCCGAGATGAGTGGCCTGATCGAAGGCCATGCCGTCGAGGCCCGTCAGGAAGTGCGGTGCAAACGATGTGAAGCCGATCGCGGCGGTCCCGAGTGCAGCCACGATCATCACGAGCGCGATCCGCCACAGGATCGACAGTGACAGTCCGGTCTGCTCGGCCAGCGTCAATTCACCAAGCGATGATCGGCCTCCGGAGGCCTGGATCGAGTCCCGTGCCGTTGCGAAGAAGGCGAGCAGCACGCAAACGTCGGCCAGCACCAGTGCAGGCAGCATCAGGCCTGGCTTGCCATAGCCGACGATCCGCAGTGCCGCCGCGATGACGAGCCAGGGCAGACCGGGCAGCGGGCGAAAAGGCCCGAACGAGGTTTCCGGGCGGGTCTTTCGCAGTGAAAGCTGTTGGCGCAGTGCGACGGTCATGCCGCGTTCGTGCCATGCGATACCTAAAGCAGGCGTCGCTACGATCGATAAAATTCGCGGCAAGGCCTGCGGCAATCTGGCGCTGGCGCGCTATTCCTCGGGCTCAGTGGTGAACAGCAGCGGATAACCCTTGGCGCGGCCGGCGTCGGTGGCGCGCGTTGCCTTGGTCTCGGCGACATCCCTGGTGAACACCGCGACCACGCAGACGCCACGCTGGTGCGCCGTCAGCATCACCTTGTAGGCCTGGTCGTCGGTCATGCGGAATTCACCCTTCAGCACGGTGACGACGAATTCGCGCGGCGTGTAGTCGTCGTTGACCAGGATCACCTTGTGCAGGCGCGGCCGCTCGACCTTGGTCTTTGTCCTGGTTTTCGGTTTGACGACGGTATCGGGCATCGCACTCCCTCGCGATTGCCCGTAAGAATACCGTCTTCCCGCGCGTGTTGGAACCGTTCGATTTGCACGGCGTCATTGCGGCAACGGCACGGCGCGCGTTGCCGCAATCGCGGCAAGTGATCCGCAAGCGTCTAGCTTGCAGACCTCTAACTTGCAGACCTCTAACTTGCAGACCTCTAACTTGCAGACCTCTAACTTGAATGTGAAGGAGAGATGATATCTGCGCTTTTCGCCGCCTGATTTGCGTGTCACCATGACAGGACACGACGGGAGGGCCGCAATGCGCTGGTATGTCTCGATCGGAGCGGTGCTTGTCGCGGGCATGTTGGCCAGCGGCGATGTGGCCGGTGTTGCCGCCCCCGGCCCGGGAACACAGACAGGCCGGCTGGCCGAAAAGGAATCCACGCCGAGCGTCGACATCGAGTTGATCATCGCGGTCGACGTCTCCTACTCGATGGACATGGACGAACTCGCGATCCAGCGCGAGGGCTATGCGCAGGCGATCGTTTCCAAGGAGTTCCTGCAGGCGCTGAAGGCCGGCCCGAACGGCAAGATTTCGATCACCTATTTCGAATGGGCCGCCTCCAACGACCAGAAGGTCATCATTCCCTGGCGGGTGATCGACGGCCCCGAATCCGCCGACGCGGTCTCCGCCGAGATCATGAAGACGCCGGTGCGCCGCGCCTCGCGCACCTCGATCTCGGGCGCGATCTATTTCGCGATCCCGATGTTCGACGAGAATCCGCATCGCGGCCTGCGCCGCGTGATCGATATTTCCGGCGACGGCCCCAACAACAACGGCACGCCGATCACGCCTGCGCGCGACGCGGCGCTCGACAAGGGCATCGTCATCAACGGCCTGCCGATCATGGTGAAGGAGCCGTCCTATTCGACGATGGATATCGAAAATCTCGACTACTATTATGAGGACTGTGTGATCGGTGGCCCTGGCTCCTTCGTGGTGTCGATCAAGGATCGTGAGAAGTTCAAGGAAGCGATCCGCACCAAGCTGCTGCTCGAGGTCGCGGGCCGCACCCCCGAGCGCCCGATCGTGCGGACCGCCGAGAAGGAGCCGCGGGTCAGTTGCACGATCGGCGAGAAGATCTGGCAGGATCGCTGGGGGCGGTGAGGACGATTCGTGATCTCGTAGGATGGGTAGAGCGAAGCGAAACCCATCAATTTCAATTCGCCGCGATGGGTTTCGCTTCGCTCTACCCATCCTACGGTTCTGTCCCGGTCACGTCAGTCAGCGCGCAAAGCGCGCCACCAGCTCGACATGCGGGGTGTGGCGGAACTGATCGACCGGAGTGACGCTAGCGATCTTGTAGCCGCCATCGATCAGGATTTTTGCGTCGCGCGCAAACGTTGCGGCGTTGCAGGACACCGCGACGACCACCGGCACCTTGCTCGCCGCAAGCTGGGTGACCAGCGCCTGCGCGCCTTGCCGGGGCGGATCGAACACGACGGCGTCGTAGTCGCGCAATTCCTGCGGCATCAGGGGGCGGCGGAACAGGTCGCGCGCCTCGGCCTTGAGCGGCTTCAGCCCCGACGTCGATTGCGCAGCCTTCTGCAGTGCCGTGATCGCGTCGGCGTCGCTGTCGAAGGCCGTGACCCGCGCCTTCTCGGCGAGGCGGAGCGCAAACGGGCCGACCCCGCAAAACAGATCGGCGATGTGTTTGGCGCGTCCGCAATGCTCGCGAACCAGCGCCGCAAGCGTCTCCTCGCCCTTGGCGGTCGCTTGCAGGAACGAGCCCGGCGGCAGCACGACCTTCACCTTTCCGATCGCAACCTCGGGAGAGCTGCGCTGCAGCACCAGCTCGCCATGCCGTGTCAAGCGTGCCAGCCGGTGCTTCTCCGCGACCCGCGACAGGGTGGTGATCAGGCTGGTCGGTAGCGCGCCGGAGCCGCGTACATCGATGTCGAGGCCGTTGAGGGTCGCGGTCACCTGGATGTCGAGCGGCTTGCCGACCGAGATCAGCGGCTCGGCTGTGGCCCAGGCTGCCTCGAGCGCGCCGTCGAGCGCCGGATCGAGGATCGGACAGCGGTCGACCGGGATGATGTCGTGCGAACCGGCCGCAGCGAAGCCGACCTTGAGCACCTCATGGGTGCCCATGCGTCCGTGCAGCGTGATGCGGCGGCGGCCGGCGCCATGGGCGTCGAGCAACGGCGCGACTTCGGCCGCGACCTTTGCCTGTGCCAACGTCTCGACCACGATGTTGCGTTTCCAGGCGCGGTAGGGCGTGTCATTCCAGTGCTGGATCGCACAGCCGCCGCAGACGCCGAAATGCGGGCAGAACGGCGTGATCCGCTCGGGGCTTTCCTGCGTCACCCGCACCAGCCGCCGCCGGTCGGGATGATTGCCCGGAACGTCGTCGACCTCGACCGTTTCGCCGGCCAGCGTATAGGGCACGAAAATCGACTGCGCGCCGTCGATCGCAACGCCGTCGCCGCGATGGCCGACATGGTCGATGGTGAGGAGCTCAGCCACGGCGCGCGCCGAGGAAGAATTCGATGTTGCCGTCGCCGCCGGTGATCGATGACGGGAACACCTGAATGTCGGTGCAGCCGAGCGAGGCGGCAAAGGCGGCGATATCGTCGCAGATCTCCTGGTGCACCATCGCATTGCGGATGACGCCGCGCTTGGCGTGCTTGCGCGCCGCCTCGAATTGCGGCTTGATCAGCGCCAACAGTTGCATCGGCGCCGCCGCCAGCGACAGCGCCACCGGCAGCACCAGCTTCAGCGAGATGAAGCTGACGTCGATCACGACGACATCGGGCCGCGCCGGCAGGCGCTTGCCCTCGAAATTCCTGATGTCGGTCTCCTCCATGGAGACGATCTTCGGATGCCCCTGCAGCGAGGGATGCAGCTGGCCGTGGCCGACATCGATGGCGAAGACGAGGCTCGCACCATTGGCGAGCAGCACTTCGGTGAAGCCGCCGGTCGAGGCGCCGACATCGAGGCAGACATGGCCCTCGACGTCGATCGGATAGTGTTCGAGCGCGCCGGCGAGCTTGACGCCGCCGCGCGAGACATAGGGATGCGCCGGCTCGGCCGTGAGTGCGGCGCCGGGCGCCACGATCTCGGATGCCTTTGCAATTGGCTTGCCGTCGGCGGTGACGAGGCCGGCGTCGATCGCGGCGCGCGCCCGGGCCCGGCTTTCGAACAGGCCGCGCTCGACCAGCAGCACGTCGATGCGCTTGCCGGCGGATGCGTCGTTGTCGTTGTTGCCCGGCTTGGTCACTTGCTTGGTCATTTGGCGGCCTGCCGGCGCTGCGCGGCGGCGAGCCGCACGCAGGTCTCGAAGGAGGTGAGGTCGTGCCAGAGGTCGGCCGCAGGCTCCCTCGGTGTTACCAGCGGACGGCCGTGCAGCTCGAGCGCATGCATCATCATCAGATTGTCCGGCAAGCCAAACTCTTCCACCGTCAGCCCCTCCGCGTCGATCAGGCGTCCGTCGGATGCCGGCACGACCTGCTGCAGCCGCGCCACGCGATTGGCGTAGGACGTGGGATCGTTCGAATAGGCGAGGCACAGCTTGCCGCGTCCAGCCATGTAACCGAGTTCGTAGACGGTGCCTGCGTCGGCACTGGGGCCGCGAAACGGCGTCAAATTGGCGATGACGGCGTCGGCCGATTCCATCATAGCCTCGTTGCTTTTGAAGATGGTGAGCGAGGCGCCGGCGGCGGTGGGATTGATGCTGTTGTCGAGCGGATAGAGCCCGGTCAGTCCGTGATAGGCGCACACCTCCGCCTTGCGGCGGCCGATCTCCACGGCATCCGGCAGGAACACGTCAGGACCTGCCAGATAGATTTTCATGGACTTGCCGCCGCTCCCGGGAGCGCCGCCCGAAGCGATTACGCGAGCTTGACGGTCTCGGTCTTGTAGTCCTTGCCGAGGGTCTCGAACACCTTGGCAACGATGCTCTTGGCGTCGAGACCCGCGCGGGCATACATCGCCGCCGGCGAGTCGTGGTCGAGGAACACGTCGGGCAGGATCATCGAGCGGAACTTGAGCATGCCGCTGTCCAGCATGGCGTTGTCGGACAGGAACTGCATGACATGCGAGCCGAAGCCGCCGATCGAACCTTCCTCGATGGTGATCAGGATCTCGTGGTCGCGGGCGAGCTTCATGATCATCTCCTCGTCGAGCGGCTTCATGAAGCGCGCGTCGGCGATTGTTGCGGAGAGACCGTGGGCAGCGAGCTCGTCGGCGGCCTTCTCGCACTCGGCGAGGCGGGTGCCGAACGACAGCAGCGCGACCTGCTTGCCCTCGCGGACAATGCGACCCTTGCCGATCGGGAGGGGAACGCCGACTTCCGGCATCTCGACGCCGCGGCCTTCGCCACGCGGATAGCGCAGCGCGCTCGGACGATCGTTGATCGCAACCTGGGTCGCCACCATGTGGACCATTTCCGCCTCGTCGGAGGCGGCCATGATCACCATGTTCGGCAGACAGCCGAGATAGGCGTTGTCGAACGAACCGGCATGGGTCGCGCCGTCGGCGCCGACCAGGCCGGCGCGGTCGATCGCGAAGCGGACCGGAAGGCTCTGGATCGCGACGTCATGGACCACCTGGTCATAGCCGCGCTGCAGGAAGGTCGAATAGATCGCGCAGAACGGCTTGTAGCCTTCGGTGGCGAGGCCGGCGGCGAACGTCACCGCGTGCTGCTCGGCGATGCCGACGTCGAAGGTGCGCTCCGGGAACGCCTTGTTGAAGATGTCGACGCCGGTGCCCGACGGCATCGCCGCGGTGATGGCGACGATCTTGTCGTCCTTCTGCGCTTCCTTGACGAGGCTCTGGCCGAACACGTTCTGGTAGGCCGGCGCATTCGGCTTGGCCTTGGCCTGGGTGCCGGTCGCGACGTCGAACTTGACCACGGCGTGGTACTTGTCGGCGGAAGCCTCGGCCGGGCCGTAGCCCTTGCCCTTCTGGGTCACGACGTGAACCAGGATCGGTCCGGTCTCCATGTCGCGGACGTTCTTCAGCACCGGCAGCAGATGGTCGAGATTGTGGCCGTCGATCGGGCCGACATAATAGAAGCCGAGCTCCTCGAACAGCGTGCCGCCGTCCATCATGAAGCCCCGGGAATATTCCTCGACGCGGTTGGCGCGGTTGGCGAGGATCTTCGGCAGGCGCTTGTTGATCTGCTTGGCCGCCTCGCGCAGCGAACGGTAGGTCTTGCCGGAGTAGAGGCGCGACAGATAGGCGCTCATCGCGCCGACCGGCGGGGCGATCGACATGTCGTTGTCGTTGAGGATCACGATCAGGCGCGAGTTCATCGCGCCGGCGTTGTTCATGGCCTCATAGGCCATGCCCGCCGACATCGCGCCGTCACCGATCACGGCGATAACGTTGTTCTTGCCGCCGGAGAGGTCGCGCGCCACGGCCATGCCGAGGCCGGCCGAAATCGAGGTCGAGGAGTGCGCGGCGCCGAACGGATCGTAGTCGCTCTCGGTCCGCTTGGTGAAGCCGGAGAGGCCGCCGCCGGTGCGCAGGGTGCGGATGCGGTCGCGGCGACCGGTCAGGATCTTGTGCGGATAGGCCTGGTGGCCGACGTCCCAGATCAGGCGGTCGCGCGGGGTGTCGAAGATATAGTGGATGGCGGTGGTCAGTTCGACCACGCCGAGGCCGGCGCCGAAATGGCCGCCGGTCACCGACACGGCGTCGATGGTTTCCTGGCGGAGCTCGTCGGCAACCTGCCGCACCTGCTCGACCTTCAGCTTGCGCAGGTCATCCGGCGTGTGAATAGTGTCAAGAAGCGGCGTCTTACTAAATGTGGTCACAGCGAATTTCCAATTTTTGCCTGTCGGAACGAACGGCCCGACGCGAGATGGGTTGGCGCGCTCACCGCGCAGCGAATGCCAGACACTGGGTGCCGTCCCGGCAGGCCCTGCCTGGTTGTAAGCCTAGATTCACTCCGGATTGGACCACGTGATATGCACCACCTTGGTCGCTCTTCACCCGTCCCGGTTCAGTTTTGTCGAACCATTTGAGATGCCTGCCGCCCGAAAAATCCGGGCCGCCCGCCACCCTCAAATGCCCATAGAACTGGAAGCATTACACCAAAGCCGTAACCAAAGCCAACCCGCTAGGGGGCGCAGGGTTCCTATGCGTTATCCTGAAAAGCCTAGACTTTTCAATGCTCGGGCCGGGGGCGGGTTCCATTTTTGCTAATTTGACGAGAGCCGGGACGGTCCGGATCGGCCTGATTCGCAGCCGTACCCGATCGCGGCGGTCGCCCCGCGGCGTGGTCGACCAACGGAAATGCACGGCAACAATCGCCCGGCGGTGGCGGACATCATGTCGCGTGATCGCGGTGGATCGGCGCTACTGCACGTCGAGCGGCTCGGTGCCGGTCGGCTGGCCCGAGGCGTCGGTGGTGATCTTGTCGACGCGGGCTTCGGCCTGGCGCAGCAATTCCTCGCAGCGCCGCTTCAGCGCCTCGCCGCGCTCATAGATCGCGACCGATTCCTCAAGCGGGACCTTGCCGTCCTCGAGCCGCTTGACGATCGATTCGAGTTCCTCGATCGCGCGTTCAAAGGAGAGCTTCTTGACGTCGGCTTGAGCGTTTTCGGCCATTATGTGTTCCCAGTGCGCCGATCAGACCGTGATCGGATCTTGTCGTCCAAACATGACCTGTCGCAGGCCATGCTTGCCCCGGCGCAGAATCAATCGAATTTTTGCGGGGGTATTGTGGCGGGGATTTACCCGCCCATCAATGCGGTGACGTGAGATGCCACCGACTCTTTCAGGCCCTCGAGGTCGTAGCCGCCCTCCAGCACGGAGACGACGCGGCCGCCGGCGCTCTTGTCGGCGAGGTCCATCAGCTTGCGCGTGACCCAGCCGAAATCCTCGCCGGTCAGGTTGATCGAGGCCAGCGGATCGCGGTGATGCGCGTCGAAGCCCGCCGACATGACGACGAGCTCGGGGGAAAACTTCTCGAGCTGCGGCAGGATCAGGTTCTCGAAGGCGGAGCGGAATTTGGCGCCGCCGTCGCCGGGCGCCAGCGGCGCGTTGACGACGGTGTCGTGCTCGCCGCGCTCGCCTGAAGCGCCGGTGCCGGGGAACAGCGGCATCTGATGCGTCGAGCAGTACATCACGGTCGGATCGGCCCAGAAGATATCCTGCGTGCCGTTGCCGTGATGGACGTCGAAATCGATGATCGCGGCACGCTTGATGCCGTATTTGCGCTGCGCGTGACGCGCGGCGATCGCGACATTGTCGAAGAAGCAGAAGCCCATCGGCGTCGATTTCTCGGCGTGATGCCCGGGCGGGCGCACCGCGACGAAGGCGTTTTGGTGCTTGCCCTCCATCACCGCATCGGTCGCCGCCACCGCGCCGCCGACGCCGCGCATCACGGCTTCCCAGGTGCCCGGCGACATCGAGGTGTCGCCGTCGATATAGATCATACCGGAGGTCGGCGCGATGTGGCGCAGCTCGCCGACATAGTGCTCGCCATGACAGAGCAGCACGCTGTCGAGGTCGCCTTCCGGCGCGAGGTCGCGCACCAGCGCCTTGAAGCGGTCTTCGCCGAGCACCTCGGCAACCGCGCGCAACCGGTCGGGGCGTTCGGGATGTCCGGGTGGGGTCAGGTGTTCGAGGCAGGCGGTGTGCGTCAGAAGCAGTGTCATGCAAATTCCTGGCGCATTTGGGGCGCGTGCGAGGAGCGCCTAATTTAGGCCGTTACCGGCCCGCCGGAAAGCCCTGTCTCCGCCCCACGGATGTTCCATGCCCGCAATTCAATCGATCCGCTCGATCCGTTTTCCGGCCGCCGGGCCGACCGGACTGTTAGCCTTGAAATAGGCATAGAGCGCATCGACGTCGTAGATGCCGAACTGCTGCGCCGTTCCTTCCTTGAACACCGTGAAGCCGTCGCCGCCCTCTGCGAGATAATTGTTCACGGTGACGCGATAGCTCGCGGCCGGGTCGATCGGCTTGCCGTCGAGCGACATCCGCGCCGCGATGATGCGCGCGCCGTCGCCCTTGCTCGCATCCCACGCATAGGCGAAGCCCTTCGAGACCTGCAGGGCGCGCGGCCGTTTCGGGTCGGCCCATTGCTGCTCCAGCACGTCCTTGAGCTGCTTGCCGGTCAGCGTCATCGTCACCAGCTGGTTGCGGAACGGCTGGCTGGCGAAGATGTCGGCATAGGTGACGGCGCCGTCCTCGCGCTTGACGATGTCGGTGCGCACGCCGCCGGGATTGGTGAAGGCGATCACCGCGCCGCCGTTCGGCTCCGAGCCGGTGGCACGCAGCTGTGCGTCGGCGACGATATCGCCGAGCGGGCTTTCGCCGGTCTCGGCCGGCGTGCGCGACAGCGTTTCCGTCACCGAGCCTGCCGCGCGGTTGGCGATCGGCGCGGCCAGCCGGTCATAGGATTCCAGCAGCGCGCTCTGCTCCGGGTCCTTGGCTGTGCCGCCGATCTTCACGATGGTGTTGTCGGCCTTGGCGCTGATCACGTCGTGGCTGTTCGGATCGAGCTGAAGGTCGATCGCGGTGACCAGCGTGCCGTATTTGTCGCCTGATGTGACGAGCCGTCCATCGATCTCGCAGACGTAGGCCTGGTGGGTGTGGCCGGAGATCACGACGTCGACCGCGCGATCGAACTTCTTGACCATGTCGACGATCGGCCCCGAGATGCCGGGGCATTCATTATAGTCGCCGGTCGGAAAGCCGCCTTCGTGGATCAAGACCACGATCGCCTCGACGCCCTTCGCCTTCAGCTCGGGGACCAGCGCATTGACGGTCTCGACCTCGTCGCGGAATTCCAGGCTGGCAACGCCGGCCGGCGATACCAGGTTCGGGGTGTTCTTCAGCGTCAACCCGATGAAGGCCACCGGTATGCCGTCAAATTCCTTGATCTCGTAGGGCGGAAACACCGGCTTGCCGGAGGCCTTGTCGATCGTGGAGGCGGCGAGATAGCGGAATTTGGCCCCCAGGAAGGGATGCGGCCCCTGGCATTTGTCGACCGGGTGGCAGCCGCCTTTCTGCATCCGCAGGAGCTCGTCCTTGCCCTCGTCGAATTCGTGGTTGCCGACCGACGAGATCGCAAGCCCCATCATCGACAGCGACTCGATAGTCGGCTCGTCGTGAAACATCGCCGACAAAAACGGGCTCGCGCCGATCAGGTCGCCGGCCGCGACGAAGATGTTGTTGTTGTGGCCTTCACGCAGCTGCTTGACGACGGTGGATAATCGCTCGGCGCCGCCGGCGGGCACCATGATCTTCCTGGCCGCGTCAGCGGGATCGGTGATGCGGATGCCGCCCGGCGGCGGCCGCAGATAGCCGTGGAAATCGTTGATCGCGAGAATGCGCAGGCTCACCGGCGCTGCGGTCTGCGCCTGGCAGGGGCCTGCCGCGGCCAGTCCGAGTGCGCACAGCGCGGCGAGGGGCGTAAGGCGGGGCTGTCTCATGACCTGTCCAGGGCGTGCACGATCATGGAACACACGATCATGGCGCGACGCCACTACAATTTTGCGACGCTTCGTTTCAATCCTTCGTGCGCGCCATGAAGGCCTTGAAGGCGCTGACCGCCTCGTTGGAGCGCATCCGCTCGCTGAACAGATGGTTCTCCTGCTCGATGCGGCGGGTGACGTCCTCGGGCGGCAGCCGGATCAGGCGTCGCGAGATCGCCACCGCCTCGGCCGGCAGCGCGCAGATCTCGCGCGCCACCTTGTGCGCCTCGACCTCGGCATGCCCCGGCGCCACCACGGTGTTGACGAAGCCGGCGACGCGGGCGTCGTCGGCCGACATGGTGCGGCCCATCACCAGCATCGCGAAGGCGCGCTGATGGCCCATCATGCGCGGCATCAGCAGGCTGGAGGCGCCTTCCGGCACCAGGCCGAAACTGGAGAACGGCGTCGAGAACAGCGCGGCCTTGCTCGCCAGCACATAGTCGCAGTGAAACAGCATCGTGGTGCCGATGCCCATCGCGACGCCATCGACGGCGGCGATGATCGGCTTCACATTGTGGGCCAGTGAATACAGGAACTTGACCAGGTCGGAGGCGGGCGGCGTCTCGCCGGTCGAGGTGCCCTGCGCGAGCAGGTCCTCGATGTCGTTGCCCGCGGTGAACACGCCGGAGCCGCCGGTGATGATCAGGCAGCGGATCTTCGGATTGTTCTGCGCCTTGTCGATCGCATCGCTGATCGCGCGAAACATCTCCTGGGTGATCGCGTTCTTCTTCTCGGGCCTGCGCAGCCGGATCACGCGTGTGGCGGCTTCGTCGGTGACTATGACATGCGCGGTCATCAAGCAGTCCCAGAGTAAGCGGTCCGAGTGTCGGCCGGCAGCGTCGCCGGTAGCGGTCGTGACGCCATCCTACATGATCCCGTGCAAGCCCCAAGGGCTCCAGCGTGTTCTGCTCTGCTTTTCCACGTGGGCGAGCATGAGAACGGCGCAATGCAGCTAACCGGAATTTCGCGATTCTAGGCAGGAGACGTTGGTCGTAGGCTGGAGGTGCACGACGATGCCGCGGGTGCGGGCAGTCGCGCCATAATGGCGCACGTGGCCCGCCCACAGCCGCCGTGGTGCTCGCGAGCAGTTTAACCTCCCGCGAGAAACATTCCGCCGCCTGCGGCATTCCCCTCAGCTGACAAGCCGAGCCGACGCGTCGTTGTCGTGGTTCCGCGTTCGGCTGACTGGAGGAGAGCGGCATGCAGATATCAGGTCGTTTGGAACTATCCCGGCGCCATCTGTTGATTGTCGGAGCCGCCTCGCTGGCAGCGTCGTCGATCGCGAAGCCGCCGCCTGCGGCCGCCCAATCTGCCCCGAACGGAGCGCCTGTAATGACAAAAGTATCCTTTGAGGTGAACGGCGAAACCCATCGGCTCGAGCTCGATACCAGGACCACGCTGCTGGACGCGCTGCGCGAGCAGCTGCATCTAACCGGTACCAAGAAGGGCTGCGACCACGGCCAATGCGGTGCGTGCACGGTGATCGTCGACGGGCGGCGGATCAATTCGTGCCTGACGCTTGCCGTGATGCATCAGGGCGACGCGATCACGACGATCGAAGGTCTCGGTAGGCCGGACGCGCTGCATCAGCTGCAGGCGGCGTTCGTCGAGCACGACGGCTACCAATGCGGCTATTGCACGCCGGGCCAGATCTGCTCGGCGGTCGCGGTAATGACCGAGGTCAAGGCCGGCATCCCGAGCCATGTCACGGCCGATTTGAACGCGCCGGTGCGATTGACCAATGCCGAGCTCCGTGAGCGCATGAGCGGCAACATCTGCCGCTGCGGCGCCTATTCCAACATCGCCGAGGCGATCAGCGAGGTCGCCGGGAGGAGCGCATGAGATCATTCAGCTATGAGCGCGCGGCGTCGCCGGGCGCAGCGGCCGCAGCCGCCGCCGGCACCGCGAACGCCAAGTTCATCGCCGGCGGCACCAATCTGCTCGACCTGATGAAGCTCGAGATCGAGACGCCAGCGCATCTGATCGACGTCAACGGCCTCGCGCTCGACCGCATCGAGCAAGCCGCTGACGGCGGTTTGCGGATCGGTGCGCTGGTGCGCAACACAGATCTGGCCGCAGATGCGCGCGTGCGACGCGACTATGGCGTGCTGTCGCGCGCGCTGCTCGCCGGTGCTTCCGGCCAGTTGCGCAACAAGGCGACGACGGCTGGAAATCTGCTGCAACGGACGCGCTGTCCGTATTTCTACGACACCAATCTGCCCTGCAACAAGCGCAAGCCCGGCAGCGGCTGCGCCGCGATTGGCGGCTTCAGCCGCCAGCACGCGGTGGTCGGCGCCAGCGAAGCCTGCATCGCGACCCATCCGAGCGATATGGCGGTGGCGATGCGCGCGCTCGACGCTGTGGTCGAGACCGTGCGGCCCGACGGCACCACACGCAGCATTCCAATCGCCGACCTGCATCGTTTGCCCGGCGATAGCCCGGACATCGAGACCGTCCTGCAGCCCGGCGAATTGATCACTGCGGTGGTGCTGCCGAAGCCGGTCGGCGGCGCGCAGACCTATCGCAAGGTGCGCGACCGCGCCTCCTATGCGTTCGCGCTGGTCTCGGTTGCTGCGATCGTGCAGCGCGACGGCACCGGCCGCGTCGCGCTCGGCGGCGTCGCGCCCAAGCCGTGGCGGGTCGAGGCGGCGGAAATGGAATTGCCTGATGGCGCCAAGGCGGTCACTGCACGGCTATTCGCCGATGCGAAGCCGACCAGGGACAATGCGTACAAGCTGCCGCTCGCCGAGCGAACCTTGGCGGCGGTGCTGCGCGAGGCCAAGGCTTGAGATGAGGGCTTGAGATCATGCGTTTTGAACATCCCGCGACCTTCAATCCGATCGATCAGCTCAAGGTAATCGGCCATCCCACCAGTCGGATCGAAGGGCCGCTGAAAACCACCGGCACTGCGCCCTACGCCTATGAGCGGCACGACGTCGTGGCGAACCAAGCCTATGGCTATGTTATCGGCTCTGCGATCGGCAAAGGCCGGATCGCCGCGATCGACCTCGCGGCGGCAAAGGCTGCGCCCGGCGTGCTCGCCATCGTCACTGCCGACAACGCCGGCAAGCTCGGCAAGGGCGAGCGCAACGCCGCGCCGCTGCTCGGCGGGCCCGAGATCGCGCATTATCACCAGGCCGTCGCCGTCGTCGTCGCCGGAACCTTCGAGCAGGCGCGTGCCGCGGCACAACTGGTCCGGATTGATTATGTCCGAGGCGAAGGCAAATTCGATCTCGCCGCGGAGCGGGACAAGGCGAGCACGCCGGATCCAAAGATCGGCGGACCGGCCGATACGGCGGTCGGCGATTTCCCGGCCGCCTTCGCCGCTGCACCCGTGCAACTCGATGCCACCTACACCACGCCCGATCAGGCCCACGCGATGATGGAGCCGCATGCCTCGATCGCGGCATGGGATGATGACAAGCTCACGGTCTGGACCTCCAACCAGATGATCGCCTGGGGCGTGGAAGATTTGGCGAAGACGCTCGGGATAGCCAAGGAGAATGTCCGCTTGGTGTCGCCCTATATCGGCGGCGGGTTCGGCGGCAAACTGTTTCTGCGCGCCGAGGTGCTGCTCGCCGCGCTCGGGGCGCGTGCGGCGGGCCGTCCGGTCAAGGTGGCGCTGCAACGTCCGCTGATGTTCAACAACACCACGCACCGTCCGGCCACGATTCAGCGCATCCGCATCGGCGCCGAACGCGACGGCAGGATCATCGCGATTGGTCATGAAGGCTGGTCCGGCAACGTCAAGGACGGCGAGCCCGAGATGGCGGTGAGCCAGACCCGGCTGCTCTATGCCGGCGCCAACCGGATGACGGCGACGCGGCTGGCGGCGCTCGATCTGCCCGAGGGCAACGCGATGCGTGCGCCCGGGGAAGCCTCCGGCATGATGGCGCTCGAGATCGCGATCGACGAGCTTGCCGAAAAGCTCAGTGTCGATCCGGTCGCGCTGCGGATCACCAACGACACGCAGGTCGATCCGGAGCATCCGCAGCGGCACTTCTCGCAGCGCCAATTGGTGCTGTGCCTGAACGAGGGCGCGGCGCGCTTCGGTTGGAGCAAGCGCAATCCGAAACCCGGCCAGGTCCGTGACGGGCGCTGGCTCGTCGGCATGGGCGTTGCGGCGGCGTTCCGCAACAACCTCGTGACTAAATCGGCGGCACGCGTCCGTCTCGACCGGCAGGGAACGGTGACGGTCGAGACCGACATGACCGATATCGGGACCGGCTCCTACACCATCATCGCGCAAACTGCGGCGGAGATGATGGGCGTGCCGCTGGACAAGGTTGTCGTGCGGCTCGGCGACTCCGACTTTCCGGTGTCGTGCGGCTCCGGCGGGCAGTGGGGCGGCAACAATTCCACCGCCGGCGTCTATGCGGCCTGCGTCAAGCTGCGCGAGACGATCGCGCAGAAGCTCGGTTTCAATTCCGAAGAGGCGGTGTTCGCCGACGGCGTGGTCCGTTCCGGCAATCGCAGCGTACCGCTGGCGCAGGCCGCCGGTGCGGGCGATCTCGTGGCGGAGGACGCCATCGAGTATGGCGATCTCGCCAAGACCTATCAGCAATCGACCTTCGGCGCGCATTTCGTCGAGGTCGGCGTCGACGCCGACACGGCGGAAATTCGCGTGCGGCGGATGCTCGCGGTCTGCGCGGCGGGCCGCATCCTCAATCCGAAAGCGGCGCGCAGCCAGGTGATCGGCGCGATGACGATGGGCGTTGGCGCCGCGCTGATGGAGGATCTGGTGATCGACAAGCGTCATGGCCTGTTCATCACGCACGACCTCGCGGCCTATGAGGTGCCGGTGCATGCCGACATTCCGCATCAGGACATGGTCTTCCTCGACGAGACCGATCCGATGTCATCGCCGATGAAGGCGAAGGGCGTTGCCGAGCTCGGCATCTGCGGCGTCGCAGCCGCGGTCGCCAATGCGGTCTATAACGCTACCGGCGTGCGCGTGCGCGACTACCCGATCACGCTGGACAAGCTGCTCGCGCAGATGCCTGAGCCGGCCTAGCTGCCAGTCGACCTCGTCTCAGACTCTCTACGCACGTCCGACGAACGAGCGGATGCCGCGGCCGATCGCGGCGCCGTGCTCGAGCAGCGCACCGAGGTGATCGCCGGGCACCGACATCGCATAGAGGCCGTTCTCCGCGGCAAAACGCTCCATCGGCGCATGCGGGCCGTCGTCCTGGCCGTTCCAGAGCAGCACCGGCACCCGCGAGGACAGCACCGCGTCCTTGGCGCCATCGACCTGACCGAGCGCATCGAAGCAGGCGCGCACGCCGCCTTCCAGATCCGGCGTCACCCATTCGGCGAGCTGCGGCACCGTGCGGCGGGCGAAGGTGATGAAGGCGCCATAGGTCAGCGGGCCGGCGTTGCCGCGCGGCAATCCGGTAAGGAAATCCCAGCCGCCGATCGCCAGCGACGCCAATCGCGTCGGGAAAAATCTGGCGACGCCGACGGCGACCCAGCCGCCCATCGAATGCCCCACCACATGCGCGCGCTCGCCGCCGAGATCGTTGATTACCGCGACGATGTCGCCGGCACGCTGCGCCTGGTCGTAGAGTGCCGGATCGGCCGGCTTGTCGCTCAAGCCGTGCCCGAGCGAATCGACGCAGACGACGCGAAAGCGGTCGGCAAGCGCGTCGACCACGCCGCATTGCTTCCAGCTCGCGGCGTCGAGCAGCAGTCCGTGCTGCAGCACGATCAGCGGTCCGGATCCTTCGACGGTATAATGGATGCGCTGGCCCCGATGATTGGCAAAAGGCATTCGAAAGTTCCCCACGTTTCATCGACAGGTGAGCGTGGAGGGGGCCGGATTCAAGACCTTGTTCCGGATCTGGAACCCGATCGCGCGGGACTTGTCGCGGGCGGAAACCTTGCGTTCAGCCGCCCCACACGGTGGCTTCGCTCCAGCCAAGGTCCTTGAACTCGGCTGCCCGCAGCGGGATCTCGCCGGCGGCGAAGAATTCGTCGAGCTGCGGCGGCTTGACGGTAGTTTCGGAGAGCATGGCGTGGGCCTGGCCGCGATGATGGACCTGGTGCTGAAACAAATGCATCAGAAGGCGGTCGCGCCGCTCGGTCTGCACCGAGCTGTCGCGATTGACATTGACGACGTCGTCGAGCCGCTCGGGCGTCAACGCGTCGCAGTGAACGATCAGGCGCTGGTCAATCGCGCGCTGCGCAGGTCGCAGCTCTGCGACGGACGGGTAGGGTACCTCGTTCGCCCACGCTTTCGGCCCGAGCCAGCCGCCTTCGAGCGCATCGACGTAGAAGAGGTCGATGACATGGATGTGGTTCAGCGTCGCCTGCAGGCTTGGGAAGAACCCGGTCCGCGTGGCAGCAAATTCCGCCTGGCTGAGGCCGGCGCATGCCGTGAGCAGGCGATGATTGGCCCAGGCGTTGTTGTAAGCAAAGGCACGAAAGGTCTGAACGAGGCTTGCCGGCATATTGGTCCTCACTGGATTGAATGGATCAGGCGGGCGCCGCGGCCGAGCGGCTCTGGTCGTAGCGCTACATCAAGCACAGCGCGTATATCGCGCCCGGCCGGGACGGGCTATTCGATCTCGTCAAGGGCTTGCCCGCGACGCTGTGCTATGAGAACCATGTCGGCACGGCGAGCGGCGATTTCGTTATTCTGCACGGCCGGTTCAGCGGTCATGGCCTACCGGCGGCATGGGTCGTCGCCGACATCGTGCGCATGGAGGGTGACGTGCTCGCCGAGCACTGGCACGTCATCCAGGATGAGGCGACGCGCGAACAGTCGCGCAGCGGACTGCCGATGTTTGGCGATCGCTTTCCCGGCTGAGCCGACCCAGCGAGCGCGCACGGCGGCTGGGGAAACTGGACATGCAACTTGCGAAGAACGTGATCGACGTCGGCCTTTCCACCAACAATCTGGAGCCGATGCTGCGGTTCTGGCAGCAGGATGCCGGGCTTCGCTTCGATCATGTGCAACCGATCCGGCGCGGGCAGAAGCAATACCGGCACGACGCGCATGGTTCGGTCATCAAGCTCAACCATCATGTCGAGCCGCTGCCGGATGCGGCACCGAGCGGCTATCGCGAGCTGATCGTTGCGCGAGACGGCGTTGGAGCGCCGCAGCGCATGGCCGATCCCGACGGCAACGGGGTTTGCCTGGTGGCGCCCGGACATGACGGCATCACCCAAGTTGCCGTTTCCATGGCCGTGCGCGACCTCGCCGCGCATCGCAAATTCTACGGCGATATTCTCGGCTTCGCCGAGCAATCCTGGTCGGGCGGTCCGGCGTTTCGCCTCGGCTAGAGCCTGATCCTGCTCAGTGAAGATCGGGCCGCGACCGTCGATCCGGTTCGGGGCGCGCGCGGCTGGCGCTACATCACGCTGCAAGTCGCCGATATCGACGCCGTGCATGCCGGGCTGCGCGCCAAGGGCGTGCGCGAGGGCCTCGCACCGGTCACGCTTGGCGAGGTCGCGCGGATTTCCATGATCCTCGATCCGGATGGCAACTGGATTGAACTGTCCCGCCGCGCATCGATCGTCGGCAGCCTGTCCGATCACTAGAGCGTTTTCGTGCGGTGTGGACGCCGGGGCGCGTGAAGAGAACGCGTCAAACAAGAATCTAGCGCTTCGGTTCTGATCTGATCAGCATCGAAAATGCTGCGCGGACGCCGGCCAAGTTATTGGCGTTCGGTTGCGCGCCGACGCCCCTGGTGCTTCGTTATGCCCCGATTGAGACTGACCTGAAACAGCGGCCCTTGGTCCGTGCGGACCTCGAACGCCAACAAACTGTGTTTGTCCAACGGCGGGTTGTCTTTCGTCATGCTGAGCAATGACTGCATCGCTTCGTGGGCAGCAGTCTCCTCGTCGCGCAGCTCGATACCCTGCCTGTCGGCATAGAGTTCCTCGCCGTTGCGGATGTCGAAATAATAGCGGGTTGCCAATTGCGGCTCCCTCTTTGCGGTGGGAGCTGCCCAGGCTCTCGAATGCCGGCGCGCTGAATTCACCCGGCAGCGCCGCACTCTGCGTCAGCGGGTCCGAATTTGCTACGCAACAATGATATCGATTCAAGGAACCGCTCACGCGCTCGCTCGGGGCCGCTACCGTCTTCCGGCTACGATCTCGAACGCTTGAAGCGCGAGAGATAAACCTCGGAAACTGGCAATTGTGCCTTGCATAGCTGAGATAAGTGTATACTTGTATTGTATCGACTGGCCTTGAGCCTTGTAGATCGGTCCCAGGGGACCCTTTTCCAAAGACATCGTCGGATGAAAGGGAAGGCGCAGTGCTATCAGTGCTGCGGCTGAAGCTTTCGTCACCTTGTTGATCGGCTGCCGTTTCACGGATGTACTGGAATGGCAGTGCGGCCCGCTCTGTCACCGATAGAGCGGGCATTCGTATTTGTGCGCTTGACGTGTCTTCTACCGCGAGAGGTGATCCGTTGCAGGTTCTTGTCAGGGACAACAATATCGACCAGGCACTGCGCGTTCTAAAGAAGAAGATGCAGCGCGAAGGCGTCTTCAGAGAGATGAAGCGCCGCCGCTCGTTCGAAAAGCCTTCGGAAAGAAAGGTTCGGGAGAAAGCCGAGGCCGCGCGGCGAGCTCGCAAGCTTGCCCGCAAGCAGGCGATACGGGATGGATTGATTGCGGCTCCGCCGAAGAAGCCCAGATTGCTGGCGCCGAAATTCCCGGCACTAAGTCAATTGGCACCGCGAACCAGCGGCCCCCGAGAGAGTTAGTCCTCCGTACCGCAATCCTGTTGGAGGGAGCGTGCAAGATGAAGCAGCGACCTTATCGAGGCAATGGATGTCTCCAGGAACGCATCTCTGACGAACTCTGTCGTCGGCGAGCCGAAGACCGGGATGTTCGATCGAAGGACGAGGTACGACGGCAGCGTGCGCAGAACCTCGCCGGCACGGCCATCAACGCAATGGCAGATCATTCGGCCAGCCGGATCGATCAGTCTGCCCGCAAGCATGATCTGCTGGACGGTCCCATGGAGTTTCGCTCGTCTCGCCAGGATCGTTGACGAAACGGTCGTGCAGCTTCTTGCCTTGACTGCTAAACCGATTGGCATGCGACGGGAGTCCTGGTCGGTGCCGACGGGATCGCGGAAGCCCAATCACTGATTTGCCCGACGGCGCAAGCGCCCGCGGCAAAGATATTTCGCTTTATCAGAAATAAAAAAAGCCCGGACGATTCATGTCGCGAGAACGCGAGTCCATGACTCCGCGGCCGCGCCACACATTCACTGTCGTCCTGGCCTTCGCCGGGACGACAATTGCGATGAGGGCGGCGGAAAGCATCCTACCCCGCCAGCACCGCATCCGCGCCGGTCACCGCCTCGGCGCTCTCCGTCACCGTCTTCTCCAGCGACGGCGCCTGCACCGAGATGTTCTCGGCGAAGAAGCGCGCCAGTGCGACGTAGCGCTGCGGCTCGGCGTCGCCGTTCGCCTTGGCGGCCAGTGCCTCGCCGGCAAGCATGCAGCCGCCGAGGGTGGCGCCGAACAGCCGCAAATAGGGCGTCGCGCCGGCCAGCGCCTCGTTCGGCGCCGATGCCAGCCGCTCGAGCAGCCATTTGCTGGTGCGTTCGAGCGCGGCATGGGCGTCACGGAGCTTCGTGCCGGTGGTGCCGAACGCCGGATCGTTGGAGGTCTCGACCTGCTTGATGGTGGCGGCGAGCTCGTCGAGCAGCGCCCACACCGAAGCGCCGCCATTGGCGCCGAGCTTGCGGGTGACGAGGTCGATCGACTGGATGCCGTTGGTGCCTTCATAGATCGAGGTGATGCGGGCGTCGCGGTAATGCTGCGCGGCGCCGGTTTCCTCGATAAAGCCCATGCCGCCATGGACCTGCACGCCGAGATAGGCGACTTCGTTGCCGATGTCGGTGGAGAACGCCTTGGCGATCGGGGTCAGCAGCGCGCCGCGTGCCGCGGCGTCGGCACGGACCTTGGCGTCCTTGGCGCGCACCGAGACGTCGAGCGCGACCGCGGTGGCGTAGCAGATCGTGCGCGCCGCCGCCGTCATGCTGCGCATCTGCATCAGCATGCGCTTGACGTCGGGATGCACGATGATCGGATCCATCCCGTCGCCCTTGTGGCCGACCGCTTTTCCCTGGCGGCGCTCCTGCGCATAGGCCAGCGCCTGCTGATAGGCGCGGTCGGCAATGCCGACGCCCTCGAGGCCGACGCCGAGCCGCGCCTGGTTCATCATCGTGAACATGCAGCGCATGCCAGCGTTTTCCTCACCGATCAGAAAGCCGGTCGCGCCGCCCTTGTCGCCCATGGTCATGGTGCAGGTCGGCGAGGCGTGCATGCCGAGCTTGTGCTCGACGCCGGAGGCATGGATGTCGTTGCGCTCGCCGAGCGAGCCGTCGGCATTGACCATGAATTTCGGAACCAGGAACAGCGAGATCCCCTTGGTGCCGGCGGGCGCATCGGGCAATCGTGCGAGCACGAAGTGCACGATGTTGTCGGTCATGTCGTGCTCGCCATAGGTGATGAAGATCTTGGTGCCCTTGATGCGGTAGGTGCCGTCGGGTGCGCGTTCGGCGCGGGCGCGCAGCGCGCCGACGTCGGAGCCGGCGTTGGGCTCGGTGAGCTGCATGGTGCCGGTCCATTCGCCGGTGACGAGCTTCTCGAGATAGGTCTTCTTCAGCTCGGCGCTGCCATGGGCATCGAGCGCCTCGATCGCCGACAGCGTCAGCAGCGGGCAGAGGCCGAAGGCGACGTTCGATGCGCTCCAGATCTCGGTGCAGGCGGCGTTGATCGCGAGCGGCAGGCCCTGGCCGCCGAACGCTTCCGGTCCCGACACCGCGTTCCATCCCGCGGCGGTCCAGCGCCGATAGGCGTCGGGCCAGCCGGGCGCAGTCGTCACCTTGCCGTTGTCGAGCTTGATGCCGTGCTCGTCGCCGACCTTGTTCAGCGGTGCCAGCACATCGGAGGCGAATTTGCCGGCTTCTTCCAGGACGGCAGCGGTGATGTCGCCGTCGAAGTCGCCGTAGTGGCCGGCCGCCACGGCGGCAGCGAGCCCCGCGCCATGATTGAGGGACAGCAGTATGTCGTTGATCGGCGCACGGTAGGTCATGGCGTTACTCCCGAGGAGGCGTTTGGAAATTGTCTTCCCATGAAACCAGCGACCTCTCAACTGTCCGAGCGGACATCGCCCGGTCTGTTTCGGCCACCGCGGCGCCGCCCTATGATAAGGGTGCCGGCATCAACCTGCGGCTTTCCTGCCTTTTCGCGCGCCGCCCTGTTGAAAAGGCCGAACTCACCCTATAGACCGGCGTGGCCTTCGATCGGCGCGTTGGGGCGTAGCCAAGCGGTAAGGCAGCGGATTTTGATTCCGCCATTCGGAGGTTCGATCCCTCCCGCCCCAGCCATCCCATGCGCGGCATCTAAGTACTTGAAAAATAACATGTATGGGCCGAGACTGGCTGGCTTCCGTGGGTTGGCATCAGCCGCCGCCAGGTCGGCGGCATCCGGGGCGAGATCATTGAAAGTCTCTCGCCCGTCGCTGCAAGTCCCGGTTTTGGCGAGCGAATCCGGGGGAGGCCGATTCGATCGCGACTGCCCGCCGAGACGGTCGTCCTGGTTGACCGTCTTCGGCCAGGAATGCGCGGCGCGGCCGGCCCGCGTGAGATTCCCGTTGGCGATGGCGGCACGGTTTCCATTCTGGAAGATCGGCCGCCGGATGGGCGTGTGTCGTCCAGCACCTGGTCTGTCCCGCGTCTGAAGAAGCTCGATGAGTGGGTATCGCACACCCTCGATGTGACGCAGTTGGCTTGGTCCAAATTCATCGACGAGGGCGACGACTGGCGTCGGCCCGGCCTCCCGCTCGGAAGGGTCAAGGAGGTGAGGGTGTCGTTGATGAACGCGCCTGCCGGCACGACGCTCGATGTGCAAAATTTCAGGGCTTTGCGGCCCTCCGGGAACGGTCAGGCTTCGGACGGCGCCAAGTTGATCGCGGGCCGCGTCACCCTGGACGGCCGGATGCCGGCGCCGGGAGTGGAAGTTCGAGCGGCGACAGAGTCCGGACGCATCTCCTCTACCGCGACCGATCAAGACGGGTACTACTTTTTCCCCGAACAGCCGAGCGGGCAAATCGTGAGCATCCGTGCTCAACTGGGCTCACGGCAGTGCTTCCCAAGGCAGGGGCGCCGTATCGAGATCGGCAAGGACGAGGCCGAGCTCGACATTGAAGTGGGGCGGAACCTGCAACTCTCCGGCAGATCGTCTCTGTCTCCAGCCAATACCGTCGCCGATCCACAAGCTTGCGAAACGATGCCGGAGCTTTTGGCGCAAGAGCGGTAGTTGCCCAATATCGCTTGAGCGGGGAGGCCGCCGCTGTGTTGACCTGCGAAAAATTCTTGCGGGTTAGGGTCACATGAATCATCGCAGTTCACCGAGAACTCTCGTGTTGCGCGACGTGGCGTCGGCGCATCTCGTGTACCGCAAGCGCAAGCTCTGTCGGATGGCTCGCCGCGAACGCTCGGCACTGCGCAGCCATTCACGCATCGCATAAGACTGCAATGGCGCGACGCTATCCTTCAACGCCTGCCACGCGGCAGCTGCGCAGGAACGTCTCAAGACAATCGAAGCTGTTCGCCGTGCAGGGCACACAGCCCTGCGCGTCGTCGTCGGCATCGGCGCCGATGTGGCTCACACCCCTTAGACAATTTGAGCTGGCGCGACGCGCAGCTGGCCTGTGGTGATTGTTCGCGCCGGTGAATTCTCGGACGCCCTGGTGGGCGCGATCCGATGTGAAGGCTGGACTACCATCAGAATGGCGGCGCGGAGCGAGACATCCTCCGATGCCGCAATTGATCTTGAACCCACCGCTATCCAACGCGAATGCGAGACTGTAAGGAGGTCGCTGGCCGCGTGCGTCGGGGGGCGCTGGCGGGCCGCGATCGACTTGACGTGCCTGTCACCAGGCGATCGGACTCACGACATAACGATGGATTTGACGTGGCGAATACCAAGAAGGCTCGCGCGGCTGCTGGCGCGAAAAAGAAAAGCAGGGGATTGACGCGTTCCGGGATCTCATCCTCCTCGCCACTTGGCATGCTGGCGCTGCATCTTCTCGAGCAATGGAAGAAGTCCGGGCGTGACGGCATCGTCTTCCTTGCGGAAAGCGAGAACAGGGCGGAGCGCCTCGGCAGCGTGCTGCATTCGCTCGATCCTTCGCTCGAGGTGCTGGTGTTCCCGAGGCTAAATACCTTGCCGTTTGACGGGCTGGAGCCGTCGCACGAGATCGCCGGCAGGCGGAGCTCGGTGTTGCGGCGTCTCGCGAAGAGCAAGAAGCCGGTCTTCCTGGTGTCGACGGCGGAGGCGATCATGGAGCGGTTGCCGCTGCCCGCCAGCTGGGGCCGCCTCAGCATCAGCCTGAAGGTCGGTGCGCGCTATTCCGAGCAGGAACTCAAGGATCGTCTGGAAGCTCTGGGATACGATCTCGACGAAGAGGCGGACTATCCCGGAAGCGTCCTGTTCCACGGAATGACGTTCGAAGTGTTTCCTGCCGGCGCCCTCGGGCCGTACAGAATCGAGCATTCCGGTGGCGTGATCCGCAGGATAGCCGGAGTAGATCCCAACGAACACGACGTCGTGTTCGACACCCAGGAGCTGCTCATCGATCCGATGTCGGAACGGATTGCGTTGGGAGGCAAGCGAGCACAGCGGGCGGCGCTGCCGGATTATTGCCCACGCGCCCGCTGGATCGCGGACGCCGGAGTTGCGGGTCATGCCGATAGCTGGCTGAGCACGATCAAGGAGGCGGCCGGCCGCAGAGAGACGGAGCGCGAGTACTTCGGCCCCGTCGACTGGAAGCGTCTGACCAAGCGCATGAGTGCGCTGCCTCGCAAGGCGGCGTTCACCCCGACGCCCGATTTCTCGAAGGTCGCCTCGTCGCGAAAGGCGCTCCGCGCCTTTGTCGCCGACATGCAGCGCGCCGGATCGCGGCTGGTGTTTGTTGCGGCGGTGGAGGACGACCTGCGCGCGATCGAGCGCATGAGCGGGATCAAGGCGGAGCGCGTCGGAGGTTGGAGCGAGGCGGCGAAGGGGCGGGGCGGCGAAGCGGCCCTGCTGGCTGACTTCGACACCGGCTTCATCGGTTCGGGCCGCAAGCCGCTTGTCGTCGTCACGGCGACCGACGTGCTCGGCAGCCGGGCTCATCATCCGCAACCCATGGCCAGAGCCTGGAGTGCGGCCTTCGATCATCCCGACGTGCCGAAGCGCGGCGCGGTCGTCGTTCATCTGCCGCGCGGGCTGGCCGTGCTCGATGGCTTGCAAACCCTCGACATGGGGAAGGGATCATCGCGCGAGATGATCAGGCTGGGATTTGCCGGGGATGATGCCGTGCTCGTTCCGCCCGCCGACCTTGCGCTGATCTGGCCGTATGCGGCGGAGCGCGGCAAGCTGACCTTGGACAAGGCGGACGGAAGCACGTGGTGGACGCGACGGACCAAGGCGGAGCAGGAAATTCAACTTGCCGCCAAGGCGCTTGCCAAACACATCGCGCAGCGACGTCGCCGGCGCGCGCCCAAACTGGTCGCTCCCGGTCCCGCATACGAGCGGTTCGTCGCGCGCTTTCCGTATTTCACGACAGTCGACCAGGCGAAGGCGATTCGGGATGTGCTGGATGATCTTGCGTCGGGTCATCCGATGGACCGGGTCGTTTGCGGCGACGTCGGGTTTGGCAAGACCGAGGTTGCGTTGCGCGCGGCGGCGGCCGTTGCCCTGTCAGGCAAGCAGGTTGCCGTCGTCGTGCCAACGACCGTCCTGGCAAGGCAGCACGTCGCGACGTTCCGCAAACGGTTTGCCCCGCTCGGCATCGAAGTCGGAAGCTTGTCGCGCGCGACGTCGGCTGCGGAGATGAAGCAGACGAAGGAAGGCCTGCGAAGCGGAAAGATGAAGGTCGTGGTCGGCACGCAGGCGATCGCATCGAAGGACGTGAAATTCGCCAAGCTGAGCCTGGTCATTGTCGACGAAGAGCAGCACTTCGGGGCGGCGGAGAAGGCGAAGCTTTCGGGCCTGGCGAAGAGCGTCCATACGCTTTGGATGAGTGCCACGCCGATCCCGCGCACGCTTGCGGCAGGTCTCGCCGGATTCAGGGACCTGAGCGTGATCGCATCCCCGCCGGTGCATCGGCTTCCGGTCGCGACCAAGATCGCGCCGCTTTCGGACGCCGCCATTGCCGCTGCACTGCTGCGCGAGCAGCGACGTCACGGGCAAAGCTTCCTGATCTGTCCGCGCATCCAGGATCTGGATCCGCTGTTGGCACGCGTGCAGGCGGTGGCTCCGGAACTGCGCATCGTTTGCCTGCATGGCAAGCTACCGGCCGACGAGATTGACGATCGAATGATGAGCTTCGTCGAAGGCGGGGCGGACGTGCTGCTGGCGACCAACATCGTGGAAAGCGGTCTCGACATTCCGCGGGCGAACACCATCGTGGTCTGTTGGCCGGAAAAGTTTGGGCTGGCACAGCTCCACCAACTCAGAGGGCGGGTGGGGCGCGGTGGCACGCGCGCCTTCGCGTACATGCTGACGGAATCGAACTCGGAGCAATCGGGCAAGCGTTTGGCCGTTCTCGAGGAGTTCAGCAGACCGGGCGCCGGTTTCGCGATCAGCGAGCGCGATCTGGACCTCAGAGGTGCCGGAGATCTGCTTTCCGAGCGGCAATCCGGCCACGTGCAGGTTTTCGGGCCGGTGCTTTATAGCCACCTTCTGAAACAGGCTTCGGAGAAGACCAACGACCGGGCCGCGGATCTTTGGGTGCCCGATCTCAATCTTCCAGTCGCCGACCTGCTGCCCAGGAATTATGTGCAATCGGAATCCATGCGCCTTGAAATCTATGGCCGCGTCGCGAGGTGCCGGAGCGAAGACGATCTGGAAGATCTGGAGGAAGAGACCTCTCGCCGCTTCGGCAAGCTGCCGCCGGCCGGCCGGGATTTCTTCACAGCGGCAAGGCTCAGGATCGATTGCAAGCGGCGAGGTATCGTGAGGCTCGACGTCGGGCCGGAGGCCGTCGCAGCGACATTCCTGCCGGGGAGGCTGCCCAAATCCAGAGCACGATCGCTACAACGCGACGGCGATCGCGTCTTTTATTCAGGCAAGACAAACGAACCGCCGTTCGAGCGGATCGATGATCTGCTCGATATCTTGGACGAGTGAGTACGACATAACTCCTGGCCAAGCCTTCGTCGTCGGTGTGCTCCGATGTGACCGATCGCGCCGCCGCTTCGCGGTGCTCCTGACGTTCGTCAGATGCGAGTCTTGTGACTGCAGCGGGCTGTTTCGCGCCATGTGAGTGCATCGCGCGAGCAGTGGAGATATTTCATCGTGTGCCGGCTGCGGAGAACAAATCGACTGATTCCGTGCGCTGACATCGCCGTGACATGTAGCAACGGTAGTGCACATGTGAGGCGGTCCGTCCGCCGTCGTCCAACCTGCTCCGAGCAATCGGAATGCCCCCTTCCAGGCGCGAGTCGACGGTATTTGGAGCGGGCTATGTCGTTCAGATACCGGCATTTTCGAGCCGAAATTTTGGGCACGGAGCCGGAATCAGTGGCGTCGGAACAGCCTCCGATTTTCGTTTTCTCCGTAGGACGATGCTTTTTGCACACCGTTCCGCCCGGTGTTGCCCAAGCTTGGGCCCGCTAGCGGTATCTCCGGTATTATCGCTATATTTCAATGGCTTGTCGAAACGCCGCAGTTCAAATACCCGTGGTATTTGTGCAACATTTGCCCGAAAACAGCCGTAACTTACCTCTACGCGAGCGGTCTTTTGTTGCGTGATCGGGGGCCTTCTGTCTCATATGGAACTGCGACGGAGGGGGGCATCCCAAGGTCGTCCCGTTTTAGGTGGTTCGCTTAAGTCCCTCGCGTTCATGCGGGTGTGTCCGAAGGCGCGAAGCGACTGAGCGGGGATTTAAGGGACAAAGGGAACCAACCTGAGGGTGTTTTACCCGGCGGATCCGGAACCTTCCCTGAGATAGAGCAACTTGGAGGTTTAACATGAAGATGGTTAAGAGCCTTATCCTCGGCTCGGCGGCGGCTCTCGTCGCGGTCGGCGGAGCTCAGGCGGCCGATCTTCCCGTCAAGGCCAAAGCGGTCGAGTACGTGAAGGTTTGCTCCCTGTATGGTCCCGGTTTCTACTACATCCCGGGCACCGATACCTGTATCAAGCTGGGCGGCTATCTGCGCGCAGACGTTCTGGTGAACACCAACTCGGACAACACCGGCAACACCTCGGGCGCTGGCGGGGCGAAAAATCGCTTCACCAACGGCTATACTTGGCGGTCTCGTGAAGACCTCAACATCGACACGCGCACCGCGACCGAATACGGCGTCGTCCGCACCTTCTTCGATGCGACGTTCTCCTGGACGTCGGACACCTACGCTGGCCAGGGCAACGGCGCGACCGTTTACTCGCCGATCGGTACCGCTTCGGCTCCGAACAACGCGAACTCCGGTGCGGTTGCTGGTGGTACGGTCGGCGTCTACTACGCCTTCATCCAGTTCGCCGGCTTCACCATGGGTAAGGCGGTCTCGCAGTTCTCGGCTCCGTGGGCCAACTACCCGGGCAACAACTACGACGGTCTCGTCGGCGGCGGCGGTACGATCACTGGCGTGAACCAGTTCACCTACACCGCTCAGTTCGGCAACGGCGTGTCGCTGTCTCTGTCGGCTCAGGATCAGACCCAGTACTATCAGGCTGGTGTGGCCAATCTTGGCGCCCTTAGCCCGATCGGCGCCGCTATCGGCGCTACCGGTCCTTTCGGCGCCAGCGACTATGCCGGCACGGTTGCTCCGGACTTCGTCGCGATGCTGCGTGTCGACCAGGCTTGGGGACTGTTCCAGGCTTCGTTCGCGGCGCATGACAATCATGCGGCCTACTACGGCGGCACTGAGTTGACCGGTCATCCGGACGACAGGTGGGGCTGGGCTGGTCAGTTGGCCTTGTCGATCAAGAACATCCCGACCGGACCGGGCGACACCATCAACATGCAGGGCGTGTATACGGACGGCGCGACCCGCTACAACATCCAGGACCTCGCCGGCTCGGCAGGTGCGAATACCATTTATGGCGGCACCGGTCTGGCCGGCGCCTATCAGAGCGTAGGGTTCGGCATTGCGCCCGACTCGGTGTTCGCGACCGGAACACAGCAGCAGCTGGTTCAGACCTGGGGCTTCCGCGGTGCATACGTGCATAACTGGAACCCGTACTGGAACACCTCGATCTACGGTGCTTATGCTGCTGTGATGTACAACGACACGGCCAAGACCCTCATCTGCGGTGTTGGCGGCGTCGGTGGTTCGATCCGGAGCGCACTTGCTCCTGCGGGCAGCGGAGCTGCTATCACCACCTGCAACCCCGACTACAACATCGCGCAGCTCGGTACGCAGACCCAGTGGACCCCCATCAAGAACCTGACCTTCTCGGCGGACTTGGTCTACACCCATCTCGATCAGAAGAGCGAAGGCACGGTCGTGGCGCCCAGCGCTCCTATCGGCAAGCCCGCAGCTCTCTACGAGCTGAAGGACCAGAATACGCTTCTCCTGATGCTCCGCGCTCAGCGCAACTGGTAATACCGGTTGATCTGACTGTGATCTAACAGAGCCCCCGGTGGAAACATCGGGGGTTTTGCTTTGTTCGGCGATGCGTCTGCGGCGCGGCAGCCATTTTTTCTTTTGCACGATGTCAAATTTGGGTCATTGACGCGGGCCAACCCGCGATGGACGTTTGGCGAGCCATGACGGTAGCCCAACAAATAATTCGCATAATCCGCGAGCAGCCAGGTCTCACCGAGCGCCAACTTGCCGAGCGGCTGTTCGGCAAGGGAGGTTCCATACAGCGCGTCAATCCAACGTGCCGGAAGTTAGTGGCAATGGGCTGGCTAGAGCGACATGGCCGGGGATGGGGGGCGGACCCGTTCACCTATCATTCTACGAAACCTAAGCTCTGACTCGAGAGCACGGCTGAGGCGACTGTCTCGGTAGCAGATGCACATGCTGCGTCCCGGTTGATCTGACTGCGATCCAACAGAGCCCCCGGCGCCAAAACGCCGGGGGTTTTGCTTTGGTGGGCGCGCTCTCGCCGATCAGCCGGCGAGCATGTCGCGCACCATCGGCACCACCTTGCGGCCGTAGAGCTCGATGCTCTTCATCAGCTTCTCATGCGGCAGCCGGCCCGCCGAATATTTCAGCTGGAAGCGCGCCGCGCCGAGCGCCTTCACGGTCGCCGCGATCTTGCGGGCGACGGTTTCCGGCCCGCCGACATAGAGCGAGCCGTGTTCGGCCTCGGCTACGAACTCGTCGCGGCTCATCGGCGGCCAGCCGCGCTCCTTGCCGATCCGGTCACGCATGACCTTGTAGTCGGGCCACAACTCCTCGCGAGCTTGCGCGTCGGTCTCGGTGACGTAGCCCGGCGAATGCACGCCGATCGGCTTCGGCGTCCGGCCGAACTGCTGGTAGGCGCGCTGGTGCAGGTCGACATAGGGCGCAAAGCGCTTGGGATCGCCGCCGATGATCGCGAGCATCAGCGGCAGGTCGTAATGCGCCGCGCGCACCACCGATTCCGGGCTGCCGCCGACGCCGATCCAGGTCTTCAGCCGGCCGTGCTCGACCGGCGGATAGACCGACTGGCCGCTGAGCGGCGGCCGCAGCTTGCCTTCCCAGCTCACCGGCTCCTGCTTCAGGAGTTCGACGAACAGGTCGAGCTTCTCCTCGAACAGCTCGTTGTATTGCCTGAGGTCGAAGCCGAACAGCGGGAACGACTCGGTGAATGAGCCGCGGCCGAGGATCACCTCGGCGCGGCCGTTCGAGACCGCATCGACGGTTGCGAAGCGCTGGAAGACGCGGATCGGATCGTCCGAGCTCAGCACGGTCACCGCCGAGCCGAGGCGGATGTTCTGGGTGCGCGCGGCGATCGCCGCCAGCACGGTCTCGGGGGAGGAGATCGCGAAGTCGGCCCTGTGGTGCTCGCCGAGCCCGATGAAATCGATCCCGAGTTGATCGGCCAGCACTGCCTCGTCGACGACGTTGCGGATCACCTGGGCGTGGGGCAGCGGCGCACCGGCTGCGTCCCTGGTGACGTCGCCGAACGTGTCGAGCCCGAATTCGAGAGAGGTCGTCATCAATCAGTCCAGTTGTCGGCGTGGCGAAGCATCCGCCACGGGCCACCCATCGCACGCAGGCCGAGAGGTCGTGTTGCTGCGGAGAATGTCCGCAAGCCCTGCGCTGTGGAGCCTTCGGTTGGAGATCCAGTGGAGCTATTGCCTGTTCGCCGGCCGGCAAGGCCACGCTGCGAAACGCAGCGTTTCCAGGTCGCTTGTATCCGGCCTGCGGCCGAGGCCGGGGCGATCAGTCCGGGATGACCAGGAAGCCGGCCCGCGGGAAATGCACCACGACCTCGCCTGTGCGTTCGTCGGACCGGCGGATCGCGATGTGCTGTGCGGACAGCGAGACGATCTCGCCGCGGACCGGGATCTTGCCGTAGTCATCCGGCATCACGCTGACGATGTCGCCGGGCTTGCGACCGTTCGGATCCAAAGGGTCGTCGAAAACAGGCGACTCCGGCCGCGCCTTCGCCGCGATCTCGAGCGCGTTTGCCGACGACATCTCGGTGCGTGTGCCGTGGCCGATGGCGCGGACGCGCTCTTCCCACGCCGCAGTACGTGGCAAGTGCTTCATGATCTCGTCGATCGTGGCGACGCTCTGCCGCGCATACCACACGTTCATGTAGGCGCTGACGTCGGCGAGGCTGAACTCGCCGAACAGCCACTGCCGGCCGTCACCGAGTTGCGCCTCGATCCAGTCGACATTGGCGCGGAACTGGTCGCGCATCTGCGGCAGCGCCGCGGTCATGGCGGCGACGTCGAACTTGGCGCCGCGCAGCTTCTCGCGATCCTCGGTGAAATCCTGCGGGACCTTGTCGCCGATGAAGCCGAACGCGAGGGTGACCGTGTTCTGGAAGAACGGCCGGTCGGTCCACATGCCGAGCGCCCAGGGCATCCCGGCGTTGCCTGCGGGAAACAGCGTCGGCGTCGGATAGCGCCGCTCCAGCTCGCGGATGATCACCTGGGTGTCACAGTAGATGTCCGCGCCGATCTGCATCGTCGGCGTACGGCGATAGCCGCCGGTCATCGGCATCAAATCCGGCCTCGGCATGATCCGGGAAATCCGTACCGAGTTCCAGGCAAGCTTCTTGAATCCGAAGATGACGCGGATTTTCTCGGAGAACGGCGATTGATCGAAATGATGCAGGATCGGCGTGGGCTGCGACATGGCCTTCTCCCGGGATAGGGGTGCGATCTCCTCGGACCTTGTCGCACAGCCTGACGAGATTTCGGCGGATCGCAACCCGTTTCTCGGGAGAAGGACGACGGCGCAGGGTCGTCAGAACGACTCCGCCCATGGCCGCAGGTCGAGCTCCAGCGTCCATGCGCTGCGATGCTGGTGATGCAGCACCCAATAGGCGTCCGCGATGGCTGCGATGTTGAGCAGCCCATCCGGCCCGCGGTCGTCCTTCAATTGCGGGCGTACACTGAGCAGGCGATCGCCCTCGATGCCGCCGTCGACCACGACATGGCCGACATGAATGCCCTGCGGCCCGAATTCCCGCGCCACGCTCTGCGCCAGCGCGCGCAGCGCGGCCTTGGCGGAGGCGAATGGCGAGTAGTTGGCCTTGCCGCGCAACGAGCCGCTGGCGCCGGTGAACACCAGCGTGCCGCCGCCCCGCGCAAGCAGGGCAGGGATCGCGGCCTGTGCGAGCTGGAATCCGCCGAGCGCGTGTTCGCGCCAGTGCTCCTCGAAGCGCTGTTCGGTGACCTTCAAGAACGGCGCGGGCCGGTTGGAGCCTGCATTGTGCACGGCCATCGCCAGCGGGGCGAGCTTTCCGGCAGCCTCGACGAAGCGGGCGACATCCGCGGCACTTGAGGCATCGCCGACGACATGGGTGACTTTGGCGCCGGTTGCTGCGAGTTCGGCCGCCGTCGCGGCGAGCTTCTCGGCGTTTCGTCCGGCGATCGCGACGGGATAGCCGCCGGCTGCAAAACGACGCGCGATCGCGGCGCCGAGGCCATTGGATGCGCCGACGCCGGCGATCAGCACGCTTCCCTGCACAGCGGTCGGCTCGAGGCCGGATCGGTCGTTCATGGCTCACTCCATCAAGCTGCCCGCGGCGCGGGCGAAATCATTCGTCGGATGCCATCGCGACGATGCTGTCGCGCACCGTGCGCAGAATGGCATCGGACCGCTTCGGATCGGTGATGACGCGCGAGATCGCGAGTGCGCCGACCATCGCACTCACCGCGACGATTGCGTCGCTGTCGTCACCGTCGCCGAACGCATCGGCGACCTTGGCGATGAAGGATTCGATGTGCGGTTCCATCACCGCGCGGCACTGCTCATCGGCGCGGCCGACATCGGAGATCAGTGCGCCGATCGCGCAGCCCGACTTCGGCGAGTCGCGATGGCTGCGGCTGAGATAGCTTCGCACCAGGGAGTTGACGCTGACCGGCTTGTCGGGATCGCGGGATGCGCGCGCCGACGCCTCGCCCAAGGTCAGCGCCTGTTCCAGCGCCGCGGCGATCAGGTCGGAACGCGAGGCGAAGTGGCCATAGAAGCCGCCATGGGTCAGCTTCACCTGCTGCATCAGGCTTCCGATGCTGAGCGCGTCGAGCCCCTTGTCGCGGATCTGCGTCGCAGCCTCGTTCAGAATCCGCTCACGGCTCCTGGCCTTGTCGGCCTGGGAATGCCCCATTTCGTATAGCCCCTGTTTGACTCTCAATCTGCATTATGACCATCATACATCTGGATGACAACTATCATCCATAAAATTATCAGTCACGAAGCAGGGAGGAACAGATGTCCGGCAGCGCGAGCGAAGGGCGGGTCCGCCACGAGCGGCATGATCACATCCTGAAGATCGTCATCGACAATCCGGCGAAGAAGAACGCCTTCAGCCCGGAGATGATGGCTGAGCTGTCCGACGCGCTGACGCTGCTCGACAATGACGACGGCCTCCGGGTCGGCGTGCTTTGTGCCGCCGGCGGCAGTTTCACCGCGGGTCTCGACATGCCGAAATTCTTTGGTCCGACGGCGAGCCGCAAGCCGTTGCCGGAAGGCAACGTCGATCCCTTTGGACTGTCGAAGCGGTGCAGGAAGCCGATCATCACGGCGGTGCAGGGCATCGTGTTCACCGTCGGCATCGAGATGATGCTGGCCGGCGATATCGTCGTTGCCGCGGACGACAGCCGGTTCTGTCAGATGGAAGCCAGGCGCGGCATCGCGCCGCTGGCGGGCGCGCATTTCCGCTACATCAGCCGCGCCGGGTGGGGTGATGCGATGTATCACCTCTTGCTGTGCGACGAGTTCAGTGCCGCAGAAGCGCATCGGATCGGCCTCGTGCAGGAAGTCGTGCCGGCCGGTCAGCAGGTTGAGCGCGCGATGGCGCTTGCGGAGATCGTCGCGTGCAATGCGCCGCTTGGAATCCAGGTGACGAAAGAGGCGGCCCGCAAGTTCATCGAAGCCGGCGAGCAGGCGGCAATTGCGATCATCCCGCAGATCCGCGAACGCGTGCTCAACACGGCAGATGCGGCCGAGGGCATCAAGTCGTTCGTCGAGCGCCGCGCCGCGGTGTTCCAGGGGCGCTAGTCTCAGCGGCGCTCGCTGCGTTCACGATACGTGCTCGAATTGCGGTTGTGACAATGTTGTCGCAGCCGCATCTATTTCGATCACAATGATCGCGCGACGACTCTTGTCGAGATTCGTCGAATCAGGGAGATTCGAATCCATTCATTAAATTCAATTTCGTCCTGCTTTCACTCAAGCGTCCGGTATGGATTCCCATGACAAACGCACGAGTAATAGTTGTCGGAAATAACAAGGGCGGCTCGGGCAAGTCGACAATTGCCATGCACGTCGCCATCGCGCTGATCAAGGCGGGTCAGCGTGTCGCCACCATCGATCTCGACAATAAGCAGAAGTCGCTGACGCACTACGTCGACAACCGGCGGGACTGGGCGCGGGAAACCTCGCTGGATCTCGGTATCCCCGCGCATATGTGCTTCGAGACGGTAGGCGGCGGAAGCAGCGAGGTCGAGACCCTCGGCCGCAGCTCGCTTGCCGAGATCGTCGAGCGGCTCGGCCGTTCGCACGATTTTGTCGTCATCGATTGCCCCGGCCACGACACCTATCTGACGACGTTCACGCATACGCTGGCGAACACGCTGATTACGCCGCTGAACGACAGCTTCCTCGACTTCGACGTGCTCGGCACCGTCGATCCGAACGACTTCAAGGTGACCGGCATCAGCCATTATTCGAAGATGGTGGAGGAAGCGCGGCGCCAGCGCAGCGCGCACGATCAGCCGGCATTCGAGTGGGTGGTGCTGCGCAACCGCCTCTCGACGATCGGTTCGCGCAACAAGCGGCTGGTCGGCGAAGCCCTCAACGAACTATCGAAGACGCTGAATTTCCGCCTGGTCGACGGCTTGGCCGAGCGCGTGATTTTCCGCGAGTTCTATCCGCGCGGATTGACCGCGGTCGACGATGTCAATCAGCTCGCGCTCGGCGGCCGGCCGACCATGTCGCATGTCACCGCATGGCTTGAGATGGAGCGGCTGATGACCGCCATCATGCTGGGTCACCTGGTGTCGCGCACGGCGGAATCCTCCGACGCGAGCCGCGACGCGGCGTAGGCGAGGTCGGATCGCTAAAGCATGATCCGGAAAAGTGCGAAGCGGTTTTCCGAAAAGGTCATGCTCAAACAAAGAGCTAGTGCGCGATGGCGATTCAATCTAATCTCATCGCGCTTTAGCGGCAGTTGGTGTTGCCTGCATTGGCAACGGTCAGGAACGTGATCGTTGCGGGAGCGAAGACGATCGCTCCCGCCGGGGTCGGCTTGCCATCCAGGGCGGGCATCTGGTCGGAAGCCCCAAGGGCAAGCGTGCTGCCATTGAGCTGAACATTGCCGTCGACAGGTTTTTCGCTCGCCAATGTGTAGCGTTGCGATGCCGCTGGCAGCGTCAGCCTGCGCCGGATCCGCCGATCATTGTTGATGACGAGCATGGCTATTCCGCCCGGCATATCGCGCGCGCAATGGGCATAGATGTGGAGACCGGGTTGCTCGCCGACACCGGCATCGAGCACGGTGGTTCCCATCAGCCGTCGCCATAGCAGCGCGGCCCAGTAGTTCGGCCGCGGCAAATGGGTTCGCTCGTCGAGCAGCCCATAGTCGATCGCGGCAAGCGTGTTGTGCATCACCACCTGAACTCCCGCCTTGGCGAGTCGCCCGAGCTGATCGAGATAGCGGAATGTGTCGGTGAAGGTCGCAGCCCAGCGATTGCCGCCGCACGCGGTCTCCGCGGTCTCGGTCAGCCAGATCGGCTTGTCCGGTGCGAGCCGGTCGCGCAGCGTCCGGTAGAAGGCGAATGTCTTGCCGGTTCGTGCCAGCCATTGGTCTGACAATGCCTGCCTTGCCGTGCGATCGCCGAAGCATCGCGCCGAGAGCGCGCCATAATGATGGTAGGAGACCGCGTCGATGCCTGCGGCCGAGACGGCGAAGCGCGCTCGAGCCTCCGCGCCGGTGCCGATCGTGCCTGGGCCGAGGATCGTCACGTCGGGTGCGGTGTCCTTCATGAATGCGCGGAACGTTGCAAAATCGCGGCCGTAGGCTGCGGCATCGTAGTGCGCTGGGGCGCCCCCGATGGCCGGCAGATCGGGCTCGTTCATGAGTTCGGCTGCGGCGATCCGGCCGCCGGTCGATTTCGTGAAGGCGAGAAGCTGCCGGGCCTGTTCGGAGGTCCATCGGCCTTCAACGCCACGCGTGCCGGCGCTGATCGCAAAGGAGGTGACAACCGGAGCGTCGACGGCGTGCGAGAAGTCGATCACGTCCCGCCATTGTTGCCGTGTCAGCACGCCGTTGAAGCCGGCCGGCGGCGCGGCCGGTGGCCTCTCGGAATCCGCGAAGAACGTGCTGTTGGCCCAGGTTCCGCTCACACGCAGGAAGGCAGGAGAGAGGGCTGCTGCGAGCCTTCGCAACCTGCCGTCATGCAGATCGATCGGAGCGCGCGCCGCGAACCGCTCGGCCGCTATGCGCGGATGTGTGTCGGCGGCCGCATCGGGCCTCCAGAACCGTCCGCCGGTCACTTCGACCATCTCGATGTTGTACGACTGGAAGCGCGCATCGATGGTCGCAACACGCTGCATGGCGACGACGTCAAGCGTCAGCTCCGCCGCTGCGGCCTTCGCCTGGGCAAAGGCCGCAATGGCCAGGACAACGACGCATGCGAAGCGTCGAGAAGGAAGGACCCGATGGTCGCGCATAAGGAGTTCGCGGCGTTCTGAATGGCGCTTCGCCGCAGCATGCCGCTGCAGCTTCTCTGGATCAACTCGATGCCGCGCCGTTCGGCTCGTTCGCGATGCGATCCCACAGTGCGCGGATCATGTCCTTCATGACCAGCGCGTCCTGCCAGCGGTCGGACAATTCCCTGCCGTCGGGCCCGGTGATGGCATAGGGCGGGGGGCCGAGCTCGCACAGAAAGGTCAGGGTCGCATCGGGCCCGGCGCGCTTCCGCCAGGAGCGGATGCCGTAGTCCCACCAGTCCATGAACAGCGACACCCAACCCTGATGTTGCGGAAAGCCGAGCGAGATCTGCACCTGCTCGCGGCTCGCGATGCGGCCGTGGATGCCCCAGGCATTGTCGAGGATGCGATGGATCATCGCATGATTGACGTCGTCGACCGGCCAGGCGAACTCTCGTCCGACCAGATAATGCGAGAGATCGGCTGTCAGCCGCAGATCGGGAAAGCAGTCGAGCAGATCGAGCGTGAAGAACAGGTCGGTCGTCATGCGATCGCGATGGGTCTCGACATGCACGGCGACGCCGGCCTCCGCGGCCAGTCGCCGCCAGCCTTCGAGCAGGGGAATGCAATCGGCAAGCCGGCGCGGCCGGATGTCCGGCTGCAGGTTGACGTGATCGGCGCCGAGCTCGACGACCAGCTCCAGCACCGGCCTCAGGTCGTCGACGCCCTTCGGATAGCATTGCGCCTGCCAGATCATGCCATGCGCGCGAAGGAAGCTCGTCACCTCGCGCGCAAAGGCGGGATCGATGAAGCGCACGCCGGCGCCGTCAAACCCTGCATCGCGGATCATCGCGAGCTGGGTTTGCAGTGGCCACTCCGGTTCGTCCGCCAGCCGCCGCTCCATCGCCCAAAGCGACTGCAGGACGCGCAGCTGCTGCGCCATCGATCAGGCCCGCGCCGGGATCGCTGCGGGCAGCTCGGCCTGTTCGCTAGTATCCTCGGCGATGTTCTCCTGATAGGTCTCCGGCCCGATCCAGATCGCAACCACCGTGCAGGCCGACAGGAACATCGCGTAGCAGGCGACCGGCCACCAGGTGCCGTAGGCCGCCACCAGTGCGGTGGCGACGAACGGCGCCGGGCCGCCCGACAGCAGCGAGCCGAGCTCGCGGGCGAAGGCGAAGCCGGCGAAGCGGCGCTGCGGCGGGAACAGTTCGGCGAAATACGCCGCCTGCGGCCCGAACATCGCCGCCGTCACCACCGCGCGCGCCAGGATGAAGGCGAGCGCGATCATGACCCACTCTTTGGTGCCGACCATCCAGAAGAACGGGAAGGAAAGCGCCACGCCGGCCAGCGCGCCGAACATGTAGACCGGCCGCCGTCCGATCCGGTCCGACAGGGCCGCAAAGCCGAGGATCGCAAACAGCTCGACCGTGAATGCCAGCATCAGCGCACTGAGCGCCTCCGCTTTCGGCACACCGAGCGTGGTGATGACGTAGCTCAGACCGAACACCGGGAAGAAATAGCCGAGCCCGTTTTCGGCCATCCGGGCGCCGAGCACGACGAAGAAGTTGCGCGGGTGCCGGCGCAACGCCTCCATCGCCGGATTGCTCTCGACCTTGCCGCGCGCGACCACCGCCTGGGTGTAGACCGGTGTCTCGGTGATGCGCATTCGGACGAAGATGCCGACGACGATCAGGAGGAAGCTTGCCAGGAAGGGTAGCCGCCAGCCCCAGCTCATCAGGTCCTCGCGCGGCAGCATCGTCACCAGCGCGAAGGCGCCGGCGGCGAGCAGATTGCCGACGGAGACGCCGAGCGGCGCGAAGCCGCCCCAGAAGCCGCGATGCTTCGGCGGCGCGTTCTCCACGAGGTAGATCACCGCGCCGCCATACTCGGCACCGGCGCCAAGGCCCTGGATGACGCGCATCGCGACGAGGAGGATCGGCGCCCAAACGCCGATCTGCGAATAAGTCGGCAGGAAGCCGATCGCGGTGGTGCCGATGCCGATCATCAACAGGGTTGCAACCAGCACCGGCTTGCGGCCATAGCGATCGCCGAGGATGCCGAACAGCAGGCCGCCGAACGGCCGCACCACGAAGCCGACGCCGAAAGTCAGGAACGACAGCAGCGTGCCGACCACCGGATCGCTCTTTGGAAAGAACAGCTCGCCGAACACCAGCGCGGCCGCGGTGCCGTAGAGGAAGAAGTCGTACCATTCGAGCGCGGAGCCGATGCTTGCGGCCAGGATCACACGCAGGCGCGATGTGCGAGCGCCATCTCTTGCCATCTCGGTCATTCGTTTCCCCGTTGTTTTGTTTTTTATGTATTGAAAGCAGCAGTGCCCGCGGCTTGCCGCGGGCACTGTCGTCAGTCTCACGCGGCGCGCGTGAAGTAGGACTTCTTCGCCGCCGACTGGGTCTCGTAGATCGATCCCTGCCGTTTGGCCGGCGGCAATGGCATCCGCACCGGCACGTCGGTCAACCGCGGTGTGACCACCGGCGGACCTGCCAGCAGGCGGCTGTTGAACTCGTCGAAGTCCTTCACGCCCATCAGCGGCCAGGCGTCGCTGGCGGCCACTTCATAGAGCAAGAGGTTGCGCGGCCGGCTTGACGTGTTGGTCGCCGAGCCGTGCAGCGCGCGCACGTGGTGGAAGGACATGCTGCCGGCCTTGCCCATGCAGGGCACCGCGCGCTTGATGTCGTCCTGGATCTGGTCCGGATCGATCAGGCCGGCGAAGCAGCCGTCCTCGCCGTGATGATCCCACATCGTGCTGCCGGTGTGCGATCCCGGGGTCACCAGCATCGGGCCGTTCTCGATATCGCAGTCGTCGAGCAGCACGCCGATCGCGAGGATGTCGTCATTGGTGTGCGGATAGAACGCCCAGTCCTGATGCCACTCGACCGGCGAGCCGTATTGCGCCGACTTCATGTTGAGCTTGGAGCCGTGCAGGCGAAGCCCGGGGCCGATCAGCTTGGTCAGGATCGAGATCACGGCGGGGCTGCGGACGATCTCGTCGAAGATCGGGTGCACCTTGTGCGGCGCCTTGATGCGGCGGACGCGCGGGGTCTCCGGCGTATGGCCCGGCTCGAGGTCGTAGACGTCGGTATGCTCGCTCACGGCGGCCGCGCCCGCCACCAGCTCGGCGAGCACCGTGCGTACCTTGCCGAGCGTCTCCTGGTTCAGCACCTCGGGGACCACGATCACCCCGTCGCGCTTGTAGCCCTGGGCCTGTTCGTCCGAAATCACGCCATTTCTCCCATTTCGTTCCATGTTAGCGCTAACATTCGCGGATGCTAGCGCTAACATCGTGGCTTGGCAACCCGGAATCGTGCAGGGTCCGGTCCATGAGCTCCGACCTGACCGAATCCGGGACCGGCCCGTCGGGCGCCGCGCCCACCCTCTCAGAGGTGGCCAAACGCGCCGGCGTCTCCTCGATCACGGTGAGCCGGGTGGTGCGGATGCCTGACCTGGTTGCCCCCGAGACGCGGGCGCGGGTCGAGCGGGCGATGCGCGACCTCGGCTATGTCCCGAACCTGGTGGCAGGCGCGCTGGCGAGCGCGCGGACCAATTCGGTCGGCGTCTTGGTGCCGACCATCGCCAACTCGATCTTCGCCGACACGGTGCAAGGCCTGTCCGACAAGCTCGAGCCGCTCGGCTTCTCCGTGATCCTGGCGCAGTCGCGCTATGACGCGGTGCGCGAGGACCGCGTGCTCGCGGCGCTGCTGTCGCGGCGGCCGGAGGCGATCATCATGGTCGGCTCGCCGGCGACCGAGGAAGGCAGCCGCCTGCTGCGCAATGCGCGGATTCCGATCGTCGAGACCTGGGATCTGCCGGCCAACCCGATCGATGCGGTCGCGGGCTTCGACAATTACAAGGCCGGTGTCGCCGTCGCGAAGCATCTGGTTGCGCAAGGGCGCAAGCAGCTCGCCTTCATCGGCGGCGATGATCCGCGCGGCACGCGGCGCTGGTTCGGCTTCAGGGACGAGGCGCTGGCAAGCGGCCTATCCGAGCCGCGGCGGCTGATCCTCGACCGCAAGGACTCGGGCAGCGTGGCGGCGCATGCGCGCCTGCCCGATGTCGACGCGGTGTTCGCCGCCAACGATGCGCATGCGATCGGCTTCATGTCGGGGCTGCGCAAGGCCGGCCTGCTGCGCGACGGGCCTGCAGCGGCGCAGCCGGTCGCCGTGATCGGGCTCGGCGATCTCGAAATGGGCCAGCTGATCTCGCCGACATTGAGCACGATCAGCGTGCATGGCGACGCGATCGGTCGCACTGCGGCAACGCTGACGCTGGAGCGCGGCGGCGAGCGCCGCATCGATCTCGGCTTCGAGCTGGTGCTGCGCGACAGCGGCTAAGCGCGATGAGATCGGGTTGAATCGTCATCGCGCTTTAGCTCCTTGTTTGAGCATGATCTTTTCGGAAAACCGCTTCGCACTTTTCCGGATCATGCTTTAGCAATCGCCGCCACCGGGCAGGCGCAGGTCGCTAACGCGTCTCTCTGCATGCTGTCATTTTGCCGCGACGTCGGCGTCCACAGCCTCGAGCAAGCCGATGAGGCCACGCAGAATGGCCATCGGCGAAGGAGGGCAGCCTGGAATATGGAGATCGACAGGGACAACCGCCGAGACCCCGCCAACCACCGCATAGCTGCCGGCAAAACATCCGCCATCCCTGGCGCAATCGCCTACGGCGACGACCCATTTGGGATCCGGGGTCGCATGGTAGGTGCGCTCCAGCGCTTCGCGCATGTTCTTGGTGACGGGGCCTGTAACGAGCAGAACATCGGCATGACGCGGTGAGGCGACGAACCGGATTCCAAACCGTTCGACATCGTAATACGCATTGCTTAGCGCGTGAATTTCCAGCTCGCATCCGTTGCACGAGCCCGCATCGACCTCGCGGATCGAGAGGCTGCGGCCGAGGCGTCGTCTTGCGGTGCGGCCGACCATGGCCCCGAGCTCCGCGAGCGCAGCGTCGTCCGGACGCGGCGCTTGCTCGGTCAATGGCTGGCGAAACAGGCCCTGGAGCAAAAGTTTGCGCATCGCCTGCGGTCCTCAGAGGTCATGCCCCGAATAGGAGCAGTTGAACGACTTGTTGCAGAGTGGGAAGTCCGCCACGATGTTGCCTTCGATCGCTGCCTCGAGCAGGGGCCACTGAAACCACGACGGATCGCGCAGATGACATCGCTCGATCCGATCTCCGTTGAGGCGTAGCCAGGCCAGAATGTCGCCCCGAAAGCCTTCAACCACCGCCATGCCTTCGGAGGCTTCGGTCGCGCCTTGCAGCGACACCCTGACGGGGCCGGCCTCGAGGCCGATGAGGATCTGGTCCGTCAGCGCAAGGCTCTGCTCGACCTCCCGGATCCGGATCCAGACGCGGGCGTTGACGTCGCCTTCGCTGAGAACGGGGACTTCGAAACGCAGAACATCATAGGGGAGATAGCCGGGCCTGCGTCGGGCGTCATGGTTGCGGCCGCTTGCGCGCCCGACATAGCCACCGGCTGCGAATTGCCGGGCGAGCGCCGGGGTAACGATGCCGGTGGTGACGGTGCGATCCTGCAACGAGGCGGTGTTGTCGTAGAGTTCGACCAGCGCAGGGAAATGCCGGCGGATCTGGTCAAGCGCGGCCTGGATTACGTTGGGTCCGTCGCTTGCGATGTCGCGCGCGACGCCGCCGGGAACGACAAGGTCGCGCATCAGGCGGTGCCCGAATGCAGCGTCGGCAGCGCGCAGCACAGACTCGCGCAGCACGGCGCAATGTGCCTGCATCAGCGCAAATGACGCATCATTGCAGATCGCTCCGATGTCACCGAGGTGATTGGCCAGTCGCTCGAGCTCGGCCATCAGCGCACGCAGCAAGAGCGCGCGCGGCGGCACGGCAATCTGCTGCGCGGCCTCGACGGCCTGCGCGAATGCCAGTCCATAGGCGACCGTACTGTCGCCGGAGACCCGGCCGGCGAGCCGCGCGGCCTGCTCGACGGTGCTCCCCGCCATCAGCCCTTCGATGCCCTTGTGGGTGTAGCCGAGCCGCTGCTCCAGGCGGACCACGGTCTCGCCGCTCGCCGTAAAGCGGAAATGTCCGGGCTCGATGATGCCGGCATGCACGGGGCCGACCGCAATCTGATGCAGGCTGTCCCCTTCGGCCGGAAGGAATTGATAGGGCGCCGCATCCGGTGACGCATCGAGACGTTCGCCCAGCGGAAAACGCATTTGCCATCGGCCATGATCGAGCCAGGGACGGGGATCCGGCGTGCCCGCGGCCCGAAGCCCGAACAGGTCATGGACGGTGCGCTCCAATCGAAGCGCCGGAGGATGATAGGCCGCGACCGACGGGAATTGGCGATCGGGACAATCCAGGCTGATCACGCCGATATCGGAGGTGTGGTCGTCGAGGATCGCCATATGCACGCACGATGCCTCGCCCCATAGCCCGAGCAGGCTCAAGCCGCCATCGGCGAGCGCGCTGGCGGCGGAGCGCCAGACATCGTCGTCCACCACTGCGCGCGGCCATGGATGGTGCCGTTCGACCTTGCGGCCCGCCTGGATCAGATCGATCAATTTCGGCATATCCCGTTCTCCCTCGCCCTAGCCCAGGAGGCTGGCGACGTGCTGGAACCAGACGACCAGCGGTCCCGGAAGGTAGATGCCCGCAGTCAGCACCAGCGCGAAATGCGCGAACATCGGCAAATAGGACGCATCCGCCGGAGCGGCATTGCCGCGCGGCTCGCCGAACGCAAGGCTGGTCAGGCGCAGGATCAGCGCGCCCAAGGCGAGCAGCAGGCCGAAAACCAGCGGAATAGCGAGCAGCGGCTGGCGTGCAAAGGTGGAACTGACGATCAGAAATTCGCTCATGAAGATGCCGAGCGGCGGCAGGCCGGCGATCGCGACCACGCCGATCACGAGGCTCCAGCCGAGGGCCGGATGGGTTTCAGTCAGGCCGCGAATGTTGGCGATCCGCTGCGTACCCTTCACCTGTGCGATGTGGCCGACGGCGTAGAAGATCCCCGACTTGGTGAGGCTGTGCATCACCATGTGCAGCAGGCCGGC
This sequence comes from Bradyrhizobium sp. 41S5, assembly GCF_011516665.3. NCBI lineage: Bacteria > Pseudomonadati > Pseudomonadota > Alphaproteobacteria > Hyphomicrobiales > Nitrobacteraceae > Bradyrhizobium > Bradyrhizobium sp. 41S5. Next base: position 6,293,554 of record NZ_CP083721.1, on the reverse strand, counting down.
AAAGTTGGCGAGCGGGCCACCCATCCCGAACGCAAACACGATGATGCCCATGTGCTCGATCGAGGAATAGGCGAACAGCCGTTTGATGTCGCGGCGGCGGTAAAGCATGAAGGCTGCGAACAGCAGCGAGGTCAGCCCCATCGTCACCATCAGCGGGCCCGGCGATATCGCATCCGGATTGGCGGCGAGCAGGATCTTGAAGCGGAGCACAGCGTAGAGCGCAACGTTGAGCAAGAGGCCGGAGAGCACGGCGGAGATCGGGGTCGGGCCCTCGGCATGGGCATCCGGAAGCCATGCGTGCAGCGGCGCCAGGCCGACCTTGGTCCCGTATCCGAGCAGCAGGAAGATGAAGGCGACGTTGAGCAATGCCGGATCGAAGGTTGCGGCGCGGCTGATCAACACCGTCCAGACCATGGCGTCCTGGCCTTCGCCGATGACCGGCCGCGCCGCCATGTACACCAGGATCGTGCCGAACAGTGCGAGCGCGATACCGACGCTGCCGAGGATGAAATACTTCCAGGCGGCCTCCAGCGCCGCATGGGTCCGGTAGATGCCGACCATCAGCACGGTGGTCAGCGTGGCGATCTCGACTGCGACCCACATCAGGCCGATATTGTTCGACACGAATGCGAGGTTCATGCCGAACATCATGACCTGATACATGGCATGGTAGAATCGCAGATAGCCCGGCGTCAGCCGCCCGGTCTCGAGTTCATGCGCGATATAGCTCGCGCTGAACACGCTGGTCGTGAATCCCACGAAGGTGTTGAGCACGATGAAGACGATGTTGAGATCGTCGATCAGCAGGTAGTGGCCGGGCTGCGGGCGCTCGATCACGAGCAGGGAAAGTGCGGCCAGCAAGGTGCCGAGACTGGCCAGGATATTGAGCCCTGCGGTCAGCCGGTAGCCAGGCAGCACCGCAAGCCCCGCCGCGGCACAGATCGGTATCAGCAGAACCCAGGCGACGGCATCCGATGCCGCAGTCATCGCCGCTCTCCCCTGAATTCATCGAGCGCACCGACGTCGACGGTGTCGAACCGCTCCCGAATCCGGAACAAGAACACGCCGATGACGATGAATGCGATCAGGATCGAAAACGCGACGCTGATTTCCACGACGAGCGGCATACCCTTGGCGCCGGTCGCGGCCAGCACCAGGCCGTTCTCCAGCGACATGAAGCCGACGACCTGGCTGACGGCGTTGCGCCGCGTCACCATGACAAGCAATCCCAGCAGCACCACCGACAGCGCGAAGGCGAGGTCTTCCCTCGCCAGCGGATCGGCCGCGCCGGTCACCCGGAGCATCAGCACCATGGAGAGGGCGACGAGCCCCATGCCCGCCAGCATGGTCAGGCCGATACCCACCGCGGTCTCGATATCGCGATGAATCCCGAGTTGCTTGACGATCCGGTGCAGCGCCACCGGGATGATGATCGCCTTGAAGACCAGCGCGATCATCGCCGTCACATAGAGATGCGGTGCGTTCTGGACGAACGCCTGCCAGGCGACCGAAAGCGCGAGCACCACTGCATGAAGCGCGAAGATGTTCAGCAGCGCATACAGGCGGTCTTGGTACAGCATCATGAAGCTGATCAGCACGAGGCCGCCGGCGAGCAGATGGGCGATGTCGAAGGCGAGGTTGTGCATCAGAAGCTCCGTGACACGAACCGGAGCAGCGTGCCGAGCAGCCCGAGCATCAGCGCGGCGCCGAGGAACTCGGGGACACGGAAAACCCGCACCTTCGCCGTCGCGGTCTCAAACACGGCAAGGAGGAAGCTTGCGACCGCAAGCTTGAGGATGTAGGCGGCGACGCTCACCAGATAGGACAGCGGACCTGCGCCTTCGGTGGTGATCTGCCACGGGAAGAACACGCAGATGATCAGGGAGATGTACAGCAGCAGCTTGAGAAAGCCGCCGAACTCGATCATGGCGAGGTGCCGCCCGGAATACTCGAGGATCATCGCCTCGTGCACCATGGTCAGCTCCAGATGCGTCGCCGGGTTGTCGACCGGGATGCGCGCGTTTTCGGCAAGCGCCACCATGACGAGGGCAATCATCGCCATGCCGAGCGAGACGCGCAGTCCCACTTCGGACGACGCCATGAAGGTCGCGACCGTCGACAGCTGGGTGGAGCCGGCAATCAGCGCGACGCAGAACACCATCAACAACATGGCCGGCTCGGCCAATGCAGCGATCATCACCTCGCGGCTGGAGCCGATGCCGCCGAAGCTGGTGCCGACATCCATACCGGCAAGCGCGAGGAAGAACCGCGCGCTGCCGAGCAGGGCGACGATCGCGATCAGGTCGGCGCTCCAGCTGAATTCGAGGCCGGTCGCAAATGTCGGGACCAGCGCCGCGGCGACCCAGATGGCCGCGAACGTCACGTAGGGCGTGACACGGAACAGCCAGGACGCGTTTTCGGCGAGCACGACCTCTTTGCGAAGCAGCCGCAGCAGGTCGCGATAGGGCTGGAAGATCGACGCACCTCTCCGGCGCAGCAGGCGGGCCTTGACCTTGCGCACCACGCCGGTCAGGAGCGGCGCGAGCAGCAGCACCAGCGTCATCTGGCCGAACTGAACGAGAATGTCCGAGATCACGACCATATTGCGAGCGCCAGCAGCAATGTGACGAGGGTCACGAAGACCAGACTGAGGTAGCGGCGGATGGTCAGGAACTGGAGCTGGTTCAGCCGATCGGCGAAAAACCAAACGACTTCAGTCACCGGCGTGTACAGCCGCTCCCAGACCAGATCGTGCATATCGACCCTGAAGCGGGCCGGCCGCAGTTCGCCCGGCGAAGGCATGTCGACATCCTCGCGGGCCTGGAAAACCAACGTGCCGAACACCCGGCGGATCGGCTGGACGAAGCTCGCCCCGGAATACTGCGCCGCCGGTGTCGGATCGGTGAAGCCACAACCCCAGGCCGGTCCGCGCCGGATCGCGCGCGACGCAAAGCGATGGATGAAATACACCGCAAGCGACGCCGCGGCCGTGATGAAAGCAAAGACGAGCAATCCGTTGTAGGAACTGCGGCTCTCCTCGATCGGCACGATCGAGAACCAGGGGTCGTTCGCCTGGAGTGGCATCCGATGGCCGATCGTGGCCATAGTGACCGGCGAGAGCGCGTCGATCACCAGGCCCGGCAGAATGCCGGCGAGGAAGCAGAGCAGGGCGAGGCTGAACATCGCGGCAAGCGAATAGCGATCGACTTCGCCGGCGGCTTGCGCGGCCGGGCTCCGCGCGCGGCCGAGGAAAGTGATTCCGAAGGCCTTGACGAAGCACGCGGCGGCGAGCGCCGCCGCCAGCGCCAGCAAGGCGCCGACCGCGGGCACCATGATCTTCAGTAGCCATTGCGGCAGATCGGGGCTCTGCAGGACGGCCTGAAACATCAGCCATTCGGAGACGAACCCGTTGAACGGCGGAAGCGCCGAGATCGCAACGCAGCCGACGAGAAAGACGAAGCTGGTGAGCGGCATGCGGTGGATCAGGCCGCCCAGCTTCTCCATGTCGCGTTCGCCGGTCGACGTCAGTACGGCGCCAGCGCCGAAGAACAGCAGGCTCTTGAAGAACGAATGGTTGAGCACGTGGAACAGCGCGGCTGTGAAGGCGAGCGCCGCTGCCAGGCCGAGGCCGTTGGCCTGAAATGCCAGCGCAAGGCCGAGACTTGCGAAGATGACGCCGATGTTCTCGATCGTGCTGTAGGCGAGCAGGCGCTTGAGATCCTTCTCCATCAGCGCATAGAGGATCCCCATCACGGCGGTGGCACCGCCGAGGATGAGCACGACGACACCAGCCGACCAGCTGGGCGGCCCGAGCAGATCGAACATGACCCGGATGAATCCGTAGATCGCGACCTTCGTCATCACGCCGCTCATCAGCGCCGAGACATGGCTCGGCGCCGCTGGATGCGCCAGCGGTAGCCATACGTGCAACGGCACCAGGCCGGCTTTCGACCCCGCGCCGAGCAGCATCAGCGCGAGCACCAGCGCGGCTTCGGAAGGCGTGTGCTGGGCGCTGCGGATGGCCGCAAAACTGTAGCTGCCGCCAGCTCCCGACAGCAGGCCGAAAGCGAGCAACAAAGCCAGCGTTCCGAAGCTTGCCATGACGAGATAGACGTAGCCCGCTCGTGCATTGTCCGCATCGCGGTGGTGCGCCATCACGAGCGCCCAGGACGCAAGCGACATGAATTCCCAGCACAAGAGGTAGGTGAACGCATCGTCGGCCAGCACAACGAGGTTCATCCCGGCCAGGAATGCCGGAAAGAACGGAAGGATGCGCTGTGGTGCGGACTCGTGACTGCCATAGCCGAGGCCATAAAGACTTGCGGCCGCTCCGCCGAGATTGACCACGGCGAGAAAGAATGCGGCAAGCGCGTCGAGGCGGAAATGCGATCCCAGCCACGGCAAGCCGACCGGCAACATCAGTTCCGTCGCACTGGCGTGGGCGATGAGCGAGAACAGGGCTCCGGCCAATGCGACCAACGAAATCGCAAAGGTCGCGCCGTAGACAATGGCTGTTGATCGGCGCGATCGGCTCACTGCGATCGCGAGAGCGGTCGTTCCCAGCAGTGCGGCGACACACCAGATCTGCTGAGCGACCGCCGGGATCATGTCTGCACCCTCGACGACCCGGATCCGGCCTTCAATCGTACGCCGCGGCCGCCGCCGCCGCTGACGGCGCCCTCGTTGATGACTTCGAGGCCCGCCGTGCCGAGCGCGTCGATCAGTTTCACAAGCGAGTCGACATTGCCTCGAATGGTGCCCTCGCTCGCCTCCATGCGCTGGATGGTCGGCACCGAAAGTCCGGACAACTCGGCGAGCTGCCTTTGGTCGATGCCAAGTAAGGCTCTGGCAGCCCGTAGCTGCGCCGCGGTGATCATCGATCGAAGCCGTCGATTGAGGGTCGGGTCTATTTGGATGTCATTTATATACATCAAGTAGTGATGCTACAAGTCCAATAAATGATGTTTAATACATCATTTCTAGCGCGATCGTCAATTCGGCCCGTATCCGCGCCGCCGACGATGCACTGATGCGCGCTTTAGTTGGAGATTTTCCGGTAGACGGCCGCGGCGCGGCGCAGCAGGCGGCTCTTGCGCTTCCGCTCGTGCACGCGTTGGTGCTTGGCCTTGCGCTCGTCGGCGCGCCGCGCGGGGGCATCGGCACTCTCGAGCAGCGCGCGACGGACCTCGTCATCGTTCAATTCGCCGAGCAGCTGTTGTCCCTTGCGCAGATGCTTGAGGACGGTCCGCCATGAGGCGTATTCGTCGGGGGGCAATCCGCCTTCTGAGAACTCGATGGCGTAGCGCAGCCGCTTGCTGGCGAGCCGAACGCGGTGGCGCTTGTTCTTGCCCACGCCCTGCAGCCCGCGGCTCTTCTGGCACAGCTTGCCATGCCAGCGCGCCAGCCGGCGCGCATGAAACACCGACACCGGCACCGCTCGCCGTTGCGCGGCACGGCGGTTCAGCCGCGTGGTCCAGGGGCCGCTGCCGACCCAGTCCCACATGCCGTCGAACCATTGCCAGTAACGGTCGCTCTGCAAGGCTTCCTTGAGGGCTTCGAACGCATCGGCGCGTGCTGTCCTGAGCATGCGCTCTTCCGGCAGCCCTTTGCTGTTGTCGATCGCAACGTCGAGGTCTCGCGTTGCGCTGAGATAGGCGCTTAGCCATTTCAGCTCGGATTTCAGCCGCGTCCATTCGCTGTCCGCCACCATCGGGCCGTAGAAGGCAATCGCCGCCTTCAGCCGCGTCAGCGCAATGCGGGTCTGATGGAGCGCGGCCGGATCGCCGGAACTCAGGGCCTCGTGGTTGGTTGCGACTTCCTCGAGGCATTCGGACAGGATCAGGCGAAACGCGGTCTCACAACGCATGGCTTCGCTGAGATGGCGTAGCCGCTTCGGGCGGACAACGCGCTCCCTGACCGGACTTGCGGTTGACGTCATGAACTCTCTCGCGATCCGGTCGGAGCCGCAAACGCGACAGCTGCCGTCCTGATCCAAAGATTTCCCGTTTGATTGATTTCTATCAAGGGTTTTCTGCCGATCCGCAGTGCAACGATCCAACGACACGATCAAAATGTGCAATCAACCCGGTCGAGGAGGCCCATTCCGCTCGATAAGCGGGTAGTCCCGGCAGGGGCGCCCGTTGGATATTTCGCGCACGAAATATCTTGATATTTCGCACACGAAATATATAATTGCGGCATGAGAGCGGAACACCGGCTGATCTTTCTTCTGACCGTGGCCTATCGGCGGCTGCAACGCGCCGTCGAGCAGGAGACGGCCGCGCACGATCTGACGTCGGCGCAGGCTGGCGTGCTGTTCTTCCTTGGGCGCAATGACGGTGCGCTGATCGGCGACGTCTCGCAGGCGCTCGACATCGTGCCGTCGGCGATGACCGGGCTCGCCGACCGGATGGAGCGTGCGGGCCTCGTCAAGCGCCGGCGCGACGGTGAGGACGGGCGCAGCCAGCGGCTGCATCTGACCATGGCGGGGCAGGAGCTCGGCAAGCGCGCCGCAACGCGGACCAAGGTGATCAACAACCGCCTGATGGACGGATTTTCGGAAGCCGAGATCGACGTGGTGTCGCGCTGGCTGACCAGCCTGCAAGAGAAATTTCCGAAAGACAAAAATGGTTAGAGCGTTTTCAAGCGAAGTGGGGACCGGTTCGCGTCAAGAAAACGCGTCAAACGCGAAGCAAGCAACAGGAGTGAGACATGAGTGAAGTGGTCGTAGCGCTGGACGGTGGCGTTCTCACCGTGACGATGGCGCGTCCGGACAAGAAGAACGCGATCACCAACGCGATGTATGGCGCGATGGCCGACGCGCTCGAACGCGCGGAAAGCGATTCTACAATCCGCGCAGTGCTGCTGCAGGGCGACGGCGACAGCTTTACCGCAGGCAATGATCTCGCTGATTTCGCGGCGGTGTCGCGCGGCGTGCAGGGCGAGCGTCACGTGTCGCGCTTCCTTAGTTGTCTTGCAAAGGCGACGCGGCCGCTGGTTGCAGCCGTGCAGGGCAATGCGGTCGGCATCGGCACCACCATGCTGCTGCATTGCGACCTCGTCTACCTCGCGCCGACCGCGCGGCTGATCACGCCGTTCGTCAATCTGGCGCTGGTGCCGGAGGCGGCCTCGACCTATCTGCTGCCGCAGCGCATCGGCTATGCGCGGGCCTATGCGATGTTCGCGCTCGGCGAGCCGGTCGAGGCGGAGACTGCGGTCTCCATCGGCCTTGCCAATGCCGTAGTGCCGCTTGCGGATCTCCGCGCCAAGGCCCGGGCGGCGGCGGACGCACTGGCAAAGCGGCCATTCGGCTCGCTCCAGCACACCAAGGCGTTGATGCGCGATCCCGCCAGGATCAGCGCGCAAATGGCGCGCGAGGGCGAAATCTTCCAGCAGCGGCTGATGAGCGCGGAAGCGCGCGAGGCCTTTGCCGCCTTTGCCGAACGGCGGCAGCCTGATTTCTCCAAGATCACAGGGTAGGCTGGGGGCAGCCGCGCGCCGGCGGCCCCATCGCTTGGGGGTTGACGGCTTCGCCGGCATCGAACATCTCGTGTCAGGGCATGGCGCAACCGGTGAGGCGAGGCATGAGCGACAGTCACACGCTGCGCGGCGACGGAATCGCCGCGACCATTTTGGCGCAGGGCGCCGAATTGTCGTCGCTCAGCAATGCCGACGGAACCGAGTTGCTGTGGCAGGCTGGCCCACAATGGCCGCGCCATGCACCGATCCTGTTCCCGATCGTCGGCCGGTTGAAGAACGACACGCTGCGTCACCATGGCAAGACCTATCCGATGACGCAGCACGGCCTTGCGCGGGATCGCCGCTTTGTCTGGCTGGAGCAGGGACCGCGATCCTGCAAGCTCGCGCTCACCGACGATGAGGAAACGCCGGCACGCTATCCGTTCGCGTTCAGGCTCGAGGTCACTTACACCGTTGATGGTACCGATCTCGATGTCGCCTTCGATATCATCAACACCGGCGACGAGATGCTGCCGGCCTCGCTCGGTGGTCATCCCGCCTTCAACTGGCCGTTGGTGCCGGGGCTGCCGAAGGAGGCTTACACGCTGACCTTCGGCAAGACTGAACTTGCGCCGATCCGGCGGCTGAAGGATGGATTGATGCGGCCGCAGCCCGAACCCAATCCGGTCAAGGGCAGAACGCTCGCACTGTCGGAGGAGCTGTTCGATGACGACGCGATGGTCTTCGATCAGGTCGCAAGTACATCGATCCTCTTCACGGCGACACTAGGCCCGGCAGCAGCCACACAAGGCCCTGCGATCGAGATGTCGTGGCGCGGCTTCCGCGAACTCGGCATCTGGTCGAAGGTCGGCGGCGCGCCGTTCCTCTGCATCGAGCCGTGGCACGGCTTTGCCAGCCCTGCGGAGTTCGACGGCGAGTTCGCCGACAAGCCCGGCTTGATGCACATCGCGCCGGGCGCACGTCAGTCGCTGGGCTATCGCATTCGCGTGAGCTGATCGAAGGTCAGATCAATGCGCGCGGGAGCTGAGCGCGCTGGTGATCGCGCCCACCGATGGCGGATTTTCGTGCGCCCAGGCCTCATGTGCGGCGAGATCGCGGTAATGCTCCGCCATGCGCAGCAGCCGCTCGCGAATGCCGGCATCTTGCTCGCCCTTGGCCTGATCGGCCAGCTGCGCGGCGCGTTCGAGAAGCGTTTTCGGATTGATCACGACAAGCTCCAAATCCGGTTTCGCCGAGCGGACAACTGTCATAGTCGAGCACAGTTCCTGCCACGCTTTGATGACGGCGCGGAACCGAAGCCCCGCAATTCGATCGTCCGATGTTCGATGCCGGCCTGGACCCTAGTTGAACGCCATGCCGCCGCTCATCGCGATGGTCTGTCCGGTCATGTAAGGGTTGTTGACCAGCAGCATCACGGCCTGCGCGACCTCCTCGGCGGTGCCGAAGCGGCCGATCGGGATCCGGCTGACGAGGCCGCTCTGTCCCTTCATCATGTCGGTCTCGATCAGCGATGGCGCGACGGCGTTGACGGTGATGCCTTCCTTGACGAGGCGCGCGGCATAACCGCGGGTCAGGCCCTCCATCGCCGCCTTCGATGCGTTGTAGTGCGGCCCGATCGCGCCGGCGCCGCGCGCTGCGCCGGAGGAGATGTTGACGATGCGGCCCCATTTTCGGGTGCGCATCATCGGCAGCACCGCTTGCGTGCAAAGAAATGCCGATTTGAGGTTGACCGTGATGGTGCGGTCGAAATCCTCCTCGAGGAGGTCGTCGACACCCCTGACGATCGCGATCCCGGCATTGTTGACGAGGATGTCGATCGGACCGAGCTCGGATTTGGCGCGATCGACCAGGCCGGCGACGGAGGCTGCTTCCGAGACATCGGCGGCGACAGCGACGGCCCGGCCGCCGGCGGCGGTGATACCCTTCGCCAGCGTCTCCGCCTCGGCCGAGCGTTCGAGATAATTGATGGCGACGGCGGCGCCGGCTTCTGCCAGCATCTTGACGATCGCAGCGCCAATGCCGCGCGATCCGCCGGTCACCAGCGCCACGTGTCCGTGCAGACTGTTTGTCGTCATCGGCAGCCCTCCTTTGCGAGTGCAGAGAGGTTCGCAAAGCGGGAGCCGGGGTGCAACGCAGCCCTGCTCAAATCTGCGTTGCCGCGGGCGCTATTGCGGCAAAAAACCGGCATCTGGAGCTGGAATCGGCCTTGCGTCCGGCGCGGGCCGGCGGCAATGGTTGGGACATCGTTCCGTCCAGTCCACCCACGAGAGTTCGATGAGCAAACTGATTGTCCGCGCCGGCGAGTTCACCTTTGACGCCCGTTTCGAGGAGCAGCTCGCGCCGAAGACGGTCGCCGCCTTCCGCAAGGCGATGCCGTTCGAGAGCCAGGCGATCCACGTGCGCTGGAGCGGCGAGGGCGTCTGGATGCCGCTCGGCGATCTCGACTTCGGCGTCTCCTACGAGAACCACACCAGCTATCCGGCGCCGGGCCAGATCATCCTCTATCCCGGCGGCATCAGCGAGACCGAGATCCTGCTGGCCTATGGCGGCGTGCATTTCGCCAGCAAGATGGGCCAGCTCGCCGGCAATCATTTCATCACGCTGACCTCGGGGCTGGAGAACCTCACCGCCTTCGGCAAGACGGTGTTGTGGAAGGGTGCGCAGCAGATCCGCTTCGAGGAAATCTGATGTGACCGAGGCCCGCTATCCGCGCGATCTCCGCGGCTACGGCCGCAACCCGCCGGATCCGAAATGGCCCGACGCTGCGCGTGTCGCGGTGCAGTTCGTGGTCAATTTCGAGGAGGGCGGCGAGAACAATATCCTGCACGGCGATCGTGCCTCGGAGGCGTTTCTGTCTGACGTGCTGGGCGCGCAGCCCTGGGTCGGTCAGCGTCACGCCAATATCGAAACCATGTTCGAATATGGCTCACGCGCCGGCTTCTGGCGGCTATGGCGGATGTTCACCGAGCGCAAGCTGCCGGCCACGGTGTTCGGCGTCGCGATGGCGCTGAAGCGCAATCCGGATGTGGTCGCGGCGATGCAGGAGGCGGGCTGGGATATCGCGAGCCACAGCCTGCGCTGGGTCGAGCACAAGGACATGTCGGAGGACGAGGAGCGCGCGGAGATCGCCCGCACCATTGCCGTGCATACCGAGGCGACCGGTGCGCGGCCGCTCGGCTGGTACACCGGCCGCTCCTCGATCAACACGCTGCGGCTTCTGATGGAGACGGGCGGCCTACGCTATCTCTGCGATTCCTATGCCGACGATCTGCCGTACTGGATCAAGGCAGCCGGCACCGAGCCGCATCTCGTGATCCCCTATACGCTCGATGCCAACGACATGCGCTTCATCAACGCCCAGGGTTTTGGCGGCGGCGATGAGTTCTACACCTATCTGAAGGACAGCTTTGACGTGCTCTATGCCGAGGGCGCGACGCGACCCAAGATGATGTCGGTCGGCCTGCATTGCCGCGTCGTCGGCCGTCCCGGTCGCGCCGCCGCGCTGATGCGCTTCCTCGACTACATCCAGAAGCACGAACGGGTCTGGGTGCCGACACGGCTTGCGATCGCCGAGCACTGGCACGCCAATCTGAAGCATCTCGCCGCGGAAGCGTTCGAGATCGGCTAGGCCAGCGTTGATATGACGCGGAGTGCTGATAAACCGCTTCGTCATTGCAATGGCGGGATCGCGCGCCACAAACTCCGTGTCGTCCCTGCGAAAGCAGGGACCAATAACCACGAATGCTGATTGTTGCGCAACGCTGGAACGACGAATCCCATTGACAACATCCGCTGCGGAGTATGGGTCCCTGCTTTCGCAGGGACGACCTCTTTGCGTGGCCAGAGCTGATTGCATCGTCCCGTCGGCAATGACGTGGATGGTCAGTGTCCCGCCATGTGCCGGCCGATCTCGGTGAGGTCGGCCTCGCTGGCACGGGCCTCATGCACGAACGCGCCGTGGAACATCACGACCAGCCGATCCGACAGCTCCAGCAGCTCGTCGAGGTCTTCGCTGACCAGCAGCACCGCGGCGCCGCGGTTGCGCGCGGCCATGATCTCGGCGTGGATCTGCGCCACCGCCGCGAAGTCGAGCCCGAAGCAGGGATTGGCGGCGATCAGCACCTCGACATCGCCCGAGAGCTCGCGCGCCAGCACCGCGCGCTGCACATTGCCGCCCGACAATGCTGCGATCGGCGTATCCGGCGTCCGCGTCTTGATCTTGTAACGGTTGATCTTGCGCTCCGCGTCGTCGCGGAAGGCCGAGCGGTTCAGCCACCAGCCGCCGCGCGCGAACGGCGCGCGGTCGAACTCGCGGAACGCGATGTTGTCAGCGACGCTCATGCCGCCGACACAGGCGTTCTTCAGCGGCTCTTCCGGCAACAGTGACATCTTGTGGCGGCGCATCTCCTCGCGGCTCGCCGCATAGGGCTCGCCCTGGACGCGGATGGTGCCGCTTTCGGCCTCGCGCTGGCCGGCCAGAACCTCGACCAGCTGGCGCTGGCCGTTGCCGGAGACGCCCGCGATGCCGACGATCTCGCCGCTCTTCACCGTCAGCGACACGCCGTGCACGGCAATTGTGCCGGCATCGTCGAGCGCGGTGAGCTTGTCGAGCTCGAGCCTCGCCGCGCCGGTCTCGCCGGTACGCGGCGGCTGCACCGTCAGCTGCTCGGCGCCGATCATGGTGCGGGCCATCTCGTCCGGCGTGAGGTCGGCGACCCGGCCGGAGCCGGCGAGCTTGCCGCGGCGCAGGATCGTGACGTCGTCGGCAAACGCCATCACCTCCCGGAACTTGTGCGTGATCATCAGGATGGTCAGCTCGCCCGCGACCACCATGGCGCGCAGCATGCCGAGCACCTCGTCAGCCTCGCCCGGTGTCAGCACCGAGGTAGGCTCGTCCAGGATGAGGAAGCGGCGCTTCAGATAGAGCTGCTTGAGGATCTCGCATTTCTGTCGTTCGCCGGCGGAGATGTCGGAGACCTTTGCATCGAGCGGCACCTTGAACGGCATCCGCGCCAGGAACGCCTTGAGCTCCTTCTTCTCCTTGCGCCAGTCGACCATGGCAGGCACATCGTCGCGTGCCAGCACCAGGTTCTCGGCGACTGTCATCGCCGGCACAAGGGTAAAGTGCTGGTAGACCATGCCGAGCCCGAGCGCATGGGCGTCCTTGGGATTGGCGATGGTCTGCTGACGGCCGCCGACGATGATGTCGCCTTCGGTGGCGTGGTAATAGCCCATGATGCATTTGACGAGCGTACTCTTGCCCGCGCCGTTCTCGCCGAGCAAAGCGTGAAACGAGCCGGGCCGCACCTTGAGCTCGACATTGTCGAGCGCGAGGAAATCGCCGAACCGCATCGTCATGGCGATGGCGTCGACGCCGAACGCGCCCGATGGGGCGGGCAGCTCGCCGATGATCACGACAGCGCCCCGATCAGGTCGGCGGATTTCGCCACCGCGCCGAACACGCCGCCCTGCATCTTGATCATCTTCAGCGCGTGGTCGTGGTTGCCTTTGTCGGTCGCGCCGCAGCAATCCTCGACCAGCACGCATTCGAAGCCGCGGTCATTGGCCTCGCGCATCGTGGTGTGGACGCAGACGTCGGTGGTGATGCCGGTCAGCACGATGTTCTCGATGCCGCGCAGCCGCAGCATCAGCTCGAGATCGGTGGCGCAGAACGAGCCCTTGCCGGGCTTGTCGATGATGGGTTCTCCCGGCAGCGGCGCAAGATCGGGGATTATGTCCCAGCCGGGTTCGCCGCGCACCAGGATGCGGCCGCACGGGCCGGGATCGCCGATGCCGGCGCCGATCTGGCGCGAGCGCCAGCGCTTGTTGGCGGGCAGGTCGGTCAAATCAGGGCGGTGGCCTTCGCGGGTGTGGATGATGTGAAAACCCTGCGCACGCATCACCGCGAGCAGTTTCCTGATCGGCTCGATCGGCGCCCGCGTCAGCGACAGATCGTAGCCCATCTTGTCGACATAGCCGCCGACGCCGCAGAAATCGGTCTGCATGTCGATGATGATGAGCGCGGTGTTCTCCGGCCGCAGGTCGCCATTGTAGGGCCAGGCGTAGGGTTCGGATTTGATGAAGCGCTCGGGCATGGAATGATCTCGCGGCCTATCGGGTGATGGACAATTCGGCGGGCGCGCCGGTCAGCGTGCGCTTCGGCGAGCAGGTGATGATCATGATCGCCAGGGTCAGGATGTAGGGCGCGGCGTTGAACAAATGATAGCCCGAGGTGATGCCGACCGATTGCAGCGCGGGCCCGAGCGCGGCGGCGCCGCCGAACGCCAGCGAGGCCCACAGGCACAGCATCGGGTCCCAGCGCGCGAAGATCACCAGCGCAACCGCGGTGATGCCCTGTCCCGAGGAGAGCCCTTCATTCCAGCTGCCGGGATAGAACAGCGACAGGAATGAGCCGCCGATGCCGGCGAGGAAGCCGCCGACCATGGTGGCGCGCAACCGGATCAGCAGCACGGAATGACCCATCGCGCGCGCCGCGTCCGCGCTCTCGCCGGCGGTGCGGATCAACAAGCCCCAGCGCGTGGTCCTGAAGGCCCAATAGAGCAGCGGCGCGATCGCAACGCCGATCAGGAACAGCACGTTGATGCGCAGCGCCGCGCGCACCTGCGGCACGTCGCTCCACCAGCCGAAATCGATCGCCGGCAGCCGGGCCGCCGTCGGCTCGATCAGCGGCTTGCCGAGGAAGAAGGCGAGCCCGGTGCCGAGCAGCATCAGCGCGATGCCGACTGCGATGTCGTTGACTCGCGGCAGCGAGCAGATGCCGGCATGCAGCGCGCCGAACAAGGCGCCGGTGATCCCCGCCGCGAGCACGCCTAACCATGGCGAACCGGAGAGGTAGGAGATGCCGTAGGCGCTCATCGCGCCCATCACCAGCGTGCCTTCGAGGCCGAGATTGATGCGGCCACTTCGTTCGGTGATGCATTCGCCGAGGCTGACGAACAGGAACGGCGTCGAGACGCGGATGGCGCCGCCGAACACGGCGAGCGGGACGGTCCAGAGCCCGAGCGAAGCATCCGCCATGTCAGGACTTTCCCTTCAGGAAGCCGATCCGCCCGTACAGCGCGTCGCTTGCCAGCACGAACACGAAGATGATGCCTTGGAGCACCAGCACGGACGCATCGGGCAGGCCGAGCCGACGCTGCAACAGGCCGCCGGAGGCGGAAATGCCGCCGAGCAGGATCGCGACCGGAATGATCGCGAGTGGATTCTGTCGCGCCAGGAACGCGACGAGGATGCCGGTGAAGCCGTAGCCCGCGGCGAGGTTGGCATTGGTGCGGCCCTGCACGGCCGCGACCTCGATCATGCCGGCTAGTCCCGCGCTGCTGCCGGCGAGGAAGCAGACGGTCAGGATCAGCTTGCCGACGGAAAGCCCCACGATCTTGGCGGCGCGGATGTTGCCGCCGGCGACGCGCGCGGCGAAGCCGAAGGTGGTGTGATAGATCAGGATGTAGGCGGCAACGGCTGCCACGAGGCCGAACACCAGGCCCCAATGCACGTCGGTGCCGGGAATGCTGCCGATCATGTTGGCGGCGCCGATCTCGCGCGTCGACGGCTTGTTGAGGCTCGCCGGATCGCGCATCGGCCCCTCGACCAGATGGTTCAGAATCGCGAGCGCGATATAGACCAGCAGCAGGCTCGAGATCGTCTCGTTGACCCCGCGATACTGCCGCAAGCCGCCGGACAGCATGATCCAGAGGCCGCCGCCGATCATGCCCGCGATCACCATCGCGATCTGCACGACGATCGGCGCCGCGCCCTGCAACGCCAGCGCCGCTGATGTCGCCGACAACGCGCCGATCAGAAGCGCGCCTTCGCCGCCGATGATCACCATGCCGAGCTGCGCCGGCAGCGCCGTGCACAGCGCGGTCAGGATCAGCGGCGCTGCGCGGGTCAGCGTGTTCTGCCAGGAGAACCAGGTGCCGAAGGCCCCGTAATACATGTAGAAATAGAGGTCGAGCGGGTTCTTGCCGTAGAGCGCGATAAAACCGCCGAACACCGCGAGCGCGCCGACCAGCGCCGCGCCCGGGATCAGGATGTATTCGATGCTCGCGCCGTAGCGCTGGAGGAAGCCGGGATCGGCGGCCGGAGCAACGCCGGCCGCCTCCACCGATTCCGCCGTCTCGGTCGTCACGCGGTGGCTCCGATCACGCCCTCGACGAGGTAGTCCATCTTCTCGAGTTCGGGATCCTGCTGGCCGCGATCGGTGCCGCCGGCGATCACGGTCTTGCCCTTGTTGTCGACGAGCGGGCCCTTGAAGATCGCGTACTCGCCGGACATGAACTTGGCCTTGACGTCGTCGGCATGCTCGCGGGCCTCTGCAGAGACCATCTCGCCATAGGGCGAGACCTTGACGATCTCTTCCTTCAGGCCGCCGCGATAGAAGTTCGGGATCGCTTCGCCCGCGGTGATCATCTTGACGAATTTCGGATAGAGCGCTTCCCAGTTCCACTCGGCGCCGGTGAGATAGGCCTTCGGCGCCAGCGGCGACTGGTTGACGTGATAGCCGCACACCATCGCGCCGCGGCGCGCGGCGTTCTCGACCATCGTCTTCGGTCCGTCGACATGGCAGGTCAGCACATCGACGCCCTGGTCGATCAGGCTGTTGGTCGCCTCGGCTTCCTTGACCGGCATCGACCAGTCGCCGGTGAAGATCACCTGCGTCGTCGCCTTCGGATTGGCGAGCCGGGCGCCGAGCGTGAACGCGTTGATGTTGCGCAGCACCTGCGGGATCGGCTTGGCCGCGACGAAGCCGAGCTTGCCGCTCTTGGTCGAATAGCCGGCGACGATGCCGGAGATGTATTGCGCTTCGTCGATGTAGCCGAAATAGCTGCCGGCGTTTTTCGGGTCCTTGTCGGTCCACAAGCCGCCGCAATGCTCGAAGTGCAGTTTTGGAAACTTGGCCGCCATCTTGACGACGTGCGGGTTGTAGTAGCCGAACGAGGTCGGAAACAGCAGCGTGGCGCCGTCGAGATTGATCATGGACTCGATGGTCTTCTCGACCGCGTCGGTCTCCGGCACCTTCTCTTCCTCGACCACCTTGATGCCGGGAAGCTTCTTAACCGCCGCCGCGCCCTGGGCGTGGGCCTGATTGTAACCGTAGTCGTCGCGGGACCCGACATAGATGAAGCCGACCGTGGTTTCCGCTGCCGCCGCGCCGCGAACGCCGAGCGTGCTGCCGAGCGCCAATGCTGCGCTTCCCTGCAACAAATGCCTTCTTGAAATCCTGCCAAAATCCATCGCGTGCTCCCTCCGGCGGGTCCGGCCCGCCTGTCCTTGTCGCAGCCGCCGTAGCGGCGGCGCTTGAGGGAGTGTCGCAAGCTTCGTGCCAGAGCACGTTTGGCGATCATCATTCAATAAGTGGCTGAATATGAAATGGAATATTTGTCGGAGTGGCATGGATCGGAAGCCGAGTGAGACTTTCTTGCCTATTTTGTGAGCGATCGATCGCCGTTGTATGCAATGCCGTTAAGCAGTCGCTAACCGCCGGACGACCGGCGCGAGTCGGCTAGGAGGCGGCGACCAAGGCGTGATTTGCCGGCTGGTCAATCGGATCGGGCCTGCTACGAGTGAAGCGGGCTCGAGTGGCGGGTCGGACTGATGGGAAACAGCATGAGCGAGAAGAAACCGTCCGCGAAATCGTCCTCCAATCCATCCTCCCTTGGCGACGACATCGTGGCGCGGATCGATCAGCTCGCGGCGATCTCCGAGACGCCGGAGCATCTGGCGCGCGTCTTCCTCACCGACGAGCATCGCAGGGCGGCCGATCTCATCCTGTCCTGGATGCGCGAGGCCGGCATGAGCGCGCATCTCGATGCGATCGGCAATGTCTGCGGCCGCTACGAGGGCGAGCGGCCGGGCCTGCCGGCCCTGATGCTCGGCTCGCATTACGACACCGTGCGCGATGCCGGCAGATGGGACGGCCCGCTCGGCGTCATCACCGCGATCGCCTGCGTCGCCGATCTGAACCGGCGCGGCAGGCGGCTGCCGTTCGCGATCGAGATCGTGGGCTTCGCGGACGAAGAGGGCGTGCGCTTTGCGTCGACCCTGCTCGGCAGCCGCGCGGTGGCCGGCACGTTCGACGAGAGCGTGCTCAACACGCGCGATCGCGCCGGCACCTCGATGCGCGATGCGTTGGTGCAGTTCGGGCTCGATCCCGATCATATCGGCAAGGCGGCGCGCGCCCGCCGCGAGCTGCTCGGGTATGTCGAGCTGCACATCGAGCAGGGCCCCGTGCTGGAACAGAAGGCGCTGCCGGTCGGCGTCGTCACCGCGATTTCAGGTGCGACGCGGCTCGCCGCCAATCTCACCGGCGTGGCCGGTCATGCCGGCACCGTGCCGATGCCGCTGCGGCGCGATGCGCTGACGGGCGCCGCCGAATGCATCGTTGCGATCGAGCAATTCTGCAAGAGCGATGAAGCCGGCCTCGTCGGCACCGTCGGCTATATCAACGCCATGCCCGGCGCCACCAACGTGATCCCAGGCAAGGTGTCCTTCACGATGGACATCCGCTCGCAGAGCGACATGCATCGCAAGCGTGCGGTCGCCGACATCGTGCGTCAGATTGAGGCGATCGCAAAGCGCCGCGAACTCGCGTTGCAGATCGACGTCACTCACGAGAACCGCGGCGTGCCCTGCGCGCCGTGGCTGAAGACGCAGATCGCGGCGGCGGTCGCCGCCGAGGGTCATGCCGTGTTCGAGCTGCCGAGCGGCGCCGGGCATGACGGGATGGCGATGGTCGACGTCGCCGATGTCGGCATGATCTTCGTGCGCTGCCGCGGCGGAATCAGCCACAATCCGGCCGAGCATGTCGAGCTCGCCGACGCCGACACCGGCGCACGGGTGCTGCTGCGTTTTATCGAGGATTTTCGACCGCACGGTGGAGTGAATAGCTGAAGCTGCCGCGCCTAGCGGCCCACGCAGCACCAGTCCCGGCTCCGCCGTCGTCCGTCCGTACCAAATCCGGACAGGCTTGATCGGCATTTCCCGCATCGGTCGGGGCTATTTGCGGCCCGGCCCGGAAGCGCTAGACTTGTCCGAACGGGGGGGGAGGACATGCGCTCGTCCATCGTCCAGGACGTTCAGTTCCCAAAACAACCGGCGCTGCAGCTCATCTATGACACTGCACCGATCGGTCTTGCCTACCTCTCTCCCGACTGCCGCTACCTCCAGATCAACCAGCGGCTCACCGAGATATGCGGCATTTCGGTCGAAGGTCATCTCGGACGCACCGTGCACGATTGCGTGCCGGGGCTGGCCGCGGCGGTCGAGGGTATCGTCCGGTCGATCATGGAGACAGGAGAACCCGTCACCGGCGTGGAGGTCTACGGCCAGCGCCCGGGCCACAATGACGAGCGGTGCTGGATCACGCATTGGCACCCGCAGCGCGAGCCGAACGGCAGCATCGTCGGTGTCAACGTCGCGGCCGAGGAGATCACCGACCGCAAGCGCAGCGAACGCGAAATCCGCGCTGCGCGGGATGCGGCCGAGAAGGCCTTGCATCATCTGCAGGAGACCCAGGCGTCCTTGATCGAGGCGGAGAAGCTTGCGGCGCTGGGCCGACTGGTGGCCGGCGTCGCACATGAGATCAACAGTCCGGTCGGCACCAGCCTCACCGTCGCCTCGGTGCTGGAGCAGAAATGCGCCGACTTCGCTGCCGAGGCCGCGCGCGGCAAGCTGAAGCGTTCCAGCCTGAGCGATTTCATCGAGGTCGTCGAGAGCGCGGCGTCGCTGCTGGTCGGCAACCTCAAGCGTGCAGCGGATCTGGTGCAATCGTTCAAGCAGGTGGCCGTCGATCGCAGCTATTTCAACCGGAGCCAGTTCGATCTTGCCGAGGTGACCGAGCGGGTTCTCTCGAACCTGCGGCCGGCGTTGCCGAAGAACAATCTGGCGCTCGAGGTCGATTGCCCGTCGGGTCTTGCGATGAACAGCTATCCCGGCCCTTACGGCCAGGCGCTGACCAATCTGTTCGTCAATTCGCTCGCGCATGCGTTTCCCGACGGCAAGGGCGGCACCATCACGATCCGGCTGCGCGCGTCAGGCGCGGACCAGGTGGAAATCCTGTTCGCCGACGATGGCTGCGGGATGAGCTGCGACGTGCTGCGGCAAGCCTTCGATCCATTCTTCACCACGCGCCGCGACATTGGCCGTATCGGGCTCGGCCTTCACATCGTTCACAACATCGTCACGAACCGGCTGGGCGGAGAGCTCCATCTGGATAGTGTCCCGGGCATGGGGACGAGTGTGCGGATCGAGCTGCCGCGGGTGGCGCCGCAGCGCGGGATCGACGGTTGATCCCGGTTGGAGCGCCGAGAAGGAAATGCTCCCCGGCTTCCGGGCCGGATAACGTCATTCCAATTAACTGCCGCAAAAGGCATTCCACTACCCTTGCTTCCGCCCCCGCCGTTGCGACATTGTGCGGGTATTCCTGATGGTCAAGACGATGAGCCAATCCGCATTCGATCCCTTCGGCGAGCCGGTTCCCGCGGTCGATTCTTCGGCCGCAAGCGAAGGCGTGTCGAAATGGCTGAAGACCGCGGGCACCAGCGTGTTCTGGGTGCTGGTGGTCGGCATCGTGCTGGCGCGGGCGGTCTATTTCGAGCCCGGCGTGTTCAGCTTCGAGCATGCCGTTGCGTGGGCGCAGGGTCTGTTCGCCGCGCTTTAAAGCATGATCCGGAAGAGTGCGAAGCGGTTTTCCGAAAAGATCATGCTTAAACAAAGAGCTAAAGCGCGATGACGATTCAACCTGATCTCATCGCGCTTTAGCGGACGCCGCGCGCGGCGCCGCCTTCGCGCCTTTTGTTTCCCGAATGATCCCTTCGAACGCGACCGCCGCCGGCACGTCCAGCCGGCCGGGCGATTTCAATTGCCAGAGCGTGCGCTCGATATTGACGCCCTTGATCGGGATGACCTTGAGCTTCCCCAGCCTCACCTGATCGTCGATCGTTGCGACCGAAACGATGGCGACGCCGACACCGGCGGCCACCGCCTGCTTGATCGCCTCGGTGCTGCCGATCTCGAGCGTCCGCTGCGGTTCGACGCGATGGGCGGCCAGCGCCTGCGCGACCACCTCGCGCGTGCCTGAGCCGGGCTCGCGCACGATCAGGATTTCGTCGTTGAGCAGGCGGACGTCGATCGCTCCCGCGGCGGCTGCGAAGCGATGATCCGGAGCCGCGATCAGGACCATCACGTCGGTACGCCACGCTTCGCTGATCAAATTCTCGTCCTCGACCGGCCCCTCGACCAGGGCGATTTCGATCTCGTGCCCCAGCATCAGCGCCGCGATATCAGAGGTGTTGGCGCTCACGACATGCAAGTCGATGCCGGGAAAGGCGCGGTGAAACACGCCGAGATATTCCGGGATCATATAAGTCGCGATCGTCGTGCTGGCGCCGATGCGCAGCGAGCCGCCGTCGAGGTTGCGCAATGCCTGCAACTCGTCCTCGGCGGCGCGCTCGGCCGCGAACAGCGTCTCGGCATGCCGCGCCAGCGCCGCGCCCTCCCGAGTCGGCCGCACCCCCTTCGGCGTGCGGTCGAGCAGCCGGCAGCCGACCTGCAACTCGAAATCCCGCACGCCCTTGGAGATCGCGGGTTGGCTGATGTGCAGGAGGTCGGCGGCGCGGGAGAAACTTCCGGTTCTCGCCACGGCCGCGAACAGACGGAGCAGATGCAGGTTGAGGGACATAACTTCTCTCTATCGGGGCAGTTCGAAAAGATATTAGCCAAGAGGCGCGCCCGGGCGCATAAAATCTTCTCCGAAATGAGGATGTCGTGCCGCAACAAAAACAAGATCAGGGGCAGAAGCATGGGGCGCTGAAGCGCATTTTCCTGCTGATTCCGGGCATTCTGCTCTGCGGGGTGGTCACGGTCATCTCGCTCGGCATCCAGGCCGCCGAAGAGCGGGTTTTCGACCATCCCTATATCGAGGCCCTGGTCGTCGCGATCCTGCTCGGGATGGCGGTGCGCACCGCCTGGGAGCCGTCGGAGCGCTGGCGATCCGGCATTGCCTTCAGCGCCAAGCAACTGCTCGAGATCGCGGTGATGCTGCTCGGCGCGTCCATCAGCTTCGCCGCGATCGTGGCGTCGGGCGGGCTCCTGATCGGCGCGATCGCCGTCACCGTCGTGATCATGCTTGCGGTGACCTATGGTCTCAGCCGGATCCTCGGCCTCAAGACCAAACTCGCGATCCTGATCGCCTGCGGCAATTCGATCTGCGGCAATTCCGCGATCGCGGCGGTGGCGCCCGTGATCGAGGCCGATGGCGACGACATCGCCTCGTCGATCTCGTTCACCGCCATTCTCGGCGTGCTGATGGTGCTCGGCCTGCCGCTGCTGATTCCGCTCTTGAAGCTGACGGCGACGCAATACGGCATCCTCGCCGGCCTCACAGTGTATGCCGTGCCGCAGGTGCTGGCGGCGACCGTGCCTGCCGGCATCGTGAGCACCCAGATCGGCACGCTGGTGAAGCTGGTGCGCGTCCTGATGCTGGGCCCGATCGTGGTCGGCCTCTCGCTGTTCGTCGCGCGGCGGCGCAAGGCCGCCGGCACCGCCAGGGAAGGTGCTGCAAAGGCCGCCTCGATCAGCCCGTTCAAGCTGGTGCCCTGGTTCATCATCGGCTTCCTGGTGCTGGCCGCGCTGCGCTCGTTCCAGCTCGTGCCCGACATCGCGATCGCGCCGGTGACGAAAACGGCGGCGATCCTCACCGTCGTCTCGATGGCAGCGCTTGGGCTCGGCGTCGACGTGCGCGTGCTCTCGACCGTCGGCGGCCGGGTGACGGCGGCGGTCACGCTGTCGCTGATGTTGCTGCTGGGCCTCAGCATCGGCCTCGTGCATTTCTTCAAGTAGCGCCGCGGTTCGTTCTTCGTAGGGTGGGCAAAGCGACTTGTCTGCTGTAGCTCGAAGAGCGAAGGTGGAAGCGTGCCCACCTTCACGAGTACGGCGCGGATGGTGGGCACGTCGCCGCGTTCCTTTGCCCACCCTATGAACGCCGCAGATTGTCCGATGGCACGTCGCTTGCTTTACTGAGCCTGCGGAATTTGGCCCAGGGGGACGTGATGGCGAGCATGAGGACGATCACAGCGGAGCCAGCGCCGATCACGCTCGACTGGAGCAAGACCGCGCTCGTCATCATCGACATGCAGCGCGACTTCATGGAGCGAGGGGGCTTCGGCGAGACGCTCGGCAATGACGTCAGCCAGCTTGCCC
Source organism: Bradyrhizobium sp. 41S5 (assembly GCF_011516665.3). Taxonomy (NCBI): domain Bacteria; kingdom Pseudomonadati; phylum Pseudomonadota; class Alphaproteobacteria; order Hyphomicrobiales; family Nitrobacteraceae; genus Bradyrhizobium; species Bradyrhizobium sp. 41S5. Next base: position 6,270,856 of record NZ_CP083721.1, on the reverse strand, counting down.
GCGCGGTGAAGCCGATCGGCGCCGTCCTCGCCGCGGTGCGCGACGCCGGGCTGCTCGTCGTCCATACCCGCGAGGGCCATCTGCCTGACCTCTCGGACGCGCCCCCGGCAAAGCTCGAACGCGGCGCGCCGTCGCTCCGGATCGGCGATCCCGGACCGATGGGACGAATCCTGATCCGCGGCGAGGCGGGCCACGACATCATCCCCGAGCTCTATCCGCTCCAGAGCGAGATCGTGATCGACAAGCCCGGCAAGGGCGCGTTCTACGCCACCGAGCTCGGCGACATCCTGCAGAAATACGGCATCGAGAATCTGCTGGTCTGCGGCGTCACCACCGAAGTCTGCGTCAACACCACGGTGCGCGAGGCCAATGACCGCGGTTATCGCTGCGTCGTGATCTCCGACGGCTGCGCGTCCTACTTCCCGGAATTCCACGAGATGGGCCTGAAGATGATCAAGGCCCAGGGCGGCATCTTCGGTTGGGTCACCGATTCAGCCGCGGTGCTGGAGGCACTCGCTGGGTAGAGCAAGATGAGATTAGGCTGCGGACTCATTAACGCGCAGCCATATCGAAGTAAGCCGGATGAAGGCGAGGCAGTCGACGCACGGAGCCCGGGGTCACCATCAAGCTGAAACGGGGACCAGGGACTGCTCCTTGCGCTCGATTATTCACAGAACTGTCATATGATTGGAGCATTGCAAGAGCAAAGCTACGCGATCTTGACGGGCCTTGGCCCGGACAATTGCTGACAAGCAAGACCTTAGAATTTCGGTTGGTCAATCCTCGCTGAACCAAGCGGGACCTTCGACGTGGGATCGTCGGAATGGGTATCCTGCTCCCAAGGTAACGTATGAAAAGGCCACAGGAAGCAAATATCTGGGCTTCTGAAGATCGAACCGCCGTTTGGGTCGGTCTTGCAATCGGCGCGATTGGGCTGGTGGTCCTCTGGGTCACGCGCTAACCGGACTGGCGGCTCAGCAACTGCCCCGGAGCGCGAGTCCAACAGCGACAAAGCCGCCGCTCATAGCGCATCAGGAGGCCCGTACGCTCAACTTGGTGGCAGCTTCTTTGGAAAGAGCTTTCCGAAAAATCGAACGGCAACGAATTCAGAACGTCTCTTCGAAACCCTAGGACTGCACGCTGCGCTAATGCGCTGCGCTCATTGAAGTCATGGGAGAGAGCGGCGCTAAGACGGACCGATACTTGTATTCGGGCGACACGACCAAGCGATAGGCTCTCAGCTTTCGATCTTGCCAAGCGGCCAAGGTTTGACCACACGCCCTGCACTCGACGTGCCCCGGGGTGCCAAGCGGAGACGCAGACTCAGCGACCTCGTAGATCGACAAGCATTGTGGGCACGCGACGTCTGTGATCTTCATCTAAATATTGTGTTCGGCTTTCGGCGTCCCGCAATTGACTTCGATCAATGCTGCGTCTGCGTGGTCCGGCCGTGATGTCCCACAGGTGCCAGCATTGTTCAATAAATGCCTGTCGTCGCTGCATTTTTCTTTCACTCAATTTGAAATTCACGAGATTGCAATCAAACCGGCACATCGCTTGCCTAGCGTCTCGTTGCTTCCAGAAGACAGGGGGTCGAAATGGATATGCTAGAACATTGCCGCGCCATGGCATCATTCTGCCGTCAGCGCGCTCAATTTGAAAATGAAGACGAGTCCTTTTGGGTCAAAGAGGCAGAAGAGTGGGAACGCCTGATCGCTGAATACTGGATAGGTCAGGCTAAGCCGGCCAACGAGAACGCGGCACGAAGCACTCGCATTGTGCGGCCGGATCAGCCGCCACGTGTTGTTGCCTGATCCGTTGTCATAGTCCTTCACCTTCTGTGAGGAGTACCGCATGGAAAAGGACGTAGTCCGGCTGAGCGCCCATCGCAATAACATTGAACGATATCGGCGGTTGCTCAAAACCATTCTGTCCGATACGGAACGCCAGTTCATCGAACGGCGATTGCAAGAGGAGGCTGCCGCTGTGGACTTGCTGACTTTGCAAAAGCCCTTTCGCCGCGCTGGCGCTGAACAGTTCAATGCCTGAATGCCCCGTTACGTGGCGCTCTCATTTCATGCGGCTTGACTGCCTTGTCCGCCTTGGTCCTTAGCCGACATGATTGAGCGCGCCTCTTTTGTCCGCTTCTGACGGCAATGCGGGCGTCATTCGGCGGGCGATGGGTACAAGCTCTAGCCGCCTTTCACCGCGCCCGCCGTCAGCCCCGCCACGATCTGCCGCTGCGCCATCACGGTGAGCAGCAGCACCGGCGCCGTCACGATCAGCGCGGCGGCGGCGAGCGGGCCCCAGCTCAGCTGGTCGAACGAGATCATGTTGTAGACCGCGACCGGCAGCGTGCGCGTCTCGCGCCCGGCCAGCACGATGCCGAACACGAAGTTGTTCCAGGAGAAGATCACAGCGAGGATGAAGGCGACCGCAAGCCCGGGCCTGGCGATCGGCAGCGCGACATGGCGGAACACCTGCCAGCGCGTGGCACCGTCGATCAGCGCGGCTTCCTCCAGCTCCAGCGGCGTGGTCTCGAAATAGCCGATCATGATCCAGATCACGATCGGCACCGTCACCACGAGGTGGATGATGATCTGCGGCACCAGCGTGCCGAGCAGGCCGAGCCACTGGAACAGCAGAAACAGCGGGATCAGATATGACAGGCCGGGCGTGATGCGCGCGATCAGGATCACGATCGCCGATTTATGCGCGGCCATCCGCGCAATGCCGTAGCCCGCGGGCACGCCGACCAGCATCGCAAGCCCCGTGGCGCAGCCGGTGACAACAAGGCTGTTGCTGAAATAGGTGAGGAAGCGGTTGGAGGCAAACACGTCGGCATAGTTCTTCCAGGCGAAATGCTCCGGGATGAACACCGGCGGATAGGAGGCGTTGTCGATCTCGAATTTCAGCGACAGCGAGGCCATCCAGAGGAAGAACAGGATTGCCGGCGAGACGATGACGAACACCGACAGCCACAGCCCGATCCGTCCGAGAATCTGACGCAGGTTCATGCGCCGTCTCCGAGCTCTGAGGTCCACAGCAGGCGCTTGCGCAGGTAGAGCAGCAGCGCCGCCAGCGCCACGATCAGGAGGAAGAACACCACCGCGATCGCCGAGCCGTAGCCGAGGTCGTAATAGACAAAGGCGACACTGTAGAGATAGACGTTGATGGTCTCCGACGCCGAGCCCGGCCCTCCTTGCGTGATCGCGAAGATGATGTCGAAGCTTTTCACCGCGTCGATCATCCGGATCATACCGGCGATGAACAGGAACGGCATGATCAAAGGGAGCGTGATGAAGCGGAACACCTGCCAGAAATTGGCGCCGTCGATCTGCGCGCTCTCATAGGGTTCGGTCGGGATCGCGGCGAGGCCGCCGAGCACGATCAGCATCACCAGCGGCGTCCATTGCCAGGTCTCGACCAGCACCAGCGACGGGATCACCGTCGTCGGGTTGAACACCCAGAGCTGCGGCGGCAGGCCGACCAGCGAAAGCAGATAGTTCAAGACGCCGAGCTGCGGGTGGAACATCATGGTCCACACCAGCGCGATCGCGACGGGAGTGGCCATCATCGGCATGATGAAGATGCCGCGCAGGAAGCCGCGCGCGGCGAATTTCTGGTGAAACACCACCGCCGCCAGCGTGCCGAACACCAGCGGCAGCACGACCGACAGCGCGGTGTAGGACAGCGTGTGCCCGACCGCCTCGACGAAACGCGGATCGGTCGGCAGCCGCAGATAGTTGGCGAGCCCGACGAAGACGGTCGGCGAGCCGACCTTCCATTCCTGCATGCTCATCCAGATCGTGAACACCCACGGAAAGACGATCACCGCCAGCACCACGACAAGCGCCGGAATCACGAACGGCCAGTAGGACGGCGGACGCCATTCACGCGCCGGCGCGGCATTGTTTTCGGCCGCCGCCGGCTCAGCCTGTGTCACCACGCTCACGCTTTTTCACTACGCTCCAGGATGGGGCGGAATTGCTCGTGCGCCTTCTTCAGCTCGGTGGCGGGATCGGCGCCCGACAGCGTTGCGGTCAGCGCCGCACCGACGATGTCGCGGAATTCGGCGACCGGGATGATGACCGGCAGGCCGAGCTTGGAGATCTTGGCTGAATCGACCACCGATTGCAGCCATTCCTTGGTCTTGACGCCCTTGGCGACCTCGGGGTCGTCGACGATGGAGTTGCGGAACGGCACGCCGCCGCCGGCCTGCAGCAGGCGGGCGCCCTGTCCCCGCGAGACCACCCATTGGCAGAGCAGGTAGGCGGCTTCCTTGTTCTTGCTCGCCGCGGGAATGCCGACGCCGTCGCCATAGGTCGACGAGAATTTGCCCTTGGGTCCGGCGGGCACCAGCGTGTAGCCGACCTTGCCGACGACGCGCGAGGCGGCGGGGTCCTCCAGCGGCGGCGCCCAGCCGTCGGCGTCGATCCACATCGCCGCGCGGCCTTGCGTGAACGAGGCCATCGATTCCATCCAGTTGAAGCCGGCGACGCCGGGCGGCGCGCACTTCGTCAGCAGCCGCTGATAGAGCTTGGTGGCTTCGACGGCCTCGGGGCCGTCGGTCAGGATGTTGCCCTTGGCATCGAGGAATTCGCCGCCATAGTTCAGATAGAAGTTGGTCCACATCGCCATGTTGGCGTTGCGCAGGCCACGGCCGACGAAGCCGTAGATGCCTTCCTTGGGATCGGTCAGCTTCTCGGCGGCGACCGCCATTTCCTCCAGCGTCTGCGGGACCTCGACGCCCTTCTTCTGGAACAACTCCTTGTTGTAGTAGAGGATGAAATAGTCGACCGACCACGGCAGCGACAGCATCTGGCCCTTGTCGTTGCGCGCATACTGCAGGCCGGCGGCCGAGAAATCGCTCTCGACGAGGTCGGGCGGCGTCAGGCTCGAGTCCTTGAGAAAGCCCGACATGTCGGCGAGCCAGCCCGCCTTCTCGAATTGCCGCTTCTGAACGTGATAGCTGAGGTGCACGACGTCGAAGCTCGGCTTGCCCGAGGACAGCTCGATCACGCATTTCTGGCGCTGCTGCTGCTCGGGAATCTGCTCCGACTCGACCTTGATGCCGGAGAGCTCGGTGAATTCCTTGATGTATTTCTGCAGATTGTCGCCGCGCGGCCCCTTGGCGAGGATCACCTCCAGCGTCGTCCCGGAATATTTCTTCCAGTTGAGCTCGGCGCGGGCCGGAAATCCGGTCAATCCAACCGCGCCGGCGGCAGCGGTGCCGGCCAGCATCTGGCGGCGCGAGATCAGGTGATGCGACATGTTTCTCTCCCAGGGACGGTTCTTGTTTGGGAGAGATAGTAGAGCATGATCCGGAAAAGTGGAAACCGGTTTTCCGAACGGATCATGCTCAGGATATTGAGCGAGAACATTGATGCGATTTGCAATCGCATCAATGTTTGAGCGTCTCAACCTTCCATGCCTAGCCCCCGGATGCGCGGCGCCGCTGCATAACGCCGCGCCGCGCATGGTATGGCAGTTATGCCTTGACGAAGGCGAGCAGGGTGCCGTTCGCAGCGGCCGGCGGCACGGTGATGCCGCTGCCGCTCTTGACGCCGGTCGCGCCCAGCGCCTTCTCGGTGGCGGCAAGGTCGGCAGCGATCACGAGGCCGGCGCCGCCGCGCTCGGAGAGGCCATCCAGCGATACGCCGGGATAGCGCTTGCCGAGCTGATCCTTGGTCAGGAACACGAAGTCGGCGCGATCCCCGCCGGACGGCACTGCAACCGCACCGTCGGGATCGTGCCTCGCGGCGATATCGATCATCCTGGAGAGATGCGCGGCATCGGTCGCTGGGTCGGGCGAGACGATCAGCGCCTGCTTGAGGCGTTTTGCCCCATTGGCGTGCGTCATCAGTTCGGGAATCCACACCGTCTCGCGGGTCTTGTGCTGGCAGGCGAAGATCCGGACGCCGCCGGGCGCCTCGGCGGTCGGCCACTGGAAGGTGCGGAATTTCGCGGCCGAGACCGTGCCGTTGGGCAGTGTCACCGGGCGTTCGAAATCGGTCGGCCCGATCGGCGTATAGCCGCGCGCGCGGATCTCCTCGGCACCGGCGGTCGAATCCAGCGCGGTGAACGCGATCCGTTCGATGCCTTCGCCGCGCTTCTCGAGGAAGGCGCGTGCCGGAGCATTGTGTTCCGTTGGCGTCAGCACGCCGAGCAATTCCATGTAGTCAGGGTCGAACATGATGGTGTAATTGCCCGATCCCATATGCGCGCTATGGGTGCCGCGCGGCGACACGGTGAAGCCGAGCCGCCTGTAATTCTCGGCGGCCTTGTCGAGGTCCTTCACCATGACCACGGCGTGATCGATTCCGATGACGTTCTTGAGTGTCACTTGTTGTCTTCCCGGCTGGAATAGGGACTTTGCTTGGGCATGATCTTTTCGGAAAACCGCTACGCACTTTTCCGGATCATGCTTTAAAGCTAACCAGAATGACCGGACGCCCGCAAGAAAGGATCATGATGAGCAGCAATGCCGTGCGCTGGCCCGATTCGCTTTGGGCAGCAGTGACGCCACCCGGCCCCGATTGCCCCGAATTGACCGGCGCGCAACAGGCCGACGTCGTCATCATCGGCGGCGGCTTCACGGGTCTATCGACCGCGCTGCATCTGCGCGAGGCCAATGTCGACGTCGCGATCGTCGAGGCCGCCGAGCCGGGCTGGGGCGCCTCGGGCCGCAACAACGGCCAGGTGATCCCGACGCTCTCGCGTCCCGATCCCGATGACATCATCGCCCGGCACGGCGCGGCCGGCGAGCGCTTCGTCGCGATGCTGCGCGACAGCGCGGCCATGCTGTTCGACGTCGTCAAGCGCTACAATATCGAGGCCGAGCAGGAGCAGGCCGGCTGGGTGCAGCCGGTGCATTCGCCTGGCCGCATCAGGATCGCGGAGCGGCGGGTGCAGCAATGGTCGAAATTCGGCGCTCCGGTCGAATTGCTGTCGCGCGACCAGACGAGGGACATGCTCGGCTCGGATGCCTGGTACGGCGGCTTCTGGAACAGGACCGGCGGTCACGTCAATCCGCTGGCGCTGGCACGGGGTCTTGCGCGGACCGTGCTCGGCCTCGGCGCGCGGATCTATGCCCGTTCCCCTGCGCTGAGCTTCGAGCGCCGCGGCGATCGCTGGGTGGTGAAGACCGAAAGAGGCGAAATCTCCGGCCGCGCGCTGGTGGTCGCGACCAATGCCTATAGCGGCGAATTCGCAAAATCGCTGGTGCCTGAGATCGCGACCGAGGTGATGCCGGTGCTGTCGTGGCAGATGGCGACGCAGCCGCTGTCGGACAATGTCCGCAAGACCATCATTCCCGGCCGGCAGGCGATGTCGGATACCCATGGCGAGCTGTATTTCGCGCGCTATGACGCCCGCAATCGCCTCGTCACCGGCGGCGCCGTGCTTGGCCCTGGCGACAAGACCGCGCGGCTGAAGGCGCGGGTGACCGAGCGGTTGCAACGCTTGTGGCCGCAGATCGGCGACGTCTCCTTCGACTATGTCTGGAATGGTTATGTCGGGATGACCGCGGATTTCCTGCCGCGCATGCATCGCCTCGGACCGAATGCCTATGGCTGGACCGGCTGCAACGGCCGCGCCGTCGCGCTGACGATCCCGCTCGGCCGCGAATTGGCGCGAGCCGTCCAGGGCGTGCCGGAAAGCGAGCTGGCGCTGCCGTTCACCGAGCCGGTGCAGTACATGGCGCATGGATTGTTGCGCAAGCTCGCGCCATGGATGCTGGTGCTCTACAGGCGCCGCGATGCGCAGGAGCTGGTCAAGGGCGATCGCTTCGAGTTGTTGCGCTGGGCGGAGCATTTGCTCGCCTCGCGCCGCTCGCGGTGAGCGCGGACCAGCGACGCACCACGCACGATGGCTCGATCAGGCGATCAAGGCATCGCGCTTTCGCGTGAAGTCGCCGCCGGGGATCGCTGACAGCAGCGCCTGCGTGTAAGGATGCTGCGGCCTGCCGAACACCTCGGCGATCAACCCTTGCTCGACCACGGCCCCATCCTTCATCACGGCAACGAGGTCGCAGATCTGCGCGGCTACCCGCAGATCGTGGGTGATGAAGATGATGGAGAGCCCAAGCTGCTGGCGCAGCCCGGCGAGCAACCTCAAGACTTGCGCCTGCACCGAAACGTCGAGCGCCGAAACCGGCTCGTCGGCGACCAGCACATCCGGCTTCAGCGCCAGTGCCCGCGCGAGCCCGATGCGCTGGCGCTGGCCGCCGGAGAATTCGTGCGGGTAGCGATCGCCGGCGGACGGATCGAGCCCGACCAGTTCGAACAGTTTTCGCGCTTCCGCGATCGCCGTGGCGCGGTCGGTGCCGTGCACGATCGGTCCCTGCGCCACCAGCTCGGCCGCCTTGCGGCGCGGGTTGAGCGAGGCGAAGGGATCCTGGAACACCATCTGGATGTGGCGGGTCTCGCGCCTGATGGCGTCGCGGCCGAGCTTCGCCCAGTCCTTGCCGTCGAGCACGATCGAACCGCTGTCGGGATCGATCAACCGCACGATGCAGCGCGCCAGCGTCGATTTGCCCGAACCGGACTCGCCGACGATGCCGAGCGTTGCGCCGCGCGGCAGGCGCAGCGAGACGTTCTTGACCGCCTCGGTCACTCGCGCGCCGCGGCCGAGGAAGCCGCCGGTGCGGTAGGTCTTGGAGACGCCGTCGATGGTCAGGATGTCCTTGCCGGAAAGGATGCGCGGCGGCGGTGCCTTCAACGGCGGAACCGCTGCGATCAGCTGCTTGGTGTAGGCATGCTGGGGGTCGTTCAGCACCTTGTCGGCCGTGCCTTGCTCGACGATCGCGCCGTGCTGCATCACCACGACGCGGTCGGCGATCTCGGCGACCACGCCGAAATCATGGGTGATGAACAGCACCGCGGTCTTCTTGCGCTGCTGCAGATCGCGGATCAGCTTCAGGATCTGCGCCTGCGTCGTGACGTCGAGCGCGGTGGTCGGCTCGTCGGCGATCAACAGCTTCGGGTCCAGCGCCAGCGCCATCGCGATCATGGCGCGCTGGCGCTGGCCGCCGGACAGCTCGTGCGGATAGGCCTTCGCGGCCGCCCTGGGGTCGGGGATGCGCACATCCTCGAGCAGTGCCTCTACCCGCGCATTGATCTCGGCCTTCGACAGGCCGGTGTGGATCGCAAACATCTCGCCGATCTGGTCGCCGATCGTGCGCAGCGGGTTGAGCGCCGTCATCGGCTCCTGGAAGATCATCGCGATGCCGGCGCCGCGCACCTCGCGCATTTCGGCGCTGTCTGCCGTGCAGAGATCGCGGCCGTCGAACATCATCCGGCCCCGTTCGATGGTGACCTCGTTCGGCAGCAGCCGCATGATGGCGTTCGCCATCATCGATTTGCCGGAGCCGGACTCGCCGACCACGCAGAGGATCTCGTCGGACGCAATCGACAGGGAAACGTCGGACAGCGCATGCGGCCGGTCGGCGCCTTTGGGCAGGCGCACGGTGAGCCCGTCGAGCGATAGGACCGTGTCGCTCATCGGCTCTTCAGCCTCGGATTGAGCGCATCGTTGAGGCCCTGGCCGACCAGCGATACCGCGAGCACGGTGACGAGGATCGCAATGCCGGGGATTGCCGAGACGTACCATTGCACACGGAGCACGTCGCGGCCGAGCCCGATCAGATTGCCCCAGGAGGCGACGTTGGGGTCGGATAGCCTCAGGAACGCCAGCGCGCTTTCCAGCAGGATCGCGACCGCCATCACCACGCTGGCATAGACGATCACGGGCGGCAGCGCATTGGGCAGGATCTCGCCGAGGATCAGCTGGAGGTCCTTCATGCCGAGCGTCTTGCCGGCCTGCACGAATTCGCGGTTGCGCAGCGACAGGAACTCGGCGCGGGTCAGCCGCGCCGGCGCCGGCCACGACACCACGCCGACTGCGATGGTCACCGTGGTCAGCGTCGAGCCGAACACCGCGACCAGTACGAGCAGCAGCACGAAGTTCGGCAGGGTCTGGAAAGCTTCGGTGATCCGCATCAGCACGTTGTCGATCCAGCCGCCGTAATAGCCGGCGAAGGCGCCGACCAGGATGCCGATCAGGATCGCGATCACGGTGGCGACGCCGCCGATCAGGAGCGAGATCCGCGCGCCGTAGAAAATCTGGGCGGCGATGTCGCGGCCGGAATTGTCGGTGCCGAGCAGGAAGCGCGGATTGGAGAACGGCCAGACCAGCGGCCGGCCCGCCAGCGCGAGCGGATCGCGCGGATAGAGGAAGCCCGCGCTGACAGCCATCGCGATGATGAGCAGCAGGAGGATCAGGCCGATCACCGCGGCCGGGCTGCGGAAGTAGCGTTTCACCGCGTCCATTGTCAGCCCTCCGTTGCGATGCGCGGATCGAGCCGCGCGTAGAGCAGGTCGACGACGAAGTTCACGACAATCACAAGGAGCGCGGACACGAACACGATGCCGAGCAGGGTGTTGAGGTCGCGCTGCACCACGGATTCATAGGCGAGGCGGCCGAGGCCGGGCAGGGAGAACACGCTCTCGACCACGACCGAGCCGCCGAGCATGGTGCCGGCCTGCAAGCCGATCAGCGTCACCATCGGCAGCAGCGCGTTGCGCAGCACGTGACGGGTGATGACGCGGGTCTCGTCCAGCCCCTTGGCGCGGGCGGTGCGGACAAAATCGAGGTTCAGGACCTCGAGCATCGAGGCGCGCATGATGCGCAGATAGATCGCAAGGAAGATCAGCCCGAGCGTCAGCGTCGGCAGCACCAGGTGCGCGGCGATGTCGAGCACGTGCCAGATCCCCCTCTGCACGGTGCCGATGTCCTCGAAGCCGCCCGGCGGCAGCCATTGCAGGTAGACCGAGAACACCACGATCGCCATCAGCCCGAACCAGAACGAGGGCGTTGCGTAGAAGATCAGGCCGAGTGTCGAGATCAAGGTGTCCGGCCACCGGTTGACGCCGCGCGCGGCGATCACGCCGAACACCAGGCCAAAGAAGAACGCGAACGACAGCGACGCGGTCATCAACAGGATGGTCGGCGGCAGCCGTTCCAGGATCACGGTCGCCACAGGCTTGCCGTAGATCGAGGAGAAGCCGAGATCGAGCCGCACCAGGTGCCACAGATAGTTGCCGAGTTGCGCCGGAACCGAGAGGTCGAGGCCGTAGAACTTGCGCAGCTGTTGCGCGGTCGCGGCATCGCCGCCGCCCATTTGCGCCATCAGCGCATCGACGGTGTCGCCCGGCGCGAGCTGCAGCAGCAGGAACACGCCGATCAGGATCAGGAACAGGGTCGGGATCGAGGCGGCGAGCCGCCGCCCCGCAAGGCTCAGGATACGCATCGGTTATCTATAGCGTTTTCGAACGAAGTGGACACCCGCCCCTTGATCACCTCGCCCCGCTTGCGGGAGAGGTCGGATCGCATTGTAAGATGCGATCCGGGTGAGGGGGTACAGGTCCATCTGCGCAGGCGCGCCGCCTCAGGCCGAAAGCCAAAGATCGTGCCAGCTCGCCGAGCCCCAGCGCGGCGTGTTGGAGTGGTTGCGCGCCTTTGCGGTGATCACGGTGACGAAGATCTGCTCGATCGGCATCCAGACCGGCAGCTCGGTGTTCACCTCCTTGACGAAGTCGGCATAGAGCGCCTTGCGCTTGACCGGATCGACCTCGGTCGCGGCATCGTCGATGGTCTTGTCGACGGTCTTGTCCTCCCAGCCCCACTGGTTGGTCCACGGCGCCCCCTTGGGTTGGCCGGAGCGGTACCACACCGTGGTCGAAACCGCGGGGTCGTTGCGGTACTGATGCCAGCCGGTCGCAAGATCGAAGGCGTGGTCGTCATAGACCTGCTTGAGGAAGCCGCCGCCGTCGTTGCGCACGATGTCGACCTGAATGCCGACTTCTCCCAGCGACTGCTGGATGAAGGTCGACCACAGCGAGATGTCCTCGCCCCACGGCGCCGGCAGCAGTTTCAGCGAGAAGCGGTTGCCGCCGGAGGCCTTGAAGCCGGCCTCGTCGAGCAGCGCGATCGCCTTGGCCTTGTCGTAGGGATATTGCGGCGTGTTCGGCCCGGGATAGAAGTCGGTCGAGGTCGAGGGGATCGGGCCGGTGCCGAGCTTGGCGAAATCGCCCAAAAAGTTCTCGATGAAGAACGGCACGTTGATCGCATGCGCAATGGCGCGGCGGACGCGGATGTCGGACAGTTCCTTGCGGCGGAAGTTGAACTCGATGGTGTTGGTGCGGGCGTTGCCTTCATTGCCCTTGGTTGAGACGATGAAGCGCTTGTCCTTGCCGAGCCGCGCCATGTCCGAGATCGTCAGCCCCGAGAACGGGCTGTAGTGCAGCTCGCCAGCCTCCATCTGGGCGGCGGCGGCGGCGCGGTCGGTGATCACCTTCCAGACGATGCGGTCGAGATAGGGCGCGTTCGGTCGCCAGTAGTCCGGGTTGCGGTCGGCGATGATGTACTGCCCGCGCTCGTATTTGACGAACTTGAATGGGCCGGTGCCGACCGGCGCCAGATTGGTCGGGTTCTGCCTGATGTCGCCGCTCTCATAGAGATGCTTGGCGGAGACATAACCGAGGTCGGGCAGGGCCCGGAGCAGCAGGTTCAGCGGCATCGGCCGCTCGTAGCGGAAGATCGCGGTCTGCGGATCGGGCGTATCGACCGATGTGAGGAACAGCTGCAGCGTCGATCCGTAGTTGAGGATCTTCTTCCACATGTTCATCGCGGTGAAGGCGACGTCCTCCGAGGTGAACGGCTTGCCGTCGTGCCAGGTGATGCCCTTGCGCAGCTTGAAGGTGACGGTCTTGCCGTCCGGCGTCGCCTCCCAGCTCTCGGCGAGCACGCCGACCGGTTGTCCCTGGGCGTCGAGGTCGACCAGATTCTCCTGGATCTTGCCGCCGATGATGTAGACGCCGGTCGAGGCCTGGATGCTCGGGTTGAGCTGGCGCTGCTCGGCGCCGTAATGGACGTTGAACACGCCGCCCTTGCGCGGGGTTTCCTGCGCGAATGCCCGCATCGGATTGATGACATTGGCCGCAATCGCGGCCGAGGTCAGAAGGGCCGTGCGGCGGTTGATCTCGAGGCGGGACAAATCCATACGCGGGGTCTCCGGAGTCATACATAAAGGCTTGCAGCGGGGTGGCCAGCCGATCGGCCGTGGCGCCCGTTTGCGATGTTACGATGGAATGGGAACCCGAGTCATTTTCTAATGCCTCGGCCTTTTGGAGGATCGTTTCCAAAACCTGAAGTGGCCAGCCGCTGTGCTTCGCAACCCGAATTGCGCGCAGCATTGTCGCACTTGGGCCGCGCGGGATGAGTCGAGTGATTCGATCGAGAGGACGTTTCGGTAGCCCCGAAGCCGCGCAAACCCTGTAATTTTAGGGGTCGGAAGCGACTTGACTGGAGAAAACACTGGAAAAACCCTGATTCGGGGGCTGTCCACAGCGATATTGCTGTGGTGAGTGCAGAAAACACTGTTTTTCTCGGCGTTTTCCGCCATATCGTGCCCACTCCAGAATCAATGGAGCAACCATGGCTACCCAACTGTCGAAGTCGCAAGTGATCGAGAAGATCGCGACCACCACCGAACTCTCCAAGCGCGACGTCAAGAACGTTTTGGACTCGCTCGTCGATGTCGGCCACAAGGAGCTGAAGAAGAACGGGGTGTTCCTCGTCCCCGGCTTCGCCAAGTTCGTTGTGGTCAAGAAGCCGGCGACCAAGGCGCGCAAGGGCACCAACCCCTTCACCGGCGAAGAGATGATGTTCAAGGCCAAGCCGGCCCGGAAGATCGTCCGCGCACGGCCGGTCAAGGCCGCCAAGGACGCGGTTTAAGATGAGAGGCCTCCGGTGACGGAGGCCTTTTGCTTTTGAGCCGTCGCTTCCTGCCGTTGGTTGCCCGCTTGAGCGTTTTCGAGCGCAGTGGACACCGGTTCGCGTGAAGAAAACGCGCCAAAGCAGAATCTTGAGCCCTGGGGCCTGGCTAAACCTGGACCGGGGCTCTAGACTACCGGCGATCGGCCACCATCGACATTGATGGCGGTGCCGGTGATGTAGGAGCCTTGCTCCGAAGCCAGGAAGCAGGCGAGGTTGGCGAACTCCTCCGCCGTGCCGATGCGGCCGAGCGGCGTGCCCTTGGCAAGGCCCTTGGCGAATTCCCCGAAATCCGTGTTCGGCGCCTGGGCCGCGTGCCGCTTGACCCATTGATCGCTCATGATCAGGCCGACCAGCAGCGCATTCACCAGGATGTTGTGCTCGCCGCCCTCATTGGCCATCACCTTGGTCAGCGCCATGCCGGCCGCGCGCGACACCGAGGTCGGCGCGGAATTGCCGGCCGGCGCCTTCGCAAAGGTGTTGAGCACGTTGATGATGCGGCCCCATTTGTGTTGCTTCATGCCCGGCCACACCAGCCGGCTGAAGCGGATCGCGGCGAACAGTTTCAGGTCGAGGTCCTCCTGCCAGGCCTCATCGCTGATGCTCTCGAAGGCCAGGGTGCGCGCGGTGCCGGCATTGTTGACCAGCACGTCGATCTTGCCGAGATCCGCGACGATCTGGTCGTACGCCTTAGAGATGTCGGCGGCCTTGGCGACGTCGCAGACGTAATCGCGCACCACGAGGCCGTCCTTGGCGAGTGCCTCGCGCGCCGCCGTGAGGTCGGCCGCGCCGCGGGCGAGGATCGCGACCTTGGCGCCGGATTCCGCAAACCGCCGCGCCACCGCGATCCCGATGCCCTTGCTGCCGCCGGTGACCACGGCGACGCGGTCTTTCATTGTGAGGTTCATTGTTGTTCTCCCTGGGCTTCCCCGCGGAGAACGCTATCAAACCGACAGCGCGACCAACAAGGTCATACAGAGCAGGTGTGCTGTGACGATTATCGCGAGATGGAGCGGGCCGGGCATCGGATGTCTCCATTGCGGTGCGCGGCCTGGTACCCGTCGGATGAGCACTTCGTCAGGTGAGCACTGCCGATTGTCTCCCTCCCCCTGAAAGGGGGAGGGCGGGGTGGGGGTTGCTCTCCACGGACGCCGGCGTCTGTGGAGGCAGGATCCCCACCCGGATTGCGCTTCCGCGCAATCCGACCTCCCCTTTTCAAGGGGAGGTGAATAGAGAGTTCGCTGATTCAGGCATGGCCTAGTTTGAATTCGCGCTGGCCGTGAAACTTCGGTCGACGGCCTTGCCGACATCCAGCGTCTTGCCGAGGATGCCGTAGCGCGTGGCGCGGTCGGAGGCGGCCTGCACCTCCTTCACCACGGCCTCGTCGATCGCGATCGGGCTCGTCTTCTGCGCGGTGTAGGCTGCGAGCAGCACGTCTTCCGGCAGCTTGGTGAGCTCGGCCGTATTCCTGGCATACTCCGCGACATGGTCGAGCGACCACAGCCGCGCCTTGTTCAGCCGCTGCACCAGATCCTGCACCGCGGCGCGCTTGGTCGCGATCGCGTTGTCGGAGGCGACGATGAAGGTGATGGTCGGCGTCAAGCCCTCGCCATCGGCGACGACGCGCGCATTGTCTTTCAGCGTTGCAAAGGAGACGTAGGGTTCCCACACCGCCCAGCCATCGATCGAGCCGGCCACGAGCGCGATCTTGGCGTCGACCGGGCCGAGCGGCGCGAAGGTCGCATCCTCGATCCTGTTGCCGGCCTTTTCCAGCGTCGCATCGATCAGGAACTGGCCCCAGCCGCCGCGGGTACCGGCAAGACGCTTGCCCTTCAGATCGGCCGCCGTCCTGATCGGCGAATCCGCGCGCACCAGGATCGCCTGGGTCCGCGCATCGGAGCGCGTGCCGCCGATCGCCTTGATCGGCGCGCCCGAGGCATAGACCGTGAGGAAGGACAGGTCGCCGGTGTAGCCGACGTCGAGCGCGCCGGCATTGATCGCCTCCAGGATCGGGGCTGCGGCCGGGAATTCCGACCACTCGATCTTGTAAGGCAGACCCTTGGCGAGGCCGGAGATCTCGAGCAGCGAGCGGTTGCCGCCCTTCTGGTCGCCGACGCGCAGCACGATCGCGTCAGTCGCGAAAGCTGCGGCCGATGTCGACAGCGTGATCACGGCTGTGATCAGCGCGGCCGCGGTGCGGCGCGTGAAAGTATAGGGAGAACCCGAGCGGGTCAGTTTGCGCATATGCATTTTCTTTCTGATTCATTCGCTGCTCGTCGGGAAGCGCGGCAGCGTTCGACCGAGTCTATGAGCAAGCCGCTCGCCGTCAACGAAACGGAAAACTGAAGTCAGCCCGTGCGCAGCAAGGATGATCTCGCCGAGCCATCATGCGTAGAAGACATCGCGCAAGCGGCGATGTTTCGCTCAAATTCGGTGCAATCGATGCCGCTGGGTCGCGCGTCTGCGCCGCGACAACAGCGAAAATCCTTTCATCGTCGCGCGCTGCGATCGTGGAGAGTTCAGCTGCGGCGCCGACTACATTCGAAATTCCATTTCATTGACGATGAACTTGTCGCGCCGCATCATTTGCGCGTTGCTTTGAGTGCAATAGCGCCGGAGAAATCCGCTTTTTCTGAACCATGAGCTTCGAACGATGGGGCGCGCAGACGGAGACGTTTTGCGCGCGGGGCGGAGCTTTGCCGAAATGCAGGAGTGATAATGTCGACGGATAACAAGAAGACGGTGATGGATCGCCGCACCTTGCTGCGCGCGGGGGCCGCCGCGGCCTTTGCCGCGCCGATCGGCGCCTATAGCGCGCAGGCCTTCGCGCCGCGGGCGATCACGCCGGCGATCGATTTCTCCGAATTCCCGATCTGCAAGACCGGCTCCGATGCGCCGCCGCTGGCAGGCAGCCCGCGCAAGCTGAAGCTGTCCTGGAACGCCGGCGCGGTCTGCCTCGCGCCGCTGCCGGTCGCCATCGACCATGGCTTCTTCCAGAAGCAGAATCTCGACGTCGAGCTCGTCAACTATTCCGGTTCGACCGACCAGCTGCTGGAGGCGATCGCCACCGGCAAGAGCGACGCCGGTCTCGGCATGGCGCTGCGCTGGCTCAAGCCCTTGGAGCAGGGGTTCGACGTCAAGATCGCCGCCGGGACCCATGGCGGCTGCATGCGCGTCTTGACACGCACCAATTCCGGCTTCGACAAGCTCGCCGATCTCAAGGGCAAGATCGTCGCGGTCGGCGATCTCGCCGGTCCCGACAAGAACTTCTTCTCGATCCAGCTCTCCAAGCTCGGCATCGACCCGGTGAGGGATGTCGACTGGCGTGCCTATCCCGGCAATCTCCTGAACGTCGCGGTCGAGAAGGGCGAGGTGCAGGCCTTCCTGTCGTCGGACCCGCTCGCCTATCTCTGGCTGAAGGACACGCAATACAAGGAGGTCGCCTCCAATCTCGACGGCGAATACCGCGACAAGAGTTGCTGCATCGTCGGCCTGCGCGGCAGTTTGGTACGGGAAGAGCCACACGTCGCGCGCGCCATCACCCAGGCGCTGCTCGATGCCGCGATGTTCACCTCGCAGAACCCGGACAAGGCGGCGAAATCGTTCCAGCCCTATGCGCCGAAGTCGGCCAACCTCGCCGATCTCGAGGCGATGGCGCGTTACCACACCCATCACCATCATCCCACCGGCGAAGTGCTCAAGCGCGAGCTCAAGGGCTACGCCGACGACCTGAAATCGGTGCAGGTGTTCAAGCAGAGCACCGACACGGCCAAATTCGCGGAGCGGATCTATGTCGACGTATTCAGTGTCTGACACGACGGCCGCCGCCGCGCCGCGCGCCGCGGTCACGTTCTCGAACCTCTCCGGCAGCTATGGCGTTGGCCTCGCGGCAACCCTCGCCTGGCTCGCGTTCGGGCTGTCGTGCCTCTATTGGCCCGATGTCGGCGACTGGTCGCGGACCCAATCGCTCGGCATCGGTGCGATCGTCATCGCGGCCTTTATCCTGTTCGGTACGTTCAGCGCGGATTATCTCGGCAGCGCCGGGCAAGCGTTGCGCAAGCGTGCGCCATGGCTGGTGGCCTTCGGCGTCTTAGTGACGCTGTGGGAGGTCGCCACCGCGAAATTCGCCTGGCTGCCGCTGCCGTTCTTCCCGCCGCCGCAGTCGATCCTCGAGGTCTATACCGACGATCTGCCGAAACTGCTCGACAGCGTGTTCGCCTCGATCAAGCTACAGCTCGGCGGCTACATCATCGGTGCGACAGTCGGCTTCTTCACCGGCGTCTCGATCGGCTGGTCGCAGAAGATCGGCTACTGGGTGCATCCGGTGCTGCGCTTCATCGGTCCGCTGCCTGCCACCGCCTGGCTGCCGATCGCGTTCTTCACCTTCCCGTCGAGCTGGAGCGCCTCGACCTTCCTGATCGCGCTGGCGACCGGCTTCCCGGTGACCGTCTTGACCTGGTCGGGCGTGGCGAGCGTCAGCAGCGCCTATTACGACGTCGCGCGCACGCTCGGCGCCAAGCCGTCGTTCCTGGTGCTCAAGGTCGCGATCCCGGCGGCGCTGCCGCACGTATTCGTCGGGCTGTTCATGGGGCTCGGCTCGTCCTTTGCCGTGCTCGTGGTTGCCGAGATGATCGGCGTCAAGGCCGGGCTCGGCTGGTACCTGCAATGGGCGCAGGGCTGGGCGGCCTATGCCAACATGTATGCGGCGCTGATCGTGATGTCGCTGCTCTGCTCCGGCGCGATCACGCTATTGTTCCGCACCCGCGACCGCCTGCTGGTCTGGCAGAAGGGCGTCGTCAAATGGTAGTGCAATCCGCCGCCGAGGCGATCACCTATCCCGTCGTCGGCGCCGAGCTCGACATCGAAGGCGTCAGCCATGCGTTCGATATCGACGGCGCTGTGCTGCCGGTGCTTGACAATGTGAACCTTGCGATCGCGCCGGGCGAGTTCGTGGCGCTGCTCGGCCCGTCCGGCTGCGGCAAGTCGACCTTGCTGCGGCTGGTCGCGGGGCTGGAGAAGCCGCGCAGCGGCTCGCTGCGCGAGGATGAAGTCCGCATCAGTGGCCCGCATCCGTCGCGTGTCGTCGTGTTCCAGGACCCGACGCTGTTTCCCTGGCGCTCGGTGTGGGACAATGTGGCGCTCGGGCAGGAAGCGCAGGGCATCCTGAAGGCGCAGCGGCACCGGGTCGATGCCGTGATCGAGCTGGTCGGGCTGTCGTCGTTCCGCAATGCCTATCCGCACCAGCTCTCCGGCGGCATGGCGCAGCGCGTGGCACTGGCGCGCGCGCTGGTCAACGATCCGAAGATCCTGGTGCTCGACGAGCCGCTCGGCAAGCTCGATTCGCTGACGCGGATCGCGATGCAGGCTGAGCTCGTGGCGCTGTGGCAGCGCAAGGGCTTTACCACGCTGCTGGTCACCCATGACGTCGAGGAAGCGCTGGTGCTCGCCAACCGCGTCATCGTGCTCTCCGATCGGCCGGCGCGGATCAAGGCCGATATCGCCGTCGCCCGGCCATACCCGCGGCATCGCGGCGATCCCTATCTCGCCGAGCTGCGCAAGCAGATCCTCGGGCTGCTCGGACTGGAGGCGACATGGTGACGACAGCGGCGAGAGAGCTGCCGCCGGCAAACGAGCCCGAATACATCGCGCGCGCTTTGCGGCTCGCCGAAGTGTTTGCCGCGCGTGCGCCCGCGCATGATCGTGACGCCAGCTTCCCCTTCGAGAATTTCGCTGACCTCTCGCGCGAAGGGCTGCTGGCGCTGACCGTGCCGGCGGTATCAGGCGGAGGCGGGGCGGGCGCGCGCGATGCCACGCGCGTGCTCGGCATCATCGGCAAGGCCGATCCGTCGACCGCGCTGGTGCTGTCGATGCACTATATTCAGCATCTGGTGATGGCGCGCAGCACGCGTTGGCCGGCACGTCTTTCGCGCAAGCTCGCCAGGGAGACGGTCGAGGGCGTGGCGCTGATCAACGCGTTGCGCGTCGAGCCCGAGCTCGGCTCGCCCGCGCGTGGCGGCCTGCCGGCGACCACGGCGCGCCGCACCGAAACCGGCTGGCGGCTCACCGGCCGCAAGATCTATTCGACCGGCGCGCCGATCCTGAAATGGTATTCGGTCTGGGCGAAAACCGACGAGCCGCAGACTCGTGTCGGGTTGTTTCTGGTTCCGGCCGGATTGCCGGGAACGCGGATCGAGGAGACCTGGGATCATCTCGGCCTGCGCGCCAGCGGCAGCCACACCGTGATCTTCGACGACGCGGTGTTTCCGCTGGACTACGAGATCGACGTCCGCAAGCCCGATGACTGGAAGGTTCTTGACGTCACCCAGGCGACCGTGCACGCGATCTTCGTCGCCGCGATCTATGACGGCATTGCGCGTGCGGCGCGCGACTGGCTGGTCAAGTTCCTCAAGGAACGGGTGCCGGCCAATCTCGGCGCGCCGCTGGCGACGCTGCCGCGCATGCAGGAGGTCGTCGGCGGTATCGAGGCGCGGCTTGCCGTCAATGCCCGCCTGATCGACAGCTTCGCCGCCGATTTCGATAACGGCTTCCCGCTGTCCGCGATCGAGTCTAACATCATCAAGCTGACGGTGACCAATAACGCCGCAGCAGTCGTGGAGGATGCCCTGTCGCTGACCAGCAATCACGGTCTGTCGCGAACCAATCCGCTGGAGCGGCATTACCGCGACGTGCTGTGCGGCCGCGTCCATACCCCGCAAGACGATGCCACCCGTGTCTCCGCCGGACGTTCCGCGCTGGGCGTCTGAAAACAACAGCCAACAACAACGGAGTTGTCAGTCATGCCGGTCGAGTTCATCGGCTTCATCACCAACAACAATGCCTCCGAGACCATCGTCCGGTCCGGCCCGGTGCTCGATCCGCCCTATATCGAGACCGTCGCCAAGGCCCATGAGCTCGCCGGTTTCGATCGCGCGCTGCTGGCGTTTCACTCGACCACGCCGGACGCGCTGCAGGTCGCGCAGCATGTGCTGACCATCACCAAGCAGCTCAAGGTGATGATCGCGCAGCGCCCGGGCTTCACCGCGCCGACGCTGTTGGCGCGCCAGCTCGCGACGCTGGATCAGTTCTATGGCGGCCGCGTCTCGCTGCACGTCATCACCGGCGGCAACGCCATTGAGCTGCGCCAGGACGGCAATACGCTCGACGACAAGGACGAGCGCTACGCCCGCACCAGCGAATTCCTCGACGTGGTGCGGCTGGAATGGACCAGCGAGAAGCCGTTCAACTACAGCGGCAAGTACTACAACGTCGAGAACGGCTTCTCGCAGGTGAAACCGCTGCAGAAGGGCGGCATCTACACCTTCGTCGGCGGCGGCTCGGATGCCGCGGTCGAGGTCGCGGGCAAGCATGCGGACACCTTCGCGCTGTGGGGTGAATCCTACGCGCAGGTGCGTGACGTCACCGCGCGGGTGCGCGCGGCCGCGGCCAAGCACGGCCGGCCGACGCCGCGCTTCAGCCTGTCGGTACGGCCGATCCTGGCCGACACCGAGGAGAAGGCATGGGCGAAGGCTGAGCATATCCTCGAGCGCGCCACTGCGCTGCAGGACCAGACCGGTTACCGCCGGCCCAATCATGCGACCGACGGCGCCAAGCGGCTGTTGGCGCTCGCGGATCAGGGCGCGCGGATCGACAAGCGGCTGTGGACCGAGATCGCAAAGCTCACCGGCGCCAACAGCAACACCACCGCGCTGGTCGGTACGCCCGAGCAGGTCGCCGAGGTGTTCGCCGATTATTACGATCTCGGCGTCAGCCATTTCCTGATTCGCGGCTTCGATCCGCTGGTCGATGCCATCGACTATGGCCGCGAGCTGATTCCGCTGACCCGCAAGCTGATCGAAGCACGCGACCAGCAGCGGGGGATCGCCGCCGAATGATCCGTCTCATTGTCGCGGCGGCGCTTGCGCTCGCCGCCATCGACGCGGCCGTCGCGCAGACCACGCTGCGCGTCGGCGACCAGAAGGGCAATTCGCAGGCCGTGATGGAAGCGGCCGGCGTGCTCAAGGACGTTCCCTACAAGATCGAATGGAAGGAGTTCGCCGCCGCGGCGCCGCTGCTGGAGGCTTTGGGCGCGGGTGCGATCGACACCGGCCTGGTCGGCGACGCGCCATTCACCTTCGCGGCCGCCGCCAGGATCCCGGTCAAGGCGATCGCCGCCGTGCGGCAGTCGCGCGATGGGCTCGCGGTCGTGGTGCCGGAGAATTCCGCGATCAAGAGCTTTGACGATCTGCGCGGCAAGAAGATCGCAACCGGCCGCGGCTCGATCGGCCATCAGCTGATCCTGGCCGCGCTGGAATCGAAGGGCTGGCAGGCGAGCGACGTGCAGATCGTGTTCCTCGCGCCGTCGGATGCGAAGGTCGCGTACACGCAGGGCGCTGTCGATGCGTGGTCGACCTGGGAGCCTTATGTCAGCCAGGAGGAAGTGCTGTTCAAGTCGCGCCGCGTCATCACGGCTGACGGCATCACGCCCGGCCTCGGCTTCCAGGTCGCGACGCCGGACGCGATCAAGGACAAGCGCGCCGAGCTCGAGGATTTCGTGCGTCGCCTCGCGGCCGCGCGCGCATGGTCGCAGAACAATGTCGAAGGCTACGCTGCGACCTGGGGCAGGCTGATGAACATCCCGCCCGCGGTGCCACTGAACTGGCTGACGCGCGCCAGGATCCGCATCGCGCCAATCGACGACAGCGTGGTGGCCGACGAGCAGAAGACCATCGATCTCTACGATCGCTGGGGCCTGATCCGGCAGAAGATCAACGCCGCCGACATCGTCGACCGGTCGTTTGCAGCGGCCGTGGAGAAAGGGGCCGGGCTATAGCCGGGCGGACAAGCGCCGCATCGGCAGCGCGCTCCCTCTCCCGCTTGCGGGGGAGGTGGAGCGGACCCGCGGTGACGGCGAACGCCGCTAACGAATCCGTGATCCCAAAGATATCCATTCGTCGGCGGGTAGCCGCCAGCAAGGATTTTCCCCTTTCGGCCTCTAACAAAACCGCAACATTGCTATTTTCGCCGCGGCCTTGCCGCAGCCGTCAGCGCTTCCAAGATCAATCGGACGAACAATCGAGTCCGGGAGATCACCGTGGGCCTTCAAGAAACTCGCATCGAGTCGCTGCCGTTTGTGACCGCTGAACTGAACTATCTCGCGCCGACGCCGGGCAAGCCCCGGACTTACGCTTTCGATCCGCCGCCCGGCGAACCCAAATCCACCGCACTGCCCGAAGCCCACAATGTCCCGATCTTTGACGGGCGTCTGATCGCCGACAGCTTCTCGCTCGACCGCGAGGGCTTTGCGCTGGTCAAGCATCCAACCATCGTGAAGGACTATTACGACGACAACGAAGTCCGCAATGTCTACTATCCCGCCGTCGAGGCCTTTCTCAAGGCGACACTGAAGGCGGATCGCGTTTTCATCTTCGACCACACCGTGCGCAAGCGTGTCGAGGGGGCGGCTGATATCCGCGGCGGCGGCCCGCGCCAGCCCGCGACCCGCGTCCATGTCGACCAGACCGCCGTCTCCGGCCACAATCGGGTCTTCGAGCATTTGCCTGACGAAGCCGAGCAACTCGTCAAGGGCCGCGTCCAGGTGATCAATCTGTGGCGCCCGATCCGCGGCCCCCTGCGCGATTCACCGCTTGCGATGGCCGACGGCACCACGGTCGCGCCGGAGGATTTGATCGCCTCCGACCTGATCTACCCGAACCGCAGCGGCGAGACCTATTCGGTGAAGTACAATCCGAACCATCGCTGGTTCTACATTCCCGAGATGACGCCGGACGAGGCGATCCTGCTGAAATGCTACGACTCGGCGACCGACGGCCGGACGCGGTTTGGACCGCACACGGCCTTCGTCGATCCGACCACGCCAGCGGATGCCGCGCCGCGCGAGAGCATCGAGCTCCGCACGCTGGTGTTCCATAAGCATTGATGGCGAAGAACGGTACGGCATAAGAGTTGCGCTCCCTCTCCCGCTTGCGGGAGAGGTGTGCCCGCGGATAGGCTGAGCCCATCAGCTCTGCTCCCAAAGTTGGCACCTCTGTCCCAATAATGTTACGCCCCGCCCCAAACTGCTGGGGGAAAGGGCGACTCATGGACGGCGTGGTGACGAAAGAAGCCGCGGGGATCGGGTTCCGCGCCCTGGTCCTTGCACTTCTGGCATTGGCCTGCGGTCACATGCTGTCGACGCTGCTGCGCACGATCCCCGCGATCAGCCTCGATCTGATGGCGCGAGATTTCGGCACCTCGCCACAGGCGCTGGCGAGCCTCACCTCGATCTACCACTTCTCCTTTGCCGCCTCGCAAATACCGGTCGGGGCCGCGATGGACCGTTTTGGCGTGCGGCCGGTGTCGCTGAGCCTTCTCGGAGGTACCGTGGTCGGGACGGTGGTCTCGGCGCTCGCCACGGGGCCCGCGAGCTTCGTGCTTGGGCAACTCATGCTCGGCATCGCCACCTCGGGCATGCTGATGTGCCCGATGACGCTGGCGGCCAAGCAGATGTCGGCAGCAAAGTTCGGCCTGTGGTCCGGCCTGATCCTCTCGATCGGCAATATCGGCATGCTGCTGTCGGCAAGCCCGCTGGCCTTCGTGGTCGATCAGTTCGGCTGGCGCGCCGGCTTCTGGGGGGCGGCCGGCTTCGGCATCGTCGTGCTGATCGCGGTGTTCGCGCTGGTGCCGCGGCAGCCGGCGGCGCATGCAGACGATTCCTCGCCGTTGCAGCAGATGGCCGAGGTGCTGCGGCTCGGCCTGTCGCGCGGCCTGCGCGGATTGATCGCGCTGTCGCTGGTGTCGCTCGGCGCCTCGCTGGTGCTGCGCGGCCTGTGGGGCGGGCCATGGCTGATGGATGTGAAGGGTCTGAGCCGCATCGAGGCCGGCAATGTGCTCGGCCTGTTTACGCTGGCGATGATCATTGGCCCGGCCTGTATCGGCGCCATCGATCGCAAGTTCGGACATCGCCGCACCATGGTGGCGTCGACCCATGCTGTCGCCGCGCTGCTGTTGGTGCTGATGGCCGCCGGCGCGCCGCATTTGGCGGTCTCGAACCTGCTCGGCGCCGCCGTGATGCCGGTGCAGTATGACCTGGTGCTGCTGATCCTGATCGGGTTTGCGACCTCGGCGCAGCCGCTGATCTACGGCATGACGCGTCAACTCGTCGACGCCCAGAACACCGGCAAGGCGCTGTCGTCGGTCAATCTTGCGTTCTTCCTCGGCGCGGCGCTGCTGCAGTTCAGCACGGCCGGCGTTGCGGCACTGTTCGGGCTGCCCGCGGTGCTGCTGTTCATCGCCGGCGCCCTGGTGATCGGGATCGTGCTGTTCTGGGCCTATACCAGGCCCTGACGCGTTGATCAGATTGTCTGTGCCTGCTTGCGGATCTCGTTGGCAAGCGGTCGCAGTTGCTCGGCCGCGCCCGGTCCCACGACGCTATAGCCCAATCCGCCATCGGCCCAGGAGAAGCCGGCGAAGTCGCTGCCCGAATGCGGCGCCATCGGTGCGTTCTGGTCCGATGTCATCGGCCGCGTCAGCACGACAAGCCGGTCTCCCCGATCGTCGTCATACATGAACATGGCCGCGGGGCCATGCGCGGTCGGCACCACACGTCCGCCCATGAAACGATATCCCGACTTGCTCAGATCAGGCAGCTTGACCGGCTGGTGCAATCGGCTGGAAACCCACGCCGCGAGTTCCGTGCTGTCGCGCAGTTCGACCGGCCGGGTGTGATCGGAGGCGTACACCTTGTAGGAGTCGCTTGCTTCCTGCGCGAGCGCGGCAACGCCGCTCGCAGGCCCGTCTGTGGCGCCACGGACCGCCCAGCCGCCGACACCGCCGATCGCAAGCATCAGCATCGCCGCGATCGCCCAACGGAACGACGATGCAGTCGAGCGGCGGCGCTTGTTCTCGATGATCCTCGACAGATTGAGTTGCGGCGGCAGCGGCTCCTCCGCGATCGGCGCGAGCGCTGAACGCAGCAGGCTACGTTGATCCGAGAAGGACGCGACGCGATTCGCCACATCCGGATGGCTCTCCAGATAGGCGGCGACCTCGGCCCGGCGCTCCGGCTCGAGCGCGTGATCGACATAGGCGTGCAGATCGTCTTCGGAGATCGGACGATTGCTCATGGCTTGCTCCGCAACTGCACGACATTCCCCTGCTGGTTGTCCGCGGGCCTTTCCAGCTCCTGCTGCAATCTCTCGCGCGCCCGCGACAGGCGCGACATCACGGTGCCGATCGGGATATTGAGCACCTTGGCGGCTTCCGCATAGCTCAAGTCTTCAACGGCGATCAGCAGCAGCACCGATCGCTGCTCGTCGGGAAGCCTGGCGAGTTTCCCGAGCACGTCTTGATACATCAGTTTCTGTTCCTGCTCGGCGCTTTGCCCGAACTCGTGCTCGCCCGCCTCGTCGATGGCGACATGCTGGACGCGTGCCGCGGCGCTGCGGAACTGGTTGATGGCAAGGTTGTGCAGGATGGCAAACAGCCACGACTTTGCGCTGCCGGTGTCGCGCCGCTGGTGCCAGTGAGTGACGGCGCGCTCCAGGCAGTCCTGCACCAGATCGTCGGCCGCCGCGCGGTTGCGGACCAGCGAACGCGCATAGCGGCGCAACGCTGGAATTACCGGCTCGATCTGGTGCAGCATGTCGCTCATGGCGTCTCGACCTGTACGGCCGCGCCGAACTTCGACGGCTCACCGGGAGCGATGACGAGGTAGCGCCGTTCGGCCTTGCCCGAGCTTTGCACGATCTGCCGGATCGGGCCAGTCACATTGACGATCGCGGAGCCTGCCGGATTGGTCATGAAGGCGGCGAGCGGTTGCACCGTGCCGGTCCCGTCCGCCTTGTCAGCCAATGCCAGGACGTAGTGCTGCTTCGGTTCGAGGCCGGTGACCGAGGCCTGCAGCACCTGGATCAATCCCTGATCGAACAGCGAGACGCTGGTCGGCGGCTTGTCGCCCTTGGCTTCCTTCCTTGGCGCGAGCGCGAGGTGTGCAACCTGGCCGGCGACGCCGAGCGGCTGCAGGTTCTGTCGATCATCAGGATTCGGTGCGGCGTTCGGCACATAGGCGATGGCCTGCGGCGCCTGGCCGATCGGGATGTTGGCGATCACCTTGTTGGTCGCGGTGTCGATCGCGGCCAGCGCATCGGCATTTTCCAGGCCGACATAGACCCGCGTGCCGTCGCCGGACGGCCAGACGCCGTGCGGCAGGTTGCCGACCGGAATGGTCGCGACTTGCGAGAAGTCGTCGGTGCGGAACACCTTGACTTCGTTGGTCCCACCAATCGTGATGTAAGCGAAAGTACCCTTCGCCGTCTTCGCGAAATTGACGTGGTTGGTGATCGGGCCGGTGTCGATCGTCTTGATCGGATTGAACGGCGGCCTGGCGTTGAAGACCTGCGTCTTGCCGGTGTCCTTCAGCGTGAACCATACCTGCTCGCCATCAGGCGAGGCCGCGATGTTCGGGCAGAACGGGCTTTCCTGCTTCACCTTGGCGACGATCTGATGGTCGGCGACCGAGACCACGTCGGTCTCCGGATTGAACGACGAGCAGATGTAGCCGTACTTGCCGTCGGGCGAGAAGATCTGCATGCCCGGTCCCGCCGGCACCTCGATCCGCATCGTTTCCTTGAAGCTCTGCGAGTCGATCACCGAGATGTAATTTTCGCCGCGCACGGTGACCCACACTTCCTTGCCGTCGGGCGTGAAGAACGCCTCGTGCGGAGACCGTCCGACATAGGTGACGTGTTTGACCGCGTTCGTTGCCGTGTCGATGAAGGTGACCGAGTTCGAGCCGATCGAGACGATGGCGAGGGTGTGGTGGTCGGGCGAATAGCCCATGCCGTGGACCAGCACCTGCCCCTTGTAGAGCGGGCTGAAATTGCCGGGCTGCGGATCGCCGAGCCGTATCACGCCGAGCAGCTTATTGTCGACGGGATCGGTGACCGACACCGTGTTCGAGAACTGCTCGGCGGCGTAGACGCGGTCGTGATGGCTGATCGGAATGTCGGGCGAGGACACGGCGCCCGGCGCCTGACCGGCAAACGCGGATGTCGACAGCACGATCATGCTGGTGGCCAACAGGCCCTTCATGAATGGGCTCGCCATCACTTGGTCTCCTGCTTCATCATGTCGTGATGCATGTTCATGTGATCGTGCGTGGTCGCCCCCGGGGCGGGTTTCGGTCCGGGTTGTTGTGTCGGCGCGGGTGTCGTGTCCGTGACCTGTTCGCCGAGCGCGAGCTTCATGGCGTCGATCTCCTGGCGTTGCTCGACGATGATCTCCTGTGCGATCCGGCGCAGCCGCTCGTTCTTGCCGTAGCGGAGTTCGATCACGGCCATATCGATGGCGCCCTGGTGGTGCGGCGTCATCATCGCGACGAAATCGCGATCGATATCGCCGCTCGGCTTGGCGGCCATGTCGTTCATCATCTTGGTCATCGCCGCATCGTTTTCGGCGAGGAAGGCGCTCTCATCGGCCGTCTGCGCGGTCTGGACCGGATGATCGTCATGCGCGAACGCGGCCGCGGCAACGGCGAGCAGGACGGCCGCGCCGAGCGGCGCGAGGCCGGGTTTGAGGAATCGAGGAAGCATTGCGTCACCCTGGGAGTTGTCGGGGAAGTCTGAGCGGTTCGGCCTTTGGGGCCGGCTTGCATGGGTGGGACGCGGTGGCGAGAGTTCTATTCCGTCGCTAGGTCGATTCTTGTCGATCACGACTTGCTGATCGATGGAATACCCCGTTCCGGCCGAACCGGCCGGTTTGCGATCGGCAAGCCACTGGCTATAAGAGGGAATTCCGGTTCCGCTCGACCGGTTCCTCGATCCTCGCTGCGCAATCGCACGCGCCAACAAGGCCAAGATGTCCGCCAAGATCGATCCAATCACCCGCTCCGTGGTCCAGCACCGCCTGTCGTCGATCGTGAAGGAGATGGGCGAAGCCATGCTTCGCACCTCCTATTCGCAAATCCTCAATTCCAGCCGCGATTTTTCGCTGGCGATCTGCGACACCGGCGGGCGGCTGATCGCGCAGGCCGATCACATCCCGGTGCATGTCGGCGCCTTGCCGTGGGCGACGCTCGCGGTCGAGGAACGCTTCAAGGATGTCGCGCCCGGCGACGTCATCCTGCTCAACGATCCCTATCATGGCGGCAGCCATCTGCCTGATCTCACCGCCTTCGTGCCGGTGTTCGACGGCGGCAAGCGGCTTCTGTGGACCATCGTGCGCGCGCATCAGAGCGACATCGGCGGCGCCACCCACGGTGCCTATAATCCGGCCGCAACCGAGATCTATCAGGAAGGCATTCGCATTCCGCCGATCAAGCTCTACGAGGCCGGCAAGCCGCGTGAGGATCTGCTCGACCTGCTGGCGCTCAACATCCGTAACCCCAGGGAATTCCGCGGCGACCTCGCGGCGATGCTGGGCGCCGCGCATCTCGGCGAGCGCCGCGTCTCAAAACTGTTCAGCGAGTTCGGCGCGGAGACTGTCGAGGCCGCGATCGAGGCCATTCTTGATGCCACCGAGCAACAGAGCCGCGCCGTGGTGTCGAGCTGGAAGGACGGCGTGTTCTACGGCGAAGCCTTGCTCGACGATGACGGCCACGGCCGCACCGACATCAGGATCGCCGCCAAGGTGACCAAGACGGGCAGCGATATCGAGGTCGATCTCACCGGCTCCGATCCGCAGTCGACGAGTTTCGTCAACTCGTCGCACGCCAACATGCAGGCGGCGGTGGCGATGGCCTTTGCCTATCTGATTGACGCCGATATTCCCAAAAACACCGGCGCGCTGCGGCCGCTGAAGGTGGTGGCGAAGCAGGGCACCATCGTGTGGGCCGACCCCGGCCGTCCGGTGACGCTGTGCACCAGCCATCCCTCGAACGAAATCGTCGAAGCCATCATCAAGGCGATGTCGGCCTCCTGTCCGGATCGCGTAATGGGCGGATGGGGCCGTAGATTCCGCATCGCGATCCAGGGCGAGGATCCGCGCAACGGGCGCAACTTCATCTGGCACATGTTCCAGGCGCGGCCCGGCGGCGGCGCATCGCCCGGCGGCGACGGCTATTCCTCGATCGGGGAGTGGCACTCGGTCGGCGGGCTCAAATTCGGCAGCATCGAGGTTGCCGAGGTGCGCTTTCCGCTGCATTTCCGCCAGCACGAGTTCCGGCCGGATTCCGGCGGCGACGGCCAGCATCGCGGCGGGCTCGGCGTTGCGCTCGACATGGTGCTGGAGACGGCAAAGCCCGCCAAGGGCAACACCGCCGGCGATGGCGCGCGCCACGGCCCCTGCGGCATGCTCGGCGGCAAGGACGGCGAGCCGCATCACTATCGCCTCTTGTCGGAAGGCCGCGCGCCGCGCGTGTTGAAGACCAAGGAGGTCGGCATCGAGTTGCGCCCGGGCGATTGTCTGGAAATCCGCTCGTCTGGTGGCGGCGGCTGGGGTCCGCCGGAGAAGCGAACGGCGGAGGCGAGGGCGCGCGACGTCGCTCAAGGTCTGGTTTCGAAAGCGGTATAGGGCAGCGATGTACACGATTGGGGTTGACGTCGGCGGCACCTACACCGACCTGGTTGCGATGGATCAAACCGGGCGCACCGTTTTCGCGAAATCGCCGTCCACGCCGGCCGATCAGTCGATCGGCGTCATGGCGGGACTTGAGGAACTGGCGCGCCGCCTCGGCGTCACCCGCGCGGCGATGCTCGCGGCAACCGATCGTCTGGTGCACGGTACGACGGTTGCGACCAATGCGCTGCTCGAGCGCAAGGGCGCCAGGGTCGCGCTGCTGACCACCGAGGGCCATCGCGACGTCGTGGAGATGCGCGAGGGGCTGAAGCCGGACCGCTACGATCTGCGCACGCCGCCGCCCGAGCCGCTGGTGCCGCGCGAACGACGGTTTGGCGTCCGCGAACGGCTGAAGGCCGACGGCAGCGCTGCAATTGCGCTCGATGCCGCCGCGCTCGGCGACGTCATCGCCGAGGTGAAACGGTCCGGCGCGAACTCAATCGCGGTCTGCTTCCTGCACGCCTATCTCAACCCCGCGCATGAGTTCGCCGCGGTCGAGCGGCTGGCGAAAGAGCTGCCCGATGTCAGCGTGTCGCGCTCGAGCGACGTGCTGCCGCAGATCAAGGAGTATGAGCGCGTCTCGACCACGATCGTGAACGCCTATGTCGCGCCGACGGTGCGGCGCTATCTCACCAATCTGGAGCGCAGCCTGCATGAGGCGGGCTTCAAAGGCTCGCTGTTCGTCGTGCTGTCGCATGGCGGCATGGCGCCGGTGGAAGAAGCCTCGCGGCTTGCCGCGGGCACCGTGCTGTCGGGCCCGGCCGGCGGCATCTCCGGCAGCCGCCGCTGCGCCGAGATGCTCGGGATTCCCGATCTCGTGCCGTTCGACATGGGCGGCACCTCGACCGATATTTCCTTGATCGCTGACGGTCAGGCCTCGCTGTCGGCCGACGGCATGCTCGCGGGCCAGCGCATCGCGCTGCGCAGCCTCGACATCGCCAGCATCGCGGCGGGCGGCGGGTCGATTGCCGGTGTCGACGGCAGCCGCACGCTGCGGGTCGGGCCGGAGAGCGCGGGCTCGGTGCCGGGGCCGGCCTGCTACGGCAATGGCGGCCTAGCTGCCGCCGTCACCGATGCCAATGTCGTGCTCGGCTATCTCGATGCAGCCGCCTTCATGGGCGGCGCGCGGCCGCTCGATCGCGCGGCATCGGAAGCCGCGGTCGATCGGATCGCGCAGGCGCTCGATCTGTCCCTGATCGAGGCTGCCGCCGGCATCTACAAGATGATCAATCTGAAGATGGCCGACGGCATCCGCCTGATGACGCTGCGCCGTGGCGTCGATCCCCGCAAATTCGCGCTGCTCAGTTTTGGCGGCGCGGCCGGCATGCATGCGGCCGAAGTCGCGCGCGAGCTCGAGATCAAGCGCATCATCGTGCCGACGGTCGCTTCCGTGCTCTCGGCCTGGGGCATGCTGACCAGCGATCTGCGCTACGAGGTCAGCCGCACCCATTACGGCACCGGACGGATCTCCGCCGATGAGGTGAGGGCGCTGTTCGCCGGGCTGGAGGAGCAGGCCGCTGGCCGGCTGCGCGACTGGTTCAAGGGCGACATCGCGATCGAGCGTTCGGCCGAGATGCGCTACGGCGAGCAGGTGTTCGAGATCGACGTGCCGCTCGGCGACCTCGATCTCGGCGCCGCGGACCTCGTGGCACAGATCGAGGAGCGCTTCCATCGCCGCCACGAGGAGCTCTACACTTATGCCTCGCGCGGGCAGGAGGTGGTGTTCGTCAACGCCCGTGCCGCCGCGGTCGGCAAGGTGGCGCGCGGTGGCGGCGATGTCGGCGAGGCAGCGTCGGCCGCACCCTGCGCGCCTCGCGGCAAACGACAGGCCTGGTTCGGCGCCTGGCGCGAGGTGCCGGTCTATGCGCTCGACGATCTCAAGCCGGGCCATGAGCTGGCCGGTCCCGCGATCATTGAAGCCGAAACCACCACGGTTCTGGTCGACAGCGGCGACCGCGTCGCGGTCAACCCGCTGGGCTGGCTCGACATAACATTGCGCTGAGGTTCGCCTCCGCCATCAACATTTCATTTTCCCGGCATTGGCTTGGGCGATAAGGTCGCCTCCTCGGGAGGGAGCGCCGGCTGCTGCCGGCGTTTGTGGCGATGTTGATGCAAACAAAAAGACAAACCGTGCTTTCGAAATCCCTTGTCCTCGCAGCGATGCTCGCGGCGTCGCCATTGCATGCGCAGCAGTCGCCCGAAGCGAAGACGGACAGCGAGATCCGCGTCGGCAATGTCATGCCCTATACCGGACCGCTCGCCGCGTTCGCGACCATCGGGCGGGCGGAAGCCGCCTATTTCGACATGATCAACGAGCATGGCGGCATCAACGGCCGCAAGGTCAAGTTCGTCTCGGTCGATGACAGCTCCAATCCGAAGACCGCCATGGAGCAGACCCGCGATCTCGTCGAGAGCCAGGACGTGCTGTTGATGTTCGGCTCGTTCGGCACGCCGAGCAACCTCGCTGTGCGAAAATACCTCAACGAGAAGAATATCCCGCAGCTGTTCGTCGCCTCAGGCGACGAGGAGTGGGCGCAGCCGAAAACCTTTCCCTGGACCATGGGCTGGCAGCCGACCTTCCGCGCCGAGGGGCGGATCTACGCCAACTACATCCAGTCCGCCTATCCGTCCCGCAAGATCGCGGTGCTGTGGCAGAACGATCAGTTCGGCCGCGATCTGTTCAAGGGATTGCAGGAAGGGCTCGGCGACACCGCGGGGATGATCGTCGCCGATCTCGCTTTCGACGCGTCGGAGACCGCGATCCAGAACCATATCGGAATCCTGAAAGGCTCCGGCGCCGATATTCTGGTGTTCGACGGTGCGCCGGCGATCGCGGCGCGCGCGATCCGCGCTGCCGCCGACCTCGACTGGCATCCGGTGTTCATCCTCGACAATGCATCGGCCTCGATTGCCAGCGCGTTGCGGCCGGCGGGCTTGCAGAACTCGCTCGGCGTGATCTCGACCTCGTTCCTGAAGGATGCCGGCGACGCCGCCTGGAAGAACGATCCGCAGATCAAGGCGTGGGACGCCTTCATGGACAAGTACTATCCCGACGGCGACAAGGACGACATCTACGCCGTGTTCGGCTATGCCGCCGCCGACACGCTGATGCAGGTGCTGCGCCAGTGCGGCGACGACCTGTCGCGCGAGAACATCATGCGGCAGGCCGCCTCGCTGAAGGACTACCAGAGCCCGATCGCGCTGCCCGGGATCGTGATCAACACCGGGCCGAAGGATTTCCGCCCGATCAAGCAGATGCGGCTGGTGCAGTTCGACGGCAACGCCTGGCAGCCGATTGGCGACGTGATCGAGAGCGCGTTCACGCCGGTGCGGGAGGATAATTGAGCACGGTGGTCACTCCATCACCGTCACCCTGAGGAGGCTGCACAGCAGCCGTCTCGAAGGGGCGACGGCCCGACTGTGGCCGTGCATCCTTCGAGACGACCGCTGCGCGGCCTCCTCAGGATGACGGGTTAGGCGGTGCCCCCGCTCAGCTCCCTAAGTAACCACCTACTTCTTGAGCCCGTAATTCAGCAGGCCGCCCTTGTTCTGCGGCGGATGGGCGCGCAGGCTTTCCTCGTTCGGCTCGGTGCCCCAACCCGGGCGATCCGGGATCACGAGATGGCCGTCGACGAACTCCGGCACGTGGGTGAACAGCTCGTGGTCCCAAGCCAGCCGGTCGATGTCGGTCTCCATGATGCGCAGGTTCGGCACTGCCGCGCAGAAATGCGCGTTCATCATGGTGCAGAGGTGACCGTAGAAATTATGCGGCGCGACGTTGAGCTCGAAATGCTCAGCGGCCGCGGCGATCTTCATCGACTGCCAGACCCCGTTCCACGGCGTGTCGATGATCGCGACGTCCATCGCCTGCTCGGTGAAATAGGGCAGGAATTCGCGCAGGCCCAAAAGCGTCTCGCAGGACGAGATCGGATGCGGGCTCTGGCGGCGGATATAGCCGAGCGCCTGCGGGTTGAAGGTGTCGATCTCGACCCAGAACATATCCATCTTCTCGATGGCGCGAAGGATCTTCAGATAGCCCTCGGTCTTGGCGTTGAAGTTGAGGTCGAGCAGGAGATCGACATCCGGCCCCGCGCCGTCGCGGATCGCCTCCAGATGCATGCAGAGATTGCGCAGCACATTGCGGTCGACATTGATCTCGGGCTGGAACGGCGAGCCGAAGCCGGGCCGCCAGCCTTGCGGCTTGCCATCGGTATAGACGAAGATGTTGGTCTTCATCGCCGTGAATTTCTTCTCGCGCACCTCGGCCCCGATCGCCTTGACGCCGTCGAGATCGGTGATTGCAGGCTTGTACCAATCCGGATGATTGATGCGCCAGGTCGCGCAATGCGACCAGTAGACCCGCACGCGGTCGCGGATCTTGCCGCCGAGCAGATCGTAGCAGGGCACGCCGAGGGCCTTGGCCTTGACGTCGAGCAGCGCGTTCTCGATCGCTCCGAGCGCCAGCGCCACCACGCCGCCGGCGGCGGGGCGCGTCGCGGCGAACAGCTCGACATAGATCCGCTCGTGCTCGAACGCGTTCTTGCCGACCACGCGCGCCGACAGCCGCTCGATCGCAGCCGTCACGCCGGGGGCGCCAAAGCCCTCGTCATATTCGCTCCAGCCGACCAGCCCGTCTGACGTCGTCACCTTGACGAAATGATAATTCCGCCAGCCGGCATCGCAGGCGAGCGTCTCGACGCTTTTGATTGTGGTGGACTTGCTCATGGTTTCCTGCCCGGCGTTTGTTGGTGTTGAAGAGAGCACAATAGCGGATCGAGCAATGCGTCAACCGCACGGCGGCAGACCGTCAGCGCACGCGTGTTGCAAAGTGCTGCGGCA
This sequence comes from Bradyrhizobium sp. 41S5, assembly GCF_011516665.3. Lineage (NCBI taxonomy): Bacteria > Pseudomonadati > Pseudomonadota > Alphaproteobacteria > Hyphomicrobiales > Nitrobacteraceae > Bradyrhizobium > Bradyrhizobium sp. 41S5. Next base: position 6,235,630 of record NZ_CP083721.1, on the reverse strand, counting down.
ATCCAGCGAATTCCGTCAAGCGGAAGAAAATTCCACTTGCATCACACAGTCGGCGCGGCTTCAAGTTCACGCAACAAGAAACTGAATCAGCCGATGGCATCGGCTGGTCATTTTGTCGCGAGGAAGCGTGATGGGCGCGTTGTCGCATCTGCGGATAGTCGAGATCGGAAGCGCAGCGGCGACGAGCTATTGCGCGCGGCTGTTCGCTGATTTCGGCGCCGATGTGCAGAAGGTCGAGCCGCCCGCGGGCGATCCGCTTCGGCGCACCGCGCCGCTGACCCCGCGGGGGCACAGCGCGTGGTTTGCGTTTCTCAATTTCAGCAAATCGAGTGTCGTCCTCGACCAGAGCGATGCGAGCGCCGCGTCGCGCCTGCGTGAGCTGATTGCCGGCTGCGACATCCTGCTCGATGGGCGCGGCATCGATGCGGCCAATTGTCCCGGCCTCGATCTCGATGCGATCAAGCGGAACAATCCCGGGCTGATCCATCTCGACCTCACGTGGTTCGGCGATCGCGGTCCCTATGCCAATTTCGCAGCGACCGATTCCACGATCCGCGCGCTCACCGGCCTCGTGAAGCTGGTCGGGCCCGAGCAAGGGCCGCCGATGCACGCGCCGGATTTCCAGGCCGGGATTCTCGGCGGGCTGTGGGGCTTCATCGCGGCCGCCTCGTCGGTGCTCGGCCGCATGCAGGATGGGCGCGGGCGCAGCAGCCATCTCAGCCTGTTCGAGGCCTCTATCGCCGTCACCGAATACATCATGTTCGAGGCGTTCCAGCGCGGCGACATCATGCGGCGGATCGGCGTCAACCGGTTCTGGCCGACCTTTCCTGTCGGCATCTACGAGACCAGGCAGGGCTGGCTCGGCGTCACCACGGTGACCCCGGCGCAGTGGCGCGCGTTCTGCGAGATGCTGGGGCTCATCGATCTGCGCGACGATCCGACATTGGTCATGGGCGTCGACCGGCTGCAACGCGTCGCAGAGATCGAAGGCAAGATCCTGCCGAAGCTGAAGCAGCGCACCGCGCAGGAATGGTTTGCCGAGGGTCTCAAGCGCAAGATCCCGATCGTTCCGGTGCCGGAGATTGCGGATCTCATCGCCGACGAAGAAAAGCTTGCGCGCGGCGCCATCGTTCCGATCACGGTCGGTGACGAGACCGGCCTTTCCGCCGGCACGATGCAACGATTGACGGGAACGCCGCCGCTGCGCGGTGGCCGCGTGCCTGATCTCGGCGAGCAGCAGGCGAGGCCCGCGGCCGCGCCACGTGTGCCGGCGCCGGCGCCGAAGCCGGCTCCGACCAATCGCCTGCCGCTCGAGGGCATCCGCGTCGTCGATTTTTCGATGGGCTGGGCCGGGCCGATCTGCACCCGGACGCTCGCCGATCTCGGCGCCGACGTGATCAAGATCGAGGCGACACAGTATCCGGACTGGTGGCGCGGCGTCGACCGCCGCCCGGCCTATGTGCTGGAGCAGATGTACGAGAAGTCGGTGCGCTACTGCATCATGAACCGAAACAAGCGCGGCATCACGCTCGATCTGACCCGGCCGAAGGGGCTTGCGCTGGCAAAGCGCCTGCTCGCCGATGCCGACCTCGTGGTCGACAATTATTCGGTCGAGGTGCTGCCCAAGCTCGGCCTCGGCTACGACGTGCTGAGCAAGATCAATCCAAAGCTCGTGATGATGTCGATGTCGGCGTTCGGTGCCGGCAGCGTGCACCGCGACTGCCGCGCTTACGGCTCGACCCTGGAGCAGGGCTCCGGACTGCCGAGCGTGGTCGGTGATCCCGGCGGTCCGCCTGTCATGAGCCACACCGCATTCGGCGATGCCGTCGGCGGCCTCAACGGCGCCGCCGCGGTGCTGACGGCGCTGATCCACGCCAGGCTGACGGGGCAGGGGCAGTTCATCGATCTCGCGCAGATCGAGTGCATGATGCCGTTCGCCGCACCCTGGATCGTGGCGCATTCGACCGGCGGCAGGCCGCCGACGAAGTATGGCAACCGCCATCCTGATTTCGTGCCGCATGGCTGCTTTCGCTGCGATGGCGAGGACAACTGGATCGTGGTCGCGGTGTCCGACGACGCGATGTGGCCAAGACTCGCGCGGCTGCTCGGCCGCGAGGACTGGGCGACGGACGCGACGCTCAAGTCGGCCGCGGGCCGGCGCGCCATCGAGGCCGAGATCGAGGCTGCGATCACGGCCTGGACCTCGGCACGCGATCCGAACGCGGTGATGGCTGCGTTGCAGGCTGAAGGTATCGCCTCCGGCGTGGCGCGGCTGCCGATCGATCTGCTGCAGGACCCGCAGCTCCACGCCCGCGGTTTCATCCAGCAGGTCGACCGCGCCTTCATCGGCAAGCATCCGCAGCCGTCGATGCCGTTCCGCGAGGGCGATGTACCGTTTGCGATCCGCTCGGTGCCGCCGACGCTCGGCGAGCACAACCGCGAGATCCTGTCCGGCATGCTCGGCCTCTCCGACGCCGAGCTTGAGGAGCTCAGCCGCGAGGGCATCATCGGCACCGAGATGCTGATGGAGGAGCAGCTGGTGAAAGAGAAGAAGCGGGCGGCGGTTTGATGGAGGCAAACCAGCCGGCACAGCGCAAGGCGGAGGGTGCGCGCGACGGCGCGCGGCCGCTGCTGTCCGTGCGCGGGCTCGGCATTCGTTTCAAGACTGCGCAGGGCATCTGGCAGGCGACGAGGCGGATCGAATTCGACATCGCGCCCGGCGAGCGGGTCGGCATCGTCGGCGAGAGCGGCTGCGGCAAGACCATCACCGGCCTGTCGATCCTGCGCCTCTTGCCGGGCAATTTTGCCGGGCTCGACGGCAGGGTCCTGTTCGACGGCGTCGATCTCGCCTCCTGCAGCGCGCGGCAGATGCGCGCTATCCGGGGCAAGCGGATCGCGATGATCTTCCAGGAGCCGATGAGCGCGCTCGATCCGGTCTTCACCGTCGGCCACCAGATCGCGGAGACGCTGCGCGTCCATACCGATGTCAGCTACGAGGAAGCGCGCGCCAAAACGCTGGAGATGCTCCGCCGCGTCGGCATCGCTTCGCCGGAGCGGCGGATCGACGACTATCCGCACCAGCTCTCCGGCGGCATGCGCCAGCGCGTGATGATCGCCGCGAGCCTGATCTGCGGGCCGCAGCTCCTGATCGCGGACGAGCCGACAACCGCGCTCGACGTCACCGTGCAGGCGCAGATCCTCGAGCTGCTGCGCGACATCAGCGAGACCTCGAAGACCGCGCTGATGCTGATCACCCATGATCTCGGCGTCGTCGCCGAGACCTGCACGCGGATGATCACGATGTATGCCGGCGAGGTGATCGAGGACGCCACCGTCGATGAGGCGCTGGTGCGGCCGCTGCATCCCTATACGTCGGGGCTCCTACGCTCGCTGCCGCATTTGAGCCCGCGGCACGGCCGGCTGCCGTCGATCCCGGGCCGGGTGCCGTCGATCGCGGAGATGCCGGCCGGCTGCCGCTTCCGCGCCCGCTGCGCGCATGCCGCCAGGGGCTGCGAGACGGAGCAGAAGCTGCAGGACGCCGGCGGCGCCCGCAAGGTGCGCTGCTGGCGCTTTGCCGAGCTCAATCTGCCGGGCGCGCTGCATCCGCCCGATACGCCGGCTGCTGCGAAGGTCGCGACGCAATGACCGCAGCATCTGCTGAACAGCGCGGCGAGCCCATCGTATCGGTGCGCGACCTCGAGGTCCGCTTCCAGACCTCGGACCGTCGCGCCACCGTGAAGGCGGTCGACGGCGTCAATTTCGACGTCCGCCGCGGCGAGACTTTTGGCATCATCGGCGAATCCGGATCGGGCAAGACCACGATCGGCCGCGCGCTGGTGTTTCTGCTGAAGCCGAGCGCCGGCGCCATCCTGCATGACGGCATCGACCCAACGGCGCTGCCGCGCCAAAATTTCCAGAGCCATCGCCGCGACTATCAGATCATCTTCCAGGATCCGAACGCGGCGCTGAATCCGCGCATGACGATCCTGGCCTCCGTGCTCGAGCCGCTGCAGCTTGCCCGCGTCGGCAGCCGCGCCGAGCGGGAGCGGCTAGCGCGGGAGGCGCTGGAGCGCGTGGGGCTGCCGCAGGAGTTCGGCGAGCGCTATCCGCACCAGCTGTCCGGCGGGCAGAAGCAGCGCGTCGTGATCGCCCGCGCGCTGACGCTGAAGCCGAAACTGATCGTCTGTGACGAGGTGGTGGCCGCGCTCGACATGTCGATCCGTGGCGACGTGCTCAATCTGTTTGCCGATCTGCAGCGCGATCTCGGGCTGACCTATGTCTTCATCACCCATGATCTCGCCGTGGTCTCGCATATCAGCGAGCGCGTCGCGGTGATGTATCTCGGCCAGTTCGTCGAGCTCGGGCCGACCGAGGAGGTCGCCGAGCGCCCGCTGCACCCCTACACGATCGCGCTGCTCTCGGCCGAGCCGCGGCCGCTGCCGTCGGCGATGCGCGAAGCGCAGCGGATCGTTCTGCAGGGTGAGGTGCCGAGCCCGATCGATCCGCCCTCGGGTTGCCGCTTCCGCACCCGATGCCCGCATGCGCAGCCGCTCTGCACCGAGCGTGTGCCGGAGTGGCGCGAGCTGAAGCCCGATCACTGGGTGGCCTGCCATTTCGCCGACCGCCCGAATTTTTCGCCGAGAGCATGATCCGGAAAAGTATGATGTGGTTTTCCGAGAAGATCATGCTCCAAACAGCACTGGAGACAACGCCATGACGATGACGACACGACGCGAGGCCATGGCGCTGATCTCGGCGGCGCTGGCCGGCACCACGCTCGGCGGCAGTGCATTCGCGCAAGCCGCGCCGAAGAAGGGCGGCACCTTGCGGATATCAGCGCCGGCCAATCCGTCGAGCCTCGATCCGGCAACCGGCGGCGCCGGCTCCGACCACGCCTTCCTGTTCACGATGTACGACACGCTGGTCGAGTGGGATTTCGAGACGCTGAAGCCGAAGCCGCGGCTCGCCGAAAGCTGGAAGTTCACCGATCCCAATACGCTGGTGCTCAACATCCGTGCCGGCGTCACCTTCCATGACGGCACGCCGCTCGATGCGGAAGCTGTGAAGTTCAACCTCGATCGCAACCGGAGCGATGCGAAGTCGAACATCAAGGCCGACCTGCTCTCGGTCGCCTCGGTCGAGGTCACCGGTCCGCAGCAGGTGACCTTGAAGCTGAAGACGCCGGATACCGCGCTGCCCGGCATACTCTCCGATCGCGCCGGCATGATGGTATCGCCGACGGCGCTGAAGGCGGCTGAGGGCGGCGTCGTGACGCGCAAGCCGGTCGGCGCCGGCGCCTATGCCTTCGTGAGCTGGGCCGACGGCGAGAAGATCGTGGTCAAGCGCAACGAGAAATATTGGAAGCCGGACCGGCCCTGTCCCGACGGCATCGAGTTCTCGATCATTCCCGAACTCACCACCGGCGCCCGCTCGGTCACCGCCGGGCAGAACGACCTGATCTATCAATTGCCGCCGCGGCAGAAGGCGATCATCGAGCGCGCCTCCAGCGTCAAGGTGGTGCACGGCCCGACGCTCTATGTGCTCCAGATTTTCCTCAACTGGGCCAAGCCGCCGTTCGACAATGTCAAGGTTCGCCAGGCGCTCAACTTCGCGATCGATCGCGAGTCCTTCGTGAAGGCCGCGCTCGCCGGCCTCGCGGAGCCCGCCTACATGAACCTGCCGAAGGCGCATTGGGCCTATGATGCCGAGGTCGCGAAACTCTATCCCTACGATCCCGACAAGGCACGCAAGCTGCTCGCCGAGGCCGGCTTCAAGGAGGGCACCCCGATCGAGCTCGGCGGCTATCCGGATCAGGATTCGGTGCAGCGTCAGGAGATCCTGATCGAGCAATTGCGCAAGGCCGGCATGAACGTGCGGTTCGTCAATGCCCCGATCGCGGAGGCCTCCGCCGCGTTCTTCGGTCCGGAGAAGAAGGGGACCGGGCTGCTCTCGGCGTGGACCGGACGGCCCGACCCGAGCCTGACCTATTCTTTGATGTTCACCAAGGACGCCTATTACAATGGCGGCCGCGCGCCGGTGCCTCCGGAGCTCGAGGCAGCGATCAAGGAATCGCGCGCGTCTGAAGATATCGAGGTCAGGCGCAAGGCGTTCTCCATTGTGCAGCGGCTGGTCATGGAAAACGCCTTTGTCGCGCCGCTGGCGTTCCAGTTCGAGCTGGTCGCGATGAACAAGAAGGTGCAGGGCTATCGGCCCAATCTGCTTGGCAAGCCGAAATACGACGACGTCTGGCTCGAAGGCTGAACCATGGCACGACGGTCACCAGTCAAGGTCATCGGCAGCCGCCTCGTGCAGGCGCTGCCCGTGATCCTGCTCGCGACCTTCATGGTGTTTGCGCTGCTCAAGCTGGTGCCCGGCGACGTTGCCGTGACGCTAGCGGGCGACAACGCGACCGACGCGCGGATCAGCGAGATCAGGACAATCTACGGCCTCGACCGGCCGTTCCTGGTGCAATATGGCGCCTGGCTCGGCCACGTTGCGCAGGGCGATCTTTCGCAATCGCTGTTGACCGGCGAGAAGGTCGCGGATTCGATCGGCCGCGCTTTCCCGAACACGCTGCTGATCGTCGTGATCGCGCTGCTGCTGGCGCTGGTCACGGGGATTCCGATGGGCGTGATCGCCGCGATCAAGCCGAACGGCTGGGTCGACAAGCTGATCAGCATGATTGCCTCGCTCGGCGTCGCGGTGCCCGGCTTCTGGCTCGCGATGATTCTGGTGGCGGAGTTCTCGCTGAAGCTGAACTGGCTGCCGGCGACCGGCGCAAAATCCTTCAGCGCCTCGCCGATCGATGCGATCCGGCACGCGCTGCTGCCTGCCGTCGCGATCGCGGCCTATGGCATGGCCGAGGTCGCGCGCCAACTGCGCGGCGCCTTGCTGGAGGTGCTGTCCTCGCAATATGTCCGCACGCTGCATGCCAAGGGATTGTCGATGTCGCGGATTCTCTGGCAGCACGGCCTGAAGAATGTCGGCGTCAATCTGCTGACCATCATCAGCCTGCTGGTCAACCGCATGCTGGCGGCGACCGTCGTGATCGAGGCGGTGTTCGCCATCCCCGGCCTCGGCAGCCTGATCGTGCGCGGCGCGATCCAGCCTGATTTCCCGATCGTGCAGGGCGTGGTCTTCACCATGGTGGTGGTCGTGATCGCAGTGAATTTGATCACAGATCTGCTGTGTGCGGCGGTCGATCCGAGGATCGAGCAATGACCGACACCGCACTTGCTCCGCTCAAGATGCCGGCCAAGCCGACCCGGCTCCGGCGTTTCCTGCGCTGGCTCGCCAACGATCTCCGTGCTGCGCTGTCGATCCTGGTGCTATCGGTGCTCGTTGTCGTGGCAATCGGCGCGCCCTGGATGGCGCCTTACGCGCCGACCGCGCAGGACGTCAACAACATGCTGGCGCCGCCGGGGCCCTTGCATCTGCTCGGCACCGACGATCTCGGCCGCGACATCTTCTCCCGCCTGATCTACGGCGCACCGGCAACCGTCTATGCCAGCCTGCTCGCGGTCGGCGTTGCGGTTCTGGTCGGGCTGCCGGTCGGCCTCGTCGCCGGCTATTTCGGTGGCTGGATCGACGACATCATCAGCCGGATCATCGACACGTTCCTGTCGTTCCCCGCCATTGTACTGGCGATCGCGGTCACCGGCGCGCTCGGCATCGGGCTGACCAACGGCATGATCGCGATCGGCATCACGATGTTTCCGGCGCTGGCACGCATCGTCCGCGCCCGTACGCTGATCGTGCGGCAGGAGCTCTATGTCGACGCGTCGAGGGGCTTTGGCGCGCCGACCTGGCACGTGCTGTGGCGCCATGTGCTGCCGAATACGCTGCAGCCGGTCATCGTGCAGGTGACGCTGCTGCTCGCCGCGGCGCTGCTTGCCGAGGCCAGCCTGTCATTCCTCGGCCTCGGCATCCAGCCGCCGGACCCGAGCTGGGGCGCCATGCTGGCGCGCGCCTATCAATATATGGAAATCGCCCCGGAGCAGATGTATGCGCCGGGCCTTGCCATTCTCGTCGTCTCCCTGGCGTTCAACGCGCTGGGAGAATCCTTGCGTGTCGTGCTCGATCCGACCATGAAGGATCGTTGACCTTTGGTGGAATGACCATGTCCTTCAAGAAATTGCTGATTGCCAACCGCGGTGAGATCGCGATCCGCATTGCCCGCGCCGCGGCCGAGAGCGGCATCGCGACTGTCGCGATCTATCCCGCCGACGATGCCGCCTCGCTGCACGTCCGATCCGCCGATGCCAGCCAGGAGATCCCCGGCCGCGGCGCGCGGGCGTATCTCGATATCGAGGCTGTCATCGCAGCGGCCAAGGCCACCGGCTGCGATGCACTGCATCCGGGCTATGGCTTCCTCAGCGAGAACATGCAGCTGGCGCGGCGCTGTGCCGAGGAGAAGATCACCTTCGTTGGTCCGTCGCCGGAGGCGCTCGATCTGTTCGGCGACAAGGCCAAGGCAAAAGCATTGGCGAAGAAATGCGGCGTGCCGATCATCGCCGGAACGTCCGGTGCAACGACGCTGGACGAAGCAAAAGCCTTCTTCACGTCGCTCGGCGCCAATGCTGCCGTGATGATCAAGGCGATCGCCGGCGGTGGCGGGCGCGGCATGCGCGTGGTCGAGGACGCGGCCGAACTTGAGGAGGCCTACGCGCGCTGCCAGTCGGAGGCCAAGGCGGCGTTCGGCAACGATGCGGTCTATGTCGAGCGGCTGATCCGCAAGGCCCGCCACATCGAGGTGCAGATCATCGGCGATCGTCATGGTGCCATCAGCCATCTCTGGGAGCGCGAATGTACCATCCAGCGCCGCAACCAGAAACTGATCGAGGTGGCGCCGAGCCCGTCGCTGAGCGATGGCTTGCGCGCGCGCATCATCGAGGCGGCAAAGCAGCTCGCCTCCGCCGCGCGCTACGACAATCTCGGCACCTTCGAATTCCTGGTCGATGACGAGGCAGAGGAAAGCAAGGGGGAAGGCGAGGTCGCCTTCGCCTTCATCGAGGCCAATCCGCGGCTCCAGGTCGAGCACACCGTCACCGAGGCGGTGCTCGGCATCGACCTGGTACGTTCGCAGCTCGCGGTCGCCGCCGGCGCCACGCTGGCTTCGCTCGGGCTGGCGCAATCAGCCGTTCCGCTGCCGCGCGGCTATGCCATGCAGCTGCGCGTCAACATGGAGGTGATGGACGAGAAGGGCGTGACGAAGCCGACCGGCGGCACGCTCAATGTATTCGACCTGCCATCCGGCCCCGGCGTCCGGGTCGATACGTTCGGCTATTCGGGCTATCGGACCAGCGCCGCGTTCGACTCGCTGCTGGCGAAAGTCATCGTGCATTCGCCGAGCCAAAAATGGACGGACGTGGTGCACAAGGCGTCGCGGACCTTGCGCGAATTCCGCATCGGCGGCGTCGCCACCAACATCCCGTTCCTCGGCGCGATCCTGGCGCATCAGAGTTTTGGGCGGAACAAGATCAGCACCAACTTCATCGATACGCATGTGGCGGCGCTGGTCGGTGCGGCCAGCGATCTCGCCGCCCCCTTGATCGAGGTGGGCGAGGCGGCGGCGACCAAGGCCGTCGCCACCGAGGTGGCGCCGGAGGGATCGCTCCCGGTGCCCGCGCCGCTGCAGGGCACGATCGTGGCGATCGAGGTCACGGAGGGCGATCTGGTCCGTCCAGGCCAGCAGATCGCGGTGCTGGAATCGATGAAGATGGAGCATCTCGTCACGGCGCCGCATGGCGGCCGGGTGACCAGGATCGCCGGCGGCCCCGGCGTCACCCTGATGCATGGCGAGCCGATCCTGTTCCTCGAGCCGGCCGAGGTCGACGGCCATGCCGCGGAGGAAGCGGCCGCGATCGATCTCGATCACATCCGCCCGGACCTTGCCGAACTGATCGCGCGCAAGGCGATCACGCTGGACGAGAACCGGCCGGCGTCGGTCGAGCGCCGCCGCAAGACCAACCAGCGCACCGCGCGCGAGAACATCGCGCAGCTGGTCGATGAGGGCTCGTTCGTCGAATACGGCTCGCTTGCGATCGCGGCGCAGCGGCGCCGCCGCAAGGTCGAGGACCTCATCAAGAACACGCCGGCCGACGGACTGATCGCGGGCGTCGCCACCGTCAACGCCAGGGATTTCGGCGCCGACGGCGCGCGCTGCATGGTGATCTCCTATGACTACACCGTGCTCGCCGGCACCCAGGGCCACATGAACCACAAGAAGATCGACCGCATGCTCGGCCTCGCCGAGCAGTGGCGCATGCCGCTGGTGTTCTATGCCGAGGGCGGCGGCGGCCGGCCCGGCGATACCGACCGGCTCGGCATGACCGGGCTCGACGGCCCGTCCTTCGTGCAGTTCGCCAAGCTCTCGGGCCTCGTGCCTGTCGTTGGCGTCGTCTCCGGCTATTGCTTCGCCGGCAATGCCGCGATGCTCGGCGTCTGCGACGTCATCATCGCCACCAAGAACGCCTCGATCGGCATGGGCGGCCCGGCGATGATCGAGGGCGGCGGGCTCGGGGTCTATCATCCCGCCGAGGTCGGCCCAGTCTCGTTCCAGTCGCCGAACGGCGTGATCGACATCCTGGTCGAGGACGAGGAAGAGGCGACGACGGTTGCGCAGAAGTATCTGTCCTATTTCCAGGGCGCGGTTGCGGACTGGAAAGCGCCGGATCAGCGGCTGCTGCGCCGCGCGATCCCGGAAAATCGCCTAAGGGTGTACGATATCCGCAACGTGATCGATCTGATCGCCGACGAGGGCTCGGTGCTGGAGATCCGGCGCGATTTCGGCGTCGGCATGATCACGGCCTTCATCCGCATCGAGGGCAAGCCGTTCGGCCTGATCGCCAACAATCCAAAGCATCTCGGCGGCGCGATCGACGCCGCGGCCGGCGACAAGGCCGCGCGCTTCATGCAGCTCTGCGATGCCTTCGACATCCCGATCGTCTCACTGTGCGACACGCCGGGCTTCATGGTCGGTCCCGAGGCCGAGAAGACCGCGATCGTGCGCCATGTCGCGCGGATGTTCGTTACCGGCGCCAGCATCACGGTGCCGCTGTTCGGCGTCGTGCTGCGCAAGGGCTATGGTCTCGGCGCGCAATCGATGATCGGCGGCGGCTTCCACGCCTCGTTTTTCACGGTGGCGTGGCCGACCGGCGAATTCGGCGGCATGGGCCTGGAGGGCTATGTCCGCCTCGGCTTCCGCAAGGAGATGGAGGCGATCGCGGACCCCCTCGAGCGCGAGAAGTACTTCCAGACCAAGGTCGCCGAGCTCTACGCCAACGGCAAGGCAGTTTCGATCGCCTCGGTGCTCGAGATCGACGAGGTGATCGACCCCGCCGACACCAGGCATTGGATCATGGCCGGCCTGCGCTCGGTGCCGAAGCCCGCGCCGCGCACGCACCGCAAGCGGCCGTGCATCGATGCGTGGTGAGGCTGCGTAGGGTGGGTTCGCGGGTCGTGCATCAAACTCGGTGTCGTCCCGGCGAAGGCCGGGACCCATAACCACCGATGCAAGCCATCGCGCGATGCTGGAACGACGAGTCCCTTTCACGACACAAGCCGCGGCGTATGGGTCTCGGCCTGCGCCGGGACGACGGTAGTGTGTGCGGCCACGTTCTCCTTCAATACGTGACCTACCCCAACCTCAACTCCGCATACCCTTTCGCCGCGACCTCGTCGCATCGTGCCCGATACGCCGGCGCGCTGCCGCTGTAGCGGGCGACGATGCGCCTCTGCTTGCCCTCGACGTTGCGGTTGATGCCGGTCATCCAGGAATCGACCTCGTTGGACAGCAGCCCGACCCCAAGCGCCTTGACGTGATCGGTCCAGCCGGCGGTGCCTTCGGGGGTGGCGTCGAGGAAGGTCAGGCCGTTCGCTTTCGCAAAACGGAGCAGGCCGGTGACCCAGTCGACGCTGTATTCGATGCTGCGCGGGATGTTGCCGAGCGCGGTGTGCGGGCCCATCAGCATCATCATGTTGGGAAAGCCGTCGACCATCAGCCCGAGATAGGTTTCGGGGCCGTGCGTCCACTTCTCCTTCAGCCTTGCGCCGTGCGCGCCGCGGAGATCGATGTTGTCGAAGCTGCCGGTGATGGCATCGAAGCCGGTGGCGTAGATGATGATGTCGAAGTGGTAATCCTTCTCGGTCGTCCGGATACCCTCGGGCGTGATCCGCTCGATCGGCGTCTCCTTCAGATCGACAAGCTCGACATTGTCGCGGTTGTAGACCTCGTAATAGAAGGTCTCGAGCGGCAGCCGTCGCGTGCCGAAGCCGTGGTTCTTCGGGATCAGCTTCTCGGCCACCGCCTGGTTCTTCACGCGCTCGCGGATCTTGCGCGCGACGAAGTCGCTGATCGTCGCATTCGCCTCGCGGTCGATCAGGATATCCCTGAAATTGCCCTGCCAGATGCCGAAGCCGCGCTCGCCATAGAGTTTCTCGTAGAACGCCTCGCGCTCGGCGTCGCTGACCTCGAACGCGCCGCGTGGATCGGGCGTATGGACAAAGCAGGCGAAGGTTTCCTTGCAGCGCGCGAAGATCTCGGGATAACCGGCCTTGATCTTGCGTTGCGTCTCCGCGTCGATCTTGCCGTTGTGCAGCGGCGCCGCCCAGTTGGCGGTGCGCTGGAACACGGTGAGGTGGCCGACCTCGCCGGCAATGGTCTGGATGGTCTGGATGCCGGTCGCGCCGGTGCCGATCACGGCGACGCGCTTGCCGGCGAAATCCACTTTCGCTTTCGGCCAGCGCGCGGTGTGAAACGACTGGCCCTTGAAATCGTCGCGGCCCTCGATCCGCGGCAGGGTCGGGGTCGAGAGCGGGCCGATCGCGGTGATCAGGAAGCGGCAGCTATGGCGCGCGCCGTTCTCCAGCGCGACCTGCCAGCTTCGCGTGTCGTCCCGGTAGATCGCGGACGCGACGCGGCTTTCGAACTGGATGTCGCGGCACAGATCGAACTTGTCGGCGACGTAGTTGCAGTAGCGCAGGGTCTCGGGCTGGCCGGCGAAATGCTCCGACCATTCCCATTCCTGCAACAACTCCTTCGAGAACGAGTAGCCGTAGGAATAGCTTTCGGAATCGAACCGCGCGCCGGGATAGCGGTTCCAGTACCAGGTGCCGCCGACGCCGGTGCCGGCCTCGAACACGCGCGCCGAGAGGCCGAGTTCGCGCAGCCGGTAGAGCTGGTACATGCCGGACAACCCGGCGCCGATGATGATGACGTCGTAGTCCAGCGCCGCCGTCTCGGGGCTGTTGTCCTGGCGCGTTGCGGCCACCTGTCGTTGCTCCCTGATGGGTTGATTGCCGGCAAGGCTAACCGGTCTTGCCGCTGCCGACAAACATCGAGCAGCGGGGCAGCTATCGCGATTTGCCGGGTGCGCCGGCCCGCGCGCATTCCGCGCGGCGGACGGTCCGCCCCATAGCTTTACTCAGCCGCGGGATATCCTCTATCGTCGGCTGACAAAGACGATCGCCCGCCAAGCGGCGACGGAACCAGTGGGAGTGAAGCGATGGGAGAGGCGCTGCGCAGGCCGACGTCTACAGACGTCAGCAACCCCCGGCTTTATCAGGATGACACCTGGCGGCCGCTGTTCGCGCAGCTCCGCCGCGACGATCCCGTGCATTATTGCGAGGCCTCGGCCTACGGTCCGTACTGGTCGGTGACGCGCTACGACGACATCTTTGCGGTCGAGCTGGACCACCAGAACTACTCCTCGGCCTCCGACCTCGGCGGTATCCAGGTCGCTGACCAGCCGAAGGGGCAGGAGCGGCCGAGCTTCATCCGCATGGACCCGCCCGGCCACACCGCGCAGCGCCGCACGGTCGCGCCGATCGTGGCGCCGTCGAACCTCGCCAATTTCGATGCGCTGATCCGCAAGCGCACCTCGGCCGTGCTGAACGCGCTGCCGCGCAACGAGACCTTCGATTGGGCCGAGCGGGTTTCGGTCGACCTCACCAACATGATGCTGGCGACGCTGTTCGATTTTCCCGCAGAGGACCGCGCCAAGCTGACCTGGTGGTCGGATGTCGCAATCGCCAACATCGATTCGCCTGACGCGGTGGTGCAGTCGGAGGCCGAACGCACCGCCGAACTGGTCAAGATGGGAGAACATTTCCGCAAGCTATGGGACGCGCGGATCGACGCGCCGCCGACCTTCGACCTGATCTCGATGCTGGCGCATTCGGAAGCGACGCGGAATCTGGAGCCGCGCGAGTTCATCGGCACCATCGGGCTCCTGATCGTCGGCGGCAACGACACCACGCGCAACTCGATGTCGGCCGGGCTGATGGCGCTGTGCGAGAATCCGGAGCAGTTCGAGCTGGTCCGCGCGAGGCCGGAGCTGATCCCGAACCTCGTCTCCGAGACCATCCGCTACCACACGCCGGTGCTGCACATGCGCCGCACCGCGCGCAACGATGTCGAGCTCGCCGGCAAGCAGATCAAAAAGGGCGACAAGGTCGTGATGTGGTACATCTCCGGCAACCGCGACGAGGACAAGATCGAGCGTGCCGACGAGTTCATCATCGACCGCGCCAAGCCGCGCCAGCATCTGGCCTTCGGCGCCGGCATCCATCGCTGCGTCGGCGACCGCCTCGCCGAGCAGCAATTGCGCATCCTCTGGGAGGAGGTTCTGGCGCGCGATCTGCGTTTTGAGCTGACGGGCCCGCCGCAAAGGCTCTATTCCAATTTCATCCGCGGTATACGAAGCTTGCCGGTGAGAATCGTGAATTGAGCCGCATCACCCGTCATTGCTGTCGCTCCTCGCAATGACGATGAAGAGACTTCAAGGAACAAGAATGAAGAACGATCCCGTTGACGTCCTGATCATCGGCGCCGGCGCCTCCGGCGCCGCGGTGGCCTGGAGCCTCGCCGATACCAAGATGCATATCCTCTGCCTCGACCAGGGCGGCTGGATGAATCCTGCCGAATATCCGAGCACCGGCCGCGACTGGGAGGCGAAATTCTACGGCGAGTGGTCGTCCAGCCCGAATGTCCGCAAGCGGCCCGAGGACTATCCGATCAATGACGGCAATTCGCCGATCAAAGTCGTCAACTTCAACGCCGTCGGCGGCTCGACCGTGATGTACACCGCGCACTGGCCGCGGCTGCATCCCTCCGACTTCAAGGTGAAGACGCTCGACGGCGTCGCCGACGACTGGCCGATCGATTACGACGCGCTCACCCCGTTCTTCGAGGAGAACGATCGCATGATGGGCGTGTCGGGCCTGTCGGGCGATCCGCTGTCGCCGCTCAGCCATCCGCCGATGCCGCAGCAGCCGCTCGGGCTATCAGGTCCGCTGATCGGCAAGGCCATGAACAAGCTCGGCTGGCACTGGTGGCCGTCGGACACCACGGTTGCGACGATGGATTACGAGGGCAGGGCGCGCTGCATCAATCTCGGCCACTGCACGCCGGCCTGCGCGCAGGGCGCCAAGGCCTCGACCGACATCACCTACTGGCCGCACGCAATCCGCGCCGGGGTCGAGCTCAAGACCCATTGCCGGGTGCGCGAGATCCTGACCAACGAACACGGCATGGCCTCCGGCGTCGTCTATTACGACAAGGATGGCGTCGAGCAATTCCAGCCGGCTGAGGTCGTCATCATCGCCTGCAACGGCGTCGGCACGCCGCGGCTGCTGCTCAACTCGGTGTCGGGAAAATTCCCGAACGGCCTCGCCAACTCGTCGGGCCTGGTCGGCAAGAACCTGATGTTCCACCCCTATGCGCAGGTCTACGGCTTCGTGAAGGAGCCGACCGACAGCAACCGCGCGCCGCCGACTTGCCTGTGGAGCAAGGAGTTCTACGACACCGACCTGTCGCGCGGCTTCGTCCGCGGCTACGGCATCCAGTTCGGCCGCGGCGCGGGGCCGGTGTTCGAGGCGGTCGCGAGCGAGCAGAAGGGCATCCTGCCCTGGGGCAAGGATCATCACCGCGTGTTCCGCAAGCTCAACGGTCATCGCCTCGCGGTGTCGGCGATCTGCGAAGATCTGCCGGAGGAGCACAACCGCGTCACGCTCGATCCGGTCCTGAAGGACAGTCACGGCATTCCGGCGCCGAAGATCGACTACACGATCAGCGCGAACAGCCGGAAGATGATGGACCATGGCCTGGCGCGCGGCCGCGAGATTCTCGAGGCCGCCGGCGCCACCGACATCTGCATCAACGATCCGATTCCGTGGGGCGGATGGCATCTGCTCGGCACCGCGCGAATGGGGACCGATCCCACACGCTCCGTGGTCAACGAATGGGGCCGCTCGCACGACGTGAAGAACCTCTTCATCGTCGACGGCAGCATCTTCGTCACCTCGGGTGGCGTGAACCCGACCTCCACCATCCAGGCCCTCGCGCTCTACATCGCCGACCAGATGAAGCAGCGCCTCGCCAATCTGTTCGACTGAGACCGCCAGAGACCGACATGTCCGATAGCAAACAACTGACCGCAGCCCAGCGCGCCGATCTCCGCACCATCGCTGCGATGATCGTTCCCGAAAGCGCCGAGTACAGGGTGCCTGGGGCCGACGATCCCGCGATCCAGGCCGACATGCTCGCAACGCTCGGCCGCGACACCACGCTGGTCGCGCAGGCGCTCGATCATCTGGCAAAGCTCGCCGGCAAGCCGCTTGCCGAGCTCGACGATGCCGGGCGCGATGCGGTGGCGCTGGAGTTTCGCAAGCATGGCGGCGCTGCCGCGGCCACGCTCGTCCGCGTGGTGCTGCAATGCTACTACCGCGACGACCGCGTGCTGCGCTCGCTCGGGCTCGAGCTGCGCGCGCCGTTCCCGAAAGGCCACCTGCTGCCGGACGGCGACTGGTCGCTGCTCGATCCCGTCAAGGCGCGGGGCGGCACGCTGCGGCGGGCGACCTAGGGCCTGACGAGATCAGGCTGATCTGCACCGACAGCGAAGCTTCACCTCTCCCTTGGGAGAGGTCGGCG
Organism: Bradyrhizobium sp. 41S5; assembly: GCF_011516665.3. Lineage (NCBI taxonomy): Bacteria > Pseudomonadati > Pseudomonadota > Alphaproteobacteria > Hyphomicrobiales > Nitrobacteraceae > Bradyrhizobium > Bradyrhizobium sp. 41S5. The sequence goes on along the minus strand of NZ_CP083721.1, from coordinate 6,218,700 downwards.
CGTCGCGCCGGGTGAGGGGTTACGGTCCCCCATTGGTGCTGCGGCCCCTCACCCGGTTTGCTTCGCAAATCGACCTCTCGCCATCGGGGAGAGGTGAAGCTAGTGCGCGGCCGAGCCGTTTTGATCCAAACTCATCTTGCCCTAGCCACCCGGGCAGGTGCGTGACGTAACCACTTGCAGCGGTGGGAGCCGGTCACCATCTGAGGTGCCCAAAGGACTCTCGCCATGCTGGATTTTACCTCAGATACCGCCGGTGACACGCTGTCATCGCGGACGGACGACGCTGCCCGAGTTGATGACCAGGTCGATGACCGGGCTTTGCTGGACGCCTATTCCAATGCCGTGATCGACGTCACCGACCGCGTCGGTCCCGCCGTGGTCCGGGTCGAGACCGGGCCGAAGGTCCGCAATGCGCGCGAGCGCGGTGGGCTCGGCTCGGGCATCGTGATCTCGCCCGACGGGTTCGTGCTGACCAACAGCCATGTGGTCGGATCGTCGAAGCAGATCCGGCTGCGCGACACCGAGGGCTTCGTCACCGACGCCCATGTGCTCGGCGTCGATCCCGACACCGACCTCGCGCTGCTGCGGGCCGACGGCGCGCGCGATCTGCCCTATGCCTCGCTCGGCAACTCCAAGTCCTTGCGGCGCGGCCAGCTCGTGGTCGCGATCGGCAATCCGCTCGGGTTCGAATCGACGGTGACCGCCGGCGTGGTGTCGGCGCTCGGCCGCTCGATCCGCTCGGTCAGCGGGCGCACCATCGAGGACGTGATCCAGACCGATGCCGCGCTCAATCCCGGCAATTCCGGCGGGCCGCTGGTGTCGTCGAAGGGCGAGGTGATCGGCATCAACACCGCGATCATCAACGGCGCGCAGGGCATCTGCTTTGCGGTCGCCAGCAACACCGCGCAGTTCGTGCTGTCGGAGATCATCCGCCACGGCTATGTCCGCCGCGCCTATATCGGCGTCGCCGGGCAGACCGCGCCGGTGCCGCGGCGCCATGCGGTGCTCGCCGGCGTCGAGAACAAGATGGGCGCGCTCTTGATGCAGATCGAGCCGGACAGCCCGGCCGCGCGCGCCGGGCTGTTGCCGGGCGACGTCGCGATCGGGCTCGACGGCATCGAGATCCACGGTGTCGACGACCTGATCCGCGCGCTCGATCACAGCCGGATCGACCGCACCCTGTCGATGGACGTGCTCCGCCTCGGCCGCCTGCGCGCGATCGACATTCATCCGATCGAGCGGAAGCCGGCGAAGCAGTGAGCAAGGTGCGATCTGCGAACTGTCCTGACCCTTTCCTGGGAGGATGGCTCGTTGGTCGCGCCGGCACGCGCTCTTGGCCTACGCTATCCGTGTGGACCGACCAGATCTGAGCGTGTGCTCATAAACCTGCAACGGGCCTTGGGGCGCTAGCGGAAATCTTGTGCTCGTCCTGAGCTTTATCGGTTGTGACGCAACGGTGTCGTTAACAAAGCCGTCAGCGCCGGAAAGACGTTGGCTGACCTACGAGGGTCGCGACTAGCTACGGCATTCGTAGCACCACTCAAGCACAAAACGATCTCTACCCTCCGAAGGTCCGCCTCGGGCCCGAAGCCGCCTATTGAGCGGACGCCGCCCGGTTGGGCCCCCAATGGCGGCATCTGACTCACAGCGGTCCGCAGCCACAACGCAGCATGACGATGCGTGATCTTGTCCCGGCGTTACGCTCCACCGCCGCGCCCGTCAGGCAGCGATCGCCGCTTCTTCCGGAACGCGATCCGTTTGGCGTGATCGCTGTTCACCACCAGTATGGCCACCGCCAGCCCTCATAGAGGTCCCAAGACGACGCCACGGGCGGTCCGTATGGATCGACCCGGTCGTCTTCAGGGCGATAGCGATATCGTGGAACAATATAATAATCCCACGGAGTCGGCGTTATCACGGGCGTCGTGATAACGACCCTCGTTCGTTCATGAACGACTTGTGCCTTCCGCGCCCGGGCTTCAGCACCTGACGTCCCGAGGTTACACAGCACCAGGGCCGCTCCGAGAGCGCACGCGACGGTGATTATCTTCATGCATCGGCCTCCTTGCCCGAGAGTGCAAAAGGACTCAAAGCAAGGCAAGCGAATTCGCTCCCGACCGGCTTGAATGACCGCTTGGCCCCTCTTGAAACATGCCGGACGGCCGTGACGATGTCCGCTTCCGAACGAAGACCGGAAGTGCCGACCCGCCGGCGCGAGGTCTCAGTTTGACCCAGAACGGAAGTCGCCTGCTTCATTCAAAATTGAGCATTGGAAGCGTTAAAGGTTGACGACGACAGTTCATACAACCAGTAACGTTTGGCGATTCAATGATCCCTGAAGTTTTGGGCTTGAGAGATATCGAATGAGGAAGGGCTGCCTGATAGCGCTCGGCATACCTGTAGGTCTGGTGATCGCTGGGGTCGGTCTATTGTGGCTCAATTTTTACGCTGTTCACGTCCGCTACCGGCTCACCGTCGAGGTACAGGATGGCGACCAGATCAAGACCGGATCGAGCGTCATTGACGTCTCTTACAATATAGAACCGAGCTGGTCTCCCAGCCAGTACAACTCATTTCCGCTGCCTGTCGGATATGCACCAACCGTCGATCTCGGCGAAAAGGGCTTGCTGTTTTTAACGTTCTCGGATGCGACAAGGACACCCGCGCAGCGCGCCGATCGCAACAAGCAGGTTTTCTGCCTGTTTGACGATATCGGATGCCTGCCGTTTGCAGCCTATCGCTTATCCGGTGGAGCGGCCGACTATGCGCGGAAGAAGACGGCGCTTGAAGACTTGCTTCGTCAACGCGGGCCGCGTGACGTGCCATTTGTCACGCTGTCACAGCTAATTCGGTTCGTCGATATCGACGGTCAGCACAAGTATCTCGATCTTCCGCCCGATGACCTAGCCGCAAGTTTTGGGCCGGGCATCAAGCTCAAACGTGTCGTCCTGCAATTGACCGACGATCCAGTGACGCCGCTCCCGGAAATCTGGCCGCAATGGCTGAAGGAAAAGGGCCAGATGTCGGCCGTGCTGAAGGGGTATCAAAATGACTGACGTAAGGATGCGCCCCTTTGGCCCATCGCGTCAGTTGGCGCAGTGCAGCGACATGAAGTTGAGGGTAGACCTGAAGTAGCTGGCCTACTGCAAAGACGACGCGACTGACCTAACGCAGACATTAAACAAAGCAACTCGACGAATTTCTAAGGAATTGCCGTATACTCTTAGCGGCTGAACCGGAGCGGTACTCAGAGGTCGAGGAATGCAAAACGCGACCGTGGCTGCGATCGTGTACGAGCTTCTGTTCGAGGTCTATCGGAAAATGGAACTCGATCGAAAGGGAGGGCGGCTCCGATCCTTTCCTGATGAAAGTGGCACGCCACGTGAGGCATTCTTCCATGAATTTATGAGTACTTGGGAGTGGCCCGCTGGCACGCTGGAGGAAATCGGCATTCTAAAGTTTCTCCAACCAACTCCCGGTCTCTGGGGACCGAATTTCTACCCAGTGATTGGCTTGGACGAATGCGCGGTGGCTGACTTTTCAAGGTTCGAGACCTTCGATAATTATTGTGTCGCGATGTTCTCCTTTGAAATGCTGCATAGTCATTTTGAATTTCGCGGGCAAGTCGATCTCAGCATTCGGTCGCCACGCTTCCTCGAAGCCGTCGCGTGCCAAGATGATATTTTTCTGGTCGAGGATGACGGCGAGGTCAGATTTGATCAGGCGGGCTTCAAGGCGAAAGTTATAACGCGGTGGGAAGAACTAGAGGTTCGCCGCATCTATCCCAAAAGCGGCGCTTAGTTTTGAAACGAAGGCGTTCTGGAATAGCAGCAGACGGAAGAAATGTCGGCTATTGGCCCTCTTCGGACCTCATCGCGCGGCCCACGGATGACTGCTCACCGGGGACCAGCGGACTTCGGCGGAAGGCGCGCGACTTCCGAGTTTGACCCATCTCGGAAGTCGGGTGGTCAAGTTTGCTGCGCCGCGAATAACAACTTCCGGTAAGCTGGCCTCACCGGCTCCAAAAGGAGATATGTCCATCATGCTGGACCGCATCCTCGATGCAGCAACGGACAACCTCAGGTTCGCGAAGATTCTGGTCCAAATGGGCCTCGATCCGAACAACGTGACCTGGGACGCCATCTTCAACCGCCTGCTGGAGCTCTTCCTGCACAACATCACGCTTGCCAATATGTTCGCCCTGATCGGCGCGATCTTCTTCGTCGCCACGTTGCTGACACACACGATGGTGCCGCTGCGGGTCGCGAACATGATCGGTTGCGCGTTCTTCGCCATTTTCGGTGCGCTCACCGGAGCCGTCACGACCTTTCTTCTGTATCTCCTGATGATTCCCATCAATGCCTACCGTCTCCGTCAAATGCTCGCTCTCGTGAAGAAGGCGCGTACCGCAACGCAGGGCGACATGTCGATGGAGTGGCTCAAGCCGTTCATGACTGACCGCAAGTATCGCAAGGGCGATATCTTGATGAGGAAAGGTGACGCGGCCAACGAAATGCTGCTGACCGTCACCGGCAAATTCCGGGTCGTCGAAATCAACGTCGAACTTCCGCCGGGGCGTTTGATGGGCGAGCTTGGTTTCCTCACGCCCGACAACCGCCGGACCGCGACGATCGAATGTATCGAGGATGGCCGCGTTCTAACTATCAGCTACGAAAAGCTGCTCGAGATCTACTTCCAAAACCCGCAGTTCGGCTATTACTTCCTTGTCTTGACCAGCCAGCGCCTGCTGGAAAATCTCGCGCGTGCCGAAGCCATCATCGCGCAGAACAAGATCGCGCCGCAGCCGCCTCTCGCCAACTGACAGCGGCCCCGGGCGATTGATCGCGGCCGTCGCCTGCTCGGCCGCCGCCGTCCTAATTGCCACTGGCTTCACGCGCATGGCGCAAAACTTGAATTCGGGGACCTTTCCAAGCGGGTCGAGCGCCACATTGGCGAGCGGATTGGCAACAGTCCTCCCGCTCATCCTTCGGGAGGGCTTGAAGTCCGATCATTACACGCTGCCTGCGGCCATCGCCGATAAAAGCGAAGCCAAAATCGAGAGCGTCTTGCTGCAGTGCATGAATCTGTTGTTGGCCCTCTTGAGACATGCCGGACGGCCGTGACGATGTCCGCTTCCGAATGAAGACCGGAAGTGCCGACCCGTCGGTGCGAGGTCTCAGTTTGACCCATAGCTGACGTCGTCAGCATCGCGTCCAGTTACGGAACCGACATCGCAATTGATAAAGTTCGATTTGCTCGGCAAGTCGTTCTTTTGGAACGAGCCGATAAGGTGCTCCCGTTCACCGAAAATTCGGCAACCCAAAAGAGGGTGCCAGGATCGGCAAGCGGACTGGGGACATGGCTGAGTTTGGACGAAGGCAATATTACACGACCAGCATCTCCTCCGGCGCACAAACTTCCCACCGGATGAAGTGGCTTGTCGGTGGCGTCGTTGCGATTGCGCTGATCGCAGGCTCCTTCGTGAGCTACAAGATGTTTTATCAACCTGCCGACCTGCTGCTGAAGCACGAGTCCTTCGCGGAGAAGCTGCAAAGGCATGCCTCTGTCGAGGAACTGCGGCAAATTTATCCGTCGCTCGATCGGAGAACGATTCCGATCGCCTTTGGCGACAAGATCTACAACATTCCGCGTAACTATTTGGTGGATCTGAATCAATCAAGTGGTGATCCAAAAGAGACGACGTTCGACCTTTACGCTCTGCTTCCCAATCTGGAGCCCAGGACGGCGAATAACGCTGACAGGTTCGTAAAGAGTCCGTTCGACGGCGGATACGGAGATCAGGTAGTTGCCACGATCCGCGGTGGGCAGGAGGAACTGAATTGGTCCGAACGGAGGCTTCTATGGCAGCGTTGGTGCGAGGAGAAAGGCTCGGGCGCTTTTCGCGCGGTCGAGTCCGGATACCAATTATGTGAGGCGGCTAATTCTGATCTGTTCCTAAAAGATACGCCTGAAGGCCCTTTGATTTTCGTTTGCAGAAAGGCCACGGACAAGAGATCTGACTGCACGATAGCGGATCGGACCGGAGCTCAATGGGGCGTTCTCACATTGGATTTCAATCGCAAGTACGTCTACCAGGCCGACGAGATTAGGAAACGGTTTCGTTCGCTTTTGGATTCGTTCGCCGAAGATTAGGCTGGGTCATCCCTTATCTTGTGATCTGGGCTGATCGGCGACTTCCGCTGTTGGCCCCGAACGGACATCCCGACCCTATTGAGCGATGTCCGTTGTTGGGACCAAAGCGGAAAACATCTACTCGCAGCGAGTATTTCGCCTTTTGAGCCTCAACGGACACAACGGTCGGTTCTGTTCAATTATGCCAGTTGGCCCGTTGCGCGACGCACGATGATCCGCTCGCCTTCTTCAAGATACTTTAGCTCGTCGTTGTACTCGCTGTGGACCGGCCAGATGTCGACCGTTCGCCCCTTCACCTCCCGCTCGCAGACGAGGACCCGCCCCTCTTTCAAACCTGTGAGTAGGTCGAGGTAGTCGAGTTCAATGTAGTTACCGCGAGCATCGGCGAACATAGGATTATCGTGCACATGCCAAGGCATACCAAGAAAACCGATAAGGCAGTCTTCCTCGCGTTCGGCGTTCTGAAAGCACAGAATTGCATCACGGCCAAGATCGACCTCTATACGATGATCGGTATTTAATCGCACTATCAGGCCGATTTCTCGGCATAACTGATGAACCAGAACGAAGTCATAGCGCATGGCAGCGCACCAACCACCAATTAGAGAGCTTCAATGAGTGGCCGCCATCGTAGCAGGTCTGGCGTGCGATGTCGCCTTCTGGCCCTTCTCGGACGTACCGCGCTGGCGATTGAAGGTCCGGTGCCGGGAGTGAAGCGGACGTCGCGATCGCGCGTTCCGTCTTCCGAGTTTGACCCGTTGCGGAAGTCGCGCCCGTTTCATTCAAAATTGAGCATTCTGTGCGATAAAGGTTGCCGCAACTCCTTTTACAACCTAATCACGCTTAAGCCGCTCATAGTCGACGGGTACAGCGCGAAGGAGCGATGTGGGGGGTAACGGCCGATGACCGAACGAGAGCAGAAGCTCCTGATCGCACTCGTCAAGATGGTAAGTCGGTATCTTGACGGACACGGCGACGAAGTCGACAGCATCTCCGAAAGCGCGGGCGAACATGCCCTCGAAGCCCTCGCGGACTTCGGGCTCATGGAGGCTCTGAATACTCGCTTTGCCCGTTGGACCGAGGAAGGAAAGCGATTTCGGGGTGATGTAGCCGGAATTCCCGATAGGCAGGCAATACCGGTAACGGGCAATAGCCTGCAGTTGCGTGGCGTAGTTACACGAAGTTTGGAAGAGCTTGCTCCGCTTGCTGCGGAGGTTGCAACCAACGCAGACTTATTGAAGCGATTTGAAGATGTTGCATTTGGGGACGACAGTCGCCGCACCTATGAAGTTGCCCAAGAGATTAATGCCTACGTTCGAACATTCTATCCGTCTCTGACAGAGCCTGAAGGCTTGAAGGTGCAATTGGTTCTCGACGATATGATCGGCCGCCGCAAAGGAAAGTTCTAGTGTTGAGCAGAGGTCCGCAGTTGGCCCATCGCGTCGGTTGGCGCAGTGCAGCGACATGTCCGAAGTTGACGGTAGACCGGAAGTAGCTGGCCGACTTTATTAAACGACGCGATTGGCCGTTCTCGGATTTACGGCAATGTCCGCTTTCGCGATCTTGTCGGGCCATAGCAGACGCCCAGCGCGCGTGAGCCGAGCCGCCTCGATCTATGAATACACGCCCTGGCTCGTGACGGTCGATTGTCTCCGCGTCCTCCGGACCCGCGTCGATCCACCGGAACAACGACCCCGCCATTGGTCATTGATACGGATCGAGTGCTTACCCGCCAAGTCGCCCTTGCAATGGCATGGTGGGTAAGAATTTTCGGACCGCAATCGCGACGGACGCGTACGCTGTTGCGGAGACGTCGGGGCGTTTGCATGATTTCGGAATAATAGAAGATATCGCTGATTTGCCCGACGCGTCAAGTTGCTTGTCCAAGCGCCAGCGGTCGCCCTGCTGCTTTGCATGGGGTTGTTTTCGATATTTTGGTGGCGCTCGCCGTCGAAGGAGGTTCTCCAACGTCACCAGCAGTTGTGGCGGCAAAGGGCAGTTCGAATGCGAGGGCATCGGAGCCGGCTGAGGGGGCTGAATCCGCGGACGCAGAGGTCTCATCCGGCGCGGACTTGCGTCTGCGCCACCTTCTTCCACACAGGAAGGGAAGAGGAGCCCGCAGCTCCGCTACCGCAGCGCCGCCAGCAGCTCGTCGGGCTGCTCGACCATCATCATATGGCCGGCGCCTGGCAGCACCACGGTGCGGGCATTCGGTGTCGCGGCGGCGAGCGCTTTGCCGGCCTTGGCGGGGGTCATCATGTCGCGCTCGCCGAGGATGAAGGTCGCGGGCACCTTGACCGCGGCCGCGGCGGCGAGCGCGTTCTGGTAGGCGTTGCAGGCGTTGAGGTCGTTGTACAGCACGCCGGGCTTCGCCTCCTGCAGCACCCGCCGCGCGCCCTGGTGCATCCACAGGCCGGGCGCGAGGCTGCCGCCGAGCTCGGCCTTGAAGCCGAGGCCCCAGATCGAGACCATGTCGATCGCGGCGGCGTCATTGGCCTCGGCGGCTTTCAGGAGATCAGGGCCGACCGTCATGGTCGCGGCAGTGCCGATCAGCGCGAGGCCGGAGACCTTGTCGGGGTGCCGTGCGGACGTCTCGATTGCGATCAGCGAGCCCATGGAATGACCGATCAGCCGCGCCTTCGACACGCCGGCGGCGGTGATCAGCGCCGCGATCCAGTCGGCCATCTCGGCGATGGTCGGCAGCGGCTTGCCGGCGGAGCGGCCATGGCCGGGCAGATCCGGCGCCAGCACGCAATAGCCGTGATGGGCGAACCAGCGGCTGTGCAGCGCCCAGGTCGTGGAATCGAAGCCGGCGCCGTGGATCATCACGACAGCCGGCAGCGATGCATCGAACGGCCTGCCGCCGGTCGCGATGAAGGTATCTGACCCGTTGACGGAAAGCTGCATGGCCCTAAGTCCTTTGCGAGGCGCGCAGCGCCTGGCCGAGATCATCGATGATGTCCTGCGCGGTCTCGATGCCGACCGAGAGCCGCACCAGTTCCTCGCCGATGCCGGCAGCTTTCAGCTGCTCGGCATCCATCTGCTGGTGCGTGGTGCTGGCGGGGTGGATCACCAGCGTCTTGGCGTCGCCGACATTGGCGAGATGGCTGATCAGCTTCAGCTGCTCGATGAACTTCTTGCCGGCCGCGCGGCCGCCCTTGATGCCGAAGCTGATGATCGAGCCGGCGCCGCGCGGCAACAGCTTCTTCGCCAGCGCGTAGTCCGGATGCGTCTCCAGCGACGGATGCAGCACCCAGTCGACCGCCTTGTTCGTGGCGAGGGCGTCCAGCACCGCATGGGCGTTGCCGACGTGACGGTCCATGCGGACGCCGAGCGTCTCGATGCCCTGCAGCAGCTGGAAGGCGTTGGTCGGCGACAGGCAGGCGCCGAAATCGCGCAGGCCCTCGGTGCGGGCGCGCATGATGAAGGCGGCCTTGCCGAACTGCTCGTCGAAGACGATGCCGTGATAGCCGGCATAGGGCTCGGTGAGCTGCGGGAATTTGCCGGAGGCGCGCCAGTCGAACCGGCCGCCATCGACGATGACGCCGCCGATCGCGATGCCATGGCCGCCCATCCACTTGGTCGCCGAGTTCATCGTGATGTCGGCGCCCAGCTCGATCGGCTGGCTGAGGTAGGGCGTCGCGAAGGTGTTGTCGATCAGCAGCGGAATCTTCGCATCATGCGCGATCTGCGCGACCGCGGGGATATCGAGCACTTCGAGGCCGGGATTGCCGATGGTCTCGCCGATCACGAGCCGCGTGTTCGGCTTGATCGCGGCGCGGAACTCATCGAGCGCGCGCGGCTTCACGAAGGTCGTGGTGATGCCGAAGCGCGGCAGCGTGTGCGCCAAGAGGTTGATGGTGCCGCCATAGAGCGAGGCGGAGGCGACGATGTGGTCGCCGGCATTGAGCAGTGTCGCGATCGCCAGATGCATCGCCGCCATGCCGCTGGCGGTGCAGATCGCGCCGACGCCGCATTCGAGCGCGGCGATGCGCTCTTCCAGAACCGCCGTCGTCGGATTGGAGATGCGCGTATAGATATGGCCGGCGCGTTCGAGGTTGAACAGCGCCGCGGCGTGATCGGCGTCCTGGAACACGTAGGACGTGGTCTGATAGATCGGAACCGCGCGCGCGCCGGTTGCGGGATCGGGGCGCTGGCCGGCGTGCAGGCTCAGTGTTTCGAAGGCAGGCGGCTTGGGTGCGGGCATGCGAAGCTCGTCAGGTCAGTCGATGGGGTTGGTTGGTTCGCGAATTCAAACGTGAACTGCGGTGCGAACGCGGCCGACATTGCCGAACACGCGCAAATAGCGCTCGACCTCGGACGGGATGCCGGTCGCCTTCTCCGGATTGTCGGAGAGCTTTACGGCCGGTCGTCCGTCGACCGACGTCACCTTGCACACGATCGAGATCGGATCGAGTTCGGCGGTGCCATCAGGCGCGCAGCCGACGAAATCGTTGGTGAGGTTGGTGCCCCAGCCGAAACTGACGCGAACACGCCCCTTGAAGTGATGGAACGTCTCCTCGATCGAGCCGACATCCATCGCGTCCGAGAACACCAGCAGCTTCTCCTTGGGGTCGCGGCCCTTCTGCTTCCACCATTTGATGATCTCTTCGCCGGCGGTGATCGGCGGTGCGCTGTCGGGACGAAAGCCGGTCCAGTCGGCGACCCAATCCGGCGCATCGCGCAGGAACGGCTTGGTGCCGAACGCATCGGGCAGCGCGATCAGGAGGTTGCCGCCATAGGCGTGGCGCCATTGGTCGAGGATCCGGTAAGGCGCCCAGCGCAGCTCCTGGTCGTCGTTGGCGAGCGCGGCGGCCACCATCGGCAGCTCGTGCGCGTTGGTGCCGATCGCCTCGAGGTCGTTGTCCATCGCGAGCAGCACGTTCGACGTTCCGGTGAAGGACGGGCCGAGACCTTCCTTCACTGCCTCGACGCACCAGCGCTGCCAGAGGAAGCCGTGGCGGCGGCGCGTGCCGAAATCGGACAGCCGCAATCCGTCCAGCTTGCGCAGCCGCTCCACCTTGGCCCACAGCTTGGCCTTGGCGCGGGCGTAGAGCACGTCGAGGGCGAAGCGGCCGTAGGTCTTGGTCGCGGCGCGCGAGCGCAGCTCGTTGAGGATCGCGAGCGCCGGGATCTCCCACATCGTGGTGTGGGTCCACGGCCCGTGGAAATGCAGCTCATACTGGCCGTCGACCTTGTGCAGCTCGTATTCGGGCAGGCGGAAGGTCGAGAGCCAGTTGATGAAGTCGGGCGAGAACATCTGGGTCTTGCCGTAGAACGTGTTGCCGGCGAGCCAGATCAGTTCCTTCTTGGTGAAGCGGATGGTGCGGGCATGGTCGAGCTGGGCGCGCAGCTCGCCCTCGTCGATGACCTCGGCAAGCCGGATATGGGTCGAGCGGTTGATCACCGAAAAGGTCGTCTGCGTGTCCGGGTAGCATTCCCGGATCATCTGCATCATCAACAGCTTGTAGAAATCGGTGTCCAGCAGGCTGCGCACGATCGGATCGAGCCGCCAGCCGTGATTATAGGTCCGGGTTGCAATATCTGTGACCGCCATGCCGGAACTGTAGCCTGCCGAACGGCGCCCGCCCAGTGGGTTTCCGGCGGAACATGGCAGGTCAGCGGGCTATATTCCGGCGGATACGGCCGACGGCCGTGGCAACATCGCTCCAGGCCGGCTTGTCCGGGGCAAACTGCCGCCTCAGGAAGCCGACGAGCTCGGCGACCTGGCGGTCGCTCATGCTGTCCTTGAAGGCCGGCATGTAGCCGAGATCGGTCACGGCCGGCTTGGCGATGCCGTGCAGGATCACCTGGATCAGATTGTCGGGGGCGTCGCTGTGCAGATTGCTGTTCAGCGCCAGCGACGGTCGGCTGCCGAACAGCGGCGGGCCGCCGACCTCATGGCAGACCGCGCAGGCGCCCTGATAGATCCGCGCGCCTGCCGACGCGGCGGTGGTGACGGCGGTGCCGGCCTCGAGCTTGGCTGCGAGCGTATCGTGGGCCGCCCGATCGGTGGCCTCGTTGAACGAGGCGAGGTAGACCGCCATCGCGCGGATGTCCTGGTCGGGCAGCGCGGCGAGCTCATGCACGACGGGCGCCATTGGCCCGGCGGCGACGCCGTGCAGACGGGACTCGCCGGTGCGCAGATAAGCGTAAAGCTCGGCCTCGCTCCAGGGGACCGGCGCCTTCGACAGCGACGTCAGCGCCGGTGCTTCCCAGCCCTCGGCGAAGCCGCCGGCGAGATAGGCGCCTTGCCGCTCGGCGCCGAGCGCATTGCGCGGCGAGTGGCAGGCGCTGCAATGGCCGAGACCCTCGATCAGATAGGCGCCGCGATTCCAGATCTCCGATTTCGATGGATCGGGCTGGAACGTGTTCGGCTGGTGGAACAGCGCATTCCATCCGGCGAGCAGCGGCCGCAGGTTGAACGGAAAGGCCAGCGCGTTCGCCGGCGTCTCGGCGCGCACCGGCGCCTGCGCCATCAGATAGGCGTAGAGCGCCTGCAGGTCGGGATCGGTGGTCTTCGCAAAATGCGTGTATGGAAACGCCGGATAGAGATGGCGGCCGTCGCGATGAATGCCTTCGCGCATCGCGCGCTCGAAGGCTGGATAGGACCAGGCGCCGATGCCGGTGTCGATATCGGGCGTGATGTTGGTCGTGTAGATCGTGCCGAACGGCGTCTCGAGCGGACGGCCGCCGGCGTTCAGGGTGCCGTGCTCCGACGTATGGCAGACGGCGCAAGCGCCAAGTGCCGCGAGCTCCTTGCCGCGCGCGATCGTCGCGGCGGAATAGACCGAGGCGTCGGGCCGGGCGATCGGCGCAATCGCGCGCCAGGGCAAGACGGCCGCGCCGATGGCGATCGCCGCGGCGCAGAGCGCCGCAATGCCCGCGAGCACACCGCCGCGTTTCGCAAACGGATTTTGCCACCTGTTGAGGTCGGCCGGCGGCGCCGGTGAGGGAAGCGCCGCGGGCGCCACGGGCTGTTCACCGCGCAGTCCCTTCAAAATGCGTTCCGGCGTGAACGGCGGCTCGCGAAAGCGGACGCCGGTCGCATCATAGATCGCATTGGCGATGGCGGCGGCACTCGGCACCGAGGCGGACTCGCCTACGCCGAGCGGCGGCTGGTCCTGCCGCGGCAGCATCAGGACGTCGATCGCAGGCAGCTCGGGGAACTTGATGATCGGGTAGGCGCCCCATTCCCGCGCCGTCACCGCGCCGCGCTCGAAGGAGACTTCCTCCATCAATGCGCGGCTGGTCGACTGGATGACGTTGCCTTCGATTTGGTGCCGCACGCCCTCCGGATTGATCATCAATCCGGAATCCTGGCCGGCGACGACGCGCGTCACACTGACATCGCCGGTCGCCTTGTTGACGGCGACATCGGCAATCCAGGCCGACCACGCCGCGCCGTAGCCGGGAAACTTGCTGTGCACGTAGAGCGCATAGGCAAAGCCGCGGCCACGGACGATATCGTCGTCCGTTTGGGGCGCTTCGCGCTTCGGGCGCGGCGTCCAGCCGGCGCGCTCGGCGACCGCGTTGACGAGATCGATCGCGCGCTTATCCCTGAGATAGCGCAGCCGGTATTCGATCGGATCGACCTCGGCCTCGGCGGCAAGCTCGTCGATATAGGATTCATGTGCGAACGTATTGGGCAGCGCAGAGACGCCGCGAACCCAGGAGGCACGCACGATCGGCGGCATGTCGTTGGCAACCACGCGCATGTTCTCGTAGTCGTAGGGCGGGATCGCGGTGCGATCGCCCATCTCGAACACGGCCGCTTCAGGCGCGATCCGCCCGGTGAGCAGCAGCGCCAGCGTCGGTGCGCCGTTGGAGGGATAGCGCGTGACGAAGTCGTAGCCGGCAACACTGCCGTCGGCATTGAGCCCGCCATTGACGTCCATCAGCTGCGCGGTGCCCTTCGGCTCCCACGCGTGTTCCTGCTCGCGGGTCAGCTGGACGCGCACCGGGCGGCCGACCGCGCGCGACAGCAGCAGCGCATCGGCCGTGACGTCGTCGGCGCAGTTGCGGCCGTAGCAGCCGGCTGCCTCCATCCTGATCACGTCGATCTCGGATTCCGGCCGCTGGATTAGCAGCGCCAGATCGCCGCGCAGGATGTGCGGGTTCTGCGTGCCGGACCAGACCCGGATCGCTCCGTCTCCGTAATCGGCGACCGCGCAGGACGGGCCGATCGAGCCGTGCATCTGGTAGGGCCAGACATATGTCCGCTGCATCGGCTTGGCGGCCGCCTTGATCGCGGCATCGACGTCGCCTCTGTCGATCAGTTGCCGCGGCGTCGAGGGGTTGGCGCGCAGCGCCTGCTCGATGTCGGTGAGGTCGGTCAGCGCCGGTCCGGGCTTCCAGCTCACCTTGAGCTGCGCGGCGGCCTTGATCGCATTCTCCTCGCGCTCGGCGACGACACCGACAAAGTCGCCGATCCGCACCACCGCGACGAGGCCGGGAATATCCCGCACCGAGGCTTCATCGACCGCGATCAGGCTGGTGCCGACGAACGGTCCGGCGTCGACGCCGGCATAGGGCGGACGGACGACGCGGCCATGCAGCATGCCGGGCACGCGCACATCGTGGACGTAGACGAGCTCGCCGGTGGCCTTCGCCGGCAGGTCGACACGCGGCACCGACTTGCCGACGACGGAATAGGCGCTCACCGCCTTGACTGCAACGTCGTCGGCGAGCTCGAGCCGGATGGTCTCATCCGCGATCAGTTCGCCATAGCTGACGCTGCGGTTGTCGTGACCACGGATCAAGCCGTCCTCGATCATGAGCTCGTCGGCGGGCAGTTCGAGCCGCTCCGCCGCGCGCGCGAGCAAAAAGTGCCGCGCTTGCGCGGCGGCCTTGCGCAGGGGAATGGCGGTGATCTGGATGGTCTCGCTTGCGATCGTCGCGCCCTGGTTCGGCACCACGGCGGTGTCGCCGAGGATCACGACGACGCGGGCAAACGAGACGTCGAGCTCTTCGGCAACGATCTGTCCGAGCGCGGTGCGGATGCCGGTGCCGAGATCGACATGGCCATTATAGGCGTTGACCGAACCGTCGGCCGTGATGGTGATGAAGGTCTCGAACGCGCCTTCCGCGCCCAGCACTGCAGGGCGGACGATCGACAGCGAGCCGCGAATGCGTTGCTCCGAACCGGCCATCAATCGCGCGCCTCGAGCGCGTGGCCGGCGGCACGCATCGCCGCGCGGATGATCTCGATATGCGCGCCGCAGCGGCAGAGATTGTAGCGGAGCGCTTCCAGCACCTCGTGCTCGGATGGATTGGGATTGCGCGCGAGCAATGCCTTGGTGGTGATGATCATGCCGTTGAGGCAATAGCCGCACTGCGCGGCCTGTTCGCGGATGAAGGCATCCTGCACGGGATCGGGATGCTCGCGGCTGCCGAGACCTTCGAGCGTGACGATGTTGCGCCCCGCGCAGCCTTCGATCGGAATCACGCAGGCGCGCGCGGCGACGCCGTCGATCAGCACCGCGCAGGCGCCGCACTCGCCGAGCCCGCAGCCATATTTCGGTCCGTTCAATGCGAGATCGTTGCGCAGCACGTAAAGCAATGCGGTGTCGGGAGCAGCGTCGACATCATGATTCCTGCCGTTCACGGTCAGGCGCATTGCCCCGGTTCTCCCCTGATGTTTGCGCTGCAATGTCAGCGTCAGATGGCCGTCGAGGATAACGTTTGTATACAAACGTGCAAGCGGCGGCATGCCGCGCTGCAGCGAGTGCACGCTTTATGAACAGGGTGCGCAAGCGAATGGCAGCGTTTGATTGCAAAGGCCGCTTGACAGGTCCCGGGCTCGCGCGCAGGATCATTCGTGTACGAACGATATAGGCAAGGGAGGCGGAAGGCAGTATGATCGACCGCCGCCACAAGTCCAGGCTTGGTCACGATGGCTGACACAATGACCGTCGCCGCCGGCGACAAGATCCGCTGCGATGCCTGTCCAGTGATGTGCTACATCAAGCCGGGCGCGGCCGGCGCGTGCGACCGTTATGCCAATCACGACGGCACGCTGGTGCGCGTCGATCCGCATGTCGTGCTGGAGCGCACGGTCTCGCATGGCGGCAAGCTGGTACCGTTCCAGGCGAGCGGCGACTGGGACGGCAAGATCGTCCGCCAGCCCGAACTGTTCGTCACCGCGATCGGCGCTGGAACCACCTATCCGGACTACAAGCCGGCGCCGTTCATCGTGTCGTCGGAGGTCGATGGCCTCGACATGGTCACCGTGGTGACCGAAGGCATTTTCTCCTATTGCGGCGTCAAGGTGAAGATCGACACCGACCGCTATCTCGGTCCGGAAACCGCTGTTGTCCGCGCGGACGGCGAGGCGGTCGGCCACGTCACGACCAGCGAATATGGCTCGCAGATGCTCTCGCTCGGCGGCGTGCATCATCTGACCGGCGGCTCGAAGAAGGAAGGCCGCGTCACTTGCGACACGCTGATGGATCTCTCCAACTGCAAGGCGGTGGAGCTGACCATCGACGGCGGCGCCACCGTGGTGGTGCAGGCGGGCAAGCCGCCGATCGTCAACGGCGCGGCGGAAGAGCGCATGCGGGTCGGCTGCGGCTCGGCGACCATCGGCATGTTCGCCAAGCAGTGGCACGGCAAGGTCGATGAGGTCGTGGTGGTCGACGACCACATCACCGGCGTGCTCAGCGAGCACCAGGCGGGCAAGCTGCTCGACATCGCCGACACCGGCATCAAGATGAAGGGGCGCCGTTCGACGCCCGGCCGCTACTTCCAGGTCGCCGATCCCGGCACGGGGTGGGGCGGCACCAACATCTCCGATCCGCTGTCGATCCTCGGTCCCTTCAATGCGAAGGAAGCGCGGCCCGGGCTCACCATGCTGATGGTCTCGACGACCGGCGAACATGCGTCCTACTATGTGCTCGACGAAGCGCTGAAGCCGATCGAGACCGAGATGCCGGCGGATCTGAAATTCTCGGTCGAGCGCATCCAGGAGAATTGCGAGCCGGCGCTGTGCACGGTGCTGTTCATGGGCGGGGCGGGCGGATCGCTGCGCGCCGGCGTCACCGACAATCCGGTGCGGCTGACCCGCTCGGTCAAGGACGCGCTGACGCGGGTGACCAGCGGCGGCGCGCCGGTCTATGTCTGGCCGGGCGGCGGCATCACCTTCATGGTCGATGTCACGCAGATGCCGGCCGGCGCCTTCGGCTATGTGCCGACGCCGGCGCTGGTCGCGCCGATCGAATTCACGATGAAGCTGTCGGATTATGCGGCGCTCGGCGGCCATATGGATTTTGTCCGGCCGCTGTCGTCGCTGCGCGACAGCACCGAAGTTCGGCCGACACCCCATCTTCCCGGGCGGCGCGCATGACTAGAGCGTTTTCCAGCGAAGTGGATACCGGTTCGCGCAAAGAAAACGCGTCAAGACAAGAATCTAGAGTCCCGTTCCGATTCCATCGGAACGGAAAGGGCTCTAGGCTCCCGCAAATTGCGCTTCTTCCTGACGGCAAGCGGCTGCATTTGCAGGACGGCCCGATTGATCTGGTGATCGAGGCCAGGGGCGGGGACGCGGACGTCGGTGCCGCCTATCGGGCGGCGGCGGAGCGCTTCACCGGTTTGCTCGACGAGCTCTGCGCGGAGCTTGTCGAGCTGCGTAGCGCGGCCGATCCGCAGCGCTGCGTGCTGAAAGGTGTGGTTGCGCGGCGTATGCATGCGGCGGTCGCGCCCTTTGCCGCCGACTGCTTCATCACGCCGATGGCGGCGGTTGCGGGCTCGGTCGCCGAGGAAATCCTCGGCGCGATGCTGGAGGCGGCAACTCTCGATCGTGCCTATATCAACAATGGCGGTGACATTGCCTTGCATCTCGCGGACAGCGAACAATTCACCGTCGGTCTGATGGACCGGCCCGATCGCCATGGTGTGATGCGCACCATGACCGTCGATAGCGACATGCCGGCCCGCGGCATCGCGACCAGCGGCCGTCATGGCCGCAGTTTCTCGCTCGGCATCGCCGATGCCGTCACCGTGCTGGCGCGGACGGCGTCGCAGGCCGATGCCGCGGCGACCGTGATCGCCAATTCGGTCGATCTGCCCAATCATCCCGCGATCCTGCGCGTCCCGGCGAGCGAACTGCAGCCCGACAGCGATCTCGGGGCGCGGCTGGTGACCCGCGATGTCGGGCCGCTGGCGGAACATGAGATCGAGCGGGCGCTCGAGGCGGGGGCGACGCGGGCGCGCATGCTCCTGACGTCGGGATTGATCGAAGGCGCGGCATTGCGTCTACTGGGCGAAACGCGCCTTGTCGGTGCAACTGGCAACGGGACACTGGTGCCGCGCACGTTTCAGGCAAGAACGATAGATAACACGCTGCAGGCATGACCGGGAGCGAGGCAAGATGAGCGCCGTCATTCGCAAGATCGTCACCGTGGTCGAGGAGACCCATCTGGAGATGGGCAAGACCATCGCACCGCCGACAAGGCGCGCCGCCGCGATCGCCGTGATCGAGAACCCGTTTGCCGGCCGCTATGTCGAGGATCTGTCACCGTTGATCGCGATTGGCGAGGAGCTTGGCGAATTACTTTCCAAGCGGGCAGTCGCCGCGCTCGGCATCGACGGCGCCAAGGCGCACAGTTACGGCAAGGCGGCTGCCGTCGGCGAAAATGGCGAGCTCGAGCACGCGGCGGCGATCTTGCATCCCAAGATGGGCGCGCCGGTGCGCAAGGTCCTTTCCAAAGGCGCGGCGCTGATCCCGTCGTCGAAGAAGCGCTCGGGTCCCGGCACCACGCTGGACATTCCGCTCGGGCACAAGGACGCTGCCTTCGTGCGCAGCCATTTCGACGGCATGGAGGTGCAGATCAATGACGCGCCGCGGGCCAACGAGATCATGGTCGCGGTGGCTGTGACCGACAGCGGACGGCCGTTGCCGCGCGTCGGCGGGCTGACGGTTGATGAGGTCAAGGGCGAAGACGGATTGCGATAATCTCCTTGGAGAAAAACTGGAGGATGGGATGCGTGGTTATTTCGTAGGGGCGGGATTGGCGATCGCGGTCGCGACCATGGCAACGAGCGCCATGACGACACAGGCGTTGGCGCAGAGTGAAATGAAGATCGGCGAGATCAACTCTTACTCCTTGTTGCCGGCGTTCACCGAACCCTATCGCAAGGGCTGGCAGCTTGCGGTGGAGGAGATCAATGTCGCCGGCGGTATCGACGGCAAGAAGCTCGTCGTCATTTCCAAGGACGACGGCGGCAAGCCAGCGGATGCGCAGACCGCGGCCAACGAACTGGTGTCGAGCGAGAACGTCGCGATGCTCACCGGTACGTTCCTCTCTAACATCGGGCTTGCCGTCAGCGACTTTGCCAACCAGAAGAAGGTTTTTTTCCTGGCGGCAGAGCCTTTGACCGACGCCATCACCTGGTCGAAGGGCAACCGCTACACGTTCCGCCTTCGTCCCTCCAACTACATGCAGGCGGCGATGCTGGTGGAGGAAGCGGCGAAGCTTCCCGCAAAACGCTGGGCGACGATCGCGCCGAACTATGAATACGGCCAGTCGGCGGTCGCAGTGTTCAAGAAGCTGATGTCGGAAAAGCGGCCCGATATCCAGTGGGTTGACGAGCAGTGGCCGCCGCAGGGCAAGATCGATGCCGGCCCGGTGGTGCAGGCGACTGCTGCGGCGAACCCGGAAGCGATCCTCAACGTCACCTTCGGTGCGGACCTCGTCAAGCTCGTGCGCGAAGGCAACACCCGCGGCCTGTTCAAGGGCCGCACAGTCGTGAGCTTCCTGACCGGCGAGCCGGAATATCTCGATCCGCTGAAGGACGAGACGCCCGAGGGTTGGATCGTCACCGGCTATCCCTGGTATTCGATCAAGACGCCCGAGCACGACGCGTTCCTGAAGGCCTACCAGGCCAAGTACAACGACTATCCGCGGCTCGGCTCGATCGTCGGCTACCAGACCATCAAGGCGGCAGCGGCGATCCTCGCCAAAGCCGGTTCGACCGATCCGGAGAAGCTGATCGCCGCGGCCGAAGGCATCTCGATGCCGTCGCCGTTCGGCGAGATCACCTTCCGCAAGATCGATCACCAGTCGACGTTAGGTGCCTTCACCGGCAAGACCGCGCTGAAGGACGGTAAGGGCATCATGGTCGATACCGCCTATCGCAAGGGCTCGGACTATCTGCCCAGCGATGCCGAAATCGAGAAGCTGCGGCCGAAGGATTGAGGCCTCTACTTGTACTCCCTCGCCCCGCTCTTGCGGAGAGAGGGCGTAGGCGGCCTCTGGCCGCCGTCTAGAAGGAATGCCGATGCGAAGCATCGGCGCTGGTGAGGGGCCTTCTCCACGAGTTGGGCTCGCGGAGAGTCCCCCTCACCCGAATTCAAGCTGGCGCGTGAATTCGACCTCTCCCCGCAAGCGGGGCGAGGTGAACAGAAACTCCAACGCGGACCGCCCATGGCCTTCTATGTCGTCCAGTTCCTGACCGGTCTTGCCAGCGCGGCATCGCTGTTCCTGGTCGCTTCGGGTCTGTCGATCATCTTCGGCGTGACGCGGATCGTCAATTTCGCGCATGGCGCGTTCTACATGCTCGGCGCCTACGTCGCCTTCACCCTGACCGAGCGCTTCGCCGGCGCATTCGGTTTCTGGGGCGGCATCGTCGTCGCGGCGCTGGCGGTTGCTGCGATCGGCGTGCTGGTCGAGATGGTGCTGCTGCGCCGGATCTACCATTCGCCCGAGCTGTTCCAGTTGCTCGCCACCTTCGGCCTGACGCTGATGGTCGAGGATCTCGTGGTGCTGATCTGGGGGCCGGACGATCTGGTCGGCCGCCGCGCGCCCGGCCTCAAGGGCGCGATCGACTTCTTCGGCCAGAACATTCCGAGCTACGATCTGTTCCTGATCGTGCTCGGACCGGTCGTGCTCGGTGTGCTCTGGCTGTTGTTCCAGCGCACCCGCTGGGGCGTCCTGGTGCGCGCGGCGACGCAGGACCGCGACATGGTCGCAGCGCTCGGCGTCAATCAGAAATGGCTGTTCACCAGCGTGTTCGCGCTCGGCGTCTTCCTCGCCGCGCTCGGCGGCGCGCTGCAGATCCCGCGCGACGCGGTCAATCATGCGATGGATCTGCGCGTCATCGTCGAGGTCTTCGTCGTGGTCGTGATCGGCGGCCTCGGCAGCATCATCGGCGCCTTCGTCGCGGCGGTGCTGGTGTCGGAGCTGAACGCCTTCGGCATCCTGATCTTTCCGAAGATCTCCATCATCCTGGTGTTCCTGGTGATGGCGGTGGTGCTGATCGTCCGTCCGTGGGGGCTGTTCGGCAAGCCGGAAGCGCCGGCGCGTCGCACGCCGGGCCTCACCGTTAATCCGTGGCGGCCGCTGACGATGAATGAACGGCTAGCCGCGATCGCGATGCTCGTGGTCGCCGCGGCGCTGCCGTTCGTCGCCGGCAATTACGTGCTCACCGTCGGCTCGGAGATCGCGATCTTCGTGATCTTCGCGGTCAGCCTGCACTTCCTGATGTCGGTCGGCGGGCTCGCCTCGTTCGGCCACGCGGCCTATTTCGGCCTCGGCGCCTATGGCGTGGCGCTGCTCGCCAAGATGGCCGGCTTGCCGATGATCGCCTGCCTGCTGCTCGGCCCGTTGCTCGGGCTGCTCGGCGCGGCGGTGTTCGGCTTCTTCGCGGTGCAGCTCTCGGGCGTCTATTTCGCGATGCTGACGCTGGCCTTTGCCCAGATCGTCTGGTCGATCGCGTTCCAGTGGGTGTCGGTCACCGGCGGCGACAACGGCATCCTCGGCGTCTGGCCGGAGAAATGGGTGGCGAGCCCGTCTCACTTCTACTGGCTGTCGCTCGGCATCGCCGCGCTCGCGGTCATGATTCTCCGCATTATCGTGTTCTCGCCGTTCGGCTTTGCGTTGCGCGCCACGCGCGACTCTCCGCTGCGCAGCGAAGCGGTCGGCATCGACGGCAAGCGCATCCAGTGGACCGCCTTCGTGATCGCGGGCACGGTCGCCGGCCTTGCCGGCGCGCTGTTCGCCTACCTCAAAGGCAGCGTATTCCCTGACAATATGGGCATCTCGCTGTCGGTCGATGCGCTGGTCATGGTGCTGCTCGGCGGCGTCGAGACGGTGTCCGGGGCGGTGGTGGGAGCCATCGTCTACAAGGCGCTCAACATCTGGCTGGTCAGCCAGACCGATCTCTCCAAGCTCGTGCTCGGCGGCTTCGTCGTGCTGATCGTGGTCGCGTTCCCGAAGGGCATCGTCGGCACGCTGGAAGCCCTCATGCACCGCCGGCGCAAATCGTCGTCGACGGCGTCGCCTCTGCTCACCTCCCGCATCGAGACTGCCGAATGAGCATGGTTCCCACATTGCTGTCGGTCGAGGGGCTGACAAAATCCTATGGCGGCGTGCATGCCGTGCGCGGCGTCTCGTTCGAACTGCGCGCCGGCGAGATTTTGGCACTGATCGGGCCAAACGGCGCGGGCAAGAGCACCTGCTTCGACATGCTCAACGGCCAGAACATTCCCGATAGCGGCCGCATCCACGTGCTCGGTGCGGAAACCACTGGCAAGAAACCGCGCGTGATCTGGCGCATGGGTGTCGGCCGCACCTTCCAGATCGCGGCGACCTTCCCGACCATGACGGTGCGCGAAAACGTGCAGGTCGCGCTAGTGTCGCATGGCGGGCAATTGTTCAACCTCTGGGCCTCGACCGCGCGCCAGGCACGCGACGAGGCCGGGCGGCTGCTCGACCTCGTCGGCATGGGCGCCTATGCGGAGCGGCCCTGCGGCGAGCTCGCCTATGGCGACGTAAAGCGGCTGGAGCTTGCGATCGCGCTCGCCAATCAGCCGAAGTTGCTGCTGATGGACGAGCCGACCGCCGGCATGGCGCCGCGCGAGCGCGTCGAGCTGATGCGGCTGACGGCGCGGATCGCGCGCGAGCAGTCGATCGGCGTGCTGTTCACCGAGCACGACATGGACGTGGTGTTCGAGCATGCCGACCGTATCCTGGTGCTCAACCGCGGCAGCCTGATCGCCGAAGGCTCGCCCGAGGAAGTGCGCGGCAATGCCCAGGTGCGGGCGATCTATCTCGGCGAAGGCCTCCTCTATGACGCCCGGCACCGCGAGGGAGCATCCGCATGAAGCTCACGGTGAAGGATCTCAACAGCTTCTACGGTCCGGCGCATATCCTGTTCGACATCGCGCTCGAGGTCGGCGAGGGCGAAGTGGTCGCACTGCTGGGCCGCAACGGCGCCGGCAAGTCGACCACGTTCCGCTCCATCGTCGGCCTGGTCGAGAACCGCTCCGGCCGCGTCATGTTCGAGGGCAGGGACGTCTCGGAGCTGCCGACGCATGCGATCGCGCGCGGCGGGCTCGGCTATGTGCCCGAGGAACGGCGTATCTTCACGGACTTGACGGTCGAGGAGAATCTCGAGGTCGGCCGCCAGCCCAAGCGGGCGGGCGCGCCGCAATGGGATCGCGACAAACTGTTCAAGCTGTTCCCCAATCTCGGCGAGATGCGCGGCCGGCCCGGCGGGCGCATGAGCGGCGGCGAGCAGCAGATGCTGACGATCGCGCGCACGCTGATGGGCAATCCGTCGCTCGTGCTGCTCGACGAGCCGTCGGAAGGCCTGTCGCCCAAGATCGTCGAGCAGATGGTCGATGCGATCCTGGCGATGAAGAAAGAGGGCGTCAGTATCGTCGTCTCCGAGCAGAATCTGCATTTCGCCCGGCTGATCTCGGACCGCGCCTACATCATCGAACGCGGCCGGATCTGTTTTGGCGGCACCATGGCGGAACTCGATGCGCGTCCCGATGTCCGCGACGCGCATCTGTCGCTGTAAGGGGTGGGGTGAAACGATGGCGAGGAGTGCTGCACAGAAGCGAAGCGTCAAGGCCGCCAAGCCCGGTTACGTGCTGGACGAGCAGATCGGCTTCATCCTGCGCCAGGTGTCGCAGCGCCACGCGGTGATCTTCGCCCGCGAGATCGGCATCAACCTGACGCCGACGCAGTGGGCCGCGCTGTCGAAGCTGTCGGAGGTCGGTCCGTGCTCGCAGAACCAGCTCGGACGGCTGACCTCGATGGACGTTGCGACCATCAAGGGCGTGATCGATCGCTTGACAGCGCGCGGCCTGACTGAGACCTCGCCCGATCCCGACGACGGCCGCCGGCTGATGGTGAGCCTGACGCGCGCCGGTCAGCAGATGGCCGAAAAGGCCGCGCCGAATGCACTCGTGATCTCCAGGGAGACGCTGGCGCCGCTCGACGCCAAGGAGCGCGAGACGCTGATGGCGCTGCTCGGCAGGCTGCGGTGACCTTACCCTCCCTGGAGGGCAGGGTCGGATCGCAGCGAGCGAAGCGAGATGCGAGCCGGGGTGGGGTGATCTCTCCACACGGGCAGAATCTGTATGGAGAGATTGTTCATACAACCTCGGTTCGCATTTCATGCGAACCGATCCTCCCCCTACAGGGGAGGATGAAGAAAGTGCCACCGTGGGGTATCCGGACTACGTCGCAACACCAAGCGCCAGCGCGACGGCGCCGACCAGCACAAGGCTGACGGCCCAGATCGTGTCCAGATTGAACCAGCTCCGGGCCACGAATTTGAGGCCGAGATAGCGGTAGACCAGCCACGCCAGAGATCCGCCGGCCGCGATCATCGCGCCGGCATGGACGATGGAGACCAGTACGGCCATCGTGAGGCTGCTGCCGATCAGGGAGTTGGCGGCGGCGTGGCCTTGGTCCGGCTCGGCCTCGCGGCATAGTCCGAGATAGATCGGCACCAGCATCAGCGCCGCGCCGTGGGCGATCGCCACCGCGAAGGACCACAAAGCGAGTTGCGTCGGCGGTATCCGCGCCAACGCCCGCGGATGGCGCCGGTCGATGAGCCGATAGATGCCGAAGGCGAGCACAAGCAGGCTGGCGCCGATCCGGATCGTGCGTTGCCATTCGACGAGGGTGATCAGCAGCGCGAAGGGAAGGATCACGAGCAGCATCGCTAGCAGGTGACCGATTGCGAGCGGGCCAAGCGCGGCCAGCAGCGCACGCGAACTCCTTTGCATCAATCCGGCCGAAACCGCGAGCGGCCAGCCCATGCCCGGGTTGATCCCGTGGTAGAGGCCGCTCGCAATCACCGCCAGCCACAGCCAGGCCGGTGTCCAGTCGGCAGCACTCACAGTCAGGCCGATGGATAGCAGAACGAATCCGTCGAGCAGTCACCGCCGTCGAGCCGGATCTGGTGCGCGCGGTACCCGTCGGGGAAGCTGACCCAGTAGTCCTTTGCCAGTTCGAGGCCGCCGCCCGGGCTGGCATTCGCCATCACCTCGGCGCCGGGAATGCCCTGCGGATAGAACTGGTCGTCCCAGGTCGAGTACAGCGAATTGGTCCAATAGACCCGCTTGCCGTCGCGGCTGATCTCGACCATCTGCGGACCGCCGGCAAATGCCTGTCCGTTGGGATGCGGCGTGCGGCGGGCGATGCCGCCGATGCGCACCGATCCGGCGAGCTTCGGCTTGCGCGGATCGCTGACATCGTATTGGCGCATCTCGCCGGTGGCCCAGCAGGAGACGTAGAGGAACCTGTCGTCCATCGACAGGTCGATGTCGGTCACCAGCGGCGGCACGGCGCCGAAACCCTGCAGCAGCGGCGGCAATTGCTCCTTCGGCGCGGGCTCTGGCGGGATCGTCGCCGTCTTCTCGATGTGAAACTTGCCGCCTTCGCGCCACCAGGTCCAGATCGAGCCTTCGAGGTTCGTGGTATCGACCACGACGCCGACGAAGCCGTATTCGCGAACCGGATCGTGGGCGGGACGTACCTCCAGCGCCATCTGATGGTTGGCACCGAGATCGATGGTCTGCACATTGCGTCGCGCGCGCAGATCCCAGAAATGGATGCGATGGCCGTATTTGTTCGAGAGCAGGTCCTCCGGCACGATCCCGTTCTCGAATTGCGGCGGCAGCGCCCATTCGCTGCTCACCATGTAGTCGCGCGGCAGGTTCCACCAGAAATCATAGTGCTTGGTCTGGGGACCACGATCGATCTCCCAGCGTCCGAGCACCTCGAAGGTCTCGCAGTCCATGATGAAAACGCCGGGCGGTCCATCGGTGCCGTCCTTGCCGCCGCCGCCCAGCGTCGATACGTAGATGCCGTCCGGGCCGCAGTGGATGGTATGCGGCCGCGAATAGCCGGTCTTCCTGAAGACCTCCTCGGGCTCGATGATCTTGTGGATCTTGGCCTGCGTCGGATTCGGCTTGGTGTCGATGATGTAGATCCGCGACGACCGCATGCCGGGAACGATGAGATAGCGGCGCTCGATGAAGGCATGTCCCGCAAGCGGGGACAATGCCGAGGAACACGCGTTCCAGCCGAAATGGTGAAACTCGTCGCCCTTGTTGGGCATCGTCACGGTGTGGACGATCTTGCTGTAGGTCGGCGAGCCCGGCTTGACGTCGATGACGGCGAGCGCGTCGGGCTTGGAAAAGTCCGGGCTGAGCAGCACCGTGTAGGCGAAGTTCTCCGCCGGAGCTTCCATCGCAAGCTTCGGCGAGGCGTGAAACGTCGGATCTGGCCTCATCGTCATCGTGCTGCCTCCTGTTTGCTGGTGTGGACCAACGGCACGGCGGCATGCGGCAGGAACTATTCCGTATCGTCGCGTGGCTCTTGCGAGCGCCGCCGGCTAGGTTCGCGGGGCGGCACGATACACCTCAATGATGACGGGCGAAAGCAACGTTCCGGCGCGGCGAGATGGCGCGTCTTGTACGGATCGCGTCATTCCGGGCGCGAGCTAGTCGCGAACCCGGAATGAATGATGTCGATTACTTCGCCACGATCTCCGGCACCTTGCCCGCGGGCGGCGTGTTGCGGCTGCGCTGGGTGCGGACGATGCCGTCGATGATGGTCATGCCGATGCCCGGGAGATCGCCGAGCTGAACGCTCTCCAGGATGTTCTTGCCCGGCGAATGCTGCGCCTTGTCCATCAGCACGAAATCGGCGGAGCGGCCGACCTCGATCAGGCCGCAATCGAGCTCGCGCATCCGCGCCGTGTTGCCGGTCGCAAGGCAGAACGCCAGCTCGGCGGGCAGCTCACCGAGCGAGGACAACAGCGAGACCATGCGCAGGATGCCGAGCGGCTGCACGCCGGAGCCGGCCGGCGCGTCGGTGCCGAGGATGACGCGATGCAAATCACCCATCTCGCGCGCGGTGCGCAGCGTGAACAGCGCCGAACGCTCATTGCCGTTGTGCACCAGCTCGAGCCCGCGCTTGCAGCCCTCGCAGATGCAGCGGATCTGGTCGTCGGGCAGCGCAGTGTGGCCGCCATTGATGTGGCCGACCACGTCGGTGTCGGCTTCCAGCACCAC
The DNA here is from genome assembly GCF_011516665.3 of Bradyrhizobium sp. 41S5. NCBI lineage: Bacteria > Pseudomonadati > Pseudomonadota > Alphaproteobacteria > Hyphomicrobiales > Nitrobacteraceae > Bradyrhizobium > Bradyrhizobium sp. 41S5. The sequence continues at coordinate 6,191,231 of NZ_CP083721.1, read as the reverse complement.
GTCCTTGTCGATCAGGCCGGAGCCGGGGATCGAGGGGCCGCCGGTGTGAATCGTGCTCTGGATGCCGTATTTGCGCGCCCAGCCGACCATCTTGCGCGCGGTGGGCCCGTCCTTGACGCCGCCGAGCCCGACTTCGCCGAGCAGCTTGACGCCGGCGGCGGCCATTTCCTTGAAATCGTCCTCGACCATCTCGCATTCGATGACGGGCGCGCCGGCATGGACCTTCACGCCGCCCGGCCGCAGCGTCCAGAACGCGCGCTGCGCGAAGATCGCCATTGCCTTCACGCCGACCACGTCGCGCGGACGGCCGGGCATATGCACCTCGCCGGCGGAGATCATGGTGGTGACGCCGCCGTGCAGATAGCTGTCGATCCAGTTGGTCTGGTTCTGCCGCGGCGTCCAGTCGCCGGCCACGGGATGGACGTGGCTGTCGATCAGGCCGGGCGCGACTGTCGTGCCGTTGGCATCGACGATGGTGGTGGCGCCTTCGGTGTCGACGTCCTTGAAGCGGCCGATCGCGGTGATCCTGCCGTTCTCGGCGACGATGGTATCGGCATCCAGGATCGGCCGTTCCAGTGCTCCCGACAGCAATAGCCCGATATTGCGGATCACCAGCTTGCTGGGGCCGGTGGGCTGGGGCGCGTCGTGAGCCATGGGTGTTTTCCTTCTGTTTTCTTTCCGAAATTGCCCGGGAATTTGAGCCCGGCTTGACTTTCGGATCAAGCCGGATTATTCGTTTGTATACGAATGATCGTATACAAACGATCCGGCCGGTCAACGGGGTTCAAAGTCCCTTTCCGCCGCAGCACAAATCAGGGATTGGTGCGATGAGCAATTTCAACCAGGAAAGCGTCCTCAGCGTCCATCACTGGACCGATACGCTGTTCTCCTTCAAAACCACGCGCAATCCGTCGTTCCGTTTCCGCAACGGCGAGTTCACCATGATCGGGCTCAAGGTCGGCCAGAAGCCGCTGCTGCGGGCCTACAGCGTCGCCAGCGCGAATTACGAGGACACGCTCGAGTTTTTCTCGATCAAGGTTCCGGACGGCCCGTTGACCTCGCGTCTCCAGCACCTCAAGGAAGGCGACGAGATCATCGTCAGCCGCAAGGCCACCGGCACGCTAGTCATCGACAACCTCGAGGACGGCCGTAACCTCTATCTGATCGGCACCGGCACCGGCCTTGCGCCGTTCCTCAGCGTGATCAAGGATCCCGAGACCTATGACCGCTTCGAGAAGGTCGTGCTGCTGCACGGCTGCCGTCGGGTCAAGGAGCTCGCCTATGGCGAGATGATCACCGAGAAGCTGCCGCAGGACGAACTGATCGGCGAGCTGGTGCGCGATCAGCTGATCTATTACCCGACCGTGACGCGCGATCCGTTCCGCAATCGCGGCCGCATCACCGACCTCATCACCTCGGGCAAGCTGTTCGCCGACATCGGCCTGCCGGCGCTCGATGCCGCGCATGACCGCGTCATGATCTGCGGCTCGCCGGCGTTGGTCGCCGACACCCGCACGCTGCTGGGCGGCCGCGGCTTCGTCGAGGGCAATCACGGCGAGCCCGCCCAGTTCGTGGTGGAGAAGGCGTTCGCCGAACGCTGATCTTCGCAGTGATCTCTAGCCCCGTCATTGCGAGGAGTTTGGGGCAAGATTGCAAAGCAATTTTGCGCTGAAGCGATGAAGCAATCCATCTTCCGGTACAGCCGGGAGCAATGGATTGCTTCGCGTCGTTGCAATGACGTGGATCGAGCCGAGGCTAGGGCCTGACCGCCGGCGTCTCGATCGGCATGCCGCGCGCCCGCGTCATCAGATAGAGCTCGAGCTCGACCAGCTCGGGCGAGCCATAGTCATAAGCCTGCGCGCGGATGCCGGTGATGCAGGCGCGCAGCCGCCGCTGCAACGATCCCAGCGATTGCCACTCCAGCCGGTACAGCGGATAGCCGGTCGGTTGTCCCTGCGTGATCGCGCTTCCCGCGAGCTTCTTGTCCCAATTATCGTCGTGGCAGTTGGTGCAGCCGAGATTGAGCTGGCCCTGCCGCTGCATGAACAGCGCGTGGCCCTTTTCGACGAAGGGTACCAGCTCCGGATCGTCGCCGGCTGCGATCGGCATGCCGCGCGACTGCTGTGCGACATAGGCGGTCAGCGCCAGCAACTCGCGGCTTTCATAGGCGAACGGCGACGCCTGTTGGTGATTGGTCCGGCAGAGGTTGATCCGCCCTTCGAGGTCGATCGGTCTTCCCGGCGCCTTCTCGAAGGCGGGGTAGTGCGCCGCGACGCCCTTCATGCTGATGCGCGCATCATTGTGGCAGTCGGCGCAGGCCCTGTACGCGCTGCCGGCCTTGCGCGTCCACAATGCCTCGCCGTCGAGCACGAACAGCATGCCGGGATTGGCGGTGTCCTCGTTCTGCATCGCCTTGGTGTCCGGGCTCATGAAGCTATAGCCGGAGCGGCGTTGGTCTAGCGGAATCTCGGTGGCGAGCGCTGCGCCCGCCATCGCCGTCAGAAGCGCGATGCAGACCGCAATCCTCATTCGACCGTGATCGAAGCCTGCGCGGCCTCCGAAAATCCCTTGTCGCCGATCCATTCGAACTCGAACTTGCCGCTCTCGGTCACGGTAGTGAAGAAGGTGATGAACGGATTGGCCGCGATCGCAGGAAACAGATCGGCGCGGAACACTTCGGTGCCGTTGAAGCGGCAAATGAAGCTCGTGATGATGTCGCGCGGCACCACGTCGCCCGATGCGGTGTGACGATAGCCGGTCTCCATGATGTGCGACATCAGCGTCTTGATCTCGATGACGCTGCCGCGCTTGGCCTTGGCCGGCACGTTGATCAGGGCCGATGGCATCAGATCGCCTCCTCGGTGCAGGCGGCGAGCGTCACCACGACGTCCGCTGTCGCCGACCAGAACGTGTCGTCGGACAGCCGTGCGATCGCGGTGACCTTCTGGCTGTCGGCGAGGCGTATCCGCGTCGATATTTGGGCGCGCCCGGCACGCGGCCCGAGATAGAAGTTGCCGATGTTCGGCTGCGGGTTCTTCTCGTTGAAGACATGGATGCTCTTCACATACGCCTCCGCGGTCATCGGACTGGTGACGCTGACCGTCATCGGCACCGTGTTGCCGTTCTCGACCAGCGGCGGGATGTCGAGCTTGACCTTGCCGGTGCGTATATTGGCCTCGCCGACGACATTGCGGATCGCGGCCCGCACCATCGCCGGCGTGGCGTCGGCAGGGCGCACGATCACCAGTGCCGCGGCGCCTCCAGCGAGGCTCAGGAATGTCCGGCGAGAGGTGTGGTCGGAATCCGCCATCGTTTGTCCTAGTTCCGCAATGTCGCAAGATACGCCACGATATCCTCGATCTGTTCCGCCGACAGGATCGGCTTGCCGCGCCACGAGGCGCCGACACGCGCGAGCCCGTCGACACGATAGTAGGACGGCATGATCGTTGCCGCATTGAGATGCGATGCATCGACAAGCCGGAGCCGCAACTGTCCTTCCGACCAGCGTCTGCCGCTGCCAGTGAGGTTCGGCGCGAGGTCGCCCTGGAATGCCTGCTCGGGAAATGGGCCGCTGTGGCAGAGGATGCAAGTGGAGGATCGCTCGACGATCAGCGCGCGGCCGCGCGTTGCGTCACCCTTGGTTCCGGTCAGCGAGGCTGGAATCGCATCGCCGACCTCGGTGTAGCGCAACAGTTCCTCGGCGCCGGCAGGCGCGCAGGCTGCGAGCAGCCCCGCAGCGAGAAACATTGTGAGAGCGAGCCTAGCCAAAGGCATTTCCCGTAATCGTCCTGAACCAGTCGAGCGCCTGGTCGGCCTCGCGCTGGCGTACCTCGCGCGGCGCGTCGACCGGGCTCGTCGTCACATCGGCCTCGGCGTACTGATCCTCCTTGGGCTGATAGATGCCTTTCAATGAGAACGCGTAGCCCGGCGCCACGGTGTTGTAGCAAGCGCCGTCCAGCCGCGGCGTCTGCGGCGCCTTGTCTGCAAGCGAGTTGACGATCGCGGCTGCACAAGCCCGGCCTTGCGCTGCCGCCGCCGAGGCGGATTTCGGAATGCCGCCGGCGATCGCTGCATCGCCGATGACGTGGATATTGGGCACGAGCTTCGAGGCAAAGCTGACCGGATCGATCGGGCACCAGCCGGTATGGTCGGCGGCACCAGCGATCTCAGCAATGCGGCCAGCCCTTTGCGGCGGGATCACATTGGCGACCGCGGCAGTGTAGTTGCCGAAGTCGGTGACGATCTCGTTGGTCGCCGGAACGACCGACGTTACCCGGCCGCCTTGCGACAGCGCGATCCGCTCGATCATGCCGGGATAGAGTTCCGCCCACGCCTTCTCGAACAGCTTCTGTTGCGAGTAATTGTCCTTGGCGTCAAGCACCAGGATCTTCGACTTCGGCTTCTTGGCCTTGAGGTAATGCGCGATCAGGCTTGCGCGCTCGTAAGGCGCCGGTGGACAGCGTAGGGGCGCGGCCGGCACCGCGATCACGACCAGGCCGCCATCATCCATGGCTTCAAGCTCCTTGCGCAGCAGCAAGGTCTGCGCGCCGGCCTTCCAGGCATGCGGCATCTTCTCGGCGGCCGCCTCGTCGTAGCCGGGCAGGGCATCGAAGTGCATGTCGATGCCGGGGGCGAGCACGAGCCGGTCATAGGAGAGCGTTGTGCCATCGGAGAGCGCGATGGTGCGCGCCTGCGCATCGACCTTGATGGCCGCCTGGGCGGCGACCGTGATGCCGTCGGCTGCGACCCTGTCGTAGCTGAACTGCTGCGCGGAGAGTTCACGCAGGCCTGCGATCACCTCGTTGCTGAATGGGCAGGCGGTGAAGGTCTTGTTCGGCTCGATCAGCGTGATCCGAAGCTTGGCATCGAGCCGCCGCAGCGCCCGCGCGCAGGCCGCGCCGCCAAAACCGCCGCCGATCACCGCGATGTGCGGTGTGCCCTGTGCCAGCGACGGACGCGCCAGTGCCGCCGCTGCGACGGCAGCGGCGCCACGGACGACTTCCCTGCGCGTCGGATGACGCGTGACGGCCATGCAAGTGAATCCGAAAAAGGAAGCGGCGGTCGGGCCGCCGCTTCCGGTTTGATCAGGCGAAGGAGATGTTCTGGTTGCGCAGGGGGAAGCTGCGGATGCGCTTTCCCGTCGCGGCGAAATAGGCGTTGAGCACCGCCGGCGCCGCAACGCCGATGGTCGGCTCGCCGACGCCGCCCCAGAACCCGCCGCTCGGCACCATCACCGACTCCACCTTCGGCATTTCGTTGATGCGCATCGAGTTGTAGGTGTCGAAATTGGTCTGCTCGATGCGGCCGTCCTTCACGGTGCAGCCGCCGTAGAACAGTGCGCTCAGGCCGTAGACGAAGGAGCCCGCGATCTGCCGCTCCACCTGCGCCGGATTGACGACATAGCCGGGGTCGGTGGAGGCGACGATGCGATGCACCTTGATCTTGCTGCCGTCGGTCACCGAGATCTCGGCGGCGCCGGCAACATAGCTGCCATAGCCCATCACCTGCGCGATGCCGCGATAGACGCCCTGCGGCGCCGGCGTGCCCCAGCCGATCTTCTCGGCCACGGCGTTGAGCACGGCGAGATGCTTGGGGTGCTTGCCCATCAGCTTGCGGCGGAATTCGAGCGGGTCCTGGCCGACAGCCTGGGCCAGCTCGTCCATGAAGCATTCCAGGTAGATCGCGTTGTGATTGACGTTGACGCCGCGCCAGAAGCCCGGCGGGACGTGCGGGTTGCGCATCGCATGCTCGACCAGCAAATTCGGCACCGAATAGCCGATCGCGGCCTCGCCGGATTGCGCGACGCCCTGGAACGCGGCAGGGTCCATGCCGTTCTGCAGCGCTTCCGGGCGCACCGAGAACAGGATCGACTGCCCCGACAGCCGGTAATGCAGCGCGACCAGATTGTTGTCGGCATCGAACGCGCCGGTCAGCTTGCACTGCGTGATCGGGTGGTACTTGCCGTGTTGCATGTCCTCTTCGCGCGACCACAACAGCTTGATCGGCGTGCCCGGCATCTGCTTGGCGATCGCGACCGCCTGCCGCACATAGTCGGTCATGCCGCGCCGGCCGAAGCCGCCGCCGAGCATCAGCTTGTGCACGTCGACCTTCTCCGCCGGCAGGCCGGAGGCCTCGAGCGCCGCCGCGAATGCCGCCTCTCCATTCTGCGTGCCGCACCACACCTCGCATTTGTCAGGCGTGTAGAGCACGGTGGCGTTCATCGGCTCCATCGTGGCGTGGTTCTGGTAGGGATAGCTGTAGACCGCCTCCACCTTCTTGGCCGCGCCGGCGATGGCCGCCTTTGCATCGCCGTTCTGGTTGCCGATGTAGGCCGGCTGCGCATTGTCGAGGCCTTCGGCGAGCCACTTCGCTATCGTCTCGCTGGAGACCTTTGCATTGTCGCCTTCATCCCAGACGATCGGCAGTGCATCCAGCGCGGTCTTGGCGTGCCACCAGGTGTCGGCGACGACGGCAACGGCGCTGTCGCCGACCGGCACCACCTTCTTGACGCCCTTCATGCCGGCGATCTTGGCTTCGTCAAAGCTCTTCACCTTGCCGCCGAACACCGGGCAGTCCTTGATCGCGGCGTTCAGCATGCCAGGCAGCTTGACGTCGATGCCATAGGTCATCTTGCCGGTGGTCTTGTCGACGGTGTCGAGCCGCTTCAGGCCCTTGCCGGCGATGGTCCAGTCCTTCGGATCCTTCAGCTTGACGTCGGCCGGCGGCTCGAGCCTGGCGGCGGCTTCCGCCACCTTGCCGTAGGTCGTCGTCTTGCCCGACGGCGTGTGGGTGATGACGCTGTTCGCGGCCTTGCACTCCGAGGCCGGCACCTTCCACTCATTGGCCGCGGCCTGGATCAGCATCACACGTGCGGCGGCGCCGCCCTTGCGGACATAGTCCTGCGAACTACGGATGCCGCGGCTGCCGCCGGTGGAGAAATCGCCCCAGGCGCGCTTGCGGGCGACGCTCTGGCCGGGCGTCGGGAATTCGGTCGTGACCTTCGACCAATCGCATTCCAGTTCTTCGGCGACGAGCTGGGCGAGGCCGGTGAGCGTGCCCTGGCCCATCTCGGAGCGGGCGATGCGGATCACCACGGTGTCGTCGGGCCGGATCACGACCCAGGCATTAACTTCAGGCGCGCCGTCGGCTGCGCGCACCACGGAGGGGCCGCCGAACGGCAGATCGAGGCCGAGCGCAAGACCGGCGCCGGCGGTTGCCGTGCCGATCACGAAGGCGCGGCGATTAAGTTTTGGCATGACGTGCTGGTTGAATTGCAGATTCATGGCTGCCTCCTCATGCGTTCGCGGCAGCATGGATCGCCTCGCGCACCTGCTGGAAGGTCCCGCAGCGGCAGATATTGGTGATGGCGTCGTTGATGTCGTCGTCGGTCGGCTTCGGGTTTTCTTTCAACAACGCCGCGACGGCCATGATCATGCCGCTCTGGCAATAGCCACATTGCGGCACGTCGTTCGCGATCCAGGCGAGCTGCACCTTGTGCATCACGCCGCCCGCCGCGAGGCCCTCGATGGTGGTGATGTCCTTGCCGGCCACTTCGCGCACCGTCACGCCGCAGGAGCGCATCGCGACGCCGTCGATATGCACGGTGCAGGCACCGCATTGTGCAATGCCGCAGCCGTATTTGGTCCCCGTCAGTCCAACATTCTCTCTGATAGCCCACAGCAGTGGCGTGTCGTCCTCGACGTCCACATTGATTGTCTTGCCGTTGATTTTGAGGTTTGCCATCGCGATCCCCTGAATGGTCCGATCCTCCGATCGGACTTCGGGACGATGTTGGCCTTGAAACTGGAACGGTTCAAATCAAGAAACCGCGTTTGCAGCGCGGAAGAAAGTTGACGGCGCGGTGTTTGGTCGCGCCCCGCGCGCGCAACATGCCTGTCATGTCTTTTGCGGCGAAGCGACGGCTAACCGCAGGAAGCTCATGACGCTGCCGAGCGCGGCAAATCCCGCACCCAGCGCCAGGGCGACGGTGGCGCCCTCGCGATCGGCCAATGCAAAGCAGAGCGCAGCCAGCGCAGCGCCGGTGGTCTGCCCGGTCAGCCGTGCGGTCGCAACGATGCTGCTGGCGCTGCCGCTGCGATGCGACGGCGCGCTCGACATGATCGCCTTCATGTTGGGGGTCTGGAAGAAGCCGAAACCGATGCCGCAGATCATGGTGCGCCAGGCGATGTTGGCGATGCCAGGCTCGGCCGGCAGGGTCGCGAGCAGCACCATGCCAAGGCCCAGCAGCAGCATGCCGATGCCGCCGAGGATACCGGCCGGATAGCGATCCGACAGCCGGCCGCCGATCGGCGCCATGAAGGCGACCACCAGCGGCCAGGGCGTCATGAAGAAGCCGGTCTCGACCTGCGAGCGGTGCAGAATGTCCTCGAAGTAGAACGGCAGCGATACGAAGGCGAGGCCCTGCACAGCAAATGAGCAGACGGCGGTCGCGGCCGACAGCGCGAAGATCGGACGGCGGAACAGGTCGATCGGCAGCATTGGCGCCGGATGATCGGCATGCCGCCGGGTCAGGATCCAGCCGAACAGGAGGGCGCCGGCGAACTCCGAGATGACGAGAGCAGGCGCCGCCTTGTGGGCGGCGCTGCCGATGCTGATGATGAAGAGCCCGAGGCAGGCGCAGGCCAGCGCCGCACCGACGAAGTCGAAGGCGTGGGTGGCGCGCGGCGTCTTCGGCAGCGTCTTCATGCCGATCAGCAACGCGACGATGCCGAAGGGAATGTTGACGGCGAACAGCCAGGGCCACGGGCCGAGAGCGAGGATGCCGGAAGCGATGGTCGGCCCGAGTGACATGGCGCTCGCGACCACGAGCGCATTGTGGCCGAAGCCGCGGCCGAGCATCCGGCTCGGATAGACGAAGCGGACCAGCGCGGTGTTGACGCTCATCAGGCCGCTGGCGCCAAGCCCCTGCAAGGTGCGCGCGACCAAGAGGCTCGGCAGCGACCACGCCAGCGCGCAGCCGAGTGACGCCAATGTGAACAGCAGGAGGCCGCCGATGTAGATCCGCTGGTGGCCGACGATTTCGCCGAGCGCGCCGAGCGGCAGCAGCGTCGCGACCAGGGCGATCTGGTAGACGTTGACGACCCAGACCACTTCGGCAGGGCTGACATGCAGATCGCTGGCGATCGCGGGCAGCGCGATGTTGGCGATCGCGGTATCGAGCGAGGCCATCGCCAGCGCCGTGAAGATCGCGGCCACCGCCCAGCGTCGCCGTTCCCAAGGCAATCCATCCGGCAATCCATCAGCGATCGGCGCCGCTGCCGCGCCTGATATCGGGGTCTTCTCGAGCATGCCTGAAAATGTCTCCAGGGCCGCATGTACTACGCCGCCATCCCGTTCCCCAGCCGCGCCGCTGCATGATGCGTATGCGAAGCGGCCTTGTCGGGAGGCGCGTCGGTAGGTTTGCAGGTGAGGGTGGGCGTAGTGGCGCAACAAATTCAGTGTCGTCCCGGAAGGCCGGAACCCATAACCACCGATACTGCTTGTTGCGCAACGCCGGTACGACAAGTCCCGCTCGCAACGTCCGCCGCGGCGTATGGGTCCCGGCCTTCGCCGGGACGACGCCTGGGGGAACTGTGGGGCCGCTCCCGCAAAGGCGGGCGATCCAGTACGCTGTGGCTTATCGATTCAACGGCGGCTGTCTCTGAAATACAGGATCGCCCGGTCAAACCAGTTTGACAGTTGAATCAGAAACCTACTGCAACGCCATTCCCGAGGTCTTGATCACGGTTGTCAGCTTCTGCTGATCGGCCTTCATCAGCGCGGCGAGCTCATCGAGCGACATCGGCTTGCCCGGAATATTGGCGAGCGACAACTGGCGCTGCACGTCGGGATTCTGCAATGCCTTGTTGATCGCCGCATTGATCTTCGCAAGCAGCGGCGCCGGTGTCGCGGCCGGCACGTAGATGCCGTACCAGGGAACGTAGGCGGCTTCGGCAAAGCCGGCTTCCGCGATCGTCGGGACGTCGGGCAGGTCGGGGACGCGCTTGTCGGTGAAGACCGCGAGAGGCTTGACGCTGCCGGCCTTGATGTGCGGCAGCGCAAGTTCGAGCGAGACGATCTCGAAATGCATCAGGTTGGTGATCAGGTCGATCAGCGCCTGCGGCTGGCCCTTGTAGCCGACATTGGTCAGCTTGATGCCGGCGGCCTGAAACAGTTTCTGGGCGCTGAGGTCGATCGACGATCCGGTGCCGGGATTGCCGAAATTGAACTGTCCGGGCTGCTTGCGGGCCAGCTCGACGAATTCGCCGATGCTCTTCACCGGCATCGACGGGTGCACCAGCGCCACGCTTTGATTCCAGACCGCGAGGCCGACACACCTGAAGTCCCTTGCCGCGTTCCAGCCGGCGTCCTTGTAGAGATCCGGGTTGACCAGCAGAGCGGGGCCGGTGACGACCCAGGTGTAGCCGTCCGGCTCGCTCCGCGCGACGGCCGCGGTGCCGATATTGCTGTTGCCGCCGGGCCGCGCCTCCACCACGACGGTCTGCTTCCAGTCGCGGCCGACCTGCTCGGTCACCGCGCGCGCGACGATATCGACGATGCCGCCGGCAGGGTAGGGCACGATGATGTGGATCGGCCGGTTCGGATAATTGTCTTGCGCGTTGGCGCCGGCGCTAACCAGCAGGACGGATGCGATGGTCGCGAGCAGTCGAACGGCGGTTGCGATGCCGCGCATGTCTCCCTCCCCATATCTGCCGCATCGTCTGCGCGATGCGTACTTTTAGTGCATGATCTCTCCGAAAAACCGCTTCACACTTTTCCGGATCATGCCCTAGTCGTTGGCCACCAGCGAGCGGATGCTGCGGGCGAGCCCGAGCATGCGCGGCCCGCATTCGCGCTCGATCTGCTCGGCGCTGAAGCGGAACGAGGGGATGCCGCAATTGACCGACAGGCACTCGCCGGTGGGCGTGCGATAGAGCGGGGCGGCGACGCCGAAGATCTCGCGCCGCCATTCGCCGAGCGAGACCGCGAAGCCGCGCTCGTTGCAGAGCTCGATGTCCGGCAGCGTGCGCCGTTCGACATAGTCGAGCTCCTCGGGGCGCTCGGCTTTCACGCGTGCGACATAGGCATCGCGTTCGTCCTCCGTGAACAGCGACAGCAGCGCGCGCCCGACCGCAGTCGGCGCCAGCGACGAGACAAAGCCGACATCGGGCACGTGCGGCACCGCGTCCGTCGTGCGCAGCGTTTCGACATAGATGAAGTCGAGCCCGAACGGCATCGCGATCGACACCGTGCCGCCGGTATAGGCGGCGAAGTCGCGCATCAACGGACGCGCGAGCTGACGGACCTTCAGCGACGACAGCACCGGATAGGCTGCGGCGAGCACGCCGAGTCCGAGCACGAAGCGGCCCTTGGCGTCGCGCCTGAGATAGCCGAGCTGCTCCAGCGTGTAGCTCAGGCGCGAGACGGTCGGCCGCGACAGCCCGGTGTGCTCGGCAAGCTCCGCATTGGAGAGCGGGCCGGTGTGGTTGCGGAAGGCGGCCAACAGATCGAGCCCGTGCGCCAGCGTGGTCGCAAAGGAGGGATCCGCCTGGGATTCGAGAGAGGACAATGCCGCCATACGAAATAATGGTCTCAAATAGACAGATTTGTCAACATATCGAAATGAATTTGCAAATCGTTTCGAGATAGGTTTATCTCTCCTCCAAGAGACGGGAGGCGGCATGGATTTCGATCTGTCCGAACGATCGGAGCGGTGGCGGAAAGATCTGTTGGCCTTCTTCGAGAAGGCGGTGCTGCCGCGCCATCGCGACTGGCTCGACCATGTCCGCGTGCACAGCGACACGCCGCCCTTCATGGCCAAGCTGCAGCAACAGGCGCGCGCGGCGGGCCTGTGGAATCTCGGTCTGCCCGAACTGGCGGACGATGAGCCGGGCACGCGCCTCTCCAATCTCGACTACGCGCCGTTGGCGGAGATCATGGGCCGGCTGTTCTGGGCGCCGGAGGTGTTCAACTGCCAGGCGCCCGACGTGCCGAACATGATCGCGTTGCAGGCCTGCGCGACCGCTGAGCAGAAGAAGCGCTGGCTGACGCCGCTGCTCAACGCCGAGACGCGCTCCGCCTTCGGCATGACCGAGCCGGATGTCGCCTCGTCCGACGCCACCAACATCGCAACGCGGATGGTGCGCGACGGCGACCACTACATCATCAACGGCCGCAAATGGTTCATCACCGGTGCCGCGCATCCGCGCTGCAGCTTCCTGATCGTGATGGGCGTGACCGATGCCGGCGCCGAGCGCACCAGCCGGCATTCCTGCATCATCGTGCCGATGGATACGCCCGGCGTGCGGCTCGTGCGGCGGCTGCGCTGGATGGGTTGCGAAGATCATACAGCGCCGATCGGCGAGCTGGTGTTCGACAATGTGCGCGTGCCGGCGGAGAATCTGCTCGGTGCCGAGGGCGAGGGTTTCAAGGTCGCCCAGATCCGGCTCGGACCGGCGCGCATCCACCATTGCATGCGCTCGATCGGGCTCTGCGAGCTGATGATCGAGTTGATGATGGCGCGCGCCGCGGAGCGCAGCGCATTCGGGCGCACCGTGATCCAGTACGATACCGTCCAGCGCTGGATCGCCGAAGCCCGCGTCGAGCTGGAGCAGGCGCGGCTGCTCGCTTGGCGCTGCGCCTGGCGGCTCGATCAGGCCGGCCATCACGGCGCCTGGCGCGACGTCTCGCTGATCAAGGTCGCGGTGCCCGCGATGCTGCAAAAGATCGCCGACCGCGCGATGCAGGTGTTCGGTGCGATGGGCGGCTCCGACGATACGCCGATCCACCAGGCGCTGGCGTGGGGACGGCTGCTGCGGATAGGCGACGGGCCCGACGAGGTGCATCTGCGGCAGATCTTCCGGATGGAGCCGATGCCGGACTGGTCGATCGCCAATTCGCCCTATCTTGCTGCACATCCCGCCTGAGCGGCGCTAGAGTGTCCACTAAATCTTCCTGAAACGAGGCGCCCTTCCGATGACGATGACCGAGCAAGCCCGAGACGCAAAGCCCGCCGCGATCGACAAGGAGCGGCTGCGCCTGAAATATCGGGAGGAGCGCAACAAGCGGCTGCGTCCTGACGGCAATGACCAGTATCTGCAGATCAAGGGTCAGCTCGCGCATTATCTCGACGATCCCTATACGCCGGTGGTGGAGCGCGCGCCGAAGACCGACCACGTCACCTTCGCCTTCATCGGCGGCGGCTTTGCCGGCCTCGCCACCGCGGCGCGGCTGACCGAGGCCGGGGTGAAGGATGTCCGCATCGTCGAGAAGGGCGGCGATTTCGGCGGCACCTGGTACTGGAACCGGTATCCGGGCGCGCAGTGCGACACCGCGTCGATGGTCTATATGCCGCTGCTCGAAGAGACCAGCCACATGCCGACGGAGAAATACGCGCATGCGCCGGAAATCCTGACGCACTGCCAGCGGATCGGGCGGCAGTTCAATCTCTACGACAACGCGCTGTTTCACACCGAGGTGACGAGCCTCGACTGGGACGCGGCGCAATCGCGCTGGATCGTCCGCACCACAAGGGGTGACGCCTTCACCGCGCAATATGTCGGCATCGGCACCGGCCCGCTGCATGTGCCGAAATTGCCCGGCATTCCCGGCATCGGGCGCTTCAAGGGTCACTCGTTCCACACCAGCCGCTGGGACTACGACTACACCGGTGGAAACCCTCAGGGCGGGTTGATGACGAAGCTTGCCGACAAGCGCGTCGGCATCATTGGCACCGGCGCAACGTCGGTGCAGTGCATTCCGCACCTCGCGCGTGCCTGCAAGGAGCTCTACGTGTTCCAGCGCACGCCATCGTCGGTCGACGTGCGCGGCAACGGCCCGATCGATCCGGACTGGTTTGCCGATATCGCGACGCCGGGTTGGCAACAGCGCTGGCTGGAGAATTTCACCGCCAACCAGGCCGGCGGATCGGCCGAGGAAGATCTGGTGCAGGACGGCTGGACCGACCTGTCGAAACGGATCCGCGCCAAGGTCATGCTGCTGCCGCGCGAGCAGCGGACCGTGGAGAACATGCGGGCGGTGTTCGAGGACTCCGACTTCGAGAAGATGGAGGAGATCCGCAACCGGGTCGACACCATCGTCGGTGATCGCGAGACCGCCAAGAACCTCAAGGCCTGGTACGGCCAACTCTGCAAGCGACCATGCTTCCACGACGCCTATCTTCAGGCGTTCAACACGCCGGGCACCCATTTGATCGATACCGACGGCAAGGGTGTCGAGGAGATCACCGAGAACGGGATCGTCGTCGCGGGCAAGGAATACAAGCTCGATTGCATCATCTATGCGTCTGGCTTCGAGGTGGGGACCGAATATCGCCGGCGCGCGGGCTTCGATCTGACCGGCCGCGACGGCATCAAGCTGTCGGAGCATTGGTCCGGCGGCATGCGTACCAAGCACGGCATTCACGTGCATGGCTTCCCCAACGTGTTCTTCGTGCAGCCGACCCAGGGCGCCAACCTCATCTCCAACGTGCCGCACAACCTGACGGAAGCGGCGCGGACCATCGCCTTGATGGTCGCTCATGCGCAGGACAATGACTTCAAGGAAATCGAAGTCAGCAAGGAAGCCGAGGATCGCTGGGTCGAGCTGCTGCTGACCGCGGTCGGCCGGATGATCGGTGGGCCGGATTGCACGCCCGGCTACTACAACAATGAAGGACGCGAGCCCGGGCCTGCCGCCAAGCTCAATGTCGGCTATCCGGCGGGCGCGTTGGCCTACTTCAAATACATCGATGGCTGGCGCCGCAACGGCCAGTTCGAAGGCGTGCAATTCCGCTGAGTAATCCGCGACCGGGACTGATCTTCGCCAAACGAGGGAGTGCTTGAGTAATGACCCAGACAACCGCAGGTGAGACGTCGCATGAACTTCCGAAGGCGGCGTCCGCGCCGGTCATCGCGCAGCACGAAGCCACGCTGAAAGCGCTGCCGTTCGCCGACACCAGGGATTTCGACGACGCCGCGCGCGGCTTCCTCGGCACCATCGAGAACGCGCGCGTCACCTCGGCCCAGGGCAGGGTGGTCTGGAGCCTCGAGCCTTACGGCTTCCTCTCCGACGAGAAGGCGCCTGCGACCGTCGATCCAAGCCTGTGGCGGCAGTCGCGGCTCAACATGCATCACGGCCTGTTCGAGGTGGTGCCGGGCGTCTACCAGGTGCGCGGGCTCGACATTGCCAACATGACACTGATCGAGGGCGACAAGGGCGTCATCGTGGTCGACACACTGACCTCGATCGAGGGCGCGCGCGCCGCGATGGAACTGTACTTCCAGCATCGCGGCAAACGGCCGGTCGCCGCCGTGATCTTCACCCATACCCATACCGACCATTGGGGCGGCGCGCGCGGCGTGCTCGACGACGCCATGCTGGCGGCGGGCGTTCCGATCATCGCGCCGAACTTCTTCATGGAGCACGCCGTCTCCGAGAACATCATCGCAGGTCCCGCGATGCTGCGCCGCGCGCAATACCAGTTCGGGCCGTTCCTCGCCAAGGGCGTGCGCGGCCAGGTCGATTGCGGTCTCGGCAAGACCATGGCGGCGGGCGGTGTGGCGCTGCTGCGGCCGACCGATCTGATCATCGCAACTGGCGACAAGCGCGTGATCGACGGCGTCGAGTTCGAGTTCCAGATGGCGCCGAACAGCGAAGCGCCGGCGGAGATGCATCTCTTCATTCCGCGCTACAAGCTCTTGAACCTCGCGGAGAACTGCACGCACAACTTCCACAATCTGTTGCCGTTCCGCGGCGCCGATGTGCGTGATGCGCTGGCCTGGTCGAAATATCTCGGCGAGGCGCTGCAGATGTGGGGCGGCAAGGCCGAGGCGATGTGCGGCCAGCATCATTGGCCGGTGTGGGGGCGGGAGCGGATCGACACCATGATCCGCCAGCAGCGGGACCTGTATAAATACGCGCATGACCAGACCATCCGGCTGATGAACCACGGCCTGAACGCGGCCGAGATTGCCGAGACGATCCGGTTGCCGCAGAGCCTCGAAGGTGCCTGGCACGGCCGCGGCTATTACGGCCACATCAGGCACAATGTGAAGGCGATCTATCAGAAGTATCTCGGCTGGTACGACGCCAATCCGGTCAATCTCGATTCCTTGCCGCCGGTCGAGGCCGGCAAGAAGTATGTGGAATATATGGGCGGCGCCGACGCGATCCTTAAACGCGCCACCGCCGATTTCGCCAAGGGTGAATTCCGCTTCGTGGCGCAGGCCGTCAGCCACCTCGTGTTCGCCGAGCCCGACAACCAGGCGGCCCGCGCATTGCTGGCCGATACGTTCGAGCAACTCGGCTATGCCGCCGAGAGCTCGACCTGGCGCAACGCTTATCTGTTCGGTGCCCAGGAGCTGCGGCAGGGCATGCCGAAGACGCCGCCGCGCTCGCCGATGCCGCGCGAGACGCTCGCTGCGCTCCGCACCGAGCAGCTCTGGGACGTGCTCGGCATCCGCCTCAACGGCCCCAAGGCCGAGGGCAAGCGGATCGTGCTGAACTGGAATTTTACCGACACGGGCGAGAGCTTCATCCTCAATCTCGAGAACTCGGCGCTGACTTACGTCAAGGGCGCGCAGGCCGCCGATGCGCATGCGAGCTTCACTCTGGCGCGCAGCGTGCTGGATGAGGTGATCGCCAAGCTGACCACGTTCCCGGAAGCCGTCGGCGCCGGCAAGATCAAAGCGTCCGGCGAGCCGCCGCGGCTCGGTGAGTTGATGATGCTGATGGATGAATTCCCGCGGATGTTCGCGATCGTCGAGCCGAAGCGGACGGTGGTGACGTAGAGCCACGTGCCGAATTACAACCGCTATTCTGAGAAGCGCGCTCTTGCACGAGTCTCGAAGGGTCGACGGCCACGGTCCGGCCGTGCATCCTTCGAGACGCGCTTCGCGCTCCTCAGGATGACGGGTTGGCGGACGATGCCTCAAATCCCGAGATACGCCGCCTGCACTTGCTTGTTGTTGGCGAGTTCGGCGCTCGAGCCCTGCATGATCACATTGCCGCTTTCCAGCACATAGGCGCGCTGCACCAGCGACAGCGCGCGGCTGACATTCTGCTCGACCAAGAGGATCGCGGTGCCCATCTTGTGGATCTCACCGATCTTCTCGAAGGTCACGTCGGTCATGACAGGCGCCAGGCCCAGCGAAGGTTCGTCCAGCATCAGCAGGCGCGGCTTCAGCATCAGGCCGCGGCCGACGGCGACCATCTGCTGCTCGCCGCCGCTCATGGTGCCGGCGAGCTGCTTCCTGCGGTCGGCAAGCCGCGGGAAGATGCTGTAGACGAGCTCCATCGTGCGTGCGCGATCCGCCTTTGCCTTCGGCGTATAGGCGCCGATCTCGAGATTTTCCTGCACGGTCATTTCCGGAAACACCTGACGGCCTTCCGGGACGTGCGCGATGCCGAGTTCGGGAATCCGGTAGGGCGGCAGCGTCGCGAGGTCGACGCCATCGAAAGTGACCTTGCCTGCGAACAGTTTGACGAGGCCGGAGACGGCGCGCAGCGTGGTGCTCTTGCCGGCGCCGTTGGCCCCCAGCAGGCCGACGGCTTCGCCTTCGCCAATGGAAATGCTGACGTCGGTGATGGCGGGGACCGAGCCGTAGCTGGCGCTGACGCTGGAGAGCTCAAGCATGAGCGTCGCCCTGCGCCGGTGGATGCACGTAGGAGCCGAGATAGGCGCGGATCACTTCCGGGTTCTCCACGATCTCCTTCGGCGTGCCCTCGGCGATCTTCTGGCCGTGGTCGAGCACCACGATGTGACGGGCCACCGCCATGATCGCGCGCATCACGTGCTCGACGATCACGATGGTCAGGCCGCGCGCCGAGAGTTTCTTAACCAGTGCGACCGCCTGGTCGATTTCGGCCGGGTTGAGGCCGGCCATCACCTCGTCGAGCAGCAGGATCCGTGGCTGCGTCGCCAGCGCGCGGGCCATCTCCAGCCGGCGCTGGTCGATGGTGGTGAGGTCCTTGGCCGGCGTCTGTTCCTTGGCGCCGAGGCCGACGAACTCGATCGCCTCGAGCGCCTTGTTGCGCGCGGCTGCGACATGGCGGTCGCGCAGAAAGGCGCCGGTCATCACGTTGGCCAGCACCGTCATCGCGCCGAACGGCTTCGCCACCTGGAAGGTGCGGGCAAGGCCGAGTGCGCAGACGTCATGCGGCCTGAGGCCCACGACCTCGTGACCGAAGGCGAGCACCGAGCCGGAGTCTGGGCGATGAAATCCCGTGATCAAATGAAAGCTCGTGGTCTTGCCCGCGCCGTTCGGCCCGATCAGCGCAACCGTCTCGTTCTCCTGCACCGTGAAGCTGACGTCCTGCACCGCGCGCAGGCCGCCGAAGCGCTTGCTGAGACTCTTGATGACCAGTGCTTCCGCCATCGCAACGACCTCAGGCGCGTGCCGGCTTGCGCCGGATGGTGCGGTGGTAGATGTCGGTCGCAAACCCGATCAGCCCGGTCGGCCGCCACAGGATCACCGCCATCAGGATCAGGCTGTAGACCGTGAGCTGGATACCGCCGACCGAGCTGCCGAGCCAGCTTTGCAGCAGCGCGGAGGTGGTCTCCAGCAGCACGGTGCCGATCACGGGGCCCCACAATGTGCCGATGCCGCCGACGATCGAGACCAGCGCGGCCTCGATTGAGACGCTGAAGCTGAACGCGGTCGCGGGATCGATGAAGTAGATGTACTGGGTGTAGAAGGTGCCGGCGAGCGCGGTCAGGAACGCGCTGATCATGTAGATGTCGCGTTTGACCTTCGGTGCGTTGACGCCGATCGCCTCGGCCGCATCCTCATCCTCGCCGATCGCGACGAGGTAGTAGCCGATCCAGGATTTCTCGATTTGGTGTGTGATCCACAGGCCGACCACGAGCAAGCCCAGCACGACGTAGTAGTACGACGACTTCTCCTCGAACTGCATCATCAGCGGGGCGCTGCCGAGGTTCGGGATCGTGGTGCCTTCGGCGCCCCAGGCGAAATCGCGGAATTTGAGGAAGATCAGCATCAGCACCTGGGCGGTCGCGATGGTGGCGATGGTGAAATAGGGGCCGCGCAGGCGAAAGCACAGCCAGCCGATCGGCAGGCTCGCCAGCATCGCGACCCCGCCGCCCGCGACCATCCCGATCCAGGGCGAGACGCCGTAGTTCACCTGCATGATGGTCGAGGTGTAGGCGCCAAGCCCGAAATAGGCGGCGTGCCCGAGCGACAGCTGCTTGGCATAACCGCCCATCAGGTTCCAGGCGACGCCGATGAAGGAGAACAGCAGGATGCGGATGAAGATATCGATCGCGAACGACGAGGTGACGAGCTGGGGCAGGACGAGCATGACGACGGCCCCGATCGCCAGCCACAGCCATTTCATGTTGCCTGAGGTCTGCATCAGCGGCCCCTCCTGGCGCCGAGGCCGCTCGGCCTGAAGGCAAGCGTCAACAGCAGCAGCGAAAACACCACGATCAAGCCAGAGTCCGCGCCGACGAACTGGATGCCGAGCGATTCCGCCACGCCCATCATCAGGCTCGCGACCAGCGCGCCCATCACATTGCCGAGCGTACCCATCACGACGGCGACGAACGCCATCAGCACGAACACCTGGCCGACGAACGGATAGGCCGAATAGAACGGCATCAAGAGCGAGCCGGCGGCACCGGCGAGCGCCAGCGCGGTGCCGAACGCGACCGCGAACACGCGGTTCGGATTGATCCCCATCAGCATCGCGACGTCGCGGTTCTGCGACGCCGCGCGCATAGCGCGGCCGAGATCGGTGGTGTGCAGGAACACCCAGAGCAGCCCGCTGAGTGCCATCGCGACCGCAAAGGCGATCAGCTTCGCCACGGGAATGTACAGCTCGCCGATGTGCCACGCTTCATCCGAATAGGAGGTATGGACGGTGCGGTAATTGGCGCTGAACAGCATCAGCGAGAGATTGAGCAGCAGCAGCGACAGCGCAAAGGTCAGGAAGATCTGCGGCATGTCGTTTGGCCCGAGCACCCTGCGGATCAGGAAGTGCTGGATCAGGACGCCGGCGAGGAACAGCACCGGCATCGAGACGACCAGCGAGACCAGCGGATCGATGCCGAACTGGGTGGCGAGGAAGAACGAGATATACATCCCGATCATCACAAACTCGCCCTGGGCGAAGTTGACGATCTTGACCACGCCGAAGATCAGCGTGACGCCGATGCTGACCAGCGCGTAGATGCCGCCGATGAGCAGGCCGTTGATGACAGCCTGGGCCAGTGTCTCCCACATGCGATGCGACCGCCGTTCAGGTCTTCATCAGCGGGGCGCGGGCGTCTTCCTTGGGGAAGATGCTGGCGAGATCGGCGTTCTGCCACTGCACGCCGACCGGACGGCCATAGACGTTCTTGCCGTCGGGGCCGAACTTCACCTTGCCGCCCGGGGCCATCGCCGCGTAGCCCGAGGAGACGTCGAGCGTCGAGAGCGCTTCGCGCACCTTCTTGGGATCGGCGGAGGCGGCTCGCTCCAGCGCGTCGGCCAGCATGAAGGTCTGCGCGACCAGGCCGCCGGCATATTCGAAGGCGAACTCGCCGGTGCGCTTCTTGAACTCGGCGTTGACCTTCTGCGCATCGTCGTTGACGTCGTGGTTCCAGTGCGCCACGCCCTGCAGGCCTTCGGCGGCCTTGCCGACATTCTTGTAGAAGTCCGGCATCACGAAGCCGCCCGAGCCGCCATTGATCGCGATGTTGAGCCCGACCTGCTTCACCGTGCGCACGATCAGGATGAGGTCGTTGAGATAGGACAGCGAGAAGAGCGCGTTGGCGCCGGAGGCCTTGACCTTGTTGATCAGCGGGCTCGCGTCGGTGAAGCCGGCCGAGTAGGGCTCGAACATCACGATCTCGACGCCTTCGGCGGGCGCGAGCTCCTTTAGCCCATTCGAGGTCGAGGTGCCGAATGCGGTGTTCTCGAAGATGACGGCGACCTTGGGCTGCTCGCTGACCAGCTTGGCCATCTGCAGCTGCGCCTTGGCGAATTGCGAGGCGCGCGCGAACGGCGTGAACGTGTAGGTGCGTCCCTTGTTGAGCTGGTCGGAGCTCGATCCGGTGATGATCGGAACCCGGGCGCGCTCGCAGACTTCGCTTGCGATCAAGGTCAGCGCGCTGGCGTAGCAGCCATGGATCGCCGACAACTTGTTGCCGGTGATGAGCCGGTCGGTCTCGGTGCGCGTCACCGTGGTGTCGCTCTGCACGTCGGAGACGATGAGGTTGAGCTTGGCGCCGCCGAGCGACTTGATGCCGCCGGACTCGTTGACCATGTCGACCGCGAGCTTGGCTGCTGCAACGCAGCCGACGCCGATCTGCGCCATGCTGCCGGTGCTCGGATAGAGCGCGCCGATATTGATCGGGTCGGCGGCCCAGCCGCGCAGCGGGATGGCGCCAAATGCGCCAGCCGCGAGCACGCCGCCGGTTTTGACCAGGAACTTGCGGCGGGTCAGCTTTGTCCGTAAGGCCTTGGTCGGTGCGGCATTATTAATGGCCGACGGCTTGCGGTCCCCTGTCATGGCGTTCCCCTGTGCGACGGCGGCACGGTTGCTCCGTCCGCGCGCTTATTATTTTTTGCTCAAGCGGGGCGCATAAGAACACGTAATTCGGCAATCGCAAAGGCGATATCGGCCGGGGTCGCGGGGGAAGCGCGTTGCGACTGGTGCGTCGCAGCAATCGCGCGACGCGCGTTCGCTGCATGGGAGTTGTCGCCGGATGCGGCGGTATTATTGATAATCGAATGGCCCGCCGGCCCGGCACAGGGGTGCCGGCCGGCCCGCCAGATCATTCGATCGGCCGCTGCAACGGCTATTCCGCGCTCGCCACCAGCTTGAAGCGCGGCTTGGCTTCCATCAGGCTGCGATAGGCGGCGAGATAGTCGAGCGCCATGCGGCGCGCGGTGAAGCGGGTCTCGAACTGCTTGCGGATCGCTTCGCGGTTGAGCGTCGAAAGCCGGCCGACCGAGGAGATCGCGCTGATCTCGTCCTCGACGATGAAGCCGGTCAGGCCATCCTCGATGATCTCGGGCACCGAACCGCGGTTATAGGCGATGACGGGCGTGCCGCAGGCCATCGCTTCGATCATCACGAGGCCGAACGGCTCCGGCCAGTCGATTGGAACCAGCAGCCCGATTGCGCCGCTGAGAAAATCCGGCTTCTCGCGGTCGCTGATCTCGCCGATGAACTCGATCAGCGGATTGTTGGTGATCAGCGGCTTGATCAACTCGTCGTAATATTCCTGGTCGGCGCGATCGACTTTGGCTGCGATCTTCAGCGGGATACCGCAGCGGGTTGCGATCTTGATCGCGCGATCGACGCCTTTCTCCGGCGCGATGCGCCCGAGTACGGCGAGATAGGATTGCTTGGCCGGTTGCGGCGTCAGCAAGTTCTCCGGCAGGCCGTGATGGATGGTGCGCACCCAGTGCGCCTGCGGCACCGGCCGCCGCTGAGCGTTGGAGATCGAGATCACCGGCATCTTGGAGAAGGTGTTGAAGACGGGCTGGTGCTCCGGCAGGTCGAGCCGTCCGTGTAGCGTGGTCACGAACGGCGTCGGCTGCCGCGCGAATGCCGACCACGGATAGTAGTCGAGATGGAAATGCAGGAAGTCGAATTCGTCGTCGTCGGCCTTTTGCCGCACACGCTCCAGCATCACCATGTGCAGCGCATTGGGGTCGCGGACGGAGCCGTCGAGCCGCAGTGCCTTCGGCCAGGTCGCATCGAGTTTCGCGGAGGTCTGGGAATCGCCACTGGCGAACAACGTCACGTCATGTCCAAGTGTTACAAGTTCTTCGGTCAGCCAGTGCACGACCCGTTCGGTGCCGCCGTAGAGCTTGGGGGGAACAGCCTCTGTCAGCGGGGCAACCTGCGCGATGCGCATTTCTCCGTCTCCTGTTTGCGATGTGGATGAACCCTCAGCCCTCTGATGGCACCGACATGCCAAGGACGGGAACGTTCTCGCACGTGCGAGGTTCCTTAGGTGTGGGAGATCTGCCGCTTCTTTCTTCCATCACACTGTGGTCTTGCTGATGCCATCTCGCTCCAACACGGTTTTGCCGACGCCAGCGTTGCAAAATTGTCGCGCAGTGATGGCTGCATCATGGATCCCACCGCCGCCCTTCACGTCATCGTGCGCGAGAGCTTCGACTAAAACTTTCTCGTTCACCTTCAACAGGTTTTGCAGGACGTCATGGACCATCTGTCAGGTTATGCGCACCGCCCCCTTCCCTTCGTGCTGCGCTATCTGCGTCGGCGGCTTCCGTCGCATGTCGTCATCTTGTCGGCCGTCGTCGCGGCGGTTGCCTGCTCGGTAGGCACGCAATACGGCGTGAAGAACCTGGTCGATGCCTTGTCGGCCGGACCATCGTCCGCGAATGGCGTATGGCTGGCATTCGCCCTGCTCATGTCGCTGATCGCAGCCGACAACTTCCTGTGGCGGATCGCGAGCTGGACCGCGAGCTACACCTTCGTCAGCGTCAGCGGCGATCTTCGCCGCGATATGTTCCGCCATCTCACCGGCCACGCGCCGAGCTATTTCACGGACCGGCTGCCGGGCATGCTGACCAGCCGGATCACGGCGACGTCGAACGCGGTCTACACCGTCGAGAACATGTTCGTATGGAATGTGTTGCCGCCTTGCATCGCGACCTTCGCGGCGATCACCCTGGTTGGAACCGTTAGCGTGACAATGTCAGCAGTGCTGATCCTGATCGCGGGAACCATGGTGGTGGCCATGTTCCGCATGGCGGCCGCCGGCAGGCCGCTGCATGACGATTTCGCCAACAGGGCGGCGGCCGTTGATGGCGAAATGGTCGACGTCATCAACAATCTGCCGCTGGTCCGCGCGTTCTGTGGCCTCGGCTATGAGCACGACCGCTTCGACGCGACAGTCAATCGAGAACTCGTCGCGCGCGGCCGTTCCCTGCGCTATCTCGAAAAGCTCCGCCTCGTTCACGCTGCCGTGACCGTCATTCTGACGATCGCGATGCTGGCCTGGGCTCTCAATCTCTGGCAGCAGGGCGCAGCGACCACCGGCGACGTCGTGCTGGTCTGCACCCTCGGCATCTCGATCCTCAGCGCCACCCGCGATCTTGCCGTTGCGCTGGTCGACGTCACCCAGCATGTTGCCCGCCTCACCGAGGCGTTGGCGACGCTGTTGCAGCCGCACGAGCTGAAGGATCATCCGGAAGCCGAGGTGCTGGTGAAGAGCGGCGCGGCGATCGCCTTCAACAATGTCTCGTTCCGCTATCCCGGCGGCTTGCAGGTGTTCGAGCGTTTCAGCCTGCGCATCCAGCCCGGACAGCGGGTCGGCCTGGTCGGCCAGTCCGGCGGCGGCAAGTCAACACTGTTTACCCTTCTGCAGCGCTTCTACGACGTCGAGCAGGGCAACATCACGGTCGACGGCCAGGACATCTCCCGCGTCACCCAGCAGAGCCTGCGCGCGGCGATCTCGGTGGTGCCGCAGGATATTTCCTTGTTCCACCGTTCGATCCTGGAGAACATCCGTTACGGCCGGCCGGATGCCACCGACGACGAGGTGCGGCGGGCGGCGATCGCGGCGCGCTGCGACTTCATCGAGACCTTGCCCGAGGGCATGAACACCATCGTCGGCGACCGCGGCGTCAAGGTCTCGGGCGGCCAGCGCCAGCGGATCGCGATCGCGCGCGCCTTCCTGAAGGACGCCCCGATCCTGCTGCTCGACGAGGCCACGGCGGCGCTCGATGCGGACTCCGAGGAGGCGATTCGCGAGGCATTGTCGCGGCTGATGCGCGGGCGTACGGTGGTGGCGATCGCGCACCGCCTCGCGACGCTGCGCAGCTTCGACCGCGTGCTCGTGCTGCAGGGCGGCCGGATCGTCGAGGACGGTCCGCCCGATATCCTCGTGAAGGGAAGGGGTCCCTACCGCGACCTGATCGCGCGCGAAATGGGCCGCCTCTCCACCAGCGCGGCCTGACTCCGCGTCATCAAGCGCGTTGTTGCGTTCCGGTGCGTTCGTTCGAGCCGAGATACGGGCCAAGCTTCAAGCTAGCAAAGTCGCCAGAGGTTCAGATGGCAGCTGACGTCGTCACGCAGATCATCACTGCTCGCATCACTGAGCACGTCGCCGAATCGCCGTTCTACATTCCGATGACCGGGCCCGCGGCGCGGCCGCGGCGCTCGCTCAAGCATGACGACACCTTCATCGTGCTCGACAGCCATGGCGATATCGGCGCCTCGGCCGGCGGCCCGGACGGCCTGTTCAATGCCGATACGCGCTACCTCGCGCGGCTGGAAATGGTACTGGAGGACGTACAGCCGCTCCTGCTCGGCTCCAACATGCGCGACGACAATTCGGCACTGACGGTCGATCTCACCAATTCCGACGTCTATCGCGACGGCCGCTTGACCTTGCAGAAGGACACGCTGCACATCGTGCGCTCGATCTTCCTGTGGCGGGGCACCGCCTATCAGCGCATCGGCCTGCAGAACCACGGCGATGATGCCGCGAGCTTCGATCTCACGTTGCTGTTCGACAATGATTTTGCTGACCTGTTCGAGGTGCGCGGCGAGCGGCGGCCGCGGCGTGGCATCGGCTCGAGCAAGCTGCTGGGCCCGACCGACGTCGTGCTGGAATATTGCGGCCTCGACGAGCAGACGCGGATCACGGCGCTGCATTTCGATCCGCGGCCGACGCGGCTGGCGGTCAACGCCGCGACCTATCATTTCGAGCTTGAGCCGGGGCAGGTGACGTCGCTGTTCGTGGCGGTGTCCTGCAACAAGCCGATCATGCAGAAGCCGGTGCCGTTCTTCCGCGGGCTGCTGGCGCATCGCCGGGAGATGCGAAATTCGACGGCCGGTGCGGCCTGCATCGAGACCTCGAACAACATCTTCAACGAGGTGCTGTGCCAGGCGATGGCCGACCTCAACATGCTGATGACGGAGACGCCGCAGGGCCGTTATCCCTATGCCGGCATCCCCTGGTATTCGACGACGTTCGGCCGCGACGGGCTGATCACGGCGCTGCAGATGCTGTGGGTCGATCCGCGGATCGCCAAGGGCGTGTTGAAGCGGCTCGCGCTGTTCCAGGCCAAGGCGGTCGATCCGCTGTCCGATGCCGCGCCGGGCAAGATCCTGCACGAGATGCGCGGCGGCGAGATGGCCGCGCTGCGCGAGGTGCCGTTCGCGCATTACTACGGCAGCGTCGATTCGACCCCGCTGTTCGTGCTGCTGGCCGGGCTCTATCTGGAGCGCACCGGCGACGTTGAGACGTTGCGTGAGTTGTGGCCGGCGGTGGAGGCGGGGTTGCAATGGATCGACGGCCCGGGCGATCCCGATCGCGACGGTTTCGTCGAGTATCAGCGCGCCACCGAGGAAGGGCTGCGGAACCAGGGCTGGAAAGACTCCTTTGACGCCATCTTCCACGCCGACGGCACACTCGCCGAGGGCAATATCGCGCTGGCTGAAGTGCAGGGCTATGTGTTCGCCGGCAAGCAGCTTGCCGCCCGTGCGGCGCGCAAGCTCGGCTTCGCGGACAAGGCTTTGAGGCTCGATGCCGAGGCCGAGCGGCTGCGCGAGCGGTTTGAGGCGGCGTTCTGGTGCGAGGAGCTCGGCACCTATGCGCTCGCGCTCGATGGCGCCAAGCAGCCGTGCAAGGTGCGTACATCGAATGCCGGACAAACCTTGTTTTCCGGCATAGTGCGGGAAGACCGTGCGCGGCGGGTTGCCGCCGACCTGATGAGCCCGAAATTCTTCTCGGGCTGGGGCATCCGCACCGTCGCCGTAGGCGAAGCGCGCTACAACCCGATGTCCTATCACGACGGCTCAATCTGGCCGCATGACAATGCGCTGATCGCACTCGGATTTGCCCGCTACGGCCTGAAGCATTCGGTCGCGCATCTGTTCAAGGGCCTGTTCGATGCCGCGAGCTATATGGAACTGCGGCGGCTGCCCGAACTTTTCTGCGGCTTCCGCCGCGAGCGCCGGCGCGGCCCGGTGCTTTATCCGGTGGCCTGCGCACCGCAGGCCTGGGCCAGCGCGACGCCGTTCACGCTGCTGGAGGCCGCGCTCGGGCTTGAGTTCGACATCGGGCGCGGCGAGATCCGCTTGCGCGATCCGCGGCTGCCGGAATTCCTCAACGACGTGGTGCTGCGCGACCTCAGGCTCGGCGCGTCCAGCGTCGATTTGCGGCTGCGCCGCCACGACGGCGAGGTGTCACTCGAAGTGTTGCGCACGCGCGGCCAGATCCAGGTGTCGATCGTGCTGACGCATTGAGCGTTGTCGCACGGCACGCGCGCGCGAAATCGCGGGGAGAGGTATATGCGTCCGAGGATCATGGTGATGCTGGTTGGAGCGGTGCTGCTGACATGCGCGGGGGTTCGCGCCGCCGACGACGAAGCCCAGGCGCCGCCAGCAACTCCTGCGCCGCCAGCAGCCGCTGCACCGAAGGAGCAGGCCAAGGAACCGTCCAAGGAGCAGTCGCCGCCGCCTTCGGTGACCGTGATCGGCGCGCGCGATGCGCACGGCATTCTCGGGCGCGACGTGCGCAGTTCCGCCAATGAGGACATGGGCCGCATCGTCGACGTCATCGTCGACCGCGACGGCAAGGTCCGTGCCGCCGTGATCGATTTCGGCGGCTTCCTCGGCGTCGGCAGCCGCAAGATCGTGGTCGACTGGAACGCACTGCGTTTCGCCGGCGTTTCCAGCAAGAGCGATAGCATCACGTTGGACCTGAACAAGCAGCAGGTCAGCGCTGCGCCGGAATACAAGGAAGATACGCCGCTGATCGTGCTGGGCGCGGCCGGCAATCTCCATCCATGGGATTACGAGCATTAGGGGGCTCAAGCTGGTCGCGCGTCCGAACTCTTCTTTCGAGACGGTTGGCGACGGTCGTGGCGAGCGATCAGCCGGCGGCACCAAAATTGTGCCGCTCGTGCCTGATCGGCCCGGTCCGGAGGAACCACGAGCGCCGTCGCTCGAAAGCCAGCGCGGGCTCGACTGGTTCATCTTCTTCCTGGCCGACGTGCAAACCGGCTTCGGCCCGTTCATCGCGGTCTACCTGACGACGCAGAAATGGACCCAGGTCGAGATCGGCTTCGTGCTCTCGATCGGCGGCATCATCGGCCTCTTGGGCCAGGTGCCCGGCGGCGCGATCGTCGATGCGGCGCGCTCGGAGCGGGTCGTCGCGGGCTGGGCGGTGGCCGCCATCGGCGCCGCCGCGCTGGCCTACGCGCTCTGGCCAATCTTTCCGGTGGTGACGCTCGCCGCGACACTACACGCGCTCGCAAGCTGCGTGCTGGGTCCGGCGATCGCCGCGATCAGCCTCGGCCTGGTCGGGCCGGCGGCGATCGGCGAGCGGCTCGGCCGCAATGCGCGCTTCGCTTCGCTCGGCAGCGGCTCGGCCGCGGCGCTGATGGGCGCCTGCGGCTATTTCTTGTCGAGCCGTTCGGTGTTTCTCGTGACCTTCATGCTCGCGATCCCGACGTTGCTGTCGCTGGCGCGGATCCGCGAGCGGGAGATCGACATCGCGCAGGCCCATGGTGAGGTGAAGCGCGAGGTTCCCGACAAACGAGCGACCAGTATCGTCGGTCTGGTGCGACAGCGGTCGCTCTTGATCTTTGCCGGCGCGATGATGCTGTTCCAGCTCGCCAATGCCGCGATGCTGCCGCTGATGGCGGGCGTGGTGACGTCACGGTCGAGTCAATGGGCGCCGGTTCTGATCGCGGCCTGCATCATCGTGCCGCAGGCGATCGTCGCGCTGTGCTCGCCGTCGGTCGGCCGCAAGGCCCAGGCCTGGGGCCGGCGGCCGCTGCTCTTGATCGCATTCGCCTCGCTGGTGATCCGCGGCCTGTTGTTCGCAACGGTGCGGGATCCCTATCTGCTGGTCATGGTGCAGGTCTTCGACGGCATCACCGCGGCGATCTTCAGCGTCATGGTGCCGCTGATCGTGGCCGACGTGGCGTTCGGCAGCGGCCATTTCAACCTGGCGCAGGGCATCGTCGGAACCGCGGTCGGTATCGGCGCGTCGCTCAGCACGGTGCTGGCCGGCTATGTCAGCGACAAGCTCGGCAGCAGCACCGCCTTCATGGGCCTGGCTGGCGTCGCCGCGCTGGGGCTGTTCGTGATCTGGCTGGTGATGCCGGAGACGCGGCGGACGGCATGACGCAGGCAGGTTTGGCCCCGCGGCACCCTTCCTCATGCATGCGCCGTCATATATGAGTGATTTGCTGGCGGAACGAGCCGATAGTCCCGTGGATTAATCAATCCAAAATCGTGATCTGGTAGGGATCGACGCAGCGCGGGCAGGCATTTCGACCGAGGAATGGCATGATAAATCGAACGACGACGGCGCAAATCACCCGAGCGATGCGGCGTTGGGGGCCTCCCGCCTTTGTGACCTTCGCTGCGATGGTCACACTTGCGTCATTGACCGGCGGCGTCGCGGCAAAGCAGCAGCGCCCTGCGGCACCGGTCGAGGCGACCGCGCCGCGTGCCGCGGGCGAGCCGATCATGGCGATCGTGTCGATCAAGGCCCAGAAGGTGACCTTCTACGACGCCGACGGCTGGATCTACCGCGCGCCGGTGTCGAGCGGCGTCAAGGGACGGGAGACCCCGGCCGGCGTCTTTGCGCTGATCGAGAAGGACAAGGACCACCACTCGACCCTCTATGACGATGCCTGGATGCCGAACATGCAGCGCATCACCTGGAACGGCATCGCGCTGCATGGCGGCCCGCTGCCCGGCTATGCGGCCTCGCACGGCTGCGTGCGGATGCCCTATGACTTCGCCGAGAAGCTGTTCGACAGGACGCGAATCGGGATGCGGGTGATCATCGCGCCGAACGACCCGGCGCCGGTCGATTTCACCCACCCCGCGCTGTTCGTGCCGAACGCCCAGGCCATCGCGGCTGCTCCGGCACGTGCCGAAACGCTGTCCCGCGAAGCCGCGGATGCCGCCAGGCTGGCCGACGAGGCCAAGAAGGCTTCCGCGGCCGCGACCAAGGAAGCTGCACAGTTCACGCCGGCATCATTGCGCAAGCTGGAAAGGGCCAAGACCCGTGCCGACGCCGAGCTTGCGTTCGCCGACAAGACGCTCGCCAATGCCAAGACCGACCAGGCCAAGGCGCGCGCCGAGGATTTGAAGCAGAAGGCCGCCGCCAAGGCCGCGGAAGCGACGACGCAGTTCGAGGCGGCCCAGAGCGACGCCAAGCCGAAGCTCGACGCCGCGGCAGCGGCGAAGGACGCCGCCAAGGCGGCCGAGACCAAGAAGGCCGACACCCAGAAGGCGGCGACCGAGGCGAAGCTCGCGCTCGAGCCGGTCTCTGTCTACATCAGCCGCGCGACGCAGAAGCTCTATGTCCGGCGCAACACCCATAAACCATGGGCGGATGGCGGCGAGGTGTTCGATTCAAGCATCGAGGTTCCCGTCACGATTCGCGATCCGGACCAGCCGATCGGCACGCATATCTTCACGGCGATGGCGCGCAACGATACCGGCCTGCGCTGGACCGAGGTGACGATCGACGACGGTGACAACGCCAAGGACGCGCTCGACCGCGTCACCATCCCGCAGGATGTGCTGGATCGCATCGCGCCGACCGCCGTGCCGCGCTCGTCGATCATCATCTCGGACGAGCCGCTGAGCGCCGAGACCAACTACCGCACCGAGTTCGTTGCCGTGCTGAGCAACCAGCCCCAGGGCGGTTTCATCACACGCAAGCCGACCCGGCCGATGGAAACCGACGACATGGTTGCGAGCGGGGACGGGGACGGTTTCGGCTTCTTTTCTCAGCGCAGCTGGAATCCCCAGTCTGGCACCCAGTACGGCTATCCCCAATACGGCAATCCTCAGGCGCCGACCCAGTACGGCTCCCCGTATTATGGCAATCCTCAGTCCGCCAATCCGCGCCGGCGCGGCGGCCAGTACTACTGGCAATCGCAACAGGACTGGTAGCAGGACGCGGCCAAAGGATCAGACCGCACTCTGAGCGTCGGACGGCGGTGTGATACCGCCGCCCGATCGCGTGAGCGCTGTTACGGACGAGCTTCCAGGATCAGGTTGAACGGCGTTTCCGCCGCGCGGCGGAAGCGTGAGAAGCCACCCTGGCGCGCCACCTCGCGCAGCCGGGTCTCGCCGGCCTGCGCACCGAGTGCAAGCCCGACCTCCTGGTCCAGCGATGCCGGCGTGCAGATCATGGTCGACGCTGCGTAGTAGACGCGCCCGATCGGATTGAGGTTGTTCTCCAGCCGGTCGTTGGCGAACGGCTCGATCAGCAGGCAGGTGCCGTCGTCGGCGAGGGTGGAGCGGGTGTGCTTGAGCGCGCCGACCGGGTCGCCCATGTCGTGCAGGCAATCGAAGAAGCACACCAGGTCATACTTGTTGGCAGGGAAGTCCTTGGCCGAATGCGTCTGGAAATGGACGCGGTCCGACAATCCCGCCTCCTTCGCAGCCATCCGCGCCGCCTGGATCGAGCCTTCATGATAGTCGAAGCCGTAGAAGGTTGATTTCGGAAACGCTTCCGCCATCAACCGCGTCGAGACGCCGTGGCCGCAGCCGACGTCAGCGACAACCGCACCCTTCTTCAGCTTGTCGACGACGCCTTCGAGCGCCGGCAGCCATTCCTGCACCAGATAGTGCCTGTAGCTGGTGCGGAAGAACCGGGCCGTGCCGCAGAATAGGCACTCGCTGCGCTTGTTCCAGCCGACGCCCTTGCCGGTCTTGAACGCGTCGGTAATTTTCGGCTCGTCGAGAAACGTCGCGCCGACAAGACTCCCGACGGCGCCGAGGAAGACCGGGCTGTCCTCGTCGGCGAGCGCGAGCGCCTGCTCGGGCAGCATCGAGAACTTTCCGGTGGCGCTGTCGTACTCGACGTAACCGGAAGCGGCCTGCGCGGAGAGCCATTCCTGAACGTAACGTCCGGCCGTTCCTGTCGCCTTGGCCAGCGCCGCCGCATTCATCGGTCCTTGCTGCGCGAGGGCCTTGTAGAGCCCGAGCTTGTCGCCCAGCAGCATCAGCGAGGCGTTCATCGCCGCGCCGACATCG
The DNA here is from genome assembly GCF_011516665.3 of Bradyrhizobium sp. 41S5. Lineage (NCBI taxonomy): Bacteria > Pseudomonadati > Pseudomonadota > Alphaproteobacteria > Hyphomicrobiales > Nitrobacteraceae > Bradyrhizobium > Bradyrhizobium sp. 41S5. The sequence continues at coordinate 6,159,224 of NZ_CP083721.1, read as the reverse complement.
CCAATCATCTTTCCCATGAATGAATTAAGACGCTCCTCGTTGACGTCCATGATGTTCCTCCATCGCAATTGGGTTTTGCAAAAAGTCCATCATTGCCAATTTTATGTGTGCGCGATCGTCCAGGCAGAAGGCCATGGGCGCGGACATGATCGCACGAATGGGTTCGGTGGCGCAGGCCGAATGTCACAAAGCGGCTGGGATGCCAGCGTGGTGACTTCACAAGCCTGCGAGGCGGGTGCCCTACGCCGACGCCCGCGGCATGATCAGTTTCTTGTACAGCGCGCCGTAGCAGGCGGCTGACAGGTCCCAGCTGTAGGACTTGGCCATCGCGCTGGCGCGCATGGCGTTGAGGCGATCCTTGGCGCGATAGGCGTCGAACGCGCGCCTGACACCGCCGAGGAAGGATTCCGCCGATGGCTGTGTGAACAGGAAGCCGGTCTCGCCGTCGGCGATGGTCTCCGCAAGCCCGCCGGTCTGGTGGCCGATCGGCAACGAGCCGAAGCGCTGCGCATACATCTGGCTGAGGCCGCAGGGTTCGAAGCGCGACGGCATCAAGGTAAAATCACTGCCGGCGAAGATCCGGCGCGCCTGCGCATCATTGAAGCCGATGATGACGCCGATCGCGTCGGGCCGGCGCCGATGCGCGGCCACCAGCGCGTCCTCGATCGCGGGCTCGCCGCTGCCGGTGACGACGATCTGTCCGCCGTCCCTGATGATCTCGTCGGCGGCCGACAGCACGAGGTCGACGCCCTTCTGATGCACGAGCCGCGCGACCAGGCCGAAGATCGGCCCGCGCGAGACCGCAAGGCCGAACTGCCGGCGGACATAGTCGGCGTTGGCCTGCTTGCCCTTCCAGTCGCCGGCGCCGAACGGCTGGGCGAGCTGCGCGCAGTGGCGGGGGTCCCAGCTCTCGTCGATGCCGTTGAGGATGCCGGTCAGCTGGTCGGCGTCAGAGCGCACGCGCAGCAGGCCCTCCAGCCCGCAGCCGAGCTCCGCGGTCGTGATCTCCCTCGCATAGGTCGCGCTGACCGTGGTCAGATGCGAGGCGTAGACGAGGCCGCCTTTGAGGAAGGACAGCTTGTCGTAGAACTCCAGCCCGTCGATGTGGAATGAGCTTTCCGGTGCGCCGATCCGCCGCAGCGAGTCCCGCGGAAACAGGCCCTGATAGGCGAGATTGTGGATGGTCAGGATCGACGGAATCCGCGCCTCGCGCCATGCGAGGTAGGCGGGTGTGAGCGCCGCCTGCCAGTCGTTGGCGTGAACGAGGTCCGCTGCCCAATTCTTGTCCAGCGTTCCGGCTGCAAGTTCGGCAGCGGCGGAGGCAAAGCGGCCGAAGCGAATGTCGTTGTCGGGCCAGTCGCGGCCGGACTCATCGCCATAGGGATTGCCCGGCCGGTCATAGAGCTGCGGACATAGCAGCACGTACACCGGCAGCCCGTCTTTGGTCGATGCGCGCCCGAGCGTGCAGGCCGGCATCTCGGCGAGGGCTGCGCATTGTCCAACGATTTCAATGTGAGTGAACTGTTCGACGACGTCCCGATAGCCTGGAAGCATGATCCTGACGTCGCTCCAGGAGCGGAGCGCCCGGGGAAGTGCGGCGGAAACGGCACCGAGCCCGCCCACGCGGACGAAATCGTCCATCTCCGTCGTGACGAATAAGACCTTCAACAAGCGCCCTCGTTCCAGCCCGTGACAGGGCTTATGCAAGATCGGGTCCAATCTGCCTTTGAGTAAAATGCAAGACGGCCCGCGGTCCCGGTCTGGACGAGACGCTTTCCTGTCAGGGCGGCTCACTTTAGGGTCTCGCGACGCCGAACAACGGCAACGACGAAGCTGGAGGAAGCCTTGGCAACGACAATAGCCGCCGACGATGAGGGGAATTTGACACGGGGCTTTGACGGCCTTCGCGTGCTCGATTTTTCGACCACGATCGCCGGACCTCATTGCACGCGGATGCTCGCCGACATGGGCGCAGAGGTGATCAAGATCGAGCCCGCCGAGGGCGAGACGATGCGGACGCGGCCGCCGGTGCGCAACCATTGCTCGACGGCGTTCGGCCAGCTCAATATCGGCAAGAACAGCCTCGTGCTCGACCTGAAGTCGCCGGCCGGCGTCGAAGCCGTGCGCCGGCTGATCGCGACCGCCGACGTGCTGGTGGAGAATTTCCGCCCGGGCGTGATGCGGCGGCTCAAGCTCGACTATGCCTCGATCCGCGACATCAATCCGAAGCTGATCTTCTGCTCGATCTCCGGCTACGGCCAGACCGGCCCGTCGGCGGAATTGCCGGCCTACGCGCCGGTGATCCATGCCGCTTCAGGCTACGAGATGGCGCATCTCGCCTACCAGCCGGGCCGCAGCCGGCCGGATTATTGCGGCATCTATCACGCCGACGTGTTGACCGGGGTCTATGCCTTCGGCGCGATCTCGGCTGCGCTCTATCAGCGCACCGCCAGCGGCAAGGGCCAGCATATCGATGTCTCGATGCTGGAATCGATGCTGAGCCTGACCCTGAACGAGTTGCAGTGGTCGCAATTCGAGGTGAAGCAGACCCAGCGTCCGATGTTCGGCCCGATCGAAACCACCGACGGTTACGTGATGGTGGCGATCGCCAGCGAGAAGACGTTCCAGAACCTGATGCAGGTGATCGGCCGACCCGAATGGGTGTCCGATCCGCGCTTCGCCAAATATTCCGATCGGCGGGAGAACTGGGCGGATCTGATGGAAGGCGTCGAGGCGTGGTCGCGCTCGGTCAGCACGCAGGCCTGTCTTGCCGCGCTCAATGAATATGGCGTGCCGTCGTCCGCCTATCGCACCGTGCGCGAGGCGCTCGCCGATCCGCAAATCGCCCATCGCGGTGCACTGGCCGAGGTCGAGGACGGCGGTGGCAGCTTCAAGGTGCTCAATCTGCCGTTCCGGATGTCCGGTGCTGCGGTCGGCGCGGCCAGGCGGATGTCGACGCTCGGCGAGCACACATTATCCTATCTGAAGGAGATCGGCCTGTCCGACGACCAGATCGCGGGCTTCGCAGCGCAACCGGCAAAGACCGCGCGCAGCTAGGTCTGTGCTCGAGCGGTCGATGAGATTGTGATGCGAGCTTGCGAGATCGCATCGTGATCGCCCTGCGGCTTTTCATCCGTTTTACGGTCTTGTCGCGCGCGGCGATTCCGGACAAGCTGCCTTCCGACACACGATGATCCGGAACACCGGACGTCGCCCATTCGGGAGGGAGCATCAATGAAGCTGGCCGGGCGCGCGCACGCAGTTGCGCGCATATTTCTTGTGGCGGGATTGGGTGCGGCGGCGTTCGCTGCACCGGCCCATGCGCAGAAGCAGGGCGGGACGCTCACCGTCGGCCAGGAGCTGGACATACCGGGCTTCGACCCGCTCAAGGTCGGCGTCTACGATACATCGGCCAACACCGCGGCAGCCGCGATCTTCGACACGCTGATGACGCTCGACGAGAAGGGCGAGCCGAAGCCGAAGCTCGCGCTGTCGTGGGAGCATTCCGAGGACTTCAAGACCTGGACCATCAAGCTGCGGCCGGGCGTCAAATTCCACGACGGCGCGCCGTTCAATGCGCAGGCGGTGAAGGAGAATTTCGACCGCCAGAAGGATCCGGCCAACAAGTGCCGCTGCGCGTTCTACATTACCAGCATCAAGAGCGTGGACGTCGTCGATGACCTCACGGTGCGCTACAATTTCAGCGACCCGGCGGTGAACTTCCCGGCGACGCAATCGATCCAGAGCTCCAACAACGTGATGCAGTCGCCGACCGCGTGGAAGACCAAGGGCGACGATTACAATCGCAACCCGGTCGGCACCGGTCCCTACATCCTGAAATCCTGGAACGCCGGCGACCGTATGGTGCTGGAGAAGAACCCGGACTACTGGGACAAGGGCAAGCCGTATCTCGACCGCATCATCCTCAAGCCGCTGCCGGACGCGCAGTCGCGCTTTGCCTCGCTGCAATCGGGTGAGGCCGACGTCATCTGGGACGATGAATACGACGCCGACAACATCGTCAAGGCGCAGAAGGACAAGAGCCTGACCGTGCATTCCTATGCGGGCTCCGGCGCGCAGGTCTATGCGTTCAATACCAAGGCCGCGCCGTTCGACGATGTCCGCGTGCGCCAGGCGCTGGTGATGGCACTCGACCGCAAGAAGATATCGCAGGCGATCACCAACGGCCTGGCGCGGCCGGCCACCAATCCCTATGGCGACGGCTCCTGGGTCAAGTGCAAGGACGACGGCGCGCTGCCGGAGGACGTCAACAAGGCCAAGGCCTTGCTCAAGGACTACGGCAAGCCGGTCGATTTCAAGATGATCGTATCGGCAACGCCGCGCGGCCGCACCGTCGGCCAAGTGCTGCAGCAGCTCTGGAAGCGGGTCGGCGCCAACATGGAGATCGAGCAGATCGACCAGGCCACGATCGTGCCGCGCGCCTTCATGCGCCAGTTCCAGCTCACGCCGTGGCGCATCGTCGATCTCGCCGATCCCGATCCGCAGATGTACGCCAACTTCCACACCGGCAGCCCGGTGGCACTGGCGAACTTCTCCGATCCGGAGCTCGACCGGCTGCTCGAGCATGCGCGAACCACGGCCGATGTTGCCAAGCGCACCGAGGATTATTGCGCGATCAGCCGTCTCATCAACAAGGAGGCGATCTGGTTCTGGACCTTCCAGAACACCTACTACGCGATCTCGAGCGCGAAGGTGAGGGGCGTGCCGAAGATGTTCAACGGGGTGCTCGACGTCTCCTACGCCTGGAAGGAATAGCGTTTCATGCTGTTCTTCGTCGCGCGCAGGCTCCTCTATCTGGTGCCGGTGCTGATCGCCGTCTCGGTGCTGACCTTCGTGATCGCGTCGCTGCTGCCGGGCGATCTCGCTTATGTGATCCTCGGCGACCAGGCGACGCCCGAAAACGTCGCGGCGCTGCGTCACGACATGGGTCTCGATCAGCCGATCTGGCTGCGCTATCTCGGCTGGCTGTGGCACATCCTGCAGGGCGATTTCGGACGGTCGTTCCGCACCGGGCAGACCGTGTGGCAGGCGGTCAGCGAGCGCGTGCCGGTCTCGTTCGAGCTGATGATCTTCGCCGAGCTGATCGGGCTTGCGATCGGCGTGCCGCTGGCGATCGCCTGCGCCGCCAAGGCGGGCTCCGCGTTCGACCGCTTCATGACCGGCTCGGCCTTCGGACTGCTGTCGGTGCCGACCTTCCTGTCCGCGATCCTGCTGATCTATTTGTTTGCGGTCGAGCTGCGCTGGCTGCCGGCGACCGGCTACGTGCCGTTTACCGAGGACCCGGTCGCCAATCTGCGCTTCATGGTGCTGCCGGCGTTGACGCTCGGGCTTGCGGAATGGCCGGGCATCATGCGCGTGCTGCGTTCCGACATGATCGCGGCGCTTCAGGAGGACTATATCGCGCTCGCCAAGGCCAAGGGCCTGAAGCCGTCGCGTATCCTGTTCGTGCATGCGCTGAAGCCGTCGTCGCTGACGCTCGTCACCATCACCGGCATCAATATCGGCCGCCTGATCGGCGGCGCCGTGATCGTCGAGACGATCTTCGCCTTGCCCGGGATCGGCCGTCTCCTGGTCGGCGCGATCTATACCCGCGACCTCATCATCCTGCAGGGCGTGGTGCTGCTGGTCGCGGCGGGCTTCGTGATCATGAACTTCATCGTCGACTTGCTTTACGCCGTGCTCGACCCGAGGATCCGCCATGGCCACGCTTGAGCTCAGCCTCGACGAGACCGAAGCGACGCCGGTGCGGCGCAGGCGCCGGCTCGGCATGCTGTTCTGGTGCGCGATCGGCTGGATGGTGCTGGTGTTCGCGGTCGCGATCTTCGCCGACCTGCTGCCGCTGCCGAGCCCGACCGACATGGACATGCTGGAGCGGCGGGCGCCGGCTTCGGCCGAGCACTGGCTTGGCACCGACGGCCTCGGCCGGGATGAATTGTCGCGGCTGATCTATGGCGCCCGCATCTCGCTGATCGTCGGCCTTTGCGCACCCATGATCGGTGTCACCATCGGCGGCGCGCTCGGCATCCTCGCCGGCTATTTCCGCGGCCGTTTCGAATCCTTCGTGGTCGGCGGCATGGACGTGCTGCTGGCATTCCCGCCGCTGATCCTGGCGCTTGCGGTCACCGCCTTTCTCGGCCAGTCGATCTTCAACCTGACCTGCATCCTCGGTGTGCTTGGCATTCCGGCCTTCATGCGGGTGGCGCGGGCGTCGACGCTGACGCTGGCACGGCGCGAATTCGTCATCGCGGCGCAGGCGCTCGGCGCCACGCATGCACGAATCCTGCTGCGCGAGCTGCTGCCCAACGTAATGCTGCCGTTGCTCGCCTTCTTCCTGCTCGGCGTCGCCGTCACCATCGTGGTCGAGGGCTCGCTGTCCTTCCTCGGCCTCGGCGTGCCGCCGCCGATCTCGAGCTGGGGCAGCATGATTGGGGAGGGGCGCGAAAGTCTCGATGTGGCGCCGCAGCTCGCCTTCATTCCGGCGATTGCGATGTTCCTGACCGTGCTCTCCTTCAACCTGATCGGCGACACCATCCGCGCGCTGACCGACCCGAGGCAAGGTGCGCTATGAGCGGAGCGCTGCTTTCGGTCGAGAACGCGGTGGTCGACCTGCCGACGCCGCGCGGCAATCTGCGGGCGGTCGATCATGTCGATCTCGCCGTCGGCGCCGGCAGGACGCTCGGCATTGTCGGAGAATCCGGCTGCGGCAAGACCATGCTGTCGCGGGCCGTCCTGCAACTGCTACCCAAGAAGGCCAAGCTGTCCGGCCGCGTGATGTTCGAAGGGCAGGATCTGACAAAGCTGCCGGCGGAGAAATTGCGCAAGCTACGCGGCCGCTCGCTCGCCGTCGTGTTCCAGGATCCCATGACCTCGCTCAATCCGGTGCTGACCATCGGCACCCAGCTGATCGAGACTATCCAGGAGCATCTCGAGCTCGATCTGGCCCAGGCCAGGCAGCGCAGCATCGAACTGCTGACGGGGGTCGGCATTCCCGCGCCCGAGCAGCGGTTGACGCAATATCCGCACCAGCTGTCCGGCGGCATGCGCCAGCGCGTCGCGATCGCGGTAGCGCTGTCCTGCGAGCCGAAGCTCCTGATCGCGGACGAGCCGACCACCGCGCTCGACGTCACGATCCAGGCACAGATCCTCGATCTCTTGGCACGCGAGCAGCAGCGCCGTCATATGGCGATGATCATCATCACGCATGACCTCGGCGTGGTCGCCGGCCGCACCGACGAGGTCGCGGTGATGTATGCGGGGCGTGTCGTCGAGCGCGCGCCGACGCCGGCCCTGTTCAAGCAGATGCGGATGCCCTACACCGAGGCGCTGCTCGCCGCGCTGCCGAAGCTCGACGTACCGCCGCATACGCCGCTGCCGGCGATTTCGGGACGGCCGCCCGATCCAACCCGGCCGCTGAAGGGCTGCTCGTTCTCGCCGCGCTGCCGCTATTCCGCCGGGCGCTGCAGCACGGAGAAGCCGCGGCTCAGTCCGGCGGAGACATTAGAGCATCTCTATGCCTGCTTCCATCCGATCGCGGCGGGGCGTGGCGCATGATGTTGCAGGCCGCATCCAATCCGCTGATGAAAGTGGAAAACCTCGTCGTCGAATATTCGGTGGGGGGCAAGACCATCCATGCCGTCTCCGATGTCAGCCTCGAGATCGCGCGCGGCGAGACGCTGGGGCTGGTCGGTGAATCCGGTTGCGGCAAGTCCACGCTCGGCCGCGCCGTGCTGCAATTGCGCCAGGCCGTCTCCGGCAAGGTGCTGTTCGACGGCCACGATCTCACCACCCTGAAGGGCGAGGCGCTGCGCAAGATGCGCCGCCGCGTGCAGCTGATCTTTCAGGACCCGATTGCCTCGCTCAATCCCCGGCGGCGGATCGGCGACATCGTCGCCGAGCCGCTGGTGATCGCGGGCGTCAAGGATCCCGAGGAACGCCGGCGGCGCGTCAGCGAGGCGCTGTCGGCGGTCGGCCTCGATCCCGCGCTGGTAAGCGGGCGCCTGCCGCACGAATTCTCCGGCGGACAATGCCAGCGCATCTGCATCGCCCGCTCGCTGGTGCTCAATCCGGAATTTGTGATCTGCGACGAGCCGGTGTCCGCGCTCGACGTCTCGATCCGTGCGCAGATCCTCAATCTGCTGGAGGAGATGAAGGCACGTTACGGCCTGACCCTGCTGTTCATCGCCCACGACCTCGCCGTGGTGAAGGCGGTCTCGGATCGCGTCGCGGTGATGTATCTCGGCCGGCTCTGCGAGGTTGGTCCGTCGGAGCAGCTGTTTGCACAGCCGGCGCATCCTTATACCGCGCTGCTCATCGAAGCGATCCCGGTGCCCGATCCGGATGTCCGCCCGACCCAGAGCGTGCCGGTCGGCGAGCCGCCGTCGCCGATCGCGCCGCCCTCGGGCTGCCGCTTTCGCACCCGCTGCCCGCGGGCCGATGCGCGCTGTGCCGGCGAGGTGCCGGAACTGCGTCTGGTTGCGCCGGGCCAGTTCGCGGCTTGCCATCATCCGCTGATCTGAATAGGCCTTCCCTTTCGAGCGGGCTGCATGGCGGCTTGCTCGAAAGTGGGGTCGTGAGCGTTTGTCCCGGGCGGGCAGGCGTGGCAAGGTCAGCGTCAAGAACAAGCTTCGGGAGAACAGCGATGAAGAGTTTCCAGGTCGTCGATTTCAATGCCCCCTTGAAAGAGGTCGATCAGCCGACGCCGCAGCCGTCCGGTACGCAGGTGCTGATCAAGGTGAAGGCCGCCGGCGTCTGCCACAGCGACCTGCACATCTGGGAGGGCGGTTATGATCTCGGCCATGGCCGCAAGCCGCTGTCGCTGAAGGACCGCGGCGTCTCGCTGCCGCGCACGATGGGCCACGAGACGGTCGGCGAGATCATAGCCTTCGGGCCGGATGTGAAGGACGCCGACAAGGGCGGCCTCAAGGTCGGCGATGTCACGCTGGCCTATCCGTGGCTCGGCTGCGGCAAATGCCCGACCTGCCTCGGCGGCGACGAGAACATGTGCGCGATCAAGCCGAATGCGCTCGGCGTCTATTGCGACGGCGGCTATGCCGATCACATGACGGTGCCGCATCCGAAATATCTGCTCAACCTCAAGGGGCTCGATCCGGTTACGGCGGCGCCTTACGCCTGCTCTGGAGTCACGACCTACAGTGCGCTGAAGAAGGTCGAGAAGGATCTCGACACGCCGATCGTGATCTTCGGCGCCGGCGGCCTCGGCCTGATGGCGCTCTCGCTGTTGAAGGCGATGGGCGGCAAGGGCGCGATCGTGGTCGATATCGACGCCAGGAAGCGCGAGGCGGCCGAGGCCGCCGGTGCACTCGCCACCGTCGACGGCAAGGCGCCCGACGCGCTGGAGCAGCTCATCAAGAAGGCGGGTCAGCCGATCCGCGCCGCGATCGATCTGGTCGGCAACGCCCAGACCGCGCAGCTCGGCTTCGACTGCCTGACCAAGGGCGGCAAGCTCGTGATGGTCGGCCTGTTCGGCGGTGGCGCACCCTGGGCGCTGCCGCTGATCCCGATCAAGGCGGTCACCATCCAGGGCAGCTATGTCGGTAATCTGCGCGAGACGCAGGAGCTGCTCGACTTGGTGCGGACCAAGAAGATTCCGGCGATCCCGGTCACGCCGATGCCGCTGGCGAAGGCGAACGAGGCGCTGACCAATCTGCAGAAGGGCCAGCTGGTCGGCCGCGCCGTGCTGACGCCGTAATCTCATTGCGAGCGAAGCGAAGCAATCCACCCCTCCGCTTGCTGAGACATGAATTGCTTCGTCGCTTCGCTCCTCGCAATAACAGGTGGCTCTTTCCCCGGACGTCTTGAGGAATCCGCATGTCCGCCAACGACGCACTCCACATCGCAGTTCTCGGTGGCGACGGCATCGGTCCCGAGGTGATGGCGCCGGCGCTCGAAGTGCTGCGCAAGATCGAGGCCTCGGCCGGCCTCAAATTCCGCTTCACCGAGGCGCCGGCCGGCGCTGGCCATTACAAGGAGACCGGCAAGTCGATGCCGGAGAGCACGGTCCGGCTGTGCGAGGAGGCTGATGCGATCCTGCTCGGGGCCTGCGGCCTGCCGTCGGTGCGCTACCCCGACAACACCGAGATCGCGCCGCAGATCGAGTTGCGGATGATCTTCGATCTCTATGCCGGCGTGCGGCCCGCGCGGTTGATCCCGGGCGTGCCGAGCACGATCGTCGGTGCCGATCAGAAGGGCATCGACCTCGTCGTGATCCGGGAATCGACCGAGGGCCTGTTCGCCTCGATGGGCAAGGGCGTCGTCACCGACAGCGAGGCGCGCGAGACCATGGTGATCACGCGCCGGACTTCCGAGCGACTGTTCGAGTTCTCGTTCCGGCTTGCCGAACGCCGCAAGGCGCGCGGTCGCGTCGGCGGCGGGCTGACCTGCGTCGACAAGGCGAACGTGTTCAAGGCGTTCGCATTCTTCCGGAGCATCTTCGACGAGACCGCGAAGCGTCATCCTGACGTCAGGGCTGACCATCTCTACATCGACGCGGCTGCGGCTGCGCTGGTGAAGGGCCCCTGGGACTTCGACGTCATGGTGACCGAGAACATGTTCGGCGACATCCTGTCCGATCTCACCGCCGGTCTGATCGGCGGCATGGGCATGGCGCCGTCGGCCGACATCGGCGACCGCTACGCGGTGTTCCAGCCGTGTCACGGCACGGCGCCCGACATCATGGGGCAGGGCAAGGCCAACCCGACTGCGATGATCCTGTCGGCTGCGATGATGCTGGACTGGCTCGCCGACAAGCATGGCCTCGAGCGCGCTGCTGAAGCTGCCGCAAGCATCGAGCGCGCGGTCGACAAGGTCTATGCCGGCGGTATCAAGCCGTTCGAGTTCGGCGGCAGCAACGGCACCGCTGATGTCGCGAAGGCCGTGCTGGCGGCGCTCTAGTTCAACGCAGGAAATGCGGGAGTTGTGAGGTCGCCTCTGTGCGCGGGCGACAATTGGCTGCGCGACAAAATGGCGACGTGTCGCGCGTGCTGCTCAAGACGCGTCACGGCAGCAGCGTTGCGTCGCCGTCGAACGGGCCGGCGTACCAGGCGCTCCCGTCTTCGAGGACGCGAGCCAGGCCTTCGTCCGTCGTCTTGTAGACGAGCGGATCGGTCGGATAAGTCCTGACGTAGGGATTCCATCTCATCAGGATCTGCCGGATATGTCCGGGCACGCCGACCAGCTCGAAGAGATGATCGCCCGAAGCGACCGCGTTCGCATAGGCCGCTTCGAGCAGCGCTTCGCTCACGTCTGAGTCATCCTGCTCCACCAGGATGTCGGCGAGCATCGACCGTCGCAAACCCGTCTCGCGGTCGACCGCATGCAGCACGACGGCATACCCCGCCAAGCGCTGGAATCGATGGCAGCAAAGCACGGCAACCGTCGAAGAGCTCCCAGGGAGCGTGAAGTGCCACCTGAGAGAGGCGGAACTTCGGTCGGCCAGCAACCGAGGGGCCTCGCCCAATTTGCGTCGCCACAGCGCTTCGAATTCGTCCCCGATGTCCTTCACATCGATTTCCGTCACTTTGCTGGTCGGACGGCCCCGTGGTCCGCGGCGGAGCGAATCCAAACGCATGGCCGACGATGCAAGGAAGGCTCCGACAGACTCCAATCCGCTCCCGACGTCGAGCTTCGCTGCGAGCACCCGCGCGAACTGATGGAAATCCAGGATCCAGAACAAGATCTTGTCGTAGTCGGGGTCAGGCAACGACCTCGCACGAAGGGCTTTTGATTGATTGACTACCGATGCTGTCGAGTGCGTGATGACAAGGAGATCGACATCGCGCTGCCGAAAGAACGACGCCAGCAGGCCGATGCAGCGGGTGCGGTACGCCGGGTCGATCACCAAGCCAGCGGCTGTCGCGGCGAATATCGTTCGGCTTTCGAGCTGGTAGAGCACGGGAATGTTTCCCTGGTACCCGACAATTCCCTGCGCGGTCTCTAAGACCCACCCCATGCTTGGTTGCGATTTGGCGGCGGCCATCGCGGGATTTTGTCGCCAGAGCCGGTCCCAGTTCTCCGGGCTGTCTTTCGCAAGTCCCCCGCGTTCCTTCAGCCTCGCGACACATTCGAAATCCGCAAACCGGACCTCCCGCTGCTTCGCCGGCGCCAACGCGATTCCGGAGAGCGACGCCGTATCGGCTCGAGCGGACGCAGGACGGCGCCGGCTTTTCAGAAGTCGGAGCAGGATATCGGCGGCGTGATACTTGGAGCGTGCCTGATTTTGCGCCGGCGCACGGATCCCCGCCATCAATCCCTCCCTAGCCGAATGACCGCGACGACCCGGTGGCCCCATTTCGTCACCGAGGCTGCGTCAGTTGCTCGGACACAAACAGGCACAGGGGGCCGATCAGCGTCATCTGTTCTGGATCGAGGTTCTCGAAATCGATCTCCCCGTGGAAGTGCTCGCCCGCCGCCATCATCATCTCCACGAAGGCGAGCGAATCGAGCGCTCCCGACAGCAGCAGGTCGTAGTCGTCAGGGAGATCGCGCAGCGGACGTCGTCCGCGGTCATGGAGCTTCTGGTTGAGGAAGGCTCCGAAGAAGGCGCGGACGTCATCCGTGGTCGGACCGCTCATTGGCTGTCTCCCAAAACCGCCGGCATGGCCTTCCGGTCGTATTTTCCGTTGGCGTTGCGTGGCAACCGGTTGCGGACGTGCCATCGTCTCGGGACCATGTAGTCCGGCAGCCGGGCGGCGACCGCCGCGCGAAGCCGGTAGAGATCAACCGGCCCGCCTTCGATGAGCACTTCGATGCCGCCATAGCCGCTCGACGTGACGGGCCAGCCGATCGCCACGACGCCGTCGACGCCCGAGGCCTCGCGCACCACGGCTTCGACCTCACCGAGTTCCACCCTGTGGCCGAGGATCTTCACTTGCGAATCCATGCGGCCGAGATGGGTCAGGGGACCATCGCCGGCGGGCCGGCGCACGCGGTCGCCGGTGCGGTAGAACATTTCCTTCCGTCGAGGCGGGACGACGAAGGCTGCGGCGGTCCTCTCGGGATCCTTCCAGTAGCCGAGCGACATCTGCGGACCGCTCATCAGCAGTTCGCCGTCCGCGCCCGGGCCGACCTCGTTCAGGTGCTCGTCGACGACGAGCACGTCCATTCCCGGGAACGGCGCGCCGATCGGCACGATACCCATCTCCGCTTCGGCCGGCGTCCGCTTCGGATCCCAACGGTAGCCGGTGCACGCGATGGTCAACTCGGTCGGCCCGTAGAGGTTCTCCACGACGCTGTTCGGCGCGGCCATCGCCCAGGCCGCGACGCAGCTGACGGGCAGCGGCTCGCCGCAGAACAGGCTCAGCCTCAGGGAGGGAAACCCTCCCGGCTTCAATAGGCCGGACTGTTTCATCAGCGCGACCATCGAGGGCACCGAGAACCAGACCGTCAGCCCCTGGTCGCGGATGAACCGCCCAGGATTGATCAGCGTCTTCTGCGAGGGACAGCACACGGAGGCGCCGCGTTCCCATGCCACGAACATGTCGGATGCCGATAGGTCGAACGTCATGTCGAACGTCTGCGAGACGATGTCAAGCTCCGTGATGGCGAAGCGCTCCGCAGCATGGTCGACGTAGGCTGCGACGTTGCGGTGCCCGACCATTACTCCCTTCGGCACGCCGGTGCTGCCGGAGGTGAACAGCAGATAGGCGATCGCGTCCTCGCGCGCGTCCGGCTCGCGCCAGTCGCCGTATCCTTCGAGATCGGCAGCTCCGACGATGATGTGTAAAGGCCATCGTTTGCGATAGGGGCGCGGGTCCTCGAGACAGGGCGCGATCAGGAGCAGCGGTTCGTTCACGTCCGCCATCAGCGCGTCCATCTGGGGCAAGGATTCCGCGTCGACGATGATCGATCGGCACTCCGAGCGGACGAACATCGACCTGGTGCGCTCGACCGGGAAGGTGCGGTTCAGCGGCACGTAGCCGTTTCCGGCCAGAAGCGATCCGAGCACGCCGGCGAACGCCGTCGCGCTGCGATGCGCGAACACGGCTGTGAGAGGCGTCCATGATCCTTCGCGACGCGCCTGGATGCAGGCCGCGATGCGGACGGCGACCTCGCGAAGCCGTCGATACGACAGCGACGTGCCCTGTGCGACAACGGCAGGACGGTCGGGAAACAGTTTCGCCGAGCACAGGAAGCCCGTCCACAATCCCCGCCGTGATCCGTCCGCGCGCAACTCCATCGAACAATTGCCTAACCTAGCCTGCGAGGCCCTAACTCCGCGGGATCGCGAAGCGCTGATGATTTCAGACGCCGGGCCTTCGTCAGCGCCTGTCCGAAGACCTCGCCCGTATGGGCCAGTTCGTCGCGGCTGGGTGGAATGTCCAGGATGAACGTCCCGTAACCGGCCGCGGCGTAGCGCGCGAGTTCGTCGGAGACGACCTCGTAGTCACCAACCAGATACGGGCAGAAGGTCTTATAGTTTTCGAACGGCACCAGCCAATAAGGCGTGTCCTGGGTGACGGCCGTCTCGGCCGCGAGATCGGACATCTGCTTGTGCCACGCCGAATCCGAGACCTTCATGGCCAACTTGTGCGCCAATTGCCCCTTCTTGTCGGTCGGGAAGCGCTCGTGCGCGACCCGCCAGGCTTCCTCGGCGTTCGCGCGGGCGATGATGCCGACGCGCACGCCCGAGCCTGTGCAGTCGGCGTCCGCCTGCCTGTACTCTGCGGCCGGCTTGGGGTACTTCACCGGCGTCGCGCCCAGCGCCTTGGCAGCCGCGAGGCCGGCTTCCGAGGAGCCGGACACGAATACGCCGGGCAGCAATTCCCGCGGCAGCGGTGGGGTCATCCGCAGATTGCGGACGGCATGGAATTGCCCTTCGAGCGTCACCGGTTCGGCGTTCTCCAGTAGCAGCTTGATGATGCCGGTGTATTCGATGAGCCTCGCGTAGCGCTTGTCGTGCGCCGTCGCATCACCGAGCGCCGCAAGCTCGGTCGTGTAGCCACCTGCGACCATGTTCAGATAGAGCCGGCGTCCGTACATATGCGCGAGCGAACTCACCATCTTGGCGACGCTGTACGGGTGCATGTAGACCGGCTGCACCGCCACCAGCGGACAGAGTTCCCTCGTGCTCTGCAAGATGATCTGCGAGACGAGCCAGGGGTCGACCAGGGAATTCTCGGTGTAGACCAAGATCCCCTTGCAGCCAGCCTCTTCACTCCAGCGGGCGACAGCCTGCACTCGTTCGACATAACGCGCCGCCGGGACCACGCTGGATTGCGGGCAGGTGCTGAAGACTTCAAATCGGAAATCGGACCATGCATCCATCTTCCACCTCTATCGGAGCGGCGTCGGAACGCCGTGATTTGGCGGAGAACGCACGGTAGCAAATGCATTAGGCAGGTTCCCGATGCAAAGGAGGTACTTCGTCAAGTGATGGGGACGGATGATCGGCAACTATTCGGGGGCGGCGGCACGGCACTTTTGCGGACCTTGATTTCCTCACTTTGTCTGCAACCATACCTTGGAACCCGCTCGACTTCCCGTGCGCGCCATCGGTCCTGGGGTGAAAAATATGACAAAAGTAATCGGCATCAGTGGATTCGAGAACTCGATCCCTTTCAAGAGGAAGCACTGGCCGGGCCTAGAGGAGCGCGAATATCGGATCTCGCAGGGCCACGATTCCGCCGCGGTGTTGGTGGTCGACGGCAGTATCGTCGCCGGTGCCGCCGAAGAGCGCTTCAACCGCAGGAAACACACCGGTGATTTTCCGATCGGCGCTGTCAGCTACTGCCTGGAGACCGCTGGCCTGAAGCCATCCGACATCGACGTGATCTCCCACGGCTTCGACTATGCGCCCTACAAGGCCGCGTTCATGCTTGATCCGACCTCCGCCCAGCAATACAGGGAGGTCTTCTCACGCGAAAAACTGCTCTCGCAAGTGGATGCGCACCTGCCCGGATTTCCGTCCGGCAAGGTCCACCACGTCAACCATCATCTGTCCCACGCCGCCAGCGCCTACTACACCTCCGGTTGGGAGGAATGCCTGGTGGTGGTCCTCGACGGCATGGGCGAGGTCCACGCCGTCACCGTCTATCACGCGCACGACAACGCGATCGACAAGCTCGCGGAAATCACCGCCCAGGATTCGATCGGCATCCTCTATTCCACGCTGACGCTGCATCTCGGCTTCGATTTCAACTCCGACGAATACAAGATCATGGGCCTTGCTCCCTACGGCGATCCCTCCCGCCATCGTGTTTTTTTCGAGCGGACCGTCGAGCTGCGCGACGACGGCCTGATCAGGATTCCTCTGCTCCGCCTCAATACCGAGCGCCGCAATCGCGAAACCTACGGCGCGACGCGACGCCATCTCGGCGAGTATCTGATCCCGGCACGCGCGCCCGAAGGCGACGTCACCGACGATCATCGCGACGTCGCCGCGGCGCTGCAGGAATGTCTCGACAGCGTCATGCTCCACATCTGCGGTCATTTCGGCCGCAGCACCGGCCTGCGCAGGCTCGCGATGGCGGGCGGCGTCGCGCTCAACTGCACCGCCAACGGCCGCCTGCTGCAGTCCGGCCTGTTCGACGAGATCTACGTCCAGCCGGCCGCCGGCGACGATGGCTCCGCGCTCGGCGCCGCGCTCTGGTCGGCATCGCGCGACAGTGGTGTGAAGAACGTCCGGATGCCGGTGCCCTTCCTTGGCCCCGCACACGCGCAGACCGAGATCGACAGGGCGCTGGCCGACACCGCCGGCCGCATCGAGATCACGCGCTTTCCGGATCTCGACGAGACCTGCGCGGCGGCGGCCAGGCTCATCGCGGCTGGAAGCGTACTCGGCTGGTACCGCGGGCGCATGGAGTTCGGCCCCCGCGCCCTCGGACACCGCAGCATCCTGGCCGATCCCGGTCATCCTGACATGCGTGACCGCATCAACGCGATGGTCAAGATGCGCGAAGCCTTCCGCCCGTTCGCGCCGGCGGTGAGCCTCGAGCAGGTGCATGACTGGTTCGAGGTGCCGAAGGGGTTCGAGCTTCCCTACATGATCATGACTGCCGACGTGCGTCCCGAGCACCGCGCCGCGCTGCCGGCGATCACGCATGTCAACGGCTCGGCCCGCGTGCAGACGGTCGGCGTCAGGGACAATCCCGAATTCCACGCGTTGCTGCGGGCGGTCGGCCGAGCGACCGGCCGAGAAATGGTGCTGAACACGAGCTTCAACGTGAAGGGGCAGCCGATCGTCAACACCCCGCGCGAAGCCATCGACACCTTCCTCGGCACCGGCATCGAGTATCTCTTTCTCGAGAACGTGCTCGTCCGCCGCGCGGGACAGACGTAGCCGGTACTGGCCGAAGAAGGTGAGGGGGCCGAAGCCCCCTCGCTGACGATTAGCGCCGGTGTCCGCCGTGATGGCCGCCGCCGTGATGGCCGCCGTGATGACGGTGCCCGTGATGATGATGGTGGGGGTAGAAGTGCGGACGATGATGCCATCCGTGATGGCGCGGTCCGTAGCCGTAGCCCGGTTGCCAGGTGCAGCGGCCCCAGCGATCGCAGACCTGGCGCACCTTGTCGACATTGGACGTTTCGCCTGCGATGTGGCTGGCCTGCGGAAGCCCGTTCGGCATCGCCGATGCCGTACCGGACATCAACGCTGCGCTTCCGAGCGCGGCCAGTCCAATAACGGCAAGCTTGATATTCATTGAGATCTCCTTGGTTGAAGCCTGAAAACGTCCATGTGGCCGCTTCGTTGCTGCGACAAAAAAGCCAGGCACGTGCACTTGGTTCTGGCGATGCCGGTTCAACGCAGCAAATGCGGGAGTTGTGAGGTCGCCCCATGCGCGGGCGACAATTGGCCGCGCGACAGAATGGTGACGGATCGCGCTCGCATGCGCTGCATGAGATGTGCAGCCGGAGCACGAACTGGATCGGCCGGCGCACATGCGCAGCCGGGCGCCTGGATCACGAAACCTGGAGCCTGCCGCGGCCAAAGAAGAAGCGCTGCCATCGCCGATGGCAGCGCTTCGATATCTTCCCGGTCCGACCGGCGCGTGGCGATCCCAATGACCGGTCGCGGCCGATCCGCTCGCCCTGGTCGATCGCGTTCGCGGTGTTGCGATCGTACCTGTGCTGCCGTTCAGTCTTCGTTGGCGGCGATCGATTCCATCAGCGAGACCAATTGGCGCTGCACGGTCTGATCCTTGATCTTGCTGTAGGCGCGCAGCAACCGGAGGCTGAACGCGCTGTCGAGGAACAGCAGGCTCTCGACTTCGCGGGCCTTGTTGTCGCCGTCGTAGAAGAAGGTCACCGGCACGTCCAGCGCGCTCGCAATCTGCTGAAGGCGGGCGGCGCCGACACGGTTCACGCCCTTCTCGTACTTCTGAACCTGCTGGAAGCTGACGCCCAGCTTGTCGCCGAGTTCCGCCTGCGAGATCTTCTGCTCGACACGGCGCAGACGAATCCGCTTGCCCAACTCAATGTCCGGCTTGCCGGCACTGCGCTGCTTCATCTTCTTTGCTGCTGATCTGTTCATTCTTGTGACCCGTCCTTCAAATCGAGAATCCCTGGCCCGGTCGGGTCAGGGACACGTTCATGATGTACCGCGTTAAGCTCGAGTGGATCGTCAGTTCGTCCGAACGACGAAATCCAAGAAGATCGCGGGATGGTATCCAAACGCACATGCGGATTGGAAGCACCCAAGTACCGAATCGGTCGACTACCTGTAGTCGACCGCACCAAGGTGTCTGTCGACACCCCGCCCGCTACATTTGGCAAAATATTGACCAAACCACAACTAGCGCGAGTTTGATCGACACAGATTTTGCGCGCATGCTTACTGGGCGGCATTGCACTGCTCCCGTAGTTCTACGGGCAACCAATATTGTACGAGCGTCTTAGAATGGATGCAACCCCAGCTAGTGCATCCTGAGGTCGCGGCGAGGGTCTGCGGTTGCTTGACTGAATCGCCGCGAGAACGAAAAGTTTGACGTAAGTCCAAGTCAGGCTTTCGGAATGTTGCTGGACAATTGCCCAAAAGTTCTGAATCATCGGGAACAATTGTGCGCCTACGGAAAGCCGGCGAACTCTGGCAGGAGAGGCCAAATGAAGCGGAAGAGGGGTACACCTCGACTCTACCTCGCGGCTTCGGGAGTGGAAGATATGCCGGTCGCAAATACGGAAGAACGGTTGCTGGCGCTGCTGGCTACCCTGGAAGAATGTCAGGCATTTCTGACTGACCGGGCGAACACGGAGACGGCGCGGCTGTTGTCCCTTGCCATCCTCGAGCTTCGGATGGAACTGCACAAGGTGACGGATTCCGAGTTGAAGGCGCTGTGCGACATGATCGCGTCGGACGAGCCGGTGCAGGAACCGGCGACCAGGCAGTTGCCGCCGTATCTGCGGCTGATCAAGTAAGCCAGCGCCCCGCGCCATGCGCGGAACGCCGCCGGCCCGGTGTCGCACGGCTCAGCCCGCGGTGACGTCGACCGCATCGGTGCCTTCGAGCACACGACGGGCCTTGTCCCGGTCCAGGTCACCTTCCCATGCCGCGACCACGACGGTGGCGACGCAGTTGCCGATCAGATTGCCGACGGCGCGCGCCATGCCGATGAACCAGTCAACCGAGAGCACCAGCACGAGGCCGATCGCCGGAATGCTCGGCACCGCATTGAGCGTCGCGGCCAGGATGACGATCGCCGAGCCGGGCACACCGTGCGCGCCCTTCGACGTGATCAGCGACACGCCGAGCACGAGCAGCAGGTCGCCGAACGACAGCGGCGTGTTGGTCGCCTGCGCGATGAAGACGACCGCCAACGTCAGATAGATCGAGAACGCATCGAGGTTGAACGAATAGCCGGTCGGGATCACGAGGCCGACCACCGAATCCTTGACGCCGAAATGCTCCAGCTTGCGCATCACCTGGGGCAGCACCGCGTCGGAGGATGCGGTGGCGACCACGATCATCAGCTCCTCGCGCAGGTAGCTGAGGAACTTGAGGATGTTGATGCCGGCCAGCGCCATCACCGCGCCGAGCACGCCGAGCACGAAGATTGCGACCGAGACGTAGAACAGCGCCACCAGCGACAGCAACTGCTTCAGCGAGCCGACGCCGTACTTGCCGACCGTGTAGGCGACGGCGCCGAGCACGCCGATCGGCGCGAAGCGCACGATCAGGCCCATGGCGCGGAACAGCACGGTCGAGACCGCGTCGATGAACGAGGTGATCTTCTCGCCCTTCTCGCCGCCGACCAGCGCCAGGCTGACGCCGAAGATGATGGCGAAGAACAGGACCTGCAGCACGTCGTTGCGCGACAGCGCGTCGAACGAGGTGGTCGGGATGATGTTGAGCAGGAAGCTGCCGATGCCTTCGCCTTTCAGCTTCTGGGCGTTGCTGGCATAGTTGCCGAGCGCCTTGGCGTCCAGCGTCGAGGTATCGATGTTCATGCCGTGACCGGGCCCGAACAGGTAGGCCAGGATCAAACCGACCACGAGCGCGACCGTCGTCATCGCCTCGAAATACACCAGCGCCTTGACGCCGACGCGTCCGACCTTCTTCAGGTCGCCGGCGCCCGCGATGCCATGCACCACCACGCAGAACACGATCGGCGCCACGATCATCGAGATCAGCTTCAGGAAGGCATCGCTGAAGATCTTCAACCCGATCGCGAAATCGGGCGCGGCCATGCCGATGATGATGCCGAGCAGCAGCGCAACGAGCACCTGCACGAACAGCGATGTGTAGAGCGGCTTGCGTGCAACTGTGGCTTCCGCTGCGATGGTCGACATGAACTCCCCCTGTTTTTGGCCGGTGTTCTTGCCGGCCGATCCCACCCCATCTTAGCAACTTGCGTGCCAAGATGTCGCAGGATTGGGCGCCATTTACCCGGTCATTCGCCGGTTTCGAGGGTGCTGGTCACCGTGTAGACGACGCCGTGGGGCAAGAAATCCACCGTGGCCTCGCCGCCGAGCTGGTCGCGGGCGCTACGCTCGATCAGCCGGGAGCCGAAGCCGCGCTGCACCGGCGCCGTCACCGGTGGGCCGCCGGCCTCCGTCCAGATCATCCGGAGCTTCGGTCCGGGGCTCTCCTCAAGGATTTCCCAGTCCAGCGTCACCGTGCCGGTGTCGTTGGACAGCGCGCCATATTTGGCGGCGTTGGTCGCCATCTCGTGCAGGAGCATCGACAGCACCAAAGCAAGCCGGGGCGACAGCGGCACGCGCGGTCCGAACATCCTGACCCGTTCGGAGGCGTTCAGCAGATAGGGCTGCAGCACGCGGCTGACCACGTCCTGCAGGTCGGAGCCCTGCCATTTGTCGGTCGAGAGCAGGTTGTGCGCCTCGGCGAGTGCGCCGAGCCGTCCCTCGAACTTGTCGCGCTCGGCGCGGCTCGCGCTGCGGAAGGTCTGCGTGGCGATCGATTGCAGGATCGCCAGCGTGTTCTTGACGCGGTGGTTGAGCTCCTCGATCAGAAGGTCGTGCAGCATCTCGCCGCGCGCGATCGTGGTCGCCATCCGCACCGCAAAGCCGAGGCCGACCAAGAGCAGGACGCCGCCGATCACGCTGGTGATCGCGAGCGAGCGCCACAGCGGCGCCACCAGCGAGTTCTCGGCGATCCCAGCGGCGACGGTCCAGCCGGTGACGCGCGATCGCGTGAAGCCCGTGATCAGCGCCACGCCTTCGAGCGAGACGGTCGGCAGTGTCGCCTCGCTGCGGCGGAACATCTCGGCAAACAACGTTGGCGAGGCGTGCTGCCCGATGGTCGCCTGCGGATTCGGCACGCGGGCGAGGTTGATGCCGTCGCCGTCGAAGATCGAGATGGTCCAGTCCTGGTTCAGGCGCTGCCGCTCGATCATGGCCTGGAAGACCTCGATCGGCGGGCTGAAGGAGATGTCGTAGAGCACTTCGCCGTCGCGTATTATCGGCACCTCGACGGTGATGATCAGTTGCTGCTTCACCTCGCCGAAGAACAGGTTGGAGTACTGCGGCTGCCGCGTCGCAAACACCTTCTCGACGATCTCGAGATTGTTGCGCGGCGGCAGGCTCGCGGTGTCGGGCGTCAGCGAGGAGAACGCCTGACGTCCCCTGCGGTCGGCCACCAGCACCACGCCGTCCTTGCCGTACTGGTCGAGAAAGCCGGCCGCGACGCGGCGGAAATTGTCGAAGTCGCCGTTGCGCAGCGAGTTGGTCAGCGCCAGCACCTGCAGCCCGCCGGTCATGCGCTGCATTTCCGCATCGAGCAGCAGGTGGATGCTGCGCGCCGTCTCCAGCACGCGCTGCGTGGCCGCCTGGCGATCCCGCTGGTAATTGTGGAAGACGATCCCGACCGCGAAAACGATCAGCGGCAACATCGTCCCCGCGACCAGAAGCGCGAGACGCACTGGCAATGTCAGTTTCGGCACGATGTCCCCGGGTCGGCGCCCGTTTGCAGTGAGCTTAGGGGAAGCGGGAAAAGTCCGCCAAAGGAAATGACCGGCAATTTGAAAGATTCCGCGGCGCACACCGTGCGCCGCGAAAGAGCTCTTGGTCAGAGATTGCTCTCGGTGATCGCGGCGTAGACCATGGTGCGCAGCTCGCGCCGCAGCGGATAGGCACTCGACGGCAGCACCTGGGTCATGAAGATCGTGATCAGCTCCTCGGCCGGATCGATGAAGAACGACGTCGTCGCTGCGCCGCCCCAGTTGAATTCGCCCGGGCTGCCGGCGATCAGGGTTTGCGCCGGGTGCATGGTGACGGCGAAGCCGAGGCCGAAGCCGATGCCGCTATAGGCAGCTTCGGCGAACATCGAGCGCGACATCGCCGGCAAGTCGCCGCCGCCGGGCAAATGGTTGGTGGCCATCAGCGTCAGCGTCTTCGGGCCGAGCAGGCGGACGCCGCCGAGCTCGCCGCCGTTGAGCAGCGCGCGGCAGAAGGTCAGATAGTCGGCCGCGGTCGAGCACAGCCCGCCGCCACCGGAGACCAGCGAGGGCGGCGTCAGGAACGCGCTGGTGGCCGGATCGTCCTGCAGCGTCAGCGTGCCCTTGCGCTCGGCCGCGAGCGGGTTGAAGCCGCCCTGCGGGTCGGCGGAATAGCAGGCGGCAAAGCGGTGCGCCTTGTCGGCCGGCACGAAGAAGTCGGTGTCGTTCATGCCGAGCGGCTTGAATATCCGCTCCATGAGGAACTGCTCGAACGGCATGCCCGAGATCTTGCCGACGAGATAGCCGAGCACGTCGGTGGAGACCGAGTAATTCCAGGCTTCACCCGGCGAGAACTCCAGCGGGATCTTCGCCAGGTCCTCGATCATGCTGTCGAGCGTGCCGGCCTTGATGACCTCGCCGATCTTCTTTTCGCGATAGGCCGCGTCGACATTGGAGCGCTGCTGGAAGCCGTAGGTGAGACCCGAGGTGTGGCGCAGCAGGTCGACGATCTGCATCGGCCGCGTGGGCGGGCGGGTCAGGAATGCCGGCGCGGTGCCGGCGACGAACACGCCGAGGTTCTTCCATTCCGGGATGTACTTTGCGACCGGCTCATCGAGTGCGACCTTGCCTTCTTCGACGAGCATCATGAAGGCGACCGAGGTGATCGGCTTGGTCATCGAATAGATGCGGAAGATGGTGTCGTCCTTCACAGGCACCTTGCGCTCGAGATCGGCAAAGCCCTGGACGGTGGAATGCACGATCTTGCCGCGGCGGTAGATCAGGACCTGGGTGCCGGGAAAGCGGCCGGAATCGATGTAGCGGCTCTTCAGATGCGCTTCGAGGCGGTTGAGGGCGGCGGTCGACATTCCCGCGGATTCGGGCGAGGCAGGCGTAGGAGCTAACATAGGGCATTTTCTCCGGCTGGCGAGGCAGCCTAGATAGCCGAAAAGTGTCCGCTGCAGCAATCGGCCGCCGCTTACCGGCACGGGGCCGGTAGTGTACGCTCGCCCCTGCAATCGCGCCCTCAAGGGATACGGGAAACGCCGAGATGACCCAGTTCAACGAAACCGAGCTCACCACAGCCGTCATCCGCAGCTTCGACCAGACGCCCGATCCGCGGGCCAAGTTCCTGCTGCAGGAACTCGTGAAGTCGCTGCACGACTATGTGCGCAAGACCGATCTCACCTTCGAGGAATGGGACCACGCCATCGGCTTCCTGACCCGCACCGGGCAGAAGTGCACCGACATCCGCCAGGAATTCATCCTGCTGTCCGACGTGCTCGGCGTGTCGATGCTGGTCGATGCGGTCAACCACAGGGATCGCGACGGCGCGACCGAGACCACCGTGCTCGGTCCGTTCTATGTCGGCGAGCACAAGGTCACGCCGCACGGCACCGACATCTCGGCAAGCCTGCCCGGCGAGCGCATGTTCGTGCAAAGCCGCGTCACCGACCTCGACGGCAAGCCGCTGGCCAATGTGCCGGTCGATATCTGGCACGCGGACGACGACGGGTTCTATGACTCGCAGAAGCCGAGCTATGCCACCGAAGGCCCGTCCTCGCGGGCGCGCTTCATCACCGATGCCGACGGCCGCTTCTTCTTCCGCACCATCGTGCCGTGCAGCTATCCGATCCCGACCGATGGTCCGGTCGGGCAGATGATCACGCAGACCAACCGGCATCCGATGCGGCCGGCGCATGTGCACTTCCTGGTCAACGCCAAGGGCCATGAGCCGCTGATCACGCATGTGTTCGTCGAAGGCGACAAGTATATCGATTCCGATGTCGTGTTCGGCGTGAAGGACGAACTGATCGCCAAGGTCGAGCGGCGCACCGATCCCGTGATGCCCGACGGCCAGCGCTCGGATCGCCCGTGGAGCCTGATGACCTACGAATTCCACGTGAAGCCCGGCGGCGGAATGGCGCCCGCGCCGCTCGGCACCAAGGTCGCCGAGGACGCCTGATCACTCTTGTCCGATGTCCGAGCGCTCTGTCAATTCATGTGCGGCGCACAAGAATTGGGCGAATCGCATTTCTTGGCAGCGCGCGGAGACTCCGCGCGCGATGCGCGCGAGCGAAGCGAAGCAATCCATACCTCCGTTCGCCGAGATGTGGATTGCTTCGTCGCTGTCGCTCCTCGCAATGACGTACGGAACGATTTAGGGTCCACCCGCTCCGCCAACGGGTGAACCAATAATGATGTTCCTGGAATCGCCGCCGAAACTGATCCCGACCGAGGTCTTCTCCGCCGTACCGGCCGAACTCCGCCGCAAGGTGGCGAGCGAATGGGCCGACGCCAACCGGCCGGGCGCGGTGACCGACTGCTTCATCGAGGGACCGTCGTTCGATGCCGCTGGCAACCTCTACATCGTCGACATTCCGTTCGGCCGCATCTTCAGGATTGCGCCGGACAAGTCATGGACGCAGGTTGCCGAATATGACGGCTGGCCGAACGGGCTGAAGATCGATCCGATGGGCCGCATCCTGATCGCCGACTACCGCCACGGGCTGATGGAGGTCGACGCCAAATCGGGCGAGGTCACGCCGCTGCTGCGCTCGCGCAATTCGGAATCGTTCCGCGGCTGCAACGATCTGCACATCGCCACGAACGGCGACATCTATTTCACCGACCAGGGCCAGACCGGGCTGCACGATCCGACCGGACGGGTCTATCGTTTGAAATCCAGCGGGCAGCTCGACTGCCTGATCGACACCGGCATCAGCCCGAACGGGCTGGTGCTCGATCCGCACGAGGCGGTGCTGTTCGCCGCCATGACCCGCGACAATGCGGTGTGGCGCGCGCCGTTCATGAAGGACGGCAGCGTGTCCAAGGTCGGACGGTTCTGCTCGCTGTTCGGCCCGAGCGGACCCGACGGCATGACGATGGACAGGGCCGGGCGGCTGTTCGTCGCGCACGCCTCGCTCGGCCATGTCTTCGTGTTCGCGCCGAACGGCGAGTGCATCGCGCGGATCAAGTCCTGCGCCGGCCAGAGCTGCACCAATGTCGCGATCGGCGGCGCCAACCGTGACCTTCTCTACATCACGGAATCGGCGACGGGCACGGTGCTGGTCGCCGATATCAGCGGGCTCAACGGATAGTCACGCACCGGCGCTCGAACGAAGCACGCTGTCGCTTGGCGCGATGGCGGTGTGGATGAATTTCAAAGTGTGACCGCGCGTAATGCGGGCATTGCGGGTGCGAATCGGAGGATCCGCGCCGTTGCGATTACGTGAGACGGCGCAACCGACCGCTGTCGTCCCTGCTTTCGCCGGGACGACGATGTGGAGACATGATCTCTTGTTTCCTCTATCGTTGCGCGGGGCGAGAGGCGACCCACGCAGAACGAGGCGATCGTGCAGAAAAGAAAATTCGGCAACAACGGCCCGCAGGTCTCGATGATCGGGCAGGGTACCTGGTATCTCGATCGCGGTGACCGCAAGGCGGCGATCGCTGCGCTGAAGCGCGGGATCGACGCCGGCATGACGCATATCGACACCGCCGAGATGTATGGCGACGCCGAGCTTGTGATTGCGGACGCGATTGCCGGCCGCCGCGACGAGCTGTTCCTGGTCTCGAAGGTCCTGCCGAGCAACGCCTCGCGGCGCGGCACCATCACCGCCTGCGAGCGCTCGCTGAAGCGGCTGAAGACCGATCGCCTCGATTGCTATCTGCTGCACTGGCGCGGAACCACTCCGCTCGCCGAGACCGTCGCGGCGTTCGACGAATTGATCGCGGCCGGCAAGATCCGTTCCTGGGGTGTCAGCAATTTCGACGCAGCCGATCTCGATGAACTGCTTGATGTCGCGGGCGAGGGCAAGATCGCCTGCAACCAGGTGCTCTACCATCTGCGCGAGCGCGCCATCGAGCACGCCGTGATCCCGTGGTGCGAGCGCCATGGCGTGGCCGTGGTCGCCTATTCGCCGTTCGGCCACAATGATTTTCCTTCCGCATCGAGCAAATCCGGAGCGGTGCTGCAATCGATCGCGCAAACGCACCAGGCGACACCGCGCCAGGTCGCGCTGAGCTTTCTCACGCGGCTGCCGTCGGTGCTCGCGATCCCGAAGGCGTCGAACGCGGACCACGCAGCGGAGAATGCCGCGGCGGGAGCGCTCAAGCTCAGCGGCGACGAGATCGCCGCGCTCGACGCGGCGTTCCCGCGCGGGCCGAAGCCGCGCTCGCTGCCGATGCTCTAGTTCGCGGGATTCACTCAAGCTCCGCTCCACACAGTTCTTAACAAACTGTTGCAGTTGCGGCCGCACACAGGCTGCGGCGGGCGGTCGCGCGCGCTGGTGCATATCGGAGTCCCGTTTTCGGGCATTGTTCTTGCGGCGGAATTGGCATTTTGTACGAACAGCAGATTCCCCTTATTTTGCCTTCGAGATTGCCGTGACACCGCCCCCCGCCGTAGCCGCCAGGCTGGACAGCGTTCCTCTTTCATTGCCCGCGAATGCATTGCCCGCGAAGACGTCTGTTGCACGCAAGGCGCCGGCCCGCACCGACAGTCCATTCAAGGGCATTGCGCTGATCCTGCTGTCGACAGTGTTTTTGGGCACCTCCGACGTCACCGCAAAATATCTCTCGTCCTCGCTGCCTTCGATCGAGATCGCCTGGATCCGCTTCCTGGTGTTCGCGCTGATCATGACGCCGGCGATGCTGCCGGGCACGCCGCTGTTTGCGCTGCGCAGCAGCCGTCCCGGCCTGCATGTGCTGCGCGGCGCCGCGCTGCTCGGCTCCTCCTTGATCTTCATCACGGGGCTGGGTTTCCTGCCGATCGCCGAGGCCTCGGCCACCAGCTTCGTCTCGCCGCTTTTTGTCACCGCGCTGTCGATCGCATTCCTCGGCGAGAAGGTCGGCATGCGGCGCTGGATCGCAACCGCGGTGGGCCTCGCCGGCGTGTTCATCATCCTGCGGCCGGGCACCAGCGCGTTCCATCCCGCCGCGATCTTCCCGATCGTCTCGGCGCTGGCCTGGGCCGGCACCCTGATCCTGACGCGCATGATGAGCGGCAGCGAACGTCCGATCACCGTGATGACCTATTCGTCCATCGTCGGCGTCGCCATTGTCAGCGCGCTGGTGCCGTTCGTCTGGGTCACGCCGAGCTGGCACGACATCATGTTCGGCATCCTGATCGGCGTTGCGTCCACCGTCGGACAGTGGATCGTGGTGCTGGCGTTCCGCTACGGCGATGCCTCGGTGCTGGCGCCGTTCTCCTATACGCAGCTGCTGTGGGTCAGCATCCTCGGCTTCCTGATCTTCGGCGAAGTGCCCGATCGCTGGACCATCCTCGGCGCCGGCTTCATCGTCGCCTCCGGCCTCTACACCGCGCATCGCGAGCGCATGCGCCGCTCGCAATTGCTGGCCGTGGCCAGCGAGCCGTCGCCAAACGCCTGAGGGTGTACTTGCGTTTTCGGACGAAGCGGCTATCCCTTCCGTTAGAAAATGCAGCAAAATGTGGGAAGAAACCCACGCGGGAGGAAACATGCGCGCAGCGATCTTCAGAAACGGCGAGATCGTCGTCGACCAGATGCCGGAACCGAAGCCGGGCGCCGGCCAGGTGCTGGTCAAATCGCTCGCCTGCGGCATCTGCGGCTCCGATCTGCACGCGCGCAAGCATGCCCACCGCATGGTGGAGCTGAGCAAGTTCCTGCCCGGCCGCACGCCGATGGATCTGTCGCGCGACGTCGTGTTCGGCCACGAGTTCTGCTGCGAGATCCTCGATTACGGCCCGGGCACTACGCGCAAGCTGAAGCCCGGCACACGCGTCTGCTCGCTGCCGGCGCTGCTGACGCCGGAGGGCCCGAAGGGCATCGGCTATTCCAACGACTATCTCGGCGGCTATGCCGAGCAGATGCTGCTCAGCGAGCCGCTGCTGCTCGAAGTGCCGAACGGCCTTTCGGCCGAGCACGCCGCGCTCACCGAGCCGCTTGCGGTCGGTGTCCATGCGGTGGCGATGGCCAACATCAGGGGCGGCGAGGTACCGCTGGTGATCGGTTGCGGGCCGGTGGGTCTTGCGGTGATCGCGGCGCTGAAGATCAAGGGACTCGGCCCGATCGTTGCCGCCGACTACTCGCCGGCGCGGCGGCTGCTCGCCGAGAAGATGGGCGCCGATGTCGTGGTCGATCCCGCCAAGACGCAGCCTTATGCGAGCTGGGCCGAGCACGCCCAGATGACCGACGCCGAGAAGGCGGCGCGGCCGCCGATGCAGGCGCTGCTGCCGCCGCTGAAGCCCGCGCTGATCTTCGAATGCGTCGGCGTGCCCGGCGTGTTGCAGCAGGTATTCGAGAGCGCCCCGCGCAACGCCCGTGTCGTCGTGGTCGGGGTCTGCATGGAGACCGACAAATCCGAGCCGATGCTCGGCATCATCAAGGAGCTCAACGTCCAGTACGTGCTCGGCTACACGCCGGAGGAGTTCGCCTATTCGCTGCGTCTGATCGCGGAAGGCCAGGTCGATGCCGCATCGCTGGTCACCGGCCGCGTCGGCATCGACGGCGTCGCGCAGGCCTTTGCCGATCTCGCCAATCCCGAGGCGCACACCAAGATCCTGGTCGAGCCGTGGCGTTGAGTTGCTGACGGCGTCGCGCGGTTTGCATTTCACGACGCTGAACCTATAGTTCGCCGTCTCTTATCGCACCGACAGCACCCATCTCATGCGCGTTTCAATCATCACGGGAGGCGGCTCCGGCATCGGCGCCGCGGTTGCGCGCCGGCTGGCCGGCCCCGATCAGGGGCTGATGCTGCATGGCCAGGGCGCCGAGGCCAGCGGGCTCGCGCGGCTGAATTCGGTCGCGGAGGAATGCCGCAGCATGGGCGCCAAGGTCGCGGTCTCTACCGGCGATCTCGCCGTGGTCGGCGCCGGCGCGTCGCTGGTCGAGGCTGCGCGCGCCGCATTCGGGCCGATCGACAGCATCGTGCACGCCGCGGGCTTTGCCGATCGCCGCGATTTCGCCAGTCTGCCGCGCGCGGCGCTGGAGCGCGCCTTTGCGGTGATGGCGGCGGCATTCCATGAAATAGCGGCGGCTGTACTGTCCGATCTCGCGCGCAGCGCGCAGGGTCGTGTCGTCGCGGTCTCGAGTTTCGGACCGCATCGCTTCGTGCCCGGCGCCACTTATCCGGGATCGGCCGCCGCGAAGGCCGCGCTCGAAGTGCTGGTGAAGTCGCTCGCAATCGAGCTCGCAGCATCAGGCGCTACCTCAAATGCCGTGATGCCCGGTTACACGCGCAAGGATCCCGGCCTGTTCGGTGCGCTGGACACCGCGACCTGGGAGCGGGTGGCGAAAGCCAATCCGATGCAGCGGCTGGCCGAGCCCGACGAGGTCGCCGCCGTCGTCGCTTTCCTGCTGTCGCCGGAAGCGAGCCACATCACCGGCGCAACGCTGCCGGTCGATGGCGGCCTGACCTTGATGTGACGGCATGAGCGAGGGCGCGACGGCACAGCAGGCTGACGTCGTCGTCCTCGGCGCCGGCATGGTCGGCGTCTCGGCTGGCCTGGCCGCACGGCAGCGCGGTCTCTCCGTCGTCATCGTCGACCGCCGCGAGCCAGGCAGCGAGACCTCCTACGGCAATGCCGGCATCATTTCGTCGGGCTCGATCCTGCCGCTCAACACGCCGTCGCTCCTAAGGAACCTGCCGAAATACCTCACCAACACGCATCCGGCGCTACGCTGGAATCTTCCGTGGGCGGTCGCCAACGCCGGCTGGGTGATGCGCTTCCTCGCTGCGGCGACGCCGTCGCAGACCAAACCGCGCGCCGCCGCGCTGCACGGCCTGATCGGGACGTCGCTGGCGCTGCATCGCGACTGGATCGTGGAGGCGGGTGCCGGCCATCGCATCCGTGAGACCGGCTGGCTGAAGGCCTGGCGCGGCGACGGGCTTGCGACCGCCAAGGCCGAGCAGGCGGCGCTCGCCGAATTCGGCATCAAGAGCGAGGTGCTCGATCGCCAGGCGATCTCCGCGCTCGAGCCGAACATCATTCCTGCCTACAGTGTCGGCCTGCTGCACACCCAGACGGCATCGGTCGATTCGCCGGGCGCGGTGGTCAAGGCCTATGCGCAGATGCTCGCCGCGAGCGGCGGCACGGTGCGGCAATCCGAGATCCGGCGGATCGAGCAACAGGACGAAGGCTGGCGCGTGCAGCTTGCCGACGGCGAGATCGCCGCGCGCCATGTCGTGGTCGCGCTCGGGCCGTGGTCGGCCGAGCTGTTGCGGCCGCTCGGCTATCGCGTGCCGCTGGCGTTCGAGCGCGGCTATCACCAGCATTTCGTGCCGAACCCGGCACGCAAATTGCTGCGGCCGATCCATGATGCGGAGGGCAGCTTTCTGATGACGCCGATGGAGCAGGGCGTTCGCGTCACCAGCGGCGTCGAGCTGACCGCGCGCGACGCGCCGTCGAACTATGCGCAGCTCGAGGCGGTGGTGCCGATGGCGCGCAGCGTGGTCGAATTCGGCGATGCGGTCGGCGAGCGCTGGCGCGGCGCGCGGCCGACGCTGCCCGACAGCCTGCCGATGATCGGACCAGCGCCGCGGCATCGCGGTCTCTGGCTCGCGTTCGGCAACCAGCATATCGGCTTCACCACCGGTCCCGGAACGGGCGCCGCGGTCGCGGCAATGATCGCGGGCGCCGCGCCGCCGTTCGAGGTGAAGGCCTTTTCGCCGGGCCGGTATATCGCGTGACTCGCGCGAGGCCGCCTGCGATGCTGGGAACGCAAGGCGAGCGCAAGGCGCGTCGCAACCGAGGGGCAGGATGAACTACGTCTGGGATTTCGGGATCCTCGCCAAGTACAGCCATCTGTTCTGGCTCGGGCTCGGCTGGACCATGGCCTACACGATCGGCACCATCATCCTGGGGACCCTGATCGGCCTGATCGTCGGCATGCTGCGGCTACGGCGGATTCCGGTGATCGACTGGCTCCTGATCGCCTATATCGAGCTGTTCCGTTGCACGCCGCTGTTGGTGCAGATCATCTGGTTCTACTACGCCTTTCCGGTCGTGATCGGCGTCAACATCCCGGCGCATGTCGCAGCGGTCAGCGTGCTGTCGCTCTATGGCGGCGCGTTCTATGCCGAGATCGTGCGCGGCTCGATCGAGAGCGTGCCGGTCGGGCAGTGGGACGCCGCGAAGGCGCTCGGCTTCCGCGGCTGGCGCCTGATGCGGCTCGTGATCCTGCCGCAGGCGCTGAAGCCGATGATGGCGCCCTATGTCAACCAGTCGGTGACGCAGCTGAAGAACACCTCGCTGGTCTCGATCATCGCGGTGCCCGATCTCGTCTACAATGCGACGCTGATCAACGCCGACACCTACCGGCCGCTGGAGGTCTACACCATCGTGGCGCTGATCTATTTTGCGATCCTGTTTCCCTCGACGCTGGTGGCGCGCCGGCTGGAGCGCGGGCTGACCTACGACAAGGTGTGAAGCTCTCGCGGCACCGTCATGGCCGGGCTCGGCCCGGCCATCCACGTCTTTCTTTTTGTGGAAACGAAGGCGTGGATGCCTGGGTCAAGCCCGGGCATGACGAGTTGATGGAGGCAGAGCATCACTCGCTAGATATTCAGCTCCACCGGCACGTCCTCAGCCTTGACGCCGGCGAGGCCGAGGCCCTTGACGAACCATTCGCGCATCTGGCCGATGCCGCGGTTGTAGTCGACCCACACCGACAGGAAATCGCGCCAGCGCTTGTCCTGTTCGCGCCGCACCGCCATGCCGCTCGCAATCGTCACCGAGGGCGAGGCCAGGATCTTGTAGGTGCCGAGGTTCGGATTTTTGGCGATCGCGGTCAGCCCGAGCACCAGCGCGTTGACCACGCAATCGACGCGGCCCGACGACATTTCCAGCATCACCTCGTCGCGCGACTTCAGCGACTTGATGGTGGCGTTCGGCGCGAAGCGCCGGGCCACCGCCTCGTTGGCCGAGCCGACGTCGACCGCGATCTTGACCTCGGGCTTGTTGATGTCGGCCCAGGTCTTGGCCTCCAGCCCCTTCTTCAGCATCGCGCCGAACGGATGCGGGAACACCAGATTGGTAAAATCCACCACCAGCGCCCGCTGCGGCGTCGGGTTGAGCGCAAAGCCGAGGTCGATCTTGTTGGCCTGCAGATCGAGAATTGAATTGCCATAGGTCGACTCGACATATTCCAGCTTGACGTCGAGCAGCTTGGCGAGGTCGTTGGCCATCTCGATCGAGAAGCCGGACCAGGTGCCGGTGGCGAGGTCCTTGTTGAAATAGGGCAGCTCGCCCGGCAGCACCGCGATCCGCAGCACCTTGTTGCCCCTGATGCGATCCAGGGTGTTGTCGGCCTGGGTCTGCGCCGCGGCCGGGGTGGCCATGGCGGCCGCGAGCGCCGCGCCGCTGCCGATCCCGAGCGCATAGCGCAGCGCGTCGCGGCGATCTTCGGAAATTGTGACGTCGTCGGATTGAGTCAAGCAAGCCTCCCTGCACCAGATCGGGGGAAGCCTAGCGTCGGTATCCGGTGCCAGCAAGTGCGCGCGCCTGCGCCATTGGTAGGCGAGGGGAAGGAGAGATGCCTAGCTTTTCACCTCTCCCCGCGCTTTGCGGGGAGAGGGGAAACGACCACCATCAATACGTTCCCGGCACATACATCTCCGGCGGGATCGGGCCGCGGTGATAGTCGGGGTTGCGCACCCGCGGCGGTAGCACCACCGGTTGGTAGGTGACCTGCTGATAGGGGATCTGGCTCAACAGGTGCGAGATGCAGTTCAGCCGGGCGCGCTTCTTGTCGACGGCATCGACGATCCACCACGGCGAGTCCTGCAGATGCGTGCGCTCCAGCATCGTTTCCTTGGCCTTGGTGTAAAGCTCCCAGCGGGTCCGCGCCTCGACATCCATCGGGCTCAGCTTCCACTGCTTCAGCGGATCGTGGATCCGCATCGAGAAGCGGAACGCCTGTTCCTCGTCGGTGATCGAGAACCAGTATTTCAGCAGGATGATGCCGGAGCGGATCAGCATGCGTTCGAACTCCGGCACCGACCTGAAGAACTCCTCATACTGCTCGTCGTTGCAGAACCCCATCACCTTCTCGACGCCGGCGCGGTTGTACCAGCTGCGGTCGAACAGCACGATCTCGCCGCCAGCCGGAAGATGCGAGACATAGCGCTGGAAGTACCATTGCGTGCGTTCGCGCTCGTTCGGCGCCGGCAACGCCGCGACGCGGCAGATGCGCGGGTTGAGCCGCTGGGTGATGCGCTTGATGACGCCGCCTTTGCCGGCGGAATCGCGGCCCTCGAACAGCACGACGATCTTCTGCTTCTCGTGCTGCACCCAGTCCTGCAGCTTGACCAGCTCGCCCTGCAGCCGCAGCAATTCGCGGAAGTAGAGCTTGCGGTCGATCGACGGCCTTGCGGCGGCCCCGTCGTGGTCGAGCTCGTCGAGCCTCATGTCGTCGAGCTCCAGCTCGAGTTCCTCGTCGAAGCTGTCGGCCATCTCCTGGTGGATGCGGGCGCGCAGGGCTTCCTCGCGCAAGGCTTCATCTCGGGCGGCTTCGTCGGTGAGGTCGGAGGCGGTCATGAAGGTCCGTCTTTCAGCGTGTTAGATCGATCGGCGGGAGCATTGACGGGCGATGTTACCCCTCTATGACATTGGCATGACCGCTGTTTCACGCAGCCGGCGGGACTGTGCTAACAAGCAATGACAAGATCAAAAAAGGAGACGCCGATGATTTCGCTCACGCCACAAGACGTCCTGCCCGAGGACGGCACCGCCGGCACGCTGGTCGGACGGGTCTGGCTGCCGCAGGCGGGCGGGCCCGCCGTGGTCGCGGTGCGGGGTGACGGCGTGTTCGACGTCACCGCGCGCTTCCCCACCGTGAGCGCGCTGTGCGAGGAAGCCGATCCCGCGGCCGCCTTGCGTGGCACACGCGGCGAGCGGATCGGCGATTTCGGGGCGATCCTCGCCAACACGCCGCCCGACGGCCGCGACGCGACAAGACCGCATCTGCTCGCGCCGGTCGACCTGCAAGTGCTGAAGGCCGCCGGCGTCACCTTCGCGATCTCGATGCTGGAGCGCGTGATCGAGGAGCGGGCACGCGGCAATCCGTCGTCGGCGGAGGCAATCCGCAACGAGGTGGTGCGCCTGGTCGGCGACGATCTCTCCAAGCTGAAGCCGGGCTCCGAGCCGGCGATGCGGTTGAAGCAGGTGCTGATCGACCAGAACGCCTGGAGCCAGTATCTGGAGGTCGGCATCGGTCCCGACGCCGAAGTGTTCACCAAGGCGCCGACGCTGTCCTCGGTCGGCACCGGCATGGATGCCGGTCTGCATCCGAAATCGACCTGGAACAATCCGGAGCCGGAGGTCGTGCTTGTCGTCTCCGCCGCCGGCAAGATCGTCGGCGCCGCGCTCGGCAACGACGTCAACCTGCGCGATTTCGAGGGCCGCTCGGCGCTCTTGCTGTCGAAGGCCAAGGACAACAACGCCTCCTGCGCGATCGGCCCGTTGCTGCGGCTGTTCGACGGGACGTTCTCGCTTGACGACGTCAGGAAGATGGATGTCGGCCTCACCGTGAAGGGCGCCGACGGCTTCGTGCTCGAGGGCCATTCCTCGATCTCCAAGATCAGCCGCGACCCGACCGATCTGGTTGCCCAGACCATCGGCCCCGTGCATCAATATCCCGACGGCTTTGCGCTGTTCCTCGGCACGATGTTCGCGCCGGTCAAGGACCGCGACGCCAAGGGCGAAGGCTTCACCCACAAGCGCGACGACATCGTCACCATCGAAGCGCCGCAGCTCGGCAAGCTCGTCAACCGCATGCGGGGCAGCGACGAGTGCGAGCCCTGGACCTTCGGCGTTGGCGCGCTGATGAAGAACCTCGCGCAGCGCAAGGTGCTGTGAGGAGGAGCGCAGCACGTTGCACGTAGGGTGGGTCAGCAAAGCGTAACCCACCATCTTGCCGCGCGTCATGGTGGGTTACGCTTCCGCTAACCCACCCTACGCACCCCGCTCCTTGTCATTGCGAGGAGCGAAGCGACGAAGCAATCCCATCCCTCCTTGCGGCACCATGGATTGCTTCGCTTCGCTCGCAATGACGGTGCACGTCGTTCTGCCATACGAGGCGCGGCTCCACGTCCGGCCAAGACGTGCTATTGTGCTTGCCGTCGCCGCCGCCGTTGTCGAACATGTTCAGAAACCTGCGCTGCAGATCAATCGCGTGCTGCAACTTGAGGGCGCGCTGATGCATGAAATTCGGAGCGACCGCTTGTCGCGCCCTTATGTGATCCAGTTCATCCTCGTTCGCGCTGCTCCGCTTCACCATACTGGCTCGACGCGAACAGAAGGAGTCGCGGACATGAGCGAGCAGCCATCGAACGGAATGCCTGATTGGCTCACGACCGATATGCTGGTGATTGCCGTCTCACTGGCGATCATCGTGATTGGCATATGGATCGCGCCGTAGCTTGGACGCTCCGGCTGGTTGTCCCGTTGAGATACCGCGGGATATGCCACCGCCATAGGCGCGAGGCGATCGCGCGCCTCACAAACCGATCATCCGGAAAATCATGCCGCCGATATTCGGCCCATGATGGTGGTGACGGCGATGATGGCTTCGCGGCGGTTCGTCACCGCCTGCGGCGGCCATCGCGCTCCTGCCGCCGTCCCGCTCGGAGCCGACAGCGTCGAACGCGGCCTTCTGCTCGTCGCTGAGCGCGTTGTAGAAAGTGTCCACGGCCGGACGCACCGTGCCGATCGCCTGAAGCAGGGAATCGAGTCTCGTTCCGACCGCCGCAAGGCGTGCCGGTGGCGTGCGTGCATCGGTGGGCGGACAGGACGATTTCAATGTGTCCTCGGCCTTTGTCGCAGCGTCCCGCAAGGCATCGAGGCTCGCCCGCTGCGCGTCGGTTGGCTTGACGTCGCGTTCGATGACCTCGCCCGGCCATTGGATGGCGGCAGGCTGCGCCGCGCCGCAATCGCCGTTGCCTGACGTCGCCTGACGCCTGGTGCGGCGCTGATCCGCTGCCAGCGCCGTCACCTTGGCTTTCTGGTCGTCACTGAGCAGCCCGTAAAACTTCTCCAGCGCCGGCTGAAGAATACCGACCGCGTCGCGCATGGCCCGGAGCCGCTGCTGCATTGCGGCGAGGCGGCTCGGCGCCGTCAACGGTACGTCCTTGGGACATGAATTGAGAATGGTCTCGGACGCCTTCTGCGACGCGCTCGCGAGGTCGTCGAGCGCAGCACTCTGCTCCGCATTGGGCTCAATGGCGCTGCGGAATTGCTCGATCGGGAAGCCCGCGATATCGCTTCTGTCGCTGCCGCACATGTCGGCAAGCGTCGTCGTCTCGGCCTGGGCTGAACTGCTGGACGGTGCCGGCTGTCGCGAAGCCCTATGACTCGGCAGATACTCGGCATAGCCGCTCAGCGCATCGTAATCATACGGGCCGAACAGGCCGGTATAGATGTCGCCATAGCCATAATCCCAGAAGTACGGATCGTAGTCATCGCCCCACCACGCATAGTCATAGAGATCGTAATAGGCGTAGGGCCAGAATACCGGGCCGACCCAGCCGAAACCGCCATGCGGATGGCGCCACCACCAGCCGCCAGTGTGGTTGTGATACCCCCAGGCTGCCCCGGCGGCGGCCGTCATGATCGCGGCGCGCGCCATCGGGTTCCGCAAGCCGCCCTGCCTGTGCAGGGCGGCTGTGATCGGACGCGAGGACAGGGTGCGGCCGACAGCGCTGGCGTTGCGCCGCATCGCGGTGGCCGAGGGCGCATGGCGGCCCGCAGCTACGCCATGCGAGACGGCCGGGTTGCGGGTGACGGCCGGGTTATGCGTGACGGCCGGATTGTGGGTGGCATGGAATTGCCGCGCGCCGGCGCCGCCTCCCATTCTTGTCACGGCATGGGGAGCAGCATGAATGGTATGAAAACCGCCGCCGTGACCGCCTGCGCCGTGAAAGCCGCCGGCGTGAAGTCCGCCGCCGTGGAAGCCGCCACCACCGCCATGGAAGCCGCCCGGCGCACCGCCGCGGAAACCACCGCTACCACCGTGAAATCCACCGCCGCCGCCATGGAAACCGCCACCGCCATGGCCTCCACCGCCGTGGCCGCCACCGCCGCCGCGAGCATAGGCGCTGCCTGCGAACAGCGCGGCCGATGCCGCGACCGCGAGGATCGCGGCGAGCGCCAACACGGTGTGTCTGCAGCGGGCAGCCCTCAGCATCTGTTCTCAGCCTTCGGATACTCAGTGATGCCTGACATCAACATCGAAGGCCGCTGCCGGGTTCCCGCGACGATCCGGTCGCGACGATTTAGTTTGCAGCGCGGGACCTGCGGCGAGGGCGTCCGCTCCGGTGGAGAATCGCGACGTCAAGGGTGAGAGCTTCACCCACAAGCGACGAGATCGTCACTATTACCGGGCCACGGCCCGTCAGCCGCATGCGTACCAGCGACGAATGCGAGCCCTGGACCCCACGGTTTTACCTATCAGCGCTCCTGGGTCAGTGTGCAACGAAACCCCCGTCGACGGGCAACGCAACGCCAAGGATCAGGCTCGCGGCGGGACTGCATAGCCACAGCACGGCGGCGGCAACCTCGTCGGGCTTGCCCATCCGGCCGATCGGCTGCTGCTTCAGGAATTCCTTCATCGCGTCGGGATCAATGGCGTCGCCCATCGGCGTCTCGATGCAGCCCGGGCAAATCGCATTGACCCGGATGCCTTCGGCGGCGACATCGAGCGCGGCGCTCTTGGTCAGGCCGATCACGCCATGTTTGCTGGCGTGATAGGCGGCGCGGCCGGGTAAACCCACCAGCCCTCCGAGCGACGAACAATTCACGATGGCGCCGCTGCGCTGTCGCTTCATCTGAAGCAGCTCGTGCTTCATGAAGGTCCAGACGCCACGCAGGTTCACTTGCTGCACGTCGTCATACCCGTCGCCGGTCTCCTCGCTCATCGGGCACATTGGGCCGAGAATGCCGGCATTGTTGTAGGCCATGTCGAGCCGGCCGAACTGCGCGACCGCGCGATCGACCGCAGTCTTGGCCAGCGTCTCGTCCGACACGTCGCCAACAATGGCGATCGCTTTGGCGCCGGCGGAAGTCAGTTCTCGAGCGACTGCGTTCAGTCTCTCCTCGCTTCGGTCGACCAGGACCACGGCAGCCCCGGCCTTGGCGAACGCCTTGGCGGTCGCCGCACCCAAGCCGGAGCTCGCGCCTGTGACGAGGGCGACCTGGCCGGCAAAGTCGTAGGTGGGGTTCATGGTGGATTTCCTTTCACTTGCGGTATTGCTCGTCGCTGACCTTTTCCAGCCAGTCGACATTCTTGCCGTCGCGTGATTCCGTGACGGCGATATGCGTCATTGCGGTCGTCGTCGTCGCGCCATGCCAGTGCTTCTCGCCAGGCGGAAACCAGACGACGTCGCCGGGACGAATCTCCTCGACGGGTCCACCCGCGCTTTGCACCCAGCCGAGACCTGACGTGACGATCAGGGTCTGGCCGAGCGGATGGGTGTGCCACATGGTGCGGGCGCCGGGCTCGAAGGTGACGTGGCCGCCGTTGATACGAGCGGGATCGCCGACCTGGAACAGCGGATCGACGCGGACCGCGCCGGTGAACCAGGCCTCAAGCCCCTTGCCTGAGGGACGTGAGCCGCTGCGTTTGATATCCATCGCTCTCATCCTTTTCTCTGTCAGGTCCGGTGCGGCCGGAGGGGCGGCAAGGTCGCTGTGCGAGGCCCCAAACACGAGGCCGCCTGCAACCGCCAGCATTTGCCTTCGCGTGACTGCCGCGCTTTTTCCGCGCAGGAGCCGCACGTCCGATCGATCCATTGACCATGGTTCCGTCTGCTCACAAGGCGACGCTATCGAGGTCACCGCCTGCACTGGATTTAATGCATGCGGCTATAACGACTAGCCGCTATAATCGGCATAGACTTAGAAACAGGCTCGATGAATGAAGCGCGGCCCTCTCGATGATCTCTCGGCTTTCGTGATCGTCGCCCGCAAGGGCAGCTTCACCAAGGCCGCCGCCAAGCTCGGCGTTTCGCAATCCGCGCTCAGCTACACCATCAAGCAGCTCGAGGCGCGCCTGAAGCTGCGTCTCCTGACCCGCACCACGCGCAGTGTCTCGCCGACCGCGGCCGGGGAGCGGCTGCTGCGCAGCATCGGTCCGCGCCTCGCGGAAATCGAGGCAGAGCTCGCTGCCCTGAGCGAGATGAGCGAAAGGCCCTCCGGCACCATCCGCATCACCGCCACCGAATACGCCACCAACGCCGTGTTGCTGCCGAAACTTGCCAAGCTTCTGCGCTCGTATCCGGACATCAAGGTCGAGATCATCTGCGACTACGGCCTGACCGACATCGTCACTGAGCGTTTCGACGCCGGCGTGCGCGATGGCGAGCAGGTCGCCAAGGACATGATTGCGGTGCGCATCGGACCCGATGCGCGCATGGCGGTGGTCGGCTCACCGTCCTATTTCCGGAACCGACGCGAGCCGAAGACGCCGCAGGAGCTGGTCGAGCACAATTGCGTCAATCTTCGCCTGCCCACCCATGGCGGGCTATACGCCTGGGAATTCGAGAAGGGCGCGCGGGAACTCAAGGTGAGGGTCGAGGGCCAGCTGT
Source organism: Bradyrhizobium sp. 41S5 (assembly GCF_011516665.3). NCBI lineage: Bacteria > Pseudomonadati > Pseudomonadota > Alphaproteobacteria > Hyphomicrobiales > Nitrobacteraceae > Bradyrhizobium > Bradyrhizobium sp. 41S5. Next base: position 6,118,797 of record NZ_CP083721.1, on the reverse strand, counting down.
TCTTCAACACCACGAGCCAGATGCTCGAAGCCGCGCTCGCGGGTCTCGGTTTGACGTACCTGCCGGAAGGCCTGGTTCAACCGTACATCAACAAGGGCCGTCTCAAGCGGGTGCTCGAGGACTGGTGCGCTCCTTATCCGGGCTACCACCTCTATTACCCCAGCAGGCGCCAGCCATCTGCGGCATTCGCGCTGCTTGTCGAAGCGCTGCGGCATCGCGCCTAGCGCGATGGTTTCGCTTGCTGGGGAATTTGTTCACCTCAAGGGCGAGGTAAAGCTCCGATGTCTGCTCTCATCGGATCGTATACCCGCCATCCACTGTCAGTGCATGACCGACCATAAAGCTGGCGGCGGAACTGCACAGCCAGAGCACGGCGTTCGCGATCTCCTCCGGCCGGCCGAGCCGGCCGATCGGGACGTCCTTCAGCATCGCGCCAAGAGCGTCGGCCTGGGTTTGCATCATCCTGTCGAGCATCGCCGTATGGATGATACCCGGACAAACGGCGTTGATCCGGATGCCTTTCGCCGCATAGTCCAGCGCCGCACTCTTGGTCAGGCCAAGCACCCCGTGCTTGGAGGCCTGGTAGCTTCCGCGTTTCGCGCCGCCGACCAATCCTCCGATCGACGAGCAGTTGACGATGGCGCCGCTGCCTTGCCTCAGCATCTGGCGTAGCTCGAACTTCATGCAGCTCCAGACGCCGCGGAGATTGACACTCATGACGCGGTCAAAATCCTCCCGGGACGCCTCCGCGGCTTCCGCGACCACGTTCTGAATGCCGGCGTTGTTGTAGGCCGCATCGAGCCGCCCGAAGGTGGCGACGGTGCGTTCCACCATCGCTTCGACCTGCGCATCGTTGGCGACGTCGCATCGGATGGCGAGGGTCTTGTGCCCCAGGGCGGATAATTCCGCGGCGGCGGACGCCACCGCCATTTCGTTGGTGTCGGCCAGCACCACCGCTGCACCCGCCTCCGCAAAGGCCTTCGCTGCCGCAAGGCCGAGGCCCGATCCCGCGCCGGTGACGAGGGCAACCTGGTTGTCAAACGATATGTTCATGACGAGTGCCTTTGGCCTCAGTGGGGACGTCTTGCAAAGACATCTTTCGCGACGGGCATCGCCGAAAACACGTTCGGCCAGCCGACATAGAACGCCAGTTGCGTGATTGCCTCCGAGGCCTCGGTCTGGGTCAGGCCGTTATCCATCGCCCGGTTGAGGTGCGGCGTCAGCTGCGCGGTCTGCCCATTGGCGATCAAGGCGCTGACGGTGACCAGGCTGCGATCTCTCGGTGCGAGATCCGGGC